>NZ_SGBT01000001.1:0-310000 GCF_004195145.1 Pseudoalteromonas sp. MEBiC 03485
TTATTCACAAAAAAGCGTGCACCTTCAAGCCCTTCAGTGTAATCAACAGTACCATCAACCAGATATTGAATACTCATGGGATCAACAACTAGTGTCACACCATTTTTTACAATTTCTAAATCGCCAGGGTTAGCTTTTTCATCAAAAGTAAAACCATATTGAAATCCTGAGCAACCACCCCCCGTGACGTAAACACGCAGTTTAAGATCTGGATTCTCTTCTTCTTCGATTAACTGTTTAACACGAACAGCCGCTGCATCGCTGAACTTGATTGGCAACTCATCTGACATACCAAAACCCTCAAAACCAATAATGGTTGCAATTATCTAATACCCGAGTGTTTTAATCAAGTATCCACATGGGGCAACTCAATTTAGCGGGACAATTGGCTAACCTATTTGTATTGGACTAAAGTTAATTTGTACTACATTTTAGCTGGCGATATTTTGCACTGAGGAAAGGTAATTGTGATAGAGCACTTCAAGCTTCACTTTATAACTGATCACTTAAACAGTGCACAGGTCATTCCGGCAGACTACGATTTACTACTCGTTTCTGCTTCAATCCTCATAGCCATATTCGCTTCCTATATTTCTTTTTTATTATCTGCCCGTATCAAGCACTCTTATCTAAAAAATGAAAGTCAGGTCTGGACCATCATGGCTTCTTGCTTTTTAGGAATAGGGATTTGGGGAATGCACTTTGTTGGTATGCTTGCATATAACTTACCCATCCCTATTGAATACAATATTAGCATCACCTTGGTCTCAATTTTACCAAGTGTATTTGCCAGTTACATCGTACTATCCCCTGCCTTACAAACGGATAAAGGATTATTCTTCAGAAGTATTTTAATGGGTGCAGGAATCGGTTGTATGCATTTTGTTGGTATGATGGCGATGGTTATACCTGCAAAAATGGCCTATGAACCTTGGCTGTTCTCTTTGTCTATTCTCGTAGCTATTGTTTTATCAGGTATCGCACTAAAGATTAATGATTTTCGACTTGCCAAAGGCGTTCATAAAACACGAATGAATCTGGTCGTTGCCTTGATAATGGGCAGTGCAATCTCGGGGATGCATTACATCGGCATGATATCGATGTCGGTTTTTGAAACTGAATATACCACTTATGTTACGAACCATGACTACTCAACGTTAGCTCAACTTATTATTTTTATTCTTGCAGCATTAAGCCTGCTTGTACTGGGTGTTGTTGAGCTCAGAGCAAGGAGCTTGTTATCGGCAAAATTAAAAGCTGTGCTTAGTACGGTAAAAGATGCGGTTATTAGCTTTAATAATGAAGGGAGAATTGAATTTGCCAACCCTGCTGTTATCCACATTTTTGGTTACCAACCACACGACTTAATTGGTAAACATATTCGCACTCTCATACCGGAAAATTCTATAGAACTTGATGAAATTTTACGAGACTCACAGCTTAGCAAAAAAAGTGCAGGTAAAGGGACCAGCCGACTTTTAAAAGGACAACGAGCGAACAAAAAGCGGTTTCCTATAACTTTAGCAATCAGTTCAATTGGTAAAAAAGAGTCCGGACCTTATGTTGCAACCATAAAAGATCTCTCTGATATTCGAAATCAAGAAGCCTTTACGCAAACTATTTTCGATAATTTGCCAATTATGTTGTTTGTGAAAGAAGCTGGGCATTTAACATTTAGCCATGTAAATAAGGCCGGTGAGCAACTACTTGGTAAAAGTAAAAATCAACTAATCGGCTTAAATGACTTTGATATTTTTAGTAATGAACAAGCAGTCAGCTTCGTGCAAACCGATCGCGATGTATTAAAAGGAGATGACACCCTTACTATCGATGAAAATCCAATCACTATCGATGGCAATACTCACTACCTAAAAACCCGTAAACTCGCAATAAAAGACAGCAACGGTAAAGCACAATATTTACTGGATGTATCTGAAGATGTGACTGAATTAAAACAAGCTAAAAGCGAGCTTGAAAGCTTACACCAGCGTATGTCTATGGCAGCTGATGCCGCACATATTGGCATATGGGAATGGAACTTTGATACTAACGAACTGATTTGGGATGACTGGATGCATACCTTATTCGAGATCCCAAAATCAGAATTTAAAGGGGACTATTCAGCTTGGGCAAATAGCCTGCATCCAGATGAATATGAAGACGTGACCAACAAGCTAAAACTCGCGATCTTAAATGGCGAAGAGTTCCACGCAGAGTTTCAAATAGTTCTGCCTTCTGGCAAAACCCGCTATATCAATGCTGATGGCAGAATATACGGCAACCGTATGATTGGCGTTAATTTCGATATTACGAAACGAGTTATGGCAGAGAAAAAAATACGACAGCTGGCACAAACAGACCATCTTACTGGTTTAGCGAACCGAAATGCGCTTGAGCGTTTCATCAAACAAGAATTTGCTCGGGTTGAAAAGACAGGCTCTAAAGTAGGTTGCTTGTACTTTGATCTTGATAAGTTTAAGCCGATTAACGATAGCCATGGCCATGCTATGGGGGATAAAGTTTTGGTAGAGGTTGCCAAACGCTTACAAGATACAGCTAGCAAGACCGATTGCGTTGCACGCATTGGTGGAGATGAGTTTGTGGTTATTGTTACCGACATAGAGAGCCAAGCACAAATAAACCGTGCGCTATCACGCTTGATATGTGCAATTAAAGCGCCTATAAAATCTGAGTTTGGTGATTTGCAAGTTGAAGCGAGTGTTGGTTTTGCACTATACCCCGACGATGCTCAATCATTTGATGAATTGCTAAGCATGGCCGACAAACGCATGTATAACCAAAAGCATCACTGCTTTAGCTGTAATGTTATGAGCTGTAAATAAGCAAATAAATACTGATAATAAATCTAATTTAGACGTATACTTATTAAACAATTAATAAAAACTTTTTACCATGCGCACTTGTTTTTATGCTCTTATTATACTTGTTTTCAGCTCATCTTCAGCGGCTAGTACAAGGTTACAAGAAACTTGGAAAATAACCTCACTAGAATTCCCTCCATATGCTAGCAGTGAAATGGAAAATGGCGGAGATGCCATCGCTTTTTTAAGAAGCTCGCTTGCTAAACAATCTATAAGTCTTGAGGTTGAATACTTACCTTGGCAGGATGCTATAAAAAAAGCCGAGTTAACAGGCTACCTTGGTTATTATCCTGCTTGGCCTTCAGAAATAATGCCTGGTTTTATTGCCTCACCAACTATCTTAAACTCCCAAATAGCGGTTATTACTACCCAGTCAAACCCACAGGATTTTGAAAATATTGAACAGCTTTTTAGTGAAAATAAAGTAGGAGTTGTTGGGCCCTACACCTACCCTGATGTTATCAAAAAAGTAATCAAATCCTATGAAGACAGCATAGTAAAAACAACAAACGATGAAGAGTTGTTTCACTTAATGCAAACTAAGCAAATTAATTTTGCGATTAGTGCGCCAAAAGTTCTTAATTACTTTGCAAGGCAGCAGAACTTCCCAGAGCCAAAAATAGTGACTCAGTTTCCAGACTTCCCGTTAGTGATTGGTATGAGAGATAATGCGGAAAATCAGGCTAAAATCACTTTACTCAATGATTTATTTGCTGGCACTAGTTCTTTAGCAACAAACTACTCTCGGCCAAAAAAATTGTTGTTAACCTATATAGATATACCTCGCATCACTCCTTTTAAAGAAATAATGGCTGATGTTTATAGTGATTTAAATATCAAGGTTCAGATGCAAGCAACCCCGGCTAGAAGAGGCGTATTGCTATTGAACGCAGGCGTGGTTGACGGTGATATTGTGCGTTCAAAAAGCAACCTAAAAAAGTTCGACAACGTGATTGTCGTTGAGCCAAGTCTTGGCATTATAAACTTGGTACTTTTGTGTCGAAAATCAAGGCCATGTGACCGGGATATTTTAGCTAAACCAAATAATCGAATTATGAGCTCTATTGGTGATACCGAAATTCTCAGCGAGTTTGATATTAAGGCAGAAATTATTAATAACGAAGACTTAAGCCATACCCTTAAAATGTTAAAAAAAGGCCGTCTAGATTATGCGCTCTACCCTGCACTGAATAGCGATATCAACACTTTTCAAAATGACTTCTCTGTGGTTATCTTAAGACAATTGGCTATAAACACAGTTATTCATAAAAAACACGCACCGCTTGTAGATGAATTATCTAAAGCAATTACCGCTCGCTTACCTGAATTAACGAAGCAAATTAACAACAGCACAGATTAGCTAAATTTACCCAAAATGCGGATAAATTATAAAATTCCAACGACTTAGTGAATTTGATTTGCTAAACTGCAGCTCAAAAGTGCTGTGAGGAAATATGCATGTGGCTTGAGAGACTAAGACGTCGCCTAGCAAAGCCTAAAACATCTGTGCAATTGTGCTTACTTGGTGTAAGTGCAGGGTTAATTGCGGCAGTGTTGATCATACTTTTTCGCCTCACCATCATGTTTTTTCAAAGCTTATTTTTAGATAAGCCCGACGATTTTACCACTTTACCAACTTACGAACGGGTGATAATGCCTGTTGGTGCAGCCTTATTAATTGCCTTATTTGCCGCCTTAACAGGCTTTAAGCATTATCGCCTTGGCATCCCATTCGTAATACACCGCATTAAAAAACATTATGGTCATATGCCGCTCTATAACACGGTCAACCAATTTGTCGGTGGTGCACTAGCTCTAATTAGTGGTTTTTCAGTTGGTCGAGAAGGTCCATCAGTACATATGGGCGCAACAGGTGCCAGTTTACTCGCCGACAAGTTACACCTTCCCCATAATGCAATGCGCACTCTTACGGGTTGTGGTGTCGCGGCTGGTATTGCCGCATCGTTTAATACACCACTAGCAGCCGTCATATTTGTAATGGAGGTGGTGCTCAGGGAATATAAAGTGCATATTTTCGTGCCCATCATGCTTGCAGCGGTTACAGGGGCATTAGCAACTCAATTTGTCTTCGGTGATGCTTCAGAGCTTGCGCTTATCACCATGAACCCATTGAGTGGTTGGCATTATCCATTTTTAATCATTTTTGGTATGGCACTTGGCGCTGTTGCTTATGCGTTTAACCAAAACTTAATGCTCATAATTCGCACATTTAAACCACTTAGCATGTTTCCTCGCCTATTACTGGCAGGATTTATCGCGGGCTTGATTGCTTATATGGTCCCTCATGCAATGGGCTCTGGTATGAGTGCTATTACTATTGCTATTGAATCACCTGACGATGTGCAGTTTTTAACAACCATCTTGATTGCCAAATTACTCGCCACCTTGTTTGCTATTGGTTTAGGTATCCCCGGCGGAATCATCGGCCCTGTTATTGGGCTAGGAGTTTTGATGGGCACCTTAATGGCCTTTTTTGCACAGTTTATTAGCCCAGGCGTTGATATCACAGGTACCTATAGCATGCTTGGCATGGCAGGGTTATTGGCCGCGACATTACACGCACCACTTGCAGCTTTAACCACGGTTATGGAGTTAACTTCAAGTCCTGAGATTATTGTGCCTGCGATGATTGTGATCTCAACGGCCTATGTCACTGCACTGCAGTTTTTTGGTAACCGCTCTATTTTTATGCAACAACTCGATTTCCAAGGGCTTGAATATCAAATATCACCAGCCACCGAAGCATTGCAAAAAGTCGGGGTGATGGATGAAATGGATGAACAATTCAAGCTACTCTACAGTGACGACAAACAACAAATCAAAGAGTCGCTGGATGCCCTTGATAGCCAAACCCCTCTTATTGTTCATGATGAAGAAAATGGCTACCGCCTCGCAGAGTATGATTTAAGTTTGATGTCTGACCAAGAAAGTAATATCAAATATGTTAGCCTTGCGGGCTTAAGTAGCCAAGCCACTTTAGCCGATGCCTTTGACTTACTAAAAGATAAGCGCAGCGGTGCAGTGTATATTTACAACCTGCTTGATAACCAACAAATTATGGGACTTTTGCGTTGGGACCAAATCAGACATATCCTTACCATACGTAACAGCTTGTTATAACAATTAAAATGGATGCTTAAATGACTGCACTATTAGTTTATAAAACTTTCCACGTATTTTTTATGATTGCTTGGTTTGCAGGTATTTTTTACCTGCCAAGACTATTTGTTTACCATGCAATGAGTGAAGAAAAAGCCTGTAACTCAATGCTTAAAGTAATGGAGCGTCGTTTACTTTATTTTGTTACACCGTTTGCCGTTTTAACACTGGTGTTTGGCGTACTCACTATTTTTGAATATGGCCGTGATTGGTTTAGATACAGCATGTGGCTGCACTACAAACTTGTGTTAGTAATTATTCTTTACATCTACCATGGCTACTGCTTTAAATTACTGGCTGACTTTAAGCATGACCGTAATACACGAAGCGATCGCTTTTACCGTATTTTTAATGAAGTTCCAGTACTCATCCTTTTAGCTATAGTGGCACTGGCAATTATTAAACCTAACTTATAATTTGCTGCTGTGTACGCTAAAAATTTGCTATAGTACTGCGCAAATTTATGCGGCCTCCCATACCGAGCGCCAGCGCCCAATAAATGTAATTAGGAACAAACCCCATGCTAAGTTTCCAAGGTGAAAATATCCTGTCGGTCAATCAGCTTGATCGAGATTGTATTGAACGTATTTTTGCAGTTGCTAAGAAAATGGAGCCTTATGCTAAAAAGCAAAAGCGCACCAATGTTTTAGAAGGCGCAATTTTAGCGAACTTGTTCTTCGAGCCAAGTACACGTACCCGTGTAAGCTTCGGCACTGCATTTAACTTACTTGGTGGCTTAGTTCGTGAAACCACGGGCATGCAAAGCTCTGCGTTAGCAAAAGGTGAGTCTTTATATGATACAGCTCGCGTAATCTCAGCGTATGCAGATGCAGTTGCAATGCGCCATCCAGACGCAGGCTCTGTTGCTGAATTTGCCACAGGTTGCGATGTACCTGTTATCAATGGCGGTGACGGTTCGAATGAGCACCCGACACAAGCCTTGCTTGACTTACTAACCATCGAACGTGAACTTGGTCGTTTCGACCAAGGTATCGACGGTATGCATATTGCCCTTGTAGGTGATTTAAAATATGGCCGTACTGTACATTCTCTATCTAAACTACTTTGTCATTATAAAGACGTAAAATTCTCTATGGTGGCACCTGATGGCTTGCAAATGCCAGACTACATTTTGGATGCTGTTGATAACGCTGGTCATAAAATACAAGTAGTGGATAAAATGGAAGGCAACTTGGCGGCAGATATTGTGTATCAAACCCGTATCCAAGAGGAACGCTTCCCTTCACAAGAAGAAGCTAACAAATACCGTGGTGGTTTTCGTATCAGCCAAGCAATTTACAACGCACACTGTAAGCCCAACTCAGTACTGATGCACCCACTTCCTAGAGATAGCCGTTTAGAAGCAAACGAGCTAGATAACGATTTAAATAGCAACGACAACCTAGCAATTTTTCGCCAAGTACAAAATGGCGTGTTAATTCGCATGGCGTTGTTTGCTCTAACCTTAGATGTTGCCGACAAAGTTGAGCAATATGAAGTCGACGTGCCTTGGTTCAGCCGTAAACGTAATAGCTAACACGCTTCGTTTTGGGTTCTTTGAGCCCTTGCAAACCAACTCATTTAACGTGACAACCCAATAGGACTATTCATGACAATTAGCCAAGATCTTTTTAATCGCGCACAAGAATCAATCCCAGGCGGTGTTAATTCACCAGTTCGTGCCTTCAATGGCGTTGGCGGTACTCCTTTATTCATCACTAAAGCTGAAGGTCCTTTTACCTTTGATGCTGATGGTAACCGTTATATCGATTACGTTGGTTCATGGGGACCAATGATCATGGGTCACAACCACCCAGCTATTAAACAAGCGGTATTAGAAGCCGTTGAAAATGGCTTAAGCTATGGTGCGCCAACCGAAACTGAAATCTTAATGGCCGAGAAAGTAAAAGAGCTCGTACCATCAATCGAAAAAGTGCGTATGGTAAGCTCTGGTACTGAAGCAACCATGAGTGCAATTCGCTTAGCGCGTGGCTTCACTGGCCGTGACAAAATCTTAAAGTTTGAAGGCTGTTACCACGGTCATGCCGACTCACTACTAGTAAAAGCAGGCTCAGGCGCGCTTACAATGGGCGTTCCTAATTCACCGGGCATCCCTGAAGATTTTGCTAAGCACACATTAACGGTGTCGTTTAATAACCTTGATGAAGTCAAAGCAATTTTCGAAAAATACGCTGATGACATTGCCTGTATCATCGTTGAGCCAGTTGCTGGCAACATGAACTGTATTCCACCTGTACCTGGCTTCTTAGAAGGTCTACGTGAAGTGTGTGATGAATACAAATCAGTGCTTATTTTTGATGAAGTAATGACAGGTTTCCGTGTTGCTTTAGGTGGCGCACAAGCTTACTACAACATCAAACCAGACCTTACTTGCCTAGGTAAAGTAATCGGTGGCGGTATGCCAGTGGGTGCATTTGGCGGTAAGAAAGAAATCATGGATTTCATCGCACCTGTCGGCCCAGTTTATCAAGCAGGCACATTATCAGGTAACCCTATTGCCATGGCTGCAGGCTTAAAGTCGCTTGAGTTATTATGCGCTGAAGGTCTACACGATGAACTAGAAGCTAAGAGCAAAGCAATTTGTGAAGGCTTTGAAGCCGCTGCGAAAAAAGCAGGTATTCCACTTACAACTAACTACGCAGGTGGCATGTACGGCTTCTTCTTTACTGACAAAGAAAAAGTAACTAGCTACCAACAAGCGACTGAGTGTGATTTAGAGCGCTTTAAAAAGTTCTTCCACTTAATGCTTGAAGAAGGCGTTTACCTAGCTCCTTCTGCATTCGAAGCTGGCTTTGTATGTGCTGAACACTCTGAAAAAGAGATCAACGATACTATTACAGCAGCAGAGCGCGCATTCGCGAAGCTTTAATAAGCGTTAAGAAAGCTAATATAAAGCCCCAGCATTTTTCAATGCTGGGGCTTTTTTTATTCTTTGCCAATTCGTTTATTTAAGGTGTTATTAATCTCTAACACAAGTTGGTCTGGGCTCAAACTCACTGACACGGATTGGTAGCTGCACAACTTTACCGCAACCCGGAGGCGCTTGCAGACCGGTTTCTTCGTTAATAAAGGCCCAACGAATAGAAGCTGGACGAGTATCCGCTATGGCTTCAGGGTTGAGTGGTTTAAGGTAGCGAATATAGGCTTCTAGTGCACCAACACTGCCTGTTAAACCTGTGCTCTTGTTATCGTCGCGACCAATCCATGCAACAGTAACTGTGTTTTGGTCAAAACCGGCAAACCAGCTATCGCGTAAATCATTACTAGTGCCTGTTTTACCTGCAAGTTGGATTGATGGGAAGTGGGCGTTTAAACGTTTAGCGGTACCGTCTTTTGTCACGCGTTTCATTGCGTACTTGGTCATGTAAATTGATGCATCGTCGAAGCGTTTTTGCGAAGCCACTTCATGTTTATAAAGTACTTTACCTACTGAATCTGTCAGCGCTGAAATAGACGTTAATTCGCGGTACTGGCCATCTGCGGCAAGGGTAGTATAAAGCTGTGCCACTTCAAAACTAGAAAGCTCAAGTGCACCTAAAAGCAATGATGGGTATTGATCAATACGCCCTTCTACACCTAAACGCTTCAAGGTATCGGCCACTTTATCTACACCAACATCAAGACCAGTATTAACTGCAGGAATATTAATACTATTACTAAATGCTTTATATAATGGCATATATCCGCGGAACTGCTTGTCGAAGTTCTCAGGTTGCCATACTTTACCTTGCTCATTAGTCACTTGTAGCGGCGAGTCATCCACTAAAGTGGCAACATTAAATTTGCCACTTTCAAATGCAGTTAAATAAACTGCGGGCTTAACTAATGAGCCAATGTTACGCTTAGTATCTAGCACTCGGTTAAAACCAAAATAACGTACGTCACGACCTGCAACTAATGCTGAGACCCCACCCTTTTCAACATTAACAGAGATCATCGCCGCCTCAAGCTCTTCTGTTTTAGGGCGTCTTTCTAGATAAGGTAGACTTGCCTCAACCGACTCTTCCATTGCTGTTTGCTTTTGTAAGTCAAAATAGGTGAAGACACGTACCCCAGCATCTAACACCTGCTGATCTGGTAACAAACGTTTTAATTCGCGATTAACCAACTCTAAGTAACCCGGATATGACTTTTGCAGGCTGTCTTTCATCGGTGCAATATCAATAGGACGCTTTAACGCCGCGCGGTATTCTCGAGTATCAATAAGCTTATTTTCAACCATTAAACGAAGTACGAGATCACGGCGCTCCATTGCACGTTCGCTATAACGACGCGGGTTGTAATACGAGGGACCTTTGACCATAGCCACAAGCAGTGCAATTTGATCGTATTCAAGTTCATCCACAGGTTTTGAGAAATAAAACTCAGCGGCAAGACCCATACCGTGAACACCTTGATTGTAAGACTGACCCAAATACACTTCATTGAGGTAGGCTTCTAATATTTCATCTTTGCTGTAGCGATAATCTAATATTAATGCGATAAGCGCTTCATTAAACTTACGCACCAGCGATCGCTCACGGGTTAAATAAATATTCTTTGCTAATTGCTGAGTTAAGGTACTACCGCCTTGCACTGTTCTACCAGCTTTAATATTACTGTATAGAGCGCGCATAATTGACCACACAGATACGCCGTGGTGTTGATAAAAATTACGGTCCTCAACCACCAGCAAAGTGTCTTTTAGCATCGGTGGAAATTTATCAAGCGGTACAAACTCACGATCTTGTTTTGAGTCATTACCAATTCGGGCAATTTGTACCGGCTCTAATCGCGCGCTGTTTAAACGACGACCAAACTTATCTTTGATTGTTGCTAACTTTTGCCCCGAAAAGCGCAGCTCAATTACTTGTGAATCTTCTAGGCCATCATAAAACTCAAACTCACGGCGATACACTTTAATACTATTGGCTGATTTAACATACTGACCGGTACGGCTTAGCTTATTTACAGATGAGTAATTTAAGCGGTTCAATTCCCAAATAACCTCTTGCTGAGACAAGTATTGCCCAGGATAAAAGCTCATTGCACGGGCATAAACTTGTGCTGGTAACTGCCATTTATTGCCTTCAAACTGACGGGTAATTTTGGCATCTAAATAAATTAGATACAGCACCATAGCAATAATCAATGCGAGCGAAAGCTTCCAAAAGATTGACCAAAGTTTTCTTGTTACACTGGCTTTAGCTGGGCCTTTGGGTGCGCGTGAGCGCTTAGTGGTATTTTTCTTTGATGTCGCCTTAGGTTTGCTAGACGACTTTTTTGCAGGAGTTTTTTTATCAGCCATTGAGTTCGCTATTGGTCAGTTAATTTTACAGGAATACACCTTAAACAGCGCAATGTTAACACCTGTAAAATTAACAGTCACTTAAACTCGTTTAGCGAGTACACAGCCATAGCGAGTGGATCACTGCTGGTATAAAAAAGATGAAGCATAAAATAATGTTAATCACTAAGTCTTTGCCTGCACCTGCTTTTAAAAATACTGCCACAGGCGGTAAAAATAGTGAAATGATTATAAGTAAGAGTTTGTTATCCATAGTTTTTCCTTATTAGTTTGGAATTTAAAGCATAGTTCAAAAATAACTATTTCGCTTATTAGAAAAAAGTTATTTAAATGCAAAAAAGCCCTACCTAAGTAGAGCTTTGATTTGAACACACAATGATATTGTTAGGTACGTGCTACTGCACGCACTGAGATTAGTTACTGCGAACTGATACAAACTCAGGGTAAGCATCAATACCACAGTCATGTTGATCCATACCGTTCAACTCTTCTTCTTCGGTAACACGGATACCCATGGTATTTTTCAGGATTGCCCACACGATTGATGATGCGATGAACACAAACCCTAAGATACATACTAAGCCAATTAATTGATTAACAAAGGTTGCATCTGAGTTTGAAAGTGGTACTAGCATGATACCTAATGAACCACACACACCATGTACAGAGATAGCACCCACTGGATCATCAATTTTTGCTTTATCAAGCGCAACAATACTAAACACAACCAGTGAGCCACCTAATAGACCAAGTAAACAAGCAAGTAATGGAGTTGGTGATGCTGGCTCAGCAGTAATTGTTACAAGACCTGCTAATGCACCATTTAGAACCATAGTTAAATCAGCTTTACCCCATAACACTTTACACACGAATAGTGCTGCAATAGCGCCACACGCTGCTGCTGCATTAGTGTTTAAGAAGATTTTACCTACTGCTGTTGCATTTTCAGCGTCAGAAACAAGTAGTTGTGAACCACCGTTAAAACCAAACCACCCCATCCAAAGGATTAATGTGCCAAGTGTTGCTAACGGTAAGTTAGAACCTGGAATTGGATAGATTTCACCGTTTTTACCGTATTTACCTTTACGAGCACCTAGGAAAAGTACACCAGCTAGCGCTGCCGCAGCACCTGCTCCATGAACGATTGCAGAACCAGCGAAATCAACAAAGCCCATTTCAGATAAGAAGCCTGCGCCCCAAGTCCAGTAACCTTCGATTGGGTAGATAAAACCGGTTAAAACAACAGTAAAAACTAAGAATGCCCATAGCTTCATACGCTCAGCCACCGCGCCAGATACGATTGACATAGCCGTCGCTACGAACACAACTTGGAAGAAGAAATCAGACTCTAAAGAGTGGTCCGCATCAGCAGCTTGAGTGCCAATTAATGCGCCAAATGAAGGAATGAAACCGCCTTCTGCATTATCAACATACATGATGTTGTAACCCACTAATAAAAACATAGTGCAGGCAATAGAAAATAGTGCAACGTTTTTAGTTAGGATTTCTGTTGTATTTTTTGCACGCACTAAACCTGCTTCCAGCATAGCGAAACCAGCCGCCATCCACATTACTAAAACACCCGACATTAAAAAGTAAAAAGTGTCGAGTGAGAACTTCAACTCTACGATAGTGTTTTCCATAATTCCCCCTTAAATTGCTTCTTCATCTAGTTCGCCCGTACGAATACGAACGATTTGGTCTAAGTCGTAAACAAAAATTTTGCCGTCACCAATTTTGCCTGTTGAAGCAATTTTTGTGATGGTTTCAACTACGCGTTGACAATTTTCGCTACGAGTTGCAATTTCAAGTTTGATTTTTGGAATAAAATCGACTTGGTATTCAGCTCCACGATATAGTTCAGTATGACCGCGTTGACGACCAAAGCCTTTTACATCAACAACTGTCATCCCCTCAATGCCTAAATCAGCCAATGCTTCACGTACATCATCAAGTTTGAATGGCTTTATTATTGCACTAATCATTTTCATAGTGGCCCCCTTCGGACGCTTATTGTTATCCTGTTGGTTTATACAATCCAACCTTTGTGCCATTATTTTTTATTCTTTAATTTCAATTACTTATTAATAAAAACTAGTTTTTGCACAAAAAAAATGCACCCTAATGGTGCATTTTTTTAACAATTAGCCAGCGCTGGTGCATTAAGCACAACTATAACTGAACTAAGCAGTTCCGATCTTGCTGTTTGGCTTGATATAAGGCTTTGTCAGCAATGCGCATCGCAGCTGTAAGTGATACTTTTTGGAATAGGGTCATACCGATGCTCATCGTTAATGAATAAGGCTCACCGTTAATTGAAAAAGCATGACTCGCTAACTGCTCTCTGAAAATATTGAGTTTAGATTCTGCGTTAGCTAAGTTCATATTGTGCAGAACCACTGCAAATTCTTCGCCGCCAATTCTAGCGATAGTGAAGTCATCAAATTTAGTCTTTAAAAATGAAGACACTTGTTTTAGAGCCTGATCACCTGCTTCATGACCAAACTGGTCATTCACATTTTTAAAGAAGTCGATATCAAGCAAGGCCAGTACGTTTTCTTGCTCAACATTTTTAAGTAATTTTTCTGCGTATTGATAAAAATAGCGACGATTATGCAAGCCAGTTAAATGGTCGCGGTAGGCGCTTTCTTTTATATCGGCTATTAAAGCAAGCTGCTCCATGGTTTGCATAACACGGCAATGAAATTCTTCATTCATAAACGGCTTAGTTAAAAAGTCGTTAGCGCCGTATTTAATAAATCGCGCCGATAAACCATGCTTACCGGCACCTGATAAACCGATAATTGCTAAATCATCACGACCACGGAAATTTCGTACCGCTTTAACTAGCTCAAAACCGTCCATTGTTGGCATTGCATAGTCTGTAAGTAACAACTTAATCTCAGGGTCGTCTTTTAACATTTGCAATGCTTGCTCACCATCTTGGGCATCGCGTACATCAAATAATTGCTTTTCGAGCATTTGCTTCATTAAAGTGCGGCTTAGTACTGAGTCATCGGCTACTAGCGCTTTACTCCCATCATTTCTAAGTAGTTGCGCAACAAGCTTTATCGCATAATGATATGAATCACGGTTATCTTTAACCACGTAATCTACTACACCAAGCTCTAACATTTGCTGGCGAATATATTCATCAATCTTTGATGTCAGGACCACGGTTGGAATATTTTTTGATAAGGTGTATTTAGCTACTTCGCCATTCATCGCATCAGGTAGCGTTAAATCGACTAAGGCTAAGGTGTAATCGTGCTCTGATATTAAAGAGACGCCCTCTTTTAAAGACCACGCAAAGTCAACAGCTACATCTAAATAGTGAGCAGCGAGATGACGTAACACTTGCTGTACTACTTTACTGTCTTCGACGACTAATACTCTTTGCATTGCAACTTCTCTTTTCTAAGCACGTGTACACAGATTATAAACACGCTAAATATACGTTATTTTTTAATCTAGCTAAATAATTAAGCAAAATATCTTTGCTAAAAAAATGCACTTTTTTGTAATCGTTCAGCATTTCCGGTTATTTTACTATTTAACAGCTAATATTGGTCACTAGTCTCATTAGTTTGTCATCGAGTTGGCTTTACTTTTTAATAGCTGCAATTCGAATAATAAGGAATCAACATGAAACTAGTTAGTTTTATTGGCTTGTCAGTGACAGCACTAACACTGACCTTCAGTACTCCAAGCTTTGCAGATAATGGACGTCGTATTGACGTTGACAGCAAAGTAGTGACAGAGCATAAAGCTCGCATTAATGGTGAGCGCTTTTCATATACCGCAACCACTGGCACACAACCGGTTTGGAATGAACAAGGTGATGCCGTAGCAACGCTTCAATATACTTATTATACCCGTGATAAAGTAGACGATAGAACAAAACGTCCTTTGGTCTTTTCTTTCAATGGTGGCCCAGGCTCTGCATCAGTATGGATGCACCTTGCCTATACTGGACCACGTGTATTAAAAATTGATGACGAAGGCTACCCAGTTCAACCTTATGGCGTAAAAGATAACCCTTACTCTATTTTAGACGTGGCTGATATTGTTTATATCAACCCAGTTAACACGGGTTACTCACGTGTTCTTGAAAACGAAAAAGGTGAGCTGCCGAGTAAATCAGAACAACAAAAAATGTTCTTTGGTGTTAACGCTGACATCAAATACTTAGCAGAGTGGTTAAATACTTTTGTTTCTCGCAACGAGCGCTGGCGTTCGCCTAAGTTCTTAATTGGTGAGAGCTATGGTACAACGCGTGTATCTGGTCTTGCTCACGAATTACAAAATCGCCAATGGATGTATATCAACGGCGTTATTTTAGTATCACCAACTGAAATTGGTATTAAACGAGAAGGCCCGGTAGAAGCAGCTAATCGCCTACCTTACTTTGCAGCGACAGCTTGGTACCACAAAGCCCTCAGCGCAGACTTACAAGCAAAAGACTTAGACGAGTTACTACCTGAAGTTGAACAGTTCACCGTTAATAAGTTTTTACCAGCAATTGCTAAAGGTGGTTTTTTACCTGCAGATGAAAAGCGAGCAATCATTAAGCAAGCAGCAAAATACGCAGGCTTATCTGAGAAGTTTGTTGAGCAAAACAACCTTGATATTCCAACTAATTTCTTTTGGAAAGAGTTATTACGTGAGCGCGGCCAAACAGTGGGTCGTTTAGATTCTCGTTACCTAGGTATCGACAAACGTGATGCAGGTGAGTCTCCTGATTACTGGGCAGAACTGACTTCTTGGTTACACTCATTCACGCCTGCAATTAACTATTATCTTCGTGAAGAGCTTAACTACAAAACAGATATCAAATATAACCTATTTGGTAATGTTCACCCTTGGGACCGCTCAGGCAACAACACAGGTGAAAACTTACGTTTAGCAATGGCACAAAACCCATACTTAAACGTGATGATCCAATCTGGCTACTACGACGGTGCAACAAACTACTTTGATGCTAAATACACAATGTGGCAGTTAGATCCAAGTGGCAAAATGAAAGATCGCTTAAGCTTTAAAGGCTATCGTAGTGGTCACATGATGTATTTACGTCATGCTGATTTAGAGTCATCAAATAATGACTTACGTGATTTTATCCTTAAATCACTACCAGCCGAAAGCAAATCAGCAAAATACTAAACAGCGTATTTGCAAACCCATAATAGAAAAAGCCCGTTTTATGCGGGCTTTTGTTTTTCCACCAATCTATTTGGGTATATACTCAAGTCATTGATTTAAGGATTTGGATAATCAGCAAATGGCAGAAAAATTTCGTGTGATGTTTGCAGGCCTTGAAGCCGGTGTCGACCAAACACAAGCAACAGAACAACTAGCCGCAAAACTAAAAACAACAACAGACAAAGTAGCGACCCTGTTTGAGCATAAGCCATTATTTGCGCCGAGCGAGCAAGATAAAGCACTTAAACAAGCTAAGTTGCTTGCCAGTGTAGGCATTAAAGCTAAACTCCAAAGCGTTAATCAAACAGCCACCAGCAGCCAATCAACAAATTTAGCCGCACAAGCCAAAGAGCGTGAAGAACGTATTTTCGATGCCCTCGATTACATTACCAGTAGCCTTATTCGCCTAGAAGAAAAGCTAGATGACCTAGAGCAACGTTTACCTGAGCCAGAAAATAATAGTGTTGCTGATAGCGACGATAGCTGGCAAGAAGATGCTCTGCTGCTTGAAGACGAATTAACAGAGCCCGTTAAAAAACGCTCAAACACACTACTCTATTCGCTTATTGCGATGGTCATTTTATTATTAATCATTTTGGGTGTAGTGGAGCTTTTTCCTGAACTTTTCTCCTTTTTAGAAAGTTAACACTAATATTGACATGAGCAACACACGAGCAGAAATCAGACAATCCATTCGAAAAAAGCGCAATTCACTGACTGTTGAACAACAAAAAAATGCAGCAATTGCGCTAAAAGTGAATTTTACTCAACACTTAAAATCGTTAAAAACACCTAAAAACGCCCATATCGGCATTTATTTTAGTAATGACGGAGAGTTAGACACCTCATTGTTAATTAAAGAATTATGGGCGCAAGGACAGCATTTATACCTGCCTATAATCCACCCCTTCAATGGTGCAACTTTATACTTTCAAAGGTATGAAGAAAATTCACCCATGACTGCAAACCGCTATGGTATCTTGGAACCCAAGTTAAATTGCAGTCAAATATGTCCTCTAGACAAGCTTGATATTTTACTTATGCCATTAGTGGCATTTGATGATCAAGGTAACCGTTTAGGAATGGGCGGCGGGTTTTATGACAAAACGTTGGCTCGGTATTACCAAGAAAACTGGCAAAAACCGATTTTGATCGGCCTTGCCCATCAATGTCAGCATGTTCCAGCATTGCCTATTGAATCGTGGGATGTACCGTTAAAACACATTATAACCCCAGAGAAAATCTACCAATGGTAAGCAAACTGTTTGTATACTATAGACCCTCTCTGACAGCTAACTGAGCACATAATTATGACGCAAGATGAATTAAAAAAAGCCGCTGCCTGGGCAGCCCTTGAGTTTGTAAACGAAAATACCATTGTTGGTGTAGGTACAGGCTCTACAGTGAATCACTTTATTGATGCACTAGATACAGTAAAAGACACCATTACTGGTGCGGTTTCTAGCTCTGAGGCTTCAACTGAAAAGTTAAAAGCACTGGGTATAGAAGTATTCGAGCTAAACGATGTATCAAGCCTTGATGTGTATGTTGATGGCGCAGACGAAATCAACCCACAAAATGAAATGATCAAAGGCGGTGGTGCAGCGCTGACACGCGAGAAAATCGTTTCAGCGGTAGCAAAACAATTTGTTTGTATTGTTGATGAATCTAAAGAAGTTACAACATTAGGCGCATTTCCACTACCGGTTGAAGTGATCCCAATGGCACGCAGCTATGTAGCTCGTGAACTAGTAAAACTAGGCGGTGACCCTGTTTACCGTGAAGGTGTTGTAACAGATAACGGTAACGTCATTTTAGACGTGCACAATTTAGATATCAGCAACGCCAAAGAATTAGAACTAACAATCAACCAGATTGTTGGCGTAGTAACAAACGGCTTATTTGCCCATCGTGGCGCAGATAAAGTCATTATCGGCACCAAAAATGGGCCGCAAATAAAGTAAATAGGAATGAGGATATGAGTAAGGTATCGTTAGCAAAAGACAAAATTAAAATTCTCTTGCTGGAAGGCGTGCACCAAAGTGCTGTAGAAACGCTTAAGCGTAATGGCTACAGTAATATTGATTACGTAAAAACATCCTTACCTGAAGACGAGCTCATTGAGCGCATTAAAGATGTGCATTTTGTAGGCCTTCGCTCTCGCACTCATATTAATGAAGCGGTATTAGAAGCAGCTGAAAAGCTAGTCGCAATCGGCTGCTTCTGTATCGGGACTAACCAAGTCGACCTGCAAGGTGCCCGTGAACGTGGTATTGCGGTATTTAACGCGCCATTCTCAAACACACGCTCTGTGGCAGAATTAGTACTTGGTGAAATCTTATTATTACTTCGTGGTATTCCAGAGCGTAATGCCCTAGCGCACCGCGGTGGTTGGTTAAAATCAGCCAACGGTTCATTCGAAGCACGTGGTAAAACGTTAGGTATTATTGGTTACGGCCACATTGGTACACAACTAGGTATCATGGCTGAAAATATCGGTATGAACGTTGAGTTTTACGATATCGAAGACAAACTAACACTGGGTAATGCAACGCAAGTTCATAACCTAACTCAGTTATTACAACGTGCCGATGTTATTAGCTTACACGTACCAGAAACACCGCAAACGAAGAACCTAATTGGTATGGCAGAGCTTGAAGTAATGAAGCAAGGTGCCATCTTGATCAATGCTTCTCGCGGTACTGTTGTTGATATTGATGCTCTAGCAGAATCACTGCGTGATAAAAAGCTGAGCGGCGCAGCAATCGACGTGTTCCCTGTAGAACCAAAATCAAATGATGAAGAGTTCGTATCACCGCTGCGCGAGTTCGATAACGTGATTTTGACTCCACACATTGGTGGTTCAACACAAGAAGCACAAGAAAATATTGGTATTGAAGTAGCAGGCAAACTTGCTAAGTACTCAGATAATGGTTCAACTATTACAGCAGTTAACTTCCCTGAAGTATCATTACCTGAGCTTGCAAACCGCAGCCGTTTATTACACGTACACCACAACCGCCCAGGTGTTCTAACGCAAATTAACCAAGCGTTTGCACAGCACGGCATTAATATCGCAGCCCAGTACCTACAAACTGATGAATCAATTGGTTACGTAGTAATTGATGTAGATACAGACCAATCAGAAGTCGCTCTTAAAGAGCTAAGTGCAGTTGAAGGTACAATCAGAGCACGTATCCTTCACTAATCGTTGGCATATCGAATAAAAAAAGCGCAAACAGTTAAACTGCTTGCGCTTTTTTTGTAGGACAAAACTTTAAGGTAGGTTGGTTTGAGCGCAGCGAAACCCAACACGGGAACCTAGCTATAAAACGTAAATTTTAAGCTCTAAGTCAAAAATAGCTCACCGTGGGCGTGAAATTTATTTCGCGCGATGGCTTATTTCTAACAAATAAAACACCAATCATTTCTAAAAAAACAGTAAAAATGAGAACAAGCTTGTATTTGGACAAAAAGTTTTTAGAGGCAAAAACGATTCACTCTATGTCGGCGAAAATAAACTCCCCCCCCTCCTCAGCCATACTTCCCTGTGTAAATCACGCCGATGAGTCAGTAAATTTTACTCATCGGTTTGCGGTGCCTCAGCGTCTTTATCTTGGTGTTTTTCGCTTATCATGGCGTTTAATTTCTCACCGCCTTTGATACCAAAATCTAACGTGCGGATTGGGAATGGAATGGTCATGTCAGCTTCACTTAGCGCGTTTCTTACTGCCACAACAGCCTTGTGACGAACGGTCATGAAATCCGCTTCGCCAGGGTATTTAATCCAAAACCAAACCAGTAGGTTAACGCTGCTATCACCAAAGCTTTCGGCGTAAACGGCGGTTTCTTCTTGTTTAATAACAAAATCAAACTCATTGATTTTTTTAACAATCACTTCTGCGGCTTGTTCTGGGTCGTCAGCATACGAAATACCCACTGGCACCTCAATACGACGTACACCTAACGTGCTGTAATTACTGAGTATATTTCTAAATAGAATCTTGTTAGGCACTAAGATAAGTTGCCCATAAAAATTCTCAATGAGGGTGTTTCTAAGATTAATCGCCCGTACTGTACCGAACACGCTTTCGGTGCGAATTACATCACCTGTTTTAAATGGTTTGCGGATCCCCATAGCAATACCTGCTATAAGATTCTCTGTCATATCCTGAAAGGCAAAACCAATCGCAAGACCAACAATACCAGCACCGGCAAGTAATGAGGTGACCGTGCCTCTGAGGCCCAGGAAATCAAGAGCTACGAATAAGCCTACACATAACACAATAACCTTGGCTATCGATGACATTAAGTCTGCTATTTGCGAAGACTCTAACGAGCGGCGTAATAGCTTTCTAAGCATTGAGCCAACGATACGCGCCAGTAATGAAAATACGATAGTGATGACTACTGCGACAATAAAGTTTGGAATATGGCTTATAATGATATCAACCCAGCCACCGAGTTTTTCTTCTATAAGTTTTTCGGCCTCACCTACGGTTGGTATTTTTAACATACGATTACCTGATCATTTAAGAAACATAGCGAGTGGTCTGCAAAATAAACGCCAGTTTCATACAGGCACAAAAAAGCCGTGCTTAGCACGGCTCTTCTAATTCATTTTACTAAAAAATTAGTTCTGCTCTTCCCGTAAGAAAACAGGCTCTAATTCTTTTGCTGTTGCATCGCTGCTAAAGTAATAACCTGCAACGGTGAAATCTTTTAAATCACTTAATTGGGTAATTTTATTTTCAATGATGTAACGTGCCATCATGCCGCGAGCTTTTTTCGCATAAAAGCTGATCACTTTATATTGGCCGTTTTTACAGTCTTTAAAATGTGGAGTAATAATTTGAGCGTTTAAGGCTTTTTTATCAACCGCTTTAAAATACTCATTCGAAGCAAGGTTTACCAAATATTTGCTATCTTGTTCAGCAAGCACAGTATTAAGCTTTTCGGCGATAACACTGCCCCAAAACTGGTATAAGTTTTTACCACGTGGGTTTTCTAGTTTAGTGCCCATTTCAAGGCGGTAAGCTTGCATTAAATCTAATGGCTTCAGTACACCATAAAGGCCAGACAAAATACGTAAGTGCGACTTTGCGTAATCTAGGTCGGCATCACTAAGAGTTTGTGCATCTAATCCACCGTACACATCACCATTAAAGGCTAGCACTGCTTGTTTTGCGTTATGTTGCGTAAATGGCTGTGACCACTCGGCGAAACGTGCCGCATTCAAACCCGCTAGTTTATCGCTGATTTTCATTAGGCTGCCAATTTGGGCTGGGGTTAAATCACGGCAAACTGACATTAACTCTTCGCTGTGCTCGAGTAATTCAGGTTGAGTGAATTTATCGGTCGTGGCTGGTGTTTCATAATCTAAATTTTTTGCAGGTGAAATAACAGTGATCATACTTAGCTATTGACTTGTAATTTGTTTGATGTCAATTTCAACATTAATTGAATCAAAATGCACGTTTTGTTTCGTCCTGCCTTTATCCGCTGTTCTTTCATACATAATGTTCTAGTTTTCTGTATTAAGGACATTTGACCTATTAAACACTGTCATAGTGTTGCAGCATAAAGGCCGCTATAATGGATTTTCTTTTAACTTGCTTGGAATGAGGAAAGCAAATGACTTCAGCACTACAAAGGCTTAAACAACATTCATCTATTGTTGCAGATACGGGTGATATCGAAGCTATCAAAAAGCACCAACCAGAAGATGCAACAACAAACCCATCTCTACTTTTAAAAGCCAGTGAAATTGAAGCGTATAAGCCTTATTTAGATAAAGCGTGGCAATATGCCAAAGAAACCGAGCAAGATGCAGCTAAACAACTTGAGTTAGCATGTGATTACTTTGCTGTATTAATTGGTAAAGAAATTAGCGAAATCGTACCGGGCTATATCTCAACAGAAGTAGACGCACGTTTATCATTTGATACCCAAGCGACTATCGATAAAGCCCACACTTTACTAAGCCTTTACGAAAAAGAAGGTGTTAGCAAAGATAAAATCCTAATCAAAGTTGCATCAACGTGGGAAGGCATCAAAGCCGCTGAACAGCTTGAAAAAGAAGGCACTAAGTGTAACTTAACGCTGTTATTCTCTGAAGCACAAGCTCGCGCATGTGCCGATGCGAATGTATTTTTAATTTCACCATTCGTTGGCCGTATCCTGGATTGGCATGTTGCTAATGGTATGGAAAAACCAACTGATCCGCTAAACGATCCAGGCGTGCAATCAGTACGTAGCATTTACGAGTTCTACAAACGCCATGATTACAAAACTGTAGTTATGGGCGCAAGCTTCCGTAACACAGGCGAGATCATCGCGCTTACTGGCTGTGATAAGTTAACTATCAGCCCTGCACTTTTAGAAGAGCTTGGCCAATTAACTGATGCACAAGAGTACTTATTAGAAAGCGACTTTGCTGTTGAAGAAAAACCAGCACCACTGACTGAAAGCCAGTTCCGTTGGTTACATAACCAAGACGCGATGGCAACAGAAAAGCTTGCTGAGGGTATTCGTTCTTTTGCACAAGCGCAGCTTGAATTAGAAGCTCGTTTTAAAGCAATGTAATTTAAATTACAGCATTTTTTGAAACGCCACCGCTAGGTGGCGTTTTTGTTTCTAAAATAACTAAACCTTTGATCTATTCATCTATCAATCACACTTCTGTAACAGTATTGTCACTTTTTTATTCTATTTTTGAGCAGCCTGTGGTATAGGTATTTCCGAGGTTCAAAAAATCAATAGGAGAAGTTCATGGATAGCCTAGACGATATTTTAGAAATATTAGAAGGTCCTAGCACAACAAAAAAGACCTCTACAAAAAATAAAAAGAGAAAATGGCGCGAAATCGAAGCTCTAAAAGATAAGCATAGACTTCGCAAAGAACTACAGGAGTTAGACTATTTCACAGACAGCGTTGAGCTTGATGAATTAGACTTTTAATTAAAGGCCCGCAAGGGCCTTTTGCATTTGTGCTATAGAATTTGTGGCAACGACCAATTGATCGGCACTTTGTTTTGATCAATAAGTAGCTGGTTTGCCTTTGAAAAATGCTGACAACCAAAAAAGCCACGATGAGCAGAAAGCGGTGATGGATGCGGACCTTGAATCACATGATGACGCGAGGTATCTATGTGTTTACCTTTTTTCTGAGCATGTGCACCCCATAATACAAACACCACACCGTCACAGTGCTGGTTGATAAGCGCAATCACTGCATCGGTAAATTGCTCCCAGCCAAGGTGCTTATGAGAATGAGCCTGCCCTTGCTCAACAGTCAGTACAGTGTTGAGTAAAAACACACCTTGTTCTGCCCAACTTTGCAAATAACCATGATGTGGTATCTCAAAACCTTCAATATCTGTCGCCAATTCTTTGAACATATTTTTCAATGACGGAGGTAACTTTTTAACTTCAGGCAATACCGAAAAACAAAGACCATGGGCTTGACCTTCTCCGTGGTATGGGTCTTGCCCTAAAATAACCACTTTGATTTCATTTAGTGGTGTGACATCAAAAGCAGAGAAAACCTGCTCATCTTTTGGATAAACGGTAACACCCTCTGCTCGCCTATCTGCCACATATTGCAAGGTTTCTTGCATGTAAGGTTTCGCAAGTTCGGTATCTAGAAATGTTTGCCAGTCGATCATTTTGAAGCCTGTATTTGCTGACGAGAAATGTCTATTTTACCACACATATCAGTCAAGCCATCAAGCATACGAGTTGTAAAACGGTGCAATAAGTCAGCGTTCACACTAATAAACTGGTTATGCTGCACCGCTGGCAATTCGGGCCATTGGCGCCAATCAATTTTAGGCTGAGGCTTTTTCGATTTTTCATCTGGAATAATCACCACTTCAGGTTTGGCAACCAATACATTTTCAATACTAATACGCGGATAGTCGGTATCACTATTAGCAAACACATTGTCGGCATGGCAAATGGTTAATAGCTGATTGATCCAAGTGTTTCCACCAACTGTCATCATAGGTTCAGGCCATAATTGATAAAACACCGACACTTTCGGTTTGCCCTTTTGAGCTGTACGAATAGCATTGAGTTTATCTTCAAACTCTTTGGCAACTTTATTTGCCTTTGTTTGCAAATGCGTAAGCGTACCCAGTTTACGTAGTTCATCGGCAACATTATCAACCTGATTAGGATTACTGTAAGCAACTGGAATACCTAGCTTTTCAATATAAGCGAGATCTTCAGCTTTGTTACCCGTTTTCCAAGCTAGTACAAGATCCGGTTTTAACGACAACAGTTTTTCCATGTTAATGCCGTAATAACCACCTACTCGTTCAATATCATTCGCTTGCAAAGGAAAGTCAGCATAGTCAACGGTACCAACAATGCGCTCACCTGCACCAATCGCAAACAGGTTTTCAACGATATGCGGCGCTAAAGCAACAATGCGCTGTGGCTTGTTTATTTCATGGGCCTGTGTAAGTGCCGGTAAATAAAATAAAAAACCTAAGAGTGCAAACTTAATGGCCTTCATGTTAATAATCGAATCCTTTTTGCGCTTTGATACCGGCATCAAAAGCATGTTTTACGTTTCTGACTTCACTGACTGTATCAGCTAAGTCGGTTAGTTTACGGTGCGCACCACGACCTGTAATAATCACCGATTGCATAGCAGGGCGAGAGCTAATTGCCTCTAGCACTTCGTCTAAATCAATATAGCCGTAGGTGATCATGTAGGTTATTTCGTCTAGCATAACGAGGTTAATCGACTCATCCTTCAGCATTCTTTTTGCTTCTTGCCATGTCACTTGCGCAGCAGCGGTATCTGACTCTTTATTTTGTGTTTCCCAGGTAAAACCTGTGTTCATAATGACAAATTCAACCCCAGCTTTTTCGAGTAAGTTACGTTCACCACACTCCCATGTGCCTTTAATAAACTGGCACACAGCCGCTTTCATTCCGTGACCTACCGCACGTGCTACAGTGCCAAAACCAGAGGTAGATTTGCCCTTACCGTTGCCAGTTATAACTTGAAAAATCCCCTGCTCTTTTTGTGCCGCAGCAATACGTTCGTCTACTTTTTCTTTTACTTTTTGCTGGCGTTGTTGGTGCTTATCTTGATTCTGTTCGCTCATTGTTGTTCCTTATGCTCTAAATTGAAGTTCTCATAAATATTGATGATTTGTTCAATATCGAGATTCTCTGCTACCACGTTCGCTAAACGGCTTAACTGTTGTTCACGGTTTAAATTAATATCAATTGGCTTAATTTGGCTATTTGGAGCAAGCCAAGTTGTTAACTCGCCCACGCCCTCTGGCGTATCGAACAAGCCGTGTAAGTAAGTACCCGCCACTTGGTTATCATCGCTAATAAAACCATCCTCTTTAAATCCACTCGGGTGATTATTAAAACTCAAAAATGGCTTTTTAAGTGCTGATCCTTGGCTTATCCCGGCGTGAATTTCATAACCTGAAATTGCGTTATCGCTATTATTTAAATGAAGTATGCCAGATACTTGGCTTAGTACTTTTTGCTGCCCTAATTGCGTTTTAAAGTCAGCAAGCCCTAGTCCTTCTGCACTACCTAAATTAGATTCAACAGCATGTGGATCTTCTAGGTAATTGCCTAACATTTGTAGTCCACCACATATACCGAGTATTTTACCGCCATAGCGTAAATGACGTGTTATTTGTTTATGCCAACCTTCATTTTTTAAAAAGGCTAGGTCACTTAAAACATTTTTGCTACCAGGGATAATGATCAAATCGACATTAGGAATAGCTTGAGTATGACGTACATACTGTAAATCGATTTCTGGTTGTAATCGCAGTGCATCAAAGTCGGTATGATTACTAATATGAGGCAATAACAAAACTGCTATCCGTAATTGCGGTTTATCGACCTGATTACTTATAGCAACAGCATCCTCTGCATCTAACGCTAAGTCATGTAAATAAGGTAAAACCCCAAGCACGGGCTTATTTGTATATTGTTCTAACCAATCTAAACCGCCTTGCAATAACGCAATATCACCCCGAAAGCGGTTAATTACAAAGCCTTTAACTCGCGCCTGCTCCGACTCAGACAATAACGCTAACGTCCCAACTAAGTGAGCAAACACACCGCCTTTGTCGATATCAGCAATAATAATTACCGGGCAGTCCACCGCTTCAGCGTAACCCATATTAGCAATGTCATTTTCACGTAGGTTGATTTCTGCAGGACTGCCAGCTCCTTCAACGACCAATAACTCAAAACGCTCACTTAAGCGCTGCTGCGAAGTAAGAACCGCATCCATGGCCACTTTTTTATAATCGTGGTAACTGCCCGCTTCCATATTCGAAAGCGCTTTGCCATGGACGATAACCTGCGCCCCTGTATCGCTATTGGGCTTTAACAAGATAGGGTTAAAATCGACTTCTGCGGGCACTTTTGCTGCTATAGCCTGCAGAGCTTGTGCTCGACCTATCTCGCCACCATCAGCGGTTACAGCGCTATTTAATGCCATATTTTGTGGCTTAAAGGGGGCAACCTTAATGCCTCGCTCTGCAAAGATCCGGCAAAGAGCTGCTACAAGGGTACTTTTACCTGCATCTGAGGTCGTGCCTTGCACCATTAATGTTTTCATCATTGTTCTCTTTTTAAGGTTTGTGCAAGACCTGCAATCACAAACTCAACACGTGCAACTTGCTGTGCTAAGGCTTGATGCAACCAACCTGAATGATCAACAAACTGACGGCTTAATTCACCTAGCGGCACGATACCATGACCCACTTCATTGCTGACCAAGATCACCTCACCCGGCAATTGCACTAGCGCATCGAGTAAGGCCGCTTTTTGCTCAAGCCAAAATGCCTCACCATGCTGGCATAAGCAATTACTCAACCATAAGGTTAAACAGTCCACTAGAATACAGTTTTCAGCTCGGCTATGTTGTTGTAGTGCTTTAGCCAAATACAAAGGCTCTTCAACAAGTTGCCAATGCTTACTTCGTTCTATTTGATGTTTACTAATTCGGGCAGCCATTTCCTCATCGCCAGCGTTTGCGGTAGCAACGTAGATAAGCGGTTTGTTTGAATTAGTTGCCAACTGCTCAGCAAAACGACTTTTACCACTGCGAGCACCGCCTAAAATTAAAGTATGTTGTTGGCTCATAATAGACTCACCAAGCAAAGGTAGGTAACAAGCTCTGACACTTGCTGGGCAGCACCTAGGCAATCGCCAGTATAGCCAGATAATTGTTTTTCAAACCAGCGCTTTAATAATAATCGAGTAACAAAAAGCCCGCTAATGAGTATCAGTAATTGCCCTAGAGTGAAGCCAAAAAACAACCATGCTATTGCCAAGACTGCGCCGCCAGTTGCTAGCAGTATTTGATAACTTTGTGTGCTTAAATGCATCGCTATTGGTTTTACTTTAGATGTGGCATCCTGACTTACATAATCCATATCTGCAATTAAGCTTGTTGCTACAACTCGGCTTAGGCTTTGCCCTAGAACAAGTGCAATAACAAGAATACTGGTTGCTTCGGTGAGTGCGACGAGTGTTTGGTACTTAATTAATAAAGCCATCACTAACGCCGCTGCACCATACGTCCCTAAGCGACTGTCTTTCATAATGTTGAGCTTATCTGCAACGTGCCAACCACCACCAAAGCCATCCCACACATCAGCAAGGCCATCTTCATGAAATGCCCCAGTAATTATCAAGCTAAAGGCCATAACTAACGCTATTGCTATAGCAGCGGGGAATAACCAGTTCAACAACAAAAAGCTTAGCGCTAAAAGTACACCTAATAACACCCCGACTAATGCAAAATAACGGCTGGCCTGATTGAGTGCCGTGCTCGATACTACAAAGTTTAATTTAACGGGTATGCGCGTTAAAAAGCTAAGCGCCAGTAAAAATAGCTGAAGCTGACTTGGGGTAGTATTTGATGTGTTAAGTTCAGTGCTCATATTAAACTACTTGCTCAACATTGGCATCGGCAAAACTTGCCATGTCATTGTAAAACGCCAAAGATGCTTGCAATAAAGGTAAGGCAAGCGCAGCCCCGGTGCCCTCTCCTAAACGTAAATCAAGCTGCAATAAAGGTGCTGCATGCAAGGCATTGAGCATTGCTTTGTGCCCTTGTTCATCAGAGGCATGAGCAAATATCATGTAATCGCGAGCGTTTGCATTAATCCGAGTTGCAACAAGTGCAGCTGCAGTACAAATAAAGCCATCCACGATCACAGCCATGCCAAGCTCGGCAGCAGCTAAAATAGCACCGGTGATCTGAACAATTTCAAAACCACCTAATGCCGCAAGCGTCATTAGTGGATCGCTAAAATGAGCTTGGTGTAATTGAAGGGCTTGCTCGACAACCTTGATTTTTTTAGCAACAACCTCGTCACTCACGCCTGTGCCTTTACCAACACATTGACTGGCAGGTAACGACAACAAGGCAGCCATCAATGCCGCAGCACTTGTGGTATTGCCAATGCCCATCTCACCAAAGGCGATGGTATTGCAGCCTTGCTCATAGAGTGAATGAACTCGCTGCTTTGCTAATTCAACCCCTTTCTTAACTTGGCTAAGAGACATCGCCATTTCGGTATTTAAAGGTGCGGTGATTTCACCTAAACGCTGGTTATGCACACCTTTACCATGTGCAGTACTGAGGGTTCCGGCATCAACAATTTCGAGCTGCCAACCTAGCTGACGACAAAATACATTGATCGCTGCGCCTCCTGCTGCAAAGTTTGCCACCATTTGTGATGTAACGCAGCTAGGAGCAATTGACACCCCTTGGCTTGCAACACCATGGTCGCCAGCAAATACAACCAGAGTAGGGCTAGAAATAACCGGTTTGAAGGCTAGAAGCGCCTGCTCTCTATCGAGCTGCTTTGAGAAAATAAGCGTTAATTGTTTAGCACAGCTTTCAAGCTGACCTAACGCACCAAGCGGCTTCGTTTTAAGGTCTATTTTTTGTTGAATAATAGCTGAAAACTGCTGGTTAATTGGCATGATATTAAACATTAACTACCTGCTCTGTTTACGAAAATACAGTAAGAATAAAAAAAACACGCTGCCGATAGCTGCTGTGATCACACCAACGGGTAATTCTTGATTATTCAATAAGGTTCGGCATAGCACATCAACCCACACCATAAAAATACCGCCGACTAGCGAAGTCATGATTAAGTTATGGCTGCTGCCTTGTGGCGAAAAGTAACGCACAATATGTGGGATCATCAGGCCAACAAAACCGACGCCACCACACATAGCAACAAGCACTGCAGTTATTAATGAACTTAGCAGTAGCATCATGATCCGAAAGCGCTGTACATGAATCCCCAAAGTCGCGGCACTTTCATCACCAAGTAGCATTGCATTAAGCTGACGGCGAAAAGCAATCATCAGTGCCATACAGGCAGTAATAACTATAAATGGCATCCAAAGAGTATCCCACTGCGCACGAGAAAAACTGCCCATGGTCCAAAATAAAATAGCTGTAATGGCTTGAGGATCACTAAAATAAAGTAGCAAACTAGTCATAGCACTAAATAAGAATGATAAAGCAACGCCGGCAAGTAACATGGCTTCAACTTGGCCAACATGGCGACGGCCTGCAATAGCAATGAGCAACAGCATAGAGAGTAAGCTTCCGGCAAATGCTGCAATTGACATACTAAAACCAAAACTCACGCCTGTTAGGGCTATAAAGCACACGACACCGAATGAAGCTCCCGAAGAAATTCCAAACAAATAAGGATCAGCAAGTGGGTTTCGGGTTACGGTCTGCAAAATTAATCCCGCAAGGGCAAGCCCAGATCCCGCTAAAAATGCCAGTACGGTTCTTGGCATGCGTAGCTGCCAAATAATACGCTGCACAAACTCATCGCTACCTTGGCTAAATAAGCCATCAAATACTTCACTCAGTGGTGTATTAGCAGCACCAAAGCTAAGAGCTAAAAAGCAACTAATAAGCCCAACTAGGATACAGACACTTAAACGTATTGCATCAGTCACGATGATACTCCTGAGTCTGATAACCATAGAAGTAAGTAATGTGTGGAATATACTTATCATTGTTTGATTGGGGATGAGCAGATACTGTTGCGCATACACCAAATACATCACTTAACAGCTGCTCTGTTAGTACCGCTTTTGGTTGTCCCTGACAAATCAAGCGACCTTCATCAATCACCAGTAATTCATCACATAAACTTGCTGCGAGATTTAAATCATGGAAAGAAGCAAGCACAGTCACATCGAGGGACTTTGCTAATTCCATTATTTGAATTTGGTATTTAACATCAAGGTGGCTAGTTGGTTCATCCATGATCAACAGCTTAGGCTGCTGTACGATAGAGCGTGCAATGAGCGCTCTTTGCTTTTCGCCACCAGAGAGAGAATCAAATGCTTGCTCACTATGATGCGACAAACCAACCTGCTTAATCGCTTGATATATTCGCTGCTTATCTTTGACAGAGGTACCGCTGAAAAGTCGTTTATGAGGGGTTAAGCCCAGACTCACAACATCAAATAATGACAAATTAAACTGCGATGGAGACTCTTGTAAAACCACCGCAACCTGCTTTGCATATTCATCAGCACTGATTTGCCAAATATCTTCACCGCTTAGCAGCACGGCTCCTTGCTGAGGTTTCAAGTAACGATAAAGACAGCGCAGCAGACTTGATTTACCAGCACCATTAGGGCCGAGTAAACCGATAAATTGCCCTGCTTTTAATTCAAGGCTAATTGATTTAAGTATGGTTTTATTCGCAGTACCCCAACTTAAATCAGAAACTGATATTAATGGCGCAGCGCTAAGGCTATTTTGTTGCAAGTTTATTCTCTCTTGGCGAGTAACAGCAACGCACAAGAAAGCACTGGTAAGTACCAGAAAATGATGTGAGTTGACCCGCTCGATGATTAATTGTTAGTGCTAAGTATCTGGCTAACCATTATTTAGATGGATTACAGTTGCGGGAACAGCTGGAGAATTGCACTCCATTCCATAGCATATGAGTATTATGGCGGGCTAAGTAAATAATTCAATGAATATCGCTCTAGATGGCTAAAAAACAATTTTTGGCCAAGCCTGTCCTTGTTCATCAATATATACATCGAGTGTTATAAGCCCAGCATATGGGAGATGGAAAACATTTAAATGTGTAGCTGATTGTTTAGGCATTTGACAAACAATAGCTAGAATTTGTTTGATCACACCAGCGTGGCTAATTACTAGTGACTGAGTATGTTTAGATTCACACAATGATTCTAAAAACGTTTGCCACCATGTATCTACTCGAGTATAAAAATCAGCCATAGCTTCACCATTCGGTACTTTTACTTGCCAAGGATGCTGCCAAAAATCACCGATATGAGGTTTACTTGTTTGCTGCCAAAGCTGCTGGTAGTCTTGGCCATCCCAATCACCAAAATTGAACTCTTTCAGAGCGTTATAATACCGAACGTTCAATCTGTGTTGATTTGCTAAATAGTCAGCATGAACTGAGCAACGCTTCAGCGGTGAGCTATATATGGCATTTAAATTTTTGAGTTCAGCTGAGGCTTGGCGCATTTGTCTATAGCCTTGTTCAGATAAATCAACATCGACTTGCCCAGAAAGAATTCCAGGCGTAGCTATTTCGCCATGGCGAAGAAAGTAAACTCGTGAAGCAAATGCGTCCATAATGTTCCTCAGTAACCAATAGTGAACGTTAACGCGTTTTAATTACTCTGTCGAGTTATGCTAAGGAAGTCATGCTAAACGCATTAATCGAACGTCAAAATGAAGCACTGCATTTGCGCCAATCTTGCCACCGTTACCTTTTTTACCCCAGGCAAGCTCTGGAGGGATCACAAATTCATAACGAGAACCAATATTCATTAGCAACAAGCCTTCTTTTAACCCTTCGATTGCTTCAGATAATGCAAACACCTCTGGCATACCCGCTTTGTAACTGTCGGCAATCACAGTGCCATCAGCAAGCATAATGCGCTGATTAATGACTACTGTGTCGAACTCTGTAATTCGCTCCCCTTCAAGCTCATCAATCACTTTATACATTAAACCCGACGAACATAGATGTGTATCAGGATGAGATGAGAACTTAGCAATAAATGCTTCACTATTTTTACGATTTAAACCTGAAGAGCCTTTCGACTTGGTTGTTTTCTTACGAGACACATCAAACCTTAATTGTATTACAAATTTAAAACGCTTTATCGCATAACAAAGTCAGTGAAGCAAGGACAAGTATCGTCTGTAGCGAGTTAGCGAGAGTAAAGTTACAAGCTAGAAAGGGGAAAGATACGAGTTAGAAAAGGGAAAGTTTGAGTGTCTGGCGTAGGTTGGGTAGAGCTCAGCGAAACCCGATACAGAGCTTTCAGCCGTCAGCGATCATTCAGCTGACGTCTGAAAGCTGACAGCTAAAACGCAAAAAAGCCCGACTCTTTCGAATCGGGCTTTCTTTAATAGGATCCTGGCAATGTCCTACTTTCACATGGCAAATGCCACACTATCATCGGCGCTGTTTCGTTTCACTACTGAGTTCGGCATGGGGTCAGGTGGGTCCAAAACGCTATTGTCACCAAGAAAATTCTTTTCAATTTTCTTATTATTTTAAATTTTAAGTCTTACGACTGAATTTGGAGCCTGGCAATGTCCTACTTTCACATGGCAAATGCCACACTATCATCGGCGCTGTTTCGTTTCACTACTGAGTTCGGCATGGGGTCAGGTGGGTCCAAAACGCTATTGTCACCAAGCAAATTTGGGTCGTTAATCGCTTTAGCAATCAACTAAAATCTGGAATTCTGATATCAAGTAAATGTCTACTTTAGTTTCTTAACTTCTGTCTGTTACGCTGTCACAAAACGCGTTTGGCGTTGTATGGTTAAGCCTCACGGGTAATTAGTACAGGTTAGCTTAATGGCTCGCACCACTTCCACATCCTGCCTATCAACGTTGTAGTCTTCAACGGCCCTTCAGAGACTTTAAAAGTCTAGTGAGAACTCATCTCGAGGCCTGCTTCGCGCTTAGATGCTTTCAGCGCTTATCAGTTCCGAACGTAGCTACCGGGCAGTGCCATTGGCATGACAACCCGAACACCAGCGGTTCGTTCACTCCGGTCCTCTCGTACTAGGAGCAACCCCTCTCAATTCTCAAACGCCCACGGCAGATAGGGACCGAACTGTCTCACGACGTTCTAAACCCAGCTCGCGTACCACTTTAAATGGCGAACAGCCATACCCTTGGGACCGACTTCAGCCCCAGGATGTGATGAGCCGACATCGAGGTGCCAAACACCGCCGTCGATATGAACTCTTGGGCGGTATCAGCCTGTTATCCCCGGAGTACCTTTTATCCGTTGAGCGATGGCCCTTCCATTCAGAACCACCGGATCACTATGACCTACTTTCGTACCTGCTCGACGTGTCTGTCTCGCAGTTAAGCTGGCTTCTACCATTACACTAACCGTACGATGTCCGACCGTACTTAGCCAACCTTCGTGCTCCTCCGTTACTCTTTGGGAGGAGACCGCCCCAGTCAAACTACCCACCAGGCACTGTCCGTAACCCCGATTAGGGGCCAACGTTAGAACATCAAAACTACAAGGGTGGTATTTCAAGGACGGCTCCACAAAGACTAGCGTCTCTGCTTCAAAGCCTCCCACCTATCCTACACATGTAGGTTCAATGTTCAGTGCCAAGCTGTAGTAAAGGTTCACGGGGTCTTTCCGTCTAGCCGCGGGTACACAGCATCTTCACTGCGATTTCAATTTCACTGAGTCTCGGGTGGAGACAGCGTGGCCATGGTTACACCATTCGTGCAGGTCGGAACTTACCCGACAAGGAATTTCGCTACCTTAGGACCGTTATAGTTACGGCCGCCGTTTACCGGGGCTTCGATCAAGAGCTTCGTCCGAAAACTAACCCCATCAATTAACCTTCCGGCACCGGGCAGGTGTCACACCGTATACGTCATCTTGCGATTTTGCACAGTGCTGTGTTTTTAATAAACAGTCCCAGCCACCTGGTCACTGCGGCTCCCGTCCGCTTAGAGAGCAAGTCTCATCACAGATAGGAGCGTACCTTCTCCCGAAGTTACGGTACGATTTTGCCTAGTTCCTTCACCCGAGTTCTCTCAAGCGCCTTAGTATTCTCTACCTGACCACCTGTGTCGGTTTGGGGTACGATTCGGTATAATCTGAAGCTTAGAGGCTTTTCCTGGAAGTATGGCATCAACAACTTCACACCCTTGGGTGCTCGTCTCGTGTCTCAGTCTTAAGAGTCCGGATTTTCCTAAACTCTCAACCTACTCACTTTCACATGGACAACCAACGCCATGCTTGTTTAGCCTGCTCCGTCCCCCCATCGCAATTATACCAAGTACGGGAATATTAACCCGTTTCCCATCGACTACGCCTTTCGGCCTCGCCTTAGGGGTCGACTTACCCTACCCTGATTAACATGGGATAGGAACCCTTGGTCTTCCGGCGTGCGGGTTTTTCACCCGCATTATCGTTACTCATGTCAGCATTCGCACTTCTGATACCTCCAGCATACCTCCCGGTACACCTTCAACGGCTTACAGAACGCTCCCCTACCACTCAAACAAAGTTTGAATCCGCAGCTTCGGTGCATAGTTTAGCCCCGTTACATCTTCCGCGCAGACCGACTCGACCAGTGAGCTATTACGCTTTCTTTAAAGGATGGCTGCTTCTAAGCCAACCTCCTGGCTGTCTGGGCCTTTCCACATCGTTTCCCACTTAACTATGACTTTGGGACCTTAGCTGGCGGTCTGGGTTGTTTCCCTCTTCACGACGGACGTTAGCACCCGCCGTGTGTCTCCCGGATAGTACTTTACGGTATTCGGAGTTTGCAAAGGGTTGGTAAGTCGGGATGACCCCCTAGCCTTAACAGTGCTCTACCCCCGTAAGTATTCGTCCGAGGCTCTACCTAAATAGATTTCGGGGAGAACCAGCTATCTCCCGGTTTGATTAGCCTTTCACTCCTAGCCACAGGTCATCCCCTAACTTTTCAACGTTAGTGGGTTCGGTCCTCCAGTTGATGTTACTCAACCTTCAACCTGCCCATGGCTAGATCACCGGGTTTCGGGTCTATACCTTGCAACTAAACGCGCAGTTAACGCTCGCTTTCACTACGGCTACCCTAATCGGTTAACCTCGCTACAAAATATAAGTCGCTGACCCATTATACAAAAGGTACGCAGTCACCCTCGAAGGGCTCCTACTGCTTGTACGTACACGGTTTCAGGTTCTATTTCACTCCCCTCACAGGGGTTCTTTTCGCCTTTCCCTCACGGTACTGGTTCACTATCGGTCAGTTGGGAGTATTTAGCCTTAGATGATGGTCCACCTATATTCAGTCAAAGTTTCACGTGCTCCGACCTACTCGATTTCACTTAAGATGCATTTTCGTGTACGGGACTATCACCCTGTATCGTCAAACTTTCCAGAATGTTTCACTAACACATAATAAGCTTAAGGGCTGGTCCGGTTTCGCTCGCCGCTACTTCCGGAATCTCGGTTGATTTCTGTTCCTACGGGTACTTAGATGTTTCAGTTCTCCGCGTTCGCCTCGTTAACCTATGTATTCAGTTAACGATACCTGCAAGCAGGTGGGTTTCCCCATTCGGAAATCCTAGTCTCAAGCGCTTTTTACTAGCTTGACTAGGCTTATCGCAAGTTAATACGTCCTTCATCGCCTCCAACTGCCAAGGCATCCACCGTGTACGCTTAGTCACTTAACCATACAACCCAAACGGGTCTTTGTTAGTGACAGCTGTTAACTTCGCCAGAAGTTAATTCATCAAATAATGATGAGAATACTAAAGTAGATACCAATTAATCTTTCGATTAATGGCATATTTTTTACTTTTGAAAACTCTTTATAGATACGAATATCTATAAGAATTTTAATATCAGCTTTCCAAATTTTTAAAGAGCATATTAATTAGTTAAACCAAGCGGTTTAGCTAACTAACAATCATCTGTGTGGACACTACGAACAAATAAGTTCTAAATCGTATAAGGAGGTGATCCAGCCCCAGGTTCCCCTAGGGCTACCTTGTTACGACTTCACCCCAGTCATGAATCACTCCGTGGTGAACGTCCTCCCGAAGGTTAGACTATCCACTTCTGGAGCAACCCACTCCCATGGTGTGACGGGCGGTGTGTACAAGGCCCGGGAACGTATTCACCGCATCATTCTGATATGCGATTACTAGCGATTCCGACTTCATGGAGTCGAGTTGCAGACTCCAATCCGGACTACGACGCACTTTAAGTGATTCGCTTACCCTCGCAGGTTCGCAGCACTCTGTATGCGCCATTGTAGCACGTGTGTAGCCCTACACGTAAGGGCCATGATGACTTGACGTCGTCCCCACCTTCCTCCGGTTTATCACCGGCAGTCTCCTTAGAGTTCCCGACCGAATCGCTGGCAACTAAGGATAGGGGTTGCGCTCGTTGCGGGACTTAACCCAACATCTCACAACACGAGCTGACGACAGCCATGCAGCACCTGTATCAGAGTTCCCGAAGGCACCAAACCATCTCTGGTAAGTTCTCTGTATGTCAAGTGTAGGTAAGGTTCTTCGCGTTGCATCGAATTAAACCACATGCTCCACCGCTTGTGCGGGCCCCCGTCAATTCATTTGAGTTTTAACCTTGCGGCCGTACTCCCCAGGCGGTCTACTTAATGCGTTAGCTTTGAAAAACAAGTCCGAAGACCCGAGCTTCTAGTAGACATCGTTTACGGCGTGGACTACCAGGGTATCTAATCCTGTTTGCTCCCCACGCTTTCGTACATGAGCGTCAGTGTTGACCCAGGTGGCTGCCTTCGCCATCGGTATTCCTTCAGATCTCTACGCATTTCACCGCTACACCTGAAATTCTACCACCCTCTATCACACTCTAGTTTGCCAGTTCGAAATGCAGTTCCCAGGTTGAGCCCGGGGCTTTCACATCTCGCTTAACAAACCGCCTGCGTACGCTTTACGCCCAGTAATTCCGATTAACGCTCGCACCCTCCGTATTACCGCGGCTGCTGGCACGGAGTTAGCCGGTGCTTCTTCTGTAAGTAACGTCACAGCTAAGTGCTATTAACACTTAACCTTTCCTCCTTACTGAAAGTGCTTTACAACCCGAAGGCCTTCTTCACACACGCGGCATGGCTGCATCAGGCTTGCGCCCATTGTGCAATATTCCCCACTGCTGCCTCCCGTAGGAGTCTGGGCCGTGTCTCAGTCCCAGTGTGGCTGATCATCCTCTCAAACCAGCTAGGGATCGTCGCCTTGGTGAGCCATTACCTCACCAACTAGCTAATCCCACTTGGGCTAATCTTATGGCGTGAGGCCCGAAGGTCCCCCACTTTGGTCCGTAGACATCATGCGGTATTAGCAGTCGTTTCCAACTGTTGTCCCCCACCATAAGGCATATTCCCAAGCATTACTCACCCGTCCGCCGCTCGACGCCAGAGGTGCAAGCACCTCTTCGTTTCCGCTCGACTTGCATGTGTTAGGCCTGCCGCCAGCGTTCAATCTGAGCCATGATCAAACTCTTCAATTAAAAGTTTTTTCTGTCCCGAAGGACATGCTCAATGAATTCTGAATTTTGATTCTTTCGAATCGAATTGACTGTGCTGAAACAAGTAAACTTGTTTCCGTTGGTCACTCAGTTCAATTGAGACTCTAAATTTGTTTGCGCCATCTAGCGAACTAGAATCGGCTGTTAGAACTCAATCTGTACGAGTGCCCACACAGATGATTGCTTTATATTGTTAAAGAACGTTGCGACGTTGTCGCTAGGGATGCGTATAATACATCCTTAATTTTTCGAGTCAACACTTAATTTTAAACTTTCTTTTTAGACCGTTTTAAACCGAAGTTTTACTTAACTCTCTGCTACGTTGTTCAGCGTCTTTCGTTGCTGCCCGCCGTGTCAGTGGATGCGCATTATAGGGATGCGAAGAATTAACGCAAGCACTTTTTGTAGAAAACTACTAAAAACTTACCTTTCGCGCAAAAAACAAGCTAAAGGCAGTAAAAAACACAGTTTACTGTACAAAATACAGCCAACTTTTCTCGAGAGGATCTTAAGTATTATCGATATTAGGTAATACGCAAGTTTTTAAATAAAAAAAGCGCCACTATTTTTAATGGCGCCTTTATCAATCAACTCTGAATTAGTACAAGATACTATATAACTTACGGCGATACTTAGATGCCAAGGCATCACCATCAGGTAAAGAAGCGATAATTTCTAGATAGGTTGGTTTTGCATCTGCGTAATTAAGATCTTTTTTGAGTACATTAAATAACATCTCTAAAGCTTCTTCTTTACGGCCCGCACTATTAAGAGCATTACTTAGTTCTACTTTTATCTCTAAATCATTTGGGTATTTTTCAACTTTATCTTGCAGTGCTTTTATTTCTGGTGAATCTGTTGCAGCTAATGCTTGTTCACACTTTGCTTGAATATTTGTGAAATAAGCATCACGTTCACTTTCTGCAACCGAATCTAATAATGCTTGTGCATCTTCCAATTTATGAATTTGAATGCAGATATCAGCTAAAACTAACTTTACACGTGTATGGTTTGGAGCAAGCTCATAAGCCTGCTTTGCATAGTTAAAAGCATTGTTTAAGTCTTGATTAATTAACGCTTGCTTAGCCTGCTCTAGTAATAATTCGTGTTGAGCTGGTAAATGTTTGGCTAGCGCATCGCGAATTTGCTGCTCTGTTTGAGCGCCAGGTAACATATCTACAGGCGCTGAATCTTTTAACATCACAAGTGTAGGTAATGCTTGTAAACCGATTTGCTGTGCAAGTTGTCCTGCAAGTGCCTGCTCAACATCACAATCTAATGTTGCTACTAATAAATGCTCACCATATTCATGTGCGATTTTTTCTAAAATAGCAGCTTGCTGATGACACTCTGGGTTTTGCGAAGAGTAAAAAGTAAGTAATACTAATTTTTCAGCGGACGTTTCACCCAATGCTTGCTGCAAATTTTGCTGGGTAAGTTTTATCATATTATTCATTTGATCGATTGCACTATATAAGTATTTAGGTTTTTATATAGTGGCAAACATAACAATTACAAGCCCCACGGGTCGAGGTCATTATGAAATTATCTACTATTTCTGCAGCTTTGTTACTTCTTAGTCCATTCGCGCAAGCAATAACACTAGATTTAAACCTTCAAAAAACCATGCCTGAGATTGAAAAGCTTTATTTAGATTTACATCAATCTCCTGAGCTGTCTTACCACGAAAAACAAACTGGCCAGAAGCTAGCAAAAAAATTAAAGCAACTAGGCTTTACTGTTACAGATAACGTGGGTGGTTTTGGCGTTGTTGGGATTTATAAAAACGGTGATGGCCCAACAGTCATGATCCGCACTGATACTGATGGATTACCAATTGTTGAGCAAACTGGTAAACCCTATGCCTCTAAAGTTACTGTAACAAATGATGCTGGTGCAACCGTTGGCGTAATGCATGGTTGTGGTCATGATATTCACATGAGTTCATTTATTGGCACAGCTCAACAGTTAATGACACATAAAGATCAGTGGCAAGGTACTTTAATGATGGTCGCACAACCAGCAGAGGAAGTAGGTGGTGGTGCAAAAGCCATGCTTAAAGAAGGGCTTTTTACTAAGTACCCTACTCCAGATCATGTTATTGGGTTACATGTAAGTGCCAGTGTTCCTGCTGGTAAAGTCAGTATGAAAACAGAATACACGATGGCTAGTGTTGACTCTGTTGATATTACTGTAAAAGGTAAAGGGGGTCACGGTGCCTATCCACACACAACAATAGATCCAGTTGTGATTGCTTCACGTATTGTGTTGGCACTACAAACAATTACTAGTCGCGAATTGTCACCACTAGAGCCATCAGTGATCACGGTAGGCTCAATTCACGGTGGCTCCAAACACAATGTCATTTCAGATGAAGTAAAACTACAACTTACACTGCGCAGTTATAACCCTGAAGTTCGCTTACAACAAATTGCAGCGATCAAACGAATTTCGAAAGGCATCGCATTAAGTGCGGGACTTGATAAAAGTTTAGCACCTGAAGTATATGTGCATGAAGATGAGTCAATTCCTTCAACATACAATAATCCAACTCAAACCAACTTAGTACGTTCAGCGATTGCTAATGCGATTGGTGAAGACAATGTACTTGAAACTGAAGCTGTAATGGCTGGTGAAGACTTTGGCCTTTATGGTCGTACAGAACAAAATGTACCAATTACTTTGTTTTGGTTAGGGGGTGTTGAACCTAGTCAATATGATGCTGCAATGCAATCTGGCGCAACATTACCTTCTTTACATTCAAGTAAGTTTGCACCTGATTACAAAAAGGCGCTTCCTACAGGGATAACTGCAATGAGTAATGCCGCGGTTGCCCTATTTAACAAAAAGTAGTTTAGGCTGACCTAGCTCTAGGCTTAGCCTTTCTTTTAAAACGTCGCTTTTGCGGCGTTTTTGGTAATTGGGCAAAAACTTGGCTGTCGCACTGTTTGGCTTGATCAACTAAAGCATGTAACTCAGTCAGTAATGGCGTTAAAAATTGCTGATAACTCATATGCTGTTCAGCTATATTCCCTAATGATGCTTCCCACTTAGCAGTTAAGTCAGGGCTAGCAAGCTGCTCAGGTAAAGTGCTAATAAGCGCTTTACCTGTTGCCGTAGCTAAAATATTTTTACCCTGACGCTCTAAAAAGCGGCGCTTAAATAAAAGCTCGAGAATACCTGCCCGTGTAGCCTCAGTACCTAGTCCATCAGTTTCTTTAAGGATCTTTTTAATCTCAGGGTCTTTCACATAGCGGCTGATGCCTGTCATAGCACTTAATAAGGTAGCATCAGTAAAATGTGCTGGCGGTGTCGTCATTTTGTCTACCACGTCACCTTGATTACAATGCAGCTGCTGACCTTTTTCAAGAGCAGGTAAGGTTTGCTCATCTTTTAACTCTGTTTTGCCCATTAATGTTTTGAAGCCTAAGCTAACATCTTGCTTAGCAGCGGCTTTAAAAAGTCCACCAGCAATCTCGACTGTTACTTTGGTTTCGTTAAAGACATAGTCAGAATAAAACTGGATTAAATAATGACGACAGATCAACCGATAGATTTTTTGTTCATCACTATTTAATGATGCTGAGCGAAGTTGTTTTTCGGTAGGAACAATAGCGTGGTGTGCCGCAACTTTGCTGTCATTAAAACATTTACTCCGCTTGCTGGTGTCAGCTTGCTTGCAAGCTTCACTTGCTTGGCCTTCATTATTAGCAATAGCAGCAATAATACTCGCTGCATCTTTATGATGCTCTTTTGGTAAATAGCGATTATCTGAACGAGGATAAGTAATTAACTTATGACGCTCATACAAGCTTTGGCAGGTATCTAACACCTTTTGTGCAGGCATTGAAAACGCTTTTGCCGCATCGATTTGTAAAGCTGATAAATTATAAGGTAATGGTGCTTGTTGTTTTTTTTGTTTTTGCTGAAGGTCAACCACTTTAGCTGGTTGATTAGTTATACGTGATACAACATTTTCAGCAAGCCCTCTATGTAATACTCTCCCCTCCTCATCTTGATAAGGTTCGCATGCTTTACTTGGTTGCCACTTAGCTGAAAATGTTTGCTGCTGCTCAGTTTCAAGATGAGCTAATACTTCGTAAAAAGGTTTCGCTACAAAGTTAGCTATTTCATTATCACGATTTACAACAAGACCTAAAATAGGTGTTTGAACACGACCTACAGATAACACATTACCAAACCCTGCTTTTTGCCCAGCAAGCGTATAAGCCCGAGTTAAATTCATGCCAAATAACCAATCAGCACGTGAGCGAGCTAATGCAGACACACTCAAGGGAATAAAATCGCGATTCGACTTTAAATTATTAAGTGCTTTTTTAACTGCACTTAAGTTTAAATCGCTTATTAATAGTCGTTGAATTTGCTGTTTTTTGGCTTTACTCAGTTTGACCTGCTCGATCACTTCATCAACCAATAGCTGGCCTTCACGGTCAGGGTCGCCAGCATGAACGATTACGCTTGCCTGCTTAATAAGCTTTTTTAATACGGTGAGTTGTTTGCGTGTTTTTGCTTTAGGTTTTAATTGCCATTGCTCAGGCACAATAGGTAAATGCTCGAATCGCCACTTTTTAAAACTTGTGTCGTAATCATCTGGCTCGGCTTGTTCAAGTAAATGCCCTATACACCAAGAGACACAATCACCATTACCAAGCTCTATATAACCATCCTGTTTTTTATGAGGTTTAGGCAGTGCATCCGCAATGGATCGCGCCAATGACGGTTTTTCGGCAATGTAAAGTTTCATAACGCAACACTAATACTGTTTTTATAAACAGTATTCTAGCACAGGAATTTTAACTTAGGAATGGCTTACGCCTGCTGCCGGCGTCGGGTGAAAAGGTAAATAAGAGGTAGATAACACACAACCACTGTACCAACATTGATTAAAGGTAACAGGGTTTTATACATATAGGTGCTGTACGATAAGTCCCAAAGATGACGATCGACTAAACGAAACAACTGTAATATGGGAGCCATTATAACGACCAGTTGCCCTAAAGCACTTTGCCATAAATAGACTTTGTCTTTAATCCCCAAGTAGGCAATTAAAGCCATCCAAGCAATATCATTAAAAGCCCACACAACATAGCGCCACACATAAATATCATCAAATGCTTTTAGAGCAGAATAAATAAGAGTTCCGAACAAGAAGAAGGCTGCCGTGATAACAGCAAAGTAAAGTGCGGGCCAATCTTTACGAAGATAAAATACAAAAATAGCCGGGCTCAGAATGAACACCCAGCTATGATCTAATGTCACAATGACAGAATCAATCCAATGAGGCAAAGTTACTCACCTTGCGTTTTACCATCATCATTGTCATCGCCACCGCCGCCATTACCTGGCATATAGCTGTACTTATCAACTTTTTTCATTTTTATACTCCATTACATGTGTTAATGAAGTTTCACTTTAATTGATTTATTGTCTTACATCAATAGGGTCAGATTCGTGAGCTTTACCTTGCATGATAGATATTTCGACACGACGATTCCGCTTGCGATCTTCATCAGTCACATTCGGTACAAGAGGCCTAGTTTCTGCGTGACCTACAACCATCATACGAGATTTATCAAAACCAGGGGCTTTTTCCATTTCGCTTGCAACGGCAACTGCACGTTTTGAAGATAAATCCCAATTATTAGTATAAAGCTCATTTGATACTTGGAAGTCGTCAGTATGTCCTGACACGGTTATTTCACCCGGCACATCTTTTAATAGTGTCGCAATATCACGAATAATAGGCTTAAACTTAGGCTGTAAAAAGGCGCTGCCAGATGGGAATGAGCCATTCTCACGGATGCGAATAATAATTTGTTGACCTAATGACTCAAGTTCAATCGCACCATCCATAATTTGCTGTTCAAGCTGCTGGGCAATTTTCTTCACAAGCTCATTAGTCTGTTCTTGGTCAGCCGCAGAAATTGACTGCTCCAATGCTTGTTGCTGAGCCGTACTTTGCGATTCACCACCACGCTTATTACCACGTTGCTCTTGACGACCACCGGCAGAGCTTTCATCACCAGCTTGAAACTCAAGCATTTGCTGAGTCATTTCTACAGTTTGTTGTTGAATCGTTTCGATAGGGGTAGGTTCAGGTTTACCAGGGGTAAACTCCATTGCTATTACCGAGGTCCCTTTTGGAATATCTTTTACTTCAATTTTGTTTTGCACACCAAATGCAAACTTCATTGAACCAGCAATTTGCTTAAACTTCAGTACATCCATTTCCGAGAAAGCAAGTAAGAGTACAAAGAAGCACATTAATAATGACATTAAATCTGCGAAGGTTCCCATCCAGGCTGGTAAACCTGGTGGTGGACATTTGCACTCTTGATCGGACATGCCCTACTCCTCGGTATCAACTTTACGTTTTGATTCAGCTAGGTAATTTTTCAATATACCTTCAATGACTTTCGGATTTTGGCCATCTTGAATACCTAGTACTGCATCGAGAATTAAGCGTTGGTTAAGAGCTTCTTCATCTTTACGTAGTTCTAGCTTTACCTGAATAGGAATTGCTACAACGTTTGCTAAGAAAGCACCATATAATGTTGTTAAAAGTGCAACCGCCATCGCAGGACCGATTGCTTTCGGGTCATCCATGTTTGATAGCATAGCAACCAGACCTATTAGCGTACCGATCATACCCATCGCAGGGGCAATATCAGCAAGTGACTTGAATAAGCCTGCGCCAAGTTCATGACGATTAGCGGTGAGAGAAATATCTTTTTGCAGCGTGGCACGAACAACATCAGCATCATGACCATCCACTAACATATCCACCCCTTTACGCATAAAACCGTTGGGGATTTCGGCTTCTTCTAATGCTAGAAAACCACCTTTACGTGCTGAGTCAGCTAATTCTACTGCTTTTTCAATTAATTCTTCTGGAGATTCGATTTTGAACATAAAGGCTTTAGCAGCCACTTTACCTATGCCCAAAAATTGCCCCATGGTGAAATTCGATAACACGATAAAAATCGAACCACCAAATACAATGACCACCGAAGGCGTGTTGTAAAACATTGCAACTTGGCCGTCACTACTTAACACCATCGACATAGCAATTAAGCCTATGGCACCAAGAATACCTATTATGGTTGCTAAATCCACATACCCCTCCAGAGGAACAATTACACGACACCCTCAGGCATCAAATTTTTATTATTAACTGCTTATCGGCAAGCAATTGAAATACTTAAATCATTAAATGAATTAATTATATTTTAATGTAAGATTTTTAAGCTACAAGTTTAAGCTGTATGTAAAAGCGTAAAAATAACATATTGAAAATGGATTATGCGTAAAAAAACACATCATTCTTTGACCTAGTTTAGCATTCCCCCTAAAATTGGCCTCACTTTCTAACAGCTATCGAGGCCACAATGGCAACAAAGAAACCAGAAAACCTAAGCTTTGAAGAAGCGCTGGATGAATTATCTCAAATAGTTGCACAAATGGAGCAAGGTGAATTGTCTTTAGAACAATCACTAAAACAATTTGAACGTGGTATTGCGCTGGCGAATGCTTCATCTGGTAAGTTGCAACAAGCCGAACAAAAAGTTGCCATCTTAATGGGTAACGATAGCCAAGCTCCTCTTAGCAATTTTGATTCAAACTTGGACTAATTAAGTGCAACTAAAAGAACAATTACAACGCGCTCGAGAAGACGTTGAGGCACATTTAAATCGCTATTTCGCACAGCCACTTAATACCGAAAAGAACATTAAAGAAGCTACTCATTATGGTGTTTTAAATGGTGGTAAGCGCTTACGTCCTTACCTTGTATATGCGACGGGCCGAATGATGGGTGCTAACAAGGCCGATCTCGATATTCTTGCTGCTGCCATTGAATGTATTCATAGCTACTCATTAGTCCATGATGACCTACCTGCAATGGATGACGATGACTTAAGACGTGGTCGTCCCACCTGTCATATTGTCTATGGTGAAGCGCAAGCAATACTCGCTGGTGATGCATTACAAACACTAGCATTTGATTTAATCGCCAACCACCGATTTTCAGTTCCTGCGAGCCAGCAGGTAAAAATGATAGCCTCGTTAAGCAAAGCCTCAGGTATTGAAGGTATGGTAGGTGGACAGGCACTGGATATAGAAGCGACTGATAAAGAAATTAGCGTGTCTCAGCTAGAGCGTATTCATCAGTTAAAAACGGGCGCCTTACTAAACTGTGCAATTACACTTGGTGCATTAAGTGCTAATAGCTGCGATGAACATACTCTAAAGCAGTTGAACTTATTCGGCCAAGCAATAGGTCTGGCTTTTCAGGTACAAGACGATATCCTAGATGTAGAAGCTGATACTGAAACATTAGGTAAGCCACAAGGTTCAGATATTGCCGCCAATAAAGCAACTTACCCTGCTTTATTGGGAATGGCAGGTGCAAAGCAAAAAGCACAAGACTTACTAGCTCAAGCTCATCAAGCTCTTGAGGCAATTGATTACGACACCAGCGAACTGGCAAGCCTTGCTAGCTATATCGTTGAACGTAATTATTAATGCCTAAAAAAGAAAGACAAAATAACTAAAAAATCAGAGCAGCAATGGGCTATAATGCACTCTGGTTAGCGAAGGATGTATATAAAATCATGACACTTGATAGTAGCAAGTATCCATTATTAAGTTTGGTTGACGAACCAGCACAACTGCGTGATTTAGCGCAAGACAAGTTACCTGCGTTTAGTAAAGAGTTACGCGAATACCTACTTAACTCAGTTTCGCAAAGTAGTGGTCATTTAGCATCAGGTTTAGGCACTGTTGAACTAACGGTTGCGCTTCATTATGTTTATAACACGCCTGAAGATCGTTTAGTATGGGACGTGGGTCATCAAGCATACCCACACAAAATCTTAACTGGTCGTCGTGACCAAATGCATACTATTCGTCAAAAAGACGGCTTACACCCTTTCCCATTCCGTGAAGAAAGCCCTTACGACACCTTCAGTGTAGGTCATTCGAGCACTTCAATTTCGGCTGCACTAGGTATGGCCATTGCTGCTGAAAAAGAAGGTAAAGATCGTAAAACAGTTGCTGTTATTGGCGATGGTGCGATTACTGCAGGTATGGCATTTGAAGCGATGAACCACATGGGTGATGTAAACCCTAATGTGCTAATTATCTTAAATGATAATGAAATGTCGATCTCTGAAAACGTGGGTGCACTAAACAATCACTTTGCACGTATTTTGTCTGGTAGCTTCTACACCAATATTCGTGAAGGTAGCAAAAAACTTCTTTCAGGCTTACCACCTGTGAAAGAGCTTGCCAGTCGAATGGAAGAACATTTAAAAGGTATGGTCATTCCAGGTACTTTCTTTGAAGAGTTAGGCCTAAATTACATCGGCCCAATCGATGGTCATGATGTTAATATGTTGGTCGATACCTTACGTAACATGCGTAACCTTAAAGGTCCGCAGTTACTGCATATCAAAACACAAAAAGGTAAAGGTTATAAACCTGCTGAAGCGGATCCAATTGGCTACCATGGCGTACCAAAATTTGATCCTAGCATGTCAAAATTACCAAAATCAAAACCTGGCGCGGCTACATTTTCTAATGTATTTGGTGACTGGTTATGCGATATGGCAGCACAAGACGACAAGCTGATGGCAATTACCCCAGCGATGCGTGAAGGTTCTGGCATGGTGCGCTTTTCTAAAGAGTACCCTGCGCAATACTTTGATGTAGCTATTGCTGAACAACATGCTGTAACGCTTGCAGCTGGCCTTGCCTGTGAAGGCTTAAAACCTGTTGTTGCTATTTATTCAAGCTTTTTGCAACGCGCTTACGACCAACTTATCCACGATGTGGCATTACAAAACTTACCTGTTTTATTTGCTATTGACCGTGCAGGAATTGTAGGTGCAGATGGTGAAACTCACCAAGGAGCCTATGACTTGAGCTTTATGCGCTGTATTCCTAACATGATTATCATGGCACCAAGCGATACTAATGAGTGTCGCCAAATGTTGTATACAGGTTACCAATGCAATCAACCTGTTGCTGTTCGTTACCCTCGAGGTAGTGCGGGTAATTGTGACGTTGAATCGACAATGAGCGCGATTGAAATTGGTAAAGCGCGTAGCATCAAGCTAGGTAGCAAAGTGGCAATCTTGTCGTTTGGTACGCTATTAGAGAACGCCAAAGTAGTCGCCGATGAACTTAACGCAACAGTGATTGATATGCGCTTTATTAAGCCTCTTGATACTGATGCTATTAGCGAATTACTAGCTAGCCATGATGTGATTGTTACCTTAGAAGACAACGCCATTGCGGGCGGTGCAGGTTCTGCTGTGAATGAGCACCTAGCTGCAATTAAGGCTAACGTGTCTATCTTAAACTTAGGTATTCCAGATGAGTTCATTAAGCATGGCACGCAAGATGAAATGCACGCCGAAATGGGCTTAGATGCTAATGGCATCTTAGCTAGCATCAAAGAGTTCATGGCTTAAGCCAAACAGCATTCACAAAAAAGGAGCTTTAAAGCTCCTTTTTTAATACCAATCCGCTTAATTAAGTAGTCTATTTTGAGGCAATTAAACCTCGTTGATAACAAGGCAAAAATTTCGTTATTTAGTTGTTCTAAATGAGAAATTTTTAACGCAGTTAGCGACAGGTTTAATCCCTCAAAATGATTAAGTATTATTGCGGGTTGGTATAATACCAATGGAAACTCTATCGCATCCAAATTTTTATATCGGCTAAGCCATTAGCTTGTAATGCACTGAGCTGCTGATCAACATTATTGCTTTGCTCGAACTCAAAGGCATCTAATTGCTCATCAAAGGTAATGTTTGCAACACCATCACCACCACGCTTTTTAACTTGATGTAATGCGATATCAGCAAGATTGACTGAAGTTTCCCAACCAATAACTTGTCCACCCAATAAAGGTAATGGGTAGAAAGACCAGCCAATCGACGCAGTAATGGTGGTTGACTCACCATTTGGTAATCTAAATGGATTTGCTGCAATCGCTTCACATAAATCAGCAACATAATTGTCTATCGCTGTACGTTTGAAATCACGTAGTAAGAGTAAAAACTCATCACCACTCCAACGTGCGACATAGTCAGAACCTTGTGTACGGCTATTAAGTAAGGTTGCCATTTGCTGTAAACAGCTATCGCCTGCAAGTGGCCCATAAGCATCATTAATTCGGCTAAAGTTATCAAAGTTAATGATCAACAATACCAATGATTTGCCCTGCGCTTGTAATGACTGCGAGTTTCGCTGGAAGTGCTCGATATCTTTTGGTAGTTGATCAAACAAGAAACGGCGGCTACGTAATCCAGTAAGCTCATCAGAATGGCTAACTAACTTAAGCTGTGAATTTACTTGATTAAGCTTATCGTTGGCTTCACGAAGCTCAACAGTTCGTTCTGTTACTAAGCTCTCAAGAGCTAATTGTTTACGTTTCTCTTGCGCTCTAAATACCCAGAACACAAGATAAAACAATAAAATAAAGCTGCTGGTGATCAAAAGTCTGAAATAGATAGTCTCGTCAAAGCGACGCGGCACCACAAAACTATACTCAGTACGACGTGCTTTTTGCCAATCTTCACCACGGCGTTTTGCTTCAAGCTGGAATAAAAAAGAACCCGGCGGTAAGTTGGTATAAATTGCCTCACGACGAGTATTAGCATAACGCCAGTCACTGTCCAAGCCACTTAAGCGGTAACGGAACTCAATACTTGAAGGGGCATAATAATCAATCGCAGTATATTTTAATGTCACATCACGCTCATCAATTTGCAGCTCAGGTTTATTACCTAAGGTTGCCGTACTTAAATGACGAAGCGGCGTGATCAGGCTTTCAATACGAGGTTTCAGAGCTTGCACACCAAAGAGCTCAACACTCTTTGGAATTTCAACAACACCTTGTAGGCTTGGGTACCAAATAGAGTTACCTGTATCTGCCACAGCATCATGGCCAAGACCGGCACAACATTGACTAGCTTTACCATCGAGCTGACGGTCAAACGATGAGATCACTTGTTCTACTTTTAAGCTCTCAATGTCAGTACCAAACTGCTCTACCGGCATGCGATATACGCCTTTCATGGTACTTACCCAAATACGCTTTAACTGCTTATCGTAAACGAGACTAAAAATAGACCCATACGGTAGACCATCGGTCGCATCTAACTGACGCCACTGACCTTTGGTACTGCGATAAAATAGACCATCGTTAAGTGAGCCTATTAATATCCCCACCCCTTCAATATTTAAAATACTGGTGACGTAAGCACTTTCTAAACTAGTTTGGTCGCCAATTTTCTCAATACCTCGGTCGGTAAAGTAATAAGCCCCTTTACTGGTACCAATTAAGCCAAAGTTTTGCTCATCAAGAACATAGGTTATAAATTTACTGCTTAAGAATGCATTGTAAGCAAATGGTGTTAAACCACCATAACTTAAGCGATACATACCTCGGCCAGTACCAAGCCAAAAACCGCCTTTGCTAGAACGGCTAATTGCGAATACAGGGTTATCTCGTAGCGCTCGCCCAGGGACTGTATATAAGTTTTGGTTTTCGTAATAAAACACACCGCGACCAGTTGCGATGTACAAACGGTCTCCATCAAATTGTAAGTCGTGCACCGCAGCTCGACCAAATTGATTACTCGGAATTTGATTTACAAAATTTTTGTTATAATCGAAGTAGCCAACACCACTTCGATTGGCCACCCATAATTTGCCATCAGGTGCTTGGCTAATAGCCATCACCGCTTCTGTCATATTTGAAATAGCAGAGTGACGTTCAATACGCCCCTCATGAGCAAGCCATAAACCTTCACTGAAGCTTGCCAGCCAAATATTATTTTGATTATCACGAAAGATATCAGCAAACCAAATACTCTGATCTAGCTGACTTGGCTCAACCCATTGCCAATCACCTGAGTTATCACGAAATAACAGCCTGCCATAGGTCGAAATCCATAACGCCCCATCAGAGTCACTCATAAACTTATAAACAGCAGAGTTACTCGCATTTGGCAGTGGGAATGGACGCAGCTCATCATCTAAATCAAGAAAATAAGCACCTAGCTCTGAGGCTAGGTATAAGTTACCTTCAAGCCAAGCCATATCATGAATAATGGTTTGTGCTAATCGTTCAGGTAATGACACTTTTGCAGTGAGTTCTAATCGTAATTTTGCAAAGTCAGAAGAGGTATTAGTTAAGCGCAGTAAGTGACGCTCATTAACCAGCCAAATACCTTCTGGCGACAAAGCCATTTGACTCACTGAACCAACAATTTGCGTAATTGCAGTGGCATTAGATACCGGTACGATTAACGCTGAGTTTTGATTTAGTGTGACTTGATTTCGAGCAACATAATAAAGGCCGTTCGCAGCAATCCAGATACTACCTTTGGAGTCTTCAAGAATATCCCGCACAGGGCCTTTGACGTTAAAGGTTTGCGACATCATAGTTTTAGGATCAAGTGTCACCAAGCCATTTTTGGTACCTACCCAAAGTAATCCTGTGCTATCAACCAATAACTTATTAATACCGTTACTTGGCAGGAAGTCGCTATTTTGCGTATTGAAGTTGGTGAAAGTATTACCATCAAATCGGCTTAAGCCAAACTGTGTGCCTAGCCACATATAGCCTTGCTCATCTTGAGCAATACTTTTTAAAGATTGTGATGGCAAGCCATTTTGGATGTTCCACTGTTTAACGACATAGTCAGTAATAGATGCAAACACAGGCATGCTGCAAAGCATCAACAAACAGACAACTAGAAATCGCATCATATACTTGCCACCAAGTAACACTTAACTCATCGTTTAAAAAGGCAAATAGCCAGCTTTAAACAAGGCTTGAACACAAATTAATGAAAATATACCTGCTAAAATATCATCAGCCATGATGCCCAAGCCACCGTGTAAACGTCTATCGAGAATTCTGATAGGACCTGGTTTAGCGATATCAAAAAAACGAAACAACAAAAAACCAACCAACAGTGACTGCCAATTCAGTGCAGCACCAATCATGGTGATATAATAACCAGCAACTTCATCCCAAACAATGGCAGGATGATCGTGTACCCCTAAGTCATCTGCCGTTTTACCACATGCCCAAATACCAAATACGCTGATCACGATTGCAAACACAATCTGTAACCATAGCGGAAAGTACATTGTGGTAAAAATAAACGGCAATGCAGCAAAGGTACCAAAGGTGCCTGGAGCTTTAGGCGCAAGGCCTAAGCCAAAACCCAAACCAAAAAATTGGTGTGGGCGTTTTAAATTGAATAAACGGTTATTGCTCAAACCGGCTCCTTCGTGAAGTGCTGAAAACCCTTGCCTTGATAGTTAAATTTTTCACCATCAAGTAATAGTTCAATGTCACTTTCGCCACTTTTAATTTGCCCAACACAACTTGCTTCAACACCATACTGGCGCAACTTCATATCAACCATGCTTTTATTACTTTCAGGCACAGTAAACAGCAACTCATAATCGTCACCGTAATTTAAGATATAATCAAACTGCTCTGCACGTGGAATTGAAGAGTTTAGTGCATCAGAGACTGGCACTTTATCGACATTGATCACAGCACTGACTTGCGATAGCGCTAAAATATGTCCTAAATCAGCTAATAAGCCATCAGATATATCAATCGCCGCAGAGGCTGCACCTCGTAACACCTGCCCCGCTGCAACACGCGGAGTCGGGTAATCAAAGCGATTATTTAAATAATTTAAATGTTCAGGGGCAATATCAAGTCCTTGTTTACGAGCTTCAATTGCCACACCAGCATCACCTAATGGGCCTGTTACATAAATCCAATCGCCAACTTTAGCACCACTACGACGTAGTGCTTTGCCTTCAGGTACGATGCCTTTAGCACAAATTGTAATAGTTAAAGGGCCTTGGGTGGTATCACCGCCAATGATCTGCACATTGAAGTACTCTGCAATTTCATGCATACCTTCGGTGAACTCTTCAAGCCATTCTATGTTTACTTCTGGCAAAGTTAAGCCAACCGAAATCCACGTTGGTTCTGCACCCATAGCCGCCAGATCACTTAAGTTAACAGCTAAAGCTCGATGCCCAAGAGCACGAGGAGAGATGTCATCAAAAAAGTGTACCCCCGCAACTAACGTGTCTGTTGTTACTGCCAATTGGCAGTTTTCAGGCACAGATACCAAGGCACAATCGTCACCAATACCTAGGTTCACATCATGGCGAATAATACCACGGCCTTTAAAGTAACGATTGATTAATTCAAATTCCTTCATACACAAAAAAGCCGGCCCAAGCCGGCTCTCCTTTTACGGTGCTACTTACTTACGCAGTTCTTTCACTGCTTTATCAAGTACACCGTTGACAAACTTATGACTGTCTTCAGCACCAAACATCTTAGCAAGCTCAATGCCTTCATTGATTGCTACTTTGTAAGGTACGTCTTCACGGAATTTCAGCTCATAGCCAGACAGACGTAAAATTGCTTTTTCGACCATGTCTAACTCATCTGCTGGGCGTGCTAAATGTGGCGCAACGATTTCATCTAATTGCTTACAGTTAACAACAACACCGCGTGCTAGGTCTTTGAAATATTCGACGTCGATCTTAGTCACATCATTTTCAATTAACATTTGCTGTTCGATATCAGCAATCGGGTTACCGCTTAACTGCCAAGAGTATACGGCTTGAAGTGCTAAGATACGTGCTTTACGTCTTGCTGCTGGTTTCACAGAGATTCCTTAAACTTAAATTTTGTCTAACACATTAACCATTTCAAGCGCACCTAAAGCAGCTTCGCCGCCTTTATTACCCATTTTGGTACCTGCGCGCTCAATTGCTTGCTCAATGCTTTCAGTGGTTAATACGCCAAATGCAACCGGGATATCATACTCAAGAGATACTTGCGCAAGACCTTTGTTTGATTCGCCAGCGACTAAATCAAAGTGTGGCGTACCACCTCTGATCACTACGCCTAAAGCGATGATTGCATCGTGTTCTTTCTTTGCTGCAACGCGTTTCGCTGCTAAAGGTAATTCAACGGCACCTGGTACGTAAACAACAGTAATGTCGTCTTCAGATACGCCACCTGTGCGCTTAAGCTCATCAACAGCGCCTGCTAATAGGCTGCTACCAATAAAGTCATTAAAGCGAGAAATGACAATGGCAAACTTTTTGCCCGGTGCGTATTTGTTACCTTCAATAATTTTCATTTAATAACCCTAAAAAATAAGTTTAAGCGGTTGCGATTGCGCAAAAATTACGGCGCATAATACCACAAAAATATAAAAGTAGCCTAGTAAATCTGTTTTCCAACAATTTGCCTAATTATGACTGCGGCTCAACGTAGTCAACCACTTCTAAGTGGAAACCAGATAACGCATGGTACTTTTTAGGACGGCTCATCAAGCGCATCTTTTCAATACCTAAATCAGCAAGGATCTGTGAACCCACCCCCACAGTACGCGATGTACCTTGGAATTTACGGTGACTAACATTTTCGCCAGCATCTTGTGCAGCAAATGCTTTAACGGTTGCTTCTAGGTCTTCCGTTGATTCTTGCTTACCTAAAATAACCAGTACGCCGTTGTGCTCAGCGATATAAGCCATAGCATCTGATAAGCCCCAGCTACGATCAGCACTTCTATCTGATAATAAGATGTCATTGAAGGTACTTTGTAAGTGAACACGAACTAACGTCGGCTCATCTTTAGATACTTCACCTTTTTGTAGGACATAGTGAAGTTGACCATCAATGGTGTCTTTGTAAGTAACTAAATCAAATTCGCCGTGATCAGTTGGCAATTTACACTTGGCAACACGCTCGATGGTGGTTTCGTTTAGGTTTCTGTATTCGATTAAATCTGCAATAGTGCCAATCTTTAAGTCATGCTCTTTAGCAAAAATTTCAAGATCTGGGCGACGTGCCATAGTGCCATCAGCATTTAAGATTTCAACAATCACTGATGAAGGCTCAAGGCCCGCTAAACGCGCTAAATCACAACCCGCTTCGGTATGACCCGCTCGAGTTAGCACGCCACCTGGCTGCGCCATAATAGGAAAGATATGCCCCGGTTGAACAATATCGCTTGGCACGGCACCTTTAGCAATAGCAGCTTGTACTGTACGAGCACGATCAGCTGCAGAAATACCTGTCGTTACGCCTTTCGCCGCTTCAATAGACATGGTGAAGTTAGTCGAAAAAGCAGCACCATTATTTTTAACCATGAGTGGTAACTCTAACTGTTGACAACGCTCTTGTGTCATAGTTAAACAAATTAAACCACGGCCATGCGTTGCCATAAAGTTGATGGCATCTGCACTGATATGCTCTGCTGCGATGATTAAATCGCCTTCATTTTCTCTGTCTTCATCGTCCATTAAAATAACCATTTTACCGGCTTTAATGTCATCGATAATTTCTTGCGCGCTGTGTAAATTCATAATATGCCCATGAGAGTATTATTAATAGTGACTATCTTTGCTTATTTAATAAAGCCAGCTTGTGCTAGCAAGCTCATTGATATGTCTGAACGGGAAGGTTGTTCGGCCCCTTTTATTAGGCGCTCTAAATAGCGAGCAATCTGGTCAACTTCTAAGTTCACCTGAGTACCCACCTGAAATTCTGCAATCGTTGTTTGTTCAGCGGTATGCGGAACAATAGTAAGCTTAAAGCGGTTTTGTTCGACCTCATTGACCGTTAAGCTAATGCCATCAATACATACCGAACCTTTGTACGGAATGTATTTCATTAAATCATTGTCTGTACTTAACCAGTACTCTGTTGCACGGGCATTAGGACTGATACTTTCTACAGTCGCAATACCATCAACATGACCTGATACTAAATGCCCGCCTAGGCGAGAAACGGGTTGCATGGCTTTTTCGAGGTTGACTGTTTGTCCTTTTTTATAATGCGCAAACCCAGTTAAGCTGATTGTTTCGTTAGATAAGTCAGCACTAAAACCATCGCTATGTTTAGCGACAACCGTTAAACACACACCATTAGTGGCAATACTGTCACCGAGCTTGACGTCTTTCATATCCAAATTAGTGCTTTGAATACGAATAGCCAGATCGCCTTGCTTTTGTGTTAGTTCAACAATTTTACCTGTTGCTTCAATAATTCCAGTAAACATAGTGCTACTCTTTATTTTTCAATTTTTGTGGCTTGCTTTGCTTTGTAGCTGTTAAGCGAATATCGTCGCCAATCATCACTGTATCAGTAAAAGTCAGTTCAGTGATATCACTCATCACGGTAACTTCTGCAAAGTTTAGTAAGCTTTTGCCCATATCACCTATTAACTTAGGGGCAATATAAACGATGTATTCGTCAATTAAATCCTGCTCAGCAAACACCCCTGCAAGGGTCGCTCCTGCTTCGAGCCATATCTGATTAAATTGTAGTTCAGCAAGACGCTTTAAAACCGCGGATAAATCAACTTTATTATTAACTGCTGGTACAACTTCGTGTTTAACAAAGTGAGGCCATTGATGTTGTTTATCAAGCGATGTAGTGAAAATAATCACCGGACTTTCAATGCTAAATAATGTAAGTTCAGGCGTTAACCTATTTTGTGAATCAATAATCACTCGAGTAGGCTGGCGCAAAGGCAAGGATGTAGGCATAGCAAATGGCAGTTCATCAACGCGCACATTGAGTTTTGCATTATCAGTAATGACTGTGTCAGCCCCCGTCAAGATAGCGCAACTTTGCGCACGATATGCTTGCACATCTTGGCGCGCTTTAGGACCAGTAATCCATTTACTTTGACCATTATTTAGCGCGGTTTTGCCATCTAAACTACAGGCCATTTTACAAGTCACATATGGTACCCCTGTTTCCATACGCTTTAAAAAGCCTTTGTTTAGGTCACGCGCTTGTTGCTCAAGTAAACCGGATGCCACTGAAATACCAGCATCGGCTAAAATCTGTAGACCACGACCACTCACCGCAGGGTTAGGATCGACCATGGCAGCAATAACCTTACTGACACCAGCTGCTTTTAAACCTTCGGCACAAGGCGGAGTGCGTCCATAATGACTACAAGGCTCTAAAGTTACATATGCTGTGGCGCCTTTCGCATTGTCGCCAGCCACAGCCAAGGCATTTACTTCAGCATGGCCCTGCCCTGCTAGTTGATGAAACCCTTCACCGACTATTTCGCCATCTTTAACCAGTACACAGCCAACATTAGGGTTTGGAGTCGTGGTAAAACGCCCTTGTTTAGCAAGCTCAATGGCACGCGCCATATAAGCAATATCAAGCTCTGTGAATGACATAGTTAATCACCTAAACGAGCGATTTCTTCACCAAACTCGCGAATATCTTCAAATGAACGATATACAGATGCAAAACGCACATAGGCCACTTTGTCGAGTTTCTTCAGTGACTCCATGATGCACTCGCCAATTAAATGGCTAGATATTTCACGCTCACCAGTAGCACGAAGTTGAGATTTAATAATGTTAACGACTTCGTCGACCTGCTCAGTGCTAACTGGGCGTTTCTCTAAAGCGCGATGCAAGCCATTGAGTAACTTATCTTCGTTAAATGGTTCGCGACTACCGTCTTGCTTAATCACTCTTGGCATCACAAGTTCAGCGCCTTCAAAGGTGGTAAAGCGCTCATGGCATTCGTTACATTCACGTCGACGTCTAACTTGGTGACCACCGCCAACAAGTCGAGAATCAATTACTTTGGTATCTTTTGCGGTGCAAAAAGGGCAATGCATAGGGTTCAACTTCCGTTTATAAAAAACAAAAAAAGGCCGCTTACTAAGCGGCCTTTATAATAGCAAAAAACAACGCTATTGTTATCTTAATTACGGTTTAACCAGTAATTAAGCGTAAACTGGTAATTTTTTACAGATAGCTTTAACTTTCTCTTTTACTTCTGCTTGTACAGACTCATCGTTGATGTTGTCTAGTACGTCACAGATCCAGCCTGCAAGCTCTTTTGACTCAGCTTCTTTGAAACCACGGCGAGTAATAGCCGGAGAACCAATACGAAGACCAGACGTTACGAACGGTGAACGTGGGTCGTTTGGTACTGAGTTTTTGTTAACAGTGATGTTAGCGTTACCTAGTGCAGCGTCAGCATCTTTACCTGTGATATCTTTGTCAATTAGGTCAAGAAGGAATAAGTGGTTGTCTGTTTTACCAGAAACAACTTTATAGCCACGCTCTTGAAGTACTTCAACCATAGCTTGAGCGTTCTTAACAACTTGTGCTTGGTACGCTTTGAACTCTGGCTGTAATGCTTCTTTGAAAGCAACCGCTTTAGCAGCGATGATGTGGCATAAAGGACCACCTTGACCACCAGGGAAAACAGCACTGTTTAGCTTTTTGTAGATCTCTTCATCACCACATGCAGAAACGATTAGACCGCCACGAGGGCCTGCTAATGTTTTGTGAGTTGTCGTAGTAACAACGTGTGCATGAGGAATTGGGCTTGGGTATACACCCGCTGCGATAAGACCAGCAACGTGAGCCATATCTACGAATAAATATGCACCAACTTTATCAGCGATTTCACGGAATTTAGCCCAGTCAACAACGCCTGAGTATGCAGAGAAACCAGCGATGATCATTTTTGGCTTATGCTCTAATGCAAGTGCTTCAACTTGAGCGTAATCAATTTCGCCAGTTTCGTCATTTAGGCCGTATTGAATTGCATTATACGTTTTACCAGAAAAGTTAACGTGTGAACCGTGAGTTAAGTGACCACCATGAGCTAAGCTCATACCTAGTACTGTATCATGCGGCTGAAGAAGAGCTTGGAAAACAGCTGCGTTTGCTTGTGAACCCGCATGCGGTTGGACGTTAGCGTAATCTGTGCCGAATAATTCGTTTGCACGATCAATTGCTAGTTGCTCAACAACGTCAACATGCTCACAACCGCCATAGTAACGTTTGCCTGGGTAACCTTCAGCGTATTTGTTGGTAAGCTGAGAACCCTGCGCTTCAAGTACGCGTGGGCTACAGTAGTTTTCAGACGCGATCAGTTCGATGTGCTCTTCTTGACGAGCCGTCTCTTTAGTGATGGCTGCAAATAACTCTGGATCGAAATCCGAAATATTCATGCTACGTTCTAACATGGGGTCTCCTAAGGCAACGTGTATGGTGTTTTTTGAAGGCTGTATTGTACGCTTAAAACGCACTTTTGCCTATCTTGTAAAGATGAACATATTTAAACAGGGATTGAATTTATTTCACAGTGTTTTAATAATGATATTTTTTTATTGATACATAAAAAAAAATTATAGATTTAAAATATTACATATATTTTTAAAATGTCACTCTAGATAAAATTATCAACGCTTTATTGCGTTTCAATAGAAGCGAACTAAGCTTATATTCCTAGTCAATATCAAGGATGGTATAAGTACATGTTAGCTAAACCTATATATGAATTAGTCCCCTACGGATACTTCTTTCTCGGCATGAGCTGCATCACATTAGCAAATAATTATGTACCAACATTAATTGGTGTAACTTTATTTTTATTAGGCGCTAACATTTGGCGAATGCGCTCAGAAGCTAGAAGAACAGATCATATAAGCCAGCGAGTTAAACAAAAAAAGTCCAACTACTACTATGAATTTAAACCATTTATTATTTTTATTTCGGCTTTCACTTTGATGCAATGGACACAAAATGAATTAGTCTCAGTGATCAGTATTTTGCTATGTATTGCTGCGGTGGTCATTTTATGCATGCGAGTTTTAAACCGTCATAGTCATTCATTACTTCATTAAAAAAGAGCGGCTTCGCCGCTCTTTTTTTAGTATTAAGCTAATTTATTTAGCAGCTCTGTTCGAAGCAATTGATAATCAAACTTAATATCTTCAGCCAAACACTGCTTTGCCAATGCATCAGCAAGCGGTTTTGGCATTGGCAGTTCAATGTCTAAAATTTGCTCTACACTGTCTTTGAATTTAGCAGGGTGTGCGGTCGCTAAAAATATACCTGCACTACCGTCAGCTAGATTTTCTTTCAAGCCTTGATAAGCAATTGCAGTATGAGGTTCTGCGATATAGCCAGTCTGATGAATTTTTTTCATCACCTCTTTTGTTTCTTCTTCACCAACACAGCTTGAATAAAAGTCATCATAGCTAAACCATTCGTTATCTAGCATAAATTGAACGCGTGGCCAGTTATTCGGTTTACTCACATCCATTGCGTTCGATAAAGACTCAAGTGTGTCATTTGGCGCCCACTCTTTATTTCGCAAGAAGCGTGGCACAGTGTCGTTTTGATTAGTTGTGGCACTTAATTTAGCAACAGGCATTCCAAGTACAGCACCAATCATCGCCGCACATACATTACCAAAGTTACCACTAGGTACTGAGATATGCGCTTTACTACGCTGCTCTTTTGGTAATTGCGCAATTGCTTCAAAGTAATAGCATACTTGCGCAACTAAACGACTGATGTTGATTGAATTCGCTGAGTTTAAACCTAGCTTTTGTTTAATTTCATCGTCTAAGAAAGCTTGTTTTACCATACTTTGGCAGTCATCAAAGCTACCATCAACGGCGTAGCAGTGAATGTTATTACCTAAAGTAGTGAATAGTTTTTGCTGCGCTAATGATATTTTACCTTTTGGGTATAAGATCACGACATCTATATTTGGCTTGTTATAAAATGCATGAGCAACGGCTGCGCCAGTATCGCCCGATGTGGCCGTTAAAATAGTGACTTTTTCGCCTTGGTTAAATTGGGCAAGACACTCAGCCATAAAACGACCGCCAAAGTCCTTAAAAGCAAGCGTTGGGCCATGAAATAACTCCAAACAATAAATGTCTTTTTCAACTTTTACCAACTTCACATCGAAGTTAAAAGCGTTTTGCACCATCTGTGCGACGGTATCAGCAGGTAATTCATCACCAATTAAGTGCGATAAAATCTTACTACTCCGACTAACAAAGTCCAAATCTAATAAAGAATCAATGTCTTGTATTGGCGATAGGCTATCAGGGAAGAACACACCTTGATTACGGCCTAAACCCGTTTTTACCGCTTCCACAAACGACACCTGTTGTGTTTCATCTTTTAAATTATGTAATTGCATGTTTATTCCTTAAATTCTTTAAAGCTGTCGCGTGCCAAGTTGATCAAGTTGGCAGATATGGCAGAAGCCCTGCTCATTAATGTAATTATCATTCAGCCACGCTGCACACTTTTGTGCAGCTTCAAGACTCTTACACACGGTAAATAATGTTGGCCCAGCACCTGAAATACTGACAATTTCAGCGCCAAGCTCTGGTAAAGCACTTTTCGCTTCGACAAAGCCTTGAATAAGCGGTGCACGATACGGTTCGGCTATTTCATCAGACATAATTGATAGTGCAGCATCAAAACGGCCAGTGAGCAATAAGCTACTAAACGCAGAAAGCCGCTGTGCAAATTCAACACTGTCGTGCATTGATAATTGCGTTGGCAAGACCGAACGCGCTTTTGCGGTATTCAGTGAAAAACCAGGGAAAGCCGCTACGTAATACCATTGATTATCAACAGGTAACGAAATTGACTTGTTCGGAATGAGTTCACCCGTTAATTGCAAACCACCTAAATAACACGGCGTGATGTTATCGTAATGACGGCCGCCACTAACAATGGCTTCAAAGTCAGCCATCAACTCGATAAGTTGCTCTTGGGATAAATTCGTTTCGGCGAACTTATCGAGGGCCGCGAACGCAGCCACTACAGAACAAGCACTTGAACCTAAACCAGAGCCAATCGGTAGATTCTTTTTAAGCTCAAGCTTTACTGCTGACATAGTCGGCGCAACGTGCTCTTTAAAGTGAATTAAACATTGATAAGCTAAGTTTTCTTCAGCATTAGCTGGCAGTTTATGGGCATAGTCGCCAGAGCATACAAAAGTATCTTGCTCTGCGGCACTAACCTCTACAACATCGCCTAATAAAGTACCATCGATAGGTGCGAGCGCGGCACCGAGTGCATCAAAGCCGACAGCAAAATTCCCGATTGAAGCGGGTGCGTATACACGGATCATGACCTGCTCCTAGCGCGTTAACGTTTTTAAGATATCAGCAAATACGCCTGCAGCCGTTACTTCAGCACCTGCGCCATAACCACGAATCACAAACGGACGTGGTTGATAATATTGACTTAAGATTGCCAATGCATTTTCACCGTCACGGATATCGTAAAGAGCATGGCTACTATCTACGGCTTCAATGCCTACTTTACATTGACCGTTTTCAATAGTGCCCACATAACGAAGTACTTTACCTTCACTTGCAGCACTTTGAATGCGGTCGTTAAACTGCGCATCAAGTGATGGTAGTTTTGCCATGAAATCGGCTACAGAATCATCTTCTGCAAACCCTTTTGGTAAAACAGATTCAACTTCGATATCGCTTAGTTCTAATTCAAGACCAGATTCACGGGCAATGATGAGTAGTTTTCGAGCAACATCAGTTCCAGATAAATCATCACGCGGATCAGGCTCTGTAAATCCACTTTCTTTTGCTTTTAATGTTGCTTCACTAAGTGATAAACCATCTTGTAGTGCACCAAACATATACGATAATGAACCCGATAAGATACCGCTGAATTTAATGAGTTCATCGCCCGCACCAAATAGCGATTTAAGATTATCAAGTACCGGTAAACCTGCACCTACGTTTGTTTCGTATAAAAATTTACGATTATTCTTTTGTGTTGCTGCAACTAAATCTTGGTAGTAAGCATATGAGCTAGTATTGGCTTTTTTGTTAGCAGCAACAACATGAAAACCGGCATTCAAGAAATCCACATATTGCGCAGCAAGCTTATCGGCCGAACTACAGTCAACTATCACAGGGTTGATTAAGTGGTTTTGTTTTACAAATTGCTCCACCAAACTTAAATCAAATGCTTGCTCTGACTCGGCTAGTTTGTCTTGCCAGCCATTAAAAGCAATACCTTCGCTATCAAGGTAAAGCTGTCTTGAGTTAGCAACACCGTATAAGTTCAGCTTAATGTTACGCTTTTCAAGCCACGCTTGTTGGCGTTGTAACTGCTGAATAAGCTCTTGACCAACCAAACCACAACCAAGTAAAAAAACATCAATTGAAGGAATGTGGGTAAAGAAATTTTCATGGCAAACTTTTACAGCGTCGTTGCAAAACTCACCGTCGATGACCGCTGAAATTGCACTTTCAGTGGAATCTTGTGCAATTGCAACAATGTTAACCTGCGCTTGTGCTAACGAAGCAAAGAACTTAGCCGCTAACCCTTTGTGAGCACGCATGTTATCGCCTACTAAAGTGACAATAGCAAGGTTACGCTGCACTTGAACTGGTTCGATTAGGCCAGCTTGTGATTCTAATTCGAAAGCAGTCTGAAGTGCTTCAAGGGCAAGCGATAGGTCGCTTTCATGAACACAAAAACTGATGCTAAATTCACATGAAGATTGAGTGATTAAAACAATTGAAACATTGTCATGAGCAAGTGCATTAAATACTTTTGATGCCATGCCCACTTTACCTTTCATACCTGGGCCTGAAACAGTTAACATAGCAAGGTTTTGTAGACTTGATAGCGCTTTAACAGGCTCGTTAGATACACTGTCGTTACTGATCACTGAGCCTTCAGCACGTGGATTATGTGTATTTTTGATCTCACACGGCACACCCGCTTTGGCACAAGGTAAAATCGTTTTCGGGTGCAATACCTTCGCCCCAAAATAAGAAAGCTCCATCGCTTCTTTATATGATAGTGAATCAACCTTAGACGCTTTTTTGATATAACGCGGATCAGCATTATAAACGCCATCAACATCAGTCCAGATCTGACATACATCGGCTTCTAAACATGCTGCAGCAATTGCCGCTGAGTAGTCTGAGCCATTTCGACCAAGTGTTGTTAGCTCACCTTGTTCGTTAGCAGCAGTAAAGCCCGGCATGATATAAATAGTGCTCGGTGCAGCTTTTAGTGCTTCTTGAAAACGCAACTTACTTGCAGCCAAGTCAGCTTCAGCATCAATGTAGCCGCCCACAGAGGCAATACAATCAGTCGCTTCTAGATAGCGAGCATTGCTTTGTTTAAGCATGCACTCCATCAAAGCAACACTTACGCGCTCACCAAAGCTAATAGTATAGGCACGTACTTGGTCTGGGCAGCACTTTAAAAGTGCAACACCATCTAGTTTATTCTTCAGTTCATTCAAGTTAGGCCAACTTGCTACCTGACCAAAATCAGCTTCAACAGCAGCTTTTAGTTGTTCACAGCGCGCAACCAATGCTTGCCATAGCTCACTAAAGTCCTGCCCATGTTCTGCAGTACTTGCTAACGCGACTAATGAATCAGTCATACCACCTGGAGCTGATAGCACTAACAGCATTTCATCGCGTAATTCTTCTTTGACTAACTGAGCTACCTGTTGCAAACATGCGTAGTCGGCCAAGGACGACCCACCAAATTTTAATACTCGCATTATTTATGTTTCCTCATTCCATAAACGAAAAAGGCCTGTGTTCTAGTGAACACAGGCCTATAAATTTGTTGCACCGACCTATGCCACTATCCAGTAAGGATGATGGTTGTAATAATAATGGTCGTTGCGTGATTAAATGTTTTCATAGACTCTAGACTGCCTTAAATGTAGTCAGGCTGTCAACCCTTAAAGAAAAGATAAATTATGCGTTTGTGTTATTTAAAAGATTAATGAATACCAAATTTATGCAAAGTTGCTTTTAGACGAACAAGATCTATTGGCTTATCAATGAAATCAATGGCGCCCAACTTTACTACTCTTTGCTTCATTTCAGTCTGAATATCAGCCGAAATAACTATTACAAAGCATTCTATTTTCTCTGCTTTAATAGATTCAAGCACAGCGACTCCATCCAGTTCAGGCATGGTTAAATCTAAACAGAGTAGATCAAAATTATGTTCGCGCAGTAACGCAAGTGCTTCACGCCCATTGGTTGCTTGTTGAATATCTGCATTCAAGCAATCCCCTAAACAGCGCACTACCTGCTTGCGGGCAATATTTGAGTCATCACAGACCAGTACTGAAAAATTAGGATTATTCATGAAATAAAAATCTTTGCTGTAGCAAATACAACATTAAAAAAGGCTAATGTTAAAAAAGTTAAAGGTGAAATAAATTTATAACACAATTTTTAAAGCGCAGTAAGGCTAAGCTTTTTCAAAAAATACTAACAATTTATAAATGTTCCAGTAAAAAAGGATATATTTATTTCTTTTTAACCATTTATTAGCTAACTTTAGAACTAGCTGAATGTATTACAATTGTCACCAAGGAGCTATGGATATTCCATGCTACAAAAAAGCCTGTCAAAAGAATTATTAACAAATGTGCTCTCTGTCTACTTTTTACTAACCTTCGTGGTGACGTGTGGACAGGTTATTGCTGAGTACGTTAATACAAAAGATTACATTCGCGACGAGTTAACTACTTTACAAAAAACATTTAGCCGTAGTTTAACCCGTGCAATTTGGGAACTGAACGATAAACAAACCATCACGACGGCTGAGGGCCTACTGGCAATCCCTATGATCGAAGGCATTATTGTGCGTGATGATAGTGGTGAGGTACTCTCACAATTAGGGCGTTCGTTAGATATTCATGAGCTTTACAGTCAACAGTTAGTTCAAGAAGAAGCAATTATCGAAGATACGCCGTCGGGTTTATTTGGTTATACATTCCCACTTATTTTTGAATTCTCGGGTAAAACAACCCAAGTAGGCGACGTAACCCTATTCTCAAGCCGTGAAGTGGTATTTAGCCGCATCATGATTTCTATCTATTTTTTAATCGGAAATGCGATGATCAAAACCACCTTTTTGATCATTCTTTTCTTACTCGCATTTAGAAAGCGCTTAACCGAGCCATTGGCACAGTTCACAGAACAAATTGAAGATCTAGAACTAAACGATTTAGAAGGTCGCCATATCGAGATCAAAACCGTTGAGCATAACGAATTAAAAGTAATGGAAGAATCTTTCAACCGCTTAATTGATAAAGTGGTACTTTACCGTGAAGAGCTCGAACATACCCAAAAAGAACTTTTGATAAGTAATGAAAAGCTCGACCAACATAACTTGCAGTTAGAACAAGAAGTCGCACGCAAAACATCAAACCTAAGCCAAGCTATGATGGACTTGCAGCAACAAAAATACGAGCTTGAAAAACAAAAGCTAACACTTACTGAAGAAATCGATTTACGTAAGCAAACTGAACAAGAGCTAATAACTAAGCAAACTGAGTTACAACGCTACCTTGATGAACTTAATATGGCACAAGAGCGCTTAGTAGGCTCAGAAAAAATGGCTGCGTTAGGCGGCTTAGTTGCAGGTATTACTCATGATGTTAATACACCTATTGGGATTGGTGTTACTGCAACTTCCTTTTTACAAGAGCGCTTAGACCAAATTGAAGCAGCTTACAAAGATAAGACTCTGTCGCCAAAAGCACTGGAAGAATTTATTAATGATGCTAAACAAAGCACCAGCTTACTCACCAGTAACTTAGACCGTGCTTCTGAGCTGGTTGCAAGCTTCAAGCAAATTGCAGTCGACCAAGCCAGTGAAGCGGTACGAACAATTAATTTTAAAGAGTATTTAGGTGAAGTGATCCGCTCTTTACATCCAAAACTCAAAAAAACATCGCATCACATTAATTTAGATTGCCCTGATGATTTAACGCTTAACCTACCTGCGGGTGCTATCAGCCAAATTTTCACAAACTTGATTATGAACTCACTCATTCATGGTTTTGAAGGTATTGAAAGTGGTGTTATTGATATTGTTATCAAAGAAGAAGATGACGAAGTTGTCATCGACTTTAAAGACAATGGTAATGGCGTATCAAAAGAGCAATTAGAAAAGCTTTTCGACCCATTCTTTACTACTAAACGCGACCAAGGCGGCAGTGGTTTGGGCACACATATTACCTTTAACCTCGTTAAACAAACCCTAAGTGGCGATATTGAGGTATCAAGCGAAGTCGGTAAAGGCTTGCACTACCATATTAGTTTTCCGAAAAACATGCCAAAACCTCTTTCAATGTTTAACTCATAAGCAAATAGAGCTGATGCCGAAATGATTCATTTCGGCATCAGTTTTTTATTGCTATGATTGGGCAAATTTATTGAAAGGATTAGCCTAATTATGTGGTTTAGTAACCTTATCTGTTACCGTTTTAAACAAGACGTTTCATACTCTCAAGAAGACTTCGACAAAGCCCTAGAGCAAGACCTGTTTCGTTCATGTACCGGCCAAGAGCTTTCAACTTTTGGTTGGACAAAAGCGTTTGGTAAGCATGGGCAAACCCTGTCTCACTTCTCTCAAGACAGCATTTTAGTATGCGCAAAGCGTGAAGAAAAAGTGCTGCCAGCTGCCGTTATCAATGAAATGGTTGCAGAAAAAGTTGAGCAAATAGAAGCGGAAGAAAACCGCCCAGTTAAGAAAAAAGAAAAAGACGAACTAAAAGAAAATATTCTACACACGTTACTACCTCAAGCATTCAAAAAATCGAGCTTACAGTTTGCGTTTATCGACCAAAAGAATGGCTGGGTTGTTGTTAACAGCGCAAGCTTTAATAAAGCAGAAGAGCTTTTAGCCCTACTTCGTAAATCACTTGGCACACTTCCTGTCGTACCTGCATTTGCTAATTATGATTTAGATGTATTTTTAACTGATTGGTTAACTAATTTCAGTACGCCTGAAGGCTTTTCAATCGGTAACGATGCAGAACTTGAAGAAGCAGATGACAGTGGCGCTCAGGTTAAATTAAAAGGCCATGATTTATCATGTGACGAAGTTAAGTCTCATTTAGAAAATGGTAAGCGTGTAACTAAGCTTGCTCTTGATTGGCAAGAGCGCGTCAAATTCATGCTGCAAAACGATGGCTCGATTAAACGTTTAAGCTACTCAGAAACACTAAAAGAAGAAAACGCTGACATTCCAAAAGAAGATATGGCAGTAAAACTTGATGCTGACTTTATCTTAGCGTCAGAAGAAATTAAGCAAATGCTAGAAGAGCTGACTCAAGGCTTAGGCGACAAGGAAGATTTATAAAATTAACTCTTAGGTTAATTAACACTAAAAGCGCGACTAACTAAGTCGCGCTTTTTGTTTAAATTAGTCAGTAAAAATCGCTTTTACTTCGTTAAGCATATCGTGATATTCATCTTCACTGAACATATCAAGTGATTCAATCACGCCTTTATCCATGTAGGTTTGTAATGCTGCTGACTTATCAGAAACCTGTAAAATCCCTTCTAAAATTGCGCCAATACGAATGAAATCAACATAGCAGATATGTTCTGGACGATAGTTTGGATTTGCCCAACTTTCAGCAACTTCTACAAACTCATCAGTAAAGCCCCAAGCACGCATAATTGCACCACCTACTTTGCCACCTAATTTTTGGATAGCATGTGCAAGGAAACTTGGGTTTGCGAACACCTCTGGGTGCTTTTCGGCTTCAGTTAAAATTGGCAGTACACCAATGTTATAAACTAATGCCGCTAAGGTGATTGTGTCGCGATTAAGCGAGGTTTGCTTGTTTCTGCGTAAAAAGAAGTCCATTAAGGTAATTGAGTGGCACGCTACTTTAAGCGTTTTTTGCCATGCCTTGTCCATATAGCCTTTGATCAGCTCATTGTGCGATACAAACAGCTGTTCCATTGCCATTGCGGTAGCAATGTTTTTGATTTGACGAAGACCAATTCGTGTTACCGCTTGGTGTAGATTTGTGACTTTAACTGAGCGCCCCATAAAAGCACTATTCGCAACTTTGATCATTCGTGCTGATAATGCTGGATCATGAGAAATGACATCTGCCATATCCATCAAGTTTACCTCGGGATTATCCGCGGCTTGCCTAACCTTTACTGCAACTTCCGGTAAGGTAGGTAACACTAAAGTGTCGTTATTTATTCTGTCGACCAATATGGTCAGTAATGCATTTTCTGTTGACATATGTGTGCCATCCTCTTGGATTAGCCCGCCCAAACAAAGACAGACTAATGACTGACATTATTAGATTAGTTATAGTTTTAGTATTGTCTAACTTAGCGCTAAAGTTAAGAAATTCACAGAAATTATCTATTTTTATATTTTTTAACTTCCTAACTCATAAATAAATATTGCTTCTAGCGTAGTAAACTTGCCATATATATGTCAGGTTTGCTTTAATGCATAGACTTTTCGTTTTCTAAGCAATGACTCTCACTTTTTAACGGGCAAAAAAAATGACATTAAATAAAATTAGCCAAGCACTTATCTTATCAGGTGCTGTTTTTCTTGGCGCATGTTCTGACGAGCAAGCTAGCACTTCTCAAACTAAGCCTGCTGCAGAGCAAACAAAACAAAGTACTGAACAAAACAACCCACAACTAATCAATGCAGAGAAAAGCCGTTTAGACATATACACAGACTTCACGCTTACTTCTGACCTAAGCCATTTAAGTGACAACCAAAAGCAAATGGTTGGCAAATTAATTGATGCATCAAAAATTATGGATGAGCTATTCTGGCGTCAAGCATTTGGTGATAACAAAGACGCTTTCCTTGCAAAAATTAATGATGAAAAAGTTCAGAAGTTTGCAGATATCAACTATGGCCCTTGGGATCGCTTAAACGGCGACCAAGTTTTCTTATCGGGCTATGAAGAAAAACCACTAGGTGCTGAATTTTATCCAAGCGATATCACTAAAGAAGAGTTAAACAACGCAACGGTTGATGACAAAACAGGTCTTTATTCGGTGATAAAACGTGACGAAAAAGGCCAGCTTTACAGTGTGGCTTACTCAGTTGAGTACGCACAAGAACTTGAAAAAGCAGCTAACTTGTTACGTGAAGCAAGTACGCTTGCTGATGACAAAGAATTCGCTAACTATCTTAGCATGCGCGCAGAAGCACTAGTAAGTGATGACTTCCAACCTTCTGATTTTGCATGGATGGATATGAAGAATAATCCAATTGACGTGGTTATTGGTCCTATCGAAACTTATGAAGATCAACTATTTGGTTACCGTGCAGCGTATGAATCTTATGTACTTATTAAAGATTTAGCATGGAGCGAGCGCTTAGCTAAATTTGCCGCTTTCTTACCTGAGCTACAAAAAGGTTTACCTGTAGACGAAAAATACAAACAAGAAGTCCCTGGCTCTGATGCTGACCTAAATGCGTATGATGTTGTGTATTACGCAGGCCACTCAAATGCAGGTAGTAAAACAATTGCTATCAACCTGCCAAATGATGAACAAGTACAGCTAGAAAAAGGCACACGTCGTTTACAGCTTAAAAACGCAATGCGCGCTAAATTCGATAAAATCTTAGTGCCAATTTCAGAGCAGTTAATTGTTCCTGAACAACGTAAACACATTACCTTTGATGCTTTCTTCGCAAACACTATGTTCCACGAAGTAGCTCACGGTTTAGGTATTAAAAACACGATCACTGGTAAAGGAACTGTTCGCCAATCACTCCAAGAGCATGCAAGTGCCCTTGAAGAAGGTAAAGCGGATATCTTAGGTCTTTACATGGTTGAGCAATTGCTTAAGAAAGGTGAGATCACAGAGGGCACATTAGAAGATTACTACATCACCTTTATGGCCGGTATCTTCCGCTCAGTGCGTTTTGGTGCATCAAGCGCACACGGTAAAGCGAACATGATCCGCTTTAACTTCTTCGCTGAAGAAGGCGCCTTCTCTAAAAATGCTGACGGCTTATACAGCGTTAACATGGAGAAAATGAGTCAAGCAATGGAGAAACTATCTAACCTAATCCTTACTATTCAAGGTGACGGTGATTACCAAAAAGTTGATCAGCTAATCGCAACTCATGGCGATATCAAAGCTGAACTAGCTAAAGACTTAGAAAAACTAAGCCAAGCTAACATCCCTGTTGATGTTACTTTCAAACAAGGTAAAGAAGTATTAGGCCTTTAAGGTTAATGCTTCTTTAATATTAAAAACGCTGCAATTGCAGCGTTTTTTATTGCCTGACCCCTAGTAAAACACAACTAGTGTGCGATGAAGTTCAAACCATATTTGGAGTTTAGCTCTACAATATCCCCGTTGATCAGCATCTTTTGAAACTCAGTATTAAAAGCTTCAATAAATTCATCGAGTTCGCGTTGCTTACTAAAGCCGTAGTAGCCCTGATTAACCGTCACCGGCGGCGATAACATTATGACTTTATCATCGATACCTAAGCTTTCGATCACAGGCATTGCTGCGCGAGGATGGGTAAGTATTAAATCAACTCGGTTATGCATCAACTGTAAAAAACTAGCCCGCACATTACCCACTTCAGATAGCGATAAGTTTGCCTCGTTACGTTTAAATTCAGGACCATAGTTCCAACCTCGAATGGTACCAATAATATCTTTTCGTAAACTGGCAAAGTTTCCAACCCAAGTCACATCATTGTTCTTTTTGGTATATAAAACAATCGGGTCTTCGTAAAAAGGTAAGTCACTAAATTGCATATACTGCTGACGTATAATAGATTTGTAAGGACCTATAATGGCATCAGCTTGACCTTGCTCTACCATTTTTAAAGCGCGTTTTAGTGGCATGATATCGATAACCAACTCGTGCCCTAAACGCCTGCAAATTTCGTGGGCAATATCGGCACCTAAGCCAACCACTGTGCCCTGCTGATCTTGTTCTAAAATCGCAGGAAAATGACTACCAACAAAGTAATAGCTTTTTGCTAAACACGAAAAAGAGCTCAGAATAAGCAACATGGCAAACACTGTGTGTTTCATTTATTCTGTACCCCTTTACGCATCACTCATTTAGCTTAGTCCAATCTTACTAGAACAAATAGTTTAAAAATGCGCTTTTAATGCGGAAATTTGTTCATCAGTGTAAGGCACTGCGGGTAATTTTCCCCAAACTGGTGTTGGCCAAGCCGCATCGGCTGTATAACGTGCAATATGATGAACATGTAATTGCGGCACCATGTTACCCAATGCCGCCACATTTAGTTTGTCTGGGTTGAATACCTGTTGTAATAGTTTACTGAGTTTGCCCGATTCTTGTAATAAGGTAATTTGTAGTTCTTCAGAAAGATCAATAATTTCTTTAACACCAGCGACTCTTGGCACTAAAATAAACCAAGGGTATTGGCTATCATTCATCAGCAATACTTTACACAGTGGCCAATCAGCAAGTTCGATGCAGTCGCGTTGTAATTCTGGGGCCAAAGAAAACGGCGTGTCAGTATTTTTCATCAATAAATCCTTTGATATTGGGTAAACATACCCTACTTTATAGCATTTTGTTGCAGTTGACTAAGCTTACCATTACCATCGTTGCAGTTTTTATTCGAGCGAAGGTACTCCTGTGCTAAAAAAAATTAAATCTCTCTCACTTGCTTTGCCAGTCGTGGCAACAGCATTCAGTGTGACCGCTGACCCCCTCACTCTTGAACGTATTTTTGACGATCCAAGCTTAGCAGGCAAAGCCCCTGTACAACTTAAATTTTCTCCAGACGGCAGTCGTGTAACTTACCTGCAAGGTAAGACGGATGATTACAACCGCTACGACTTATGGGAGTACAATTTAAAAGATAACAAAAACCGCCTATTAGTTGATTCTGCAGCACTATTTTCTGGCCCTGAAAACTTATCTGACGAAGAAAAAGCACGTCGTGAGCGCCAGCGTATTTTTGGCAAAGGGATTTTAGAATATAAATGGTCAAAAGATGGTAAAGCGCTTTTATTCCCGCTTAATGGCGACCTTTACTATTATGAGCTTAATTCAGCTAAAAGCCGTAAATTAACGGACACAGAAGCATTTGAAACCGATGCGCGTTTCTCACCAAAAGGGCACTATGTGTCATTTATTCGTGAGCAAAACCTGTACGCTCTTAACTTAAAGACGGGTCAAGAAATCCAATTAAGTAAAGATGGCGGCGGCGTAATTAAAAATGGTATGGCCGAGTTTGTTGCGCAAGAAGAAATGGGCCGTATGACTGGCTACTGGTGGTCAGGTGATGAATCTAAAATCGCTTATACCCGTGTTGATGAGAGCCCAGTAAAAGAAGCTATTCGTAATGAAATTTACGCTGATGAAGTAAAGCTTTTCAACCAACGCTACCCGTTTACTGGTACCGACAACGTTAAAATCCAGTTAGGTGTTGTGAGCATCAACAATCAAAAAACCGACTGGGTTGATTTAGGCGACGAGCAAGATATTTATATTGCCAGAGCTAAATGGTTAAAGGATAACAAAACGCTTTCTTACCAGTGGCAAGACCGCTCGCAACATAACTTAGAATTACGTTTTTATAATAGCGAAACTAAAAAGCAAACAGTTGCCCTAAAAGAAACCAGCGATACTTGGATTAACCTGCACTTTGATTTGCAGTTCTTAAACGATAAAAAACATTTTGTTTGGGCATCTGAGCGCGACGGTTTTAAACACCTTTATTTATATCGCACAAACGGTGAAATGATCCGTCAAATCACTCAAGGTGAATGGGTAGTTGATAGCTTAAAAGGTATCGACGAGAAAAAAGGCATCGTTTATTTTGCGGGTCGTAAAGACACAGCTCTCGAGAGCCACCTTTACAGCGTACCGCTATTCAAAAAAGGCGAAATTAAACGCGTAACTGAGCTTGGTGCTTACCACAATGTAGTAATTGCTAAAGATAACAAAACCTTTATCGATAACAGCTCATCAGTGAATAAGCCTGGCTCTGCGGCATTACGTAAAATTAATGGCGAATTTATCACTTGGCTTGAAGAAAACAAGTTAGATAAATCACACCCATTAACGCCTTACCTAGCTGATTTAATCACTCCAGAGTACGGCACGTTAACGGCTGAAGACGGGCAAATCATGCATTATCGTTTATTCAAGCCAACTAATTACCAAGATGGTAAAAAGCACCCGGTTATTGTTAACGTTTACGGCGGTCCTCATGCCCAACGTGTAACGAACAGCTGGCGTAGTAAAAACTTGTACTTCCAGTACATGGCACAACAAGGCTATGTTATTTTCCAACTTGATAACCGTGGTTCATACAACCGTGGTAAAAAGTTTGAAGACGTAATTTATAAACATTTAGGTGTTGCAGAAGTAGCAGATCAAATCAAAGGCGTTGAGTTTTTACGTACCCTTGATTACGTTGATCCTGAGCGTATTGGCATTTATGGCCACAGCTACGGTGGTTACATGGCGCTTATGACCATGTTTAAAGCGGGCGATTACTTCAAAGCGGGTGTTTCTGGAGCGCCAGTAACTGATTGGGCACTCTACGACACTCACTACACAGAGCGTTATGTAGGTCACCCTGCAACGAATGCTAAAGGTTACGAAGCAAGTGCTGTTTTCCCTTATGCTGAAGGTTTAAAAGGCCCGCTGATGATTTATCACGGGATGGCTGATGATAACGTGTTATTCACTCATGCCACTAAGTTATTCAAACAACTGCAAGATCAAGAAAAGCAGTTCGAAATGATGACTTACCCGGGCTCAAAACACAGTTTACGTGGCAAAAGCGTACAAACGCACTTACACCAAACTATCACAAGTTTCTTTAACCGACACTTTAACGTTGAGTAATCACTTTTAATTTCGGTAACTTAGACTAAAGGCTGATTGTTAAATCAGCCTTTTTTTTGTCTCAATGTATTCTACTATTTAACTAGATTTTCGACCTATTTTGGCTACGCTTAATACATTGCTCTTAAGAGCATGACGAAGGAATACACATGAATTACTTACGCCGTTTTACGATCTTTCAGCGCCTCGCCATGTTAGTGAGTGTGGTAGTGATAGGTTTAATATTTTTGAGTGTCTCAAGTTTGATGCAGCAGTTTAGCTCGCTAAAACAAGAGCAATACATAAAAACCAAAAACCTTGTTGAGTCTGCTCACTCTATTATCGAGCATAACTATGCTTTATTCGAGCAAGGTAAGCTGAGTGAACAACAAGCCAAACAAGCAGCCCTCGAAACAATTTCTGCACTTCGTTACGACGATAACAATTACTTTTGGATTAATGATTATCAACCCGTTATGGTCATGCACCCATTTAAGCCCGAATTAAATGGTAAATCACTAGCCGGCAGTAAAGATCCAGACGGCGTGCCGTTATTTGTCAACATGGTTAATATTGTCAAAAAACAAGGTGAAGGTTTTATTCCTTATAAATGGCCAAAGCCAGGTAAAGACGAGCCAGTTGATAAAATTGCCTACGTAAAAGGCTTTGATAAATGGCAATGGATTGTAGGCTCTGGTGTCTACATCGATACCATTGAAGAGGCATTCTCTTCGCTACGTAATCATGTGATTATTACCGCGCTAGTGATCATTGCCCTACTAGTTGCGCTAAGCTACCTAATTGCCAATAGCATTCTTCGACCGACACAACTTGCTGCCGACATGATGAAAGACATCTCACAAGGTGAAGGCGACTTAACCCAAAAGCTTGATGAAAATGGCAATGATGAAGTATCTCGTTTATCGCGCTACTTTAATTTGTACACCGCAAAAATGCGTGAGTCACTGAAACATGTTGCCCACAATGCAGATCAAGTAAATCAGTTTGCCCATAGCGTTGATGATGCCAGTAAAACAAATCACTCTTTTATTGAGCTACAAAACGACAGCTCGACTCAAGTAGCAACCGCAATGGAACAAATGACTCATCAAATTCACGATGTCAGTCAAAATGCCGATCAAGCTGAGCATGCCGCTAATGAAGCCGCGCAAAATGCAGAAGCGGGTAAGCAGGTTCTTAACAAGACCATTACCGCCATTGAGACCCTGTCGCATAATATTGAACAAGTTAGTAAGGTAACAGCCGACCTCGCTGCAGAGAGTAACAACATAGGCTCAGTACTTGATGTTATCCGCAGCATTGCAGAGCAAACCAACTTACTGGCACTCAATGCAGCCATTGAAGCAGCACGTGCTGGTGAGCAAGGTCGAGGCTTTGCCGTTGTAGCTGACGAAGTGCGAACTTTGGCAAGCCGTACAGGTAAAAGTACCGATGAAATTCAAGCCATGATCAGTAAACTACAAACCGGCGCACAAGCTGCTGTTGATGCTGTATCAGCAAGCCAACAATTATCAAGCGAAACAGTTTCACAGGCAGGTGAAGCAAATAGTTCACTGAGTGAGATTGAGCGACTTGTCACTATTATCAAAGATATGAACAGCCAAATCGCCCGCGCTACCGAGCAACAAACCAGCGCCGCAGATGAGGTTAATTTACGGATTAATGAGCTTTCGCAATCAACTGAGCAATCACTGTCGAATACCGAAGGGCTATCGAACGCCAGTGAAAACTTAAAACAAAGTTCACAAGCATTAAGTGATGTCGTTAACCGTTTCAAGCTCGACTAACACCACAAAAAAAGCCCCGTACAGCTGTGCGGGGCTTTTCAAACTTATAGCTTTTAGCTTATAAACAATAACGAGCGAATAAGCTGCTTACTGTTGCTGCGGTAGGCTTACCATGTTGCCAATCACCACCTTCTACACCACTGCCTGCGATATCCATATGAACATACGGTAATGGTTGTGCTGATTCAGTGCCATGTTTATCTAAACCACCGACAATAGCTAAGAATGCCATTGGAAATTGGTGACCACGAGCTGTCACTGCAGAAGCTGCATTGTTACTTGATAATACATCGTCAGCTAACGTGCGAGGGCGAATGAAGTCATAATCTTCACGACGGCTGCGTGATACTTCTGCACCATCAGCCCATAAATCGCCTAGGTCAGCAATTTGACGAGAAATTTTAGCTGCACGAGCAGGACCATTTTCAACATACGCACTGTAAGGGCCCATAGCACGTGCTGCGTGACCGGTTAGAGTTGCAACAGTGAATAGCTCAGGGTTCACTTCGTTTAGGGCGCGATCTTTCATTTCGCTTAGTAAGTCGCCCATTGCTAAACGACCTTCAGCATCTGTGTTACCGATACGAACACGAACACCTTCACGGCTGGTAATGATTTCATCCGGTACGAAACAATCAGAACCAATTGAGTTACGAACTACGGCTAAGTAAGCAATTACTTTTACGCCTTTAGGAGCAAAGTCAGCCACTGATTTCATAAAGCCTGCAACCGAAGCTGCACCGCCTTTATCGCGGCTCATACCTGCCATAAAGCCACCCACTTTAAGGTCTGCACCACCGGTATCGTAAACTAAACCTTTACCAACAAACATTAAGGTGCGCTCAACGTCGCCTTCAGGAACATACTCTAGTTTTACAACTCGTGGGTGATGACGCTCAACAGCGTAAGATGCGCGTGCTACGGTGCTCATCATTGGGTAATCTTTATCGATGGTGTTGATATCTGAAATCACTTCTACAGACACCTTACTACCTGCAAATAACTCAACGCAATAATCTGCAAAACGAGGTGGTGCCATACGCTCAGGTTCTGTACCACATAAGTCACGTGCAGCGTATTGACCTGCTGCAATGGCATTAAGGGCTTTGCTCATCGCGTCATCTGCGCCCACTAGGCTAATTTGGCTGATTGGTTCAATCGCCTGACCGTGGAACTCACGTGCTTCAAGAGGTTGCCACAGCGCTTGGCAAGCACCTAAATACGCCACTTCAAGGGCATGCTTGTAACGGCTGTCTTGATTTACATTTGCAAGTAAAATAGCAGGCTGAGTGCTACCCGATGCTTTCGCTTCTAGTACACCTTGCTTTGCCGCGTCAAAGTAACGACGTACATCATCATAATCACGGTTTAGAGGACCTGTAGGCGCTAAAATAACACGTTTTGAGTCAACTACAAGTAATGTTACTTGTTTGCCAATACGCGCGTCTACAGCTTGTTGAGTGTTAATAGCTTGGCTTAAGCTTGCGTCCGCTAAAGAAGAAAAATCATCACCGATAATAATCAATGCATCGTGATCTGCATCCGCTAATTGAGGGGCTGCAACTGCATGAGGGTATGCCATAAAAAAGGTCCTGCTGTTAGAAACATAGGACCTTATTATCATTGATTTAGAGCGCTATTGCCAGCCAAGTAAGATAGCTAACTATAAGGCTGGCAAGCTAAGTTTACTGCTCTGTAACCTGTGTTGAATCTTTACGATGTTTAACAATCACAGACCAAGCTTCAAGCATAACCAGAACACTCACTACCAGTACTAACAAATCAAGTGTCACCAGTAACCAGTTACCTTGTTGGTAGTATTCACCAAGTTTGATAACACCAGCAAAGAACGCCATAACTAATACGAAGCTCATTGGGATCAAGGTGTATTTAGCCGGACGATTCGCTTTAATTAGCATTACCGAGATAACCAGTAAGGTTAAGCTTGCAAGGATTTGGTTAGTCGAACCGAATAACGGCCAAATGATCATACCGCCGCTACCGTCAGCACCACCAGCACCAAAGGCAAGTAATAAACAGCTAAGTACTGCAACTAGCGTAGCTACAATACCGTTACGAATGATACTGATATTATAAATATCGCCCCACTCTTGGATGATATAACGCTGCAGACGCACGCCAGAGTCCATCGTAGTGCCCGCAAACAACACAACCATTACAGCAAGTAAGGTTGATGCCACTTCTTGTGAGATACCCCAACCATTTTCAATTAAGTTAGCGCCACCATTAATGAAGGCGCTCACACTACCGGCACCTAAGTGACTGTATATTTCGTGCCATTCTTCTGGTGATACCGCAAGTGCAACACCACTTACTGCAACCAATGTAATAAGCGCAAGCATACCTTCGCCTACTGCACCTAAGTAACCAACAAAGCGACCATCAGTTTCTTTATTAAGCTGCTTAGAGCTAGTACCTGATGACACAATACCGTGGAAACCAGATACCGCACCACAGGCTATGGTCACGAATAGCAATGGAATAATACTTGGTGTATCTACCGCCGTTTGGGTATTAAACGCAGGCGCTGTGATATCAGGCATTGAAATAAATACCGCACCATAAAGCAGCACTAATCCCACTAATAACTGCATACCGTTGATGAAGTCACGTGGCTGTAACAGCATCCATACCGGCAATAATGAAGCAATAGCCGCATAAATAAATAAGATAATGATCCAGTTCGCATTAGCACTTAAGCCGAACATTTCATCAGGTAACGCAATCGGCATGCTACTACCAAGGTAAATGGTGTAATAAAGAATCGCTACACCGATTAAACAAAGCGGAATTAACGACACTTTACGGCGTAGCAACTGGCCAATTACTAAGGCCACAACAATCGCTGACCAAGCAGGGAATACCGCGTTAGGCTGTGATACAAATGATTTGGCTATTACCACACCGAATACCGCATTCACCATCAGCAGCACTAAAAACACCACAATCATAAATAACGCACGGGTGCGTTTACCGATTACGCTTTCAGATAAAGCGCCCATTGATTTGCCTTTGTTACGCGCACTGGCCCATAGAGCCCCCATGTCGTGAACACCAGCAAAAAAGATAGTACCAAATACCACCCAAAGTACCGCAGGCACCCAGCCCCAATATACGGCAATCGCAGGGCCAACAATTGGCGCAGCACCTGCAACAGAGGTGAAATGGTGGCCCCATAACACAACTTTGTTGGTTGGCACATAATCCACACCATCCTCAAGTTCATGAGCTGGTGTGATAAAATTATCATCCATTTTAAATATTTTTTCGGCGATGAATTTCGAATAAAAGAACCATCCGAACAACATACCGACTATTCCGAGCAGCACGATTACGACCGATTGCATAGTCATCTCTCTTTTTAAGTTATAATGTTGTCTAAGGTGTTGAACTAGATAGGCCTAGCACCCCAACTAGACACTAACAAACTTTCAAGCACCAAGGTGTTAACCTTTAGTCTAATATACTCAGCTGAAAATGCTCATGCGCTTGGCTCTTTATTCCGACACCTATCCCTAGCAGGCGCACTGGCTGGTTATTACCTCGCTCATAGGCTTTGCTCATTAACTCAGCAAAAATGCGTTCGTCTAATTGGTGGTGGCTTTGATCGGCACTGGTAACAACAAAGTTGGCAAATTTTACTTTTACCGATAACTTATTGATGCAGTTGCTTAATTGCTGTTTATCAAGGCGACGAGTTAATTCGTCCATCAAACGAGGTAACTGGCTTAAACACTCGTCTAAATTATTTTTATTGTATTCATAGGTATGCTCAACACTGAGTGACTTACGTACTCGCTCAGTCGAGACTTTGCCAACGTATTCACCTGCACACTTTTGATATAATGACACGCCAAAGTTACCAATGTGTTGCTGCATCCAGTTAACCCCTTTCGCGCGCACATCAGCCCCTGTGTAAAGCCCTTTAAGTTGCAGCTTTTCTAATGTCACCTTGCCAACGCCGGGAATTTTGCCAAGCGGTAAACTCGCCAAAAAGTCATCAACTTGATCAGGCAATACGACAAACTGACCATTAGGCTTGTTTTCATCACTGGCAATTTTGGCAATAAATTTAATCGGTGCAACGCCTGCTGATGCGGTTAACCCCGTCGTATCATAGATTTCTTGGCGAATTTGCTGTGCCATCAGCGTAGCACTGCCCCTACAAGCAGTACTGTCGGTTACATCTAGATAGGCTTCATCTAAAGATAAAGGCTCAATAAGGTCAGTATACTTTGCAAAAATAGCACGAATTTGCGTTGAGATTTCTTTATAGACCTGCATTCGTCCAGGCACGATAACCAAATCAGGACATAATTGCTTGGCATGATAGTTAGACATCGCCGAGCGAACACCATATTTACGGGCAATATAGTTGGCTGTTGAAAGCACTCCGCGACGACTATTACCGCCTATAGCCAGTGGCACATTGGCAAGCGCGGGGTTATCACGCATCTCTACAGCTGCATAAAAGCAGTCCATATCGATATGAATGAATTTTTTCATCAGGAATATAACAACTGTTTATATATACAGTTATTATATTTAAACTTTCTGAGAGTGCAAGCTAAGAGGTTTGGCTTGTTTGTTGGTTTGGCTTTTTACGGCTGATAAGCCGTGAACCAAATAACCAAAACGCGGCTTCTAATAACAAGCCCACGACAATTAAAGCGATAAATCCTGACATTGTGCCCATGCTATAACAGAGCAAAGCTAGAGCAAGTAAGATGAAAAGTGCGATCCACTTTATCACCCTCAAGGTTAGTTGCTGCATAATTAAGGTCCTTTAATGTGTGTTCATTTTGCTCACACTTTACGTAAGCGTGAACTTATAAATCTAGCACAATCTACTGACTTTTCTAATTTCCTTGAGCTAAAAGCAGCATATTGCTAACCTAAGTTTTCTCACAATCAACTAAGATTTACTATGCAATCGTTTATAGAACAACATCCTATCAGAACAAAAATTAATGTTGCATGGGGTGAAATGGATGCCCTGCAACACGTCAATAATGTGGTGTATTTTCGTTACTTTGAAACTGCCCGTATCGATTTTTTTACTCAACTAGGCTTTCTTAAAGATTTACAAGTAACAGGTGTCGGCCCGGTGATCAGCGAAAACAATGCTCGCTATAAACGTCCGGTGACATTTCCTGATACAGTGCATGTTGGTGTTAAGATTAGTGATATTGAACAAGATCGTTTTATGATGCATTACACTGTATTTAGTGAGAGCCAAGACACAGTAACAACAATTGGCTCATCACAAGTGGTTATGTTTAATTTTAAAACGGGTAAAAAAGCCCAGTTAAATGATGAGTTATTAACTGCACTTAAAGCCCATTCTAGCGATTAACAAGGATCTATTATGCTATATAGCCCACTTGGTCGAAGTGGTATTGATGTATCTCGTGTCTGCTTAGGTAGCATGACATGGGGTATGCAAAACAACCAAGCCGATGCCGATGAACAAATCGCCTATGCATTAGATAAAGGCGTTAACTTTATTGATACCGCAGAAATGTATGCCGTACCACCTTCTCCAGACACCTACGGTAAAACAGAAGAGATCATCGGTAATTGGTTAGCGCGTAATAAAGACAAACGTGATGACCTTGTCATTGCAACTAAAATTGCAGGTAACGGCTTACCTTGGGTACGCGATGCTGGCGACATTACCCGTCAGGCGGTGGTTGAAGCCGTCGATGCTTCACTTAAACGTCTCCAAACTGATGTTATAGACTTATACCAATTACATTGGCCAAACCGCACTTCACCACACTTTGCTAAACAATGGCCTGGCATCGTTCGTTTTTCAGAGGCAAACACTGAGCAAAATATCGCTGGCATGTTAGATATTCTCGAAGGTCTGAATGACTGTGTAAAGGCAGGTAAGATTAAACATTGTGGTTTATCGGACGATACCCCTTGGGGCATTAGTCAATACCTGCGTTTAAGTGAGCAACACAATCTACCGCGTATGGTATCGATTCAAAACGAATTTAGTTTATTGCACGCTAAAGATTGGCCATATTTAATAGAACAATGTATTCACGAAGATATCGCTTATCTGCCTTGGTCACCCCTTGGTGGCGGCATGCTAAGTGGTAAATACTTAAATGGCGCACGTCCTGAAGGAAGCCGTTGGACACTAGTGCAACGTAATGGCCTATTCAGAGACACACCACAATCACAAGCTGCGATTGCTGACTATGTTGAAATTGCTAACGCCTTTAATTTAACACCTTCACAACTCGCACTTGCTTGGTGTAATCAAGTAGATGGCGTTAGCTCAACAATCATAGGCGCAACATCTATGGCGCAGTTAAAAGAAAATATCGATGCTTTTTCAATTGACTTAACAGATGAAGCCCTTGAAAAAGTGGCACAGGTATTCAAAAACTATCCAATGCCTTTCTAAGTAAAAAGCCCTGCAGTTAATTATGCAGGGCTTTAACCACACAATGAACTTAGTTAAAATCGATACCCTGCTTGCAAAGTTATACTTCTACCTGGCTCAACCCATGTTGCATACATTCCTGACGGTGCGAACGACATATCTGTACTGTAGCTACTAGTCATCTTGTCAGTTAAATTTTTACCTAACAATGCAACAGACCATCCAGACTCTAAATCCATTAAACCGAAACGCATATTGACTTTGCCGTAGCCACTTTGCGCTGTATATGGATTTAGATCGTAATTAGTGAAATAACGCGATTTAAATTCACTCTCAAGATTAAAAGTAAACTCCATCGCTGAACCAAACTCTTTAATATAATCAAGGTTAATACTGCCCGACCATTTAGGCGCATACGCCCCTGTTTTACCACTTAAGTCACAGGTTTTACCTGAGCTTTCAAGGTTTGATGGTTGATACATCGCACTGTTAAAACATTTGGCACCTGTAAACTCATCCCAGCTAAAATCAAGATACGCAATATTGCCTGACAACTGCCAGTTGTCGGCAATTAACCAACGACCATCGAGTTCAACGCCTTGGCTTGATGATTCAGCGCCATTTTCAACATAAAAACCTGCAACACCATCAAATGTTGATGTTTGTAAATCTTCAAACTGCATACTAAATACTGCGATATTCAAATCAGCAGCACCGTCATCCAAGGTAAATTTAGCGCCCATTTCATAGGCTATTACTTTTTCTGGTTCAAATTGCCAATTTGATGCTAAATTAGCTCTCGCGTCATAGCCACCAGCTTTAGACCCTGTCGACATTGATACATAGGCCATTGCATCATCAAACTTACGGGAGATATAAAGCGATGGGTTGAATTCATTTTCATCACGTTCACCATTTACTTGATGTTGCTCAAGCCCTAGTTGAGAGCTTAAAACTCCTAAATACATTGATGTAGGTAAAACTGCAGGTAACCCCATTGCTTGCAAAGTTGCTGGGACATTCACCTGTGCCATATCATTGATAGGTGTACCTGAGCTTAGCTCGATCATGCTTAAACGTCTTGATGCTGATTTATCTTCTTGCGAATATCGTAAACCTAATGATGCCTGCCAATTAGGTGCAAATTGATAATCAAACTTTGCAAATACTGCTTGTGTATCGCTGTCAGATTGATAATCACGTGGACCTATCGCATTAAGTGGATAAATTCGATACAGTTCAGAAAAGTCGAGTTCTGTGGTTTGAAAGTATAGACCCGCAATATAATTAAACGGCCCATCATTATACGAACTAATACGCAGCTCTTGACTGAACTGCTGAAAACTTTCATCACTCGCTTGGCGATAGGTTAGAGGTGCAGGGCCATGATCACCATCATTACTTTGCAACATAGTATAATCTTGCCACCCTGTTACCGAACTAAGTACGTGTTGGCCTAAATCCCACTCAACATTTAAAGTCCAATAATCAGCCTTGAACTCCCCTTGCTCATTTTCACCTAAAGTGGACAAACCTTTGTTAAGCTTATCGCCGATTACATAACTACTTACATCCCCAAATACGGCAGGTAATGGCGCATTATATAAAACAGGCTCTGCAACTGGCTGGCTTGGTGTGATACCAATATTATCTTCTTCGTCATGTTGATACTTCAAAGAGACATCCAAGCTCTCTAAAGGCTGCCAAGTCAAAGTTAAACGACTAAAAACCCCATCGCGCCCAACTTCATCACGCTTTTGCAGTGTATTGTAAAAATAACCATCTTGGTCAATTACTTTTACCGCTGCTCTAGCCTGAAAATGTTCAGTTACGCCTCCACTAATAGCACCATCAAAAGTACTGCCATTATTCAACTCATAGCTAAGATTTGCATAACCTGATAGCTCCTCAGTGGGTGCTGCGCTCGTTATATTCAGAGCTCCTGCGGTGGTATTTTTACCAAATAACGTTGATTGTGGCCCTCTCAATACTTCAAAGCGTTCGAGATCAACAAAAGCGCTGCGCATTTGATAAGCACGACCACGATAAACGCCATCAACATAAGTACCCACGGTTTGCTCAAAACCTTGGTTTGGGCCAGAGCCTAAACCGCGCATAGTGATATTGTAGCCCTGCCCTGACTGACTGATATTAAAGTTTGCTATACGTGATGACAGCTCCTCACTATCGTTAATGTTTTTACTTTGTAGCTCTTTACCCGATATGGCAGTGATCGATAAAGGCACATCCTTGACACTTTCAACACGTTTTTGGGCCGAAACTAAGATTACTTCAAGTTCTTTGTCATCTGCTGCTTTTACTTCAGCCATGCTACCTGTTGCTAAGATTATTCCTAAGGTAATGGCATTAATTTTTGTTTTTGTGTGCATTCAAATTCCTCAGAGAGTGCTGATATTCAGCAATTTACATAGCCACCTACTACCACTGCCACAGTGCGGTTAAGCACAGCAACACTCCAAGCAGTAATAAAGTGATAAAGACTAAGCGTAAAAATTGTGTTTGATTAATTGTATGGTGAAAGTAGTTACCAATAAGCGCCCCAAACAGAACACATGGGGCGAGCATTAGAAAGTGGCCCAACTGCCCTGCTAATTGTCCTGAGATGAGAAACCAAAGAGTTAAACAGCTATTTAAAATAAGCCAAATAGTTAGAAGCGTGGCGCGAAATGAAGTTTTGTCTAAACCACTGCGAGCCATTGCATATACAAGAAGAGGCCCTCCTGATGCAAATAAACCATGCGTAATACCTGCACCACCTATCACGGAAAGCTGTACAGGCTTACTCAAAGGCATAGCTGACGCTTGCCAAATGGCACGTCCCGCAAACCAAATGATTAATAAAGCAAATAATACTTTTGTTAATTGCGCTGGAAAATAAGGCGTTAGTAAAGCACCAATCATTGTGCCAAGCAGCATTGGAGGTAAAATCTGCTTTGCTAACAAATTCAACTGAATATACGCACGCAGCTTAAACACCATCACTGAAGTCATTAGTAAATTAAGTGGCACGAGTAACAGCATTGCTTGCTGAATATCCATAAATAATGCTGCAATTGTTAAGGCAATAACGATGCTACCAAAGCCAGTCATAGCTTCCACTGCAAAGGCAAAAATAATAGCCGCCCCTAAGCCTATTAAAACCATTACGCAACCTCCCACTCACTGGCAAATTTACGTGCCATAAAATGCATGTATAAACTTGGAATTAAGCGGTATAACAACGCCGAAAAATATGTAAATCTATCAGGGAAAAGCCGTTGCTTATCAAGTCGAATAGCCTCACAAATTTGCTTTGCCATCCAGTCACTCGTACGCATTTTACCAACCATTGAGCGGGCATGGTTGGTTTTTCCGCCATCGCCATTTAATGTATTTTTATCAATCGGAGTATCTAAAAAACTAGGATATACCATCAACACCGACACGCCCGTTGGGCGCATTTCAGCGCGAAATGTTTCGAAATATTGGTGTAACGCAGATTTAGCTGCGCAATAGCCTGCTCTGGCCATAACAGGCATCCATCCAGCCATAGAACTGATATTTACGATTTTGCCATGTACTTGCTGTAATGGTTCGATTAAGCCTGACACAAGACGTACAGGCGCAAAGTAATCAACAGCCATTACTTTTTCTATTACCTCTGGACGAGTAATGCGAGCCAAAGAACGATGCGTAATCCCTGCATTATTAATCAGTAACGCTATTGAGCAATGCTTAGCTTTGATCTGCGTTATTAACTCATCAAGCTCGTCCTTGTTCGCTAAATCACAGCCATATAATTGCGCATTAATTATTTGTCCGCATTGCTCTTGCAACAGCTTAAGGTCTAGGTCAATCAATACTAATTGATATTGAGTTGCTAACTGTTTTGCTAAATCTAAACCCAACCCAGAAGCCGCACCAGTAATCACAGCAACGGGTAACGATGGATTAATCATATGGATGCCTCTTAATGTTATTAGTGAGATAAAAAGCAAATACTTCTTTACTCGATTTTTGTGGCTGGTAGGCAAATTGCTGTTTCAGTGCTTGATTGCAAAGTACTGGGCGGTAACGTAAAAAATTAAGTTGTTCAGGGCCATACTGGGTCATTCCGAATAGCTTCGCGACCCGTAAGCTGAGTTTTAAAAGCCAAGCAGGAAGCTCAATGACAGGTTTGTTTAGGGCTTTAGCAATTTCTTTTATGCCCATAGCTCCATCACCAGCTAAATTAAAACTGCCTTCACGATTTTCTGTAACCCCCTGTAAAATAATCGCTAAGACATCTTCATCCCAGATAAACACAAAAGGAGAGTCACTGCCTTTAATGGCAATTATTCTTGGCTTATTAAATAAATCAGTAATCTGATTATTAGTAGTTTTACCAAGCACAGTCCCCGGGCGAAGTACTAACTGTTTTAGCTGCGGATGCGTATATCTATAGTTTTTTAATAGCTCTTCGATTAAGCGTTTATGATGGCTATAAGCAAATTCAACATTACCTCTTAACGGATGTTGTTCGGTTAACCAGCTAGGGTTATCAGCGTGATAACCATAGGCAGCTCCAGAACTCGTTACCGTAATATGCTGCACATTTGCCTTAACACATGCTTCAAGCACATTTCGAGTGCCATTGACGTCGATATCAAAGTCTCGAACGGCATCTTTAGACGGTTGTAAAATACTCGCTAAGTGCACAACATGTGTAATATTGTGTTCAAGCATAATTTCTGCGAGTCGCGTATCACGCACATCAAGTTGATAGTAATGACAACCAGTTTGAGGGAGATCAACAATATCAATACCTACCAGCTTATGCTGTGTTGATAGCGACTCGACTAACCGTTTGCCGATATAGCCTTGGCTACCTGTTATCATGATCTTATGAGCCACATTGAACCTCTTTATTACTTGCGATCTTTATACCGTGTTTACGATCATGGTGTTGCCAGTAAAAACATAGCCCCATACCTGAAATTAGATGCCAACATCCCCATGCTGCTGCAATAATGGCCATGCCTGTTAAATTATCGAAAAAAGTAAAAATAATACCCAAGCCTAAACCAGAGTTTTGCAGCCCTACCTCAAGCGTAATCGCACGCGTATCCGCTTTATTCAGTTTCATAATTCTGGCACTCGAAAAACCAACCAATAGTGCAATCGCGTTATGAACAATCACCGCCAGCAGAAAAATACTGGCACCAGCAATAAATGCGGACCAATTACTGGTAAGTGCAATTAATACAAATAAGAACAAGGTAAGCAGAGAAATAAATCTAAAAAAGGGTTCACTACGAGCTGCGAATACAGGCCACAATTTAGCAGCAAGTAGTCCCAAACTTAGTGGTAACGCCAGCACTAGAGCAACAATCACAAGAATATTACTTGCAGGGACATTAATTTGGGTCAGCAACACAGCCGTATCTGGGTTCAAACTGCTATAAAGCATAAAATTAAACGGTGTCATTACAGTTGCAGCAAGACTTGCTACTCCTGTCATACTTACCGACATCGCGGTATTGCCTTTTGCTAGGAAAGTAACAATGTTAGAAAAACTACCTCCAGGACAACTACTAACAAGAATAAGTCCCAATGCAACTTCAGCAGGCATAGGAACCATTAAAGTAAGTAACCACGTTATCAGCGGCAGTAAAATAAACTGAGCTAATAACCCTGTAATAGGTCCTCTAGGTGCCTTAAGTACACGCTTAAAGTCTGCAAGTTTGAGACTAAGCGCAATACCAAACATCATCATGGCCAAAATTAAGTTTAAAGTGATTAAGCTTGCTTGAGACATCATTTATCCCATTTTTAATTGGCGCATTTCATCATTAATCGCCGCTAGGTAGTCAGCTTTATGAACATAATACGCCATGCGTTCAAGCTCTAAATAATTCATACCACCGTCAATTCTGACAGCTGCTTTACGCTTCACTTTTTCAGCAAACTTAGCCGCTTTAGTAGGGTTATCTAGTTGCATTCGGATCACTTTAGCAACTAGCTTTGCCTGATCATCACGGCCTTGCCAACCTAATCCAGTTGCTTCAACCATACCCATCACATACAAGTTTTGATGTAATGGATTAAACACATTTAAATACAAGCGAGGAGCATCCCCCTGCCAGTTAAGGTGAGCTTGGTCTAAAAACGGGTAATGCAACTTGTAACCCGTTGCTTCTAAAATCAAATCATAGTCAGCTTTATTGCCATCAGTAAACGCGGCTCCCTCCTCGGTTAACTCAGCAATTGATGGTCTAACTTTGATATCACCATGACCAATGTGATGTAAAAACAATGAATTAACCACAGGGTGCGATTCATACATTTTATAGTCTGGATCAGGTAAGCCATATGAACTTGGTTTGCCTGAAATAAGCCTAACTAATGTACCATCGACTATTTGTTTCAATTTATTCGGTAATCGCACTTTACCACCAAGTGTATCTGTAGGCCTGCCTGCGACAAATTTCGGTAAAAAGTAATAACCTCTGCGTACCACCATATCTACAGATTTTGCACGATGAACCGCATCGACTGCGATATCACACGCAGAGTTGCCACAACCAATTATCAGAACACGTTTACCTGAAAATAAGCCTGCACTTCGATATTCACTTGAATGAATTTGCTCTCCTGCAAAAGAGCCCTTGAACTGTCCCCGATTAGGGTGATGCAAAGTACCATTAGCGAGCAATAAACCGCTCGCTAAAATTTCTTTTTGCAGGCCATTTTGCACATAGCTAACTCGCCAAAACTCACCTTCTGGCTCGCAATGAGAAACCCATGCTCCAAAGCGGTAATGCTTATAGAGGTCAAAATGTTTAGCGTAGGCTTGAAAATACTCACGCATTTGATCATGTTTTGGATATGTTGCGACGTGTTCTGCCATTGGAAAATCAGCAAACTCGGTCATTCTCTTTGATGAAATTAAATGAGCTGATTCATACATGGTGCTGGTTGGGCTATTAATATCCCATAAACCACCTACATCACTGTGTGCTTCAAGACCAATCACATCAATGCCAGTCTCAGCTAGTCGACGAACAGTACAAAGACCCATTGGGCCTGCGCCAATTACAACGTATGGATGCATACTCATTCCTACATAGATAAATCAAAGTGTGACAACCAGATTAACTATTTTTTAAAAACTTGTAATAGCGATGACAGGACAAAAACCAGTTAAAACGAGACATCATTTCTTAGTTGTGCTATAAAAATCACACAACAATAAGAAGAACACACATGACTACAAACAGCGTAACACCTGGCTTTAGCAAGGCTATTTTGCATATTCTTCCCGCGTTAGATGTACAATTAGATGCTAATTTATGCCAGCAAATTCAAAAATTCCCAAGTGAAGGAAGACTGCCGATGGCGCTACAAGATGCGCTTTGGCAAGCTTTGACAGATTTAAATGACAATGAACTTGGTCTTAAAATAGCCTTAAGTTTAAAGCCCGATAGTTACGATATGCTCGGCTACTTACTATTTAGTTGTCCGACTCTAGGTGATGCTGTCGACAGCTTAATTGCCTATTCAGCCTTAATAGGTGAAGGTGGTAAGTTTAGTAAATCACATTCAAAAAATGGCTGGAAAGTCACTTTTGATGCCTTTTTTAGCACTCCTACAGCAATAAGGATAGAGGCAGTTCTTGCCTGTGTTGCCTGTGGCGCGAAATGGATCTCTGGTGCACCAATAAAGCCCAAGGTGGTTGCATTTACGCATTCTCAGCAAGGGAATATAGCAAGCTATCGCGCCATTTTTGGAGACGCCGAATTGCTTTTTAACACCAACGAAAATTACTTAATTTATCATGATGATGATTGGCAATTGCAACAACGTAACGTTAATCAAGCTGTGCAACAACAAATGCAATCACTGGCAGAGCAACAACTAAAGCAACTGCAACCACAGAGTTATGTTGATAAAGTCAGTGCAATTTTACTTAAGCAACCCAATTTAAAACGTGAACAAATAAGTAATTTATTGGCTGTGAGTGAAAGGCACTTAAATCGCAAGCTTGCTGAAAAAGGCTACTCATTTAAAAAGTTAAGTGATGAAGTTCGCTGTGAACTAGCCAAGAAGTTGATACGCCAAGGTAGTGCGAATCAAGCACACCTTGCTTTGTACTTTGGCTATGTAGATGAAAGTGCTTTTGCCAAAGCATTCAAACGTTGGACAGGGGTTGGCTTTAAAGAATACAAAAAAACACTAGAAAATGAATAGGTAAATGCTTGAACTTGCTCTTCAATGCGAAGCAATTGGATTAAACGAAAACCAATACTTATTCATCATTTATCTATTCAAACTACACGCTTCCTAATACTATAGTGTATAGTTACTCTTAGCACTTAACTTGCAAGGTTGTTGATGAGTAAATACATAAAACAAGTATTATGCGTGGTTGCGGGGGCGTTCTTTGCCCCGAAAACTGATGCCTCAGAACAACTCACTATTACCTGGTTTGAAAATGATGCTAAGCCTTTCTTTATCGAGAAAAGCAAAGCTAACCCCCATGGTGGGTTATGCAATGAAATTACCGATATGTTGATTGAAGCCTTACCCGAAATTAACCACAGCAAAGTGATATTACCGCAAAAGCGTGGCAGTAAATATCTCGCTGACGGGAAAATGGCATGCTATGCCTGTATGATCCATCGAGGTAAAAAAAATAATCATGTTACTTACTCAATCCCAACCACAGTGTACCCACCATTCAGTGTTTTAAGTACTGAAGAAAAATCATTAAAGATTAAACAAAAACATGGCGATCCAGTGCCACTAATCTCTTTATTCACCGATGCTAATTTTATTTATGGTCAAAATAGTGCGCGTAAGTTTGGCAGTAAATTAGATAAGATTGCGAAAAATACCAAACTCTACGAAAGTGCAGCACTAAGTGGTAATGGCAGTAGCCCAAATTTTGCTCTGCTATCACAGCTAGAACACGGCTACATTGATTACACTATTGATTACCCATTTGTTGCTGATTATTACAACCAGCAAAACCTACAGAATATTCAAAAACTCACCATCGTTAATCCAGCACAGAGTATTGTTTTTGGCGCCATTGGTTGCTCAACGAATGCGCCTAATCATTATGCCGAAAAAGTACTTGTACAGATTAATGAGGCGCTGAAAAACAAGGTGTTGCCAAGTGAGAGATACCAGCAAAGCCAACGAACTTGGCTCGAACAAAGCTTTCCTGAGTTTTCAACTTATTATCAGCGCTACATTTTAGACCCACTTACAGAGCCTGCCACTGATGAGATAGTAACTCCTGTTGACCATCCATAAGTGTTACAGCAAAGGTTGAATTAGCCGCGACTTTCCCTACCCCGGCAGGCGTGCCTGTCATAATTATATCGCCATCTTCTAAGTCCATAAATTCACTGATCTCAGCTAAAATTTGCTCAGCGTTAAACAACATTAGCTTTGTGTCACCTAGTTGAGTTTCTTTACCATCAATCTTTAGACTAAATTGATAGTGCAAGCTGTCATTAACAGCGACAAATTCAGTAAACAATGCTGAGCCATTAAAGGCTTTTGCACGCTCCCAAGGTAGGCCTTTTTCTTTAAGTATGCTTTGTAGTTCACGTTTGGTTAAATCGAGGCCAAGTCCAACCGCTGCCAGTTGCTTGTTTTTAACTAAAAAACAAAGCTCAGTTTCGTAATGCAGGGCTTCACCTAAGTGTTCACTATTAAGCATATCTGTGATGGCACTATTTGGTTTTGCAAACAACACCATACTAGCGGGTGTTTCATTGTTAAGCTCTGCAATATGCGCTGCAAAATTACGACCAACACAAATAATTTTACTTGAGGTGAATACATCACCATTCCATTTTACTGATTGCACGCAACCTCCTCAATTTAACAAATGTAAAAGACTATATTTTTCTCATTCCAGCTTAAACCCGCAGGATTTGTACCTAAAAAACAGAAACTTACTTATAAAATATTTCTAATAATAACATAAGCATAGAAATTTACCCTGATCTTAACTCGTTATTTATATTGACGATTGTTTTACTTTCCAATAACGTAATGTAAGCGGTTACATTTATAAAATCGGGTTCGGCGATTTTTTTTGGAAAAAAATGTAAGCGCTTACAAAAAATAGACGACAACATTATTTAAAACCAAATCTGGAGATTTGCATGAACCACACACTTTTCAAGAAAAAGCAGCTTGCTATTAGCCTGTCTATGGCAATGGGTCTAAGCGCGCTAGTTCCTCACTCAGCTGTCGCCGAAGAACAGCCCGACAAAGCGAGTGATATTGAAGTAATACAAGTATCCGGTATTCGCGGAAGTCTTGTAAAATCAATGGATATCAAACGTCAATCTGCAGGTGTTGTTGATGCAATTACTTCAGAAGATATTGGTAAATTCCCAGATACCAACTTAGCTGAATCTTTACAACGTATTACCGGTGTGTCTATTGACCGAAGTAACGGTGAAGGTAGCAAAATTACAGTTCGTGGTTTTGGTCCTGAATTTAACTTAGTAACGCTTAACAATCGTCAAATGCCAACAACCGGTGGTCGTTCATTTGATTTTGGTGATATCGCAACTGAAAGTGTGAGTGGTGTTGAAGTATACAAAACAGCTCGCTCTGATATCCCTAGCGGTGGTATTGGTGCAACCGTTAATATCACCACTGCAAAACCTCTCTCTAATCCTGGCCTACACGCATCGATTGGCGCAAAAGCCGTTCACGATACATCAAACGAAACAGGTAGCGATGTAACACCTGAACTTTCAGGTATTTACAGCAACACATTCAACGATGACAAATTTGGTATCTTAATTTCAGGTTCAGTGCAAGAGCGTGATAACCGTGAACAATCAATGGCGGTTGATAACTGGATCCCAAATGTTGATATTTCATCATCTCCTGATTTAGCTGTCACAGATAACAACCAACGCGCTGATGGTGCTACTTGGTATCCGCAGAATGCTGGTTACGCGTTTTCTGACAATTCACGTAAACGTACCAATGGCCAACTTGTGCTGCAATATGCACCTAATGACCGTATTACAGCGACAGTCGATTACACGTATTCAAAGCTTGAGTTTGAAAAAGATGGTCGTAGCTTTGGTGTTTGGTTCAATAATGGCGGTAACGTAAGTGCTGCAACTATCAATGAAAACGGTACTTACACTCAAGTAACTGAGATTGGTGGTGACTACTCTACAAACTTAAATCGTGGCGCGACAACCAACGAAAATAAATCGCTTGGTTTAAACATTGATTGGCAAGTAACAGACAACTTAAACATTGAGTTTGATGCACACAACTCATCGGCAGAAAGTGCCGGTGTTGGTATTGGCCATGATGCATTTATGATCATCGGTAACACCTCATGTTCATGGTGTGAAAACCCAACCGTCAATATCGACGAAAAAATGGCTGACTTCAGCAAAGGCGAAATTCCGCTAATCGATATGACCTTAACTAATGGCCAAGCAGAAATTTTACCTAGCGACATGGGGACGCTTTTCGCCGGTGTAAACAAAGACACTAACACGAATGACCTTGACCAATATCAACTAAAAGGTACTTGGTATAATGAGGACAGCGGTGCTCTTTCGAGCATTAACTTTGGTATGTCACACACTAAAATCGACTTCCGCACCACGACTGCTTATTCAGGTCAGCTAGCTGCTGGTTGGTGGTTAAACTCTGCTGATTGGTACGATGACAGCATGTTCACTCGAGTAGATAGCTCTGGTTTACTTGACGGTTTCTCTGGCGGTGGTAGCGATAAGTTATTAAATTACTATTATGATGCTGATTTTGATGACATCGTTGCGATTGCAGAAAGCATTGACTGTGATCACCCAGATGGCGGCATTGGTGCATGTAGCTGGCCTGCTGATGTAAATGGTATGGTGCAATCAGGTCCAATCGATGACGATCACCGTGTCAGCGAAGAAACAACAGCCGTATACGCACAAGCTAACTTCGAAACAGAGTTCAACGGTATGCCAGTGAACATCACTGCGGGTTTACGTTACGAATCAACGGATGTTACAGCAAACAGCTTAGAGCGCCCTGCTGTTGCAATGGAGTGGGTTAACGGTAACGAGTGGTCATACATTTACGCTGATGAGCGCTCTTTCTCAAATGGTGAAGGTAGCAGCAAAGAGTTTTTACCTAGCATCGATATGAACATCGAAGTAGTTGAAGACGTCATCGCTCGTTTCTCTTACAGCCGAAGCCTTGCTCGCCCTCCAGTTGGCGCGCTTCGTTCAACAACGTCATTTTTAGGTAACCCTAAAGTTGGTCAACGAAAAGTTGCTGTAGGTAACCCAAACTTAAAACCTTATACCGCTGACAATATCGACCTATCACTTGAGTACTACTACGGTGAAGGCAGCTATGTATCAGCAGGTTACTACCGTAAGCAAGTTGATAACTTCTTAGTTAATATTACAACTGAAGAAACGATCGACGGCATTACTGACCCATTCATTGGTGATCGTGCAGAGCAAGCTCGTGAAGATTTAGCAGCAGCAGGTGAGCAACCATCTGACCAAGCAATTCACGATAAGATCAACGAAAACCAAGGTACAGAAGAAGGCACGCCTATCGTTGGTAACGATACAGATCCACTCGCAAGCTTCTTCATTTCGCGTGATAACAACGTTGAAACAGCAAATCTATGGGGCTGGGAACTGGCAGCTCAACATATGTTTGGTGATTCAGGTTTTGGTATTACAGCCAACGCGACTTTCGTATTTGGTGATGTTGAAGCTGACCGAGATGCAATCGGCTATCAATTTGCTTTACCTGGTTTAAGTGATTCAGCTAACTTCTCAGCAATTTATGATTTAGACGGTTTATCAGCACGTATTTCTTATAACTGGCGTGATGAGTTCTTAACAGGCTTTGACCAACATGCTTCACCTATCTTTACTGAGTCTTACGGCCAGTGGGATATCAATGTGAACTACGCAGTTAATGAAAAACTAACGGTGTTTGTTGAAGGTCTAAATCTTACAGATGAAACGCAACGTACCTACGTTCGTTACTCAGAGCAGCTGTTACGTGCAAACCAATACGGTGCGCGCTATAACATCGGCTTCCGCTACTCGTTCTAGCATTTTGTTGTCAAAAAAGCCGCTCAACAGCGGCTTTTTTTTTCGCAATTATGCTAGTTTGTCTATATAGCATTTTAGGTAGCCTTGAACATGCAACAGAATGAAGTAAAAAAAGTCGTCATTTTAGGTGGGGGTACTGCGGGTTGGTTATCTGCAGGCTTAATTGCTGCCCAACCCCACTTAACTCACAACGCACACATTACACTAATTGAATCGCCAGATATTGCCACTATAGGTGTTGGTGAAGGTACTTGGCCAACCATGCGACAAACCTTAAAAACCATCGGCATTAGCGAAAGTGAATTTATTCAACGCTGTGATGCGTCTTTTAAACAGGGTTCACGCTTTGATAGCTGGTGCGACGATGAAGGCGACGCACATTATTATCACCCATTCAGCTTACCGGTGGCTTATCAGCAATTAAATATTGCACCTTACTGGTTTGCCAACAAAGATGCCGTGAGTTTTAGTCACGCAGTGGCAAGCCAAACCTACTTGTGCGATCACCATAAAGCGCCGAAAAACCACTTACATAGCGCCTATCAAGGTGAAGCAAACTATGGCTATCATTTAGATGCTGGTAAGTTTGCCATGCTGCTGCAACAGCACTGCACTACAAAACTAAAAGTTGAGCATATCGTCAGCCATGTTGAAAGCATCAATAGTGATGAGGATGGCTATATTAGTTCATTACAAACACACGATCATGGCGCTATCACGGGTGATATATTTATTGATTGCTCTGGCACCCACGCAAAGCTGTTACATCAGCATTACGGTATCGAACTAATCGAGCAACAAGATGTGCTATTTAACGACCGAGCAGTTGCCGTTCAGGTACCTTATTTAAACCCGCAACAAGAGATTCTTTCTTATACCAAAGCCACTGCTCAAGATGCGGGTTGGATTTGGGATATTGGCCTACAAAGCCGCCGTGGTCTTGGTATGGTGTACTCAAGCCGCTTTGCCAGTAGCGAAGATGCGAAACATGCACTTAGCCAATACATTGCAAAAACCCAGCCTGGCACAGAACAAAGTGAATTGACATTTCGTGAAATCAGTTTTAACCCCGGCTATAGACGCCGTTTTTGGTATAAAAACTGTTTAGCTATTGGTATGTCTGCAGGCTTTATTGAACCACTTGAAGCCTCAGCGTTAGTCATGGTGGAACTTGGTCTTAATAATTTACTTGCCAATTTCCCCACTCATCGTGCTGCAATGCCGACACTGGCAAAGCGTTTTGATGAGCAATGCCATTATCGCTGGCAACGTATCATTGAGTTTTTAAAGCTGCATTATGTGCTGTCAAAGCGCACTAGCCCCTATTGGCAAGCTCATAAAGAGGCAAACTCAATCCCTGCGCAGCTGCAAGAAAACTTAGCACTTTGGCAATATCAAAGCCCGTGGCTAAACGACTTTGACCGCACTCAAGAGGTCTTCTCTGCGGCCAGTTACCAGTATGTACTTTATGGTATGAAACAACTACCACAATTCCCTGTACTTGCAATGCCAACGGCTATTATTGAGCACTTTAGTGCTAACCAACAACAAGCCAAACGCGGATTACAACAACTACCAACTAACCGTGAGCTGTTAAATCATATTCAGCAATTTGGCATACAACCTATTTAATCTCAGCATTAGGAGGCCCAATGGCCAATCATGTATTACTTGATAACATCAGCCATAAAGACCTAAAAGTCATCACCACACGCGGTGCTAACTGGGGCGATAATATTAGCTGCGCTACCGTATTTCCAAGTGAATTTGCTAAAGTCCAAGCAAATCAACCTATCGTATTTCGTAAGCACCCTCAAACAGGTCAATTCGAAGCCTTAGCTTTATTTGGTTTTGAAAATGGCGAGAACTTACTGCTAAACGAACAAGGTGAATTACAGCTGAGTTACTTACCACTGAGTATGCAGCGCCAGCCATTTTTAATTGGTCAACAAACTCAGTATAACAATGGCATTCCTGAGCAATCACTGGTGGTACATATTGATTTAGATAGCCCACGCATAAGCACACGCGATGGCGAAGCAATTTTTCTTGAACATGGTGGTAATAGCGATTATTTAAACCATATTGCTCAAGTACTTAACGCGTTACATCAAGAACATCAAACAATTAACCACTTTTTTGAGCGTTTGCTTAGCGTTAATTTAATCGAATCTTTCAGTATTGAATATGCGGATAAAAATGGCGAAAAAGTCACAGTGAACGGCTTTTATACCATTAACCAACAGGTACTACATGATTTAACCGCTGAGCAACTTAAGCAGTTACAACAGCAAGGTGACTTGCAGGCTATTTATATGGTGTTGGCATCAATGGAAAAAATCCCTCATTTGCTTAATAGAAAATGGGCTCAGCAGTAATGTTTGCGGCTGCGCCAATAAAAGAATGCCAGGCTTCAAGCATTGCTGATCTTAAATCTTTTTTAGCTGAGCTTACTGAACCACTGGTAATAAGAGATCTCTGTGCTGATTGGCCCCAAGTAATTGCAGCTAAACAAGGCTCTAAAAGCGCTTTAGACTATCTTTTAGGTCTTGCCAATAATGCTCCGGTGCGAAGCTTTAGTAGCGAGGCAATTCATCATGGTCGGTATTTTTATAACGCTGATTTATCGGGGCTTAATTTTTCACAGCACGCCGATAGTCTTCAGGCTGTATTGCAAAAACTAGCATTAAAACTGTCGCAAACCGATAATGATTCGTTGTATATGGGTTCCACTGCAGTAGAGTATTGCGCTCCGGGCTTTAGCTTTGAGAACCCATTAATAGTGACCGATTATAATTGCCTTACAAGCCTCTGGGTGGGGAATCATAGCCAGATTGCGGCTCACTATGACAATGCCGATAACCTAGCTTGTGTTGCAGCTGGTGAACGCACTTTTACTCTAATGCCAACCGATCAGGTCAATAACCTTTACGTTGGCCCGCTGGAGTTTACACCTGCTGGACAAGCAATTAGCTTAGTTGATTTTAGTAACCCAGATTTGAGCCGTTTTCCACGTTTTAAAGAGGCTCTTTCAAAGGCTCAATCAGCTACCCTTACCCCTGGCGATGCTATCTATATACCTGCTCTATGGTGGCATCAGGTTAGCGCGACCAGTCCATTTAATGTATTAGTAAACTATTGGTGGCGACAAGCCCCAGAGTATTTGGCAAACCCATTTGATGCCATGCTGCACAGTATGTTGGCGATTAAAGACTTACCAAACGAGCACAAGCAGAAATGGCAGCAACTATTTAATCATTATGTCTTTGCTGATGATGTGGATTTAGCAAGCCATGTAGCTGAGCCTGTACAAGGGATATTAGCAGATATCGACGAAATAACAGCGAGAAGATTAAGACAGCTATTACTACAAAAGCTCAACCGATAGAATGAACCAAAAGCCAGCTGATACAACGAGTTCGGCGATGTATCTGCAGGCTTTTGGCTCATAATTTACTTACCCTTTATTTGTACTGCAGATGGCTGTGTAGTTGCACAACCAATGCCTGTTTCAATATTTTTACTACATTGAAAAACACGTACATAATCGACCAGCATTTGCTTAGGGTAACCCGCAAAATCAACGCCTTTGTCATTCACATTTGCAGGCCAGTTTCCGCCTACAGCAAAGTTAAGGAGTAAGTGAAAACGCTGATCAAATGGAGCAAACCCCTTATTTTCTATAAACGAGCCGTCTTGTTGTTGTGATGTTGAATACCAATGGTCGTGGTGAAATGTCGCATAATGAACATCATCAACATACCAACGAATTTCATCTTGTTGCCATTCAAGGGCATAAACATGAAAATTATCAGCCGGGTTATCTGCTTCGTTGAAACGATAAGGCGTACCACTGTAGACATTTTCTGGCGCAGGACCACCGTAATGCAAAGTGCCGTGTACGCGTGTCTCAAGGCTACCTGCTGGCGCTGTTTTGTCATCAGTAAGGGTCTTTAGATTCACCGCTTCCATGATGTCTATTTCGCCTGAAGATGCCCAGCGGCCATAATGCCAATCAGTAGGTAACATCCAAATCGCAGGCCACGCCCCTTGTCCTGCAGGCAATTTAGCGCGAATTTCAAAACGGCCATATCGCCAATCAGCTAAGTTTTTAGTACGTAAACGTGCAGAAGTAAAAGGCTGTGTTGCCACCTTTTCTCGCTCAGCATCGCTGCTTACTTCATCGCGATTATGTAAAGGCCCAGTGTATTGCTCTTGCCGAGCAACAATATGCAATAAGCCATTTTTGACAAAACTGTTTTCACTTCGTGCGGTGTAGCATTGCTGCTCATCATTACCGCCACCTCGACAATTGACTTCATGTTGCCACTTAGCCAAATCAAGAGTATTTTGTGAAAATTCATCTTGCCAAACTAACTGCCATCCATCACCTAAGCTAGCTTTGACAGGCTCAGCAGTTTGCTGACAGGCGCTAAGTACACCTGTTAGCAAAATAACGACATATGGTTTTACTGACATGAGACTGAAGAGTCCTGCGTGTGTGAGCTACTTAATGATAATTTAGCAATTGATACTTGCCATGCACCTTCAGTAGCTAACTGCCACGGTGAGAACACTTGCCCAAGCTGCACACCTTGTTCAGCAAAGCAGCTCAAATCAACGGTTAGCGTCTGCCAATCACTTGTACCTTTAACTTGTTTGCTAATATCAAATTGACCGTCACAGTTTTCACCACACTGCATACCTAGCATTAACGGCGCATCAGCAGCTTGATCTACTTTAATTTGCATTTCTAACTGACCAGCTTTTTCAACGTATGAGCGCAGATCCGACGGGAACGCCGCCATTAAGCGAACAGCAGCTGCTTCCTTACCATTAAAGCTAATTGCGCGCGCATCTTCTTGCACGTCTTTATCAAAGGTTTTTACGCTAACAGCATTTAATGCTGCACGGCTGCTGGTCATAGCTTGCAGCTCAGAACCACTTTGCAACTGTAGTGACCATGGTGCTTTTACGGCACGTTCAAATAATACTAAGTCTTCTAATTTAGCAGAAACTTGTGATTTTTCGCTCAGGTCATCCGCTAATGTATTTTTATCTTGATAAGTTAAACCAAAGCCATAAGGCAGTAGTGGCGCATAATCTTTATCACCACGATTTTGGTTACCTACAGGATTATTTGGCCATGAAAAAGATAACTTACCTTTAAAGTCATGATTGATAGAGCCATCTTGCTTTTTAAAGATAACATCGCTAATTGCATCACCTTCGCTACCAGGTAACCAAGTTGCAACAAACGCATCACTAGCATTAAGCTCAGCATTCACCCACATTGGGCGACCACTAATAAATAGTGACACCACAGGAATACCCGCATCTTTTAACTTTTTAAGAAGTGCTAAATCAGTTTTATTACCGCGTTGATATTCAAGGTTATCTAAATCACCATTGCCTTCTGCATACGGCTGCTCACCAAATACTACAATCGCAACATCTGGCTTAATCTCAAAGGCACCATTTTCATCGTATTGAACTTGCCCACCGGCTTGCTCAACGGTTGCTTTAATGCCATCAAAAATAGAGCTACCACCCGGGAAGTCACTATTTTCATTGCCTGTGCCTTGCCATGTAATCGTCCAGCCACCAGACTGCATGCCAATGTTATCAGCACCCTGACCTGCAACTAATACATTTGTATTTGGTAATAGAGGTAATAACGCTTGCTTATTTTTCAAAAGCACCAATGATTCACGTACCGCTTGTTTTGCAATTGCACGATGCTCAGCACTGCCAATAATCTCTGTTTTACCAGAAAGCGGACGCTTAGCTGGGCTTGGTTTATCAAACAAACCAGCGCGCATTTTTACACGTAAGATACGCGTTACCGCATCATCAATTCGGCTTTGCGCAATTTCACCACTTTTCACTTGCTTGATAAGGTTTTCGTATAGTGGTTTCCATGCATCTGTCGGAACCATATACACATCAAGGCCCGCATTTGCGGCTTGTGCACAATTGCCATTAGTACACCCCGGAATTTGACCGTGGCCGTTCCAGTCACCGACAACAAAACCGTCAAAGCCCATTTTGCCTTTTAACACGTCGGTAAGTAGATATTTGCTGCCGTGAATTTTTTCACCATTCCAGCTGTTAAATGACGCCATCACGGTTTGTGCACCCGCACCTAAGCCACCAACATAACCTTGCGCATGAATATCAAATAACTCTTGCTCTGATGCCGTGTTATTACCTTGGTCATCACCACCTTCGGTACCGCCATCGCCTAAAAAGTGTTTAACAGTGCTAATTACGCGCTTATCAGATAAGAAATCGTCATCAACCGCGCCTTGCAAACCTCTAACGATAGCTGCTGAGTAAGATTTAACAATTTCAGGGTCTTCAGAGTAGCCCTCGTAAGTTCGACCCCAGCGGTCATCACGCACAACAGCCACAGTTGGCGCGAACACCCAGTCGATACCAGTTACCATCACTTCTTGCGCTGTAGCAGCTGCAATTTTTTCGATTAGCTCAGGGTTATTTGTCGCACCCAAGCCAATGTTATGTGGGAATAATGTCGCACCAATAACGTTGTTATGACCATGTACTGCATCGGTGCCCCACATGGTAGGTATAGAGCTACCATCGAGCGAGTCATCTATAGAGGCTTGATACATTTTCTCAGCAAGGTCAATCCAGTCAGCGGCGCTGGCATGTTTGTCATTATTAGGGAATGCTCCACCACCATTAAGATAAGAACCAAAGCCATATTTACGCATATCTTCAACGGTAATATCGCGAATTTCTGGCTGGATCATTTGAGCAATTTTTTGCTCTAGGGTCATATTTGTGAGTATTTTCGCAATTTTTGCTTCCATCTCTGGATTTGCTGCAATACCTGTTTCGATGTTTGGCCAAATTTCTTGCTCAGCGTTCACGTTTGTAACCTTGTCTTGCCCACTACAACCTAGCATGCTGACGCTTGCCATCATTAACGAACAGAGAGTGAATGTTTTTTTCAATTTCATTTTTTTCACCTATGATGATTGCTGAGTCTGAGTCGATACTTTTGAGCCAACCAGCGCAAAGTAAGTAATGTATAAGTAACATGCAATTGGTAAAAATAGCGCCATTTGCACACCAATAGAATCCGCTAAAATACCTTGTAATAGAGGAATAATTGCACCACCCACAATCGCTAAACATAAAATGCCTGAGCCTTTAGAGGTGTATTTACCAAGACCATGTAGCGCTAGGCTGAAAATCGTTGGGAACATAATCGAATTGCATAGACCCACGAGTAAAATTGCCCACATAGCAAGGCTTCCCTCACCCGTCATGGCAATCACAACAAGCATTACGGCAAGTAAGCCATGACATGCTAATACCTTACCTGCATTAAATTTTTGCATTACAGCCGCACCAATAAAGCGACCAACCATGGCTCCTGCGAAATAATAACTAATATAATGAGCGGCCTCTTTTTCTGCTAAACCCGCAATATTATCAAGGGTCAAAAAGCCCACTAAGAAGCTACCAATTGCCACTTCTGCGCCCACATACACAAAGATACCTACGGCGCCTAAAATTAAATGGCGATAACGCCAAACACTGCCTAAATCAACAAAGTCTTCTAAATCTTGATGAGCCGCTTCACTGTCACTTTCTTTACCTAGTTTTGGTAGCTTTAAAAATGCGAAGATAACGGCAAGTATTAATAAGCTTAACGACAACATTAAATAAGGTAGCTTCACTTCTTCTGCCGTGGCTTGGCTAATTTCAGATAGAATCAACCAACCACCAAAAATTGGCGCAACCGTCGTTCCTAATGAGTTAAATGCTTGTGTCATAGTCAAACGTGAAGAGGCTGTCTTTTGCGGACCAAGTACGCTTACGTAAGGATTTGCAGATACTTGTAAAATAGTGATACCTGATGCCAGTACAAACAAGGCCAGTAAAAATAGCTCATAAACATGGGCAACAGCGGCAGGGTAAAATAGTGCACAACCAACGGATGCAACCACCAAACCCACAACAATACCAAGCTGATAGCCAATTCGACTGACCAACTTACCTGCCGGAATTGACATCACAAAATACGCACCAAAGAAGCAAAATTGGATGAGCATAGCCTGCGTATAGTTAAGTGAAAACATACCTTTTAAGTAAGGGATTAATATGTCATTTAGACAAGTTATAAATCCCCACATAAAAAATAATGTGGTCAATGATGCCAGTGCGAAGTGTTGCTTTGGCATATCTGCTTGGCTTGAAGCAGCCGAAACAGGAGTTGATACATGAGCCATAATTTTCTTCTCTAGTTAATTATATTTATCAGTTTGTTACAGCAAAATTTGGTACTTAATCACTAACAACAAATAGCGAAATATGTTGCAACATTAAATGTAAGCGCTTACATTTATAACATATTAATCATATTTAGCAATTTATTTGCAGAAAAATTGTAAGCGCTTACAGCCGAGTCTAAACTCTAATCAGCTAAGTCTTACACTAACCCGAAGGACGCGTATCAACTGTGCATAAATCAATTTCACTGTTACCTGATTCACCTTTACTCAAACCCGAGTTCACTTTCGGTGTTGCAACAGCCTCATTTCAGATTGAAGGTGCACGCGAGCAACGCCTCGATTGTATCTGGGATACATTTTGTGAAAAGCCTGGAACCATCGCAGACCAAAGTCATGGTAATGTAGCTTGTGACCATGTTGCTCGTTGGCAGCAAGATGTCGAGATGATTGTAGACTTGAGCGTAGATGCTTACCGCTTATCTATTTCGTGGCCTAGAGTCATGCTTCAAGATGGCTCGGTAAACGAGCAGGGAATGGCGTTTTATGTTCAGTTATTAACAGCTTTAAAAGCACGTAATATTAAAACCTATGTTACTTTATATCACTGGGATTTACCCCAATACCTTGAAGATAATGGTGGCTGGTTAAATCGTGAAACGGCCTATAAATTCAAAGAATATGCCGAACTTGTAACTCGCCATTTGGGTCACCTGATTGATTCATTTGCAACCTTGAACGAGCCTTTTTGCAGTGCCTATTTGGGTTATGAGGTGGGTGTACATGCACCTGGTATTAAATCACAACAGGCAGGTCGTCAAGCAGCTCATCACTTATTGCTTGCTCATGGCCTTGCCATGCAAGTATTACGTAAAAACTGCCCAGAAACAGAAGCGGGTATCGTATTAAACTTCAGCCCGACCTACCCTTTAACAGCCGATGATATAAAAGCCGCAGAACTTGCTGATCAGTACCATAATCAATGGTATATCAAAGCTGTTTTAGAAGGCGCTTACCCATCTTTATTTAATGATTTAGCTGATGAAGTTAAGCCCACTATTGTTGCTGGCGATATGGCGATAATTAGCCAAGCCGTCGACTTTATTGGCGTTAACTACTATACCCGCATACACTACAAAAATACCGCTGATGGCTGGTTTGAAGAAGCAAGCCTTGCGGGTGTACGTGTTACAGATATGGGCTGGGAAGTTTACCCACAAGGTTTAACTGAGCTTTTGGTATCACTGCATCAGCAATATGATTTGCCAAAAATGTATATCACTGAGAATGGCGCAGCCATGGCCGACACGTTAGAAAACGGTGAAGTGAACGACATTGAACGTGTAGATTATTATCATACCCACTTAAATGCGGTTTGTGATGCAATTCGCCAAGGCGTCGATATTCAAGGCTACTTTGCGTGGAGCTTAATGGACAACTTTGAATGGGCGTATGGCTACGAAAAGCGCTTTGGATTAGTTTATATTGATTATCAAAACCAACAACGCATTTTAAAAGAAAGCGCAAAACAATATCGCACACTACTTAAACAGCGATAAAAATAACAACAATCGAGAACACACATGCTGACTAAAAGAGAAAAAATAGCCTACGGATTAGGCGACACAGCAAGTAATATCATCTTTCAAACGGTGATGTTATTTTTAACTTTTTTCTATACTGATATCTTTGGTATTTCACCCGCTATTGTTGGCACCTTGTTTTTAGTGGTAAGAGTCGTTGATGCAATTACTGACCCATTGATGGGGGCTTTAACTGATTCAACCCGTACTAAGTGGGGAAGTTATCGTCCCTACTTACTCTGGCTTGCCCTACCATTCGGGGTGATCAGTATGATCACCTTCACCACGCCAAACCTACCTGAGTCAGGTAAAGTAATATACGCTTTTGTTACTTACACTTTACTGATGCTGGTTTATACCGCTATTAATATTCCTTACTCAGCGTTAGGGGGAGTATTAAGTGGCGACCCTAAAGAGCGAGTATCTATTCAGTCTTATCGATTTGTATTTGGCATGCTCGGCGGCTTAATTGTCAGTGCCTGTACTTTGCCTTTAGTCAACTGGCTTGGAAAAGGTGACAACGCCACAGGCTATCAACTCACTATGGCCTTGATGAGTGGCTTAGGCGTCATTCTATTTTTAATTTGTTTTCGCTTTACCAAAGAACGCGTTGCGGCTCATAACAGCTCATCATTAAGCTGGAAAAACCGCATGAGCACGCTTTGGCAAAATGGCCCGTTTAAGGTGTTGTGCTTTGCTGCATTTATGCTGTTAACCAGTATGGTATTACGTACAACCCTTGCCATTTACTATGTAAAATATGTACTTGGTGAAGCCGAGCTAGTCACTTATTTTGTTACCATCGGTATGATAGGTAACATTCTTGGTTGTGCTTGTGCGAACCCACTGAGTAAACGAGTTGATAAGAAAACCGCCTATATTCGTTTGCAATATATCTCTGCAGCAATTAGTTGCGTGGCATTTTGGTTGCCTGGCGAGCAGCTGATACTTGCCTTTGTGGTGTACTTTTTATGGTGTTTTTTCACGCAAATGGCGACCCCTTTATTGTGGGCAAAAATGGCTGACACCATAGATTATGGGCAATGGAAAACTGGTGAAAGACTGACAGGCCTTGTTTACGCGAGCGTAGTATTTTTTATTAAGCTTGGTCTTGCCCTTGGTGGTGCAATTGCAGGTTGGTTACTCGCATTTTATGGCTATGAAGCAAATACCGAACTGAGTGAGCAGACACTTTCGGGTATCTTAATTTCATTTACCCTTTACCCTGCAATAGGTAGTATGCTTGTCGCTTTTATCATGAAAAGGTATATTCTTGATAATCAAACAGTTGAGCAGATCAGTGCCGACTTATCGTTAAAGCAGCATCCATAACTTTGTTTAGTAAGGAATAACATGGCCACCATTTATGAGGTGTCGAAACTTGCAGGTGTTTCCCTTGCAACCGTTTCACGAGTAATGAACAACAATGCAAATGTCAGTGATGCCACCCGTAAAAAGGTCACTGCTGCAATGGATAAACTTGGCTATAGACCTAATTCAATTGCTCAGTCATTGGCATCAAATTGCTCTAACAGTGTTGGCTTATTGGTCTCTGAATTACAAGGTCCATTCTACGGGCCTATGATGAGTGGCATTGAAGATACCTTTCGTAATCAAGGCAAACACCTGATTATTGCTGCAGGTCACAGTGATGAAGAACGCGAAAAACAAGGCATTGAATTTCTGATTAGTCGTAATTGCGATGGTCTTATTTTGCATGTTGAAGCAGTTAGCGACGAGTATCTTATTAAACTCAGTAAAGGTCGAACTCCCTTTGTATTGATCAACCGCTATATCAGTGAACTCAGTGACCGCTGTATTCTGCTTAACAATATCAAAGGTGGTTATTTAGCTGCTAAACATGTTTTAGAGCATGGTCATAAAAAAATTGCCTACATCAGCGGGCCTCTTTGGAAACAAGATGCCAAAGACCGCCTAGAAGGACATAAGCAAGCACTACATGAGTTTAACCTTGAGTTTGATGAAAACTTATTATTCCAAGGTGATTTTATGGAAGAGAGCGGCTATGAAGGATTAAAAGCCCTTCATCAACAAACGCATCCTTTCACTGCTTTGATATGTGCCAATGATGAAATGGCGGTTGGTGCCATGGCAAGTGCTAGAGATTTAGGTTTAACTTTACCTAAGCAATTATCGATTATGGGTTATGATAACGTGTTTTTCACCCGCCATGTTTACCCACAATTGACCACGGTTAACTACCCAATAGATGAAATGGGTCGTATGGCAGCGGACTGGGTGTTAAATCATGTTTATCAAAAACAAACCCCACCGCTACAAACATTATTTGAACCTGAGCTAGTAGTTAGGCATTCAATTAGCTGTCAATAAGCTCTGATAACAAGCCAAGATTAATCGGCTTTAAGAGGACTTGCTCAATCTCAAGAGGTTCGATTTTTTTAGGCTCTGGCTCTGCGCCACTAACAATAACTAACTTTAAGTTAGGGTGGCGCTGTTTAATTTCGCTTGCTAAATCAAGGCCTTCACCATCTGGCAAGTGCATGTCGAGTAAGACTTTATCAAAGTTTTGATCGTCTTTGAGTGTCGCAAGACACGCAACACAGTTTGGTGCTATTACCGTTTCAACACCTAAACTTTCAAGCAATAACTGAGTGATTTGCGCCGCATCACTGTCATCTTCCACCAATAAATAGCGAGTGCTCTGTATGGTCATTTCAGGGCTGTCATCTTGCTCAACCACAGGTTCAGTTTTACCTTCGCAAATATAATGATTTAGCACTTGGTAAAGCAACCCAGCATCAACAGGTTTTGCAATCATATCGTTAAAGCCAAGCGCACTTAATTCTGTTTTCACCCCTTTCATAGTGGCGGCGGTGAGGGCAATAATGGGCCCTTGATAACCCATTTTGCGAAGCTCAATAGTGGCTTCTTTGCCACCCATAACGGGCATATGCAAATCAATAAATACTATATCAAAAGGCTTACCTGCTTGCTCTGCATTAGCTACTTTTTCAATCGCTTGTTTACCGTTTTCTGCATATTCTACTTCTGCGCCAGTACTGGTGATCATATGACCAACCAGATTGCGTAAATCTTTTAGGTCGTCTACCACTAATACCCGCCCACTTGTTTTAAGCGTGGTTAGTTTTTGCTGAAAATCTGGGTTTGAATCAAAGCGAAGTACTTGGCGTTCAATATCTCGAATGTTGCCAGGGTAAATAGAAAGAGTAAACTCTGAGCCCACGCCTTGGGTTGACTCTAGTTCAATACTGCCTTGCATACGGCTCAGTAGTTCTGAACAAATTGCAAGGCCAAGCCCTGCTCCCCCCACATCTCGGGATTCAACATCAGCAATTTGTTCAAATGGCTTAAATATCAATGCTTGTTTTTCTGCTGGAATACCTAAGCCTGTATCTTTAATGCTAAAAAACAGCATTTCACGCTCCTGGACCCAAGCAGTCCAAGCGCGAACGGTAATTTCACCTTGGTTAGTAAACTTAATAGCATTATTAATGATGTTAATTAGAATTTGGCGCAACCGAGTAGCATCGGTATTGATCACTAAAGGTAGTGCCTGTTGTGACTCAAATTTAAGAGTTAAGCCTTTATCAAGCGCTGAGACACGCATTAGAGTATAAACATCAGTCATTAAACTATCTAAATTGACATCACAGCAGTTTAGTTCAAGTTTATCAGCAGCTATTTTTGATAGGTCGAGGACATCATTGAGTAAGCTCAATAAGTGCTTACCATTTCTATAAATCACGCTCAACTCATTTTGGGCATGTAGATTTTTATCGCTGTGCATAAGTAACTCAGTGTAACCCAAGATGGATGACAATGGTGTACGTAACTCATGACTTAAATGTGCCAAGAAGCGGTCTTTAGAGCGGTTTTCTGCTTCGGCTTTTAAGCGCTCTACACGCTCATCTTCAACATCTCGGCGAGCTAAAGCATAACGAATAGCACGGGCAAAGCGGCTAGAGTTCATCTCACTCTTGACAAGATAATCAACCGCACCAGCATCAAGTGCTGCAGAATCGAGAGCTTCATCAGATTGCCCTGTCAGCATAATAATCGGACCGCGAAAACCGTTATCAACGGCCCGTTTCAGCACTTCTAAGCCATCAGAGGCACCTAAGCGATAATCTAACAAACAAATATCATGCTTGTTTTCGCTAAGCACACTAATGGCTTGTTCTGGGCAGCTTAACCACTCAACATCGAATGTATGGGAACCTAATTGTTCTAGGTAGTCGCAGGTGAGAATATAGTCATCTTCATCGTCTTCTACTAAGAGTAATCGGGTTACCTTATCTAACATTCTGGCTCCTTATGCCAATTAGCCTAATTAAGTATTGTCGCTAATCGGAATTAATCGTTTCGTGATGTTGGCAGCTCTACAAATTCTACCCAGTATTTTCCTAGTGTTTGCATCAATTCGACTAAACCTTCAAAAGTAACCGGTTTCGTGATGTATGATGCAGCACCTAAGTCATAGCCTCTAACCATATCTTCTTCTTGTTTTGATGTGGTTAAAATAACAACCGGAATGCCCTTCAAGTTAGGGTTCGCTTTGATTGCTTGGAGCGCTTCTCGACCGTCCATGCGCGGCATATTTAAATCAAGTAAAATCAAGCCCGGACGTGGCGATTTTTCTTTTTCACTAAATTTGCCTTTACGCTCAAGATATTCAAGCAGCTCTACACCATCTTCAACAAAAAATAGCTCGTTCAATACACGGCTTTCGGCCAATGCATCTTGGGTTAATAAACGATCATCTTCGTCGTCGTCAGCCATTAAAATAGTAATTGGTTTAACTTTATTAAGTGGCATTACGCCTCTCCTTGTAGTGTGAAAAGCGATGTTTCCACAGGTAATTTAATTGTAAAGCTTGCACCTTCATTAACGCGACTATTCGCCGTGATTTCTCCACCATGGCGTTCAACGATTCGGCGACAAACTGATAGGCCTATGCCTGTGCCCTTATATTGAGAGCGACCATGCAAACGCTGGAATGGTACAAATATTTTTTCTAGGTACTCTTCAGAAAAGCCAATTCCGTTGTCTGAAATAGTAATTATTTCCCACTCTACCTCTGCATTATGAACTTGACTAAACTCTTTGGTTCGCTGGTAACTAATGTTGATTACAGGCGGCACATTTTCACGCCTAAACTTCACTGCATTAGACAGAATGTTTAAGAATAATTGCAGCATTTGGCTTGGATCAGCTTGAATGTGCGGTAACTTATCGAGATTAACAGTGGTTTCAGATTCATTAACCGCGATTTCAAGATCATCAAGTACTTCTGCAACAACCTCATTTAAGTCAGTATCAGTAAAGTCTTTGCCCCGAGTCGTTACTCGTGAAAATTCAAGCAAATCATTAATTAAATTAGACATTCGCTGGGCTGCGTTTTTCATGCGATTAATATAATCAATGCCTTTTTCACCGAGATCATCTTTGAACATTTTTTCAAGGCGGTCACTAAAAGCTTGAATCTTTCGCAGTGGCTCTTGTAAGTCATGACTTGCAACAAAAGCAAATTCTTCAAGCTCTCGATTTGAGCGGCTTAATTCATCTGAATAGATGGTCAGCTCTTGGGTGCGCTCTGCTACTTTTGCCGCAAGGTTCTCATTTTGATTTTCAAGTTCAGCTCGGTACTTGGCTTGGTTACGCAAATTGATACGTGTTAACAAGAACATACCAATAATTAATAAAGTGCTAGTAACAGCTGTAATTGCAAATGTTAACTTAGCATCGTCTTTTATTTGCGAGAGTTTAGTGAACTGATCTATCTTGAAATTAAGCTCACGCATTTGAATTTCATCAACTGCTAGGCGAATTTCTTTATATAAATCGCGACCTTGGTTAGTTAATAACAAACTACGAGCCTTAACGTCTTTATTGGCTAAAGCCAGATCGGTCGTTTTAGTCATTACCGCAATTTTGTCATTTACTAAGTAAAGAAAACGAGCAATGCGATCTGCCTGACCCGGTATTTCTGAATGCAAACTTTTCACAAGCATTATCTGTGCTTGCATCGAGGCAATTGCATCATTGTAAGGCATTAAGTAATCTTCACGATCAGTGAGTAAATAACCACGTTGACCCGATTCAGCTTGCACCAAAGATAAGTGTAATCGCTCAATTGCTGTATTGAGCGAGTTCGTGTTATCTAGGCTGTTTTGTGTTTCAGTGAGCGAGCGAATACTATCAATAGCTAAAAAAGCGTTAGCCACCACGATACAGAGCACCACGGCAATAAAGCCAGCCCAATTGATCGCTATTTTTCCTTTTTGTTTGTGCATTTACTTCCTAATCTATGAGTGCTTAGTCAGCCCCGTGAGTGTCACTTATTTCTTGTAAGTGCTCACTACACTGCTGGCAATTAGCTATTATTTTATTTAATGCCTCAAGTGCTTTTTGCTTTGGCATATCATTTTCTAATACGAGCTTAACTAACTCTGCATTCATTGAAATACGGTTTAGCGGCGCACGAGCGTCGTGCACCATTTTTCGTAAAGACTCGTTATTATTCATAGCCATCCTTTGTTATTTATATTCGCCAATGCCTCCATAAGCATTTAAACGGTTATAAAGAGTTTTAGTACTGATCCCCAGCATTTGTGCTGCAATCGTCTTATTACCTTGTACTTTATCTAAAGTAGCGTGGATCAACTCTTTTTCAACTTCTTCAATAGTTTGCCCTGCAACAACTTGATTTGCTTGGCTCTCTTTATTCACTTTAGAGAACGGAGACTCTAATGATTCAGGCAAGGTAATAGCTGTGCCTTTAGGGTCACTCATAATAAAAGCCCGATGAATAGCGTGGCGAAGCTCACGCACGTTACCAGGCCAATCATGCCCTTCTAGCTCTTTGATTTGCGCTGCTTGCCATTTAAAGTCGGTGCCGTTTTCTTCATTGAGTTGCTCTAAAAAGGCATTGGCGAGCAGTGGAATATCTTCTTTTCGCTCACGTAGCGGTGGAATATCAATGGGGAATACCGCTAAACGAAAATAAATATCTTCACGAATAACATTGTTTTGCGCAAGGTCGGTTAAGGTGCGGTTGGTAGCAGAAATAACACGGCAATTCACTGCTTGCTCTTTGGTGCCACCCACTCGGGTTACTTTTTTGCTTTCAAGAACGCGTAGTAAGTTTGGTTGCATATCAATCGGCATTTCGGTGACTTCATCTAAAAACAAAGTACCACCAGCAGCTTGTTCAAATACACCCTCTTTGCGCGCAATAGCCCCTGTAAACGCGCCCTTTTCATGACCGAACAATTCGCTACCAATCAGCTCTTTTGAAAATGCACCACAGTTGGTTGCCACTAACGGACCATCACACTCAGTCGCATTATGAATTGCCTGCGCCACCACTTCTTTACCTGCACCACTTTCACCCATCAACATCACATTGGCAGAAGTGGCTGCAACACGCTCAATCATAGTATAAAGCTTCTGCATCACCTCAGATTCACCAATCAGAGTGCCAAAATGACGTTTTATTGCTGGTGTTGCTTTTTTCTTAGGGGCTGATTTTTTCGGGTTGAGTACACGCTCGATATCTTCGCGTTGTAAAGGTTTAACAAGATGCCCTACATTAGGTTCACACATCTCTGCTAGCTTACCTTTTACTGAAGGGTGCCCTGAAATTAATGTGACTCGAGGAGATTGACCTATTGCTTTTAAATGCTCAAGTAAATGAAGGCCGCTGCCATCTGGCAACATGAAGTCTAAAAAGACATGATCAAACGTGTTGTTTTCAAACCATTGCTCCGCTTCTGCCAAATTTGCTGCGGTATTTATATTATGCCCAAGAAACTCCACTATGTGACAAACTACATCGCTAAATTCACTGTCATCATCGACCAAAAGTACGTTCAACATATTCATTTCCTAAGCTTTTTTCATCATTCTACGCAAATTTTTTTCGAAAAGAAAACCAAACACGCTAGATACCTAAATAGTTCTTAATTCCAGTTATATTACCTTATTAGTTTCAATTTGGGGTAAGTATAATGAATTAAATGCTAAAAAAAGGTTATTATGGCGCATTCAATATTAAGCTGAGCTGTACTTGCGTTAATTTAAAGTTGTAATCCCATGAAGCTATTAAGAAAAGTAATTCACCCAAGTTTAAGTAATGACTATGGCACGATATTTATTCGTAACACTGCGCGCGCTATCGTATTAAAGGGTGAACAAATACTACTTTTATATACCGCCCGTTATGATGACTACAGCCTACCAGGTGGTGGAGTTGATGAAGGCGAAAGCATTGAGCAAGGGCTTCACCGAGAATTACATGAAGAAACAGGCGCACAACACATCCAAGTAAACCGACCACTGGGGTTATACGAAGAAATCAGGCCTTGGTACAAAGACGACTTCGACTGTGTTCATATCAAGTCTTATTGCTACTTCTGTGAAATAAGCGATGAATTTGCAGAGCCAAAAATGGAACATTACGAAGTGCAAAATGGCATGCACCCTAAATGGGTAAATATTTTTGATGCCATAGCACATAATGAAACCACTATGGCAATGAGTGATAAACAGGGCTTATCAATTCAGCGCGAGACCTTTTTGTTAAAGCGAATTGCTGACTCGCTTTAGTTTTATTTAAATGGAAAGCATGCTGTAACACTTTGAATATGCATCTATTGACATGTTTTCATCGCTTTTGGAGCGATATAAAAACGCCAAAGTCCTAGTAAATTACTCAATAAAAACACTGCTTCCATTACCACTGCTACTGGCGAGAAAATCATAACATTATGTGTTAACCAACATAGTGTACCTAAGAGCATAAAAAGCCTTAGTAACAAATCTTTACTCTGAAACGAAGCATAAGTCTGAATTAAGGTCGCTGTTAGGGCAATAAAACTCACCCAAGTGTGCCAAGTAAATAGCACTGCGCTTATGCTCAAAAGCATAAATGCAATCATCACCCAAGTTTTGCGCGCAAAAATAAAGTAACCATAACGTAGTGCTGCGATCAGCATTAAACATGCTGCACTTAAGTTATCGAGCAGCATAAAGTGCACAGATGTGAGTAAAACAGAGCTAAACAAACAAGCTAAAATTGCTTGTCTTTGTTTAAACTGAAATGAAGCCAAATCGAGTAATGTGGCAATGGCCACTAAGCATTGAGATAAAATAAACATAACGACTCCTGAAAAATCAGCAGTGTAATGTTCACTGTTTTGCTGCGCCTTAACTTAAGTTAAGACGCCGCCTAATTCGTGATAAAGAAATAGCTGAGATCCCTAAATACATAGCAACTTCGTTTAAACTCAGTTGTTCAAGCCAGTGCGGTTTTTGATCCCGTAAATATTGATAACGCTGCTCTGGCGTATTCAGTAATAAAAATGCTTCTTTTGCTTCTTTAAATAGTAGCTGCTGACTAATCAGGTTATGTTTGATTGCTTGCCAGTCGGCTCTCTCGAGTAAAACTAAAGGCACCTTAATAAGCTCAGCATCACGTATTACTTTAAGTTGGTAAAGCGCAGGGGTTTTAGTTAACCAATTACCATAAAGCAGTGCAAATTCATCTTGAAAGTAAAACTCTTTACACTTTTGCACGCCTTGTGATGATGCATGTAATGCGCCAAGCACCCCAGACACAATTAAGTAACCAGCATCTTGTTCGTCGCCTTGTTGTAATAAAACATCACCTTTAGCGCAACGTTTTATAGAGCATTGCCCAGCTAGCTTGTTACGAAATTCACTGGCAAGCTGATGATAACTATCACCTAGCGGAAGTAACTGGGGATCAGTCAAGATTGCCAACCTTGCATTAATAACGCAGTAATTTGCTCTGCGTTAATACCTTCTCGAACAATAAAGCGCTCACCACACCAAAGCGGTGAAAAACCACTATCGCCTTTGGCTTCGGCTTTTGAGCGTAATGCGGTCATCGCAATCGACGAATAAGGAAAAGGCGGTGCCTGCTCTGGCATTGCACCTAACTCTTGCATGACTCGGTTGCGAACTCCTCGTGCTGGGCGACCTGAAAATAAGGTCGTCAATTCTGTAGAATCTGGCTCGGCCGTTTTTAATACTTCACGATGTAAAGCACTTGTCGTAGCTTCTTCACAAAGTAAGTAAGCACTGCCTACCTGCACTGCAATCACGCCCAAGGCTTGGTACTGTGCTACATCTTCAGAAATACAGATCCCCCCTGCTGCAATAACGGGTATATCAAGCTCTACACACTCTCGTACTAATTGCACAGTAGTGGGTTGCAACGATAAATCCATCGATAAAAAATGCCCACGGTGGCCGCCTGCTTCAATCCCTTGTGCAATAATCGCATCGGCCCCATTTGCTTGTAACCAGCGCGCTTCATCTAACGTTGTGGCTGATGAAAGAACAGTCCCGCCCCACGCTTTGATCTGAGAAACAATATCCTTACTTGGCAGACCAAAATGAAAGCTGACAACAGCGGGCTTATAGGGCGCGATAATATCTATCACTTGTTGATTAATTGGCTGACGAGAAGCATTACGGGTTAATTGTGAGGCATCTACATTTAACTCTTCAAAATAAGGTGCTAGCACCCCATGCCAAGCAGTTTGCTGAGCCAATGTATAGTCAGGTGTCTGATGACAAAAGAAATTAAGGTTATATGGCTTATCAGTATTCAGGCTTATGTAATCAAGTTCTGACTTAAGCTGCTCTATCGAAAGCATAGCACAAGGCAACGATCCAAGCCCCCCGGCTTCACAAACAGCCACAGTCAGCTTAGCATTTTGCACACCCGCCATCGGTGCTTGAATAATTGCAAGTTCAGTATTTAACACAGAATTTGTCATTACGTATTCCTTGTAAGTTTTGCAGCCTGTTGCAGTATTTACATAAAAAGAGAGCGAAGCAAACACAAGATGAAAATAAAGTTATTAAAAAACAAAAGCATAGAGAAATAAAAAACAGGTATTAGCTTTGCAGACTCTCTCCTACAATTTTGTAAGGAGATAATGATGACTGATACTGTTACTACAATCAATCCAGCCAATGAGCAAACTTTAAATACTTATAATCTACTGTCACTTCAACAAGCACAAAGTGAGGTTGAACAATGCCATCAAGCTTTTTTAAAGTGGCGCACAACATCACATGAACACCGTGCAAAATTACTTAATCAACTAGCAGAAGTGATTGAGTCTAATCAGCAAGAAATAGCACAACTGATGACAGATGAAATGGGCAAGTTATATCAACAAGGTCTTCAAGAAGTTGAGCTGTGTGCTGCAATTTGTCGCTACACCGCAGAACAAGGGCCTCAAGTGCTTGCTGATGAAAAGCGAGATATGCAGGACGGTCATGCAATTATTAGTTACCAACCAATTGGTGTGATTTTAGGTATCCAACCTTGGAACTTTCCGCTTTATCAGGTTATTCGATATGCTTGCGCTAATATCATGGCGGGTAATACCACGGTGCTAAAACACGCTGGTAATGTATTTGGCATGGCCGAAAAGATTGAGCAAATGTTTTCACAAGCAGGCTTTGATGATTATTGCTTTAAAAACTTACTGATTGACGGCAAAACTGCAAGCGAGCTAATTGCGCACTCAGCTATTCGTGGGGTGACATTTACTGGCAGCGATGAAACTGGCAAAAAAGTTGCTGAGCAAGCTGGCAAACAAGTGAAAAAAACCGTCCTAGAACTTGGCAGTAATGATGCTTATATCGTACTTGATGATGCCGATTTAAATACTGCCATTAGCGCATGTACACAAGGTCGTTTGATCAACAATGGGCAAACCTGTGTAGCAGCAAAACGGTTTATTGTTGTTGATGCGTTATATGATGATTTTAAAGCCTTAATTAAAGAACAATTTGAGCAAGTTGTGCTTGGCGATCCAAATGATGAAAAGACAACGCTCGGTCCAATGGCTCGCAAAGATCTGCGTGATAAACTGCATCAACAAGTTACAGACTCAGTCAATGCTGGAGCTAATATTATCACCGGTGGCAAGATTGCTGAGCACACCGGCTTTTACTACACCGCTACCCTTCTTGAGAATGTTAAACCAGGAATGCCTGCTTACGATGATGAATTATTTGGCCCTGTCGCATCACTTATCAGAGCAAAAGATAACGCTGAGGCAATGCAAATCGCTAATGACTCTCGCTATGGCCTTGGCGGCGGTATTTTCTCAAAAGACGAACAGGCAGCCATTGAGCTTGCAAAGCAGCACTTTGATACTGGTATGGTCAATATTAACGGCTATGGTCTTGCGCAACCAAACTTGCCATTTGGGGGGGTAAAAGACAGTGGTTATGGCCGTGAACACGGCGGATTTGGGTTACGAGAATTCGTTAATATTAAAACCATTATGGTCAACGATTAAAATAAAAAGGGCTCATATGAGCCCTTTTTTACACCACTTCACTTAATTAAGAGATCAATTTTAAGGTAATAGAAGCTCGTTGATAGCAGGCAAAAATTTAGTTATTTAGTTTTTCTAAGTCAGAAATTTTTCATGTAGGTAACGAGAGGGTTAATCACTCAAAGTTATTAAGTATTATTGCGGGTTGGTATTACACCTAATATTTATTACTCTTTAAACATTGGCACTTGCTGCTTGGACGCAGCAGGCATTTTCAACTCATCAATCGCTTCCTCTTTGTCTATTTGTTCTAGCTGTTTTTGATTAGCTGAGTCTGGGTTATAAACAAGCTCTGTAAGTAGGGCAAAATGGTCAGAGCCATATTTTTCCAAACGCTCTATTCGCTTGACACTGAACTCATTACTATGAAAAAGATGATCAAGTGGCCAACGCATAAAAAAGTAACTTGCATGAAAGGTGTTAAAAAACCCGCGCCCTTTACGTGGGTCCAATAGACCGCTGATACGCATAAACAAACGTGTGCTGCGTGACCAAGCAACATCATTTAAATCACCAGCAACGATACAAGGTCGCAGTCTGTTTTTAAGTGCTTTCGCTAAAATAATGAGTTCAGTATCTCGGGGGCGCGAGCTGTCCTCCTCTGTGGGGCTAGGGGGAGCTGGATGAATAAAGTGCCCTTGTACTTCTACGCCATCGGCATCTTCAAACAAAATATGAATTGAGGGGATATCGCTTTCTATAAGCTCACAAACTTGCTGTTGTTTGATTTTAAACTTGCTGTACAAGTGCATGCCATAACGATTATCTTTTGGGCAGTAAACACGATATGGGTACTCTTGCTCTAAACTGCTCAGTTTATTTTGCCAAGTTTGATCAGACTCTAACGTAATGAGGAAATCAGGTTGGTGCGTTTTAACTAAGCCAATGAGTTTGTCATATTCAGTGTTCGACATCAGGACATTTGCCGACATAATACGAATACTGTGCTTATCGCTTTTATTGCTTGAGGCAACTTCTTTGTTAGCCAGTTTTGTGTAGGGGTAAATCCATCCGACTTGCAAAATCAGCACAATGATACTTGCAACTGCGCAACCAATAAAAAGCCATGAATCAGTGGTGCTAATTAAATAACCTGCCGCAATTAAACTCGCACAAGCAAGGTAAACCACTTGCAAGCGTACAAAATCACAACTGCGAATTAGATAATGTTGGGAGTATGAAAATGGCAAGATTGAGACCACTAGCAGCATGGCCAATAGTGAACTCAATCCATAAGTCATGATCGATGCAAACAAAATTAGCGGCTCAAAATAGAAATAATTTCTCGGGTGTCTTCCACTAAACGCACGACAGTACCGTCGACTTGAATTGAAATTAGACCATCTCTATCTCGTGATTTAATCACTTTACCGCGGCGGTAAATATCACGATCTAGGATATCGCCTTTACGTAATTTTTTTTGCCAACCAGGAGGTAAATCACCACCATTATCAAGTTTTTTTTCAAGGCCCGGCGGGAGACTTTTACCTTTATCTTTATCCTTATCCTTGTCTTTTGCAAGTGCGCCAGCCGTCACTAGGCTTAAACCTATCACTGCAACAGTTAACAATGCTTTCATGCGAGTGTTCCTTCTATTAGTTTCAGTTAAGCGTAGCAAGTTTTTCTGAACTGGATATGAAACAAGCAAAAAAAAAGCCGCTAAGCGGCTTTCGACAGGATTAACGATGGCGAGTGACAATTGATAAAATCTCTCGCGTATCGTGTACTAGATGAATCAGGCGATCGTCGATTTCGATGGCAATAATGCCATTTCGGTCACGACGTTTAATCACTCGACCATGGCGATATATATCACGGTCAAGAATATCACCATGATGATAACGCTTATACCAACCTGGTGGTAAGCCACCACCATGCCCTACTTTTTTGTATAAACCGGGTGGCAAATCACGATAGCTGTAGCGGTCATATCGATCATAGTAGCGATCATGTTTGTCATGATGACAATGCTTGTGGTGTTTCTTATGTTTATGGTGCTTTTTATGCTTTTTACGTTCGTGTTTTTGTTCGTATCTATCATGGTCACGATCATGTTTCGCGTTTGCTTCCATAGGTATCAAACTTAAACCTAAAACGGCAACTGAGATAGTAATTAATTTATTCATAATAGAGACCCTTAACGTTTGCTCTTGGTAAAAAGCCTAACGTTTTAGCCTGAATCATAGATGAAGGGTTACAATTTAAAAACGTAACTATTTACATATCAACACATTAGAAAGCCAATCTTTACATTTCTTTAAACTTCTTTGGCACTATTTATGAAAAACCGGGTCTGAGTTACAGCTCCGTTTGCATCGTTTGTCGTTATATTTACCAACACAAACAAACGCTTCTTCACTACATAATAAGGATAATTTATGATTGTACTAAAATGGTGTTTGATCATTAGCATTACTGCACTAACGGGCTGTAGTGCCATGATGAGTCAATATGGAAATCAAAAAACGCAATCAAGTTCTTTGGTTGAGTACCTTTATCCAGATCAGCAAGACAGAGCTGCCCATCAAGCGACCATCCCAACCTTGAACTTACCTGCCACTGTAGGGATTGCCTTTATCCCTAACAAGTACAATGGTGGCTTGCATCATAGTGACGAAGTGACACTGCTAAACAAAGTTAAAAAGCAGTTTATGCAATATGACTACATAGACCGCATTGAAGTGATCCCAAGCACTTATTTAAAAGGCGGCGAAGGGTTTACCGCATTAGAGCAAGTATCTCGTTTATATGATGTGGATATTATGGCGCTTGTTTCGTACGACCAGGTGTCGCAAAGCTTAGAAAATAACGCTGCATTTTTATATCTAACTATTGTTGGTTTATATGTGATTCCGGGCAATGAAAACTCAGTACAAACCTTTGTAGATACCGCCGTATTTGATGTAAAAAGCCGAAAAATGCTGTTTCGCGCTCCAGGTATTCATAAAGCAGAGCAACGCAGCACAGCTATTGGCATAGATGAAATGGCAAAAGAGCAGTCGCTGGCAAGCTTTAATGGTGCCGTTGATGACATGATCACAAATCTCGATGCTGAATTGGCGCAATTTAAAACCCGCGTAAAAGAAGAAAAAGTAGCCAATGTCACGCACAGAAATGATACTGGCGGCAGTAGCTTGTTTTGGTTAGTTGCAGTACTGGCAGGTTTTGCAGTGCATCGCCGAAGCTCATAACAGACAAAGCTATTAATCGCGAAAGCTTTTACCCATCCTAAAAAGCAGTTACCCTTTGGTTTTTGTTGTACCTAACCAAAGGGTTTTCATGAAGTTGTCGATACTCTCAGTGCTTGTGAGCACCTCATTATTTAATCAACAAGCCTTTGCTAATAATGAACTAGAACATATTACAACTACGGCCTCGCGTAGCGAAGTGTTGTCAGATCCTTTGCCTGTTGTGGTCAGCAGTATTTCACAAAAGCAACTGGCGCTTATCGCTCCAACTCACATTGAACAAGCCCTTAAACAGGTTGCTGGTGCTAATCTTCAACACGGTAACGGCCAAGAGTATTTACCCGCTTTACGTTCGCCTGTACTTTCTGGTGCAGGAGCCTGCGGCGGCTTACTTACCGCTGAAGATGGTATTCCACTTCGCGCAGCTGGTTTTTGCAACATCAATGAATTATTCGAAGCCCACACTGAAATGGCAGAGCGCATCGAAGTACTGAAAGGCCCTGGCTCTGCTCTTTACGGTTCAAACGCAGTACATGGTGTAGTCAACGTGATCACCCCAGATACAACCTATGACCACAACCAACTTGGTTTTGATTACGGATCGTTTGGCTACACCCGCTACAAACTGGGCACTGGCCGTGATTTTGGCCAGCAAGGTTTAGGCATTAATGCCACGATCACCCGAGATACGGGTTACCGTGATGACGAAAGTGTTGACCAAGAAAAGCTATCACTGCGTCACCGTTTTGATGGCGAAAAACTAAGTGTAAGTACAGGCCTAACCTACACTCACTTAGATCAACAAACTGCAGGCTACATAGAAGGCTTTGAAAGTTATAAAGACGAGCAAATAGCACAGTCTAATTTTGATCCAGATGCGTTTCGTAAAGCGCGTTCTTTACGTATTTGGTCAAAACTAAATTGGACACAAGATGAGGCTAACAACTTTACCCTAACACCTTATATCCGCGACCAAAACATGACCTTCTTTAAGCATTTTTTACCGGGTACTCCCCTTGAAGAAAATGCTCAGCAAGGTGTTGGCCTTCAATCAAGCTGGCAGCATAAGTTAACTGGTGCAAGCCTCTTAACAGTTGGCTTTGATGGTGAGCTGACAGATGCTGATTTTTTACAATATCAGGATAGCCCGACTCAAGGCTCAGCGTTTTTAGTCGCCACCGTACCTCAAGGTAAACATTACGATTATCAAGTAACTAGCACCCTATTAGCACCATTTGTTAACCTTGATTGGCAGCTTGATGACTTACTCATCAGCCTTGGTGGTCGATACGAGCGTATGCGCTATGACTACACTAACCATATGTTGGCTGGTCGTACAAAAGAAGATGGCACAGCATGCGCAATGGGCGGGTGCCGTTATTCTCGACCAGAAAGTAGCGTAAATAGCTTTACGAACTTCTCGCCAAAGCTTGGTTTAAGCTATCAATATGCTGATAACCAGTTTATCTACGCCAATGCTTCAGAAGGGTATCGAGCACCGCAAGCGGCAGAGCTTTATCAATTACAACGCGAACAAAATGTTGCAGATCTTAACTCTGAAATAGCTAAAAACCTCGAGCTTGGTTTAAAAGGTCAACAAGCACAGCTGCATTATGTATTTAGCATTTATGCAATGAATAAAAAGAACACCATTTTCCGCGACAGTGATTTTTATTATGTCAACGATGGCCAAACCCAGCATCGTGGTGTTGAGCTTGAATTAGCCTATGCCATTACACCAAGCTTATCGATGCAAATAGCCGCAAGTCATGCCAAACACACATATAGTTATAATCAGTTACTCGGTGGGGTTAATATCAATGGCAATCTCATTGATACTGCACCACGTAACATTGCAAACTTACAGCTACTTTGGCAAGCAAACGATATAACACGTGTTGGACTTGAGCTGCATACCACCAGCAGCTACTTTACTGATCCTGAAAACCAGCATAGTTACGAAGGCCACTCATTAGTTAACTTAAGAGCAGCATTGCAGCTAACACCTAACTTTACCCTTACTGCACGAATAAACAATTTAACCGACGAGCACTATGCTGAGCGCGCAGACTACACCACATTTAGTGGCGACCGCTACTTTCCAGGTAGACCGCGCAACGCCATGATATCAGCAAGCTATCAGTTTTAAGTAACCGTTTTATTTGGTGAGCTATCTCATAGTTCACCCACGCTGTTTAGTGTTTTGGTATGATAAAAGTACCTATAGCTATCTTTCCAAACAGCGTGTCATCTTCTCAAAACGTAATTCGTAACCTTCTATTAGTACTGGGCATTTTTCTAATTGCAGCCAGTTTACGTGCTCCTATCACTGGGATCGCACCTGTACTTGAACAAATCATTGAACAATTTCAGTTAAGCGCATCACAAGCCGGTATGTTGACTACTTTACCTTTAATCGCGTTTGCTATTGCCTCCCCCATGGCGGCGAGCCTTGCTAAAAAGTGCGGTCTTGAAGTATCGCTGTTCATTGCCCTTGTGCTTATAGGCGTAGGAGTCGTATCTCGCGTTATTGACTCAGCCACAGTGTTATTTATTGGCACTGCAGTGATTGGCGTCGGTATCGCGATTGGTAATGTGTTATTGCCAAGCCTGATAAAACGGGACTTTCCCCATAAAGTGGCTGTTATGACGTCTAGTTATGTTTTGGCAATGGGGATATTTGGCGGAAGTTATTCAGCAATAATCATTCCGCTGGCAGAATATAAAGAACTTGGCTGGCAATTAGCCCTCGCCAGTTATGCCCTATTAGTTGTACTGGCTACTGTTGTGTGGTTACCACAACTTAAGCAACATACCATGCCAAAAAAATCATCTGTGCCAAGTAGTACACAAAGCAAAATTTGGCACTCAGCACTTGCTTGGCAAATCACTTCACTGCTCGGCTTTAACTCATTTTTCACTTATATCATGCTAGGTTGGCTGCCCAGCATTTTAATAGAGGGTGGTCATAGTGCGCAGCATGCTGGTGCTTTACAAGGCGCCTTTCAAGTTGCCTCCGCCCTGCCAGGGATTGTGCTTATTCCGCTACTTGCCAAATTAAAAGATCAACGTATTTTAACTTTAAGCCTTGCGTTACTTGGGGCGCTTTGTTCACTTGGGTTATTAGTTGCACCTAGTTTCGCGATGTTTTGGTCAATCACTCTAGGTTTTTGTTCAGGCGCATGTTTTATTCTAGGTTTATCATTCGTAAGCCTGCGAACTCAAGACTCAATGCAAGCCGCAGCTTTGTCGGGCATGGCACAATGTATCGGATATTTATTGGCTGCAACCGGCCCTATTATTGCGGGTGCCTTACATAGTTATTTTAATAATTGGCAAGGAGCACTTTGGCTGTGTATTGCATCAAGTCTACTGTGTGCTTTGTTTGGTTATTTAAGTGGCCGAAATCTAACTATCGGCCAACAACAAAAAGGGGCAGCTAATTAGGTGCGGTTTCAAAGATACTCATATCACTTAGGTTATCGAGCCAAGGCTTATGTGAACGATACCAAATATGCGCTTTAGGGATAAGCTCATCAGCTTGCTCTACAGCGCCAATACGTAAGCCATAAATACGCTCACCTGCACCTACAGAAGTCGCGTACAAGGCTGTACCACAGTTACCACAAAAGCCTTGCGCACGCTGATTACCACTTTCGGCTATTTTTATATATTCTTTTGGCTCGGCACCTGTAAAGGTAACCCCATCTGGCACAGACACCACAACAGTGCGAAAAGGCGCACCCGAGATAATTTGGCAATCTGTACAGTGACAGTTAATCACTTTATTTTCATCAACTTCTGCATTGTAAGTTACCTCACCACAATGACAACGACCTGTTACCTTCATATTAAATTCCTTGTTGAGATGACTGCTCTTTTACAGGGTAGTGATTTGCATGTTTTAAGCTTTGTAAGTCATTAAAACGTACCCCATGCTGGGCCATAATAGGATGTATTTTTTTGCTGATCAATTGCCTAATGTAAAAGGGCTGATTCGGTACAAAATGGTGGATTGTGTGTGTGCGACCAAAATCAAAACAAAATAATTGAAACGGTAAAAACCAGCGACTGGTGATCACATGCGTTTGCTCTAGCAAATTATTTACACCACCATAATAATGCATTGAAGATGTCACCAAGTTAAGAGACGTTGAGCGAATGATATTAGGCACGATAAGTACCACCATTAAGAATTCAGCCCCAGTAAGTAACTCTACTCCCCAAGCGGGTAATGTAAATGGCTGCACAAATTGCAGAGCATAGTAAGCAATTAACCCATAAAGAGTCGCAAAATACGCTGTTGCAACAGGAAAGCCAGCATTAAAAACTCGTAAAAACTTAAAGCCACTAATTTCTTTATTAAATCGCTTGGTATTAATTAATAAACCTAGCAAGCCATCAGTGATAACCAACACCCTCAAAAATGGGGATTTTATGCCATTGCCCACTAAGCGCTCCTCTAAATCTTGAGAGGTGCCGGATACTTTATGGTGATGTAAGTGAATTTTTCTGCGATACCAAGGGTTAACCGTATTTGGCCGCATTAACCACACGGTTAGCATCATCAGGTTATGTGTAAAAGGACGATTACTAAAATACTGCTTATGGATCAGATCATGTTCAAGTTCATGCGATATCGAGGTAATAAAAGCAGCCAAAATGATACACAGCCATGCAGGAATAATAGCTAAATAATAGAGTGTCGCAACGCCGAATAGTGAACATAACGACACGAGTAGAATAGCCATAGCAATTGTATTTTGCTGATTAAGTATAGGATAAAGCGATCTTAGCGACTGCTCTTCAGCCTTAATAGCTGAAACTATCGTCTTTATATTTTGTTTCGCAGTTGATTTTGACATAGTAAGCTTTTACTAGCAGGTTGATATCAAAATCATACCGTAATTACCTACTGCGCTCGAGGAAATTGCGTTAAAAATGGCAGTATATCGCTTGCTGGCAATGGCTTTGAAAAGTAATAGCCTTGGATATAGTCACAGCCAGCTTCTGTTAGTACAGCCAATTGTTCGCGTTCTTCAACCCCTTCAGCAACAACTTTAATACCCAGAACACGACTCATTTGAATAATTGATTTGACCAGCGCTTCGTCACCTGAATCAACATGTACTTCGTCTATAAAAGACTTATCTAGCTTAAGTACATCGACAGGAAAACGGCGTAAGTAGCTAAGAGACGAATAACCCGTACCAAAATCATCTAATGAAATTAAACACCCTGCTTGCTTCAACTGCCTTAACACATCTAGATGATTGGTGTTTTCTGGAGCTAAAACACTTTCGGTTAATTCAAATGAAATTTGGGATGGTTTAACCCCTTGGCTTTTAATAACCTCAAGCCATGTATTACGCTCAGGGTTATACTCAGTAAACTCAAATAAAGAACGGTTTACGTTAAAAACAACGTTTTCATAACCTTTTGCTTCTAACTCTTTTACTTGCTGACAAGTTTTAGTCAACACGAGTTCACCGAGTGGAATAATCACCCGAGACTCTTCAGCCAAAGGAATAAACTCAGCAGGTGATAGCCATTGGCCTTGATTATTCCAGCGTACTAAACTTTCGAATTTAGCAACTGTGTTATTTTCAATATCGATAATAGGTTGAAAATACACTTCAATATCATTGTTTTTCACAGCTTGGGTAAGCTGTTCTACTAACAAATTGTGTTTTTTGACCTTGTTATCCATCTCTTTACAGAAAAACAGGTACTCATCACCTGTTTGCTTGGCATTTAAGGTGGCAAGTTCAGCTTGGCGTATTAAACGACGGGCAACCTTTTCAATTTTATAATTTGAAGTAGCCGTTTCAGTTTGCTCAAATTGACTCATTCCCAGCGTAACTGAAACCTGCTGACTAATTCCACCAATCGAAAAAGGTTCAACAAGTAACGCGGTAATTTGTTTGCAAACATGCTCAAGTTCACTAACGTGCTGATAAGTTTGTAAGATGGCAAAGCTATCACCATCAATACGCGAAAAAGCACACTCTTTAAAACTGCCATTAAGCCGTTTTGACAGCTCGCATAGTACCTTATCGCCAAACGTTAAGCCGTAGACTGTGTTGATGTCTTGAAACTTATCAACATCGAAGTAGATCACTGCTAAGTTAGTATTCGCATCATCTTGGTAAGACAAAGACGATATTAGCTTGCATAAATACTCTTTAAAGTAAAAACGATTGGTTAAACCGGTGAGTTGGTCATGGTTTGCGTGAAAATAGATTTTCTGTTCAGCTTCTTTTTTCTCGGTGATATCCAAAATAAACGCAACATAGCAATCTTCACCATTATTTTGCATTTTGGTAATAGATAAAAATTGCGTATACAGCTTACCTTGTTTGGTTTTATTCGTTATTTCACCAGACCACTTACCCTCTGTATTAATTTGATGCCACATCGCTTTGTAAAAATGTGGATCATACTTGTTTGAGCTTAAAATTTTTGGGTTTTGCCCTAATACTTCACTCAGCGAGTAACCGGTCATTTCAGTAAATGCCGTATTTGCATAAGTAATATGTACATTATGGTCGCAAATAAAAATCGCTTCGTGGCTTTGCTCGATAAGTTGATTTGCAAAATCAAGTTTAGCAATAAAGCGGTCTTTTTCGATTTCTCGCTGAATAAGACCTGTAAATAACGAGAAGAAAGACTCTATTTGCATCGCATCGTTTATTTCATGCTGAAATAGTGCGACAAGAATAGTATCTGTTTTGCCAGATATACTTTGTAAAGGCACACCCACATAGGCTTCTATGCCCATATCAACAAGTAACTGATCGTTAGGGAATAGCTGCTGAACTCCAGAGCTGTAACTTGAGATACTACCACACCTTACATCGTTGCATGGCGTACAGCGGATATCGTAGCTGATGTTTTCTACAATTTCGTCATGCTCAGCCAAAGCGATGGTTGTCGCATGCAAAGTCGACTCATCAACTTGAGCTAAAAAAACATGAGAAGCACCAAGCACTTCCGATAAAGACAGGCATATTGCATTATAAAAGTTTTCACTTTTTAAATTTGAAATACTTTCAACTATACGCTTTAAGTCGTATGTACCCACGCTAAGTTACCTTACCCGATATTGTGCACTAAGTGATTGACCTCACTTATAGTTTAGAAAACAAATTGTATTATAAGACGCATGCAAACACCATCGTACTCTAGTCTTAAACGGTTACTTTCCAAGCAAATAAGCACACATTTTTCATGGTTATTTGTAGATCAAACATAGTTTGAACTTGGTCGGTTATAAATAGAACAAAAGTTGCTTTAATAGTGGTGGAGTTGGTACTTAAATTTGAGTTATAAGCTCTGGGTACTAGGCGATAGGCGATAGGCGATCACTCGGCTGATAGCTGATAGCTGATAGCTGATAGCTGATAGCTGATAGCTGATAGCTGATAGCTGATAGCTGATAGCTTTCAGGCATAAAAAAACCCTAACCAATTGGCTAGGGTTAAAAAGTGGTACCAGTAGGCGGACTTGAACCGCCACGCCCGAAGGCAACGGATTTTGAATCCGTCATGTCTACCAATTCCATCATACTGGCTTCATTTTTCTTTAACCTTCTAAACACGAGAAGATAAAGAAAAACCACTTTAGAGCAAAAGCTTTTTAAACTGCTTTTGTCTCTATGCCAAGCATTATACAAAGAATAGGTAAGGCAGCAAGCGTTTTATGCGGTGCCACTACTCAACCGCACAATAATTAAACAAGTTGTTAACTTTAGAGTTTTGGCATCATTCGTGAAACAATAGCCTGACAATCGATGTCATGACTAAGACAGCCGTACTGGCTAAAACTCACTTCATTTAGACGACTCTTCACAAACGCGTCTGCAATAAGTGGCTCGCCAAATTGTAATAGCGTTGATGCTTGCCAAAGTAGCGCAAGCCTTTCAATTATGCGTCGAGCATGCATTTCGAGATTCGCGGCATCAGTGAGCATTCGTTGTAGTTCATCTAACTTTGTCGCGTAGTCGAGGCTCAAACTGCGTGCCTTTTCAAGCTCATTCATAAGCACCTTCAGAGATTCAGGCTCACGATTAAATACACGCAAAAGATCAAGGCACTGAACATTACCAGAACCTTCCCAAATTGAGTTAACAGGTGCTTCTTTATAAAGTCGACTGATAATGTTGTCTTGCACATAACCCACGCCCCCAATACATTCCATAGCCTCATAGGTCTGCTGCACCGCACGCTTACAGATCCAGTATTTACCTATTGCAGTGGCACTGCGTACTAATGCAACTTCATTGCTATTACCTTGATTATCAAGAGCATGTGCAATACGCATGGAAATAGCAAGTGCAGCTTCAGCCTCGATAGCTAAATCTGCCAGTACATTAAGCATTAGTGGCTGCTGGTGCAGGTTTTTACCAAATACACTTCGCCCTGAAGTGTGCCATATCGCTTCTTTCACAGCTTGCAACATCAACGAACTTGAACCAAGCATACAATCATAACGAGTCAAAGCGACCATTTGAATAATAGTTGCAATGCCTCGCCCTGGCTCTCCTAGCAACCAGCCATGCGCGCCTCTGAACTCTATTTCAGAGCTCGCATTCGATTGATTACCTAACTTATTTTTTAAACGCTGAATATACATGGCATTTTTCTCACCAGTTTCGAGCCAACGCGGCACTAAGAAGCAGGATAATTGGTTTTCATCAGTGTTAGCGAGTACTAAAAATGCGTCACTCATGGGCGCTGAGCAAAACCATTTGTGCCCAGTTAAAGCATATAATTGCCCTGCGCCACTTTCATTAATAGCTGCGGCTTTAGTGGTATTGGCTCGAACATCAGAGCCGCCTTGTTTTTCGGTCATCGCCATACCTATAGTGACACCCTTTTTTTCAGACCAAGGCTTATTATCTGGGTCGTAATGATTTGCCATTATTTTAGGTAGCCACATAGCTGCGATATTTTCTTGGCTGGCAATAGCTGGCACACTGGCAAAAGTCATGGTTAATGGACAGCCGGAGCCCGGATCTGCATGATTGTGCAGCACTGCCATCACAGCTCTTACAACATGACTCCCGGCTTTTTGTTGTTGCCAAGGCAATGCGCAGTGACCTTGCTCTATGGCATGCTGCATCAGCTCATGATAGCTTGGATGATAGTCAACTTGGTCTATGCGTTCGCCAAACCGACTGTGAGTCGTTAATTCTGGTAAGTGTTTGTTTGCTAAAAAACCAGCTTGCAGTAATACGCCACCCACTTGCTCCCCAAACGCAGCTAAATGCACAGTTCCCCACTGCCCTGCAAAACGGTTTTGCCAATACTGTAATACGGTATCAGCCTCGTAGGCATTGTAGTTTTCAAGTGGTTTGGGTTGATTAAATACCTGATGGGTTTCGCTTTGAGAAACGGCCATAATTGTGTGCTCATTTTTTATTATTTTCTCAACTATAGCAGGTCAGACCTGTTTGTCGACTTGCTAAACGGCCGTTAAGTATTTCTTGTTTGCGAAGGACTTTGCTAAACTACTGCGCAATTTAATTGGATGAGATTGTTTATGTCAGCTGAGTTTCCACGTGCCGGTTTCTGGCGCCGCTTTGCCTCTTTAATCTACGATACCTTGGTTATCATTGCCTTTGCGATGCTGACTACCGTACTGTATTTATTAGCTGTTCAAGGGCTAATTTCTTTAGACTTACTAAGCATTGGTGACGCTGAGGATGTATCTGCTTTCATTCAAAACTCGCCATTACTGTATGGCATTCGAAGTGCATTATTGGTAATAGTGAGTATTAGTTTCTTTAGCTACTTTTGGGCTAAGAGTGGCCAAACAATTGGTATGCGGGCATGGCGTTTAAAGGTGCAAACCCTCGATGGTCAATTAATTAGCTGGCAACAAGGTGCACTTAGAGCCATTACTGCGCTATTAGGTTTAGGTAATTTAGTGGTGTTGGTCGATTTTAAAAATAAGCGCGCATTGCAAGATTACATCGCAAAAACTGAAGTGATCACCCTCACCAAAGAAGAAAATAAACGTATTTATCGCTCACTTGATTAAGTGATTAAGCAACACATCAAGTACAAAAAAAGCGTGGCAACAAACCACGCTTTTTTTGTGCATTTTAAACGAGCATTACACTCGTTTATTCAATAGATAAGTAGCAAACCCTATAAACAGTAAGCTTGGTAACACAGCACCAACCACAGCTGGAATTTGATAAACCATCACCACAGGACCAAAAATTTCATTGGTTAAGTGGAAAGTAATACCTGTTATTACACCCATGATGATACGTGCACCCATGGTTACTGTGCGAAGCGGGCCGAATATAAACGATAAGGCAACTAACAACATAACGGCTATAGATACCGGTTGCATAACCTTACGCCATAAAGCTAACTCATAAGTGCTGGTGTCTTGCTCATTTTGCTGCAAATAACCTAAATATGACCAAAGCCCAGTAAACGAAAGCGCCTCGGGCTTCACTGATACAACTCCTAACTTTTCAGCGGTCAGCTGCGAGTCGTAAAACTCTTCCTTGTGCTGTTCAGTACTGATCTGCTCAGGTGTGATCACCACCTTATTCACATCACGAAGTAACCAGCCATCTTTACGATTTAATGCCTCTTCAGCCTTTGTGATCTGAGTAAGTTGCAACGACTTATCAAAGTGATACATATGCACGCCACGTAACGTACCTTGCTGGTCGACATCTTCGATATTAATAAAATTGCTGCCATCTTTTGCCCACACACCTTGCTTGGCATTAAAAACATCACCACCATAAATTGCTTGATTGCGTATTTCTTTTGCCTTGAGCTGTGCTTCAGGGGCGCCCCATTCACCAAGCGCCATCATACAAATCGCCATAAACATAGCGGTTTTCATAACTGAAGTAATAATTTGCAGACGTGACATACCCGCGGCTTGCATTACCACCAACTCACTGTTGGATGCTAAAGCGCCAAGACCGGTCAATCCGCCAATCAGTGCAGCCATAGGAAAGAAAATAACCAAATCACCCGGCATGCTGTATATGGTGTAGATCAGCGCGGTTGCAATATCATAGCTACCACGACCAACCGATTTTAACTGCTCAATAAACTTAATCAGGGTACTAATACCCACCAGTACCATTAAAGCAAAACCGGTTGTTTGAATAATGCTGCGGCCTAAATACCAGTCGAGAGTTTTCATCATATGCTTAGCTCCCGCTTAGTCACAATTGACCTTAACCATGCGCCGAGCGGACGACCTTTAATAATCAAGAAACCACCAATAAACAAAGCTGATAAATGGATCCACCACAAGCCAATTGAAGGTGGGATTTTGCCATCTTCAACTGCAAATTTAGCGGCATTCAGTAAAATGAAATACCCTAAATACAAGCTGATTGCGGGCACCAATTTAGCGAATTTACCTTGGCGCGGATTCACCACACTTAGCGGTACTGCTAATAAGGTTAATAATGGAATTGAAAGCGGGATAGCTAAACGCCACTGCCACTGTGCAATGGCTTCAGAGGTTTTCATTTTGAATAAATCAAGCGTTGAAATAGCTTCTAACTTACGGCGCTGATGTTCAATTTCTTGATCTTGAATTTGCACACTGTAACCATCGAACTCTGTTAAGTTTAACGCAGCAGACTCGCCATCTGTTTCGTAGCGCTTACCATCGTTAAGAACAAGTTGCTGTTCACCGTTTTCTTGCTCAATCACCACACCACGTTCTGCATACACCAAACGTGCTAAGTCACCTTTTTCACGATCGGGTAGCTGAGCAACAAATACTTTGTGTAGCTCTTTTCCGCTATTTTCGATGTTGTGAATAAAAACCACCGCTTTTTCGTTTCCAGTTTGCTGAAAACGCCCTGCACGAAGTGCCGATAAGCCAGCATCCGCTTTTGCTTGCTCTTTTAATTGATATTCTTGTTCACTGGCCCATGGCGCAACATAAAGTGTCAGCGCCCCAGCTAAAACAGCCATCGCAGTACTTGAGATAAGTGTGACACGAACCACATACCACTCACTAACACCGCAGGCTTTGAAAACAGTCATTTCGCTGTCAGCATAAATGCGACTGTACGCCAAAATAATACCCAAGAAGATACTCAAAGGCAGTATAAGAGAAGCTAGTTGAGGAAGTTTTAGTGCAATCATCGAAAGCACAAGTTTAGCTGGAAGACCCCCTTCAGAGGCGTCTCCTAAGATAACGACAAACTTTTGAGACACAAAAATAGTCATCAAAGTTAAAAATACGGCGACCTGCGACTTGAAGACTTCAGTGGTCAAATAACGAAAAATTAGCAATGCTCGCCCCTGTTAAACATCGAGTTTCACTGGAATAGTAAGGAATTTTGAGTAAACTAGTTATTTTACTCACTTTATTATATGCCATCAAAGTTAAATATCATACCTAGCAAGAACATATAATCTTGCATAAATGGTGCAGATGGCGTCTATTATGTGATATTGATATTCACATTAAGATAAAGTTCAAAAACACATAAATAGAGTCATAGTTTATGTACTAAGATTAGTGCTATTAAACTAAAAAATGTAAGAAAGGACTCGAAAAAGAATTTCTTACCCTTATAAACTAAGGTTATACGACTCAATATCAGGAGTAACAATGGAATTTAGCGTAAAAAGTGGTAGTCCAGAAAAGCAACGTAGCGCATGTATTGTAGTAGGCGTTTATGAGCCACGTCGTTTATCCCCCATTGGTGAACAATTAGATAAAATCAGTGACGGTTATATCTCAAATTTGCTACGCCGCGGTGACCTTGAAGGTAAACCAGGCCAAGTATTGCTATTACATCATGTACCAAATGTACTGAGTGAGCGTGTGTTGTTAGTCGGTTGTGGTAAAGAGCGTGAGCTTGATGACAAACAATATAAACAAATCATCTCAAAAACGATTAACACGCTAAACGAAACCGGTTCAATGGAAGCAGTATGCTTTTTAACAGAGCAACACGTTAAAAGCCGCGACACCTACTGGAAAGTGCGCCAAGCAGTTGAAACAACTCAAGACTGCTTATACACCTTCAACCAACTGAAAAGCAAAAAGAGCGATCCGCGTCGCCCACTTCGTAAAATTGTTTTCAACGTGCCAACACGCCGCGAGTTAACAATTGGCGAAAGCGCCATTGAGCATGGCTTAGCAATCGCTGCAGGTAGCAAATTATGTAAAGACGTTGCCAACATGCCACCAAATATCTGTAACCCTGCGTATTTAGGAGAACAAGCACAAGAGCTTGCTAATAACTTCGATAATGTAAGCGTTGATATTATTGGTGAAGAAAAAATGGCTGAGCTTGGCATGAATTCATACTTAGCGGTAGGTCGTGGTAGTGCTAATGAATCAGTTATGTCAGTAATCAACTATCAAGGTGGCGACAAAGACCAATCACCTATCGTATTAGTAGGTAAAGGCTTAACCTTTGACTCTGGCGGTATTTCAATCAAGCCTGGCGAAGCCATGGACGAAATGAAATACGATATGGGTGGTGCAGCGGGTGTTATTGGTACTATGCGCGCATTGGTACAAATGCAGTTACCTATCAACGTTGTCGGTGTTTTAGCCGGTTGTGAAAACATGCCAGGGTCAAATGCTTATCGTCCTGGTGATATTTTAACAACGATGTCAGGTCAAACAGTTGAAGTGTTAAACACTGATGCTGAAGGTCGTTTAGTGCTGTGTGATGCCCTAACTTATGTTGAGCGTTTCGAACCAGATACTGTTGTCGACGTAGCAACACTTACGGGTGCGTGTATTATTGCTCTGGGTTCACATGCAACGGGCTTACTATCTAACCATAACCCACTTGCCCATGACCTACTTAAAGCGTCTGAGCAAAGTGGCGACCGCGCATGGCAGCTTCCGCTATGGGATGACTATCAAGAGCAACTTGAAAGCCCATTCGCTGATTTTACCAACTTAGGTGGTCGTGCTGCAGGTACGATTACAGCAGCATGCTTCTTATCTAAATTCACCAAAAAATACAACTGGGCGCATTTAGATATCGCAGGTACAGCATGGCGCAGCGGCGGTAAAAACAAAGGTGCAACTGGTCGTCCGGTTCCTATGTTAACCCAGTATTTGTTAAACCGTGCGGGCATAAGTGAAGCAAGTCACGATTAAGCCTTGTCGAAAGCTTAAAACTAACCCTAAATAAGGCGCCAAATGGCGCCTTATTAATTGAAGCAATTCGCGTTCTATGTCAAAATCCCTGCTTTGATCTGTGTATCTGTGGGGACGAAAGTCACTATGAATATGAACGCACAATTTTACGTTCTAAAACAAGATGATAGTGTCCACCAAACGGCAGACGCTGTTTTCGATCTTGCAGCCAAAATTGCTGCAGATCAGTATCGTCTAGGTCATCGCGTATTTATTTACGCCGATAACACCGACACGGCCCACACAATCGACGACATTATTTGGTCATTTGAACCAGATAGTTTCGTACCTCACAACTTACAAGGTGAAGGCCCTAAAGGTGGCGCTCCGGTTGAGATTGGTATGACTCCACCTGTCGGCAACAGAAAAATATTAATCAACTTAGCTGAACACCTACCGGATTTTATCCGTCGTTTTCAGCAGGTTTATGATTTCGTACCCGTTGAGCCAAATGCTAAACAAGCCGCCCGTGAGCGGTTTAAAAAGCTTCGCCAACTGGGCGCCCATATTGCAACGCAAGAAATTGACATTTAAGCATTTATTTAAGGTTCTGTGTAATGGATAAAACCTATAATCCGCAAGATATTGAACAGTCTTTATACCAAGGCTGGGAAGAAAATGGCTACTTTAAACCGTCTGGCCAAGGTGACGCATACTCAATTATGATCCCGCCACCAAACGTCACGGGTAGCTTACACATGGGCCACGCGTTCCAAGATACCATCATGGATACGCTAACGCGCTTAAAGCGTATGCAAGGCAACAACACATTATGGCAAGTAGGTACTGACCACGCGGGTATCGCAACACAAATGCTTGTTGAGCGTAAGCTTGCTGCTGAAGAAGGTAAAACACGTCACGACTTAGGCCGTGATGCATTTATCGATAAAATCTGGGAATGGAAAAACCACTCAGGCGGCACGATCACTAAACAATTACGTCGTTTAGGCGCTTCTGTAGATTGGGACCGTGAGCGTTTCACTATGGACGAAGGCCTTTCTGAAGCAGTTAAAGAAGTATTTGTACGTCTTCACAAAGAAGATTTAATTTACCGTGGTAAGCGCCTAGTTAACTGGGATCCTAAACTACACACAGCGATTTCTGATCTTGAAGTTGAAAACAAAGACAAACAAGGTCACATGTGGAACCTACGTTACCCACTTGCTGATGGCGTAAAAACCAAAGATGGTAAAGACTACATCATTGTTGCGACAACACGTCCTGAAACAATGCTAGGTGATTCAGGTGTTGCTGTTAACCCTGATGATGAGCGTTACCAAGACCTAATCGGAAAAGAAATTTTACTACCTATCGTAAACCGTCGTATTCCAATTGTTGCCGATGAGCATGCAGACATGGAAAAAGGCACAGGTTGTGTGAAAATCACGCCTGCCCACGACTTTAACGATAACGAAGTGGGTAAACGTCACCAGCTACCAATGATCAACATCTTCAATAAAGATGCTGCTGTATTAAGCGAAGGCGAAAGCTACACATTCGACGGTAAAGAGCTTGAGTTAGATGCGCCAATTCCAGAGCGTTTACACGGCCTTGACCGCTTTGATGCTCGCAAAGCAATCGTTGCTGAATTTGAAGAACTTGGCCTACTAGAAAAAATCGAAGATCACAGCCTAACGGTACCTTACGGTGACCGTTCTGGCGTAGTAATTGAGCCACTTCTTACAGACCAATGGTATGTTCGCGTAGCACCTCTAGCAGAGCCTGCGAAAGAAGCAGTTAAAAATGGCGATATTAAATTTGTACCTCAACAATACGAGAACATGTACTTTTCGTGGATGAACGACGTACAAGATTGGTGTATTTCACGTCAGCTTTGGTGGGGTCACCGCATTCCTGCTTGGTACGACAACGAAGGTAACGTATACGTTGGTCGTGACGAAGCTGAAGTACGCCGCGATAACAACCTTGCTGATGATGTTGCCCTTAAACAAGACGAAGACGTTTTAGATACTTGGTTCTCATCTGCGCTTTGGACTTTCTCAACGCAAGGCTGGCCGGCAAACACTGATGATTTAAAAACTTTCCACCCGTCTGACGTATTGGTAACAGGTTTCGACATCATCTTCTTCTGGGTTGCTCGTATGATCATGATGACCATGCACTTCATCAAAGATGAAGACGGCAAGCCACAAGTACCATTTAAAACCGTTTACGTAACTGGCCTTATCCGTGATGAAAACGGCGATAAGATGTCTAAGTCGAAAGGTAACGTACTTGATCCTATCGATATGATTGACGGTATCGACCTTGAAAGCCTGGTTGAAAAGCGCACTGGTAACATGATGCAGCCACAACTAGCCAAGAAGATTGAGAAAAATACCCGTAAAACATTCGAAAATGGTATTGAAGCACACGGTACAGACGCACTGCGTTTCACCCTTGCGGCAATGGCTTCAACGGGTCGTGATATCAACTGGGATATGAATCGTCTTGAAGGTTACCGTAACTTCTGTAACAAACTATGGAACGCGAGCCGTTACGTATTAATGAATACAGAAGAGCAAGACTGTGGCTTCGCTACGGATGCTGAAAAACAGTACTCACTAGCTGATCGTTGGATTTTAGGCCAATTTGAAGCAACTGTTAAAACCTATACTGAGCATCTAGAAAACTACCGTTTTGATCTAGCAGCAAACACCATTTATGAGTTCACGTGGAACCAATTCTGTGACTGGTACCTAGAGCTTACTAAACCAGTATTGTTTAAAGGTAACGAAGCACAACAACGTGGTACTCGTCATACCTTAATCACAGTATTAGAAAGCCTACTACGCTTGATGCACCCGTTAATGCCTTACATCACTGAAACGATTTGGCAACGTGTTGCGCCACTTGCAGGTATCGAAACTGCCAACACTAGCATCATGGTTCAAGGTTTCCCTCTTTACAATGAAGCAAATGTTGATAGCCAAGCGATGGCTGACCTAGAGTGGGTTAAGCAATTCATTCTTGCTATTCGTAACATCCGTGGTGAAATGGATATCAGCCCAAGTAAGCCTCTATCTGTATTGCTTGCTAACGCGTCTGATGAAGACAAGCGCCGCTTAACGGAAAACGAAGCATTCTTAGCTTCTCTTGCTAAGCTTGAGGAGTTCACGCTACTTGATAACAAAGACGATGCACCAGCGTGTGCAACTTCGTATGTTGGCAACCTTGAGATCATGATCCCAATGGCTGGCTTAATCGATGTTGAAGCTGAACTTGCTCGTATCGCGAAGCAGCTTGAAAAAGCAGAAAAAGGCTTAGCACAAGTTCAAAACAAGTTAGCTAACGAGAAGTTCGTAAATAACGCACCAGAAGCAGTGCTTGCTAAAGAGCATGCTAAACTGGCTGAATTTACAGATGCGAAAGACAAACTATTAGCGCAAAAAGCGAAAATCGAAAGTCTATAACTTACAAGTAATTAAGCGTGATATAAAATCACGCTTACAAAAAAGCCGCGCTATGACATTGTTATAGCGCGGCTTTTTAATGCTCTGTAGCAGCGACTTTACGTCGCGTCACAATTAAAATTTGTAGTTGTACTGAGCACCAACTAGTACTGCGTGACCTTTTGATTCATATTCCCATGAAACATCTTGGCCTAAAGAAGCCGCTAAGCTGTCTTTTTCTGAGAAGTTCTGTGTTTTACCACGAAGGATACTTACACCTAAATCAACATTTGAGTTTTCACTAAATGCGTAGTTACCACCAAATGAGAACCAAAAACGATCTGTATCAGGGATAGAGATTGAAAGGTGTGATTGGTCTGCTGGCGACTCATCGTAGGCAATACCTGCACGAAGTAAAAGTGCATCGCTGTATTGGTAGTCAGTACCAATAGAGTAACGCATTGAATCAGAGAAGTTCTCTGCTTTAGAGAATACTGGCGTTTCTTGGCTTGGTGTATAAGCTTCTAACTTTTGGAAGCTGTCCCAACCAGTCCATAAGATGCTGTAATGTACACCAAGCTTCTTATCAATTTGGTGTGAACCTGAGAACTCAGCAATTGCTGGTAAAGTTAATTTTAACTCACCAGGTACTACAGTACCCGCTAAGCCGCCAACAGCTGCTGGAAGTTGGTTTGAGTACTCACCTTCAAAGTCGATATCAGTTTCGCTACGGTAGTTAAAACCAAAACGACTGTTTTCGTCTAACTGATACATTGCACCAATATTCCAACCAAAGCCGTAGTCGTCACCTTCAAGGTGAGCGATTTGCGTGCTAGCTGGTAAACCAAACGGGTTAGTACCTGCATTACGAACAACTTTAGCATCTGCATAAACATAGTTTAAGCCAAGGCCTAGACTGAACTGTTCATTAATTTTGTATGAAGCGCTTGCATTCATGTTAATTGTAACGATTTCAGTTTCACCTGCGATAGAACCCGCTGCGTAATCGTCTTTAAATTCAGTTGAAAGACCGAAGTTTGAAAAAGCACCAAAGCCTAAAGACACTTTGTCGTTTAAAGGCATAGTGAAGTATCCTGCAGGTATAAATGCAGATGGAGCGATACTATCATCATCGATAGAGCTTTTATCTAAGCCGTACGCAGCACTTTCACCTTTTAAGCTTACATCTGGAATTACCGCAATACCTGCAACTGAAATTTGCTTGTCTTTGAATAAAGACATAAGTGCAGGGTTACGAGCAACAACAGACGCGTCATCAGCAACAGCTGCTTCACCAGCGTATGCACGACCTAAACCTGATACGTTTTGCTCAGCTAATTGGAAAGCTGCAGCAAAGCTGTCAGCAGAAACAACAGCAAGTGATGCTGCAATAAGTGTTTTAGTGAACTTCATAAATCTGTGTCCTCTTGCAAACTTGTGCGAAAGCTAATCCAACAACGAGGGCAACCTATTAGTTAAGCATAAAAGATTAGCGCTGTATGTTGGTATTAGATGTTTTATTCTAATAATTACAAACTTTCGAACATTACCTTAATTAAGATCAAAAAACTGTAATTTTTCGTTAGAATTAGGTAAAAAACCGACATTTTAACAACAAGATAACAACTTATTAAAACTCATCAGAGGTCTGATTACAAAAACACCAAGTGATAGTAGTTATCATTTGCATTGACATCTATTTCACGTCCTATTAGACTAAAAATAAAGGTTTTTCTGTAGAGCTTGAGTATGGAAATCGCATTGATTATTGCAGCACTGATGTTATGCGGTGTCAGCGTTCATTATTTTTGTAAAGCAAACTATTGCGCTTGTACTAAAGCAGGTGATTGCGATAACCCAGTTAATCACTATTGGCTAGGTGCTATGCTGAGTGCTGTTTTATCGCTTCTATTCTGTTGCGTGGCCTTACATGTGGAAAAAGGCTCTTTGCTTTGGTTGGTATTAATGACAAGTTGTTTTAGTGGTGCATTTATATCAGCAAAACGCAGCGCCAAAAAACGCTGTATTAAGTCTAAACAAGCAGATGCTCTTTTAACAAACGAGCCAAATTAAGCTGATAATCTAATGGTTTGATGCTAGCCATAATTTTTAGTTCTTTTTCTACGCTTAGATCGACATCTTTAGCTGTAATATGGTGCTTGTGCTTAGCATTATAGAAAACCTTTATCTTTGGCTTAATAGGATTTTCGTGGTTACCTTCCATAACTAGCGCTAAGCGCTCATTGTTTAACTTAACGATTGTGCCAACTGGATGCACACCCAAGCATTTAATAAAACGTTGTACTAATTCAGAATCAAACAATTGTTTATTAGCAAGTAAATAACGCAGAGCTGAGATTGGCTCTTCACCCATTTGATGAGGTCTATCTGCAGTCATCGCATCATAAACATCAACAATGGCCATCATTCGTGCTGCGCGACTAAGCTTTTCAGCAGCAATACCACGTGGGTAACCTGTACCATCTAAACGCTCATGGTGATTTACTATCATATCGAGCATTAATGGTGTAATGCCCTTTTCACCTTTTACTAAGCCAAGGCTCTGTGCCACATGCTTTTTAACAACTTGCATTTCATTGTCATTCAAAGCGCTTGGTTTAGATAGTACACCTTGTGGCATTTTCGCTTGACCGATATCGTGCATCAATGCACCCATTGCCAGCTCTTTAATTGTCTTTTCTTTGTAGCCTAAATACTTGGCAAACACACTCACCAAAATCGCGGTGTTGATCATGTGCCGCCAGTTATAAATATGCTTATCTTTGAGGCGAGTTAAAATAGTTAATGCATTGTGATTACGAAATACCGAGCTGACTATATCAACGGCGATATCATCAAGCACCGATACATTCATTTTCAAACCCGATGTAATATCAGAGTAGAAACTTTGCAGTTTTCGGCTATGTTGTTCGTAATGCACGCTGGCTTTTAGAAACTCTTGTTGAACCGTGATCCCTTGCGGTGAGCCATTAGCTGCAGACTTTTGTTCAACTTTCGGTTTAGCCGGTTCAGGTTTTGGTTGGTATTTTTTAGGCAGTGCAACATCGCTTTGTGTAAAGTCGATGAGTAGCTCTTCAACCCCTTCAGAGATCAGGCGTTGAATAATTGTTTTATCACGCACTAAACCACGTGTTTTGATCTTAATACTATTTACATGCTCTTGTTGCTTACTGACACTGTCAACAAACATCCCTGGTACAAGTTCGGCAATGGGTAAGGTAATAAGCATATGTGAGCTTAGCGCATAAAAACATCGAGTTTTTTATTATCGCTAATTGCTTACAAATGTCTATAGATTGGGTAGCGAATACGAAATAGGTATGAGTTAGAAAGGAGAAAGTTAGAAAGTTTCTAGGGGAAAGTTAGAAAGTAGCAACTCGCTAACTTTATCCCTGAAAGCTGACGGCTGATAGCTGACAGCTCTCTAGCTGTTTATTCCTGAAAGTAAGTGCCCCAGCCGTCGTATTCAACACCTGTTTGCTGAGCAAGTGCTTCTAGCTTATCGACATCTTCCATAATAGCTTCTACGTCAAGCTCACACTCAACAACCACGTCAAAGCTCCATACTTTCTCGCCGTCTTCTAGCTCAAGTTCAGCTGGCTCTTCAACATCGTATCCTAGTTTAAAAGCGGCTAAAGCAGCTTGCTCTAACTTTTCAAAATTTTCGCTAACAAAGTGGTGTTCCACTTCATAAAGTACTTCAGGATCTGAGCCATCTTCAAGTAATGAAGTAACGATGTCTTCAGTAATTCCGCGCCAATTTTCCATTATTTGTTTCTCACTTGAGCATCTAATTCAGTTATTTTAGCAGCCATAATCTGATGAACATGTGAAGCATGGTCACGAGCAGATACGTCTTTATCAAGATAAATCGGCGCTAACATTTCGAGGTAAATTGTACCATTATCCCAGCGATTTAGCTTAATAGTTTTGTGCGTTGTACTCATACAAACTGGCACAACGGGCACATCAGCACTCATTGCTGTGTGAAATGCCCCTGTTTTAAAAGGTAATAAACCACGACCATAGCTTCGTGTGCCCTCAGGAAACATCCAAACAGATAGACCTTTTTGTTTTATTTTCTCAGCTGATTTAGAAATTGTGCCTGCGGCTTTTGAACGATTTGCACGGTCAATCAATATGTTACCCGATAACCAATACAGCTGACCAAAAAACGGGATCCATTTAAGGCTTTTTTTACCTAGGCTTACGCAGTTCTCTGGCACCATGGCAGGTAAAGTGAATAGGTCATAGTTATTTTGATGATTTGCCACATACACAGCAGGGCCTATATTTTTTGGATCATCGTGGTATTTAAGCTCAAGTTTTACACCTAAAATTTTAGCTACCTTGCAAAACCAACCTGAAATAATATGTACATTATTGGTATGAAATGGCTTAACAATACATAAGAGCAAACCAAACACACAGCTTAAAATTATAAATAAAGCCATGAAAATGATGCGAAAAAAAGCTAACAAACGAATTCTCCTCGTACTAAACAGCGCGCATTATAACGTGAAAAGTGCCATAGCCATAGCTTTAAGCGCACATGTGTAAGCCTAAGCAATATATCATCATTTCACTACAAATAATGAGCATAAAAACGACAAACAAACGTGAGAGGCCTCTTTGTATTTACAGATTTTTCTCAAAAAAAATTATGAAGCCTCTTAAAGAGTAATGGCTTTTAAAATGCTAACTTTTTCATACCCCTACCCTATTTATAAACTACAAAAAACGGTAAGTGCTAATGAAAAAAACTCCTATAGTCATAGCGTTACTTGGCTCATTTGCATTGTGTCACTCCTTTAATGCATCGGCCTTACAGACCAATACATTTAATCAAAACGAGTTTCATAGTGACACAACAGGAAACTTCCCAGCCACGGTCCTTTTTGCACAAAACTCAATTACGCCATCACAAAATGGGGTTGAAGACGACATTCAACCTCACTTGGTAGCCGAACGAAGAACGATGATCATGTTTAAGCCACATGATAAATTGAATAATGATGCAAAAATTATATTAAGCGTACTTGATCACAATAATAGCCTGCTTTACCAAACATATATGCGCTCGCCAGAAAACTTCACTAAACCTTTTGGGTTTGAAGATAGTGCCAACCCAATTAGTTATAGTGAAGACACATTTTCAACTATAGTCCCCGCATCTGTTGTTAAACCAAATATGCGCCTCTCTTTCCAGTTTGAAGAGAAACAAGGAGAGCTGAAGAACGTTACTGTAGGTGGAAGCTCAAACTTAATCATTAACACAATAGATATTGGTTTACTTACGCCTTATCGTGACAAATTCACATTTCAAAATGATCCAGACTTACATCGACAGTATTTCCAACAAGTCCCGCTCAGTAAATTAACAGTTAATAAGTTCGAGCCGATTCACCTTACTGAAGTAATGTTGCCAAATGGTAACTTACTTACCGACTCAGATCCGAGTAAAGGGGGGGTTTATAGCGGTGATATGCGTCATCAAATCGCAAAGAACTTATTTTCCCACGGTATTAATAACGCTAACTATGGAATTAACGCTTCAGGAATGTCTGGTCCCACTTCACATCCATTCAGTAGTGCACAATTAACCGCTCATAATGCTATCGGTAAATATAGTAATGGTATTTTTGTTCATGGTTTATCCGGAGGGGCTGGAATGGTCACCTTGCGCCGCTCTGAAGGAAATGAGTTTAGCCATGAACTTGGCCATAATTATGGTATGGGACACTACCCTGGTGGTGTAGATGGTGTGTTGCATCGTCCTGCGGATGAACGTAACTCAACCTGGGGTTGGGATGCGGATTTAGATAAATTTATACCTAACTTTTCATCTATAGTAACTTACAAAGACCGTTGCTATAAGGAAACGTGTATTGCGTCTTTTAATGGCCACCAATATGGTAAAGGATCAATGTCTGGTGGTGGGCCAATGTATTACGAATTCAATAAATATACGTTACACACTCCATATGAGCTAAATCGTATTCAGCGTTTTTTTGAAAGCAAAGCTAATTTTTCTCCAAGTTCAATGACAGGTTTCACAAAATGGAATCCTGTTAGTAAAAAAATGGAACCGTGGAGTAATATTGTAGTAGATACAAATACGAAGAGTAATTTGCAAAGAACACCTTACAAGCAAGATGTTGCCATTACGACTCTGATTGGCTTTTATGATCCCAACAAGCAACTTTCAAGCTTTATCTATCCTGCGCTTCATGGCTCATCTGGTGCGGTGTATAAAGATAACTTTGCAAAGTCTAGCTGCCAATTAATTGTGGTCACTGAAAAAGCAGGTACAAAAACTTTTAATTTGCCTGAGAATCGATTAAATACAGATAAAATGAATAAGTTTCATATCAATATCGAACAGTCTGCCAATCCTGTTTTTGCTTCGATTCACTGTGGTTCAAATATCTTAGCAGCTAAAAATTTAAAACCCGCAAAACAAAATTTAGCAACCTCGATAGTCAGTACATTCGACAAGCCAAAAGCCTGTATTGTTAATATCGAAACAAATGAGGAGTTTTGTCTTGAGGATGGGCAAAAAGTAAGTTCTTTACCTGCATTTGTGCACAAGAAGCCAATTTATGTGAGAGCACCACAAGGTTTGCAAGTCATGTTATCTGATTACACTAATTTGTCTTATAACCGTATAGCTACGTTCAATGGAACTGTTGAACATGAAAAACTTAAAAAAGTACTTGCTAAAAATGGCCATTACCTTGACTTTTCTAAGCCAAGATCAATGCGCGTTTTTAGTTCAAAAGAAGCCTTAGGTTGTATTGTGAGCTTAATAGATCAAAGTGAGTACTGCCTCAGTGCAAATGAACGCTCTGGTTACAAACTACCTTCTTTTATTTATAAACACCCAGTTTATATAAAAGCAGCCCCCGGTGTAGCCGTTGTATTATCAGATTGGCCGAACCTCTCTTATCGACGAACAGCTCAATTTACCGGGCATACAAGTCATCAGGAATTAATGGAAGTAAAAGCTGATAATGGTCATTATCTTAACTTTTCTAAGCCGGCATCAATGAAAGTTATAGCGAATTGATGAAAAAATAAGGCCCTTTCGGGCCTTATTTTTATTCTGTTACTTCTGAAGTTGGCTCTTCATTATCATCAACTTGTGTAAATTCAATAACAGCTTCATCTACCCGTTGTAGACCACGCGGTAACTTGTTACCTCGCCTACCCCGTTCGCCATGGTAATGCTCAAGATCACTTGGTTTAAGTGTCAGTTTTCGCTTTCCTGCATGTAAGGTTACACTACTGCCTTCTGGTACAACCGCGAGCACTTTTACGAACTCTTCACGAGCTTGTACTTTCGCACTAGGAATAGAAATAATCTTATTTCCTTTACCCTTACTAAGCTTAGGTAGATCGCGCAGTGGGAATAACAACATTCGGCCTTCGTTAGAAATAGCCATACAGTAATCTGTCGCTACATCAGTAACTCTAATTGGCGCGAGTAATTCACCGCCTTTAGGTACGCTAACCAGCGCTTTACCGTTTTTGTTCTTACTCACAAGATCTTTAAAGTCGCTAATAAAGCCGTAACCCGCATCTGAAGCCATTAACAACACTTGGTTATCTTCTGCCATCACCACATGCTCAAAGTTAGCGCCAGAGCTTAAATTAAAACGCCCAGTCATAGGCTCACCTTGGCTTCGTGCTGAAGGTAAGCTATGCGCATCAGTCGCAAAAGCACGACCACTTGAGTCAAGGAACACTGCTGGCTGATTACTCTTACCTCGCGCAGAGGCTTTATAGCTGTCGCCTGATTTATAACTTAGTCCTTCAACATCTAAATCATGACCTTTACCGACACGAGCCCAGCCTTTTTCAGATAATACAACGGTGACTGACTCTGAAGGGATAAGATCTTTTTCACTAAGAGCTTTAGCTTCGACACGCTCAACGACTGGAGAGCGACGTTCATCACCGTACATTTCAGCCGCTTCTTGGATTTCTTTTTTCATCAAGGTCGACATACGACGCTCTGAACCAAGAGTTTGCTCTAACTTGTCACGCTCAAGCGCAAGCTCATCTTGCTCACCTTTTATCTTGAACTCTTCAAGTTTTGCTAAATGACGTAGTTTTAACTCTAAAATCGCTTCCGCTTGAATATCAGTTAAACCAAAACGCTCCATTAAAACAGGCTTTGGTTTATCTTCAGTACGGATAATTTCGATGACTTCATCAATGTTTAAAAAGGCCGTTAATAAACCTTCTAAAATATGTAAGCGTGCGAGTACTTTATCTAAACGGTGTTGTAAGCGACGGCGAACTGTTTCGCGGCGGAACGTTAACCACTCTGTTAAGATACTACGTAAATCTTTAACTTGCGGACGACCATCAAGGCCAAGCATGTTTAGGTTTACACGGTAGTTTTTTTCTAAATCTGTGGTTGCAAATAAGTGAGCCATTAATGGCTCAGCTTTAATGCGGTTTGAGCGTGGAACAATTACAATACGGGTTGGATTTTCGTGATCAGATTCGTCACGTAAATCCGCAACCATCGGCAGCTTTTTAGCATTCATTTGAGCTGCTATTTGCTCGAGCACTTTTGCACCTGAACACTGGTGAGGCAGCGCAGTGATCACAATGTCGCCTTGCTCTTCAGTGTAAATTGCACGCATCTTGATAGAGCCACGTCCAGTTTGATAAATCTTACGAATATCGTCTTTCGGTGTGATGATCTCAGCTTCTGTTGGGTAGTCAGGCGCATGCACTAACTCAAGCAACTCTTCGATTTCAGTCTTTGGCTTATCAAGTAATAAACAACAAGCACTGGCAACTTCACGAACATTATGTGGGGGTATATCAGTTGCCATACCCACCGCAATACCGGTTACACCATTAAGTAAGATATGTGGTAAACGCGCAGGCAATACCATTGGCTCATCGAGTGTGCCGTCAAAGTTTGCGGTCCAATCTACGGTGCCTTGACCAAGCTCTTTTAGTAGAACTTCTGAGAACTTAGATAAACGCGCTTCGGTGTAACGCATTGCAGCAAATGACTTAGGATCATCCGCAGCCCCCCAGTTACCTTGACCATCCACCAGCGGGTAGCGATAAGAAAACGGCTGTGCCATTAACACCATCGCTTCGTAACAAGCACTATCACCATGCGGGTGGTATTTACCTAGTACATCACCCACGGTACGCGCTGATTTTTTATATTTTGCTTGCGCCGATAACCCCAGTTCGCTCATTGCATAAATGATACGACGCTGTACAGGTTTTAGACCGTCACCTACGTGAGGTAAAGCACGGTCCATAATGACGTACATTGAGTAGTTTAAGTAGGCGTCTTCAGTAAAGCGCCCCATTGTTTGCTGTTCTACGCCTTGCATCAGCAAGGTATCTGTATCACTCATTAACGCTTACCTATTTTTTCTTAGCACTAACACGATAAATCGCGTTAGCAAAGTCGTCTGAGATCAATAAGCTGCCATCTGCAAGCTCTGCAAATGCAACTGGGCGACCAAATGTTTCTTCGTTTTGCATAAAGCCTGTGATGAACGGGGTGTACTTAGTAATACGACCTTGCTCAACATTCGCTAGCATCACTCTATAGCCTGATTTTTTACTGCGGTTCCAAGAGCCATGCTCAGCAACAAACAGCTGTTCTTTGTATTTCGCAGGGAACTGCTTGCCGTTATAAAAATGAATACCCAGTGGTGCAACATGAGCACCTAATGCAAGAGCTGGTGATTTGTAGTCGGCAATACTTTTACCTTTACCAAACTCAGGATCTAAAATTGCACCTGCGTGAACATAAGGGAAACCATAATGGGCGCCCTCTTCACCTTCACCAACACGGTTAATTTCACAAGGTGGCATATCATCACCCATCATGTCACGGCCATTGTCACTGAACCAAAATGCATTAGTTGTAGGGTGATAATCAAAACCAACTGAGTTACGAACTCCTTTGGCGATTGTTTTAATTTCTTTTGTATCCACATCTAACGAAAAGATACGACCGTACTTGTCGTCTTCAGCACAAATGTTACATGGCACACCCACAGGCACAATTAGCTCACCCGTTGGCGCAAAACTAATGAACTTCCAACCATGGTGACGATCAGTCGGAAACTTGTCGTAAACCACATCGAATTTTGGATCTTTTAGGTTTTTATCGATGTCTTTAAAGCGAATGATGCGTGACACTTCAGCCACATATAAGTCACCGTCTTTGATTGCTAAACCTGATGGCATTTCAAGACCTGTGGCAATAACCATTTTTCTATCAGCCACACCATCACTGTTGTGATCAATCAGAGCATAAACATTTCCTGCTTTACGGGAACCTGCGTAAACAATGCCTCTTTTTGAAACCGCTATTTGACGCGCATTTTCAACATCATCAGCAAACAGACTAATAGAAAAACCATCAGTAACTGTTAACTTATCAAGAATATCTTTTGCCATTACAGGCGCTGATAACAAGCTCAGCGATAATATTGAGGTCAGTATTTTTTTCATTTTTGTCTTGCCCTTTAATTCTTTGCTAGAAACTAGATTGCCACACACTTTATTAAACTTCAGCGCGGTTACCGTGATCTTCTAACCACTGACGGCGGTCTGACGAACGTTTCTTCGCAAGTAACATATCCATCATTTCCATAGTTTGCTCTTCTTCGTCCAAGGTTAATTGCACTAAACGACGTGTATTAGGATCCATGGTCGTTTCGCGTAATTGTAACGGATTCATTTCACCTAACCCTTTGAAGCGTTGAACATTGACTTTACCGCGTTTTTTCTCGGCTTCAATGCGCGCTAAAATACCGTTCTTTTCATCTTCATCAAGGGCGTAATAAACCTCTTTACCAATGTCGATACGAAATAGCGGAGGCATAGCTACGTAAACGTGGCCTTGTTTTATTAGCGATGGAAAGTGACGAACAAACAGCGCACAAAGCAAGGTGGCAATGTGTAATCCATCCGAGTCAGCATCGGCCAAAATACAAATTTTGTTATAACGCAGACCAGATAAATCACTTGAGTCAGGGTCGATACCAAGGGCCACAGAAATATCATGCACCTCTTGTGATGCTAAAATTTGCCCTGACTCAACTTCCCACGTATTTAATATTTTACCACGCAGCGGCATAATTGCTTGGAATTCACGGTCGCGCGCTTGTTTTGCTGAACCACCTGCAGAGTCACCCTCTACTAAAAACAGTTCAGTGCGGTCATTATCTTGAGCGCTACAATCAGTTAATTTACCGGGTAATGCAGGGCCTGAGGTAATGCGCTTACGCACGACTTTTTTAGCAGCACGTAAACGGCGCTGTGCATTTGAGATACATAGCTCAGCTAATAATTCAGCGGTTTCAGTATGTTCGTTTAACCATAAACTGAATGAGTCTTTCACCACACCCGAGACAAACGCAGCACATGAGCGAGATGATAACTTCTCTTTCGTTTGGCCTGCAAACTGCGGGTCTTGCATTTTAACCGACAATACGTAGCTACAACGCTCCCAGATATCATCTGGGGTAAGCTTTACGCCTCGTGGTAATAAGTTTCTGAATTCACAGAATTCACGCATCGCTTCAAGCAAGCCTTGACGCAAGCCATTGACATGCGTACCGCCTTGAGCGGTAGGAATTAAGTTAACATAACTCTCAGCGATCGATTCACCACCTTCTGGTAGCCACACAACAGCCCAGTCAGCGCCTTCTGTTGAGCTTGAAAACTCACCAATAAAAGGTTCTTTTGGTAATACTTCAAAGCCTTTAACTGCTTCAACTAGATAGTCTTTTAAGCCCGTTTCGTAATACCACTCTTGGCTTTCTTTAGTTTGCTTGTTGGTAAACTTAATGCGCAGGCCTGGGCATAATACCGCTTTGGCTTTTAATAAATGATTAAGCTTAGTAAGAGAGAAGTTAGCTGAGTCAAAATAGCTGGCATCAGGCCAAAAACGCACGGTTGTACCTGTGTTACGTTTGCCCACAGTGCCAATCACGTTTAAGTCTTCAACTTTATCGCCGTTTTCAAAGGCCATGCGAAATTGCTGTGCATCACGACGGACGGTAACTTCAACACGAGTCGATAGCGCATTCACAACCGAAATACCTACACCGTGTAAACCACCTGAAAACTGATAGTTTTTATTAGAGAACTTACCACCAGCGTGCAGCTTGGTAAAAATAAGTTCCACACCCGGAATACCCTCTTCAGGGTGTATATCAATTGGCATACCACGGCCATCATCGATAACCTCAAGCGAGTTATCTTCATGAAGGATGACATCTATTTTTGTTGCATGACCAGCCATTGCTTCATCGACACTGTTATCGATAACCTCTTGACCTAAGTGGTTAGGACGAACCGTATCGGTATACATACCTGGGCGGCGTTTTACGGGCTCTAACCCGTTTAAGACTTCAATTGCTTCGGCGTTATAATTTTGCTGACTCATAGTTTTTATATCTTTTATGCGCTTAGCTATGTTTTACGTGATTTTAAGAAAATCTACAATACTTGCAAAGGTTTGTTCGAAGCCGATAAAACTATGATCGCCTCCAAATTCAACGTGTTGCTTACACTGAGAATAATATTTAACCGCCTGCTGAAAAGGCAGTACTTCATCGCCCGTTTGCTGTAACAAATAAATCAATGAAGGGGTGTCTAATTGCGGCAAATATAAACTGCGCAATGCATCCATGTGACGAGTACCAAGTTCATAGTGACTATCTTGATACGGGTTATAATTTTCCCCTAAATAGTTATCGAGTAACTCAAATGGGCGAACCGCAGGATTAATTACCACCGCGGGTATCGAATAACGTTGCGACAAATAGGTCGCATAAAAACCGCCTAATGAACTACCTAGTAATACAGTATCATCATTTAACAGTTGTTCTAATTGTAAAATTGCATGTAACGGCTCATGAGTTAGTCGCGGCACCTGATAATCTACATCGAATTGCGCCATATGCTTACCAAAACGAACTGCTTTATAAGATTGCTCAGAGCTATTAAAACCGTGTATATAAATTACTCGTTTAGCCATACTACATCCGTGCTTAACAGTAAATTTTGTTGCCCATCAATGTTTAAGTTGATGAGTCGAAATGCAGGGCCTAAGTCCTCTTGCTGCCATGCCATGGTGTGCTTAGTAAATTGTATCGAACTGGCTGGTGTCGCAAACACGCTGAGATCACGGTAGTTTTGAGTGTACTCATGATGAACATGGCCATGGAACACGCCAATACACTGCTGACTGTTGACACAGGTATTTAAAAACTGCGGACCATTTTCTAACATATGCTTATCTAAGTAAGCCTGAATAGGTAGCGGATTATGATGACAAAACACTACGCTCGGGACTTGTCCTATCGCCTCGCTTAATTCATTTAAATGTGTTTGTGTTACCCAGCCTGCAGGGGTCGAACCTTTTGAGTTTACCAAAAGTAGTTGCCCACCTAAAAAGGTAATACGTTTACTACTTAGAATTTGTGAACTTGTAAGCGCTTCATATTCAAAAAGTTCATCATGATTACCCGGCAGCCAAAATACCGGACAATTGAGCGCTGCGTCTTCTATTAACTTAGCAAAAAGCTGATAAGACTCACTGCTGTGATCTTGTGTTAAATCACCACCAAACACCACACAATCCGCATTTTGCTCAGCAATAGCCTGTAAACAACGCGCAAAATATGCTGCCGTATTCACGCTAAAGTATTCACCACTAGTATCTTTTGATAGATGGCAGTCAGTGATATGAGCGACTTTTAGCGCTGTTTTATCAAAATGGTAGGCATTACTAAACCAAGCCATTGTTTACATCCCAATTTAAAACTGCTCGGCCATTTTCAACACAAGCAATCAGCCAGTCATACAAAAAGGCATTAAGCTGATATTTTTCATCTTTTTGATGCATGTTCGGGTTTGGATAAGCGTAAGAAGGCTTAATACGCTGATGAAAATCATGATGCACAATTTCGGCTACTTTCGCATCATGGTACATACGCACAGTTAAATACAAAGGCTTAACTGAGGCTAAATTACCCGCCTCTTGGCTAATAGAAATATCTGTGGTGTATTTTGCTGTATCGTCAACTTTAACAGCAAAGGTACTATGGCCTAATTGCACCTTTCGCTCCTGACCTACACGACGCTCATGTGGTAATAGTTTAAGCGCACGCACATAGTTATGCTCACACAAAGTTAAATACTTAGGTAAGCTTTGAATATAACGCTGCTGGGCACTGACATACGACAAAATAATCCCCTATGAGTTTTTCCAATCAGACAGTATACGTTGCTTATTCAGTGCTAACCACTGTAATGAGATAACTGTGGCAGCATTGTCTATTTCACCTTGCTCTAAACGTAACATAGCCTCATCGTATGACATTACATGAGTTTTGATATCTTCATCTTCATTATCTAGACCAAAAATTCCACCTTGATACCCAGCTAAGTCAGTGCGTGCTAAATATAAATACAAACGCTCAGTTGTACCACCTGGGCTTGAAAGGTAAGACATCATAAATTCTAGCTCATTAAGCTCAATGCCCGCTTCTTCAAATGCTTCTCGCTTAGCAACATCTTCGTAATCAGTACTGCCATCAGCCATGCCTGCAATACACTCAAGCAACCAAGGTGACTGCTTGGATGCTAACGCACCTATTCGGATTTGCTCGATTAATAAAACTTGGTCGGTCGTAGGGTCATAAGGAAGTACTGCAACAGCATGACCACGTTCTAATATTTCGCGTTTAACTTCTACCGATTTACCACCAGCAAACAATGCATGATGAAAGCGATAAGTATTAATTTTAAAGAAACCATCATAAACACGCTCAATCGGCTTTAACTCTATGTCATCATGGTTAAATTGTGAGATTGCTGATATTTTCATTCACTATTTCCTTTACGTTTTAAGTAAATGTTACGGCCAATTATATTCTGTTACACTTGGACATGCAGATTTACGTAATTTTTTTTTGGTTATTCATTAAAAAAGAGTACCATGGTGACAGTACAAAATTGTCTAAGGACTGAACGAACAATGAAAAAAACACTACTCGCTGCGCTGATCGGGTTTTCAAGCGCACTGACTGCAACAGCTAGTTATGCTGAAGACTTACTGCAAGTATACGAGATTGCTACGGCAAACGATCCTACCGTACTTAAAGCAAAAGCCCAAGCAGATGCGCAAGCCTATGAGAGCGATCGCGCGTTAAGTGCACTATTACCACAAATTGGTTTAAGCCTTGGTTACCAATCAACCAAATCAGATCTTTATGACGGTAATGATGCAACGGGTTATACCGGTTATGACTATGATCCTGATGAGTTTAGCCGTAGTATCAGCTTAAACCAAACACTGTTTGATTTAGGCGCATGGAATTCACTTGGTATTGCAGATAAACAAGCACTACAAGCAAATGCTCAGTACGACTTTGCTCGCCAAGATTTAATCGTTCGTGTTGCTGAGGGTTACTTCAACGTACTAAGTGCAATCGATAACCTTGAGTTCGTACAAGCAGAAAAGCGCGCTATCGAGCGCCAATTGCAACAAACAAAAGAACGTTATGCGGTTGGTTTAACAGCGATTACTGATGTTCACGAAGCACAAGCTCAGTACGATAACTCTGTTGCGCAAGAAATTGTTGCTAAGAATAGTGTTGAAACAGCTCGTGAGCAGCTTCGCGAAATCACAGGTAAATACCACGCTAAATTAGATATGTTGAATACCGAAACGTTTTCAACGGTTGCACCTAAAAAACAGTCAACTGACTACATCGAAATTGCAAAAGACAACAACTTAAATCTGCAAGTTTCAAAAGTCACGGTTGATATTGCTAAAGATCAAATCGATTTAGCAAAAGCGGGGCATTATCCGAAGCTAACATTAAATGCTTCATATGGTGACAGCCTAACTGACTTAAACAGTAACTCACATAAGCCACGTGAAGATAGTGCTAAAATTGGCGTAAACTTTAGCCTGCCTATCTACTCAGGTGGTGCAACTACCGCTGCAACTGAGCAAGCTCGTGCTTACTATGTCGCGGCAAGTGAAGACTTAGAAGCAAGCTTACGTGCAGTAACCCGCTCAGTTATCACATCATACAACCAAGTGGTATCTGACATCGCAACTTATAAAGCTCTACAACAAGCTGTTGTTTCTGCTGAAAGTGCGCTTAAAGCAACTGAAGCAGGCTTTGAAGTTGGTACACGTACTATCGTAGACGTACTGATCAGCACGCAAAACCTTTATAATGCAAAAAGTAATTTAGCAAACGTTCGTTACCGCTATGTTGTTTCAACACTTCGTTTGAAGCAAGCTGCTGGTACACTAACAAGCGAAGACCTTGCGGCAATTAACCAAGGTTTAAAAGAAATCTAGTAATTTCTTCTAATGAGTCCTTATTTAAAAGCCAGCCTCGTGCTGGCTTTTTTGTATTTTTAAAGACATACAGTTAAACTAGCTTTTTTATTTTCAGAGATTTTTTTGTGGTTAGTTCATCTCCTTTTAAGGCGTCTTTTTTAGGCCCTCGTTACTGGTTAACTTGGGTTGGCGTGTTCTTTTTATATCTTATCTCTTGGTTACCACATAAATTACAACTAGCGCTTGGAAAACTACTTGGTCGTTTAGTACACCGTTTTATGAAGCGCCGCCGTCATATTGCTGAAGTGAATATTCGTTTATGTTTTCCTGATATGCCAGAACATGAACAACGTGAATTAGTACTTAAAAATATGGAAAATACCGGTATTGCAATGATGGAAACCGGCATGGCTTGGTGGTGGCCCCAGTGGCGTATCAATAAAGTGTTTGGTTCAGTTAAAGGTCTTGAGCACTTTGAAAAGGCTCAGCAAGCAGGTAAAGGTGTTCTGTTACTTGTGCCACACTTTTTACACTTAGAAATGGCGAGCCGTATTATGGGTGTAAAACACCAAGGTATTGGCTTTTATCGCCCACACAATAACCCTTTGATGGAATATTTCACGACTAACGGTCGTCTTCGTTCAAACGAATACTTAATTGGCAAAAAAGATGTCAAAGGCTTATTAAAAGCACTTAAAAATAAAAAAGTTTGCTACTACTTGCCAGATCAAGATTACGGCCGTAAACGCTGTGAATTTGCCCCCTTTTATGCGGTAAAAGAAGCTGCAACAACAACGGGGACGCTGCTATTTTCAAGTAGCCGCAACTGCGAAACGGTGAGTTTAACTAGTCGTCGTGATGAAAATGGTCGCTACCACCTAGAAGTGTTACCTGCTCTTGAAAACTTCCCAAGTGGTGATGATCTTGTTGATGTTACTCATGTAAATCAACGTATGGAGCAAGCCATCGATTTAGCGCCAGAACAGTACATGTGGCTACATCGCCGCTTTAAAACCCGTCCAGACAAGAATGCCCCTTCTTATTACAAGTAGAGTGACATTTTGCTGTTTGTATGGTTTTATAAAGCTAATCAACAACAAGAGTATTAGAAATGTGGTTCTGGGTTAAGCATTTATCACTAGCATTTATTTTAATTGCTGCTGCTATTTACTTTTTATTCGGTAGTGGTCCAGTAATGGACATGAAAGATACTAAGAATGCTGCGGCACAAGGCTTATCGCGCTTTTATGCAGCACTACGTAACCAAGTAAATGACAAAAATAACGAACGAGATAAGTACGTTCTTAAATTGCCTACGCCAGAAACCAGCCTTGATGTAGCACTTTTTGAACGTGAAAAAGTAGTCGATCCTTCATCGCCAAACTGGACTGGAGAGATTCAACCACGTCGTTTTGAAAGTGGTAATACTCTAAAAGATGTACTCGCGGATTATGCCCGCCACGAAGATATCGTGCTGTACTGGTATTTAAGTAAAGACTATGTGGTAAAAGACCATTTTCGCGTTGATAGTAATTTTGTCTCAACACTTTACCAAGTTGGCCGCGCCATCAACGATGATTTCGAAAATGAGGTTTACACTTACTTCTGCTTTAAGCAAAGAGCAGCGGTAATAACCGAGCTGCCCTCAGCTTATGTGCGCGAAAACTGCCGTCGCTTAAAAAGCTAAAACACCTGCTGCCACGCCTGACTTACTAAGTCGATGTGCTGAGTTAACTCAGCACGTGGCGCACAACGCCCTTGCTGATTCAAACTCATCACATGATAGCGTGAACGATACGCAATATACGCAGCGATTAACTCTTGCTGCATTTGTTCACTGATACAATCCAAACGAGCTGCATCAGCTAAAATACGCACATTATCAGACCAAGTAGTTAGCTCAGGGTGCTGCATAGCATTATTCAACACCAAGTACTGAGTGATAAACTCAATATCTGTAATACCGCCCCTATCTTGTTTTAAGTCAAATAGCTCATCATTCCCTTTAGCAAGGTGAGCGCGCATTTTTTCACGCATCTCAACGACATCTGTTTTCAGCTTTTCATTATCGCGGGCTTGGCATAAAACGTCTTTGCGAATTTGTGCAAAACGCTCGCTCAATGAGGTTTGCCCATAAATCATTCGTGAGCGGACTAGTGCTTGATGCTCCCAAGTCCATGCTTGAGTTTGTTGATAGTGATAAAAGCTTTCTAGATTAATAGCCAGTAGCCCAGACGCTCCTTCAGGCCTTAAGCGAGTATCAAGCTCATACAAAATGCCAGAAGCGGTGCGAGTATTGAATAAGTGCATTAAGCGCTGCGCCAGCTTTAAGTAGAACTGCCTAGAATCAATCGACTTATCACCATCAGTGTAACTGCTACCATCGTGGTTATGCACAAACACAAGATCAAGATCTGAATCGTAACCGACTTCAAAACCGCCCGTTTTGCCATACGCTATCACTGCAAAGCCTTTTTCTTGCTCTGAAGTATTCGCTGGCTGACCAAAGCGCTCAACACAGGCATGCCATGCTATATTTACAGCTTGCTCTACAATAGCCTCAGCAAGCGCAGTAAGGTGATCACTTACTTTCATTACACTAAGAACACCTGTTGCATCTGCTGCGGCAATACGTAATTGATGTGTTTGTTTAAACTGACGAAGTGCTTCCATTTGCAATTCTAAGTCACCATGCTCAATGCGTAAGAAATACTGTCTAATTTCATTTTTGTAAGCAGACAGAGGCGTCGGTTTATAGAGCACCTGAGGATCGATCAGCTCATCAAGTAAAATTGGGTAGCGAGAAATATGCTCACCTATCCATTTACTATGACAACAAAGTGAAACCAGCTGATTTAACGCACCGGGATTTTCGTATAACAGCTCCAAGTAGGCGGTTCGTGAAATGATCTTATTCAGTACTTGGCAAATCATGGTAAAGGCATCACAGCTCGCTTTAGTTACAGTGAGTTGTTTAAGTAAAAGCGGCATTAATTTATCGAGGATATCACGACCTCGACTGCCAATTTTCGCCTTAGTTAATCGCGCTTTAAAATCTTCAAGCGCCGGTTGCCAATCAAGGTTCGGCTCACACATCAGGCTAACATCAGTCATTTCCCAAGCGCTAATATACTCACTTTCACAAGGATCCGCCGTTTCACTTTCAAAGCCAATCACTTGTTCGAATTCACTATGTACTTGGGACATGGTCTGCTCAATGCTAATTAAACACTGATTAAAATCTTCTTTGTTGAGCAAATAACATAAACGTTGTTGGTTTAGCTCGTCATCAGGCAAGGTTTGCGTTTGTTTATCATCGAAAATCTGTAGGTACTGCTCAATTTGACGTAAATCTAAATAGTTCTGTGTTAATAACTCAGCTTCTTTATTCGACATAACTTGGTTGTTTACGAGCTCTTTTAAAGCAACCAATAATGACTGAGTTTGTAAATTAGCTTCACGCCCTCCTCGCACCATTTGCAGAGCTTGCACTATAAACTCTACTTCTCGAATGCCGCCTGCACCCAATTTAATATTGTTTGTAAGGCGCTTTCGGCGTACCTCTTGAGCAATCATTTGCTTCATTTTACGTAACGATTCAATCACCGAGAAATCAATATAGCGACGATAAACGAACGGGCGAAGCAATTCATAAAACTCGTCCCAATAACGATTTTCTGAACCAATTAAACGCCCTTTTAGCATGGCATAACGTTCCCACTCACGCCCTTGCTCTTGGTAATAGTCTTCCATTGCATTAAAACTCATCACCAAAGGCCCACTTTCACCAAATGGGCGCAGACGCATATCGACCCGAAATACTTGGCCATTTACCGTAGTTTGGTTAAGCGCCATAATTAGTTTTTGCGCCACTTTAGTATAAAACACCTGGGCTTCAATGGAGCGGCGACCACCTTGTGTTGCAACATCGCGTGGATAAGAGAAAATTAAATCAATGTCAGATGAGTAGTTAAGTTCTCCTCCGCCAAGTTTCCCCATGCCTAAAACTAACATTGGCATTGCATTACCGTCATCATCAAGCGGCATGCCGCTGACTTTAGCTACTTGTGCAAATGCCCATTGATTAGCACTATCGATAAGCTGGTTTGCAAGCGCTGAGATATAAGCAATACTGTCAGCAATTGGGTTAGCACAACACAAATCAAGAAAAGCCACTTTCAACCAGTACTTTTCGCGATATAAGCGCAGCTTTGCCATCGCTGCATTGTCGTCAAGTTCGCTAATTTCAGCACTGTTTAACGGAGCTTCAATCGTACGGTTAGTGAGTTCATTATCATCTAGTAACCAATCTTTTAGGTCTGGTTGAGACTGTAAGCAATTCCACGCAAAGTCACTTAAAGACAATAAGTTAATAATTTTCTCTTGCTCCGCTTGCCCTTTATACAGGCTCTCGAAGCGGGTTTGGCCTAACTGATGTAGTGACTCGGTAAGCGCGTGTAAATTACTCATTAAATACTCTCTTTTAACTTGCCAATAACCGTACTAGAATGATTATCAAAGAATTATTTAGCAGGGACCTGCATGTCATATTTATCACTATCTAACACTAGTTTAGTCGCGATTGCTATTAGTTTCGCTGTAATTTGCGTCACTATAGTACTGCTACGTATTCTAACGCAAATCAAAGCAAAACAAGCGCTTAAAGAAGAGCTTGCACAGCATGATAACTTTGCTATGGGGATCAGCTTTGCCAGTGAGATCATGGTTGTTATTGCTACCATTGCCTATATATTTGATGAAATTAGCTTAAGTGCAGCGCAGTCTAACCCGCTCAAGGTCCTATTACTTATTGTGCTGTTATTTAGCTTTATCAAAATAGGTCACTTAATTCACCGTAAATGGATTTTGCATCGCTTTAACGAAGAAGCGGCCATATTAAAACAAAATGTCTGTGCTGCTTTAGTCGACTCAGGCATGTTAATCGCAAACTGTATTATTGCTCTTGGTCTATATAACTGGTGCCATACCCAAGGCTATAGCAGCTTGCTGATCGCCACTGTAAGCTTTTTTGTGCTGCAAGGTATGTTTGCCCTTGATAGTAAAATCCGAGAGTATCGCTTTGCCAAAGCCAACCAAGGAGCATCGCTACAAAGTAATTTTAATCTTGAAAATACTTCTATTGGTATTCGCTATGCGGGTAAGTCTATTGGCCTAGCACTTGCGGGTTATGCTGGTCTTGCCAGTGCATCCTTTATTAGTGGTAAGATGGTAGAAAATTTATTCACTCTAGTATCTCATTGCGGTGCAATGTGGGTATTGTTGTATATTTTGAGCTATATTATTAAATATATATCTTTACCCAATATCGACACATCGTTAGAAGTAGACCACCAAGATAACATTGGCATAGCCTGTATTGAGTTTGCCGTTTTCGGTGCAATAGGCTATTTACTAATAAGTATGTTTTCAATTTGATACGGAAGTTCTTGAATCGTGAGGCGTTATGCCATTTAAAGTTAATAATTATTTGTTAGTTGATATCGATAATGAGTTTAGTCGTGCATTTGCTCAGCACTATTTTGCAAATGCCGAAAACTCAACCCTTGTGGTGGCTGGAGCTAATAGCCGTAGCATGGTAAAGCTCATGTTCGATCAACTCGTTAAAGATTATTGCTACTGTGATTTTAGTAATGAGATTAGTGTTTCAGAATTAGCTAGCTATTTACATGAACATCACAACATACAAGGTGTATTGATAAACCAAACTGACTACCAACTGGCAGACGACGCACAAAAGTTTATCTATAACTCATTGCACAAAATACGTTACTTAGTGCAGCAAGAAGGACAAGGATTTGGCTTTACTCCCTGCCCTGATGCAGCTCACATTAATCACTTATCTTGCCAATCTGAAATAGCCGAAACAACTGCCCACGCCTTAACTGCCAAAGATGAGTTTAAATAACAAATAAATAATTGCACCTAAACCGCTGTATACTTACCATATTGCTAAAATTATTGATAAGTGACAGCCATGCGAGTTCCACATATTTACCAACCCTCAGCGATTTCTTTAAACACACCATTAACACTTGATGATGATGCAGCAGGTCACATTGGCCGTGTATTACGTATGCAAGTCGGTGATAAGGTCTCGATTTTTAATGGTGAAGGAGGTGAATACCTCAGTGAGATTATTGAAGTCAGCAAAAAAAATGTGGTGGTCGAGCCACAAGAATTTATTGATCATAATGTTGAATCGCCTTTAAAAATTCACTTGGGCCAAGGTATTTCTCGTGGCGATAAAATGGATTTCACTATTCAAAAATCTGTAGAGTTAGGTATCACAGAAATCACTCCTATTTTTAGTCAACGTTGTGGTGTAAAACTCAGTGGCGATAGACTGCAGAAAAAACACCAACAATGGCAAAAAATTGCAATTGCTGCAGCAGAACAATCTGGCCGCAATTATGTACCAGTTGTACATCCTCCTATCGATATAAAAGAATGGTTAGAGCAAGCAAGTGAAGCAATAAAACTCACCTTACATCCACGTGCTGAGCACAGCATTAAAACTATTCATGTGCCTAGCGAGGGCGTGCGTTTTTTAGTGGGTCCTGAAGGTGGTTTTACCGATGAAGAAATCGATATAGCTAAACAACAAAAATTTGTTGATATTCGTTTAGGCCCTCGTGTTTTGCGGACAGAAACAGCGGCCCTGACTGTGTTAAGCGCACTGCAATTACAGTTTGGCGATTTAGCGAATTGAAAACCGTAAAAACACCCATATATCAAAGTAACAAAACACAGTATGGCATACGATTCTAAGGCAAAATAATGGCAATTAAGTTAGGCATAATCTCTGATCCAATAAGTGGCTTTAATATTAAAAAAGACACTGGCTTTGCAATGATGATGGAAGCACAAAAGCGCGGTTACGAAATTTACTACATGGAAATGGATGACCTGTCTCTGCGTCAAGGTCAAGGCTATGCAACTGCAGCCAAAGCCCGTGTTTTTGATGATGTAAATCACTGGTACGAGTTAGAAGAAAAAGCCGCTATTGCTTTAGCTGATTTAGACGTAATTTTAATGCGTAAAGATCCACCTTTTGATACTGAGTATATCTACGCAACCTATATTTTAGAGCGTGCCGAGCAAGCCGGTACTCTTATTATCAACAAGCCTCAAAGCTTACGTGATGCCAACGAAAAGCTATTTACAGCTTGGTTTAGCGAACATACCCCTGATACGTTGGTAACTCGAAGCCAAGCAGACATTCGTGCATTTTTAGCTGAGCATAAAGATATTATCTTAAAGCCGCTTGATGGCATGGGAGGGGCATCTATCTTTCGTGTTAAAGAGGATGATGCGAATATAGGTGTGATCTGCGAAACATTAACCGAGCATGGTAACCGTTTTGCAATGGCACAAAATTATATTCCTGAAATCAAACAAGGCGACAAACGCGTACTTGTAGTTGATGGTGAAGTGATGCCATATTGCTTAGCGCGTATTCCACAAAATGGCGAAACGCGCGGTAACTTAGCAGCGGGTGGTCGTGGCGAAGCACGCCCTATTAGCGACTCTGACCGCAAAATTGCTGAAGCAGTTGCGCCGACATTGAAAGAAAAAGGCCTTATTTTTGTTGGTCTAGATATCATTGGCGACCGCTTAACTGAAATCAATGTCACTGCGCCAACGTGTGTAAAAGAGATTGAAGCTGCTTATGATATTTCAATCACTGGTCACTTATTTGATGCCATTGAAAGAAAACTGAGCCATACTTAATTTAAACAACAAAAGGGGCGACCTATGCAGTCATTAGAGAATCATTTCTTAATCGCGATGCCGAGCATGCAAGACCCTTTTTTTAAGCGTGCTGTCACTTATATTTGTGAGCACAATCAAGATGGTGCAATGGGCTTGGTGATTAACCAGCCTATCAACATCACTGTGGGCGAGCTACTCGATAAAATCGAAATTGATAACGACAAAAGCAAACAAGCTGCAGGCTTAGCTGTGTATGCTGGCGGACCTGTAAAAACCGATCGCGGGTTTGTTTTACATTCGCCAAAGCCTGGTTATGCAGCGAGTCAAAAGCTCAGCAGTGACATTATGATCACGACCTCAAAAGATGTGTTAGCAAGCTTAACCACAAGTGAGGCACCTGATCAATTTATTATCACTCTTGGCTATGCTGGCTGGGATCAAGGCCAATTAGAACAAGAGCTGTTAGAAAACTCCTGGTTAATTATCAAAGCTGATCCTGAAATCATCTTTAATACTCCAGTCGAAAAACGCTGGGAAAAAGCGGTTTCTATGCTCGGTTTTGATGTCGGGCAATTAAGCTCTGAAGCAGGCCACGCTTAACATTTAAAATTTTAAGACTATGACAAAACGAACTTTTAAGCCGGTGGGTGAACGCACCGTAATGGGTTTTGACTTTGGAACCAAAAGCATTGGTATAGCTATAGGTCAAGAACTCACAGGAACAGCATCAAGCTTACAAGCAGTAAAAGCGAAAGATGGTATTCCTGATTGGCAGCTCATTAAAAAGCAAGTGGACGAATGGCAACCTGATTTAATGGTAGTTGGTTTACCGCTTAATATGGATGGTACGAATCAAGAGGTGACCTTTAAAGCGAAGAAGTTCTCTAATCGCTTACACAACCACTTTGCTATTCCGGTTGAAACTCAAGACGAACGACTAACGACTGCAGATGCCAAAGCCCGTTTATTCGAACAAGGTGGCTATCGAAACCTTGGTAAAGGCAATGTTGATAACATGTCTGCAGTGATCATCTTAGAAAGCTTCTTTGAACAATTTTACGGCGACTAGCGCTCTTCGTTAATCACAATATAGTCTTTTAAATCTGGAATAAAGCCTGCCTCTCGGTAGGCTTTTTCAATTGCACCTGATTGACGAAGTTGTGCAAGCCCTTTTTGAATTGCAGCAAAGGCTTCTTTGCCATCGGGATGACTCTTCGAAATGATAAAGTGGCGGCTATCTTTAAGCTGAAGTAAAAGGTTAGGCACAGCAACCAATTCAATATTCTCTAAGGAATAACGATTATTGAGGCTGGGCATCAGGGGCATCATCATAAAATCAACCCACTGCATCGATACAGTGCGGACTTGTCCTAGCCACTCGTCTTCTCTAAGTAATTCTTTCAGTGGCAGAGCCGATAACGTTTGCCAATCGGTTTGCCAGCGTGGCGTTGACACCGCAGTTAATTGCTTAAAGTCAGTAAGCTGTTTTATTTGCAGCGCTTTTTTATTGTTCGGTGAGGTAAAAATGCCCGCAAAATACTCACCATTTCGAATCACAGGATCTGATATGTACACCGACTCTGCAAGCGACTTTGCATCAACAGACCATACACTATCAAAGCTGAGTAAAAGCTGGCCATCTTCTAACAGCTTGGTATTACGGTAATTAGCATTACCTTTGTGGTAGCGAAATGGCTTAGTGTAGCCGCCTATATTCAATGCTTGTTGAGCTATGATCATATCGACTACATCGCGACGAATGTAAGCACCACTGAAGTCTTTAACTTCAATAGGCTTACGACCATTCAAAAAGCGACTGTAATCGTCATAAACATCATCGCGAATAAAAATAACCACACCTTTATTGTCATTACCGTATACATGAAACGTACTCACTAATAGTAATAACCAGCTGATTAAACTTACTCGCAATCCCATTTATGTGTCACTCTTTCCATCAAGACCATCGATAGTCACGCCTTGTAAAAAGCCTGCGCCACTTTGCTCATTGTTTTGTAGCTTAATCATTAAGCGTAGGTCATTTGGCGAATCAGCATGATGCAACGCATCGGCGTAGTTAATGCGACGCTGCTTATAAAGCTCAAACAATGCTTGATCAAAGGTCTGCATACCCATTTCTTTCGATTTCGCCATGGTTTCTTTGATAGAACCAACATCACCTTTTTTAATAAGCTCTGCCACCATAGGTGAATTTAGCAAAATTTCGATAGCAGCTACACGTCCTTCGCCATCGGCAGTTGGAACCAACTGCTGAGCAACAATAGCGCGAAGGTTAAGTGCTAAGTCGTATTTTAACTTATCGTGCTTTTCTTTAGGTACTAAGTGCATAATACGGTCGATTGCTTGGTTAGCATTATTCGCATGCAGTGTTGCCACACACAAGTGACCTGTTTCTGCAAAGCTTAATGCATACTCCATGGTTTCTTGTGAGCGTATTTCACCAATTAAGATTACATCAGGCGCTTGACGCAACGAGCTTTTTAGCGCTGATTCGAAGCTTTCTGTATCTAAACCTACTTCACGTTGAGTAATGATACTTTTACGATGCTCGTGAACAAATTCAATAGGATCTTCAATCGTTAAAATATGACCTCGCTGGTTGCGGTTACGATAACCTAAAAGCGCAGCGAGCGAGGTCGATTTACCCGTACCTGTACCACCCACAAACAGAACTAAACCACGTTTAGCCATAATCACATCGGTTAAGGTTGACGGCAACCCTAGCTCATTCACATCAGGTATCTGAGTCACGATACGACGAATAACCATACCAGCTCTGTCACGCTGCCAAAAAGCAGAAACACGGAAACGGCCCTCATCAGTTGCAATCGCAAAGTTACACTCTTTAGTATCATGAAATTCTTTACGCTGCTTATCGCTCATGGCTGACTCAACCAAATCGAGTGAAGCTTCATCAGAAAGCTTTTCATCGGTAAGATGTACTAGCTCACCGTTTATTTTTGCACTGACAGGCAGTTGGCTAGAAACAAACAAGTCAGACGCTTTTTTGTCGATCATAACTTGTAAAAAATGATTTAAAGGTAAAGACATTTTAAATAACTCCGTTAACCACCAAACTGGGTTTTATCCTGTGCTTTAGCACGCGCATCATTGGTTGTAATAATACCGAAGTTAACTAAGCTTGCTAAACATTGATCCATGGTCTGCATTCCATGGGACGCACCGGTTTGAATTGATGAATACATTTGCGCGATTTTATCTTCTCGGATTAGGTTTCGGATAGCAGGAATACCTATCATGATTTCATGGGCTGCTACTCGGCCACCGCCCACTTTTTTAAGTAAGGTTTGTGATATTACGGCACGTAGTGATTCAGACAACATTGAACGCACCATGTCTTTTTCTTCACCAGGGAATACGTCAATGATACGGTCGATAGTTTTTGGTGCAGAAGTAGTATGCAAGGTACCAAACACCAAGTGACCTGTTTCTGCCGCGGTCATCGCTAAGCGAATTGTTTCAAGGTCACGAAGCTCACCCACCAAGATTACATCCGGATCTTCACGTAATGCGCTTCTAAGTGCATTAGAGAAGCTATGCGTATCACGATGAACTTCGCGTTGGTTAATGAGACTCAGCTTATTCTCGTGCACGAATTCGATAGGATCTTCGATAGTTAAAATATGGTGATGCTTATGTTGATTAATATAATCAACCATCGCCGCTAAGGTAGTTGATTTACCAGAACCAGTCGGGCCTGTAACCAACACTAAACCACGCGGATTATCGGAAATGGTTTTAAAAATATCAGGCGCACCTAAGTCATCAAGCGTTAAAACATCACTTGGGATAGTACGAAACACCGCCGCTGGGCCACGGTTTGAGTTAAATGCGTTTACACGAAAACGCGCAAGGTTTGGTACTTCAAAAGAAAAATCCACTTCGAGATTTTGTTCGTAGTCCTTACGCTGATTATCGTTCATAATATCGTATACCAGACTATTTACATCTTTTTGTTCTAATGCTGGAATATTAATACGACGCACATCACCATCAACACGTATCATAGGTGATACGCCCGATGACAAGTGTAAATCCGAGGCTTTGTGTTGCACACTAAAGGCCAATAATTCGGTAATATCCATTTATGACTCCACAACCAACTGATAATTATATGGTTACAATAGCAGAACGACTTACATCCGCCTACGCAAGAATTGCTCAAGCTGCAAAAAATAATCGCCGCGATGAGCAATCAATCAACCTATTGGCTGTTTCAAAAACAAAACCTGCCGACGATATTATTGCTGCCTATGAGCATGGCCAACGCCAGTTCGGCGAATCTTATGTCCAAGAAGCGGTAACAAAAGTAACAGCATTGGCTGATTATAAAGACATTATTTGGCACTTTATTGGCCCTATTCAATCAAATAAAAGTGCTCAAGTAGCCTCTCATTTTGATTGGGTGCAAAGTGTTGACCGCACAAAAATTGCAAAACGTCTTAATGAGCAACGACCAGCCGATAAAGCGCCACTCAATGTATTAATACAAGTTAATATTAGTTTAGAAGAGGCTAAGTCAGGCTGCCACCCAGACGAGCTAATGGCGTTGGCCGAATTTATCAGTCAATGCCCTAATTTATGCCTGCGAGGTTTGATGGCTATTCCTGCCAAAACCGATGATGCCCAGCTACAATTACAATATTTTGAGCAATTAAGCGCTTGCTTTGATAAACTAAAGGCCCAATATCCCCAAGTAGACACCTTGTCGATGGGTATGAGTAACGATGTTGAAGCAGCGATTGCTGCGGGTTCAACCATGGTACGCATTGGCACGGATATATTTGGCCAACGAAATTAAAAGGTGATAACAGACATATGTCAGACAAAAAAATCGCATTTATAGGCACGGGTAACATGAGCTACGCCATCATTGGCGGCATGGTAAAGAACGGTTTTGCAGCTAAAAACATCATTGCAACCAATCGCAACCAAGAAAAATTAGCTAAGGTTGCTGCTGATTTCGGGGTGCAAACTACCGCGGATAACAACGCGGCACTTCGCGATGCTGATGTAATTGTCTTATCTGTTAAACCACAAATGATGGGCGATCTTTGCCAATCATTCCAAGACTCTGGCGTTGATTTTAGCGACAAGCTATTTATTTCAGTGGCAGCGGGCCTTAGCGTAAACCGTTTACGTGAAATGCTAGGTCAAGACGTGAAAATGGTGCGTTGTATGCCTAATACACCATCATTACTCGGTCGTGGTGTTTCAGGTCTATATGGCGCAGGCGAAACCGCTGAAGAGCACAAGTTTGTACAACAAGTTTTTGAGTGTACAGGCATTGTTGTTTGGGTTGAGCAAGAGTCACAAATCAACGACATCATCGCTGTTACAGGTTCATCACCTGCTTACTTCTTCTTATTTATGGAAGCTATCGAAGAAAAAGCTAAAGCACTTGGCTTTAGTGATGAAGATGCGCGCCGTTTAGTACAACAAACTGCACTAGGCGCAGCCGAAATGGCACTTTCGCAACCAGACATCAGTATTGCTCAGCTACGTGCAAATGTAACCTCTAAAGGTGGTACCACTCACGAAGCGGTTGAGCATCTAAAATCACAAGGTTTAGTAGGTACTGTTGCAGATGCAATGGATGCCTGTATAGCCCGCGCTGAAGCGATGGAAAAAGAACTTTAAGCTTACTTTTAAGGTAAAATTATGCAAGCCATGCACTTTTTAGTTGGGATTATTTTTGATCTCTTTTTAATGGTGGTCCTTTTACGCTTTTGGTTACAAGCGGCAAAAGCTGACTTTTACAATCCTATGAGCCAGTTTGTGGTGAAAGCCACTTCGTTCGCAGTAAACCCGCTTCGTAAAATTATTCCAGGAGTGGGTGGCTTTGATATTGCTTCGTTAGTGCTTGCTTATTTAGTTGCAGTAGCGAAACTCAGTGTTATTTTTCTGATGTTTTATAATGCTTGGGCGCCAGGTCCGGTATTTATTCAGGCTTTAATAACTGTCGTTAAAGAAGGTTTAAACTTACTATTTTGGGTTTTAATTATTCGTGCTTTACTAAGCTGGGTAAGCCAGGGTTACAACCCAATTGAAGCTGTATTCCACCAGCTAACTGAACCTATGTTACGCCCTATTCGTAAGGTTATTCCACCACTAGGTGGTTTAGACTTATCAATCTTAGTGTTGATTATTGGTCTACAGTTTTTACAGTTTCTATTGTTGGATTTAATTGGCTAAACGTTTAACGTGACGCAGTAAGGGGCCGAAAGGCCTCTTTTGTTAAGTGAGATATACCATGAAGCAATTTATTTATTTTTCTTTAATTGTATTAAGTTTATTTACAAGCTATGCCAAAGCGGATGAACAGGCAGGCGCTCAGTACAAGGAACTTGGCCCTTGGGAAGTTCACTACATTGCATTTCCATCGACCTTTATCCAGCCTAATATCGCCAAAAACTACGATTTAGAGCGTAGCCCTAGCAAAGGGATTATTAATATTTCGGTATTAAAAAACAGCGATAAAACAGCACAGACTGCAACTTTAACAGGCACAGCACGTAATTTGCTTGGCAATAAAAAGCAGCTTAAATTTAAAGAAGTTGTTGAAGGCGATGCAATTTATTACCTAGCTCAAATCGATTATAGCAACGAAGAAATCTACCGTTTTGATATCGAAATAAATCAAAATGGCAAAGTACAAACGCTGAAGTTTCAGCAAAAATTTTACGTAGATTAATAGACCTATGAATAACACCTTGGTTTTAGCCACGGGTAATCCTGGCAAAGTAAAAGAGTTGGCAAGTATGCTCAGCCCTCTTAATATTAACGTGGTTCCACAAAGCGATTTTCAAGTACCAGACGTGCCTGAAACAGGCACCACATTTGTTGAAAACGCCATTATTAAAGCGCGCCATGCTGCAAAGATCACTGGCATGCCTGCTATTGCTGATGACTCAGGTCTTGAAGTTGACGGCCTAAATGGTGCACCGGGTGTATACTCTGCACGCTTTGCCGGAGCGGGTGCAAGCGATCAAGATAATATCGACAAGCTATTAAAAGAGCTTGCTGATAACCCAGTTCGCAGTGCGCGTTTTTGGTGTGTTTTGGTATTAATGCGCCACGCCGACGACCCTACACCACTTATTTGTAGTGCCAGTTGGGAAGGCGAAATCACCCATAGCCAAGATGGTCAGGGTGGATTTGGTTATGATCCTGTTTTTTACGTACCGTCTGAGCAATGCACTAGCGCTCAGTTAACTAAGGAGCAAAAAAATGCCCTTAGCCATCGCGGCCAAGCTTTAAAACAACTACTTGCGCAATTGCAGCAAAAAGGCGGCCTGTGAGTTTACCGCCTTTAAGTTTATATGTGCACGTGCCTTGGTGCGTGCAAAAGTGCCCATACTGTGACTTTAATAGCCATGGCCAAAAAGGCACAATCCCCGAAAAAGAATATGTTCAGCATCTAATTGATGATCTCAAGGCCGACTTGCACTTAGTGCAAGGGCGTAAAATCCACAGCATATTTATTGGTGGCGGTACCCCAAGCTTATTAACGGGTGACGCTTATACCCGCTTACTAGGTGAAGTCGACAGATTAATTGGCCTAAGTGATGACTGTGAAGTTACCCTAGAGGCTAATCCCGGTACCGTCGAAACAGGTCGCTTTAAAGAGTATGTTGCCGCTGGCATCAATCGTATTTCGATTGGCGTACAAAGCATGCAAAATGACAAGCTAAAAGCCCTTGGCCGTATTCATGGTGCTGACGAAGCAAGCTATGCAGCTAAACAGGCACACCAAGCGGGGTTAAATAGCTTTAACCTTGATTTAATGCATGGCTTACCCGGACAATCTCTTGAAGATGCCTTAAGCGACCTTGAAAAAATCATCGCGCTTAATCCTCCACACATATCTTGGTATCAACTAACGATTGAGCCGAATACTCAATTTGCTTCTAAGCCACCGACCTTACCGCATGACGACACTCTGTGGGATATTCAAGAACAAGGTCAAGCATTGCTGGCAGCTGCAGGTTATGAGCAATACGAGATCTCAGGCTACGCGAAGCCCGGCTACCAATGCCGTCATAACTTGAATTATTGGCGATTTGGCGATTATCTCGGTATCGGCTGCGGTGCACATGGTAAAATTACCGATGAAAATAAAGTCATCACCCGTACGGTGAAAGTAAAACACCCACGAGGTTATATGGATCTTGCCAAACCGTATTTATACGAACAATGGCAAGTAGCAGAAGACGACTTAGCTTTTGAATTCTTTATGAATCGTTTTCGTTTAGTCGAACCCTGCCCCAAAGCTGATTTACCTTTGCTTACAAGTTTGTCACTGCCAAGTCAGGAACAAGCCTTGACTGATGCAATTGCAAAAGGCTTACTAATTGATGATAAAGATAACTGGCAGGTAAGCCAAAAAGGCCACCGCTTTTTAAATGACCTGCTAGAATTATTCGTTTAAGAATTATAATTAAATTTCTAACAACTACAAAGGAACGATAATGCGTAAACTGACCTTCATCGCTGCGGCGGTAAGTGTTGCATTACTTGGCGGCTGCCAACAAATGCAAGAGCAACCGAAGCCTGCACCAAGTGTACAAAGCCAACCTGTACAAAGTGAAATCGATAAAGCAAATGCCTTCTTCGAAGATACTTTTAACCGTGATGTAATGAAAAGCCCTATCTATCAAACATACATGGGCATCAAAAAAGATTACGACAAATGGGACGATGGCAGTGAAGAGCGCGTTTTAGAAGACTTTGAACAAACTAAAGCTGATCTAGTTGCGCTTAAGGCAATTAACCGTGACCTATTAGATGACGCGACGAAAGTAAGCTACGACCTTAAAAAGCAAGATTTAGAAAACGAAATTGCTGATTTCAAATGGCGTCATTACAACTACCCAGTGAACCAAATGTTTGGTGTTCACTCGATGATCCCAGCGTTTTTAATCAACCAACATCAAATTGCTGATGTGTCAGATGCTAAAGCGTATATCTCACGTTTAAATGGTGTTACAACGGTTATTGATCAACTAATCAAAGACCTTGAAGTACGTGCAGATAAAGGCATTATCGCCCCTAAGTTTGTTTTCCCACACGTAATTGATTCAAGCAATAATATCTTACGCGGCGCACCATTCCATGATGGTGAAGACTCAACGTTACTTGCTGACTTTAAACGTAAAGTAAACGCATTAGAGATTGCCGACAGCGAAAAATCAGCACTTATCAGCGATGCAGAAAAAGCCTTAAAAGCAGCAGTAAAACCTTCTTACACTAAACTAATTAACTTCTTAGCTCAGTTAGAAAAGCGCGCTGATGACCGTGATGGTGCTTGGAAATTCCCTGACGGCGAAGCGTTCTACAACAATGCGCTAGCACGTACCACAACAACTGATTTAACAGCGAAAGAAATTCACACAATCGGTTTAGCTGAAGTCGCGCGTATTCACGACGAAATGCGTGAGATTAAGGACAAAGTAGGCTTTAAAGGTGACCTTAAAGCATTCATGCAATTCATGAAAACTGATAAGCAGTTCTACTACCCGAATACCGCTGAAGGTAAACAACGTTACCTTGATGAGGCAACAGCGCTTATCGATAACATGAAGTCTCGTCTAGACGAGCTATTCATTGTTAAGCCAAAAGCAGACCTTAAGGTTAAAGCTGTTGAAGCATTCCGCGAAAAAGCAGCAGGTAAAGCGTTCTACCAACAACCTGCACCAGATGGTTCACGCCCAGGTATTTATTACGCAAACCTTTACGATATGGAAGCAATGCCAACATACCAAATGGAAGCACTTGCATACCACGAAGGTATTCCAGGTCACCACATGCAAATTGCTATCGCGCAAGAGCTTGAAGGTGTGCCTAAGTTCCGTAAGTTTGGCGGCTACACAGCCTACGTTGAAGGTTGGGGTTTATACTCTGAGCTAGTACCAAAAGAAATGGGCTTATACGAAGACCCATATTCAGATTTTGGTCGTCTTGCGATGGAATTATGGCGTGCATGTCGCCTAGTAGTAGATACAGGTATCCATGCTATGAAGTGGACTCGTCAAGAAGGTATCGACTACTACGTAAATAACACACCAAATGCGACGTCTGATGGCGTTAAAATGGTTGAGCGTCACATTGTAATGCCTTCACAAGCAACGGCATACAAAGTGGGCATGCTGAAAATTTTAGAGCTTCGTGAAGCGGCTAAAGAAAAACTAGGCGATAAATTCGATATTCGTGAATTCCACGACGTAGTACTTAAAAATGGTGCAGTACCATTAAACGTACTTGAGAAGTTTGTTGACCAATGGGTTGCTAAGAAACAGGCAGCTTAAACAATAAAGACTTGAAAAAGGCCGCTCAGCGGCCTTTTTTATTTATTTAAACAAGTAGTTGAGCTATAAATGTATAAATAATAAAAAGCGAGTATTTCCATGCATAGCGCGATTGAGCAATTGAACAGCCGACTACAACATCATCAGTTAAAAGAACTCATTGCCGATTACCAAAGTTTATCGGGGGTTTTGCAAGCGGCACAATTACAACATATCTATCAATTAGCTTGCAGTAGTGAAGTTAAATATTTGTTTTTACAAAATGTTGCAGCGCATTTACTCGAAGCAAGCCCGCTACCAAGTGAAGCTGTGGGCTTGATTGATGATATCGATAAATTGAGTTTTTTCACTCCAGGCCTTAAGTTTCAAAATGCCTTTTGCGTAACAGACAACCAAGGGAATACCCTACTACATCATTTATTTACGCAGTGTCTGGCTGATAAACTGCCCTTTAATTATTTGCGCTCGTTAATGTTATTTGAAAGCAACGAGAGCCTAGGAAGTGCGTTAAAAACATTAAATAAGCAGCAGCTCACCCCTATTGGTTGCTTTATAGCGCAAAACACGACAACCCAAATGCTAGCAAAACATGAGTTTTCAGCATTATTAGCCATGATGGAAGTAGACCAAAGCCATAGCCCAACTGCTGTCAGTGCCTTGATAAATACTCTCAAGCATTTTTACAGTGCCAATAAACCAACGAGTACTGATAGCAAAGTTCTAATGTGTGCGGCCTATTTGCAGGTGCCAACGGCGCAGTTATTAAACGCGCTCAATCAATAACTCCATGAATAAGGATGTTGTTAAAGCGTTTTTATCGCTCAGCAGCTTTACAGCCCTTAACCACGGTAGCCGTATTGTACTTACCTTGTGCCTTGCAAGGTTATTAAGTACTGATGAGTTTGGCACGTTCGCGGCATTACTCGCACTTTGTGAAATTCTTTTATTACCCGCGAGCATGGGTTTTGCATCGTCTTTAATGCGTATTAGCTATCCGCTCTTCAAGGCTCAGCAACATGAGTTATTACGCGGCTTAAAACATGTTTATTTAGCTGCATCTTGTTTATTCGGGGTGATTTTTGTCGCTGCTGTGGTGATTAGCTTTCAGGCTATTTCACCACACCAAAGCGCCCAAGAGCATGTGGTTTATTTACTATTACTGGTGCCAATTGGCGCCATTATGCAAAGCCAATCTGCTTTTTTAGTGGCTTTAAACAAACCCCAAATTGGCCTGATAACGCAGCAGTGTATTTTTGAATTGCTAACGGCTGGGTTTTGCTTTTTAGTCTATCTAATACGTGGTGACTTATCTTTAGTCGAGATTTGTATCCTGTTGTTTTGTAGCATCTTATGTGTAGTCATTTATCAATATTGGTTAATCAAAAAAATGATCGTCGCAAGCACTGCCCGCTACCAAACCAAGCAATGGTGTAAAGACTCATTGATCATGCTCGCCAGTGGCGCAGGAACCGTGTTGGTAGCAAAACTCGATGTCTTACTGGTGCATCACTGGTTTGGTGCACAAGGCGTGAGTATCTTCTTTCCTGCGGTAGTGATTGCTGGCTTACTGACTATTTTAGGCAATGCTGCCAACCAATATTTAAAACCCATTTTAATGGCTGATGAGACGACCGAGCAGCAACTTAGCGAGTTAATGAAAGTGGTATGGCGTTTTAACTTTGCCGCTATTTTTCTACTCGCCCTGCTCGCAAAGCCACTACTCACTCTCTATGGCGAAAGCCAATTGCAAGAAGGGTTTTCGATTTTAATGCTGCTGTTACTCGGGCAGCTGTTATTACCAGCAAGAATTTTAGCCAGTAGCATGATCAAGTTAAAAGGGAACCCGCTTATCAACTTGTACGTATTACTTGGCGCAACCAGTGTCACGGTTTTAATGGCAGTACTGTTAAAAGATCAGTTTGGCTTATTGGGGGTGGCTGTGGCATTTAGTGGTGGCTTTATGCTAGGTGCGCTTTGCCGCATGGTTATTGTATGCACACGCATGCGGCTGCCTTTATCTGTGGTATTGGGTTTAGTCAGATAGATAATATTCAACACTGGTAACAACACGCACTTTTTTCAGCTGAGGTGTGTTTGAATCTCTATCTGTTATTGAAAACTGCCCCTGACGCGCTGTTTTAATTTTACCTAATTTAGACTGTGAATCTTTGGCAAATTTCATTGCCACTTCGCGGGCTTTTTCGGTTGCTTCTTGAATCATATTTGGCTTAATTTCATTTAAGCCATTAAATAAATATTGAATACGCGTTTCGTAATTGTCTTGTACTATCGCGATGCCTTGCTTCGCTAATTGGCTTACTGCACCTAAGGCATGTTGCACTTTTTCGATGTCATTTGAATAAACAATGACATTATTACGGGCAATATAACGAAACTGCTGATTCTCGCCGCCATATTCACGGGCTTGCTTATCAATAATGGATTGACTACCAAGACTTATTTCTTCATCACTAAAACCATGTAACTTTAAAAAAGCCACAACCGCATCGCTTTTCTCTTCAACTCGACCAACTAATTTTTCAAGATTATTGTCGGCATCTGAAAACTGTAATGGCCAAATAACGGTGTCAGCTGGCACTTCCATTTCAGCTAAACCTTTAACGTGGACAGTGCGCTCCATACCCTTTACATCAAGGGCCGCACTTTTCAAAATAAAACCTAATCCAAGTAAACCAACCGCTAATGCACACGCTGCAATAACGATATTAAATGGTTGCGCTTTATTCATGCTTTTCTCCTTGATGTAGGTCACTGTTTTTGACTCGAAAAGTAGTTATAAACAGGTTATCTTATGAGTATCACTTTTAATACTTTAGAAGCGTGTCGGTTCTAGTTTGGGTGTATTAAACTTAACAGACCCTGAAGTTTTAACAAACAGCGCAAGCGAAGGAAACAGCATGAGCGTTAAACGTATTAGCCATTTTTTTAATCCTAAATCGGTCGCGGTCATTGGCGCCTCAAATTCCCCTAATCGAGCGGGTTTTGTGGTGATGCGCAATTTGCTACAAGGGGGCTTTAAAGGCCCGATCATGCCGGTTAGTTTAAATCACAGCGCTGTACACGGGGTATTAGCCTATCCAAGCATTGCTGCACTGCCAAAAGTACCCGACCTTGCCGTTATTTGTACTAACAAAAATACCTTAATCAACATCATTAATGAACTTGGTGAGCTTGGCTGTAAACATGCGGTGGTGATTGCTGCGGGTTTAAATGTAGAACAAAAACAAGCATTAAAAGAGGCTGCAACTCAAGCAAATGTGTCTTTACTAGGACCTAACTGCTTAGGCTTACTCATTCCTCATATCGGCTTAAATGCCAGTTTTTCACATACGATTGCCAGTCCAGGAAAACTCGCCTTTGTATCCCAATCAGCTGCCGTTTGTTCAACAATCCTTGATTGGGCCAAAAATAAAGAGATTGGCTTTTCATATTTTGTGTCTGTCGGTGACTGCCTTGATATCGACTTTGATGAGTTACTCGACTTTTTAGGCCGAGATGCAAAAACCAAAGCTATCTTGTTGTATATCGATAATATTGAAGATATTCGTAGCTTTATTTCCGCAGCTAGAGCCGCTGCGTTTAGTAAACCCGTCATTGCCATTAAAACCGGTAAAACCAGTGCGGGCGCTCTTGCTGCAGAGATCCATACTGGTGGCAAGCAAAGCTCAGATGCAGTCTATGATGCGCTATTCCAGCGAGCAGGTATGCTAAGGGTAAACGACTTACGTGAGCTTTTTGCTGCTACACAAACACTGGCAATGCACCCAAAATTACTAAAAGTCGAACAACTGACTATCTTAACAAATGGTGGCGGCCCAGGTGTCATGGCAGTGGATACGCTATTACAGAGCTCAGGAAAACTAGCTGAGCTTAGCGACGAGACCAGAGCGGCGCTTAATAAAGTGATCCCGCAATCAGAGATGACCTCGAATCCGGTGGATATTTTTGGTGACTCAGCACCAAGGCGCTATCAACAAGCCTTAGAAATTTTGCTGCAAGCCAAAGAAGTCAAAAACCTGCTGATCATTCATACCCCTTCTGCGCTTGCACCGAGTGAAGACTATGCTGAGATTATTGTCGAAACCTTAGAAAAAATCCCGAAGATGGCTCGCCCTTATGTTATGACAAACTTTATGGGTGAAGATGCTGCGTATGCCGCACGTAAAGTCTGCGCTAATAATGCCATTCCAACTTACCGTACACCTGAAGGTGCGGTTGGTGCGTTTATGCACTTGGTAAGTTATCGCCGTAACCAAAAGCATTTAACGCAAACGCCAGAATCAAACACCGATGATGCAAAAATAAATAAAGACGCAGCACGCACAGTCGTAAATGAGTTTTTAGCCGAAGAGCAAAGCTATTTATCAACCCATGAAGCAAGCCAAATACTCACTCATTATGGTATTGATTGTATTCAAACTGAAGTTGCTTACACACCAACCGAAGCCAAAGAACAAGCCATAGAGCTGGGCTTTCCGGTAGCGTTAAAACTAATTAGCCCAAGTATTCCCTCTAAATCAGAAGTCGGTGGTGTTGTCCTTAACTTAAATGATGCGCAAGAAGTTGAGCAAACAGCTTTTGCCATGCTGCTACGAATCAAAAACACCTACCCTGATGCCCATATTGAAGGCTTTTCATTGCAAAAGATGGCGCCACGAGCAGGTGCTAATGAGCTGCGTATCGCTATTAAAACAGAGCCTAACTTTGGTCCGGTGATCTTACTTGGTGAAGCAGGTACCGGACTTGAATTCGCTCAAGCTGCAGTGGCACTACCACCACTGAATATGAACTTGGCAAAATACCTGATTGCTGCAGCGCACGATAAAGGCGTACTTAAAGATCGCGTACTACCAGAAAAAGTCGATAAGTATCGCTTATGCGCCTTGCTAACACGTATCTCGCAGCTTGTAATCGATCAACCCGATATAATCAGTGTCGAACTAAATCCTATTTTAGCCAGCAATGGACAATTTTTAGTACTTGATGCGACAATTGGCCTGAGCCGTTATAAAGCAAAAGCAAATCGTAAACGTTTGTGTATTCGCCCCTACCCTATTGAACTGGTTAAAGAAGTTACTCTTAAAAATAACACTCAAGCACAATTAAGACCTATAAAACCTGAAGATGAACAAGCACATTTAGAGTTTGATCAGTCACTGAGTAAAGAAGACAGATATAAGCGCTTTTTTGGTGAGTTACCGCAATTTAATCATGATCAGCTGGCAAAAATGACGCAAATTGATTATGACCGAGAAATGGCATTTATTGTCAGCCAAGAGCAAAACGGCTCAGCCTGCACACTAGGGGTTTCTCGGGTGTTGATGGATCCTGACAAGCTAGATGCAGAGTTTGCAATTGTGGTGCGCTCTGACTGCCAAGGTTTAGGGCTCGGTACAATACTAATGAATGCCGCGATTGAGCATTGTAAAAACCAAGGCGTTAAACAAATTGCCGGGATCACCCTGCCGGAAAACACTGGCATGATTGAGCTGGCACGAAAACTAGGGTTTAAGATCACCCGCGATTTTGAAGAAGGCAGCATTAATATGGTGCTAAAACTAAACTAATAAATGGATCATTATTTTGCAGCGGTTAAGAAATTACACAGCGCGCGTTTTTGAAGGCAACGGCAAGTATCGGCGTATTGGTCGTACACTTGACGTGTTCTTAATGTCACTGATCATGATCAATGTAGTGGCGATTGTTTTAGAGTCAGTCGGCCCTTTAGCAAAACAATATCATCACGAATTTTTAATGATTGAGCTGATTTCTGTCGGTATTTTCACCTTAGAGTATGTACTTAGACTTTGGTGTTGTGTTGATAAAAGCGCACATAAAGAAAGCCCGTTAACAAACTCAAAAATTCGTATTAAGTATTTCTTTTCGCCTATGGCGCTGATTGATCTCATTGCCATTTTACCCACCATTTTAATGGTGTTTGTGAGTGTTGATTTACGTTTCTTACGAGTACTTAGGTTGATGCGGATCTTTAAGCTCACTCGTTATTCACGCGCCATGCAACTACTTTTAAACTCATTTAAAGAAGAAAGCAGTTCCTTGCTTGCGGCATTTTTTATAATGGCTGTGGTGCTGATCATCGCTTCATGTGGTATTTATTTAATTGAACATGATGTTCAGCCCGATAAATTTGGCTCTATCCCTGCAGCAATGTGGTGGGCAATGGTCACACTAACAACCGTTGGTTATGGCGATGTCGTGCCTGTGACCCCCCTTGGTCGCTTATTTGGTGGCGCTATTACACTCGTTAGTATGGGCATGGTGGCAATTCCAACTGGTTTGTTAGCTTCGAGTTTTTCTGAGCAGCTACGAAAACGTAGACAAGTTTTTACCGATGCGGTACACGAAGCTATTGAAGATGGCCATCTTTCACCCGTTGAAGAGGAACACTTAGAAAACTTGCGTTATAAACTAGGGTTAAGTCAGCAAGAGGCGAACAAAGCGATTCATAACGAACTGAAAAACCGTAATCGTAGCCTTTATTGCCGCCATTGCGGAAAGCGCCAAGATTAACTAAAAGGGTAAAGCGTTTAGCTTTACCCTAAAAACTCATCGCTCCACTGTGTATCTAAAAGCGCTTTCACTTCGTCTCCCGCCACAGGTTTGCTGAACAAATAACCTTGGAAATACTCACACCCTAAAGAACGTAAGAATTGTAACTGGGTGCGATTTTCAACTCCTTCAGCTACACACTCTTTACCTAAACTTTTTGCAAGGGTAAGTGTTGAGTTAATGATAGCCTCATCGCCTTTATCGACTCCGATGTCATTAACAAAGCTCTTGTCTATTTTCAGTACATCGACCGGGAAACGTTTTAAATAGGTCAGTGAGGCATAGCCCGTACCAAAGTCATCCATATAAATACGACAACCTAGCGCTTTGAGCTTTTCCATACTTTGCTGCGCTTTATCCGAATCATGCATCATAACTGATTCGGTGATTTCAAAAACTAATGCACTCGCAGGTACATTAATTGCGCTTATTGATTGATGTATTTTTTCAACCAGATTTTCGCTTTCAAAATCAAGGGCGGAGAGATTAATTGAAATATATAAATCAGGATGCGTAGTACGCCACTGGCGCAATTCAATCAATGCTCTCGATAGAGTTTGCAACATAATTTTGGTAATAAGCCCTGAACTTTCTGCGGCATTAGCGAAGTCTTCAGGTTTATATTCATCATTACTCGGCCAACGTAGAAGCACTTCAAGCCCTGCAACTTGGCAAGTTTCTGCGCTTACTATTGGCTGATAAAAATTACAAAACTCGTGCTCTTGGTAAGCTTTACTTAACTGAGATTCTAAATGCAAAGTGCGCTGCACTTGTAAATTCATTTCTTGCTTATAGAACTGATAACACCCTTCAACATGACTTTTCGCGTGATAAAGTGCCACATTAGCTGCTTTTAATAACGCTTTTGTGTCTTTTGCATCATCTGGGTAAACAGCAACACCGACGCTAAGGTTTACTTTTACCGCTTGTTGGCTCAGTTCAATATGTGTATCAACACAATCCATTACTTTAGCGCATAGTAATAGTAATTCATCCAGCTGTTTAAAATCTTCAGCAAGGATCACAAACTCATCACCATCGAAACGTGCCACACTATCTTGCGGGCGAAGTACATGCTTTAAGCGCTTAGCAACTCGCTTGATTAGTTCATCTGATTCTTCGCGCCCAAGTGAATCATTAAAATGCTTAAAGCGCTTAATATTAACGTTTAATAACGCCACTTTTGTTTGATGATAATCAGCCTGTTCAATAGCGTGGACCACCCGATCATTAAACAAGGTTTTATTAGGTAGGCCGGTTAAAGCATCATAATTAGCGAGTAAATGTAGCTCACTTTCAGCCAGCTTTTGCGCGCTAATATCAGTAACAATAATCACATAGCTATCAAGTTGGCGGTTATTACCTGCTACTGCACTTATTTTTATCAATACTTGGCGCTTTTCACCGCTCGCAACTGAAACTACATCTTCTGCAGAGAAGTGCTCACCAGATTTAAGCTTTTGCATAATGCGCAAGTAATGAATTCGTGTAGGAATTGGCATCCCTAAGGTTAACGAGCGACTAGAACGCGGCTCAGCCGGAAAACCAAATGCATCTTGAAAGGATTTATTGGTAGCTCGAATACGTAAGTTTTTATCTAAGATAAATACCCAGTCTCGTGTTTGTTCGAATGCCGCACCAAACAAGCGAGCATTTTCCTCAAATACTAACTCACGAGTCATATTCGTATAAGTGCCAGCTACTTTTTCAGGAGCATTGCCTTGCCATTCAACCACTTTGCCAAAGTCTTTATACCAACGCCAATTACCATCGGCATGACGCAGCCTGTAAGTACAATTGAAATAACCTTTTTGAGTCGATAAAAACTCTAACCACTCTAAACGGAAGGTTTGTTTATCATGTGGGTGAATCTTTGCTAAATAATCATCTAAGTTTACGCTATCGGTCTCATAGCCGAGCTCATTTTTAAGACGTGGTTGATAAATAATTGGGCTTTGCGATGACCAATCCCATACACCTGAATGACTACCTTCAAGAGCGAGCTTTAATCGCGCTTCACTCTCTTTACTTTCTTTATGAGCTGCTAGCAATATTTGTTGCATTCGATTACGTCTAAATATCCAAGCAGCTACAAATAGTGCAACCAGAATCACATATAAAATAATGAAGTGTGGTGCGCGCCAAAGTGGGTATTTTACTTCGATATTCAAAATAGCGGGCGGCGTTAAATCTCCCGTTAATGGATCTTTAGCCCAAACTTTAAGATGGTATTTTCCTGCGCTGAGTTTAGGGAATAACACACGGTTGTTATTTCGTGTGTACGTTTTTTGGCCATCCCCAAGCTGATATTCATAAATAATACGCTCTTGATAATTGAATGCCATTGCCGAAAACGCAACTTCTAATCCTATATCATCATGCTCAAGGACAACACTGTCGATTGGCTGTTTTAACTCAGCGGGTAAATCACGAGACATCAAATCAAGATTAGTGATATTAACGTGATCAATTAAAGCTTGCTGATAGTGGTTATCCATTGGATAAAAGTAAGTAAATCCTTTTAACGTACCATAGACAATTTGCCCTGATTCAAGCTTAGTAAATGCACCACTATTAAACTCGGTTGAGAATAACCCCTCTGAGCCAGTAAACTGTTGAAAGTGCAGATTATTTGGATTTAGTCGCCATAATCCTTTGTGGCTACTCATCCATATCATGCCCGCTTCATCAAGTACCATATCGTAAAGCAATGTACCTAACTTATTCTTTTCTAAATCAATTGTGTAAATATGTTCATAAGTATCGGCATCTAAACCAATCAAACCAAAATTCGATAATGATAACCACAGTACATTGTTGTTATCTATGATGTATGACATCACATTCACAGCCACATTTTCGTGTTGCTCTGGGACTGTATAAATCGTGGTTAGTTCGTATGTGTTAGGATCTACTTGATAGAGAATACCTGCATTATAAAATAGAGGTGCCTCTGGGTTAGATGATAATGCAGGCAAAAAACCGTAAGCTAAGAACGGCTCAAACTCATCAAATTTACCGCCTAACCGGGTGACTTTTTGGCTATCAATATTATAAACAAACATGCCGTAATCAGGATGAACATAGTAAAGGTCACCCGATGGCATCAACAATATGCCATGAACCCAATCATTAATTAAAACCTGTTTCTCTGGATCTGCCGCTTTTACTGGTGTTGCCTGCCCTGTTTTCGGATCAAAACTTAAAACGCCTCGATTGGTATGTAACCATAGCTTATCTTTATAGGGCATTACTTGGTAGATACTAAACTCAGTTGTAATAAGATCGACTTGATAATCCTTTAAGAAAACCTCGCTTTCGTAAGTTTCTAAATCAACCGCTGTTAAACCATTATGCGTAGCAAGCCAAAGGCGATTTTGAAACTCTGTAATACTCCAAATTGAATGATGAGATAATCCATCACCCTTTAATGTATTGGCTGTAACATTGATAAAGTTGTAGTTATCATAAGATTGGTAAAAGGCACCGTCATTTTTGGTTGCTAGCCACATCCCACCAGAACGGTCTTTCACTATATCAATAATGCTGGTATCAGCTAGAGTATAGCCACTTTCTTTTAAGCGCATATTCTTAACTAACTCGCCAGTTTCTAGGTTATATTCAAATAAGCCCTTATCAGTGCCTAAGGTAACTGAGTTAGCCTCTGGAATAATCTTCCAAATATTCAAATCACTGATCAGTGATTTATTTTTAAAGGCGATGTCAGGAGTATCAAACATGGCTTGCAAATTACTAATATCTACCTGATATAGTCCTCTTACAGCCCCAACTAACAAAGTATTGTTGTTTATCACCGAGAATGACTTCACATAGTTTTGGTAGATGTGGCTTGGCTCATTTTGCAAATGTTCTAACTTACGGACCTTGCCAGATGCAAGTTCATAAACATAGGCGCCATTGCTAGTGCCCATAAAGATAAAACCTTGATACGCGTAAAGTTCACGTATAACACTGCTTTTTACCCGCTCAGGAATTTCAAAAATAGAGGTGATTTTTTTCGTTTCTAAGTCTAGTTTGGCAAAATCCCAACCACGCCCTAGCCATAGTGTTTTGTCATCAACAGCCACCATGCTAAACACTGACTCAATAAAAATTTGCTCTTCAGTGGTCGGTTTAGCAATAAACTGCTGATAAGTGTCGGTGGTGGGATCATAACGGAATAAACCCGCTTGCAGGGAAGCTATCCAGATATAACCTTGCGGGTCTTGGTAAATACGGTCAATGATTGAGTCTTCAAGTTCACCATTAGGGCCTTTGATATGCACAACCTGATAACCATCGTAACGATTGAGGCCCCCTTCAGTCGATAACCATAAGTATCCACTATTATCGATGAGCATGGTGTTAACATAACTTTGTGATAAGCCTTCACTTGTTGATAAACGTTTTACCTGGGAAAAGGCAGAATGGCTAAACAAGCCACAAGTCAAAATAAAAAATAACGCTATACTGGAGAAGAACTTAGTCATTGACGTTCCAAATTGCTAACTTGGCACTGTGTCACGCGTAAAGTGCATCGCAACTACTTTTCGATGCGCATATACCTCAAACAACGATTGCAAAGAATTGGGTAATGTTAATGCATAGTTAAACCCATTTTGTAGATAAAGATCAATCAGATTTTGGTACACGAAGGTAAAAACGGTTCCTTTTTGTGCATCAGTTACAGTAGTAAGCAATTGTGAGGCTATCTTTTGACCCCGCCACATTTCATCAACATAAAGAGTAGACAAAAACAATTGTCCTGATTGGTCTTGAACCCGGCAGGCAGCAATTATTTCTAACTCATTGTAAACAACCCACACCTGATCCGCTTTGGTCGCTCGACCACGGGCATTGTTTTTGTCATAAAATTTATTTACTAAGGGCGTTTTAATCGGCTCAAGTAAACAAAATCTGAAGTCTGCCATGTTAGCTCATTAGCGAAAGGTAATGCTCAAATTGCTGCTTAAGAAAAGCTTGCTCAGAGATAGGGCGATTGTTTATTGCAGTATAGACGCCCTCACGCGTGTTTTTTCCGCGCTTTATTTGATAGGCCCAAAAAGACGCTTCGTAATCCAATTGAATTTGATATTTTTGCTCTCGCGGCAATTTACATAAATTGAAACTCATACTTTCTCAGCAATAAATTTTTTGATTTAACAAGTATAACAAAATTAGACCGCTTTAATCGCTTTTATTAGGCTAAAAAGACCACGACAAACTTGATTTTGGAGGCACATATAAGTAGATTAACGAGCAATTTATGTACGCAAGGAATGCACGTTGTCGAAGTATCTTAATTACGGATTTGCCTTATTTTTGCTGCTTTTTTGCTTCTTAAGTAACGCCAGCACAAACTTACTGATTTTTAATCGTCCTGCCGATACACCACAAGCTCGCTATGTTATTGATTTAATGAAAATGGCTTATAAGGAAATAGGTTATGAGGTCCATATTATCGATTTCAATCATCAAAATGCTTTAGTAGCCGCTAACCAAGGTGTGCTCGATGGACAGTTAGGTCGCATTGCTGATGTTAAGGATAATTATCCTAATTTATTGAAAGTCGATTATCCGCTTTTTGATTTTAATTTAGTGCTGCTGAAAAATTGCCAGCAATGTCAATACGAAGAGCTCAAGTCTTTAGCAATTCAATCAAGCTACCCAGCTGCACAGAGTTATATCGAACGTCACCCATTTAATGGTGATGTTATCAAAGTCAGAAATGTCACTGCTCAGCTTAATTTACTAACACAAAAACGTGTTGAAGGGACAATATTGCTAGACTTTTTACTGTCAACTAAGCACCCAAACTTTAATCAAACAGCCTTTCATAAACAAGTGTTAATGCCAATGCAGAGCTATCACTTTGTTCACAAACGCCATAAAGCAATAATTCCACAACTGACCATGGTACTCAAAAAGCTTGATGAAAACGGTACGGTGCACTTTCTAAAATCAAAATACCACCTCACTGAATTTTAAAAATCAAAACCACCTTGCTCAGGGTTTGTTTGCTGCTGTTGTGCTTGCTGTTTTTTCTGAAGGTAACGTTTGTAACGCTGTTGGCATAAGCTAATCACTTTACGCTTTTCCGCGTTAGTAAACTGATTCCAATAAAAACGCTCATCCCGACTGCGATAGCAGCCTTTACAATAGCCTCGGTTATTAACTTGGCATATCCCTTTGCAAGGGCTTGGAATTTCAAATATTTCAATTTGTTGCATCACAAATGCCGGTTAATAAAGAATATTAAAAGTATAGCCTGAAAATTAACCATAAAAAAAGCCACTTTAAAAAGTGGCCTCTTAAACTAACTGTATCGCTTACTCAGACTCGCTTGTAGCAAGTTCTGCTTTACGATGAAATGGTTTTGCATACATCGCTAATACCAAAGGTTTTAACTCTTCTGGCACTTTCGCCATGCGCTCATTAAAGGCAGCGGCATCTTCTTCATCAATTATAGCTTGCGTGCAACCACCCGCTATATAGTTACCTGGGTGTAAGAAAAACGAATCAACTATTTGCTGATCAATCGTTTTTGCAAGCTCCTCAGGCGATTCACAGCCCGACTCAATTGGCTCGCCAAACGCTAAATGTACATGTCCTTTGGCTGTACTAAAGCCTTCAACAATACTGGCAATGTCTTCACCCTGCTGTTTAACATACTGACCATGTTGCTGTTTATGATAAAGCTCTTTCGCTTTAGCAATCGCACATGGCTCGTATTGATAAGAGATAGACACAGGTACAATTTTTAGTTCGCGTACGTACTCAGCAAATTCTTTCTTCTGCTTACGACCTTGTAACTGCAACATTTTAAGTAAGGCTGGATCTGTTTGATCAAAACCGTCTTTTGCTCGACCTTCTTTTTGGGCTATCCAAATTGAATGACCCTCTGTTAATGAGTCATAAATATAAGCAGACAGCTGCGACAGCGCTTTTAGCATCTCTTTTGGTGCTTTCGCTGAACGCTTCACAATAAAGCTCTTATTTAAACGCATTAACTCAGTGATATAAGGGATTTGCAGTAAATTATCACCAATTGCGATGCGCACTGTCGGCATATTGTGCTTAAACAAGCCCCAATTCACTAATGCAGGATCAAGCACGATATCGCGATGATTCGAGATAAATAAATAGGCTTGTTTTGGATCTAGTTTATCTATGCCAGAAAACGTCACTTCTGAAGTCGTACGGGTAATTAATTTATTTAAATAATCAGCCACTTCATGCTGAACTTGCTCAACCGATGAGGTGTTACCCCATTTTTTACGCAGTTGGCTGCGTACCAATGGACGAGTAAGAAATGGGAAGTTCGATAAAAAGCGCGGTAGGTTATACTTAGCGATTACATCTACAAAGGCATTATCAGCAATCAAACGCGCTACTGAATCAGCTACTTCATCATCATTGTAAGGTCTTATGTCGGCGTATTTATCCACACTTTCACTCATTAAAAACTACTTAAGTTAAAAAACGGCACGCGATGCGTGCCGTTAAAAATAATTGGCGGATTATAACTCAGACAATTTTAAATGCGAACCGAGACGCGATAGTTAACCAACTTAAATCCCAATCAATGTAAAAAAATATTTTTATAACAAATAATTAAGTAATGCTCTTACCAGTTTGAGACGACTTTTTTAATACCATTTTGAGGACCAATCTAAGCATTAAAATCGCCAATACAATACCCGCTGCAAGACTTAACCAATGAGGTAAAACTTCATGCTCTTCGCCCATCATAGGCGCAACCACAAAACCATACTGCGCCACTAAATAATCGGTTAAAAAGCCAAATGCTAGCGCCGTTCCAATTACCCCTAATAGGTAGGCAAATACTGCTCGCTTGCCAAGCTCTTTTCCAACCACACCAAGCGTTGCAATATTAGTTGCTGGCCCAGCTAACATAAACACGAGCACCGCACCGGGGGACACACCACTGAGTAATAAGCCTGCCGCAATAGGTGTCGATGCAGTCGCACAGATGTACATAGGAATACTGATTAAAATGACCACCAGCATCGCAAGGATGCCATTACCCCACTGGCTTAAATAAGATTCTGGTACATAAGTTTGTACTAGAGCAGCAAAGAATAAACCGATCATTAACCAGATCATGGTGTCTTCAAGCAGCTTGTTACAACTAAAACTCACCGCGCGTTTCAGTTTGCTAAAACGACTTTCAACGGTTTTAGTTGAGTGCTCACTGCTACAACAGCTTTTCTGCGAAGGTGCTTCTTTTTCTGTTGAGCAACTGTGTTGCTGACCCTGTGTTGGTTGCAGTTCCTTGCTACTACAACAACTTGTTTTTTTAACAGGCTCAGGTTCTTTAAGCGTTTGCTTATTACAACAACTTTGCGCGGGCTTAACAGGTGCCTCTTTGCTGCAACAGCTTGATGCGGTCATAGGCTCTGGTTGTTTACTGCTACAACAAGAGTCTGTTTTAGTGCTTTCTTTATTTGGTATTGTGCTTTGCTGTTGATGAAGTTCACTGTCTTTACCTACTAAAACACCTGCCACAATCGCACTGCATACGGCTGCAATAGGGCGAATCACCGCCATAAATGGACCTAATAACACATAAGATACGGAGACCGAATCGACCCCAGTTTCAGGAGTTGATACCAAAAATGCTGTGGTGGCACTTTTTGACGCCCCCGCTCTTCTTAAACCAATTGCCGCAGGGATTACGCCACATGAACACAGTGGCATTGGGGCACCAATAAAGGCCGCTTTCACTGTGGTCCATAAGCCTTCTTTGCCTAAATGGCGATTAAGAAAGTTGGCAGGCAAATACACATTTAAAAGACCTGCGATGAATAAGCCTAGCATTAACCAAGGTGCTGAGAGTAAAAACAGGTGCCAAAAATTAATGAGTAAGTCCATCGATATCCTCCAGCGTCGTTAGTATCGAACAGTTTTCAGCAGGTTCTTCACCGCCACAACATTTATCTGCCAATAATGAAAGTGAGTCATAAAAGCGAGTAAGCTCTGCAATTCTTTGTGCAACGAGATCACGTTTTTGTAACGTCATCTCTTTAACTTCATGGCAAGAGTGCTGATCTTTATGAAATTTAATCTGAAGTAGCTCTTTAATCTCAGCCAAACTAAAGCCAACATTCTTTGCTCTGAGAATAAAAGCCATTTGCTTATAATCATCCTCAGAGTAAAAACGATATCCTACGTCTGAACGCGAACTTGGCGTTAACAAACCATGCTTTTCGTAGTACCTTAGCGTATCTGTTGAGACACCCAACTGACGGGCAAACTCACCTATTTTCATCACCGTCTCCATTGTGAAGCGTTTATTTATTATGCTCACTATAAACCTTGGAGTACACCCCAAGGTCAAGCAATAAATTAAAAAAGGAAAGCACATGAATATTACTGTCCTTGATGCAGCGACATTAGCCAACACTTCGCTAGATGCCTTAGCGCAATTAGGTAAATTAACCTGTTATGACTTAACCAACCAAGAACAAGTTGTTGAGCGCAGCCAAGATGCAGATGTAGTTATCAGTAATAAAGTGGTGATTGATCAGCACGCCATGGCTAAGCTGACTAATTTAAAACTCATTTGCGTTGCAGCCACAGGTACTAACAACATTGACTTAGAGGCGGCTAAGAAGCATAACATTGCAGTGACAAATGTAGCGGGCTATTCAACACCAAGTGTGGTGCAACATACCTTTACTCTAATCACTAATTTATTGGGTAATACTCACAGATACATTAATGATTGTCAGCAAGGCTTATGGCAAAAAAGCCCGATGTTTTGTCGCCTAGATTACAGCTTTAATGAAATTGCCAGCAAAACATTGGCAATTGTTGGTTATGGGTCACTGGGTAAAGCCGTTGCCGACGTAGCACGAGTCTTTGGTGCCAAAGTCATCATCAGTGAGCGTAAAGGCCAAGCACCTCGTGAAGGTCGCGTCAGTTTTAATGACGCCCTAAAAACAGCGGATATTATTAGTGTCCATTGCCCGCTAACTGATGAAACTCGCAACCAAATAGCCGCGGAAGAGTTAAGAATGATGAAACCGTCAGCCATCATTATTAATACCGCCCGTGGTGGTATCATCAATGAAGCTGATTTAGCAGATGCATTGGCTAATAATATCATTGCTGGAGCTGGTGTTGATGTACTCAGCAAAGAACCCGCAGAGCAATCAAACCCGCTAGCACTCTACAAAGGGTCAAACCTATTGCTCACGCCTCACATCGCATGGGCAAGCCAAGAGTCTATTGTTCGCTTAGTTAACGAAATAGCTTTAAATATTCAGGCATTTAATCAGGGCGAGATGCGTAACAGGTTGGTCTAAAAGGCAATATATTAGTCAATAGAGCTAAGTAGTTAGTGATTTTTTACTTAGCCCCATTGCGCAAAATAACATTAACCCAATGATTTTATTAGAAATAAAATTTTTGGCAAGCAGTTTGCTATCAAGGTTTAACTATAAAACAATTTCTTAGGGATAAAAAACATGAAAAAAGCACTTCTAATTGCCGCTCTAACTGCACCATTTTTAACTGGCTGTGTCATCGCTGTTTCTGACGGTGAAGCCGACACTCATTGGGCTGGTAGTTCTTCTAGCTGGGAAAAACAGCATAAAAGTAACCGTGAAGTGATTTCTAATCTCGCATTAGATACAAGCTACCAAACCGTATTAAACAAACTGAATACACCTAACTTTACCGAGTTGTTAAAGCAAGGTGATGATGTTTATCAGGTATTATTCTATGTAACACATAGCATTCATTCTGATGGCAAGATGACTAAAGACGAGTGTACGCCACTCGTATTTAAAAATGATAAGTTAATTGGTGTGGGTGATACAATTTATAAATCGCTAAGTAACGGCTAATTAGCAAGCTAAAGTTAAGAGTAGGCCTTGCCTACTCTGATTCATTTACAGCGATCATTCTCGATACAATTTGATCTCGCCCGGCATCTTTAGCCTGATAAAGACCTAAATCAGCCTCTTCTAGCAAGGTTTGTTCTGCATAAACCTGACCATTTTCTGTGGTCGCAATACCAATACTAATTGTGACATGGTCGGCATTTAGCGACGCTTTGTGTAGAATGTTTAACTCATTCACTGCATTTCGTAGTTTATTTGCAAACGAGATAGCCTCATTGGCAAAGGTATTTGGAAGTACCGCAGCAAACTCTTCACCACCATAACGAGCAACAAAGTCACTGCCTCGCTCACACGCCCCAACTAAGGCATGAGCAATTTTTTTTAAGCAGTCATCACCTGCACGATGGCCATAGCAATCGTTGTAACGTTTAAAATGATCGACATCCATTAATAACACTGATAACGGAGTTTGATCTCGACGACACCGGCGCCACTCTCGCGCTAAGTTTTCATCCAAATAACGTCTATTTGGGATCTCAGTTAAGCCATCAATTGAGGCGAGCATTTCGAGTAAGTCATTTTTTTGTTTGATCAGCAGCTGATTGCGTACACGGGCACGAACGATAGCAGCACTAAATGGTTTCGTGATGTAATCCATCGCGCCTAATTCAAGGCCCTTAGCTTCGTCATCATGGCTGGTATTTGCAGAAATGAATATAACAGGCAACATACTGGTGGCAGCGTTTTCTTTTAACTTAGTTAGCACTTCATAACCGTCAATGCCTGGCATCACAATATCCAAGATCAATAAATCAACAGTCTCCGTTTTTAAAAACGTCAGTGCTTTTTCGCCACTCTCTACACAAAAAACATCATAGTCTTGCTGTAATGTTTTCTCTAATACCAAGCGATTTAACGGATCGTCATCAACAATCAGTACCTTGGCTCTTTTCAACATCAGTAGATCCTTGTTCAATGATAAATGCAATGACCTGTTTTATTTGCCATTGCAATTCATCATTTAATTGCTCGGGCAATTCGCCATCTGCTTTAAGCCTAGCTTCACATTGTTGTGCGCACGCTGACAATCGCTTAAAACCAAGATTGCCAGCTGATCCTTTAACATTATGAACTACACGAACCAACTCATTGGTAGTTTTTAATGTAGAGATTTGTAATAGCTGCTCAGCTGCCATAGTCGCAAACTTCGACAACATAGTTAATACTAACTTAGTATTATTTGCAAACTGAGACATTATAAAAGCTTGATCAAAAAAGACTTCTTTTGGCCTATCCAACTCACTCATTGCTAAAAATAATTTACTGGCAACAATAGGTTTAGTGAGATGCTTATTCATACCGGCCGAAATAGAATGCTCAATATCTTCGCTTTCACTGTGTGCAGTGAGTGCATAAATAGGCATTTGCTCTTTAGTGAAAGACTGACGAATAATACGCGTTGCCTGACAACCATCCATTTCTGGCATCTGAATATCCATAAAAATGAGATCAGGTCTGAGGCTTTTTGCCAGCTCAATGCCTTTTTCACCACTGTGTGCACACACAACAGTGACATCAATTTGCTCTAAAATGCTTTTAATAATGCTTAAATTTAGTGGATTATCATCCACAGCAAGTACTAAAAGTCCAGATAGATCAGTACTAGAAGGCAATGAAACCAGCTCTTTTTTCACAGGCTCTACGGCTTTATCGAGCTGCAAGCAAAAGCAAAATTCACTGCCTTTGCCTTTTTCACTTTCAAGCTTAATTTCGCCTCCCATCAATGCAACTTCGTATTTAACAATCGCTAAACCTAAACCAACCCCCTGATGAGAGCGCGTTAATGATTCATCGCCTTGGGTAAATGCATCAAATAAGCGGCTTTGATCGGCCTTACTAATACCAATACCGGTGTCTTTGACTGTAAAACAAATAAGTTGCTGCTCAGCAGATTCCTCCACCAGCATTAAGTTTAATGTCACTGTACCTTGCTCGGTGAATTTTACTGCGTTAGTGAGTAGGTTAGCTAATACTTGCTGCAAGCAAATTTGATCACCAACCAAGTTATCACTAATACTTTGGTCACATTTGACTTTAAACTCGATATTTTTATTCGCACATAAGGGAGCTGTGATCCCCTGACAGTAATCGATTAAATCAGGCACACTAAAAGGGGCTTTATTAATTTGCACTTGCGAGCTTTCCGCGCGGGCAAAATCTAGCATACGATTTAATAAGGTAAGCAAGCTATTGGCTGCAGATTTTGCTTGCTCGGCATGGTTACGCTGCGGCTGTGTTAACCCTTGCAGTGCAATCACATCAATTAAGCCTAGTACAGCATTAAGTGGTGTGCGTATTTCATGGCTTAGGTTAGCTATAAAACGGCTTTTAGCTAATGTTGCTCGCTCAGCATCATCTTTTGCTTGCACTAAATCCGTCACATCCTGTACATGAACAACATAGTAATCCGGTGTTTGCTCAGCATTCCAAACTAATGACACGCTAATTTGTAACCACCGTTGTTGCTCTTGCTGCTCAAGACTAAAGTGATAAACTTTTTTCTTCTCATGCAGTAACTCTGTCAAGGTATCCTTTAGCGTCTGATAAGATGGCTCTGCAAATAAGTCTATTAATTTGAGGTCATTAGCGTTTTCAATTGCAAAGATTCTACGTGCTGCTTTATTTGCTTGCAGCACCTGATCTTCAAGCGAAACCAACAGCACTCCATTAGCAGCATATTCCATAGCACTGCGTAATTTAGCTTCAGAGCTTTGTAATGCATTAAGCGCATTATGCTGCTCGGTAATATCACGACCAATCGCCATAGTGCCAAGAAATTGCTGATGCTCGTTGTAAAATGGCACAATGCTAAACAGATAACTACTATCTTCTGTGGTCAATCTTTTTTGATAAGCTTGGCGGTCTTTAAGCACTTGCTTTTCAAGCTCGTTTAATTCGCCGTTATCATCACTAATATCACATAATTGCTGGCCCACTAACTTCTCTTGTGGCAAGCCAATATAACGCTCATACGCCTTATTACAGCCTAAAAACGAGCCATCGATATTCTTAAAGTAAATAAGATCCGGCACGTTATTTAGCATAGTATTTAATAACGCTAAGTGACGCTCTTTCGCATCAATACTACGGCGCAATTGTTTTGACTTTACCTGTACTTGGGAATCAAGCGCTTTATTTGCCTCTTGTAAAGATTGAACGAGCTCCTCATTACGACTAAACACCTTTTTCACACGGCTGAACCAAGGCTGCCAATCAACAGGAATCCGATAATGAACTAACGCTTGTTTGCCTTCATCATGCTGCTCAAGGTAATTCATTAAGTGCGTCATCGGTTTTACAAAAATGCGCTGACTCAACCAAAAAACAGCGCTGAACATCATCACTAAAAAAACACTCAAAAATGCGAACTCTAAAAAGATGTCATAGCCAACTGGTTCACTAAGAGCTTGCTGTGATTCATAGAAACGAGTGTAAATAGGTAAGTTGGTAGCTTCTTGTACTAAATGACTATCGTTATTTTTGCGCATATCTACCGCGACATGCGGCCAATGTTCGCTGGCACTAATGGTCGTATTAAGCGTTGCCTTTGAGCTGGCACTAATGGTCGTATTAAGCGTTGCCTTTGAGCTGGCAATAACTTGGTTATCTTGATTGATAAAAATATACTCACCATAGTTAGGCGCTATTTTTTTTAACCAATTAGAAATTGCTTCAAGATCATAAATCAACACAATGTAATCGCGACTATTAGCAGCTCTTTGCTTGCCAATTGCAAAATAGGCATGACCATTAATGGTCAACACTGAGCTAGAGGCAAGATTGTTGCTATTTATTAATAAAGGTCGAAATTTATTATCTAACACACTGGTCAGAAATTCACTTTTTGTTATGCTACGGCGCTTAATATAAACAAAACCTTGCTCATTAACATAAGCCACGGCTTCTAAAGATTGAATAAGTGACAGAGTGGTATTAAACGAGGGGCCGAGGGCAATAACTCGTCGCCATTGATTAATTGCATAAGCCGTTGAGGCAAACTTTCCTTGCCCGACTATCTCCCCCACTCCATCGCCCACACTTTGATAGTAATAGTGATCATATTGATTCACATTACGTGTCCAACTAGGATCAAAATCATAAGAAAGTGGCTGTTCATAAAGCTTGAACATGGTGTCTATGAGGCCATCCGCGGCATTCATCGCATGGGAAAGCTGAGCAGTAATATTATTAAATCCGTTTTGCCTGCTTTCTATCACTCGCTCAAGTTTTAAGTTATACAGGTGTAAACACAAAAAAAACGCCACCAGCAGCGGCACAATAAGTGCCACTGCCAAAGAGCGATAATAATGCTTTAATGGTAAAAAATTCACTGGCTTATATGTACCTTACCTCGTTACAGCTAGGTTAACGAGGCATAAGTATACTGGCAAGCTATAAATTTTCTTCAGCAAAGCTGGCTAACCTGCTACGTACTACACCATTTAAGTTAACAGTAGCACTGCCCTCAAAATCTTTAAAACGTTCAACAATATAAGTTAAGCCAGAGGTCACTGGGGTCAAGTAGTTACTATCGATTTGAGCAAGGTTACCTGAGCAAATTAGCTTAGTGCCTTCGCCACAGCGAGTGATAATAGTTTTCAACTGCGACGCAGTTAAGTTTTGACTCTCATCCAAAATCACCCCCGAATTGATATAATACTATCATACCCTTAATAAACTTGAACAAAAAAGTTTTTACACACATACTCTAGCTAAGAATCAAAGGTGAACGAAAATGATACTTCGAAATACAACAAAAACTAAAATAATTAAAGCATCAGTCAACTTTGGAAAAGGAATGTCTTTTCACCTCGATAAATCAGGGCAACCTATTAAGACTGAAAAAGGCATCAGAACTCACTCATATAGGCACGATAAAATAGAACCTAATTTTCCAGTGCTATATCACCCGACTCGCTTCACCGAATGCCAAGAAATGAACTTATTTTTAATGCACCGCTTTGAAGGTCATTTCAGTCTCAAAAAGAATCAAATAGACAATGAGGCTTTTAGTGACGCTTATCATGCCAGCCAACCGGGAAAGCCATTAGATGTTAAGTCTGTTTGCAGTATAGCTAAGCACTTAAAAGCTTTCTTAGATTGGTTGGATAAAGATGATGCATCCTATTTTGAAGTAATAGCTGCACCACTTTCAAAACAATCTGTAGATGATGATATTTCTAGGTTACCTGTGTGGAGATATCACAAACATTTATGTGAAAGAGTCGAAACCAAAGATAAGTCTAAACGCATAAGCTTTAACAGCGCTCAAGAACGAATTAGAGCTGTTAAAGCATTCTATATATGGAGCCATAAGCGCGGGGCTATAGATAGCCTCCCCTTCTCACTTGAATACAAACAGGTACGTATTAAATCGAAAGCTAAATCAAGTGTAAGTTCATTGTTTCAATTACCTACTAGCAACACACGTTCTGGAGGCTTATGGAAGTGGGTTAGTAATTTGAGCATTCCAAATACATTGAAACAAAAGGAAGACTCACCCGAAAAAGATCTACAACCATATTCTCCAAAAGAACTTAAACAGTTGCTGGAGACGGATACGGCTCAAAAAGAGACTTATAAGCTTTATTTGCAATGTGCTTTGCTAGGTGGACTTCGTTCTTTTGAGATTTCAGCCATCGACCAGAAAGACCTTTTTGATCCTGATGAAAAAGAAAACGAGAAACGTATTCCAAAATTGAACATTGTACGAAAAGGACATAAGCCAGTGAGATTAACAATAGCGCGAGTTCTAATGAAGCTTTTGTACAATCACACTTTGACAATTCAAAATATGAAGCGACGTACCAAACATGAGACTAATCATGGTATGGACAATAGTGAACATCCGCTTCCTTTGTTTATGAATAGTTCAGGATCGCGGATAAGCGAAGATACACCGGGGAATACTATTTCCATAGTTAGAAAAGAACAAAGGAAGCAGGGATTAGAAATACTATTACGCACATTCCATGACTTACGCGCTACCTTTGCTACTTATGTCGCTAAATACCTAATTGACAAAGGTGAATCGGAGAGTTCCATCAGACAGACACTAATGACCTTGATGAGTCACGAAAGTTTTAAAACAACCAAACGTTACATCGACTTTGCCAAAAGTGTAGCAGTGGATGCATACGGAGCAATGTCAGAGTGGGTGAAAGATATCTACGGTGATGTTGACGAATTACTGATGCGTGAGGCTGAAGATGCAGCAGCAAGTTAAAACGCGGAAGTCCAATCGTATTCCTGCTAGATTTAAACCTCATTCAATTGTTCTAGCCAAACAGTTAGACGTTTTATTTAACAGGGCATATGACAAAGAAAACAATATTAGCGCAGATGACGACACTGCTATTTCAATGAGTCGCTTGCGGAATGCTTGTGTCAGTTTACAACACACTCTTCCTCTAGCCCTTAATAAGGTTAGTACAGATACTGCGACATCAATTCAAACTTCGGGATTAAATGCTCTATCAGACTTTGAAATTTGGCAAGAACTGGAATACTTTTGCATTAATGAAATAAATGATGTCAAGCTACCTAGTTATGCTACTCGTATAGAAGAAGCCTTAGAAAACTTAGCTAAGTTTCATTTTTATGATAACGCTATCAACGCTCCTTTTAGGCTAGTAAATGGGGCTACTTCAATCGACATAACTAAATTATTCGAACTTGAATTCCATCAAGTAAAAGAGATTCGTAAATTACTAAATAAATATCTGGACTATCTCGTCCTTCCAGAATTAAGCCTCAAAGATTCTTCTATTAGGGACAATATCCTCAAAACTGCGACAGCTATTATAAATCTTTGTCTACATGATACTTTTAAGAATACTGAACGCGTCAAACTGCCATTATTGGCAACATTACAGGATAGGGAATTCGTTTCATCATTTATATGCAATCACAACTTCCGTACTTTTTTAAAATTTATACTACCCGATGTGTGGGGTAAAGCTAGAGTCAATCAATTTAAAACTGAAGCCGAAGTAATAGGGTATGCACAAAGCATATCATCCAAATTTGGCAATGAAGTTGATGCTTTTTTGAAAAATCAGATAGCAAGCGCTTCGGAAGCTAATACAACAAGAGTTAGATCCTCAACTTTATCATTTCCAAGGTGGTTGAATAGTGCTGGTAGCGTAGCATCACCAATAATTAAGCTGCTTAGTGAGCGTGGAATTCAAGGGTTTGCAGAAAATGGCCTTCAGGGATTTAAATACCTTTATAAGCATTACCAAGAAGAAACTCAAAATAACCAGCAGTTTTTACTGCTACTAAACGCTGCATTGGACCTTTACCACTTTGTTACGGGTGAAAAAATCGCAAAGGAAAGTTTATTACCCTACTCATTGGGCTATTACCTTAAAGAAAGTGACACTACCGAATGGCAGAAGCATGAGTGGGTATATGACAATGCCTATAAATTTTATCAAAACCTAGTCGAATACCATAAAGTTTTTACAAAGCGAATTGATGGCGAGAGCATAGGTATCGTCACTCTCAAAGGTTACATAGGTAGTATGGCTAGAGCATTGAAAGAAAATGCATCATCATTAACAGATGAACAAATGAAGCTTATTGCCAGTCATGGGGTTCATGCTTTTGTTGAAAATAACTGTGAGATACTAAAGGCTATAAGAGAGGCAATTCAACTAAAATCAAAACAAGGCGATTTGTCGGTTTTTGTTGGTAATCAATATCAGAGCGCTATCGACAAATTACTATCGTTTTATGGTCTAGATACTATTAAAAGCTTTCCGGTCAACACCGAATTAACTGCACAACATCAAGAGCAACTATCTCAGAATCAAGATAAACTCTACTCATATAGAGAAGTAGTAGAATTAGCATATTACATAGAAAAAGGGCTTTCTGAGACCTTACTCACAATTAAAGACAAAGTTACACTTTATGCAGCAAAAGTCATATTGAAAACTGGTTGGAATTCAACTCCTACGCTAGAGCTTGATACTGACGACTTATTTTTCTTTAACACGCCATTACATTCAAGTAAAACTCCTGCTCTTCGTTTATTTAAACGCCGAGCTAATTATCAAACTCAATGGCATAAATTTGAAATTAAAGCCGAAGATCTAGAAAAAGAAGGCGTCTTATACGGCGACGTTGTCGAACCAGTAATATTTGATATTAAGGCTGCGACTAGACTTACGTCTATTTACCGCCCTTCTATTGAGAACCTATCAAAAAGAATTTTTGTTTTTCCCAAAGTAAATAGTATTGGAGAAGTAAAGATTCAATTATTAACAGCATCACGTTTCAAGACCACTATAGATAGGATATTGACTGAGCTTGGGTGTGATATCGTATTTAATTCGCAAAAGATCAGAAAATCAGGGCTTAACTACATTTACCGAAAAGTTGCCAAAGAATTTAAGTGGTATCAAAAAGCTGGCAAGCACTCTTATGAAACGTTCTTGCGTCATTATTTAATGCAAGATAACAAAGATGTTGCAATGACAATCAACAGAGCGACAAAAACAATGGCAGACTATTTTGTTCGCGATGTTACCGACAAAGTAATCATTTTGCAGACTCCACCAGAAGACGGTAAAAAAGTCCCGAATGGCACATGCATTAACTCAAAAGATAAATCCGCAGTAGTGGCATTCGAATCTCAAAACAGGAAATTATTAGACCAGCGAGATACAAACGAGCATGCATGTGCCGACTTTAACGCATGCTTGTGGTGTCCGTTCTATCGCTGTGTTGCTGACGCATTGCATGTTTGGAAACTTTTGTCATACCGGGATTTTGTTGTTGCTGATATGGAAAACTCAGCCGCAACATTTGACTCTGTAACAGAGCAACTGGAAAACATAGAGCAGTTGAAAAATAGAGTTAACGAAATATTAACTGATATTGCCAAGCTTAATGCTCAAGCTGTGATTGATGGAAAAGAATTATTGAGAACAGAGGGTATTCATCCTCATTGGAAAAACACAGGTTTGCTATGACCAAAGAGATAACTAAAACAAAACTACTTGATATCGCTGTTGTAAAAACACATACAGGTCAAATCACTATAAAACCTTTGGTTCAGGTGTTAGAAGATTTTAAAGTTGATGATACTAGCGCTTTTAATTCGATTGCTTTGTGGGAAAACAGAGCATTGAATATTGCTAAACATGGCACTATTCACTTTGGCGATGACACTTGGATAAGCTATGAAGAAACGCAAAGAAATGTGAATTTTAAAGGTGTTGATGAATTAGCATATCAAATTCGAATTTATTCACTAATTAAACTCACACATGGTGATGTTGTAGGCGGTAAACCTCTAAAAATCTCTACACTTCAAAATGATGTAACGTATCTAAATTTAATTGCAGCCTTCTTAAGACAAAGAGGTTATCACTCATTTCATGAGTTGGAGTTCAAATCTGACTTAGTTATTAGGAATCTCATAAAAGACTATTTATATGAAGTCGGGAAAATAGCTATTTACAGACAATCACACTCATTTACTAAACTATTTGACGTGCAACGAAGCTTTCGTCTTTTTGGCCCTAAGGTGTGTAGTGTTTTTATTGATGTGCTTAACCAACTAAACGAGTTACACCATCCGAGACCAGTCACTTATTCGCACCCTGTCATTCCTACTAAAGTAATGAAAAAAATTCTGAAGTTTGCAGAAAAAATAGTTGAAAACTCTAAGGATAAGATAGAACGATGGCTAGAATTAAATGCACGCTTAATAGATAGTTTACATGAAGGCTCCATTGAACCACCGCCCAAAATGAATACAGGTGAGCTAATAGCAAAACATGTAAGAAACTTACCCAATGAAGAGGAATTCATTCAATTATCCGAAGAATTAGAAGATTTAAAATTAGCCACATACATTAATATCTTGGCCTATACAGGTATGAGATATAACGAAGTACTTACATGCAAGGTTGGCTGTGCCAATTACAAAGATGATATTTATTACATTACGGCAATTATGACCAAAACCGACAACAGTAAGGTTGAGATGGAATGGTTTTCAAACGCTGAAGTACATGAGTGTGTTGGTATTTACGAAAAATATGTGATCGGTATGCAAGAAAGGGCAAAAGCTGTACTTTCTTCATGCAGAGCCAATATAACAAGTAGTCAAGCACACAATTTGAAAGAAGGGTTAGAAAGAAACCGTCTTTTCGGGGTTTCACATAGTAGCTGTAGTGTTAGTTTTAGCGATGCTGGGCGATTCACAAAATTTGAGGTTAAAAACAGTGAAAACATTGAGCTTTTTGACTTAACTCTAGACGATGATGATATAGCAGAGCTTGAACGCCTTGAATCTAACTACAAAGAGGTTAGAGGAGAGAATAGAGGTGTCCCATACGAAGAAGGCGATACGTTTAGATTAACCGCTCACATGTTTCGACATACGTTGGCCTACTTTGTCATTGCCAATAAATTAGGTGAGCTTGATGATATTAGATATCAATTTAAACATTTAACTAGCCTAATGACGTTTGTTTATACTCGAAGAGCATTTTTGGCCTCAACAACTTTAATTAAAACTACTGAAGAGTTTAATGAGATTTTAATTGACCGTGTTGCAGAAGAGTTAATAGATGAAGCCGAGTCACAATCACTTAAAGGTGGTGCTGGTGAGCAAATTAATAAAACATCTAAAGATCTGATAATAGGTATTACTGATAGTCAAAGTAAAGATTCGACTGTGATTAAGCAGATCCATTTCAGTTCAATTGAAGAACTGAAAAAATTTCTCGTCAAAAATATTAAAAACATACGTGGCTTACCTACGGGGTACTGCACTGCGGGAGAAGCTTGCAAGATAAAAGGAGCAGGAATCCCTAGTGGCTGTGTGTATTGTGGTAGTAAAATCATTACCAAACGCCACAAGGTCAATTGGCAAATAATAAAAAAAGAAGCAACGCAGAAACTAGAGGCATATGCGGCATTAACCAAAGAAGAGCAAGAAGATTACGAGCTATTTGCTATTCACTGGAAAAATAATATAGCAGCAGCTGACTATGTATTAGATGAAGGCAAAGCGCATACAAACCAAGGAGAACAAGCATGAGTAGCGCATACGATGATATAAAACGTGCTTTTGAAGAGATGAAATCTGATGGCAGCAAGATAACCAAAAATGCAGTAGCAACGAGAGCTAAAAGAAATATTGCAAATCTATCTAAAGAAGAAGAAAAATGGGTAAAGTTACGAGAAAATATTGAAAAAGCTCAATTAACTTGGGAAGAAAAAAATAAAGATAATTTAATAAAACAACTCAGAACAAAGGTAGCCGAACTAAAAAGCAAGCTTGCTAAAGAAAAGCAAAAAAACGAGATTGACCCTAAGGAAATCGATAAGGATTTTGAAAAGCTACTGGTGCGATTACAAGAAATGTACGCTGAAATAGATAAGCTCAAACTGATTAATGCTGATTTAAAAAATCAACTTCAGCACTCAGGGCAACATACAGAAATAAGAGTGGATACGTCTACTGGTGAAATTATTGAATTAGTTTCAACGAAACAATAGATTAGATGTAGTAGCTCATATCTCATCTTACAGTTTTGTTGATTAGGTTTAGACTTCACCTGACAGGCAGCAAGAGCGAACAAGAGACGGTCAGAGTGATCTGGATATGTGAACTTAATTCTACAAAGCGGACGCTTAGCGACCCCGTTCATGCAATAAAATTGAGTTTAGGCAATCCGCATTAATTGTATAATGATGTCTCTGCTTCTAAAGAGTATGTTTATGAGAACCATTGGAAAACTGGCAAAAGATTTAGATATCAATGTTGAAACGATCCGCTTTTATGAGCGCCAAGGTTTAATAGAGCAGCCTCCAAAACCCGAATCAGGTTATCGAAAGTATGACGAGACACACGCTAATCAACTCAAATTTATTCTGAAAGCTAAAGCATTAGGGTTTACGCTGAAAGAAATTGAATCACTGATGTCACTAAGTAGCAGTTGCGCTGATATAGAATCGATGGGATTGCAAAAACTTAATCTCATCCGTAATAAAATTGCTGATTTACAGCGGTTAGAGAAAGTAATTCAAGATATGACAGATTCTTGCAAGGCCAATCAAGACCCTCAATCCTGCCCGGTAATAAATTCACTTAAATAGCTATTGACCCCGTACTTATGTACGGAGTTTATACTACCTTAAAAATTGAGGTAGATAGTTATGATCAATAAAATTCTAGATAAAGTAGGTTCTGGTGGCGTTTGGCTAGCCGCCCTTAGTTGCACAGCATGTTTTCCTGCGCTCGGCTCATTGGCATCTGCTCTTGGGTTAGGTTTTCTTTCACATTTTGAAGGGATAGCGGTGAACACCTTATTGCCATTATTTGCTTCACTAGCGTTGTTAGTTAATTTCTATAATTGGTATCAACATCGAGAGTCATTAAGAGGCATTTTAAGTGTCATTGGCCCAATTGCAGTATTGCTGACCCTTTATCCTTTATGGCAATACGACTGGAGCACTTACTTATTTTACTTTGGGATCATTTGGATGGTCGTAATGTCTATTTTAGATATTGTTAAGCCCATTAAGGAACCAGTATGCAAGGTATAGAATTAAAATCTAAGATAACTTGCCCTGAATGTGGATTTAGCAAAGTTGAAACCATGCCTACAAACGCTTGCCAATGGTATTACGAATGCGAAAGCTGTAAAGCACTACTTAAACCGTTCAAAGGTGATTGTTGCGTTTACTGCTCTTATGGAACAGTTAAGTGTCCTCCTATTCAAGAAGGCAATGCATGTTGCTCAGGTAAGTAGCCTAGTATTCGGTGGTTCTGTGCCAACCAAGTAATATCTTAAATGCGATTGCGATTAACACTAAACCACCAAATAGTTCAGCTTTAGACTCCAGCCATACGCCACTTCTTTCGCCGATATTCACACCAATCTAGCTAAAGGCAAACGTCGTGACGCCTATTATCAAGCAAGCTACGGCTATATCTACCTCAAGCAATGTGATTGCATAACCTGCCGCCATTGCATCAATACTGGCGGCAATAGCAAGAACAAATAGCACACGATGAGTAACATTAGCAATATCTTCTTCAATTCCTTCAGATTGGGACTCATAAATCATTTTTGCCACCGATAAATAATAGCAAAATAAAAGCTATCCAAGGTGCATAATCTTCAATCCAAGATGATCATCCTTTACCGCTGTAATAGCCTAAAAGAGGTATAAAGCCTTGGAAAAATCCAAAATAAGCAACGGCTTTAATAAAGAGTTTTTCAGCATTTGCTACTTTTTTAGAACCTAAGCCTATGGATACTGCAAACACGTCCATACTGAGTGCTATAGCTAATACAAATACTTCAAACAAATCGATTAAACCTGAATAAAATTGTTATAAGATTACGTGACGTATAATTAGTTACTTGACTGATGTTAAACACCTAAGGTTTGCTGACAGTTGCTCAATTATCGAAGCCTTATTTTTACACCAAATTTCAGCCAGATATTCAGTAACAGTGCCAACACTTGAAGGAAACAGAATATTCCCCGCCACTTTGGCGAAAGGGCCATCAGTTTCGAGTAAAATCCTATCTTGAGGTATCCACGATATTACTTTTTTAGCTCTGGCTGAAGTAAGCATGGCTGGCCCAATAGAAAAGAAACAGCCTAGCTCGACGGCTTCTAGAACTTGCTTCTTAGTACCTAAAAACCAATGAAGAATGGCAGTACCAGCATTGGGGTATAACTTAAGTTGTTCAAGTACTTCACCTGTCGCGTTGAGACTATGGATAGTTAATATTTTGTTATCAAAGCCTTCACATTTTTTCAAAATATGCGTAAAAACCTCTAATTGATCATCAAAGTAATCAGCATAACCTTTTGAGCCATCCAGCCCAATTTCTCCAATATATCTAGTTCTATCAACTAGCTTATCGAATAGAGGTAGTTCATTTTTCCTTAAATGAGCAAGTTGAGGGTGCAGACCCAAAGCCGTTTTACAGTGTTTTATGTCACTTGTTAACTGGACAGTACCTTCAAAAGCTGACGGCACCGTAGTTACTGATAGCACGTAATAATTACTGCTTTTTATGTCGTTCAATACCTCTTGATAATCTGGATATAAATCAACATGGCAATGAAGATCCATCATGATGATTTATCCGCTTGGAGAAATAATTCAACCTCTGCCAATCCTCGCTTAATAGTTGATTCTAATTTTTCTCGTATATCTTTTTCTTGTGGTATTGGTCCTGACTTTCGAAGCCAAGAACGATAGTTATCGGATTGTTTCAATCTAATAATGGCTGTTTGAACCGCTTGAAGATCATCACGCGTATCTTTTTCTTTCATAAGCCCTTTCAACCTCTTTGTCTTGTATGGCGCATCTTGTGTAAAACCAGCATGAAAAACTGACGCTCTTCGAATAAGACAAGGTACACAATGTCCACACTGTTTATGCTCTCTGTGCCAATGACTACATGAAACACTCAGAGGAACAGCTTTTCTAATTGCGTCTTGATCAACACATTCCGCTAACATTTCACCTTTAGTTTTGAATTGATAGGGGTTTACAAATTTGACATGAAACCCAGTGTCTCTAAGCAAAGATTCAAGCCTGCTTAGAAAATTAGGATGTGTAGTTCTAGTACTATGGCTACCAATCCGTCTTCTGGTAAGCGGTGGATTTATAGAAATATAGCCATTCTCAGGGACGACAATAGTTTCAATACTGCTATCGCAATTAGCATTTCTTAAGGCTGATATGCCAAGTACCGCCATAGCTAGGAAGTTGAAGCTTCTTCCCCTCATGCTAATGTCAGTTTTACCTTCTAACTGCTTGATAATATGAGGAGACATTGAATAGGACAATTCGCCGAATGGCGGGGACAATAATTGCTTAATATCTTCCTGTTTTGCGCCATCACCACGATAAGCGTGACTAATCAAAAGCGGTTTTAAGGCTGACTCTCCGTTTAAAATGTCAATTGCACCAACGGCGCTATCAAGACCTCCTGAAAAAAGGCAGACTGAGTTGAGTCCAATTAATGATTTTGCTTTTGCTTTCGCTTGCTCACTTGTTTTAGGAGTCGGCATCGGCATAGTTGTTTTTTCAAAAGTAAACTGCCATTGATCGCCCGTTAGAAAGTTGAGCAAAGAACTTAGTTCAGGCTCAACAGTATTCCACATATCCTCATCGGTAACAGGAACATGCAAGTGCATTTTTCTAGCCCATGCATTTTCTGCATTATCCCTCAATTCAAATGTATCAGCGGCGGTAACGGCGGTTGCAATTGTTATCAGATCTATTGCATCAGCATCTACATGCAATCCTAAATCACGAACTGTTTGTAGTAGTTGTTTTGACACCAAGCTGTGCTTAGTGATGTCATTTTGATGCGTGTGAAACATTTGGACAGGATGACAGTCTTCAGAAAAATCAGGCAAGTTAGCTGGGTCATGGTTAAAATAAAAATTAGTCATCAAAACTCTCCCATTCATCCACTGTCATTGCAATTGCATCAGCTTGAATTTTAGTAATATTTTCCTTGCTAATAGTACTAGGGTTGCCATTAGTTACTTTGTCTAACTGCTCTTGTGTGATCACTTTTATTAATTCCCTTAATTCTACTTCCATTTGATGATGCCTACTTGCAGGCTCAACATGAAACCAAGCTCTGCCCATGCCTTCAACCACATCCTGAAAAATAAGATCTGTTAAATAACAGCCTATGGCTTCTTGAATAACTTCGTCAGTAAAACTGTTTGGGTCAAATTCTTCTGTATCGGGGAGTGCTTCTTCTAGTGCGTAATCCAACGCAACTCTTACAGCATCCGAATCGGCATTATCAGGTGCCAAATGACTAGCAATTTTGTCAATTGCTTGGTCAGTCGATAACCCAGTTAGATCACCTAATGATAAGCTTTGATTATTAACCGTTACGGTGTCGCCACGCATGACACCAAGCAATCCAGAACCAGCCGTTATACCGCTTGCTAGTCTCCGGCTTGTGCTTTTACCTCCGCCAGAGCCTTTTCTAGAGTAACTTTTTAATGAACGCCTTAGATCTGAGGTTGAGCCACCTGTTTGTGCATATTTACCAAATGCTCTTCTGGCGCTGGCAAACCTATTTGGAGGTGGCGTTGCTGTTGGCGAACCACCGATTTCTTGTTGAACCTTGTCATTGTCAATATCGTTGGTATGGTCATTCTGATCATCAGATTGATTGTTATCAGAACCAGTTTGCTCATCCCCATCAGTACCTGATGCAGGCTCTATTGTGACGGGATCTCCTTGCTCTGCCCAAGATGGAATTAGCGGACTCTTGTTATTCGGTCCTGTAGACGATGCGGACGTACCCATATTACTTAATTCCCTCTAGTTCTTTTAAGATTGGATTGAGCCACCTTTGACGAGGCAAGCTTTTTAAGAATGTAAGAAGACTTAAGCAACATTTATCATCCTGCTTGGCAAGTAACACGGCTCCATAGATGCCTGTTGGTTTTTCGGTCCAATCACCAATCAACTTAAAGTTTTCAATCAAACCATCCATGACTGACATGTACTCTTCCTTCGGAGTTGTAGTAATCGCAGTAGAGTTAACGCCACTGACCCTTACCTTTTGCTTCATTAATTCTTCTACAAGTTTTTGAGCAGCTCCCGACATTACCGCATTAACAGCACCCATTGGAATGCTTTCTCGGCTAAGGTATGCCGCTGGGGTCAAATCCATCTCAGTAAACATTGGAGGTAATTTTGACCATTTATCAATAAAAGCTAGGTCGAGTTTCCACTCTTCAGGTAACTTTATTTCATCAAATTCAACTTCTGAATTTTCGAGATCCGCTAAAACTTTTGGATATCCGTTTTCCTTATCAATTAATTCATAAAGCTTGTTAGTAGCCTGAGTGCCTAAGCACCTCTCAAAAATTACCAGCTTAGTGATAGTTTTCTCGTCAAGCTGCATTCCTCGACGGTGAGCCGTTTTCTTTCTCATCTTAACTTGATTGAGTAATCGCTTAACTATGCGAGGGTTACCGTTAATGTTTGTGGATTCAGCTAATAGTGGAGCTAACTGTTCAGCAACTACAAATTTGCTTCTGAGTCCTGAATGCTTTTCGATATCGTGATCCTGAAGAAGCTCATCAACGGTAATTTGTGGTTGTTTCCAAGAAAGCCTTAATGATTCTTCAAGGGCACATCTTATCGCTTCTAACTGAGCATCTGTCACTCCGTGGTCTTGAGCGGTGAGCATCATTAAATATGCCCTTATCTCAAGAACACCGGGCCTTGGTACATGCACAGGAATTTGAATAAGCTTGTCTAAATAATCAGTTTGATGTCGTTGAGATGCACCTTTGTGATATTCAGGTACTGCCAAACGGATCATGTCTTCATCGGCGGCAATGACAAATGCGGTATTTGGTAAAAATAGAAATAATCTGATCGCCTCAAGTGTTGAAATGGCATTAAATGGAGAGCAGCGATCTAAATTATCGACATAGACAATAAGTGGCTTATCAAACTCCTTTAACAGATCAGAATATGCTTTTCGGAATTCTTTAATTTCTTTAGGAGGTGAGAATGATTTCTTATCTTTGATCAAACCTTTGTTTTTCTTCGCAACATCCTTAGCGCCATCGACAGCACCTTTTACATCATCAACATCAAGTTCACCATCGTCACCACCACTGAATAGTCCCATGATCTTCTGTATACCACCCATAGTCGGTATACCAGCTAATGCTGCACCACCATCCATTAGCAGTCCCATCAGTCTGATCTTATCTATTCGTCCAGCAAACTCTATTGCTTTTGCACTTAGATTTTTATCGTCTGCTGCTTTTTTTACTAAAGTAGATGCAATTGTTTCTAATAGCGCTGCTTTAGCGTCATCGTATCCTTGGAAAGTCCATGCATCGAAATGCACTTGGATATATTCTTGTTCATCAGTTTCCAAAGATGCTTTGGTAAGTTCAAGAATCGTGGATTTTCCAGCGCCCCAATCACCAAAGACACCTATACTAATAGGCATTAATTCCTTTTCAGTGATAAGATCTTTAATCGACTCAGCCGTTTCATTAAAGTTTAAGAAGTCAATTTTTGACTCTTTATCAGACCACATAACATCTCCTTTTATTTATTATTTTTTTGTTCCATTCTTTCAATAGTTCGATGAACCGTCGGGCGGCTAACAGAATATTTCTTCGCTAATGCAGAGATCGATTCACCATTTAATTTATCTTTATATAATTCTTTCGCTTGTTTGTCTGATAAAGCAGGCAATCTGCCCATGTGTTTGCCTTTAGCTTTAGCCTCTTCACGACCTTCTGTGGTTCTGGCTTTTATAAGATCCCGCTCAAGTTGAGCGAATATGTGGCTACGCATAATGTTTGAGATTATTTCTCATCAAGCCAGATTGGGTGAGTACTAGGAAATCTTCGTCAGATTTGAGCCTGAAGCAGTCGTAAACGATGGTACAAAATTACTTCAGCTAAAATTCACTTTGATACGAAACCGGACATTAGGCTTAGCGTATCTCATGACAAGTGTTCCAACAATATAGTCGTTGCTCTTACTTTTAAATTTAAATCTTGTTTTAGATCCTCTGTACAATTAGTAACACACCAACGCGACTTTAATGTGGAATTAGGATCATCGGTTAATTTATTCTATCTAGATAGCTCTTCTATTTTTTATCTTTGATAAACATCGGTATAAAACGGGCAGTCCAAATAATGTTAGCAGTGTTTGCTGTCACTACCCCCCAACAATTATTTTCTTGGAATAGCTATTTGAGTTACTTCCCAAACTTTTCATATTGAATAATTTTTATTTGACTCTATAGCCACTATAGATTTTATACTTATTTTAATATTATTACGGAATGTTAAATATGTCAGAAAAATGTAGTGATCAGTGTCAATCATCTTCTACCAATGAAGATGTAAAAATTGATACACAATTAGATAACTATAGTGGCGCGTTTGTCAGTACATTTAAAGTACCTCAAATGGACTGTCCTTCAGAAGAGAGATTGATTAGGTTAGCACTTGACTCAATTGAGCCTTCAGTTGGGTTGCAATTTGATATTCCTAGCCGTTTAGTCAAGGTTTTTCATGATGAAAATTTAGATGAGATAACAAAAAAATTACAACAACTCAATCTCGGTGCAGAGTTGGCATCAACTAAAGAAAGTTGCAGCACCGAAGCTGCAAAAGCAAAAGATCTAGCCCAAAAAAATGAGATGAAAGAAGCATCAACCCTAAAATGGTTGTTAGCCATTAATGGAGTCATGTTTTTTATAGAAGTAATTGCTGGGTTGATTGCACAGTCTGCTGGCCTAATTGCAGACTCATTAGATATGTTTGCTGATGCTGCTGTGTATGGTTTGGCTATTTATTCGGTAGGTAAAAGTATCAGCATGAAACTTAGAGCGGCACATATATCTGGTGTGCTTCAAGTTATTCTAGCGCTAAGTGCTTTGAGCGAAGTCGTAAGACGCTTTGTTTACGGTAGTGAACCGATCTCTTCTTTAATGATGATATTTGGTGGAATAGCACTAATCGCTAACATTGCTTGTCTATTTTTAATATTTGGTAATAAAGAAGACGGCGCTCATATGAAAGCAAGCTGGATTTTTTCCGCAAATGACGTTATTGCAAATGTTGGGGTAATCTTAGCTGGCTTTTTAGTTACAGTAACAAGCAGCCGTTATCCAGATTTAGTGATTGGTTTGATTATTGCTGTTGTAGTTTTAAACGGTGCTCGCCGTATCTTACAGCTAAAGTATTAAACAAATTCATCATGGCTATTTATTTAAATTTTAAAACCATTAATAGCATCTTTATAGCTAGTTTAAGTCTGCTTCAAACGGCTAAAGGGAAATGAAGTTATGAAAAACAATGCCTACATTCCGCCATTACGATTTCATTGGTTAACTAATTTTTATGACAGCCTCGTTGCTATCACCAAGAGAGAAGCATTTTTTAAAAAACTGATTGTAGATAAAGTTGCCAACGTCAAAGGAAACAACCTACTTGATGTTGGATGTGGAACCGGAACGCTAACAAAATTAATAGCTGAAAAATCACCTAAATATACCGTAATAGGCTTAGATGCAGACCAAACCGCTTTAGATATTTCACAGAAAAAAGTTATAGGCAAGGATCTTAATATTTCTTTTAGACAGGGCTTTGGACAAGAAATGCCTTTTAGTGATAATTCCTTTGATATCGTAGTTTCAAGTTTGTTTTTTCATCACTTAAGCCGTTCAACTAAGCGTGCGACATTAACTGAAATTCGTCGGGTACTTAAACCGGGTGGCATTTTATTAATTGCTGACTGGGGAAAGCCGACTTCAATATTTCAACGGATATTGTTCTTTGTCGTTCAGTTATTAGATGGTTTTGAAACTACAAAAGATAATGTAGATGGAGTCCTTCCTTCTTTAGAGGTTGAATCAGGGTTTACTCATGTTTCAGATTTAAACATAGTCCCAACGACTTTGGGAACTATCAGACTGATTGAAGCGAACTAGATAACAATGAACCTAATGCGTCCGTCATATTTTAAACCATATATATCATACGTGATAATGATTTTAATCGCGGTGCAATCTGTGTTTTTTTCGCTAGAAGAGCTTGAAGTAAACTTAATTGAAAGTTCTTTTAATACATCACTAACTGAGTCTATTACCCCGCTAGAATCTCCAGAAACCTCCAATTTATTTGAGGTGAGTAATAGCCAAACTTTAATTGATAATTGTAATTTTTGTTGCTGTTGTCACTTATTTTTAAATGCAGATTATTCTTGTAATATTTTACAAAAAATAGAATATTTCCTTACCTACGCCTTAGTTTCTCCTGAGCTAAAAGGCTATATGTCGGTGCCATTCCGCCCACCTAAATACGCCTAAATTTTATAGAAAATTAAGAAAGGTCAAATGTTAATGACCTAAATATCACATATAAATTTATAGGAAAGTATACATGGCACTTAATACCTGTGAGCATCGCAAGATAGCAATTTTGAGGTGTGTAACACCTCAGCTTAAATATATCGCGTTTCTCGCGTTGTCACTTTTTACATTTAATGTTTATGCCTTTGAAAAGCAGTTAAATCTTCAAGAGGCAATTCAGTGGACGCTTAAACAAAATCCTGAACTCAAAATATTTGATTTCAAACAAACCGCATTAACAGGACAAGAACAAACAGCAAGTTTAAATCCCGCTTATGAACTAGAAGTTGAAGCTGAGAACTTTGCAGGCTCAGGTGAATTTAATGCATTCGACAGTGCTGAATTAACAGTCGCTCTATCTTCGGTTATCGAAATGGGAGATAAACGCTCAGCGCGGATTGGACTTGTTTCAAAATCAAGAGCACTACTCAATGCTGAGAAAGAAGTCTCTGCGCTTAATTTAATGGCTCAAGTCACTGAGAAGTACGTGGAAGTACTTGCAGCCCAACAAAGAGTGATATTGGCAGATAATGCATTGAGCTTAGCACAAGAAACGTTAGAGATTGTATCTCAGCGTAACCGCGCAGGTGCTACTCCTGAGGCTGAAGTGAAACGTTCAAAAGCAGTTATTGCTCAGGCTAACCTCACCCTTCAATCTGAACAAAAGCGCTTGGAATATCTAAAGCTTTCTTTATCAGCTTACTGGGGAGAAACATCAGTGTCATTCTCTAGAGTAACTGGAGATCTGTTTCAGTTTGGCAATGATAGTGATTTTAGTAGTCTCTTTGCGAAATTAGAGAAAAACCCTGCTATTCAAGTTTATGCAAGTGAGCAGCGACTAAAAGAGGCCGAATTACAGTTGGCTAAAACAGAGTCAACGGCCAATATCAAATGGTCTGTTGGTGTTAGGCGCTCTCAAGAAGCCAATGATACGGCACTGGTCGCTGGCTTTAGCTTACCTTTGTTTGCTGAAAAGCGAAATTCTGGTGCAATCGCTAGTGCGCTAGCAGAGCGTGACCAAGTTGCCATAGAGAAAGAGGCGACTAAGTTGAGGTTTAGAAATCACTTACTACGAGCATACTCCAATAGAAAACAAGCCATATTAACAGCTAATTCATTAAAGCAGTCGGTTATCCCAATGCTTGAAGATGCACTGGAAGATACTCAAGACGCCTATCAAAAAGGTCGATATGGATATCTTGATTATGTATCGGCTAGACAAGAGCTGTTAAATGCTCGGCGAACCCTCATTGATGCGGCATCTGCTGCCCTAATTTATGGCGCAGAGATAGAAAAACTAACAAACGAAGCGCTGTCACTCTAAATAAACATCACTTTAAGTTTAATAACAATTTATTGATTCAGTTATTAACTGAATCGTTTAGGAATTCAAAATGAAAAACTATTTACTCGCACTATTGATTTTTATTGGGTATCTATCACCCATTCAAAGTGTTATCGCTAGTGAAGATGAACATGAAGGCGAAGAAGGCATTAGCAAAATAAACAATAACATGGCAAAAAGGCTTGGTGTTGAAACAGCCTATTTAGCTTCAAAAACGTTGAACCAAACTATCCCTGTATACGGCGCTACGACGATAGGCGCTGAACAATTATTTCAAGTTGGCGCTAGATATAACGGCGTTATAAAGACAATTAACTCCACTGTTGGTGATAAGGTAAAAAAAGGAGATCTATTAGCCGTTATTGAATCTAATGAAAGCTTAAATACCTATAAAATAACATCCCCTGTTTCTGGGACTGTTTTACAGCGAAATGGAAATATTGGCGGTATCACGCAAAACACTAGCTTGTTTGAAATCGTCAATTTTGACACCTTGTGGGCTGAATTTAAGGTGTTTACCAGCCAATATAATCAAATCAAAGTCGGTCAACCTGTTGATATTGAGCATGGTGAACAGGCATTCAACTCAACCATCACCAATATAATTCCAGCTAAAGATCAGTCTTATGTTTTAGCACGTGTACGTTTAAATAACACTGAGCTAAACCTAACCTCAGGCCAATTATTAATGGGCAGCGTAAAGATAAACCGATTTGAGGTGGATTTAGCCGTCGAGAAAGTTGCGATACAAGAACTGGGAGGACAATTTGGTGTCTTTGTAAAAGAAGATGAAGAGTACGAGTTTGCGCCACTTGTGCTCGGACGTTCAGACAAAAACTATATCGAGGTCATTGATGGCCTCAGTAAAGACGCTGAATATGTAAACAAAAACAGTTATCTGATAAAAGCGGATATTTTGAAATCTGAAGTAGAAGACGACGATTAGGAGACGCAATATGATTGAATCAATTTTGCGTCTTGCAATAAATAGACGCTATTTAGTATTAAGTCTGCTGATGGTAATCATCGGCGTTGGCATGTGGAGTTATCAAAAACTTCCCATTGATGCTGTTCCAGATATAACAAACGTGCAGGTACAAATAAACACTTCTGCCCCCGGTTATTCACCTTTGGAAGCGGAACAAAGGGTGACCTTTCCTGTAGAAACCGCCTTAGCCGGATTGCCAAAGCTGTCTCACACCCGCTCCCTGTCAAGATATGGATTATCTCAAGTAACCGTTATCTTTGAAGAGGGAACCGATATTTATTTTGCTCGCAACTTAATCAATGCAAGATTAGCTGCGATAAAAGGCGTTATTCCCTCTGGCTTAGAGCCAGAAATGGGTCCTATTTCGACAGGGCTTGGCGAAATATTTATGTATACCGTACAAGCTTCTCCTGACGCTAAAATGCCTAATGGAGAGCCTTATACCGCTATTGCCTTAAGAGAAATACAAGACTGGATCATTAAACCGCAATTGGCTCAAGTTAAAGGCGTCATTGAGGTCAACAGTATCGGCGGCTACAACAAGCAATATCACATAACGCCTAAACCCGAAAAATTACTTTTTCATCAGGTAACCTTTGAAGAAATATCTGATGCATTACGTAAAAACAATGACAACCGTGGCGCAGGTTATATCGAACAAAACGGACAGCAAGTTTTAGTACGCTCCATTGGGCAACTAGCGACAATAGATGAGATCCTCAATGTCATCATCAAAAAGAACGATGGTATTCCTGTAAAAATAAGTGATGTTGCCAATGTTGCTATAGGCAAAGAACTTAGAACAGGGGCTGCTACTCGTAATGGCATTGAGACAGTGCTTGGTACAACCATGATGCTGATTGGTGAGAATTCTCGCACCGTTGCTTTAGAAGTGGAACATAAGCTCAGCGAAATACAAAAATCTCTGCCAAAGGGCATTACCGCAGAGCCTGTTTACGACAGAACAACGTTAGTAGATAAAGCGATTGCAACCGTTACCAAAAACCTCGTTGAAGGTGCGCTTTTAGTTATTGTTGTGTTATTTATTCTACTTGGAAATTTACGTGCAGCTCTCATTACCGCTGCTGTTATCCCTATTTCCATGTTAATGACAATCACAAGTATGGTGCAAGCAGGAGTATCTGCCAATTTAATGAGTCTCGGCGCATTGGACTTTGGCTTGATAGTGGACGGGGCTGTAATCATCGTTGAAAACTCTGTCCGTAGGTTAGCACAGGCCCAACACAACGGTCATAGGCAAGACTTAAGAGAACGCCTAAATACCGTTTTTGAAGCCACTTCAGAAGTGATACGTCCAAGCTTGTTTGGTGTGGCAATTATCACTGTTGTTTACATCCCCATTTTCACGCTAACTGGCGTTGAAGGGAAAATGTTCCACCCTATGGCGGCAACTGTCGTTATGGCGTTAATTTCCGCAATGATCCTTTCAGTTACACTGGTTCCTGCTGCTGTAGCTGTGTTTATGAAAGGTAAAATCAGCGAAAAAGAAAGTGTAGTTATTCGTTCAACCAAGTCTATTTATGAACCATTGTTAAAAATGGCGATGAAATTTCGTTGGATTATTGTTTCATTCTCAACGCTGTTAATGGGGTATAGCCTTTGGTTAGCAACTACGCTTGGGACAGAATTTGTTCCTCAATTAAATGAAGGTGATATTGCACTACAGGCATTAAGAATTCCATCGACTGGCCTAGAGCAATCAGTAGAAATGCAAGAAGTACTTGAGCAACGTATTAAAGCGTTTCCTGAAGTTGATAAAGTATTCTCGCGCATCGGCACACCAGAAGTAGCAACTGACCCAATGCCACCGAGTATTGCTGATATCTTTGTTATTTTAAAACCACGTAAAGATTGGGCCGAACCTTCAAAGCCAAAGAGTGAATTAGTTGAAGAAATGGAAGAGGTACTGAAAAACATTCCGGGCAACAACTATGAATTCACTCAGCCTATTCAAATGCGTTTCAATGAATTGATTTCTGGCGTTAGAGCTGATGTCGGCATCAAAATATTTGGTGATGATTTGGATCGGTTATTACTCACCGCAAAAGATATTCTAAATATAGTGAAAACCGTGGACGGTGCTGCTGATGCCCGAATGGAACAGGTCACAGGTGTTCCATCTTTATCAGTAATTCCTAAACGAGAAGCGCTTGGTAGGTATGGTTTGAGCGTTACCGAACTGCAAGACTGGGTTGCTACTGCAATTGGCGGTGAATCTGCGGGGATCATTTATGAAGGAGACAGACGATTTGAGTTAGTTGTTCGTCTACCGGAGCAAATAAGAACGGATATCGATAGCTTGAAGCATCTGCCGCTTCCACTTGAGAATGGTAACTATGTGCCACTTGAAGAAGTTGCAGAGCTTAAATCTGAGTCTTTACCTGCTCAAATTAGCCGTGAGAGAGGTAAAAGAAGAGTTGTGGTTACCGTCAATGTTCGTGGTAGAGATTTAGGCGGTTTTGTCAAAGAAGTGAAAGCTAAAATTAATCAGGAAGGAGAAATTCCAGCAGGATACTGGCTTGATTATGGCGGAACCTTTGAACAGCTAGAGTCAGCGAGTAAAAGATTAAGCTTAGTTGTGCCGATCACACTAATTGTTATCTTAGGTATTTTGGTTATTGCATTTGGTTCATTAAAAGATGCATTGATCATTTTCAGTGGTGTACCGTTAGCATTAACTGGGGGCGTAATTTCTCTTTATTTAAGAGACATGCCTTTATCTATTTCGGCAGGTGTCGGCTTCATAGCATTGTCAGGTGTTGCCGTATTAAATGGCTTGGTTATGTTGGCTTTTATTCGAGATCTTTGGCATGAAAAAGGCGACCTTTACGTAGCGATCATTGAAGGTGCCATCATTCGTTTAAGACCTATTTTAATGACGGCACTGGTCGCAAGTTTAGGTTTTATTCCAATGGCGTTAAACACTGGAATTGGTGCAGAAGTGCAACGACCACTAGCAACAGTTGTTATCGGCGGTATTGTATCTTCTACAATTTTAACTTTGTTTGTATTGCCTATTTTATATCAATGGGCGCATGGCGCTGAGAGTAGTAAACAGCAATCTGACGAAATTTAAAAACAAAAAAGCAGCTTAATTACTAGGTTATGCCTAATTAAGCTGCTTTTTATATTGTATGCCCAACATTTTATTGATAAAGCTTACTGCGCTTCATCCCGACAATTTTCATTTAAAAACTCAAACTCTATCGTTGTATGCGATAAATGATAGGAAGATAATTTAGCTGCAACTTCTTGTTTAAGCCTAATTAATTCTTTAACGTCAAAGTTGTCACTCAGCTCAAGGTGCGCTGTTAAAACGTGACTTTCACCATCTAGTGACCAAAAGTGCATGTGGTGGATACCATTAACTTCAGGAAATTCCATTAGTGATAGTTTAATACGCTTTTGAGTCTCTTTATCGGGTGCAGCTTGAAGAAATAAAACGAGTGTTGATTTCAGGTTTTTGAAAACATTAAACAAGATGAACAGCGTGAACCCTATTGATAAAAGGGGATCTAATATCGGCAGTTCAGCGAACAACAGTACGATAGAGACTATAAGAACGGCAACCCATCCAAGTACATCTTCAAGAAGGTGCCATGTCAGCACTTTCTCATTTAATGTTTCACCCGCTTTTAATTTTAATACAGCATATCCGTTAACGGCAACGCCGAGTATCGCTAGCCCTAACATCCCCTCGACTACAGGCATTTCAGGATTGGACAGCCTTGGAATTGCTTCAAATAAAATCCAAATTGAGCCAATGATTAAAACAATACTGTTTATCAATGCGCCAAAGAGAGTAAGTCTACGATAACCATAACTAAACCTATCTGATGCTTCTTTATTTGAAAAACGACTCAATAACCAAGCAAACCCTATAGACAGGCTATCACCCAAATCATGAACTGCATCTGCCATTATCGCCGTACTGTTAGTGAGCCAACCACCTATAAATTCGATAATAGTGAATGTCACATTAAGGAAAAATGCCCAACCAATACGGTCATCTTTACCATGTTGATGACTATGATTATGGTTGTGCATTTTGTACCTCTAGTACTTTTCTATTTCTTAGTTTTGATACATTCATATTAATCAAGTGACGTATCAAGCGTTGATATATCCAGCGTTTGAACCCCGACAAGTTAGTCCCTTTTTCGAGATAGAACTCATCAGGGGAATCATAAAGCCCAAAGTCATCATGAATACCTTCTTTTTGAATATAGGTATTTTCTCCACGCCAATCTGTATCTGGTGATGAAAAGCACTTTGTTGCAACACCATAACCACAAAAATCATCTTTTACTTGGTCAAATTTCTCCTGTAGAGAGCTTAAGTATTGCTCATCCAATATAAAGCCCTCTAAGTTTATCCAACGCCCTTCAAAGTAAACTTCTACCCAACTATGAATGATGTATTTAGGTGCTAACCAAAATACATAGCTTGGGATAGCACCTTTTTGTAGTTGCTGGTCTATGGTAAACCCATGAAATCGGCATTGAATGCCTAGTCCACGCAATAGTGCCATTAACAGATTACCCTTAGTATTACATTGTCCATAACCATCTGCTAGCACATCGCTTGCTGCAATATCATCGCTTTCATTATAACCAAAGAAAATCTCATCTTTTACAAACTGATAAGCGGCACCAATTTTGTTGAAGTTATCCAAGTTTTTCCACCTACGTTGATCGATCAAGGATTGGATATCTTTGTGTTCAAAATTAACGATATTCGTATTGTTTAAATATTTCTCAGTCATTTTTTATATATCCTTTTCGTTGCATACTTATACTATAGACTCTATAGTAACTATAGAGTCAAATATCTGGGGAAATTGATGAAAATAGGCGAATTGTCTAAAAAATCGGGCTGTTCAATACAAACGATTAGATATTATGAAAGAGAAGGATTACTGTTAAATCCAAACCGTTCAGAAGGTAATTTCAGGCTGTATGATAGTAAAGCACTTAAACAATTGGAGTTCGTAAAACATTGTCGCAGCCTAGATATATCACTCAATGATATTAAACGTCTTATCGAATTAAAAAATAAGCCAAAAGAAAGCTGCTCTAGCGTTAATGCATTAATTGATCAGCAACTTGCACTAGTGAATAAACGCATGAAAGAATTAAGGGCGCTTAAAGCTGAATTACAACAGATGGCTAGTGCTTGTGGTTCGAACAATACTATTGAAGCATGCGGGATCATTAAGTCACTAGATAGTTAACTCTGTTAGAGGCATACGGGCAGAATATAGAACATTAATCGACTATTGCATGTCCTAAATGTGGACAGATAAAAACGGAAGAAATGCTGACAAATTCATGTCAGCGGTATCACAAGTATGAGTCACACAAGGTTTTGCCAAACTATTGAATGGTGACTGGTGTGTTTACTTCTCATATGGAACAGCAAAATTCCGCCAATTCTAGAACGACAAAATTAGTTGCAGCCGTTAATGCACTAGAGTGTTTAAATTGAAGTTTATTATTGACTCTTCAACGTCTGCTTTACACTCTGAATTTTCGTTAATAACTCAAAAGCTAACTTCCGCTTTTGGCTAAGTGAAGTCATAAGGTATTCATTGATGCTAATGTCCGCAATGTCGGAGGAGCTGCCGTTAGCAAATAGCATCAAATTATCGTAATATAACTGATTGAGTCTCAGATATTATGATTAAAAAATCATACTTTCATAAAAAGAGAGATTGGCGGCATCCCTTTAAAACCTTTCAGTCTAAAATGAGATCAATCTCAATCATTATGCACAGTCACAAATACTCCACATAGGTTGATCATGGCAGTGGCAAACGGATTATCATTTTTGGTATTGAGAGAGCCGTCGATAATATTCAAACAAGCACCTTTCTTATGGATGCTTTCAATTGCCTCAAGAATAGATTTTAACGACCGTCCCAAACGGTCGAGGCGAGTAACAATAACTTCATCACCTTCCCTGATAAAGTCGATGAGTTCCTAAAGCTTTTCTTCATTTCGAATCGAAGCACCAGACTGTTTGCCTTGGAATATTTTTTCACAGCCCTGAGCGTCCAACTTGGACAGTTGAACATTTAAATCTTGTTCTTTAGTTGAAACTCTTGCAAAACCAACTTTCATATATACGAAACCTGTAACTTTCGCACACCTTAACAATTAAATGAACGAAAGTATATTAAATAAATTTCGTACATGAACGTAATAAAAAATAGAAATTCGTACACTACGGATAGAAAATGAATGACAATTCTAACTATAAAGTGACTTAATTATTTCACACGCTTCACTTGTACACGAGCTTGCCATTTGTTGAAGCTCAGCTTGTAGTGCTTTGAGTTCTCCCATTAGATTGTTAACTAAAGCCAATTTAGCCTGTGTCTATCATAAGTTCAAAACTTAAACTTTAGATATAAGCTGAAATTGAGTCAATCGTATTACAAATACTCTTATTGATACTGGCTCATTACTTGCACTTTTTCGAGAACATGACCACATGTAGAGAATAATAGGCTAACAGTGGGAAATATTTACACTATCAATGTAAGGATTACTTATGAAATACTCAAGATTTGCTGCAATGATCATCACCTCAACCATTGCTATGTTTGTCATGATGTATCTCAACACTTACGCAGTATCACATATATGGTTTAGTGAAACGCGTATCTATATGGCGTTGTATATGGGAGCAGGTATGGCAATGATCATGCTGGCCTTTATGCTTGGCATGTACAGTAACAAGAAGCTCAACATGGCTATTTTTCTATTGGCGACAATACTGTTTGCCATATGTCTTTATCTTGTTCGCTCTCAAAGCACAATTTCTGACACTGCTTACATGAAAGCGATGATTCCTCATCACTCCATTGCTATTCTTACTAGTGAGCATTCAACTTTGGAGGATGTACGCGTGCGTGAATTGGCAAATGGTATTATTAAAGCCCAACGAAAAGAAATAAAAGAAATGGAATGGCTGATTAAAGATATTTCTGAAAATGGAAAGGTCAGCTCACAAGCTCAGGCTGAGCAACGACCGCTCCCAAAGTTTGAAGGCACACTGAACAAAGGAGACTAAGATGACTAAGACAGCTACCCTGTACAGAATGGTCACTGACGAACATATCTGCCCCTATGGTTTAAGGTCGAAAGATTTGCTGGAGAGGCAAGGGTATGATGTAGAAGATCATAAGCTCACGTCAAGACAACAAGCTGATGACTTCAAAGCTAAGCATGATGTCAAAACTACGCCACAAACCTTTATTGAAGGAAAGCGTGTCGGAGGATACGATGACTTAAGAGAGTATTTTGGTAAAGATGAAGCAGGTCAAACTGGCACAACCTACACGCCCGTTGTAGCCATTTTCTCGATAGCTGCACTTCTTGCTGTCGCATCTCAACATTTTGCTTCCGGCTCATTTATCTCCATCAGAACACTGATGCTATTTATAGCTTTTTCAATGACGCTCTTAGCGGTGCAAAAACTGAAAGACCTATACAGTTTCACAAATTCGTTTATTACTTATGATTTACTAGCGATGAGATGGATAAGATATGGTTATATTTATCCCTTCATTGAAGCATATGCAGGTATTGGTATGGTTGCCCAACTACAGCCTCTCGCAGTGGCACCATTTTCATTGTTTATCGGCACAGTTGGAGCAATTTCAGTTTTCAAAGCCGTTTACATCGACAAACGCCAGTTAAAGTGTGCCTGTGTAGGCGGCGATAGCAGTGTGCCACTTGGATTTGTATCGCTATCTGAAAACTTATTTATGATCGCGGGAGCATTGATTATGCTGCTGATGTAAAGGTATAGCTCTATTCGGCGGCCCCTTAACTGTTAAGATTAGACCTAGGATGCCAGCCCACACCTTTCTAATTCATATGTAACATTTTTTCTGTCGTACTGGCATCAAGATAACCAGAACTGAGCAAACAATCTCAAAGGTTGTACAAAATAACACTAAAGTTTTTTCATTAAGTTTTATTGTTATGCTCTTGTGGTGGCTTTCGCCACCACTTTATTAGTTTTCAAGTTCCACCATATCTTTCGCTGCAATGTCACCAGACACTAGCTTTACAGTTGCGAAATGATCATTCACAATTTTAGTAATTTGTACCGTTCCTACCTTTTCGATAGTGTAGGGATCTTCACCTTCACTCAATACTATTCTTTCATGGAATCTAATAACACTGTATTTTTGCCCAACCTCTGCGCCATGCTTAGCACCAATACAGATTAGAGTTCGATTATCAGAACTTTCTACTACCTGACCTCTCATCATGTATTTATGATAAAAAGTGGTATTGGAACAACCCACTAAATATAAACCGAATGTAAGCAATAAAAGAGCTTTTATATAGGGTGTTTTCATCACTGTTACCTCATTTGACTAACTAATTATCTATACACTTTTTTATGAATTCATTTGTTTTTCCGGCCAGCCCCCGAAGGTGCTTGATGACAACTCCAAGGCTTATGAACAGAGTTATCTTTGATGTTCTGATCAACAAATTTATAGTAACTTTCTTTAGTATGTGTCCACCAATCATCATGAACATCTGCGCCATACTTACGGATTACCTCCTCAATCCCATCAAGGCTTACGTTTGCGGCATCATAGGCAAGGTGTATTTCACCTTCTTTGATGTTGTAACTAACTTCATCTATACCAAAAAGCTGATCTATTTCTTTTACTAACTCGTCACAGCTTTCTTCTGTGACATTGCTAAGCTTTAGGTTTCGAACAACTAAATTTTGCTCTTTAACGCCAACTCTATGATTTAAATCGCTCATAATTTTTCTCCTAATGTTTGTGTGAATGCTGTTGATTGCTATCTTTCATTTCTTCCATTTTACGGTTCATCTGCGGCATCATGTTCCCCATCATTTCTAAATGATGTTCAGCCATCTTGATTTGTTGATGCATTGGCATTTCTTCCATGTTTTTGTGCATGGATTGCATCATCTTCATCATTGAACGGTGATGTTCAACCATCATCTGCTGTTGCTTTTCAGGATCTTTTTCAGTTTTAATGGCATGGACTTCCTTTTTCATTTCCATCATCTTTTTGTGCATTTCTCCCATGTTCTCATGTGGTATTGCCATGCCTTGATGCATATCAGCTTTGTTCGCACCTTCATGCTTATGCTCATTGTTTTGGGCAAATGAGCTAGTGGTTATAAGTAGTGAACTAATAAATAAAATTGATTTAGTTAACGTTTTCATGATTTTTACCTTCTACACTTTTATTAAAATTTGGGATCCAACTTGGTGTCGATTCCATATACCTGTGGTACTCCGAACCAAACTCAGCAATCGCTTGTGCTTCTTCGCGTTTCGCTAGCTTGACGTAAACAACGACTAAGATCGGAAACATCGCAAGTGTTGGGATTGTCGGCCACTGCAATAAAAAGCCGAACATGATTAGAATGAAAGCTACATACTGTGGGTGGCGACACCTTGCATACCATCCAGTTGTAGCCAATTGATGATGTTTTTGCGCGTGATGCAATACATTCCATGCTGAAGACAACATAAAGAAACCTGCAACAATTAACACCATACTCACTATATGAAATGGGTCCCAATGGGCATCACCTTGAAATCCAAAGAAAGTATGTAATAAATGCCCATTTTCATGCGCAAAGAAATTTACTTCTGGATAGGTCTCCGTCAGCCACCCCGACAGAAAATAGATAGTTAAAGGAAAGCCATACATTTCAGTAAATAGGGCAACAATAAAGGCAGAGAACGCGCTTAGACTTCTCCAATCAGTTGATGTTTTTGGTTTGACAAAACTAAAGGCAAAAAAGATAAAAATTGCTGAGTTCAGTATCACCATTGACCATAAGCCATAATCATATGTTTCATTCATCACTGCTCTCCTTTTTATGTGATTCCTTACGTGCCTTTTCTAACCCTTGTATGTAGCCATCGCGATAGGCTGCATTTTTATCCGTGAGTTCTTGAAAGCTCTCTTCCTTTTTTTCATCAGGCGCATGTGAATGATCGTGACCATGTTTACCATGACTGCCATGCATAAATACGTGCATCAAGGGGCATAGCAATAAAATCAAGTAGGGAAGAAATTGCAGCATATGTTGACCATGCTCAAGCACTAAGAAGTAGGTCACTGCGGCAATAAGTGCCAGTGCAGCCCAGCCTGTAGGTGTTGACCAAAAATTAGGGTGTTGATTTTTCATATTGCCCTCCTAAACGACTTTTAAGACACCGCGATACATTTGCATCTGACAGTGAAACTCATGCTCTCCCGGTGATAAGTTCAATAGGGTAATTTGAGTAATTTCATTTAATTTAAGCTGTTCGCTTATATCCAATGAAGGAATAAGCATTGTTTCAGCGCAGGGGGATTGATCTTTGCGCATAAACTTCAGAGTGACAGGTTGGCTAGCAGACACCTGAATTGAGGATGGGGAATACACACCATCCCTCACTTCAATGAGTACTTCATTACCTTGAACGATTGTTTTATTGGGTTTATATAGCCAAAACCACCAAACAATCAGCGCGATTAACATTAAGCCTAATAAGTTAATAACCATCATTGTGATTCTCCTTAATGCTCTTTTGCTTTAAAAAAGCGAAGTCGATTTGCATTTGACACTACAGTCAATGACGAAAACGCCATTGCAGCACCTGCAATTACAGGGCTAAGCAGAATGCCAAAGAAGGGATATAGAACCCCCGCAGCAAAAGGAATCCCGGCTACGTTATAGACAAACGCGCCAAACAAGTTTTGTTTGATATTTCGTAAAGTAGCTTTGCTTACCGCTATGGCATCAGCAAGGCCATGAAGTGAACCACGCATTAGGGTAATGTCAGCACTTTCGATAGCTACATCAGTCCCTGTGCCTATGGCGAAGCCAACATCGGCTAACGCTAGCGCAGGAGCATCGTTGATGCCATCTCCTGTCATACCAACAATTTCGCCGCCTTCTTGTAGCTCTTTCACCTTGTTGGCTTTATCTTCTGGCAGCACTTCAGCAAGAAACTCACTAATACCCACTTTTTTAGCTACGGCGGCAGCGGTTTCCTTGTTATCACCCGTTAACATGATGACGCGTATACCATTAGCCTGAAGCCGTTTGATAGCAGAGATTGAGTCTGACTTGATAGGATCTGCAACAGCAATGATTGCTGCAAGTTCACCATCTACAGCAAAGTACATAGGTGTTTTGGCTTCTTTGGCTAAAGACTGTGCTTGTTCAACAAAGCCTGTGAGGTCTATGCCTTTTAACTTCATTAGTTTATCGTTTCCGAAAAGCAGGGCTTTGTTGTTGCAGCTTGCTTCTACACCAAAACCCGTAATGGCGTTAAAGGCTTCAATTTTTAGTAACTCAATATCCTGATCTAACGCACTTTCAACAATCGCTTGCGCTAAAGGATGCTCTGAGCCGCTTTCTAAACTTGCTGCAAGCTGTAGTACGTCTTTTTCGTCAGTAGCTTTTGCTAAAATAATATCGGTTACCTTAGGTGCCCCTTCAGTAATAGTGCCCGTTTTATCTAAAATCATGGCAGTGATTTTAGAGGCGGTTTGCAGTGCCTCACCGTTGCGAATAAGCACTCCGGCTTCTGCTGCTTTTCCTACTCCCACCATGACAGACATGGGTGTTGCCAAGCCTAAAGCACACGGGCAGGCAATAATAAGCACAGTAGTTGCTGAAACGATGGCAAAAGCAATGGCTGGCTCAGGTCCAAAGTTAAGCCATGCTAGCGCACTTAACACAGAGGTGATCATCACGACAGGTACGAAAAAAGCTGAAATAACATCGGCCAAACGGCCAATCGGCGGTTTCGAATTTTGTGCTCGTTTCACCATATTGATGATCTGTGCAAGCGCCGTGTCTTTACCAACGCGTGTGGCTCTAAATAAAATCATGCCTGATTTGTTCAAAGTACCTGCGACAACCTCATCTTCTTCAGCTTTTTCAGCAGGCATAGGTTCGCCTGTCAGCATGGACTCATCAATAGAGGTGTGTCCTTCCAATACCACGCCATCGACGGGAATTTTTTCACCCGGTTTTACCTTCACAATATCGTTAAATAAAACCTGCTCAATACCTATCTGAACTTCTTTGTTGTCACGAACCACGGTTGCTGTTTTGGCTTGCAAGCCGATAAGACGTTTAATGGCCTCAGAGGTTTTACCTCTGGCTTTGATTTCTAATGCTAAACCTAAATCAATTAAGCCAATGATCATGGCGGTAGCTTCAAAATAAACATGCCGTGCCATCAATGGAACAGCGTCAGGTGCAAACACGACAACCATCGAATACAACCAAGCCGTGCCTGTTCCTAAAGCAATTAGGGTGTCCATATTGGCTGAATGATTTTTGAAGCTCTTCCATGCTCCTACATAGAAATGCTTGCCTGAAAAATACATAACACCAAAAGTTAAAATGCCTACAACCAACCAAGAAATTCGTTCAAGGTTTGTTTCAACCGTCATTTCTCCAACTACAATGCTGTAGATCATCAAAGGAACGCCGAGTGAAAGGGCAATAAACGTATCGCGCATTAGCTTTTTGTAATATGCAAAATCCGCAGCCTCTTTCTCATCAAGCGCATCTGTTGCTGAGCTATCATCAATTGGCTTCGCGTTATACCCCACTGACTCAACAGCTTTGATCAACTCTTTTGTTTTAGCTGTCCCATAAACTGTTACTGTCCTATCAGCAAAATTCATTTCCGCACTGACGACTCCAAGAGTTGCCTTCAACGCCCCTTCAATTTTGCCTACACAGCTAGCACACCCAGCACCTTCAATGATAAGCTGTTGGTTATGTGATACTTTCTCCAACGTATTCTCCTTACTTTTACACGAAGAGGATTGAGCTTTTGCCTGACAGCAACAGCCTGATTCAGTTTTTATATTTGTGTTAGTAGCCACCCTTTTTCCTCCTATGCTTTTTTAATTTGCTCAAAGTTTTCGATGAGATGACAAACCATGTTTGCAGTCGGTGCTTTGTCTTCCATTTCTTCCCATCGAGAAAGCGCAGAAGACATTTTTCCTCGAAGTGCCAACATTGCTTGAAACTGCTTTTCTGTTTCTTCAAGCCGCTCTTTGATCAGGCTTCTGACTAATGGGCACGCACTTTTACCATCTTCAGATTCATTAATAATTTCCTTGATATCTGCAACGGAAAAACCAAGGTTTCTGGCACTTAAAATGAATTTAAGTCTCGATACTTCTTTATTCGAGTATGACTTGTAGCCGTTCACTGACTTAGCAGGTTTTAACAATCCTAATCTGGTGTAATAGCGCACCGTATCAGCAGTCGTTCCAAGGCTTTTTGCCAGCTCCGCAACTTTCATATTCACTCCTCAGTTTTTTAGCTAAGTTTGTACTCTCATCTTCAGCTTAGACCTGTGTCTAAGACACAGGTCAAGTACTAATTTTAGTGAATAAGCTAAAAACTAATTTTTTGGTAAAAGAGAAATCTCGGTCAAAATCGACAGCATTAAGTACTGTAAATAGCAATAGTTTGAGCATGTTCATCATGCCTCCAAAAAATATTGTGCTAATTGTTCAAAACGGTTGGTAATTTAAACCAATCAGTAAATCGTTTTATTTTTGATGGGACTGGCGAAAAAAAGGCGCACTGATCCCGTGATTAGCCAATAATTGGTGGACGATAAAGTAAGAGATGGATACCAGATTTTGGTAGGGGTATACGCTGTAGAATTAGCTCAGAATGAATATTGCAAATACCTTCGTCTTGCGCTTCCACAAGATAGGCATTTAAATGAAAGCTTGTACAAAAACCGCCTTCACAACAAACACAATCACCAGCTTTACATTTTTCACAGTCTTCATCACCATGACGGTTTTTAGAATCTTGCGAATTTTCAGTGTGATAGTGACTATTGTCATTCATTGATTGATGATGCATATTTTTGCTTGGTTGTATAATATGCGTGTCGGAAGATCCATTTTGATGTTCTTCACAATTCATTGGTTTAGCAATAGCAAAGCCATGCTGCGTAAGCAACAGAGTAATTACCACTATTTTAAACCACTTGAAAAGTCCAAACATTTTAATTCCTTATTTATCACCTACAATATTAGCCACTTTATAAAAATAATTTTATGATCTTGATCAACCTTTGAACTAAAACCTAAACTTTTTACTTTTTACTTTTTACTTTTTACTTTTTACTTTTTTAAACAGCTTTAACTTCACAAGTATAAAAGGGGTGTCTAATTTATACTCATGAGATTGAAGCCAAGCATGAGCACCATTAAAAGAAATAAAAACCCTACGCTCATAACTAGGTATTGAGTAATGGATCATTTTTCCAATTGTTCAGCTTTAAGCGCAGTACTTTGCAACAATCGGTTCTATCCCGGGCACATCCAATTCCCGTTCATCAAAAGTGATAAAATGGCCTATTGTACGTCTTTCAATGGCGATGTTTTTTGCCTTGACTCTTTAACCTTAACCATTCGCCAACTTTACTTCTTAGCTGATATTCCACCTTGATAGGTATACACCAGACTGGCACCGATTGAAAACAAGAAGTAGCTTACTATTACTGCTCTTAGTTCTTTCCAAAAAAACTATTAGCTAGGCCTTTCCTAACATAACTAAAATGGTTTAAATCCCAAAAAACGAAAGCTACCATCAATATAGTTGCGGTAGCTCTCATCAAGTCAATATAGTATTTCTTCATATCAGAGCCAGAACTTGATACCTGCAACAAAAGCAGTATCACGAGTACTTTGCCCATTTAACTTCGCAAAGTCGGCTGTATTACCAAATTTATTTGTCCACTCAACGCCAACATAGGGAGCAAACTGGCGGGTAAACTCATAACGAACCCGAAAACCAATAGCACTGCTAGACAAGCCACTACCAAGGTTATTTTGGACGTCATCCTTACCGTAAAGCGTCAACTCTGCTCGTGGTTGAACAATTAACTTTTGAGTAAGTAATAGCTCATACTCAGCTTCGATCGAAAATGCACTATTACCTTGCTCTCCTAAATACGCAGTCATATCAATTTCAAACCAGTAGGGGGCTAGACCTTGTAAACCAAAAGCTAGCCATTTGCGGTTTTCACCTTCGTTATTGTAATCAAGTCGAATACCGACTTGTGTATCCCAATAAGCAGATATTGCGTGGCCCCATAGAAAATCTGTTTGGTTCTCCTCTAAATTACCTTCGCTAAAATCTCCTTCAGTTTTGATGACTAATCTATCAAAAGTAGTGCCATACCATGCCTGAAAGTCAAAAACACCTGCGTTTGTTTGCTCATTATATTCAAGACGATCCCCTAGTAGCGCGTAAAATGAATGCTCATCTGCCAAAGTCAGTCGTTTGTCGCTACTGAGTGCATAAGGACCTTCAGTCAAAGTTGTACCTGCTGCATAAGCATGGGGGTCTCTAGCATCTTTAGGTGCATCTCCACCTTGTGCTTGCATTTTAGAATCACCCATCTCAGTCATCTCATCTTTTGCAGATACAGATACACTTATAAGGGGCAAACCTATTAATAATAGTCTTAACGTATTGGTTAGTATTAATTTTTTCATGATACAACTACCTCTCTAAACATACCTGCATCCATGTGGAATAATAAATGGCAATGCCATGCCCAGCGACCTACGTCATGAGGTGTTGTTAAAAAACTAATTCTTTGCGCTGGTTGTACAGGGATAGTATGGCGACGAACCTGTACATCACCTTTTTCATTCTCCAAATCGCTCCACATACCATGCAGGTGCATGGGATGTGTCATCATTGTATCGTTTTGTAAAATAACTCTTAAACGTTGATTATGCTTCATGTGAACTGGCGTGCTTTTTCCAAATTCCAAGCCATCAAATGACCAGCTATAACGCTCCATGTTTCCAGTTAAATGTAATTCAATTTCAGCCTCTGGCTCTTGCTGGTTTGTAATTCCCTCAAGAGAATGTAAATCTGCAAGTGTTAAAACACGGCGTCCATTTTTACGTAAACCTATACCGGGATCATCAAGGTTTGTTCTAGGCATATCAACACGCATATCAACAGAAGCTCCATACTCTGTTTTTGCATGACGCACTTTAGTGCTAGCAACAGCTAATGGGTTTTTAGTCATTCCATGTTTACTATGATCCATTGCCATCGCTCCATGACCCATTGCACTATGATCCATTTTATTAGAATTCATGCCCGACATGTCTGCCATACCTGCCATCGCGGAATGCTCACCACCTTGGGCCATATTCCCCATCATATCTGTCATCGTTAACCATTCAACGGGATCTAGAGCAGGTACTGGTGCATCAATATTAGGTGCCATTGATAAAGTACCTTTAGCATAACCTGAGCGATCCATGCTTTGTGCAAAAATCGTATATGCATCATTTTTTGGCTCGACAAGTACATCATAAGTTTCACCGGGACCAAATCTAAATTCATCTACTGTCACAGGTTCAACATTTTGTCCATCAGCTTGTACAACTGTTAACTTCAGCTCAGGTATTCTTACATCAAAAAACGTATTGCTAGAACCGTTAATAAATCTAAGCCTAACCTTTTCGCCAGCTTTAAACATTCCACGCCAGTTTGTCAAAGGCGCACAACCATTCATTAAAAAAGTCATTGCAGATGCTGATAAGTCTGCAAGATCTGTAGGGTTCATTCTCATTTTATTCCACATTTCCCGGCGTTGTAGCGCATTTGAAACGCTGCTATTTGAAATGTCATCAAAAAACTCTGGAACAGTAGGTTGATTAAAGTTAAATACATCGCTCTGTACTTTTAACTTGCGGAACAAATCCATTGGGTCATCATCAGTCCAATCAGACAATTGGATAACATGCTCATTGTCAGCACTAATAATATCCTTTTCTCTTGGCTCAATAATTAATGCGCCGTACATACCTGTCATTTCTTGAAAGCCACTGTGTGAGTGATACCAATATGTGCCGCTTTGTTGCAGCTTAAATTTATAAACAAAGGTTTCACCCGGCATTATACCTTTAAAGCTAATACCCGGTACGCCATCCATTTGATACGGAAGAATGATCCCATGCCAATGAATTGAACTCGGCACTGATAATTTATTAGTTACCCTGATAGTAACGTCATCACCTTCTCTGAGGCGCAAGGTAGGAGCTGGTATTGAGCCATTGATTGTTGTAGCCATTCTTACAACACCTGTGAAGTTTACGGGTGACTCATCTATCACCAGATCTATTATTTCTCCACTTAGTTCGGGCACAGTACCTGTTATTGTTCCAGCCACTAAAGATGAAGCAGCATGAAGAATGCTTGGAAAAGCAGCTAATATACCGCCAGCAGCTAAACCTTGTACAAAGCGTCTACGCGGTGTAGAAATTTGATGTAATGGATCTTTAATTCTCATTTTACTCTCCGAGGTTTGACCAATAAATTAGTGTGACCAATGAATGTGCTTAATTTTCCATTCACCGTTTTGCTTTTCGAGAACCATTGTTTCCATCCCTTGATAATCACGTTCTTCACCATTGTAAGTACCTTTAGTTTGACTACGCGAGGCAGAGATAGCTGTATTTCCAAGTATCGTCACTTGATGTTCAAGTGTGTCGCTCTTCATCGCTGCTAAATACTTCATATCCGACAACATATGATGATGAGCATATTCATCAGCGCTCCTTTCAACGCGGCCTCCCTCGAAAATGGTGACATCATCCGCTAACTGCGCTCTAGCCTGTTTTTGATTGCCAGTTTCAAGTGCTTGATGAAATGCCAAAACAACTTTTGCGGCTGGTGTATCTACACCTTTAAACAATCCTTTGTCTTTATTCTTATCACCATGAGCGTTTGCTGCGAAACTAAACGTCATTAATAAAACGAGTAGGATATTTATTGTTTTCATTTTCATTTTCTCTTTTAGGTTTTAATTTGCAGGGCCAACAACACTAGTAAGCCCAGCCGTTACAGATAAAATGGCAAAAGCTACTACCATTTCTATCGAGATAGATTTAGATAAAGCCTCTCTGCCTTGACTATTTTTAAGTTGTGGAACGAGTATTAGTTTATGTTTAGCAGCAAGTGCCAAAATAGACACTACAAGGGCCAATTTAAACAACAGTGTTTGTCCGTAACTTGAGCTTATTAGTGCATCAAGACTTCCGACCAATTGAATCACGAGCCAGAGGCCTGCTACCAACAATAGGCTCAATGTAAAACTTGCTTGTTTGCCAAAGCTTTCCATCAGCAAATGAAGTTCTGCATAACTTAGCTGATGGCAAGCCTGTTTTAGTGGCAATAACGCCCCAAACCACCATGCCATAACGAGCACATGCAAAATAAGCAAGCCTTTTTCAATTGTGCCTAACTCAGAAATATGACCCAGTAACGTGAATGAGTATGCAAGGATTAATAAACTCAACATTAAAGCGCTTTGTTTTAAGTACGAGTTCACAGCGAGTTTGAACCTTAAAGCTAAAGCGATTATTGCGGTAACTAGCCCAAGCGCTCGAAGCAAAGCTCCAGTGCCGACAGAGGAGTCCCACATAATAGCCAATATATCAGCGTCTATCGCCCCCTGAATTCCCTCTTCTGCCATTGCACCAGTACTGGCAAAGAACCAAGTAATATTAGCGATCAAAGCCATAACTATATAAGTTCTTGTCCACGTTAAATTCGCTATTACAGCATTAGTATGAGATTCATTATTCTCAAATATTTGCCTGAAAAATGTATAACCAGCAATACAGGCAAAGCCGACGTAAAATACAATTTTTGACAGTACAATGACTGTATTCCAGATATACATTTCCATATCAATCACACCGCCTATTTTAGTGAACCATAAAGCCGAAGCTATGTTTCATTTTATGACCATCGTTACCTAAGAAGGTTACATCCACAGCATAGTTTGCAGGAGCTAATTTAGGTAGTTTCCATGTAAATTTGCTAGTAGCGACTTTAGAAGGCTCGAATCCAAATTTAAATTCTTCGCCTTGTTTATTGGCCAATGAAACTTTTACAACCCGTACCTCTTTGGTGAACACCAAAGTTAACTCTTCTGGAGGATTCATTAGCATTGCATTATCAGCAGGCACACTTTTTTCAAGATGCACATGCGCAAATACCGCACTACTAAAAACGACACTGATTACGGTTAAAAATTTAATTAATGTTTTCATATATACCTCTATTTATTTAATGGATTAACGACTAAATTTATCTTTGAAAATTTGATTACTTGGAATCCCAGCATCTGTAATTATTTTTTCCACTTCACTCATCATTGCTTCTGGACCGCACAAGTAAAACTCAGCCAAAAGCAGTTCTGATTTTTGGTTCATATACGGCAGAAGTACTTTTTGAACATAGCCTGAGTGCCCTTGCCATTCTTCTGAAGGATTAGAAAGAGTAGGAATATAAGAGAAGTTTTTATGCTTCTCACTCAGTGACTTCAATTCATTATGGTATAGCAAGTCATCTTCAGTTCGCGCACCATAGATAAGAGTCAAACCACTTTTATCTTTATGCTTTTTCAACTGTTCAAAAATAATAGACCTCAGTGGTGCAAGTCCTGAACCCGCACCAATAAACACGCGACTAACTTTTTTATTTGAAGTGGCATAAAAATCAGAAAAAGGGCCTTTTGCAGTTATCGTTTCACCTACTTGGAGTGAACCTAAATAACTTGAACCTATTCCTGCTTTAAAACCATTCTTTGCGGTCTGCCAACGGATATTAAACATTAACTCATCAGACTCCTCGTCAAAGTTAACTAATGAGTAGTGGCGAGTTACACCGTTATGAGAAAATTTTCCATGATAGTAGCTATCCCAGTATTTTTCATAGCACTCTGGCATATCATCTGGACGTAAGCTATTCATCCCTGCTGGCACATCAAATTGCATATATGCACCAGCTTTAAATGCCAACTGTTTGCCTGATTTCAGCTTAAATTTCACTTCCTTGATAAAAGGAGTAATGAAATTAGTCGCAACCACAACTAGCTCATGATTTTCAATATTGCGATCAGTATTAACTTCAATCGAACTAATTTCAGAGAACCTATGCTGACATCCAAGCCGATAACCTTCCTTAAGTTGCTCCTGAGATAAATGTTCCTGTTCAGATAGTGTGATAGGTAATTTAGTTGAACTTAAGAACACGCATTTGCCACAAGTACCGCCACCACCGCAACCTGAAGGAAGGTATACATGTGAACTAGCTAGCCCTTCTAGTACAGTTGAGCGACCAACTGCTGAGATGTCAGTAATAGTATTTTCATTGGAAAACGTCACTGCCACTTTTTGCCTGTTAGTGCCCCAACCTAGCTTCAGTAAACCACTTCGATACTGTTGTATCAGCCAAGTAACACCAGTAATTGAAAGGAATAGCGTTGCAAAAGCAAATGCAATGATCAACCAATGGTTAAATCCTCCAGAATTGCCATAGTCCATAAAGTGAAGCTTCATCATCAGATCTTTCAATCTGAAATCATCATTGGCATGGCGAAGTACTTGACCTGTAATACTATCTAAATAAATAGTTGTATTGTTCTCATCCTCAACGGCAACTTGCCACATAGGATTTTGCTGCCTTACGTGATCAGAAAACGGAGGTTGAGATAACACTGGAGTAGTTAACTTACCCTGTCCTGAGTAGGAGTTTTTTGCCAAAGTTAGTACTTGTTCTTCAGACAAATTAAATGGCTTTCCTGTTACAGCATCAAATAGCTTTGAGTGGCGTTCTTGATAGCTATGCTGCCCCTTATCGAACACAAAATGATAGTAAGGCTGATGTAAAACCCATATAAGGTTTACTTCCTGCGGAGCATTACTAGTAATGTCTTTAATAGGGAATAGGTCAAAGCCTGTAATGCTACCTTCATGATGAGAATGAACTCTAAGTTCATTACCACTGGCTTTACTGTGATCCATCAAATTGAAGTAAAGGCCCGTTCCCAACCAAATAAGCAGTTGTAAACCAACAAATAAAGAAAGCCACTTGTGTATCGTTGTATTTAACTTAAATAGTCGCATCAAATGACTCCCTTTTTATTTGGGGAAAGCACTCGGTAATAAGTCAATACTGCGCCAGTAATTGCTCCCATTAGACCTAGAGTTGCGACCAAGAACAAAAACCAGTTAGATACGTTTTCTCCATCATAGTAATCCATAATGTGGAACCGCCACATCCAATCAAACAATCGCCAGTAATCATGACGCTTGGCAACAAGTGATCCTGTTTGTTGACTTATATAAAATGTCGGTGTGGAGAATTGCTCAAACGTCACTCTCCAAACAGGTAAATGCCTTGGGGACAACTCAGCAGGCAAGTTTGTCGCTGACTTAATCAACCTTACGCTGTCGATTTGATGATTCAGCGCATAATGGTATTGTGCGATTTCTTTAGCCTTGATTTCATCTACAAGTGCCTGAACAGCTCCAGTTTTAGCATCTATTGCTACTTTTCCATTTTCTCCATTAATAAAAGAATACAAAGGACGGCCCATACTTTGAGTAAGTGTAACTTGGCTAGCTTTAGGATAATCCGCAGCTAGCTTTACAATGGAGTAATCCATACTTGCTAAATCTATTTTGGCTTCCTCACTCTTAGCCAAGGTTTCGCCGTGTATATAGTGAATATCCATAGTCACCATATACACGCCTGTAATAGACCAGAAGAGGAATTGTATTCCGACAAATGCCATTAGCCATTTGTGATATTTTCTAGCCGTGCTAAGCATTACTTTTTAGCTCCGCCTTAGAAAGCTCCTTGTTAAAGGCGTTTAATTCTGGCTTTTTAACGATTGAGTAAATTACTGGGAGCACAATAAGAGTGAGTAGCACAGCACTTGTCATTCCGCCTACCATAGGTGCAGCAATACGACTCATAATCTCCGAACCTGTTCCTGTACCATATAAAATGGGCATCAAGCCGATAATGATTGTTGCAACTGTCATCATTACTGGACGAACTCGTAAGCCTGCACCGTGCAATAATGCATCTTGATATGCATCATCAGAGATAGGTTCAGCTCGCTCTTCAGCTTTTTCCTTAAGCTCAGCAAGTGCCTGATTGAGATAGACCAACATTATCACACCAATCTCAACCGCTACCCCAGCTAGAGCAATAAAGCCCACGCCAACAGCCACAGAGAAGTTAAACCCTTCCAGATACATCAACCATAAGCCACCAATCATCGCCATCGGCAAGGTAACGATAATGATAGCCACCTCACTAAACGCTCTGAAGTTTAAGTAAAGTAGAATAACAATAATGGCGAGTGTTAAAGGCAATACATAGGTGAGCTTTTCTTTCGCTCTTTCCATATATTCGTATTGCCCAGCCCAAGTAATTGAATAACCTGCTGGTAGTTTTAGATTATTAGCCAAGTGTATTTTTGCACTTTCAACATAAGTACCTACGTCAACACCGTCTATATCGATAAACGTCCAGCCATTTAAACGAGCATTTTCACTCTTAATTCCCGGCGGACCGTTCTCAACTCGAATATCTGCGACATCACCTAGTGCAATGCGTTGACCACTTGGTGTTACAACAGGTAATCGTGATAGCTGCTCAGGAGAGTCTCGATAGTCTTGCGGATAGCGTAAGTTAACAGGGTAACGCTCTTGACCTTCTACCGTTTGGGTAACGTTCATACCACCAATAGCTGTAGAAACCACTTGTTGAACATCTTCGATGTTTAACCCAAAGCGACTTGCCTTATCGCGTGAAATATCAACCTTGATATATCGTCCACCTGCAACTCGCTCTGAGTAAACTGATGCTGTGCCTGTAACTTCGGGTAAAATTTGCTCTATTTGTTGGCCGATTTCCTGAATCACATCAAGCTCTGGTCCGGCGACTTTAATACCCACAGGCGTTTTTATGCCTGTTGCTAACATGTCGATTCGGGTCTTGATTGGCATAACCCAAGCATTCGTTAAGCCCGGAAACTTAACCAATTTATCAAACTCAGCTTTTAACGATTCAGTAGTCACACCCTCTCGCCACTGCTCTCGTGGCTTCAATTGAATAAAGGTTTCAATCATGGTTAAAGGTGCAGGATCGGTTGCAGTTTCAGCTCTTCCTACTTTACCAAATACAGTTTCAACTTCTGGCACAGTGCGAATAAGCTTGTCTGTTTGCTGCAATAACTCCCTTGCTTTACCAATTGAAATACCGGGATAGGTAGTAGGCATATACATGAGATCGCCTTCATCCAATGGCGGAATGAATTCACTACCAATTTTATCGACAGGCCAAAAGCCAACGATAGTCACTAATATTGCTGCTACTATTGTCGATTTTGGAAACTTCATGACTTGCTTTAAAACAGGCATGTAGATAGCAATCAATAATCGGTTTAACGGGTTTTTCTTTTCAGAAACAACTTTGCCTCGAATAAAGTAGCCCATCAAAACAGGCACCAATGTGATCGCCAAACCTGCTGATGCCGCCATTGCATAGGTTTTTGTATAGGCGAGCGGAGAGAACATTCTTCCTTCTTGCGCTTCCAAGATAAATACAGGTAAGAATGAGACTGTAATGATCAGTAAGCTAAAAAATAGTGCAGGGCCTACTTCACTCGCAGCCTTAGCAACAATTTGCCAGCGATTTTCATCTGTTAGTGGTGTTTTCTCCATATGCTTGTGCATATTTTCAATCATCACTATTGCACCATCAGTCATCGCACCAATCGCAATAGCGATACCGCCTAAAGACATAATGTTGGCATTGATGCCTTGCATATACATGATAATGAACGACACCAAGATACCTAATGGCAGAGTAACAACTGCCACAATAGATGAGCGAAGATGAAATAGGAAAGCCACACAGACAATAGCAACGACTGCAAGCTCCTCTAGCAACTTGCTCCAAAGATTATCAACAGCACGATCTATTAACTTCGATCTGTCATAAACAGGGACAATCTCCACCCCCTCTGGTAGAGAAGATTTAAGCGATTCAAGTTTTTCTTTTACCCCGTTTATGGTTTGTTGAGCGTTTTCACCAAAGCGCATAACGACAACACCACCAACAACTTCGCCTTCACCATTAAGCTCTGCGATACCACGGCGCATTTGAGGCCCTAAATTAACGGTAGCAACATCACCAATACGCAATGGCGTGCCTTGTTCGTTAATACCAAGTGGGATTTTCTCTATATCACTAACTGATTGAATATACCCCGTTGCGGTAACCATATATTCAGCTTCAGCCATTTCCACAACGGATGCGCCAGTTTCTTTGTTCCCTTTTTGTAAGGCTATTTGTATTAAACTTAGAGGAATATCGTAAGCTCTCAATTTATCAGGATCTACTTGCACTTGATACTGCTTAACCATACCACCAACGGCGGCAACTTCGGACACGCCCGGAACAGTTTGTAGTTCATACTTTAAGAACCAGTCTTGAATGCTTCTTAATTGGCTTAGATCATGGTTTCCAGACTTATCTGTTAAAGCGTAAATGTATACCCAACCCACACCTGTTGCATCAGGTCCTAATTGAGGTTTTGCCGAATCAGGCAGGCTTGATGCTACTTGGCTTAAGTATTCAAGTACTCTGCTTCTAGCCCAATACAAATCAGTATCGTCATCAAAAATAATGTAGACGTAGGAATCACCAAAAAATGAGTAACCACGAACAGTTTGCGCCCCCGGCACTGATAACATCGCTGTAGTAAGAGGAAATGTCACTTGATCCTGCACTACTTGTGGTGCCTGTCCCGGATAGCTCGTCTTAATTATCACCTGCACATCAGAAAGATCGGGGAGTGCATCTACTGGTGTTTTTTGTAATGAATACAAACCACCAAACGCGATAATTAAGGTAATCAACAAAACAAAGAAACGATTGCCGATAGACCATCTAATAATTGATTCAATCATTATTTTTCTCCCACTTAATGATTAGAATGATCAACAGCAGCTTTATTTTCCTTGCCGTGTTGTTCATCTGATTCAAGAGAAATGTCAGTGATAACTAAGTCATCTCTAACCTCAAAAGTGAAAGTGACATTATCACCGACATTGAAATCAACCATTTCTATATTGTCCGCGACGATAAAATCCATCGTCGCAGCAGGTCTATCCCATTTCTCTATTGGGCCTCTGCTAATATTTAGAATCCGTGTATCAATATCAATCGCATTAATCAAACCAGATACTGTTGCTGATGATACTTCAGGCTCACTCATGATATGAATTCCAGTAATTTCATATCCACCGTCTTCGGTTTTGCTCACTTCAAAGTGCAAAGATTGACCTGACTTTAATGAGTCAATATCGACTTTTTCAGCCACAGTAAAATCCATAACCATTTCAGGCCAATCCCAAGCTTCAGCAGGGCCATGTGAAATATTAACCATGCGGTGCCCTGCCATAACACTATTAACATCCCCTTGCATCCAAACAGAGTTAGGCACTTCATCATGAGTCATTCGTTTAAAGTCAGAGCTTTTACTTGATTCAGAATCAATCAAGAATTGGGCAGATGTCACCACAACGTCATCTTCATTTAAGCCGTCTAATATTTCGATGCTGTCGATATCAACCCGGCCAATAGTCACTTCAATAGATTTAAATTGCCCATCACCTAACGCAAGTACTACTCTGTCCTGTTTACCTGTTCTAATAACGGCTTCTTTAGGCACGAGGATGGTGCTATCAGCTTGATTAGCGTGAATAGAGACTTGTGCAAACATATTTGGTTTTAATTGATAGTCTGTGTTATCAAATTTCAATCTCACTCGGAGTGTGCGTGTTTTACTGTTCAATGTTGGATAAACATAATCAACGACACCAGCCCAGTCCTCACCGGGTAAATAATCCAGTGTCATTGATACAGGAAGTCCTTTTTTAATTAAGGCTGCGTCACGTTCAAACACTTCTGCTTCAACCCAAACTTGATCTAGCTGGCCAATGCTTAATAAGGTGTTTCCCGGCTTTACATAAAAACCTTCTCTAACCTTCAAACCATCGACAACACCTGCTTGTGGTGAATAAAAGGTAATTGTTTGCTGAACCTTTCGTGTCTTTTCTAGCTTTTGAACAAAGTCTGCTGAAAGCTGTAACGCTTTTAGGCGATCTTTGGCTGCTGAAATTAAAGAACTATTGTTGCGCTTTAACGCTATTAACAGCTCTTCCTGAGCATTAACTAACTGAGGAGAATATAGTGTATAAAGAGGCTGCCCTTTCTCTACAGGGTTACCTGCTGCTTTGATGTAAAGTTTATCAATCCAGCCATCAACCCGTGGGTGGATATGAATTAGCTTATCTTCATCATATTGAACATAACCTACCGTTGAGATTTCAGTATGCATATTTTTCAGTTCAACAGGTGCAGTGCGAACCCCAAGGTTATTCACTACATGAGGCGCAATTTTTACTGCTCCGGGGCCAAAGTCATCACCAGATGATCCTTCCTCATACACTGGAATTAGATCCATCCCCATAGGCGACTTACCGGGCTTGTCCCGGCGGTAATTAGAATCCATCGGTGCAACCCAATACAGAGGCTTTTTTTCTCCTGATGTTGCTTCATTACTATTACTGTTTGAGCCAGTACCTTGATATAAACTCAATGCTCCAGCACCAAGTGCTGCCCCAATGATGATGGCAATAATTGTTTTTGTATTCGTTGACATTATTTTTCTCCAAATTGCTGACTGGATAAGTGCTGATTAGTTTTGTGTGAAGTTTGCATCGACTTATGTTCAGCATTTGAGTTAGATTGAGAATGCGCAAAGAAATAGTTGATACGAGCAACTGTTTTAAGTGCGTCAACATCAATTCTTAAAGCTGATATTCTGGTATTTAATTCGGCAATTCTTGCTCGAACAACTTCGGCAAAATCGCCATCATCATTTGTGTAGGCTGTCAATGACGCTTCTGCTTGGTCATGAGTTTGTTTAAGGAGTTGTTCTTGATAGATAGATTGTCTATCTGATAAGCGTTTAAGCTGTCTTAGTTCTTTTTCTAAAACACTGATCATTTGCTTTGTCAGTAATAGTTTCTCGGTTTTAATAGTCTCTGAATCTGCAATAGAAGCTGCAACTTGCTTATCTTGTCTGTTCTCGGTAAACAAGGGTAAATCAAACGTTACCCCAACAGAAAATAAATCAGCTCGGCTATCACCAGAGGGCATATTGTCGCGATAGGCATAACTAGCATTAACACCCCATTGCGGCTCATATTGCTGTTTGGCTAACTCAATTCCTTTTTCTGAAGCTTTGCGTTTTATATCAATCGCAAGTATGGCTGGGTGATTCGAAAGCTCCTGAGCCAATAGATTTCTTGAGTAATTAGATGCTTTTAGGACTGTTGGATTATTCAATTGAATCGAAGGCAATTCTTTTGAGACGCTAAACTCTAATGGTTGCGCGTCAAAGTTGAATGATTCATTCAAACGATCCGCATCGTAAATATGAAGCCACTCATTGAGACGAGCGATTGTCGTTTCTAGTTTCTGCTTTTGCGAAGTTAATCTGTCATCTAACTGCACGATTTCCAACTGAGCACGAATAACATCTTGCTGTCTAGTTTTACCAACAACGTTTGAATAGCTAGCTTTAGCCACTTCCGCCATCTGCTCAAAGAGAGACCAATCATCTTCAATCAATTTAATAGTTTGTTGGGCTAAGTAAGCATCTAACCAAAGTTGTGACACTTGGCTTTTCAACTTAGCTTTACGATCCTCTCGTAACAGTGGAAATTTCGTGGACTCAATTTGTAACTGGTCTTTCTTGATCTCTAGACTGTCGCCTCTCGGAAACATTTGAGAGACGCCAACCTTTAGCTGAGTCATTCCTTCCTGATCTAAATCCCAAGTATCTGTTGGTAAATTCATTATCCCTAGCGATACTTTCGGATCAGGCAAAGTACCTGAAGCAATACTTCTATTTTCAACTGCACTTTGTTTCAATCGGCTACCATGAAGCCAAGGATCATTTTGCTGAGCTAAGGTGATAGCTTGTTCAAGCGACACTACTTTCTCAGCTTGAGCTGAGAATACAGATAAGCCGAGTATTAATGCAGTTGAAAGTGAAGTAAGGTTTGAAGAGTTCAATTTCATTAGAATTGCTCCTCGTATGTCTTAACTTTTGCATAGACTTTGCTCGTTCCATCTTTAAATAGAATTAACACGTTGTATGGCATAAAGCGGTCATCGACTTCCATACCGGGAGAGCCAACTGGCATTGCTGGAACTGAAAGCCCAATCGCATTGGGATGTTCTTCTGATAAGAACTGCTGAATAAATTTAGCAGGTATATGACCTTCAAAGGCAAATCCATTTCTACTCACTGCCGTGTGGCATGAACGGTAATTAGGTTTGATACCATACTTAGTTTTGATGTTGCCGATGTTTCGGAAATCTTTGGAATGCGCAACGATCCCTTTGTCTTCAATATGAGTTATCCATTTTTTACAACACCCACAAGTAGGGGTTTTATAAACGATTAACTCCAAAGGTGTTACGTCGTTATTGTGTGCATGGTTATGTTCGTTGGCGTTTGCAAACGCAGGTGAAAGCAGCATTACTACTGCTATTTTTAAATACTTATTGATCATTTTTGCCCCCAGACATCGCTGGAAAATATCTATAGCGCTACGACGCTATATTGACTAACAGAAAAATTAATTACATGTGCGAGAAATTTGGACGCACTAATCCTGTATTAGGCAAAAATTGGTGGACGATAAAGGGAAGTGGAAATTGAATGAGGTTGTTTAGATTGCAGAGCAGCTACAGATTCACTGAATATTTGAATATCTGTCGAATCAATACTGGAATTTAGGACTGTCGTAGATGAGCAAGCATTTGCAGGACAAATACATTCAACGTCACAACAATCTTCTGATTGACCATTACTGCTTTTATTCATATCACCATGATCCATGTTCATGTTCATGTGTGATTCGTGAGAACCTGATGACATTTCGCAAGGCATAGCAGAATACGCAAATGCTTGCCCTACAAAGGCAACCAGCATAAGCGTCATTACTAAGACTTTTGAAAATGCTTTAGACATAAAATTCTCTTACAAATATACATCTCTAATACTAATGCAAATTTTTGACTAAGTCAATTGATGCTGTATAAACATTTATGAATATTTGATTATCGTCAAATTTTTCAAAGAGGTAAGTGACAAATAATAATCTCATCAGACTTCTTATCTTCGCTATTCAATGGCTTTTATTTTGAGACTTAAGTTGCTCTCTCATTTCTAAAACTCGATCTGCCGAATAAGCTCCTGCTCTCATAACAACCAGTTCAACAAATGAAATATCAATTAACTTATGGTCAGCATCAATCACATAACAACTCCCACTATGTGTGTATATTTCTAACTTATCCTCATCAGCAGATTTGCTAACAATCTTTGAAGTCACGATTTGCTGAAATGGCCGAAACCTGAATGTTTCATCTTCAATAACCCCCCCTGATAAAAACTCGCCAAGAAATATTTTTTCAAATTCTTTATAGTCGTAAACAGATACTATGTAGGCATCCTTTAAATATATTCTATCCAACGTATTCCCTTACTAATAACTAGCCGGGAGCATATCTCGCAGCTCTAATAACTCATTAGGAGAATACATACACTCATGCATTAAATTAAACTCAAATGCATTTACATCAAACTCTTTAGATTCAGCATCTAAGATATAAAAGTCAACACCAAAGCACTTACTTTCTAGACCATTGATTTCCAAAACCTTTATCGTGAATAAAGCATCTCCTTCTTTACCATTTTCATTTTCGTCAGCAAATGTGCCGTAAAGCACCCGTTCAACTTTTTCCTCTGTATCAGATTGAATTGAGATAAGTTTTGCGTTGGTTAGTTTTACTCTAGGTCTCATGCTTGAACTCCTTTCATATCTTCTACAGAAAAAGGACGAAAAAAACTTAGATATTTAACCCCATCAACTTTAAGCAAATTGTTGTCAGCATCAAAATGTGACAGAACACTAGATTGATACAACGAAATGTATTTTTCATAATCGATTGTGTTAAAAAAGTTGGTATCAACGCGCCTCGCATAAAAAACAAGATCTTGCTGTTCGATACGAACAATGAACTTCTGATCGCCATCTAGATTTTTGACTCGTAGACATAAATCAGGTTTGTGCCAATCAGATACAAAGGAAGGAATCAATGGGAAGCCATATACCAAATAGCGCATACCTTCGATTTTGAAGGTTGTTGGATTGAACTGAGCCTTATTTACTTTGCCGCTACTGAATAATTCAAGTGTCAACACCAGCCAGTGCACATGCTTAGAAAATGTATTTCCTTCAGAAATACAGCCTTCAAACTCACCATTATGGTTTACATGATTGATGTACATGTATTTTCTAATGTCATCCAAGGAAAGCTTTTCAAACGGAAACTTGCAAGCGATTAGCCTGAAATAACAACCATGAACTTTTAAATCTGCATATTGAACTATCAACGGATCATCAAAGGCATCAAAGTATGGTCGCCACTCTAAGCGGAAGTCTGCACCTGTATTTACAATAAACTTGGCATTTTCAGGCAACCCTAAAACTTGGTATATCACTGAAACTAACTCTAATGTTTCGATATCTACCAGCATCAGGCTTTCAATACGGTTTGCCATTGACTCAATTTCTTTATGAAGCGATTCAATAATTTCTTGATCATCGTATTCGTTGATCATTAAATATTTCAGGGAATCGTGCTTTAGAATTGAGTCCAGCTTTTTCTTTTCAAATACTTCAGAGAGATATTTATGGGTATCAGAAAAATGAGGGCAGTTATAAACACCTCTAGCCCACAGGCCTTGGGCGTAAAGATCAGGAAACTCTAATAACTCAGCAAACTCTTTTGCTTGTTTATTGAGCTTATTCTTTAATTGATAAAGTGAGATCACTTAGTTCTCCAAACAACTTTCCAATAAACAATGGCCTACCAACACATTGCTTTATTTATTGTTCAAATAACCAAATTTTTACGGATGCTCCGCTTCACTGTTCACGTTTTTCAAGGCGAAAAACATGTGTAGGCGTAGGCTGTCCGTTCAGCCTTCTTATTATAATATCGCCAAAAAACAAAATGACAACTTACGTATTTGTACAACTTTAGGTAGATATTTTGAGTTTGAACTCTGAAAAGCTAAGCCCAAACAAGGATACGACCATCTCTTCATTTATATTGGAGCCGGGAAATTTTTTTTCAAAATTTCCAATAATGCTATCTAGGTGGCTAGCTAATATTTTTACTAAAAATATTTCCGAGTTTGGTGAGAGTGCAGACAGTGCTATCATTGGGTTGTCAAAGGATTCAGCTTTTATTTTTACTAGTAAATCGCTGTAACTGTCACAGCCATATAGACAAATAGCTGCCCCTTCTTGGGCTTGTCCAAGGGGAATAGTTAATAATTTAGATAATCGTTTTGCCTGCCTTTTTATATTTACTAGCAGGTCTTCTTTTTTAAAAGACATCAATACACCAAAAAACGGCAACGCTAGGCCACGCACCTATGTCACTCAGTTTTTATGTGAATATTTAATCTTTTAGTTCAGAGTAAATCCATTTCGTCCTGTTTTCGTGGGAACGGGCTTCTCTGAAAAGCCACTGCAAAAAGCAGTGGCCATTGTCGCAATATTATAAGGAAATGTGAATGGTAGTTTGATGCCTACATATTCTTTTCAGTGAATTCAGCCAAGCTACTACGCTCTACTTCATCAAAAATCAGCACTGATCCTTTTTCATAATGACGAAACACATTAACAGCCGCACTTGCACCAGAAGAAGCAGGTGTTACAAACTTATCGTCAATCTGGGCTAGGTTGCCCAATACGATTGTCCGACAATTTTTCCCACCACGGCTTAACATGCCCTTGATTTGCGCTCTAGTCATGTTTTGAGCTTCATCAATGATTAAAACAGCATCGTCTATTGAACGGCCACGAAAATAAGCCATGCTAGTAAATTCTATATTGGCTTTTTCAATCACATGCTCGACTGTAGCGTAGACATTTCCTTCATGATTATCATCCGAGTGCATCGAAATTAATGCGTCAGTAATACCTGCCAGAAGAGGCATTGATTTTTCAGTTAAATCCCCCGGTAAGAATCCCGGATCGTCGTCCATAAAGTCTCTGGAGCGCACCACAACGATTTTTTTGTACTTTTTCAACTCCAATACTTGATGCAGCGCCGAAGCAACTGCCAAAAAAGTTTTTCCGGAGCCAGCAGGACCAAGGATGATATTTAAATCATAGTAAGGGTCTGTTAATTGGCTTAAAGCTACCGACTGACGCTGATTTTTAGGCAAAATGCCCCATACTTTTTCTTGTTTACGAGGCAATAGCTTTGTGAATACCTCAGTATCTGTTACTTCTGAAATTCGCCCAATGTGTCCAGCTTCATCGTACCAATACATGTTTGGCTGAACTTCATCATTAAATAGACTTATTGGGAAAGTATAAACTTCTCCTGAAACCTTGAAGTCTTTGTCTGATTTAATTCGATCAAAAAGATCTCCTTTAAAGGCTTGTACCCCTGTGTATAAAAGATCAATATCTGATATTTGATTATCTACGGCAACGTCTTCTGCCATGACCCCTACGGTTCGAGCTTTCAAGCGCATATTAATGTCACGGCTAACAATTATTACGTCTTTATTGAGTTCTTTTTGAAGATATAAAGCATAATTAATTATTCTGTTATCAGCATCACTTCCTATCCCGTGCTTTAACTCCTTAGCCAGATCCAATTGAGTGTCAATTCCAATGAAAAGCTTTCCTCTCTGGGCTGTTTCGGTAGATGGTAAAGGAATACCTATTTCCATTTCCTCGGCTGTATGTCCATTTATAATGTCTTCAAGCATTCTAATGCACATACGGGCATCGGCACTTACCGATTTATTAGTTCTTTCTTTCAGGTTATCAAGCTCTTCAAGGACAGTTAGACAGATGTAAATATCATCTTTGTAGCTAAAAATAGATTTTGGATCATGTACTAATGCAGATGTGTCTAGTACACGAGGATTTCGATTATCAATAGAGCTTTTCATTACGCAGCCTCCCAAAAGATTGAATCGTTGCTAGGCTTTGTGTTGTACTTTTCTTGTAAATTACAAATTTTGAGTAAAGGTTTATTGTTGAGAGACTGCTCAGAGTAGCTAAGGTAATCAATTTTTTTGGAAATTCTTTTTACTTTTTCTACAGGCCAATAAAAACAAGGGGGTAAAAACTTTAAAATACCCCCAATTCGGGGTTGTAAAATAACAACGGCATTTTGAATGCTGCGACCACGCATAAAGTTTACTGATTTAAACTGTACGTTGGCTTTTTCCATAATGTAATTGCGACTCGAAATTGGGTTTTCATCGCCTTTATGTAGTACCTCTAAGGTATCGGTGATCGCAGCCAACCAAGGCGCCATTTTCTCTTCTTCCGTGCCTGGTAAAAAGCCGATTGATTCAGCAATTTCAGGAGTATTACGGGTAACAATAACTTTATCGTAAATGCCTTTTTCTATAATCATTTCAAGGGCGCTGGCAAGCGCGAGTAAGGTTTTACCACAACCAGCGGGGCCGGTTAAGATCACTAGTTCAATACTTGGGTCAAGCAGTGCATCAAGTGCCATTCCTTGATACACATTCTTTGGTTTAACGCCCCAAGCAGTATGACTCATCAAACGTTCAACACTGATATCTTTTAAAGTAATTTGTTTATCATCGTAGCTTGTTACTCGAGCCGCAAAGTGGTCGCTTTCATCGAGTATGTATTCATTACAGAACACATCGCTAATCGTGCTTTTTGCAACATGGTGATAGGTATCACGGCCTTGTTGTTCTGTTTCGCACTCACCAACATGTTGCCAAAAGTCACCTTCAATTTTTTTATAGCCACTAGTAAGCAACGCTATGTCATCAATTAATTGGTCAGTTCTGTAATCTTCAACAAATTTAAGCCCGGCCCCTTTCGCTTTGAGGCGCATATTGATGTCTTTAGTTACAAGCACCACTTTGCTGTCGCTATGTTGCTTTTGTAAATGCACAGCACAATTGATAATTCGGTGGTCATTTTCGTTGCCTGGTAAACCTGAAATACTGTCTGCAAATAAATGGTCATTAACGATAATTAAGCGGCCACGAGAATCTGTTTTAGCCTTTTTGTTACTAGGGAGCGCGACACCCTGCAACATTTGCTCTGGCGAAGCGTCCTTTAGCACTTCATCTAAACCACGAATAGCAACACGGGCGTCACGGCTAACGTCATGTTTTCTATCTTTAATGTGGTCGAGCTCTTCTAATACTGTCATGGGGATAACAACATCGTGTTCTTGGAAAGATAAATAAGCGAGGGGTTCGTGGAGTAACACATTGGTATCAAGCACATACATTTTACTATCAAGGTTCGAAGCTTTTTCCATAGCACTTTCCTTACGTTTTATGATTTTTATGCTATACCCAATAAACTAAACAAGCGGCGGATGAAGCTATGGTTTATTCGTCAGGTATATACTCAGTTTAGTCTATTTACGACAAAAGTCCTTTTTATGACAAACAAATATATAATTATTTAACCGGTTAGAATACATACAATTTTTACCTTTAATAATGACTTAAAAAGGTTGACTAAATTTAATTGTGTGCGGCGAGTTTACTGCCTTGAAGTAGCATGGCGTTACAGGTAACATAGCCGCCTTTTTTCTTCATAGACGAGACATACATGAATTTTTCCTTAGGTCAGCGTTGGATCAGTGATACTGAGTCAGATTTAGGATTAGGCACCGTAGTTGCCCTTGAAGGCCGCCAGGTCAGCATTTTATTTCCAGCCAGTGGAGAAAACAGAGTTTATTCTTTAACAGAAGCACCTGTTACTCGTGTCGCATTTAATCCAGGTGATGTTATTCGCAGCGTTGAAGAGTGGGAATTAGAAGTTGAGTCAGTTGAAGAGCAAGGCGAGTTACTATGCTATCATGGCACACGCGTTGATAACGGTGAAAAAGCACAGTTAAAAGAAACTTTTTTAGATCACTTTATCAAATTCAATAAACCACAAGACCGTTTATTTGCAGGTCAAGTGGACCGCTTTGACCGCTACACTCTACGTTACCAAACTTGGCAGCATCAGTTTGAGCGCCAACAATCACCTTTAAAAGGTTTAATTGGTCAGCGAGCAAACCTTATTCCGCATCAGCTTTATATCGCACAAGAAGTCGGTAAACGTTTTGCGCCACGCGTATTACTTTCTGATGAAGTGGGTTTAGGTAAAACCATTGAAGCAGGTATGATTTTACATCAACAAATCATCAGTGGCCGCGCTAGTCGCGTACTGATTGTTGTGCCTGAAAACCTTCAACATCAGTGGTTAGTAGAAATGCTACGCCGCTTTAACTTACATTTTTCTATTTTTGATGAAGAGCGTTGCGATGAAGCCTTTGCTGACTCACCAAACGTATTTGAAACAGAACAGTTAGTACTTACTAGCCTTGAATTTTTAAGTAAGAAAAAACGCTGGTTTGAGCAAGCAACTCTGGCTGATTGGGATTTACTGGTTGTTGATGAAGCACACCATTTAAGTATCAATAATGGTAAACCAAGCACTGAATACCAACGTATAGCGGAGTTAAGCCAAGACATTCCAGGCCTTATCTTATTAACTGCAACGCCGGATCAACTAGGCCATCGCAGCCACTTCGCACGCCTGCAATTACTCGACCCAGATCGTTTCTACGACTACGATGCGTTTGTTGAAGAAGAAAGTAACTACAAAGAGGTTGCCGAAGCAGCCAACCAATTACTCGGTGAAAAAGGCCTTGATGATGCGTCTCGTGCAACATTAAAAGAGCTATTAAAAGAAACCGATATCACTGATCTTTTAGCCGAAGCAGAGAAAGGTGATGAAACGGCGCGCAACGAAATTTTATCAATGTTGTTAGACCGCCATGGTACGGGTCGCATTTTATTTAGAAATAGCCGTAGCGGTATTGATGGGTACCCAAGCCGTAAGCTTCATGCATACCCTATGGCAATGCCTAAACAATATAAAACGGCGATGTCGGTACTGGGTAACATGGGCGGCATTCAAAATGCTGAGCTAACAGCCCTTCGAGCTTTATTTCCTGAAAAGATCTTCCAAGAGTTTGAAGGTGAAAATGCTAGCTGGGGCGCATTTGACCCACGTGTTGATTGGTTAATCGAAACGTTAAAAACCCTTAAACACGAAAAAGTACTGCTTATCTGTGCTAAAGCCGAAACCGCACTTAGCCTAGAACAGATTCTACGTGAGCGTGAAGCGATTAAAGCCTCTGTTTTCCACGAAGGTATGTCGATTGTTGAACGTGACCGTGCAGCCGCTTACTTTGCCGACGAGTACGACAGCGCACAAATTCTACTTTGCTCTGAAATTGGCTCTGAAGGTCGTAACTTCCAATTCTCGCATCACTTAGTATTGTTTGATTTACCGCTCAACCCTGACTTACTTGAGCAACGCATTGGTCGTCTTGACCGTATTGGTCAAACTCAAGACGTAAACATTCATGTGCCGTATTTTGAAAACACCGCACAGGAAGTGTTATTACGTTGGTACAACGAAGGCTTAGATGCGTTTGAAACAACATCGACAACAGGGCAAATGCTGTATAAAGAGTATGGCGAAGAACTACTTGAGTTTATTGGTGCACACAATTGCGATGAAGAAGAGCTAGACCCACTGCTAGAACAAGTGGCAGGTCAAAATGCCAAGCTTCGTAAGCAAATGGAAAGTGGTCGTGACCGCTTACTAGAGCTGCATTCAAGTGGCCAAGGCCGAGCAGAAAGTCTTGTTGCAGATATCGAAGAGTTAGACGATCAATTTACACTACCAAGTTACATGATCAATGTGTTCGATACTTTTGGTGTAAGCCAAGAAGATAAAGGTGAAAATACCATTATCTTAAAACCAACTGAGCACATGCTAAATCCATCTTTCCCATGTTTAAAAGATGATGGCATCACAGTAACGTTTGATCGCAGCACCTCGCTTTCGCAAGAAGACGCCCATTTCATCAGCTGGGACCACCCAATGGTGCAAGGCAGCTTAGACATGATTTGTGATGATGACTTTGGTACTGCCTCTGTGGCGTTACTGAAAAACAAAAAGCTACCTGCTGGTACCTTCTTTGTAGAGCTCATTTTCATTGCTGAGGCGATGGCGCCTAAAGCACTTCAGGTTGGCCGCTTCTTACCACCAACGCCTATTCGTATCTTATTAGATAAGGGCAGTAACAATCTGGCTGATAATGTTGCTTTTGATGCTTTCAATCAGCAGTTGTCTGCGGTTGGTCGCCAAACTGCAAGTAAATTAGCCAGCGCGCTACAAAGTGCCATTCACCCAATGATCACCAGCGCACAAGGTATGGCACAAACAAAGCTAGAAACACTGCGTGCTGAATCACTAGAGAAAATGCAAACCGCCCTTGGTGAAGAGCAAGCTCGCTTAACAGCACTTAAGCAAATCAATCCGAATATTCGTGATGAAGAGCTGAGCTTCTTTGATAAGCAGCGTAGCGAACTCACTACTTACATCGAAAAAGCCCAAGTTAAACTTGATGCAATTCGTTTAATTGTCGTTTCGCACTAACGTTGAAGCGCTAAACTCAAAACTACAAACGCGATGTGCTTTCACATCGCGTTTTTTTATACAAAAAACACCACAAGGGTAATAATTACGGCCACTGCCGCTAGCTTACAAAATAACTTAGCTAAGCTTTTATTTCTTTGTATTAAATCGTCTTTGTAAGCTTGCTTCAAATATACTGCTTGTAGGTCTGAAAAGCCTTTACAATGCGGACACTCTGGCTCAAGATCATTCACTTCTAAGCCACAACGTGTACAAGGCTTACAGCGAATTAAACCAAGGCGAAACATTCATTTGTCCTTTTCTTTAAACTCCATACCTTAATTTACTGTATCTTAGCTACTACTCAAAAACCAGCACTGGCATTGTGTATGCGCTCATACTCCTTTAAAATAGCGCCCTTGCATATCATCGAGGCTGGCTGTGTTACTCAATTATAATCCCCCAATGACACCTTATTTAAGTATTGTTTATCAAGATGATGACTTACTTATTGTGAATAAACCAAGTGGTTTACTTACTGTGCCGGGAAAAGACCCAAAACACGCTGACTGCCTTATTGCTCGCATTAATCGCGTTTTTCCAACGGCGAAAATTGTTCACCGCCTTGATATGGCTACCTCTGGCATTATTTGTTTAGCTATGCACAAAGAAGCGCATCGTAATTTAAGCATTCAGTTTCAAGATAGAAAAACCGCGAAACGCTACATTGCTCGTGTATTTGGTAAGCTTGAGCAAGAAACTGGATCGGTAGATTTACCACTTATTTGTGATTGGCCGAACCGACCAAAGCAAATGGTTGATCACGACAATGGCAAACCGTCATTAACCCATTTTAAAGTGCTTGAATATGAAGGTAATGCAACTCGTGTTGAGCTGACCCCAATTACAGGGCGTTCTCACCAACTGCGTGTGCATATGCTGTCATTGGGTCACCCTATTTTAGGCGATAAGTTGTATGCTCACCCCGAGGCATTCGCCATGGCTCCTCGCTTACAACTGCATGCCGAAATGCTAACCTTAGCTCACCCAGCCAGCGGTGAAACACTGATTTTTGAAGCTGCTCCTGAGTTTTAAGACAATTCGCTAAATATTTAATAAACACTGCCGATAACCTAGTTAATCACTGATTTAATTAATGACTCAGGTAATATCGGCATGAATTTAAAATCCTCACATCGCTTAGTTTACGCAGCCTGTTTTGCGTTGATTAGCAGCGTGAATGCAGCCGACTTTATCAAACCGACGCCTTGGTCAAGCTTGGTCACAAATGATATTCAACGTTTTTTACCAACTGACGAAGTGCGTCCCCTGCTTGCTGGTGAAGATGAGTTTATCAGCTTATATCGTCAATCGATGGCTGCAAGTCAACGTGGAATTGTGCTCATTATTCCCGATTGGCAGCACTTACCAACAAACAATGCTGGCATTAACTTTTTACGTAAACAGTTAAATGAAATTGGCTATGCAACTCTTGCCATGACTATGCCAGACATTGATTGGCACCCTGCTGACATGGCAATGCCTGAGCCATCTGAGAGCTCTGAAGACGCTGAAGAGTCAACTACGCAAAGCGATGAACAAACTGCTCCTGCCACGCCAGCCCAAGCACAACAAGCGCCTCATTTTGTTACAGGTGCACCCAATATTAGTGAAGCTGTGCTTGATGATTACAAGTTAAAGTTAATAGCCAGGTTCAATGCCTTGTATAACAGTGCAATGGATGAGGGCGGCAACATAGTTGTTGTGGCTCAAGGTGCCAGTGCGGGGCTATTAATTGAGCACTATGCTAGCTTTCCAAATAACGAACTTAACGCCTTTATTAGCTTAGGGAGTTATTTACCCAACAGTATTCGTAACCAGCATCTCAATGCTACGCTATCGACCATCAGCCCACCGTTATTAGATATTTTCTATAGTGAGGGTAACCCTGACACGCTGCAAAGCGTAAAAGACAGGAAACGCTGGGTAAGAAAACACGCAAAATATGACTACCGACAAAGAGAGTTATTTGGTGTGCCTTCTGAGCCTGAGCAGCACGAGAGGCTGCTCAAAGAAGTTGATGGCTTCCTACGCCGCCTTTTTTAAATACTCATAGGCTGCTTGAATATCTTGGCTTTTCTTTACTGCCACTTCCATCATATGTTTTGGTAAACCTTGCGATACCAGCTTATCGGGGTGATGCTGAGCCATGAGTTTGCGATAGGCTACTTTAATATCTCGCGCAGAAGCATCATTGTTTAAGCCTAAAAGAGCCAAAGCTTGCGCGCGATTCATACCATTATTGGGTGGCACACTGTGCCCTCTATGTTCACTATGACTGCTGCGATTTTGCTGGCTTTGTTGACGTTGCTGCTCATAAAAGCGCTGTTGTTGCTGGCGAAACGCAAATTCGGCTTGGTAGCGCTTTAATAAAAATCCGAACTGAGTGCGCGAAATACCAAGCTGCTTACTCACCTCTTGCAAGAGCTGCTTTTCTTGCTCTGCAAGGTGGCCATCAGAAAAGGCCATTTGAATTTGTATTTCGAGGAATAATTGCAATAAATCATGACGTCGGGCAAAGCGCTCCTTAAAGTCATGAACGGTTTCTTTTAATGAAAAATCCGTTTCTTTACCGCTACGAAAGGCATCTTGAGCTTCACGGCGCTCATCGCCCGATAGGCCCATTTCGTCCATAAACAAACTTGCAGCACGAATATGAGTTTCACTAACGCGACCATTCGATTTGGCAATATGCCCCATTACCGCAAAACAGCTTGAAAAGAAAAGAGCTTGGCGTTCGTTAATGTCATCGCCTTTAAACAAACCAGAAAAACCACCTGCTTTATCAAAGTCTTGTTTTAAACTGCGATCGAACATATGGCCTAGGTATAAACCTAGTAGGGCACCAATAAACTTGCCAAACATAAAGCCAAAACAAAAACCGAGTACTTTTCCCCACATAATTTGGCAAACCTCTGTTGTTATTACAAAGTGAAACGCTGATTTATTTCATCGAGTCTGGCAGGCGTGCCAATGTCATCCCACTGACCTAAATAAAGCTCAGTAGAAACTTGATGCTCTGTGAGTTTTTCTCTCAAAATGGGCCCAAGTGGACGAATACCTGCGCTGAGACCTTCAAAAAAATCAACATGATAGCGACTTATACCCGAAAAAGTATACTTTTGACTATCTGGGCTTAGATGACTTAGAGCAAAATCACCATCAGGATTATGAGCAGGATTTTCAACAAGGACAATATGCGCCTCCCCTACTTGCAGATGAAGCTGCATCAACGAAGTAACATCGTAATCAGTAAACACATCACCATTGATGACAATAAATTGCTCACCCAATAACGGCAATGCTTGAATAATACCACCGGCGGTTTCAAGACCCCCAGCCTGCTCTTGGCTGTAAGTGATCGATACACCAAACTGCGAACCATCAGCAAAATACTCTGTTATTTTGTCACCTTGCCAAGCAAGGTTAATGACAATATCGGTAATGCCTGCTTGGCGTAAGTTATTAATATGATGCTCTAATAATGGCTTGCCGTTAATCTTTAGCATCGGCTTTGGCATCGTTTCTGTTAGCGGCATCATGCGCTTACCGCGCCCTGCCGCTAGGATCATTGCTTTCATTTCATCTCTTTTGTTAAACGCTGCTTAGTCTGTGGAATAATTATCTGCTCTATCCACTGGCCAAGGGCTGTTAACTCTGGGTATTCTTTACTGACATTACTGATGTATGTAAGGGTTGGCAGTACATTACTCAAATAGCCAGACTTACCGTCACGCAATTTCAAACGGCAAAATATACCTGCCGCTTTTAAATGACGCTGCACGCCAGTTAAATCAAACCAACGTTTAAACATCGTAAATGAGATGTCTTGCAAAAGCTTTTGCTCGCAAAATTCGTCATAAGCGTAATGTAAAAGGTAATCGAGCTCTTGCTCTGGCAACTTAAAATAGCAATCTCTTAATAACGAAACAAGGTCATAACACACTGGCCCTTGTACGGCATCTTGATAATCAATGATCGCCCATTGCTGTCCTGTGCGCATAATATTGCGGCTATGGAAGTCTCGGTGAACCGTAACAATCGGTTGTTCAAGGGCATTATTAACTAATAGCTCACAAGCCTGTTGCCACATTTGCTGTTCATCAACAGAAAGTTGCTCACCAATAAAGTTATCAACTAACCAATCTCTAAAAATGCTCAGTTCAAACTGTAAAAACTCACCATCAAATACTTTCATATGTTGGGCAGGTGGGATTTGCGCCCATTGTGCACTTAACTTTATTAAATGTTTGTAGTGTAAAGTGCGGTCTTCGTCGCCCAGTAAATCGGCCAAATGAGTATTGCCTAAATCACTCAATAAGAAGAAACCTTGCTTTTCATCTGCTTGAAGAATTTTTGGTAATTTAAAGCCATGTTGAGAAAACACTTTATTGAGTTCTATATAAGGCGTGTTATCTAATTTATTGGGGTCTGAGTCCATGACGATATAGCTCTGTTCACTTGTATTTACGCGGAAATAACGGCGAAAGCTCGCATCCCCAGTGATGGCGGCTAATTGATATTCATCCTCTTTAAAATGAGGATTTAAAAACTGCTGTAAACTTTTATAACGATTCATTTAGTAAGATATCTATTTTTCACTAAGTCAATTACTGTATTTGCCATTGTTTTCCTTTATTATGTCTAGCTTATATCCAACCAAAGAGCATTAAGGTCATTAAATGAGCAAAACCTGGGGCATAATGATGCTAAGCGTACTTAGCGCACCATCGTTCGCCGAAACTGAACTGACACACAATCTTTGTGGCACTTCAATGCAAACCAGAGCTTGGCAACCGCTCCCTGGCCTTGAACTTAATATGATCGATATCAAATCAGATGATATTGAACTATTGGGTACCCAAAGCGCAGAATTTACCGGTAATGTAGATATTAACACCCTAACGATGAATTTGTCCGCACAAAGTGCACTGATTGACAAACAACGTGGGTTACTTAATGCAACCGGCCCTATCGTTTATCGCGATAAAGTAAGCCAAATTAATAGTTCTGGGCTCAATGCGGATTTAAATAATTCTGAATTAAGCTTGCTTGGTGCTGATTATAAGCTCACCGACCAACTTGGTCATGGTGGCGCAGAAAAACTAACAGTAAACGAGTCTGGCTTAAACCTGATGAACGCAAGCTTTACTACCTGCCCGGGCGAAACACCGGTGTGGGCAATTGAAGCTGACGAAATTGATCTATCCAGTGAAGATGGTTGGGGCGAAACCCACAATACCGTATTACGGGTATTTGATACGCCGGTTCTTTATATTCCCTATTTTACGTTTCCATTAGATGACCGCCGTAAATCAGGCTTATTAACACCTAACTTCTCAAGTTCAGGCCGCTACGGTATTGAAACCATCACACCGTATTACTGGAATATTGCACCTAATTACGACGCCACCATTACGCCTCGCTATATGTCAAAGCGCGGTTTACAGATTATTAGTGAATTTCGTTATTTAACGGAGCAAAACAACGGTCTTATTGCTGTTGAATACTTAGATAAAGATGATGAAGAACCAAATGTTGACTCGCGTTATCTATTCCATTGGCAGCAGCAAAGCTACTTTGGTGAAAACTGGCGCGGTAATATAGATATTACTAACGTTAGTGATGATAACTACTTAACTGATTTAAATTCTGGTTATGCGACTCGCACAGATACTCAGTTATACCGCACAGGTTCACTAACTCATTTAGGTGACACTTGGCGTACCAATATCAAGTTGCAAAGTTTTGAAGTACTTGGTGATCACCGCGAGTCATACGCGGCACTGCCACAAATTAGCTTTTCGCAAACTGATGCGTATGATTTTTATGGCGTTGATTTAACCCTTGATGGTGAGCTTAGCTATTTCACTAATGATAACGCAGTCATTGATGAAGCAAGTCGTGTTCATATCGAACCGAAAGCAAGCTTTGGTTACCAAGAATATGCATGGTCATTTTTATCTGAATTCAGTTTACTGCATACAGAATATAACCAGCATGGTGATTTAACAGGAACCGACTACGACGAAAAGGTCACGCGTACCCTGCCAAAAGTGCGTTTATACAGCCAATTAAATTTTGAACGTGATACTGGATTTTTCTTTAAAGATGGTATTCAAACACTTGAACCACAAATTCAGTATTTGTACACCCCTAATAAAGACCAATCAAACATTGGCCTTTACGATACAACAAAATTACAAGACGACTTTTTTGGTTTATTTAGAGACCGTCGATTCTCAAGCATCGACCGTATTGCCACTGCGAACCAATTTACGTTAGGTGCGACAACCCGCTTATTTAGCAATGAAAACGAAGAAGTATTTAACTTTAGTGCCGGACAAATCTTTTATTTAAGTAATGACGCAAAACCTACAACACAAGGCATTAATGTTGATACTAACTACAATGCCTTGTTCGCAGCGCAAACCATGTTACATTGGCACCGTCGCTGGTATTTATCAGGTGGGATTCAGTACGACACTGACGGCAAAGATATTATTCAATCAAATATCACCTTAGATTATAAAGGTGACGATAAACAGCTCGTGCAATTGAACCATCGCTATGCAAATGATGTCTCAGGCAATACAATCGAGCAAATTGGTTTATTTACAAGCATTCCGCTATCGCAAGATTGGCAGTTTGTTGGTAGCTACCACCGCGATTTAGAAAGCGGTCGTAGTATTGAAGTTTTCAGCGGTCTTCAGTATGAATCCTGCTGTTGGGCGTTTCAAATCACAGGCCGTCGTCAAATCGAAACAGATTTGAACCAGGCGATTGGTCAAGAACAAGCAACTTTTGATACCAGTATTGGCTTCAATATCGTATTAAAAGGGCTTGGAAGTAAAAGCCGTTATGATGCACAAAAATTATTACAACAAGGTATTTTTGGCTATCGTAGACCGTATTTTCTTAATAACTAGTACCGCAGTACTATTAGCAAGAGTATTAGAAAAAGTATGAATTTAAAAAAATTATTAGCATCTGCATTATTAACAGTTGGCCTATGCCAAAGCGTTTTCGCAACACCTGTCGAAATTGACAAAGTCGTTGGTGTTGTTAACCAAGGTGTTATTCTACAAAGTGAAGTCGACACCATTATCAACCGTGTAAAAACTCAAGCAGCAGAGCAAGGTCAAGAGTTACCGTCTGATGACACGCTTCGAATTCAAGCTATTGAGCGTTTAGTAAACCAAACTCTGATGATGCAACTTGCTGAGCGAATGGGTTTAGAGATCTCTGACTCTCAGTTAGACCAAACACTAGAAAACATGGCTCGTGAGCAAGGCGGTACAATTGCGGATTTACGCCGTACTATCGAAGCAGCAGGTGAAAGCTATACAGCTTACCGTGAAGAAATTCGTAAAGAAATCACCACGCAACAAGTCATGCGTGCGAACGTTGACCGTCGTATTTATATCAGCCCGCAAGAAATCGATAACCTTCTAAAAATCATGGAAACCCAAGGCAAAAGTGCCGAAGAATACGATATCGGTCACATCTTGATTGATATTCCTAGTGATGCGTCAGCAGATGAAATCGCGAGTGCTAAAACTCGAGCAGAAAAGGTTATCGAGTTTTTAAAAGAAGGCAAAGAGTTTAAGCGTATCGCTATTTCATCTTCAAGTGGCTCAAAAGCACTTGAAGGTGGTCAGCTAGGTTGGATGGGTATCAACGAAATGCCATCGCTGTTTGCTGAAGCGGTAAAAGGCCATAAAAAAGACGATATCGTTGGCCCTCTACGTTCAGGTGCAGGTTTCCACATTATCAAAGTGCAAGATGTTCGTGGCCGCCAAGTAGTTGAAACGACTGAAGTTCGTTCACGCCATATTCTAATTAAACCATCAATAATTTTAAGTGAAGAAAAAGCCCGTGACATGCTAAAAGGCTTTGCTAAAGATCTACGTGAAGGCAAAGCAGATTTTGGCGAACTTGCTAAAGAATACTCTGAAGATCCAGGTTCAGCATTGAAAGGTGGTGAATATGATTGGACTGATCCAAGTACTTATGTACCAGAATTCAAAAATACTTTGCTTTCTCTAGATAAAAATGAAATCAGTGAGCCATTCAGAACTCAATTCGGTTGGCACATTGTACAGCTTCTTGACAAGCGTGTAGCAGATAAAACTGAACAAGCTAAGCGCAACCGCGCACATCAGCTACTGTTTAATCGTAAATTTAAAGAAGAAAGTTTCAACTGGCAGCAAGAAATGCGTGAGCAAGCGCACGTTGATATTTTCCCAACAGAATAAAAATTATGACCATTAGAATCGCAATTACCCCAGGTGAGCCAGCCGGTATTGGCCCTGATTTACTTATCAAGTTAGCGCAGCACCAGTGGGATGCCCAACTGGTGGTGATTGCTGATGGTGCGCTTTTAAAACAGCGCGCCAAATTACTTGGCTTAGATATCAACTTAATTGAGTTTGATGATAGCAAAGCGCCAAGCCTTGCACCTGCTGGCAGTGTTTACTTACATCAAGTGGATTTAGGCACTGACGTTGAAGTCGGCGTACTTAATGACGCTAACGGTCAATACGTGTTGGATACGCTACGTATCGCCAGCGAAAAAAACATGGATGGTACATTTGCAGCTGTTGTCACAGGACCTGTCCATAAAGGTATTATCAACAAAGCGGGTATCTCGTTTAGTGGTCATACTGAGTATTTCGCACAGCAATCAAATACTGCCGATGTAGTTATGTTGCTAGCAACAGAAGGCTTACGCGTGGCACTCGTAACAACACATATACCACTTGCTTATGTGTCTCGTGCGATTACTGTTGAACGTTTAAGTAAAGTGGCTACGATTTTAAACCATGACTTACAAACTAAGTTTGGTATTGAAAAGCCGCGTATATTAGTGTGTGGACTCAACCCGCATGCGGGTGAAGATGGCCATTTAGGCACTGAAGAAATTGACACCATAACGCCAACTTTAGAACATCTGAATAACCAAGGTATGAACTTAATTGGCCCATTGCCAGCTGACACCCTGTTTCAAGATAAATATCTATCACAAGCAGATGCTGTGCTTGCAATGTATCACGATCAGGGATTACCTGTGCTAAAATACAAAGGTTTCGGCAATTCGGTCAACATTACCCTTGGCCTGCCATTTATTCGCACCTCAGTAGACCATGGTACGGCACTAGATTTAGCTGGCACTGGTACTGCTGATGTAGGTAGTTTTGAATTAGCGATCCGCGAAGCAATTAAGCTCGCCCATGAAAAAGCACAGAATCAATGACAGATAAAGTACATTTAGGACACCGCGCTCGTAAGCGTTTTGGTCAAAACTTTTTAAACGATGACATGATCATCGACAAAATCGTCACGGCTATTGATCCTAAACCTGAAGACAATTTAGTAGAAATCGGCCCAGGCCTTGGTGCAATCACTGAGCCTGTAGCTGAATTAAGTGGCCATTTAACTGTTGTTGAGCTAGATAAAGACTTAGCAGAACGTTTAACGAGCCACCCATTTTTAGGGCCTAAATTAACAGTGCATCAAGGCGATGCAATGAAGTTCGATTTCAGCTCTCTGATCAAGTCTGACGAAAAGTTAAAGATTTTTGGTAACTTACCTTACAACGTTTCGACCCCGCTGCTATTCCATTTATTTGAGTTCGCAGATAATGTTGAGCACATGCACTTTATGCTGCAAAAAGAAGTTGTCAAACGTATGGTAGCAGGCCCTGGCAGTAAAGCCTTTGGTCGTTTAAGTGTGATGACACAGTATTACTGCCACGCAATGCCAGTGATTGATGTGCCACCTGAATGCTTTAAGCCTGCACCTAAGGTAGATTCAGCGGTTATCCGCTTGATCCCTAAAAAGCCAGAACAACGTTCAGCTAAAAGTACTAAGTTATTAAACACCGTTTGTTTAGAAGCTTTTAACCAACGTCGTAAGACACTGCGTAATAGCTTATCTAACTTACTTACAGCTGAAGAACTAACAGGTATAGGTATTGATATCACTCTTCGTGCAGAAAGCCTATCTTTACAACAATTTATTGATATAGCTAATTGGATTTATGACAACAAGCAGTAATTTAGGTTCTCCAATTAAGGTTTCGGTTGAAACCTTCTATGTAGAAGGTCAATCAGAGCCTGAACAAGATAAATACGTTTTTGCATACTCAATCACCATTAAAAACCACAGCTTATGTAGCGCTAAGCTTTTAAGTCGTTATTGGTTAATTACCGATGCCAATGGTAAAGAAGTTGAGGTACAAGGCGAAGGTGTTGTTGGCGAAACACCCACTATTGCTCCTGGCGAAAGCTATAAATACACCAGTGGTGCTGTACTTGATACCCCGGTTGGCACAATGCAAGGTCATTACACCATGCGTAACGAGTTTGGTACTGAGTTTGAAGCGCCAATCGACGTTTTTCGTTTAGCCTGTCCAAACATTTTGCACTAGGTAACAATGGCTGATTACGCAATTGGTGACTTACAAGGCTGTTACTGTGAATTTGATACGTTACTCAAACGTGTCAACTTCAACCCAAGCCAAGATCACCTTTACTTAGTTGGCGATATTGTCGCTCGAGGCCCTGACTCACTCGCCTGCCTCGAGCGTCTTTATAAAATGCAAGGCAGTGTAACCATTACCCTTGGTAATCATGACTTACACCTTATTGCCTGTCATTATTTAAATAAACCAGCAAATCCTAAAGATAAGCTTGATGCTGTTTTTTCTAGTCCAAAACGCTCTGAATATATTCATTTTTTGCAACAACAGCCTTTAGCCTTGTGGCTTGAACGCTACGACATGCTAATAAGCCATGCCGGCTTAAACCCAAATTGGTCGATTAAAAAAGCATTAAAGCGCGCTCGCTTTGCAGAAAGTTGCTATCAAGGTAGCGATGCCAATCATTACTTTGCCAATATGTATGACTCCCATCCATTAGAATGGCAATCAACGATGAGTAATGAAGCCAAGTTTCGTTATATTGTTAATTACTTCACTCGTATGCGTTTTGTAAATTTGCTCGGTGAGCTAGATTTCAGCAATAAAACCAGCGTTAGTGAAGATAGCTCAATACTACCTTGGTTTGAGCATCCGAATATTTCTGAACTCAATCAACAGATCACATTTGGTCACTGGGCCGCTTTAGAAGGTAAAGTAAACGCCGAAAATATTCATGCCCTCGACACTGGCTGTGTATGGGGAGGCGCAATGACACTCATGGAACTCAGCAAAAAAGACTGTTTTGTCGAAAAATCCCACTCTTTTATCTAAATAAACTGAAAAATAGCTGAACATCTGTTAGATTTATATAAATTAAAGTTGATTTAATTTAAAGCTAATTAAATTTAATTACTTAACTAATTGGCAACCTTGCCGATAAGTATTGATTAGTACTATTTTCTGGAATTACATATGAACTTGACCGTTAGACAGCGAATTTGGGGTGGCTTTATTGTTATTACGTTACTCCTGCTATTTATTGGTGGTAACTCGTTGATCAGAATTACCAACATTGATCAATCGACACAGCGAGTTAATCAGCTGTCATTACCGGCTCTCGACAAAAGTTATGAGTTGCAAGTTGAATTCATTTTGATGAGTAAGTCAGCGCAAGCGAGCTTTTACACTACATCACAAGATGAATTAGCTGCACTTAGAAAAAACTTTAACGAACAGAAAAAGCGTTACGATAACTCCTACCAAGATTTACAACAGGTAGTTAGTAACGATCCGAAACTGAAACAAAGCAGCCAAGAAGTTGAACAAACTTATAAACGCTTTGCTAAATCTGTCGATAACCTTTTTGCAGACAAACAAACTCAACTTGAGCTCAACAAAACACTGCGCACCCAGCTTGAAAACATCGAGATAAGTGCTGAAGATGCTAACTCTGTTGTACTTGATATTATTGATATTGATGGTCTTGAAGAAAACCACTCGCGTGCTTATCAAGCTGCCAATAACATGGAAAATAACTTCCAATCAGTAGTAACTAATAGCACAGACATGCTAACGGTTAAAACGCTTAATACCTTAGATATCATCAAAAACGAACAAACTTATTACCTAGAAGAAGTTGAACGAAGCCTTGGCCTTATCCGTCCAGCTATCATTGATAATAATGCGGATTTATATAATGACCTAAATGGTTATTTTGAAAGTCTTGCTGACAACGTTCGCGGCAACAACAGTTTATCAGCAAATAAAAAACGTCTCATTGATGCAATTGCACAAACTCAATCTGAGCTGGCTAATGCAGAAAAATCAACCACTGAAGCTCTAAAGCAACTTAAAGAGCTTGTTGACCAAGCAACGGTCCTTGCTTTTGACTTACAGCAAGATGTAAGTGGGAACGTATCTACGGCAACCATTTGGACTTGGATTGCCATGGTTATCGCCACTTTAATTGCCATTGCTGTTGCAGCTATTACTGTTAGCCGTATTACTAAACCGCTTTCTGAAGTAAACCGTATTCTTGATATTGTCGCTAGCGGCGATATGACTCAACGCCTAGACGATTCAGCAAAAGACGAATTTGGGGAACTATCGCGTAGTTGTAATACGCTAATCGAAAGTTTACGTACGCTTATTCAAGGCATTATCTCTCGCTCTACACAGCTTGCTGCAGCCTCTGAAGAGACTTCAGCAATCACTGAAGAATCTAGCCAGGCCATTCGTAATCAACAAGCGCAAGTTGAACAAGCTGCGACAGCAACCACTGAAATGAGCAGCACATCACAAGCAGTAAGCAGTAGCGCTCAACAAGCACTAAGTGAAATCAAGAACGCAGATAAAGAAGCTGACCGTGTTAAAGGTATTTCTTCGCAAAATAAAGCGACTATTGAACAACTTGCTCGTGAAGTGGATGATGCATCACAAGTTATCAATAAACTACACAAAGATAGCGCATCAATCGGTGGCATCTTAGATGTTATTCGTGGCATTGCTGAGCAAACTAACCTACTCGCGCTTAATGCAGCCATTGAAGCAGCCCGTGCCGGTGAGCAAGGCCGAGGCTTCGCCGTAGTAGCTGACGAAGTACGCTCTCTTGCAAGCAAGACTCAAGAGTCGACCCAAGAGATTCAAGCTATGATTGAATCGCTTCAAGTTGGCGCTGAGGCTGCTGTATCGGCAATGTCGAAAGGTAAGCAACAAGCTGAGTCGTGTGTTGAGCAATCAGACCTTGCAAATACAGCTCTTGACTCAATCACCGCAGCCGTTGCACAAGCTCATAATGTAAGTGAAGAGATCTCGACAGCCGCTCACGAACAGCAACAAGTATCGCAAGAAATTAGCGAACGCTTAGAGTCAATTGTGGCAATTGCAGAGCAAACAGCTGAGGGCGCAAACCAAACCAATATTTCAAGTTCAGAAGTTGCTAAGTTAGCCGAAGAACTACGTTTATCGGTAGACGCGTTTAAAGTTTAAGAAGCGGTAAGACAAGAATATAAGCCGTGTTTGCGTAAGCAAACACGGTTTTTTTATATATTCATACCAGTTCGCTTAATTGAGTGATCTTTGGAGGTAATTACTCTTAATATTCGCCTGCCTCCTACGCCCATGTAGATGCATTTTTTAATACATAATAATTAAGTTCTATTGCGACTAGGTATTAATTTAGCGACGCGTTTTTCAGGCATAAAAAAACCGCAACGACTGCGGTTTCTTAAATTCTATTGGCGTTTAAGTTAAAGGCCTGCGCGCTCTTTAATAACAGCAATTAGTGGTGAACCACCGTGACCGTTTGATTCAGCCCATGCGATGTCTGCACCGTCTTCTAAAGAACTTTTAGATAAGTTCTTAACGATGTATTCACCAGCATCAGCAGCACCGCTTTCAATTGCATGACGAAGCATATTGTTGCCATTACATTTTACAGCATCAAAGATATTACGGATTTTCACACGTGAGCTTTTCAGCTTACTACGTAGACGGTTTTTATCATCAGCAGCGATGTACTCACAGATTGAAACCGCTAATTGATCATCAGCTTTTGCTGGTGCTGTATACGCAACTGACGCTGAAACAACAACCGCTGCAAGTAACATGTTTGGTAACTTCATCATATTTTGCCCTTATGTAATACTTTCTTCTTACCAAGATTGTGTAATATTGTACCAACTAATTATTTTTACCGCAATAATGTTACGAATTTTTATACAGCGTTACAAAGGTATACGAGTAAGAGTTTTTGTTATCAGGCTGATGCTGTTCTTGCTCTACAACTGTCCAATTAGCAACACTTTCGTAATCTGGGAACTGCGTATCACCGGCCACTTCAAGGTCGATGAATGTTAAGTATAGACGATCTGCTTGAGATAGAAATTGTTCGTATATATTTCCACCTCCAATAATCATAACTTCTTCAACATCAGCAACCAATTCCAGCGCAGCCTCAGGTGAAGTAACCACCTCAATACCCTCTGCGGTATAATCAGCATTACGCGTGATAATAATATTTTGACGGCCTGGCAAAGGGCGGCCTATTGATTCAAACGTTTTACGGCCCATGATCACAGGCTTTGCCATGGTTACTTTTTTAAAGTGTTGCAGATCGGCAGGTAAATGCCATGGCATTTGGTTGTCTTGACCAATTACTCGGTTATTTGCCATAGCAGCAATCATTGAAATTTTCACACTAAACCTTAATACTTTTTTCTTATTAATAAAAAAGGAGCGCATGGCTCCTTTTCAGTTTTAAATTTTATCGTTGGTAGATAACTTCTACATCGTAGTCATCATCATCCCAGTCGTCATCCCAATCATCATCGTCTTGAGAGGTCGCTTTCTGATGATAAGTATCCCACTTAAATTCAACTTCTTCTTTCTCTTCTTCAGCGAATTTCTCTTTCGGCATACTATCAAGTAGCGCCATAATGTCATGACAAAGTGCTTGAGTATTTTGTTTATTCGCAGCAGAGATACGGTAAACATTAGCCTCTTCACCTAGCTCTTCGGCAATTTCATTACACAGGGCTTCAGCTTCACCTTCTGGTAATAGGTCAATTTTGTTAAACACTAACCAGCGCGGCTTTTCAGCAAGTTTAGGGCTGTATTGGTGCAGCTCATTAATAATCGCAAAGGCATTATCAACCGGATTTGTGCCATCAACAGGCATAACATCAATGATATGCAGTAATACACGACAACGCTCTAAGTGCTTTAAGAAGCGAATACCCAGGCCAGCACCATCTGAAGCGCCTTCGATTAGACCAGGGATATCAGCAATTACAAATGACTTATTAGCGTCTGGGCGTACTACACCAAGATTAGGAATAAGCGTCGTAAACGGGTAATCAGCCACTTTTGGTTTAGCTGCAGAAACACTGCGGATAAACGTTGATTTGCCGGCATTTGGTAAACCAAGTAAGCCAACATCCGCAAGTAGCATTAGCTCTAGGCGTAAGCTGCGAACTTCACCAGGTGTACCTAATGTTTTTTGACGAGGCGCACGGTTTGTACTTGATTTAAAACGTGCATTCCCCAAGCCATGGAAACCACCTTTTGCAACAACAACCTTTTGACCATGCTTGGTCAAATCACCTAATGACTCTTCAGTATCAACATCAATGATACGTGTACCCACAGGTACTTTAAGCGTTAAATCAGCGCCTTTTTTACCAGTCATGTTACGGCTTTGACCATTTGTGCCGCGCTCTGCTTTATGAAAACGCTCAAATTGGTAATCAATTAACGTATTTAAGTTTTCATCGGCTTGTAGATACACGCTGCCGCCATCGCCGCCGTCGCCGCCATCAGGACCGCCATCTGGTACATATTTTTCACGTCGGAAAGATACGACACCGCTGCCGCCATCACCCGCGTCACAACGAATTTCTACTTCATCTACAAACTTCATGATTACTCACTTTAAGATTGGCTTGTTAATAACTCTATTATATACCTAAGTGCCCTATTCAGCACCCAATGCCAAGGTGCTTAGGTATATATTTATACGCACTATTATGTGCCTTAAAACAAAAAACCCCGCAAAGGCGGGGTTTTTCAAATATCGAGTTGATTACTCAGCTACGATATTTACGTATTTACGGTTTAAAGGACCTTTCTGTTCGAATTGAACTTTACCATCTGCTTTTGCGAAGATAGTGTGGTCTTTACCGATACCTACGTTTGCGCCAGCGTGGAAACGAGTACCACGTTGACGAACAATGATGCTACCCGCTAGAACTGATTCGCCACCAAAACGCTTAACACCTAGGCGTTTGCTTTCTGAATCGCGACCGTTACGAGTACTACCAGCTGCTTTTTTATGTGCCATTTCTCAGTACCTCTAATTAAGCGCTAATGCCAGTGATTTTAACTTCAGTGAACCATTGACGATGGCCCATTTGCTTACGAGAATGCTTACGACGTCTAAATTTAACAATCTTAACTTTCTCACCGCGACCGTGTGAAACAACCTCAGCTGTTACTTTACCACCGTTTACGAACGGTACACCGATCTCGATTTTCTCACCATCAGCAACTAAAAGTACTGAATCAAATTCAACTGCTGCACCAGTTTCAACGTCTAATTTCTCAAGACGAATTGTTTGACCTTCAGTCACACGGTGCTGTTTACCACCACTTTGGAAAACCGCGTACATAATTAACTCCGTCTGTGCGCCCTCAAATCGACGCAACTAAAATATTCTTCAATAGGGCGCGAAGTTTACGCTAATGTGCAAAAACTAGCAAGCCTCTTTTTCGATAAAATGAATAAAAAATAGCTGCATTGAGAGCAATTCAATATTTTTCTCTATTCTATCTTAAAAACACCACATGCCAAGCGGTTTTTACGATCTCATGACAATTAAATTACGCTAATAATACGCACCTTGAAAATTCAAAAAGCTGATCACTTATTAATCAAGGTTATAAATTTATCTTGGCAAAATTGATCTCAAATAAAAAACTTTACAGTGTTTTTTTAATGAATCATCACAAAATATCGAGCAAGTGCTTTTTTTGTTGTACAATCAGCCCCGTATACCCATAAATATTGGCTCGGAGATCAATGGATATAAAAGCTATCCAGACGTTAATCGAAAATGAAATGGATGACGTCAATCAACTTATACATGCCCAAATGCGTTCAGATGTCGCATTGGTTAACCAACTCGGTTTATACATAGTAAACAGCGGCGGTAAACGCGTTCGTCCTATGTTGGCCATTTTAGCGGCAAAAGCACTCGGTTATGAGGGTAAAGACCACATTACGCTTGCCACTATCATCGAATTTATTCATACCGCTACTTTATTGCATGACGACGTTGTCGACGAGTCACATTTGCGCCGCGGCACACCTACAGCAAATGCTGAGTTCGGTAATGCAGCAAGCGTATTGGTGGGTGATTTTATCTATACACGTTCGTTTCAGCTAATGGTTGGCCTTGGAAAAATGCCAATTATGCAAATTTTGGCTGATGCAACGAATGTCATCGCTGAAGGTGAAGTATTACAGCTAATGAACTGTAACGACCCTGACACCACAGAACAAAGCTACATGCAGGTTATTTACAGCAAAACAGCCAAATTGTTCGAAGCTGCAACAGGCCTTGCCGCAATTATTACTGAGCAAGATGAACAAACCCTTGAAGCATTAAACTTATACGGAATGCATCTTGGGACTGCATTCCAACTAGTAGATGATGTCCTTGATTACAACGCCGATGCCGAGCAACTTGGTAAAAACATTGGCGATGATTTAGCTGAAGGTAAACCTACCCTACCGCTTATCTACGCAATGCAAAAAGGCACTCCCGAGCAAGTTAAGCTGGTACGAGAAGCTATTGAGCTTGGTAATGGTATGGATCACTTAGAGAGCATTCTAGCAGCACTAGCTGACACTAAAGCGCTTGAGTTTGCGATGCAAAAAGCAGAACAAGAAGCTGACAAAGCGATTGCTTGTATTGCTTTCTTACCAGACACACCTTACAAACAAGCATTAGAGAGTTTGGCCCGCATCGCCGTTGCCCGCGATCATTAAACTCTATTTATTCGAGCCATTAAAAAGCCTGCATTTGCAGGCTTTTTTGTTTTCAGCGCTTTTACTAAGTTAACGAATAAGCAAAGCGCCTATCATCTGGCGGAATTAACCGTTGATGAAATCAACACCTTCTTGGATGTCTTTGTTAAGTGTAGCTAGCATGTCGTTTTTAGCTTGCTCTTCGAATGCACTTAACTCACCGTAAGAAAGGATTTCTTCAACGCCGTTTTTACCTAGACGTACTGGGTGTGCGAAGTATGCTGCGTCACCGTTTTCAACTGCAACGTATGCATAATCAACAACTTCTTCACCTTGTAGGCCTTTCACTAAAGACATACAGAAGCGCGCTGCTGCTGCACCCATTGAAAGAGTTGCTGAACCGCCACCGGCTTTAGCGTTAACAACTTCAGTACCTGCGTTTTGGATACGTGGTGTTAATGCTGCAACTTCTTCATCAGTGAAAGTAACACCTTCAACTTGAGAAAGAAGAGGAAGGATTGTAGTACCTGAGTGACCACCGATCACTGGAACTTTAACTTCAGTTGCGCTTAAACCTTTAAGTTCAGCTACAAAAGCTTCTGAACGGATCACGTCAAGCGTTGTGATACCGAATACACGGTTAGCATCGTAAGTACCCGCTTTTTTGAATACTTCAGCAACGATTGGCACAGTGCCGTTTACTGGGTTAGTGATAATACCTACTAACGCTTTAGGACAGTTTTTAACGATGCCTTCAGCTAATGTTTTGATGATACCTGCGTTTACGTTGAAAAGGTCCGCACGGTCCATGCCAGGCTTACGTGGCATACCCGCTGGGATAAGAACGATATCACAACCAGCTAATGCTGCGTCTAAGTTGTCAGCACCAAAGCCTTCAACTTTAACGTCTGTTGGGATGTGAGAAAGATCAACCGCTACACCAGGAACAACAGGGGCAACATCATATAACGATAATTCAGAACCTGCAGGTAAACTTGTTTTTAATAATAAAGACAATGCTTGGCCGATACCGCCAGCTGCGCCTAAAACAGCAACTTTCATTGGAATTCTCCGTAATTTGAGGTAGGAAATATTTGTGGCCCTAAAGATAATGAAATTAGCGACTAAAAACAAATTTATCCTGCTTATTTCGCGTATAATTTCGACCATAGTTGTAAACTTAGCTGTAAAGACACAGCATTTTGGACGACTTTGTAAACTAATACTGCATAAATATGCAGAGTTGTGTAGAATTACTCCACATTTTATGAATAAAGAAACGGCAACATGCAACCACAAGACAAACAAGAAGCACTAATCAAAGCGTTTAAAGCGCTATTAAAAGAAGAAAACTTCGGCTCACAAGGTGAGATTGTCGAAGCATTGAAAGAGCAAGGCTTTGATAATATTAGCCAAAGTAAAGTCTCTCGCATGTTAAGCAAGTTCGGTGCTGTACGTACCCGTAATGCAAAGCAAGAAATGGTTTATTGTTTACCGGCTGAAATGGGTGTACCAACAGCGAAAAGCCCGCTGCGTCAGCTTGTTATCGATATTATGCATAACGAAATGATGATCATTATTCGTACTAGCCCAGGCGCAGCTCAATTAATTGCTCGATTACTTGATTCTCTAGGTAAGGCGGATGGTGTACTAGGCACTATTGCAGGCGACGACACTATTTTTATCGCCCCTGCGAAGATTTCAGAAATCGATGTCACGCTTGATCGCGTGCGCACTTTATTCGATACAGTTTAAAGCTGCTTTAAAAAGTTTACTGACGGGGCGAAAAACGCAGATCCCATATCGGCTTGAGTAAAATCGAGCCAATGATCATAGCAATCGCCCTGCCCCAACCGGCTCTTTAATACCTGCTCAAACGCATCCCCTTGCGCCGCACACGAAACCATCAAAATCCCCTGTTTATGCACATCACCAAATGGCATGCTTTGATTAAGTAATAGTGGCTGACCGTGCTCATCTTTTAGTTCACTGCGAACCGCATGACTAGTTTCTACAGCAGGCACAATCAAGGTATTATCAAGACGCGTACGTCCCATGATTTGTTCTTGCTCGAACAACGACAAATGCTGCCAGACACTCAAGTCATGCACAAAACGCTGCACATGAATATAGCTGCCTTGGTCTTCAAAGTGCCCCGGTTTGTTGATAAGAGCCGTGCTACGCTTTTGACGACCATGAGGGGTATCACCAGCATAAATAAAGCCATTAAAATCACGCCCATCTAAAAACCGAAAATTACGTACCTGCTCCACCAGCTCTACATCCGGTGTTAATAACTTTAGAATTTGCAGAGCAAATAGATGGTTTACATCTTCGCGGTCTGAGCGAATTTGTACAAACAAGTCAAAAGGCTGTGCACTGATCACATGCTCACTATGAGTCACATTAGGAAAGCTTTGTAATTGACTTGGAATAAATTCGGGCAGGATATGCGGCCAATACTGAGCACCAAGGGCAACCACGCACGACAGCATGGCTTCAGAGAACTGATCTGCAAACTCATCTTGAATAACGCTGACGCGTTTTAGTTTTTTACGTAATGACTCATCATGGCCATCGTAAACATTAAAAAACAGGTGCAAACCATGTAAGTTTGCTTCAGCACAAATCCCAGATTGCGCTTGCGCCATAGTGAATCCTTAGCTTCTCGTTATTTGCACCTAGCCAAGGATTCAAGATTGATTAATCATGAAAAAAATTGACTGTGTGCGGCATTATTTTTATTTTTACAGGCTGCTCAACAGCTAACACGCGATCTTGCTCTGCGGCAACTTCACACTCTTGCCCTGCAATATTGATACGATACACATAACGCGTACCGATAAAGCGTCTTTGCAAGATTGTTAAACTGTTTGCGTCACTGTGAGCAGCTTCGCACAACTGAATATAGTGCGGTCTTATGTACACTTGACCTTGCTGACAATCTACATTGTTCGCCGTCAATGAGTGAACCACACCAAACGCCGTTTCGTATTCAGTTGGCGTTAATACTTTCGCCGTTAAGTATATGCCCGTACCAAGAAACTCTGCAACCACCTTTGAGTTAGGTTGGCTAAATAACTGCTCCGCGGAGCCCTGTTGGGCGATTTTTCCACCATGCATAACCGCAAGCGTGTCGGCAAAGGCGAAAGCTTCTTCCTTCGAGTGGGTAACAAATACCGCAGATACCTGCTGATCTTTAATAATGCGACGTATATCTGCAATAAGCTCAAAGCGTACTTGTGTGTCAATATTCGAAAATGGCTCATCAAGTAATAATAAGCTTGGCTTATAAGCAAGAGCACGAGCAATCGCGACTCGTTGCTGCTGACCACCTGAAAGTTGATGAGGGTAACGTCCAGCACAACCATCTAATTTAACAAGGCTGAGCATTTCGTCCACGCGCTCACGCTTTTGTGCTTTGCTCATATTACTGAGGCCAAACGCAATGTTGTCACTAACCGTTAGATGAGGGAATAACGCATAGTCTTGAAACATCATGCCGATATTACGTTTTTCAGGTGCAACAAATAGTCCGCTATCATTGACCACATTTGAATCTATGCTCATATAGCCTTGCTCGGGCTGTAAAATCCCCGCGATTGCCTTTAAGGTGGTGGTTTTGCCACAGCCACTTGCGCCAAGCAAACAAACAATTTCATCTTGCTCAACATTAAGATTGAGTTCACTCAATACCTTAGTGCCATTATACTGATAAGCTAGGTCTTGAATTATCAAATGACTCATGAGTGATTTTGCTCCATCGAACGATTAACGAAATACAAAGGAATTAACCCAACTAACACGATAAACAAAGCTGAAATAGACGCAAGCTCTAACTGCTCATCACTAACATACTGAAAAACATGGGTCGCAAGCGTTTCAAAATTAAAAGGCCTAAGTAATAAAGCTGCTGGCAACTCTTTCATGCACTCAATAAATACTAACAAACCAGCAGTAAGAATCCCTCGTTTTAACAACGGTAAATGTACCCGCCATAAGGTTTGTAATGGTCCTTTGCCCATTGATTGACTAGCCATATCTAGCGATGGACTAATACGCAGAAAGCTACTTTCAAGCGCACCATGCGCAATCGCATAAAAACGCACAACATAAGCAAAGATCATGGCAAATAAAGTGCCACTCAAAAGTAACCCAGGCGATAAACCAAAAGGCTCAAGCCAGTTATTTAATGTGTCATCTAGCTGAGTTAATGGGAGTAATACGGCAATGGCCAACACTGTACCTGGCAAGGCATAACCTGTACTTGCTAAACGTCCAGGAAGTAAAGAGTAAGCTTGTTTAGCAATTCGCTGATAAAACAATACCAACAAGCTCAATAGGATGGTTGCAATACTCACCACAACAGCGACTTTAAAACTCTGCCAAGCGTAATTAAAAAATGCCCCATTCCATGCTTCATCGGAATACGCAATGGCGTACTTAATTAACACCCCAACAGGCAGTATAAAAGCAAGTAACAGAACTAACATGCAAGCTAAGCTTGCAGCCCATGCAGCATAGCCTTTTAAGCGATATAATGTTGCGCTGTTGATACTTGACTGACGTTCATATACAGCTTGATTACGTCGGCTAAAGCGCTCCACCATGATGGTTAAAAACAAAATGAGTAGCATAATGCCAGAGATTTTCGCTGCAGCCGTCAATGAGTAATAGCCAAGCCATGTATCGTAAACAGCAGTCGTTAATGTACTCACCGCAAAATAATTAACGGTGGCAAAGTCAGCCATTGCTTCCATGCTGATTAATGTTATTCCTGCCACAATAGCCCCTCGACCAAGGGGCAAACTAACTCTTAAGAAACTTTTAAATGGCGATAACCCCATCAACTGACTAGCTTGTACTAATTTAAAAGACTGCTCTCTAAGCGCCGTTTTAAAAATAAGGAATAAGTATGGATAGAGTACCAGAGCAATCATAATAATGGCCCCGGTTAACGTACGAATATCAAAAAACCAATAATCATCTGGTGATTGCCAACCAAACCACTCTCTTAGCGCTATTTGAATTGGCCCAGCATAATCAAGTAAGTCAGTATACACATAAGCTATGAGGTACGTTGGCATTGCTAATGGCAGCATTAAAGCCCACTCAAACTGCTTACGTCCCGGAAAATCACAATAGGCAGTTAACCAAGCTAACGGTAAAGCAATAACGCAGCTTAATAGTCCCACTCCGACAATGAGTAATAGCGTATTACGGGTATAATCCCAAAGCACCGTGTCAAATAGGTGCTGAAATACGTCTGAATCCCCTTGCAGAGATTCAAATAACAAAAAGCCTAATGGCGTAACAAGCAACAGGCCAATAAGCCAGGCTATAAGCTGCCAACGCGACAGCGAAAACTTCACATGCATAAGTGGATTAATACCAGATAAAATAAAAGCTGTTAAAAAACAGCTTTTATAAAACGAGGTGTGTTCTCGTTATAAATCAAATTTTACTTCGTCAATTAGCTTCAGTGCCACAGGGCGATATTTGCTGATCTCATCAAGAGGAAGACTGTCTTCTTTAAATTCCCCCCATGATGCAACCATCTCAGATAATGCAACCCCTTGCTTTACTGGGTATTCCATATTAACTGAAGCATACATATTTTGCGCCTTATTGTCGGTCATATACTCAATCAGTTTCAAGGCATTTTCAGGGTTTTTAGCGTAACGGGTCATAACAACGCCCGATACGTTAATATGAGAACCACGATTAGTTTGGTTAGGGAAGTTAATATAAACAGCTTCTGCCCAAGACTTTTGCTGCTCATCTTGCAGCATTTTACCGAAATAGTAGCTGTTGCCTAAAGCCAGATCACATAAGCCTTCTTTCACAGCTTTTACTTGTGCTCTGTCATTACCTTGCGGCTTACGCGCTAAATTAGCTTTAACACCTTCTAACCATTGCTTAGTTTTTACTTCGCCATGGTGAGCAACCATCGAAGCAACTAAACCTAAATTGTATGGATGTTTGCCTGAGCGCGTGCAAATTTTGCCTTTGTACTTTGGATCGGCTAAATCTTCATATGTTAACTCAGAAAGAGCACCAATACGCTCTTTTGCAGAGTATACATTACGTACACGTTTAGTAAGCGCTATCCACTGACCATCTGCATCGCGAAAGGTGCTTGGCACATTCGCATTTACCACATCACTATTAATTGATTGTGTTAAACCTAAATCTTCTAATTGAATAAGTGCACTAAAATTTGAGGTTAATACTAAATCAGCTTTACTGTGCTTGCCTTCACGCTTTACACGCTCAATCAGACCTTTTTTCGCAAATACCACATTAGTTTTAATGCCAGTTTGCTTAGTGAAATCATCCAAAATAGGCTGAATTAAGAATGGCTGGCGAAACGAGTAAATATTTACTACGTCTGCAGCAAATGCCGGCACGCTCAATAATGCGCTAACTAATACTAAGGCTGTTTTCTTCATTTTATAGCACCTAAATAATAACAATTATCAAAATATTTTACCTAGAGTTAGCGCAAAGTGCACCCGTTTAAACTCATATTTCAATCAACCTAGCTGCCATTTAGGAATTTACATGTAAGAGATGTCTCACCTATATGGCAGCAATTGAGTAAAAAGCACCAGAAAACACTGCCCAAAAACACATAACCAATTGAAATTTAATAATATATATTAAATGACAATAAAATAACCAATAGATTAAGTAGGATTTTGACCTACTCAGCTTTGACCATTTCTCTATAATTACTTACATCAACTAAGCAAGAAGCTTAATGAGTAGATGGATAAGGAAGCATTACTCATAAAACCGCGGAATAAGGTTCATTTGGAGAATAAGGAATTAAGGACAGGCTCAGGAAGAGTAACGCAAAGGAGTGACAACCTACGGACAGCATCAGGATGATGTGGAATGGAATAACAACAGGATGTTGTTATACAGGAAGTTAAAAAAGTGGAACAAAGGACAGGCCGTTAGGGCATCGCAACGGATTTGCAAATAAAGGGATAGTGTCTGGATGACACGTAAGGGAAGGGTAAAGTAATTACCAGCAAGGATGTAATGGACTTACAAGGAAACAAGGCGGGATTGCCTTATATTACACAGAACCAATAAGTAAAGTGTAATCGCATGGAGTGGCAAAGTTTAGGGAGTTGATTAGATTCAATTGCAGGATGCAAAAAATTAAGAAGATTCCGCAAGCGCGACTAGAGATAGTTCGCGCTTTTCTTTTATCCAAAAGGAACTACTCTGGACGCCCTTTATTTCTCTTACCAAGCAAGTATGCATCTCTGAACTTAAAAAAATGTTCCTCTAGCTTTTTCGTAGCATCCATTTCACCAGCTAGCTCAAGCACCATAATAGCAACCTCAGCGGTGCCTAATTGATGCTCATGTGGGGCAACACGCAATCGATAATCTGAGAGCTTTTCAGGCGTAATAGAAAGCACAGGTAAGTTATCTAGATAAGGGCTTTTACGGATCATTTTCTTTGCTTCGCGCCATGTACCGTCTAAAAAGATAAACAATGGACGTTTACCGTCCTCAGGCACTACTTCAGTGATCACACGGGTTTCATCTTCAACATCACTAGCAGGAAAAATAACCATGGGCTGATACTGTGGATCTGCCAATAAGCTTAACAAAGCATCATCTGGGTTCGTTCTATCCCATTTAAAAGCGTGGTTATCTGGAACGATCTCAGCAATTAAACGCCCAGTATTTGATGGCTTAAAACTCTCATTGTGATACATAAGTAAGCAGACCGCCGATTCACACTCAGCCTGCTCTACCCCTTCGCAGATACAATAATGCTCAGCTAATAAACAGCGCTCACAACGCGTTAATTTAGCTCCTCGCGCTTTAAATTCACGACGAGACTCAGCCATTTGTAAAGCACGAAGTACTAACACGGAGTTATTTGAGATAGTAGCCACTGTATTTACCAGAAAATTGAACGGCGCGTATTGTAGCTAAAAATAAGGGGAATAGATATTAATCTGAGTGGTTTGTTATAGCTCTAAACTAAAACAAAAAACCCAGCAGAAGCTGGGTTTTTAAGCTATTCGTCAAAAGAACTTACTTCTTTTTAACTGCTTTTTTATTTGGAAGGTCAGTGATTGAACCTTCGAAGATTTCAGCAGCTAGACCGATTGATTCGTTTAACGTTGGGTGAGCGTGAATAGTTAACGCTAGGTCTTCACCGTCTGCGCCCATTTCAACTGCTAGGCCGATTTCGCCTAACATTTCACCTGCGTTGATACCAACCATAGCACCACCGATAACACGACCTGAGTCTTTATCGAAGATTAGCTTAGTTTGACCTTCAGTACGTGCAGAAGCAATCGCACGACCAGAAGCTGCCCAAGGGAATACTGCAGTTTCGATGCTTAAACCTTGCTCTTTAGCTTCTTTCTCAGTTACACCAACCCATGCAATTTCAGGATCTGTGTATGCGATTGAAGGAATGCACTTAGGATCGAAGAAATGTTTCTGGCCAGAAATAACTTCTGCAGCAACGTGAGCTTCGTGAACCGCTTTGTGCGCAAGCATTGGTTGACCAACGATATCACCGATAGCGAAGATGTGATCAACGTTTGTTTTAAGCTGTTTATCAACATTGATGAAACCACGCTCATCAACGTTAACGCCCGCTTTGTCAGCGTCAAGTAATTTACCGTTAGGTGTACGACCCACAGCAACAAGTACTTTGTCGTAACGTACTGCGTCAGCCGGTGCGTTTTTACCTTCGAATGAAACGTATAGACCGTCTTCTTTCGCTTCAACGCCAACAACTTTAGTAGAAAGCATTACGTTGAACTTGTTCTTAACGTATTTTTGGTAAATCTTAATAACGTCTTTATCAGCTGCTGGTACTAATTGATCAGCAAACTCAACTACGTCGATTTCAGAACCTAGCGCACGGTATACAGTACCCATCTCAAGACCGATGATACCACCACCTAAAACAAGTAGTTTCTCAGGAACGTCTTTAAGCTCTAAAGCACCCGTTGAATCAATTACACGGTCATCTTCAGGGATGAAAGGTAAGTTAACAGGTTGAGAGCCTGCAGCAATAATAGCATTATCAAAAGTGATCGTTGTTGTACCGTCTTCACCTTCAACAGCAAGGGTGTTGCTACCAGTGAATTTACCGTAGCCGCTAACTACTTTCACTTTACGCATTTTAGCCATGCCGTCTAGGCCGCCAGTTAATTGGCCGATTACAGACTCTTTCCAATCACGGATTTTGTCTAGGTCGATTTCAGGCTTACCAAAAGTAACGCCGTGAGATGACATTTCAGCTGCGTCATCAATCACTTTAGCTACGTGTAAAAGTGCTTTTGAAGGAATACAACCCACATTTAGACATACACCGCCTAACGTGTTGCGAGATTCTACTAATGTAACTTCTAAGCCCAAGTCAGCAGCACGGAAAGCCGCAGAATAACCACCAGGACCACCGCCTAGTACAACAACTTGAGTTTTTAATTCGTTGCTCATGCTATTACCTTAAATGTTTGAACGGGACACTGCCCTTAAGTTTAACTGCCATGTTTCTGCAAGGCAGAAAGGGAGAGCAGATATCTATACCAAGATTGTTCTATGGCAAAGATTGTATCATTGCCAATGGTAAAAATCCCAGCAAAAAACAACTTGCTGGGATTTGATTCTTATAAATTATGAAACGATTACATCACCAATTGACGGATATCGCTCATATAGCTTGCTAGTGTCACAGTAAAGCGTGCCGCTAGTGCACCGTCAATAACCCTATGGTCGTATGACATTGATAATGGAACCATTAATTTAGGCTCAAACTCTTTGCCATTCCACTTAGGCTTCATTTCTGATTTAGATACACCTAAGATAGCAACTTCTGGCGCATTCACAATTGGTGTGAACGCTGTACCACCGATACCACCGAGGCTTGAGATTGTGAAACAACCGCCTTGCATATCAGATGAAGTTAATTTGCCTTCACGTGCTTTCTTAGAAATATCCATCAATTCGCGAGAAAGCTCAATGATGCCTTTCTTATCAACATCTTTGAAAACAGGAACAACTAAGCCATTTGGCGTATCAACTGCAACACCAATGTTGATGTACTTCTTCAAGATTAAGCTTTCGCCGTCTTCAGATAGAGAAGAGTTAAACGTTGGGAATTCAGCAAGTGCTTTCGCAGCAGCTTTCATTACGAACACAAGCGGCGTGATTTTAACACCTAGCTTTTTCTTCTCTGCAAGGGCATTTTGCTCTTTACGGAATGCTTCTAGGCTTGTGATATCCGCTTCATCAAACTGTGTAACATGTGGGATTTGTACCCAGTTACGGTGTAAGTTAGCACCTGATAGCTTCTGGATACGAGAAAGTTTCTTCTCTTCGATCTCACCAAACTTAGCAAAATCTACCTTAGGCCAAGGAATAAGACCTAACTCACCGCCACCGGCATTACCTTTACCTGCAGATAGCTGACCTGACTCAACTTTCTTCACAAGGTCTTTCACGTAGTTTTGTACGTCTTCTTTCACAACACGATTCTTACGACCCGTGCCTTTTACGTTTGCTAAGTTAATACCAAACTCACGCGCTAAACGACGAACAACAGGCGATGCATGTGCATAGGCTTTGTTATCTGCAAAACCTTCGTTGCTTGCCGGTGCTGATGCAGGCTTTTCAGCCGCAGGCGCTTTTGCTGCAGGTGCAGGAGCTGCTTCAGCTTTTGCAGGAGCTGGTGCCGCTGCAGCTGGTGCACTACCCGCTACTTCAAATACAAAGATAAGTGAGCCAGTTGATACTTTATCCCCAGCTGCTACTTTGATTTCTTTAACAGTACCGGCAAATGGTGCTGGTACTTCCATTGATGCTTTATCGCCTTCAACGTTTAAGATTGATTGATCTTCTTCAACCTTATCGCCAACAGCAACCATCACTTCGGTTACTTCTACTTCATCACCACCAATATCAGGCACATTTACTTCTTTAGTGCTTGATTCAGCTGGAGCCGCTTCAGCTGGGGCTGATTCTGCAGCTGGTGCTTCTGAGCCACTTGATGCAGTTTCAAACACAAAGATTAAAGAGCCCGTTTTTACTTTATCGCCAGTCGCGATTTTGATCTCTTTTACAGTCCCTGCGATTGGCGCTGGTACTTCCATTGACGCTTTATCGCCTTCAACACTTAATAAAGATTGCTCTTCTTCAACCGTGTCACCTACCGCAACCATGATTTCAGTTACTTCAACTTCATCATCGCCGATATCTGGTACAGTGACTTCTTGTGTCGCTGAACCTGAAGATTGCTGAGCAGGTTCTGCTTTAGCTGCTTCTTTTGTTTCAGAAGGTGCAGAAGCTTGCTCTTCACCTTCGAAGATCATGATAAGTGAACCTGTGGTTACTGTATCACCTTCAGCTACTTTAATTTCTTTAACCGTACCTGCTTGTGCAGCAGGTACTTCCATTGATGCTTTGTCGCCTTCAACCGTTAGTAACGATTGGTCAACCTCAACCTTATCGCCAACGCTAACAAGGATTTCGGTTACTTCAACTTCATCGCCACCGATATCTGGTACATTAATTTCAATACTCATTGGAACCTCTTATGCGTATAGCGGGTTAACTTTGTTTGTGTCGATGTCAAATTTCTTGATTGCTTCAACAACCACTGACTTTTCAACTTCACCACGTTTTACAAGCTCAGATAAAGTTGCAACCACTACATAGCCAGCATTTACTTCGAAGTGACGACGCAAGTTTTCACGGCTATCAGAACGACCGTAACCATCAGTACCCAACACTTTATAGTTGCTGCTTGGTACAAATGAACGAACTTGTTCTGCGTAGTTCTTCATGTAGTCTGTTGCAGCTACAGTCACTGCATCTGTTAATGCATTTGTGATGTAAGCAGTCTTTTGCTCAGCTTCAGGGTTAAGCATGTTGAAACGCTCAGCATCTTGACCGTCACGTGTTAACTCGTTGAATGACGTTACAGAGAATACATCAGAACCAATGCCATACTCTTCGCTTAGGATTTGTGCTGCTTTACGCACTTCCATCATGATAGTACCTGAACCTAGTAACTGTACTTTCGCTTTCTCGCCAGCCACAGTTTCAAGTTTGTAGATACCTTTACGAATACCTTCTTCAGCGCCTTCAGGCATTGCTGGTTGATGGTAGTTTTCGTTCATTAGCGTTAGGTAATAGAACACGTTTTCTTGATCTTCACCGTACATGCGACGGATACCGTCTTGCATGATTACCGCTACTTCGTATGCGAATGTCGGGTCATAAGAAATACAGTTAGGAACCGTGTTAGCAAGAATGTGGCTGTGACCATCTTCGTGCTGTAAACCTTCACCGTTTAGCGTTGTACGACCTGCAGTAGCACCTAGTAAGAAACCACGCGCTTGTTGGTCACCAGCCATCCACGCCATATCACCTACACGTTGGAAACCAAACATTGAGTAGTAGATGTAGAATGGGATCATTGGTAAATCGTTAGTGCTGTATGATGTTGCAGCAGCAACCCATGATGACATTGCACCTAACTCGTTGATACCTTCTTGTAGTACTTGACCTGATGTAGCTTCTTTATAGTAAGAAACGATATCACGGTCTTGAGGTGTGTAGTTTTGGCCATGCGGGTTATAAATACCAATTTGACGGAATAAACCTTCCATACCAAAGGTACGTGCTTCATCGGCGATAATAGGAACGATGTTTTTACCAATGCCTTTATCTTTTAGTAACACGTTAAGTGCACGTACAAAGCCCATTGTTGTAGAGATGTCACGTTTTTGCTCTTCAAGTAGCGGCTTGAACGCGTCAACTTCTGGCAATGTTAGGCTTTCAGAAAACTTTGGAATACGCTTAGGCGTGTAACCTTGTAGCGCTTCACGGCGTGCATGAAGGTACTTATACTCTTCAGAGCCTTCTTCAAGAGTTAAGTATGGTAAGTCTTTAATTTCTTCGTCTGAAACTAAGTCTTGTAGACCTAAACGTGAACGTAAGTGTTCAACATGGGTCATATCCATTTTCTTAACTTGGTGTGCGATGTTTTTACCTTCAGCAGCGTCACCCATGCCGTAACCTTTTACAGTTTTCGCTAGGATTACTGTTGGACGATCTTTGGTTTCTTCCGCTTTTTTGAATGCAGCGTAAAGTTTTGATGGCTCATGGCCGCCACGCTTAAGCGCGAAGATCTCTTCATCAGTCATATCAGCAACAAGCGCTGCTGTTTCAGGGTAACGACCAAAGAAGTGCTCACGTACGTACGCACCATCTTTTGCTTTATATGTTTGGTAATCACCGTCAATGGTTTCGTTCATTAACTGAAGCAATTTACCTGTTGTATCTTTAGCTAGTAAGATATCCCAACCGCTACCCCATACAACTTTAATTACGTTCCAGCCAGCACCTTTGAATAGGCCTTCAAGCTCTTGAATGATCTTACCGTTACCCATTACTGGGCCATCTAAACGCTGTAAGTTACAGTTGATTAGGTAACATAGATTATCTAATTTCTCACGAGCTGCGAATGAGATTGCACCGCGTGATTCTGGCTCATCCATCTCACCATCGCCTAAGAAAGCGTATACACGTTGGTTTTTAGTATCTTTTAAGCCACGACCATCTAAATATTTTAAGAAACGAGCTTGGTAGATTGATGCAATTGGACCAAGACCCATCGATACAGTAGGGAACTGCCAAAACTCAGGCATTAATTTAGGGTGTGGGTATGAAGGAAGACCGTTACCATCAACTTCTTGACGGAAGTTATCAAGCTGCTCAGCTGTTAAACGACCTTCAACGAATGCACGAGCATAAATACCAGGAGAGATGTGGCCTTGGTAATAAACTAAGTCACCGCCATCTACATCGTTTGGTGCTTTAAAGAAGTGGTTAAAACATACTTCATAGAATGCAGCTGAAGACTGGTAAGAAGCCATATGGCCGCCTAAGTCTAGATCTTTTTTCGACGCACGTAATACGATCATGATCGCATTCCAACGGATAATTGAACGAATACGACGTTCAATGTTTACGTCACCTGGGTAAGCAGGTTCTTGATCTACCGGAATGGTATTAACGTAGTTAGTGGTTGTGCCAGTAGGCATATCAACACCGTCTAAACGGGCTTGCTCTAACACTTGCTCAAGTAAGAATTGAGCACGTTCAACACCTTCTTCACGCACAACAGACTCAAGGGCTTGTAACCACTCTTGTGTTTCTAGCGCGTCTACGTCAATTTTATTGACTTCAGACATATGGAGGTTTCCTTATGTTTAAAATACTAATTATTTTAATAAATCTTAAAATTAAGTTGTTAACTAAACTTAGCTAATCACTTGCTTAATGTTGTTTGGTGCGTCTTAAACTACGTTCAATCCGCGAATGCTCTTTGCCAGCCTCAAGTAAGGCTTCTTCGATAAAGGCTAAGTGAGCATTACTAGCAAGACGAGCTTGCTCTGGGTTTCCTTCAATAACCGCATCCATCAACAGTCGTCTATGTTCTGCGAGCTGTTGGCTGATCTGTGGTTTTTTTAACAGTACAGTTAAATTCTGTAATACATTTTGCTCAAGCAATGCCTGCATGCCACGTACTAAATGTAGTAACACAACGTTATGAGATGCTTCTGCCACACTAAAATGAAATGCGTTAATTGCTTTTGCTTTTTGCACAAGGTCGTCATTAACGAGCGCAATATTGTCAAAGCTTTGTTTTACTTTTTTAAAGTCATTTGTCGTACCGCGCATAGCCGCATAGTATGCAGCAATTCCTTCAAGGGCATGACGAAATTCTAGTAAATCAAATTGTGACTCTGGATGCTTACTAATCAAATCAAAAAGCGGATCAGTGAGCCCCTCTTCAAGCTGATTTTTTACAAACGTTCCACCGCCTTGGCGACGCGTTACTAATCCCTTGGCTTCAAGTTTTTGAATTGCCTCTCGTAATGATGGTCGCGATACTTCAAATTGTTTCGCTAATTCACGTTCAGGAGGCAGCTTTTCGCCTGGCGCTAACGACCCCTCAAGAATCATATTCTCAAGTTGTTGTAAAATTACATCAGATAACTTTGCTGCTTTAATCTTTAAAGACATTTATTAACGTCCGCATTATTATGCGCTAACCCCATAAATATCGGGTACTTAGCCTTGTGCTTTGACCAAAAAGGTAAATTGGTCATACCAAATTTATCGCATACGTTATCAAAAACCCGAATTTCTGTCAATTTCACTACACTCAGCGCCCGGTTACACCCTAACGCAATTCGTCTAAAGATTAAACAGTATGGATTAAAGTGGCTTTTTCTAAAGGAAAAAACAATAAAAAATAAATGGTCAGACCAGATTGGACAACTGAGCTTTTAGAGGTCAGGTTTTAGATGTTAGTTGAATTGAGTAGCTTTGTAGCAGCGGGTTTACCCCGCGACAAAACTCGTACACACCTATAAATCAAAACGCGATATAAAATCGCGCCTACGCCAAGCCACCAAACAGGGTTAATGCAGCGATAATCACTAAAAAGAACAAGACATTTCTTTTTACAAGCTTCATCATGCAAGTGGCTTCATAAGTACAGCCAAAATGTTGTTGCTCGATTTGCTCAGCGGCAAGTGCGGTTTGCGTAACAACTTTTCGGTTACTCACTGAAAAGTCGAGCACATACTTCAGCCAACAACTAGTACCTTTATTAAAGTTACCAATCACTAAATAACCAAAGCTCGCAACCCGTGCTGGTAACCAGTCAAGCCAGAACAATAAACTATGGATTAGTTTAAAACGCTTAGCGTAGGGAACATGGTGATCATCTCTTACTTTGTCAGCAAAAGTACGAACCAGCGCATAAAGAACCGCACCAGGTACACCTAAAACCACAAACCAAAAAATAACGGCACAATAAAAGCGAAAATTTAACCAAGCTAAAGTTTGGCCAAAGGTCTCACCAAGCGGCTCATTTTCTGTTTTCTTTTGGCCCATTTGTAATGCATATAAGGTAGCCGCTTCTTGATCGTTTCGTGTTAAGGCATTTAAGTAAGACTTATACAAAGCACGTTGCTTAGCACAGCCAAAACAAACCAGCAGCACAGCAACATTCACAGCCAACTGCCAGATAATAAAATCAGAGAGTTGATAAACTAACCCCGCGGCAAGTACAGGTAACATTAACCATATCAAAAAACCAATTGGCGAATTAAACAACCCCTTTTCTGACAGTTGCTTTTGCGAATGCTTTAAATAGGTATTGGCATAAAAACCGATTTGCCAGTAATCAGCTCGAGCTCCTAAACGCTCAATCACCAAAGCAATAATTATTGAAATTAAGATCATGCTTTTACCTATATCCTTTCAACTAAAACACTAAATCAAAATAGTACTGCCAATCAAAACTACTACCCGGATCAGTTTTTCTGCCGGGAGCAATATCACAATGGCCAACAATGCGTGAACGGTTTATTGCAGGATACTTATCCATTAACGCCTTAGTCACTAAGTGTAATGCATTATATTGTGCTTGGGTATACGCTTGCGTATCTGTGCCTTCAAGCTCAATGCCCACACTAAAGTCATTACACTGCTCTCTGCCTTCAAACATTGAGATACCCGCATGCCAAGCTCGCTTCTCAAAAGGCACGTACTGAATAATTTCACCCGTGCGACGAATAAAGCAATGCGCAGACACTCTTAACCCTTTTAAATCAACAAAGGTTTCATGTGCCGTACAATCAATTGCCCCCATAAATAAATCATCAACATAGGGCGTTGCAAACTGCCCCGCTGGCAATGAGATATTATGAATAACAAGTAATGATACTTCGTTTTCAGGGCGCTCATCAAAATGTGTACAAGGCCTTTGTAACACATTGTTTAATTGCCCTAATTCATTTATATGCATATTAAAAACTAACGATGACAATAAAGTTAAATAGTGTAAAGGGTTAAAAACTCAGGGTCTAGTTGCTTTAATTTACTCGCTTAAAGTGAGGCTAAGGTTACATAAATGTGGGCAATCTTTGTCTTCTATTAAGAAGTTAAACATAGTAAAATTTCGCCAATTTATTAATAAACAATGAGCTTTTGACATGTCAGTCCCTCACACTTTAATTAGCCAACTGGTAAAACTTGCCCTTGATGAAGATTTAGATTACCAAAGCGCAAATGACGGTGATATTACCGCGCAACTAATTCCAGAAAACGAGCTAGCCAATGCCAAGGTAATTACCCGTGAAGACTGTGTATTTTGTGGTAAAGACATTATTTTAGAAGTATTTAACCAAGTCGACCCTTCAGTAAAAGTTGAGGTACTAGTAAATGACGGCGACAGAGTCACAGCAAATTCTACGCTCTTCACTGCATCTGGCTCAGCTCGGGCTATTTTAACTGCAGAGCGAACTGCCCTTAACTTTGTACAAACCCTCTGTGGTACAGCAACAACAACCGCTCATTATGTAAAAGAACTTGAAGGCACGACCACGCAACTACTCGATACGCGCAAAACCATTCCAGGCTTACGTGCCCTACAAAAATATGCTGTAAAGTGTGGTGGCGGCGCGAATCATCGCATCGGCTTGTTTGATGCCTTCCTAATTAAGGAAAACCACATTGCTGCCTGTGGTGGAATTGATAAAGCAGTCGCACAGGCTAAAATCAACCACCCCACAAAGCCAGTTGAAGTGGAAGTGGAATCACTTGATGAGCTTGAACAAGCGATTAACGCAGGGGTTGATATCATCATGCTTGATAACTTTACCGTAGAGCAAATTCAACAAGCAGTCGTGCTTACAGATAAGCGCGCAAAGCTTGAGGTATCTGGCAATATGACACTTGAAACCTTAAAAGCCTATTCACAGGCAGGTGTAGACTTTATTTCAAGTGGTGCACTTACAAAAAATTTACAATCAATCGACCTTTCAATGCGATTTAACGGCTAAAACTCTCCTTTACGTATTTAATGCTTTACCTAATTCATTGACAAGAAATTAAAAAAAGCATTAAATACGTAAAAAGCCTGAGCCAGTAACAAAAAACCAACATTCATTCAGCGTTTTTAATTATTTTGTATACCCACGTCCTGAACCTACACAAGATTGCAATCAATTCAATAAGTTCCTAAAGAGATGCGGTGTTTATAAATAGTACAAAGAACTAGATCTAAGCTTATTTTACATCAAACAAAGGTAGGAAAGTTCTGAAAAACTGCTTATTGAACAGGAAAATGGCTTCCAAAAACGCTTAATAATGCTAAAGTAAATTTTATGAACTCTGAACATAGGATGTTCTAGTAAAACTTTGTTAATCATCAAGCTTTACTCAAACTGACTTTAAGTAAAACTGTAAGATTTATCCTGTAAATTGAGCCTTGGTTTTACAACGCTGAAGTTACAGCTAAACTTACAATAAACATATCCTTTAGGAGAGGAACAAAATGACACAACAAAAGCAACAGGGCTTCACCCTAATTGAATTAATGATTGTTGTTGCAATCATCGGTATTTTGGCAGCGGTAGCACTGCCTGCTTATCAAGATTATGCGATTAGAGCAAAAGTAACAGAGGGCTTATCTTTAGCATCAGGTGCTAAAACTACTGTTACAGAAAACGCTATGAATGGTAATGCCCTAGACCAAAGCTGGGTAGCTCCGACAGCAACCAAAAATGTGGCAAGTGTTGCAGTTACACAAGCTACTGGTGTTATCACTATTACTTATACTGCTTCAGCGGGAGGTGGCACAGTTTTACTTACTCCAACTGCAGGAGGGGCTGCTTTAGCCTCAGGGACAGTTCCTACAGGTTCGATTAGCTGGACTTGTTCTGCAGGTACAATGTCTACTACATACTTACCATCTAGTTGCCGATAAAATTTAAAGCGCCTTCATTCGAGGGCGCTATTACCCTTGCATTATCTTCATCATGACAAAAACCAAAAATAATGACTTAGATACTTTCGAATGGGTTGGAGTGAGTGCGCGTGGCAAAAAGTTAGAAGGTGAGCTTTCAGGACAAAGTATTGCTTTGGTTAAAGCACAGCTACGCAAGCAAGGTATTATTCCGTCGAAAGTAAAACGCAAAGCAAAACCCTTGTTTGGTGCTCGCGTACAAAAAATCACAGCAAAAGATATTGCACTGATAACTAGACAAATAGCCACTATGCTCATGGCGGGCGTACCACTAATACAGTCAATTGAGATGATAGGTTCTGGCGCAAAGAATAAAAGTGTCGCTAAGCTTATGGAAGGTATTGGCGATGATGTTAAAGCAGGTATTCCTCTTTCGCAGAGTCTTCGTAAATATCCTCGTTATTTTGATGATTTATACTGTGACCTTGTAGCATCAGGTGAGCAGTCCGGTGCACTAGATAAAATATACGACCGTGTTGCCCTTTATAAAGAAAAAGCTGAGGCTTTAAAGTCAAAAATTAAAAAAGCCATGTTCTACCCAATCGCGGTGTTAGTGGTTGCTCTAATAGTTACATCTATCTTGCTAATATTTGTAGTGCCGCAATTCCAAGATATTTTTAGTGGTTTTGGTGCTGAACTACCTGCATTTACTCTCATGGTGATTGGTATCTCTGAATTTATGCAGGAATATTGGTGGATAATACTCATTGCTATTATCGCTATTGGCTTTATCTATAAAGAAGCGCTACTTAAAAGTAAAAAACTCAGGGATGCCAATGACAGAGCGATATTAAAACTGCCCGTTATAGGTATGATCTTGAATAAAGCGGCGGTTGCTAGGTATGCTCGTACTTTATCAACCACGTTTGCTGCCGGTGTGCCGCTGGTTGATGCACTTGATTCTGCAGCGGGCGCTTCCGGTAATGCAGTTTACCGCTATGCAATTTTAGAAATTAAAGCCGAAGTAAGCTCAGGTAATCAAATGAACTGGGCAATGCGAAACTCAAAAATATTCCCCGATATGGTCGTACAAATGGTTGCCATAGGTGAAGAGTCAGGTTCACTCGATGGTATGCTTGCCAAAGTGGCCACCATTTATGAGCAGGAAGTGGATGATGCCGTTGATGGTTTATCGAGCTTACTTGAGCCACTTATTATGGCGGTTTTAGGTGTTCTTGTCGGTGGTTTAATTGTTGCTATGTACTTACCTATCTTCCAATTAGGATCAGTGATTTAAAATATAGCTGTAAGCAAAACTCTAACCGCTGATTGATAGCTTGCAAGATAAAATGAAGAATAAGAATAGTTCAACACAGCGAAGTAAAATCGGCCTGTAAATGGCCAGAAGTTAGGTATTTTAATGGAAAACTTTTTTCTTGATATAACCACTGCGATGCAAACTCAGCAGTGGTTTTATTTTTTGACCGTCGGCTTAGTTAGCCTATGTATTGGTAGCTTTTTAAATGTGGTGATTTATCGTTTACCACTGATGATGAAAAGAGAATGGCAAACTGAATGCCGTGTCTTATTGGCCGGTGAGCTCAATTCAAAACAACAGACAGAACAAGCGCCATTTAATCTGGTAAAGCCAAATTCGACCTGCCCTAAATGCAAAGCACCGATCAAAGCTTGGCAAAATATCCCTGTGCTAAGTTGGTTATTATTAAAGGGTCGCTGTGCAAATTGTAAAACCGTTATATCTGTTCGTTACCCTATTGTTGAAATGCTTACAGCAGTTTTAAGTTTAATTGTTGCTGCTGTTTTTGGCCCAACGAAGCTTGCTCTTCTTTATATAGTGATTACTTGGGTTTTAGTCGCTTTAACCTTTATCGATATAGATCACATGTTGCTGCCTGACCAGCTAACCCTCCCATTGGTTTGGCTAGCGCTGATTGCCGCTACTATTGATATTACCATTGCCCCAACCGATGCCATAATAGGTGCCGCTGTTGGTTATTTAAGCTTATGGAGTGTCTACTGGTTATTTAAGCTTGCCACTGGTAAAGAAGGCATGGGTTATGGTGACTTTAAACTATTAGCCGTGTTCGGTGCGCTACTAGGTTGGCAAGATATATTAACCATAGTGCTATTATCAAGTGTCGTCGGTGCTATCATCGGCATTGCGCAAATCTTTATTCAAGGTAAGGACAAAACCACGCCAATCCCTTTTGGACCCTACCTTGCCATAGCAGGTTGGGTAACTTTGCTTTGGGGTCAGCAAATTCAAAGCTATTACTTTAACTATTTAGGTTACTAATTATGGCAAACTGGGTTTTAGGGTTAACCGGTGGTATTGGTTCTGGCAAAAGTGCAGTAAGCGCCATGTTTGAAGAGCTTGGTATTCAAGTTGTTGATGCCGATATCGTAGCCAGAGAAGTCGTCGAGCAAGGCTCTATTGGCCTCAAAAAAATTACTGAACATTTTGGTAATGAAATACTTACTAGCGAAGGCACGCTTGATCGTGCAAAACTAAGAAAGATTATCTTTGCAAATGAATCAGAAAAGCAATGCCTAAACAGCTTATTACACCCACTTATTAGGGAGTCAATGATCACGCAATTAAAGCAAGCCACCAGCCAGTATGTCATCTTAGTTGCTCCCTTACTTTTTGAAAATGGCCTAGAAAAATACTGCGATCACACCTTACTAATTGATGTTCCGGTTGAAGTGCAAATAACAAGAACTACAGCTCGTGATAATGTATCTACTGAATTAGCTAAGCAAATCATAGCCTCACAAATGTCGAGAGCTGACAAGCAAAAAAAAGCAACGGATATATTAGATAACAACCGCCCTCTTGAAGAGGTAAAAATTGATGTGCTAAAGCTACATAAAAAGTACCTGCCACACTCGAACTAGGCTATTGATTTTGTTTATAGATTTTCATTAAACAAAGCCTACCCAAAACCAATACAAAAGTACCAACAAGCATTCTAAATGACTGAGTTTATGGTGAAATTATTTTGCAATTTTTCCTAAATCAGACAAGACTGATGTAATAGCCTTACTTTTTCTGTTAGATTGTGGCAAATAAAGGATCAAACTAGGTGTTCAATGAATATAAACTCACCGCTACTTAGAAAATTTATTACACTCGGTCGTATTGATGCAGAGACCGTAAAATCAAAGCAGCGCGAATACAGCTCTACTGCCGAGCTTATTTCTAAAACATGTGGAATGGATGGGCATGAACTTGCGGAGCAATGTACAGACCTCTTTCGTGTGCCTTATTTTGATATTAGAGATTTTGATGTAGCGTATATTTCTGAAGAGCTTATTAAAGACAAACTCATTCGTGAACACCATATTCTGCCGTTAGTAAAAAAAGGCCGTAAACTCTATATTGCCGCCTCAGATCCGACCGACTACGGTGCATTTGAAAACTTTGAATTTAGTACCGGTCTTTCATGCGAAGTGGTCGTTGTTGATTATCTTCAACTTGAAAACAAAATTGAGCAATTACTTGATGCTGCAGGAAGCTTGCATCTAAGTGAAAGCGAATTCAAAGAACTTGGGGATTTAGAATCAGAGAGCCCACAAAACTTAGCACCTAAAGATGAAGACAAAGACGATGCACCTATTATTGTTTACATCAATAAAATTTTGATGGATGCGATTAAAAAAGGTGCCTCGGATCTGCATTTTGAACCTTATGAACACCGCTACCGTGTGCGTTTCCGTATCGATGGTATTTTGCATGAAATGGCAAGCCCACCCAATAGCTTAGCCAGCCGTTTATCGGCTCGGATCAAGGTAATGTCACGACTTGATATCGCAGAAAAACGTAAACCTCAAGACGGCCGTATTAAGCTTAAAATTACTGAACGAAAAAGTATCGATTTCCGTGTCAGTACATTACCGACCCTTTGGGGCGAGAAAATCGTTATGCGTATTCTCGACTCATCAAGTGCTATGCTGGGTATCGATGTTCTTGGTTATGAACCAGAGCAGAAAAAGCTGTATATGGATGCACTTGATCAACCACAAGGCATGATCTTAGTAACGGGTCCTACTGGTTCTGGTAAAACAGTATCATTGTATACAGGTTTGAATATTCTCAACCAGCCAGAACGTAACATCAGTACAGCCGAAGATCCTGTTGAGATAAACCTTGAAGGGATTAACCAAGTACAGATCAATCCGAAAGCAGATATGACCTTTGCCAATGCATTAAAAGCCTTTTTACGACAAGATCCTGATGTGGTGATGGTTGGTGAGATCCGTGACCTTGAAACAGCTGAAATTGCTATTAAAGCAGCACAAACAGGTCACTTGGTATTATCTACCCTGCATACAAACTCAGCACCTGAAACCCTCACCCGTCTTTTGAACATGGGTGTACCAGCTTACAACGTAGCTAGCTCAATCAGCCTTATTATTGCTCAGCGTCTAGCGAGACGTCTTTGCCCTAAGTGTAAAACGCCAGAAACACTTCCTGAAGAAGAGCTGATTCGCCAAGGTTTTGATAAAGATAAGCTCAGTGAAGTCCAGTTATTTGCACCAAATGGTTGTGATAGTTGTACAGATGGCTATAAGGGTCGAGTTGGTGTTTACGAGGTAATGCAAATTACCCCTGAAATCGCGCAAATCATTATGCGTGGTGGTAATTCGCTAGAAATTGCTGAAGTAGCGCTTCGTTCAGGCTTTAATAATCTGCGTTTATCTGGTCTTAAAAAAGCTGCCGATGGAGTTACCTCATTGAAAGAAATAAACCGAGTAACGAGTTTTTAAAACAAATTCGTTACTGGATTATCAGCTAACTGTTCAGTAAGATCTGACTAAAGTGCTTATTTAAGAGTTATTCCATGCCAACAGTTGTAAACTGCCCAACATGTAAATCAAAAGTCGAATGGTCGGAGCAGAGTCCGCATCGCCCATTTTGTTCAAAACGCTGCCAGCTAATTGATTTAGGCGAGTGGTCGTTTGAAAATAATAAAATTTCTAGTCCTATCAACAATGCCAATGAGCTAAGCCAAGATATGATTGAAGACATCGAAGCGATGCTGGCTAAAAATGATGATGCATTCTTTAAAGAATAAACTCTGATTGCAGTGTAATACAAAAAATGCGGCATTTGCCGCATTTTCATATACATTTACTTTTAACCTTCTGAACGCTCGCCTTTATTCAGGCCATAATGGCCCTTTTTGTGACCTTTTTTACGAAGGTGCTGTTTGATTTTTTGATAACTTTCGCGCTGCTCTGCATTCAAAACTTGCCAAATTGCATGGTCAGATTTCATTTTCAGCATTGCAAACTGCTGGCCTTTTTCTTGGCGAGCTTTAATCAGCTCCAATGCGGCATTTTCGTCAAATGCTTTCGTTGCTAATAACGCATCCATTTTCTCTTTGTGTGCTGCACGAGAGGCTTTCATTGCATCTTTATCACCGCGAAGTGCTGCAAATTGCGATTTTTGCTCAGCAAAAATCGCCTTTAGTTGCGTTTGCTGATCTTCGCTAAGTTGTAACTTATCAATGCCACGCTCAGAAAGTAAAAAACGAGCCTGTGAGTTCATACCACGGTTAAAGTCACCTTTCGCCATTGCTGAAGTAGCACCTACACTGGCTGCTGCTAAACCACAAACAAGTACGAATTTAGAAAGCTTATTTGAAATAGTCATAATCATTACCTTTTGTTGGGTTGTGCTCTACTGTCGTTTCCGAGCAATGTGATAACTATATCTAACTCAATGCAAAGGAACGCAAACCAGTGTAAAGGTTGTGTAAAGATTCACCTTTACACAATTTAGTGAGTAAAATAGCCTTAAAGAAGTAAATAGCTAGGTGTCAAAATGAAACTATTGATGATCGACGACGATACAGGATTGTGTGAATTACTCAGCGAGTACTTATCAGCACAAGGTTTTACAGTAGAGTGTGTTCATGATGGTGCTGAGGGCCTAAAACAAGCTATTAAGCATAGCTATGAGCTCATATTGCTTGATGTTATGTTGCCATCTATGGATGGCTTTGAGGTGTTAAAACAATTAAGACAGCATAAGCTTACCCCAGTGATCATGCTAACCGCGAAAGGCGAAGACTTTGATCGCATCTTTGGTTTAGAACTGGGCGCAGATGATTATATTCCTAAGCCATTTAACCACAGAGAGCTGCTAGCCCGCGTTAAAGCAATAACCCGTCGTATAGAGCATATCAATAGCTTATCGAGTCAACATGCCAGCTCATTGAGTGTAAACAGTATCAATATCAATTTCGCAACGCGAGAGGCTTCGGTAAACGACATCGTACTGAGCCTAACAGGCACTGAATATGAAATTCTTACTATGCTCGTACAGCATGCAGGTGAAGTGATAAGTAAAGAACAAATAAGTGAGCAAGTCCTGGGTAGACGCCTCGCCCCTTTTGACCGCTCAATCGATATGCATGTAAGTAACATTCGTAAAAAGATTGCAGAACACGTGAGTAATGAACGGATCAAAACCATGCGTGGCAGTGGTTATGTACTAATACAAGGCGAATAATATGCAAACACCGAGCTGGCTAAAGCATCCCCGCCACTATTTATTTTTAAAAATCTTTGCCTGGTTTTGGGTTACTGTCATAGCCACTATCACTATATTGGTGTTTTTAAGCCAGTTAACGAGCAATGTAGGCAATGATGACCTGCGTGGACCCATGCTTAAAAATCTTGAGTACACCGCTAAAAGTATTGAACGCATAGTTGCTAAACACGGTAAATCTACTCAAGAGGTACTATCTCATCCGCGCTTATCCAAACATAAATTATTGTACTTAAATGGTGAGGTGCATGGTGTTGAGATGCTCAGCGAACCGGTATCCAAAGACATTGATTTGAGCTTGCTTAACTTTACCAAATATATGCGTCCGCAAATTATTTTTACCGATGAATATCAAGCCTATGGGCCTGTAGTATTGAATGTACCTGAAGGTAAATTTTATCTCTACGAGATTGATGAAAAACGCAAAAAACCGTTTTTTGTCAGCTTATGGCTGATGCCAATTTGGCTAAAACTACTCATTGCTTTAATTGCTTCTTTAATGCTTAGTTTCTTCTTTAGCCGTAATTTAATTGCCCCTATTAATAGTCTAAAAGAAACCGCAAAAAAACTGGCTCATGGTGATTTAACTGCCCGTGCCGATGTATCCCCTACTCGTCAAGATGAGCTAGGTGTACTTGGCCGAGACTTTAATACCATGGCAGTGCAACTTGAGCAGCTTATTAGCGCCCAAAAGCGATTACTCGCAGATATTTCCCATGAACTACGCTCACCATTAACGCGTTTAAAAATGGCCACAGGACTTGCGCAAATGCAAGCCGATGACGCACAAAACGCTTATTTAGAACGCATTGAAAAAGAGGCAAATCAGCTCGATAAAATGATTGCTGATGTCCTCCAAGTATCTCGCTTAGAGGCTAAAAGCCAAACACTGGCGTTAAGTAAACAATCTCTGCAAGTGATTGTTGATCACGTACTAAACGATGCTAAATTTGAAGCCAAGCAAAATAATAAAGAGCTCATTGTCAATGGGGCACTAACAGCCGACATCAAATGTGACGAAACCTTAATTGCCAGCGCCCTCGAGAATGTTCTACGTAATGCGATTAAATACGCTGAGCACTCTATTTCAATAGGTTTAATTGAATCAGATGCTATCTACATCACTATTTGTGATGACGGTAAAGGGGTTGAAGAAAGTAACCTTGCAAGACTTTGTGAGCCTTTCTTTCGTCAAGAGCATTCCCGCGATAGGAGTACAGGTGGTACCGGTTTAGGTCTTGCAATTGCAAAGAATGCTATCTCAGTACATGATGGTACACTAACACTTGAAAACCAAGAACACGGTGGACTTTGTGTAAACATCCGCCTTCCTTTTAAGAGTGAGTAAATGTTTTATAGCAGCGAAGCAAGCCTTGTCAGTAACATACCTAATATTAATAAGTTCTTTTCTGAGCAATTACAGCAAGACTTTCTGAGTACAGCTCATGGTAAGCTTTATTACGGTTATGCTATTCCTCGACAAGCAAAAACCGCTGTTGTTATTAGTAGTGGTCGAATAGAGTCTTTGGTTAAATACAAAGAGTTGCTATGGGAGCTATATCAAAATGGCTTTGCTGTTTTTAGTGTTGATCACCAAGGACAAGGCCGCTCTTATCGCCATTTAGAAAACACACATAAAGGCTATGTAAACCGCTTTACTGATTATGCTGATGACTTTGCTATGTTTATAGATACAGTAGTGAAGCAACACTGGCAAGGAAAACAAGTACTGCTCGGACACTCAATGGGGAGCGCCATTGCCTATGATTACCTGTCACGATATCAACATCAATTTTCGGGGGCATTTTTGTCAGCGCCCATGTTTGATATTTATACCAAAGGGACACCAAAGCCTGTAGCAAAACTGGCTGCTAAAATTGCATCTTTAATTGGTCTTAGCCACAGTTATGCATTTGGCCAAAGCGACTACTTACCGGTCGACTTTGCAGCCAATGAGCTAACCAGTAGTGAAATTCGCTATAAACTGTTCAGAGAGCTGTATGCTGCAGAAAATGATTTACAGTTAGGTGGGGTAACCTATGGTTGGCTCAATGCATCGTTTGATTTTATCGCCTCTTTAGTCGATAAAAAAGTCGATATTCCTTTGTTTATCGCCAGTGCTGAGCAAGATACAGTGGTCGATAACGCCGCTCAGTTTGCACTTACACATAAACAAAAACAGGCACAACTAAAAAGCTATGCTGGTGCTCGCCACGAACTTTTATGCGAACGCGACGAGATAAGGCAGGCTGTACTCAGTGATTTTTATCAGTTTTGTGCTGCACTTTGACGTGTTTTATTAACCACTGAAAGCGGGTCTAGGTGCATGAGAATATCCATTTCACAATCAAAATGAGTTTGAATTAAGGCCTCTACTTCATCTGCAACTTGATGCGCCCTGATCAATGATAATGAATCTTCAAGCTCTAAATGCATCTGAATAAACTTAATTTTACCACCTTGGCGAGTACGGATATCATGGGCGCCAAACACGTCTTGATGACTATTCACAATCTCCAATATTTGTTGTTTCTCTTCATCAGGAAGCTCTTTATCCATTAAGTGGTCAGCACTTTCGCGAGCAATATCCCAGCTGTTATAAAGCAAATAAACAGCCACACCAATAGCAAACAATGGATCGGCATAAGCGACACCGTACTTAGCTAATACGATTGCCAGTAATACAGCCAAGTTTAAGATTAAATCGCCTTTATAATGAATAGAGTCTGCTTTTATCGCAATTGACTCAGTGTGATTAATCACTTTTGTTTGAACAAATACCACCACAAGCGTACAAACGATAGCAAAAATACTAACCCAAATACCGAGATCAGAGTGCTTTAAAATAACAGGGTTAAATAAGCGCTCAACAGCATGAAAAGCTAAGAAACAACCCGAGCCGGCAATAAAAGCGGCTTGTGCAAGCCCAGCTAACGCTTCAGCTTTACCGTGACCAAAGCGATGATCATCATCAGCAGGACGTAATGCATAACCTAGGACTAAAAAGCTCATCAGTGATGCAGTGATATCCATTAACGAATCAGTCAATGAACCGAGCATCGAGGCTGAGCCTGATGCAAGCCAAGCCCAGCTTTTTGCCGCAATCATCAAACTCACCATTACAATGGTGACTAGACTGGCTGTTCTAACCCAAAACTCATAACTACGATGCTGCACAACAACTTACCTTCAGAGAGTAACTAGACTGAGTATATCATCTTTTCATTCTAGTTCGTGTATACTCAGCAGCAGATCTAATCCTTTTTAAATGAGATTCAAATGCTTGATATTGTGTTGTACCAACCAGAAATTCCACCGAACACGGGTAATATCATTCGCTTATGCGCGAACACGGGTTATGCGCTGCACCTAATTGAACCACTTGGTTTTGAGTGGGATGATAAACGGGTCAAACGTGCTGGTCTTGATTATCATGAATTTAGCCATGTACAGCGCCATGCGTCGTTTGAAGCATATCTTGAAAAGTGCCAGCCGAAAAAAGTCTATGCGTGTACCACTAAAGGCAGCCAATTTCACCACCAAGCGCAATACCAACCAGGCGATTGTTTAGTGTTTGGTCCAGAAACCCGCGGCCTACCTGATGAGCTCATTCAATCATTACCTAAAGAGCAGCGAGTTCGCATTCCGATGCAAAAAGATAGCCGTAGCATGAACTTATCTAACTCTGTGGCTGTATTTGTTTATGAGTCTTGGCGTCAACTGGGGTTTGTGAACGGTCAATAACTTATTGAAAAAACGCTCGTAATAAATATTTACTAATTGTTTAGCACGACCATTTTTTATGGACTAACCTAAATAGGTTAGTTTGTTCCCTAAAGATGGATTTTAATGCGCTTTTTCGCCCAAGTAGGCAGTATCATTTTGCTGATGCAGCACTTTTCTAGTGCTGCTTCTACTGCTGTTTCAAATCCCACTATCTCGCAAGCCCCAAACATAGCGCCCCTTTTACTGCTGATTCTTTTAGCTATTGTCATCCTTATTGGAGCGGTCATCTATTATCAAAGAAATCAAAAGATGACGCTATTGGATGCCCTACTCTCTCAGTCTAAAGATGGAATTTGGGTCAGCGATGAGCAGTTTCGGATCATAGAAATCAATAACGCATTTAGTGAAATATCGGGTTATAAAAAAAACGATGTACTTGGCAAAAAATTCAAAGCATTAACGCAAGCTGGTCGCGATAAGCAACTCGAAGAAATCATACAACAGGAGTTAAGTAATGACGGTTATTGGTCTGGCGAAATTTGGAATTTACGTAGAGATGGGCAACCCTACGCCATTGATTTGTGTATAACAAAAGTGACCACACCACGCTTTGCGAAAAGCTCTGTAAGATACGTTGGTATGTTTTCTGATGTGACAGCTCGTAAGAATAACGAGCGAGCTATGCTCAAGCTCACTACCAAAGACAGCATAACAGGCTTATCAAACCGCGCCATTTTTATAGAATCACTTGAAAAAGCAATTAAAGCCTGTAATGACACTTACCCAAGCCTGTTGATCATCTTTATCGACATAGACAATTTCAAAAAAATTAATGACTCACTAGGCCACACGATTGGCGATGTTCTGTTAAAAGAAGTCGCCTGTCGTTTAACCGACTCCCTAAATTCAGGCTTTACTATTGCAAGAATTGGTGCTGATGAATTCGCGGTACTGGTGCCGCCCTACCTATACTCTGGCAAAACGGTGTTCTTCGCCAAAAAGACCGCAGACATCGTACTACAACAATTTAAGACCCCTTTTATGTTAGATGGTTTTGAAACCTCGCTAACAGCGTGTTGTGGCCTTGCTATCTACCCAGACAATGCATACAACTGTGAAAACTTAATGCGCAGCGCAAATAGTGCCCTAAATCATGCTAAGAAAATGGGCCGTAATACTTATCAGTTTTTTGATAAAGACCGCCACACGCTCGACCCAACCGAATTAACCAAAGAAAGCGCTTTATTTAGAGCGATTACCAACAATGAGTTTGAGCTTTACTTTCAACCTAAGTTTGATGCTCAGCACAACCAATTGTACGGCTTTGAGGCTTTAGTTCGTTGGCCACAAGAGGATGGCAGCATCATTATTCCTGATGAGTTTATTCCTCTCGCAGAACAAAATGGGGCAATTATTCCGCTCACCCAATTACTGATGGAGCAACTTCTTAATCAGCTGGCTCAGTGGCGAAAGCAAAGCATTTCATTTGGTAATGTAGCTATTAATATTTCAGCCTTACACTTTCAACAAAGCAGCCTTATCGAAACGCTAATCGACAACTTGGCTAAATTTGACGTGCCTGCACATTGCTTAGAACTTGAAATCACTGAAAGCGCCATGATGGATAACCCTGAGTTTGCAGAACAGCAAATGAAACGGATTAAATCAATTGGTGTACATATCGCGCTTGATGACTTTGGCACTGGCCATTCATCGCTAAGTTACCTAAAGCGTTTTCCAATAGATACGCTCAAAATCGACAAGTCATTCGTAAAAGACATCGATAAGAATGAACAAGATCGCAATATCACTGCCACCATAGTGCGACTAGCTAAATATTTGGATATAAATGTGGTTGCTGAAGGAGTGGAAACTGAGGAGCAGGCCTATATGCTGCATATTATGGGTTGTCATTTCCAGCAAGGTTATTATTACTGTAAACCATTAAAAGCCGAGCAAGTCAGCGAATTTATTAATGACACGTTAGAGAACCAGCAATCTAGCTAGCAGTTAAAATTGCAAATAAAAAACGCGATTCATGAATCGCGTTTTTTATTTTACAGTGCACAATCTGAATTTTTAAGATTGTTTATTCGGATTTTTGCTCACGGCCAAGCAACGCCATCGCAGCTTCTTTTACATCTTTATTTTCATAAAGCACTTTGTAAATTTGCTCCGTAATTGGCATTTCTATGCCTGTACGCTCAGCAAGTAGGTACACTTCTTTGGTATTTCTATAGCCTTCTACGACCTGACCTATTGATTCAATCGCAGCTTCAACCCCTTCACCTTTACCAAGCGCAAGACCAAAACGACGGTTACGAGATTGGTTATCTGTACAGGTTAAGATTAAGTCACCAAGGCCAGCCATCCCCATAAAGGTATCTGAACGAGCACCTAATGCACAACCTAAACGACAAAGCTCAGCTAAACCACGAGTGATCAAGGCTGTTCGTGCATTAGCACCAAAACCAAAGCCGTCAGACATACCTGCGCCAATTGCAATCACATTTTTAACCGCGCCGCCAAGTTGTATACCAATGAAATCATCATTGTTATACACCCTAAATGAACGTCCACAGTGTAAAAGGTCTGCCAGCTGCTTTGCAAAATCTTTAGAAGTCGACGATACCGAAATAGCCGTTGGTAAGCCCATTGCCATTTCTTTAGCAAAAGTAGGCCCAGAAAGCACAGCCAATGGGATATCATCCCCAAGCTCTTGCACTGCTACTTCTTGCAATAAACGGCCAGTATTAGGTTCTAAGCCTTTAGTAGCCCATGCAACTTCGGCACCTTCTGACAACCAAGGTTTAATTTTTTGAAGCGTGCCTGCAAACGCATGACTTGGCACAACAACAAGAATGATCTTGCTTGCTTTAACTGCCGTTTCTAAATTAGCTTCTAGTTGAAGCGTTTCAGGAAAGCTAACATCAGGAACATAACGTTGATTCTTCCGCTCAGCTGCAAGCGTAGCAACGTCATCGCTATTGCGGCCCCACAAGGTAACTGGGTGACCATTTCTGGCAAAGCAAATAGCAAGGGCGGTGCCATAAGACCCCGCCCCTAATACTGTAACAGCTGATTGTGCTGTACTCATAGCTTATGCGTCTGCAGTTGCCTGTTGGTCTTGAGCAGCACGTTGTTGCATGTATTGAGCAAATAGTGCGTCAAAGTTAACTGGCGCTAAGTTTAATTGTGGGAAAGTACCACGGTTAACTAGGTTTGATACTGCTTCACGAGCGTAAGGGAAAAGTACGTTCGGGCAGAAAGCACCTAACATGTGCGCAAGCTGAACTTCTTCAACTTCACCGATAGTGAAAATACCCGCTTGTTGGATTTCACAAAGGAAAGCTGTTTCTTCACCGATTGAAGCCGTCACAGTTAAAGCAAGAACAACTTCAAATACACCTTCTTCTAATTTGTTAGAACGAGTATCTAAGTCTAGCTTAACTTCAGGGGTCCACTCTTTTTGGAAAATAGCAGGTGAATTTGGTGTCTCAAAAGAAACATCTTTAGTATAAATGCGTTGGATTGAGAATTGAGCGCCTGCTTGTTGTTCTGCTGCTGCGTTTTGATTTTCTTCGTTCATTGTAATTCCTAACTTGTATTCGTTTTTATATTTAAAATTTATTAAGCGTTAAGCTTTGCGTCTAAAAGGCCTTGCGCTTCAATTGCCATCATGTCGTCACAACCGCCGATATGTTCATCATTAATGAAAATTTGCGGAACCGTGTAACCACCATTAGCTTTGTCGATCATTTCATCACGACGCTCAGGGTGAACACCAATATCGATATTAGTGTAGTTTACACCTTTGCTCTCTAATAACGCCAAAGCGCGTTGGCAGAATGGACAGTATGCTTTGGTGTAAAGAACAACTTTACTCATAATAATTCCTCTATCGGGCTGTTAGCTGCTTTGTTTAACGACCGGTCGTTGTTGGTAAGCTAGCTGATTGCCAAGCGCCCATACCGCCCGCTAATACATAAACACGCTCAAAACCTGCTTTATGCATTGCAGTTGCGATACCTGAGGCAGTCATGCCCGTGGTACATACTAGTATAATGGGTTTAGTCTTAAACTTTTCAAGGCTTGAAAAATCAGATTGCTTTGCTTTTTCTGGATTTAAGTGAGTTGCGCCTGCAATACGGCCAGAGTTAAACTCTTTTTGTGCACGTATATCAACGACTTGACCATCATCACGGTTAATTAGCAAAGTAAGTTGCTGTGGATTGATTTGACGAATAGCCGAAAATTTACTTTTAAACCAACTGCTGATCAGCATTGCGACTAATGCCAACCAGATAATGCTCAAAACCGGATGATTTGAGATAAATTCAATATATTGATCCATGCGTTTTCCACTAAGAAATTTAGATACCACAGCGCATAGCCATGGGTTAATTAAAATTTGCCACGCAAGTATACGTGCTTGAATTGAAAATGCTAGGGCGTGAAATATTTTAATATGACATATTGATAGCTGATCAAAACCATAAAACACGGTATGCTAGTGATATATAAGTGCCAATCTTCAGGAGCTATAATGACAGAGCATAAAAAACCATTGGTATTAATGATCTTAGACGGTTGGGGATACCGTGAAGACACAGAAAGTAACGCTATTCTTGCTGCTAATACCCCAGTACTCGATAACCTTTGGGCAACCCGCCCACATACATTAATTTCAGGTTCGGGACTTGATGTTGGTTTACCTGCAGGACAAATGGGTAACTCTGAAGTAGGCCACGTAAATTTAGGTGCTGGCCGTATTGTTTACCAAGATTTCACTCGCATTACTAAAGCGATTGATGATGGTGAGTTCGATAGCAACCCAGCACTTGTTGATAATATTGACAAAGCTGTAAAGGCTGGCAAAGCCGTTCATATTATGGGTCTTTTAAGCCCAGGCGGTGTTCATAGTCATGAAGATCACATTGTCGCAACGATTGAACTTGCAGCCAAGCGCGGTGCAAAAGAAGTTTACTTTCACGGTTTCTTAGACGGCCGTGACACGCCGCCACGCAGTGCAAAAGCATCAATTGAACGAATCGAAGCCGTATTTACAGAACTTGGCTGCGGCCGTTTAGCTACGCTTGTTGGTCGTTACTATGCAATGGATCGTGATAACCGTTGGAACCGTGTCGAGCTTGCTTATGACGTTATGGTTAGTGGCATTGCTGAATACAGCTATACAGATGGCGTTACCGCACTTGAAGCCGCTTATGCACGTGACGAAAACGATGAATTTGTTGCTGCAACAACTGTTGTGCCAGAGGGCCAATCAGCTGCTGAAATTAATGACGGTGATACAGTTATTTTTGCTAACTTCAGAGCTGACCGAGCACGTGAAATGACTCGTGCCTTTGTTGATGCTGACTTCAGTGGTTTTGATAAGAAAAAATCACCGAAGTTAAGCGCTTTTGTAATGATGACTGAGTATGCAGCAGACATCAAAGCGCCGATTGCATTTGCACCGGAACCTTTAACAAACGTATTGGGCGAATGGTTAGAGAAACAAGGTAAAACACAGCTACGTATTTCTGAAACAGAAAAATACGCACACGTTACCTTCTTCTTCAGCGGTGGCCGTGAAGATGAGTTTGTTGGTGAGACTCGCGAACTGATCCCATCACCTCAAGTAGCAACCTATGATCTGCAACCAGAAATGAACTCTGAAATGCTGACCGATAAACTTGTTGAAGCAATCGCTAGCGGTAAATACGATGCTATCATCTGTAACTACCCTAACGGAGACATGGTAGGTCACTCAGGTGTATTTGAAGCTGCAGTTAAAGCTTGTGAAGCAGTTGATCACTGTATTGGTCGTGTGGTTGCAGCACTTGAAGAACATGGCGGTGAAGCTCTGATCACAGCCGATCATGGCAATGCTGAACAAATGGCTAACCCAGCAACGGGGCAAGCACATACTGCACATACAAGTGAGCCTGTGCCATTTATCTATGTTGGCCGTGATGCAACACCGCATGATGGTAAGACATTAAGTGACGTGGCACCAACCATGCTCCACCTACTCGGCTTAGAGCAGCCAAGTGAAATGACTGGTAAACCAATCATGACGCTGAAATAAGCTATGAGTAAATGTATTAACCACTTCCTTAAAATTGGTTTAATACTGACTTCATTAGTAGCAACTTCGGTTGTTGCTAATGAAGATCAAACCAAAAAAGACCTATCAGATATTCAATCAGCTTTACAAAAAACAGAGGCTGAACTTAAAGGTCAACGCAAGTCAATTGCCCAAATGCGCAAAGATCTCCGCGCCCATGAACTCGACATTGCTAAAAATGCAAAAGCATTAAATCTTGCAGCCCAATCGGTTAAAGAAAACGAGCAACAACAGCGTGAACAGCAAGCAAAGGCACAAAAGCTGAAAGCCCAACAAGCACAGCGACAAACCTTATTAGCTGCACAGTTAAAAAGTGCTTACATGGCTGGTAGCCATGACTACTCAAAAATGCTGCTTAACCAGCAAGACACTGCCAAAATTGAACGTACACTAAGTTATTATAATTACTTAAATAAAGCACGCATCGAACAAATTGAAGAGCTCAAAGCACTGCAGCAAGAAATTGCAGACAACCAAGCTGAACTTGAAAAAACTAAACAACGCCTAGTTGCTTTATATGACGAACAAAAAAGACGTCAGCAAGCCTTAGTCAATGCACAGCAAGAACGTAAAACTAACCTCAATAAACTACAATCAGCATTAAAAGAAACAAAGAGCTCAATTGATTATCTAAAAGAAAACGAGCAAACCCTAATAACCGCAATAGAAGAGCTAGAACAAGAACGAAACCAAAAAGTAGAACTACTAGGCTTACAAAGTAGTAAAGGCAAACTTGACTGGCCAACTAAAGGGTCATTACGCCATCGCTTTGGGCAACGTAAGCACGGCAACATAGATTGGAAAGGCGTACTTATCAGCGCTAAAGAAGGCAGTAATGTAAAAAGCGTACAGAACGGCCAAGTTGTTTACGCTGACTGGCTAAATGGCTTTGGTTGGGTTATCGCTATTGATCATGGCGATGGTTTCATGAGCTTATATGGCCACGCACAAACTCTACTTCGCGATGTTGGCGACCTTGTTAGAGAAGGGGAGACAATTGCTTTAGTAGGTCAAAGCGGCGGACAACCGGATCCTGGTCTATACTTCGAAATACGCCACAAAGGACGCGCAGTAAATCCTGTAAAATGGTGCAGACGCATTTAATTGATTAAATAGCTGCACTCTATGAGGAGCAGCTGATGCTAAAAACTAAACATTCTTGCAAAGCACACTTTTCCCCAGCTAAGTTTTTCACTCAGCTGTCTTTAATGATGCTCATAACCTTTCTCTGCCTGATGCTGCAATCGTTTCAGGCTAATTCTAAGCCCTCGTTACAGTCTCTTCAGCATCATGAATTAAACGAAATCCTTTTTAATATTCATACGTATTATGTAGATGATCTTAAACTACAAAATTCATTTGTTAACCAGCCAGATAATTTACAAGTCGAAGAATTGTTCGAACGCCTTGACCCTTATTCAAAGTATCTGGATGAGAATGAGCTCGATGCCATCTTCAGTAGCACTAATGGTCGATACACAGGACTAGGTATCGAAGTCAAAGTAGAAGATGGTCGAGTATTTATAGTCAACATCATTGATAAATCACCTGCAGCAGTTGCTGGTTTACAAGTAAATGATGAAGTTATTGGTATAAATCAACAGCCAATTATAGATAAAAGCATTGAAGAAGTAGCGAAATTAATTCGTGAAAGCGGGCAAAGCGCTGTCGATGTAGCAGTTAAAAGGGAGAAAGAAGCTGAGCTCAACTTCTCGATTAAACGCCAACAAATTAATTTGCAGAGCGTTAGTGGCTATTTAGCAGATACAGGCGTTGCACTAATCAGTATCAATGCATTTAACAATCACACACTGCACGATGTTGCTCGAGAACTTGCAAAAATGCAAGTCACCAATAGCTTTCCACTTTCTGGGCTAATAATTGATTTACGTGACAACCCTGGTGGTACATTACAAGGGGCCATTGAAGTCGCTGATCTGTTTTTAGATAACGGCACTATTGTTTCAACCAGAGGTCGCTTCAACGAAGCCAATCAAAAGTATCAAGCGCATAAGGGTGACATACTCAATGGTGCCCCTATCGCCCTACTTATTAACGAGAACTCAGCATCTGCGGCTGAAATACTCGCAGCAGCATTAAGAGATAATCAACGAGCAGTGCTAATTGGCGAAACCTCATTTGGTAAAGGCTCTGTGCAGTCGCTTATTCCATTAGGTAACGGTAATACGGCATTAAAACTGACCACAGCACGCTATTATACACCTGCAGGTCAATCAATCGATGGTAAAGGGATTCCCCCAGATGTGAGTATTAATCAAACAATGCTTTCAGAAATTGACCAAGACGTTATAATAAAAAACATTCAAGAATTGGCGCTTTTTAGCTCACTTCTAGATAGACAAGACAAAAAGCAACTTACAGCAAAGCAGCTAGTTATTATGCAGTAAGTAAATGCTCACAATGGATATAATAATTACAAAAAGTGAATCTACGAAAAGGCTTATTACTCGCCGTATGTTGCCTACCGCTATTCTGCCAAGCAAAGCAAATAGCCATAGTAATCGATGATATAGGTAATCATCAGCGCGATCTTGAAATATTAAAATTACCAGGGCAAGTGACATTCTCAATCTTGCCCCATACCCCCTATTCGCAAATTTTTGCAGAGCGTGCCAGTAAAACTCATAAAGAATTGCTTTTACATGTTCCAATGCAAGCGCTTGATAAAAGCAAAGCGCTTGGTCCAGGAGCCCTAACAGATACCATGACTAAGTCCGAGTTACAAACTACTCTCGGCCATGCGTTAGCCTCATTGCCACAAGTAAAAGGTGTCAATAATCATATGGGGTCTGAGCTAACACAGCTAACTGAGCCTATGAAATGGACCATGGAAGTCCTAAAAAAGCGTGGTTTGTACTTCTTAGATAGTCGAACAACTAGCCAAAGTGAAGCGCAAAATGTTGCCAACCTTTATGGTGTCGCAAACGTATCTCGTCATGTATTCCTTGATAACAATATCACCCAAAGCCAGCTACAACATCAACTTGAAGAACTAAAGACCAAAGCTGAGCACTTCAACTATGCAATCGCTATTGCACACCCCTACCCAGAAACCGTTGCATTTCTACAGCAAGCACTCCCAAAACTACAACAGCAAGGCTTCGAACTTGTTCCACTCTCACAGCTAGTAGAAACCAAATACATTCAATTAGCCAAGGCTGAACAAAGACAAGGGGAGTAAGCTGAACAAAACACGATTTGCGAGTTAGAAAAAGTAAGTCATAAAGGCTCTAGGTTCTAGGAAGAGTGTCGTTGTAGGAATGGCTTTAGCCATGAATGTGTTTGTTAAGGTCTAGATTCGGCACTGACGTGCCTCCTACAAGGTTTTGTTGCTGAGGGAGTCTCTGCACTATACAACCCCATATTTCAGCTGACGGCTGACGGCTGAAAGCTGACAGCTCCAGACGCAAAAAAGCCCGACTCTTTCGAATCGGGCTTTCTTTAATTTGGAGCCTGGCAATGTCCTACTTTCACATGGCAAATGCCACACTATCATCGGCGCTGTTTCGTTTCACTACTGAGTTCGGCATGGGGTCAGGTGGGTCCAAAACGCTATTGTCACCAAGCAAATTTGGGTCGTTAATCGCTTTAGCAATCAACTAAAATCTGGAATTCTGATATCAAGTAAATGTCTACTTTAGTTTCTTAACTTCTGTCTGTTACGCTGTCACAAAACGCGTTTGGCGTTGTATGGTTAAGCCTCACGGGTAATTAGTACAGGTTAGCTTAATGGCTCGCACCACTTCCACATCCTGCCTATCAACGTTGTAGTCTTCAACGGCCCTTCAGAGACTTTAAAAGTCTAGTGAGAACTCATCTCGAGGCCTGCTTCGCGCTTAGATGCTTTCAGCGCTTATCAGTTCCGAACGTAGCTACCGGGCAGTGCCATTGGCATGACAACCCGAACACCAGCGGTTCGTTCACTCCGGTCCTCTCGTACTAGGAGCAACCCCTCTCAATTCTCAAACGCCCACGGCAGATAGGGACCGAACTGTCTCACGACGTTCTAAACCCAGCTCGCGTACCACTTTAAATGGCGAACAGCCATACCCTTGGGACCGACTTCAGCCCCAGGATGTGATGAGCCGACATCGAGGTGCCAAACACCGCCGTCGATATGAACTCTTGGGCGGTATCAGCCTGTTATCCCCGGAGTACCTTTTATCCGTTGAGCGATGGCCCTTCCATTCAGAACCACCGGATCACTATGACCTACTTTCGTACCTGCTCGACGTGTCTGTCTCGCAGTTAAGCTGGCTTCTACCATTACACTAACCGTACGATGTCCGACCGTACTTAGCCAACCTTCGTGCTCCTCCGTTACTCTTTGGGAGGAGACCGCCCCAGTCAAACTACCCACCAGGCACTGTCCGTAATCCCGATTAGGGACCAACGTTAGAACATCAAAACTACAAGGGTGGTATTTCAAGGACGGCTCCACAAAGACTAGCGTCTCTGCTTCAAAGCCTCCCACCTATCCTACACATGTAGGTTCAATGTTCAGTGCCAAGCTGTAGTAAAGGTTCACGGGGTCTTTCCGTCTAGCCGCGGGTACACAGCATCTTCACTGCGATTTCAATTTCACTGAGTCTCGGGTGGAGACAGCGTGGCCATGGTTACACCATTCGTGCAGGTCGGAACTTACCCGACAAGGAATTTCGCTACCTTAGGACCGTTATAGTTACGGCCGCCGTTTACCGGGGCTTCGATCAAGAGCTTCGTCCGAAAACTAACCCCATCAATTAACCTTCCGGCACCGGGCAGGTGTCACACCGTATACGTCATCTTGCG
>NZ_SGBT01000001.1:315000-3654592 GCF_004195145.1 Pseudoalteromonas sp. MEBiC 03485
TTTGCCAGTTTCAGTCAAAATCACGTTCATATCTGTTTCGGCTTCAGAATCTTCTAGATACTCAAGGTCACTAATTGGCTGGCCTTTATATACACCTACAGAGATTGCAGCAATCATATGCTTAAGTGGGTTTGAATTGATCATACCTTTACTACGCATATAAGTTAGCGCATCAACTAATGCAACGCACGCGCCACTGATTGATGCTGTGCGCGTACCACCATCAGCTTGAATCACATCACAATCGATAGTAATGGTATTTTCGCCTAACGCTTTTAAGTCAACCGCTGCACGCAGTGCACGTGCGATTAAGCGTTGAATTTCCATAGTACGACCGCCCTGCTTACCGCGCGCTGCCTCACGACCATTACGAGTATGTGTTGAACGAGGTAACATACCGTATTCAGCCGTAACCCAACCTTTACCTTGGCCCTTCATAAAGCGTGGTACACCTGCTTCAACAGTTGCTGTACACAAAACTTTAGTGTTTCCAAACTCTACTAATACTGAACCTTCAGCATGCATAGTGTAATTACGTGTAAATGTAACCGGTCTAATTTGGTTAGGTGTTCTTTCGCTTGGACGCATTAACGATCCCCTTAATTCTGAATTTGCCACATTATAAGTCGATGTGGTGCTAGATGCCATGTTCATTTACATAATTAACTACATCAGAAAAACACATTTCAGAAAATTTACGCTAGAGGTTAAAAGCTGATTCGGTATAATCAGTCAACTTTGTAAATTCAATAACACTAGGAAATCATCCATGATCCACAGCATGACAGCTTATGCGCGCCGCGAAATTAAAGGCGAATGGGGCACTGGCACTTGGGAAATTCGTTCAGTTAACCAACGTTACCTTGAGACTTTTATCCGCGCACCTGAGCAATTTCGTGGCATGGAGCCAGTTATTCGAGAGCGTTTACGTAAACATTTACAGCGCGGTAAAGTTGAAGTTTTCTTAAAGTTTGCTGCAAATCCAGCGCATGTTGGTGAGTTAACGATTAACGAATCACTCGCAGAGCAATTAATTAAAAGCGCACAATGGGTGCAAAGCCAAAGTAACGGTGACATCAACCCCGTTGATATTTTACGTTGGCCTGGCGTTATGGAAGCCGAAGAGCTAGATATGGATAGCGTAAACACTGCGCTAATTGCAGGGTTTGACCAAGTAATTGAAGATTTCAAACAAGCTCGCGGCGATGAAGGTGCGAACTTACAAGAAATGATTGCGACTCGCCTTGATGCAATTTTAGAGCAGGTTGCTATTGTTGAAAGCCACTTACCAGAAATCGCTAAATGGCAACGTGAAAAACTAAACCTAAAGCTTGAAGAACTAAAAACAGACATCGACGAATCTCGCCTTGAGCAAGAACTTATTTACCTTGCACAAAAACAAGATGTTGCTGAAGAACTTGACCGATTAAAGTCGCATGTTAAAGAAACCAAAAAAATCTTAACTAAAGGCGGCGCATGTGGTCGACGTCTTGATTTCATGATGCAAGAGTTTAACCGTGAAGCAAACACGTTAGCATCAAAATCTATCAACAGTGACATCACTAACGCTGCGGTAGAGCTAAAAGTGTTAATTGAGCAGATGCGCGAACAAATTCAGAATATTGAATAAATTTTTCATGTGTCAGCATTTGTTCTGAATAATAAATTAAGCCTCATTTTTCGGAGCTTTTCTGTACCTGTATGTTCTCAGGTTTTGTACTATTTTTGGTGGGCACTTGAGGATTTTTACAGCTAAGCAAATACAGACGTATTTGAAAGGTGAATCTAAAAGGCCCCCTGTTCGAGCGTTTTTTTATTTTGCGGTAAGGAAAGGTGCTACTCCATATTGGGTGCTTTGTTGTGGTCAACTAATTCCGGACAGTGAATTAAGTTTTTCTTCTGCTATAGCAGGGGCAACCATTTGATTATGGCTATGTGGCCTTCGTCAGTTATAATAATTCATCAAATAATTACTAATATCTTTTTCAGCCTATTGATAATTACTATAACCTAATCAGGGAACCCATTCTGTTTTTAAACATCTAAATAGACGCCCCTGCCCAAACAATTCCCTCTGCGACAAATACTTTGCTCTATCCGGTAACGCCACAGTCTTTGTTGAAACCTTCTTGCGATGTTCGCATGCTTTATCTAATGCTTTAATAACTAAGTCAGTGTCAAGCTTATCAGACATTGCCCAGCCAACTACACGGCGAGCAAACAAATCGATAATAACAGCCAAATAAGACCATTTTTTACCCGTCCAAATATAGGTGATACCCCCACACCAAACTTGATTTGCGCTATTTACTTTAAACTCACGATTAAGTTTGTTTGGAATATTTGGCCGCTCCGCCGTCGCTAATTTATATGAATGAAGCCCAGGTTGTTTACAGACCAACCCCATATCACGCATGATACGGCGTACCTTAAAAACGCCTACAGGTAAATCAGCTTCTTTTAGCATCACTGCCAACATACGGCTACCAGCAGCTCCACGACTGAGTGAAAATAACTCATTAATCGTTGATCTAAGCTGCACCTCTTCAAGTTTAATTGATGTCACACGCTGCTTAAAATCGTAATAACTCGAACGCGGAACATTCAATACGCTACAGACCATTTCCACTAACTCATGCTCACTTAATTGGTCTATCAACGAATATTGTTTATCTCGTCTGACATTAAGAGAGCGGTAGCCTTTTTTAAAATTGTTTTCTCTCTTTCAAGCCGATTAACTTTAGCTTCAAGCTCCTGAATTCTAAGCTGCTCAGGAGTAAGCGCTTTAGAATTTGGTGTTGTACCACTACGCTCTTCTTGTAATTGCTTAACCCAACGTCGAAGGGCTGTTTCACCGACTTCTAGTGAACGAGCAGCTTCTGGAAATGAGTATCCATCATCAAGGACTAGTTTTGCTGAATTAAGTTTAAACTCTTGAGAAAAAGAGCGACGTTGTTTTGTAATAGAACGACCTCTGTTTGGGTCGTAATAATACCACCTAAATTAGTGTCCGGTTTCATTGAAGCACAACAGATAATTCTAGTTGTTCACGATGCACAAAATTAGGTGGTAAATTATTCCTAGTTTGTAAGCGTAAATTACCAGCAACATCTGCAGTTAAGAAAAAGGGTCTAAAGACACCCAAAGTTTATTTTCCGTTACTTTAGTATAAAAAATGGGTTTGTTGATCTGGTTTATGGCATTATGTCTCATATAAATGTTATTTTTACAATTTAATTCTTAGTAACACATTTTATTTTTCGGAATTTATTTAATGGAAGAAATAGTAATTGTAGGTGGGGGCCTTGCTGGAAGTATTGCTGCACTCAAATTAAAAGAATTTGGATTTGATCCAGTTATAATTGACAAACCTCTACCTCAATCGAATGGGTCAATTGGTGGGTTTACCAAATTTTCGGGGGCTAAATTTTCATTACCTCCCGCAGGGTTAGGGCTGTTAAAGGTAGCAAAAGATGAATCCGAAATATGGGACTCAATTTCGGAAGTTGCAAAGTACTTAAACTTAGAATTTAATAATTCAAGCAGTTCCGAAGACACTTCAATGGATATGGGAACATTACGGGAGTATGACTCTTTAGTTTTGAGTCCCAATGAAATAGAAGATTTGCTCCATGACTTAGAAAAGTTGCTATTTAAAGAGAACATTCGGGTTATTAAGGGAGATTGCACCAAAATAGTATCTCAAGATTCTCTATATAACATTCACTATAGTCTTGGCCAAAGTGATGAATTGATCTTATGTCGAAATGTTTTTTATGCAGGGGGACGATTAGGTAGTGATATATTGTCACTCTCGGGAGCAAAGCACACTTCAATTAAAGGTCTAGATTTAGGGGTTCGTATTGAATTTAAAGACATCAATGGGCTGAAAAAGTTAAGACAACTTGGCCCAGATGCGAAAATTATACACAATGACTGTAGAACATTCTGTTTAAATGTTCCCGGAGCAATTTACCGCTACCCGTACATGGATACTTCAATTCCTGGTGGTATCATTACTACAGACGATACGACTGGAGCGAATGTTGGAATTCTTTGCCGACTTTCAGATAAAGCTAGCTCGTTAGAAATCATTAATGAGAACTTGCAAAGTGTTTCCTCTTCAGAAATTGAAGAAAGTTATCATGCGAAAGGTAGTATGCTTGGCTCATCAGAAAGTATTATCGAAAGAATTTACGGTAGTCAAGTAAGAGATAAACTTAATCAGTTTGGGCAGTATTTATTTGATGAAGGATTAGTTGATTGGAATGAAGAGCATTATGTTCACTTACCCTTAATAGACTGGCATTGGAATACTTATTCCTTGCCTGGTACATTTAAAACTAGTCTGAACGCAGTTTATTGTTTAGGTGATTCATCAGGTCACGCTAGAGGTCTATTACAGGCGGCTATTTCTGGTATCTTAGCTACTCGAGAGTTTATTGATGAACAACAGTCATAAAAGAGTATACGACCCACTATATGGTGTAACAAAACTCTCTGAAGAAGAGTATGAAATTTTAAGTGCCCCTGAAATTCAACGCCTTCGCTACGTAAGATTGTGCAACATAAATTCAATGTTAATCACAGGGGCATCTGAAATTTCAAGATTTGAACATGTTGTTGGAGTTTTGAGACTGGCTAAGGAGTGGTGTGAGCATAGAGGTAAAAAAAGGACTAAACAAGAACATCTGAATATATGTGCAGCAGCATTTTTACATGATTTTCAAACAGGTCCGTTTGGTCATTCACTACAATATGTATTAGAGGATAATGAGACTGAGGAAGAGTTTATCCATGATGATTTAAACCATGGCACACTCAGCAAATATCACCAATCAATAGATATAAACGCTAGTTTTTGTGGCCGTCCTTTTAGAATGGCCAACCTATTGTCAAGCCAATGGAGCTCAATAACAGGGTTGATCAAAGGAGATGGTGATTTAGGCCCTTTAATTTCTGGAACTTTAGATTTAGACAATTTAGATAATGTAGTTAGGTTGGCTTACCATGTTGGTGTAGCAGATAAAAGTGATGCATGTATTGCGCTAGAGTTAGCAAGGGATATGAACGCAAAAGAAGGAATTTTAGAAATATCGCGAGCTTCAATCCCATTGGTAGAAAGGTGGCAGGGAATAAGAAAAAGATTATATGAGTTATTGTTATTGGATTGGGCAGAGTTTTCAGCGAAAGCAATGTTAACTAAGGCTATGGAACTTTCCGTTAAGCACGACCTTATAGGTACTGATTCGTGGATTAAGACAGACTTGGAATTGTTCGGACACCTGGAGAAAGTATCTGTAGGCGACGCACAGGAAGTGGGTGAAATCATTAAACGTATTCGATGCGGAGAACTATATGAGCCAATCTTTATAGGTGCTACTCAAAAGATATCGATATACAAAGAGTTCTCAACCTTAGAAACAAAAATAATGTTAGAAGAAAAACTAAAACAAAAATTATCTGATTTATTAGCTTTAAATATTGATCTAATTATTCATCCAATTTTGGATAGTAAAAAAACAGAGCGTGCTATTTCAGTAAAAGTTAGAGAGTCTGGAAAAGTTGAAATTATAGGTAAACATAGTAACAAGTTACTGTTAGGCGTATTTGTACCAAGAGAAATTGGAGGTACACCTAAATTTAATGAGACACTAAAAAGGGTTGTTAAGGTAACTTTAGAAGGATTTGGTGCGAAAAATATTCAAGAAATAGAAGACCCTATTTCAGAGAGTGAAAATGTTCAGTTGGAATTTTTGTGATTAATAATAAAATAGAAAGGCAGCTAGAAGCTATTGACTGGGATTTTCCTGTAAGGCAAAAAGGACTGACTAGTTCAACTCATTGGTATCCAGGAACTTTTCCTGCCCAATTACCATCTGCAATAATACAAGCATTATGCACAACGGATGAAATTGTATTTGACCCCTACGGTGGTTCTGGAACTAGTGCTGCTGAATCTTTGAGATTGGGACGAAAATCTTGGGTTGTTGATATTAATCCAATAGGCATATTGAATAGTTATTTGCATGCGGCATTGATTCTATTAAAAAGACAATCACCAAAGAAGGTTAAATATTTTATAGATGTCGTCCATAAGCAATTGGATACAACACCTGAAGGTACCTTAGTTCTTGATTTTGATTCTACATTGGAAAAGGAAGAGTTGAGAACAATAAGTTTATCATTAAGTTCTCAAATGAACCCAAAGCCAGATGAACTCAATAGAAGCCTTAGGAAAAATGAACCAAATATACAGCTCCTAGGGCAGTGGGTGCATAATGATACTCTAGAAGAACTCATTAACCTACATGAGAAATTAAATAGTTTTTCTGACTGTGCATTTTATAGATTATTTGTAGAAGGAATGATTTCTTCTAACCTTAGGGCGATTTGCTCGCAAAACAAAAGCTGGGGGCATATTGCTGACAACTGTTTTCCTAAAATAAAGGTACGTAAAAAAGTTTCTGTTCAGCTGGGAAAATGGTTAAAGAAACTCTCAAGTAATATAGAGAATACTCAGTTAATAGCTCCTAAGACTTCAAGCGGAGTACAGTATTGGTGTTCATTGCATAATTGGAATTTAAATGATTTACCAGCTAACAGCCCTGAGACAAAACCAACATTAATGGTGACTTCTCCTCCTTACGGAGATGCTATTGATTATATATATGCTCAAAAGCTGTCTTTGTTCTATTTAGGATACAATGAAGTAGATATACAAAATCTGTGTAATGGTGAAATAGGAGCTAGGCGCAGAAGAGCAAAGGCTAATTCCCGAACCATTTGGGCTGAACAATTAGCAGATTCAGCTCTAAAACAAGCTGATATTATGGGCAATGGGTTGATGGTTACTATTTTGCCACATAAAGATCATGGTCGAGAAATAGGAATTAAAATGATGACGGAGTCTCTACAGGAAAATGGTTGGAAGAGTATTTTTGAAATGGATAGATCGATTTGTCAAAAAAAAACAAGACAATCATGGACCTCAATCAAGCAAGAAACAATCAACATATTCTCAAAGGAATGATTCTATGAGTCTGTTAGTTTTTATAGTAGGTGTTAGGGGGGCAGGTAAAAGCACTTTAATAAATAAACTTAAAGGCTCTAAAAATAATATCAAGGCTCTAAAGCCCTCCACGACTAGAAAACCAAGAGGGAAGGATGATGATGAATATCATTTCACATCAGACTGGATAGAAAGTGACTATGCATGGTCGATCGAATTGGGGCAAGAAAAATATGGAATGCTTAACTCTGAACTAGATACCGATACTACTTATCGCGTGACCGTTTTTGATCCTGGAGAGATAGAAAAATTAGTAACTTTTAGAAATAGATATGAAGGGCAAACATTGACAATTGGCCTTGATACTGTGAACTCAATAAAGCAGCAAAAACAAAGGGTTCAAGATAAAAGTCGGGAGCTAAGTGAATTAGAGTTTAAAGCCCAAAGAGAAGTTGTCAAAAACTGCGATGTTTTGTTGAGTGGTGATAAAGATAATGTATTCGAGGCGACAGAAGCTATCTTCGAATGCCTTGCGTCTAGAGGCGGTGTCATTCCAAAATCAATTCTCTCAAGAATGCTATTAGGAAACTCCCTTTTAAACAACACAACAAATAAGATTTCACCAGCAAGCTATGATTTAAGGTTAGGCACAGACCATTGGTGTCAAGGGGAGTTCTGCAAACTAACAGATGAAAACCCTGTTTTGAAAATACCGCCCTATTCATATGCTATTGTCAGTTCTGTGGAAACTGCATGTCTTCCGAGTTTCATTACAGCCAGATTTGACCTCAAAAACTCATTGTTTTTTCAAGGTGTAATACTTTCGAATGGACCTCAAATAGATCCAGGTTATAGAGGTGCACTATTTTGCATGCTCTATAACGGAAGTGATGTGCCTGTCGGTATATCTGAAGGTGATCATTTTGCGACAATTGAGTTTGTAACAACAGCAGGTTTGGACTTAGGGTATAGGGATAAGTATCAAGGTAAAACTAAATTAAAAGATTTCATGCCATCAACAGTAGCAGTATCCAAAGGGGGGCAAATTTTAGAAAGAACTAAGGAAAAAATAGATAAGATTGAAAGTGAATGGAAAAATTTTAGGACAATCTTATTTGCTTTATTAGCCTTAATTTTTAGCCCTGCTCTAATTGTGTACTTTAACGTATATGACATACATAAAAAGTGGGATTATTCTGATACTGAACTAACTAACAGGCTCGATGAATTAAAAGTATTGGAAGAAAATGTAAAAAAACATATAGGTACTTTACAAAAGCTAGAAAAATCAATTGATGAAAAAATGCAATCGTTAGATAAGAAAGACTATGAGCCGCCGCAAGCCACTGAAAAGAAACAATTGAAAAGCGAAAATGAATCCTCTATTCAAGATGCCGAAGCCAAATCTTAACGTAGACTAGCTTTCCAATAACTTATTGTTGGTGGGCAGAAGTCGAAAGTTTATTTAAGGGTGATTTAAACCATATGAATTATATTGGGTATTTTATTTCGCTTTGCGAACAGAACCAGAATATTGAATAATCACGCTTTACAGCATTTTTATAAGACCCAGCATCTGCTGGGTCTTTTGTTTTGAAAAGGCTAAAAGCAGGCAAACTTGAGCACTTTTAGCGAAATAAAGTACAATAGATGAATTAAAGGCTTGGATTAGTGATAGTCCGAGCCTGTTTATTTTTTATTAGAGACAAATCATGGCGCAAACTCGCGGAAATTTATTTATCTTGTCAGCTCCATCAGGGGCTGGTAAATCAAGCTTAATTGGTGCTTTATTAAAGAAACACGGCGATATGAAAGTATCGGTTTCGCACACCACTCGCTCACCTCGTCCGGGTGAAGAAAACGGTGTGCACTATCATTTTGTGTCTGTGGATGACTTCAAAGCGCTAATTGAGAAAAATGACTTTTTTGAATGGGCGCAAGTTTTTGATAACTACTATGGTACGTCTAAGCAAGCAATCGAAAGCCAACTTGCTGCAGGTATTGATGTATTTTTAGATATTGATTGGCAAGGTGCTCAGCAAATTCGTAAATTAGTAGATGATGTTGAGACTATCTTCATACTTCCACCATCAAAAGAAGAACTAGAATCACGTTTAAATAACCGTGGTCAAGACTCTGCTGAGGTAATCGCAGGAAGAATGGCGAAAGCACAATCAGAAACATCACACTATAATGAGTATGACTATGTTGTTGTGAACGATGACTTTGATACTGCGCTTGCTGAAATCGAAACCATTGTCATGGCTAAACGTTTATCGTTAAAAAGCCAAACTTTGCGCCATCAGGCGTTATTAGAGAACTTACTTAAATAATACTTTTAAGAATAAGATAAAAATTAACCACAAGCTATTGGCGAATTTAACTTGGTACAGTAAACTACGCCTTTGCTTAAGAATTTATTTGGAGTGCTGAGATGGCTCGCGTAACTGTTGAAGATGCAGTAGATGCAATTGGTAATCGTTTTGACTTAATTTTAGTTGCGGCTCGTCGTGCCCGCCAAATCGCGGTTGGTGGTAAAGATCCACTCGTTGATGCTGAAAATGACAAACCAACGGTTATTGCTTTACGTGAAATTGAGAAAGGGCTAGTTGATAGCTCTTCTATGGACTTAATTGATCGTGAAGAACAACAACATCAAGAAGCAGCAGAAATGGCTGCTGTGGCTGCTATCGTAGGTGGCAACCAGTAATCAAGCTCCCCGCTTTGATTTAGCTATACGGCTAGTATTTCTACACTAGCCGTTGGCAAGCCCTTCTTTTCATCGTATATTCTATTCATACCGTTACCGATTTACTTCATTTGCGCATTGGAGTGTGACTTTGTATCTATTCGAAGGCCTCAAAAAGAAAATATCCGAATACTTACCACCAGCAGAGATTGAGCTGGTACAAAAAGCATACGTGGTAGCTCGCGAAGCCCACGAAGGCCAAACTCGCTCAAGTGGCGAGCCTTATATCACCCACCCTGTCGAAGTGACACAAGTACTCGCTGGCATGCACCTAGATCACGAAACGCTGATGGCTGCCCTGATGCATGACGTGATTGAAGACACCGACTTTAGCCAACAAGACTTAGCTGAAATTTTTGGCGACACAGTTGCTGAGCTTGTTGAAGGGGTGAGTAAGCTAGATAAACTTAGCTTTAAAGATAAAAAAGAATTCCAAGCCGAAAACTATCGAAAAATGATCATGGCGATGACCCAAGATATTCGCGTGATCTTAATAAAACTGGCTGATAGAACCCATAACATGCGCACCTTAGGCGCGCTGCGTCCAGATAAACGCCGCCGAATTGCCCGTGAAACGCTAGAGATTTATGCACCAATTGCGAACCGCCTAGGTATTCATGATATTAAAAATGAATTAGAAGATTTAGGTTTTCAAGCCCTTTACCCTATGCGTCATCGCGCATTAAGATCAGAAGTCGTCAAAGCACGTGGTAACCGAAAAGAAGTTATCAGTAATATTAAAACTGAAATTGAAGCGCGCTTAGAAGAATCTGGCATCGAAGCGACTATATCTGGCCGTGAAAAACACCTATATAGTATTTATAAGAAAATGCTCAATAAAGAGCTGTCGTTTAACGAAGTAATGGATATCTACGCATTCCGTATCAATGTTGATAATATGGATACCTGTTACCGCGTATTAGGTGTTGCTCATAACCTTTACAAGCCAATCGAAACCCGTTTTAAAGATTATATTGCAGTACCAAAAACTAATGGCTATCAGTCACTTCATACCTCACTAGTTGGCCCTCATGGTATTCCTGTAGAGATTCAAATCCGTACCCACGATATGGATCACATGGCAGACAAAGGGGTTGCTGCTCACTGGATGTATAAAAAAGCCGGTGATAATGCAGGTAATACAGCACAGCAGCGTGCTCGCCAATGGATGCAAAGCTTATTGGAACTTCAACAAAGTGCAGGCTCATCTTTTGAGTTTGTTGAAAACGTTAAAACAGAGCTGTTCCCTGAAGAGATTTATGTATTCACGCCAGATGGCCGTATAGTTGAGCTCCCTATGGGCGCAACAGCTGTCGACTTTGCGTACGCAGTGCATACTGATGTTGGTAATACTTGTGTGGGTGCACGTGTTAATCGTAAACCTCACCCTCTGAGCAAGCCTCTTGATACAGGACAAACGGTCGAAATCATCACCAGCTCAGGCGCACACCCGAATGCAACTTGGTTAAACTTTGTTGTTACAGGTAAAGCGCGTTTAGGTATTCGCAATTACCTGAAGAGTCAGCAGCATGAAGAAGCAATGTTGCTCGGTAGACGTTTACTCGACTCAGCTCTAGGTGAAACCAAACTGGATGATATTCCAGATGAAAACATTCGCCGAGTACTTCAAGAGCATGAACTAAATACAGTGCTTGAGCTATTAGTTGAAATTGGTTCTGGTAACTTAATGAGTGTGCTGATAGCGAAACGCTTGATGCAAGTTGATGCCGGCGATCTTGATGACCTAGCGCAAAAAGCAAAAGCAACCATCATCGGCACTGAAGGCATGTTGGTTAACTACTCTAAATGCTGCCGCCCAGTGCCTGGCGACGCTATAACAGCTTATATTAGCCAAGGTAAAGGCCTTACTGTCCACCGCCAAGAATGTAAAAATATTCGTGGTTGGGAAAAAGAGCGCTCAAAATACCTGGTTGTAAAATGGGACGATAACCCAGAGAAAGAATATATTGCAGCCCTTCGTATTGAGATTATCAACCACCAAGGTGCGCTAGCTAAATTAACCAATGTTGTTGCCTCAACCCAAGCCAACATTGTTGAGATAGCGACTGACGAAAAAGAAAGTAATTTATACATGATAGATTTAGGCATCACGGTAAAAAACCGCGTTCATGTTGCTAATATTATGCGCCGCATTCGCGTTATGCCTGATGTGCAAAGAGTCTATCGTAAAAAGTAACAAGGATAATCATGAACAAATCTTTTATTTCTACTGATAATGCACCTGCTGCTATCGGTACTTATAGTCAAGCTGTTAAAGTAGGCACGGCTGTTTATTTATCAGGTCAAATTCCACTTGTACCAGAAACAATGGAAGTTATCTCTGAAGATTTTACTGAACAAACCCACCAAGTATTCAAAAACCTAACAGCTGTTTGCCAAGCTGCTGGCGGTCAAATTCAAGACATGGTGAAAGTAAATATCTTTTTAACTGACTTATCTAACTTCGCTATCGTTAACGAAGTAATGAGTCAGTACTTTAAGCAGCCATACCCTGCTCGCGCAGCAATTGGCGTACGTGCGTTACCAAAAGGCGTTCAAGTTGAGATTGACGGTATCATGGAGCTACCGTCAACAAACTAATAGCTCCTTGCCAGCAACGCAATGTTGCTGGCGCTATTTTAGAAAAACTTACCACTTTCCTCATCCGAAATTCTTGACTCATAAGCAATTCTCTAGCACTCTGTTGTTATAATTAATAAAACCTTTAGCTAGAGTAGTAAAAAAGGATTACAAGTGTTTAAGCTCGCTCACAACGGCAACGTTTTATTAGATGTTCATGAAAACTCGCCTCCTAGTGCTGCGTTTATTATCGAAGCATTAGAAAAGTCACCATTTTGTGAATGCAGAGTGGATCATGAAGCTATCAATAATTTCTTCAAAAGTGACTCTAATGAGCGCATGCTTGTGGTCGCTTCTAAACATGATGCAAGCTTAGTTGTAACTTTGAGCGATGATAAAATGCTGGCTACAGGCGAGCTAACCGTCGCTGAAGGCGGTAAAGTAATGAGCCTTGAAGAAGCGAAGAAAGAGCTTATCAAAGCTGGAGTAGCCCGAGGTTACAAACAAACCTTTTTAGAACAATTACTACAGAAGCAATTTGAATTACCCGCAGGAGAAGTAGCTAAAGGGGTGCTAGCGAAAGGTCGCTTGCCTATTGATGGTCAACCATCCAAATTTGTACCACAAGTTGAGACCTTAAAAGATCGCCTAAAAAAACCAAAGCTACGAGAGGATGGCACTGCCGATATGCGTGACTTTGGTAAATTAGCGAGCGTAGAGCCTGGCGTATTACTAGTTAAACAAATTCCGGCAACTCCTGGTAAAGAAGGCTTTACTGTCACCGGTGATGTACTGCCAGCCAAACCAGGTGAGAGCAGTACATTAGTTGCTGGTGAAGGTACCGAAATATCTAAAAATAATCCACTTGAACTCATTTCTGTCATTGCCGGTGTCCCTGTTGATATTGCCAATGGCATGCGTGTTGATGATATTTTTACTATTGCCGATGTAAACGTAAAAAGTGGTCACGTAGACTTTGAAGGCAGCGTCATTGTGACTCATAACGTTGAACCAGGCATGCGTATTAATGCCAAAGGCGATATAACTGTTATGGGTACTGTAGAGTCTGGTCATTTATCAGCGGCTGGCGATATCACCATAAAACAAGGCGTGATTGGCCACCAGCTCGAAGATAAAAAGTTATCATGTAATATCATCAGCCAAGGTGACATTCACTTATCACATGGTCAATACTGCTATCTTGAAGCCAATAATATTCTCATTGAGCGCCAAGCCAGCCATTGTACGATGAAAGCCACTAAGCTGTTGCAAATAGGCCAAGAAGATAATCCGCAAGGCAAGCTATTCGGCGGAGAAATCTTAGATGCACAAATGATTATTGCTGGCGAAATTGGCAATGAATCGGGTGCTAAAATGGTGATTAACTTAGCCGCTTCAGGTGCTGATGTAACCGCGCAAACAGATCAGTGCTTAAAAGACTTAGCACAAACAGATGCGCAACTTGATACCTTACAAACTGCTATTGAAAAGGCAGATCAAGTAAAAGATGCCGAAAAGAAAAAGCAATTACTCGCAAAAATTGGTGCCACACAAATGCACTATTGCGAGCAAGCTGAAACTCTTGAGAAAAAGCTATCAAGCTTAGAGCATCATTTGCATGATTTACTGGAAGATGCGCAGTTAGTAGTTAATAAAAAACTACACTCCGGCGTCGAAATTCATATTTTCGAAAAAGTACTTTTAACTAACCGCCAATATCCACCTTGCAAAGTGAAGCTCGAAGAAAACAAGGTCGAGGTTGAATTTAAAACTAGTTAATAAAAAAGAGGCTTAAAGCCTCTTTCTACCAGGGTCTTTAAATCTTAATTTAAAGAATTCCTTCCACTTGCTGTTTTAGCTGCTCAGGCCAAACACCTACTTGTACTTGCCCGATATGCTGTTTTTGTAACAGCAACATAGCGAGTCGTGATTGACCAATACCACCACCTATCGTTTGCGGAAACTTCTTCGCGAGTAGCTGTTTATGCCAATCAAACTCTAAACGAGCTTGGTCGCCTGTAATCGCTAATTGAGTAGCTAAGGCATCAGGACTTACTCGAATCCCCATTGAAGAGATTTCAAATGCATCTTCAAGCACTGGGTTCCAAACTAAAATATCACCGTTTAAGCCTGCAAATTTACTACAGGTTTGTGTTGACCAATCGTCATAATCTGGCGCTCGTACGTCATGAATTTTACCATCGGCAAGTGTGCCGCCTATTCCAATTAAAAATACCGCACCGTATTCTTGTGCGACCGCTTTTTCACGTTGTTTCGCTGTAAAGTCAGGATACATCTGACGTAGCTGTTCACTGTGTACAAAGGTGATTTGCTCGGGCAAAAACGAGGTTAAATCAAACTCACTAGCCACAAAGCGTTCAGTTGCTTTAATCGCCTGATAAAGCGATGTTACGGTTTCTTTTAGTTTGTCTAAGGTACGCTCTGTACTCTCGCAAATCACTTTTTCCCAATCCCATTGGTCAACATACACCGAGTGGATTGGGCTTAAAGATTCTTCATCAGGGCGAAGCGCTTTCATATGCGTATAAAGTCCTTCACCTACCGAAAAATCGTAATCAGCCAAGGTCTTACGTTTCCACTTTGCTAAAGAGTGGACCACTTCAAATTGGCTACCCGGAATTGTTTTCACTGCTACCGATACAGCATTTTCAGTACCGCTTAAGTTATCTTGAATACCATCGCCTACTTTTGCCAAGATCGGCGCTTGTACTTCAACTAACCCTAATTGTTGTTCTAATTGGCTTGAAAAAAACTGTTTTACTTTACTAATTTGCTGCTGTTGCTGCAGGTAGTGTGAACTCATAATAATTGGCCTCATTCCCAGTTATTGTTACTTGCTTAATTAGAGAAACCCGCTGCTTGGCTCCTCCTGTTAAAGCAATCCTCAACCAAACAAAGATTATTTTCAATAACCCGCAATAAAAAGAACTTAACATTGAAATATTCATAAAAATAATGCTATAAAAATTATTGATTCAACAATTAACACTAAGAAATACCATGGAAAATTATCAAATCGATAATCTCGATAAAAACATCCTTAACGCTTTAATGGAAAATGCCCGAACAGCGTATGCAGAACTTGCTAAACGCTTTGCTGTAAGTGCCGGCACCATTCATGTTAGGGTCGAAAAGATGAAACAAGCGGGTATTATTACAGGTACCCAAGTCAGTATTGATGCCAAGCAGCTTGGTTACGATGTTTGCTGCTTTATTGGCATTAATCTCAATAATGCCCGTGATTACCCGCAAACTTTACTGCATTTAAAAGAGCTAGAAGAGGTTGTCGAAGCCTATTACACCACAGGTAATTACAGTATATTTATCAAAGTGATGGCGCGCTCAATTGATCATCTACAAGATGTGTTAATTAACAAAATACAAGCCATCGAAGCTATTCAATCAACAGAAACGCTGATCTCATTACAAAACCCAATTAGCCGAGCTGTTGTTCCCTAGGGTATAATCAGCGCCAATTAGAATCCGTCAACGAGCACACAACTATGGATACAACTCGCTTTGAGCGTGTTAAGCGCGTATTAGATCGCCGCCAAACGGACCTAACGGTTTGTTTAGAAGAAGTACACAAGCATCATAATTTATCTGCTATTGCCCGCACAGCAGACGCAACGGGCTGCCATCACGTACATGCTGTATGGCCAGAGAATCAAAAATGGTTAACCAACAATACCTCAGGCGGTAGTAAGAACTGGCTAGAAACCCACTTACATCGTGATATCGATGAGGCCGTTGCCATGATGCGTGCCCACAACCCTGAAGTACAAATTTTAGCAACTCACTTAACAGATGATGCAGTCGACTTTCGCGAAATCGACTACACCAAACCAACAGCTGTCATTGTTGGCCAAGAACGAGACGGTATTTCATCACGCGCCCTCGCTCACGCTGATAAAAACATCATCATCCCAATGCAAGGGATGGTGCAGTCTCTTAATGTATCCGTAGCAGCAGCGCTTATTCTATTTGAAGCACAGCGCCAAAGGGAAGAAGCTGGGCTTTACAACCGAGATATGCTTGATGCCAGAATTAAGCATCGTATCTTGTTTGAAGGCTGCCACCCTATTATTGCAGAACAATGCCGCGAAAAAGAGCTGCCGTACCCTGAGCTTGATGAAAATGGTGACATTGTTGCTGATGAAACGTTCTGGAACATTTTAAAACACACGCAACCGCTTGAAGCTACTAACGAGTGCAAGTAAACTGAAAAACAGTCTACTAATTAATAATTTGAGTCACCTTTGAGTCATCCTAGCTTAGCGTTATACCCAATTACAGAATTAAAAGGCGTCGGCCCGAAAATGGCCGAGCGTCTTGCTAAGCTAAATATTGAGACGGTGCAAGACATGCTGTTTCATTTGCCTCACCGCTATGAAGACCGCACCCGCATTCACCCAATCTGCGAACTCCAACCTCATAGTCATGTTAGTGTTGAAGCCACGATTGAAACCAGCCAAATCACCTTTGGTAAAAGACGCATGCTGGTTTGCCAAGTCAATGATGGTACAGGCCGTTTAACACTCAGGTTTTTTAACTTTAGTGCGGCTCAAAAAAACGCTCTAAGTACAGGTAAAATCATTCGCTGCTTTGGTGAGATCCGCCGTGGTCGAGTTGGTTTTGAAATGACACACCCAGAATACAGCTTATCGGATACCCCATCTGAGCAACCAACGAACACAACGCTGACACCAGTATACCCAGTTACTGAAGGTCTTAAGCAGTTATCTATTCGTGCACTTAGCGATCAGGCGCTTGCTCTATTACGTAAATACCCAGTAGAAGAACTACTGCCAGAGCAGTTTCAGCCAACTGGAATGCGCTTAGCCGATGCTTTAATGACTTTACATCGCCCACAAAACGATATTGATTTAACAGCTCTAGAGCAAGGTATGCACCCTGCCCAACAACGGCTAGTGTTTGAAGAGTTACTAGCCCAAAACTTAAGCCTATTAAAGCTGCGGCAAAAAGGGCAAACCGTAAAAGCAGTTGCATTAAAGCCTCATAATCAGCTTGAGCAGCAATTTTTAGCTAATTTAGCCTTTAGCCCAACCAATGCACAAAGTCGTGTCGTGGCAGAAATAAAAGGTGACTTGCAGCACCCATTTCCAATGATGCGCTTAGTGCAAGGCGATGTAGGCTCTGGTAAAACCTTAGTCGCAGCGCTCAGCGCACTGACCGCGATAAGCGAAGGGTACCAAGTAGCTTTAATGGCACCTACTGAGATTTTATCAGAGCAACATGGCATCAACTTTAGCCAATGGTTTAATCAATTAGGAATTGAAGTCGCTTGGTTAGGTGGCAAAAGTAAAGGTAAAGAGCGCGCAACGACTCTTGAAAAAATTGCCTCTGGGGAAGCGCAAATGATTGTTGGCACCCATGCATTATTCCAAGAGCAGGTTGAGTTTAACAACCTGGTATTAATTATTATTGATGAGCAACATCGCTTTGGTGTTCATCAGCGCTTATCACTGCGTGAAAAAGGCCGCTTTGGTGACTGTTATCCACACCAATTAGTAATGACTGCAACACCTATCCCGCGAACATTAGCAATGACGGCCTATGCAGACTTAGAAACCTCAGTGATTGATGAGTTACCACCTGGTAGAACGCCTATTACCACAGTGGCTATTCCTGATACCCGTCGCGACGAAATTATCCAGCGCGTTAGAACAGCCTGCACAGAGCAAGGTCGGCAAGTGTATTGGGTTTGCACCTTGATTGATGAATCTGAAGTTCTGCAATGCCAAGCCGCAGAAGATAGCGCTGAGCAATTAAAAGCAGCATTGCCAGAATTAAACGTTGGCTTAGTGCACGGGCGGATGAAAGCCGTGGAAAAACAAGCCATCATGAGTGAGTTTAAAGCCGGGAATATTCATGTACTCGTTGCCACAACGGTGATTGAAGTGGGTGTTGATGTGCCCAATGCCAGCCTTATCATTATTGAAAACCCTGAACGATTAGGGCTTGCTCAACTACATCAGCTGCGCGGCCGTGTTGGTCGTGGGGCAACAGCGTCACACTGTGTTTTACTTTATCATGCGCCATTATCAGCGACAGCGCAAAAACGCTTAGGTGTGCTGCGTGAAAGTAACGATGGTTTTATTATCGCAGAACGAGATCTTGAAATTCGTGGCCCAGGTGAAGTACTTGGTACCAAACAAACAGGCCTAGCTGAATTTAAAATCGCCGACCTCAACCGCGATAAGCAAACACTCGATCATGTTAGACCAATAGCCTTCAAAATTTTAAACGGCTACCCAGAACTAACCGATAAATTGATTCAGCGCTGGCTTGCTGGCAAATCAAACTACGCACAAGCTTAACCATTCAAGCAAGCTAACTACGGTAAAAATTTTATTTCTAGAGCAATAAAAAAGCCCAGCTAATTAGCAGGGCTGACAAGTTAGAGAGTTATCCCAGTGTTGGGTTAGAACTTATATTCAATACCAACACCTAAGTAATCTTGGTCAACTTGATTGTCTGTATCAAACGTCGAGTAGAAACCAAATACTTTAGTATTTTTGCTTAGCTTGTGATCAACACCTGCAGAAATAGCTGTTTTCTTATCGCCTTCATCAAAGTCAATTACTTGGTACTGTACTTTGAAAGTGTTGCTATTCATTTGGTAAGCAGCATTTACTAAGTAACCATCAGCTTCTGCACTACCATCCACTTTTTCTTGTGTTTGGTACATAGCACCTAGTTTGAAGTCGCCTAGTTTACCTTGTACTGTTGCACGAACAATGTCGTAGCCTTTTACTTCGCTGTCAGCTGCAACTGATGCATAAAGTTTGCTTTCTTTAAGTTTTGCATCGCCGTAAGTTAACGCTACTGAGTAACCGTTATCAGCATCTACATTATCTTCAGCTACATAAGTTGCTAATACTTTGAAACCATTAAAGTCTTTAGAAGCATAAGAAATTGTGTCGCCTAAACGGTTTTCACCTTTAAATGCGTTCTTGATATCTCCTTCAAGGTCATTGAATAAATCAACTTTACCTTGAGATTGCTTCATTGCTGTATCGTTACGGCCGATAACAACTTGACCAAAGCTACCTTTCACACCCACATATTGGTTACGCGCAGTAATGTTATCGTCATTGTCGCCTTTTGAATCAGCGTCAGATACGTCTACACCAAACTCAAATTTATAAACAGCTTCTAGGCCTTCAGAAATTTTTTCTGAACCTTTTAAGCCAAAACGTGAGTTATTGCTTTTAATTTCAGTGAAAGACCCTTCGCCATCATCTGATGATTGAACAGTCACGTTTGCTTTACCATATACATCTACATCAGCTAATGCAGAAAAAGATAAACCACCAAATAAAGCTAGGAATAAGCTAGACTTTGCAAATTTCATGTCGTTTCCTCAATAATCGCAACAAAAAACACATATTGTGTTTCAATGCGCGCAGTGTGACAGCAAAAAATGACAAAAAGATGACAATTGAAACAAAAACGTCAATTTACCTTCATAAAATATAATTATTTCTGAAATAAAAACGTAACCTACTGTTGCGGCATTAAATTTTTATAAAAGCTAAGTTAAATTAATTTTAAGCCTTTATTTGCAGCTCAGTTAATAATGTCACTAATTTCTCTAATAGAGGGGTTTGTTCATTATCTCTGTGGTAAGCAACAAATACATCTCGCGAGGTATGTGCAACATCTTCAACATGATAAAGCTCACCAGATTTAAGCTGCTCTTCGACTAATAATTGTGGAATGAAGGCACTGCCGCCGCATTTTAATATTAAATCGAGTGCAATACGCCCGGTGCTGGTTCTGAAATAAGGGGGAGCATGGCCATTAAACTCTCGGGCATGCCATAACGAAAAGGTTGTTCCCCAATCAACATAAACATATTGATTATCGAAAAAGTTTTCGCTGTTTGCGGTTTCAAAAGCGCTCACAGGAATAATAGGGAGTTCACAAATTCGTTGAACAACCAGCTCATCAACTTTAGGGGGATCAAATAATACCGCTAGATCTAATGTACGTTCAAGCAATAAGCGAGTACTCTCTTGCTGTGCTTTTACTTCAGCGACTAGCGATACACCCGGCATAGCAGAAACAATGTTTGTAATACCAAACTGCAAAAAAGCATCCCATATATTAGGTGTGCCCGCTAAACTAATTTGCTTATGCATATTATCAGCAAGCGCCACATCAACTTTTGCTCGTTGCATCCCCGTTATGATCATTTGTGCGTGTGGCAGTAATCGCTCACCAGGTGCCGTTAACTGAATGTTGTTTCGTTGACGAATAAATAAGTTAACGCCTAAACCTTGCTCTAATTGTCGGATCCGAAAACTTACCGCAGACTGTGTAATATATAAATTTTCAGCTGCTTTACCGAAATGGCGAGTACGTACCACTTCAACAAAAGTCTTCAATAAATCGATATCCATTTTTTACCCTTACGATAAAAATAATTTGTTTAATAAAATCGACAACTTGATCCATACTCCAGCAAGAAATTAGGGCATGAGGATAAAGCCATGAGCAATGACATTTCATCACTTCGTCAAGCATTTGCAAGCCAACGTCAATTCTATGATGATCAAAATTTCCCACGCGGTTTTGGTCGTAGTGGTCACTTCACTTTGCTAGAAGCCGACATTCTCGAGCAGCATGGTGTTGTTCTAAAGGGTTTATACAACAAAACCCTAGAACCACAAAATGAATTTCAAACTCAATTTGTACAAGTTGTTACCGGTAACCTTGAAGCGACCAATCCAATTGAGCGCGCTTGGATCAAATACCTTAAGCAAACAACCTGCAAAACTAAGTTTCATACCTTATTTGGGCGCTCTCGTATTGCGAGCCCAACAACACAAAGTGTTGAATATTATTCTGAGTCAGATAGCCTATAACAATTTGCTTTTTTACCCTTTTAGGGTTAAAACTTGTAATAACTTTTGTTTCGCCAGTAAGTTATTTCAAGGCAAGTTGTGACTCGAAGAATATTAATAATTGAAGATACGCCAACCATTGCGCGAGTGCAAAAGCACATTGCACAAAAGGTTGGCTATGAAGCCGACATAGCCGGTAGCTTAGCTGAGGCAAAAGAGCTTATTAGCAAGCACAATTACTTTTGTGCCGTAGTAGATTTTATTCTGCCTGACGCACCAACCGGAGAAGCAGTTCCTTGCACCATCGAAGCCGACATTCCTACCATTGTAATGACCGGCAATCTTGACGAAACAACGCGTAATATTGTTGAAAAACACCCCATCATTGATTACATTACCAAAGAAAATAAACAAGCCTATCAATACTTAGAAAAACAACTTGCTCGATTACCTCGTAATGAGCAAATATTAGTATTAGTAGTCGACGATTCAGCGGCAACACGCCACCATATTTGTAATTTATTAACCCGTCATAAATACCAAACCATTGAAGCGGTTGATGGTGTTGATGCTTTAAAAGTACTGGCTGAAAACCCAAAAATATCGGTGATCATTACCGATAACGAAATGCCGAATATGAATGGGGATGAGCTCTGTGTTGAAATTCGCCGTTTATATTCTAACGATGAAAAAGCCATAATCGGCATTTCTGCACTCGATACTCTGCATTTATCAACGCGCTTTTTGAAATCTGGCGCAGACGATTACCTTCGCAAGCCATTCAACAATGAAGAGTTTTATTGTCGGCTAAGCCAAAACGTCGACATGCTTGAAAACATTAAAACAATTCGTTTGCAGGCAAACACTGATTACCTCACTAAACTCCCTAATCGCCGCTATTTCTTCGGTGAAGCAAACAATCACCTAAAAGCTGCAAAAATGTCAGATACCTCAGTCTCTTTAGCCATGATTGATATTGACCACTTTAAATCAATTAACGATAACTATGGTCATGATGCAGGTGATGAAGTGCTTAAAGGTTTATCACAATGTATGGCGAAGTATTTTGGAGATAATTTAGTAGGCCGCTTCGGTGGTGAAGAATTTGCGGTGTACTTTGCGGATCAAGATCCACAAGAATCGTTACAGCGTTTAGAAAAATTCCGTTTGTTTGTCGAAAAACACAGCTCTGAATTTAGCAAAGACCACATCAAGTTTACGCTGTCGATTGGTTTTCATAATGGGCCTATTTATAGTTTGGATGAACTAATAAAACAGGCCGATTTAAAGCTTTATCAAGCAAAAGACTCTGGCCGCAACAAACTAGTAAGCTAAGCCTATACAGGCTTAGTCACTGCCTCTAGCTGCGCTTTGCGTTGCTTTCGACTTTGACGATACGAATCCCAGCTGAATAATGCTAAAGCACTCCAAATACACGCAAAAGTCACCACACGCTCAGCATCAAATACTTCACCGTAAAACGCCACGGCAAGCATAAACATTAAACTTGGGCCTATGTACTGAAAGAAGCCAAGCGTACTGTATTGCAGGCGCTTTGCGGCACCGGTAAAACATAACAGTGGTAAAGTTGTCACCACACCGGCACTAATGAGTAATAAGTTAATGTGCCAATCATTTGCAGTTAAATCAGAGCTTGCTGATGGCGCCATCAACCACCAATAAATAAGTGCAACAGGTAATAAAATAAGTGCTTCGAGCAATAATCCTGGTAATGACTCGATTGGTAACTTTTTACGTAATAGACCATAAATAGCAAACGAGCTAGCCAGCGAGAAAGCAACTACAGGGAATGAACCAAAGCTCACCAGCTGAAGTAACACACCACAAAGCGCTAGACCAACCGCAACACCTTGCCATTTACGCAGCCGCTCACCTAAAAACAACATACCCAATAACACATTGAGTAATGGATTTATGTAATAACCTAAACTGGCATCAAGCATATGATTATTGTTCACTGCCCAAATAAATAAGCCCCAGTTAAAGCCTAGTAAGCTTGCTGTTATCACCAACATCAACAGTAATTTAGGCTGTCCAAGAACCACACGAATACGCTGCCATTGATGACGAGCAGCAATGATAAGAAGTAAAAACAACACCGACCAAATAACACGGTGCATTAAGATTTCAAAAGCAGAAATCTGCTGTAGAAACTTAAAGTAAATGGGCGCAAGACCCCACATAAAAAAGGCTAAACAAGCGAAAATAACGCCTTTTCGCTGCTCAATGTTGGTAGGCATAAGTTTGGCTTTATAGTTTAAAAACGCCATTTTACGCCCCCTCAGCAGTGACGCAACCAAAACGCGCTAAATAAACCCATGTATTTACTTATTAAAAGGGACTGCCATTGTTGCAAAGTAACACCTTGATATTAAGCACCTGTGAAACGCTGAATTCTGCATTTTAAGGTCGTTTGGGTATATTGCTAAAGACATCGCAATAAAAAACCACTAAAATGCTCGGCGATGAATACCAATACCGCAACGTCCAACACACCCGTTCGATCACCACAAGCCGTACTCAAACAAGTGTTTGGTTACAAGGATTTTCGTGATGGCCAAGAAGCGATTATAGCCGCTGCGCTAGACGGACAAGACTCGCTTGTACTCCTACCAACGGGTGGGGGCAAATCATTATGCTATCAAGTGCCTGCTTTGATCCTCGATGGTGTGACTGTGGTTATCTCGCCGCTTATTTCCTTGATGCAAGACCAAGTAGCCCAACTAAGAGCACTTGGCGTACAAGCGGCATACATCAATAACAGCCTGCCTTTTGAAGAGCAACAAGCTGTCTATCAACAATTGCACTACGGGCAAATTAAGCTGTTGTATGTAGCACCTGAAAAAGTACTGCAACACGAATTTTTAGAGCGTTTAAGTCATTTAAAACTCGCACTCTTTGCGATTGATGAAGCTCACTGTGTGTCGCATTGGGGTCATGACTTTAGACCGCATTACTGTAGACTCAACGAATTAAAGCAACGCTTTACACATGTGCCTATGATGGCACTTACAGCAACGGCAGATAAAGCAACTCGTTACGATATTATTGAACAACTTCAGCTTAACCACCCTTACGTGCATACTGGTAGCTTCGATAGACCTAATATTCGTTACACCATAGAAGAAAAATTCAAACCTATGGTGCAACTACTTCGTTATTTAAAAGAACAGCAAAATCAAAGTGGTATTATTTATTGCACCAGCCGTAAACGGGTTGATGATGTAGCCGAAAAACTTGCTGATGCAGGATTTAATGCCGCAGCCTACCATGCAGGTATGAGTAACGAGCAACGCCAATTTGTGCAATCAGGCTTTGCCCGTGACGATATTCAAATTGTGGTTGCAACTGTTGCCTTTGGCATGGGAATTAATAAACCTAACGTACGTTTTGTGGTGCATTACGATATTCCAAAAAGTATCGAAGCTTATTACCAAGAAACCGGTCGTGCTGGTCGTGATGGTTTGGCTGCAGAAGCCATTATGTATTTTGACCCGGCAGACATAGGCCGCGTACGCCGCTTTTTTGAAGATATCGAAGACGAACAACGTCGTCGTGTTGAAGAGCAGCGCTTTAATGCTATGGCCAGCTTTGCGGAAGCGCAAACATGCCGTAGACAAATTTTGCTCAATTATTTTAGTGAATATAAGCGCGAAACCTGTGGCAACTGTGACATTTGCTTAAACCCACCCACTAGCTTTGATGGCACACTTGTCGCACAACAAGCTTTGTCGTGTGTGTATCGTGCTGAGCAACGGTTTGGGATTGGTTATATCGTTGAGCTGCTGCGCGGCGCAAACACTAGCCGCATTCGTGATAACAATCACCACCAGCTTAGTACTTATGGCATAGGAAAAGAGCACAGTGTGGAATTTTGGCTCAGTATTTTAAGGCAACTCATCCATCAAGGGTTATTAAGCCAAGACATTACCCAAGGCTCTTCATTACGCTTAACAGAAGCCGCCCGTGCGGTTCTTAAAAGTGAATATGCACTGCAACTTGCTGAACCTCGATTACAGGCGAAACATGTATACCAAGATAAACTCGCCCAGTTTAATTACGACAAAAAGCTGTTTGCTAAATTACGCGCCTTACGTAAAGAGTTGGCAGATGCCGATGATGTGCCACCTTATGTGGTATTCAATGATAAAACCCTTGCAGAAATGGCGCAGTTAATGCCAACCAACGACAGTGAGTTTTTAAAGGTATCGGGAGTTGGTTTTACTAAACTAAATAAGTACGGCGCACCATTTTTAAATACCATTCGCGACTATCTTGCCGCTAATTAGGACTGCTATGACTGAACTAACGTATGATGCCGAGCATGAAATTATTCTCGTAACGTCGAATGAGCTGCCACACGACGAAGACTTTGAACTTTGGGCTACGCTTTTCTTACACGCTCCCGCAATAACAACCGCTGATTTTGATGCTGGCGCTGATCGTCATCAATTACGCTTTCACTTTACAGATCATAGTTTTAATCTAAACTTTGAACATTACAGTGAAAGTATTTGGATTAATGCTGAGGGCATAGAAGCCAGTGCAGCTTTACCACAACTTCATCAGTATTTAGTCGCGCAATTACAATAATAAGCTAGACTTTTTACCTCGCTTAGTATGTAGTAGTTGCATAGGACATACTCAACTAAGGGTGTAAATGGGATTTAAGAAGTCGTACTTTGTTGCTAGGTTAATAACACTATTACCAATCTGCATAGCAGCAAATGTTCATGCAGAGCAGTTATTTACTGACGATAGTAATTATTGTCAAAACCAACGCACACTTAAATCACAAGATAATAACTTACGCCGCCAGCTCGATGCCGACAACCCACTCCCCGATGCTGCTAATAACCGTAAAATAGTCTCCATTGAACTTGAACAACTAAACGTCTTTAACACTGAGCTTGAAGAAGAAAATAACTTTTTATTCCGCTTTGCCAATCGGGCTCACATGACTACGGAACCTAATGTAATACACAGCGTTTTATTGTTCGAAGAAGGTGATGTGTATAACCCACGTAAATTGCTAGAGTCTGAGCGATTGCTGCGTAAACAAGGTTATCTATATGATGCACGTATCAACGCAAAGCTTGATTGTGATGGCAACGTACATGTAAAAGTAATTACTCGCGATCTGTGGACCTTATTACCAGAAATAAGCTTTAGCCGCAGTGGCGGAGAAAATGAGTCGAGTATTGGGTTTCGTGAATCTAACTTTTTGGGCTGGGGTAAGCGGGTCTCGTTTAGTCGCACCCGTGATGCAGACCGAACAGGTTACCTATTTGTTTATGACGATCCGCATATTTTCTCGAGCCGGTATCAAGGCCGTTTTGAATACTCAGATAATGACGACGGTAAGCGTCATTACCTCGATGTAAGCTACCCGTTTTTCTCAATAGATACGCCATACAGTTACGGTGTTACAAGTTACTCAGATCAACGTCGAGAGTCACTTTATTACCGAGGTGATGTGGTCAATGAGTTTGAACAAAAAACGGTACTAAACCGCGCTTACTTTGGTCACTCATCACAACTTGGTAATAGCTGGACTCAACGTATTAAGCTTGGCATCGAAAACCGCGAAGAAACCTTTAAAGAAACGCCATTCACGCGCTTCCCAATTGCTGAAGACCGTACCCTGAGTTACCCCTACATTAGTGGCCAATGGTTTGAAGATCATTACGTTAAGGTGAGAAACTTCGATAGCATCTACCGTACAGAAGATTTAAACCTCGGTTGGAATATTCATGCTTTATTAGGTTATTCAAGTAAAGATTTTAGCGACGATGCCAGCCGCACTATTTATTCGTTATCGTTATCAAAAGCGCATTACTCTGGAGACAACCAGTTATGGCGTTTTAAGGCAGACCTTGATGGCTACTGGAATGAAGAAATCGATGATGTCGAAAACCTGTTTGCCAGCACGCAACTACAGTACTACCTAAATACCACACTTAGACAAAGCTGGTACGCCAAAGTACGCTTACAATATGCTGAAAACCTCACTGCTGATAAACAGCTTACTATTGGTGGTGAGAACGGCTTACGTGGTTACCCGCTAGACTACCAAGTAGGCGACCGTAGCTTTTTAGTGACTTTAGAGAAGCGCTACTACTGGGAGTATGACTTATTACAATTGTTCAAAGTTGGTGGTGCCGCGTTCTATGATATTGGTAGAGCTTGGTATAACGACAAAGATAATGGCACGAATGGAGGCGTGCTACAAAATGTGGGTTTAGGTCTGCGCTTAGCACCAAGTAGAGCAAATGCCGGTACTGTTATTCACCTAGATATTGCCGCACCAATTAATAAACAAGATGACGATATTGACTCAGTGCAATGGCTAGTAACAGTTAAAAATACCTTTTAAGGTAGTGTTATTGTTAAGCTAAAAAGCTAGAATCGATATGAAAAATATTTAACTTAGGATCACTTTTGGACTTCGTCGAATTCTTTAATGAGCAATACCACTTAATCGTAACTATCATTGCGATCTTGCTCTACCCGCTACTGCGTAAAACCACTAAAAAACTGCTTTTAAAAGCAATTAAAGGCAAAGCTGATCCGCATCGAGAATACCGTGCCGAGCTGTTGCTCAATATCATTCTTGCTATTGTCATGCTGTGTTTAGTCTTGGTTTTTTGGGGTATAGAACTGCGCGGCTTGTTAGTACTAGGTTCATCAATTTTTGCCATGCTGGGTGTCGCGCTTTTTGCTGCCTGGTCGTTGCTGAGTAACCTAACAGCTTTCTTACTCATGTTTATTCAAAACGACTGTCGCGTTGGCTTTTGGGTGAGAGTGATTGACGGTGCAAACTTCTTAGAAGGCCGCATTATCGAAATGGGCTTGATGAACGTAGTGCTTGAGCATGTTGATGGTCACAAAGTGATTTACCCAAACAACATCTTTGTCACCCGCCCTGTGATGGTGTTAAAAAACCCACCTACAGCGACTAAAGCGCCAACCATAAAACGTATTTTAGGTCCAAAAAAGTAAAAAGCCGCGATTGCGGCTTTTTAATATTTTGATTAAACGGCTAGTTATTTAACTCTGCCGTTTTTAACTCGTCTTCAATATCGCTTATTTCATCAATAAAGTTTTCGAGTTGTTGCTCAACTAAGCTGTTTGCATGAGCAAAGTAAGCAAGGTGGAACACGGCATCTCCCTCGTTGACAAGCGGCATGGTTTGCTGACCTATTACGATACCACTGCGTGGCGCCAGTAACTCAAGCTCAGCATCACCAAGTGGGCTGCTTATATAGGCAAGTACCTGCCCTTTCATTACTCGCTCACCCAGTGATACCTGTGCACGAACAATACCGTCAACTTCGGCACGTATCCAACTTGTCGAGCTTGCAATAACTGGCTCCGGTAGCTTTTTAGCTCGCTTGCCGCGCACCATTTTTAAATGGCGCATCACATAGTCAACACCTTGCACACCTGCAGCAATTGCAATTGGGTCAAAGCGTAGCGCTTCGCCGGCTTCATAGGTAATAACGGGTATTCCTAAATTGGCCGCTTCACTGCGTAATGAACCATTACGAAGTGACGCATCAATCACCGCTGGCGTGCCAAAAGCTTTTGCCATCGCAGCCGTTGCAGGGTCACTCAAATTAGCGCGAATTTGCGGCAAGTTAGTTCGGTGAATTGCGCCCGTATGTAAATCAATAATATGCGTACAATGCATTGCAACTTGAGTAAAAAATGCATTCGCCATTCGCCCAGCTAACGAGCCTCGAGTTGAGCCCGGAAAACTGCGATTCATATCACGGCGGTCAGGTAAGTATCGTGACTTATGAATAAAGCCAAACACATTCACAATCGGTACCGCAATTATAGTACCGCGCAATTGCTCTGGGTCGATTTTTGCCAGTAACTGCCTAACAACCTCAACACCATTGAGCTCGTCACCGTGAATTGCAGCACACACCATTAATACAGGACCTTGCTGCACACCATTGACAACTTCTATCGGAATATTTAACGGCGAGTGGGTATAAAGCTTGGCAGCTTCAATCGCAAATGTTTTACGTTCGCCAACCCCCACCGTATCGCCTAAAATTGAAAACGGTGTATTTTTCTTAACCTTAGCCACGCACTTTTCCTTTTAATAGAGCGCTATATTACTTAACCTTTACCACGAGTTGCAGTTCTTTTTGATGCCGCTGTTTTTTCAATAAACTCGACAATCATGCCTGCAATGTCTTTACCGGTTGCAACTTCAATACCTTCAAGACCTGGTGATGAGTTTACTTCCATGACCAACGGACCACGTGCAGAGCGAAGTAAATCAACACCCGCTACGTTTAAACCCATCGCTTTTGCTGCTGCAACCGCTGTTTTTCTTTCTTCTGGAGTAATACGCACTAACGTCGCACTACCACCACGGTGTAAGTTAGAACGGAACTCACCTTCTTGCGCTTGACGCTTCATCGCCGCAATTACTTTATCGCCTAATACGAAGCAGCGAATGTCAGCACCGCCCGCTTCTTTGATGTACTCTTGCACCATAATATTGGCTTTTAAGCCCATAAACGCTTCAATTACACTTTCTGCAGCTTTGCGTGTTTCAGCTAATACCACACCGATACCTTGGGTACCTTCAAGTAGCTTAATTACCACTGGCGTGCCACCAACCATACTTAGTAAGTCTTTTACATCATCTGGTTTACTTGCAAAGCCTGTCACTGGCATACCTACACCTTTACGCGAAAGTAGCTGTAGTGAACGTAACTTATCGCGTGAGCGAGTGATCGCCACTGATTCATTGACAGGGAATACACCCATCATTTCAAACTGACGTAATACCGCACAGCCATAAAAGGTCACTGACGAACCAATACGCGGCACGATAGCATCAAAATCTTTTAAATTTTCACCACGGTAATGAATTTCTGGCTGCTCTGAATTGATGTTCATATAACAACGAAGTGCATCAATTACTTTCACTTCATGGCCGCGCTGCTCTGCAGCTTCAATTAAGCGACGTGTTGAATATAAATTTTGGTTGCGAGATAAAATACCAAGTTTCATAGTTAAAAACCTTAACTGATAAACTCATACACGTAGCAACGTGTGATAAGTCCTTTTTCTATAATAAATGAGATAAAGCCGGATCAACGACTATGCGATTTTCCATTGCTGTACGCCCTAACAACATTCTAAACTTCATTGTTGAACGGTTACTTAAAGTCACCCTTACAGGCCAGCTTTGGGTTCCTGCGACTAATTTTGTTTCAATAAAGTAGCGTAGCTCACGCTGACCGCTTGAACTGGTCACATACTTACGCTCAACTACTTTGGCGCGACACTCTACCGTTGTTTCTACATCGTCTTGTAGAGGATGGGTAGAAAATTTCACCCATGCTTCGCCATTTTCTGAAAATTCCTCAATGTCAAAAGCATGAATACATGAGGTTCTTGCTCCGGTATCAACTTTTGCTTTGATTTTTTCGATTCCCAGTTCAGGCAGACCAAGCCATTCTCGCCAGCCAACAATAATTTTTGCGCTCATTAATGTGCCCTCTTTAAAAAAGTGTCTTATACGCTACGGAGCTAGAAACACCAACGAAATATATTTATCCACTCGATAAGTCGATTTAATTGACGTAGGCTAAACTATCATCAACTATATCGCACTATTTGTAAAACGAGAGTTCAATATGATCAATGGGTTACTTCATGTCTTAATTTTAGACGAACAAGGCGGTGCACGTGCTATTGAAAATAGTACTGAGCTGCAAAATTGGCAACCTGAACACGGAAAACTTTGGGTGCACATGGACTATAGCCAAGCTGAGGCCGTTGAATGGCTTGAGCAGAGTAACTTATTAACAGATTTCGAGCTTGAGTCCCTGATTGCTGATGAGACACGTCCACGTTTAAGCAAAGTCACTCATGGTAATATGCTATTTTTGCGTGGGGTTAACTTAAACCCTGCGCAAAGCCCAGAAGACATGGTCTCGTTACGCTTATTCATTAACGAAAACATCGTGATCACAACGCGTAAGCGCCGCTTATTATCGGTGCAAGATGTTGTTGAGTCGTTCGATGGCAGCAATGGCCCATGTTCAATCTCTGAATTAGTTTGCCAATTGGCGCAAAACCTAACGTCGCGTATGCAAGCTGTTATTGACAGTTTAGATGACACACTCGATGGCTTTGAAGATGAAATTGACGAACCTAATAAAGGCTTTGATCATCAATCATTAGCACAAATACGCCGCCAGACAATCGCGTTAAAACGTTATTTAAGACCACAAAAAGAAGCTCTTATCACTTTATTAAACAATAAGTATAAGTGGTTAGATGAAGACGATAAGGCACGCTTAAACGAAACAACCAATATGTTGATCCGTTACTTAGAAGAGCTAGATAGCTCAATTGAACGTGCGCAAATTATTCAACAAGCAATTACAAGCCAAGTGTCTGAGCAACTAAATCAACGTATGTATGTAATGTCGGTGGTTGCAGCACTATTTTTACCACTCGGCTTCTTAACAGGTTTACTGGGTGTAAACGTAGGTGGTATTCCGGGCACTGAAAGCCCTTATGCATTTAGTTTGTTTATTATTTTCTTGGTGGTGCTTACCGTAGGGATTGGCATTTACTTTAAAAATAAGAAATGGCTATAGCTCGACAACCTTTTTAATTAAATCAAGGCGAACGGCATGTTCGCCTTTTTTTGTGCTCAAAATTAAGTGCTCGCCCTCTGGGTTAATTATTTTAAGATTCTCAGCCTTTCCCTCTAACGGTTCACCAGATACTAAGGAAATTCGTAATAGGGACTTATGCATGCACCATAATTCGTATTTATCGTATTCACCACAGGCGATGGGTTGATAAGTCATTGGCTTTTTGAGATTGCTTAAGGAATAAATCGAGCTTAGAAGATATTAAAGTGAAGAGCAAATGGCGCTCTCGGCAGGGATCGAACCTGCAACTTAGCCTCCGGAGGGCCACGTGATATCCATTTCACCACGAGAGCACATTTGTCGTCGCCAATGCTAACTCGCGATATCAGCATGACAACCCGGCAATGATAATGGCATCTTGCCCTAAATGCTAGCATCGAGACCTTTATATGCACATAAATTCAGCAATTTGCATTAAAACACTTCACTTTCGTGCAGAACCAAGGTATTAACGTATACTTAATAAAATTAATAACAAGGTGGCTGTATAGCCATGTAAGGGGAATTTGATCATGAGTTTAATGTCTACAGAGCAAGTCGCGGAGTTTTTAGGTGTAAAAGTCGAACGCGTAAAACGTCTTGCTCGCGAACATTTACTGATCTCGAAATCACAAGATGACAAAGGTGAACCTTTGTTTGATCCAGAAGACGTAAAAAAATATAAAGAACTTGCCGAGCGAATTGGCGGTCTTTAATTTTTAACTTTTTCTATGAAGTGGTTAAGCTGTGTAAGCAGTGGCGCCACTTTATCCACCGCTCCACGTTGTTCATACCAACAAATACATAAAAGTAAAAACAGCGCATGAAACGCTGCCAGCTTTTCAACTGATAAGTTAAACGCGTGATGGTCGCACACTAACGCTTGATAGCGTTTAAGCAACGCTAGTTGCTGCTCATCATTTAACGTAAAGCTCACCACCAGCGCAGCCAAATCAAAATAAACATCGTTACTTTTGGCATATTCAAAGTCGATTAAAAACATACCCGATTCATTCACAATGATATTTTCTTTCACTAAATCATTATGACAAAAGCCCATGTCTTTAGGTGCACCATCAATATAAGCCAGTGACTGCCTAATTAACTCAGCATGTTGCTGGTACCGGGGTGTTTGCTGGTAGTAGTTAATTTCGTACGCAATATCCATCGGCTCGGTAAGCACAGGGTAACGATGTAAATTAACTAAATCGGGTAGTAAGCTATTACAAAATTCACCGCTGGCAATGTTCCCTGCCACGTATTCGAAAATAACAGTATCGGTTGCTTGTTCTAACCAAAGTGGTGCTGGGCAGCAACTTTGCTTTGCAAAATGGGCTTGCGCAGCAAGACCAATCGCCGGCCAGTGGTCTCGATAATGCTTAACCAAGAAAGCTTGATTTGATGTTTTTACCAAGTAGTTGTCATTGCTTAGCCCCTCAACCAGCGGACTGATTGAGGTAATAACTAAATTTGAGTTGAAGCGCGTAAAAAGCGCGTGAATTTGTTGCTCAGTTTTCATCTATAACTGTGCAAGCGGTTTAGCCTGATGCTGCTCGTACTCTTCATACCATGTTTTAAAGCCCCACGCGGCCATAATGGTGTAAAACACGAAAAGTACTAAGGTTGGGTAATACCCTTTTTCAAAGTATAAATACATGGACGCTGCATCAATTACAATCCAGTACAACCAGTTTTCCAGTACCTTCTTAGCAACAAGATAAGTCGTCACCACCGCAAAGCACGTAGTAAAGCTATCTAAATAGGCAAAATCAGCGTGAGTGTAATTGGTCATCACGAAACCAATAGCAACTGAGGCCACAGAGGTTGCAAACAAAATCACTGCATGACGCTTTAACGACCATGAAATAATGGGCAGTTGATCTTTATTGTTTATACCCCGACGCCAAACCACCCAACCATACACTGCCATATACATATAATAAAAATTCAGTAGCGACTCCATTAACAGTGCGCCATTCCAGTACATTACGGTATAAATAAAGGTGCTAACAAACGCGGCTGGCCAACACCATAAGCTTTCTTTAATCGCTAAAAGTAAGTACGCCATCGACAATGCAACGGCAATATATTCCCAATGCGACATGGCAGTAAAGCCAGAGAAGGTTTCGCTCAAAAATTCCATAACACGCGCTACTTTAGATTTTAGTCTTCGCTAGGCGACAAGTCACCATGCAAGAATTTACAGACAAAAATAGCTTTACCAAACTCTTCATAAGAACGTTTGATTTCAGTATTAAGTACAGACATCACTAAATCATAATCACCGAAAATCTGAGTTGATAAGGTATTGGTGATCACTTTAAGACCTTCGTAACTGTTTACGCGGTCAATAAAACCTTTGATAAACGGAATGTAGTCTTGATGTAGTGGGTACTTACTGATCTCTACTGAAAGTTTCATTATGATTTACCGAGTCTTTGAAAAGTATTGCATTGTAACCCGCTTATACTAACAAGTCATGGCTATGGCTATTTTTTAGTGTAAAATCAGCCGCGATAAACATTGAGGATTCATTATGGCACGCCGCATCACTTACAAATTTAAAAACCAGCCTCGCGAAATCAATTTTGCAAAAGATAAATACCGCGATATGTACCATGCGATCGCCGCAGCTGAAGGCATTGATTTAACCAACTATTTAAAGATGGAGCAGCAAGTAGAAATGACTTCAAAAGGCTCTTCAGCAGTACGTAACTTTCGTGACCAAGAATTCGCACGAATGGGGTTCAGTGACGTGTATTTTATTAAAGAGTAACAAAGTTACTCTTGATACTCGTAGCTTACTCGTGGGGTGATATTACACAGTAACTCGTAAGGAATGGTTGTCGCACACTGGGCAATCTCTTCAACGGGAAGCTCTGGCCCCCACATGATCACTTCATCACCGACTTTGATGTTGTCGCTGTTATCACCAATATCCACCGTGATCATGTCCATCGCCACACTACCAACAATGCCATAGCGTTGTGATTTAATAACCACTGGTGTGCCTTGCTCAGCATGACGTGGATAACCATCACCATAACCCATCGCGACCACAGCAAGCTTAGTGGGTTTATCGCTATGCCAACGACCACCATAACCAACACATTGATTAGCATCGACATCGCGTATTGCTATAACACGCGTAGTTAAGCGCATAACCGGCTCTAAACCATGCTGTTGACCAATGCTATTTAGCATTGGTGATACACCATACAACATCAACCCAGGGCGTACCCACTCGCCATGCCCTTTTGGCCAAGCAATAATTCCCGCTGAATTTGCAAGACAATGCTGCTCGCTTTTGCCATCAGCTAATGAGTCAAATAAAGCAATTTGCTGAGCGGTTTTTTCATCATTGATGTCATCGGCGCACGAAAAATGGGTCATTAGTTTAATGTCATCACGGGCATTCGAGCTTGCTTTTAAACGGCTGTAGAAAGACTCAAATTGTGATGGTGCAATACCAAGGCGATGCATGCCAGTATTAACTTTTAACCAGCAAGCAATAGGTGCATCAAGAGCTGTGTTTTCAAGCGTTGCGAGCTGATTTTCATCGTGAATGATGGTTTGAAAGTTATTAGCAAGCAAGATAGGTAAATCATCTTTATGAAAAAAACCTTCAAGCAATACAATAGGTTTTGTCAGCCCACCGGCACGCAGCGCTAACGCTTCGTCAATGCGTGCGACTGCAAATGCGTCTGCATCATTTAGGTATTGGGCAATTTTAACTAAACCATGGCCATATGCATTAGCTTTTAGCACCGCCATTACTTTGCAACCGGGCGCAAAGCGCTTCACCTGCGCTAAGTTATGAGCAAGCGCTTGTAGGTTGATTTCAGCAATGGCTAAGCGCATTAATATTCGTCGTCCATAGCTGGGCCCGCGTAGTTATCAAAACGCGAGAATTGGCCTTGGAAAGTTAAGCGTACTTTACCGATTGGACCGTTACGCTGCTTACCTATGATGATTTCTGCCACACCTTTTTCAGCACTATCTTCGTTATAAACTTCATCACGGTAAATAAACATGATTAAGTCGGCATCCTGCTCGATTGAGCCTGATTCACGTAAGTCGGAGTTGATTGGACGTTTATCGGCACGTTGCTCTAGGGTACGGTTAAGCTGAGACAGTGCAATAACCGGACACTGCAGCTCTTTTGCTAGTGCTTTTAATGAACGTGAGATTTCAGCAATTTCTAACGTACGATTATCTGACAAACTTGGAACACGCATTAACTGTAGGTAGTCGACCATGATCATGCTAATACCGCCATGATCGCGAGCAATACGACGAGCACGAGAGCGCACATCCGTTGGTGTTAGGCCCGATGCATCATCGACATACATCTTACCTTTTTCCATTAACAAGCCCATGGTTGAGGATAGACGCGCCCAATCGTCATCATCAAGCTGACCTGTACGAACTTTAGTTTGGTTAATGCGACCTAGCGATGCCAGCATCCTCATCATAATTTGCTCTGACGGCATCTCTAGTGAGTAAATAAGTACAGGCTTATCTTGCGTCATAGCAGCATGTTCAGCCAAGTTCATCGCAAAAGTAGTTTTACCCATCGATGGACGTGCCGCCACAATAATAAGATCTGAAGGCTGCATACCCGCTGTCATTTTATCTAGGTCGGTGTAGCCTGTACTCACACCAGTTACACCATCTTGCGGCGACTGGTAAAGCTCTTCAATTTTATCAACGGTTTTTTCTAAAATACTATGTAAGTTTTGAGGGCCTTCGGTACTTTTAGTACGCTGCTCCGCAATTTTAAATACTTTACTTTCAGCAAAGTCAAGCAGGTCATGGCTATTTCGCCCTTCAGGGCTAAAACCCGCTTCGGCAATTTCATTGGCAACACCAATCATTTCTCGAATAACAGCACGCTCACGCACGATATTCGCGTAGGCATCAATATTTGCTGCACTTGGCGTATTCTTGGCTATTTCAGCAAGGTAGGCAAAACCACCAACACTACTTAACTGGTTATTTTTCTCAAGGCTCTCAGAAATAGTGATCAAATCGATTGGATCACCGCCTTCAGCAAGGCTTACCATAGCTTCAAAAATCAGCTTATGAGTGCGGGTATAAAAATCCTGAGCAACCACTAACTCAGCAACACGGTCAAACGCTTGATTATCAAGCATTAAACCACCTAAAACAGATTGCTCAGCTTCTATTGAATGAGGAGGGACTTTTAACGTATCGACTTGCTTATCTGGTTTGGCCATAACTTCACAAAACTAAAATTGAATGGCTCTATTCTATCGACTTGCTAAGGCTGTGCAAATAGTAAATACCAATCGACTTAAATATTTGGTCATTCTAGCGAGCTAAATAAAGCGCTAACTGCGTTAGAAATGTCTAAAGTAGAGTAACTACATGTCAAAATTTCTGCCTTGTTATCACTTCATTTATCTGTCGCTATTTAAGACCAATAACTTAACACGATTGGTATAAGCGGGAAGTCTTCCCGCTTTATTGTAACTCTAATCGTTATTTCTGTTTACGAAGTTCAATGCGGCCGCTAATCGTATCCATTTCGATATCAGCATCTCCACCGTTAATACTAAATTCTAAGTCGCTTGATGGGCCATACTTCGCTTTTGTTGCTTTGTCGTCACTCAGTTCATTGACTATTTTACCATTAGCGTGAGCTTCAATTTCAAACTTTGCTGACACATTAGCAGGGAAGTAAAACTCAGCATCTCCACTAACCGACTCAAAACGAATATTAGCATCATCAAGTAGCTTATTAATGTGAACTTCGGCTTCACCGTTTACCGTATTAATACGCAGTTTTTTAATCGCATCAAAAGCAAAGTCAATATCACCATTTACGTTCTCAAGACGAACATCTTGCGCTTTGGTCTTTGACTTAATGTCACCATTCACCGCGGTAAAGCGTAAAGCACCTTGCGAGTTTTTATCATTAATTTCGCCATTCACAGTTTCAAAGCGAATATCACCATTCAGGTCATGGGCATTTACGTCCCCATTTACCGTTTCAAAGCTCATGTTGCCGCTAATATCTTGTACTGTAATATCGCCGTTGACAGTATCAATCTCTGCGCCTGCTTCAAGCTCTTTAGCACTAACTGTGACATTCACTCCAGCAAATTCAAGCTCACTACTTTTTGGCATGTAAATGGTCAATCGAGAGCCGTCACCGCTATTCCAGCCACCTAAGTTACGCGGCATTTTTACGATAAATTCAACACGGCTGCCTTCTACATCTAAACGATAGCCTTGTGCTTTATCGTCAAGCTCACCTTCGATTTTAAGTTGTGGTTTATCCCACCCTTCAATGCGTACATCACCACGTTGGTTTTCAATAAAAATGCGTTTATTTGCAGGTACATCAATTTGTTCATTAATGGTTTGTCCTGCCATTGCCATCAGTGGCAGTAATCCTAAAGTTAAGGCTAGTAATTTCATAATTGTCACTCCTAAATCGTTTGCCACTTCGGTGCATGCACCTTGTTAATTAAGTCCAGTTGTTGCTGATAAACCTGCGACAGCATTTGTAATAAAGCTGGGTTTTCAGGTTCATTCTCAAGTGCTTGCTTAATGGCACTTTCGGCTTCTTCTAACTCTTTTAGTTGTTGCTGCCAGTTGTCGGTTAAAGCTGGTTGATTTTGATACTGCACCAACAAACCTTGCTTTTGCTTAGTAAAATAATCGCTCATTGCCATCATGCTATTTGACTCACCTTGGCCAACAAAAAGCTGCACAGTCAAAAGGGCTGCAATACAGCAAGCGGCAACAGCAGCGAGTTTATTCCAGCCATTAGTTGGCTTATCAATATGCTGTGTTTGCGGCCTTGCAATTGCTCGCTCAATTCCCGGCCAAAGGTCTTTTTCTGGACTAATATCTTGCTTTTGATTAAGCGAGTCATTTAAAAATTGTTCAAATTCTGGCTTACTCATTTTCATACCACTCTTTTAATAACTGCCTTGCACGGTGAAATTGCGACTTACTTGAACCTACAGCCATATCAAGCATGCTTGCTATCTCTTCATGGCGATAGCCTTCGATCGCATGGAGCACAAAAACCATACGTGCTCGCTCAGGTAGTCTCAGTACTAATTTGTCGAGGCCGTTAAAGCCGTCGCAATCTGCTGCGCTTTGCTCATCCATACCACTTTGTTCAAAACTCACTACTTTTTGAAACCAGCTTTTATGTTTGCGAATGTAGCTAATCGCAATATTGCTGGTAACACTATGTAACCAAGTCGAAAATTGTGAGCGTCCATCAAAGTTCGCGATTTTGTGCCACAACTGTACAAACACTTCTTGTGTTGCATCTTCAGCGTGCTCTTTATCTGCAAGCAATCGCAAACAAAGGCTATAAACCCGCTTCACATGCAACTCATAAAGTGTTGCATAGGCAGCTTGATCACCGCTTTTTACGCGCTCTATCAAGGCATGCTCACTTTGCTGGGCGAACGCTTGTTCTGCATCTATCAACATCCTGGATGTTGTCCTTTATGATTATTGTTGTGAATTTAGTGTATTAGACGTAAGGAGGGATTCAAAAGGTTTAAATGAAATTAATTTTTTTTGTGTAAGCTACAAATAATTGAGCTTACACAATTTTATTTGGGGATTTGCGTTATTCGGCAGGGGATGATTCGTTTTCTTCTTCGGTTGTTTCTGTGGTTTTATAGCTCCAACCTAAAAATACGATGCGTGCTGGAGAGGCTGGTGTACCACCATTTTGTACTTGTAATAGACCAGCATCATAGTGAGCGCCACTGCCCCCCGATGCGGTAATTGTTGAGCCACGTACACTACCAAACAACTCACCACTACCTGACAATTTCACCGTAGTCAAAGGCGCATAAATAGCCGCATATAAATTAGCAGCGCCGCTAAATTGTACACCATTTACACCATTAAATGATGAGTAGAATGATAACGAAGGATGACCACTGGTGGTTAGCCCTTCTTGCTCAGTAATTACTTTTGCGCCTGCACCAATATTTACTTTTCCGGTTAATAACACCGTTAAGCTGCTATCTTTTTTTATTGTTAGGCTGGTGTCCCCTTCCATCGAAAAGTCACCATCAATCAGTAAAATAACATCACCACCAGACACTTCCATTTTGCCGTCACTGGTCATCTTGAGTCTATCAAGTGAAAAAATATACTCTTTGCTATTACTACCATTGGCTTGGTTCTGAGCTTTAGAGTTAAACAAGAAAATATCAGCAAGGCTTGGTAAAATAACTTGGCTACCACCACTACTGTAATAACCCTTTTCGGTATTTAGCTTAAATTGTTGCGTAGGGCCTATAGCAACAGAACTATAACTGCTCACTTGATCCGTGATGTCTGCCATTTTCTCTGGCAATATTAAAGGATCACAACTCGTATCTGGGTTTGTAGGGTCATAATCTGGCGCAGTTGGGTCAGCAACGGTTATCGGTTCAACATTCGGGTTTACATTAAACTTGCTATCACTGTAGTGCACACCATCCTGTTGATTATTGTAGGTATCTTTAAAATCGCCTGAGCCACCATACATAATATCTAACGCTTCAGCTTGGCTATTCGTGATGAATGTTGACCACTGCATTTTTGCATCACCATTCGCTCGCACTACCCCCGAAACTGTCCCGCCACGATGCGTATAATAACCTCGGGTATATACATTACCGTCAACACGTAAACCGCTGCCTGGAGAAATATAAACACCGGTATTTGAATGGATGTTACCAATAATCGGTGATGAACCATTTAAGTAGATCACCCCGGTCGCTTTAACATCGCCTTTTATCGGTGAATGACCCGATAGCACCACATCTGAATCGCCAGCAATCGTTGAAACATCGCCATCATTTGACTTAGTTTCTTCGTAAGTGCCTTTGCTAGAGTCATAGCTGTCGATACTGCCACTGCCAGACAAGTTAACCCCTTTACAACCCACCATAGCATTCGTGAAAATCGAACTTCCCTTCGCGCCTTGCACTGCAAAACGAGCAACTAAGTTACTTTGTGCATCGCCATCAAATCGTTGTCCTAGGCTTGCAATTTCTAGCTCACCTGCAGCATTTTGACTTAAACTTGCATTAAAAATTGCATCATCAGCGATAACACCTGAACCAGATGCATGACTGGTTTTACTGATCAAATCTTCAACCGCTAATACACCTTCCTCATCCAAGGTTTGTTGTAATAACTTAGCTTGTTCAAAAACACCTTTTTCAGCCAATAAGCGACTATTTAATTTCTTTTGAAAGTTACCACTTAAGCGCTCTTGAACGACGTTCTCGCGCAGCGAACTAAGCACCACGATACTGGCCATACTGGTCAAGATCAAAACTGTAATTAGAGTAAAACCACCTTGCTTTTTATACACTACCTGCTCCGTATGCTTTAACTAATATTACATTTGTTAGAGCAATATCAATATTGATGCCATTGCCAAATTGCGCAGGTAAATCATTTGGCTTCACAGTTACAGTGACAAGCTCACCAGCGATATCAAATGATAAAGTTTCGATACCTGTGAGTAATCGCTCAGCAGCAGCGCCATCGAGTGAACACATTAAATTACTACCATTTAAGCTATAGACCTCAATCACTTGCGCTGTTGTCGCAGAGCCATCACAGGCAATAACACCACTAGGCTGAGTAATGGTAATCGTGCTTTTATCAGCACTTATGATCGGAGCTAACTGAGTTTGCTTAATACTACGATTGAATACTTTACTGGTATAGCGAATCACCTCTTGGGCGTTTTCGAGTTCTTTACTCACTTCAACAGTGCTTTTAATCGCCGAGTAAGACAAACTCACTCCAGCTAGTAAAAAAGCGCCTGCAGCCAATGCCACCATAAGTTCAACTAAAGTAAAGCCCTGAGCGCGTTTATTCATGAGCATACAGCCGTTAAGTCTGGGAAACTGGCATTTAGACTAATTTGATTTTCTGCACTGTCTGTCATGCGCTTATCAACCCAAGCGACATTAATTTGCATATCATCACTGTAATTAGCTGGGATAGTCAGTTGATAATCACTGACTTGTGGTGCTAGCGAAGCTCTAAAAGTCGCGTCTTGAAAAAGTGCGGTATTAGTTTTTTGAATTTCACAAATGCGCGGCCACAAACGCTCAATAGTATTTTGGCCTTGAATGAGTGACACGGTGTAATTAAAGCTATTGGTTGCATATTGCAGCGATTTTAGCTGCGCAGCAGCCAACCCTAATAATGCGATTCCAGCAATCACCACTGAAATCATCACCTCTAATAATGAAAAGCCTGCCTGCTTATTCATGCACATCCTCGCTGTGAACTTTCAACTAACCAGTTTTGACCACTTTTAAGCACACACATTATGTAATCTGTGGTATTTGTGTGCTCATCTTTAACTAAAATTTCAGCTTGTTTATCGACTTCGCCACTGGCGCTAATTGCCAGTGCCACCAAGTTGACAGTAACACCGCTTTTAGTGATCGAAAATTCTTTCAAAATCGTGTCTGCCCCGCCCTCATTGAGGGTCACTTGCCAGTTCTTATTGCTAACAACTAGGTTAATAGGTTTGTCACGCTTTACCGCTTCACTGCGTGCAAACTTATAGACACTATTTAATTGATTTGCAGTAGTTACAACGCGATCTTGCAAGATCTGTTGACTAAATGACGGAAAAGCAAGGGCTGCCATAATGCCAATAACACTTAGCACAACCATTAACTCGATTAAGGTAAACCCTGCAATTCGACGCAACTTAGTTACTCCCAGCAATCACTAAATGAAGCGTTGTAACTACCATCATGTTTAATGGTTAAGTCACCACAGCGATCACTTGCTTGCGCCGAACCCGATTTAGGAGAGGCTTTTAAACTGTAGCCACGATTTTTAAAGTCGCTTACAGCACCTGATACTTTGTCAGTTGCTGTATAGGTAAAGGTGTAGTAATCAGTATTTTGGGTTGAAAATGCATTGGGGTAGCCGCCATTTCGTGAATAAATACGCTCAAGACTGGCACTGTATTGCAATAACTCTTGTTGAATATCTGCGCGGCGACTACGTTGCATATGCTCAGTGTAAGCAGGCAGTGCTACGCTATACAGAATGCCCAAAATAGCGATAACAATAAGAATTTCTACTAATGTAAAGCCAGTTTGTTTACCCTTTCCATATGGTAATAATGAACTTCTCAACTTCAACTCCTTACTACTTTTTAACCAGCACAATATAAATGACAGCGTTGTCAGTGTCAATTTTAACCAATTTACTTTTACTCATCCGATTATACTAATAAGATTAAGAAAATTAAGAAAAAAGAACGTTAGTTTGCAAAATAGGTAAGATTATAGGGTTAGTACTTGTGTGTTTAAAACATAAAAAACTAATACTATTAGTATCTATACTGATGATTAATGGAGGTACAACACGCTGAAATTAATAGTGTTTAGGCGAATGAATAACGTTGTTTATACAAAAATTTCAGGCACAAAAAAGCCGCACATAAAGCGCGGCTTTTTCTACTTAATATTGCTATTAAGCTTCAGCGATAACGATTACTTTGATAGTAGCCGATACGTCTGAGTGTACTGCGATTGCTACGTCAAATTCGCCAGTCTCACGGATAGTACCTAGAGGTAAACGAACTTCTGATTTAGCAACTTCAACGCCAACAGCTGAAATAGCTTCAGCGATGTCGCGAGTACCGATAGAACCGAATAACTTGCCTTCGTCACCAGCTTTAGAAACTAGTGTAACTTCAGCTAATGCTTCTAACTTGTCAGCGCGAGCTTGAGCAGCAGCTAGATCTTCAGCGATCTTAGCTTCTAAATCAGCACGACGTGCTTCGAAAGTTTCGATGTTAGCTTTAGTTGCAGGAACTGCCTTACCTTGTGGGAAAAGGAAGTTACGTGCGAAGCCAGATTTAACTACAACCTGGTCACCTAGGCCACCTAGGTTTGCGATCTTGTCTAGTAGAATAACTTGCATGTCTCTACACCTTTTAAAAACTGTTAATCCGCTGCTTACTTATGTAAGTCAGTGTATGGAAGAAGGGCTAAGTAGCGAGCACGCTTGATAGCAGTTGCTAGCTGACGCTGGTATTTAGCGCTAGTACCTGTGATACGGCTAGGTACGATTTTGCCACTTTCTGTAACATAGTTTCTAAGAGTAGCTAGATCTTTATAATCGATTTGTTGTACGCCTTCCGCTTTAAAGCGGCAGAACTTACGACGTCTGAAATAACGTGCCATGAGTAAAATTCCTCAAAAAATTCTTTCTATATGTTGAGCATGCAAGACTAACTGGCTTAAGCCGTTTCGTCCTTCGTGACGGTTTAAAAACCCCGTCACTTGCACTTGTTGCCCAACGTGCAATTGTTGAGTTTGTTGTTGCATTGGCGTGCCGCTGGCAACAACTTGAAGTCTGACATAACTATTACGGTTAAGGTCTGCTTCAACTTGCATCGATTTATGTTCAAGAACAAAAATACAATGCGGTATACCAGCAGGGCTTTGACTATATTTAGGTGTTTTACAAACAACCCCAGATAATGTCAGCTGATTCATATAAGGATTAACCGGTTGGCTCATCTTTTTGTCTCAACTGCAAGCGCCATGCTTGAACTCAAAACGATTAAGCAGCTGGTGCTTCTTTCTTCTCTTCTTTCGCAAGAGGAGATGCTTCAGTTACAGCGTCTTTAGTACGCATAACTAAGTTACGAAGCACTGCATCGTTGTAGCGGAAAGTAGTTTCTAGCTCGCTGATTACTTCAGTAGGTGCTTCAACGTTCATAAGAACATAATGAGCTTTGTGAAGCTTGTCGATTGGGTAAGCCAATTGACGACGGCCCCAGTCTTCAAGACGGTGGATAGTACCACCAGCTTCAGTGATAGAACCAGTATAACGTTCGATCATACCAGGTACTTGCTCACTCTGATCAGGGTGAACCATGAATACGATTTCGTAATGACGCATGGATATTCCTTACGGTTAATAGAGCCTTCTACCGTTTCGGCCAGTCGGTTTAAGGCAAGGAATTAAATTTAATAAGCCGAAATGAGCGCGCATTTTACGCTTAGATTGATAATTAAGCAAGATAAAACAGCAGAGCAAATAAGATTCTTGTGCTGATTGCTATTTTCTAAACTGCAAATCTAAGCTGAAAAACAAAAAACCCAGCCGAGGCTGGGTTTTTGAGATTCTGAAAACTAAAATTACTTGATTTTAGCTTCTTTGAAAATCACGTGTTTACGAGCTTTAGGATCGTATTTTTTGATTTCCATTTTTTCAGGCATGTTACGCTTGTTCTTGTCGGTAGTGTAGAAAAAACCAGTACCAGCAGTTGAAACTAAACGGATCTTATCGCGCATGATTCAGTTCCTTAAACTTTTTCGCCACGAGCACGGATTTCTGTAAGAACCGCGTCGATGCCTTTTTTATCGATAATACGCATACCTTTAGTAGTAGTGCGTAGTGTTACAAAACGTTTTTCACTTTCAACCCAAAAACGGTGAGTTTGTAGGTTAGGTAGGAAACGACGTTTAGTCGCGTTTCTCGCGTGTGAACGGTGGTTACCAACCGCTGGACGCTTACCTGTAACTTGACATACTTTAGACATGTCTATATATCTCCAATAACTTCGCTCGAGCTTAATTTTCCCTTAGGCCAGTATTTGTGCCCCGGGATAAATCGAAGGGCGCTCTTTATACAGCTTATACAGGCAAAGATCAAGTAACAGATCTTATCCAATCAGCTCATGTGTAAATTTGATAGCGGCTAATTATAATGATCGAATGCCCTTAGGGAAAGTAAAAACTGCATTTAAATTAAACTAATTTCTAAAATCGCCCTAAACTGCTCATTTTTAACACACTCCTGCCTTAGCTCCGCTTAAATTAATCCCCTTTCGGCAAACGATACACAATTTTCACCACCCACTATGATGTGATCCAGTACATTTATATCTATTAAGGCTAAAGCTTGTTGTAATTTTGTAGTGATCAATTTATCGGCCTGACTTGGCTCTGCTACCCCACTTGGATGGTTATGGGCAAGAATCAGTGCCGCCGCATTATTACGTAGTGCAGCTTTAACAACTTCACGAGGATACACAGAGGCCGCATTAATAGTGCCATAAAAAAGCACTTCGTCTTTTATCAATTGGTTTTGACTGTCCAAGTACAGCACCATAAATACTTCTTGCTGTAAGCCACGCAACTGAATAGTTAAATAGTTATACACAGCCTGTGGCGAATTAAATAGTGCCTCGCGTTTACATTGCTCAAGCATATAGCGCCGGCTCAACTCAAGCACAGCTTGGAGCTGCACATATTTAGCGGCTCCTAACCCCCTTTGTGAACAAAACTCTTGTTCAGTGGCATTAAATAAATTGTGCAGGGTGCTATTTATATCTAGTAGGTGCTCGGCCAACTCAATGGCATTCATACCCGGCACGCCGGTACGTAAAAATATCGCTAATAGCTCAGCGTCTGATAGTGCTTTTGCGCCTTGGGCGAGTAACTTCTCCCGCGGCCTTGCTGATAAAGGTAGATCGGTTAACGGCATTGCTTCATCCTTAAAACAACTATTCCATTTAATAAACTGTACTATAAAATCGCGTTTTTTCCTGTAAGAAAAAAGAAAACTTCATGCTATCGGTAAAGATTTGCTATCGTTAGCCCATATCGACAAAGGTTAAATTTCACGTAATGACAAAATCAGTAAATAAAAAAATCCTGCTAGGTATGAGTGGTGGTATTGCAGCCTATAAATGCGCAGAGCTTGTTCGCCGTTTAAAAGATAAAGGCTGTGAAGTAAAAGTCGTCATGACCGACTCAGCAAAACACTTTATTACTCCTTTAACTATGCAAGCGGTAAGCGGTGAGATTGTTTCTGATTCATTACTCGACCCTGCAGCAGAAGCCGCAATGGGTCATATTGAGTTTGCCAAATGGGCAGACCTTATTTTAGTCGCCCCTGCAACCAGCAATATTTTAGCGAAAATGGCGATGGGTATTGCAGATGACTTACTGACAACCCTACTACTAGCCACCCCTGCAAAAGTCGCGGTTGCACCTGCCATGAACCAACAGATGTACGCCCACCCAGCTACACAAGCAAATATTGCCACACTTAGTGAACGCGGCGTTGCTATTTGGGGCCCAGGTAAAGGTGAGCAAGCCTGTGGTGATGTAGGCGCAGGACGTATGTTAGAGCCTCATGAGTTAGTCGCGCTGTGTACACAACCTGAGGTTGAGCCTTTACTTGCAGGCAAAACCATCACGATCACAGCAGGACCAACCCGAGAAGCCCTCGACCCAGTTCGTTATATTTCTAATCACAGCTCTGGCAAAATGGGTTATGCCCTTGCTGAAGCTGCACTTGCGTTAGGTGCAAAGGTAAACCTGATTTCAGGCCCAGTGACAATTAAAGCACCTGCTAATGCCCTGCTTACTAATATAGAAAGTGCTGAGCAATTACTCACCGCCTCGATGGAGCTAGCCGCGCAATCGGATGCCTTTATCGGCTGTGCAGCGGTGGCAGATTACCGTGCAGCAGCGATTCATGAGCAAAAAATGAAAAAGCAAGGTGATGAACTAACCCTCACCTTAGTTAAAAACCCAGATGTCATAGCTAACGTCGCCGCGCTGAACGAAAACCGTCCTTATACAGTTGGTTTTGCTGCCGAAACCCAAGATGTTGCCAGTTACGCACAAGGTAAATTAAAGAATAAAAACCTCGATATGATCTGCGCAAATGACGTATCAAAAGAAGGCCTTGGCTTTAATTCTGATCATAATGCTTTAACACTGTTCTGGCACAATGAGCAACTAGATTTAGCAATGGGAAGTAAAAAAGATTTGGCCATGAGCGTAATGACTGAGCTTGCCAAGCGTTTGTAAAAATGCTGGAAAGAAACTGAATAAAACATTAACATAAGCCACTCATTTGCACAAAAAATGGCTTGTCTGACTCCCAACAGCGCAAGTAATAAATTATAAGAAAGGAATGGTCATGCCTGCGACAAAAAGAAGTAATCGCAAAGAGCAGATTCTGCAAGCACTCGCACAAATGTTAGAAACCAGCCCAGGTCAACGTATCACAACCGCAAAACTAGCGGCGGAGGTAGGTGTGTCTGAAGCTGCGCTATATCGTCATTTCCCGAGTAAAGCACGGATGTTTGAGGGCCTAATCGAGTTTATTGAAGATACTCTGTTATCACGCATTAATCTCATTTTAGAAAATGAGAAAGAAAGCCAAACTCGAGTCTACAATATTTTGCTGTTATTGTTAGCCTTTGCAGAGAAAAACCCAGGCATTACCCGTATTTTGACCGGTGATGCCTTACAAGGTGAACAAGAGCGTTTACGTGAACGAGTACAAGGCTTATTCGAGAAGCTAGAAACTCAATTCAAGCAAGTGCTACGCGAGCGCAAACTTCGCGAAGGCAAAGCATTCCAGTCAGACGAAAGCACCCTAGCCAATTTCTTACTCGCCTATGTTGAAGGTAAGATGAACCAATTCGTGCGCAGCGACTTTAAAGCAAAACCAAGTGCACAATTTGAAAAACAGTGGCCAGAGTTACAAAAAATTTGGTTGTAGTGAGTTGCTAGGGGAAAGAGTAATGTTGGAGCTGTCAGCCGTCAGCTATCAGATTTAACTCCAAACAGTTAGCGAGCTTCTAGGGGAAAGAGTAAAGTTAGTAGGCTGCTTTCTAACTTTCCTCATTCTTTTCTCATTCACTTCTCTTTGTGCAATTTTTTCGCGTGAAATAAATTTCACGCCTACAAGCTTTAATCTCGCTAACTTTCCCCTAGCAACTTTCCCCTTCCACCTCCCCAAACACGCCACTTATCGTATCTACTCGAATTGTTTATTAAAAACGCTACACTGGGTGCGTAAATTTTAAAAACAACGAGAAAGACTAATGAAAGCGCAATTATCACTTTTGAGCTTAGCCTTGGTGACAAGCCTTGGTAGTGCACATGTTAGTGCGAAAGAGGCTCTGCAATTTAAAGACGTGTTTGATTTTAAATACGCAAAAGGCACCCAACTTTCTGAAGACGGCCAAATTCTTAGCTTTAGTGCAGACCCTTATCGCGGTAATGCTGAAGGTCAGGTTTATACGTTAAACAATAACCACCTACTTACCAGCGTTGAGCGCGGTACCCGCCCTACTATTAATAAAGCGGCAAACTGGGTGGCTTTTACTCAGGTACCTACCCTACTTGAAAAAGAAACCACCAAGAAAAAAGACCAGCTGAAAAATAACCTTGTTTTAGTAAATACTAAAAATGGCGAGCAGCAGACTTTTAACGATGTAAAAGACTATGCGTTATCGGATGATGGTATATGGCTTGCCTATCGACTAGATAAGAAAGCAGAAAAAGCAGATAAAAAAGACGGCGAAGAAAAAGACGAAAACAGCAGCGAAATCAAGCCAGATAAAAAAGATAAAAGCTTTGATTTAGTGCTTGTTAATCTTCAAGACAAAACAACTCACACTATAAATAATGTATTTAGCTATGCGATTAGCAGTACAGGCGAGCAATTATTAGCAAGCCAAAGCTACAGCGATGGTGCCGACAACCAAGTTGTATTAGTTGATCTTAATAATGACTTTGCAACTAACGTGTTGATTGATGAGCCTGGTGTTGTTGCAAATAAAATTGCATGGCAACCAAACAGCAATACCGCAGCACTATTAATTGGTAATTATGTTAATGATGATACACGACGTCGCGATCACAGCTTACAGCTTTTACAAAACGGGGCTCTTTCAACCATTAACTCAGCAGATAGCAGCTGGACTATCGGCAAAACAGCATCATTAAAATGGTCTGAAGATGGTGCTCGTTTATACTATGAAAACCACCCTAAACTCGCCGCAAAATCTGTCTTGAAAGAATACAAAGATGAAGCCTCTTTATATGATTTCGATACCATACGCGACCAGAAGGGCCTAAACGTTTGGCACAATAAAGACGCTGAAATTAAGCCTCGCGAAGAGCAGCAATGGAACAAAGCGAATAAGCTTCGTCACTACCAAGCTGTGTATCATATAAATGGTCAGCACGTTGTGCAGCTAAGCACACCAAACATGCCAGAAGTTTCGCTTAACACTAATCGCGAAGCACTATTAGGCTATTCAGACCGACCTTACTTAGAGCGCGTTATGTATGGTGGTTTTTATGCAGATTACTTCAGTGTTGATGTTAAAACCGGTAAACAAACAGCTATCGTCAGCGACTATCCATTTAGACCAAGCCTTGCGCCAAATGGTCAATTTGCAGCATTTTTCCAAGATAGCCAAGTTCAGCTAAAAGATTTAGGTAGCAACAAGGTTTCGACCTTATCTAAAGCAATTAACGCTGTTTTTGCTGATGATAAACATGACTACCCATCACCTCAGCCGGGTTATGGTTTTGCGGGCTGGTTGAACGACAGCAGCCAAGTATTGGTTTACAGCAAATTTGATATTTGGGCTTTTGATGTCGCATCACAAAAGGCAACGCGCTTAACTCAAGGTAAAGAAACTAACACCCAATATCGTGTTATTAAACTTGATAAAGACAAAGTTGGTTTTGCCAAAGATGAAACATTATTGCTAAGCGCAACCAACGTGCAAGATAAGCAAACAGAGATTGCCAAACTTGACTTATCGAGCAATAAAGTCAGCAAAGTACTTTCGGGTAAAAAGCGCTACGACGTAGTGAAAAAGGCTAAAAATGCCGACAAATACCTATTTACTGCACAAACATACCAGCAATTCCCTGATTACTACCAAACTGATTTTAGCTTCAAAAAGCCACAACGTGTTACTAACCTAAACCCGCAAATTAGCAACTTTGCATGGGGTGAAAAACCTGAGCTTATTAGCTACAAAGGGTTTGATGGTGAAGATTTACAAGGCGTATTAATTAAGCCTGCAGGCTATAAAAAAGGCGATAAGGTTCCTGTAGTTGTGTACTTCTATCGCTATATGAGCCAACGCATGTATGACTTCCCGAAAATGGAGTTAAATCATCGCCCTAACTTCCCGATGTTTACCTCAAATGGCTATGCGATTTTCTTACCTGATATCCGTTTTGAGATTGGTCATCCTGGTAAATCATCAACGCAAACTATGATCAACGCAACTCAAAAGTTAATTGATTTAGGCATTGCTGATCCAGATAAAATTGGTTTACAAGGTCACTCTTGGGCAGGCTACCAAAGCGCCTTTATGATCACTCAAACAGACATGTTTAAGGCCGTTGTATCAGGTGCGCCAGTATCTAATATGACCAGTGCTTATAGCGGTATTCGCTTAAAATCAGGTCTTGCCCGTCAGTTTCAATACGAAACAGGGCAAAGCCGTATAGGCAAAACTTTATTCGAAGCGCCAGAGCTATATATCGAAAACTCACCGGTGTTCTTTGCCGATAAAGTGAATACCCCAATTCTGATTATGTTTGGTGACAAAGATGATGCAGTGCCATGGCACGAAGGGGTTCAATACTACTTAGCTCTTCGCCGTGCCGGTAAAGATGCAACCTTCTTACAATACGAAGGTGAACCACACCACTTGAAGAAATTCCCTAACCAAGTGGATTTTTCGGTGCGCATGATGGAATATTTTGATCATTACTTAAAAGGTAAACCTGCTGCTGAGTGGATCAAAAACGGCGTCCCTTTTATTGAAGAATAAACAATAAGCTGAATTTCAGCTTAATGTCCCCCTCCCCTAGAGCCAGCATTATTGCTGGCTTTGTTCGAAAAAATCAATCACACCATCTATTTTATCGATTTTATCAATCGATTTAAACCCCAGTTTGTAAGTGGAAAGTTAATCAGAACAACTCTATATTTCACCCAACTTCTAACTGGAGACAACACAATGTTAAAAAAATCAACTTCAGCTTTCTCTAAAGTCGCTGTTGCAGTATCACTGTTGGTGGCAACAGGCGTACAAGCTACGAACGAAATAAAATCAAACCAATTCTGGTGGCCAGAGCAATTAGACCTTAGCCAACTTCGTGCTCATGGCGCAGAGTCTGATCCTATGGGTCCATACTTTAATTACAAAAAAGAATTCTTAAAATTAGATCTAAATGCGGTAAAAGCCGACATTGAGAAGGTACTGACTGACTCTCAAGACTGGTGGCCTGCTGATTACGGCCACTACGGTCCATTCTTCATCCGCATGGCGTGGCACGCATCAGGCACTTACCGTACATTCGATGGCCGTGGTGGTGCTGGCGGTGGTCAACAACGTTTCGACCCACTAAACAGCTGGCCAGATAACGCAAACCTTGATAAAGCGCGTCGTTTACTTTGGCCAATAAAGCAGAAATATGGCCGCAGTATTTCTTGGGCTGACTTAATGGCACTAACGGGTAACGTTGCACTTGAATCAATGGGCTTCAAAACTTTCGGTTATGCCGGTGGTCGTGAAGACGATTGGGAACCAGACTACGTATACTGGGGCCCTGAAGGCAAAATGTTAACTGACGAACGTCGTGACAAAAAAGGCAAACTAAAAGGTCCACTAGCGGCAGTTGAGATGGGCTTAATCTATGTAAACCCTGAAGGCCCACACGGTAATCCTGATCCACTTCTTGCAGCAGAAGATATTCGTTTATCTTTCGGCCGCATGGCAATGAACGATGAAGAAATCGTTGCCCTAATCGCCGGTGGTCACAGCTTTGGTAAAGCTCACGGTGCCAAAAAAGCGACCTGTTTAGACAAAGAACCTGCAGCAGCGGGTATCGAAGAACAAGGCTTAGGTTGGAAAAATAAATGTGGTAAAGGCCATTCAGAAGATACCATCACTTCAGGTCTTGAAGGTGCATGGACTGTGACACCAACACGTTGGTCAATTAACTACCTTCAAAACTTGTTCAGCTTTGAATGGGTTAAAACCAAGAGCCCAGCAGGTGCAACTCAGTGGATCCCTGAAAAGGGTCAAGCATCTAATCTTGTGCCAGATGCACACATCAAAGGTAAGCGTCATGCACCTATCATGTTCACAACCGATATCGCGTTAAAAGCGGATCCTGAGTTCCGTAAGATCTCAGAACGTTTCTTAAACGACCCGAAAGAGTTCGAACTCGCATTTGCTAAAGCATGGTTCAAACTAAACCACCGTGACATGGGCCCACGAGCTCGTTACTTAGGTGACTTAGTGCCAGAAGAAGTATTAATTTGGCAAGACTACATCCCTGCGGTTGATCACAAACTAGTAGACAGCAAAGATATCGCGTCACTTAAAGCTAGCATCTTAGATTCAGGTTTATCTGTATCTGAACTAGTCCGTGTTGCTTGGGCATCAGCAGCAAGCTACCGCGACACAGATATGCGTGGTGGTGCAAACGGTGCACGTATTCGTTTTGCTCCGCAAAAAGATTGGCCGGTAAACAACCCGAAAGAAGTGGCTAAAGTACTTAGCAAACTTGAGAAAATCCAAACTAAGTTCAACAAAAACGCATCTGGCGGTAAAGAAATTTCACTAGCAGATATGATTGTTCTTGGTGGTGCGGCTGCAATCGAAAAAGCAGCAAGCGACGCTGGTTTCTCTATCGCAGTACCATTCAAGCCAGGTCGTATGGACGCGTCATTAGAAATGACTGACGTTGAATCATTCGAAGTGCTTGAGCCAACGGCAGATGCGTTCCGTAACTACTACAGCTCAGCATGGAAATCACCGGCTGAAATGCTTGTAGAACGTGCTGATTTATTAAGCTTATCAGTACCAGAAATGACTGCACTACTAGGTGGTATGCGTGCTCTTAACGCGAATACTGACCAAACTAAACACGGTGTATTCACGAAAAAACCAGGCACATTAAGTAACGATTTCTTCGTTAACCTACTCGATATGTCAACGAAGTGGTCTAAATCTTCTGAAGAAGGTGTTTACGAAGGCCGTGACCGTAAGTCAGGCAAACTTAAGTGGACAGCAACACCAGTAGACTTGATCTTTGGCTCCAACTCAGAGCTTCGTTCAATTGCTGAAGTGTATGCATCTGACGATGCTAAACAAAAGTTCGTTGATGATTTCGTAGCAGCGTGGACTAAAGTAATGACGCTAGATCGTTTCGACCTACGTTAATATATTTTCGCAACCAACAAAGCCGCTAAGTTAGCGGCTTTTTTATTTTTCGTTAATAATTTACTCGACAAGCCAGCAGTTTACGTTAAAAATAAAACTTTATTACTATTTTTATTTGGATACAGGCACCAGGGATGATTACGCGCTTTATACTGCTTTTTGTTATCTACTCAATATGCCTAACTTTGGCTAATCAAAGCCGCGCCGATAACTCCCCTATTGTTAATATTAACCAACGTAGCATTGACCTCACCCAATTTGATATGAGCTATTTTATTGATGGCTCTGGCACTATGCCTCTTTCACAAGTTCAGCTGCAAAGTTTTATAAACAGTCAAAACAAGCTCACTTTAGGCACGAATGCCAAAACAACATGGTCAAAAATAGTTATAAAAAATACCTACAGCGACACCCTGCGCTTATTTGTACATAACCCAGATGCCTATCACTTAGAAGAAGTGAGCTTTTACGAAACGCAAGCAGGGCAACTGATAAATCAATCGGTCATTCAGCTTGATAAAGCAGGGCCTAAAACCAACATGTTTGGTGGTAGTGCCGTATTTTCGTTTTATATTGCACCCAATCAGCAAAAAACAATTTACATAAAAAGCGTGACCTTTTCTCATCAATGGTTTGCACTCGCTATTTTTGATGAAGAGCACTCAAAACGTGCTCTTGTAGGGAATGGTAATTATATTGCTCTACTTGTTGGGATGATGTTAGCACTGATGATTTATAACTTTTTCTTGTATTTATCGGCACGTAAAATCGAGAACATCGTTTACGCCCTTTACCTTATTTCTGGCACAGTTTGGGTGGCGCTATCTTATGGTGTTGCCGCTAACTTTTTCGGTATTTTTAGTGCCGAACTATTACAACTCAATTCTAACTTGCTAAGTATGCCAAGCTTTTTAGTGATCTTTGTAATGCTTATTTTCGAAACCAAAAAGCTCTACCCTAAAGAGCATATTGCACTTTCGATTATTTTGTTCTTACTCGTTGCGGACTTTGTTTATAGCTTGTTCGATATTGTAGGTGCATTAAAACCTGCCAGCAGCTTGGCTGCATTAATGATGACTGTGACATTTGGAGTATCTATTTCGCTGTGGCGCAAAGGTAACGCGCTGGCAAAATACTTTTTGCTCGGCCACTCTATGTTCGTTATTTTCAATATGCTGGCGGTGCTTTATTACAAAGGGATCAGCGACGCAAACGTGATTAATAGCCACGGTGTTGGCATAGGTATTTTGCTCGAAGCGTTAATGATGGCGTTTATTCTTTCCTATCGAATTAAGAGCCTCGAAAAAATTAAAGCACAGCAAACTGAGCTCAACCGCTTGGTCGATACAGACCCTATGACAGGCCTGTATAATCGCCGTTACTTTGACAGAAAAAGTGAAGAACTGATTGCCGCGATGGCAACCAATCAGCAAGAGTTTACCCTCCTAATTGCTGATCTCGACCACTTCAAAAACATTAACGACACATACGGCCACGATGTTGGCGATAAAGTTATTATCGCATTTGCCAACATACTCACCTCAGAACAAGGCCTTGCTGATATAGCCTGCCGTTACGGCGGCGAAGAGTTTGTGTTACTACTCAATTGTAACCTACTTGATGCAAAGCTAGTTGCCGAGCGAATTCGCCAAAAGGCGCAAGAAACCTACATCACTATTGATGAAGTGCAAACCGTGCAGTTTACCGTGAGTATTGGTATACACAGCGTAGCTCACTCTTCAACAACCGTGAAAGAAACCCTCACCGTTGCCGACAAAGCATTGTATAAAGCGAAAAGTAACGGCCGTAATTGTGTTGAAGTGGCTGCTTAGACGGGAAAAGTTTCAAGTTTCAAGTTTCAAGTTTCAAGTTTCAAAGTAACTTAAGGCTTTAAAACGATTAGCTAAAGTGAATAATGGTTGTTCCAGGTTGCTTTTTAGCTTGGTACATAGCCGCATCGGCTTCTTCAATTAACTGGTTCGCTGCGTACACACCATCTCCTAGAAAATGCGCTGTCACACCTATACTCGCTGTAACCTCAATTGATATACCTTTAGAACTAAATGGTTTTGTAAACTGAGCCGCAATTTTATGAGCTAAGCGATTCAAAATCATCGTATTAGTTACTCCTGATATAGTCACTAAAAACTCATCGCCGCCCATTCTTACTACATAGTCGGTACTTCTAACGGCGGCTTGAAGTTGCTTTGCAACCCATACTAAAACTTCATCACCTATTGCATGGCCATATTGATCGTTGATTTGTTTAAACTCATCTAAATCGATATAAATAAAGCCCATTCCCTCAGCCACATCACCATTTTCACTAAATACATCATTCAATAATTGCTCTAGATAACGACGGTTCGGTAATTGGGTAAGCGGGTCAAGGTTAGCAAGCTCAATCAACGCCTGTTCTTTATTTTTTCGAGCTGAAATGTCACGCACAATCGCGAGAAGATAACTTTTTCCTTGATGGTCGATATAACAAACACTCACTTCAGTTGGAAAAGTATGACCATCTTTATGTTTTAAGCACGACTCAAAAATAGTGGTTTCTTGGGCTTTTATTCGCGCTACCCTATCCAGCCATTTGCTATTCGTATCATAGTCTGGGTTAATATCTGGCACAGTCAGTTTTAGTAGCTCTTCTTTTTCATAACCTAAGCACTTGTAAGCTAATTGATTACAGTTAAGAATTTGACCAAACTGAGGGTCTGCAATAAACATGGCATCATTTGATTTATCAACCAAATATGTCAGTAGAATATCTGCTGCCGCCTCTTTATTGACCGTTGTTAAATCAATTATCTGTGAAATATAACGAACGACATTACCGTCATTATCTACCTCTGCGACAATGTTCAGCTGGCAATAAATAGAATGCCCAAGCTTATGCTTGTAACGCTTTTCGATTTGTAATGGCTGCTCAGGGAACTGATTAAGCTTGGCACGAATAGTTTTATTTAGCTCCCTGTCATCAGCATGAGTTATAACAACATCATCTGCGTACACTTCATCGCCTTCGTAACCTAATAATTGTTTTAGTGCCGGGTTTGCATATTCAAGTTTACCGCTAGGCGAAGAAACAGTAACGGGGATAGGTGTAATTTCTATTAACCGATAAACAGGGTTAATAAACATCTGTGCGTCGTTAAGCTTCATGGGCAACTCGAGTCCAATACATTATTACTACTCAGCAAAATGAAATAATAGACCATAAATCGGAACTTGGCTGTATGGGAGGAGCTGTAAGCTAAATTATTAAGGCCGTCATATGGCGTTATAAAAAAACGCTAAAGCCCGACCTCCAAACAAGTGCTAACCTAGCACCTAGTTCCTAGAGCCTAGCTCCTATCTCCTGGCTCCTAGCCAGTAATGTCTTTCCCCTAGCAACTAGCAGCTAGTAACTTAGCTCAACAATACTGCCCTGCTGCAAAGCCGCAGCTCCAAGCATATTGGAAGTTATAGCCGCCTAACCAGCCAGTGACATCGGTGACTTCGCCGATGAAATAAAGGCCCGGTGACTTTTTCGCTTCGAAGGTTTTTGAGCTTAACTCGTCGGTGTCTACACCGCCAAGCGTTACTTCGGCTGTTCTATAACCCTCTGTGCCGTTAGGTTTAATTTGCCAATTATGAACGTAGTCATGTAACGCGTCGATTTGCGCATGGCTTAGCTGGTTTACATTGCAATCTGGAATAGCCTTGGTGTCGTGCAGCATTTCAACAAAACGTTTTGGTAAAATTGTCGCAAGAGTATTTTTTAGTGACTTTTGCCCTTGGCTTTGACGCCACTGCTCAAGCTGCTGTTTTAAATCGAGCTCGGGTAACAAGTTGATGTACACAGTTTGCCCTGCACGCCAAAAAGAGCTGATTTGCAAAATCGCTGGGCCCGAAAGGCCACGGTGAGTAAACAGGATGTTCTCTTTGAACTGGGTGCCATCTTCACTGCTAACCAGACAAGGAATACTGATCCCCGATAAACCTTCAAAGCGATCTTTATCGTGCTGGTGCAAAGTAAATGGCACTAATGCCGCCATGGTTGGTAACACTGTTAAACCAAATTGATCTGCAATTTTATAACCAATTGGTGATGCACCGAGCTTAGGCATGGTTAACCCACCGGATGCAACAACTAACGACTCGCATTGATAGCTGTCTTGCTCGGTAATAACTTCATAACCAGCATCTGTTTTGGTCACACTGAGTACTTCGTTACGCAGCGCTATGTTAACTCCCGCCCACTCGCACTCAGTTAAAAGAATATCGACGATATCTTGTGCGCTGTTATCGCAGAATAACTGGCCCAGCGTTTTATGGTGATAAGCCAAACCGTGACGGTCCACCAGCTCAATAAAGTCATGTTGGGTATAACGGCTTAAACACGATTTTACAAAGTGAGGATTGCCACACAAGTAATTGTCTGGGCTTGCGTTTTCATTGGTGAAGTTACAACGACCACCGCCGCTGATTAATATTTTACGGCCCGGCTTTTTGCCCATATCAAGCACAGTAACATTGCGACCACGGTAGCCTGCTTGTGCAGCACACATCAAACCTGCGGCACCGGCGCCAATCACAATTACGTCTACTTGGGTCATTACTCATACTCACTAAAAAAATTTAGCTGATTATAACAAGTTATTTTCGCTGCTGTGTTAACAGTACGGTGTTTTTACAAAAAAGATAAAACCAAAAAACGAAATAAAGTAAAAACTCAAAACTAAAAATTTATAACTTTATTATGAGAAAAGTATTAAAAAACACCATAAAAAGACTGATTTAGACGTCTATACATTCGGTTATAACCAAAATAGAGACAACCATAATAAAACGATATTTTAACTAAATTTACATTTATTTTACCTTTGTCCCCCTTCGCGAAAAATACCGTGAAGATTTACATAACAATCTAGGGATCATTATGACAACTAACAACAACTTGAAGAAGTGCGCAATTGCACTGAGCTTGACTGCGTTGTTTGGGACAACAGCAGCAATGGCTACTCCAAACCAACTTATGTCGCCATCTATGCAGGAAACTGCAGCAAAATTACAAGGTCAAGAAGGCTTTGGTACGCAATTCATCATCAAATATAAAAATAACAATGATGAAATGATGACTATGTCGGCAGCAGAACAATCGCCAACTATGATGAACAAAAAAGCAAAAGGCTTTGTTAAAAACTTCACAAGTAAGAAAGGTAAAGTAAAAGCACAATATGTTCGTGCAATGGCGATGAATAATCACCACGTAATGCGTGCTGATAAAAAACTTTCTGCTCAAGAAGCACAAGAGTTCATGCAAGAGGTGCTTGCAACAGGTAATGTTGAATACATCGAAATTGACCAAATGTTAAAGCCATTTGCAACGCCTAACGACCCTCGTTATGACGACCAATGGCACTACTACGAGCAAGCAGGTGGTTTAAACCTTCCTACAGCTTGGGATACAGCAACAGGTAGCGGTGTGGTAGTTGCGGTACTTGATACAGGTTACCGTCCTCATATTGATCTAAACGCAAACATCCTTCAGGGCTATGACATGATCTCTAACGTGTCTGTAGCAAACGATGGGGGCGGTCGTGATAGCGATGCTCGCGATCCAGGTGATGCAATCAGTGCTAACGAGTGTGGTTACACACACGGTGCTCAAGACTCTAGCTGGCACGGTACGCACGTTGCCGGTACAGTTGCAGCTGTTACTAACAACGGTGAAGGTGTTGCAGGTGTTGCTTACGATGCGAAAGTAGTTCCTGTTCGTGTACTTGGTAAATGTGGTGGTTTAACATCTGATATAGCTGACGGTATTATCTGGGCTTCAGGTGGTTCCGTTTCTGGTGTACCAGCAAATGCTAATCCTGCTGATGTTATTAACATGAGTTTAGGCGGTAGCGGCTCATGTAGCTCTACAACACAAAATGCAATTAACCAAGCCCGTAACAACGGCACTGTAGTCGTTATCGCAGCAGGTAATGACAACGATAACTCTGCAAACTACAACCCAGGTAACTGTAATGGCGTAGTAAACGTTGCATCAGTAGGTCGTAACGGTGGTCGTGCATACTACTCAAACTACGGTAGCAACATTGATGTTGCAGCACCGGGTGGCGCACAAAGCTTTGCTAATGATTCTGAAGGTGTGTTATCAACTCACAACTCAGGCTCAACAGGCCCAAGCAGCGATTCATACCACTACTCGCAAGGTACATCGATGGCAGCACCACATGTTGCGGGTGTCGCTGCGCTAATCAAGCAAGCTAAACCTTCAGCAACGCCTGATGAAATCGAAAACATTTTAAAATCAACAACCCGTTCTTTCCCAGCAACATGTACTAGCTGTGGGACAGGTATTGTGGATGCGGCAGCAGCAGTTGCAGCGGCATCAGGTACAACTCCGCCACCACCAACGGGGAATGTGTTAGAAGATGGTCAAGCACTAACAGGTTTAAGTGGCTCTGCTAGCAGCCAAACTTTCTACACAATGGAAGTTCCAACAGGTGCGACTAACGTAACTTTCACTATGAGTGGCGGTACAGGTGATGCTGACCTTTACGTTCGTGCAGGTAGCGCACCAACAACGTCAACCTATGATTGTCGTCCATACAAAGGCGGTAACAATGAAGTATGTTCTATCGATAACCCAACAGCAGGTACTTACCATGTAATGCTGAATGGTTATTCTGCCTACTCAGGTGTTAGCTTAGTGGGTGATTTAACTGTATCAGGCGGAGGTTCAGGCTCAGGTTCACCACAAGCAGGTGGCGGCACAGTGACTGATATCTCGGCAAGTGCAGGTCAGTGGAAACATTACACATTAGAAGTACCAGCAGGTATGGCAAGCTTCACAGTAACGACTTCTGGTGGCTCGGGTGATGCTGACTTATTCGTTAAGTTTGGTAGCCAACCAACGACATCAAGCTATGACTGTCGTCCGTACAAAAACGGTAACGCAGAAACATGTACATTCAGTAACCCACAAGCAGGTACTTGGCACTTAAGCTTAAATGCTTACAAGACTTTCTCTGGTGTGACATTGGATGCACAGTATCAACCTTAATAGTTGATCTCCCCAGTTCCCCCCTGGGACTTTCAGCCGGACTTACGTCCGGCTTTTTTGTATTTACTTAATTAAGCACGAATTGCTATTAAAGTTTTTCTAGCACAGCTTCAGCGCGGCTCACAACAAACTCTTTATCTTGTTCAACAAAAAGCCCTGTTACTATTTGGTTTTCAACGATCATCGCGTAACGCTTTGAGCGCACACCACCAAAACTTGCCGTATCTTTATCTAAACCAAGTGCTTTAGTAAAGCTGGCATCACCATCAGCCAACATACGAATGTGCTCAGCATTGTGCGCTTCACCCCATGCTTTCATTACAAATGCATCGTTTACCGATACACAGTAAATTGCATCAACGCCTTTGGCAGTAATTTTATCAGCTAAGGTGATAAATTCAGGTAAGTGAGCATTAGAACAGGTTGGTGTAAATGCGCCAGGCACGGCAAATAACACCACTTTTTTATCTGCAAATAATGCCTCTGTTGATAAGGTTTGCATACCTTCGCTAGTTAATTCGCTAAGGGTTGCTGCAGGTAGAGTTTGGCCTTGTTCGATCATCGTGATTCCTTGAAAGAAAATAAGAGTACAGAGTATATACCCAAAAAATTGAATACCGCATGATTTAAGGGCAAACAGTGTAAACCATTGCTCGCCCTTTGAAGAGTTATAAACCTAAGCTGGTTTTAATGGTGTGCATTTGCTCTTGTAGGCGATGCTGAATATCACTAACCAATGAGTTCGACTCGCTTACCTGCCCTTTCATGCTCTGCATTGATTGGCTAAAGTTTTCGAGTAAGGCATTTTGTTGCTTTGCCAGCTCCATGGCATCAAACGCGACTTTATTAGCATCTTGCGCGTTATCGGCAACACCTTCTGAGTTACGTTTAAGCTCTTGAGCATTTTGTGTTTGCAGCTCGGCATCATTAGCCAACGCACTAATTTGCTCTGATACCATGGTTGAATTTTCACTTAAGCGGTTTAGCTGACTATTAATATCATCAAGCGAACCTTGTGTTTGTCTGGCAAGTTTTCGGACTTCGTCCGCTACAACCGCAAAACCTCGACCATGTTCACCGGCACGAGCCGACTCAATCGCTGCATTCAGTGCCAATAGATTTGTTTGTTCAGCAATGTTTTTGATCACCTCAATAACTTGGCCAACGTCATCAACCCCTTTTAATAGCTCTTTTAAGCTATCAAGACCTTGCTCAACGCGCTCTTCAGTGCGAGAGCTTGCGGTTAACATGCTGTCGGCAAAGCCTAAGCTCTGCTCCATCGCACCAAAAGTTTGTTTGGCGTTATCAGCAACTTGACCATTAATATTATTGACCTGCTCACCAATGTGTTGAATATCAGAAAGTAAACCTTGGTTTTGTTCAACCTGAGAATGACTGGCATCTGTTTGCTGAGCAATGGTATGTAAGTGCTCGCTCATCTCTAGCATAAAGTCATTAATAACCTTCAGCATTTGTGCTCGTTCTTCTGCCTCACCACGCTGACGCTCAATCAGTTGATTAAAGTAATGGGCAATTTCACCTATTTCAGTTTTCGGGTTTTTACTCTCGATGTTTTTAAGCTCATTACTTTCAATTAAGAAAGCAAAACCATCACGTAATTGGCGCAATGGGTTAAGCACTTGGTTACGCTGTACAAAGTAAACACCCGCCGCTAAAACCACCAGCATGCTAATAGCCACACAGAACACGATAAACACTTGTTGCTTAAGATTACTTTGTTCATCTTTTAACTGTTGCTCAGCACCAAGCACCGTCGCAGATAGGGCTTCAATCTGTTCTCGAAGTGCTTGCATGCCAGTTTGACGTTGCTCAGCTTGCTCAAGAGTGGATGCTAAATCACGTGGGAAACGTTTAGGCCAGCTACTTAGTTCAGCTTTAATATCACCGGCTAAGTCTTCAGCTTCTTCACCAAAAAACAAAGCGTCTTCATCCACTTCGCTCATAACACCTAGGTTTTCAAGTCTATCGATTTTAGCAGCAAGGTCATTTAGGTTTTCAACACTTTGATTGAGGCTATTTTTAGTGTCTTGATCATAGTTAAGCACTAACTTGTATGTATACAAAGCGAGTGATGTAACTTCGCTGTAGTAGTCAGCAGCAAGTTGATAATACTCAAGTGCAAGCACTGTTTGCGGCTCGGCTTTGCTTGCATAGCCAATTAACGATGAGGCCGAACCTGCCATTTGCCTTAACGAGTTATCGAGCAGCGCCATTTCGTTACCCGATAGCTTACCTAAAGCACGATACTTACCATTAATGTCTTTATCGAGCGCCGTCAGTTGGCTATTTAGTTGGCCCGCCAAGTCATTAGGTAGCTCAGTTAAATGCTGCTTTTTAACATCGCTTATTAGCGTTGAGGCTTTATTTAAGTGTTGGCTGTCACCTTGCTCTAAATAATCATCAAGGTAACTTTTTAAATCAATAATGATGGTGTTTTTAAGCTTATTATAAGCGTTATCTTGCTGCTCTAAACCGAGTAAAGTTTGACTAGCCCAGAACAGGGTTGCTGCCAGTAAAATACTAGCGAGAGTGAGTAAAACGGCCAATAGCCGAGTAAATGATGACACGCGCATAAACGATATTCCCAAGTAACGTTACGCGCGTAGAATATTAACCTTTTATGACAATTTGATGTAAACCGTAAAAAATAACAGGTAAAAGCGAGAGCAACTAACCCAAAAGGGTTACATAAATACCAATTCGCTTAATTAAGGTGTCTATTTTGAGGCAATAAAACCTCGTCGATAACAAGGCAAAAATTTCGTTATTAAGTTGCTCTTAATGAAAAATTTTTAACGCTGGTAGCGGTAGGTTTAATCCCTCAAAATGATTAAGTATTACTGCGGATTGGTATCAGACCATTGCAGCTTTTACGTATACATCAAAGCGGTTCTTCTTAGTTTTGATTTGCATACTCGGGGTTTTATCATTTAGAAATGGGGCGTAATCAGGGCGCTTCACAACGACTCGCTTACTAGCAAGCGGATAAGCAAATTCTAATAGATCATCGGCATCGTTATCTCCGCCCACAAGCTCTTGGAATACTCGCATTTCTTTTTTAACGAGGGCTGATTTTTCACGATGAGGAAACATAGGATCTAAGTACACGACATCTGGTGTATCACTACACTGCGCCAGTAAAGTATGGCTTGAGCCAAACACTAGGCTCATGTTTTCTTTCATCCAAGGACCAATTTCAGCATCGTTATAGGCGCGTTCTAGGCCGTCAAATAATAGTGCAGCTACAACTGGGTGGCGCTCATGCAAAATCACTTTACAGCCTAGTGATGCCAGTACAAAGCCATCGCGGCCAAGGCCTGCAGTGGCATCAAGCACCACTGGCGTGGCACCTTTGTTTAACCCTACAGCCTTTGCAATTGCTTGCCCTTTACCACCACCAAACTTACGGCGATGGGCGGCAGCACCGGTTACAAAATCAACATGGATAGCACCAAGTTTTGGCTCGTCCTTTTTCTTTAAGCTGAGACCCTGATCGTCATAATGAAGCGAAAAGCCAACATTCTGCTCAGCCCACTTAGCCAAACCAAAACGCTGTTCGATAGCATCTAAATAAGGACGCATTTCTTTAAAAGGACAATGAATTACCACGCAAAACTCCGAGCTAAATTATTCGGCGCCAGTATAGCATGGCTTAAAATAGCTCGATATCCGTTTGTGAAGTGACATCTTCGGTATCACTCGGCTCAGCCATTTTTTGTAAGCTAGCTAAAAGCTCACTACGCGATTCGATAATATGCTTTAGCTGAAACTTTATAAACGCTAAGTCTTCATTCAGTGAGGTAAATATCAGCTGAGTTTGTTTTAATTGCTGCAAGTGAAATGCGACTTCGTCGCTGCCCGATAAACCACTTTGCTCAATAGACTTGTTTAGCTCATCAAGTTGGGCGGCAAATTTCTCTACAGCATGTTCGCGCGAATCACTGTTTTGGTACATTTGATCAGATAACTCATTAAACGAGTTACCTATTTGCTGCGCCTGAGTCAGTGCCCGCTCATTGTTTTCCATGTCTTGTACTTTAGCGTTAGTCACTTCAAGAATATGCGGAAATAAATCTTTATAACGGCCATAAAGCTGGGCATCATCAAGTGGCATGTTTTTAACCAGCATCGACACTTTAGGGTAATTAATAATTGTGCGATGGCTAAAGTCAACAAAGCGATTTGCATCACGGTGTTTTTCGAGTAGCTCTTGCTCTAGTGGACACACTCCGCCCTCAGCACTACAAAACACACCAATATCTTGATACCAAAACGCCAGCACTACATCGAGCTCCATCGGATTAAAAAACTCAAACATATGCTCAGATAACGCTTTGATATCGTGTGCATGATAGCTCTGCCCAACGTAGCGCATTATACGACCCATATCGCCTGAATCTGTCATCGCGATTTCGGCAGTGATTTGCGCTCGCTCTACATCACTTTTAAGCTTTTTAGAGTGCTGACGATATTGATATAACACGCGAATACGTGCCATGAGCTCTTCAGCATTAAATGGTTTTACAATGTAATCAGCTGCACCTGCGTTATAACCTTTTACACGGTCAGGTAAATCAGCTTTACCCGACAAAAACATCACAGGCGTGTCTTTTGTTTGCGGGTTGGCTTTTAATTCGTTACATACCTCAAAGCCCGTTTTACCCGGCATTTCGATATCAAGTAAGATGATGTCAGGGTTGTACTTTAACGCCTGTCTTAATCCTTCGTCACCATTTTTAGCATGGATCAGTGTGCAAAAGCCCGATAGCGATTCCTCAATCACATGATGGATATATTTATCATCATCAATGGCTAATACCAGTTTTGACATGCTTAATTCCTATAAACTCTTTTTTAAGAAGAATAGTACGAGAGCGTAATTTTGCGAAGAAATATTAATAAAAAAAGCGCCTTACGGCGCTTTAAATCAACAAAAATTATTATGCAGCAATGCCGCTATGTCTCAGTAGTGCATCGACTTGCGGTTCGCGTCCTCGGAACTTCTTAAATAACTCCATAGGCTCTTCACTACCCCCTTTCTCTAAAATGTTCTTTAAGAAAGCTTCGCCCGTTGCAGGGTTAAAGATACCTTCTTCTTCAAACTTAGAAAACGCATCAGCCGAGAGCACTTCAGCCCACTTATAAGAGTAATAACCTGCGCTATAACCACCGGCAAAAATATGGCTAAAGCCATGCTGAAAACGGTTAAACGCTGGCGCTTTAACAACAGCAGTTTTACTGCGCACCTCGTCAAGTGTTGCTTGAATATTACATGGCTCACCCGCTTTGTAAGTATGGTGAATAGTAAAGTCAAACAACGAGAACTCTAGCTGACGCAGCATTTGCATACCTGATTGGAAGTTCTTCGCCGCAAGGAGTTTATCTAATAACTCTTTTGGTAACGGCTCCCCTGTTTCATAGTGACCCGAAATAAAGCTCAGCGCTTCTTCTTCGTAACACCAGTTTTCAAGGAACTGACTTGGTAACTCAACCGCATCCCATGCAACACCGTTAATACCTGCAACCGGCGCAGCATCAACTTGCGTCAACATATGGTGAATACCATGACCAAACTCATGGAATAAAGTTGTCACTTCATTATGAGTAAACAAGGCGGGCTTATCACCCACTGCTTTATTAAAGTTACACACTAAGTAGGCAACAGGGGTTTGTAATTCGCCGTTAGCACGTACTTTACGACCCATGCAGTCATCCATCCACGCACCTCCGCGTTTGCGATCGCGGGCGTATAAATCAAGATAAAAGCGACCACGTAAGGTATTGCTGCTGTCGTAAATTTCGAAGAAACGTACATCAGGGTGATAAGTATCAAACTCTGTTACTTCTTTAACACTAATGCCAAATAAACGATTTACTGTAGTGAATAAGCCACTTAATACTTTATTGGCTGGGAAATATGGGCGCAGTACTTCATCAGAAATCGCATACTTCTCTTGCTTAAGTTTTTCGCCATAATAAGCGTAGTCCCATGCAGCAAGTTCCGTCACACCGTGCTTGTCTTTTGCATAAGCTGTTAGCTCAGCAAGCTCTTGCTCAGCTTGCGGTTTTGACTTATCAGCTAAATCTTCTAAGAATGAGAAAACTTGCTCAGGCGTTTCTGCCATTTTAGTTGCCAGTGACATGTCAGCGTAGCTGCTAAAGCCAAGTAACTCGGCAAGCTCATGACGCAGTGCAAGCTCTTCGCTCATAATGGCAGAGTTATCAAATTCACCAGCATTAGGGCCTTGATCAGAGGCACGGGTCACAAACGCAGTGTAAAACTCTTCACGTAACTCGCGGTTATCTGCGTAGGTCATAATAGGTAAGTAAGATGGAAAGTCTAAAGTAAACACCCAACCTTCTAGCTCTTTACTTTGTGCGGTATCAGCACCAAGTGCTAAAGCAGACTCAGGTAAGCCAGCCAGTTCACTTTCATCAGTAATGTGTTTTTGCCAAGCAAGTGTAGCATCCATAACATTGTTGCCAAACTTAGAAGCCAGCTCAGATAAACGCGCACTGATTTCGCCATAACGTTTTTGTTGTTCAGGTTTTAAAGCAATCCCAGAGAGCTCAAAATCACGTAATGCATTAGTAATGGTTTTTTGTTGGGCAATCGTTAATAATTTAAATTCATCGCTATTATGAAGTGTGTTGTAAGCATCGTACAGACCTTGGTGCTGACCAACAAACGTTGAATACTCAGATAACAATGGCAAACATTGCTCATAGGCTTCACGTAACTCATCACTGTTAACGACTGAGTTCATGTGTGATACCGGTGAAAATAGGCGTGATAACTTGTCATCAGCTTCCTCAAGCGGAAGTACTAAATCATTCCATGTGTATGATTTGGTTGCCAGTACCTCATCGATTTTAGCGCGGCACTCAGCAATTGCCGCTTTTACTGCTGGCACTACGTGTACAGGTTCTATTTTAGAAAACGGCGGAAGCCCTTCTAAACCAATGAGTGGGTTATTTTCTGCAATTGTCATTTTTGTTCTCAAATTTTATGCGAAGATGATTTTGAAGTTGGGGCGAATTGATGAAATACAAGGGGCTTAACCTTGGTCTTTATTATGCTATTATCAAGTTATTACTAAATCGATTAATTAATAAAAAATTATCTATTTTTGAGGACAAACTATGGCTCAGCATTTTGATTACATTGCAATTGGTGGTGGTAGTGGCGGTATTGCCTCTGCAAACCGTGCAGCAATGCGTGGCGCAAAAGTCGCTCTTATTGAAGCAAAACACATGGGTGGCACTTGTGTAAATGTCGGTTGTGTTCCAAAGAAAGTTATGTGGCACGGCGCACAAATCGCTGAAGCTATTAACGCATATGCACCTGATTACGGCTTTGATGTTGAGTTAAAAGGTTTTAGCTGGGCTAAATTAGTTGAAAGCCGCGAAGCGTATATTGGTCGTATTCACCAAGGTTACAACAAGTACTTATCTAGCAATGGTGTGACTGTGATCAATGGCTTTGCTAAGTTTGTTAATAACAAAACAGTTGAAGTTGACGGTGAACTTTACACCGCAGATCATATCCTTGTTGCTGTTGGTGGTCGTCCTACTATTCCTAACATCCCTGGCGCTGAGCTTGGTATTGATTCTAACGGCTTCTTCGAGCTAGACGCACAACCTAAACGTGTTGCTGTGGTTGGTGCAGGTTACATTGCCGTTGAAATCGCTGGTGTACTTCATAGCCTTGGCACAGAAACCCACCTGTTTGTTCGTAAAAACAAACCACTACGTACTTTTGACCCGTACATTATTGATACGCTTGTCGATATCATGGCAAAAGAAGGCCCTACGCTTCACACTGATTGCACTCCAAAAGAAGTAATTAAAGAAAGCGATGGTAGCTTAACAATTCACTTTGAAAATGGTCACAGCCAAAACGTTGATGAAGTTATTTGGGCAATTGGCCGTACACCAACAACTGACAAGATCAACCTTGCAGCAGCAGGTGTTGAAGTGAACGAAAGCGGTTACGTAAAAGTAGACGAATTCCAAAACACCACCGCTGAAAACGTCTATGCAGTAGGTGATATCATCGAAAACGGTATTGAACTTACGCCAGTAGCCGTTAAAGCAGGTCGTATTTTATCAGAGCGCTTATTTAATAAAGAATTACCTGACGATTTAAAAATGGACTACGAGCTAGTACCGACTGTGGTATTCAGCCACCCGCCTATTGGCACGATTGGTTTAACAGAACAAGAAGCGATTTCGCAATATGGTGCTGAAAACGTAAAGGTTTATAAATCAAGCTTTGCAGCAATGTACACAGCGGTTACTCAGCACCGCCAAGCTTGTAACATGATGCTGGTGTGTGCTGGAGAAGACGAAAAAGTTGTTGGCTTACACGGCATTGGCTTCACAGTTGATGAAATGATCCAAGGTTTTGCGGTTGCCATGAAAATGGGCGCAACAAAAGCAGACTTTGATGCTGTTGTGGCTATTCACCCAACAGGCTCAGAAGAGTTTGTGACGATGAGATAAGATTAGCTTTAAGCTAAATTAAAACCTTGTGGTGCTGCCACAAGGTTTTTTTATGCCTATGATTACAAAGTGATGATGAGTTGTTAAACTCAGTTAAAAGAATAAGAACGTAAACTACTTTGCAATCAATCACTTTATTCCCTGTACACCTTGTACAGAGTATCTTTCTGTTCCAAATGTTATTTGGTGCATTATTAATTAATAGCCAAAAACAAAGTCGTTCCTTGGTGCTGCTATTTGTATTTCAAGGCTGTGTATGCGCCTTTAACCTGTTAGAAGGGTTAGGCCTTTCTGATTACCTAATCACACCGGCATTTACATTACTGTATGGGCCTATGATTTACTTTTTTACCTTGTCGATTACAGGTAAGCAGCCCTTTATAACATCACACTACGCGGTTCACTTAATTCCTGCGGCTATTTCCTTGGCCTTTACCCACTACACGCAGGAGATCATTTTACTCGGTTCGCTCAGTCAACTTGGCTACTTCTACTTTGCTTATGGCACTTTAAAGGGCTACCACAAACAACTTATGCATGCGCGCTCAGATGCTGAGAGCCTTAAATTAAAGTGGCTGATCAAAGCATTATTTATTTTTGCCATTATTGTCGTATTCGATTTGCTGCGTATGAATGTGCAACCAATCACGCCGCTCGATTTAAAGATGCACTGGTATTTATTAAACGAAATACTGTTACTGCTAATGTTTAGCTTTTTGTTGTTTCACACCATCAAAAATAGCTTTCAATTCGAGCCAGTCACATTGCCTGAAGAACCCGAAGCTGAACAAACTGATTCGTCTGACGAGCAACTTGCGCAGCAAATTTTCTCAACCATTGATAACTTGATTATTCATGAATCGCTTTATCGACAACCTAGGTTGTCATTAAACGACTTAGCAAATCAAACTGGGCTCGGTAGTAAAGAAATATCTTGGGCTATTAACAGCACAACGGGGAACAACTTTTGTGAGTACATCAACCAGCATAGAGTGAATGATGTTAAACGCGAAATAGAGCAAGGCTCATCTCAAAAACTCAGCCTGATAGAACTGGCATTTCAAGCTGGCTTTAATTCTAAATCGACTTTTAATGCGGTGTTTAAAAAAGAAACGGGATTAACGCCGAGTCAATTTAAGAAGCAAACACTAAAAACCTGCTCATAAAACAGACAAAAAACGTCCTAAATCCTGTTTTAGGACGCTTTTTTACAGCTCTAACGCTAATTTAAACAAAAAACAGCTTTGAGACTCCAGATGTACAAGTCCTATTTTTTACTACTAACATTGTGCCTATTAATAAACTTTTCGAGCTTTGCTTTAGCAACGAATCACTCTTTAGAGGTAACGAATCAAGCCTTAAAAGTGCAACCAAGTCGCGTTGGTGCAAGCGACCCAATCGCTTACTTTCAATCGAAAACAGCAGCAATAGAATTTGCTAAACAACAAAACTGGGCTCTGGTGAATAAACTCACAAAACAGCTCATTAATGAATATCAAAATGATGGCGATACTTGGTATTTACTTGGTCTCAGTTATTTTCAATTGGCTGATTATCAAAATGCCAGCAATGCTTTGCAACGCGCACTTGCAATTGGGACTAGCTTAAAAGGCATTCCTAATGGGGCCAGTAACCCTAACGATTTAATGGTGAAAATTGCAGAGGCATACGCAGAGCTTAACAACCAACAGCAAGCAGAATATTGGCTTAAAAAAGCACTGGCAGCAAGATGGGATGACCGCCCAACACTTGCTGGCACCAGCTTATTTAAATCTGGTACTAACCCTCACTTTGAACGCTTTGCGCAATCAGCCAGTTACAAATCACTTGCAGGTAATGATTTAGATACTGAGCTCAATCGAGATCAAAAATGGCGCGCCGATTTAGCGTTTTTAGTTGCAGAGATTAAACGTTTACACGTGGCAATGTATCAAAACATGAGCTCACAACAGTTTGCAGAAAAAGTAGCTGAGATTGATAAATCGATTCCTGATCTGACTGATCAGCAAATTGTTTTTCAGTTTATGGAGCTAATTGCGTTACTTGGCAATGGTCATAATCTATTGATCCCAGCATGGGGTGAAAAAGGCAACTTTCAGCAACTACCATTTCAGTTTTATCAATTTAGTGACGGCTTATACATCACCAAAGCAAGTAGCGATTACCAGCAATATGTTGGCCATAAAGTTGAGGCATTTGCCGATACACCAGCCCAGCAAGCTCTTGAGTTAACTAAACGTGTTAATGCTCGCGATAATGAAATGCAAACCCTTTGGCTGGGACCATATTATTTAAGTTTGCTTGATGTACTAAACGGGCTTGGCATTAGCAAAGGTAACGAGGTAACGCTCACCCTCAGCTCGCCAAAAGGCGCTCTCACCACAGTTACACCAGCGCTCAAGTCAATGCAATTTGCAGGTTTTCCTAAGTTACCAAAACTTGCTGAACACCCTACGCTTAGATACTTAGCGAAAAACAACACACCGTTTTGGAGCGAACAAATAAAAGCGAATAAATTACTGTATGTACAATTCAATGATGTACGTAATAGCAAAGATCTCACCCTTGCTGAATTTGCTATGCAGCTACAAGCACAAATCAAACACGATGACATTGAGCATATGGTGCTAGACCTTCGCCATAACAGTGGTGGTAATGGCTCGCTCACCCCACCTTTGGTAGCAACGGCCGCATTTTTTAAAGTATTAAAGCCACAAGGAAAGTTATTTATATTAATTGGCCGCAATACATTTTCGGCAGGCCATGATCTAGCAGTTAAGATTACCAATATAGTGCCAGCAATTTTTGTAGGTGAACCATCAGGCACCCGCCCTAACGTGGCAGGTGAAGCAGGCTGGTTTAACCTACCATACAGTAAACAAACAGGCCTTATTTCGAGCCAGTTCCACCAGCAAAGCCGAGCTGAAGACCATCGTATTTGGTTGGCGCCCGATATGCCAATTACGCTTTCTGCAAAAGACTACTTTGCAGGTGTAGACCCAGTAATGGATGCTGTTTTAACCATAACCAAGCAATAAACAGTGCTGGCACAAACCTTGTAACTGTTAATAAAGTAACCAGTTATAGCAACAATTTGCCCTTGTTTACTGTGTAATTAAGCAACTTTTACGCAGTACTCAAGGCATTTTTACAAGGAGGCACTGTGTCTAAGTCTGCAATTTTATACCGCATGGTGACCGATGAGCATATTTGCCCGTTCGGTTTAAAATCAAAAGATTTATTAGAGCGACATGGTTACGATGTTGACGATCGTCACTTAACCAGCCGTGAGCAAACTGACGCATTCAAACAGCAGCATGATGTAAAAACCACACCACAAACCTTTATCAATGATAAACGCATTGGTGGTTACGATGATTTGCGCGACTTTTTTAATCTACCTAAGGCTGTCCAACAGGGCACCAGTTACACGCCTGTATTAGCCATTTTTGCGGTCGCTATGCTACTCAGCTGCGGTTTTACTTATGCCAGCGGTGAGGCTTTATTCTCTTTGCAAAACCTGATGCTGTTCGTTGCAGTATCAATGGCGGTATTAGCGATACAAAAGCTACAAGACTTATACAGCTTTTCTAACTCATTTATTACCTATGACTTACTAGCGATGCGTATTGTGCCCTACGCTTATGTATACCCGTTTATTGAGGCGTATGTAGCGATAGGTATGGTAGCTGAATTACCTGCCTTAGCTGTTGCCCCATTTTCATTATTTATTGGTGGTATAGGTGCAGTATCGGTTATTAAGGCTGTGTATATCGATAAACGAGATCTGAAATGCGCCTGTGTTGGTGGCGACAGTAATGTGCCGCTCGGCTTTATCTCACTGAGTGAGAACTTATTTATGATAGCCGCGGGTATATGGATGCTAGTAAGCTAATACAAAAACGCGAGGGATTACCCTCGCGTTCATTATAACTATAATGAGGGAATATTAAGCCGTACCACCCACCGTTAAGTTATCAATTTTAAGGCTTGGTTGACCTACCCCAACAGGTACGCTTTGGCCATCTTTACCGCACACGCCAACGCCTTTATCAAGTGCTAGATCGTTCCCTACCATTGAGATCTGCTGCATCACTTCTGGGCCATTACCAATTAGTGTGGCACCTTTGATAGGTTGCGTGATTTTACCGTTTTCAATTAAGTAGGCTTCAGAGGCGCTAAATACAAATTTACCTGACGTGATATCCACTTGGCCGCCACCAAAATTAGGCGCGAAGATACCCTTTTTCACCGAGCTGATAATATCGGCTTGGCTGTGCTCTCCACCTAACATATAAGTGTTGGTCATACGTGGCATAGGTAAATGAGCGTACGATTCACGGCGCGCATTACCGGTAGGGTTAACCCCCATCAAACGCGCATTTAGCTTATCTTGCATGTAGCCTTTTAGAATACCGTTTTCAATAAGCACGTTATACGCAGCAGGAGTGCCTTCGTCATCTACGTTCAATGAGCCTCGGCGATCAGCAATGGTGCCATCATCCACGACTGTACACAGCTCAGATGCAACCTTTTGACCTACCTTACCGCTAAAAGCTGATGCGCCTTTACGGTTAAAGTCACCTTCTAGGCCATGACCTACCGCTTCGTGTAGTAACACGCCCGGCCAACCTGCACCTAGTACTACTTCCATGCTACCTGCAGGTGCATCGATTGCTTCTAGGTTTACTTTCGCTTGGCGAACAGCTTCTTCCGCGTATTCCATCCAACGCGGTTTGCCATCGACTAACTCTTTAAAATAACCATAATCTAAACGAGCACCGCCCCCTGCACCACCGCGCTCACGACGACCATTTTTCTCAAGTAACACTGAACAATTTAAACGAATAAGCGGGCGAATATCGGTTGCAAAGGTGCCATCACTTGCAGCAATTAACACTTCTTCATAAACCGCCGACATTGAACTGATCACTTGCTCAGCATCAGGTGCTAATTGACGAATATAGCTTTCAAGCTCACGTAGCAGACTTACTTTGTCATCATTGCTCATGCTTTGAATAGGTTGATGCGGCGCATACTGCTCTTTAGCAGCAACATCACTGAACACCTGAATCGTTTTGTTTTCGCCTGCATTGGCAATACTACGCGCTGCGGTTGCGGCTTTATTTAACGCTTCAAGATTAATCGCATCTGAGTATGAAAAACCGGTTTTTTCACCACTAACAGCACGCACACCCACACCGCGTTCAACGTTGTAAGAACCTTCTTTCACTAAGCCATCTTCAAGCACCCAAGATTCGTGGTGACTAGATTGAAAATACAGGTCGGCATAATCAACTTGGTGTTGATGAATAAAAGCGAGCGTTTTTTCTAATTCTTCTCTCGTTAGTTGGCTGTCATGTAATAAATGCTGTTCAACCGTGTTCATAATAAATGCTCTCTAAATCGTTGCTGAGACTGCATAGGCATGTCTTGGCGAATTGTATTCAAGCGGTTTAAATCAAGCCAATGGCTGATAAACCCAGTACCAGAGGCAAGCTCACTGAGCGTTTCCCCCCATGGTGAAATAATAATGCTGTGCCCATAAGTGTGACGGCCATTCTCGTGCTCGCCCCACTGTGCTGCGGCAACCACATAACATTGTGTTTCGATTGCGCGCGCAGCTAATAAAATATGCCAATGAGCAGCGCCGGTGACTGTAGTAAAGGCACTTGGCACTAAAATGAGGTCAGCCCCTTGGCGCTGCATCGCGGTGAATAAGCCACTAAAACGTAGATCATAACATACTGCTAGGCCAATTTTACCAAATGGCGAATCAACCACCACAATATCCTCGCCCGCCTGCGTCGCATCAGACTCTCGGTAACTGCGCGTCGTGTCGGCAACATCTACATCAAATAAGTGAATTTTATTGTACTGTGCAACCACATCACCCTGGTTATTAAATAAAAACGAGGCAGCTAAATACTTACCATTTTGCTGCGAAACAGGGAGGGTACCAGCAGCTAACCAGATATCATGCTGCTTACATAAATCGGCAAGTTTCGCTTTATAAACCTCACTCTGTAGACCTAATTCATAGCTTGCTTGGCTGTGCTTACTAAAAATCAAAAAACTTTCAGGTAAACACACAAGCAATGGCCGAGTAGCAGGTAACTTGGTCAGTGTATCTGCTAGAAAAGCGAGGTTTTGCTCAGCATTCATGCTTGAGCACATTTGTACTGCGACAACCTGTGGTTGATGATTAGTCTTCATTGTTACCTAAACTCGCTGAAGATGCGGCATCTTTTAATTTTAATTGCGTCGACGACTGTGGCTGACTTTGCGCAGCTTGTGGTAACGTCACTTCACGACTCTTACGATCAAGCTCTTTCACTACAGGATCATTCATACTCCCTGTTACTTTAAAGTTGATCTCAGAGATCACTCGTGCCGAGTGAATTACTTTATCGATTGCCAGCGCTGCAAGACCACTTACAGGGTTGACCATCCATGCCACAATAACAGGAATACTTGAGGTTACCTGCGGTGCAACAGCCAGGTCGTAGTCAATTTCAAAGGTGTTTAAGTTAGTGTGGCCTTTAATCGTTAAATCGGCAGGTACACCATCAAGCTTGGTATCTTGAGTGTAAGCAATGCCCTTTTCTAGCTGCATCGTGCCTTGCATGCTGTTATAGAAAAAGCCTTTAGAGAATACATCTCTAAAATCGAGTTTCAGCTTACGCACTAACGAATCTAAACTCAGTAATGAGAATACCCGCGCACCACCATCACTAATTTCTGTAAGGTGACCTTCACCTAAACGCCAATCTAGCTCCCCCGCTAAACTGGGTACGTCAAAGTTATAAGGTGCGCCTTGCCATGCAAGATCAAACTTAATATCGGCATCAGAATCTTTTACTGTTGTTGTGATATCAAATTCATCAAATAACTCACCGATATCGTCACTTTGTAAGTTACCAGTAAAGCGTGTTTGACCATCGGCAAATTGCCCCTTACCACGCAATACATGATCGCCTTTGTCGATAACAAGCTCAGTGAACAAGAGTTTACCTTGCTCTCCTACTAAGCTGCTTTTAATTTTATCGAGTTGATATTCTGCCACTTTACAATCTTCGCAGTTAAACTCGATAGCTGGAACACGAGTTAACCATCTTAAATCTTCAGGTTCAGAAACTTGATCTGCTTGCTCTGCTACTTCGTTGAAGTTAATACGCAGATAGTCAGTAAAAATTTGAATTGGTCTGCGCGTTTCACCGGTTGGAATAAGTGCGTCGGCACGTAATTCTTTAGCATTTAACCTTAACTCTAAGTCTGATTGTTTTGGTGCTAAGCGAAATTCAAAATCATTAAAGTCGATATTATGTAATGCCAGCTTATTAAATTTACCCGTTACGTTATTGAATGCAGGCATCACACTTGGCGCGTCAGACTTCACTTTGGTGAGCGCAATAATTTGATCAATTAAGCCAAACCAAGGCACTATTTTAGTTTCTGGCAAATCGATAGATACAGCAAAACCTTCACGATTAAGACCTAAATCTTGTGCGCCTAAAATTAAATGGGCATTACTAAATTTCTGTTTACCATTATCTAAAATCGCATTAAAGAAAAGCTGCTCATCGATATTAGCAGTAATCAGATTTGAGATGCGGTCGCCTTGTACCACCGCGGTTAATGGCCAACTTTGCTCTGAACTCTTGTTATAAGGTGCCGGCAACTGGCTAGTCACACCGATTAAGTCGCCACTCACATCTGCACGATAATTGAAATCATTCGGTAAAAAATTAAGTGAAACATTAATATCAACATCGCTTTGACCGCTTAAGTAACCTGCAAGCAAACCATGGGCTTGTTCAATTAAAGGCTCAGCTTCAAGCGCCAGTTTTATATCAATTTCTGCGAGGTAGTTATCAGCCACGCTTTCGCTGTTATAACTCGCAGTGAGTGGCATCCCCATCCAGTTTGCTTTAGCATTTTTTAGGTCGATTTTATCGTTATTAAACTTAACGATACCAGTCATGTTATTAAGTGTGATCCCCGGTTGTGCAAGGTAAACCGGGATATTTGCAAGTTCAACTTCACCAATCGCATCAACATGACCAGAACGTAAATTAACTAACAGCTCAATCTCGGCGGTTGCTTCACCTTGAGGTTGCACGACTTCAAAGACACTTGCTAAAGGCTTTGCAAGCGGAGTCTCAGTAAAGAAAGGATTAAGCTTATTGCCATGGGCGCGCTTGTTTATAGCAACTTTTAGTATCTCTGCATTCATTAAATCTGCAATACTGACGTGCACACTCTCTCCGAGAGATAAATTAACTAGCTTGCCTGACTTGCTATAGATATCCATGCGCTCATTTTCAAAATGTAAAATGACGTTAGCATTTTCAACTGTAGGCCAGCTCGGTGAGAATTTATATTTGGCACTCTCAACATTCGCTAAAACTTCAAATTGACCTTGCTGCTGTTTGAATGGAAAACCTTTAAATGGCCCAGAAAACAACACTTGAGCTTTGTTTACTTCACCGCCCTTAATTGCCCCATTGAGGTAATTAACCAACTTTTCGCTCATCACAGGTAATGGGAAATAATGCCCAGCTACGTTGGCATCAGGGGCATAGGCTTCAGCATATAAATCTAAACGCGGCTCATCAGTAAGACTAAGCATCATCTCAGCTGCAAGGGTAACTTCGTCGTTATCAAGCCAGATATTATCGCTACTAATACGCCAGCCATCGTCGTAACGATGAAGGTCTAGCTCGACATTTAATTGGTTATAAGCAATATCTTGGCTAAAGCTGCCGTTCGTGAGCAGTTGATTATTCTCGCCATATAACTGAATTCGACCAGCTGATTGATTAATTAAGCCATCAACACGAATAGCTTGCCCACCAGGAATGCCTTGCAGCGATAGCCAATTAATTTGCTCACCTTGAAACCAGAACTGCCACTTATCTTGCTGACCTAATTCTAAATAGGCATCACTTAATTGACCATTGGGTTGGCGTGCTAAAAATGGTGCTAGCACCTCAAAGTTACTTAACTGCGATAACTTGGCGAGTAATGCAAAATCAAATTGTTTAAGCCAGATTTGGCTTTTATCGCCAAGTTGAGCTTCAAATTGTAAGGTCGGCCATTCTTTTAAGTCACTTTCAAACGTGAGTCCGGTGCTTTTTAAACGCCAGCCATTTTGCTTTGGAAATAAATGAAAGCCACCTTCACTTAAGCTAATTTGATGTGCTTCTTGGTTTTGCTGCCAGTTGATAAAGCTAGGTAGCCACTGCACTTTTACATCGCTGATCAGGCCTTTCTCAAGGCTAAACCACGTCTTTAAGTTGATGTCTGAATTAAGCTGCTGTTTGTCAGTATTAATATATTGCGCCAACCACTTAGACACATCGACGTTCGCTGCTTGGACATAAATATCACCAGCCATGGTTTCGAGGGTTGAGCCATTAAGTGCCATACGGGCGTCAAAGCTACCAACAGAAATCCCCGGTAACGCTAATGTTCCCGAGCCTTGATGCTGCTCTGGGGTATTTTGCCAAACAATGTTTTCAAGGATCAGCTTACGCTCTTTGCCATCACTGAGGGTAAGGTTAAGGCTACTGTCTTGCACTGCAAAGTGGCCTGTTTCACCAAGGAATAAGCCTTCAATCAGTTCTTTTTGCTCAAAGTTGCCTGCTTGCTGGTTATTACCCAAATCAAGCATTGTGGGTAAATCAACATCAGCATGAAAGCCATTGATCACAAAGTAGCTCGATTTAAGCTGACGGCTTTTCACCGACTCCCATAAGTTTACTTCAAGACTGGCTTTATCAATGGTTAGTGCGATGGGTGAGGTTTGGTTATCTTCAAACGAAATGTCTTCAATGACTAAGGCAGGACCTTTGCCCTGCCAGCTAGCCGAGATAGAACCAATCGCTAAATTAACATCAAAACGTTCATACAAAAACGCTTCAATATCATCTTTATAGTCATTCGCATAAGGGAGTGAATACTTCACAACAGAGACAATAACGGCCAGCAGTACGAGAGTGATAGCAAATACTTGCCATAACTTACGTAAACAATAAAAGCAGACCGTTTTTGCCTTCATTACATCATTACCACATCAAACTGTTCTTGGTTGTATAAACTCTCTGTTTGAATACTGACTTGCTTTCCGATAAATAGTTCCAGCTCTGCAAGATTGTGATACTCATCGTTGATCAGCGCTTCACTTACCGAAGGAGCGGCATAAACCATGAACTTATCAGCCGCATAAGCACGGTTTACCCTAACGATTTCACGTAAAATTTCGTAGCAAACTGTTTCTACCGTTTTTTGTGAACCACGACCGGAACACGCAGGACACACATCACAAAGGATATGCTCTAAGCTTTCGCGGGTACGCTTGCGGGTCATCTCTACTAAGCCTAGTGCAGATAGACCATTTATGTTGGCTTTTGCACGATCTTTTGCAAGAGCTGACTCAAGCGAGTGCAATACTCGGCGCTTGTGCTCATCACTGACCATATCGATAAAGTCGATGATAATGATGCCACCTAAGTTGCGTAACCGCAGTTGACGTGCAATCGCAGAGGTCGCTTCGATATTAGTATTAAAAATGGTTTCTTCTAAATTACGATGACCAACAAACGCACCAGTATTTACATCAACGGTTGTCATCGCTTCGGTTTGGTCAATAATTAAATAACCGCCCGATTTAAGCTCAACTTTACGGTGGAGTGCTTTTTGAATCTCGGTTTCAACATCGAATAAATCGAAAATAGGCCGCTCACCAGGATAATATTCAAGTGCTCCCGATAAGATAGGCACAAACTCTTCTGTAAACTCTTTAAGCTCCTGATAAGTGAGCTTTGAGTCAACACGAATACGCTCCATGTCTTCACCTACGTAGTCACGTAAAGTTCGAAAAGCGAGTGTTAAGTCTTCATGCAAGATGCTTTCTTTACTGATTTTTTTACGCTTAGTAACAATTTTTTGCCACAGTTTTTTTAAGAACTCAGCATCATGACGTAGCTCAGCTTCCGACGCACCTTCTGCTGCGGTACGAACAATAAAGCTGCCATCATCATCGCCATATTCAGCAACAATTTTCTTTAAGCGTAAACGTTCTTCTTCAGTTTCAATGCGCTGACTCACACCAACATGAGTCGCATCTGGCATGAACACTAAGTAACGTGAAGGAATGGTGATATCAGTTGTTAAGCGTGCACCTTTGGTTCCAAGAGGGTCTTTAACCACTTGCACCATGATATATTGACCTTGGCGCACAAGCTCACGAATATCTTGTACTTTCTTTATTGGCTGCTCATCAACGCCTTCCACAATCGAGGCACTGTTTACAATGTCCGATGCATGTAAAAAGGCAGCTTTCTCTAAGCCAATATCCACAAACGCAGCTTGCATGCCTGGTAAAACACGGCTGATTTTACCTAGGTAAATGTTACCGACAATACCTAGGTTGCCAATTCGCTCTAGTTGAATCTCTTGCAGTACGCCATTTTCGATAAGCGCAACGCGACTTTCGCTCGGTGTAACGTTGATCAGTAATTCAGTGCTCATGTTACCCTCTTAAAAATTCGTTTAATAACTGCTCTGTCTCATATAAAGGTAAGCCGACAACTGCAAAATAGCTACCCGAAAGATGGCTAACAAAGCGCCCACCTAAGCCTTGTATGCCATAACCACCAGCTTTATCTTGTGGCTCCCCACTATGCCAATAGGCATCAATTTCAGCATCGCTGAGCACTTTAAATGTGACATCAGTCACAACAAGACAGCTTTTTACTTGCTCACTATCAGCAATTGCCACAGCTGTCATCACTTGATGGGTACGGCCAGATAAACGCTTCATCGTGGTAGTAAAATCTACTTGGTCTAGCGGTTTACCGAGTGCGGTATCATCAATTACAACTACGGTATCGCTGCCAAGTACTGGACGGTCAATGTAACCCATAGCTACGCCTGATTGTGCCTTGAGTCTGGCAAGACGCTCTACATAGTCACGAGGGGCTTCGTTTGGGAACTGGCTTTCATCTGCATCAACGCTAAATTGAGAAAACTCAACGCCAAGTTGGCTGAGCAACTCTTTTCGGCGCGGTGATGCAGACGCCAAATAAATTGCGGTTTGCATTATCTAATCCTGAAATGACGGCGATATTTACGCAAAATTAAGAAAATCCACCACCAACAAAGCATGCCGGTTAGCACTGGCCACATATAATGGGGGCTAAAGTAAACGCCCATTAAAAAGTGGTTAAGCCAAAACTGCATGAGGTGATAAAGCGTTAAAAACAAAGCAATTAATATACTTTGCTGCCATAAAGAAAAGTTTCTAATTTTTTGGAAGTTACTAGCAGTGATAAATATACACACCGAATAAGTCAGTGAGTTCACACCTAATGGCGATCCTGATGCAAGGTCCATCAATAAACCAACCACCCAAGCTGTGCCAATATTTAAACGGTGTGGCACCGCTAATGACCAATACATTAATACCATTAACACCCAATCTGGACGATAGGGCTCAAACGAAATCGGTAACGGCATTAACGCCATAACCAATGCAAAGAAAATACTGATAGCAATCAGCAAAGAGTGACGACTATTCATTGCTCATGCTCTCCTGCTGATTACGCCACAGCACAACCAATAAGCGAATACGATCGAGTTGTGCAATGGGTTCAGCATAAACTTGTGCAAACGGACGCCCTTCATCGCGGTTAATTTCGGTCACCACTGCAACCGGATACCCCTCTGGGAACGTGCCCCCCAGACCTGAGGTAACCAGAATATCGCCAATGCGAACATCAAGGCTATGCGGAACGTGCGAAAGCTTTACTACGTTAATTTTGCCAATCCCTTCAACTACGGTTCGCACATCGTTACGTAGAATACGCACTGGTGTGGCATGGGTTGTATCTGTCATCAGTAGTACTCGAGAAGTAGTCGAGCCCACTTGAGTGATTTGCCCCACAACCCCCATTTCGTCAATGACGGCTTGACCTTCACTTAGACCATCAGTTGTACCACGGTTAATAACCACCTGATGGCTATACGGATTAGAGTGAACAGAGAGTACTTGCGCAATGATTTTACGATTTGATTGCTTAGCTGATGAACCCAGTAACGCTCGTAACTTATCGTTTTCACGAGATAAAAATTGCAATTGTTGTAGTTGTTCGCTTTGTAGTAACTGCTTCTTTTTTAACGCTTCGTTTTCAGTTAATAGCTGTTCGCGGGTGTGCAGATTCTTCGCGCCAATGCTAAATAACTCATAGGGTAAATTGGCAAGATAAATAAGTGGGCTAACCAGGGTATTTAAACTAGTGCGGATTGTTGTACCACCTTGAGTGTAGCGATCGCCCACGATCAACACGACACTCAAAAGCACTGCGACAAAAAGTCGCAGTTGCAAAGAGATGGTACGACCAAACAGTAACTTCATTAGTCGTAACTAAATACGTCACCACCGTGCATATCAATCATTTCTAGTGCCTTACCGCCACCACGAGCAACACAGGTTAATGGGTCATCAGCAACCACAACAGGAATACCGGTTTCTTCCATTAATAAACGATCTAAGTCTTTTAATAATGCACCACCACCTGTTAATACCATACCATGTGCAGAGATATCAGACGCAAGCTCTGGCGGAGATTGCTCAAGCGCAACCATCACTGCACTTACAATACCCATTAATGGCTCTTGTAATGCTTCTAAGATTTCGTGTGAGTTCAGTGTGAATGAGCGCGGTACACCTTCAGCGAGGTTACGACCACGTACTTCAATTTCAATTGGCTCGTCAGTTTTGAAGGCCGAACCAATTTGGTGTTTAATGTTTTCAGCCGTTGCTTCACCAATTAAACTACCAAAGTTACGGCGTACATAGTTGATAATCGCTTCATCAAACTTGTCACCACCGATGCGTACAGATGAAGAGTAAACCACACCATTTAGTGAAATAATGGCAACCTCAGTTGTACCACCACCGATATCAACAACCATCGAACCCGTTGCTTCAGATACAGGCAAACCTGCACCAATCGCCGCAGCCATTGGCTCTTCAATTAAATAAACTTCACGTGCACCAGCACCCATTGCTGATTCACGAATAGCACGTTTTTCAACTTGAGTTGCACCACAAGGCACACAAATAAGTACACGCGGGCTTGGACGCATAAAGTTGTTGTTATGCACTTGTTTAATAAAGTGTTGAAGCATTTTTTCTGTCACATAGAAGTCAGCAATAACGCCGTCTTTCATTGGACGAATCGCTTTAATGTTACCCGGAGTACGACCTAACATTTGCTTAGCTTCAGTACCTACAGATGCCACGCTCTTAGGGCCACCAGCACGCTCTTGACGAATAGCAACAACTGAAGGCTCGTTTAATACGATACCTTCTTCTTTTACATAAATTAGGGTATTGGCTGTACCCAAGTCGATCGATAGATCGTTTGAAAAAATACCACGGAGTTTTTTAAACATGAGGCTGGATGACCTTTGAAAAATTCATTCTTATACTAGCTGCTCTCACTCTATCATGCTAATCATGAGAAAGCGCAACTGCTTTATTTAAATTGCTAAAAAAGGAAGCATCCATTGCTTCCTTTTCAAATTTCTATCGTTCGCGTACTAAACGGAAACCGATATAGTTTGCACGGAAATCTGGCGCTAAGATTAAGCGCGTTGATACGCGTGCTAGGCTAGGGGCAAAATTCCATGCACCGCCTCGAACAGCCACATCAGACTGTCCTGACTTTTTGTTTGTCCATTCCCACACATTACCTACTGTATCGTATAGGCCAAATGCGTTAGGAGAAAACGATCCTGTTGGTGCAGCGCTCTTATTTGACCATTCGCTACCACACCAGCCACAGTTCGCTAGATTCTTTCCAATTTCGTTACCCCAAGGGTATTCAGTTTCTTTACCTGCGCGTGCAGCGTACTCCCACTCAACCTCATTGGGTAAACGAAATAACTGGCCTGTTTGACCCGATAACCAATCTGCATACGCTTTGGCATCATTGTAAGTTAAACAAACCGCCGGAAAATCACTTTCTTGATCAAAGCCTGGGTTACGCCAGTTTAGGGTTGCTTCCCACACTGGTTCACCATTTAAGTAATACGCACAGCCGCGATCTTTTTCTGCTTCTGTTTTGTAGCCCGTATTCGCAACGAATTGCTCATACTCGCCAACGCTTACTTCTTTGCTTTGCATTGCAAATGAATTAGCAATGGTTTTTTCTACCACTGGACGTTCATTCGCTAAACCGTTGCCGTTAATATCACCCATCTTAAATTTACCAGCGGGTATAACCACAATGCTGGCAGAGCTGGTTTTATTAACAATACTTGCAACGGGTGCTATTACTGGTTGAGTTGGTGCCGTAGTAACCTCAGCAACAACTGGTTCTGGTACTTTCACTAGATTTGCATTAATTGTTTGCGCTTTACGCAGATCAATTCGCGCTTTATAGCTTTTGTAGCCTCGTTTGCGAATTTCAATTTCATGGAAACCTTTTGGTAATGATGTCGTTAACCTAGTTGCGCCATAGCTCACACCATCAATAAACACTTCGTCATCATAAACATTTGAACGCAGTGTTAATTCAACCATTTTAGATTTTTTTAGATCAGGTAATGGTTCAACCTTTATTGGCTTTTTTACAGAGTAATCGCTTACAGGTTGTTCACTCATACGTGAAACCGATACCACCTGCCCATTATCCTGAGGATCACTGAATGTTAACTGACTATCTGAATATGTGGTCCCATAGCTTGGCTGAAAGTTTCCAGCTAAAGGTGTGCCATAGTCTGCACAAAAACGGTTGTCTAAATTAAGTAAGCTACATAAACGGCTACTATTTACATCACCGCGCATCGTCACGCTTAAGTTAACGTTGTAGTTACCTTGCCCACTAAAAGCGCTATTCACTACATGGCTACTTAAAATCTTAACTTGTGCACCAGCAAGGTTGCGTTTTGGTTCAACTAAACGCTCTTCAGTTAAGTTAGCAAAAATTTGGTCTACAAAACGTTTAGTGGCTTTTTGTAAGCCCATTTGCTGGCCGCGCTGTTCACATGCAGCAAGTGTTTCAGTGCGCTTACAGTTAATTGTGTGATTAACCTCTAATGTGCCTTCACGAGTGAATTCGTTACGTAAACGCTCAACACGTGCCGTTGCTAACTGCTCTTTTAAACTTTCTAAGGTGTTTAACTGTGTATGTTTTGATACACGAATTTGCTCAATGTCTTTTCTATGTGAAGCAATTGCCGCCAATTGCATCGAAATATCATCTTTGTTTTGTTTGTGATCAACAACCGCTTTTTGATAGCGCGACTGCGCATTGCTGATATCAAGGGTTGGGTCATCAATTAGTCGGCGGTACATCTCGTTCATTGCATCTAGCGCTTGATTCTTTTCTTTGTCTAGCTCAGTTGAGCGGGCGCGCAATAATTCGAGTTGTTTTTGTAACTGACTTTCTTCTTTTAGGTGTTTTTCGAGGATTAGGGTCGAGTTATCGTATTCGGCTTGTTTTTTACTGATCTCTGATTCAATGCCAGTTACCGTAGCAGTATCTTGTGCAAATGCACTAGTTGCTAGCAAACTAACTGAAATTAACAGAGATAAAGGAGCAATTCGCATATATTCCATTCCCAAAAAGCGGCAATTATTTGGTCATTATTATTTTTTTATAATTAAACTCTTATGCTATGTACTTGCAAAGCAAAACACAAGCTTTGTTCAATTATTATCTGAGTTTACATCTATTACCTTAGTTGATGCCAGTAAATAACAAAATCATTTTGGTTTAATTGACTAATTTCTATCTGTAAGACAACTTTGCTACAATTGGATGTGTTTTTTTACTGAATGATACCGTGTACACTTTCTTTGAATCACCAATACAAACTGTTAATCACCCATTACTAACTGCACGTAAAATTCACCTTAGTATCAAGCGTGATGATCTTATTCACCCACAAATTAGTGGCAATAAATGGCGTAAGTTAAAATTTAACTTAGATGCTATGAAACAACAGAGGAAATCTGAGTTACTCACTTTTGGTGGTGCGTTTTCAAATCATATCCATGCTACGGCCACTGCAGGCAAACTATTTGGTTTTAAAACCCATGGTATTATCCGCGGCCCCGAATTAGATGAAGCAAACCCAACACTAAATTACGCTAAACAATGTGGAATGAGCTTGCACCCTGTTAATCGTATTACTTACCGTTCAAGGCACGATCAAACTTATTTGGCAAAATTACAAAAGCAGTTTCCTAATGCGTACATATTACCCGAGGGTGGCACCAACGCAGCAGCGCTTTTAGGCTGCAAAGAATTAGCACAGAGCTTACCAAGTTGTGATGTGCTTGTTTGTCCAACAGGTAGTGGTGGCACATTAGCGGGCTTAATTGAAGGTATGCCAGAGCATACTCAGTTATTAGGTGTGGCAGTGTTAAAGCAAGCTCACTATTTAATTGAGGAAATAAAGCAGCTCAGCAATAAAGCAATGCTACAGCAAAACTGGCAGCTGCTTTGCGATTTCCATGATGGTGGCTACGGAAAGTTTAGCGATACTTTGTGGCAGTTTTGTCAAACGTTTACTAAGCAACACGCAATCCCACTTGAACCTATTTATAGCGGTAAAATGCTTTATGCCGTTTGGCAACTAATTGAACAAGGTTATTTTAGTGAAGGAACGCGCATTATTGCTGTCCATACTGGTGGGCTGCAAGGTTTAGATGGCCTTAAATATCGAAGGCTAATAGACTAACTATGAGGCGTAATATCAGCCAGCCTTTGCAATGGCTCTGCAAAGTAAAAACCTTGTGCAGCTACTACACCTAGGTTTTTCAAGGTAGCGAGTTCGTTTTGAGTTTCTACCCCAACCGCATACACTGGAAAGTTTAATTCTGTGCCTTTAGTAATTATTTGTTTAACCGTTTTTTGTTGCTGAGTATTAGTATCAATATTGTGAATAAGCTCAAACGCCAGCTTAATACTGCGTACACTTTTGATATTTTTTTTATAAGTTGCTAGATGCTCTGCACTGCGAACATTATCGATAACAATACCTGCCGACAGTGTTTCTAAACATTCAAATTGTGCACTAAGCTTTTTATGTTGTTTTAAATAATCATCTTCACTGAGTTCAAATTGCAATTTATCTGTACAATTAAAATCATCCATTTGCTGTTTAAACCAAACCCAAAACTCATCATTAAACCAATTCATTGCATGCAAATTGATGCTTACTATTAATGTGCCAGTTTCGTTCACCAGCATTTTCTTCACTTGCGAAACCACTGTTTTATCCAACAGCAAGACATCTTTTTTACTGCTCATGTGCGGAATAAAGTGCCGCGCAGCCAACAAACCTAAGTTTTTATGGCGTATGCGGATCAATGCCTCGTGCTGCAAAATGTCACCTGTTTGTAAGTCAAACAACGGCTGAAAAAACAACATAAAATGCTTTTTCTTTATATATTCAAAAAGGTGCTCTTTGCTATCAGCCAAAATACTTGACTGTGTATGACCAAAAGGCAAGCGGTGAATATGCTGCCAAGCACTTTGTTTCGCCAATGCTAATGCCGATTTCGTAAGCTGATATACAACGGCCTGATCGGCGCCTGTACGGTAATTACATACGCCAATTTTAATATCAGAGCGAGACAAGTCACTTCGGTAGTTTAAGCAAGCTTGATATATAACTTGATGTAATCGCTTAGTGTATTTGTCGACTTCAGTAGCAGGTACACTATTTAAGGTCACGGCAATACCACCAGATGGCAACAATTTAACAGAACGATTTACAAGCTCACCAAACCCTTTAGCTATTACTAATTTAAAGTAATTATCAACGTCGAGGTTGGCAGGAAATGGGTTCTTCCAAAAAAACAACGCAAACAAGTGATTATAATTTGTGGGTACACCATACAAAATATTCAAATCTTGATGGCCTAAAGGTTTTGGCGATGCTATTTTTTTTGTCGCCGACTGAATACTCGGCTTCTTAGTTGGATTAATTATTGGTTTATCTACGACAGCCAATTGCTTGAACATTTTTTTCCACCAGCGAAACCCCCAATACCCTGCTCCAAGCAAGATTAAATTTAAGAAAATAAATAAGTGGCTTTCGACCAGCCAAGAAGGCCAATGAAAAAGACGTAGATTAACCGTTTTATAGCTAAACACCTCTTGTTCAAGGTTAATAAAATTTGCAAAGTTAGAGGGTACGTCACTGACACTCACAGCAAAGCCTTGGCTCTTAGCTAATGAAGCAATAATATCTTGCGAGGCAACTGGGTCGAGATTTAACTCATAAACCTGTTTGGCAAGCTCAGTCCCTGTGCGATGCACTTTGTCGTGCAGCACATCACTTAAGAAAATATTAAAAACAACCAATAGCAAAAACGCGGCCATCATATAGATGACCACCGGTTGCTTGAATTGTGAAGTTAAATCTCGTTTCATTTCACAGGTTAGTTGCTTAAACATATACAAAGTGTTGTCCAAGAACCCTATAAATACAAGGCTGCAGGGCGATTTAAAGCAAGATCAGAAAAATCCTATAACCAGCGCTGTCAAAAGTTTTGTAATTTTAAACACCTAGCAATAATAGTTAATGAGAATTATTTTGTAACCAACACGACTCAATTAAAGAGTAGTGATACGGAGTGTTATGCAAATAAAAAACCCAGCTACTAGGCTGGGTTTAAAATATTGCAAACACTTAACGGTGTCTGGTCATTTAGAACGGGATATCGTCATCAAAGTCGATTGGTGGTTCCATTGGATTTGATGCGCCACCTTGTGGTGCATTTTGAGGCTTAGGAGCAAAACCACCTTGTTGAGGTGCGCTGCTTTGCTGCTGACCATAACCGCCACCATATTGGTTATTGCTTTGTTGTTGTGGTGCAGATTGCTGTTGCGGACGCTGTTGCTGCTGTGCTGGCGCAGACTGTTGCTGTGGAGCATAACTATTATTGCTTTGTGATTGCTGAGCACCACCGCCGTATCCGCCACCTTGTTGCTGACCACCTTGGTAACCGCCTTGTGATTGACCACCTTGATAGCCACCACCTTGTTGCTCACCACGGCCGCCTAACATTTGCATTTGACCGCCCATGTCTACCACGATTTCTGTGGTGTATTTTTCTTGGCCTGATTGATCAGTCCATTTACGGGTTTGTAAACGACCTTCAATGTACACTTGTGAACCTTTGCGAAGATACTCACCAGCAACTTCTGCTAGTTTGCCAAATAACACGACACGGTGCCATTCAGTACGCTCTTGCATTTGCCCTGTGTTTTTATCTTTCCAGCTATCTGTCGTAGCAATGCTGATATTCGCTACGCCATTGCCATTAGGCATATAACGTACTTCTGGATCTTGGCCTAAATTACCAACCAAGATAACTTTGTTCACACCGCGTGCCATGGAACTTCTCCTATAAAACGTTAGATTAAACCAGCCACTTTGCGTGCTTGGTCTAGGTCAAATTCTTTATCATTAATCTTTAAATAGCTGCGATTTTCATCACAGACGACCGTTGCTTCAATTACGCCCGGTAAAGCAACAAGACGAGAAGCAAGCGCTTGTGCCTGCTGCTCTGAACTTAATTCAGTCATTAAGCTAATTATTTTACTTCTTGGTGGGACTTGCATATTCCAAGCAAGGATAAGCCATATTACCCCAACAAGTGCCGCCGCCGCAAACACTGCTTGCGCACTTAATGCTTGAGCAACGTAACCTCCTAATAAACCACCTAAAAAGGCACCAAAAAACTGCGTAGATGAAAATACCCCCATCGCAGAACCTTTCTGGTTTGCAGGGGCAATACGCGACACAAGTGCAGGCATGGTTGCCTCTAAAAAGTTAAAAGCAATAAAATAAACCAGCATACAAATGCCAATGCCAATCACCGAATCAACCCATAACGACATCGCTAACATACTTAAAACAAGTAGCGCGATTGAGCCAATAAAGGCTTGTTTTTCTTTTTCTTTACGAATCGCCACAATCATCATCGGTGCCATCAAGAAAAACGCTAAAAACAGCACAGGGATATATAAGTACCAATGGTGATCTGCAATTAAACCATCTTTTATAAGCTGCCCTGGTAAGGCTACAAATACGGTAGTTAATGTAAGGTGAAGTAGCATTACACCGAAATCAAGGCGCGCTAATTGTGGGTGTTTAATGAGTTGTTTAATGTCATCAACTGTCGCTAGCGTATCACCTCTTGGTGCCTTACTAACAGCATTTGGCACTAAAAATAACACGATTAAAATACCTAAAATGGCAAGTCCAGCAGTAAGCCAAAATACCCCAGCGACTCCCCAAGATGCAGCGACAATTGGCCCAAGTAACATGGCGACTGCAAAGCTCATACCGATACACATACCGATTACAGCCATCACTTTCGGGCGTTGTTCATCACGGCTTAAATCAGAAGCAAGCGCTAATAACGCACTGGCAATTGCCCCCATCCCCTGTAGTGCGCGCCCTAGCGTAACCATTTGCACAGACTCAGCCGTTGCCGCTATCACAGAGCCAAGAGCAAACACACAAAGGCCACCTATAATGACTTTTTTACGGCCAATTTTATCTGACAACCAACCCATTGGGATTTGCAAAACAGCTTGTGTTAAACCATAAGCACCAATAGCAAAGCCAATCCAAAGCGGTGAAAACCCTTCCAACTGCTGACCATAAATCGCCAATACTGGCATCAGCATAAATAGGCCAAGCATACGGAATGCAAATACGCTCGCCAACGAAACGGCAGCGCGTTTTTCTCGAGAGTTGAGTGAAGATGCTGTCATGAATTACTGATCTTGCTGTCTATTTAAAATTTGAGCGTGGATTCTACCACAAGCGAAAACTAAATAATCACCTGTAAGTGATGATTTTTTCTTTGATCAAGGATTAATCTTATCGCGTATTATGAGATACTGAAAAAATAATTAGGTAATAAAACGAGATAGCATGGAAAACATTGAAGTCCGAGGCGCCCGTACGCATAATTTAAAAGACATCAGCCTAACCATTCCCCGTGATAAGCTGATAGTTATCACTGGCCTATCTGGTTCAGGGAAATCGTCTTTAGCGTTTGATACTTTGTATGCAGAAGGGCAACGTCGTTATGTTGAATCACTGTCAGCGTATGCAAGACAGTTTTTATCGCTAATGGAAAAACCCGATGTGGATCACATTGAAGGTTTATCGCCTGCTATCTCTATTGAGCAGAAATCAACGTCGCATAACCCGCGTTCAACGGTTGGTACTATCACCGAGATTTACGATTACCTACGTTTATTATTTGCCCGTGTAGGTGAGCCACGCTGCCCTACTCACGACTTACCTCTTGCAGCACAAACCATCAGCCAAATGGTTGATACTGTTTTAGCCCTACCTGAAGGCAGTAAGCTAATGCTGTTAGCGCCGGTCGTCAAAGATCGCAAAGGTGAGCATGTTAAGTTGCTTGAACAACTAGCAAGCCAAGGCTTTATTCGCGCTCGTATCGATGGCGAAGTATGTGACTTATCTGATCCACCTACCCTTGAGCTTCATAAAAAGCACACCATCGAAGTGGTCGTTGACCGCTTTAAAGTAAAAGATGGCCAACAACAGCGTTTAGCTGAATCATTCGAAACCGCCCTTGAGCTGTCGAGTGGTATTGCCCATGTAGCGGCAATGGACGACTCACTTAGCGAAGACATGCTGTTTTCAGCTAACTTTGCCTGCCCTACTTGTGGCTATGCCATGAGTGAGCTTGAGCCTCGCTTATTCTCGTTTAATAACCCAGCAGGTGCGTGTCAAAGTTGCGATGGTTTAGGTGTACGCCAGTACTTTGATCCAAACCGTGTTGTGCAAAATCCAGAGCTAAGCTTATCTGGCGGTGCAATTAAAGGCTGGGACAAACGCAGCTTTTATTACTTTCAAATGCTGCAAGCAGTCGCAGAGCATTATAAGTTTGACCTAGAAGTGCCTTTCCAAGAACTTAGTAAAGATGCGCAAAAAGTTATTCTTGAAGGCTCTGGCAAAACCAAAATTGCCTTTAACTACCGTAACGACCGTGGTGATTTAATTACTCGTAACCATGAGTTTGAAGGCGTTTTGAATAATATGAATCGCCGCTACCGTGAAACCGAATCAAACTCGGTTCGCGAAGAGCTCGCTAAATACCAAACAAGCCAAGCGTGCCCGAGCTGTCATGGCTCTCGATTACGTGAAGAAGCTCGCCACGTATTTATTGGCCAAACAAACCTACCAGCCATCACCACTATGAGCATTGGTGAAAGCATGGCATTTTTTGATGGTTTGAATTTAACTGGTCAACGCGCACAAATTGCCGATAAAATTCTCAAAGAAATTCGCGATCGTTTATCTTTCTTAATTAATGTGGGCCTTAATTATTTATCGCTTGAACGAAGTGCCGACACTCTGTCAGGTGGTGAAGCGCAGCGTATACGTTTAGCAAGCCAAATTGGTGCTGGCCTTGTTGGTGTTATGTACGTATTAGATGAACCATCAATTGGTTTGCACCAGCGCGATAACGATCGCCTGCTAAAAACCCTTATTCACTTACGTGATTTAGGCAATACGGTGATCGTGGTTGAGCATGACGAAGATGCCATTCGCGCTGCGGATCATATTATCGATATTGGCCCAGGTGCGGGTGTTCATGGCGGCCATGTGATTGCACAAGGTACCCATGACGATATTTTAGCGAGCAAAGATTCAATCACAGGTCAGTATCTCTCTGGAGAGAAGAAAATTGAAGTGCCAGCGGCTCGCCATCAAACCAACGACAAATGGCTTGAGCTATTTGGTGCCACAGGTAACAACTTAAAGAACGTTGATTTACGTATTCCATTTGGCTTAATGACCTGTATCACAGGTGTATCAGGCTCAGGTAAATCGACGCTTATCAACGACACTTTATTTAAGCTGGCTCATACAGAGTTAAATGGCGCAACTACCGCAGAGGCGGCACCGTATAAGTCAATCAAGGGTCTAGATCATTTTGATAAAGTCATTGATATTGACCAAAGCCCAATTGGCCGTACTCCGCGCTCAAACCCTGCAACTTACACCGGTATATTTACCGGTATTCGTGAGCTATTTGCAGGTACTCAAGAAGCCCGCTCGCGAGGCTATAAAGTCGGTCGTTTTAGCTTTAACGTTAAAGGTGGTCGCTGTGAGGCTTGCCAAGGCGATGGCGTGATCAAGGTAGAAATGCACTTTTTACCTGATGTGTATGTTCCTTGTGATGTGTGTAAAGGTCAGCGCTACAACCGCGAAACGCTTGAAGTACAATACAAAGGTAAAAACATTCACCAAGTACTCGAAATGACTGTTGAAGATGCCCGTGAATATTTTGATAAAATTCCGGCTATTGCACGTAAACTGCAAACCTTAATGGACGTGGGCTTGTCGTATATTCGCTTAGGTCAAGCAGCAACAACCCTCTCTGGTGGTGAAGCGCAGCGTGTGAAACTGGCTCGTGAGCTTTCAAAACGCGATACCGGCAAAACCTTATATATCCTTGATGAACCAACTACTGGTTTACACTTTGCCGATATTCAGCAATTATTAGTAGTACTTCACCGCTTACGCGATCATGGTAATACCATTGTTGTTATTGAGCATAACCTTGACGTGATCAAAACCGCAGACTGGATTGTCGATTTAGGCCCAGAAGGTGGCTCAGGCGGTGGTGAAATTTTAATTTCAGGTACACCTGAAGATGTCGCCGATTGTGAGCGCTCACACACCGGAAGATATTTAAAACCACTACTTTAAAAAGGAAATTGCGTGCGTAGGTATTTAAAAATTGCAAAATGGCGCGCTAATAAACAGTTTCAACAACAGCAACGTAGCTGGCAGCCACATAGAACAAGGCTGGTTGAACGATTACAAGCTATTTGGTTTAACTTAAGTACCGCACAAAAGCTTTATCTTTTAGCATTAAGCAGCCTGATTGTTGTGCAATCGGGCTGGCTAAGTGCCTCTATCACAATTGTTGCGTTAGTTATTGAATTTTGGCCCAAGTTTAATCAGCTTTGGCATTCGCTTGCTGGTAAAGCACTGATTTTAATATTCTACGCCAGTGTCGCTAATTTTGTGTTAGCCAGTGCGAGCGGTATTGTAAATGATGTAACACATGTTTCTGCCAGTCATTTTAACTACACACATAACTTTGCCACCCTCTTATATTTACCCCCTTGGGCTATGGGCATTAGCTTAGTTACATTGTTGTTATTTCAACTTTTTTTACCTTTTTATATTTTTATTCTTTTGTTGATAAAACCGTTTGGTTCTGAGCGAATTAAGTTTATTAGCCAAAGTTACTCACCGCTGTTAACCGCTATATTGCGTTTTATATTAGCGTCAGTCGTATTTATTAATCTAATTTCGTTTATTGACGACAAGCCAGTTGAAGAAGTGGTAGACGATGTTGTCAGCAGTTTTGCAGATAGCAAAGCTATTGCAGAGGAGACACCTACTGATCAGCAAAAAGCAGTTGAAGAACTCAGTGAAAAAATAGAGCAGCAATTACCAGACAGCAGCAATTCTGTGCCGATTCTAAGGCGAGATGTAGATATTGAAGGTGATAGCGAAACTGCGCAAAATCTACGTCAGTTTTTAGACACTAAGGGTTACTTTGAAAGGAGTAAACGCTTAATTGCTATGTTTGCTTATAGCTTTGAGGCTGATAGCTATTCTCGCTGTTTAAAATCACAGAGCAGTAAAACTGTTGAGCTGAATGATTATGAAATTGTGCAAGTAACCCCGGATCACAATGCCGAATACGGCTATCGATTTGAAGTCATTGCGTGTGACTCACCTGGTGTCACTCCAGTAGCAAAGTAACGCAGCAATCAATACTACTCGCTTGGCTTACTGCGTTTTTCTCTGATGAAATGAAATACCGAAAGCCCAATAAAGCCAAAGCAAACTAAGGCGATTACTAAGTTGGGTATAAAAATAAGCAGCATGCTTGCGTCATAGCCGACCTTTGCGAAGGCTGCGCAAAGGCTACCAATAATAAGTTCAGTTAAAATTAGCTCCCATTCTAATGAGCTATTCGCAGCCACAGTTTTAGCCGCATAATGTTTTACTTTAAAGCCCATACCAAAACCTAATAGTTCCTATTTTAATACACCTACACTAGCATCAAAATGCACAGACTCAAAAATAATAGACAATAAAACCTTATTTAACCCCGTAAGGATTAGACATAAAACATTGAAATTAAAAAGATTAACTTTTTAGAACCTTATAAATAAATCGCTTAGATGTAGATAAGCGACTCTCACTATTTTCCTCGCTATTGTAGTTTCCATCAACGGGCTACCAACCAATTTTGCTTCGCTGATAAAACTAACCAACCAATTAAAGGAATTAAATTATGACCAGCTCAGTTTTAAAAATGATGTCACTTCTAACAGTAACGGTAATTGTTTTTACATCACCAAACACCTTATTAAATAGTCAAAATGCCCAAAAGCTAAATCAGCAATTAGAGACCTCTATCGAGGCTTCTATTGAACAAATGAACAATAAAATTGATCACCAAATTGAGCAACAGCTCAATAAGTAATATCTAGCTTGTCCAATATACTGGGCAAGCTTCATCTAATTAACAGGCTTAAGTAATGAAAACACTGACTCGACACTTACTCATCTCATCGATTGCAGTATCAGGCTTATTAATATGTGAATTTAGTATTGCTAAAAGTGCTGTTTGGCTGGTAAGTAAAGGTGATAAATATATTTACATTGCTGGCTCAATTCATGTTTTGCCTCCGAAAGAGATACCATTACCTGCAGAGTTTAATCAGGCTTATCATCTGGCAGATACCTTAGTACTTGAAGCTAATATGCCAGCACCAAGCAATAGCTCGGCACAACTGACAATGCTCAAAGCTCTCAGCTACCCAGCGGGTGAAACCTTAAGTGGCAAGCTGACAGCACACGTGAAGCAACGATTAGAAGAGCAACTAAACCGCTATGACATGCAACTCAGCGAATTCGATAGCTTTCGCCCGTTTATGGTGGGTTTGTTGATGATGTCGTTGGAGCTGAAAAAGCAATCGCTTTTGGGTGAAGGTGTCGATAGCTACCTTACTAAATTAGCTAAAAAAGATAGCAAAAAATTAGCCTACCTTGAAAGCTTAGCTTATCAATTACATCTATTTAAGGAATTAGGCAGCCAAAACGAAAATGCCTTTATTGAATCACAGTTAACGCAAATTTCTCGCTATCAGCATGATTATATTGCCATGCTCGCTGCATGGCGAAACGGCAATATGCGGGCAATGAATGAGCTTATCATCATGCCATTGAAAGAACATGATCCCCACACTTATCAAATACTCATAAAGCAACGCAATTTGAATTGGCTTAATCATATTGAGCACTATTTAACTGATCAGCAAAAAGAGCTGGTAGTCGTTGGCGTAGCTCACTTGGCCGGAGAAGATAGCCTATTAGCCTTGTTAAAAAATAAAGGTTATGAAATTAAGCAGTTGAATACAGATGAGGAATAAGAAAATGGAAAAAACCGACAAAACCGCCGCAGCACTTATCTGTTTGTTTACTGTTTTAATTGTGCTTAGCTTTTAATAAAAAATACCGCTTAAAAGCGGTATTTTTATATGTGACTTAAGTAATAGCTTACGGACGCGGGATAAAACCAACAGCGTCATATACTGCTTTTAATGTTTTTTCAGCGCGAATACTCGCCTTTTCAGCACCTGATTTCATAATACTATCAAGCAGTGACTGATCTTCGCGAATTTCTTTAAAACGTGTCTGGATCGGCTCAATCATACTAACAACAGCTGCTGCTGTGTCTTTTTTCAGGTGACCATACATTTTATCTTCGTACTCAGGTACTAAGTCTTCAATTGAGCGCTTAGTAGCCACAGATAATAAAGTTAGTAAGTTAGATACACCTGGCTTTTCTTCACGATCAAAGTAGATACGTGCTTGTTCGTCTGAATCGGTTACTGCTTTTTTCAGTTTCTTTTCAATCTTCTTCGGCTCATCTAATAACATAATGTAACCGTTTGGATTTTCATCAGACTTAGACATTTTCTTAAGAGGATCTTGTAAGCTCATTACACGTGCGCCAAACTCAGGAATGTACGGCTCAGGCAGTTTGAACACATCACCGTATAGGTTGTTAAAACGTGTTGCGATATCACGAGTTAACTCAAGGTGTTGCTTTTGATCTTCACCTACTGGTACTTGATCTGCTTGGTATAACAAAATATCAGCAGCTTGCAGTACAGGGTAAGAGAATAATCCCACGTTTACGTTATTAGCATGCTTAGATGATTTATCTTTAAACTGCGTCATACGATTAAGCTCACCCATTTGAGCATAACAGTTTAATACCCAGCTTAGCTGTGCATGTTCTGGCACTTGAGACTGTACGAATAACGCAGCTTTCTCTGGGTCGATACCGCATGCAGCATATAGCGCAATACCGTCAAGTACGCGCGAGCGTAGTTGCTCTGGATCTTGGCGAACCGTAATGGCGTGCAAATCTACTAACATAAAGAAACTTTCGTGGTCTTCCTGTAGCTTAAGCCACTGGTTAATAGCGCCAACATAGTTGCCTATTGTCATACCACCGGTTGGCTGAATGCCACTTAACACTACTGGTTTACTCATGATGTTCCTTTATATTTTTACTAAACTAAAAAGACGAATTTAAAATGCTCTTACCTTTGAGTAAGAACGGGTATTATATCTAAGAAATTCTCGCAGAGGTACTCTGGATTGAAATCAGCAAGGTTTTCACCTTGGTTATAGCCATAACCGAGCGCGACAACGTCAACATTAGCAGCTTTTGCTGCCAAAATATCACTTTTTGAGTCGCCTATCATAACCGCTTTGGCAGGGCTGACATCGAGTTGCTGACAAGCAAATTGTAAAGCCTCAGGTGATGGTTTCTTTGCCATATCATCACCACACACAATCAATTGAAAATGACTGGTCAGTGAGAGTTTATCAAGTAGCTTCTCGGTAAAACGACGTGCTTTATTGGTGATCACCACTTTAGGAATACCAGCAAGTGCAGCAAGCCCTGTTTCTACATGTTGATAAAGCGCACTATAGTCACCCACAACTTGGTCATAGTGCTGATAAAACAAATTAATAGCTCGCTCAGTAAGAGCTTCATCTAAATGCTCACTGACTTGCATATCGCCACTCAAACCGCGTTTAACGAGCGTTTCTATACCATTACCTACCCAGCTTTCAACTAGCTTCTGTGTAACAACCGGAAATGCTAGGTCAGTTAGAGTCAGGTTCATCGCAATGTATAAATCATAAACACTATCAACTAAGGTGCCATCTAAATCGAAAAAAGCCGCATCGTATTTCATGACTCAACCTTTGCAAGTTCACTACGCATTGCATCAATGACCACTTTGTAATCTGGTTGATTGAAAATCGCAGAACCAGATACAAACATATCAGCTCCTGCTTCTGCTATTTTAGCAATGTTATCAACACCCACACCACCATCAACTTCTAAACGAATATTGCGACCTGAATCATCAATAATTTTACGCGCTTGGCGAAGCTTTTCGAAAGTATGTGGAATAAAACTTTGCCCGCCAAAACCTGGGTTAACCGACATTAATAACACCACATCTACTTTATCAAGCACATGTTCAAGATAACTAAGACTCGTAGCTGGATTAAACACGAGTCCTGCTTGGCAGCCACTATCCTTTATTAATTGTAAAGTACGGTCAATATGCTCACTCGCCTCTGGGTGGAAGCTAATAATAGATGCGCCTGCATCAGCAAAGTCGGGAATTAAGCGATCGACAGGCTTCACCATAAGGTGCACATCAATAGGAGCTGTGATGCCGTAATCGCGCAGTGCTTTACAAATCATTGGGCCAAAGGTTAAGTTTGGCACATAGTGGTTATCCATTACATCGAAATGTACAACGTCAGCCCCGCTTGCAATTACACGATCAACATCTTCACCTAAACGGGCGAAGTCAGCTGATAAAATAGAAGGGGCAATTAAATACTTTTGTAATGTTTCCAACATAAAAGATTCCATCATAATTTGCGACTGCAAGAAGAGCGCATAATGTAACCCAATCGACAGCTGATTAAAACACCACAGCTGACTGTTAAGAGGCTATTACTTAAGGCTAGTCCTTTTAGCTTATTGAATTAAAGTGAATTTAATCAAAAATTGAACAATAACTCTATTCAGCTACTTGCATTGACAACCCCAAATAAAACAAAAAATAAACATAAAATTTACTTTAAAGAACTAATTTTATTATATTTTTATTTAATTCAGCCTTAATTAAGTTTGTTATTTGAGCAATTATTATGTATGCTTGTCTAAATAACACAAACAAGGGTTATTCTCATGCGTGCTTTTAAAATAGGGATCTTAATCGCGTCCGCACTTACGGTTGCTACGTTTGTATCTTTTTCATCTGCCGATGAAGACGACTTTTTAGCAGCGGCGTCTAGTTGCTCATGCAATACACTAAGCGCATCGTCATCATCTGCTCAATGTATGAAAGCAGAACAAGAAACAGGATGGTTTTCTTGGTTAACTGGTGATAGCCGCAGCGCTCAATTCCATTATCTTGATTTACTTGAGTTATTAACAAGTAGTGAAGAGTCAAAGAAAGTTAGCAGTTTAGGTTCTAAGTTCTAAATCGCATGAACAAATTCATTAGTGCATTGCAAAGTGTCTTCGCGGCATTTTTTGGTGTGCAATCAGAAGACAAACGTCAAGCTGACTTCAAAGAGCATTCACTCAGTACTATCATCATCATCGCGCTCATCTTATTTAGCCTGTTTGTAGCAGCGATTTATTTCACCGTTTCTTTGGTGCTAAATACATAGCCATTAACTCATTCACTTTATTACGTGAACCGCCCTTCGGACTAATAGTTCGCTTCACCTGAATTTCATCAAGTGAAGCTTGGCTATAGATTTTACGAGTCCATACTGTATCGTGATTAGATATGAGCACTGGTGTGTTATTTTCGAATGCAGTTTGCTCAGCCAAATTAGCCAAGTTAGCCTGATCATCTAAATTGAAGCCACCTTTAGCGTAAGAAGTAAATGATGCAGTTTTACTCAAAGGCACATATGGTGGATCGCAATACACAACTGCATTATTAGGAATAAGCTTAAATACCTCGTCATAACCTAAACAAGTAAAGGTTGCTTGCTGCGCTTTTTCAGCAAAAAAGTGCATTTCTTTTTCAGGAAAATAAGGGCGCTTATATTTACCAAAAGGGACATTAAAAATACCTTTAAGGTTGTAGCGACACAAACCGTTATAGCCATGGCGATTCATGTATAAAAATAAAATTGCACGCTCATACACATCACTGCTTTGATTAAACTGAACACGATACTCATAATAGGCTTCAGGGTGGTTATTAAGCTCTACAAACAACTTCTTTGCATCGCTAATAAATTCATCAGGTGTTCGCTTTAGCTCAGTGTAAAGGTTGATCAGATCCGCATTGATATCGTTTAAAATATAATGCTTAAAGTCCGTATTAAGGAATACAGAGCCAGCACCAACGAAAGGTTCAACTAAGGTGTCAGCATCCATACTCGCTTGCTTCAAGCGGGTACGAATATCTTCAACTAGGCTGTATTTTCCACCTGCCCATTTAAGGAAGGCTCTGGTCTTTTGCTGCATCTGCTCTTAACTTCAATTCTGTGTTGCGCGATTTTACACTAATCAGTTTTAATTTACTGATTAAGTGAAGCGATTTCTTGTTTAATTTTACTTATTTTTTTATAAAATGGCTGATTTTTACGCACATTATCAGAAAGTGTTGTTACACCTTTCTTAGCTTCATTCAGTGTGGCATAACTGCCATAAGTTACAATCCACCAAGGCTTACCACTGCGTAGACTTCGGTATGTATTAACCTGCCCTAGCAAATCATTTTCACTAATAAATTTATCGCTAATTTCTGGTTTAGTAACCGCAAGTAATTGGATGACATAATGATCGTCTGGCTGAGTTAAATACCAAGCATTACCTTCAAGCGTTAGCTCAGATTCAGTAGTTTGCTCGAGCGCAGCTACTACCGGCTTAGTATTAGTATTTATCGCTGTCGCTATTTCCTCTGTGCTTTGCTGCTCGCTATCTTGTGCTGCATGTTGTTGCTCAGCAGGAAAAAGGCTATCGACAATCGCAGCAACATTATTGTCATGGATTTCGTTCTCATGACTTTCTTTTTCTGAAGTTTCTACTGGCGGTTGAGCAACTGGGGTGGTATTTACAGCATGTTCAGTAATGGCTTGCTCTGGTTTTGTTAGCTTATCTAACGCTTGTTCTGATACTCGCTCGTCACTTTCTACTTGCCTATTGACTATCGTCTCTGCGGGCAGCGCTGTTGCCACAGCGCTCACTGTATCTTGCTGATAATGCGCTTTCCACCACTCGGTCATATCCGCTTTATACAAAAAGCCAATAATTAACAACATTGTTGTGAGTAACAACAAAATTATATAAAGCAATTTGTAGCTTTTTTCTGGTACTCGAATGTCTGCGCTTTGTTGCTCGGGCTGCCATGCAAGTAATAAAGCTGGATTACCATGAGCCTCTTGTAAAAAGGTGCGAAAAACAGGATCTTCTTCAACCGGCAGGTTATCGAAAAACCAACGCATAAGCTGTTTGCTTTCGCTCAAATTCAGCGCTTCTAGATGAATTTCAACAGCTTGACTAAATTGCCCTACCGACTGGGATGCTATTAAAATGTATAGTGTGCTCGGGCTTTGCTTTGCTAAAATTTCTAGTTGCTGGATTAACTCTTCAGATAAATGACGCCCTCCATCAATCACCCATAAGCAATCACCACAAGGCTGTTGTTTATAAAGTTGATAGAAGTTTTCAGACAAACTCAAAGAGTGGTCTATCAGTGGGTTACTAAAGCTTTGTTCAAGCAGTTCGGTCATAAACTGCTGGTCGGTCATTTTTCCCGACAATTGAACAAACGCCTTGTTAAAGTCGAGGTATTTATCTGTAATAAAGGTTTCTAGTAAATAACTTTTGCCTAGCCCCGATGGACCAAGTAAGCAAATTAGGTTTTGCCCATATTCAAACTGCAGAGCGATTCGATCAACTAGCGCAGCACGGCTAGGCAATATTTGTGATTGCATTAGCGCGCTATTAAATCACAAACCTGCTGATCAGTAACATCACTTACCAGCGCACATTGACCAAATTGGGTTGGAAGAATAAAGCGAATAGTACCTTTCTTATTTTTCTTATCTTTACGCATATGTGTTAAAAATTGCTCACCAGTCATATCTCTTGGAATATCAACAGGTAAATCATACTCAGCAATCAATTTAACAATGCGTTCAACTTCAATAGCAGTTAAATCACCACGGGTTTGCGCTAAACGAGCTGCGAGCACCATACCTGCCGCAACGGCTTCGCCGTGTAACCAATTGCCATAACCCATTTGTGCTTCAATCGCGTGCCCAAAGGTGTGTCCTAAGTTTAGCAGTGCACGTAAGCCAGCTTCTTTTTCATCTTGTGCAACAATCAAAGCTTTAATTTCACAACAACGGTAAATCACATGCTGCAAAGTTTGCTCGTCAAGTGATTTAAGGTTGTTAATATTTTGCTCTAGGTAAGCAAATAATTCAGTGTCGTAAATGAGGCCGTACTTAATAACCTCAGCCATACCTGCAGCAAATTCACGCTCGGGCAAAGTATGCAGCGATTGAGTATCGATGAATACAGCTTGTGGTTGGTAAAACGCGCCAATCATGTTTTTACCAAGAGGATGATTTACTGCCGTTTTACCACCTACAGACGAATCAACTTGCGAAAGCAAAGTAGTTGGCACCTGAATAAAAGGCACACCACGTTGATAACATGCAGCAACAAAGCCGGTTAAGTCGCCAACAACACCACCACCTAAGGCAATAAGACAAGTATCGCGACCACAGTTATGTTCAAGTAAGAACGCCGAAATCTTTTCAAACCACTCAAGTGATTTGTATTGTTCGCCATCAGGGATGGTAAAAGATAACGGGTTAAGATCAGCCAACGACGTCATTACATCATCAAGATATAAAGGTGCAATGGTGTCGTTGGTGATAATGATAGGTCGACAATCGCCGATGTGCTCGCGTAGCCGACCAGTCTCTTTAAGAGCAGATTGACCAATATAAATAGGATAACTTCGCTCGTCCAAATTAACTGTTAATTCAAGCATAGCTAGTTCCCTTTTTATTATTGGTTTTTAAAAATCTAATTTCTCGATGATTTGATTAGCAACAACTTTCGCGCTTTGCTCATCAGTGCGGACAACAAAATCAGCAACTTCTTTGTATAACGGTTCGCGTTCTTCAGCTAAGCGTTCTAATACATCACGCGGTGCTTCTTCTGTTTGCAATAATGGGCGACGCTTGTCGCGCTGCGTGCGTGCAACTTGCTTTTCGATTGGTGTCTCTAGGTATACAACGATACCGCGAGCAGATAGCTTGTTACGCACTTCTTTACTGATCACAGAACCACCACCAGTAGCAAGCACAATACCTTGCATCTCTGTTAGGTCTGAAATTACAGTTTCTTCACGAAGTCGAAAGCCCTCTTCACCCTCAAGATCGAACACCCAAGCAATATCTGCTCCAGTGCGACGCTCGATCTCTTGATCTGAATCGAAAAATTCAAGGTGTAATTGATCAGCAATGTGACGACCAATTGTGCTTTTGCCAGCCCCCATAGGGCCCACTAGAAATATATTACGTTTCTCAGCCATATCTTTTTAGTACAAACGAACTCTAAAATTTGAAATAAAACCCCGCCTAACGACCTGGCCCCAAAATTAAGGAGGGGATTATCTCAGTAATTGCTTGGGTATTTCAAGTCAATTAGCATAAAAAGCCAGATAACGAGCAATTAAACATGCTAATTGCTCGTTGCTTAAGAAAAAATCACTTATTCAATTTGGATTTTTGGTGTTACAAAGATTAACAGCTCTTTTTTCTCGTTAAATTCACTCGTACTTTTAAACAACGCACCAAGGTATGGAATATCACCTAACAGAGGTACTTTCTTAGTTGAGTTAACGATTTGCTGTTGGAAGATACCACCAAGCACCACAGTTTGGCCATTTTCTACTAATACCTGCGTTTGGATCTCTTGGGTATTAATTGCCACAGCAGAACCTGTTGGTGTTTGCACTGTATCACCGCGGGTATCTTGTGTAATAACTAGGTCCAAAATGACCTTATTGTCAGGCGTGATATGTGGCGTTACTTCTAAGCTCAACACCGCTTTTTTGAAAGTTACCGTAGTTGCACCACTTGATGCTGCTTCAACGTACGGGATCTCTGTACCTTGCTCAATGCGAGCTTTTTGTTGGTTCGCCGTAGTAATACGTGGACTTGCGATAATCTCACCACGGTTTTCTTCTTCAAGAGCACTTAGCTCTAAATCTAATATTGTACCGTTGGCTAACTTAGCTATTTGTACACCAATGCTACCGGCAGGACTTGAAACAGGTAAGTTAACATTTAAGCGGTCAGAAATACTTGGAATATTATCGTAAGAGCCAGCACCAAACATACCACCGGCACCATCTAATGTGCCAGAAATAGCGCCATCACTACCTACATCGCTGATCCCCCAACGAACACCTAAGTCTTCTTGGACATTATCATTCACTGTCACCATACGTGATTCAATTACCACTTGTTTAACAGGAATATCTAAGGTTTCCACCATACGGCGCACGCTTTCGATGCTTTTGGCTGTATCTTTGATGAGTAAAGTATTGGTACGTTTATCAACAGAAACACTGCCTCGTGAAGAGATTATGCTATTGGTGTCTGTTTTTAAAAGATCAGCAAATTCTTCAGCTTTTGCATAGTTAAGGCGAATATATTCACTGTAAAGCGGCTCCAAGTCTTCAACTTGCTGCTTAGCTTGAAGCTCCTTTGCTTCACGAGCGGCTAACTCCTCTGCAGGAGCCACCATCAAGATAGTGCCATCCATACGCTTATCTAAGCCTTTAATCTTCAGCACCACATCAAGTGCCTGATCCCAAGGAACCCCGCTTAAACGTAAAGTGATATTGCCTGTTACAGAGTCACTTGTGACAAGGTTAAATTCGTTATAACCAGCAATAATCTGTAATACAGAACGAATAGGAATATCTTGAAAATTAAGACTCATAGGGCGGCCTTGATATTCAATTCCACCATCAAGGTATGCGCGCTGAGTATCGTCTTTTTCAACTGTGAGGGTAAAGATGTTTTCAATTTGTTGGTGCGTAAACTTAAATGCCGCATTTGGTTCAACCTCAATGCGTGTTATGTTGCCTTCTTTGAAGGTTTCAATGTTGCTTACGACCGTTCCAAAATCAATCACATCTAATTGATATAATAAATCGTCTAAAATATCTGTGTGGTGAAACTCAGCAATGATTTTGCCACCGCTTTCATACACATTAATTGCCGCTTGCGTATTTTGTAAAAAGACTAATAGACGCGCTTCACCTTTTTCACCACGACGAAAATCAATCGACTGTACTGTGTTAATATAGTTATTAGAAGCGGTTAACCCATCCTTTGAGTCATCTGTTGTAATCGGATTGTCTGAAACATGCAAAGTAACAATGTTGTCTTTCGCTGTTGTTTTATAAATTTTTAATTTATCTAAGCTAACAATTACTTTTAAACCATCTTCGGTCATAGTGCTGGTTACATGCTGAATACCTGCTTGATTAACTGGTACATCACGTACTTCATTATCTACACCTACATTACTAAAAAGCATTTCGATACGAGCTGGCGAGTTATATACCTGGATTTTAGGTTCAAACGTAAGAGCTTCATCAAACACAAGTTGTAATTGTGTTTCGCCTTGCATTAATGGGTTATAACGAACGTCGTACAATAAAGGGGCAGCGATTGCCGTCTGAGCCACAATTAAGGCTAACGCAGCTAACACGCATTTATTTATGTGCTTTAACCAAGCCATTCCTTTATGCATTTTCTTTTCACCTTTCATATGATTAACCTGCACCATTTGTACTTGCCTCTGACATTTCTAGCTTGGTCAGGCGCTCTTTCCAGCAACCAGCCCCATCTGGGATTAATTCTAATAATTCAATATAATTGTCGTGCACTTGTTTTATTTCACCGTGATACAAGCCAATATAATTACCCACTGTCACTCGATAAAGCGTGTCATCAGTCGCTTTGATCAGTGCCCAAGTATTGTCAGCACGACCGATAGTCCCTTGCATAACTAAATTATCCAATGGGTATTTCTCAAGTGGTTGACGAACCCTATTAGGGTCTGGATGTAAGCAATTTTTAACTTGTACTAAATTGTTTTGGATTATTTCTGGCTTAGGTGCCACAAACGGGCTGCGTAACTTACCAGCACTATATTCAAAATGCTCAAATTTTGTGATTTCAGGTATCGGTTCAACTTTAGGCGTCGTACTCGCTTTTACTTGATCAATAAACTCTTTTTGTTCAGAAGTATCATCATTACAAGCAGTAAGCACAATAGCCATTGCAATAACTAAGGGAAGCTTCTTCATTTTTTAGTCCCCCCTTCATAACGATAAGTCTTTGCAACAACACTAAAAGTTAGTTCGCCATTACCGAGTGTTTGAATCGTAAAGTCATGTAAACTAACAATACGCGGTAACTGAGCAACTTTACCAACAAACTCACCAAATTCATGATACGTTCCTACCACTTCTATTTTAATTGGTAGTTCTGTATAAAACTCTTTTTCAATTTCTGGTAACCAGCCAATTTTCAAAAAAGTTAAGCCACTAGTTGTACCAACATAAGATAAATCATCTAGTAAACCAGGAGTCTCATTGGAGGTTGGTAAGCGTTTTAAGAGCTGCGAAAACTTATCTTCCATTTCAACCATTTGTTGACGATATATTTCCAAGTTACTCGCAATCGCATACTTTGCTTTGTATGTTTGGCGCAGTTCAGTTTCTTTAGCTACTGCACTGTGGTAGCTAGCAATTTCATCTGAAACTAATAAGCTATAGCTAAAATACAAAACAATTGCAGCCACAAACGCACAACATAGCGCTTTCACTGCTATGGGCCAATCGCCCATATTTTCGAGTTCTATTTCATTCCAATCTATTTCTGTTAACGCTTTGATATCAAGGTTCATTACGTGCCTCACCTATCTGATCAAAAGGCTTAACATAAAAATCCATATTAAAGTCACTCAACAATCGCGACGTTTGCTCACCAGCTACAATGCCTTGCATAATCGGTCGTTCTAATAAGTAAGAACCTTGCACTTGGCGCAACATAGTCGATAAGCGATTATTGGATTCACTGCGACCGATAACATGAATGCGATTATCATGTCGCTCTAGTTTAGTTAAATAAACACCGGCAGGGACTATATTTGCCACTTCATCCATAATTTGTGTTCCCAAATTACGGTTACTTTGTAACTCTTCAATTAAGCGCATACGTTGTTGTAAGTTCTCTTTTTTCTTATCTAGCTCATTAATTTCACGAATACGTTGGTTTAATAATGCTATTTCAGTATTTAAGAAGTTGTTCTTTACATTCTGCCCTTCACGTAAGCCGCTGTAAAAAGAGCTTAATAAATACATACTCAAGAAGCTAACAACAACAACGCCGAACAAAATTGTAATGAACTTGTTCTGGGAATCTTTTCTTTGTTGTTCGCGCCATGGCAATAGATTTATATGTGGCATGATGAAAAGCTCCTTAAAGCCAATCCTGTAGCTATCGCAAACTGAGTGCGATGACGCTGTAACATATTACGGTCAACCTTCGGCGAAATTTCAAGATTTGCAAATGGTTCAGCAACAATGGTGTGGATTCCTAACTCTTCAATTAGCAACCTATCTAAGCCTTCAATCATGGCGGTTCCGCCAGTCAGCACAATGTAATCGACTTGATCTTTACCACTGGTAGTTAAGAACATTTGTACTGCACGCCTTACTTGTTGCAATAACGATGTCTGGAATGGCGCAAGAACTTCAAACGTGTAATTTGGTGGTAAGTCACCTGTTGTTTTACCTATTTCAGCTTCATCAAAGCTCTTGTTGTAATAAGCAACAATACTATTGGTATATTGGTCGCCACCGAAAACTTGGTCACGAGTGTAAATTGTTTCACCTTCCTGTACTACGCTGACAAGCATCAATACAGCACCAATATCAACCACGGCAACACACTTGTTGAAAGCATCACTAGGTAGTTGTTGGTAGTAAATATCCATTGTTCTACTTAGTGCATAACTTTCAACATCAACAACCGCAGCCTTTAAGTTTGCAGCTTCAAGTGCACCGACTCGCGCTTGCACACTTTCAGTACGAGCTGCAGAAAGAAGAACATTTACTTTACTTGGATCTGCTTCGTTGATTGCCAGCTTTTCGAAATCGATATTTACTTCATCAAGTGGATATGGAATTAAGCTATCAGCTTCAATGGCAATTTGTGACTCTAATTCAGCATCTGTTAATGATACATCCATAAAAATCACTTTCGTTATTACAGTTTGACCAGAAACAGCGACTGCTGCAGCTTGAACTGATTTAGGAATTTTTCTTTTTAATTTAGCGATAACATTGCCTATCGCTTCTATGTCTTGAATAGAACGCTCAGACATAGCGCCTTTTGGCATAGGTTCAATAGCTAACGCTTCAAGCCGCATACCTGCGTCTGTTTCTTGCAGCAACACTGCTTTTATACAGTGCGATCCGATGTCAATTCCTACCATCATAGATGAAGGCTTTTTAAATAGCTGACTTAGCATGTTTGCAACTTTGCCTTTGTTTTAATAATAAACAAGTTATAATTTTTATCTGAAAAAATATTATTCATTTTTTAATCAATATATACTAGCAGTCTCCGATTCTAATTGGGAGTCCATTTAGGGAAAATATAAGTGATTTTATTAAAGCGAACTTTACAATTTATTATCATTTGCTCATTCTTAGGGCTAATCACTTTAGTTGGTCTATACTATTACGTTAAACCTGACATTCCTAGCGTTCAGGTACTAAAAGACGTTCAATTACAAACACCTATGCAAGTATTCTCACGCGATGGTTTATTGATTAACCAATTCGGTGAAAAACGACGCATTCCCGTTACGATAGATCAAATCCCTCAACCATTAATCGATGCTATTTTAGCAACAGAGGATAATCGCTTTTACGAGCATATCGGTATCGATCCAATTGGTATTGTTCGTTCTGCCATTGTACTCATATCCACAGGTGAAAAGAAACAAGGCGCAAGTACGATAACTATGCAGCTTGCCCGTAACTTCTTCTTAACCCGAGAAAAAGCATACATCCGTAAAGTCAAAGAGATCTTCATCGCTTTACATATCGAAAGTATATTAACTAAAGACGAAATCCTCGAATTATATTTAAATAAAATTGAACTTGGTAACCGTGCTTTTGGTATTGGTGCTGCAGCACAAGTTTATTACGGTAAGGAATTAAATGAACTTACCTTGGCGCAAATGGCAATGATTGCAGGTTTACCTAAAGCACCTTCAGCACTAAACCCTATACGTAACCCTACCCGTGCTAAAAGCCGTCGTAATGTTGTTTTAGGACGTATGTTAACCGAAAAGTACATTACGCAGAGTGAATACGCAGAAGCCACTAAGGCGCCTATTACTGCAAAATTCCACGGCGCAGAAATTGAAGTGTATGCACCATATATCTCTGAGATGGTGCGTGCTGATATGGTTGAACGTTATGGCCATGAGCGCGCTTATAATTCTGGTTTTAAGGTCTACGCTAGCGTTGACTCAAATATTCAGCAAGCAGCACAAGATGCCATTGTTGATAACCTACATGCTTACGACATGCGTCATGGCTACCGTGGTGCTACGGCACAGTTATGGGACAGTGAAAACGAGAGCCCACTTAGCCAAGAAGAAATCTTAAATAAACTAAAAGATGTTAAAGAATTTGGCCCGTTATTGGCTGGTGTTGTAACAAATGTCGCAGAACAGTCAATCGATGTGCTTTTAAAAAGCGGCGAACAAGTTACTATTGAGTGGGATGGCTTAAAATGGGCACGTAAATATATTACGCGATACCGTCAAAGCTTCGCACCAAAAACCGCTGGTGAAATCCTAACGGCTGGAGCGCAAATTTGGCTGCGTAAAAATGCAGATGACAGCTATATATTAAGCCAAGTGCCCGAAGCTTCGAGCGCATTGGTTTCACTAGATCCACAAGATGGTCGTATTAAAGCGATTGTTGGTGGTTATAGTTTTGAGCAAAGCCAATACAATCGTGCAGTCCAAGCAAAACGTCAAGTAGGTTCAAACATTAAGCCGTTTATTTATTCAGCGGCACTTGAAAATGGATATACACTCGCTTCTATTCTGAATGATGCACCAATTAATCAGTGGGATAAAAGTCAAGGTGTCGCATGGCGCCCGAAAAACAGTCCTGCGGTTTATAATGGACCTATCCGTATTCGTAGAGCACTTGCCCAGTCGAAAAACGTAATTTCGGTACGCTTATTACGTGGTGTTGGTCTTGAGCGCACAGCCGATCATTTGCTTAAGTTTGGTTTTTTAAACAGTGATATTAACCGTAGTGAATCGCTGGCACTTGGCAGCGCCTCTATCACTCCTCTTGAACTTGCGAGGGGGATGAGTACTTTTGCTAATGGTGGGCACTTAATTACTCCATACTTTATTTCAGAAATTCAAGACTCTGCCGGAAATGTGTTATTTAAAACAGAGCCTGAACTTGCCTGTGATGAACCACAACAAGCCATTACCCCTGAATTTGCATCTCTGGATGATACTCAGATAAATATTCCAAATACTCAGGTTACTAGCGCCCCACGTTGTGCACCACGAATCATTTCAAAGCAAAATGCTTTCTTAATTTCACAAGCTATGCACAGTGCTATTTGGGGTGGCGGTAGCTGGACTCATAAAACGGGTTGGAGTGGTACAGGCTGGCGTGCACAAGCCCTTGGTCGTCGTGACCTAGCCGGTAAAACAGGTACCACCAATGACTCTGTTGATACTTGGTTCAGCGGCTTTAACCGCAATGTGATGACTTCGGTATGGGTTGGTTTTGATAACCCAGGTAAGGCCCTTGGCCGTTCGACCTATAATAATAACCTCGATAAATCGCAAATATCTGGTGCAGAATCAGGCGCTAAAACAGCGCAACCGGCATGGGTCGACTTTATGCGTGCAGCCCTTGATGGTATGCCAGAAGCACCTATTGAACTTCCTGAGGGGCTAGTATCGGTTCGTATCGACTTAGCGACGGGCCTTTTAAGCCATAAAAACGATTACACTAGTCGCTTTGAGTACTTTATTAAAGGCACTGCGCCAACCAAGTATGTACTTGATCAACCTACTGATGTGTTTGAAGAAAAGCTCAGCACAGAAGAAGAGCTGTTTTAAGCAATTTGTATAAGTAGTTGTGATAATAAAAAAGCGCCCAAAGGGCGCTTTTTGCTTAGCCATTTAAACTAAGATCAGCAAAATTATTTTAGGTTATTCACTAACCAATAAAGATCTGAGTGAATCCCCGCTGCGGTGACCTCTTTGCCCGCTCCAGGGCCTTGGATCACCAATGCATTATCTAAATACCACTGTGAATTAATTACAAAGATATTATCGCCCGGTTTAAGACCTGCTAGTACATCATCTTTGCCAACATTGACTAAGCCAACTTGTGCTTTGACCTTACCATCTACTAATGTAATAGCACCGGTATAGCGCACAACTTTATCTTCAGCTGCAGCCAAGTTTGCTTTTTCAGTCATAAAATCATCGAGTAGCTGCTTATTTGCAAGAAAATCTTGCCAGCTACCTATTGCTAACGCTTCAGGCATGAGTGGAGTTAAAGCAATGTCATCAAGCTCTAAATCAAGACCGAGATCTCGCGCTAAAATTAGCAGTTTACGCTGCATATCGCGGCCAGATAAATCTTCACGAGGATCTGGCTCTGTATAGCCCATTTGCTGAGCTTGAAGCACTAAATCTGAAAACGGCACACTGCCATCATAGCTGCTGCATAACCATGACAAGGTACCTGAAAATACCCCTTCAATACGGTTAATTCTGTCACCACTATTTTGTAAATCAGCTAAAGCAAAATTAATTGGTAAACCAGCCCCCACACTGGTGTTATAGCGCCACAATAAATTTCGCTCGGCTAAATTATTACGTAATGTTTGATACCAACTACTGGCGGCGGTGCCAGCATATTTGTTTGCACTGATCAAATGGCAGTTAAGTTCTATAAAATCAGGATAAAACTGACTAAAGGCCTCACTGGCTGTAATATCAATCACTACTTTGTGTTCATAATCAAGCTCATTGATACGTGCTAATAACTCAGCTTTGTTGTAGCTTTGCGCTTCGTTGTGCCATTGCTCTTGCCATGTTTCAGTATTTAAACCACTGGCACTAAAAAGCATTTGCTTTGAACGTAAAAGAGCAACAACTTTTACTTTATACTGAGCAGATAAACGAGCAAACTGAGCTTGTAGTTGCGATAAGAACACCTCACCCACATTACCAAGACCAGCAACGATAATGGCCAGCTCTTGGCCTTTGTTGACTAACTTGTCATGTAGAAGAGTTAAAACATCACTATCAATTGCCTGGTCATTTAAGATCAACACATAGTTATCATCTTGTTGTACAAAACGAGGATGAATGCTTTGCTCTTTTAAAAGCGCTGTCGCTTGATCTGTAAGCGTAATTACATCAGTTGTTGGTGCAACCACTGCACAACCACTTAAATTAGACTCAACAATATTGGCGCGACCCGCTAAGTGGCCTACAACCTGATGAGTGCTTTGGCCTGGCACTAATAAGTAAGTATCGCCATCTTTAGTAAAGTGGTGCAGGCTGTGCTGGATTAACTGGCTTAGTTCACCTACTTCACCACTACTAAGTTTATCAACCCGTAATAAATCGATGTTATCTAAGGTAGTAATAAAACGTTTTGCTTTGCTATAGCCTTCTTTTACTACTTCGGTTGGCGTTGCATCGCAATCAAAGCTACTTCTAACAACTAGCTTGATCTCGGTGCCTTTTAACGGCGATAACGTCTTAGCATGCAGTACAGGATTACCTAAACGCGCTAATAAGTTAGCTTGCTCGCGACAAACCTTGGCATATTTAAGCGCATTTTTAACTTTACGAGGATCTGTACTAAACACTCCTTGTGTATCGGTCCATATAGACACTTGTTTCGCAAAAGTATAACTGGCCAGTAACGTCGCACTGTAATCACTGCCGTTGCGCCCTAATGTAACCGTATTGCCTTGGCAATCCACAGCTATAAAGCCCGTTACTACGTTTATGTGTGACTTACTAATTATACTTGTGCATTGCTGCTGATTTTTTTGATGTAATAGTTGCCCGTCATTTAAAGTAAATAACTGCCTTGCATCAACATCTTGCGCAGCGACACCGAGCTGATTTAGGTAAGCGGCCAACAAGCGCGCCGACCATACTTCACCATGGGCAAGTAAAGGCGCCTCAAGTAACTGCTGTTGACTAATTAATTCATTTAAAACCGCAAGCTCATCATTTAGCTGCGCCAACGCCTGTTGTTTATTCTGGCCTGTAAGTAATTGCTCAATTAAGGCTCGTTGATTGTTATCAATAAGCAATAAAATATCGCTAACTGCTTGTCTATCTTGCTGCTGGTAACTTTGCCAAAGTTTTACTAGAGTATCGGTTGTTTTACCTGATGCCGACACAACCACACAGTCACCCTGCTCTGTATTCGCTAGAACGATGTTAGCTACCGCATGATAACGATCTGCAGAGCTTAAGCTTGAGCCACCAAATTTATGAACAATATTTACCATCTCTTCTACCACAATGCCGTATGCGCAGGCGTTAACTTAAATGACGCGTTTTGTTGTGTATCTTGCTGTGTTTGTTTTACTTCAGCTTTAGCAACTTGCTGGCCTTGACCTGGTTTTACTAAATTGAAAACACGGTCTAAATCTGCGATAAGATCTTTTACATCTTCAATGCCTACAGAAATACGGATCAAAGTATCGCCCACACCGGCTTCAAGGCGTGCTTTAGGCTCCATGCCTGCGTGTGTCATAGTCGCAGGGTGACAAATCAAGCTTTCTACCCCACCTAACGACTCTGCAAGGCTAAAGTCTTTAAGACTGGTTAAAAACGCTGCTGCATCGTTAATGTCGCCTTTAATATCAAAGCTCACCATGCCACCAAAACCACGTTGCTGTGCTTTAGCAAGCTCATGTTGTGGGTGAGAAGCAAGGCCTGGATAATAAACTTGGCTTACAAAAGGAGAGTTTTCTAAATACTCCGCAATCGCAAAAGCATTTTCTTGATGCTGCTTTAAACGCACATTTAAAGTACGTAAACCACGAAGCGTTAAGTAACTGTCAAATGGTGCACCAGTAATACCGATATTATTTGCCCACCAAGCAAGCTCATCACCTAGCTCTTGCGTAGCAGCAATCACCGCACCGCCAACCACATCAGAGTGACCATTAATATATTTAGTAGTTGAGTGAACAACAATATCAACACCAAACTCAATTGGGTTTTGCAGCGCAGGTGATAAGAAGGTGTTATCAGCCGCAACTAAAGCATCACACTGCTTAGCAATACTAGTGATTGCTTTAATATCTGTTAAACGCAAGATTGGATTACTTGGCGTTTCTATCCAAATCAACTTAGGTTTAATCGATAAAATTTCTTGGAGATTTTCAGATTTCGTTAAATCCAAAACTTTTAGTTTTAACAGGCCACGCTTTTCAAGCGAAGTGAATAAACGATAACTACCACCATAGCAGTCATGTGGGATCACTAAGGTGTCGTCACTGTTTAATAGCTGAGTCGCTAAATGCACTGCTGACATACCTGTTGCAGTAATAATACCTCTAGCGCCACCTTCAAGTTCTGCTAAGGTTTCAGCTAAGATATCGCGATTCGGGTTACCGCTGCGGCCATAGTCATACTGGCGCTTAGTATCAAAATCAGCAAATGAATAGGTGGTTGATAAGTAAATTGGCGGTACAACCGCGCCATGATGTTTATCGGCTTCGATGCCGTGACGAACAGTAATCGTCGCTTTATTTTTATCGCTCATTTCATCACCTATTCCTGAATTGGATGTTTAGACGTCTAAAAGGTTAGATGATCAAATATGAGAAGTCAAAGCATTTATCGCTCACACATAGAAGTTTATACATTTACACCACTAGATGGCTAAATAACTAGTATTTGACTATCTTTTTTAAAGAGATAGAATTTCCGCATCTTGCGCTGTGAATAAGGCGTAAATCACTGACAACCGAGGCAACGAAACAACTTATGGCTAAATGGAACGGTGAATACATTCACCCATATGCAGAACACGGTAAAAAATCAGAACAAGTAAAAAAGATTACCGTATCAATCCCACTTAACGTATTAAAAGTATTAACTGACGAGCGTACACGCCGCCAGATCAATAACCTGCGTCATGCGACGAACAGCGAGTTATTGTGTGAAGCTTTCTTACATGCTTTTACAGGTCAACCATTACCAAATGATGACGACCTTCGTAAAGACAACCCTGAAAAAGTACCTGAAGAAGTTAAAAGAATTATGCAAGAAATGGGGTTAGATATCCCAGTGCTTGATTCAGAATAAGTATTTCGGCCATCGGATCACCGCCGATAATCGCAGATATAAAAAAACTCAGCCAAGGCTGAGTTTTTTATTAGCGTTATACAATTTGAGTAATTAAGTTTAACGCATGTAATCTTCTGGCATCTCGATTTGCGCTACACCTGACTCCACTGCAGCTTCAGCAACAGCACGTGCAATACGAGGTAATAAACGCGGGTCCATTGGCTTAGGAATGATGTACTCAGCACCAAACTCTAGTGACTCAACACCAGCCGCTTTCAGTACTTCATTTGGTACAGACTCTTTAGCGATACCACGAATAGCGTGTACTGCCGCAATTTTCATTTCATCATTAATTGCCGTTGCACGCACATCAAGCGCACCGCGGAAAATAAACGGGAAGCAAAGCACGTTATTTACTTGATTAGGGAAGTCTGAACGACCCGTAGCCATAATTAAATCGTTACGTGCACTGTGCGCAACTTCTGGTGCAATCTCAGGATCTGGGTTTGAACACGCAAACACGACTGGTTTATCAGCCATTAGCTTAAGATCATCTGCAGTTAATAGGTTAGGACCTGATACACCAACAAATACATCAGCATCAGCAATAACATCTTGTAATGTACGCTTATCAGTATTATTAGCGAATAGTTGCTTATACTCGTTTAAGTCATCACGACGAGTATGGATCACACCTTTACGGTCAAGCATATAGATGTGCTCACGTAGTGCGCCACATTTAATTAAAAGCTCCATACAAGCAACTGCGGCAGCACCGGCACCTAAACATACAATAATGGCATCTTCGATATCTTTACCTTGTACTTCAAGGGCATTAAGCATACCGGCAGCAGTAACAATAGCTGTACCATGCTGGTCATCATGGAAAACGGGAATATCACAGCGTTCAATAAGCGCTTTTTCGATTTCAAAACATTCTGGTGCTTTAATATCTTCTAAGTTGATACCACCAAAGGTATCAGCAATATTAGCAACCGTATTGATGAAATCTTCTGTTGTGCGGTGTTTTACTTCAATATCAATTGAATCAAGGCCAGCAAAACGTTTGAATAATAAGGCTTTACCTTCCATTACAGGTTTTGATGCAAGCGGACCTAAGTTACCTAAACCTAAAATTGCGGTACCGTTTGAAATAACCGCAACCATGTTACCTTTACCTGTGTACTTATAGGCATTTGCTGGATCAGCAGCAATTTCGCGGACCGGTTCAGCCACACCTGGGCTATAAGCTAAAGCGAGATCGTTAACCGTTTCGGCTGGCTTGGTTAGTTCAACACTAATTTTACCTGGAACGGGGTGAGCGTGGTAATGTAATGCTTGTTCACGAAAATCTGACATAACGCGATAGTATCCTGCAAAAAGTTAAAAAGTGAGAGAGCTTGCATCAGTACGATACCTGTAATGTATAAAAATTCCAAGTATTATCAGGTCTATCCTGTTATAAGCTATATCGCTTAATTTTAAAGGATTTCCCCACAATTTCTGTGCATAGTTGCGATTAATTAGACATAAAAATTCACCTATTTATGGCCTTTTAAGCACGTGTTTTTGTATTTTGTATGCACGAACACTGCAAATAGCCGAAATTAGCCTAAAACCGCCATTTCAACGAAGTTCACAGCATTTAATTACGAAATTATTTAAAATTATTATTTTTAATAACTTTTAGATACCAATACGCTTAATTAAGTATTATTGCGGATTGGTATGCATTTATACAAAAAAGAATATAGCCAAGGGTTTACACTTTGTCTGCACAATTAGCGACATAGTGGGCATAACACTCAGAAATAGTTATGCAAAAGAAATAAGTGAAGATGGTAAGTTAGTGATGAGTTCAAAGTATACTTAATGAATTTTAGGTATAAAAAAAGCACCCTAAGGTGCTTCTTTTAACTAAACAGCAGAAATTACTTCTTGCTGCTAAGTGCACCGAAGCGCTTGTTGAAACGATCAACACGGCCGCCAGTGTCTAGAATCTTTTGCTTACCAGTGTAAAACGGGTGACACTCAGAACATACGTCTAAGTGGATGTCTTTACAAAGAGTTGAGCTAGTTTCGAATTTGTTACCACATGAACAAGTTGCAGTGATAGCTTCGTACTTAGGGTGAATACCTTCTTTCATAGGGAACCTCTAGTTAAGGCCGTATCGCTCTCCAAACCCGAAGTCTGGCACCATACGCAGTTAATACAATTAATAGGCCGCGTATTTTATAGCTCAAGTGACCTTGCGACAAGCTTTAAATGCATCTTTCGCTAAAAAAATAATCAAGTGGCCTGTTGTTCAGTATTTGTTGGTAGGTTTTTAACAGTAATTTTAGTACATTATCCTTCTATCTTTGTTTCAGTTGAGTTGTTATGCACTTTGTAGAAGTTGCCATAAAAGTCCCTTTACAGCGTACCTTCGATTATAAAGTTGAACAGCTGCTGCATAGCCCTGACTTAAAGCCAGGTATGCGAGTTCGTGTGCCATTTGGCAGTCAAAAAAAGGTCGCTGTGGTACTCGCTCTAAAAACATCAACAGAAGTTCCTGCAGACAAAATTAAAGCTATTATTGATGTAATAGACGACACACCAGTTTTATCAGAGCAGCATCTAGCCTTGCTAAAATTTACTGCCCGCTACTACTGTTACCCATTGGGTGAAACCATTCATACGGCACTTCCGGCTGCTTTAAGACAAGGCGAATGTCCAGATAAAACCAGTATTAATATGGTTGAGCTGACCGATAAAGGCGCAAAGCTTCCATCACTAAAAGCAAAAACCCAGTTGAGTTTATTAAAGCAGCTAGCCGAATCGGGCAAATCATCTGTTACTGAATTAAAAGCACTCGGATTTACAAAAAAAACCATCGACGGCCTACTCGATAAAGAATTGATCACTCAGTTTATCGAACATGATAACCAATGGCAGCAACGCGTGCCGACCGTTGGAAACAAACCAATTCTTAATAAAGAGCAAGCCGTTGCCTGTACCAGCATTAATCAAGCTTGCGGCTTTACTAGCTTTTTACTTGAAGGGGTTACCGGAAGTGGTAAAACTGAAGTGTATTTGCAATGCCTAGAAGAAGTACTTAAAAAAGGTCAACAAGCCTTAGTATTAGTGCCCGAAATTGGCTTAACACCTCAAACCGTTAACCGTTTTCGTCGCCGATTTCCTGATACACCAATAATGCTATGGCATTCAGCACTAACAGACAATGAACGCTTACAAACCTGGCGTTTCTGTGAAAAAGGCAGTTGTGCCATAGTGATCGGTACACGTTCGAGTATTTTCTTACCCTTTTTATCGCTTGGGATGATCATTGTTGATGAAGAGCACGACAGCTCGTTTAAACAGCAAGACACGTTACGTTATCATGCCAGAGATTTAGCCGCTTATAGAGCATACCAGCATAATATTCCACTGGTTTTAGGTAGCGCCACACCGGCACTTGAAACCTTACACAAAGCAATTAATAACAAATATCAGTTATTGAGTCTTACTGAACGCGCCCAAACCAGCACTGATAATCAGTTCCAATTAATCGATATGAAAGGCCAACCAGAACAAGCTGGTATTGCCCATGCCAGCCTTGCCTATATGCGTCAACATTTAGAGCGAGGCAAGCAAGTGATGGTGTTTTTAAACCGCCGAGGTTTTTCACCTACCCTCATATGTCATGAGTGTGGTTGGCTAAGTGAGTGCTCACGTTGTAGCACCAGTGCAACCTTTCATAAAGCCATTGGCCAGATGATTTGTCACCACTGTGGTGAACAACATCAGGTGCCCCATCAGTGTCCAGATTGTGGCAGCACGCAGATTTTTCCAAATGGTAAAGGCACTGAGCAAATTGAAGAGTTTTTAACACAAACCTTCGCTGATATTCCGATTAGTCGTATTGACCGCGACTCAACCCGTCGTAAAGGCAGCTTAGAGAAAGCACTTGATGATATTAATCAAGGTGGTGCTCGTATCTTAGTCGGTACGCAAATGTTGGCAAAAGGCCACCACTTTGCCGATGTGAGTCTCGTTTTAATCTTAGATGTCGATAGTGGTTTATATTCCTGTGACTTTCGCGCGACAGAGCATTTAGCACAGCTAGTTACACAAGTGGCAGGCCGTGCTGGGCGAAGTGGTGAGCCAGGGCAAGTATTACTGCAAACTCACTTTCCTGAGCATCCACTACTACAAGACCTAGTAAATAATGGTTACCAAGATTTTGCCCGCTATGCACTCACAGAGCGAGAAGATGCGCAGCTTCCACCTGTCACTAATATGGCCATGGTTCGTGCAGAAGGGCATAACATTAATCAAGTGGTCGATTTTTTAACTGATTTGGTTCCTGTCCAGAACGTATCTGGTATACAATTGCTTGGTCCGATACCTGCGCCACTGGAACGTGTAGCAGGTAAATATCGCTTTCAATTACATATTCAGGCGCAGGAACGCTCTCACTTACACCAATATTTAGCGCAGATGGTTGACTATATAAGTACCAGTAAATTAGCGCAAAAGGTGCGTTGGAGCCTAGATGTTGATCCTATAGATATGATTTAAGGCCAATTAAGAATCATGGCACAACACGATTACATAAATAAAAAACCAGCAAATCGAAATAATAAAAAACAAGCCCCGGCAAAAAAGCCCTTCCCAATTTTTCTTGTTTTAATTGCGCTTATCTTAGTAGGCGGGTTTGGTTACGGCTTGTGGTATATCAAACATAATGCCGATCCTGAGTTAGTAGAGCAGCAAGCAAACCCAGTTAAAAAAGAAGAAGCTATCATTCCGCCTCCTAAAACGCCTGAGTTCATTAAGGAGATTAAAGAGCATGAAGTTCAAGTCGAGGTCAAAGAGATTGAACAAAAAGGCCCTTATGTAATGCAATGCGGCTCTTTTAGAACCATGGCACAAGCACAAACATTAAAAGCAAAAATCGCTTTTGCAGGCTTAGTTGCCGAGGTAAAGAAAACACAAGGCAGTAATGGTATTTGGTATAAAGTGCGCTTAGGCCCTTACGAAACCAAACGTTTAGCCGAAAGTGACAAGAATAAACTTAAACGCATCAAAATAATGGGCTGCGGAATTTGGCTTTGGACTTGATTTTAGTTCATTCACCCATATAAACACCTCATCAATCGCTTTTTACGAGCGGCTTCGCCGCTCGATGATGAGGAATAATCATGACCACTATTGTAAGTGTACGCCGCGACGACAAGGTCGTTATTGGTGGCGACGGCCAAGTTTCACTTGGTAATACCGTAATGAAGGGCAACGCCCGCAAAGTTCGACGTCTTTATAATGGCAAAGTAATCGCTGGTTTCGCTGGCGGTACTGCTGATGCCTTCACCCTTTTCGAACGATTTGAAAGCAAACTAGAAATGCACCAAGGTAACCTGACTAAGGCTGCCGTAGAAATGGCCAAAGATTGGCGTAGTGATCGCGCACTTAGAAAGCTCGAAGCACTATTAGCAGTCGCAGACGAAACTGCTTCATTAATTATCACAGGTAACGGTGATGTTGTGCAGCCAGAAAACGACCTAATTGCGATTGGCAGTGGTGGTAACTTCGCACAATCAGCAGCCACAGCGCTACTAGAAAATACCGACCTAAGTGCACGTGACATTGTAGAGAAAAGCCTAACAATTGCAGGCAATATCTGTGTATTCACGAATAATTTCCAAACTATTGAAGAATTGTAATAGGAACTGCCATGTCTGAGATGACGCCAAGAGAAATCGTTCACGAGCTTGATCAACATATTATTGGCCAAGCTAAAGCTAAAAAAGCAGTTTCAATCGCGCTACGTAATCGCTGGCGCCGTATGCAACTGAGCGACGATTTACGCGCTGAAGTAACACCAAAAAATATTTTAATGATTGGTCCTACTGGTGTGGGTAAAACTGAGATTGCTCGCCGCTTAGCCAAACTTGCTAATGCCCCTTTCATTAAAGTTGAAGCAACCAAGTTCACTGAAGTGGGCTATGTTGGTAAAGAAGTTGAAACGATCATCCGTGATTTAGTTGATATTTCAATTAAAATGACACGTGAACAACAAACTAAAAAATTTAAACACCGCGCTGAAGAAGCGGCAGAAGAACGCATTTTAGATGCTCTTTTACCACCAGCACGCGATACATTTGGTGAATCAAAAACAGAAGAGAACTCTTCTACTCGTCAATCTTTCCGTAAGAAATTACGTGAAGGCCAATTAGACGACAAAGAAATTGATATCGATGTTGCACAAGCACAACCAAATGTTGAGATCATGGCTCCTCCTGGTATGGAAGAAATGACCAACCAGCTACAAAGCATGTTCCAAAATATGGGTGGTGATAAGCGCAGCAAGCGTAAGCTGAAGATCAAAGAAGCATTCAAACTATTAGTTGAAGAAGAAGCCGCAAAACTTGTTAATCCTGAAGAGTTAAAAGAGCAAGCTATCTTCGCGGTAGAGCAAAACGGTATCGTTTTTATCGATGAAATCGATAAAATCTGTAAACGTGGTGAAGCTTCTGGCCCAGATGTTAGCCGTGAAGGTGTACAACGCGATTTACTACCATTAATCGAAGGCTCAACGGTAAGCACTAAACACGGCATGGTTAAAACAGACCACATGTTGTTTATCGCATCAGGCGCATTCCAAATGGCTAAACCATCAGACATGATCCCAGAGCTGCAAGGTCGTTTACCAATTCGTGTTGAGCTTGAAGCGCTTAGTGCTGATGACTTTAAACGTATCTTAACTGAGCCTCACGCTTCATTGACAGAGCAACAACGTGAGCTGTTAAAAACAGAACAAGTTGAGGTTGAGTTTACAGATGATGCCATTGAACGCATTGCGAAAGCGGCTTGGCAAGTAAATGAAAAAACCGAAAACATCGGTGCACGTCGCTTACACACAGTGATGGAAAAACTAATGGAAGAAATTTCATTTGATGCCTCAGAAAAAGCAGGGTCAACACTGACAATTGATGCCAACTACGTTGAGCAGCATTTAGGTGCACTTGTTGAAGATGAAGATTTGAGTCGCTTCATTCTTTAATCAACAATTTAGCGTTATAATCAAAAGCCTCCAGTTGGAGGCTTTTTAGTTTATAAATCGTACATACGAGGCTCACATGAAAGAAGTCACTAAAGTGCATTATCACAGCGTTAGCAAAGTATTAGATGTTCATTTTGATGATCAGACTATTGCTCAATTTAGTGCTGAATTTTTGCGTGTTCACTCACCTTCAGCTGAAGTACAAGGACATGGTAATGAGCCGATGAAACTAGTGCTTGATAAGCAGCAAGTAGGAATTAGCAAGATTGAGCCTGTTGGTCATTATGCAATTCGACTGGTATTTAGCGACAATCATAATAGCGGTTTATTTAGCTGGCACTATCTTAGCGAGCTACATGCTAACCATGACGAGCTTTGGCAGCAATACCAAGCTAGAGTCACCGAGCACGAAGCAAATAAGGACAGTGTGCCTATTAAGTTCGTGCCTTAATACCTATCAAAATGCCTCGATAAAGCACACCTAAAAAAAAGCGCGATGACGGCACCGTCACCGCGCTTTTTTTATATACCCAAACCACCTCAAGATGCGAGTTTCAGTTGGAATTAAAAGCGATTTAGGCAAGGCATTGATTGCAAGTAATAGTGGTTCTATTGTTCAAATCAATAACGCAGTATAAATCGCTTTTAAACCAACCCGTTGGGCGCTTCACAGGAACTTACTCTCATCCTTGTTACTTCTTAAAAGGGACTGACTCTTGCAAAGTAACGCCTTGATATTAATCACCTGTGAAACGCTGAACTCTGCATCTTGGGGTGGCTTGGGTATACTCATTAAACTTTAAACTTATCTATTGCCTGATAAAGTACACGCGCTTGCTCAGACACTTCTTCGCTAGTTTGTGCGTTAGTTGCCGCATGGCCTGATGCCTCTTGAGCGATATCACGAATACGTACCACGTTTTTGTTCACCTCAGAAGCCACTTGGCTTTGCTCATCAATTGCTGTAGCGATATGAGTACTCATATCCATAATGGTTTGAACATCTTCGGTGATTGAGCGCAGTAACTCACCGGCTTTACTTGCCTGTGCTGCACTTTCGCCACCCTGTGTACGACATTGCTGCATAATGCTCACCACTTCTTGAGTGCGCCCTTGTAAGGTTGAAATGATACTCTCGATCTCTTGAGTTGAGTCTTGAGTACGCTGCGCAAGTGAACGTACTTCATCAGCAACCACCGCAAAGCCTCGACCTTGCTCGCCAGCACGTGCTGCTTCAATTGCCGCATTGAGTGCCAGTAAATTTGTTTGCTCAGCAATGCCACGAATAACATCAAGTACAGAGCCTATTGTTTCGGCGTCTTTTTCTAACTGTGAAACCACACTTGAGGCATTACCGAGTGAATCGGATAAGTGATTAATTTGCACCACTGTTGATTCAACTTCTGAACGGCCTTGCTGCGCACTTAAGTTAGTTGACTCAGCTTTTTTCGCTGCAGCTTCAGTGTTGTGCGAGATATCTTGAATCGTCGCCTGCATTTCAGTCGCCGCCGTGGCAACCATATCGGCTTCATGAAGTTGTTCTTGCATACCTGAACTGGTCGCAGCTGTCGTCTCAGATAAATGCTCTGTAGCCACATTAAGGGTACTTAGCGCTGTATTTACCTCATAAATAAGCTTTTTGAAATCACTAATCAAACTATTAAAGTCGATCGTCATAGTGGTGATTTCATCTTTACCTGATTGAGTAATCGACATGCTTAAGTCGTTATTACGACGAATCTCGTTAATCGTGTGGTACACACGTTCAATAGGCTGAATAATTGAGCGGCTAGTAAAGTAAACTAATACCATCACTAAAATGCTCGCAATAATAAATACAATGAGTGCAATTAGCTGCGCAGTGGCTGCACTTGATTCGACGAAGGCCTTTGTTTGATCTGTCAGCTCTGTAACAATAGCATCACTGAGTCCAACACTGTGTTTCATCTCACCGAGTGCACCTGAATCTAAATCCAGACCTAAGGCAACCTGTGCATCAACTAAAGCCTTAAATTTACTTTGATAAGTCGCAAGCAAATTAATTAATTGATTTTCGTAATTTGCATCGAATCCAGCATTTTTAATTTCTGATTGGAAGTTTGTGACTAAATCGTTAAATTTACTCAAATATTTTAAGTCAAAGCGCAACATAAAGTCTTTTTCTGCGCGGCGAAGCTGTAGCATTAAAGCTAGTAATTTATAGTTTTCGCGCTCACTTAATAATGTTTCTACTTGATGCACCGCACCACGTAAATCACCATAAAGTGCATCTTTAGGGTGTAAGCCAATTTTCTTTTGTAGTTCCACAACTTCATTGAAGTCATCGTAATAAGTTTTCGCAAGACGTCTAAATTCATTTAGATTAGATGAGTCCATCGACAAATCTTTCACTAACTCGTCTAGTCTCGCCATTTTAATTTTTAGCTGCGAATACTCTTTCTCAAAAAGCTCAAGGCTATCGACATCTTTGTAAAACAAAAAGTTTTTTTCATGCTTACGCATCGCAAGTTCATGAATGTCGAGCTCCTCCGCATTTTGAATTGTTTCGTTGAGCTTAAGCATCATGCGCGACTCAAAGATGATTACACACAGCATCACAATCATTGCAAGACCAACAACGAGCGCGTTTAACTGTAAACGACGCTTAATAGTTAAGTTTTGTAATACATTCATTCAAAGTGCCTTATAGAAACATGCATTTAAAGTATAGCTAAACTATTTAAAGCAGCTAATAAAAAGTGGTTAAATTTGCCGTGCATTTTCCAGTATAAGGTACCTTTAAACAATCAGCTTTTCTTCTAAATCAACCTTTTGCCATAGGTTTTTATGTAATTGTTCCAGTTTTCCCCATTGTTTTTTTTGCAACCAATCAACCAAGGGCGCTGGATCGCTGGGAAAATTGAGTTTTTTGTTCTGTGGAGATTGCAACCAATCATCCATCGCATTAGGGTTTAAATAGCTCATTACATGAGCAGCTCCCATCGACAATAAAGTCTGCGCATTAATCCCCTGCTCAAATTGCTTACCAAGCGGTTTTAACAATAACTTTTTACCAAGCTGCAATGCTTCACTTGCAAGTTCAAACCCGGCGTTACCAATTACACCACCAGCATTGGCTAGGTCATTTAAAAACCCAACGCGTGAGGGAGCCCGCAAATGAATATTCCCGATTGAACAATCTTGCGCATCAGGGTGATAACAATAAAACTCACGTTCAGGAAAGTCTTTTAAGTACTCAACTACACTGTCTAGATTCTCAAAAGGCAGGTAAACCAATACCTTATTTTCGACCATAACCGGGTTATCATGATGATGATTGGCAATAAATGGCGGAATTATGTTCTCTGCATAGGGTTGCCAATGGACACCTAAATAAACACTGGCTGGCGCATAGTTACGGATCAGCGCACGGCGAAAGAAGGCACGGCCAAACATCGGTACTTTATCAGATAAAAATGCAGCTTGGTGGCTCATACCAATAACAGGGATACCTTGCTGTTTAGCAGCCCACGCGGTGATTGGTTCAAAGTCATTAAAAACTAAATCATAGTGACGCAAATCAAGGTTTTTTATATCTCTTATAAGCTGAAGTGGGCGCGCATTTTTTAATGTTTTAAAGCTATCAACTTGCCCCGATTTGCTGGTAAACGACAAGCCGCGAAAAGCTCGATAATCAGCAAACTCGTCCATATCAAAGTAGTCTTGTTCTTTACGGCCCGAGAACACATAGTCAACATCGACTCCCAACGCTTTAAAAGTTGTTGCCATCACTCGAGCTCGAGTAATATGTCCATTACCCGTACCTTGAATACCGTACAAAATTCTCATATAGATTCCACCACCATCACTGCTAATACTGCACAACTTGATCCCATCACTGCACCAATCACTACATCAGCGGGGTAATGCACACCAATAATCACCCTTGATGCCGCCACCCCTGATGCCCACATCAACCACAGCACAGCAAATTCAGGAAAATACATAGTCAAAATAGTCGCCACCACAAATGCCCCTGCACTATGTCCTGACGGTAAGCTAAACTGATCACTTGGTACTAAATAAGCGCCTTGCACTAAGCAATCGCAAGGCCTTACCCGCGCAATCCGCTTTTTAGCTAAAAAGTAAATAGGCCGCTCAATTGCAAAGCCCACCAATATACTCATCGCAAGTTGCTGAAAATGCAGCTGCTCGGTAAACCACCAAAAACCAAAAAACAACATTACGTAAAGTCCGCCATCGCCACTTTTCGAAAACCCGAGCGCTGATCTTCTGAGCCAAATTGGCGAAGCATCATTAAACACACTTAAAAACAGCTGTTCATCCACTTTTGCCAATTTAGTAAGTATGTTGTTTGCCATGGTGAGCTCCTTATCATACTTTGCGTCTAATTTTTATACTCATCTCAGCTTAGGCGCTAAAAATAACAATTAGGTGACGCTTTTGAGACACTAATGTTGCGATAACGAGATTCCTTTGATTTAAACTAATAAACCGCTATTAAGTCGTTGTTATTGAGTTGTATCAGGGTATACTGAGTACTAAACAGACAGTCTCTTTAGAGGATGAAAAAATGGATTACAGCACTTCTGATTTATGCGACCACTTTGCAGATGTGGTTGATGTGCTCGAACCAATGTTTATCAATTTTGGTGGACGCCCAAGCTTTAGTGGTCGAGTCAAAACCGTTAAATGCTTTGAAAATAACGAGCTGATCCGCGAGATTTTATCAACCGATGGTACCGACAGCGTGTTATTGATTGATGGTGGTGGCTCAACCCGACGCGCCCTTATTGATATAGAGCTGGCTGAAATCGCATTAGAAAACAACTGGCAAGGCATTATAGTTTACGGTGCAATTCGCCATGTTGATGAACTTGAAGAGCTAGACTTAGGCATTCAAGCAATTGCGTCTATTCCTGTTGCTGCAGATAGTGAAGGTGCAGGTGAAGATGGCATTGGCGTTAACTTCGCAGGCGTATCTTTCTTTGATGACGACTTTGTTTACGCTGATAGCACCGGTATTATATTATCTGCTGAAGAATTAGAGTTAGAAATAATAGAAGACTAATCTCGGTGACAAATTACCTTAAAATTTATGATGAAGCGGCGGTGAGGCACTTATGTGCTCGCCGCGCTAACGAACTTAAAGCTTGGCAAGCCCTTGCCCTTCTCGACACTCAAGTTAATGCCCCACAAGCCCTCATCGATGCAAAACAATTCGGTATTCGCTATGTTTTAGTTGGCGTATGTGAAGATATTGGACCTCGAGCTAACTTAGGCAATGGTGGCTCTGGGCAAGCATGGCAGGCTTTTTTAAAGCGCTTTTTAAACCAAACGCATAATCAGTTTTTAAATCATGAACGTGTGCTGCTACTTGGCGAAGTTGACCTTGACGATTTAAACCAACAGGCTATTAACCTTGATAATAAAAACGAAGCAGACTTAGCCAAACTTCGTGAACTGTGCGGCGATATCGACACTCGCGTTGAGCAAGTACTTGCAATGATTTTTGCAGCAGGCCTTGAACCAATTGTAATTGGCGGCGGCCATAACAACTGCCTGGGCATATTACGTGCCCTTAGTAAGCAACATGGCAAACCAGTGAACGCTATTAACTTAGACCCTCATGCTGATTTCAGAGAGTGTGAAGGCCGTCATAGCGGCAATGGCTTTAGATATGCGTACAGCGAAAACCACCTTGCTGATTATCATGTCATGGGTTTACACGAATTTAAAAATAACCAAGCGATTATGGATGCCCTGACTAACGCAAACTTCACGTTTGATAGCTATCAAGACATTCAGGTCCGTCGCAAAGTCGATTTATCTTCAGCATGTAAACATGCTTTAGCTCAGTTTGATAATGCACCGCTTGGAGTAGAATTAGACCTAGACAGCATCTCATTAATGCCTGTAAGTGCTTATACTAACTGTGGTTTCAGTGTTAGTGATGCAGAACATTTTGTGCATTTAGCTGCCAGTCAAACAACCGCTCACTACTTACATTTATGTGAAGGCGCACCATCGCAACACCCAGTAGGTTTAGAAGCTGGAATGAACGATGCCGGCCAAATCATCACAGCCTTGGTGAATGCGTATTTGCAGGCAAGAGAAGACGGTTAGAAAGGTGCGAGCAACGAGGTAACGACTGATTTTTAGGTAGGTCTGGTCGAACGAAGCGATACTCAACACATAGAAGCGGTCAGCTCTCAGCCTTCAACTCTCAGCCTTCAGCGGTCAGACGCGCGAAACAAGTTTCACGCCTACCTGTATCAGCGGCTTTATGCCGCGCCACTTAAATTGGAAGCAAGATTCGAGATAAAACGCGATGTAACGAGTCAAACTGCTCGCTAACTTTCAATCTGATAGCTGACGGCTGAAAGCTCTATATAACTCTTTCCTCTAGTAACTCGCTAACTTTACTCTTGAAACTCGCTAACTCAACCCTGATGCTCTAACCGCCACTGTTTTAACCATGACATCATACCTACGCTGCTAAGCGGGTAATTAAAGTAATAGCCCTGTGCGGCGTAGGTGTTCAGCGACTTAACAAATTTAAGCTGTTCTATGGTTTCTACCCCTTCACAAATTACTTTCGCATTGTTTTGACTGTGCATATCCACCATGCCAGAAACCAGACTGCGAACTTGGCTTTGATGGGCAAAGTCAGCGGTTAGTGATGCAGCCACTTTAATGTACTCAACATTGAGGTTAGGTAATTTAGCAAGCCAAATAGGTGTGTCACCAAATCCATCAATACACAATTTGATGCCAATACTACTTAGCCTTGCAACCATAGCTTTACCCTGCTCATCTAAGTTCATAAATAAATCGAGCGGGCATTCAATGATTAAATCACCCGGTTCTAAGCGGTGCTCAGCCATAATGCGATCAACAAACTCGATAAACTCTTCATGCAGCATTTCAGGGCCAAACACATTGATACTAAGAGGTAATTCAATACCTTCCATACGCAGCGCCATAGCTAGTTCGGCAGCGCGCTCAATAACGTAGGCAGCAACGGGGTAGCTAAGCCCAGCGACACGAATATCATCAATAAATTTATTCGCTGAAAGAATGCCTTGTTTAGGGTGTTGCCAACGCAACAGCAATTCTAAAAATTCAATTTGCTCGTCGCTATTGCGGATAACCGGCTGAAAATACAATTCAAGTTCGCTGGCAAAATCTAGATGTGCTAACTCGCGCAATCGTGCTTGTTGTTCTAATTGCTCGATCATCATTTGCGGGTGATAAGGCACAATTGCTCGCTCAGGGTTTGAGTCAAGGGCAAGGTTGGCAAATGAAATTAGATTTTCGAAGCTATAGTCTGGCTCGTCGCAGTTCACATAACTAGCACGCACTTTCACTTCAATGGTGCAATTAGCAACGTTAAATGGTTTTAGTGTGACTTGCCTAATTTGGCTGATCAACTGCTCGTGAAGATGTTTTTGTTCTTCAAGTGAGCAAATAAACGCAAAATTTAACCCCCCTAAATGCGCCAACTTTTCAGCACTACCTGTATTACTTGCCACACTAAGAACAGCATTAACATTGAGTTGTTGTTTAATTCGTGTAGCCGATTGTGCTAATAACAAATCACCAAAGTCACGACCAATATGCTGGTTAACATCGTTAAAACCTTCAAGGCGGATCATCACTAGTGCGCAGTTCGCTGAGTGCTCTTCAGTCCATGCAACAAAGCTATTTCTAAGTGCATTACGATCAGGTAAGCCTGTGAGTGGGGTCGCATCTAACTCATCGTGATACAAGGGCTCAACCTCAACCAGCTCTTCATCTTCGGGCTCTTCGTAATTAAAAAAGCCCGAGATAGATAAAATGACAACAGAGAAAACAAGCCAATATAAAGCTATATCGAGTAATAGGTGGGCTGAATATAAAACAGCAAATAAAATAGCACTAGCCACACTCAAAATAATGGCAAGCCAATTTGTGGTACGAAATGCTTGCCATAAATGAAAACATAAACTTAAAGCAAGCAATATAACCAGCCAAGGTAATCCTAAACTTAGGATAGCTAAACCTAGAACGCCATTAACGACTAGGCTAAGTCTCAAGATAGGATTATGGGTTACGCATAAGGCACAAATAATTGCCATAAAGACACTACCAGCTAAAAACACTGGCACAACATCACTTGTTAAATTTACGAGTTGAGTACTACTCGCTAAACTAAAAATCAATGACATGTAATCCAAACTGCGTAATAAAACTTATCTAACTAAGTCTACCCAAAATCCACAGATTTAACAGTTTATTTACGCCAAACTGGTAACTTAATTGTGCTGGATGGGATATTTGCCAGTGGGCAATATCAGCCCGAGCACCTACTTTTAACACTCCACGGTCATCAAGACCTAAAGCACCTGCGGCGTTGCGCGTTACCCCTGCTAATGCTTGTTCAGGCGTCATGCGGAAAATAGTACATGCCATATTCATCATTAAGTGCAATGAACATAATGGTGAAGTCCCCGGATTAAAGTCAGTTGAAATAGCGATAGGAACTTGATACTGCTGGAGTAGTTCAATTGGCGGATACTTTGTTTCGCGTAAAAAGTAAAATGCACCAGGCAACAATACCGCAGCAGTGCCTGCTTTGGCCATTGCTTGAATGCCTGCTTCATCTAAGTGTTCAATATGATCAGCAGATAAGCCATTAAATTCTGCAACAAGCTCTGCACCATGTTGATTAGATAGCTGCTCAGCGTGCAACTTAACCGGTAAGTTGTGCTTTTTAGCCGCTTCAAACACACGGCGAGTTTGCTCGTTACTAAAGCCAACGTTTTCACAAAATGCATCAACCGCATCAGCTAAATCAGCCTCAACAACACGGTCAAGCATTTCACCGCACACCAAGTCAATATACTCATCGCTACGGCCTTTATATTCAGGCGGTAACGCGTGAGCACCTAAAAAGGTGGTTTTAACATCAACCGGGTGATTTTCACCGAGTAAACGAGCCACTTCAAGTAGTTTAATTTCGTTTTCGCAATCAAGGCCATAACCCGATTTAATCTCTACCGTAGTCACGCCTTCTGCGTATAACGCATTTAAACGCTCTTTTGCACTAACAAATAAGGTTTCGTGGTCGGCTTCTCGGGTTGCACGTACCGTACTTGCAATACCGCCTCCCTTTGCAGCGATTTGTTCATAGCTTACACCTTGTAAACGCTGCTCAAATTCTTCTGCGCGGCTACCAGCAAATACTAAGTGAGTGTGACAATCAATCAATCCAGGTGTTAACCACTGCCCTTTTGCAGACACAGTTGGCGTTGCGAGTGCGTCAAACTCAGGTAAATCAGTTTGTGCACCTAACCAGGCAATTTTGCCATCTTTAACGGCAATCGCTGCATTTTCAATGGCGCCGTATGGTGCATCGACAGCAGGATCCATTGTGGCGATATTGGCATCTGTGATCAGTAAATCCCAGAGCGCTTGATCATTGTTGGTTGTGTGCATTTTTCACCTATTATTTTGATGCTTGCTAAAGGCTCAGTATGAGCCTAAATTTAAATTGCTTAAAGTTTATCAACTCATCTTGTATATACAAGGAAATTATGTCACCTTGTAACATACCATTAACTTACTAATAAACTTTTCATAATGAGCGTCCCTAAGTTTGCGCAAATAAAAGAATTCATTTTGGAAAATATTCAATCGGGAGAATGGCAAGAAAACGACCGTGTCCCGTCTGAAAACGAACTAACTAGTCAATTTCAAGTTAGCCGCATGACAGCTAGGCGCGCACTCTGTGAATTAACCGATGCCGGTATTTTAACGCGCAGCCAAGGCCAAGGTACTTTTGTTGCCAACTTCAAATCACAATCATCACTACTTGAAATCAAAAACATTGCCGATGAAGTTAAAGCACGAAACAGCAACTACAGTTGTACTATTTTAGTGATGGAATCAATTAGCGCTATAGCGCCAATTGCGATTGCTTTGGGTGTCGAGGTCGACAGCCATGTTTATCGAAGTGTGATTGTGCACAATGAAAACGAGCAACCTTTGCAAGTTGAAGAGCGTTTTGTGAACCCAGCTCTTGCTAAAGACTACTTACAGCAAGACTTTCACAGCCTAACACCCCACGAATATTTATCGCAGAATGCTCCACTAACCGAAGCACGTCACACGGTTGAAGCAATTATGCCAAATCCAGAAATGTGTGAATGGCTCAATCTTTATAACGAAGAGCCATGCTTACAAGTGATCCGCCGAACCTGGTCATCACAAGGTATTGTAAGCTTTGCACGCTTAGTCTCACCGGGTAGTAAATACCGGCTAGGCGGTCACCTTACTTTTAAAAAGTAGCTAAATAGGCGTTTGATAAAGAAAATTCAGTGTCTCTATCGCTGAACCATCAATGATTCGTTCGCCTTTATCATGGCTTGTGAAAGTGGGTGGTTGATTGCCTTGCTCAGAGCATTTTTGCTGGTAGTAATCCACTTTTGTTGGATGCGCCGGATTGACAACATTATAAATGCTGCTCGCGTTAGACCAATTTTCAAGTACAGCCAAAATCGCCGCTATCACGTCTTGCTGTTGTACCATGTTCACTACCTGCTGACTTGAGCTAGAAAGCTCTTTACCAGCAACAAACTTACCCGGATCGCGCCCAGGGCCAACTAGTCCTGCCAAACGCAATACTTTACCACCGGCATTTAACACTAACTGCTCGGCATCAAATAGCAGTTGTTGGCGCGCTGATTGACAATTAATTTCTGTAGTTTCGTCGTATTGACCATTGTCAGTTGGGTAGACACCTGTCGAAGAGCATAAAATAAAGCCTTTGCAATTTAGGTATTTAGCAAGCTCAAGACCTGCTTGCAAAGTGGCTAGATAATTACTTTCTGAACTGCGGCTACGTGGTGGGATTGCACACACCCACCATGCATCTTCAAGTGATACGTCTTGTTTAAGCACTGTGTCTTCAAGTACAAACTGACGCTGAAAGTCATATTCATGTTCGCTACTACGGTGTGTTCCCTGCACATGCCATGCTAATTCTTTTGCCTTAATACAAAGTGCTTGGCCTAGCCAACCAGCACCTAAAACTACCAATTTATTCTTTTCAATACTCATTTATACAATAAGTCCTTAGCATTTATTATTAACCTTCACTTAACAGTGTAGCGATTTGGGTGCAAATATGATTAGATAGATAACTCTACCCGATAATAAAAACACGTGCACCTATGTTAAATAACCTCTCTTTACGAAAAAAAATATTACTACTCATCGGCGGGACGATAAGTGTATTACTGATCATCGCCTCTAGTTTTTTTGTTAACCATATTGCCGAGCTATCACGCCAAGCTATTCAACGAGAAGCAGATAGCTATTTACAGAGTGAGCGACTCTCAATGCAAGGTTACTTTGCCAAATACGGTAAAGTTGTACAAACTTTCGTGACAAATCCGCACTTAGTTAATTGGTTCGACAACTGGACTGAACGTGATCAAAGCCTTGATAACCAACCTGGATATGACAGTGTTAACCAAGATTTTGTCCGCATCAGTGGTAACGACGACAACATCTTATCTGCCTTTTTTGCATCTGCAACAACAGGTGAGTATTTTAAAGAAAATGAGCGCACCTCTCATTATAACGGCCAGCCTTATTACGCGTACAAACGAGGTTGGTGGCAAGACGCTTTAAAAATCAACAAACTCTATGTTGGTCCTATTTCTGTAGATCTGACCACCGGGAATGCTTCAGCAGTTGTACAGCAGCCTGTTTATAATAAACAAAATAAACTTGTAGGCTTTGGTGGTGTTGATTTACAGCTTAATAATATTAACGACATGGTTGAAGGCATTCGTTTTAATGGCCAAGGTTTTGGCTTCCTACTAGATGGCAATCAAAAGGTTGTACACTTATCGAAACGCACTGGTCATAAGCTGTCTGTAACTGATGAAGGACCGAATGGTAAAGAAGGCTTAGATGCCCTCGAAAAACAATTTAGCGACACTTCAGGCTTTAGCGAATTAAACCGCGCGATGAAAAGCCAAAAAGATGGTAGCAGCTTTGTTACATTCAAAGGTGAGCAATATTATGTTGTATACAACCGACTTGAGTTAGAAACTCCTTACCTAGATTGGTATGTCGGTATTTTAATACCGACCAGCATGATTGAAGAGCCGGTAAACGATGCGGTGATGACAACGACCACATCTGTGATCATCATTCTCGCGATTATCATTGCGATGATCTTTTGGGCGACGCAAATGATCACCAAGCCTCTAACAAAACTAACTTACATCATGCGTGATATTGCCTCAGGTGATGGCGATTTAACACAAAAAATCGAGATAAAAAGTAATGACGAAGTGGGTCAACTTGCCCATCACATGAATACTTTCATCGATAAGCTACGTGCAATGATGCTTAATACTGCTGCACAAGCAGAGCAGCTAAGCCAAGCTGCTAGCCAGCTGAAAACAGTTTCGCAAAAAACCAACGATGAAATTCAGCAAGAGAAGCAACAAGTAGACAGTGTGAGTGCTGCAGTAACAGAAATGGCAACTACGGTGATGGAGATTTCACGTAACGCTCAGCACACCAATAATGCGGCTGAAGAAGTGCAAACTATTACCGCAGATGGCACTAAGCGCTCGACTCAAGCACAATCAGTGATGACCGCTCTTGCAAGCCACATTGGTGAAGCATCTAAAGTGGTTGCGGGTCTTGAGCAAGAAAGTGGCAATATTGGCGCGGTAGTTGATGTTATCAACTCAATTGCAGAGCAAACTAACTTACTAGCACTGAACGCGGCAATTGAAGCAGCCCGTGCTGGCGAGCAAGGTCGAGGCTTTGCGGTTGTTGCTGACGAAGTTCGTTCACTGGCAAGCCGAACGCAAGAATCAACAGATGATATTCGCAATATGATCAGCCGTTTACAGCAAATTGCTCAACAAGCATCAACCATGATGCAACAAGGTCAAGAGCGTGCTGAGGGTTCAGTTGAGCAAACACAAATTGTATTGCAAGCTCTACAAGATATCGCGCAATCTGTGACAAATGTGCAAGATCAAAGTCATCAAATTGCGACTTCGACAGAGCAACAAACTGTGGTTGCAGAAGATATCAACAATAGCTTGGCAGCGATTAATCACTTAGTGAATAGCACTGCGGATCATGCTCATGAATTGGCGGATGAAGCACGTGATTTGAATGAATTAGCAGCCGCTTTAAATAAGACGGTGAATCAATTTAAGTTATAAAGATAAATTGCTGAAGTAGTTAAAAACCCGATGTCACCTGAAGATGACATCGGGTTTTTATCGTCAGCCTTCCCTGTTATTCGTGGCGCAACCGCTTTCGCGTGTTCCATAAATTCGTGCCACTGTTGCTTGTTCCATAAAGCAACTCCTTTGTCGGTCAATCCTTGTGTTGGTTGCGTTTGTACTTTTTCCATATAGTCTCCTCCTTACGCTAGCTTCATCCTTTTTGGCTCCTGCCTAAGCTTATTCCTTGCTGTCATCTCCATTCACTTTATCCATAAAGCGTTGCCATTGTGCGCTACTCCATAACGCCTTGTTACTTCCTTGTTGTCCTTTGAGCGTAGTTACATTATCCATACTGTAAACTCCTTGCGGTTTATAATCCGTTACTCCTACAGCCCTTCCTTGCTGTGCTCCATTACTCATCCTTGCAGATCAATGCAGTAATTATCGCTTAGCGATGATATACACGGCATGAATCAAACCAGGAATGTATCCTAATAAGGTTAAAAGAATATTAATCCAGAATTGCGCACCTAAACCTACCTGTAAAAATACGCCTAAGGGTGGAATTAAAACTGATAAAATAATACGTATTAAATCCATAACTCACTCCTTGAATTAAATCAGCCCAGCTAAAGCTGGGCTAAAGGGCTTGCTATTATTCAGCAATAATCTTCAATTTATCGATTACTTTACGAACGTCTTCAGCGTTTTCAGCAATGCTTACCGCTAATTGCTTTTCTGCATCAGATTCAACAGTACCATTAAGTGTTACTACACCGTTGTCAGTATCCACATCAATGTCTGTACCACCTACTTCTGAGTTAAATAAATAACGTGTCGTGATTACAGTAGTGATCTTTGCATCGGTTAAGTCGCTTTCTGCTGAATCAGCTTTGTCTGATTTCATGTGCTTAGCTTTCATGTTTTTAACAACAGTTAATTTGTTATCAACAGAGCTAACACCGTCTAGGCTAAGAACCAGCTCTTCAGCAAGTTCTTTATCTAATTCGCTATCAACCTTACCTGTAAGTACAACCTTGCCATTCGTTACATCAGTGTTGATGTCAAAGTTGTTAAGGTTTGTGTTCATAAGAAGCACAGTTTCTGCCTTACCATCAATCCAAGCATCTTTACTTTCATTTTCCCAGCTGCTTGCCTGAGCTGACATGCTAGTTGCACCAATTACTAAAGCGGCAATCATAGATTTGTTAAAAGTGTTCATAATCTTTCTCCTTTTGATTAAAGACAGATTAAGTAATGCGACTATGATGCCAACTATTTATATCTTAATTTTCAATTAGTTAAACATTGATTCAGCGACTGTTTATATTTATTTCGGTAAAGATTTACAAGCTGATCGGTAATAAGTTCACGATGTTGCAAAAATAGCTACTTAGTTGCGAATTTTATTAATCTGTGGTTAATTTAACGAAATTGATTATTAGCCATAAAAATTAACCTTTTGATTTATATGGAAATAAAATTTGGCCTAAGCCTTGCTTCATGAATAATAACTATAAAATCACAACAGGGAACTACCATGGCCGTTAAACTTGAAGACCGCCCAATTGATCAAGTAAGAGAAGAAGTAATCGATCAACTCATTTATAACTATAGTCATGCTGTTATTTCAGCTGAAGCATTTGAACGCCGACTAGATCAAGCAATGGCGGCCACCAGCAACGAAGTTCTGGTAGAGCTTGTTGCTGACTTAGAACTAAAAGCTGACATTGACTACAAATCGCATAAGCATGCTCAATTTAAGCCTCATTATAGTCACAGCAGCGATAACGAAAGCCTACACCTTCGTAGTATTCTTGGTTCAAATGAGCGCAGCGGCCAATGGGTGGTACCAAAAGAAATTCACCTGACAAACTGTTTAGGCTCTATCGAACTCGACTTTAGCGAAGCGATCTTCCAGCATCAGCATGTCACTATATATGTAAACTGTATTTTAGGTAACGACGAAATCTACGTACCAGAACATGTCAATGTGGTATCCAAACTGTTTAGTGTAATAGGCAGTGTTGAGAACAAGTCAGTCGCTCTAAACAAAGGTCAAGGTCCAACCATCACCATTGAAGGTAACGTATGGCTAGGCTCAGTCGAGATTTCAGTTAAACGCACTATGAAAGAAAAGTTCATTAGCTTTGCTAACAGCCTAAAAGCCAGTTGGAAAGAAATGAATAAGATGCAATAAAAAAGTCTACTCTTATAAAGCTATTATGTGTGGTAAGTATGTGTGGTAAGGGGTTTGTTCATTTAAACAATACTGACGTCTGAGAGAGCTATAAATACAAAAAACCCAGCCGAAGCTGGGTTTTTGGTATTCTGATAAACGTAAATATTAACGTTTTGAGAATTGTGGACGCTTACGTGCTTTCTTAAGACCCACTTTCTTACGCTCAACTTTACGTGCATCACGTGTAACGAAACCTGCTTTACGAAGTGTAGGACGTAGAGACTCGTCAAACTCCATAAGTGCACGAGTGATACCGTGACGGATAGCACCAGCTTGACCAGTAGTACCACCACCTGAAACAGTGATGTGTAGGTCAAACTTTTCAGTCATTTCTACGTGCTCTAATGCTTGACGAACAACCATGCGAGCAGTCTCACGACCGAAGTACTCTTCTAGAGAGCGCTTGTTGATTACGATGTTACCAGTGCCTGGGCGTAAGAATACGCGAGCACTTGAACTTTTACGACGACCTGTACCGTAGTATTGATTTGCCATGATAGTGCTCCTTAAATGTCTAGAACCTGAGGCTGTTGTGCAGCATGGTTGTGCTCAGTACCCGCGTAAACTTTAAGTTTACGGTACATAGCGCGGCCTAAAGGACCACGTGGCAACATGCCTTTAACAGCTTTTTCGATAATCATTTCAGGCTTTGCAGCTTGAAGCTTGTCGAAAGTAGTAGACTTAAGACCACCTGGGAAACCAGTATGAGCGTAGTACATTTTGTCTTTTGCTTTATTACCAGTAACAGTAACTTTCTCTGCGTTGATAACGATGATGTAATCACCAGTATCTACGTGAGGAGTGTACTCAGCTTTATGCTTACCGCGTAGGCGATGAGCGATTTCAGTAGCGATGCGACCTAAAGTTTTACCTTCAGCGTCAACTACGTACCAGTCACGTTTTACTGTTTCTGGCTTAGCAACAAACGTTTTCATTTATTAAAATCCAATGTTTTTTAATTAAAACCACAGGTAATTATTATTAATTACCGCTCTAAGTTGAATGCTTTAACCCCTTCGAGTTGAAGACTTTAAACCAAAAATTAGAGGCTAAACTAATAATTGGTAATAGAACGCAACGTGGCAGACGCGGGAGTATACCAGCACTCAAACCACATTGCTAGATGATGGTTGTTTTTTATTCGAGAAAATCAGCTAATAAGTGCGCGTGAAATAAATTTCACGCCTACATCAATCGTAGGCGTCACGCTTGCTTGACGCGTCTTACATTCAACACCGTTCGGCTAAAGACTGACGGCTCTTCTAAGCTAAGTGTTCTTTTGCTAAATACTCTAGCGATTGCATTTCTTGTAATCGACTAATACAACGCTTAAATTCAAAGTTTAAGTTACCTTCACTATATAGCTCAGTAATTGGCTTTTCTGCAGAGATAATCAAGGTGACATGACGTTCGTAGAATTCATCCACTAATGCGATAAAACGACGTGCCGCATCATCATTAGCTTGACCTAGCGATTTTACATTAGACAAAATCACCGTGTTATAGAGTCGACTGATTTCCATGTAATCAACTTGACTACGAGCTGTTTCGCACAGCTCGCTAAAATCAAACATGGCAATACAGTCTGATACTTTACGGGTTTTGATCATGCGCCCTTCAATTTCAATTGCCTTGTCGAGCACCCCCGGCTCAGGTGACAACTTATCGAAGTATTCAAATAAATTATCGTCAGCTTGTTTATCAAGCGGGCTATGGAAAATCTCAGCCTGTTCAAGTGTACGCAATCGATAATCAACACCCGAATCAACATTAACGATTTCTGTATTAGCTTTTACCAGCTCAATTGCAGGTAAGAAACGTGCGCGCTGTAAACCGTTACGATACAGCTCATCTGGCACTATATTAGATGTAGCAACGAGCACAATGCCACGTTCAAATAATGCTTCCATCAAGCCACCAAGCAGCATTGCGTCAGTGATGTCTTGAACAAAAAATTCATCAAAACAGATAATGTCTGTTTCTGATTTAAAAATATCAGCTACAACATTTAATGGGTTGCTGGTGTTCTTTAATTTTTTAAGCTCATCATGTACTCGATGCATAAAACGATGAAAGTGCACACGCATTTTACGATCAGTAGGTAAAGCTTCATAGAAAGTATCAACTAAATAGGTCTTACCTCTACCAACTCCCCCCCAAAAATAAAGCCCTTTTATACTCGGCGTGCTATCTTTAGAGAATAGTTTGGCAAACCATCCCTTCGCGGCGGGTTTGTCTGCCGTAAGGTCATCATAGAGTCTTTGTAAGTGACGCACTGCATTTTCTTGCGCTGCATCATGTACAAAGTCTTCACGTTGTAAATCTTGTTGGTATTTCTGCCATGGAGTCATAGGTCGTTACAATAAAACACTGTTAAATTTGCGTAGTATATTAACACGCATCGTATCTCAGGGTATATTAGCCCGCAGTATGATTTCACAATCAAATTAAGCATATTTTAATAATGATTGGACTATAAATGCTTTTAATACCAACGCGCTTAATTAAGAATTATTGCAAATTGGTATGATGCATCTGTTTTTGTTATTTTTTCCCAAAGGGGTAGATTTATGGGCACAATTACCTGGATTGGTATTCTAATCATCGTTGCAATTTCAGCATTTTTCATTGGTGCTTTTGTAACTAAAAAACAATTTAAGCAAGACGAACTAGAACAACAAGTTGAGCAAGCTAACAATGCCCTTGAGCAATACCGCCAAGATGTGGCTGATCACCTAGCTAGCACTGGTAAGCTAGTTTCTAAAATGAAAGATAACTACGACCAGTTGCTAAACCATGTAGAAGAAACAAATAACTTGTTACTGGCTGATAAAAAACAGCATCCAAATGAGCCGTTCTTTTCTAAAGAAACCACGGAGCAATTACAAAACTCATTACAAGACCGCAGAGGCGATCGCTCAAGTGCTGAAGCTCAGCCAGCTGACTATGTTGTTGGTGAAACAGGCTTGTTCACTGGTTCAGAGAAAGTTTCAGAACATTCTAAAGCCTCTTGATGAACTTTTTTTTGACCCCATAGTCTTTAGATATAACAGCTTTATATCTAAACCAAGAAAAGGGCTGCTTATGCAGCCCTTTTTAGTTTTTGCTTTATCTCTGAAGTGGAGTAAACCCGGACTATGAAAATGAAATTATCTGTTATCAGTGCTGCTATTTTATCTTCTAGCTTATTATTAAGCCCTACTATTTCAATGGCAAAGCTTCCTGTTGCTGTAGATGGACAACAATTGCCAACCCTAGCACCTATGCTTGAGCAAATCACACCTGGCGTAGTCAGTATTCAAGTGTCAGGTTCAAAAGAAGTCCGCCGCCGTGCGACACCATTTGATGATTTTTTTGGTGTACCTCGTGGCGGCAGTCAAAAGCGTGAGTTTAGTGGCCTAGGCTCAGGTGTGATCATTGATGCAAAAGAAGGTTACGTGGTAACCAATAACCATGTTATCGAAGATGCCGAAAAAATGGTGGTGACCTTAGAAGATGGCCGCGAATATGAAGCAACTAAAATCGGTAGTGACAAAGAATCAGATATTGCCTTATTGCAAATTGATGCAGAGGATTTAACAGCACTTAAGATTGCCGATTCAGATAAGTTACGTGTAGGTGATTTTGCAGTTGCCATTGGTAACCCATTTGGTTTAAGTCACACAGTAACATCAGGTATCGTCAGTGCCCTTGGCCGTAGCGGTTTAAATATAGAAGGTTATGAAGACTTTATTCAAACCGATGCTGCTATCAACCAAGGTAACTCTGGCGGCGCGTTAGTTAACCTCAATGGTGAGCTGATTGGTATCAACACCGCTATCTTAGGCGCATCTGGCGGTAATGTGGGGATTGGTTTTGCGATTCCATCGACCATGATGAAAAACCTTGTTGACCAAATTATCGAGCACGGCGAAGTGCGTCGTGGCTCATTAGGTATTTCGGGTCGCCCACTTGATGCTGGCCTTGCTAAAGCACAACAACTCGACGTCAAACAAGGCGCCTACGTTATGCAAGTAATGGATGATACCGCAGCAAGTAAAGCTGGTATCAAAGCCGGTGATGTAATTATTAGCGTTGATGGGACTGAAATTAGCGGTTTCCATGAACTACGCAGTAAAATAGCCACTCTTGGTGAAGGCAAAAAAGTTAAGCTTGGCATTTACCGAGATGGCAAAGTCAAAACAGTTAATGTCACCCTAGATGGTGCATCAGCAATCACAGCCGCTGGCGAAGAAACACATCCAGCATTCCAAGGGGCAACTTTAGAAAATACCCAGAAGAGTGATGGTAAAGGTGTTGAAGTTACAGGCGTACAAGCACGCTCTCCTGCGGCACGTGTCGGCCTTGAAGAAGGTGACGTAATTATGCAAGTTAACCGTCAACGCGTAGAAACAATCCGTGACATGAATAAAATCATCGAAAATACCAAAGGTAACATCGTACTAGGTGTTAAACGAGGTAGAGAGCTTATTTTCGTATTAATTCAGTAAACCTAGTTGATAAATCATGAAAAAATAACAGCGGTGCTTGCCGCTGTTATTTTTTTTGTGCCATCATTAAGGGATTGCTCACTGATAATAAGAATACTGTGCTAAAACTTTTTAAATTTATCCTTCCCCCGCTTTTCACTGGTTTAGGCATTGCCTTTTTAGTGGTGTTATTTAGCCCAAGTCTTCGTAGCACGTTGTTACCTGACATGAATTTACCAGTAGCAATGTCATCAGAACACATGAGCTTTGCTGATGCGGTACAAAAAGCAGCTCCATCTGTGGTCACTATTTTTTCAGAAAGTATTTCGAATCAACCTCGCTATAAACGACAAAATACAGTTCAAGCTCTAGGCTCTGGCGTGATCATGACCCAAGATGGCTATATTTTGACTAACTACCATGTAATAAAAAATGCCGACCTAATTATAGTCACACTCTCTGATGGCCGTCGTTTTTATGATGTACAAGTGATTGGCTTTGATACGCAAACAGATTTAGCACTGTTAAAAATCAGCGCCGAGCACTTACCGAAAATCCCGGTGAACGATAAATTTAAACCGCGTGTTGGTGATGTAGTATTAGCGATTGGTAACCCGCTTAATTTAGGCCAAACGATTACCCAAGGTATTATAAGTGCCACAGGCAAACAGAACTTAATCGATAGCCCTTACAGTAGTCTATTACAGATGGATGCAGCGATTAACGTAGGCAACTCAGGTGGCGCGTTAGTCAACTCACGGGGTGATTTAGTAGGTATCACGTCGGCGCAGTTTAAAACTCACGAGAACCTCGATATTCAAGGTATTTTCTTTGCAGTACCTTACTCTATTGCCAAAGATGTTATGGATAAGCTGATCAAACATGGTCGTGTAGTACGTGGCTATTTAGGATTTAGTGGCACAGGTATCGATAGTACAGGTAAGGATGTAAGCGACAATTTTACACCCGTTGCGGGGATGCGCATTTCTCAACTTGATCCATTTGGCCCAGCTTGGAAAGCAGGCATTAGAGAAACGGATATTGTTATTAAAATTGGTGGTATTCCTGTAGCAAATCCACAACAAGTACTTGAGAAACTTGCCAACACAGAACCAGGTAAAGAGCTTGAATTTGAAATTTACCGCGATGGTAAAATTTTAAAAGTAATGGTGACCGTAGCAGAGCTCGAAGACGAGCAATAATACCAATTCGCTTAATAAAGTGGTCTATTTTGAGGCAATAAAACCTCGTTGATAACAAGGCAAAAGTTTCGTTATTTAGTTGTTCTAAATCAGAAATTTTTAACGCAGGTAGCGACAGGTTTAATCCCTCAAAATGATTAAGCATTATTGCGGATTGGTATAATTACAGAGACATACAGATATAAAAAAGGCCTAACATTCGTTAGGCCTTTTTTATAAGTATTTAGCGATTAGCTAGAACGACGTTTAATGTTTGCACCCAGTGCACTCAACTTGTCTTCGATACGCTGATAGCCACGATCTACGTGATAAATACGGTCAACAATGGTCTCACCTTGAGCAACGATACCGGTAAGGATGAGACTTGCAGAAGCTCGTAAATCAGTTGCCATTACTTGCGCGCCAGATAGGCTTTCGGTATCACCACAAATTGCCGTATTACCTTCCAAGCGGATATTTGCGCCCATACGCTGTAATTCAGGCACGTGCATAAAACGGTTTTCGAAAATCGTTTCTGTGATTGTTGCACTGCCCTTAGCCACCACATTCAAGGCTGTAAATTGCGCTTGCATATCGGTAGGGAAACCAGGGTGTGGCATGGTCTTAATGTTCACCGCTTTTAATTCACGGCCACGCATATCAAGATAAATGCTGTTATCAGTCACTTCAACCAAAGCATTGGTAGCACGCAGCTTTTCAATCACAGGATCAAGGCTATGGTGATCAGTGTTTTTACAAAGCACTTCACCGCCAGCCATTGCCGCCGCGACCAAAAAGGTGCCTGTTTCAATGCGATCGGGAAGAATGCTGTATTCACAGCCCGATAGTGATTCGACACCTTCAATTTCGATGCGGCTTGTGCCTGCCCCGTTGATCTTCGCCCCCATCGCAATTAAGCAATTTGCCAGATCAGTTATTTCAGGTTCACGGGCTGCATTTTCAAGTACAGTTTTACCATCAGCCAGCGTAGCTGCCATTAGTAAGTTCTCTGTTGCGCCAACACTGACCATCTCCATAAAGATTTCAGCACCTTTTAAGCGTCCATCCACCTTGGCATTAATGTAGCCATTTTCGACCTTAATGATAGCGCCCATGCGCTCAAGGCCTTGAATATGGATATCAACCGGACGGGCACCAATCGCACAGCCACCAGGCAGTGAAACCTGCGCTTCACCAAAACGAGCAACCAAAGGGCCTAATGCTAACACTGAAGCACGCATTTGCTTAACCAGCTCATACGGAGCAAGGGTTTTATCAACCGTCGCGCCATCAATGATTAGCTTATCTTGTTGCCACTCAACATTGGCGCCCAGCGTTTTTAATAAGGCTTCTGTGGTGCCGATATCGCGTAAACGAGGAACATTACTAAAAGTACTTTTACCCTGTCCTAAAAGTGCAGCAAAAAGAATTGGAAGAGCGGCGTTTTTCGCGCCCGAAATAGTGACTTCACCTGCCAGCGAGGTGCCACCTTGAATAACAAATTGATCCATGAGGAGGCCCTGCGACTATTGAGGTAAAATGAATTTTTGTTCGCGTTTCCATTCAGTCGGTGTAAACGCTTTGATAGATACAGCGTGGATTGTACCGTCTGAGATTGTTGACATTAACGGAGCATAAACCAACTGCTGCTTCTTCACGCGAGATAAGCCATCAAAACACTCACCAACAGCAATCACTTCGTAGTGGCTACCATTTGCTTTAACAATCACTTCATCTAGTTTTAGTTCGTCGCGTAATAACGTTTCGACTTGGCTTGTTTCCATAAATCTCACTCAAATAGGTTTGTGACCTGACCCAACTGCATCAAGTTTTGCAATTGTTCAGGGCTATTTTGCAGTTCAAGGTGAATACCTTGCTGCTTTAATTCTGCGAAAGAGTGAATTAACCAAGCTAAGCCCGCCGTGTCAACCCTAGATAACCCAGAAAGGTCAAAATACCATGTTTTATGGCTAGAATCTGGCTTGACGTTCAGAAGGCGTTCACGGCCAATTGAATTTCGAGTCAGTTCACCACTGACTCGAAACTGGTTATCTTCAAGTTGAGTAATCTCGACTTTACTCATCGCCACCATTACCTCTAAATTGCACTGGCAGTTGGCTCTTCTGCTCAAGTAAGTCACTAACATAATCTAGACCATGTTGGCGTAAAATACCTTGTAATTCACTTTGTTTAGCATCAAGCAAACTAATACCTTCTGCAATCATATCGTACGCGCCCCAGTCACCACTGCGGTCTTCACGTACTTTAAAGTCGATTCTGATATCAGGTTTACCGGCTTCAACAATTTTGGTTTTAACGACCACCACGTCTTTACCCTTAAATGGTTGTGCCGGAGCAAACTCAACACTTTGGTTAGTGTATTGAGTAAACACGCCAGCGTAGGTGGCAATTAAATACTTTTGGAAAACGTCGATAAAGCGTTGTAGTTCCTTAATCGCTTTCGCTTTTTCATCTTTATCTTCGATTGCACGCACCTTCGACACATGATTACCAAGCACACGTAGTGCAGCATATTTATAATCAATGTAAGGCATCAACTCTTCTTCAACGATAACACGTAAATGCTCTTTGTTTTTTGCAATAATCGGTTGATCTTTAGTAATACGTGCAAAGGTATTATCAGACACCGTACGTACCATTTTATACGGGTCTTTTAAATCAACCGCAGGCTCAGCAGCATGTGTGTTAAGTGAAAACAACACACCAATACACAATAAAAACTTCTTAAACATAATTACTCACCACCTTGGTTGAATAAGAACTGACCAATTAACTCTTCTAAAACAAGCGCTGATTTTGTATCAGTAATGTAATCACCATCTGAAAGCGCTTTGCTTTCAACACCAAATAAATCATCTAAATCTGAATCATGCTCACTTGCAGTTACATCCTCACCCATACAGCGTTGCTCAGCAGACTCAGCTGCAATAACAGGATTAATGCCTAAGTACTGCTCACCTAAAATACCTGATGTTAAAATTGAGATAGATGTTGTGTCTGAAAATTTACATAAATAATTTGCATCAATCGCCATGTTAACGACTGGCACAAACTCTTTCGGGTGAATGAAAATAGACTCAACTCGACCAACAACAACACCACCTACTTTAATAGGTGCTCTGGCCTTTAAAGAGCCAATGTTTTCAAACTTTGCATTTAGTTGGTAAGTTTCACCGCTACCACTAATACCAGCATTGGCAACTTTCAATGCTAGTAATGCAAATGCAGCGATACCAAGGGCTACAAAAAAGCCAACTAAAATTTCTAATTTCCGTGAATTCATCTTTATACCCTAATTAGCTGGTAAACATTACCGCGGTTAAAATAAAGTCAAAACCTAATACTGCCAGTGACGAGTGCACTACGGTCTCTGTTGTCGCTTTACTGATACCTTCAGAAGTCGGAACACAGTCATAGCCTTTGTAAAGAGCGATCCAAGTCACAATCATGGCGAATACAAAACTTTTAATTATGCCGTTAACAATATCTTGTTGGAACGACACTTGTGCTTGCATAATTGACCAGAAGCTACCCGAGTCAACACCTAGCCAATCAACACCAACTAAGTGAGCACCGATAATAGCAACTGCCGAAAAAATCAGCGCAAGCAATGGCATACTAATAAAACCAGCCCAAAAACGCGGCGCAATAATACGCTTAAGTGGGTCGATTGCCATCATTTCTAGACTTGATAATTGCTCAGTGGCTTTCATTAAACCTATTTCAGCAGTAAGCGCACTACCCGCCCGCCCTGCAAACAGTAACGCTGTTACTACGGGGCCTAATTCGCGTAACAAACTTAATGCCACTAAAGGCCCTAAGCTATCTTCTGCACCATAACCTACTAGAACGGTATAACCCTGCAGAGCGAGCACCATCCCGATGAATAGGCCTGATACCATGATGATTAAAAGAGATTGCGAGCCCACCATATATAATTGGCGAACAAGTAAAGGCGTGCCTTTTTTGAAGTTAGGCATATTCACTAATGCGCCAAACAACATTTGTGTTGAACGACCAAGAGCAGCAAACCGGCCTAGCGTCTTGTGACCTAACTTCTGAAATAGATCAAGCATTGTGCACTCCCAATAACTCTTTATCATAAGCAGGAGCTGGATAATGGAACGGCACAGGCCCATCAGACAAGCCGTTTAAAAACTGCTGCACTAGCTCAGATTGATGATTTTGCATTTGTTCAGGTGAACCTTCCCCTATCACCCCCTGATCAGCGATGATGATAACGTGATCAGCAATGCTCAAAACCTCAGTCACATCATGAGTTACTATAAGTGATGATAAACCTAGCACCTCATTAAGTGATTTAATTAGCTTTACTAACACCCCCATTGAGATAGGGTCTTGGCCAGCAAAAGGTTCATCGTACATAATCAGTTCAGGGTCCAGAGCAATAGAACGCGCAAGGGCTGCACGGCGAGCCATACCACCAGAAAGCTCAGACGGCATTAAATCTTGTGCACCACGTAAACCGACGGCTTGTAATTTCATTAAAACGACAAGACGAATTAAATCTTCGCTAAGTTGAGTATGTTCGCGCAAAGGAAAGGCGATATTGTCAAACACTGACATATCGGTAAATAAGGCACCGCTTTGGAACAGCATACTCATTTTGGTACGGGCAGCATAAAGTTCCTTGCGAGTCATGCCAGGAATACTGTTGCCTTCAAATAAAATGTCACCAGAATCAGGCTTAAGCTGACCGCCAATTAAGCGTAACATGGTGGTTTTACCAATGCCGCTCGGTCCCATGATAGCGGTTATCTTGCCTTTCGGAATGTTAAAACTCATATTTTTATATATGATTCTATCGCCCCGTGAAAAGGTTATATCCTTGATTTCTACTATTGATTGCGACAAGTCGCTCTCCATAACTTTTTTCACTAGTTTTGCCATTTTAAGGGTTTTTTAGTCAATATGGAAAAAACAAATCGTAAAATTTTGTAATATTTCCTATTAATAAATTCTAAAGCTAGCTGCAAAGAACTTAATCACACCTGAAATTTAGATTCCTCGCCCAGCACGCTTTATGCTTGCCAGCTCATTCTTTTACTTATACTTTCAGTTTCGCTTTTGTTACTATTTGCAGTCATCTGTATAAGTAATGTTGGCGTATCACAATGGTGACTTCTTTTGTCATTTTAATTATTGGTTTTGCTGCACTCGTTTGGAGTGCCGATCGGTTTGTTTATGGGGCGGCTGCACTCGCAAAAAACATGGGGATCCCCACCCTAATCATTGGTTTAACCGTAGTAGCTATGGGCTCATCTGCGCCTGAAATGATGGTATCAGCATCAGCAGCTCTAGCTGATAAAACAGATACTGCAGTAGGTAATGCGGTTGGTTCTAACATCACCAATATCTTACTTGTACTTGGTGTTACTGCTTTATTGCGTCCTCTTTCAGTATCATCTTTGACGCTTAAACGCGAAATGCCACTCGTACTGTTAATCTCTGTAGCAGCTTGGTATGTGTTTTCAGATAACTATTTTTCATTCACTGAGGGCATTGCATTAATGGTTGCCTTTGCTGTATTCATTGGTGGCTTAGTGATCGTCTCACTGCGCGCGAAAAACCAAGATGATCCTTTTGTCAGTGAAGCATGTGAAGATGTCCCGAACGACGTGAGCACAAAATCAGCCGTATTTTGGTTAGTCATCGGCATGATTTTATTACCTATTAGCTCGCATTTTTTAGTTGGGTCGGCGGTTGATATTGCAAAATATTTTGGTTTATCTGATCTCGTTATTGGCTTAACCATCATTGCCATTGGTACCAGCTTACCTGAGCTAGCAGCCTGTATTGCTGGGGTTCTAAAAAACGAAGACGATTTAGCACTGGGTAATATCGTTGGCTCAAATATCTTCAATTTACTCGCTGTATTACCACTTGCGGGCATTATCAACCCTTCAATTATTGACCCTTCTGCGGCAAACCGCGATGCACTTATTATGATTGCAGCAACCGTTGTATTGATGGCCATGTCATTGAACTTTAAAGGTGCTCGTCGTATCAATAGAGTAGAAGGTGGCTTCTTGTTAGTCGCATTTATTGCATATCAGGGCTATATTTTTAGCCAAATAGGATAATCAATGACACAACAAAGCTTTATCGCGCAAGGTAAGCGCGTACTCGAAATTGAAGCACAAGCCTTACAAGAAATTGAGCAATATATAAATCAAGATTTCGATAAGGCTTGTCAATTAATGTTCCAGTGTACAGGCCGTATCATTGTTATCGGTATGGGCAAGTCAGGCCACGTTGGTAATAAAATTGCGGCGACCCTTGCAAGTACTGGTACACCCGCATTTTTTGTTCACCCTGGTGAAGCAAGCCACGGTGATTTAGGCATGATCACTCATGATGATGTAGTGATGTGTATTTCTAACTCTGGTGAGACCAGCGAAGTACTAAGCATAATTCCTGTTATTAAGCGCATTGGCGCAAAGATGATTTCACTAACAGGTAATCCAGATTCAACCATGGCAAAGTTATCTGATGTCCATGTTTGCATTAAAGTAAGTAAAGAAGCATGCCCGTTAGGCCTAGCACCAACTGCTAGTACAACAGCAACATTAGTTATGGGCGATGCAATAGCCGTTGCGTTACTTGAAACACGTGGTTTTACAGCTGACGATTTTGCACTTTCGCATCCTGGTGGCAGTCTAGGTAAACGTTTATTACTAACATTAGATGATGTTATGCACGCAGGCGATGCCACCCCAATCGTTAACGAAACGCAAAGCATTAAAGATGCGTTAATTGAAATGTCAGCCAAGGGCCTTGGTATGACTGCGGTAATAGGTGCAGACAAAAAGTTAGCCGGATTATTCACCGATGGTGATTTACGCCGTATTTTAGAGCAGCGCATTGATATCCATAGTACTGCTATTAGTCAAGTGATGACTCGTTCATGTACTACTGCGCGCCCTGACATGCTTGCAGCTGAGGCATTGAACATTATGGAACGTAAACGTATCAATGGTTTAATTGTGGTAGATCATAGTAATACGCCTATTGGTGCCCTTAATATGCAAGACCTATTAAAAGCAGGAGTTCTTTAAGCAATGACATTCGCCGAGCTTTACCAGCCTCTTAGCCCTGATGTGAGTCAGCGCGCACAAAAAGTAAAATTGCTAATCTGCGATATTGATGGTGTTTTTTCTGATGGCCGAATTTATTTAGGCAATGATGGCGAAGAACTTAAAGCATTCAATACAAAAGATGGCTTTGGTATTAAAGCGCTCATAAATAGTGGTTTTGAAGTGGCAGTCATTACTGGCCGCCATTCACAAATAGTTCAGCAGCGAATGACTAGCCTAACAGTTCAGCACATTTATCAGGGACAAGAAGATAAGCTAATTGCTTATCAAGAGTTAAAGGATAAACTGGGGCTAACTGATGAGCAAATTGCCTATATTGGTGATGATGGTCCAGACTTACCAGTAATGGAAAAAGTAGGGTTTGCTGTTGCTGTTAACGACGCACACCCACTAATTAAAAAGCTGGCTCATTACACCACATTATTACCAGGTGGCTTTGGAGCCGTGCGTGAATTAACTGATTTACTGATGTTAGAAAACGGTAAGCCGTTAACTAGCGATGGAACCAGCGCATGAATATAGCCCGTATTTTACTGAGTGTTGTTTTTGTTTGTTGCATGGTGTGGTTGTGGTATCCGTACTTTAATCAATCAGCAGACACAATAACTAGTGAAGACGAGATCATTGCAACGCCTGATTACACTGCGGTGGCGTTAAAGCAAACTGCTTATGACGAGCAAGGAAAAATCAGTCATAAAGTAGCTGCGGCTAAAATGGAGTTGTATCAACAATTAGGGTTTACCTTTTTTGAGCAACCTGTATTTACTATTTATGGCGACCAGCAGGTTTGGCAAGTAAAAGCCAAAGAAGCCACTTTATACGAAAATGATCAGCTGATTTTTGAAGGGGATGTAGTTGCTAAAAACTTAACCCATAACGGTATGATCGAAGATATAAAAGCAGAAAACATTAATGTCGACATTAATAAAATGACCATGTTTTCAAAGCAACCTGTAACACTAACAGGACCGAATTTAAAGATTACCGGTAAAGGCTTAAAAGCCGATTTAAAAACCGAAATTGTTGAGTTAACTAACCATACACGAACCATATACTATGACCAATAAACTGAAGAAATTACTCCTGATCCCAAGCTTATTGATTGCGTTTTCCGGCACCGCTGCCGAGCAAACTGGCGCACAAATTAGCATTAGCTCAGATCGCCAAGTTGGTAAACTAAAAGATGGCGTTGGCATATTTGAAGGTAACGTAGAGATCGTGCATGGTAATCGTCGTATTACAGCAGAACGTCTTGAAGCACACGGCGGTGATACCGAAGGTACAGTAGAGCTAATTATTGCAACAGGCAAACCAGCTTACTTCGAAGAAAAACAAACGGATGGTTCCGTAATGAGCGCCAGTGCTGAAGAAGTTCGTTATGATGTTGCGAAACGCTTCTTAACCTTAAACGGTGAAGCTGAAGTTACCCAAGCTGGTCAAAAAGTAACAGCGAAAAGCATTACCTATGATATGGCTCAGCAGCTTATCAGTGCTGAAAAAGACGAAAACTCATCAGATCGTGTACACACTATTTTAGTACCTGTTGAAAATAAAAAAGACAATAAAGGCCAACCATGAGCACATTAAAAGCAGAGCTTTTAGCTAAGAGCTACAAAGGCCGCCAAGTGGTTAAAAATGTCGGTCTGGAAGTTGAAGCAGGCAGTATTGTTGGCTTGCTTGGCCCAAATGGTGCTGGTAAAACCACGACTTTTTACATGATTGTAGGCCTAGTTCCGAGCGACAAAGGTAAAATTAGCATCGATGATAACGATATTACCCTTTTGCCAATGCACAGCCGTGCGAGGTTGGGTATTGGTTATCTACCGCAAGAATCTTCGATTTTTCGAAAGTTAACAGTTTACCAAAACTTGATGGCTATTTTAGAGACTCGTAAAGATCTAAATAAAACCACGCGGGAAGAAACTCTAAATAGCTTATTAGATGAATTTAGCATCCAACACATCCGTGATAGTCAAGGTATGGCTCTATCTGGTGGTGAACGTCGCCGCGTTGAAATTGCTCGCGCATTAGCCGCTAATCCTAAATTTATCCTTTTAGATGAGCCTTTTGCTGGTGTTGATCCAATTTCAGTGTTAGATATAAAGAAAATTATTGAGCACCTAAAAAATCGTGGTATTGGTGTACTAATTACTGACCATAATGTTCGAGAAACCCTTGATGTTTGTGAAAAAGCCTACATTGTTTCTCATGGGGAGCTAATTGCATCAGGCACACCTGAGCACGTATTAGCTGACCAAACTGTACGCGATGTTTATCTAGGCGAGCAATTTAGGCTGTAACCATTACGCCACCGACTAGAGCATCTGCTAGACTTATAACAATGACAATAAATCGATAATAACTTAACTGTCTTTGCACAGTTATCGATAACTTAAAAAAAGGATTGTTAGGGATACATGAGGCAATCATTACAGCTGCGCATGGGCCAGCAACTTACAATGACTCCACAACTGCAACAAGCTATACGTTTGTTGCAGCTCAGTACATTGGATCTCCAACAAGAAATTCAAGAGGCGCTAGATAGTAACCCTTTACTTGAAGTGGAAGAAGCGGATTACAACGAAGAAAGCATCGGCAAAAATGAGCAAAAAGCTGAATCTGACGATGTGCAAGTCAGCGCTTCTGCAGACGAAGCACCTAGCGAATATGAACAAGAAAGCAGTGATGCTCTAAATAAAGACACTGTAAGTGACGATTTAGCCATGGATGTTACATGGGATGAGTACATGAGTGCCGCTCCATCAACATCATCAGGGCCAATGCCAGAAGATGAATCTATTTATCAAGGTGCATCGACCGAAACCCTTCACGAATACCTTATGTGGCAATTACAGCTAACTCCCTTTAGTCCGACTGATGAAGCGATTGCTGTGGCAATTGTTGAGGCTATCGATGACTCTGGTATTTTAACGGTAAGCTGTGAAGATATCGTCGAGAGCTTTAATCAAAATAGTGATGAAGAAGAAATCGAACTTGATGAAGTCGAAGCGGTCCTAAAGAGAATTCAATTGTTTGATCCTGTCGGTATTGGGGCGCGTAGTTTACAGGAATGCCTGTGTATTCAACTTCGCCAATTCGATGCAAACACGCCATATTTAGCTGAAACTAAAATGGTTTTATCTGAGCATATCGAATTATTAGCGAGTCGCGACTATCGAACTTTGATGAAAAAGACTAAGCTTAAAGAAAATGAGCTTAAAGAAGTAATGACGCTAATTCACAGCTTAAACCCTAAGCCTGCGGATAGCATAGTACGCGAAGAGTCTGAGTACGTCATACCTGATGTATCAGTGAAAAAAGTAAAAGGTCGCTGGGTGGTTGAGTTAAACCCAGATAGTATGCCAAAGATTAGAGTGAACAGCCAATATGCGGCTATGTCTCGCTCTGTTAAATCAAGTAGCGACAGCCAATTTATTCGCTCTCACTTACAAGAAGCAAAGTGGTTTATTAAGAGCTTAGAAAGCCGTAACGATACACTATTAAAAGTGACCAACTGTATCGTTCAACAACAACAAGCTTTCTTTGAGCATGGCCCAGAAGCAATGAAGCCGATGGTGCTAAATGATGTTGCTGAAATGGTCGAAATGCATGAATCGACGATTTCACGAGTAACAACGCAAAAATATATGCATACCCCTAGGGGTATCTTTGAGTTGAAATATTTCTTCTCAAGCCATGTCAGCACTGAAAATGGTGGTGAGTGTTCTTCAACAGCAATACGCGCTTTAATCAAGAAGTTAGTCGCTGCAGAAAACTCGGCTAAACCATTGAGTGATAGCAAAATTGCAGATATATTGGCTGAGCAAGGAATTAAAGTAGCTAGACGTACAATTGCAAAATATCGTGAGTCTCTAGCAATACCTCCGTCTAATCAGCGTAAGAGTTTGATTTAGACGTTTTACATAGAAGGAAAAATGCTTATGCAACTAAATTTAACTGGTCGTCATGTAGAAATCACTGATTCATTAAGAGACTATGTAAACACCAAGTTTGCGAAACTAGAAAGGCATTTTGACCATATTAATAATGTTCATGTCATTCTAGATGTAGAAAAATTAAGCCAAAAAGCAGAAGCAACTTTACATGTAAACGGAGGCGAATTGTTCGCTTCTACAGAACATCAAGATATGTACGCAGCCATTGACTCGTTGATCGATAAGCTTGATCGCCAAGTCATTAAACACAAAGAGAAATTAGCTCGACATTAAATTATGAAACTAAGTTCACTTACTAATCAGGACTGCAGCAAAGCTGCGGTCCTTTTTAATAGCAAAAAAAGAATTCTTGAATATATCAGCGAACTGGCTCACCAGCAGCTTCCTCATTTATCTCAACAAGATATCCTAAATGCTTTACTCAACCGAGAGAAGCTAGGTAGCACCGGTATTGGCCGAGGTATTGCTATTCCACATGGCCGAATGAGTGGCGCCGATGAACCTCAGGCGTTTGTCATAGTGAGTGAATCCCCAATCAATTTTGATGCAATTGATAATCGCCCTGTTGACATTTTCGTAGCACTCATCGTACCAGATGGTGACTCTCAGCTTCATCTAAAGACCTTATCAACAATTGCTGATAGACTTAAAGATAAAGAGTTTTGTAAACAGCTGCGTAGTGCTACTACCGATCAGCAACTGTTTCAGGTTATATCAGCAGAGGCATAAATGGAATTAATCATTATCAGCGGTCGCTCAGGCTCAGGTAAATCGGTCGCTTTACGAGTACTTGAAGACTTAGGTTATTATTGCGTTGATAATATTCCAGTCAATTTACTGCCTTCGCTCGTGCGTAGCGTATCAGATAACTACGATAAAATAGCGGTCAGTATTGATGTGCGTAACCTTCCAAAAGAGCAGCAAGAATTTAATGATATTCTTGAGTACCTTCCTGGTTTCGCAAATCCAACACTTTTTTACTTAGACAGTGATGACCAAACCCTGATAAAACGCTTTTCAGAGACTCGTCGTTTACACCCATTATCCATTGATTCTTTGCCACTTGATCTGGCTATTAAACAAGAAAAAGTCTTACTCGATGTGTTGATCACTCGTGCTGATTTTATGATTGATACCACAGATCTCAGTGTTCATCAGTTAGCAGAATCAATTCGCGAAAAGATTTTGGGTAAAAAGGATAAAAAACTGATTATCACTTTTATGTCTTTCGGCTTTAAACACGGTATTCCAAAAGAAGCTGATTACGTATTTGATGCACGTTTTTTACCTAACCCACACTGGGAACCTGATTTAAAGCCGCTAACGGGTCTAGATCAACCAGTAAAAGATTACTTAGCTAGCCACAGCATAGTGCAAAAGTTCACATGGCAAATTCAAACATTTGTACAAACATGGCTACCACATTTAGAGCGTAACAACCGAAGTTACCTTACCATTGCCATTGGTTGTACTGGTGGCCAACATCGCTCTGTTTACTTAGCACAAACAATTGGTGAGAGTTTTGCTAAAAGCCATGACAATGTAAAAATTCGCCACCGTGAACAAGACATTTAATTAGGCACTATTATAATGCGCGCTGAAGATACCTTTTTAATTCAAAACAAACTCGGCTTACATGCTCGCGCAGCCACTGTTTTAGCCCAATTAGCACTACAATTTGATGCTAAAATTACGCTTTATCAAGACGATAAAGAAGCTGAAGGTGACAGCGTATTGGCATTAATGCTACTTGAAAGCAGTCAAGGTAAAGAAGTTAGAGTCGTTTGTGAAGGCCCTGATGCTGATGCAGCATTAACTGCAATCGGTGAATTAATCGCACAGCGCTTTCACGAGCACGAATAGCATTTGCTAAGCCTTCAAGATTTACGGTAAACTTAATTAGGATATTTTAAATTCCCTTTAAATATCCTACTTTTATATCGCTCGCTTTTCTAAGTTGCAAAACTCTTAATAAATTTATCACAGTGCGACGATATCTCTGCAAATACACCACAAAGCAACTATGCTGTATTTGCTCAGCCTATATAAACTTTTTTCAGTTGTAAGGACGCCAATGCCAGAAGCCTTTGAACAAGATTACCCACTACAACAACTCAAACAAGTGACCAAGTCACTCAATAGTGGTCAATTTGTTCAAGTGCGCGGTATGTTAGCCAAAACGGCGCCTTGTGATACAGCCCTTTTACTTGAGTCTTCTCCCCATAAAATTCGTCGTATGCTTTGGCAGCTGGTTGATCCAGATGTGCGTGGTGATGTTCTAGAAGAACTGTCTGAAGATGTACGTCTTGGTATTATTGCGCAGATGGAACCTGAGCACATTGCTGCCGCCACCGAGGACATGGACGACGATGACTTAGGTGAGGTTTTACGTAGCCTTCCTGATACCGTATATCAAGACGTAGTTAGTGCAATGGACTCGCAAGATAGAGAAAGGGCTACTCAGGCACTTTCTTATCAAGAGCGCTCTGCCGGTGCCTTGATGAACAGCGATACGGTAACAATTCGCCCAGATGTTACTTTAGATGTAGTGCTACGCTATTTACGCCTACGAGGTGAGCTACCAGAAGGCACTGATGACTTATACGTTGTTGATAAGCATAACTGCTTCCTAGGAGCACTTTCGTTAACTACACTGCTGACAAGCCCATCTGATAAAATTGTTCGCGATTTAATGGATGAAGATTGTGAGTCTATACTTATTTCAATGGATGAAAGTGATGTAGCACAACTTTTCGAACGTCATAACTGGATTTCAGCCCCGGTTGTTGATGACAACGCACACTTGCTAGGTCGTATTACCATCGATGATATCGTTGACGTAATCCGCGAAGATGCTGAACATAGCATGCTAAGCCTCGCTGGTCTTGATGACGAAGAAGATACCTTTGCGCCAGTGCTAAAAAGTTCGCAACGTCGCTCTATTTGGCTTGGAGTTAACTTATTAACCGCATTGCTAGCAGCAATTGTGGCAAGCTTTTTTGAAAATACCTTAGCAATTTTGCCTATTTTGGCAGTACTCAATGGTATCGTACCTTCAATGGGTGGCGTTGCAGGCAGTCAAACTTTAACACTGGTTATTCGTGGTATAGCCGTTGGCCATATTAATCAAACTAACCAACGCTTCTTATTACTCAAGGAATTAGCGATTGGCGCACTGAATGGCGTTATTTGGTCGATATTAATTGCCGGTGTTGTTGCCCTATGGCAATGGGACTTTAAGCTCGGTGCAGTATTAGCCTTTGCAATGTTTATGAACCTGGTTGCTGCAGGTATTGCGGGTGCAAGCATTCCATTAATTCTCAAGAAAATGAAAATTGACCCTGCCCTCGCTGGCAGTGTGGTACTAACAACCGTTACCGATATTGTCGGTATCTTTGCCTTCTTAGGTACTGCAACGTGGTTATTAATCTAATCTGAAAACGGCCCTTTAAGGGCCGTATTTATTTCTATTTACTTGCACGCTGCTTATTTTTACCAACTCTTGGTTTAGTATTGGCCTTTTTAAACTGGCTAAAACCGGTATGACGAGTCAGTGCCGCGCGGCCTTTACCGCCCTTCCCTTTAGCAGCTTTCTCGTTGCGACCTTCTTCCGGTACCAAACAGTTTGGCCCCTTACCGATTAGATTCGCTTTGCCCATTTTTCTTAGCGCTTCACGGATCATCGGCCAACCAGCAGGATCATGGTAACGTAAAATCGCTTTGTGTAAACGACGCTGGCGGGCGCCTTTTGGTACAGGCACTTGCTCAGTGTTATTTTTAATATTGCGTAACGAGTTCATCTCAGTATGATAAATCGTCGTTGCGTTGGCCATTGGCGACGGATAAAAGTTTTGTACTTGATCAAGCTTAAAGTCATTACTCTTTAACCAAAGCGCCATATTAACCATGTCTTCGTCTTTAGTTCCTGGGTGAGCAGAAATAAAGTACGGGATCAGATACTGCTTTTTACCTGCTTCTTTTGAGTATTTATCAAATAGCTCTTTAAACTTATCATAAGCCCCCATACCCGGCTTCATCATCTTAGATAATGGGCCATCTTCGGTATGCTCAGGGGCAATTTTTAAATACCCGCCCACGTGATGGGTAACCAGCTCTTTTACATAGCGTGGATCTTCAACTGCTAAGTCATAGCGTACGCCTGAAGCAATTAAGATTTTCTTCACACCCTTCACATCTCGGGCTTTTTTATAAAGCTCAATGGTTGGCGTGTGATCCGTGTCCATATGCTTACAAATATCAGGATAAACGCATGATAAACGACGGCAAGTACTCTCTGCTTTTTTACTCTTACAGCGCAACTTATACATATTCGCAGTCGGTCCACCTAAGTCAGAAATAACCCCTGTAAAGCCCGGTACCTTGTCACGAATTTGTTCAATTTCATCAATAATTGATTGCTCTGAACGGCTTTGAATAATACGCCCTTCGTGCTCTGTGATCGAACAGAAAGAACAACCACCAAAGCAGCCACGCATAATGTTCACTGAGGTTTTAATCATTTCATACGCAGGGATTTTGTCATCACCATAACTTGGGTGCGGAATACGTTGGTATGGCAAACCAAATACACCATCCATTTCTTCTGTTTCTAGTGGAAATGCTGGCGGATTTACCCAGATAGAACGGTCGCCATGACGTTGAAATAAAGCACGTGCACAGCCTGGATTTGTTTCTTGGTGCAAAATACGCGACGCATGGGCATAAAGCGGCTTATTCACACTCACTTGCTCAAACGCTGGCAGTTTAACGTAGGTCTTTTCCCATGGTTTAGGACGTGCAGGCTGAACAGTTATTGGTTTGGCCACTTCAGCACTTAGATCAATACCCGCTTTTTTAAACTCAGATTTACTACAACCCACATCATCTGCGCCATACGGGTTTGGAATTGGATCAATCTTACCGATTTTATCGATAGCTGTAGAGTCACTACCACGCCAACCCGGCAATGGTTCCTTACGAATTACCGCGGTACCACGTATATCTTGAATTGTCTCGACCGACTCACCTGCGGCAATACGGTGAGCCACTTCAACAAGTGGACGCTCAGCATTACCGTAAATTAAAATGTCGGCTTTGGCATCAAACAGAACACTTCGGCGTACTTTTTCTTGCCAGTAATCATAATGAGCAATACGACGTAAACTCGCCTCAATACCACCGATGATCAGCGGCACATCTTTATAAGCTTCGCGACAACGTTGGCTATATACAACCACCGCACGGTCAGGGCGTTTACCACCTATGTTACCTGGCGTGTATGCATCATCATGACGCATACGCTTTTCAGCGGTATAACGGTTGATCATCGAGTCCATATTACCCGCCGTAACACCAAAGAATAAGTTAGGCTTGCCTAACGCCATAAAGGCATCTTTCGAGTTCCAGTCAGGCTGCGCAATAATACCAACGCGAAAACCCTGCGATTCAAGCATGCGGCCAATCACAGCCATACCGAAACTTGGGTGATCAACATATGCATCACCACTGACAATGATCACGTCACAGCTATCCCAGCCTAACGCGTCCATTTCTGCACGAGTGGTCGGTAAGAATGGCGCCGTGCCATAGCATTCAGCCCAATACTTAGGGTAAGAAAACAGGCCTCGCTCGGCTTTTAATGCGCTCATAAAGTGTACTCTGCTAACAAAAGGGGCGAATTATACCAATTCGCTTAATTAAGTGGTCTATTTTGAGGCAATAAAACCTCGTTGATAACAAGGCAAAAATTTCGTTATTTAGTTGTTCTAAATCAGAAATTTTTAACGCAGGTAGCGACAGGTTTAATCTCTCAAAATGACTAAGTATTATCGCGGGTTGGTATTATACCCCACTCTTATGCATTATTATAGAAAACAAAACGCCCTTCACGTGGAAGGGCGCTGTTTAATTCATATGCACTTACTGTAACTAGCTATTGCTTAGCTTGCAGGTAGGTAATTAACTCTTTTTCTGGCATAGGCTTAGCGTACATGAAGCCTTGCACTTCATCACAGCCAAGCTGGGCTAAATAATCTGCTTGCGCTTGTGTTTCGACCCCTTCTGCAATAGTTTTTAAGCCTAACCTTGCACCAAGAGAAATAATTAACGCTGCAATCGCCTGACAATCTTGACCTGGTAAATCTTTAATAAAAGCACGATCAATTTTAAGTCTATCAAGCGGCAATTTTTGCAAATAACTCAACGACGAGAATCCTGTACCAAAGTCATCAATCGCAATCTCAATGCCAAACTCTTTAAGCTCTTTTAATGTCGTGATCACATTAGCTAGTTCATCCATAACCACACTTTCGGTTACTTCAAGTTCGATAAACTGCGGCTCTACATTGTATTTTGTTAAAGTGTCTTTAACTTGCTGTGCATAGCCTTTAACTTTAAATTGTGGCACCGACACATTCACAGCAATACTTATTGAAAAGCCTAATGCTTCTAAGCGCTTTTGCTGCAAACATGCTTGCTCTAGCACCCACTGGCCTATATCAACAATTAAGCCTGCATCTTCAGCCATAGGAACGAAAATCGCCGGTGAAATATACTGACCATTACCCGAAGGCCAACGAAGCAGCGCTTCGCAGCCAATAATCTCAAGGGTATTTAAATCAAGTTGCGGCTGAAACCAAACCTCTAATTTACGTTGTTCGAAATCTTGGCGAAGTTGTCTGATGATACCTAAACGCCACGCCATTTTCTCTTCCATATCTGGGGTATAAGTCACCACCATTTCAGAAGATTGTTTTTTAGCTTGGTTAAGAGCAATGTATCCCAGTTTTAATGTCTCAATTCCCGCTTTTTGAAAGTCACCTTGATAACATAAACCGATGTTAAAATTGATTGGCAAAATGTGTTCGCCCGCATTAAAAGGCAAACTTAAATGCTCGCGAAGTAGCTCAACATCACACTCATTAACTGGTAACAATAGACCGAACACATCTGCACCAATACGTGAGAGCAACTCAGCATTAGGGTACTCTTGTTGTAACCTATCGACAATTGCGTTCAGTAATAAGTTACCGATCTCTTGACCTAAGCCGTTATTAATATCAGAGAATTGCGCAACATCAATTAATAAAAATACAAAATCACTTTTACCCGGTTGATAGTAACGCTCAACTTTATTCATGAAATCATTACGATTCGATAAGCCAGTTAAAATATCTTTATATGCAGCATCGCGTAAACGGTTGAACAATCTAACATTATCAAGACCAACACTGACATTAGTCAGGAATATCTCGGCAAATTGTAATTGCGAAGGACTTGGCGTGTGCTCGGTTTCTAAGTAAATAGCTGCTTGGCGATTTTTACTTTTGAGTAAGTATGTACTGTCAATATCCGTATGTTGATGTTCACCTTGCGCCAAGCAATTATTCACTTGCATGATGATACGACCATCATCAAGTTGCTCAACACCTTGACCTATAAAATCATTGTATTGAGCGCAACCGCCTAAAACATAAACCTGATTATCATCTTCGATTGAACCACACAGTAAGCCTTGCGGTTCACAATCCAAAATAATTGAAAGCTGTTTGATAACCGCCATCGAAAAAGCTTTGATATCGGTAAAACCAAGAATGGCTTTTGATGCATACAAAATATTATTTAAAGCGCGGCTTTGAAATTCTAGCTGACAAACTTGCTCATATGAGCGAATAGCAGTAACAAGTGCAGTAATAAGCTTACTGCGTGTTAGTTCTGTTTTGGTTTTATAGTCGTTTATATCGTATTCGCGGATAACCTTTTCTTCAGGTGCATAACCTGGTTGTCCGGTTCGTAAAATAATTCGCACGTTGTGATTTTTGAGGCATTCTCTAACTTGCTTTACAACTTTTAAGCCAGCATCATCTGACTCCATGACTACATCAAGTAAAATCACCGAAATCGAATGGTCATTTTTAAGTAATTCGAGTGCTTCTGCACCTGAATAGGCATGGTGGAACCGCAAGCCTTTGTCCCAGAACTCAACCCCTGAAAGAGCAAGCTTAGTCACTGAATGTATTTCTGGATCATCATCGACAATTAATACGTCCCAAAAATCAGAGACAGTTTCATCCACTAACTGTTCGTCATCTTGGTCACTAAACAAAAAGTCGTTACTCTCTGATGCCATTAATAATTCCTTAGAGTGATGCCCATAATACTGTAACCATGGTTCCACTCCATTTTACAGCGACGCTCAAAATTCTATCACTTATTTAACTATGATACATTAGTGATAGCTTATATAGTATCAAACAGATTATAGTCTATGTTACGTATAATGTTATGAAAGTTATAAAACAATTGCCTGAGGTGAGACTATTAAAATACTCATTTTTACCCTAAAAGCGATTTTTATCGGCATTCTGATCTCACTTGTCATTGGACTGATGCTTTCACCGCAATATACAGTTCACAAGTCAATTAAAGTGAACGCAAGCAGCGCCGAGATTGCGAGTCTTGTTGGCGACTTTAGTCAATGGCCAAAGTGGCAACCATGGCAGGCAGTGGACCCGAGCATTAAATTTATCATTGCTGAGCCAAGTCAGGGCGTTGGTGCACATCAATTTTGGCAAAGTCGCTTTGGCGAAGGTGAAATGACCATCACCCAACTCGACAATACTCAGCTTTCATTTAATATATTATTTAATAAAGAACACATTACCCAAGGCACTATCCGCTATTTACCTGAAGGCGATAACGTTAATATTGAGTGTTCACTAAATGGTGAGGTTAATACCCCAATTATTGGTGGCTACCTTGCTTTATTAAGCCAGTATATTCTCAATAACACAGTAAAGCTGGCGCTCAATAACATCAAAACCCATGCGCAGTTAGCAACAAAAGACAAGGCGATTGCTACCGATGACAGTGAAAGCAGCTCAAGCGAGAGTTAATCTTGCTAATATCATAGAAAATCAGCTCGGCTATCCAATTCATAAAGCCCCATCGGCTAGGATTAACCATGCTGATAATGACAGCTACTCAGCACAAGGTCAGCAACAGCTAGCCTATCAAATAAGAGCTCAAGCCAGCCTTTTAGAGCGCGCCCAAACTCGCCAAGAAATTCAATTTATAAAGCGCCAAGAAAATATCGAAACCATTATGTCGATGGCCATGGCTTTTTGCCCGGATGTTACTGGTCAACAACAGCCCGATTTTGATTGGATAGAGCGTTTTATTAGTTTATGTGAAGACACAGCGAACTCATCAATGCAGAAACTGTGGGCGAAAATACTAGCTGGTGAAACAGTCTCACCGGGTACCTTTTCAATTAAAAGCCTGCAAACACTTAAACACATGACTCAGCGAGAAGCTGATGCCCTTCAACGCTGTACATCACTGTGTGGCTTTAATGAAAAAGACAACAGCCACTTAATTTTACTCGGCTTTTATAAAAAACCATCGCTGTTTGATTTGCTCAGAAAGGGTAACAAAGTGTCATTTAACTTAGGAAAAACTCCCGTTAGCTTTCCTGATATTCTTACCTTAATGGATATTAACTTACTATACCGAAAAGAAATCGAATCAGCCGTTTTAAAAGCTGGCCAAGAACTAGTACTGAGCTTTATGAATCAACGCTTGGTTCTAATAGCGAAAAGTAATGACTTGGTACTCAGTTATTATAAGTTTACTCAAACGGGTGATGAGTTACGAAAGCTAATTGCATCGCCAATAAACAAAGCTTATAAGCAAATATTATCAACAGCATTAGAAGATGAATTTGAAGTAAGCTGGCAAGCTTTAAAGTAAAGCAGCCAGCTTAGTATAAATCGAATGGCTCGATTAGAAGTGGATTTGAATACCCGCAAAAGGGCCTGATGCATCTAAGTCTGTGTAGATATCATCAATATCATCAAGCTCTAATGTCATTGAGCGGTAGCCGGCTTTAATATCCATATCAATTGCTAAGTTATCAAGTAAAGCGTATGCAATGCCCGCCTGATAGTCTTGAATTTTGCTATCGTCAATAGCAAGTAAACTACCTTCAAAGAATACGCTTAAACCCGTTAATGGTAAGCCAACTTCAGCACGGCCATAAACTAAAGGTACGAAACCAGAGAAATCAACTCGCTCAGTCGTGTTTTGGCCACCATCTTGCGATGTACCCGTTACCGTAATTTCACCGTCGAATTGTTTCGCATTCACACCTAAATCAATAGAAACTAAATCATTATCAAAGATTTCGTAATAGAGAATATAGTCGATGTGTGATAAATCGCTGACAGTGCCTACTTGCGTACCTACAACGTAATCTGAACCACCAAAGCTAAAGGTTTCATCTAGGGTGGTATCACCATTTAACTCAAGCTCAGTGTATTTTAGTTTAATGTTTGGTACTAACGGCACTGGGTGCTCAAGCGCTGCGTAGTAGCTCGTAAACGTTTCATCATCAAATTTAAAGCTTTGTAAGTTTCCGTCTTGAGCAAAGCTACCGCTGTTATCTGATTGCCAGCCATCAACACCTAAGTATAAACCTAATAATGTATCAGCTTGCGCTGTTGGGGCTAAACAAGCCATTGAAAGGGCTGCTGCTAAACAGTACTTTTTCATCATTTTATCCTTGCGCTAAAAGTTCGCTAAGTTCAATTAGAGCCGCATTGGCTCGAGAAATATAATTCGCCATGACCAATGAGTGGTTAGCTACAAAACCAAAGCCACTGCCATTTAAAATCATTGGGCTCCACACTGTTTCTTGTGTGGCCTCTAATTCACGAATAATTTGTTGCAGACTAACACGAGCATTTTTCTTTTCTAATACATCAGCAAAATCATATTCAACCGCTTGTAAAAAGTGCAGTAATGCCCACGTTGCACCACGAGATTCATAAAACACATCATCAATTTGCCACCAAGATGTTTTCACTTGGTTTTGCAAAGGTGTATAAGTTGCTTGATGAGCTGCAGTGTCGCCAGCTAAATCTGTATTCAAACGGTCTTGACCAACACTCGCGCTTAATCGCTGACTTAAGCTGCCAAGTCGCTTTTCAGCTTCTTTTAACCAGCTGCGTAAATTATCAGCACGGGCATAAAACTGGCTATCACGATCGTTCTGATCCGCTATTTGAGTACGGTACACTACCAATAAATCAATGCCCTTTTGATACTCTGTTTCAGCACTCGGCCATGCCCATGCAACAGAGCTAATGTTAAACTGTGGCTGGGCTTTTTTTAGAGCTTCATGCTCAGTAGATTGCGATTGTGAACGGCTGAAGTCTTTACGCATAGACAACACTAAATCACGGGTCATCTCAAGTGCGCCGTATTCCCAGGCAGGCATATTATCCATCATCACACTAGGTGGCATCATATCATTTGATAAATAACCACCAGGCTTATTTAACAATGTACTTGCAACATCAATCAGTGTTGACGTTGTTGTGTAGCCAGTGACAAACTTTTCGCCACGCAGTTGCGCTTCTTGTTTTGCCTTGCTAACAACATCCATGCGATCCGGCTCACTACTCCAGTAAACAGCAATCGCGTAAAAAATAATTAATACAATAAGTAATGCACTGGCTATTTTTCCTTTATGCTCAGACATAATACCTCCTAGTGATGTGAGTGCTCTTTACTTTTTTGTGCTGCCTGTTCAGACATTTCTTGTAAAGACACAACTTTGGCTTGGGTGAAAACTCGATTGCCATCATTAAAATATAGCGTGAGTTTACGCTCTTGCCCTGCTTTTAGTTGATCTTCAGGTTCAAACACCATTAAGTGATAACCGCCTGGTTTAAACTCAACACTGCTATGACCATCGATCTTTAATGATAAAACCTGCTCCATTTTCATCATGCCATCAACATGGGTATGCTGATGGATTTCAACACGTCCTAAACCATCCAGTTCCGCTTTAGTTAGTACTGTTGCATGCTCACTTGGGTTGGTAATAGTTAAATAAGCAACACTTGCTTTACTGGCTGGTAAAAACTCACGTACCTGCGCGTTGCTTACGGTTACTTCAGCAACATCGTTATGGTCATGGCCACTATGGGCAAATGAAAAGGTACTCGTGATTAAACTTGCGGTAAGAAAAGAGAGTGCGGGCCATAGTTTCATTATGTTTTAATCCTTGTTAAGACATTAACTTACCCGCTAAATTTAGCATATTTTATGTATTAAGGCAGTTTAATAGTACCTTAAGCTGGTGATTTTTTGTTATCGGCGATCAACCAACACAATGCTGCGATCAATAAAAGAGGCCATGCAATCATTACTGAGCCAAATAAAAACGCAAGCACAACACCAATCAGAGCAACAACACCTGCGCCAAGTAGACCAATAGTGAATAGCGCAACACCAGCAACGACAGCAATCACAGCTACAATTGCTCCGATGACCTCAAGGCCAGCCCAACTCATATCAGCAATTGATAAGGGCAACTGCCATGAGTCAAACGATACAAATGAAACTACATCAGTGCATAGTAGTAACATTGCTAGAACGATGATAGCTAACGTTTTCATGATCGACTCCTAGTAGCCTTTTACTGGTAAAGTGCAATGAGCCACTAAGTAACCCACGCCAATTAACAGCGGCATTTGAATAAGTAGTATGATCATTACCAAACGGGTTGACCACACAGGGAAGCCTAAGCGTGCAGCGAGTCCGCTACACACACCCGAGATCTTTTTGTTACTCAGATCACGGTACCAACGTGTCGATGTGTGATAAGTATTCATCATAAACCTCCTAAGCCGACTGCTTCATCGTTGCTTTTAAATCAGCAAGCTGTTTTTCGATTGCTTCATCTTTCTCAAGGGCAGCGATTTGCGCTGCTGTTGAATTTGCGGCATCACTTTGCGTAAGTTCATACGCTTCAACTTGTGACTCAATGTTTTCAACGCGCTGCTCTAAGTAGTCAAAACGTGCTAATGCATCTTCAACTTTACTGCTATGCAGCTGCTCTTTAACCTTTAAACGTGCTGTAACAACACGTTCTTTTTGCATGTAAGTCAGCTGTTTGGCTTTTGCATCCGCAAGCTTGTTTTGTAAACGCTGGCAGTCTTCTGTCAATTTTGCGAGTGACTCAGCAACTTTATCCATTTCAGCTTGTTGCGCTTCGATTTCTGTCGTTAAACGCTGCTTTTCAACTAACGCAGCTTTGGCAAGATCATCACGATCTTTACTTAGTGCTTTTTCTGCTTTAGCTTGCCAGTCAGCTACTTTCGCTTGTTTAGCTGCGATTTCGCGCTTCATTTGCTTTTCTTGCGTTAAAAATGTCGCAGCGGTTGCACGGCATTCAGTCAGTGCATCCTGCATTTCTTGCACGAGTAGATTAAGTAACTTTTCAGGATCTTCAGCTTTATCTAATGCTGCAGAAAGGTTTGCCTGAATAATGTCATTTACGCGATTTAATACACCCATGTGACTCTCCTGTTGATTATTGGGTTAATACAGCTAGGAGATTCCAATTCTTGTGCCAACTAACGAATAAACAAAATTTATTATTTAAATACAATCAGTTGAAGTGGATTTATTGAGATTTTGGCTGACTAGTGACTGAATAAAAAATAACTAATTTGACTAAAAAATTAACTTTTTCACTAAATTTTAGGATCAAAAAAAGCCACGAAATGTGGCTTTTTAATAGGATATTTGATTAGGCTTCTGGGACAAAACTCAAGGCTTTATCCATAACAGATAAATCAGCCGCTTTACCATGACCCTTTTCTGAAAGGTGGCGTCTAAAACCACGCGCCCCAGGTTGGCCTTGGAAAATCCCCAACATGTGGCGAGCAATATGCCAAAAGTTAGCGCCTTTACTCATTTCATCTTCAATGTAGTCATACATTGCACGCACAACCTGATGGCGACTCAGTGTAAAGGCTTCATCACCATAAATATTTTCGTCTACTTCAGACAAAATAAACGGATTACTATACGCCTCACGGCCAATCATGATGCCATCAACATACTCAAGGTGCGCCACACTATCAGCAATCGTTTTCACGCCACCATTCAAGCTTAGGTGTAGTTGCGGGTAATCTTTTTTCAGCTGATAAACGCGAGGATAATCAAGAGGTGGGATCTCACGATTTTCTTTTGGGCTTAAGCCATTTAGCCATGCCTTACGCGCATGAATAATAAAGTCATCACAACCAACATCATGACTTGCTTCTATTAAGGCACATAAAAACTCATACGAATCTTGCTCATCAATACCAATACGAGTTTTAACCGTAACAGGAATAGTCACTTCGGCCTTCATTGCAGCAACGCAGTCAGCAACCAGTTTAGGCTCAGCCATTAAACAAGCACCAAAACGACCATTTTGCACGCGATCAGACGGACAGCCCACATTTAAATTAACTTCATGATAGCCGCGCTCTGCCGCTAATTTTGCACACTTAGCCAAAGCTTCAGGATCTGATCCACCAAGTTGCAATGCGACTGGCCCTTCATGCTCATTAAAGTGTAAGTAATCGCCTTTACCAAATAAAATAGCGCCTGTTGTCACCATCTCAGTGTAAAGCACAGCGTGCTTAGTCATTTTACGGTGAAAGGTTCGACAGTGACGATCAGTCCAATCTAACATGGGTGCCACGGAAAAACGGCGGTTTAATGTCGTTGTGCTCATAACATGGCCCCTTTTAAGATCAATGCATTTACTTGCAACTTAAATTACCTAATACGATGAACGCTAAAAATAGCGATGACACATACCCCATTGGTATGCACCGAAATGAAAAATTGCAGCCATTATACCACCGAAGCAAGCTCACGGCATGGCTTAATCAAAGATCAGATGATGAAAAGAGGTGAAGAAGTGTACTGCAAACTCACTTCTTTGATGAATAAGCAAAAATGGAAAAGTTACATCTTCACTTCATTTAGAAGATGCTCAAGGTTTTGTCCTGTAAGCTCCAATACCGTGATTTCAAGCTCTTTGTAGTCTTCGTTTTTCAGGTTAACGAGCTTAGCACCCACTGCAATTCGCGCTACTTTCTCAACAGGATCCATTTCTACAATTTCAATTGATGCGCGCGTATCATGATCTTTTGATTGCACATAATATTCACTAAAGAAGGTACCATCAGCACGTACATTTGGATTACTGTCAGACACAGACTGCAGAAGCGTGCCTTTCTTTAAATCACTTTTACGAAGTGAGAAGCTGTATTCCGCCACATTGGCATGACCAACAATCACGGTTACTGCGCTTTCACCATTAATTTTAAAATCATGATCTGTTACTTCGATGACTTTTAGCTTACCACTATCATAGGTCGGCTCCATGCAAGCACCTAAACTAAAAATCAGAAAAACAGATAAGACGACATTTTTGATTAGCATTCTTTGTTCCTTAAATTTTATATTGCCTTCTTTAAAGTTAGATAAAAGAAGGCAATTATTCAAAGTTTAAATCACTGAAAATGCACTTTAAATTAAAACTAGCCGACAACACTTAAACCAAAGTAGTGAGCAATACCGCCTAAAATATTAGTAACCGCCACTGACGATAAAATTAAGCCCATCACCCGGCTAATGATACTCGCGCCACTATCACCAATTAACTTATGAACATGTGTAGCAAGCAGTAATAAAACCAGCACGATTACTAATACAGAAAGCATGATCGATGAGGTTATAAGTTGCTCATACCAAGTGTATTCGGTATTTCGGGTCATCAATACCGCACCTAGCATGGCACCTGGGCTGGCAATTGAAGGTATCGCCAATGGGAAAATAGCGGTTTCTGTGCTATCTCGAACGCTTTTGATCTCTGTTTCTGGTTTACTTTCACCGAATATCATCAATAAAGCAAAAAGTAATAAAACAATACCTCCGGCAATCTGAAACGCCGAAAGCGGAATATTTATCGCGTCTAAAAGTAACTCACCAGCCACAACGAAAAACAATAAAACCAGTGCCGAAACACCAACAGCTTTTAACGCAACTTTGCGCTTAAATTTAGCATCATCCCAGCGTGTAACAGCAATAAAAACGGGCACAGTGCCGATCGGATCAATGACGGCAAAAAAGAAAATGAACGCAGCTAACAATTCATTCATTAAGAAAACTCCCTTGAAACGTGTTAGCGAATAAAAACACTGCAACTACAATACAGTATGTTAGTATATCACGGTAGCGTAAGGATAAGAGAAGATGAATATAGAATCACTCGTCAGTAAAGCAAAACAAGTATGCGATAATCGTGGTGCACGTTTCACACCTATCCGTGAAAAAGTATTCCGCCTATTAGCTAGTGCGCAGGGTGGTGTCGGTGCTTATGACTTATTAGAACAACTCAAATTAACTGAGTCAGGCGCAAAACCAGCCACTATTTATCGAGCGCTCGATTTCTTATCGGAACTTGGCTTTATTCATAAAATTGAAAGCACCAACTCATTTATGTTGTGCCATCATTTTGATCACATTCACCCTGTACAATTATTAATTTGTGACAGCTGTGGTTATGTAAAAGAATTACATTCAACAGTAATATCTCATGAGCTTAATAACTTAGCTGCAGAAAGTGGATTTATTGTCTCAGGACAAACTATCGAAGCACATGGCAAGTGCGAAAAGTGCAAAGAATAAGTGCGGTGTTTGAAACAACCACTACACTTAAAGTATGATTAATGGCATTTCGAAACCTAAGGGAAATTAAATAATGAATGTGGAGTTCATCAACCCTTTTTTATCATCATTATTAAATGTATTGAGCACCATGGCTCAAACAGAATTAAAGCCGGGCAAACCTAGTTTAAAAAAAGATGAATTAGCCCGTGGCGATGTATCAGGTTTGATTGGTATGGTTGGCCCACAAACTAAAGGTTCACTTTCAATCACCTTTGATGAAAATCTGGCACTAACCATTATGGAAAGAATGCTAGGTGAACGCCCTGATACGGTGAACGAAGAAGTAACCGACATGGTAGGTGAAATTACTAACATGGTGACAGGTGGAGCTAAAAACTTACTCGGCGAAAAAGGCTATGAGTTTGATATGGCTACGCCAGTTGTCGTGTCTGGTAAAGGACATACAATCGCTCATAAATGTGAAGGTGCCAAGGTGTTAATTCCATTCACTTCTGCTGATGGTAACGCCAATATTGAAGTTAGCTTTGATAAACTATGAGCTGGCAGCAAAAAATCATTCAATTGAAGCCTCGTTCGCGAGGCTTTCACATCATTGATGACGAGCTACTTCGTCAACTTCCTGAAATAACGCAATACAAAGTAGGCTTATTACACCTTTTCATTCAGCATACTTCTGCAAGCTTAACTATTAACGAAAATGCAGATCCTACTGTACGAATGGATATGGAAAGTCACTTCAATCATTTTGTGCCAGAACGACAAAGTTATTATCGCCATGATTATGAAGGTGATGATGATATGCCTGCCCACATAAAAAGCAGCACATTAGGTGCAGAACTCACTATTCCAATTAACCAAGGCCGTTTAATGCTAGGCACTTGGCAAGGTATCTATTTAGGTGAACACCGAGACCATGGTGGTACTAGACGCATTGTCGCCACGATTCAAGGTCAGATCTAAAACTAGCTGTAAGCTGCAAGCATGTCTTAACTTCTAATTTTTTTAAAAAGTGTTTGGGGATTTATTAGAGATTGGAGCGGCACACGAGGCTCGAACTCGTGACCTCAACCTTGGCAAGGTTGCGCTCTACCAACTGAGCTAGTGCCGCTTTTAAGTAGTCAGTGATTTGTCCGTTGTCGCACAACCTGAAAGTTGCGGTGAAACGTTCTGGCAACTGAGCTAGTGCCGCACAATGAGCTATAAGCTACAAGTTTCTAGTTTCAAGCTAATGCTTTCAACTTTCCCCTTGAAACTTATATCAATTTCTTTTGGTGAGAAATTGGAGCGGCACACGAGGCTCGAACTCGTGACCTCAACCTTGGCAAGGTTGCGCTCTACCAACTGAGCTAGTGCCGCACAATAAGTTACTAGTTATAAGACTCAAGTTAAAAGTTGGAATAGCTTGGTGCTTTCAACTTTCCCCTCGAAACTTAAGCCAATTTCTTTTGGTGAGAAATTGGAGCGGCACACGAGGCTCGAACTCGTGACCTCAACCTTGGCAAGGTTGCGCTCTACCAACTGAGCTAGTGCCGCACAATAAGTTACTAGTTTTAAGTTACAAGCTTCAAGTTAGTTACTTTCCCCTCGAAACTTAAGCCAATTTCTTTTGGTGAGAAATTGGAGCGGCACACGAGGCTCGAACTCGTGACCTCAACCTTGGCAAGGTTGCGCTCTACCAACTGAGCTAGTGCCGCTTTTAAGTAGTCAGTAATTTGTCCGTTGTCGCACAACCTGAAGGTTGCGGTGAAACGTTCTGGCAACTGAGCTAGTGCCGCTTTTAAGTAGTCAGTAATTTGTCCATTGTCGCACAACCTGAAGGTTGCGGTAAAACGTTCTGGCAACTGAGCTAGTGCCGTATTCAATTACTTAAAGACATACCAACCCCGCGGGGGTTAACGTCTTAAGCGGGGCAGGATTCTACAATAATCCGATGTGTTTGCAAATGTTTTTTACAAATTAAAGAATTTTTCTTGGTAAATCTTTAATTCCATGATCGAATCTTTGATATCGTCGAGGGCTAGATGTGAACCTTTTTTGTTCACTTGCGCTAGTACGTCAGGTTTCCAACGACGTGCAAGCTCTTTAACGGTACTCACATCAAGGTTACGGTAGTGAAAGTAGTCTTCCAATTCAGGCATGTACTTATTCATAAAGCGGCGGTCTTGGCCGATAGAATTACCACACATAGGCGAAGCACCCGCAGGTACCCATTGCTTTAAAAATGCCAATGTTTGATCAATAGCATCTTGTTCAGTCAATGTGCTGGCTTTACAGCGAGCTGTTAAACCTGATTGTCCGTGCTGAGTCGTACACCACTCGTCCATACCATTAAGCAGTTCATCACTTTGATGAATAGCAATAACAGGGCCTTCAGCCAAGATGTTTAAATCACTGTCGGTGACAACAGTGGCAATTTCGAGTATTTTATCTGTTGCTGGTTCGAGGCCAGTCATTTCCAGGTCGAGCCAGATAAGATTTGATTTATGAAAAGACATAGTTACCTTAGCGGTGCTTTCCTTTAGATCCAACGCATTTAGATATATCATATTAGTATCATCAGTCGACCTAAAGCTTTTTTTTCAAAAAGCCCGACATTTAATCAAGTTATGGGCCAAAAGTGGCAAAACAAAAGAAATTAAGTAAAGGCCAATCACGTCGAATTAAGGCCAATCACCAAAAACGCCTCTCTAATGCAGATAAAAAGCAACAGAAAGGGGCTGCAGTGCAATGGCAAAATGATAATTTAGGCCCTGCCGAAAATGCAGTTGTAATAAGTAGATTTGGTCAACATGCCGACATCGAAATCGAGTCAGGTGAAGTATTACGTTGTAATATACGGCGAACAGTATCAAGCCTTGTCTGTGGTGACGAGGTCATTTTTCGCCGTGCAAAAGTCAGCGAAGGCGACTTAGCTGGCGTTATTGAAGCAACTCATGAGCGCCGCTCACAACTGACACGCCCCGACTTTTATGACGGTGTCAAAGTAGTCGCTGCAAATATCGACCAAATTTTAATGGTCTCAGCTGTGCTTCCTGAGTTTACGCCAAACATTATTGACCGTTATTTAGTTGCCTGTGAAGACATGGGTATTGAGCCTATTTTGGTACTTAACAAAATAGATTTAATAGACGATGAAGGCCTTGCTTTTATTGATGAAATTCTCGATATCTATCGCGACCTTGGTTACCAAGTACTGTTAGTCAGTAATAAAACAGGTCATGGCATAGATGAGCTAAAACAAAAGCTGGTAGATAAAAACAGTATTTTTGTTGGTCAAAGCGGTGTGGGTAAATCAACCTTAGTCAATACAGTGCTACCCGACGCTGAAATTTTAACTCAAGAAGTCTCTGAAAACAGCGGCCTTGGCCAGCATACAACCACCGTATCGCGATTACACCATTTACCAAGTGGCGGTAACCTTATCGACTCACCAGGAATTCGTGAGTTTGGCTTATGGCATTTAGATGTTGAGCGCGTTACTTGGTGCTTTAAAGAGTTCCGTGATTTTATTGGTGGCTGTCGTTTTCGTGATTGTAAGCACTTAAACGATCCTGGCTGTATAATTCGCCAAGCTGTTGATGATGGTGAAATTTCAGAACTTCGTTTTGACAGTTACCACCGAATTTTAGAAACTATGGCAGACGGCCGTGCTGGTGCACGCGCTCCTCGCGTATAACTATTTAGGAAATAACAAGTGAGTTTAGATAAATTCAAAATTGCTATGCAATATGCCATGCCAAAACATTTCATTTCGCGCATGGTTGGCAAGTTAGCAGCAGCAAAAGCGGGTGGCTTAACAACGGCCTTGATTAAATTGTTTATCAAACAATACAAAATTGATATGAGTGAGGCTAAATACCCAGATCCAGCTCATTACAAAACTTTTAATGAGTTTTTCACTCGCCCATTAAAAGAAGGTATTCGTCCACTTGCTGAAGAAAGCGACATTGTTGCTCACCCAGTTGATGGTGCAATAAGCCAATTAGGCGATGTAGTAGACGGTCAAATCATTCAAGCCAAAGGTCATGACTACAGCTTACAAGCGTTACTTGGCGGCAATGAAGAAGACACTGCGCCGTTTTTAGGCGGTAAGTTTGCGACTATTTACTTAGCACCTAAAGATTACCACCGTATTCACATGCCTGTTGATGGTACGCTGAGCAAAATGATCTACGTACCGGGTGATTTATTTTCGGTTAATCCGTTAACAGCACAAAATGTTCCTAACCTATTTGCTCGTAACGAGCGTGTCGTGGCTATATTCGAGACCGAAATTGGCCCGCTAGCTATGGTACTTGTTGGTGCGACAATTGTTGCTAGCATTGAGACTATCTGGGCAGGCACAGTAACGCCACCAGCGGGTAAAGATGTATTTAGTTGGAATTACCCAACTGAAGGTGACAATGCAATTACCCTTAAGAAGGGTGAAGAAATGGGCCGCTTTAAATTAGGCTCTACTGTTATATTAGCTTGGGGTGCAAATCAAGCTGAGTTCTTATCAGATCAACACCCTGAAACAGTGACGCGCATGGGCACACCATTTGCGAAAATTAACGACTAATATACCCAAGCAAACCACTTTAGCTAAAAAGTGGTTTGCTAACAACGTGTCCATACACTGTTATTACATTCTGAGCATTCGCTATCTTTTTGTATACTGAAGCGCTGCTGTTGTAGTGTTAGCCCATCGAATTGAATAAACTCACTGCCCGCTTTATGGCCAAGCAATATATTGATAGCCAATAAACTTTGCATGCTCCCCATAACCCCGAGTAACGGGCTCAATACCCCAGCATTATCACAATTAAGTGCAGTTTGCTCATCCGTTTGCGGGAATACACAACCATAGCAAGGGCTATTTTCATCACGAAAATCAAAGCTCATCACCTGCCCTTGTGTTGCGATAGCTGCAGCTGAAACAAGTGGAATAGACCTAGCTAAACAATAGCGATTAACCAAATAGCGGGTAGTAAAGTTATCACTGCAATCTAGGATGATGTCAGCACCCTTAAGAAGCTCGGAACAGTTAGTTTCATCAAGTTTTTGGCATAATGGATTAACCTTTATTTGATTATTTAAACTGCTTATCACCTTAGCAGCCGCCTGCGCTTTTGCCTGCCCCATGTGGTTTACTTTATACAGTATTTGTCGTTGTAGGTTTGAAAGCTCAACCTTATCATCGTCTATCAAAGTGAGCGTTCCGATACCTGCAGCCGCTAAATAAAACAATGCCGGTGAGCCAAGCCCACCAGCGCCGACGACCACAATATGTGTAGACTTTAACTTTTTCTGACCCGCAAGCCCCACCTCTTTTATTAGTAAATGGCGACTATAACGAATTTGCTCTTTGTCGCTTAACGCGCTCATATTAAGGCTGACCTTCGACCATGTGTTTTAACTTAGCAATGGCTGCTTGGTAGTCTTCGGCTTCAGTAATCGCACGTACTACGGCAACACTACCAACACCTGTGCTCGCCACTTGCTCTGCACGTGATAAATCAATCCCACCAATTGCGACTGTTGGGTAATCAGCCATTAAAGGTACGAATTTTTCGAGCTTTTCTAAGCCTTGAATTTGCCCTGTCATGTCTTTGGTGGTGGTTGGGTAAATAGCGCCAAACGCCATATAACTTGGTCTGTAATTATGCGCGCGTAGCATCTCATAAAAACCATGGGTCGAAACACCTAAACGTAACCCAGCCTCTTTTATGGCAATTAAATTAGCGGTTTGTAAATCTTCTTGCCCTAAATGCACACCATAAGCACCATGCTTAATCGCCAATTGCCAGTAATCATTGATATACACCTGCGCACCGTATTTCTGCCCTAGCATAACTGCACTTGCAATCGCATCTTCGAGTGCAGCATCGTCTGCATTTTTCATTCTTAATTGAACAGTTTTAATCCCTTCGGCTAAACACTTCTCCAACCAATCAACGGTATCTACAACGGCATATAAACCAAGCTGTTTCGAGTCACATTCTGCAAAGCCTGCTGCCATGGTAAAATTAACCGGGCAATCAAAGTCGAGCTCATCACCTAACCAACTCCCCGCTTCGATTACTTGTGGGTAATCCGCCAGCGTTGTTGGAAAGCGAGTATGTGCAACAGGACCAATCCCTTCACCATAACGAACAGCCGCTTTTAAACCTTGGTTTATATAGGCTTTTGCTAAAATGAAGGCATCTTTAAGTGGGTACTGTTTTGCTAAGCAAGCAGCAACTACCGACGCCATACTACATCCAGTGCCATGACTATGCGGAGTTTGAATTTTTTCGTTGCCAAGCCAATATGCTTGTTCGCCTTGCACGCAGTAATCAATGCAATAGCCACTCGGGTAATCCCAATGACCACCTTTAATGATCACCGCTTTTGCACCATAGCTTGTTAACTTTTCAGCGGCTTCTTTCACTGCGCTTGGGCCAATCAAATAAACACCGGTTAATAACTGCGTTTCGTGCGTGTTCGGTGTTACTACATCGACTAATGGCAATAAACACTCTTTGATGGCACTAACAGTATCTTCTTCTGTTAATAAATCACCACTTGAAGCAATAGCAACCGGATCATAAACAACCAAAGGCGGCACTGCCCAAGTTGCTTTGTAATGTTTTAAATGTTCACTAATAAGCTGTATCTGCTGCACATTTGCAAGCATGCCAATCTTAATAACGCTGGCAGGCATATCACTGGCTAACGCGAGTAATTGTGATTCAATAACCGCTGTTGAAATCGGGTTTAGTGCTTCTACACCTAAACTGTTTTGTGCCGTTAAAGCAGTAATAACCGTACAGCCATGTACATTAAAACTTTGCATTGCCTTGATATCGGCCTGAATGCCTGCGCCGCCGCCCGAATCTGAGCCTGCTATGGTCCATACAACCTGATTCATGTTAGTCCTCACATTTTATTCTTGATGCCAAAACGGCATACCGAGAGTTGGCGTTGACGGGCTTGCTACGTCTTTTTCAGGCATCGCTTTAGCCAAATAGCTACATCGCCCCGCCTCAACAGCATTCCTAAACGCTTTACTCATAGTTACAGGGCAACCAGCACCTGCAATTGCCGAATTTAATAATACGGCATCATACCCTAATTCAAGCGCTTGGCAGGCATGAGATGGTAAACCTAAACCCGCATCAACTATTAAAGTATGGTTAGGTAAACGTTCACGGATCATTTTTAAGTTGTAAGGATTCAGCAAACCCTTACCTGTTCCAATCGGTGCGCCCCAAGGCATTAATACTTCACAACCTAAATCAGCTAGACGCTGACACAGCACTAAATCATCGGTGCAATAAGGTAAAACTTTAAAGCCATCAGCCAATAAAATTTTAGTTGCTTCGAGCAGTGCAATTGGATCAGGCTGTAAATTATATTCATCACCTATTAGTTCTAATTTGATCCAATCAGTAGCAAACACTTCGCGGCACATTTGCGCCAACGTCACCGCTTCTTTCACACTGTGGCAACCCGCAGTATTTGGCAGCACCTTTAAGCCAGTGTTTTTTATCAATTGCCAGAAATCATCACCCGCTGCAACGCTTTGCTGACGACGCAATGAAACGGTGACAATGTCAGCCTGTGAGGCCACTATCGAATCCTGCATAACACTTGGCGAAGGATAGAGTGCAGAGCCAATCAGTAAACGACTGCTAAATTGCTCACCATAAACCGAAAAACTATCCATCTTAACCTCCTTGAATCGGCGACAATAACTCAATGCTGTCGCCTTCGTTGAGGATTTTAGCATCGCACTGACTGCGAGGTACAAAGTCACCATTAACAGCAACCGCAAATGGGGGTCTAGCGCCAAATTGATTCAAGGCCTGAGTGAGAGATGTATCGTCGCTCACTGTAACTGACTGACCATTAATTAAAATATTCATTTTTATCCTTAAGCAATTAAGCTAACAGCTTCATCAACCACCAGAGGCGCAAGTAAATAACCGTGCCGGTATAAGCCATTAATACTGATAACTCGATCTTGTATACTGACTTTAGGGCGGTTGTCTGCAAACGCAGGACGAAGCCCCGATTGCAAGCTCTCGATACGCCCTTCAGCAAAACCGCTATGCACCGTATAAGCAGCAGACAATAACTCAAGTGCAGAGCGCACTGTGACTTTGCCTGTGTCTTGCGATTCAATCTCCGTAGCACCAATCACAAATTGGTGGTTTGGTTTTGGTGCAATGTAAATTGGGTAGCGCGGATGCATCAGTCGTATAGGTCGAGTAAGATTCACCTCTGGTGCATATAAACGCGCCACCTCACCTCGTACTCCGCGAAGTAAAGGCTCATTCTGTTTAGCACCTAAGCCTCGGCAATCAAATACATAATTAAAGCTTTGACCATTCACTTGATGACCATTCAGCTCAACTTTGCAAGCAAATTTAAATTGAACTCCTTGCGATGTAAGCTTTTTGAAACTGGCGCTATAAAATGCCTGATTATCTAGCTGCCCTTCACAGGGTAAATACACCCCCTGATGGAAACGCCCCGCAAGCTCAGGCTCAAGTTCGGCTATTTGAATGCTCGACAAAGATTTCGCTAGATTACTACCAAGGGGCTTTAAACGGCTCACAAAACTTTGTAAATCGCCCTTATCTTGCTGGTGAGCAACCACTAAGCTGCCTGCTTGTTGAAAATATACAGGTTCATCAAGTTCGCTTAAGATTTGCTGCCAACGTGAAATACTATTAAACCCTTGTAATGCTAGATCCTGTTCGCACAGTACTGATTCAGCGAGTGGTGCCAACATCGCTGCGGCAACACTGCCAGCACTATTGCTAGCATGTTGATCATCCTGCTCAAACACACTTAGCTGATGCTCTTTGGCAAGTGCTAGTGCAGTCAAACGACCCGTTAAGCCAAAACCAAGTATCGCTATCTTTAAAGACATAAACTTTCTAGGTGCTAGGCTCTAGGTAAAAACCCAGAACCTATCGCTATGCCTAGCTCCATCAATTAAACTGCTTTGTGGTAAATCTCAGAGCCTGTTTTTTTGAACTCGTCTGACTTTGCTTTCATTTCGGCTTCAACATCGACCATTTTGATTTCGATAGCATCGCCCACGTTATTCGGATCAATGCCTCTAGCCTCAAGATCTTTTGCATAATCACGTACTTCTTGAGTAATCTTCATCGAGCAAAATTTAGGGCCACACATAGAGCAAAAATGTGCAATTTTTCCTGATTCTTGTGGCAGTGTTTCGTCGTGATACTCACGAGCGCGTTCAGGGTCTAAACCTAGATTAAATTGGTCGTGCCAACGGAACTCAAAGCGTGCTTTTGATAATGCGTTATCGCGTTCTTGCGCCCCAGGGTGGCCTTTTGCTAAATCAGCGGCATGGGCGGCAATTTTATAAGTAATAAGGCCTTCTTTAACGTCTTCTTTATTTGGTAAACCTAAATGCTCTTTAGGTGTTACATAACAAAGCATGGCACAGCCATACCAGGCAATTTGCGCGGCCCCAATACCCGATGTGAAATGATCGTACCCCGGTGCAATATCCGTTGTCAGTGGGCCGAGGGTGTAAAACGGTGCTTCTTCACAGTGTTTTAGCTGCTCTTCCATGTTCTCTTTGATCATATGCATCGGCACATGGCCAGGGCCTTCAATGAATACTTGTACGTCATGTTTCCAAGCAAGTTTTGTCAGCTCACCTAAAGTACGTAACTCACTGAACTGGGCTTCATCATTGGCATCTGCAATAGAACCTGGACGCAAGCCATCACCCAGTGAAAAACACACATCGTACTGTTTTAAAATTTCACAGATCTCTTCAAAGTGAGTGTATAAAAAGTTTTCTTTATGGTGTGCTAAACACCATTTGGCCATGATTGAACCGCCGCGCGACACAATACCGGTAACACGTTTTGCCGTCATAGGTACATAACGAAGTAATACTCCAGCGTGAATGGTAAAGTAATCAACACCTTGTTCAGCTTGTTCAATCAAGGTATCGCGGAAAATCTCCCACGTAAGGTCTTCGGCAACACCGTTTACTTTTTCAAGCGCTTGATAAATAGGTACAGTACCAATTGGTACTGGTGAATTACGTACCACCCATTCACGGGTTTCATGAATATAGCGGCCTGTTGATAAATCCATTACCGTATCGGCGCCCCAACGCGTTGACCACACCATCTTCTCAACTTCTTCTTCGATTGATGAGGTGACTGATGAGTTACCAATATTCGCGTTCACTTTAACTAAAAAGTTTCGGCCAATGATCATTGGCTCGGTTTCCGGGTGGTTGATATTATTCGGTAACACCGCACGGCCACGTGCAATTTCATCACGCACAAATTCAGGGGTAATGAAATCAGGAATGCTGGCCCCAAACGATTCGCCTTTATGCTGCGCTGCAAGTAACTCTTCACGAATTTTAGCGCGTCCCATGTTTTCGCGAATTGCCACATACTCCATTTCTGGAGTCACAATGCCTTGTCGCGCATAATGCATTTGCGTCACATTTTTACCCGCTTTAGCACGGCGGATTTTTGGCAAGTGCTCAAAGCGAATATGATCTAAGCCTTCATCCGCCATACGTTGCTGAGAAAATTGCGAAGTGACTGAGTCTAAGACTTCAGTGTCGCCGCGACTCTCAATCCACTTTTCTCGATATTTCTCAAGTCCCTTGCGCACATCAAGCTTAAAATCAGGGTCAGTGTAAGGGCCTGATGTATCGTAAACGCGAATTGGGGCATTAGGTTCAAACACTGGGTTCTCTTCAGTGCCACCGATAAAGGTATCGCTAAGGGTGATTTCGCGCATCCCTACTCGCACATTATCTTGTGTGCCTTCCACATACACTTTATGAGAATTAGGAAAGGGTTGCCCAGTTAAGTTATAAATATAATCAGATGCTGCCGCACGCACTTCGCGGCGAGATGGTTTAGTTGTTGTATTTGACATGACTTACCTCATTACTTTAAGGGTTGTCTTGTCAGATATTGCAAAAGCAATAGAGAGTGGCTAACGCCATTGGATCGTTGTTAATAAGCTAATGCTTACTAGTGCAGCCTGCGCCGCTTATGCCCCAGAAATTTGGCGCACAAGCGCCCATTGAGGCAGCTTGTTCCCTACGCAGGTGTTAGCCTGATCAGGTTCACGGATCCCGCTTTCGCGATCTCAGCCTTGTTAAAGGCACTCCGACAAGTATAAATTCGTTTCTTATAAAACGCCCTGAGTGTACGTCAGTTAAAAAATTGCTGCAAGCTCAGCAACTTTAGTTTTTTGCAATGAAGGTAAAGTGATGCTCGCCTTGCAAGGTTAGTTGCTCACCATTTAAATTAATGGCTGCACCTTCCTTCAACGTTGAAAGTAATTGCTGCTCAAGATCATCAATTTGCTCGCCACACGATTTACGTGTCATACCTAACTTATTGACTGTTAGCATATCTTCGTTTAGCGCACCCTCACCAAAAAATTTATTACAACCAGCGAAGCCATTAACCTGCATCGCTTCAATAAACCGTATAGAGGCAGTTTGGGATACAGGAATTGCTAAACCATTCACTTTTGATAATTGCCACTGTGTATATTTTAATTGCTCACTCGATACAGTACCGGTCGATGAGCAACCCATGCAAAATAGTACTAAAAGAAGAGGCAAGGCTACTAACTTCATATTTTTTTACGACTCAAATTTCAATGTAGTAATAATAACAACATTTAACGCAATTGATCGTTAAAAAAACATGTTTTATCTGTAAAAAATTGTTCTAAGTTAGCTTTTCGAAGAACAACGCAGACTATTTGAATAAGTTATCGACTTCTTCTGGTAAAAAAGGACGACCTTTTTCGTTAACTGATGTGCCAATGACCAAAGCTTGAAGCATTACTTTATCGTCATGTTTACGGTATACCGTTTGTCTAAACGCAAACTTTAAGCGGCTAATTCGCTCAGGCTCAACAGCAACATAAAATTCATCACCAGGCACAAGTGATGCCTTGTAATCCATTTCGCTGCGAAGCACCACAAGGTTTACTTTTTCTCTTGCTAGCTTTGCAAAGTCGACACCTTGGGCATGTAAAAACTCATGACGAGCATGCTCTAAGTAATTAAAATAAACACTGTTATTTACAATTCCTTGTAAATCACACTCATAATCACGCACTTTAAAGTCTACTCTAAAGGTCATAGTCGTATTCCTAATCAATTTACGTATAATTGCCTGCGTTTATACCATAAAAATTGATTTATACCATTTCGCTTAATTGAGCGTTCTATTTTTGGGCAAGCAAGCCTCGCAGGTAATGCTAGGTATAACCCGTCAAAAATGCTTAAGTATTATTGCGAATTGGTATTTATAGCCATTTGGCTAGCTAGGTTGCTAGAATAGCAGTCCCTAAAATGGAGTTAAGAACCCGCATGAAACGACGTTTATCATTATTATCTGCTGCCATCCTGCCTTTATTCGCAGCATCTTCGATTGCTTACGCTGAAGACGGTGAGCTGGAAACAATTGTAGTTACCGGTGATTTCCAAAAAGAGAGCATTCAAACTTTAAGTGCCAGTGCAAGCTTGTTTTCAGACCATGAAATCAATCAACGTGGTGCAAAGTTTTTAGATGAGATGCTAGCTAGCGCTGCCAACGTAAACTTTACCTCAGGCGCATCTCGTGGTCGTTTCGTGCAAATTCGTGGTGTTGGATTACGCTCGCAATTTGTTGATCCTATTAACCCGTCGGTTGGCTTAGTTATTGACGGCATTAACTACTCTGGTTTAGGTGGCAGTTCGCTATTATTTGATATCGACCAAGTTGAAATCTATCGCGGTCCACAAGGAACTCGCTTTGGTGCTGATGCTTTAGCTGGCATGATTCAAATGGAATCAGCTGCGCCAACCTTTGATCCAAGCGTTAAAGTGCAACTGGGTGCGGGCAACTACAATAGCTACGAAGCAGGTATTGCAGCAGGTACTGGTATTACTGATGATACTGCAGTACGTGCCAGTGTTTATCAACGCGAGTCTGATGGTTATGTAGAAAACCGTTATTTAGGTGAAGATACCCAACAACAAGACGAGCTCGTTTCTCGCTTTAAATTGCACAGCCAATTAACTAGCCACTTACGCACAGAACTTAACGTTCATTATATTGATATTAATAACGGTTATGATGCTTTCACGCTCGATAATAGCCGTAATAGCGTTGCTGATGAGCCTGGTGAGGATAATCAAGAAAGTATCGCCGTTGGCCTTGCAAACATTTACACCGGCTTCGATTGGTTTGATGTAAGCCTAAATGTTTCAGGGATCGACAGCGAGCTGCTATACAGCTTCGACGAAGATTGGGTATGTAACGATGAAGCTCAGCCTGAACTATGTGCTGCAGGCCTACATGAGTGGGGTTATAGCTCAACAGATACCTATTTACGCGACCGAAAAGATCAAGCAGCCGAGCTACAATTTAATGGCAAAGCGGGCGATTGGGTGGCAGGTATTTATTACCAAGGCCGCGAAGTCGATTTAGAGCGCCAATACACTTGGCTGGCACAACCTTTTGCATCAAATTATGAAACCAGCAATATTGCTGCATACGGGCAGTTAGCTACACCTATTGGCCCAAAAACAACCTTAATTACAGGTCTGCGCGTTGAACAGTACCAAGGCGACTACACCGACAATAACGGTTTTATTGAAGAAACTGATGATGTCATGGTCGGTGGTAAGCTTGCGCTTGAATATCAAGTCATTGATCGCACCATGATCTACACCAGCATCACCCGTGGCTATAAAGCTGGCGGTATTAACTCTGAAGCTTTAGCAAAAGCAAAAGACAAAGGCTTAAACCTCGATGCTGACTTTTTTGCTAATCACACATCATTTGCCCCTGAGTACTTATGGAGCGGTGAGTTTGGTGTTAAAGGCAGCTCTCTAGACGATAAATTTGTGTTACGTCTAGCCGCCTTTTATATGTATCGAGAAGATATGCAGCTAAAATCGTGGCAAGTTGAAGGTCAAAAGTTCACAGGCTATATCGATAACGCCAGCTCTGGCGAAAACTACGGTTTAGAAATTGAAGGTAGCTTCCAAGCAACTGACAATTTACTACTAACAGGTAGTGCAGGTTATCTACATACAGAAATCAATGACTTTGTGGCTCAATCAGGTCTTGATCAAGATGGTCGCGACCAAGCACAAGCACCTAAGTACCAATATGCATTCACTGCGCGTTATAACTTTACGCCTGCACTTTATGCATCGATTGGTTTAGAGGGTAAAGACGATTATTACTTCTCTGATAGCCATAACTCAAAAGCACCAAGCACGAATTTAGTGAATGCTTCATTTGGTTATGAAGGTGATAATTGGAGCATTAATGCATGGGCACGTAACTTATTTGACGAAGACGTACCAACCCGTGGTTTTGAGTTTGGTAACGACCCATTAGATGGATACACCACTCACACTTACACGCAGCTTGGCGAACCAATGGTTGCCGGTGTGACATTTATTTACGAGCTATAAGCAATTCGGTGCTAAGTTTTTACTTAGCACCCAAATTCCTAGAACCTAATAAATTAAGCCCTTTCAACATCAAAGGCGAGTACGTCTTTAATCTTTTGCTTATTCGTTGCCAGCATAATGAGTCGATCAATACCCAGCGCTACACCCGCACATTGTGGTAAGCCATGCTCTAGCGCTGCGATTAAGCGCCCATCCATTGGCACTTGCTTTAAACCATTCGCTTCACGGTATTGATTGTCTTCACTAAAGCGAGCTGCTTGCTCTTTGCCATCTGTTAGTTCATTAAAGCCGTTTGCCAGCTCCATATTCTTGAAATATAACTCAAAGCGCCCTGCGACTCGCTCATCATGTTGGCAAATTTGGGCAAGAGCCGCTTGCGAAGCTGGAAAATGATAAACAAAACAAGGCTTTTTTTGGCCAATCGTTGGCTCTACCTTCATACAAAATAATAGCTGCAACAAGGTATCTCGGTGCGTTTCATGCGCAGCAATATCGGCAAAGCCCTGCTCCGTTGCTAGTTGCTGCAAAGTGCTGATATTAGCGGTTAAAGGGTCAACACCTAAGGCGTTCATAAAAGCTTGTTGATAAGTTAGTCGCTCTGCGCTTTCTACGCCAAGCACTAATTGCATAAGCTCATCCATTTCATCCATAAGGGCAAATTCATCAAAACCCGGACGATACCACTCAAGCATTGTAAATTCAGGATTATGATGACTACCCGCCTCTTCATTACGAAAGGCTTTGCATAGCTGGAAAATAGCCCCAGAGCCTGCAGCAAGTAAACGCTTCATGGCAAACTCAGGTGACGTTTGCAAATAAAGTGGTAAGCCACCAGCATGACCAGGACCAACAAACTCGGTACTAAATGTCGCTAAATGCACATCGGTTACACTGGCCGCACTTAAGCTTGGCGTTTCAACCTCCATAACATCACGTGCATAAAAGAACTCGCGAATACGGCGGATGATAGCGGCACGGTGGCGTAAAGTTTCAATATCGGCGCTTGGTTGCCAAAGGACATTAGACATAGTGTTTCCCAAGAAAAATCCCAGCAGAAGCTGGGATTTTATAATAATTCATACCAACTCGCTTAATTAAGTGGTCTATTTTGAGGCAATAAAACCTTGCTAGCGACAGGTTTAATCCCTCAAAATGATTAAGTATTATTGCGAATTGGTATTAACAAAGCCTGTTACTTAACACGGCTCACGTATTCACCGCTACGTGTATCAACTTTGATCACTTCGCCGATTTGTACGAATAGAGGAACACGAACAACAGCACCTGTGCTTAATGTTGCTGGTTTACCGCCAGTACCCGCTGTATCACCTTTTAGACCTGGATCTGTTTCAGTGATTTCTAATTCAACGAAGTTTGGTGGAGTCACAGCGATTGGGCTACCGTTCCAAAGCGTGATTGTACAAACGTCATTTTCAACTAACCATTTTGCATTGTCGCCAAGCGCTTTTTCGTCAGCAGCGATTTGCTCAAATGTTTCGTTGTTCATGAAGTGCCAGAACTCACCGTCAGTGTATAGATACGCTAAATCTGTATCCATTACGTCTGCACCTTCAACTGATTCACCTGACTTGAATGTTTTTTCTAGTACTTTACCTGTGATAAGTTTACGAATACGAACACGGTTAAACGCCTGGCCTTTACCTGGTTTTACCATTTCATTTTCTAAGATGCTGCAAGGTTCGCCGTCTAACATAATTTTTAGGCCGCCCTTGAACTCATTGGTGCTATAATTCGCCATCGTTTCCTCTGTCTAAATAATTTCGAGTAATCTACGTGTCAATGATACAAAGAAATGAAGTAAATTTGCATAAAAACTGGCAAAAAGAATTGGCAAATGTTGTCACTTGTCCTGAACGCTTGCTAGAAATGCTAGGATTATCAAGCAAAGTAGACGAAAAAGACCTCAAAGCACGCAGTCTTTTTCCTGTCCGTGTGCCACTGCCTTTTATCAAAAAAATGCGTTATGGCGACATAAACGACCCTCTTTTGCTGCAAGTGATGCCAAAACACCAAGAGTTTTTAGCAAAAACAGGTTACGATAAAGACCCTCTAAAAGAACAAGATAATAATCAACCGGGCTTATTACACAAGTATCGCTCTCGCGTTTTAGTGATGTTTAAAACCGGTTGTGCTGTAAATTGCCGCTATTGTTTTAGACGTCATTTTCCTTATCAAGAAAACCAATTAAACAAACGCAGTTTAATTGAGGCACTGGCATATATAAAAGCCGACGCCAACATCAACGAAGTCATTTTGAGTGGTGGTGATCCATTGATGGCCAAGGACGATGCTGTTAGTTGGTTTATGGATGAGCTCGAACAGCTACCGCAAATTAAACGCATGCGTATTCATAGCCGCTTGCCTGTGGTGATCCCAGCAAGAATTACCGATGAGCTATGTTCGCGCTTTGCTGCATCGCCTTTAAAAGTGGTGTTTATAAACCATATCAATCACGCCAACGAAATTGATGATGACTTTAAAGCGGCTATGCAAAAATTAAAAGTCGCGGGGGTTACGTTATTAAATCAAGCGGTATTACTGAAAGATGTGAATGATTCTGTTGATTCACAAGTTGCACTAAGTGAAGCACTATTTGAGGCAGATATACTTCCTTACTACTTACATCTACTAGATAAAGTTGAGGGTGCCAGCCATTTTGATATAGCTGAGAGTCAAGCACGAGAAATCGTGACGGCTATGCTGGCAGCATTGCCGGGATTCTTGGTTCCTAAGCTGGTGCGCGAGATCGGTGGCGAGCAAAGTAAAACGCCTATCGATCTAAGGGCGTGTTGACCTTTGTTGATTGAAATTTGTTCACTCTAGGGGCGATTTAATCGCGGCGCGAGATTTGTAACCTAGTGGGCTAAGTAAAAATCGAGTAACAAAGAGTTAATCGCCCCTAGGAAGAACCCGAAGGGCAGCGCGTGTTTGGCATTAATGCTGCGTTATCGCCTATTTATGTGGAACAACCACACTACATAGGCTCTGCCTTGCCTAAATACCAAACACACTGCTGCAAAATCAATCATAAAGGGTCAACACGCCCTATCTAATTTAACAACTAAACGTATACGTTTACGTTGTTACCTAGTGTCGCAGTTACCGACTTAGCAGGTGTTTGCGCTGCAGCACTCGATGTTGCTGCGCCTTCGATAAGTGCAAGTGCCGCAGCACCATCAGCCTTTTGCTGTTTTTTAGCAAGCGATGCGCTGTAAACTTCTGCACTTTCGCCACCGCCACTCATCGCTGGTAAGCTTGATCCTGATATATTCATAGTTCATTACCTGACTTTTTATGACAATCCACGTACTATATCGGCATTGCAGTCTAAAGCTTTAGGAAAAAAATGGATTCAATTATTGAACAACTCAATGCTAACCTAAAAATCGTTTATCGTCAGGCACTTGATGCTGATAAAAAATTAGATGACTTACAGCAGCAAGGCCATGGTAAATTCAAAGCCTTATTTGCAAAAGATGCTGGCTTTGATTTTGAAGCAAAACGCTTTAAACCTTACGTTCTCGATGTTGCTGCTGATGTAGAAAGCTTAAGCAACGACGGTATGGACGAAGAAAAACTGAAAAAAACCGTTATTAAACTGCAACAGTTACTACAACTGTTAGCGACGTTTAAGTAACGTAGAAGCCTCTATTTTTATAGAGGCTTACGCGCGAAATAAATTTCACGCCTACACCAACGACATTTAATCTCACAAAGAGAGGTAAGAGACGCTTCGCTGAACATAAACACTATTTGAATCTCTCTTCTTTTCCTCTGTGCTCTCTGTGTCCTCTGTGGTTGGAAAAAGATCTTTAATTCACAAAGAGGCTAAGAGGCGCTGCGCTTTAGAGGGAAACAAAAAAGTATTATCATCACTTCCTCATTCACTTATCTTTGTGCAAATATTTTCGTGCGAAATAAATTTCACGCCTACATGTGGGAGCAGCTTTAGCCGTTAATTGTTTTTCGGCGTTAAAACGCCTCCCACGATATAGGTCTTTTACAAGACCCACAAACAACACAGTTCAACTTTAAACTGACAGCTGACAGCTGACAGCTATCATTCGCCCAAATTTAACGACGGCAATAACTCATCTTCAAACCAATCAGTGATTAAACGCTTATCGTAATAGTAGGCTTCATCGCGCCCCATTTTCATGCGATCCATAAATCCCATATCTTTAAGCTTGATATCATTTGCTTCACTTATCACTTTACCGTTTTTATCGGTAATCGAATAATTTAGGTCGATACGTGGGAAGTAAATTGGCTTGATGATACGTAACTCATTCATGGTACCAAAACGCACATCACCGGCTAGGTCAAGCTCTGTCACTTCAACGTTAAAGGTGTAGCCTTCAGGTAACTTTTCGGCAAGCTTGTTGAAGTGTTTTTCAAAATTTTTCGCCACATTTTTATGAAATGAACCTTTTGGTGAATTGTTGCCAGGTTCTACATCACGGTAATCGTTAAAGTCATGCCATTTAACTTTTGCCTCTCCTGCATGAGCAAAAGCAGGTAGTGCAATGACCATTGCTAAGGCAATTTTTTTTACTGTATTCATCTGTTTCTCCACTTAACAGGTATAGCTAATGATTAAATTTTAGCTGCTGACAATTAACTATAGCTTAATATCTAAACACTTAGGTGTAACCAATATGGTGCAAAATGTAATCAAAAACAAGCGATTCATATTTTTGCTTTATTGTTATAAATCACAATTTATTTATGTAATTTAAGCCGAAATGTGCTGAAATAAGGCTAATTCAACCAGGTATAGTTCATGGATATTTTATGACCATTTTAGTCACCGGCGGAGCCGGATACATCGGTTCTCACACCGTTTTAGAATTATTACAACAAGGCACTGACGTTGTTGTTCTTGATAATTTAAGTAATTCATCGAATGAGTCATTGGCTCGCGTAAAACAAATCACTGGCAAAGACGTCACGTTTTATCAAGGTGATATTTTAGATAGAGCCTGCCTAGACAAAATATTCCGTGAACACGCAATTGATAGTGTTATTCACTTTGCTGGTTTAAAAGCGGTTGGTGAATCGGTTGTAAAGCCTATTGAGTATTACCAAAACAACGTACAAGGTACACTGACTTTGGTTGATGCCATGCGTGACGCTGGCGTATTTAAGTTAGTATTTAGCTCATCAGCAACTGTATACGGTGACCCTGCAAGTTTGCCAATTCGTGAAGACTTCCCGGTTGGCGGTACGACCAACCCATATGGCACATCAAAGCTTATGGTTGAGATGATGCTACAAGATATCGCAAAATCAGATGAACGCTTTGCCTTTGTTATCTTACGTTACTTTAACCCTGTCGGCGCGCATGAATCCGGCCTGATTGGTGAAGATCCGAATGGTATACCTAACAACTTATTACCTTATATTTCGCAAGTCGCAGTGGGTAAGCTAGCAAAGCTAGGTGTATTTGGGGATGACTACGATACTGTAGATGGTACAGGTGTTCGTGATTATATCCATGTCGTCGATTTAGCATTAGGTCACTTAAAAGCACTTAACCGTATTGCAACTGATACAGGTGCACACGTATTTAACCTTGGCACAGGTAATGGTTACTCAGTACTGCAAATGGTTACCGCTTTTGAAAAAGCCAGCGGTCAAGCTGTCCCATATCAAATTTCACCGCGTAGAGCAGGCGACATTGCAGCTTGCTATGCAGCACCAGAAAAAGCGTTAAAAGAGCTTGGCTGGCAAGCTGAACGAGGCATCGATGAAATGATGCAAGATACGTGGCGCTGGCAAAGTAATAACCCTAACGGTTACAAATAGTCAAAGTCTAAAATTAAAAAGCTGATGTTCACACATCGGCTTTTTAATTTGATGAGGCTTTCTTAAGCTGCGCAATCCCCCAGAAAAGTACCCCAGCCCCAGTGCAGGATAAGAAAAAGAACAACCCTAAGCCGACTGGCGATCCCCAAAACAAAATACTGTATAAAACTTCCATCTTTATATCCTTTATTATTATTTGAATAACAAGTTATATAAGTTTTAGGAACAGCCCGTCAAGTAGCAATATCAGCGCATCGCTTGAATACTCTCTAGCGCTGCAGCAAGCTGTGATTTTAGTTTTTTATGACGTATGTAAACAGCGAACACTATAATGCCATTGATACCAAGCTGGATAAGCCATAGGCTGTATGTTTTAAAAATAACCATGTTAAACAAGGCAACAATTAGCAGAGCGGACCAAAGAGCAACACAGCCAATAAAGCTCACATACCAGTAATGAACTTGGTGTTTCAGCTGGCTTTCTTTAAAGTCGAGCATCGCGTTTACGTCTAGCGTTTCAGCCCGCCAAAGCTTTCGTCTTAAACGGTAAGACCAAACGCCAAAACCTAGTGGAATAGGCACTAATAGTGCAAACATGAAGGTTTCATAAGTATGTTTTGCCTCAAACAACATGGCGTAAATACAAAACACGGTTACCACAACACCTAATAAAGAGTCTATTAAACCTTTTAGCTTTAATTTAGTTCGCGACTTTTGTGTTTGTGCAATTAATGCAGCGCTATCCACTTTCGGCGTTGCCTGCACGAATGCCTGCTGCCACTTAGCTAATTGATCATCTGCTTCGAATTTATCCACTTCATTCACTCCATTAGGCTTGCAAGTTGTTGCCTTGCTCTACTTGCACGTTTCGCAACAGCATCTTCAGACAGACCCAGTGTTTCGGCTATCTCACTTTGATTAAACCCTTCAAGCTGTAGAGCAAGCACCTGCCTATATTTCAGCGTTAATTTACGCAGGGCAGCCATTAAATCTAAACTGTCGTCTTGTGATTTGTGTGCACTTAAAGCTTGGGTGTAATCAACACTCTCAGAGCTTGCAACCTCTTTACGGTTTTGCTCTTTAATCACATGATCAACTGCTTTATTGTGAGCTATTCGGGCGATATAGGTTTTTATGCTAGCATCGCCTCGAAAGGCAATATCTGGTGATGATTCATTACTTTCAAATGCGCGCCAAAGCGCCAATGACATCTCTTGAATTAGCTCATCTTGTAACGCTTGATTGATCTCGTAGGTTGCAGCAACACGCGCCAACAGCGGCGCGTATTCATTCAGCAATGTGTTTATTTGAACATCAGCTTTCACTGTACTTCCATGTTTTTATTATTATTTGAACAAACGATTATAGGCACAAAAGAAAGTACACGCTAATACAGGCCCCATCAGTAGCATAGGTAAAAGGCTATACGGTGCAGCAAAGGTAACAAGCATATTAATCAAACAAAGCACGCTTAGCGGTTTAATCACTCTTAGTGCTGTTGCAAGGCTTTCTTTTACAGCTGCACTAAGTGAAGAATTACTTAAAAGTAACAGAGGTACCACAAATATAAGCAGCATATTTATAGGAACAATTGATACAAACATAACTCCTACGCGCCAACGCTCAACATCAACAAACTGACCAGATAATAATGCCGATAACTGCTCACTTCCAATCAAAGTACTCCCTACAGCAAGTTGCACCAGCGCGAGTAAAATACCCACTACTGACCAAACCGCAACTCGTCCCCACTTCGCCCATGTTGTATTGTGTCGAAATGAAAAGCCTTGATTACTATTTAGGTTAAACAATAAAGGCCACACGGTTGCCATTAACATAGGCGCTAACCATTTCGATAATGTTAAACCTATAGGTGCTGGCAATAGTTGCACTAGCCCAGGCAAAATAGCGAACAGTGTCATTAGTAAGAAAAGTTTAAACGGCGCCTTTTTAAATAGCCCCCAACCTTCTTTTAACCAAAGAGCAGCATCACTAAATGGTGCATTCGTTGAATCAAGTTTTAGCGTATTCACAGTTGATGTTGTAGTCGTCATGAGCTTGTCCTTTTCGTAAAAATAGATACATAAGACACTGCCTATCGCTACCACCGAATAGAACAACTTCGTGTCATTTGCAGCTATAGACGAGACAAACTCAAAAAACCTGACAAAATATTTTTAAAAAATTAAAAATAATTTTATTTGGTTGAATTTTAAGGATAAAAACATGGGTGGAACAAAAGTGGAACAAAACTGTTAAAGATTGGTGTAAAGCGTTGATTTACATGTTTTAATATAAAGAAAATGGTGGCCCCTCCCAGACTTGAACTGGGGACCTAACGATTATGAGTCGTGTGCTCTAACCAACTGAGCTAAGGGGCCAATGTATTAGCGAAAGCTAAATTTTTGATGCGTTTAGCAGGTTTAACTGACTAAAGCGGGATGCAGTATAAAAAGTTTTTGTAACCTTGTCACTAGCAAAACCCTTTATTTTAACAATCACTAATTCAATTGCTCAAATAGTAAACTTTTTGTTTTTACAACAACCTTAAAGCATGCCGATTAGTTTCTAGCTTCCGACATTGTTCTAGATCAAATAGCTAGATCAGTAAACTCGTTAAAATAGCCGCTCAATCATTTGCGGAGTGCTGACTGTGATAAATTTACCAAGCTGGGATCAATCTCTGATCAACAAGTACAATATTTCTGGGCCTCGATATACATCTTACCCAACGGCATTGTCTTTAGCTGATGGTTATAACCAACAAGATATGATTAACGCGATTGCAGCGTCGAAAAGCCGTTCTTTATCGCTGTATATCCATATCCCTTTTTGCAGTCAGCTTTGTTATTACTGTGGCTGTAACAAGGTGATCACACGTCATCAATCCAAAGCCGATTTATACCTAGATAATTTAGCGCTTGAGATTGCTGAGCAAGCAACGCTTTTTGCTGATTATAAAGTTGAGCAACTGCATTTAGGAGGTGGTACGCCAACTTTTTTATCGGCAGAACAAATGAGCCGCTTAATGACGTTAGTTGAACAGCACTTTAATTTTGCTGATGATGCCGAGCGTGGTATTGAGATTGACCCTCGTTCTTTAGCTGATGGCATGCTAGTTCACCTACGTAAGCTTGGCTTCAATCGTGTCTCGTTTGGAATTCAAGATTTCAATGATGATGTGCAACTGGCAGTTAATCGTCCACAAAGCGTGCAATCTGTAAAAGGCTTGATTAGTGAAGCTCGTGAGCTTGGCTTTAAATCTATTAATGCCGATATGATTTACGGTTTACCTTTGCAAACGCCTGAGAGCTTCAAAGAGACGATTGCACAGCTTATTGAACTAAACCCCGATCGCGTTTCGGTATTTAACTATGCTCACTTACCAGATAGATTCGCAGCACAGCGCAAGATTAAAGACGCTGACTTACCATCTGCTGGCGATAAGCTTACTATGTTCAAAAATACACTTGAGCAGATGTTAGCGGCGGGTTATCAGTTTATCGGTATGGACCACTTTGCCCGTAAAGACAATGAACTGGCAATTGCGCAAAACGCAGGTCAATTACATCGTAATTTCCAAGGTTACACAACGCATGGACAGTGTGACTTATTAGGTTTAGGCGTGTCGTCTATTTCGCAAATTGGCAATGCTATTTTACAAAACGAAAAAGAGTTAAAGCACTATTACAAAGCTGTGCAAGAAGGGTTTGGCAGTGCAGTATGTAAAGGTGTCGCTCTAACTGATGACGATATTTTACGTGCCGCAGTAATCAAACAATTGATCTGCCAGTTTGAGCTTGATATTCCAGCAATCGAAGAACAATTTAATATCAACTTCGCTAGCTACTTCTGTGAGGCACTAAAAGCACTCGACCCACTGCTTGCTGATGGCTTGGTGACTGTTAGCCAAGATAAGATCACAGTAACAGCCCGCGGTAATTTATTTATTCGTATTATTTGTATGTGCTTTGATGCGCACCTACAACAACAAATCAAGCAAACTCGTTTCTCACGAGTTATCTAGCCCAACAAAAAGCAGAGCCTAGGCTCTGCTTTTTATTTTGCTTAAATCACAACTTCTGCTTAATTGAATACTACGTTTTCGCTGCCTGGCGCGGCTTTAAACTCTTCAATTATGCGGGCGCAATCTGCTTTAATCTCATCGCTATGCTGCTCTTCAGCACGCCAGCGAACGGTGTCCATTTTGAAAACCTCTTTTTTAGAGTATTTCTTTCGAGCATCGTGCGTTGGCATATCTTTTACGACTTCGTACATTTTAAAGATGCCAGGGTAACGCTCACTTAACTCAAACTCTTCTGCAAAGCTGTATTGAGAGATCAGCACCCAAATGCGTAAGCAGCCTTCAGAGAACTCACATTGCTCTTCATTCATTGCACGGGCAATTAAATGAATGCTATCGGCTAACTTTGCATTACGTTTTGCTTTTGATGCTGCAAGCTTTTGCTCATGCTCAGCTTGCTTCTTGGCGATAAGCTTATTTTGCTCTTTTAGTTTATAAAGAAGTTGTCCTGCATAAAACGCAAGCCCTGCGATAATTGCCGCACCAATTACTATGGCAATAATCAAGGTTGTGCTCATCGCTCATCCTCATCTTCGTCATCAAACCATTCGTTGGCTAAGTCATCTGATAAGTACTTATCGAAGTCAGACTCACCTTCATCGAATGAATCATCTTCAAAGTCATCTTCGTACTCGTCTTCATCTTCAATACCTAATAGCTCGCATAAAGCCTGATGACGAGCAATACGACTATTAAAGTACTTAGCATCTTTACCAGTTAATAACTCGCCACGCTCATGACGCTCAACCAACTTCAGTAGACGCTCGTCATTTTCTAGCGCTTCTAACTCTTGCTCTGGCGTTAATTCAGGCTCAGCCACTTTTTTAAGCTCAACCATTGGTTTCAAGTTGCGTTTCATTTCAACTTTCGGCTCGGCCTTAGGGGCAACTAAAGAAATAGGCTTTTTACTACCAACACGCTTATCTTTCGGTTGATTGTTCGCTGCTGCGTTTTCTGCGCTTAGTACATCAGGTGCATTTCGAGACCCTGGTTTAGCGCCTTTGGTCTTTTTAACTCGCTGCTCTTTTAACGCGCGCATTTCTTTAAGCTTTTCTTTGCTTAAACGTACAGGACCATTTGATGGAATTTTACGCGACTTTTTCTTTCTACTCATATCTTGATCATCTCACTTAAGAGGTTGTGCACAACGCCTTTGTGGCATTGTAATGCTGGCATAACCAGAAGAATTCGATGTGCGGATGTGGTTGGTCAACTTGACGAACTGCGCACTTTTTATACTTTTAGTACAAACGGTGGCTATTGTAACAGGACAAATAAAAAGGCGGTAGAGAAAACATCTCTACCGCCTACTAATCTGAGCGCCAATTATCTGGACACTTCTCCCTTCGACTTTTTAGTCTTTATTATTTTTATTATTATTGTTTATCCATTTTGTTATTTTTTTAACCTTCCGTGTAGCATTCCATTTTGTTTTTATTATTAAACTTCCATGAGCTTTTATTATTCTCGGTCAATCCTGACGCTTTTTTGTTATTTCCTTTAGGACACCTAACCAGTGTCAACCCCTAAAGACTTGCCGCAATCACTTTCCTTATTACATTGTCCATGTTGTTTTTGATGTCTCAGCGACAGTGGTTAATTTACTCATTAATAATTTTGTTACAACTAATTTATATAATTTTTCTTACAGATAAGATATTGCAACAAGTGCAATCCATTTAATAACAAAGAGTTATGCTAAAAATAGAAATAAAAATAGGATTTAGCTTACAGCTCACTATGGACAATGTCTCACACGAGAGTAGGAGATTTCGACATGTGTTAAATACAAAAAAAGCAGCTTGCGCTGCTTTTTTCACACTAATCACATATTAATACGGAGTATTTCTATCCGCAATCAGACTTTAGTGTAAGCCACCTAAGTATTTTGAAAGTACTTCGATGTCTTTATCTGTTAGCTTTTTAGCGATATCTTGCATCATACCGTTTAAGTCGTTATTACGCGTACCATCACGGAACTTTTCAAGTTGTGACTTGATGTATTCTGGATGTTGGAACGAAACTTTCGGAAATTTTGCTAGTGATGTACCGTTACCACGTGGACCGTGACAAGCAGCACATGCTGGAATACCGCGCTCAGCATCGCCGGCTTTATAAAGCTGTTGACCCACTTCCACTACATCTTTAGGTGTTGTACCTGCAGACATATTTAAAGAAGAGAAGTAAGCAGCTAGGTCTTTCATGTCTTGATCGCTAAGCGGCATAGCCATACCACTCATTACTGGATCCATACGACCTTCTTTGCCTCCAGATGTCATACCTAATTTAAACTCTTGTAATTGTTTATAGATATAATCTGCGTGTTGGCCTGCAATTTTAGGGTAGATATTAACCGGTGCATTACCGTCTGGGCCGTGACAAGCCGCACACGTTGCCGATTTCTCTTTACCTGCGTTTACATCGCCATCAAATGCTGTTGCGTTGCTTGCTGACAACGTACCAAGCAATATAGTTAAAGATAGTGCTATTTTTTTCATGGTGAATTCTCTGTTTCCGACCCTGTATCATCTACAATATGGATGTTGTGATTTCTATATTCTACACGATAATAAATTCTCTGGCACGTTTTCTGCCCACATTAAGCTCATAATTTATAGGGATTTGACTTAGATTAAGTTTCTACTTAGTAATTTTCCTAATTTAAAGCCAATTTAGCACGCTTAAATACGCTTTTGAATGCTGCTTTAATAGTATAAAATACGTGCCTTAAGTGGAAATTAGCCACTGCTTGTTATTTTTTATAAAAGACTAGGAGAGCCTGTGCTCAAATCTCGTATCAAATACAACACTGCGTCCTTTGTTACCAGCGCACCTGATATCTCACGCTTACCTGCTGATACGGGGATTGAAGTCGCGTTTGCTGGTCGCTCTAATGCTGGTAAATCAAGTGCTCTAAACACTTTGACTGATCAAAAGTTAGCTCGAACTTCTAAAACACCAGGTCGTACTCAGCTGATCAATACCTTTGAACTTGATGCCGATAAACGCCTTATCGACTTACCGGGTTACGGTTTCGCTAAAGTACCTATCGAAATGAAGAAAAAATGGCAAAAGTCGCTAGGTGAATACTTACAAAAGCGTCAAAGCTTAAAAGGTATCGTTGTTTTAATGGATATTCGCCATCCGTTAAAAGATTTAGACCGTGACTTAATCGACTGGGCCGTTGGTAGTGAAATTCCAGTGCTGGCACTATTAACTAAAGCCGACAAACTCAAACAAGGCGCACGTAAAGCGCAAGTTTTACAAGTTCGCCGTGAGTTAAGTAGCTTAGATGGTGATATTACAGTTCATGCCTTCTCTTCATTAAAAGGCACAGGCTTACCTGAAGTTGCTAAAAAGCTAGATGAGTGGTTTTTAGGACCCATTGAAGTTGAAGCTCCTGAGTCTGACGAACAACCTGAAGCTTAAACACTTAGGCTAAGTAATAACGCTTGGCTAATGATTCTAAATAATAGCCCTGCTCATCTGAGCAGGCTATTTCAGCCCACTGATAATACACATTTCTCGATACCCGCGCAGCCAAGCCATGTACTAATTGTACATAAGGCACGCTGACACCTTCAAATTCACGTAATACCAATGGTTGCTTTGCTGATACGAGCCATGCACGCTGCAAATTATCGACACAACAAAGCGCAGGACCTTGCTCTGTGTCTTCAAAACGCCAATCAATAATAACAAAAGGCACATCATCGACTGTAATGGCCATTTTCTCGACCGGCGTTTTTAAAAAATAAGTATCAACTTCTTTGCAAAGAACTGAGGCAAAGAGCTTAACCATTGCCTCGCGTTTTATTTCACTGCCGGCATAAAACCACCGCCCTTGCGCATCAATCGTCATTGGCAATTGCCCACAATTTTGTGGCTGCCATTGATCAAAGGGTTTATCGGGAGCCTGAAGAGCGGCTTCTAATTCGGCAAGTGATTGCATTATTTATCTTTATCAAGCGTCAAAGAGAATGTCACAGGTATAGCTGTTGCAATAGATGGTAGACCTGCAAGCTTTTGCAGTTCGCTAATACCTTCTGTTACTTTGAAATCACTCGCATTAATAATAACGGGTGTAAAAGATGATACGGTTACATCGCCTTTCGGTGACATATTAGCAAGCACATCAATTGTTAGGTCTTTTTTATTGCCATGAAAGTCTAACTCAGCCTTTAAACCTTTAAGTACATGTTGACCAGGCTCAAGTTTTAACAATGTTTTGCTTAAATCAGCAGTTAACACAGCATTAGGAAATTTAGCCGTTTCAAATAACAGCTTAGTCATGCGCTCATTGCGGATAGGGATCAGTGTTTCAACCGATGCCAGGTCGATCATCAACTTAAATTGACCTTGCTCATCTAGTGTTCCAGATACTTTTTTGAAATGATGCGCTTCTGCAACTGAGTTCTTTTTGATAGACACAAAGCTCACGTTGCTTTGCTCATTATTAACTTGCCAGTTTGCGCTGGCTAAAGGGGCAACTAAAATACTCGATAATGAAAAGGCAGCAATTGCCATAGATTTAAACATAACGCATTCCTTCGAAAGTAAATAAGAATCACTTTGATGGTATCACTTGCGTTGATTTGTGCAATGAATTGTATGATAAGAGAAAGAAAAAGCGACTCACTCAACAAGGAGTGAGTCGTTATAGCAAACTGGGGAGAAGCTATCAATACGTTGCACCCTTTCAGATGCATCATCAACAGGATGTCCTACAGGATGAGGACGGCGCGGACTTTAGCAAATACCAGATTAAAAATAAATTGCACAACCGCAGAAACAACACAAATTGATAAAGATATAACGAAACACTAAAACCATCTTTTCTTGTTTACCTTAAATTAACATTACAGCGAGCCGTAATTTAGGGTAAAGTGAATTTAAAGCACGCTAAAATCAGACTTTTTTAAGGCTTGTTAGTGATAAAAATTGCAGTAGAAGAGTAAAAGGTATGAAGAAAATCCCCTTATTTTTATTTGTTACCTTACTTTTTTTCATGAATCCTTGCTGTCATGCAAAAAAAACAACGACACAATATCCTGTTGTTTTAGTTCACGGGCTAATGGGTTTTGATAATCTACTCGGCCTCGATTATTTTTATAATGTTGCAACCAGTCTCAACCAAGATGGTACCTTGGTGTTCACGCCAGCGGTCTCTGCTATAAATAGCTCTGAGGTACGAGGCGAACAATTACTCACTCATGTCGAAACAATTTTAGCATTGACAGGTGCCAAAAAAGTAAACTTGATTGGCCACAGTCAAGGAGCGCAAACTGTGCGCTACGTTGCATCAACTAGACCTGATCTTATTGCCTCCGTAACCAGTATCGGAGGGGCAAATTATGGTAGTGAAATTATTGATCTTATTAATCAAAAACTGCCAGCAAACTCTCAAGCACAACATGCAGCCCAGTTAATATTTGATGCGCTTGGTGGTGTTATTTCACTACTATCAGGTAACAGTGAATTACCACAAAACACACTTGGTGCATTAAATAGCTTAAGTACTCAGGGTGCGAACACATTTAATCAAAAATACCCTGAAGGCTTACCGGTAAATAAATGCGAGCAAGGTCAGATAGTTGCCGAAAATGGTGTGTACTATTTTTCGTGGAGTGGTACAGCAGCACTCACTAATATACTGGATCTAACTGATTTGCCCATGCTACTTGGCTCATTACTCATTTTAGGAAAAGATGATGGCCTTATATCACGCTGTAGTAGTCATTTAGGCTATGTAATTAAAGATAATTATGAAATGAACCACTTAGATGAGATTAATCAGTTTATTGGTTTACACAATTTTCGTGAAGTTGACCCTATTGAGCTTTATCGTCAACACGTAAAGAGATTGCGGGAGTTGGGGTTATAGTTAAAGAGTAATGATTTATTTTTGGCTAAATCGGGTCGCACGAAGCGATGCTCTATATACAGAAGCGATCAGCCTTCAGCGGTCAGACGCGCGAAACAAGTTTCACGCCTACCTGTAGCAGCGGCTTTATGCCGCGACCCTTACATTGGAAGCTAGATTCGAGATAAAAGGCGATATAACGGTCAAGCAAATCGCTAACTTTTAGTCTGAAAGCTGACGGCTGATAGCTGACAGCTCTCATTTATTGCGACTATTAGTGAGCTTGCTGCCAGTTGTCACCACTGTCGGCTTCAACAATCAATGGCACATCGAGAGTAGCAGCTTCAGACATTAACTTACATATTTCAGCTTTATACTCATCAACACACTCTTCTTTAATTTCAAAAACTAATTCATCGTGCACTTGCATTAGAAGCTTCACTGAACCTTCAGCTTGTGCATTCACCCATTGATGAACTTTAAGCATCGCTTTTTTGATAATATCTGCGGCCGTACCTTGCATGGGTGCATTGATAGCAGCACGTTCTGCAGCTTTACGACGAGCACCGTTACGTGCATTGATTTCTGGTAAATGTAAGCGACGACCAAAAATCGTCTCTACATAGCCTTTCTCTGCTGCTTTTTCACGAGTTGTTTCCATGTACTCAAGTACGCCTGGGAAACGCTCAAAATATTTATCAATATAATGTTGTGCTTCATGGCGTGGCACATCTAATTGACGTGATAAACCAAATGCCGACATGCCATAAATTAAGCCAAAGTTAACCGCTTTTGCTTTACGGCGCATATCGCTGGTAACCTCTTCAAGACTTACCCCGAAAACTTCTGCTGCTGTTGCACTATGAACATCTAAGCCATTTGCAAATGCAGTGAGTAGGCCTTTATCTTGTGATAAATGCGCCATGATACGTAATTCAATTTGGCTGTAGTCGGCCGCCACAATTTTATGGCTAGGAGCAGCAATAAAGGCTTCACGAATACGACGTCCCTCTTCTGAACGAATTGGAATATTCTGTAAGTTAGGATCAGTTGAGCTTAAACGCCCTGTTGCTGTTACTGCTTGATGATACGAAGTATGCACTCGCTTAGTGCGCTCATTAACCATTAGCGGTAGTTTATCTGTGTACGTTGATTTCAGTTTTGACAAACCACGATGCTCAATAATCACCTTAGGTAATGGGTAATCATGAGCTAATTCTTGCAGCACTTCTTCTGCAGTTGAAGGTGCACCCTTTGGTGTTTTCTTGATAACAGGAAGCTCTAACTTTTCAAACAAAATCGCTTGTAGCTGCTTAGGCGAGCCTAAGTTAAATTTTTCACCTGCAATATCATAGGCTTCTTGCTCAAGTTCTAATAAGCGTTCACCCAAACGTTGGCTATGAGCTGCCAGCATGTTGCTATCAATTGCAACACCTGTACGTTCAATATCAGAAAGCACAGAAACGAGAGGTAATTCTATGTCTTCAAATACCGACTTTAGCTGATTATCTGCATCAATTTTTGGCCATAAAACTTGGTGAAGACGAAGTGTTATATCTGCATCTTCAGCGGCATACGGTGCCGCTTTTTCAAGCTCAATTTGGTTAAATGTTAACTGCTTTTTACCTTTGCCAGCGATATCTTCGAAGCTAATATTTTTGTGGCCTAAGTATTTAAGTGCCAGTGAGTCCATATCATGACGGCTACCTACACTATTAAATACATACGACTCCAGCATAGTGTCATACTTAATGCCTTTTAGCTCGTAGCCAGCATTCGCTAACACACTTTTATCGTATTTTAAGTTTTGTCCAACTTTCGCTTTGTTTTCGTCAGCTAAGATTGGACCAATTTTTGCCATTACAGTTTCTAAACTTAATTGATCTGGCGCATCTGGATAATCATGTGCTACCGGTAAATACGCTGCTTCTCCTGCTTTAACCGCAAAGCTCATACCGACCAATTGCGCTTGCATATAATCGAGGCTGGTTGTTTCAGTATCAAAAGCAAAAAGTTCGGCATCATTTAACTGCGTCACTAAGGTATCAAGCTGTTCTTCAGTTAAAATTGTTTCATAATGCGCATCAGCAACTTTTGGTAATTCGTTAGCTTCTGTTGGTACATCTAAATGAGTGTCAGCATCTTTAGGGTTATCAAGTAGTTCAGCTAACCAGCGGCGGAACTCACACTCACCATAGAGTGCGATAAGTTCGTCACGATTAGGTTCTTGCAGCTTAAAGCTTTCTAGATCCGACTCAACGTCAACATCACACTTAATTGTTGCTAATTCATAGCTAAGTGGCAGATGATCAAGTGCTGCAGCAAGCTTTTCACCAATTTTGCCTTTAATTTCACCAGCATGATCAATTACACCTTGCAATGATCCATATTTTTGCAGCCATTTCACCGCTGTTTTTGGACCACAGCCATCAACACCTGGAATGTTATCTACTTTGTCGCCCATTAAGGCAAGATAATCAATGATCAGCTCAGGGCCAACACCAAACTTCTCAACCACAGTGTCTGGATCTGAAATGCTATCAGTCATCGTATTAATAAGCGTGACATGCTCATTAACAAGCTGCGCCATATCTTTATCGCCGGTAGAGATCAGTACATGACGTTGCTGCTCTGAAGCAATACGCGCAAACGTACCAATGACATCATCAGCCTCAACACCTTCAATACTAATAAGCGGAAAACCCATTGCTTTAATAATGTTATGCAATGGTGCGATCTGAGTGCGTAAGTCATCCGGCATTGGTGGGCGATTAGCTTTATATTCGCTATACATGTCATTTCTGAAGGTTTTACCTTTGGCATCAAATACCACCACCATGTGTGATGGATCATATTGCTTGATCAAACTCTTAAGCATATTAACTACGCCATAGATTGCGCCTGTCGCTTCACCTTTTGAGTTAGTAAGGTGTGGTGGCGAATGATATGCACGGAATAAATAAGAAGAACCATCAACAAGAATAAGTGGATTTTCAGGGATCTGAGCCATGGTGAAATTGGATCCTAATTGAATAACATTAAATTGTTTGTAAGCATGCCATAAGGCCATCAAGAAAACGACTGTGAATTATTAACCAATAGAGGTTTATTAAAGAGCAAGCTGTGGATAACTTTGTAGATAACAGACAGAGTTAATTCTCCCAAAATGAAAAAACATTTAGGAAATTTTAGTAAGTTCATGTTTTGATTTAAAAAAGATATTACGACGTTCTTTTTTTATTATTTTAGTCCGATGTGGAAAACGGTTTTAGTAGCGATAACCTTTTGCTTATTCGATACCGAATTAACATCCCTTTTCATAACCGGGGGAGTATTCTAGCATAATGGATCAAAGATCATAGCGATCCTTTATACTTTTTTTTTCGTTAGTTATTTATAAAAAGGCATAAACAGCTATTCATAACGCTTTGCGAGTTATCGAGCTACAAAAATTTTTTATTTTGTCGGCTGACTCGTATCCTTGTTAAACTAAAGCTAATCGCATTAAGGAGAGTTCAAAAATGAAAAAAGTGGCAGTTATTTTAGCAGGTTGCGGCGTTTACGACGGCGCAGAGATCAATGAGTCAGTATTAACTTTATTACATATAGCCAAAGCAGGCGCGAGCTATGAGTGCTTCGCACCTGATATTGAACAAATGCATACCATTAATCACCTAACAGGTGAAGAAATGGCACCTAACCGTAATGTGTTAGTTGAAGCTGCTCGCATTGCACGTGGTGAAATTAAAGCCCTTACAGAGCTAAATGTAAATGAATTCGACGCTTTGATTGTACCAGGTGGTTTTGGTGCCGCGAAAAACTTATCAGATTTTGCAGTCAAGGGCGTAGATGCCCAAGTTCAAAGTGATGTACTTACAACTGCGAAAGCCTTTGTCGAGGCCAATAAAGCGGCTGGGTATATTTGCATTGCCCCTGCGATGCTTCCACTTATATATGGCAAGGGTGTCAAAACCACCATTGGTAACGACGCTGATACAGCAGCAGCTATCGAGCAGCTTGGCGGTGCACATCAGAACTGTGCAGTTAATGAGATCGTTGTTGATCAGCAGCATAAAGTGGTCACAACCCCTGCTTATATGTTGGCACAAAGCATTTTAGATGCTGACGCAGGTATCGAAAAATTAGTAAAAAAAGTATTAGAACTCGCTTAATAATCGGGCAAATAGCCAGCATCTAATGCAGGCTTTTCTTGCGCTAACGCAAAAAATGAAGGTTTTTCTATAGAAAAAGCCTTTTAGATCATTTTATAAATTGTGGCTTAGCGTTATAATCGTTCTAATTTCCGTCAGATATCGTGATTGATCACGTTCAAATCGAAGTGAGCAAGGCAAAATGAAAAAACTATCAGCTGCATTATTACTGCTAGCAACAACGGCATATGCACAAGCGTATGACAACTCTTTGACTGAAGATGCAATTAAAAAGCGTCTAGCGCCAATTGGTTCTGTATATCTAGAAGGTGATAAAGCTGCGGCCGCTGCTGAGCCTACAGGTCCTCGTTCTGGTGAGCAAGTTTACCAAGCAGCTTGTTTTGCTTGTCATGGTACTGGCGCACTAGGTGCTCCTAAATCAGCTGATGATTGGGCTCCTCGTATCGCTAAAGGTAAAGATACACTTTTAGATCACGCGCTTAACGGTTTCAACGCAATGCCTCCTAAAGGTACGTGTATGGATTGTTCTGAAGATGAAATCAGCGCTGCTATCGATTTCATGACTAGCAAGTAATAGTTTTAAAACTAATACTAAGGGCTTAATTTTATTAGGCCCTTTTTTTATGTCTATTTTAAAGCGCTAAGCTAGCTCTGTAGCCAATTCAGACCCATAATAAATTACCATTTTGTTAACATCTGTTACTTGACGATCTAATAAAAAAGTGGAACTATATAGGACGAAATTTAAACAACAATAAGATCTGGTTCTAAATCATTGGAAGATTCAGCAACACACATTGATAAGCTAGCCCGTAAGAATGCTCGCTTAAAATCGCTTTTACAAAAGTATAAGCAATCACATCACTTGCAAAATGCTCTTTTACAATTATCAGAGCAAGCAAGTACTGTTGCCGAATTAACCCTGCTCTATCCCGCTATTCATAATATTTTACAAGACTATATTCCGAGTAAAAACTTCTTCGTTGTATTGCATAACCCGGTTTACGATACTCTTGAGTTGTCTTATTTCGCTGATGAAAAAGATGGTCTTTCTGTACCATTAAAGTATGAGCAGTACTTCAAAGAAGGCTTAACGGGTTACGTATTCAAGCAAGGTAAAACCAGCTACTTTACCAAACAACAGACTGAGCAAGCTGTTGAACAAGGCTTACTTAAATGTTTTGGTACACCTGCAGAGCACTGGGTAGGCGTACCCGTCTACCGTGAAAAAGTCATTATTGGCGTAATGGTTGCGCAAAGCTACGACATAAACCAATGCTATTCAGAGCAACAAATTGAATTGCTAGAAGCTATGTCACTGTACTTAGCAACAGCAATTGAACGAGTGAAAAAGCGTGAACTACTAGAGTCTGAAGTTAAAATTCGAACCCGTGCATTAACTCAAAGTAACCAAGCACTTAACGACGAAATTCAACAGCGCAAAAATGCTCTCGAACGCCAACAACTGCTATTCAAAATATCAGAGCTGGCAACGCAAAGTAAAAACCTTGACGATGTATATCAGCATGTTCATAGCATTATCAAAAATATTACCTATGCAGATAACTTATACATCGCATTGTATGACCAACAATCTCATTGGTTGAGTTTTCCTTATTGCGTCGATGAGTTTAACGATAATGGCAAACCACGACCATTTGCTAAAGGCTACAGTGAACTGGTTCTCAGCACTGAAAAGTGCCAAGTCATTGACAGTGAAAGAGCAAAAGAGCTCATCAAACTTGGCGTTGTAGAGAGGCCCGTTAATGTTCCATCAGAGCGCACAGCGACTAGTTGGTTAGGTGCTCCGCTCAAAACTTCGCAAGGTGTTATAGGTCTCATTGTTTGCCAAGCTTATAATAATAAACATGAGTTTAGTCAGGATGATTGTGAGCTAATTACGTTTGTATCACATCAAATTGCTAACGTTATCCAAACTCATCTAGCCAACCAAGAGTTAAAGCTCAGTCACCAAAAATTGGAACATCGAGTCACTGAAAAAACTAAAGAGCTTCGCCAAGCTAATATGCATCTGCAAATGCAAATTGAAGAGCGAAAAAAAATAGAACAACAGTTGTATCACGATGCACACCACGACTCATTAACTAGTTTACCTAATCGCAGTTTGTTCTTAACTCAGCTTGAAAAAACATTGCAGCATTACCAGCGCTACCCAGAGCAGCAATTTGCGGTGCTATTTATTGACCTTGATAAATTTAAAGATATAAACGATCACCTTGGTCATCAGGCAGGTGACCAATTTTTAATTGGTGTTGCAGAGTCTTTCTCGCATTGTATTCGTGAGCATGATCTACTCGCACGCTTAGGTGGTGATGAATTTGTGGTATTGCTAACTCACTTAACTGAACAACAGCAAGCCCAAGATGTTGCAAAACGTATCATCGAAATTATGAAAAAACCTTTCTGTATGAAAGGTCAATGTATTCAAAGTGGTGCCAGTATTGGTATCACCTACTCAAAACCAAGCTACAAACACACTGATGAAATTATTCGCGATGCGGATGCCGCGATGTATTACGCCAAAAATGCAGGCCGAAATCGCTTTGAGTGTTTTCATCCACTGCTTAATGCCAGTAATGTACAGCATGATGTAGAGAATATGCATCACCTAGATGATTTGCCTATGCACTTTAGATGTGCAGAAATCATTACCTTGGATGAAAAAACTCACGCTGAGTCTTTACTAGAAGCATTTGGTGAGCACCCTGTGCTTGGTAGCACTAGCTTTGAAGTCCTCAAAAAATTTGCGACCGATCGTGTTCAGCACTTCGAAGTTGAGCTTAATCTACTAAAACAAGCCTTTTCCCTAGCAAGTAACAGCCAACTCGAAAAAGTACTGTTTTCTTGTTCAGGATTAGTTTTAGAGCGTATTAACTTTCAGGCACTGTGTAAGTTATTAAACGCACACGATTCAAATAGAATGTGTTTATTGTTCAACGAACAAGAAATTCGTTACGCTTCAGCGATACAAATTGAAAACTTAAAAAGCTTGGTCGCACAAGGGTTTTCGATTGGTTTAAATGAATTTGCTAAAGATCGCTGTGAGTTAAACTTATTAACTGAGTTCCAGTTCGATTACTTATTGTTGAGTTCAACATTCAGTAAGCGTGTTCTACAGCAAGAGAATTATCATTTGCAACTACAAGGTGTTTTAGCTATCACTAAGCTGCAAAATATCCAAGTAATAGCTAAAGGTCCGTCGATTTTTAACTACCGCACTTTGCTAGATAAGCACGGATTATCGCTGTTTATTGGTAAACAGCATGCGCTGGCTCCCTTCGAGCACGAAGCACCTAGCGCACAATTCATTACTTCTTAAGCATCGCTCTTAGATTAGCCACTCGTGCCTGGCCTTTCTCCATACGCTCAGCTTGTGAGGAAGGTGGCTTCTTCGCTTCAAAGGCTAAGTCATCTTGTGGTAACTCCTGCACAAAGCGACTTAGCTCTGTGTCTGAGGTTTCACCAAACTGACGACGTATTTTAGCATAGGTCATTACTAGCTCTTGCTGGGCGCGTGTAATTCCTACATAGGCAAGACGACGCTCTTCTTCAACGTTATCTTCATCAATACTTACTTGGTGCGGTAATAAGCCCTCTTCCATGCCAACCATGAACACATACGGATACTCTAAGCCTTTTGAAGCATGTAATGTTAGTAATTGCACGGCATCAGATTCGTCCTCTTCTTCGTTACGCTCAAGCATATCGCGCAAGGTCAGTTTACTAACCACCTCAGCAAGGTTCAGCGGTGGGTTATCTGCATCACCTGTCAGCATATCGGTGATCCAACGATATAGCTCTGAGACGTTTTTCATGCGCATTTCAGCAGCTTTTGCACTCGGTGATGACTCATATAGATAAGCTTCGTAATTAATTTGTCTAACTAGTTCTTTTACTGCTTCAAGGGTATCACCCCGAACTGCATTATCAGATAGCTCAACTACCCAACGGGCAAAGCCAGCTAAGGCATTAAAGCCACGCCCTTTTAATCGGTGCGCAAGCTCAGGCTCAAAGCATGCAGCAAATAAGCTGATATGCTTTTCATTAGCAAGGGTACCTAGCTTTTCCAGTGTGACAGTACCAATCTCACGACGTGGCGTATTAACAATACGTAAAAATGCGTTGTCGTCGTCTTGATTCACCAATAAGCGCAAGTACGCCATGATATCTTTGATTTCTGAGCGAGAGAAAAACGACATACCGCCGCTGATTTTATAAGGAATACGGTTACTCATGAGTGCTTTTTCAAACACTCGCGCTTGGTGGTTACCACGGTATAAAATCGCATAATCTTTATAACTAGTGCGCTTCATGAATTTATGAGAAATGATCTCTGCAACCACTCGCTCAGATTCATGCTCTTCATCTCGGCAACCAATTACTTTAATGGGCTCACCATAACCAAGTTCACTGAATAGCTTTTTATCAAACTCATGCGGGTTATTAGCAATCAGAATATTTGCAGCTTTAAGAATTCGTCCAGCACTTCGGTAGTTTTGTTCTAGCTTAATTAAACGTAAGCCCGGAAAATCTTTACTCAATAGCACCAGATTTTGTGGCTTTGCACCACGCCATGAGTAGATAGATTGATCATCATCGCCTACCACGGTAAACCGGGCTCGTTCACCCACTAATAGCTTAACTAGCTGATACTGACTAGTATTCGTATCTTGATACTCATCCACCAGCAAGTAACGAAAACGCTGTTGCCAGCGCTCACGTGCCGTGACATTTTGACTAAGCAATAAAGTTGGGATCATGATCAGATCATCAAAATCAAGGGCATTATAGGCGCGCAGTTGATTTTGATAACGAGCATATAACTGAGCAAATAACGCTTTTTGCGGCTCACGGGCTTCGCGAACAGCACGCTCAGGTAGAATCAATTCGTTCTTCCAACTACCTATTTGCATCTTCAGCAGGTTAAGTAAATCTTTGTCCTTTTTAAGCTCTTCTTCGGTCAGCTCAGCTAATAACTGGTTGGTATCTTGGTCATCAAACAACGAAAAACCAGGTTTAAAACCTAAAGTAGTTAACTCTTTTTTGATAATCTCAAGCCCAAGCGTATGAAACGTTGAAACCCATAAGCCTTTCGACTCTTGCTTGCCCAGTGTTTGCGTTACACGCTCACGCATTTCTTTTGCAGCTTTATTGGTAAATGTAACTGCGGCAATATTACGTGCTTGGTACTCACACTTTTGCACCAAGTAAGCAATTTTATTAGTAATAACACGCGTTTTACCTGAACCCGCACCGGCTAATACCAGACACGGTCCACTGATATATTTTACCGCTTCATCTTGTTTTGGGTTGAGTTTCATAAGCCCCTAAAGAAATTATCCAAAGATAGGACGGGCAATTTTACCGTAATCACTACACTACGCCTAGCCAATAAGGTAAGATTGTTTTTTTACGTGACTCAAGGGACGAAGATGATTAACCCAGCAAAACTTGAAGAAATCGCTAAGCAAATCACTGATAACATGCCACAAGGCGTGAAAAACCTTGCCGAAACAGTCGAAGGCAAGACTAAGCAAGCTATTCAAAACAAACTTGCTGAGATGGACTTTGTAAGCCGTGATGAGTTTGATATTCAAAGCCAAGTACTTATTCGTACTCGTGAGAAACTCACTGAGCTTGAAGAGAAAGTTGCTTTACTTGAGCAGCAACTTGCTAGCAAACAAGACGAACAATAAAAAAGGAGAGCTAATTAGCTCTCCTTTTTTCTACCATATTCGGTATCAACTTTTTTCGGCAACGCGTTCGAAAACACGCTTAACCGCAATTCCGTATGTATCACTGGCTTCTTCAGCACAAGTTACTACCGACTCTAAATCATTAAGGTGGCCATTGGCTAAACCATAAACCCAACCATGGATTGTTAAATCTTGACCTTTTGCCCAGGCATCTTGGACGATATTAGTACGGCAAACATTACGTACTTGTTCAATAACGTTGAGTTCTATCAGGCTATTTAAACGCTCTTGTTCTGGTAATGAGTTGAGTTGTTCAATGTGTTTTTCTTTTACATCACCTACATGACGAAGCCAGTTATCAATTAAACCAAAACTCGCTCCGTTCAATACCGCCTGTACACCACCACAACCATAGTGGCCAACGACCATTATGTGCTTCACTTTAAGTACTTCAACGGCATATTGCATCACCGAAAGACAGTTATGATCAGTATGAACAACGACATTTGCTACGTTTCGATGAACAAATAACTCTCCAGGTAGCAAGTCTACTATTTCATTTGCAGGTACACGTGAATCAGAACAACCGATCCACAGGTACTCTGGATTTTGCTGCATTGATAGAATTTTAAAAAACTCAGGATCACTTTCACTCGTACGCGCAGCCCAACGTCTATTATTTTCGAATAAATTTTTTAACTTTCTCATTGCGCCTCTTTACGGTATTTAATAATTAGCTTGGATCAAGATATTCCTTGGTGTCAGCTGCTTTTCACAAAACGTACTAACTGTTACTTGATAACCTTGTTGTTGCAAATATAAAGCACGATCGAGCACGAGCCAAACTTCAATTGCCCTTCTGAATACATGTCGGACGAGTTCAACTCGCTCAGTAACCCTTTTGCGTTTTTTACCTATAGTTAAAAACTTATTGTAATCAATACCTTCAGGCAGTGATAATGATTTTTTCTCAGCAGCCCATAAACAAAATGAACCAAAAGAATCAGAAAAAATAGCTTTGTTCACTGATGGCACACTTACATAGTGCATTTCACCAGTGAGTGATTTACGTAATGCATCAAATCCAAGTCGCCATTCAACTTCTGTTTTTCTTACCTTATCAACTCGGCTTGGTGCGGTCACAGTTTCTTGCAGCGCTAGTTTTAAATCGCGATGAGTAAGCGCAAGCTGGCTTTGTTTTGCAGGCTCGCTCATTGCTTGATAGGCGTTATCTGTGAATAAATGATAACAACATGGTGAAAAGCTGATTTGCTGGGTTTTCGCTTTGCTCGCTTGCTGCATAAATGTTTGATGCAAACGACCACAGGCATGTAAAGCAACTGCATGCTGCTGGCGCTCAAAAAAACCATCGGTGTCGTCGGTTAATACATCAGCTTGTGAAAATTGCATTGCCAATTGCTGTTGCTTAGCACTGTGCTGACCTTGATCACACAAGTGTTGTTGTAGCTCAATGCTATGTACACTTGGCGCTCCATTAAATGCCAACATACGACCTAAATGCCCCTTACCTGCGCACCATTCTAAAACGGGCTGGTTAAATGACTGCTGACTAACAGCTGCAACAAAGTCTTGTAATTGCTCAAATTTACGGCCTTTAATGCCATTACTTATCCAAAACGGAAACTCATTACGAGCCAAGTTGATAGCAGGTAACTCACACAACTCAGCCAGCTGTTCAATGTTTTCAATTTCATCAGCAAAATAACGATATAAAGCTTGCTGATCGGCATCTAGTTCACTCACTTGTTGGTCATCCAGCGCCCATAATAAGTGGGCTAATTCAGGCCAAGGAAGATCATCAAAATCAAATGCGGTACATTGCCAGTATTGGCGGGTTGAAAATAGCAGTGCATCTAAGGCAGCAAAGTGCTCGGCAAGTGTCATAACTACTTAGCGACAAGAAATAAAAAGCAGTATAACAGTTTTTATCTTATTTAACGTCGGTTACTGCTGATCAAGCGAATGTACAATGGCACACATGCAATACTTAAAATGATTGCAAGGATCAGCATCCAAGATAGCTCAAACCCTTCTGTTTGCTGTTGATCATACATAAAGCCTTCAAAAGCCTGATCAAACTCATCCTGATCTAAGCCATATAAATCTGCAATCAAGCGCCACTTTGCCATCGACATATTACCTAGATTAATTCCTGGAGGTTGGATGTAGCTTTTTAAAACATGCGCTTCATAGGCCAGCTCTTGTACGCTTTTCTGGGTAGCATAGTGCTGCTTGGTTACATCGATGCTTTCTTCTAAGTGTAATAAGGCATAACGCCACCCTTTTAAGCTGGCACGATAAAAGCGCTCAACAACCTCTGGCTTTTTCGCTAAAAATTGCTCAGAGGTATATAAAATATCGCCATACACATTCAAACCAAACTTTTGCGGGCAAATGAGTCGGTAACCTACTCCTTGCAATGTCATCGTGTAAGGCTCATTAGTGACATAAACTTGCACCGCATCTATATCACCGGCAAGCCACTCTTTAACGCCTCCTTCATGGCTAGCTGCCATCAAGCTTTCTAGGCTCAATCCTGCACGCTGTAACATCACCAGTAACTCAGCATTTTCTATTGAACCGATTTTACTTAGCTTTTTACCAGCAAAGTCTCTAGGCTGAAAAATATCTGAGTTATTTTTTACCATCCAGCAATAAGGCGAAAACTGCAATATTGCCCCAAGGGCAACAACCGGTGCGCCTTGCTGGCGCTTTTGTAATATGCCTGAGTGAGTAATAGCAAAGTCAGCTTTGCCGCTTAACACTTTAGGGAAGGTATCTGGGTGGTTTGGATCGGCAGGTATAATAGAGACATCAAGGCCCGCTTCCTTATAAAAGCCTTTTTCTGCAGCCATATAATAGCCTGCAAATTGATACTGGTGAGTCCATTTTAATTGTAAGCTAACTTTATCAGCGCACAGTGCGCTCATAGAGAGCATTAAACAGATTAACCCTAGTAGGCTTTTTATACCTTGCACGCATCATCCTTGCTCGAGAACCGTGCATTAACTATAGGAAAAATCAAGACTGCTAGTGAACAGTCTTGATTATATTAAGCTACTGATTTGCCGCTTTAACTTCACTAAGTTCTTGACCTTGGCTAGTTAAGAACTGGGTGAAACATGGGTTGTTCGTTTCATCTTGAACGTTGTATCCCAAACGGTTCAAATGCTCATTGAATACCTCATAATCACTCGGTTCAATAGCAAAGGCCGCCAGCACATTACCAATCGATCCACCATGGTTGCGGTAATGGAATAAAGTAATATTCCAGTTACTACCAAGGGTATCTAAGAATCGTGCCAGTGCGCCTGGGTATTCAGGAAACTCAAAGCGTAATAAACGCTCATGAAGTTGAGCTGGCGCTTTACCACCAACCATATAACGAATATGCAATTTAGCCAGCTCGTTATCTGATAGGTCACAAAACGTATAGCCGTTTTCTGTCAGTGTCGCTTTTAGCTCATCAAGCTCTTGTTGGCCTTGTCTTAAAGCAATACCTACAAAGATTTGTGCTTCGCCAGGGCCTGCATAGCGATAATTAAATTCGGTGATAGCTCTGCCACCTAACGAGTTACAAAACTGCTTAAAGCTGCCCTTCTCTTCTTTGATAGTCACGGCAAGCAATGCTTCGTTCTTTTCGCCAAGAGCTGTTCGTTCAGCAACATAACGTAAGCGGTCGAAGTTTAAATTTGCACCCGATAAAATCGCGGCTACATTTAAACCTTTCACTCCATTTTGTTGACACCATTTTTTCAAGCCAGCTGTTGATAGCGCCCCTGAAGGTTCAGCTATAGCGCGAGTCGAAACAAAGATATCTTGCATTGCTGCGCAGATTTCATCGCCCGTTACAGTCACCACTTCATCACAAAACTTTTGTGCTAAACGAAACGTTTCTGTGCCGATGACTTTGACTGCTACACCATCTGCAAAGCTACCAACACGGTCAAGCTCAACCGGCTTACCTGCTTCAAGGGCTGCTTTTAAGCAGGCACTCTCATCGGCTTCAACACCGATGACTTTAATATCAGGACGTAACGACTTAATGTACACTGCCATGCCTGCAAGTAAACCACCTCCGCCTACAGGAATAAAGACTGCATCAAGATCATTGAGTTGCTGCATTAATTCACGAGCAACGGTACCTTGACCAACAATCACATCTGCATCATCAAACGGTGGTACAAACACCCCATTGCGCTGCTCTGTGAGCTCTAGAGCATGAGCCTTTGCAGCATCAAAATGATGGCCGTGTAATACCACTTCACCACCTAAAGAACGCACTGCATTCACTTTAATTTCTGGTGTTGTAACAGGCATAACAATAGTTGCTTTATGCCCTAAAAATGAAGCACTTAGAGCTACGCCTTGCGCATGATTACCAGCCGATGCTGTAATCACATCAGAACCTTTTGGCAATTTGCTCAATTTATGAAATGCACCGCGTAGTTTAAATGAATAAACAGGTTGTTGGTCTTCACGCTTTAACCACACATGATTGCCTAGCCGAGCACTAAGATCAGCCATTTCGCTAACCTCAGTGACTTTTGCAAGCGGCTCCATGTTCGCTTGAATGATAGCGCGAAAATAATCGAGCTCTTGAGAAACCATAATTAACTAAGCTCCTCAAGTTTAGCTAAATCACGCACAGCTCCTTTGTCTGCACTGGTGGCTAGTAAGGCATAGGCTTTAAGTGCAGATGAAACATAACGGTCACGATCTAGAGGTTTATAAGCATCTTTCCCGCGTGCAAGTTGCTTTTGCTTACGAGCTTCAAGCTCTTCATCAGAAAGAGCTAATGTGATTTCGCGAGTTGCGATATCAATTACTATCTTATCGCCATTTTCAACATAGGCAATTGCACCACCGCTTGCAGCTTCTGGGGAAACGTGACCAATTGATAAACCCGATGTACCACCTGAGAAACGACCATCAGTGATCAGCGCACACTTTTCACCTAAGCCAACTGATTTTAAATAACTGGTTGGGTACAGCATTTCTTGCATGCCTGGGCCGCCTTTTGGCCCTTCGTAACGAATCACAACAACATCACCCGCTTTTACTTCACCGTTAAGAATGCCTTCAACCGAGTCATCCTGTGATTCGTAAACGACTGCTGGGCCTTCAAAATGCAGCATTTCTTCAACCACACCAGCACTTTTAACAATACAACCATCAAGGGCTAAGTTACCCGATAGCACCGCTAAGCCACCATCTTGACGAAACGCATTTTCAACGCTGCGGATACAACCATTTTCACGGTCATTATCCAGTTCAGGCCAGCGGCATTCTTGGCTCATTGCTTTTGTTGTGCGGATACCAGCAGGGCCTGCTTTATAAAATTTTTGCGCTACTTCATTACTTGGATCAGTCGCATCCCATTTAGTTACCATTTCAGCCATTGTATGACCCGCCACATGATCAACAGATAAATCGACAAGGCCTGCTTTACCTAACTCACGGATAATAGCCATCATGCCACCAGCGCGATGTACATCTTCAATATGGTATTTGTTTGTCGCTGGTGCCACTTTACATAAGAATGGTGTTTTGCGAGAAAGCTCATCGATATGCGACATATCAAAATCAACACCCGCTTCTTGCGCTGCTGCTAGTAAGTGTAAAACCGTATTTGATGATCCACCCATAGCAATATCAACCACCATTGCATTCATGAAAGCGGTACGATTGGCAATAGCGCGTGGTAACACTGCTGCATTATCTTTTTGATAATACTCACGACATAAATCAACAATGCGTGCACCTGCTTCAACATACAGTTGTTTACGGTCTTTGTGGGTCGCAAGTGTAGTACCGTTACCCGGTAGTGCCAGACCAATCGCTTCTAATAAACAGTTCATTGAGTTAGCAGTAAACATACCCGAACATGAACCACAGGTAGGGCATGCCGAGCGCTCAACTTTTTCAGAGTCTTCATCGCTTACTGAAGTATCAGCACCCTTAACCATGGCATCAACTAAATCAAGTTTGATGTCGATATCAGCAAGGCGTGTTTTACCCGCCTCCATTGGACCACCTGATACAAAAATGACAGGAATGTTTAAACGAAGTGCTGCCAGCATCATTCCAGGAGTGATCTTGTCACAGTTAGAAATACAGATCATGGCATCAGCGCAGTGGGCATTTACCATGTACTCAACTGAGTCAGCAATTAAATCACGCGATGGGAGTGAATACAGCATTCCGCCGTGACCCATCGCGATACCATCATCGATTGCAATAGTATTAAATTCTTTTGGTACACCACCCGCTTCGGTAATGGTTTCGGCCATCAGCTCACTGAGCTGGTTAAGGTGAACATGACCCGGTACAAACTGAGTGTACGAGTTTACAACAGCGATAATAGGCTTACCGAAATCTTTATCTGTCATTCCTGTTGCACGCCATAAAGCACGCGCTCCTGCACGTTTTCGACCCTCTGTTGTTGTTGCACTTCTTAATTTAGCCATAATTACCTCAGTTTTTGCAGTGGCATGCCACTGACTTCCTCATTCCTAATTTATTACTCACTAAAGCATCAGTTGATTGCTCTAGTTACCTGTTGATTTATTACTAGATTGCTTGTTGTTGAAATTGGTTTTCAACATTGACGTGTTTTACATCGACCAATTTATTCAACTGTGATGTTAGTAGATAAATCGGCTTATCGCTGTCTACTGTCATGGTGACGTGAAACGCTTCATCAGCCATTTCTAAATTCATTGTTGTTAGGTCAAAGCCGCGATGACGCGCAACGCGTAAAAAGCGCTCTACAGCGACACTTTGATTCTTTAGTGCAATCGTTAGGGTGTGTTTCATTTTACTGTCTCCGTCATCATTTCATCGTTGGCTGCACCAGGCGGTACAAGCGGCCATACATTTTCTTTATCATCGATACAGGCATGGAGAATGTATGGACCTTTACTAGTTACTAACGCATCAACCGCAGCATCAACTTCATCTGCTTTAGTGATAGTTTGACCTGGAATACCAAACACTGCTGCTAACTGCACAAAATCAGGATTATCTGAAAGGTTTGTTTCAGAATAACGACCTTCAAAAAATAGCTGCTGCCATTGACGTACCATGCCTAAACGTTGGTTATCTAAGATTAAAATTTTAACTGGCAGATTGTTACGACGAATCGTTGCCAGTTCTTGAATGTTCATCATGATTGAACCATCACCCGACACTGTGATCACAAAATCATTTGGGCGAGCAACTTGTGCACCGATGGCTGCTGGTAGACCAAAGCCCATGGTACCTGCACCACCACTACTTAAATGATTGCTTGGGTGACTAAATTTCATGTGCTGCGCAACCCACATTTGATGCTGACCCACATCACAACACACCACACCAGTTGATGGCATTTTTTGGCTTAGCTGGTTCAATAAATAAGGGGCGAATACTTTTTCACCCGGGTAGTCATAGCGCCATGCATGCTCTTTCATCATGCTTGCAATGTGCGTTAGCCACTCATCTGGAGTTACAAAACACTCTAGTTGCGGTAATGAAGTTTTTAAGTCTGCCACTAATGACGCTTTTACAGGCTTACGTTTACCAATCTCTGCGGCATCAATATCAAGGTGAATAACCTTTGCTTTTGCCGCAAACTTGCTTAAGTTTCCAGTGACACGGTCGTCAAAGCGGGCACCAATACAGACCAAAACATCACACTCTTGCACCGCTAAGTTAGCCGCTTTACCACCATGCATACCTAGCATTCCTAGGTCATATTCATAATCAGGTAATACACTACCTAACGCTTTTAACGTTGATACTGCAGGCATATGTGTTTTTTCTAAAAACTGCATTAATTCATCTTGTGCACTGGCAGCTTGTACACCACCACCGATATACGCTACAGGGCGCTGCGCTTCACTTAAGATTTGATTGGCAATAGCAACTTGGTTTGAGTCTAATTTTGGTAAGTGATCTTCGGCAGCTAACCAAGGATGAAATGGTACTTGCGCCATTTGGATGTCTTTCGGAATATCCACTAACACAGGGCCAGGACGGCCGCTTTGCGCTAAGTGGATGGCTTCTTGTAATATTTCGGCTAAATCTTCAGCTCTTTCAACCATGTAACTATGCTTGGTGCAAGATAACGACATGCCTAACACATCCACTTCCTGAAAGGCGTCGGAGCCTATCGCTGCGGTTGGTACTTGACCTGTGATAGCAAGTAATGGCACTGAATCCATCATCGCATCGGCAAGGGCTGTGATTAAGTTGGTCGCCCCAGGGCCGGAAGTAGCAAAACACACGCCTAACTTACCTGTGCTTCTCGCAAAACCCACAGCGGCAAAGCCAGCCCCTTGTTCATGACGGGTCAAATAATGTTTGACTGGCGCACCGTACAAAGCGTCGTAAATAGGCATAATGGCACCACCCGGGTAACCAAAAACATCCTTAACGCCATGTTTAGCTAATAAATCGATTGTTAACTCTGCGCCTGTCATCGTAAATCCTCATTCCTCAGTGACATTGTGTATTTGCTGCGACTCAAACCTTAAAACGAAAAAGCCCCCCGAACTGTTAAGTGCGGGGGGCTTTTAAATGCTTTACTTTTCTCTAAGCACTAACTAGCCCCCGCGGTGATAATAATCACCACGACGTTAATTAGAATTAGAGAAAGTTTGTTTGTAAGCATTTATCTGTAACCAAAATTTGTTCATTTGTAGCGGATATCTAGCCATCCCGCTGCCTTTTTCTATTAGTACCGCGCTAGGGCCTGTAAGTCAACATAAAAATCAATTCAAAAAACAGTCTAAAAAGCAAAATTAAAGAAATAAATATCTAACAAATGAAAATATCGAGATTTATATTTCACTATTTTTTATATATCGAAATTTCATACCTCGTTATTCACTATTCTATGATTGATTAATTTTTATCAAAAACATGCAATTTTCTTTGCTTTAAGCTGATTTATTTTAACGCCTCTGAAAAATTAGTTTAGTATTGAAAATAACCACGTTATGAAAAGGAAAGTTATGAAGTTCGTCCAGCGTATAAATGCCCTGTTTTTTATGCTGCTACTGCTTGGTTTCAGCCAACATGTACTCGCAGAGCCGGGATTATGGAAAGTAGAGAAAAACGGAGTTACTTCTTATTTATTTGGTACTGTCCATGTTGGTGATAAAAGCATGAAAGGATTACCAAGCAAGGTAACTAAAGCACTCGATAACTCAGATAAAGTCATCGTTGAAGTCGATATCAGCGTGATTTCCCCCATGGAAATGCAGCGCCGGTCATTGCCATTTATGATGCTGAAAAATGGTAAAACCTTACAGTCAGAGTTATCGCCAGAAAACTACACTAAATTACAAAAATACTTTGCTGATAAATCAATTGATATTGCGATGTTTAAAAACCTAGCACCGTGGGCGGTAATGGTCACCATGATGCAAATGGAGTTCCAAAGTGTTGGTTTTTCAGATCAGTACGGCATCGACAAGCAAGTACTTGCTTATGCTAAACAGCATGACATATCAGTTGGTGAGCTAGAAACCCTAGAACACCAAATGGAAATGTTTGAACACTTAGCAATTATGAATGACAAAATGATCGAAGAAACATTCGACCAACTTGCTGATGTAGATACCTACTTTTTTGGTCTTATTAAGGCTTGGAAATCGGGCGATATGAAAACACTTACGCAGTTTTACAACGAAAGTTTTGATGACTCTCAATATGGTCAGCTAAGTGAGCAAGTTATGTTGATAGACCGTAACAACAATTGGGTTAATCAACTATCTGCTCGTATCGGTAAAGAAAAGCTGTTTATTGCTGTCGGGGCTTTACACCTACCTGAGCAACACGGATTGTTAAAACAACTAACAGATAAAGGTTTTACCATTACCCGTATCTAAGTTAAGTAATCCGAATATAAAAAGCGCTTTATGGCGCTTTTTTTGTGAAATCAGACATCTCTAAATAGTTTTCGATACCTACAATTTTATCACTCGCGTGGTGATTAACATAAACCACGGTACTGGTACCTGCAGCGCAGATCTTTTCTATCAGTAATAAAACTCGCTGCCTATTTGCTTCATCGAGACCTAAGCAAGGTTCATCAAGAATCAATAAATTAGGGTGCTTAACCATAGCTCGTGCAATTAACAGCAAGCGTTGATCACCAAAAGACAACTGACTAAATGAGCTGCTTTGTTTATCACTTAAACCTAATAAAGCCAACCACTTTTTAGCAATGGTTAGCTGTTTATCAGTGGCTTTTTGATAAAGACCAATGCTGTCATAAAAGCCCGAAACTACCGTATTGAGCGCCGAGATACTGACCCGATAATCCATATGCAGCGCGTTAGAAATATAACCAATGTGCTGTTTAATTTGCCAAATACTCTCACCACTTCCGCGCTGATAGCCAAACACCTTAATATCATTGTTATAACACTGTGGGTTATCACCAGTGATAAGGTTCAGCAAACAGGTTTTACCTGAACCATTTTTGCCTGTTAACTGCCAATGCTCGCCTTGGTTTATTTGCCAGTTTAGTTTTTCAAAAACGACCTCACCGCCATAGCCCACTGCTGCGTTATTGAGTCTTACCAGCATAGAGTCATCGAGCGGAGGCGCTTGATGGTCAATATCAGCCTCAGGTATCTGTAACTGAGTATGAGTGAGATGTAATAACTTTAGTAAGTCATCGCGCTGCTCAGGGGAGGGGTTTGCTAATTGCTGAATCACATGGCCCTCTTTAACATAGGCGTAGTGATCAACAAAATCTGGTATTTCCGTTAACCGATTGAGCACAAAAATGAGGGTCGTTGTTTTACTAAACTTAGCTAGTAACTGATTGAGCTCAGTCATAGCCGTGACATCTAAACCATCAAAAGGCTCATCAAGTACAAGTAAATCTGGTCGACCTATTAATGCTCGAATCAGCATAAGTTTGCGGGTTTCACCGGTTGATAAATCGCGAAATGCTTTGCTAACTTTGTCACTAAAATCAAATAGGCTAATTAACTGCTGAAGCAACTCGCTATCAAGCTGATGTTCGTCCCGACCAGCAATTATAAGCTCATAAACCGTACTAAAAGTAGTTACGCCATCAATAATATCATCTAGATCTTTTGTAAGCTCAGTTGCGAGGAGTTGCTTTTGACTGTCAGGGGAAACTAACGCAATTCGCTCAAAGCGATTCTCATAGTGGCCTTGCTCTATTTTCGCAAAACCTGCAATGGCAGCAGCCACGGCCGATTTTCCCGCGCCATTAGCGCCTAGTAAAACCCATTGCTGCAATGGCGATACATTGATATTGAGATCATCTAAATAATAAACGTCATTACCCTGCCCCTTTAGGCTGGCTTTAACATTAACCAACTGTACTTGTTGCACTTTGAATCCTCATTCTAAGTTACCGTTAGGTTGACGTTACCGCATTCGATAAAAAAATAAAATTCGTTTAAACCTTTTTTGAACACAGCTGCGACTAAGGTATAAAAGGTCATCAACAGGAAACAGACTATGAAAAAATTACTTTGTGTAGCAGCAATAGGCCTAGCACTGACAACGTCATACGCTATGGCAAAAGATTCACGCGAACTAAGTCACAACTTCGCAATTAATGGCGCAAGCCAGCTTGATATTGATTTTCCGGTAGGCAGCTTAGAAGTTGAAAGCTATGACGGCAGCGAAGTCGTAGTTACGGTACGCATTGAACCAAAGAATGACAATAGCTGGTTCAGCTCTGATGTTGATTTATCAGATATTGAATTAAGCCATTCGCAAAGTGCTAGCTCACTTAACTTAAAATTAGATAACGATGACATTCAACAAGACTGGCATGTAAAAATGCCTAAATCGATGGCAATTGATGTCGAACTAGGTGTTGGCGATATCGAAATTAACGATGCGAGTAATTCGGTTGATATTGAACTAGGTGTGGGCGCGGTAAGAATTGATAGTGCGCTTGATGACTACAAACACATAGAGCTTGATACCGGTGTGGGCGACACCAAAATTCGCGGCTTAAAAAATGACGGTAATACCAGCCGAAAAGTTGTTAGCTCGCACTCAAGCTATCGTGGCAACGGCCAATACGATATTGAAGTAGAAGTGGGTGTTGGCGACATCAAGGTAACACACTAATTTAATACTTAGGTTATCCCTGTGAGCTCTCAGTAAATAAAATGCTGAGAGCTTTTTGCACCGAATCTAGGGTGATAGGTTTGTATACGTGCAGGTTTGCCCCAAGCTCATACACTCGTTGCAAATCATCATTTGATGTATTGGCAGTTACCACCAAAATAGGCACCTGCTGGCCCTGCTCATTGCGAATAATATCAATTGCTTTAAAGCCATCCATAACCGGCATATTCAAATCCATAAAGATTAAATCATAGTGCTTATCTGACGTTTTATCTATGGCGATTAAACCATTTTCAGCCACATCAAAACTGTAATTTAAATGACTTACTATACGTCCTAAAATAGTGGCATTAAGTGGGTTATCTTCGACGATTAAACAATGTAAAGATTGCGGAAGTGACGCAGGCATTGCAGGTGTGGTTGCACACTCTAGCTCTAAATTCACCACCACCTTCGCACCTTGTGGCTCGGCATTAAGAAATTGGATCTCTCCCTTTAATGCTTTGACAATGTGCATAACCCGTAGCACCCCAGTTTTTAACCCTTGGAAATGTTGTTCAAAGTCATTTTCGTAACTGAGTAAGTCTGTCGGCGGTTTTTCAAAGCCTTTACCGTTATCTTGTATTTCCATTACAAAGTGCCGCTCACCCTGACACGCTGCTGTTACGGCAATACGGCCTTGGCTTGGAGTAAATTTAACGGCATTATTAATAATTTCAGCAACGATTTGAGTCAGCCTAGCATGGTCAGTGATTACCTCTTTATTGAGTGACTCAGCTAAATTCACGCTCAAGGTAATACCTTTATCATTACAGGCATATCCAAACGGTGAGATAGCTTGCTTTAATGTTGATAACAAATTGCTGCTAGTAAAACTTAACTGCCATTCCCCCGAAGTAAGCTGATGTAAGTCATTTAACTCATCTAGCATTGCCACCAACCTGTTAACGCAATAAAGCGCCTGCTGTTTAGTTAGCTGCTGACTGTCGCTAATATCAAGGGCTTCGATTGATGCAGTTAATCCTTGCAATGGTGTTCTAAACTCGTGACTGGTGCGGGCAATAAAACGCTCTTTATTTTTATTTACACGCTCAGCAAACTCTTTTTGCTCCTTGTACTTAGCTATGTTGTTAGTGATCAGTTTCTCCATAGGTTTAAAAATGAAAAATAGCTCAGCGACTAATAACGCTATGGTTGTGAGCCAAAACAACAACTCTAAAACCGCCAAAAATGTCACTTTTTGAACTGATTTTTGCTCAAGTAATTTAACCGCTTGGTCCAGTTTAGTTAGCAGCGCCTCAAGCTGGTTGCTAACAAATGTTGGGCGATCCACATAGCCAAAACCATCGGTATTGTTGAGTAATAGCTGCGCTTTACTAACATAACGCTTCACGTGCTCATCTAATGCAGTAGGCGGCGAGAAGTAATGAGCCTCAAGCGCCTCATTCAAATGAATATAGTGACCTTGCTCATCTTGCTGAATTAAAAATTGATGCCCTGCAATGAACTGCTCAACGGATTGTTGCAATAGCCTTCGGTGTTGCTGTTGAAAATGTTCGGATTCAAGATTGGTAAGTGCATTGCCATACAAGGCTATTTTTTGTGACAGCATGCGTTGCTTACCGGCAATATTAATGACTTTGGCATCACCCTTTTGGATATACAAAAGGCTCTGTATCAAGATAGCTGATACAGAGATCAATATAGCAATCGCCAATAATCCCCAGCGATATCGTTTTCTAATATCTATGATTAGCTGCAACGTGCTTTACTCATTATTTTTTTTAAAATAATTGTAGTTCATAGAATACAAGAAAGCCCACTTGAAGTGGGCTTTAAAGATGACACTCAACAGAAGTTTATCTATTTTCCAATCGATTATAATCAAACAAACCAAACTCGACGCCACGATATTCTTTTGCTACACGGTGTAAAATATCACTATATTGCCAAAACTGCGGATGCGTACGGCGAATTGCAAACTCGCTTTTCAGATCTCTGTAGGCTGCTTCATCTGTTGCTTTTGCAAGCCCAGCTGCAAATGCAGCAATCTGCTGTTCGTTGTGTAGATACCAAATTGCTTCTGGGTAATCACCTATAAATCCAGGCACAATCGTCACTGTATCTTCATCATAAGCACGCTGACCCTCTTCGTTTAGTAAGCTTGAAATATTGTAATGAGCATTATGGTGGATCAGGGTGTATGCCTTATGTTTATCATCGCTACCTTTGACTAACACAAATGAAATTTGCGGCAGCAAGTTAACGGCTTTAACCGGAAGATCGTTAATTTTAGCCAATGGTTCAGGCACTTTGGTATAGTCATAGCGAGGGCTCAAAATGGGCTTCAGTTTATCTTTAAGCATATTGAACAACTCAGATTGAGGGTCCTTGGTTTTGTATTCAATGCCTGTAGGTTGACTAAATGACAATTCATCTTCAAAGAAGCTCGTTAAGCTAGGTGGTGATTTACGATACCACTGGGCTTTAATTTCTTTACGCTTAGCTTCTGGTAACAAGGCAAGGTAGTTTGCTTCACCCTCTAAACGTAAAAAGTCCATATACAAGCGAGTTAACAACTGATGACCAATGTTGCCATACACATCAAAGCCCGCCACCAGCAGGTAGTGAATACGTTCAAATAATGCGTAATCAAGTATCCAAGCGGTCTTTGGTTGCTGGCCAATCCAGCCCTTAACAACCGTTGCGCTATCAAAATGACGAAACACCGTAAGTGCTGCATTTTGGTTATGACCATCACCTTGCCAAAGTAAATCTGTTGTTAGGTGCTGACCGTTCTCAAACATTTTATTTGCCAGTGCAACTTTAGCAGACAAATATTTGTTTTGGCGTTTTGAATACTTCACCCAACTAGAAATCGGCAAGGCATTACTTTCTTCTTCAGCTGGTAATGCTAAGGCATCTTCATGTTGTAACAACAATTCACCCACTTTTGGTGTCGCCGCCATTTCAGGTTTCGCAAAGCCAACCCAGAACTGATCGTTAATCACGTTTAACGCAATTTGACCACGACAAACAGGCCCTTTAATAAAGCCCATAATAATCAGCTCAGCTTCATCAAGCATAAATTGATAGCGTGAGTTTACTGGGATTGCAGCAAACGCTTTAAATGGGTTTGATGCGACTTCTGGTTTATAGCTTGGTAGTTTATTTACTTGGTAATCAGCCTCAATAAATTGCGAGTTTATGCGCGCTAGCTTTTCGTCATTTAATGCTAAAGGTAAATGTGTTTTCGCTAAGATAGTCGAACGGTCATGCATCAATCGGTAGTAAACTCGCTCAACCTTAGGATCTTCATAAGGGCGACGTGTACTAATATATTTAATCTCTTCACCCGGCGGAGTCGAAGAACGTACTAGCTTAAAATAACTGTGTTTATCGCCATGCTCAGGGAAGTAAATATGTGCTAAATACCAGTGCTCATAGATATAGCGAGCCGCTAGTTGATGCTTTAAACCATCTTGGTTTAAGAAAGCTTCCCAGCGTTCGACTTGTTTTAGCACTCCTTCTTCAGGAGGCTCAATATGAGCAAGGTAACCACCCTTTTTAAGCCATTTAGCAAGGTGCTGAAATTCTTCGCTTGAGATACCAGGCAAACCATAAGGCATACCACTGTGAGGATTATCCTTAGCAAATGAGTCAAACTCGTTCATCGTGGTACATGTTTGTTCACGATCGAGTGAAAAATCAAACTCATCGCCTAAAATAGCTTGCTTAGGCAGTGGGCTGCTTTGCTTAAGCACTAAAGCATTGTAAAGCACACTTCCAGCAAGATTAGCTTCTTCTGTTTGTGCACGCTCATTTAGTACTGGGGTAAAACCTTTTTCACGCCACTGAGCGGTACTTGTCGCATCAAATAGTAAGCGGCTTGGCTCTTGCGCTAATAACCGAGTACCATCATAGACAAGCTCTTTACTTAAACCTCGGTCAATTCCTTCAACTGAAGATAATTTAAGCTGACAAGGTGCGTCATAACAGCCGTGACAAACAACACAACGAGTATCGAGAACAGGTTTTACATCGTTTAAAAACTCTGCCCCCTCTAAAGTTGATGCGGCAACAACACGCTCTCTTGGCTGCTCTTCACCAAACAGTTCATCGTAATGAGCTGCACCTAGATAAGCACAGCCACTTAATAAAATGAGGCCAAATACGGTCGTGAGGAGTTTTCTCATCCTTCCTCCTCGATATCTTCAACGTCATCACCTAAATCAAAGGTCGGCATCATATCAACTTGAGGCGACACAAAGGTTTGGTCATTGTCGCAGCTAAGCATAGCGCTTAATAGTGGCCCACGAACTAAAGTCAGTTGCGCATCGTGCTCGCCATCATTCAATGCTTGATAGTCATCATTTAACACTTCAAGACGGTATTCATTAATAGCAATTGCGACACTGCTATCAACAGCTGGGTTTTGGCAAAGCTGTGCGAGTAACTCTTCGCTTAGCGTTACATGCAATAGTAAATCTGGAGACTCGATGTCACGGCTATGAAGATTTTCATCGAAATAAAAAAGAGGAAGGGTTAAATCGCTATTTTGCTCTAATTCCATGTGCTGTTCTCTACATCAAAATGACTTTTAATTGTACGAGTATAGCAAACTATAAGTTCAATAATTAGCGAAACTTATCAGCCGTTAGCAGCTTTTTAGCTGCTAACTAGCCGAGTTATAAAAACCTAGAAAAAAGAATTACCAAGGTAGCGTTTCGCCGTTTGAATGCCAAAACCCACCTGTGTTGCTAAGATTTAATTCATCAATCCGTTTGATGAGCCGCTCTGCAGCAGTTTCAGGGCTGATATCTCCTGCAAAATTAACCATTTGCGTTTGTACAAAGCCCGGATGGAATAACCCTACGGCAATTTTTTTATCTTTTAACTCATGGGCTAAACTAACACTAGCTGCATTAAGCGCGGCTTTTGACATACGATAGCCGATGTAACCGCCCGAGCCATTATCAGTAATTGAACCCATGCGCGATGTGATCATCGCCACTTTTGCATCAATACCTAAGTTTTGCTGTAACGCATGAGTAATACGAATAGGCGCGATACTGTTCACACTTATTTGCTTTTCGATGGCAGCAAAGTCCATGTCAGCTAAAGTTTCGTTATGAAAAATACCGGCGTTATTAATCAAAATATCAATTTTGTCGCCGTGTAAGTAATTGGCAAGTGTTGCAACATCACCGGCGTTAGATACATCAATGTCGCTAATAACTTTCACATCGAGTGCTTGGAGCTCTTCGCTTGGCGTGCGAACCACTGCAGTAACACGGTAACCTTGGGCTGAATACTGTTTACAAAAATTAAGGCCAATACCTTTATTGGCCCCTGTAACCACCACATGCTTAGTCATCAATCTGCTCCTTAGTTGGGTTTTCTATATCCAAACCACCTCAAGGTGCGAGTTTCAACATCTTGAGGTGGCTTGGGTGTATATATACCTTGGGACAGATTAACAAAAACCAAGATGTTAAGTTAATTCATCAATGGTTGATTTAAGAATTGAAAATACAGCCCCTTGTGGATCGGTAATAACACTAAAGCGCCCAACATCTGGGATGTCTGTCGCTGGCACACAAATAACCCCATTAAGCTGCGTTGCTTTGGCAACCGCCTGATCGCAATCTGCTACGGCAAAATACGGCATCCAATGGGGTGGAATGTCATCTGGCCATTCATTGGTCATTTCAAGCATGCCTGCTATCGGTTGCTCATCAATGGTGAATAAGATGTAGTCCATGCCCTCCATGGGTTTCACCTCAAACTGCCATCCAAATAACTGACAATAAAAGTCGCGACTTTTTTGCATGTCTTTCGACACAAGTTCAAACCAGTAAGGCAGGTTAAGCTCTTGCACTCGTTTAGCCCCGATATGCTCACCAGCTTGCCACAAGGCAAATGTTGCACCTCCTGGCTCTTGTAGCATCACCATGCGACCTGCTTTCATTACATCATGCGGCCCTGCCAAAACAGTTGCACCTAATGATTTTGCCTGCTCTGTGCTTTGATCAACATCATCAACAGCAATGTACAATAACCAATGGGTTGGCATCTCGCTCATACTTGCTGGTAGTTGATACATAGCGGCAATATCATCACCTTGCTTTTGCAGCATGGTGTAAAACATATCTTCGCCTATTGGTTGGTCGTCAAAATCCCAATCAAATAATTGCGTATAAAATTGCTTCGCAGCTAGCCAGTCTTTCGCGCATAACTCTGCCCAGCAGAAAGTACCTGCGGGGTGTTTTGTATTTATTTTTGTCATGGCTGTTCCTCCTTGGTTAAACTTAAGCAACAATCGCAAAATTTACCAATCAAACCAGACAATAGTTGCAACACTTCGTTGAAGCACATAATTTTATCTTAGCTGAAAAGGGCAATGAGTAGCGCTAGCAACGCTGAGTTGCAGATACAAAAATGCCGCTAAAAAAGCGGCATTGCGATATTTAATTAGTGATGATGGCCATGCTCACCTTTTAGCTGATTACCTTGCGCATCATAAAATCCGCTTGCACCATGCTCAACAAACCCTAAGTTGATCATTTTAGCTAAAAACGGGTCGCTTTCATTATCACCGATATCTGCGTAATCGGTCGTTTGATAGTTATCCCATTTCGCAAATTCTACCTGCACTTTTTGCTGATTGTGATGGCTGGCTGTTAAAACAATTTCACGGCTATAGCTGGGTGTTGAAATACGAATTGCTTTGAGTAACTTTTGATTGGCAAGCCAGCTTAACTCTATTTTGCTATCACCCTGCTGTTGTGTGTAATATTCTGTTAGCTCACAGCCTTCACCCGTACTTTTCTGGTGCGTCATTGAAGCTAAAAACTTATCGCTTACTAGCTGATATTTGCTACTCCAATCTTGTTCACCTTGCACTTCCGATGGTTGATACTCAATACCACGCTGGGCATGCTGAAAATAACGAATTGGGCGAATTTGTTGATTGCGCAACTGTTGCCATAGCTCAATAAACTGTGAATTCTGCTTAGCCACCTGATGAGGCGTACGCCAAAGGGTAAAGGTGTTTTCAGTATGCTGCTTATTAGCAACTATATCTGTTGTGACTTTATAGTCTGCTTGCGTAAAACCGGTGTTCATATCGCATTGCCCTGCAACAGCAAGCGGGCTAAGTAATGAGGCAAGTAAGATGGCTGCTTTCACGGGATTCTCTTTTTATCTTGGTTTACTTTATAACTAATTGAGTAAGGGAGGCTTAGAGCCTCCCAAGCACTCATTATTGTGCTAATTTAGCATCGGCTTGTTTAACAAGGTCAGCGGCATAATCCATAACATGGAAAATAAGGCTTTGCTCATTAGTACCTGTTACTAAATGTGCACCTGGGCCTACTGCATACACACCAACATCTTCTGCTGCGTGTGTTTCTGAGCCTAGTGGTACAACAGCTTCTTGATGGAAGCCTGGTGTTGTTGTGTCAACATCAGTTAAATCAACACGCCCTGTTACTGGCGCAAAGTTATAACCTGCATCAGCATCAGTCTCATCGCCTAAATCTCGGAAGCCGCCACCATTGGTATAACCAACCGTTGTGTATGGCATATTGTCTGCTGCAAGTGATGGCTCATCACTACCCACTGGTACTACTTTACCTAAAATTGGGTTACCACGTTTTGGATAGCCTGCAATGGTAAATACGTGGCTGTGGTCAGCAGTTACGATGATTAGTGTGTCTTCAATGCTAGTCTTATCAAGGGCAACTTGTACAGCTTTTGACAACTCAACAGTGTCGCTCAATGCGTTATAGGCATTACCTGCGTGGTGGGCATGATCAATACGTCCCGCTTCAACTGTTAACATAAAGCCATTTGCATTGTTATCTAAAATATCAATTGCCTTTGCGGTCATTTCAGAAAGTGACGGCTCACCCGCTACGTCATTCGAGCGGTCTGCTTCGTATTGCATGTGTGATTCATTGAATAAACCAAATACACGCTCAGTTGTATCTGCATCGATTGCATCAAAACCAGCTTGGTCCATCACATATTGACCTGCAGGGTATTTGGCTTTCCACTCCGCAGTTAAGTCACGACCATCTGTACGGTCACCTTCTACTGAGCTCACAGCATCAGCAGAATTAAAAGCTGCGTCTTTCGGTAAGAAATGACGACGACCGCCGCCCATGACAACTTCTAAACCATCAACATCTAGCCCTTCGTAGCGTGCTTCTAGGTTCGCTTCAAAGTTAATTAATTGCGATGCAATATCTTCACAGCCAGCGGTGACTGCAGCTTCAGGCATATCTGATACGTCTTCCCAGTTACGGTCAGCCGATTTAGCATATGTTGCTGCAGGCGTTGCGTGAGTGATCCGCGCTGTAGAAACAATACCTGTCGACTTACCTGCAATCTCAGCAAGCTCAGTGGCTGTTACTAGCTCATTACCTGCAACCGTTGCACAGTTACCGCGCTCGATGTCTTCATCAACACCGATAACGCCAGCATCCGTTTTTACGCCCGATGCCATTGCTGTCATCGTACCCGCTGAATCAGGTGTTTGCGCATCTACGTTATAAGTTTTAGCAAAACCTGAGAATGGTAGTGTTTCAAAGCTAAGCTGATGCTCTTCACCTAGCTTACCTTCTAGCTGACCCGCCATGATACGTGCAGCAGTGACCGTTGAAATACCCATGCCGTCACCCACGAATAGGATCACGTTTTTCGCTTTACCTGACTCTTTTACAACTGCAGCAATGTTTTCTTCGCTGTTAGCGACTTTAACTTGTGCTGACTTAAACCACTCATTATCAGTCAACGGCGCTAATTGCGATGCTGTTAACGACGTTGCCGGTGCATTACATACAACGCTTGTATCCGTTACTTCTGCTGAGTCTAGCTCACCATTATCATTGCTATCTGCACCTGTTAGGGTTGCTGTACCACCGTTTACGCACTGCTCAGAACCAACAGCTAATGTATTTTCAACGGTTAATGTTTTTGGTGAGTTGTCATTGTCATCAGAACAACCCGATAATGCCACTACTACAGCAAGAGAAATTAAATTTAGTTTTTTCATCGTCGTCGCCATTATTCTTCAATTAGTTCTAGAGCTTGGTTAATGATGTGGAAAATTACGTTTTGCTCCACAACGCCTTGTGCTAATTGCGCACCTGGACCTTTTGCATGAAGTGAAATATCTTCACCCGCATGAGTTTCAGAACCTAATGGCACAGTGGCTTCTTGGTGATAACCAGGTGTCGTTGTATCAACCCCCGTTAAATCAACACGACCAGCCAATGCTGCTTCGTTATAAGATACATCTGCATCTGTCTCATCGCCTAAATCACGGAAACCTAAACCATTTGCATAACCCACTGTAGTGTAAGGCATACCATCAGCAGCAAGGCTTGGCTCTTCGCTACCTATTGCAACTACTTGGCCTAAGATAGGGTTACCGCGCTTTGGATAACCTGCGATAGTAAATACATGACTGTGGTCAGCGGTAACAAGGATAAGAGTTTCTTCTGGATTGGTATTCTCTACTGCTGTTTGCACTGCTTTGGCAAATTCAACGGTATCGTTTAACGCGTTATAAGCATTACCCGCATGGTGAGCATGATCAATACGCCCAGATTCAACGGTTAAGAAAAAGCCTTTTTCATTGCTCTTTAAGATATCAATCGCTTTACCCGTCATTTCAGATAATGACGGCTCACCCGCTACATCGTTAGCGCGGTCAGCTTCATATTGCATGTGTGACTCATTGAACAATGCGAATACACGTTTTGTATCGGCATTAAGCGTATCAAAGCCTGCTTGGTCCATCACGTACTTGCCATCAGGGTACATTTCTTGCCATTCAGCAGTTAGATCACGCTCATCCGTACGGTCACCTTCCACTTCACTGACTGCATCAGCTGAGTTGAATGCTGCGTCTTTCGGTAAAAAGTGACGACGACCACCGCCCATCACCACCTCAAGACCATCAACGTCGGTTCCTACGAAGCGTGCTTCAAGGTTCTTCTCGAAATTAACGAGTTGCGATGCAATGTCTTCACAGCCAGCTTCTACGGCATCAGCTGGCATGTCTGATACATCTTCCCAGTTACGATCGGCTGATTTTGCATACGTTGCTGCAGGTGTTGCGTGTGTAATGCGCGCTGTTGAAATAACGCCTGTTGCTAGACCTTTGATTTCCGCAAGCTCTGTAGCAGTAATTAATTCGTTACCCGCAACTGTTGCACACTTGCCACGCTCGATGTTTTCGTTTACACCAATTACACCAACATCAGTTTTAACGCCTGAAATAATTGCTGTCATTGTGCCTGCTGAGTCAGGTGTTTGCGCATCAACGTTATACGTTTTGATTTGCGCAGAGTAAGGAAACTCCTCAAAGCTTAATAAGCCTTCTTCGCCCGACTTACCTTCCATTTGACCCGCCATGATACGCGATGCAGTAAGCGTTGAAATACCCATACCATCACCAACAAATAGAATGACATTTTTAGCTTTAAACGTTTGCTCAACCTGGGCCGCCGCTTCTTTTTCTGTTAATTTTATTTCAGCAGCACTATACCAATCATTTTGTTTTTGACTGTCTGGTAACACACCTGCATTGGCCGTGGCTGACAATGCCAACGTTAAACCAATTGCAGTAGCAATTTTATTAATTTTCATCGTTACGTTCCGTTAGTACATTATTTTAAGAATTTGAGTGCTAACTAAGCTGCACTTGGATAATTAGCGCAGTAATACTAAGAACGCATTGTTACTAAAAAAGTGACTTTTCATGACGAAATGGTGAAACAGCACAAGCAATGCAAGAAGGTAAGTATTTAGTTTTAGGGGAAATAATAGGGCTAGTTGCTAGGTGTGAGTTAGCGAGGTTCTAGGTCAGCCTAATCTTGGGAGTGATTTATGGTGATTCGGGTTTATCAGAGAACAGGTTTACATGGATTGTGTTGGGCTTCGCTCCACTCAAACCAACCTGCCCTAAGAATGAACAGGGCAAATGCCGAGTGAGACACCACACTAAACAACCCTCTCAATCTAATCTGACGTCTGAAAGCTGACAGCTGATAGCTTTTCTACAGATATTAAAAAAGGCCGCCTAGGCGACCTTTTTATAAGCTGTGAAGCTCTATCTGTTGATATTACTCAACGATAGTTGCAACAACACCAGCACCAACTGTACGGCCACCTTCACGGATAGCGAAGCGTAAACCTTCGTCCATCGCGATTGGGCAGATTAGTTCTACAGTCATCTTGATGTTATCACCAGGCATTACCATTTCAACGCCGTCTGGTAACTGTACGTCACCTGTTACGTCAGTTGTACGGAAGTAGAACTGTGGACGGTAACCTTTGAAGAATGGAGTGTGACGACCACCTTCATCTTTAGAAAGTACGTATACTTCTGAAGTGAACTTCGTGTGTGGAGTGATTGAACCAGGCTTAGCTAGTACTTGACCACGTTCAACGTCTTCACGCTTAGTACCACGTAGAAGTGCACCGATGTTCTCACCCGCACGACCTTCGTCTAGAAGCTTACGGAACATCTCAACACCTGTACAAGTTGTCTTCGTAGTTTCTTTGATACCTACGATTTCAACTTCGTCATTCACGTTGATGATACCAGCTTCAACACGGCCAGTTACAACAGTACCACGACCTTGGATTGAGAATACGTCTTCGATAGGCATGATGAATGGCTTATCGATGTCACGCTCTGGCTCTGGGATGTAAGAATCTAGTGCTTCTGCAAGCTCAACGATTTTGTCTTCCCACTCTTTCTCGCCTTCTAACGCTTTAAGCGCTGAACCTTGGATTAGTGGTAAGTCATCACCTGGGAAGTCGTACTCTGAAAGAAGTTCACGAACTTCCATCTCAACTAGCTCAAGTAGCTCTTCGTCGTCAACCATGTCACATTTGTTCATGAATACGATGATGTAAGGTACACCAACCTGACGAGAAAGTAGGATGTGCTCACGAGTTTGTGGCATAGGACCGTCAGTCGCAGCAACTACTAGGATTGCGCCGTCCATTTGAGCAGCACCAGTGATCATGTTTTTAACATAATCGGCGTGTCCTGGACAGTCTACGTGTGCGTAGTGACGAGTAGGAGTATCGTACTCAACGTGTGAAGTTGAGATTGTGATACCACGCTCACGCTCTTCTGGAGCGTTATCGATTGATGCGAAGTCTTTAGCTACACCACCGTATACTTTTGCAAGTACGTTTGTGATTGCTGCTGTTAGAGTTGTTTTACCGTGGTCAACGTGGCCGATTGTACCAACGTTTACGTGCGGTTTTACGCGTTCAAACTTTTCTTTTGCCATCTTAAAAAATTCCTATAAAGAAATTAACGCCTGACCCACTATTGGGCCAGACAAGCTAAATCATATAACAGCGCGAGCTGCAATTATTGCATCTGCAACATTCTTAGAGGCTTCTGCATACTTCAAAAACTCCATAGAGTATGATGCACGGCCTTGTGTTGCAGATCGCAGATCAGTTGCATAACCAAACATTTCAGAAAGTGGTACTTGCGCATTAATTTGCTTAAGACCACCGAATGCTTCTTCCATGCCTTCGATCATGCCGCGGCGACGGTTTAAGTCACCAACTACATCACCCATGTTTTCTTCAGGAGTGATAACTTCAACCTTCATTACTGGTTCTAGAAGAGCTGGGTTTGCTTCAAGCGCACCTTTCTTCATCGCCATTGAACCTGCAATCTTAAATGCCATTTCATTCGAATCTACATCATGGAATGAACCATCAAACAGAGTCGCTTTAACGCCAAGTAATGGGTAGCCTGCCAGTACACCTTGAGTCATTTGCTCTTGGATACCTTTGTCTACCGCAGGGATGTATTCTTTAGGAACAGAACCACCAACGATTTCGTTAACGAACTCATAAATTGGCGCATCATCTTCCGAAATATCCATCGGTTCAAGTTTAAGCCAGACGTGACCATATTGACCACGACCACCTGATTGACGTACGAACTTCCCTTCAACTTCAACAGCTGAACGGATAGCTTCACGGTATGCTACCTGTGGCTTACCAACGTTACATTCAACACTGAATTCACGCTTCATACGGTCGACAATGATATCAAGGTGAAGTTCACCCATGCCAGAAATAATAGTCTGGCCTGATTCTTCGTCAGTTTGTACTCGGAAAGATGGATCTTCTGCCGCTAGTTTACCTAGCGCGATTCCCATCTTATCTTGGTCAGCTACTGTGCGAGGCTCTACCGCAACAGAGATAACTGGCTCAGGGAACTCCATACGCTCAAGCGTAATGACTGAGTTCGGATCACACAGTGTCTCACCTGTTGTTACGTCTTTAAGACCAATAGCCGCTGCGATGTCGCCTGCGTAGACTACTTTGATCTCTTCACGTGAGTTTGAATGCATCTGAACGATACGACCAAGTCGCTCACGCTTACTTTTAACTGGGTTGTATACCGCGTCACCCTGTTTAACAGTACCAGAGTAAACACGGAAGAAGGTCAAGGTGCCAACGAACGGGTCTGTCGCAATCTTAAAAGCAAGTGCGGCAAACGGTGCGTTGTCATCAGCAGGACGTTCTTCCTCAGTACCATCTTCAACGATACCTTGGATTTGTTTCACTTGTGTTGGAGCAGGCATATATTCGATAACAGCATCAAGCACAGCTTGAACGCCCTTATTTTTAAATGCACTACCACACGTCATTGGAACAATTTCGTTAGCTAATGTGCGCTGACGTAAAGCTGCTTTAATTTCAGCTTCAGTCAGGTCTTCACCTTCTAGATATTTGTCCATTAGTTCTTCTGATGCTTCAGCAGCGCTCTCAACCATGTGAGAACGCCATTCTTCTGCAAGTTCCAGAAGCTCTGCCGGAATGGCCTCATAAGAGAAAGTCATGCCTTGATCTTCGGCATTCCAGTTAATGGCTTTCATCTTAATAAGGTCAATAACACCTTTAAAGTCGTCTTCAGCACCAATTGGTAGCTGAATTGGAACAGGCGTTGCTCCAAGACGAGATTTCACCTGGTCCACAACAGTTAAGAAGTCAGCGCCAGTGCGATCCATTTTATTTACGAAGATCATGCGAGGAACTTCGTATTTGTTCGCTTGACGCCAAACTGTCTCAGTTTGCGGCTGTACACCAGATGAAGCACAAAGAACAACTACCGCACCATCTAGTACGCGTAAAGAACGCTCTACTTCGATAGTGAAATCTACGTGTCCTGGAGTATCAATGATATTGATGCGATGGTCGTCAAATTGAGCGTCCATCCCTTTCCAGAAACACGTTGTTGCAGCAGAAGTGATTGTGATACCACGCTCTTGTTCCTGCTCCATCCAATCCATAGTTGCAGCACCATCATGTACTTCACCGATCTTATGAGAAAGACCTGTGTAGAACAGAACACGTTCTGTTGTGGTGGTTTTACCTGCATCTACGTGAGCGCAAATACCGATATTGCGATAGCGCTCAAGTGGAGTTGTACGTGCCATATGATCCTCTTAAAGGTTAAGGGCAGATTACCAACGGTAATGAGCGAATGCTTTATTCGCTTCAGCCATACGGTGAACGTCTTCACGTTTCTTAACCGCAGTGCCTTTGTTGTCAGCAGCGTCAACGATTTCTTGAGCTAAACGTAAGCCCATAGATTTTTCGCCACGCTTACGTGCAGCGTCTACTAACCAACGCATACCTAATGCGTTGCGACGTACTGGACGTACTTCAACTGGTACTTGGTACGTTGAACCACCAACACGGCGAGATTTAACCTCTACCTGTGGGCGAACGTTTTCAAGTGCAGCTTCAAAGATTTCAAGGTGCGACTTGCCTGATTTCTCAGCAGCCACGTCTAACGCACCATAAACGATTTTTTCAGCAGTAGATTTCTTGCCGTCTAACATTACTACGTTAACGAATTTAGCAAGAAGTTCCGATCCGAACTTAGGATCTGGAAGAATTTTACGTTGACCTATTACGCGTCTTCTAGGCATTTTGTATCTCCGGTATCTTCAGGTTTGCTCTTTTAGAGTCAATACCCAAAACAATTAATTTAAAAATTTAGTGCTTGGCCTTACTAACGGAGAACCATTAGCCCTTAGGGCGTTTAGCACCGTATTTAGAACGAGCTTGACGACGGTCGCTAACGCCTGCACAGTCAAGTGCACCACGTACAGTGTGGAAACGCACACCTGGTAAGTCTTTAACACGACCACCACGGATAAGGATTACACTGTGCTCTTGTAAGTTGTGGCCTTCACCACCGATGTAAGATGTTACTTCGAAACCGTTAGTTAAACGAACACGCGCTACTTTACGTAATGCAGAGTTTGGTTTCTTAGGTGTAGTTGTATATACACGAGTACATACACCACGCTTTTGCGGACAAGCTTTAAGTGCAGCTGAGTTACTTTTAGTAACTTTGCTACGACGTGGCTTACGCACTAGCTGGTTAATAGTTGCCATTTAAATAGCTCCTGAAATTAAAATTACTACTGAAAAAATAAAAAAATCCGCCCTGTTTACATGCTCGTTACAAAACGTGCAGGCAAATGGGTGGCGGAATTTTAATGAGCAAAGTTTAACCTGTCAACCTTAACTCATCGTAAGGCAGAAGATAACTGCCTTACGATTTCTTAATCTATTGATTAAGCTGAGATTATTGGTTTCCAGAGATATCTGCGTTAAGTGCGTCAGTTAGTGCTTGAGTCGCCTCTTCAGCACTTACTGTTTGCTCTTCAACGATTTCACCTTGCTTGCGACGATTCAAACGGTCTTGGTGATACGCAAAGCCTGTACCAGCTGGGATCAGACGACCCACGATTACGTTCTCTTTCAGACCACGAAGTTCATCGCTCTTACCATTTACAGCTGCTTCAGTTAGGACACGAGTTGTCTCCTGGAATGATGCTGCAGAAATGAAAGATTCTGTTGCAAGTGACGCTTTAGTGATACCCATTAACTGGATTTCAAACTTCGCTGGGATCTTACCTTGTTTCTCAAGTTCACGGTTCGCGATGTTAACGCGTGCCACTTCAACTTGTTCACCGGCTAAGAACTCAGTGTCACCGCCGTCAAGGATGATACATTTACGTAGCATCTGACGAATAATTGTCTCAATGTGCTTGTCATTGATCTTAACGCCCTGCAAGCGGTAAACCTCTTGCACTTCGTTAACGATGTAGTTAGCTACATGAGTTACACCACGTAAGCGTAAGATGTCATGTGGTGACTCTGGACCATCGGCGATAACCTCACCTTTAGACACTTGCTCACCTTCGAACACGTTAAGTTGACGCCATTTAGGAATCATCTCTTCGTATGCGTCACCCTCAGCTGGAGTGATTACAAGACGCTTCTTACCTTTTGTTTCTTTACCGAAGCTGATAGTACCTGTGATTTCTGCAAGGATTGCAGGATCTTTCGGTTTACGTGCTTCGAATAAGTCAGCTACGCGAGGTAGACCACCCGTGATATCACGAGTCTTCGAACCTTCTTGCGGAATACGTGCAAGTACGTCACCTGGGTTTGCAGTTGCACCGTCGGTTACTTCAATCGTTGTGAATGAAGGTAGACGTGTTTCTTGCAGACCACGCTCATCGCTTTCGATGATTAGTTTAGGTTCTTTCGCATTTGCTTTACCTAAGTCTTTAACAACCACACGAGTTAAACCAGTTAACTCATCTGTTTGTGCTTCGGTATTTGAGTCATCAATGTCGCTGAACGAGATTTTTGACTTATGCTCAAGAACGATTGGGTGACTATGCGGATCCCAAGTTGCAACGATATCGTTACCTTGAACTTCTGCATTATCTTGTACAGATAACACCGCACCGTAAGGTACTTTATAACGCTCTTTCTCACGACCAAAGCTATCGATGATAGTGATCTCTGTTGAACGAGACGTGATAACAATCTTACCGTCTGTGTTTAATACGTACTTCGCGTTGTGTAACTTCAATGTACCGTTAGTTTTAACTTGTACACTGTTTTCAGCAGACGCTCGAGATGCTGCACCACCGATGTGGAAGGTACGCATCGTAAGCTGTGTACCCGGCTCACCGATTGATTGCGCCGCGATAACACCTACTGACTCACCTGGATTAATGATGTGGCCACGTGCAAGGTCACGACCGTAACACTTAGCACATACACCAAAGTCATTATCACAAGTGATTACTGAACGAACGCGTACTTCATCTACTGAATGCTCTTCTAGAAGGTCACACAGTTTTTCGTCAAGCATGATATTACGCTCAACAAGTACTTCGTTAGTATTTGGAATTAATACATCTTCAGCAACAACACGACCAAGAACACGTTCGCGAAGCGCTTCTACAACGTCACCACCCTCGATAAGCGGTTTCATTGTTAAGCCATCTTCTGTGCCACAATCGTCTTCATTGATTACTAAATCTTGTGCAACGTCTACTAGACGACGCGTTAAGTAACCCGAGTTTGCTGTTTTAAGTGCTGTATCGGCAAGACCTTTACGCGCACCGTGCGTTGAGATGAAGTACTGTAGTACGTTTAGACCTTCACGGAAGTTCGCCGTGATTGGTGTCTCGATGATTGAACCATCTGGACGTGCCATTAGACCACGCATACCCGCTAACTGACGGATCTGAGCGGCGCTACCACGTGCACCTGAGTCTGCCATCATAAACACTGAGTTGAATGAAGATTGCTCTTCTTCTTCGCCTTTAGCGTTGATTACAGTGTCTTTTGATAAGTTCGCCATCATCTCACGTGATAAGTTTTCATTTACACGTGACCAGATATCGATAACTTTATTGTACTTTTCACCAGCCGTTACAAGACCTGATTGGAATTGTTGGTTGATTTCAGTTACTTCAGCTTCCGCTGATTCAATGATTTCTGCTTTAACCGGTGGGATAACTAAGTCATCGATACCGATTGAAACACCTGACTTCATTGCGTAGTGGAAACCGGTGTACATTACTTGGTCAGCAAAGATAACTGTATCTTTAAGACCTAGACGACGGTAACACTCGTTTAATAAGCCAGAAATTTGTTTCTTACCTAGGGCTTGGTTGATTAACTCAAACGGCATGCCTTTAGGTAGGATTAGTGAAAGGATCGCACGACCTACTGTTGTTTCAACAATAGATACTTGCTCAACTGTTTCACCATCTTCATTACTGATTGTCTCGCTGATACGTACTTTTACGCGTGCATGTAACTCAGCGTTACCGCTGCGGTATGCTTTTTCAGCTTCTTTAGGATCTTTAAATACAATACCTTCGCCTTTCGCATTGATGCGATCACGAGTCATGTAGTAAAGACCTAATACAACGTCCTGTGAAGGAACGATGATTGGCTCACCATTCGCTGGAGATAGGATGTTGTTAGTAGACATCATTAGAGCACGTGCTTCTAATTGTGCTTCAAGCGTTAACGGTACGTGTACCGCCATTTGGTCACCATCGAAGTCAGCGTTGTATGCCGCACAAACTAATGGGTGTAAATGAATCGCTTTACCTTCGATAAGCACAGGTTCGAACGCTTGGATACCCAAACGGTGAAGTGTTGGTGCACGGTTCAGTAATACTGGATGCTCACGAATTACTTCGTCTAATACATCCCATACTTCTGCTACTTCACGCTCAACCATCTTCTTAGCAGCTTTGATAGTCGTAGCCATGCCACGACGCTCTAATTTACCGTAGATAAATGGTTTGAATAGCTCAAGTGCCATCTTCTTAGGAAGACCACACTGGTGTAGTTTAAGCGTAGGACCTACTGTGATTACAGAACGGCCAGAGTAATCTACACGTTTACCAAGTAAGTTCTGACGGAAACGACCTTGCTTACCTTTGATCATATCAGCAAGCGATTTCAGAGGACGTTTGTTAGAACCTGTAATCGCACGACCGCGACGACCGTTATCAAGTAGCGCATCTACCGCTTCTTGTAACATACGTTTTTCGTTGCGTACGATAATGTCTGGTGCTGCTAGATCTAATAGACGTTTAAGACGGTTATTACGGTTAATAACACGACGGTAAAGGTCATTCAGATCAGAAGTCGCAAAACGACCACCGTCTAGTGGTACTAATGGACGTAGATCAGGCGGAAGTACTGGAAGTACTGTCATGATCATCCACTCAGGGTTGTTACCTGATTGGTGGAAAGATTCCATTAATTTAAGACGTTTAGTGATCTTCTTACGCTTAGTTTCAGAGTTAATTGTTGGTAACTCTTCACGCATTTCAGCAATTAATTGGCCAAGATCAAGTTCACGAAGCAAGTCTAATACTGCTTCAGCACCCATCTTCGCTTCAAACTCATCACCGTGCTCTTCAAGTGCATCTAAGTACTCTTCTTCACCTAAAAGCTGACCACGCTCAAGCGTTGTCATACCAGGCTCAGTTACTACGAATGATTCGAAGTAAAGTACGCGCTCGATGTCACGAAGTGTCATGTCTAGCATTAAGCCGATACGTGACGGTAATGATTTTAAGAACCAAATGTGCGCAACTGGGCTCGCAAGCTCAATATGACCCATACGGTCACGACGCACTTTAGTTAGCGTTACTTCAACGCCACACTTTTCACAAATAACACCACGGTGCTTAAGGCGCTTATATTTACCACATAAACACTCATAATCTTTCACTGGGCCGAAAATACGGGCACAGAATAAGCCGTCGCGCTCAGGCTTGAAAGTACGGTAGTTGATTGTCTCAGGTTTCTTTACTTCACCGTATGACCATGAACGAACCATATCTGGCGAAGCAAGACCAATGCGAATTGCATCGAATTCTTCGGTCTTATTTTGTTGCTTCAGAAACTTAAGTAAGTCTTTCACCTTAGCTCTCCTGTCGGAGGTTAATCTTGAGGGCGAAACAATCGCCCCTACATTCTATTCGGCCTAACAGGTGCGGCTTACGCCGCACCTAAATGGCTTAATTTTCTTCCAACTCGATGTTGATACCCAGTGAGCGGATTTCTTTCAACAATACGTTGAACGATTCTGGCATACCTGGTTCCATCTTATGGTTACCATCTACGATGTTCTTATACATCTTAGTACGACCATTCACGTCATCCGATTTCACTGTTAGCATTTCTTGTAGAGTATATGCAGCACCGTAAGCTTCTAGTGCCCACACCTCCATCTCACCGAAACGCTGGCCACCGAACTGAGCTTTACCACCCAGCGGCTGCTGAGTAACAAGGCTGTAAGAACCAGTTGAACGTGCGTGCATCTTGTCATCAACCAAGTGGTTAAGTTTCAACATGTACATGTAACCAACAGTTACTTGACGTTCGAACTGATCGCCAGTACGGCCATCATAAAGTGTAACTTGACCGCTTCTTGGATAACCACCAAGCTCAAGTAAGTCTTTGATTTCGCTTTCACGAGCACCATCAAAGGCTGGAGTTGCGATCGGTAAACCACCTTTCAAGTTTTCAGCTAAGCGACGAACTTCATCATCAGAGAACGAGTCGATATCGACTTTCTGACGACAATCACCTAATTCGTAAACTTTCTTAACGAAGCTACGGATTTCGTGCAGTTCACGCTGCTCTTTCATCATTTCTTCTAAGCGCTCACCCACACCACGTGCAGCAAGACCCATATGAGTTTCTAGGATCTGACCGATGTTCATACGTGATGGTACACCTAGCGGGTTCAGAACGATGTCTACCGTACGACCTTTGTCATCGTATGGCATATCTTCTACTGGTACGATAGTCGAGATAACACCTTTGTTACCGTGACGACCCGCCATCTTATCACCCGGTTGGATACGACGTTTAACAGCTAGGTATACTTTAACAATCTTAAGTACGCCTGGTGCTAAGTCGTCACCTTGAGTGATCTTACGACGTTTGTTTTCAAACTTCTTATCGTATTCAGCTTTAAGCTCATCGTACTGAGCGGCTAGCTGCTCAAGTTCAGCTTGCTTATCTTCTTCAGCAAGGCTTTGAGTAAGCAGCTTTTCAGCATTTAGTGATGCAATTGAATCTGCGTTCAGACCAGCGTCAACAAGTAACTTACGAGCACGCTCTAATACGCCTGCTTCTAAGATACGGAACTCTTCGTTGAAGTCTTTCTTCGCTTCGCGAAGCTGCATGTCTTCAACTTCTAACGCACGCTTATCTTTTTCAACACCGTCACGGGTGAAAACTTGTACGTCGATTACAGTACCAGTTACAGAGTTTGGTACGCGTAAAGAGCTGTCTTTAACGTCTGACGCTTTCTCACCGAAGATAGCACGTAGTAGCTTTTCTTCTGGTGTTAATTGCGTTTCGCCTTTCGGAGTCACTTTACCTACTAGGATATCGCCGCCTTTAACTTCAGCACCGATATAAACAACGCCTGACTCATCAAGCTTGCCTAGTGCAGATTCACCTACGTTAGGAATATCTGCTGTGATCTCTTCTGGACCTAATTTAGTATCACGTGCGATACATTGTAGTTCTTGAATGTGGATAGTCGTTAGACGATCTTCTTGAACTACGCGCTCTGATAGTAGGATTGAATCCTCGAAGTTATAACCGTTCCATGGCATGAATGCCACGCGAAGGTTTTGACCAAGTGCTAAGTCACCAAGGTCAGTCGAAGGACCATCTGCTAATACGTCACCACGTGTTACCGGCTCACCAACCATACAAGTTGGTTTTTGGTTAATACATGTATTTTGGTTTGAGCGAGTGTATTTAGTAAGGTTGTAAATATCGATGCCCGCTTCACCAGGAACACGCTCATCTTCATGTACATTTACAACGATGCGGCTTGCATCCGCATACATTACTTCACCACCACGCTTAGCAACGATAGTTACACCAGAGTCTTTCGCTAGTGTAAGCTCGATACCTGTACCTACCAGCGGTTTGTCCGCGATAAGAGTTGGTACGGCTTGACGTTGCATGTTTGAACCCATCAATGCACGGTTAGCATCATCGTGTTCTAGGAACGGGATAAGTGCTGCCGCTACAGAGATCACCTGTTGTGGTGATACGTCCATATATTGTTGGTCCATTTTGCCCATAAAGGTTGATTCACCTTTGTGACGACATGGAATTAGTTCATCAACAAACTCATTGTTTTCGTTCAAGTTTGAGTTCGCCTGAGCGATAACAAACTGACCTTCTTCAATGGCTGATAAGTAATCTACTTCATCAGTAACTACACCGTTTACCACTTTACGGTAAGGTGTTTCTAAGAAACCATAGTCATTAGTACGTGCGTACGTAGACAGTGAGTTAATTAGACCGATGTTTGGACCCTCAGGCGTTTCGATTGGACATACACGACCATAGTGAGTTACGTGAACGTCTCGAACTTCGAAGCCAGCGCGTTCACGTGTTAAACCACCCGGACCTAATGCAGAAATACGACGCTTATGCGTTACTTCTGAAAGCGGGTTATTTTGGTCCATGAACTGTGATAACTGAGATGAACCAAAGAACTCTTTAACCGCTGCCGAAATAGGCTTAGCGTTAATAAGATCTTGTGGCATTACAGCGTCAAGGTCACCTAAGCTTAAACGCTCACGTACAGCACGCTCAACACGTACTAGACCAACGCGGAATTGGTTCTCAGCCATTTCGCCAACACTACGGATACGACGGTTGCCTAAGTGGTCGATATCATCAACATCGCCAACACCGTTACGAATAGCGATAAGCACTTTCATAACAGCTACGATGTCTTCTTTCGATAATGTGCCAGGGCCAGTATCTGAGTCATAACCTACACGGCTATTGAACTTCATACGACCAACTGTTGATAAATCGTAACGCTCGTCAGAGAAGAACAAGTTATCAAATAAGGCTTCAGCCGCGTCTTTCGTCGGTGGCTCGCCTGGGCGCATCATGCGATAAATTTCTACTAATGCTTCTAAACGGTTGCTTGTTGTGTCGATACGTAATGTATCTGACATGTAGGCGCCGCTGTCAACTTCGTTGATATATAGAGTATCAATCTTAGTGTGACCTGCTTTAACCAATTCAGCCATTAGCTCAAGTGATAGCTCGTCATTCGCGTTTGCGATGATCTCACCTGTTGACTCATCAACATAGTTTTTAGCTATAACACGACCAATGATGTACTCATGCGGTACTTCTAATTGGTTAATACCTTTTTTCTCGATGTTCTTGATGTGACGCGCAGTAATACGACGACCCGCTTCAACAAGGACTTCACCGTCTTCGCCTTTGATATCAAAAGCGGCAGTTTCACCACGTAAGCGCGAAGGAACAAGTTCCATAAGAACTTTACCGTCAGCAACTTCAAACGTAGTTGTATCGAAGAATATCTCTAGGATTTCATCCGTTGAGTACTCTAGTGCACGTAAGATGATTGACGCCGGTAATTTACGACGACGGTCAATACGTACATAAAGGTTATCTTTTGCATCAAACTCGAAGTCTAACCATGAACCACGGTAAGGAATTACACGCGCGTTATAAAGCACTTTACCTGACGAGTGAGTTTTACCGCGGTCGTTATCAAAGAATACACCAGGGCTACGGTGTAGCTGAGAAACGATAACACGCTCTGTACCATTGATAACAAAGGTACCGGTATCAGTCATGAGCGGAATTTCGCCCATGTAAACTTCTTGCTCTTTAATGTCTTTAACTGTGCCTGGTGCTTCTTTGTCCATCACCACAAGACGCAATTTTACGCGAAGTGGAGCAGAATAAGTCACACCGCGAATTTGACATTCTTTTACATCGAATACTGGCTCACCAATACGATAACTTACGTATTGAAGCTCAGAATTTCCCGAGTAGCTTTTGATAGGAAACACAGAACGGAATGCAGCTTCCAAACCGTGATCGCCATCAGCGTCAGGGACTAAGAATTTTTTAAACGATTCTAACTGCGTCGACAGTAAGAAAGGTATATCCAAAACTTGTGGACGTTTACCAAAATCCTTACGGATACGTTTCTTTTCAGAATAAGAGTAAGCCATGGGGTTCCTCAGCTTGCTGATCTTTGACCCGACCTGTTCTTGTAAGAACAGACTTAACTGGCATCTATGCCAAGATGTACAACATTAAATTGTTGTTCTATTTTGCTCTGCCACTTTCAACACCGATTAAGGTAACAACTTGAAAGTAAAGAGAAAATTAGATTTTATTTGCGTTACAGGATTGCATCGCTCCATAGCGCAAAAAGGCCGGTGATTAAATAATCACCAGCCCTTGCCTGATTACTCAGGCAGCGAACCTAGCGTAAGCTAGATTACTTAACCTCAACTTCAGCACCAGCTTCAGTAAGGTCTTTTGCAAGTGCTTCAGCTTCTTCTTTAGATACACCTTCTTTGATAGGTGCAGGAGCTGCTTCAACAAGTGCTTTAGCTTCTTTAAGGCCAAGACCAGTAGCACCACGTACAGCTTTGATAGCTGCAACCTTGTTAGCGCCAGCGCCAGTAAGGATTACGTCGAACTCAGTCTTTTCTTCAGCTGCTTCAGCAGCAGGACCAGCAACAACAGCAGCTGCTGCAGTTACGCCGAATTTTTCTTCCATTGCTTCAACTAGAGCAACAACGTCCATTACTGACATTTCAGCAATAGCATCAAGGATTTGGTCTTTAGTTACAGACATTACAAATTTCCTAATTATTACGGACTAAATATAGCCCAAAAAAAATATTACACCGAAAGTGAACAAAAAAACAGCTTAAAATTAAGCAGCTTGCTCTTCTTTCTGTACACGTACTGCTTCAATTGTTTTACACAATTTACCTGCAGACGCTTCTTTCATAGCGCTCATTAAGCGTGCAACAGCTTCGTCGTAAGTAGGTAGAGTTGCTAGCATAGCTGCGTCTACTACGTTACCTTCAAATGCAGCCGTCTTAACTTCGAATTTCTCGTTCTTCTTCGCGAAATCTTTGAAGATACGCGCAGCAGCACCTGGGTGCTCTGAAGAGAAAGCGATTAAGCTTGGACCAACAAGTGAGTCAGAAAGGCACTCAAAATCTGTACCTTCAATAGCACGTTTAGCTAAAGTGTTACGAACAACTTTCATCCATACACCAGCTTCACGAGCTTCTTTACGAAGGGCAGTGATAGCACCAACTGTTACACCACGAGAATCTGCAACAACTGCAGAAAGAGCACCAGTGGCTGCTTCGTTGACTTCAGCAACAATTGCTTTTTTGCCTTGAAGATTTAAAGCCATGGGTGTTACTCCTGGTTTAATGGGTTGCCGAAATTGGCTTCCCTGTTCTACTCTTCCCCATCTAAGATGGAGATGCTTTTTACGGCGAGAGCCAGAAGATTAGGAAAAATCTATCTGGGGATTCACACCGTCTACGTAGGTAAAATATTAAGGCAGAAGCCGCCTACGGTCTTGGACGGAAGCCCAATTTATCGTTTTTACCCGAGAGCATTACGAAATTATGGACTTCAACCCGAATTCTTTACTTGTTTTGAAATTAACTTTCTCAACAAAATGGCGCAAAATTATAGTTCAAATTTCGCGCCATGTAAACTCTTAATTAAGCAACAACTGTGCTTAGAGAGTTTTGGTCAACAGCAACACCTGCGCCCATTGTTGTAGAGATAGTTACTTTCTTCACGTAAGTACCTTTTGCTTGAGAAGGTTTAGCCTTCTTAAGCGCAACAATAAGAGCTTCAAGGTTTTGTTGAAGTTGCTCAGCAGTGAAATCAACCTTACCGATAGTAGTATGGATGATACCGTTCTTGTCGTTACGGTAACGAACTTGACCTGCTTTCGCATTTTTAACTGCTTCTGCAACGTTAGGCGTTACAGTACCAGTTTTAGGGTTTGGCATTAGACCACGTGGACCTAAGATTTGACCTAGTTGACCAACAACACGCATAGCGTCTGGAGATGCAACAACAACGTCAAAGTTCATCTCGCCTTTCTTAACTTGTTCAGCAAGATCTTCCATGCCCACTAATTCAGCACCAGCTTCTTTCGCAGCATCTGCGTTAGCGCCTTGTGTGAATACAGCAACACGAACTTCACGACCAGTACCGTTAGGTAGTACAGTTGCACCACGTACGTTTTGGTCAGATTTACGAGCATCGATACCAAGGTTAACAGCAACGTCAACACTTTCTACGAATTTAGCTGTCGCTAACTCTTTTAAAAGAGCAACTGCTTCGTTGATTTCGTAATCTTTAGTCGCATCCACTTTTTCGCGGATTGTACGCATACGTTTAGTTAATTTTGCCATTATCTTAGTCCTCTACGTTCAAGCCCATCGCACGCGCAGAACCTGCGATAGTGCGAACTGCAGCGTCCATATCAGCCGCTGTAAGGTCAGGTCGTTTTGTCTCAACGATTTCTTCAAGTTGAGCACGAGTTACTGTACCCACTTTTTCAGTGTTAGGACGGCCAGAACCTGATTTGATACCTGCAGCTTTCTTAAGTAAGTAAGCAGCCGGTGGAGTTTTCATGTCGAACGTGAAAGAACGGTCACCGTAAACAGAGATCACTACAGGAACTGGAGCGCCTTTTTCGATAGACTCTGTACGTGCGTTGAACGCTTTACAGAATTCCATGATGTTTACACCGTGTTGACCTAGTGCTGGACCTACTGGAGGACTAGGGTTAGCCATACCAGCGGCAACTTGTAGCTTGATAATAGCTTCAACTTTTTTAGCCATAATAAATACCTCATTTGGTGGGTCATAGCCTTGTGCGCGCGAGGACGCGTACTCTAACGGCTTCCCAGTTTAAAAATTGGTTCTCACTTTTTAGTGATAAAACAAGTTATAACTTGCCCTAACACAAAAAGGCCGCTGATTATAAGTTAATCAGCGGCCTTTTTCAAGCTTATTGCCAAAATATTAAACAATTTTGGCAGCTTTAATTTCTTACTTACTTGTCTTGCTCAACTTGACCGAATTCAAGGTCAACAGGTGTCGAACGACCGAAGATAAGAACAGACACTTTTACGCGGCTCTTCTCGTAATCAACTTCTTCCACAACACCGCTGAAGTCAGCAAATGGGCCATCGATAACACGAACAACTTCACCTGGTTCAAATAATGTTGCAGGCTTAGGCGCTTCAGAGTTCTCTTGCAGACGGTTCAAGATGCGATCAGCTTCTTTTTGGCTGATTGGAGCTGGACGATCAGACGTACCACCAATGAAGCCCATAACACGTGCTGTGCTGTTCACTAAGTGCCAGCTTGCATCGTTCATGTCCATTTGAACTAGTACATAACCTGGGAAGAATTTGCGCTCAGATTTACGCTTTTGACCAGCGCGCATCTCAACAACTTCTTCAGTTGGTACTAATACTTCACCAAAACTATCTTCCAAACCTTCAATCTTGATGTGCTCAAGAATAGTTTGTGCTACACGCTTCTCGTAACCAGAGAAAGCTTGCACTACGTACCAACGTAGTTTCTTTTCGTTCTTCTCATCCGACATGGGATTAGATCTCCAATCCAGTTAAAAAGCCTACTGCGCGGAACAAAATGCCATCTAATCCCCAAAGGATAAGTGCCATAATCACAGTTGCAACCATTACAATTAATGTCGTATGTGTTGTTTCTTGGCGAGTTGGCCACACAACTTTACGTACTTCGATACGTGACTCTTTTGCAAACGCAAGAAAAGTACGACCTTTTTCAGTTAGTGAGGCAATGCCTAAACCAGCTGCAACAGCAACCACTACACCAATAGCACGTAATAATACAGATTGGTCTGCAAACATGTGGTTACCAACGACTGCGCCTGCTAGTAGCGCAATTGCTACAATCCACTTTACTGAATCCATCGCACTTGATGGTGTTTCTACATTCGTGCTCATAATATTTTTACCTTAACTACAGACACAACAACCCTGCGCTCTGGCAGGGTTAATCCATTAAAATCTAAACTTAAAAACTGACTTGTTTAAACCGATTTTTAAATTCAGACTCAACACACATTGTTTAAAAAGTGGCAGGGGCGGAGAGATTCGAACTCCCAACCGTCGGTTTTGGAGACCGCTGTTCTACCAATTGGAACTACGCCCCTGCAAAGTGGATGCCTATTATACTTACGCAATTCATTAACACAAGAGTAAAAGATACCCATTAGTTAAAATCTCATCAGTTCGTTTAAAAATCAATATTAACATTGATTAAAAAGCAGTTTATTATAAACCCGATATAGGAACTAAAAAACTACATGGATCAGTGTGCTGCCATTTAAACTCTCTTTTAATATTGTACTGTTATGCCTCGTCACCTTGATATGTAAGCAGGCTAATGCTCGCTCGTTACACCTAGCTACTTTTAATAGCCAACAAGGTCTAAGTCAAAACTCTATCACTTGCAGCATAACTGATCAGCAAGGCTTTTTATGGTTTGCCACACAGGGAGGTTTGAACCGCTTTGATGGTTATGAATTTAAACGCTTCAAAGCTAACAGCAATAATAAAAGTATTTCTGGAAATTGGATCACAGGCTGTGCCAAGGACAGTAATAATCAGCTGTGGTTTTCGACCGCCAGCAAAGGACTCAATAAACTCAATCCTGAGACTGGCCAATTTGAGGTTTATTCGACTTCTAATGAGGCAGGACTAAGTGAAGATAAAATTTGGTCAATGGTACTGGCTAAAGGTGATGTTCTTTGGCTAGGTCACGAACATGGTAAGTTAACTCGTTTTGATATATCAAACCAAAAATTTGAACATTTCCAATACAAAAAAGATCAACAGTTGCCGCTTGTACGTGACATTGTTATTACCGATGAACTCATTTGGCTTGCCACTGATATGGGACTTATTTCATTTAACCCAAGCACAGAGCAATTTACTCAACATACTCAAATCACTTCACCGCTCTGGCATCTAAAATTGTTGAATCATGAAAAACTGCTTATTGGTGCAAAGCAAGGCTTATATACACTTGATTTACTTACGCAAACCAGTGAGCAAATCGAACAGTTAAATGGTGTCTGGATCACTGACAGCCTTATTGACCAACAGCAAAACCTTTGGCTTACAAGCTACGGGCGAGGTCTATACTTTTTACCTGCAGGTGCTGACTTACAAGACCAATACATTCGATACGACCATGACAAGCAAAACCCCAATGGCTTGACTAGCGACTTTCTCCTATCTCTTTATCAAGATTCACAAGGCATTATTTGGTTGGGCACCGATGGTTATGGTGTGCATCGCTATGATCCTAAGCAACAGCAGTTTTCTCATCAGTTACAAACCTCACAGCCAAATTCACTAAGTCATAATTTTGTTCGCTCAATAATAAAAAGAGCCAATGGCGAGGTATGGATTGGCACCCGTGACGGACTCAACCGTCAAACAGCGTTTGGTTACCAACATTATAAAAATGCCCTGCCAAATAATAATATATTTGCCCTTCATGAAGATGCTAACAAGCAGTTATGGATAGGTACTTACGGTGGTGGCTTAATTAAGTATCTAGATAGTCGTGATGAATTTAAAGCCTTCACTATGCAAAGCCACCAGCTAGCCAGTGACCGTGTATACGCAATAACTAGCGACAAAGTTGGTGCTCTTTGGCTTGGGAGTAACCAAGGGTTAACTCGCTTTGAGCCAAAATCAGGCAAAGTTACTCACTATAAACATAGTGATTCTCAAAACAGTCTTGCCAATAACACCGTATTTACTCTTGCTTACGATAGTGAAGAGCACTCACTTTGGGTCGGCACTCGAGCAGGGCTCAATAAACTGGATATCACTACGAAGCAATTTAGTTTATTAGATGATCAAGGCTCTAACGGAGCTGGGCTCAGCCATAACATGGTCACCTCTTTATTATTGAATGGCGATAGTGTTTGGGTTGGCACCATGCAAGGCTTGAATCAAGTTAATAAGCATAACTTCAGGGTGAAACAAATTACTGAGCAACAAGGTTTGGCGAACGATAACATTTTTGACATTCTCGCCGATAAGCAAGGTATGCTTTGGCTAGCAACCAATGGCGGACTCACTCGCTATAACCCCACCACAGAGCAAATGCAGCAGTTTTTGCCAGAAGATGGCATTCAGCACCAATCTTTTATACTGGGTGCGAGCTTTCAAGCAGACGATGGCGAGTTATTTTTTGGTGGCATCAATGGTTATAATCATTTTTATCCTGAGCAACTAAAGTTATCGCACTCTCCCCCTACCCCTGTTTTAACCGAATTATTATTAAACAACAGAGTCATTAAGAGTAATCACTTCGATAAGCAAGCAAATACCCTTGCGAGTGCAACTCAGACATTTGCGTTTGCAAAATCTGCTGGCGTTATCGGCTTTAAATTTAGTGCATTAAAAAACGGATCGACACCAAAGCACTACCAATTCGGCTACATGCTTGCTGGCTTTGATGAACAATTTTTATATACAGATGCATCCCTTAGACAAATTAATTACCCTCAGCTCCCTGCTGGGAACTACAAATTATTAATAAAAGCGAAAGATCAATATGGGCAATGGAGTGACAGCAAAAAGCTACTAACATTAACTGTTGTGCCTCCTTGGTGGCAAAGTAAATTAGCCTATGCTATTTACTTTATTTGTGCTTTAACACTGACCTGGCTTCTTTTAAATTCCTTGTACAAACGCAAACTCGCAGAGCAAGAAAAACAAACCGAGATTGAGCTAAACAAATTAAAAGATCAATTTTTAGATAACATTAGCCATGAGCTAAAAACACCATTGAGTTTAATACTTGCCCCGATCAGCCAGTTACAGCGAAGTAATACAGACCCCCAAGCTCAAAATCAACTGGCTAGTATTAAACGTAACTGCCAACGCTTACTTGAACTGATCAATCAACTTTTACAATTGAGTCAACGCCCTAGTACAGCTATTTACACAGTTAGCCCTTATTCCATTACAACCTTTTTAACAGACTTAGTGGCAGATTTCAGTGCTCTGTTTGAGCAAAAACAACTGCAATTTAGCTTTGATGATACTACCTCAACAACATGTAAGATTAACCTTGCTCCCGAACATGCTCATTCTATTTTCAGTAACCTGATAAGTAATGCGCTTAAGTACACGCCTAACGGCGGTAAAGTCGATATTCAACTTGATGAAGTGCAGCAACAACTGATTTTTAAAATTACTGATACAGGTGTGGGTATTGCCAGTGAACATCAACAGTCGATTTTTCAGCGCTTTACCCGCGTAGCATCATCAGAGCCTGGCAGTGGTATTGGCCTGAGCTTAGTAAAGCAGCTTGTAGAACAATACGGTGGGTCTATCAGCGTAAGCAGTAAAATTGCTGAGGGAAGTTGCTTTACTGTGTCATTGCCTATGGTTGAGTGTGCTGAAAATCAGGTTAATAGCATTACGCAACTACGCAACTCACAACAGACATTACTGATTGTTGAAGATAATAAGGAAATGGCTGAACTACTACTTGCTTTGTTTAATGCAGAATTTAACTGCATCTGTGCAGCTGATGGTCAGCAAGCGCTTGATTTATGCCAATCAGACCTACCAGAGCTCATTATCAGTGATGTAATGATGCCGAATATGAATGGCTATCAACTGTTAGCAGCACTCAGAGCAAACCCGGCCACCAGCCATATTCCGGTGTTATTACTTTCAGCTAAAGCAGATACCCACAGCCGCTTGAAAGGACTTGATTTATTAGCCGATGACTTTTTGAGCAAACCTTTTGAGCCCACTTTACTAGTAAGCAGAGTAAAAGGATTGCTTAATCTTAGACAAATTTTAAACCAGCATCTAACAGCCCAACTGGCAGCTCCTCTGAATAGTGATACAGGCGCATTGACAGTACAAAATAAAGATTATTCCTTCACTGAAAAACTCAAGCAAGTAGTACAAGCCCATTATCAAGATGAAAACTTTTCGGTTGAGCAATTAGCCTCAGCCTTATGTTTAAGCTCCCGTGCTCTGCAACTAAAAATGAAAGCCTTGTATTCACAAACTCCCTCTGACTATTTACGCAATACTCGCTTAGAGTTTGCAAAGAAACAGCTAGTCGATGGCCATTTAGCGATTGGTAAAGTAGCAGAGCAAGCGGGCTTTAGTTCGCAAAGCTATTTTGCGCGAAGCTTTAAGAGCTATGTTGGCTTATCACCAAAACAGTACCGAGAAAAATATCAAAAACGCGTTGAATTTCGCATCAGTGAATAAACTTTTCGTCTGAGTGCTATCAATAAAACACTGATTTTTATAGCTTATCCATATAAACATTAATAACAACAAAGCCCATATTGCGGCGTTATTTACTGCATGAGATATAAGTTAAGGAAAGTCATATGCTCACCAAAACACACAAAGCGATTTCGATTACGTTACTTGCTGCGGCACTGACTGCATGCCAAAGTACTTCGACCACCACAAGCAATAACAATAGCCCAGATATAAACGAAGTGGCACAGCAGCAATACAATGGCCCAAAAGCTCGGATCGCTGTTGCCCGCTTTACTGACAAATCAAACGATTCACGTTGGTGGCGTAAAGAAATTGGTGAAGGTATGGCTGATCAACTAACAACCGCATTAGTTAGCACCAATCGCTTTATTGTCTTAGAACGACAAGCACTTGATGCCGTATTATCAGAACAAGACCTTGCTGTATCAGGCCGTGTGAGTGCAGCTTCAGGTGCTGCTTATGGTGAAATTGAAGGTGCCGAAATTGTCGTAGTTGCCGCTGTTACTGAATTCGATGATGACAATTCGGGCACCCGCGTAGGCAGTGGTGGCTTTATCGGTGACGTATTTAGCTCAGTGTCGGCGGGTTTTTCAAGTTCGCACATGGCGATAGATTTGCGCTTGATCGACACGCGAACTTCACGTATTTTAGCCGCTACCAGTGTTGAGGGTGGCAGTAAAGATTTTGACTTTACATCAGCTGCTACCAACTTTGGTGGTGCACTCGTTGGTGGTAACTTAAGTAGCTGGTCAAACACGCCAAAAGAAAAAGCACTGCGTGAAGTCATCGTCAAAGCCGTTGAGTTTTTGGAATCAAAAGTACCAACAACTTATTATCGCTATAATAGCGATAACACCATTGCAGCAGGCCATACCGCACCTGCACCACTAAAAGTAACCGCAGCTGCAGCACCAGCTAAAGCGCCAGTTGCATCGGTTAATGTTCCAACTCACAGAATGCCTTACTACGAAAAAACAGACTTAGCCATGTCACGACTGAACTTGGTTTGTTTAGGTTATTTAAAAAGGCAGCCTCACTACGAAGAATATGAAGTAGAAGACGTAGAGTACGATGAAGCAACGGTGATTGCACTCACTGAGTATCAGCAAGAAAATAAGCTGAAAGTGACAGGCCTTGCGGATGAGACGACTAAAAAATCTCTTGATGATTCAGGGTGTATTGCCAAAACGAACAAATCAAGTTTAGAAAGCCTTGGCAGTATGTTTAAATTTAATTAAGCAAACTAACAGCCAGTACCAGCACTGGCTGTTTAAAACCTTAGTTATAAAATTTGTAATAGCTCACCACGATAAAAATCACATAACAACCAAATTTGTTGAAATGGATGGTGCTTAGGCACATCAAGGTGAGTAAGTACTGACTTAAAATCATCAAGATGCCATATAGTACTGGCATTTCGAATTAATAACCAAGGCTGCGTAGATTCGTAATGTTTCTTGGCTTTTTGTGCCAACAACCGATGCAAAGCACAGTGCAGACGCTCGTTACTTGGAGCTAAAGCCATTTCAGCAAGATCTCGTTGCATTGAGATAGACAGCGGCCTACCTAACACCGCCATTGCTTCTGTTTCACTGGCATATAAATGGGCGACTTCAATATCGAGCCGCTCATCACCTTTATAACAACTCACGTCTGGCTTACTCGGTGTGTTATGCCAAATATTTCGCATGCTTACACCAAACTGCTTTTCGTAGCAGCGCAAAAACAACTTTGCTGCACCATGCTCAAGTGCTATTTTCTCTCGTTCACTTTCACGATTCATTTAATGTTGCATACACATCTTTTAATAACCCAGAAGCGCCAAAACGAAATAGCTCGGGTTGTAAGTACGCTTCACCCATAATTGATTCAGCGAGGGCTAAATACTCAGCAGCATCGGTGACTGTTCTGACTCCGCCCGCAGCCTTAAAACCAATTTTTTTACCACTCGCTTTTATGGTGTTTAACATGGTATCTGTTGCAGCTAGAGTTGCATTAACAGCCACTTTACCGGTACTGGTTTTAACGAAATCAGCACCGCCCTCAATTGCTAGTTTAGTGGCCGTTGAGATGAGATCATCGCTTAATTCGCCACTTTCTATAATCACTTTGAGTTGCGCTTTATTGCTACATGCCTCTTTTGACGCTTTAACATACTCTGAAACTTTGCGCTCATCACCGGCGATTAGTGCTTTATAGGGGATCACTAAATCAATTTCATCAGCTCCGCGCTCAATAGCAAACAGCGTTTCATTTATCACTTGTTCTAACGATTGCTCCCCACTAGGAAAGTTAGTAACTGTAGCTACTTTGACTTGCTGTAGTTCACGCTCAGCGAGTGCAAGCTTTGCGTCGCTTACAAACGGGCTATATACACAGACCGCAGCAGGAATACCTAACTTTGGCTCAATACTGGCAACCAAGTTATTAATGGTTTCTGTTGTGTCGCTGTCGTTCAGAGTTGTTAAGTCCATCAGTGCCACCGCTTGGGCAGCGCTTGTTTGCATTTTAGTCATAGCTCTTATATTTGTGTTGCCATATTAGTGACCTATAGTAGCAAATTTTTATCATTCGGCTATAAATCATAACTAATCACCATAAGGCTACTTATTTACTTGTAACTCGTCGCAATCCCTTGTTAACTAAGTCTTAAGCCAAAACAAACCACCGGGTATAACTTTTAGTTATATAAACTTGGTTTTAATTATTTTTTACTTTTTTTAGAGCACTATATTCTGCTTGCCTGCAATAAGCAGTTTCGTTGATGTGTTTTAGGGGTGAGAACAAAGTGCAATATTTACCAATCTTTACCAAATTAGACGACAAACCAGTACTGGTAGTCGGCGGTGGAGATGTCGCATTACGCAAATGCCGTGCGTTTTTAAAAGCACGTGCCAATGTGACACTAGTCGCCCCTGAGTTTTGCGATGAGCTGCTCGCTCTTGCTAAGCAAGGTGAAGTAAACCTGATTTCTGATACTTTTAAAGAGCAGTATCTGGATCAGCAAATGCTGGTAATCGCCGCAACTGATATAGACAGTGTTAACAAAGATGTTTTCGAACTTGCGAATGCGCGCAATATTTTCGTTAACGTGGTGGATGACCAACCTAAGTGCAGCTTTATTTTTCCATCAATTGTTGACCGTGATCCAATCACAATTGCGATTTCAAGTGCAGGCACAGCACCAGTTTTAGCACGTCGTTTACGTGAAAAACTAGAAACACTTATTCCACAACATATTGGTCCTCTCGCTACATTAGTAGGTAGCTTCCGTAATAAAGTAAAACAGCGCTTTAAACACTTTGCTGATCGTCGCCAGTTTTGGGAGGGCGTATTTGATTCATCAGTGGTAAGCAAAGTACAAGCGGGTAATACCGAAGCTGCTTCAGCGCAATTAGAGCAACTATTAGATGCTAAGCCAGAGCCTGAAGGCGAAGTATATGTTGTTGGTGCAGGCCCAGGTGACCCAGAGTTATTAACACTAAAAGCACTGCAATTAATGCAACAAGCCGACGTCGTTGTTTATGACTACTTGGTTTCTGATGAAATTATGGATTTAGTACGCCGTGATGCCGACTTAGTTTGCGTAGGTAAACGTTTAGGCGATCATAGTGTTGCACAAGAAGATACTAATCAGATGCTGGTCGATTTTGCCAAACAAGGCAAAAAAGTATGCCGTATTAAAGGTGGCGACCCGTTTATTTATGGTCGTGGTGGTGAGGAAGTGCAAGTGCTAGCCGCTAATCAAGTACGTTACCAAATTGTACCGGGTATTACTGCTGCTGCAGGTTGTAGTGCATATGCTGGTATTCCACTTACCCACAGAGATCATGCGCAAGCCATTCAGTTTGTAACAGGTCACTGTAAAAAAGATGGTCAAGAATTAGATTGGCAGTCACTCGCAAAGCCAAATCAGACATTAGCAATTTATATGGGAGTGATTAAATCACCGCATATTCAAGCACAATTATTGAAACACGGCCGCGGTGCAGACACCCCCGTTGCCATAATCGAAAACGGCACACGTAAAGAACAACGAGTGGTTACAGGGCAATTAGGTGAGCTGGCCGATTTGATTTCGCGCCATAGCATTATTTCACCAGCCTTATTAATTATTGGCGAAGTTGCATCATTGCACCATCAGCTTGCATGGTTTGGTAAAACCGAGCAAACCAGCAGCTTTGCCCAGCCAATCACTGGCGTAGCTTAATTTAACTTTTAATCATTTTAGTAGGACGACTAACAATGGCTTTAACACACCTTCAGCAATTAGAAGCTGAAAGTATCAAAATCATGCGCGAAGTAGCTGCTGAGTTTGAAAACCCGGTGATGCTTTACTCAATCGGTAAAGATTCATCAGTGTTATTACACTTAGCACGTAAAGCGTTTTATCCAGCAAAAATTCCATTTCCACTTTTACACGTTGATACCAACTGGAAATTTAAGGAAATGATTGAGTTTCGTGACCGTCTAGCTAAAGAGTATGGTTTTGATTTAATCGTCCACAAAAACCCTGAAGGGTTAGAGATTGATATTAATCCGTTTGTACACGGCTCAGCAAAGCACACCGATATCATGAAAACGCAAGGCTTAAAGCAAGCGTTAGACAAATACGGCTTCGATGCTGCATTTGGTGGTGCACGTCGTGACGAAGAGAAATCTCGTGCTAAAGAACGTGTTTACTCATTCCGTGATAAGCACCACAGATGGGATCCAAAAAACCAACGTCCAGAGCTTTGGAATACGTACAACAGCCAAGTTAACCCGGGTGAAAGCATTCGTGTATTTCCATTATCTAACTGGACTGAACTTGATATTTGGCAGTATATCTACCAAGAAAACATTGAAATGGTTCCACTTTACCTTGCTAAAGAACGCCCTGTTGTAGAGCGTAACGGCACGCTAATCATGGTTGATGACGAGCGCATGCCATTGGAAGAAGGTGAAGTACCACAAATGAAATCTGTCCGTTTTCGTACCCTTGGTTGTTACCCGCTAACAGGTGCAGTGGAATCAACGGCAGGAACCTTAACTGAAATTATTGAAGAGATGCTGCTTTCAACCTCTTCTGAGCGTGAAGGCCGCGTGATTGATCACGACTCTGCGGGTTCAATGGAAAAGAAAAAACGTGAGGGCTATTTCTAATGTCTAAAACAAACGACACAATTAATGAAGTAAGAGAGTTAGGCATCGACGCCTACCTTGCGCGTCAGCAAGACAAAAGCCTTTTACGCATGCTTACCTGTGGTAGTGTAGATGACGGTAAGTCGACCCTGATTGGCCGCCTTTTACATGACAGCCATCAAATTTATGAAGACCAACTTGCTGCACTACATAAAGACAATGAAAAAGTCGGTAATGCGGGTGAAGAGCTTGATTTAGCACTACTTGTAGATGGCCTTCAAGCTGAGCGTGAGCAAGGTATTACGATTGACGTTGCTTATCGTTACTTTTCAACAGCAAAACGTAAGTTCATCATTGCTGATACGCCAGGACATGAGCAGTACACGCGCAACATGGTTACCGGCGCATCAACCAGCGATGTGGCGATTATCTTAGTCGACGCTCGTTACGGTGTACAAGTGCAGACTAAACGTCATAGCTTTATCTGCGATTCGCTCGGCATTAAGCAGTTTGTTGTTGCAATCAACAAGATGGATATCGTCGATTTCGATGAAACCGTGTATGAGAAAATCAAAGCGGATTATCTAAAATTTGCAGAGCAGCTAAATGTTACTAATATCAAGTTTGTACCTATGTCAGCGCTCAAGGGTGACAACGTAGTAACACGCTCTCTACACACACCTTACTACACAGATAAACCACTGCTTGAGTTACTTGAAGACTCACCAGCGGCTGAAATTGATAGCGGTTTTGAAGCACGTCTTCCTGTGCAATATGTTGTGCGCCCTAACTTAGATTTTCGTGGCTTCCAAGGCACTTTAACGTCTGGCAAGTTCAGTGTTGGTGATGCAGTAAAAGTTTTACCATCTGGTAAAAGCTCAAGCATTAAAGAAATTGTGACTTTCGATGGTAACCTAGATACGGCTGAAGCAGGTCAAGCAATCACTTTAACGTTAAATGATGAAATTGATATCAGTCGTGGTGATGTTATTGTGCCAGCAGCTTCAAAAGCGGCTGTTACTAACCGTATTCAAGCTAAATTAGTATGGATGCATGAAGCACCGTTAGTATTAGGTAAAAGCTACAACTTTAAGTTAGGCAGCAAAAACACCTCAGCAGTGGTTAGAAAGATCGATCACACCATTGATGTAAATACCCTTGAGCATGGTCAAGCTGACTCATTACAACTTAACGAAATTGCTATTGTAACCTTAGAGCTTACTGAAACAATTCTGGCCGATGAGTACCACAACAACCATGAAACAGGTGCGTTTATTTTAATTGATCGCCTATCAAACTTAACCGTTGCGGCAGGTATGATTGAGCAATTACTTAGCACTGAAGAGCAGCAAAGTAGCTTTAGCGACTTTGAAGTTGAATTTAATGCTTTAGTACGCAAGCACTTCCCTCATTGGCAAGCGCTTGATATAACTAAGCTTAAGTAATCATTATTCGCCTGTTATAGGAAGTAAAAAGCATGTATCAACAGCTGGTATTAACAGGCATTATGCTGGTATTAGTGGGGTGTCTTTTTGGCACTCGACTAAAACCAGCATGGTTATTTGTCGGCGCTATTGGTATTAGTTATTTAGCAGGGCTGATCAGTCTTGAAGATATGCTAATTAACTATGCAAACCCTTCTTTAATTACGCTTATTCTACTTGTACTCGTTTCGATAGCTGTAGAAAAAACCACGCTAGTGCAAAAGCTTGCTCAGTCTCTTTCGAAAGGCAGCCTGACAAGTTCGGTGACAAAACTAGGTTTATCAACTGCCTTTTTATCATCATTTACTAATAATACTGCGGTAGTGGCATCACTGATTAGTGCAATAAAAGAAAGCCCGACCCATTCACCATCTAAGCTTTTATTACCTTTATCGTATACCGCCATTTTAGGTGGCACAATTACGCTGATTGGCACTTCAACCAATTTAATTGTTAATGGCTTTGCCGTTGAAGCAGGAATGGAGCCCCTTGGTTTTTTTGATTTTACCTTGATTGGTTTAGGCGCATTGAGCGTCGGACTTATCACTATTTTGGTGATGCTCAAGTATTTACCAGATAACGGTAAAAACGACCAAGAAGTGGTGCCCTTTTACCTTGAAGGTAAAGTAGAAACAGGTTCGAAATTAATTGGTAAAAGTGTTGAAGAGAATGGCCTTCGTGAATTAAAAGACTTGTTCTTAGCCGAAATAATCCGTGGTGATAAACGAATTTGCGCGGTTACACCAAAACAAGTTATCAAAGAAGGTGACGTACTGCTGTTTGTAGGTGACATAAAGTCAGTGCCTCTGCTTACCCAATTTGATGGCTTAAAAGTTGTGCACGACAAACATGAGAAAGACGTTGAGCACCTAGTTGAAGTTGTTGTTAGCCATTCTTCAAAATACATTGGTAAAACAATTAAAGAAGTTCGCTTTCGTGAGCAGTTTCATGCAGCCGTTATTGCTATTCGTCGCGGCCATGACCGTTTACAAGGCGGCTTAGGTAAAGTTCAATTGCAAGCGGGTGACTCATTGATCCTTGCGCCTGGCAAAGAGTTTTACTCGCTACCCAATTTAAAGCGCGAGTTTGTTTATATTTCAGGTCTTGATTTACAAACCCATTTAAAACCTAAGCAATCAAATATTGTGTTAGCGAGTTTTGCAACCGTATTGGGGTTAAGTATTATTGGCCTTGTTCCCTTAGTGAAAGGCCTACTCGTTCTTCTTATCGGTTTAATGCTAACGGGCACAATCAAGCTAAGTGAAGTAAAACGTCGTTTTCCGATTGAGTTACTCGCAGTAGTGGGTAGTGCTATTGGCCTTGCCAAACTCATGATAGGCACAGGGCTTGCCGGTGAAATTTCATCAGCCATGTTATACGTTTTAGGTGACTTTGGGCCCTACGGGGCATTTATCGCAATATTTTTAATGACGGTTTTGTTTACCGAACTCATTACCAACAATGCCGCTGCTGCGCTTTCGTTTCCGGTAGCGTATGCACTAGCCGTTGGTTTTGATGTATCACCGTTGCCTTTTATTATGGCTGTCGCATTTGGTGCATCGGCTAGCTTCATTTCGCCATTTGGTTATCAAACTAACTTGATGGTTTACAGCGCGGGAAACTACCGCCTTAAAGATTATATTGCCATGGGCTTACCTTTATCGATTATATACTCGATTACGGTTTTAACACTCATACCACTGGTATTCCCATTTCAATAACGAGAGTAAAGACAATGGATGAAAATATCGTTTGGCATAATTACGCCATTAGCAAATCACAGCGTAGTGAGCAAAAAAAGCATAAGCCAACCATTCTATGGTTCACTGGTTTTTCAGGCTCAGGTAAAAGCACTGTTGCAAACGCACTAGAAAGCGCATTAAACCAATTAGGCGTTCACACCTACCTACTCGATGGCGACAATGTGCGTCATGGCTTGTGTAAAGATCTTGGCTTTACTGATGAAGACCGCGTTGAAAACATTCGTCGCGTAGGCGAAACCGCAAAGTTGATGGTCGATGCCGGTCTTGTGGTATTGACCGCATTTATTTCGCCGTTCCAAAGCGAACGCGATATGGTAAGAAACTTAGTAGAGGATGGTGAGTTTATTGAGGTATTTTTAGATACCCCGCTTGAAGTGTGTGAAACCCGCGACCCTAAAGGGCTTTATAAAAAAGCCCGTGCAGGTGAAATTAAGCACTTCACCGGTATAGACTCAGACTACCAAATCCCTGCATCGCCAGAAATTAAAATCGATACCAGCAAAAACACCCTAGACCAATCGGTGCAAGAACTGGTAGCGTATTTAAAACAACAGCAAATTATAGGTTAAGTCATGAATCAAACGGAACTGCTAGAAGAAATATTACTCCTCGCACGCCAAGCAGGTAGTGCAATAATGGGGATTTACGAAAAGGACTTTAATGTTGAGTACAAAGCTGATGAAAGCCCAGTTACCGACGCCGACCTAGCAGCTCACAAAGTGATTGTGAATGGCTTACAACACCTCACCCCTGATGTACCAATTCTAAGCGAAGAAAGCGCTGATATTAGCTGGGATATCCGTCAAACTTGGCAACGCTACTGGTTAGTAGACCCAATTGATGGCACCAAAGAGTTCATTAAAAAGAATGGCGAGTTCACCGTGAATATTGCCTTGATTGAAAAAGGTAAACCAGTATTGGCAGTTGTCGATGCACCGGCATTAGGTGTGTCGTATATTGCTGCTGAAGCAATTGGTGCCTTTAAAGATAAAGGTGATGAGCGTATCGAACTTAAGGTAACCCGTAAGCCAAATAAAGGGCTGATCCGTGTTGTCGGAAGCCGCTCGCACCCTTCTCCTGATTTAGCAGAATTCGTAAAACAGTTTGAAGATGTAGAAATGGTTTCAAAAGGCAGCTCGTTAAAACTTTGTCTTGTTGCCGAAGGTAGTGCTGATATATACCCACGCCTTGGCCCAACCTGTGAGTGGGATACGGGAGCAGGTCATGCGATTGCCGAAATAGCCGGCGCAACGGTTAGCAAACTCGATGGCAGCCCACTACTGTATAACAGTAAAGAAGAGTATCTGAATCCGTTTTTTGTCGTATCAGCATTACAGAACTAAAAAGATTTCCGTTAAATATCGTAGGCTGGGTAGAGCGCAGCGAAACCCAGCATTGAGCCATAAACTTTAATATTCCCTACTTTATAGGCACTTCTATCTAGCCAATAAGTCCTTGTTCCTATAGTATTTTGCTATCTTATCTATTAAAGGAATAACCATGACGACTGTTGAAAAAGCAATTGAAGCCGGCTATGAGGCACAAATTAGCGCACTTTATAAAGCGCTTTCACAAGGGGTGCTTGCCGCTAATGGCGATGAAAGCGAAATCACAGCAGCTGAGGCACGTTTTAAGAAAGGTTTAGCATTCGCCGCAGACATTAAAGCTCGCGCACTTGCAGCAGCAGAATAAATACCACAACTGGGCTTTTCTAAATGAGCTCAGTTCTCTTCCTTTGTAAGTCTCTCCTTACAGCATAGTTATCTAAACACAACGCTAAAACATGCATTCTTAGTCGCTTTTCTATATGCTGCGCGACAATTATTATTCTAATAGTGGAGTGCTAATGAACACACATCAAGATGCTATGTCGTATGATGCATCGACAACAAGTAGTAACTCAAAATGGAATCTTCATGACACCCAATGGGTGTTAAGTTTATTTGGCACCGCAGTCGGTGCTGGGATTTTATTCTTACCAATTAATATCGGCATCGGCGGATTTTGGCCATTGATTATCATGGCATGCCTTGCTTTTCCGATGACCTACTTAGCCCACAGAGGCTTAGCCCGATTTGTTTTATCATCAAAAAAGCCTGAAGCTGACTTTACTGATGTAGTAGAAGAGCACTTTGGCATAAATGCCGGGTGCTTGATCTCTTTACTGTATTTTCTCTCTATCTTCCCTATCTTACTTATTTATGGTGTTGGCCTAACAAATACCGTTGATAGCTTTATCGTTAATCAGTTAGGCATGGAGTCGCCACCACGCGTGTTGTTATCTGGCGTACTCGTTGGCGGTATGATCAGCTTAATGCTGGGTGGCGAAGCATTGATGTTACGTGCTTTTTCGATACTTGTTTATCCACTTGTCGCTATTTTGTTTTTCTTATCGATTTATTTAATCCCAAGCTGGCAAATGCCAGATGTATCTGTACCTGAGTTTTCGGGCTTCATGAAAACACTTTGGTTATCAATACCTATCATTGTATTTTCATTTAGCCATGCAGCTGCAATATCAAGCTTTGTGCATGTACAGCGTGCTCACTACGGCAACAATGCTAAAATGAAGTCAGAAGCAATTCTGAAGCGTACCAGCCTACTATTAATTGTGTTTGTTTTACTGTTTGTATTCTCGTGTGTGCTGTCACTATCTACTGAACAAATGGTACAAGCAAAAGCTGATAACGTGTCTATCTTGTCATTCCTTGCCAATATCACTGATAACTCATTTATTGCGACCTTAGGACCATTAGTTGCCTTTATTGCGATTACGTCTTCATTCTTAGGTCACTTCTTAGGTGCCCGTGAAAGCTTCAACGGTCTTGTTAGTAAGCAAGCACATATGAACCCTAAACTCGTTGATAAGATTGGCACTGTTATCATGTTCTTCGCTATTTGGTATTGCTCAGTGATCAACCCAAGTATTTTAGACATGATGGATCAGTTATCAGGCCCAATCATTGCCATGATCCTTTTCATCATGCCAATGATTGCCGTGTATAAGGTACCTAGCTTACACAAATACAGAAACCGCTTGAGCACACTGTTCGTATTAACAGTTGGCTCTCTTGCTGTATTTGCGCTTATTTACAGCATGATTCAATAGTCAACAACTGCTTATACATTAAGAAGCCCAGCAGGGAAGCCTGCTGGGCTTTTTTAGTTCGCGAGTTTCGAGAGTAAAGTTAAAAAGGGTAACGTTTTAAGGTCTGGTAGATTGGGTAGAGCGAAGTGAAACCCAACACAGAGCTATCAGCGTTCAGCCGCTCGGTGGAGGTGTTTTGGTCAGAGTCCCCCCTAAGCAATAAGATCCCGCCGGAGGCACTAAGAATTGCTAGGTTCTAGGTTCTAGGAAGAGTGTCGTTGTAGGAATGGCTTTAGCCATGAATGTGTTTGTTAAGGTCTAGATACGGCACTGACGTGCCTCCTACAGGGTTTTGTTGCTGAGGGAGACTCTGCACAAAACACCCCCACCGCTCAGCTGACATTTATTATCTGACGTCTGATGTCTCTGTGTTTCAGCTGACGTCTGACGGCTGAAAGCTGACAGCTCCCAGACGCAAAAAAGCCCGACTCTTTCGAATCGGGCTTTCTTTAATTTGGAGCCTGGCAATGTCCTACTTTCACATGGCAAATGCCACACTATCATCGGCGCTGTTTCGTTTCACTACTGAGTTCGGCATGGGGTCAGGTGGGTCCAAAACGCTATTGTCACCAAGCAAATTTGGGTCGTTAATCGCCTTGGCAATCAACTAAAATTCGGAATTCTGATATCAAGTAAATGTCTACTTTAGTTTCTTAACTTCTGTCTGTTACGCTGTCATAAAACGCGTTTGGCGTTGTATGGTTAAGCCTCACGGGTAATTAGTACAGGTTAGCTTAATGGCTCGCACCACTTCCACATCCTGCCTATCAACGTTGTAGTCTTCAACGGCCCTTCAGAGACTTTAAAAGTCTAGTGAGAACTCATCTCGAGGCCTGCTTCGCGCTTAGATGCTTTCAGCGCTTATCAGTTCCGAACGTAGCTACCGGGCAGTGCCATTGGCATGACAACCCGAACACCAGCGGTTCGTTCACTCCGGTCCTCTCGTACTAGGAGCAACCCCTCTCAATTCTCAAACGCCCACGGCAGATAGGGACCGAACTGTCTCACGACGTTCTAAACCCAGCTCGCGTACCACTTTAAATGGCGAACAGCCATACCCTTGGGACCGACTTCAGCCCCAGGATGTGATGAGCCGACATCGAGGTGCCAAACACCGCCGTCGATATGAACTCTTGGGCGGTATCAGCCTGTTATCCCCGGAGTACCTTTTATCCGTTGAGCGATGGCCCTTCCATTCAGAACCACCGGATCACTATGACCTACTTTCGTACCTGCTCGACGTGTCTGTCTCGCAGTTAAGCTGGCTTCTACCATTACACTAACCGTACGATGTCCGACCGTACTTAGCCAACCTTCGTGCTCCTCCGTTACTCTTTGGGAGGAGACCGCCCCAGTCAAACTACCCACCAGGCACTGTCCGTAACCCCGATTAGGGGCCAACGTTAGAACATCAAAACTACAAGGGTGGTATTTCAAGGACGGCTCCACAAAGACTAGCGTCTCTGCTTCAAAGCCTCCCACCTATCCTACACATGTAGGTTCAATGTTCAGTGCCAAGCTGTAGTAAAGGTTCACGGGGTCTTTCCGTCTAGCCGCGGGTACACAGCATCTTCACTGCGATTTCAATTTCACTGAGTCTCGGGTGGAGACAGCGTGGCCATGGTTACACCATTCGTGCAGGTCGGAACTTACCCGACAAGGAATTTCGCTACCTTAGGACCGTTATAGTTACGGCCGCCGTTTACCGGGGCTTCGATCAAGAGCTTCGTCCGAAAACTAACCCCATCAATTAACCTTCCGGCACCGGGCAGGTGTCACACCGTATACGTCATCTTGCGATTTTGCACAGTGCTGTGTTTTTAATAAACAGTCCCAGCCACCTGGTCACTGCGGCTCCCGTCCGCTTAGAGAGCAAGTCTCATCACAGATAGGAGCGTACCTTCTCCCGAAGTTACGGTACGATTTTGCCTAGTTCCTTCACCCGAGTTCTCTCAAGCGCCTTAGTATTCTCTACCTGACCACCTGTGTCGGTTTGGGGTACGATTCGGTATAATCTGAAGCTTAGAGGCTTTTCCTGGAAGTATGGCATCAACAACTTCACACCCTTGGGTGCTCGTCTCGTGTCTCAGTCTTAAGAGTCCGGATTTTCCTAAACTCTCAACCTACTCACTTTCACATGGACAACCAACGCCATGCTTGTTTAGCCTGCTCCGTCCCCCCATCGCAATTATACCAAGTACGGGAATATTAACCCGTTTCCCATCGACTACGCCTTTCGGCCTCGCCTTAGGGGTCGACTTACCCTACCCTGATTAACATGGGATAGGAACCCTTGGTCTTCCGGCGTGCGGGTTTTTCACCCGCATTATCGTTACTCATGTCAGCATTCGCACTTCTGATACCTCCAGCATACCTCCCGGTACACCTTCAACGGCTTACAGAACGCTCCCCTACCACTCAAACAAAGTTTGAATCCGCAGCTTCGGTGCATAGTTTAGCCCCGTTACATCTTCCGCGCAGACCGACTCGACCAGTGAGCTATTACGCTTTCTTTAAAGGATGGCTGCTTCTAAGCCAACCTCCTGGCTGTCTGGGCCTTTCCACATCGTTTCCCACTTAACTATGACTTTGGGACCTTAGCTGGCGGTCTGGGTTGTTTCCCTCTTCACGACGGACGTTAGCACCCGCCGTGTGTCTCCCGGATAGTACTTTACGGTATTCGGAGTTTGCAAAGGGTTGGTAAGTCGGGATGACCCCCTAGCCTTAACAGTGCTCTACCCCCGTAAGTATTCGTCCGAGGCTCTACCTAAATAGATTTCGGGGAGAACCAGCTATCTCCCGGTTTGATTAGCCTTTCACTCCTAGCCACAGGTCATCCCCTAACTTTTCAACGTTAGTGGGTTCGGTCCTCCAGTTGATGTTACTCAACCTTCAACCTGCCCATGGCTAGATCACCGGGTTTCGGGTCTATACCTTGCAACTAAACGCGCAGTTAACGCTCGCTTTCACTACGGCTACCCTAATCGGTTAACCTCGCTACAAAATATAAGTCGCTGACCCATTATACAAAAGGTACGCAGTCACCCTCGAAGGGCTCCTACTGCTTGTACGTACACGGTTTCAGGTTCTATTTCACTCCCCTCACAGGGGTTCTTTTCGCCTTTCCCTCACGGTACTGGTTCACTATCGGTCAGTTGGGAGTATTTAGCCTTAGATGATGGTCCACCTATATTCAGTCAAAGTTTCACGTGCTCCGACCTACTCGATTTCACTTAAGATGCATTTTCGTGTACGGGACTATCACCCTGTATCGTCAAACTTTCCAGAATGTTTCACTAACACATAATAAGCTTAAGGGCTGGTCCGGTTTCGCTCGCCGCTACTTCCGGAATCTCGGTTGATTTCTGTTCCTACGGGTACTTAGATGTTTCAGTTCTCCGCGTTCGCCTCGTTAACCTATGTATTCAGTTAACGATACCTGCAAGCAGGTGGGTTTCCCCATTCGGAAATCCTAGTCTCAAGCGCTTTTTACTAGCTTGACTAGGCTTATCGCAAGTTAATACGTCCTTCATCGCCTCCAACTGCCAAGGCATCCACCGTGTACGCTTAGTCACTTAACCATACAACCCAAACGGGTCTTTGTTAGTGACAGCTGTTAACTTCGCCAGAAGTTAATTCATCAAATAATGATGAGAATACTAAAGTAGATACCAATTAACCTTTCGATTAATGGCATATTTTTTACTTTTGAAAACTCTTTATAGATACAAGTATCTATAAGAATTTTAATATCAGCTTTCCAAATTTTTAAAGAGCAAGAGAATAAACTTCTCAAAATTAAACACACTCTATTCTCAAGCAGTTTATTACCTGATTAAGAATGTTTATTTTTAAGGAGTAAAAGTGGTGGAGCTAAGCAGGATCGAACTGCTGACCTCCTGCGTGCAAGGCAGGCGCTCTCCCAGCTGAGCTATAGCCCCACATATGCTGGTACTTACTGTTTAGTTTCCACTTCAAAGAAGTGGTGGGTCTGAGTAGATTTGAACTACCGACCTCACCCTTATCAGGGGTGCGCTCTAACCAACTGAGCTACAGACCCAAACAATAAGTGTTGTTCTCTTTACAATCAACAATCATCTGTGTGGACACTACGAACAAATAAGTTCTAAATCGTATAAGGAGGTGATCCAGCCCCAGGTTCCCCTAGGGCTACCTTGTTACGACTTCACCCCAGTCATGAATCACTCCGTGGTGAACGTCCTCCCGAAGGTTAGACTATCCACTTCTGGAGCAACCCACTCCCATGGTGTGACGGGCGGTGTGTACAAGGCCCGGGAACGTATTCACCGCATCATTCTGATATGCGATTACTAGCGATTCCGACTTCATGGAGTCGAGTTGCAGACTCCAATCCGGACTACGACGCACTTTAAGTGATTCGCTTACCCTCGCAGGTTCGCAGCACTCTGTATGCGCCATTGTAGCACGTGTGTAGCCCTACACGTAAGGGCCATGATGACTTGACGTCGTCCCCACCTTCCTCCGGTTTATCACCGGCAGTCTCCTTAGAGTTCCCGACCGAATCGCTGGCAACTAAGGATAGGGGTTGCGCTCGTTGCGGGACTTAACCCAACATCTCACAACACGAGCTGACGACAGCCATGCAGCACCTGTATCAGAGTTCCCGAAGGCACCAAACCATCTCTGGTAAGTTCTCTGTATGTCAAGTGTAGGTAAGGTTCTTCGCGTTGCATCGAATTAAACCACATGCTCCACCGCTTGTGCGGGCCCCCGTCAATTCATTTGAGTTTTAACCTTGCGGCCGTACTCCCCAGGCGGTCTACTTAATGCGTTAGCTTTGAAAAACAAGTCCGAAGACCCGAGCTTCTAGTAGACATCGTTTACGGCGTGGACTACCAGGGTATCTAATCCTGTTTGCTCCCCACGCTTTCGTACATGAGCGTCAGTGTTGACCCAGGTGGCTGCCTTCGCCATCGGTATTCCTTCAGATCTCTACGCATTTCACCGCTACACCTGAAATTCTACCACCCTCTATCACACTCTAGTTTGCCAGTTCGAAATGCAGTTCCCAGGTTGAGCCCGGGGCTTTCACATCTCGCTTAACAAACCGCCTGCGTACGCTTTACGCCCAGTAATTCCGATTAACGCTCGCACCCTCCGTATTACCGCGGCTGCTGGCACGGAGTTAGCCGGTGCTTCTTCTGTAAGTAACGTCACAGCTAAGTGCTATTAACACTTAACCTTTCCTCCTTACTGAAAGTGCTTTACAACCCGAAGGCCTTCTTCACACACGCGGCATGGCTGCATCAGGCTTGCGCCCATTGTGCAATATTCCCCACTGCTGCCTCCCGTAGGAGTCTGGGCCGTGTCTCAGTCCCAGTGTGGCTGATCATCCTCTCAAACCAGCTAGGGATCGTCGCCTTGGTGAGCCATTACCTCACCAACTAGCTAATCCCACTTGGGCTAATCTTATGGCGTGAGGCCCGAAGGTCCCCCACTTTGGTCCGTAGACATCATGCGGTATTAGCAGTCGTTTCCAACTGTTGTCCCCCACCATAAGGCATATTCCCAAGCATTACTCACCCGTCCGCCGCTCGACGCCAGAGGTGCAAGCACCTCTTCGTTTCCGCTCGACTTGCATGTGTTAGGCCTGCCGCCAGCGTTCAATCTGAGCCATGATCAAACTCTTCAATTAAAAGTTTTTTCTGTCCCGAAGGACATGCTCAATGAATTCTGAATTTTGATTCTTTCGAATCGAATTGACTGTGCTGAAACAAGTAAACTTGTTTCCGTTGGTCACTCAGTTCAATTGAGACTCTAAATTTGTTTGCGTCATCTAGCGAACTAGAATCGGCTGTTAGAACTCAATCTGTACGAGTGCCCACACAGATGATTGCTTTATATTGTTAAAGAACGTTGCGACGTTGTCGCTAGGGATGCGTATAATACATCCTTAATTTTTCGAGTCAACACTTAATTTCAAACTTTCTTTCGATAATTTGAAACCGAAGTTTCACTTAACTCTCTGCTACGTTGTTCAGCGTCTTTCGTTGCTGCCCGCCGTGTCAGTGGGGTCGCATTATAGGGAGATCCAAAAACAGATCAACACTTTTTTTCGATCTTTTTACTGTTCGCTCAAAAAGCGAACTAAAATTACCGAAAATAGCAAAAACGGTCGCTATTATGGCTGTTTTTTATGCCAATATTCATAATTTCATGCAAATTTCATTGCTATGTTCATTTAACTCGTTAAGATAGCAAGTTCACAATGTTAAATTAATGTTTATTTCTTGTTTATTGGTAGATCAAAATGAAATTACCCGATCAAAAATCTTTTCTTTTCTCCGTTATTCTTGCTGTTTTGGGGTTTGTAGTTGTTAAGTTTGCATTTGCAAGCTTAGCGTTAGACCCAGCATTGCTATTTGGTGCAGGCTTATTAATTGGTGCTTTAGTTATTGCTGCGCTTTCATCAACGTCAAGTGAGGAGGCCGAAGTAAAAACAAAAACTCTTTATGTTGGCAACCTACCTTATCGTGCTAATGAAGGTGTTGTTCGTGCTTTATTTGAAGAACAAGGCAAAGTTTTCAACGTACGCTTACTAAAAGATAAAAACACAGGTAAACGTCGTGGCTTTGGATTTGTGGAAATGGCTGAAGCAGATGCTGAAAACGCAATCAATCAATTAAATGATAGCGAATTCCAACAGCGTACTTTAAAAGTACGTGAAGCAAAACAAAAACAAGAGAACGAGACTAATAGCTTCCGTGAGGGATCTGATCAGTCAGCGTAATCAGCTCAACGTTTAATTGCGAGTGACAAATAGGAGCCGTTGCATAAAAGTGCAGCGGCTTTTTTTTATCTCCGGTTACAGTGTATCCCCGAAGTTCAATTAAACTTTTAACGCGATTAGCAATCGCTTTGCCTGAATCTATAAGTAAGATCCGTTGTTTATAATAGTCATTAATCGCATTTGCTAATAATGGAAAGTGTGTACAGCCAAGTACCAATACATCTATATCTTCTGCGATAGCTAGACCACACAATTCTTTTTCAAGTTTTTCTTTATTGAGTGTCTGCGTATGAAACAGTGTTTCTGCTATTTCCACCAGCTCAGTTGAACCATATAAACTGACTTGAGTGCCTTGGCTATAAGTACTAATTAAGTTTGCAGTATAGTGGCTCTTGGTCGTCGATGGCGTTGCCAACAAACCAATATGTTTGCTATTGCTTAAAGCGCTTGCTGGCTTTATCGCAGGCACAACACCAACTACTTCTATATTTGTATACGGGCGAATAGTTTCTAATGCAGATGTAGAGGCGGTGTTACACGCAATTACTAGAATATCTACGTGTAATTTTTCTATTTCGATAAACTGTAGTAGCGCAAAAAGGCGGGTTATAATCGTTTGCTGGCTTTGCGCGCCATATGGCAATAAAGCATTATCCATAAAATAGCTATAATCAGCATCTGGGATCAGTGCTTGGATCTGCTCAAGTACGGTTGTCCCACCTATACCAGAATCAAACACCATTATATGAACTGACAAACTGCTTACCTCGGATCATCAAAGGCCAGCAGTTTGCCATGCAGCTATATAAAAATAAAGAAAGGGTTAAGCTTCTTCAGTTGCCGAACGTAGTTTATTCATTTGTTCAAACATTGCTTTAGTATAATCCACCAGCTTGCTTACTTCTTCTTTATCTTGGTTTAACCATTGTAAGATACCAGCAAGTTCATTTTGCAAACCTAACTCACCCGCTTTATTGAACGCTTGTTTCAAATCGTCATTAAATGGCGCTATTTTATCAGCGACTTCTTTTTCAGGGGATGGTTTATATTCTTCATACCCTTTTATAGCAGCAACTGTTTTTGTTTGTTTCAGATCCATGGTAAAGCCAACGAGTTGCTCGTTACCTAAGTTCAACTCTTTAGCTTGTTCAAAGGCATCTTCTAATGAACCAGAGAAGAATGTTTCGCTAACACTCTGCAAGTCTTCCATCAATTCATTGATAGCTTGCTGCTCTTGCTCATTTAAATCACCATTGACTGTCATCGAGAATGATAAGTCACGTGATTGAGAAGATTCACTGACAAACGCTTCGTTATCGCCATTTTTGCTATAGCCGCTTGCTGACTTACTTTCGTATGCATCAGCAAAGCTAATACTCACTTCATCACCTTCAGCAGTAGTGAAAGTGTATTCTGCATTATTACTTAAACTAACGTATTGGGCCTGGCTTACTGAAACCGAATTTGGTTTAGGATTGAACAAGTCTTCTTCTAATTCATCAATACCTTTATAGATACCTTCTTTAGACTTTTCGATACCCTCTTCGATGTCATCATTAAGAATACCTGACCCTTTTAGCTCATCATAAGCATCGTCGATGCCCATTTGTACACCTTTTCGTGCATCACCAAGCATACCTTTGAGCTTTTCATCATCAGCACCATCTGCTTTTGCTTTGCGAAGCGCACCGCCAACAAAGTCGAGAACGTTTTTAACGATCTCTTCAAAGTCGAACAGTGGTTTATCTTTTTTCTCTTCGGCTTTAGGTAAACCTAGTGCCTCAGCAAGTTTATCATCAAGAACTTTAGCAGCCAGCTCTCGGCCTCGTTGCTGGTAACTATCTTGACGATTTTGAATAGTAGGCTGCTGCAATGCCTGTTTGCCATTGTATTTATTCACATTTGTATTAGGCATATAGCCTAGGTTGCCAATTTTCATGATCCGACTCCATGTTATGGTTAACTCATTATCGGCCAAAAACCACAGAACTTAAGTTTTTTGTATAAAAAAACGACACTAAAATAAATAACAAAACTAGACAAATCCTCAGCGCTCCCTACAATAGCGCCGTTATAGAGCTAAGAGATAAAAGGTAATCAGCCATGGCGGTTATAAAAATTGATACAACTCAATATGATGCACAATTGAGTGAGAAAGAGCAGCGCATCACCTCACAGTTTAGACGTTTTGGGGTCGAAAAATTAGAAGTGTTTGGCTCTGACCCTATTCATTACCGCCAACGTGCAGAGTTTCGTGTCTGGCATGAAGGTGAAGACCTTTTTCACATCATGTTTGATCAACAAACTAAAGAAAAGATCCGTGTTGACGAGTTTGACCCTGCAGCGCCTTTAGTGGGTGAAGTCATGCAAGCCATGATCGAAAACTTAAAAGACAATGAAGTTCTGCGTCGCAAGCTGTTTCAAATCGATTATCTTTCAAGCTTAAGTGGCGAGATTCTAGTTAGTTTGTTATACCACAAACAATTAGATGAGCAGTGGCTACAAGCTATTAAAGAGCTTAAAGCAAAACTTAGCACACAGTTTAAAATTGATTTTATTGGCCGTGCTCGCAAGCAAAAAGAAGTGATTGGTAATGATTTCGTTATTGAGCGTTTAAACGTAAACGGTAAAGAGCTTATCTATCAACAAGTCGAAAATAGCTTTACTCAACCTAATGCGAAAGTGAACATCAAGATGCTAGAGTGGGCACAAGCGCTTTGCCAACCACTTAGCAATGACTTACTGGAGTTATATTGCGGGAATGGTAATTTCTCCATTGCTCTTGCAGATTCATTCGACCGCGTATTAGCGACTGAGATTTCAAAATCATCGGTTTACTCTGCACAATACAATATCGCGCAGAACAAGGTTGAAAACTTAGATATCATTCGTATGTCGAGTGAAGAGTTCACTCAAGCAATGAAAGGCGAGCGCACTTTCTCTCGTTTGGATGGCATTGATCTGAAAAGCTATAACTGCCAAACAATCTTGGTGGACCCACCACGTGCTGGCATGGACACACTGACTTGTGACCTAGTTGCGAACTACGACAATATTATTTATATCTCGTGTAATCCAGATACCCTAGAGCGTGACCTTGACCACTTATGCAAAACCCATGCAGTAAAGCGTTTTGCTATTTTCGATCAATTCCCTTACACCCACCACATCGAATCAGGTGTGTTTTTACAGCGTAAATAAAATTAGTCTGCCAGCGCTTTAAATAGTGCTGGCAACTGCTGCTCACTAAACACTTCTATATTGTTGTCAGTTAACAGCTTTGCAGTTAACCCCATCCCTGAAATTTTCCTTCCAGAATGACTACCATCGTAAATCGTATTGCGACCACATGACGGGCTTGATTCTTTTAACAAGGCATAACGAATACCTTGCTTTTGGCAAAGTTTAAGAGCTTGTTCTGCACCATAAGCAAATTGCACTGTGACATCTTGCGCATCTTTGGTGAGTACTCTTCCCAATTTAATTTCTGCTGGCGGCCTTGGTGTAGGTAAGCCACCAGCTACTTCAGGGCAGAATGCAATAAGCCTTCCCTGCTGTTTTAGAGTTTCTAAGCCAGGATGAAGTAAGTTTTGCGATTGCCCGTCATAACGAACAGGGTTTCCTAACAAACAGCTTGAAACTAGTATTTTTTGCATTTGCTTTACCAATAAAAAAGCTCCGCGTGCGGAGCTTTAATTTTAATTAAACTAAACTTATTTATCAGCTAGGTAATTAATTAAGTCTGCCATGCTCTTTGCATCGCTAATACCTGAATCCGCACCTATAATCACGCGATATTTACCATTAACAATAAAAGTTGGAACGCCTTTTAAAGCACCTTTTTGTTGGTAGTATTCTTGGTCGCGTTTCATTTTAGACGCCATAGTACGTACAGAGAAGCTGTTGTAGTACTTATCAAAATCTTCAGCCGATACACCTTGTGAAACGAAGATGTCTTTCATGTCTGCTAGTTCGTTAATACGTGCACGCTTACCGTGAATATGATTAAACACAGCGGCTACTAACGCGTCTTTCTGTGGTAACACATTAGCCGTCGCATAACCTTGCGCTAAGATGGTTTGAATCTCTGGGTCACGAGGACCTGAAAAATCAACATGACTCTTTTTGAACTTTACGCCCTCTTTAAGAAGTGTTTTAAGCTCTTTCACTACTGGCTCGAAGTTATTACAGTGTGGGCAGTAGAATGAGAAGAACTCTTTTACTTCAGGCTTTTTAGAAGCGCGTGCATCAATCGTTTCATAATGCTTACCTTCTTCATATTGAGCAGCTGAGGCATTTGCCGCTAAACCTAGCGTGGCAGCCATTAATACAGCTTTTACTAACTTGATCATTACTTCTTTACTCCAAAATTATTGTTTTAATAAGAATTCGACTAACTCATCAAGCATCTGCTGGCTTTTGATGGTATTTAAATTGATTTTATATTTATCATTTACGATAAAAGTAGGCACACCTGTTAACGCACCCATGTCAGAATATTTTTGCTGTTTATCTTGCATCGCTTTTTCAGCACTAATCACTGGCATGCTTGCAATTTCAGCATCAAACACATCGTTGCTAATACCATTGGTCGCAAGTAATGCTTTAACGTCTTTCATGTCTTTAAGTAAAGCGCGTTGTCTGTGGATGCTATTAAAAATTTGGTCAGCAACTTGCTCTGCTTTGCCATGCTGCTTAGCAATTAAGTAGGCATAGCTTAAATTACTTTGTGTTTGCTTAGATACACCACCTAAAAAGTTAACATGGCTTTTTACAAACTCGGTACCTTCAGGAAGACTTGCAGTTAATGCTTTTGCTACAGGCTCAAACTGAAAACAGTGTGGGCAATAAAACGAAAAGAACTCGGTTACTTGAGGTGTTGCACTTTTCTCAACTTTTAAAACTTCATATTGATTACCTGCTTCAAAATCAGCAGCAAGGGCTGCAAAAGGTAAACATAAAATGAGTAGACTTAACTTTAATTTTTTAAACATTATTTTCTCGTCTTTATTAGCTTTTAAAAATTTATGGTAATAATTTTAATGGTGCTTCCTGTAGCGCTGCAAGCTGTTCTTTTAACGCTAGTATTTGCTGTTCCCAGTATTTGTCTTCAGCAAACCATGAAAAGTTCCGTGGGAATGCTGGATCATCCCATCTTTTTGCCAACCACCCCATGTAATGCACCATTCTCATCGCTCTGAGTGGTTCTATCAGTTTTAATTGGCTGTGATCGAAGTCACAAAATTCTTCATAGGCAGCCACTAAAGTGTCTAACTGTAACAGTTGGTTGTTACGATCGCCACTGAGCATCATCCAAAGGTCCTGAATGGCAGGTCCTTGTCGGCTGTCATCCAAATCAACGAACATCAATGCATCACCAGACCACAATATATTACCAGCATGGCAGTCACCGTGCAGGCGGATAGTTTCAACATTTTTATACTGTTGTGTGGTTTCTTTGATTACCAAATCTAAAATTGTATAGAAGGCGTTCTCTAATGTCATTGGCACCAAGTTACTTGCCTGTAACTGAACTTTAGCTGTCTGAAGATATTCTTCGCAACTGATCACAGGCCTATGTTCAAATGGCTTTGCTTTTGCTACCTGGTGCATTCGACCAATTAAACGGCCAAGCACATCGAGTTGATCTAAATTATCAACTTCAAAAATGCGGCCACCCACACTAGGGAATAACGTAAACAAATAGCCATTATGCTCAAACAAGCTTTGCCCTTCGATAATAACAGGCGCAACAACCGGCACTTCGGCCTCAGCAAGTTCAAATGCAAACGCATGCTCTTCTAAAATTTGCGCCTTACTCCAGCGTTCTGGTCGGTAAAACTTAACAACATATCGTTGGCCATCTTCTGCTTTAAATTGATAAACACGGTTCTCGTAGCTATTTAATGCCAGCAGTCCTGATTCAGCATAGACACCGATACTTTCAACTGCATCTAAAATTGAATCGGGTGTAAGGTCAACAAAACTAAATTTACTCATAATGTCTCATCATATAAAAAAAGCGGGAAAATCCCGCTTTTTATTCATTTACTCAGTGTACTTAATTATCGTGCCTTAAAGAAGTTACTCGGCTGTGAAATCTGCACATCAGGCTCACCATCGACAGAAAGTATAAACTCAAACTTTGTCATTGGCTTTTTCAAATCATAAGGGTCAACAACCAATGACAGTGGTACATTGTATGATTCACCAGAAGGCACAGTAAATGTTTGTTTGCCTATGTACTCAAAGTTATCAAGCCCTTCGACACGAATATTAAATGTCTGCTCATGTTGCGCTTTATTGATAACCTTTAATGTATAGGTATTTTCAACTAAACCATTAAAGTCAACACGGTATAACTGATTACGGTCACGAATAATATCTAAGTCCATAGGTTTACGCATTGCAATGTTCGCCACCAGCGCCCCAGTTAGCAGCACTAAGATGACGAGATAGCCAATTAACTTAGGACGAAGTGCATGGGTTTTGTTATCTGGTGTTTCTAAATTACGCTCTGTGGTATAGGAAATAAGTCCGCGAGGGTAATTCATTTTATCCATCACCCCATCACATGCATCGATACACGCACCACAATTTATACATTCGTATTGTAAACCATTACGAATATCGATCCCCGTCGGGCAAACCTGAACACACAAGTTACAGTCAATACAGTCACCTAAACCAAGTTCTTTTGGATCTTGTTTGCGTGAACGTGGACCACGGCTCTCACCACGCGCTTCATCATAGCTTACTGTGAAGGTATCTTTATCGAACATAGCTGATTGAAAGCGAGAGTATGGGCAAATGTGTAAACACATAATTTCGCGCATCCAACCCGCGTTACCATAGGTACACACCGCAAATACGGCTAAGCAAATATATGAATATGCTGTTGCATCAAGAGTAAACAGATCAGGTAATAGTTGGCGGATAGGCGTAAAATAACCAACAAAGGTAAATGCGGTATAAAGTGAGAATAACCACCAACTTCCGTGTTTAGCACTTTTTCGCCAAAACTTATCAAAATCCATCGGGCGTTGATCAAGTTTCTTACGCTGATTAGCGCTACCTTCAAACTTTTCTTCAAACCAAATGAAAATAAAGGTCCAAACGGTTTGTGGACAGGTATAACCGCACCAAACCCGACCATAGAAAGTAGTTACCAAGAAAAGAGCAAAAGCCGCCAACATTAAAATAAAGGCAAGGATTGTCAGGTCTTGTGGCCAAAGCGTTAAGCCAAAAATGTTAAACTTTTGCCCTACCAAATCGAACAATACAGCTTGTTGGCCGTGGAAATTAATCCAAGGTAGTAACATAAACGCAAGCATACCGACAAAACCAATTCGCTGTCTGAGCAATTGATGTAAGCCAGTTACAGCTCGAACATAAATACGGTTGCGTGGATTAAATCTATCATCGAGGGAAGCATTTTCCGGTTTCTGGATTTTCACTTCCGTTGGGATATTTTTAACCTTAATCTGTTTATCCATTAAAATTCCTCAACGCCACTAGGAAATAACATTCAAACATATGTTTATAGCAGATGGTTCTCTAAGCTCTTAGGCAAATCAGAATACATCTCATTACGTTCAAAGATTTCTGAAACTTCAAATCTATAAAGCATTATACTCAATCTATAAAAAATTTCAGGGATTGATCGAAAATACGACATTTTAATTATTTAATCGTATCTGCTTGCTTTTAAAACGACCATTTTATTAAACTTGCACCTATACCGTATTTATTTAGATCAAAGATTATTGTGCTATGAAAAAATTTCTTATTTTAGTGCTTATTATTTTAGCACTTTTCACGATTGATCACCCTTTGATCAAAGAGCCTAGGGAAAGGTTACTAGGAGATGGCGTATCATTACTATCTGATGCGAGTAAAATTAATCGTAGTCCCGCGGCGAATATGGCAAAAAATAATATTAAGTCACAACTCAATTTATCTAATTCAGAGCTTGAATATATTGAGGACACATTTACAACAGACGATAAGCTGCAAATTTTTCACTTACACTACTGCCGTGAAAAAGACATTAACTTGTATTTTTATGGTGACCGCTTAAACCGAGTATGTAGTATTGTCTCGAATGCGCTTGAGGAAAGGCTAAACAAGTAATGGACTTTTCTGCTTTAAACAAAAAAACCAGCGATTCGTTCGCAAAACAGCGCAATATTTTAAAAAAGCTGGGTAAAGGGCAAACCTTATACTGTGAAGTGTGTAAAGGCGCCCTTACCTTAGACTTAAAAACTGATCAGCCAGGTAAAGGCGTTGTACGCTGTAGCAAAGGTTGCACAGACATCCTATTAGAGCTGGGTTAGTTCCAGCCCTCATCGTTATAAAGTTGGCTATTTACAGCAACAACTTCAATAAGTTCTGCAAAGCCAGCGGCAAACTCATTCATCACTTCATACTGCTGCTGACATAATTGCCCTTCAGATAAACCATGCTCAGTTGCGAGGGCTGCAATTTCACTACTTTCAAGAGTAAAAAAGCCTAAGCTTTGCAGCGCGGTAGCCAACGCTTCTTTAAGTTCATCAGCTAAATGTGGAGCACTTAGTAGCTTATTAACGTAGCCTTGTGCACCATGCATAAAACCTTGGCTCCAATGCTGGCATTCTTGAATATCTAGGTATTGTTGCCCTTGAGAGCTCAGCTGTAGGCTCACAGGTAATGCAAAACCCGTTTCAAATACTTGCTCGCTGATCTGCTGATACAAGGCCATAAATGCAAACAGTACTTGCTCATCCATTTGCCCATCAGAGCCTGGTGCAACCTCTTCTAACCACTGGTGAACATCAAGCGGCTCAGGAGCACAAATCACGGCAAACAAGTAACCTTGGGTTTGCGCCAAAGTAAGCGCATCTGGATGCTGCGCTAAAAACTGACTTAGAAGCTCGCTTTGCTGCTTTGAAAACTCAGGTAATTGCATACTATTCAATTAATCCAATTTAAAAGTTAAGCGGATAACGGCCTTCGTTATCAGGACGACCAAGGAACTTAGCTGCATCATGCACTTCTTTTGGTAAGCTTGCTTCAGGTTTAATATAGCCAGCTACTTTAAAGTCTAGATTCGCTTTTAATACTGCATCAGCTTCAAGTCCTAAACGGTTTTCTGGGTCTACCAGTACTGCTACATCACCCGATTTACAACTTAAACGGCCGCTCAGAGGACCAATACTAAACCAGTTGTTCATTCCTTTGACATCAATGTTAGGGCTCGCGATTTCACCGCTTAAACTCTCACAATAAGGCTGACCTGAGCTGTACTCGTCTAAATCAACTATTACGCGGCCTTGTGCACTAATCGGTAAAGGGAGTTGTAAACGCTCCATGGCACGTTCAACCGTTAAGCGTAAAGTAGTCTTTTTCACAGTGACTGTTTGGTTAAAGAGACCATATGTAAAATCACCATGACCAGATATATCCGCTTTATCACGAGGATTGCCAAAGCGCACCGTACCCACTAATTTACCTGTGAACAGTGACCAGCCTGATAACTGCCAACGCACATTATTTAATTGCTCACCATCAAAACGTACCTGCATAATGCGGCCGTCCCATAGCGTGCCACTGGCCTTACCTAATTGTAATTGCTTTGGTAAATGCGGCTTAGCTAAATCAAGTGCAACGGCAGCGGGTGTTTTTACCAGCGTAAACACCAAAAAACACATCACAAACACTGTGATTAATAAAATAACTCTTTTCATCGTTTACTTCTCTAGTACCAAACGACTTACACGCACAAAGCCTGATTTGTCATCTTTACTTAAATCTAAATTCTCGATTAGTACGCCGTGCGAATTAACCAATTCATCAAGCCATTCAACAAGGTTATTAAACTCAACAGAATCAATTGTTAAACGAAGTGAATTGTCATTCGGCTGCATTTTACTAATGATAATTTGATAACGATTACGGGTGCTATTAACGATTTGGCTTAAACTACGACTGCTCGTACTACGTGCATTACCGCTTGCTTTTAATTTAGCAATACTCTCATCAACCCAAACTAATAGCTCTTGCTGTTTTATAGTGTCTTGCTCAGCCTTTTCGATAGCCGTGTTAAGTGGACGAAAGACTCCCATAACTAGCACAAAAATAACAAACACTACACCTGCAACAATAACAAGTTGCTGTTCTTGTTCTTTTAACGAGCGCCAATAATTGATTATTTGATTTTTCATGCCGCACCTCGTAACTTAATTTCACCAACGACAAAATCACCATCATTATTCAGCGAACCCTGATCAACGGTTAAGCCACGCTGTTCTAAAATTGCTTTAACTTTACTGAATGACTGGAAATCTTTGCCGCGCGCACGAATACGTAATTCGTTACGGCCTTGATCATAACGAAGCGTTTCTGGTGTGAAGTCTTTCACTTGACTAAAAATCGAGACCAGATCGTTAGTCAAATCTAAAAAGCCTGCCGTACTACCAGCATCGATTAATGCAAGTTCATTACGAATTTGGCTGCGAATAAGTTGCGGACGCACTTTTTTGTTAGGAAAAGCACGCTGATAATTGGCAACTACTTCGGCTTTCATTGCTTCAAGTTCGCTATTTAACTTATAGAGCTCAAGTGACTTAACACCGACACTACAAACTAACGCTACACCAGCTGCAATAGCGGCCTTTTGCCAATAGCCCCACCAAATCGCTGATTTTTTCTTAAGCTGATAAACGCCTTGGCGCAGGTTAAAATTAACCTCTGGTAATTGTTTGGCAAATAAAGCTAATGGTAAATCGTATTGTTCTGTTCGAGCATTTAGGTTAACCGTATCAGGAAAACCCGTTGCTGGACTAAAGTGTGCAACATCAGGGTTACCTAATGCCGTTAAATAGCCTGCAAGCCAATTCGTCTCTACAGCGGCAATATGCCAGTTACCGTGTTTACATAGCCACTGACCATTAAGCTCAATAGCACGTAACTGAGCGTTGTCATCGACATCAGGTAACAATAAAGCATCGGGCAGTATTTTATATACTTCGATACCATGCTCATTGAACTCAGCCAGCCATTGCTCAAACCATTCACGATCGGTCATCGCGATGTTAATAGCGTGCTTCTCATCAATAAGTGTTGGTTCTGCAATCGCTATGAATAAGTCGTCAACATCACAGGCTATTTCTTCTTCTAGCATGTAAGGAAGTGCTTGCTCTAGCTTGCGGCTCCACTTGGTTGGCAAAGCAACTGTTTTTAGTTGTACTTGATCACTTGGCAATAGTACAACCACTTCCCGTGATTGCGCTCTCTCTGTAAGCTCACCAAGTTGTGTTGCATTGGCAATTTCGCCACTGGCAATTATTTCTTGTTCTGTTGGTGAGTAAATTAGCCAATTAAGGCTGTCTTTTAATGTTTGACCCGTACGGATCAACAATATCTCTGTCACTGTACGCCTCCAAATTTTCGCGCCAGTATCGTTACTGTACCATTAGTGGCATGGAGTAAGGTGGTCATCGAAAAACGCAGCTCTGCAAATTCAGCCTGCGTTTGTAGTTTAAAATATTCACTGTTGATACTGAATAAGTCTTCAACGGCTTTCACATTTTGTGCGCCTTGTTGATTAACCTCTTCAAAAAATGCTTCTAAATCATCATAACCATCTTGAGGACGTGATGATAATACCGCTTCAGCCCCTGAAAGACTTAAGCCATCAATAAGCGAGCTTAATATAATGGCACTTTCTACAGGTAGTGTATTAACGTTTATTTGTAGCAACTCACTGCCTGGAATCACACACACAAATGGTAAGACTTTTTCCATTACTAATGGATTAAAGCCTTTTACTAAACGAAGCTCTGAGGTCGAAGCAAAATAACTATTTGCAGTCATATATGGGTATTGTCGAGATAAATATTCATCTTCCTCGGCACCCGAGCGATAGGTAATACTATCAGCGTCTAACCAATCAAACACACTATCAGCCATAGCTTCTTCAGACTCATCTGATGGTAAATCTTCAATATTTTCTAATAATGCCAACAATGCCTTATGTGCTGGATTAGTTTTATTATTTGGATCCGTTTGTTGATCGGGCTTTACATGCAATGCATTTAGGTTCAAACAAGCTTGCAAGTCAGTAATAGTGCCACTCAAGGTGCCATTATCAACCGGATATGGTACCCCTCCCTGCTGCGCCCAAACTTGTTCTAAATGCGTTTTATCTGGTTCATCTTTTTTAGTTTGTTTAAGTGCCTTAATTGCAAGCTCTTCTGCAGCGAAGGCATACCACTTTGCCTGTTGATGGTTTTGAATATTGCTACTACGCTGCACTTGCACCATTAAATTAGCGCTCATCTCGACAGCTAACATAGCCGCAAGCGCCACGATGAATAAAACGATAACAAGCGCCGCACCTTTAGAGCGTTTAATCGCAGTCATGGCTAGCCACCCGTTCCGTTATTGCCATCATTTGCTTGGGCTGTTACTTTTCCTTCACCAGGCACTAAAAACACGCGACGAATTGGCTCTTGTTCGATTTTTTGAATAGTAACTGCAACAGCTTTTGGTAACGCTTTTATTTGCCACTGCTCTTGCCACTCATCTTTGTCATCTAAAAATTCAAATTTAAGGTCTTCGATATCTTCAAGAATGACTTGCGAACGAGGCTCCATGTTATCTAACTGATCGACATATACACGATATACACGCTCAAGCTTGTCATCTATAACGCGATAGCCAACTGCTTGTAATTCAGAGCGCGGCAGTAAATTAATTGGGTTAATCCAACCATCACGTACAAAGCCAATGCCATCGTATTGGCTATCAAGAACGTAGCGACCAGCTAAAACATAAGTTTCTTGAAAGTCACCCGCTTCGTTTCGAACCTGACGTTTCGTCATTTGACTAAAGTCTTGATCCATTAGACGAAACAAGGTTTGTAAGCCATTTAATTCCGCAATCGTTTCATCTGAAGCTTCTTTTGCTTTCGTTGTTGAATCAAGAATTTGATGAGTTGATAACACCACAAAAGCTAAGATCCCCATAGCGACAATCACTTCAAGTAAGGTAAAACCGCGTTGCTTCACTACTTATCACCTTTATTTAAATAAGTAGAAAGCTCATAAACTGGATATTCAAGCTTTTCATCGGCGAACACGTTAATGGTTACCTTTACAAACGTTTTATCAGCAGTAGGAACCACGTCCTGACGCCAATACCATTCAAAGCCAGCTAATGTTTCAGTGCCTTTAACACCATTTTTACCTGTCCACTTCTCGCCTTTGGCGCGCTGCTCAACCATCACGTTTTCAGCAACCCAAGAGGCATAAGTTTGCTCTTCAATCGACGAAAGATGATTAATGTGCTCTCCGGTTGCTTGCATTGCGGCAATACCAGCCATTGCACAAATAGCCAATGCAACCATCACTTCGAGTAAGGTAAAACCTGCTGACTTATTCATTATTCAGGCTCCATACGAAACTTTACCGGGGCCATGAATTCGCCTTCGATAAAATACTGCGGCTCTCGCTCATCTTTAAGCTCGTAAACCAGTTGAAACGCACTGACTTCGCCAGAAGATAAAATAAGTACTTGCGGTATTTTGAGCTTTTTTAGCTCAAGTAGGCTGTCTTCGTCACCACCGCTCATTAATTCACGCCAGTTTGACTGCTCAAGCAAGTTATCTTGTGCCCAGGCTAAATCATCAAGGTTAAGAGTAAGCTTAAAGCGCTCATCAACCTTAATTGGGGCAAACAATTTTTCACGGTCAAAAGTAACCCACTTATCACCGTCAAAAACTAAAAATTCAAATGTATCTTGGTCAAGGTGAAAACCTAACTCAACCTGATTTAAAATTGCAAACTCAGAAGCCATATTAATCGTAGTGTGTAATCTGAGAGCTTGTTTTTCGAGTTCTTCTTCAGCACCACCATCAAAACTGTAGGCAACCATTTTGGTGACAAAACCAATCACCACAAGCACCATTAAAATCTCGATTAGGCTAAACCCTTTCGCGTGCTTAGCACGGTCAGCCAAACGCAAACGACCAAGGCTTACCATAATAGTAAGCCTTGATGTGTATAAGCTTTGTTCAGTTGGCTGAATTTAGGCATTGTTACTTTTCTTCATCCCAGTTACCAATGTCATCATCAGTACCTGCTTCACCATCAGGACCCATAGAGAAGATATCAATTTTACCGATTTCTCCTGGGCTGATTAGTTGGTATGGGTTACCCCATGGATCTTCTGGTAATTTCTCAAGGAAACCGCCATCAGGAAAACGTCTTGGAATTGGCTCAATGCTTGTTTTGTTCACTAGCGCTTCTAAGCCTTGCTCTGTGGTTGGATACGTTTTATTTTTAAGCTTGTATAGGCTTAACGCATCTTCAATTTGTTGAATATCTAAGTGTGCTTTATCGATTGCAGCTTCTTCTTGCTGACCCATGATATTTGGCGCCACAATTGACATGATCATACCAATGATAACCAGTACTACCATGACTTCTAGTAATGAGAAACCTGACTGTTTGTTCACAAAAATACCTCTAACTTTCTTCAAAAATTTATTATAGAGCGACAGTGTTAACTGCTAATTGCTCTAGTATTCCCTAATTTAAAGACCTACAGCCTTATTCATTGCCATAATCGGCTGTAATATTGCCATAACAATAAACAATACAATTACCGCCATTGAGGCAATCATCGCAGGCTCTAATAGTTTCAGAGACACGTTTACCATGCTCTCAAACTCACGATCTTGGTTATTTGCCGCACGCTCAAGCATCTGCTCAAGTTCACCTGACTTTTCACCACTGGCTATCATGTGTAGCATCATAGGTGGAAAAAGTTTGGTTTGCTGAAGTGAAGCACGAAGGCTAGCCCCTTCACTTACACGTGTTGCAGCATCTTGCACCGACTTTTTCATTTTCTCGTTAACCAATACACCACCCGAGATACGCATCCCTTCAAGTAGTGGTACTGAGCTTGACGACAAAATACTTAAAGTACGCGCAAAACGCGCCGTATTCACACCTCGTGCAACCTTACCAATCCCCGGTAAATGAAGCACTTTTTCGTCATACCAGTAACGAATATGCGGCTGCTTAAGCGCTTGCTTAATTGCCACAGCTAATGCGGTTATAATGACTAAACTTATGAACCAGTAGTTTTGTACAAAATTACTAGCTGCCATTACCCATTCGGTAGTCCATGGTAAAACCTGTTTTGACTTTTCAAAGGTCTTCAAGATTTTTGGTACCACAGTACCTAACAGTACCGACACAATTGCAATAGCAAATACAACCAGGATGGTTGGATACACCATCGCTTGTGTTATTTGACTACGCATATGCTGGCGTTGTTCCGTGTAATCAGCTAAACGATTTAAAACTTGATCAAGGTGACCCGATTTTTCACCAGCGGCCACCATAGCACGATATAAATCATCAAACACATGCGGGAACTCGCTCATGCCATCGGCTAGGGTGTAACCTTCAACTACCTTAGAGCGAACGGCCATTAACATACGCTTTAAACGCGGCTTTTCACATTGTTCAGCTACCGCCATTACGGCTCCCTCAACAGGCAATGCCGACTGTATTAAGGTTGCAAGCTGGCGAGTGATCAAAGCTAAATCTGAAGTAGAAATTTTTGGTTTAAAGAAACTACTCAATAAAGAGCTCTTCGCTCCTTTAGCTTGCTTTTCACCTTCAGCAGCAGCCACGACCTCTAACGGCATTAAACCCTGATCACGTAGGGTTTGGCGGATTTGTTTTACCGTGTCGGCTTCAAGAATGCCTTTTTTCTCTTTACCTTTGCCATCAAGGGCACGGTATTCAAATGCTGCCATGATTAACCTTCCTCACGTGTTACACGCAAGACTTCTTCTAAGGTAGTGCGACCCGCTAACACACGATTACAACCATCTTGACGAATGCTTGGACTGTGTTTGCGAATATACTTTTCAACACTTTGCTCGCCTTTACCACTGTGGATCATTTCACGAATTGCTTCATCAACAACCAACAATTCATGAATACCAGTACGGCCACGGTAACCATTAAAGTTACACTCTTCACACCCTACGGCACGATAAATTGTTGGCGGCTCAGCAGGGTTGACCCCCAATAACTGACATTCGCGCTCATCGGCAATGTGACCTTCTTTACAGCTATTACATAAAGTACGTACTAGACGTTGTGACAACACACCTAATAACGATGATGATAGTAAGAAAGGCTCAACGCCCATGTCTTCCATACGTGTGATAGCACCAGCAGCCGTATTAGTGTGCAGTGTCGACATAACCAAGTGACCAGTTAATGAAGCTTGCACACCAATTTGTGCCGTTTCAAGGTCACGGATCTCACCAACCATTACTACATCAGGGTCTTGACGAAGGATGGCACGTAAGCCACGTGCAAAGGTCATATCAACCTTAGTATTGACTTGCGTTTGACCAATCCCTGGGATCTCGTACTCGATTGGATCTTCAACAGTGAGGATATTACGATCCCGCGAGTTAATTTGGCTCATGCCTGCATACAAAGTGGTACTTTTACCAGAACCCGTTGGACCGGTTACTAAGATAATACCGTGGGGCTTACTGATTAAGTCAGCAAACAATTCACGGTTACGCTCAGTCATACCTAAATCTTCAAGATTCAGCCGTGCGTTGTTTTTATCAAGTAGACGCAGTACAACACGCTCACCAAAGCTTGATGGCATAGTAGAAACACGCACATCAACAGCACGACCAGCAATTCGTAAACTAATACGGCCATCTTGAGGTATACGTTTTTCGGCAATATCTAGTTTTGCCATAACCTTAATACGCGACACCAACAATGAGGCGAGTTTACGATTTGGCTTTAATACTTCTTTTAATACCCCATCAACCCTAAAGCGAATCACTAGCTCTTGTTCAAAGGTTTCGATATGAATATCCGACGCACCTTCTTTAATCGCTTCGCTCAGCATAGCGTTAATTAGTTTAATAATTGGCGCATCATCATCACCAGCAAGTAGATCTTCAGTTTGCGGCAACTCATCTGCAAGCGAGAATAAATCCACTTCGTTACCGATATCTTCCATCATTTGCTGCGTTTCAGAACTATCACGCTGATATGAGGCCTCTAGCAACAACTCAAATTTGTCATCTGGTAATTGTTCTAGTGAAAAACCATGACCCGCGATACGTCGTACCTCAAGTAATGCATCAACGTCTAACTCACCGCGGTAATACACAGTCCAGTTATCCTGATCTTTACCTAATAATACACCTGTACGACGCGCGTACGAGAATGGCAAACGCTTGGTTGGCAAGCTAACAAGATCATCGCTTGTTAGCAGCTCATCATGATTTGCTGGCACATCGGGTGCTAACTCATCATTGATTTCTGTAATTGCATTAGTCATCGTTGCGCTCATTCGCGTTTTGTTGCTTTAGATATTCTTCGTAAGTTGGCGGTAATACCAAGGCATCATTCCATTCAGGAAGAATTGGTGCATCCGTCAACGGCATTAAATCAATACCATCTTCTTTTTGTTTGTGTTGTTCGCCACGGATAAAGTTATATTTAGAGTGGCTCAACTTATTCATACTAATGCCATCACGCACAATGGTAGGACGAATAAATACAATCAGATTACGTTTACGCTTATTAGTGCTGGTTGAGCGAAATAAATGACCAAGTACCGGGATATCACCTAATAACGGTACTTTAGAGACGCTTTCTTGCACGTCTTCATCAATCAGGCCACCTAGTACAACCATACCACCATCATCAGCCATAACCGTGGTTTTAATTGCACGTTTATTCACTGAGATATCTACCGCAGTAGCACCACTTACACTGGAAACTTCTTGTTCAATCGTTAGCTGAACCGCTGAACCGTCATTGATTTGTGGTGTAACTTTTAGCTTTACACCTACTTCTTGACGTTCAACTGTTTGGAATGGGTTAGCGTTATTTGAGCCTGTTTGCGAGCCTGTGATAATCGGTACTTCTTGACCAACAATCATTGACGCTTCTTCGTTATCCATAGTCGTTACAGACGGCGTAGCAAGAATATTAGAGTTAGTATCCGTTGAAACAGCTTGGATAATTGCACCCCAGTCGTTCTTAACAATACCCATTGCTAAACCATTGATACCGCCGAGCAGTTGTCCGAGAGGCCCCAGATCACCTTCAACGGTTTCTTCATAAGGAGTCGTATTACCAGTCTCATTACCTGTAATCGTTTTTTGTATCGTTTTATCACGAGCTTGCTCAGCAGCAACTGCCAATGATCCAACAGGTACTGTTGTACCATTGTTGAACTGCATCATCCCGCCTTGCTCTGAAATCCATTGCAAGCCTAAGTTGATACCATCAGCCTCTAACACTTCAACGATGATAGCTTCAACAAGTACCTGTGCTCGACGTACATCAAGACGTTCTATCACTTGTTCAAGTGAGCGCATCGTATCTGGTTGCGCAGTAATAACCAGAGAGTTTGAATCAGGGTGTGCTTCAATACTTGTTTCGTTTTGGTTGCGAGAACGAGTTTTAGTCGCACCACCTTGCGCATCTTCGGCTAATGTTTTGCTCACACCTTGCAGTACTTTTACAAGGTCTTCAGCTTTTGCGTAGTTTAAATAGATAACCTTAGTATTACCTTGGTTCTCTAACTCACCATCTAAACGGCTAATTAATTCAACAGCACGAGTACGTGCTTGCGCCTCTCCACTGACAATCACACTGTTAGTACGACCATCAGCAACAACCTTAGGAATTAAGAACTCAGGAACGCTTCCCTTGCCACCATCTTTGTAAATATTCTCAACAACAGATACCACATCGTCTGCGGTAGCAAATTTAAGCTGTACAATATCTACACGCTTATCACCTGCTTGGTCAACAGAGCGAATAATTTCTACTAAGCGGTTAACTGAAGCAGCATGACCAGTCAACATCATCACGTTCGCAGCATTAAAGTTTGCAACGTGACCACCATCTTTTTGGTCACTAAATTGACGAACTAGAGGACCAAGCTCTTGTACACTTACGTTTTTAACACGTACCACACGTGTCACCATCATATCGCCACTGGCTTGGTTATCTTCAGTGATCAGCGGTACATTCGACTTTTTAGCATCAGAACTTTTTTCAATTTTAATAATACCGTTATCCATCTCAACAGCTGAATAACCATAAACTTCGAGTACATTTAAGAAAAACTGATAATAAAGCTTCTCGTCCATTAGCTCGTAACTGCGCACGTTTACTTTACCGCGCACATTTGGGTCAATAATAACGGTTTTATTTAAATTCCGACCTACGATATTAATGAACTCATTAATATCAGTGCCTTTAAAATTAGCTGCATACTCAACAGCTGAAACTGAAAGCGATAATCCTGTTAATAAAAAAAGCGCTGCATATTTAGCTAACCCTTTTTTGATTTTTGTGAGGTGTAGCGCGTGAACCATTCTATAAAAACTCCAAAGCTAGTTATTGCAGGCTAAATTGCACATCAATTTGTTCACCATCGCGTTCGATAGTGATACTTGCGTCAGTACTATTTCGTAATTCGTTTATTGCTGACATTGCCTGTTTCAAATCATTTAATTGATAGCCATTAATCGCAATAGCTAAATCATTATTCATTAATCCCATCTGCTTGAATAAAGCAGGATCTTTACCTGGGCTTAAACGATAACCCACTAACTCACCATCAACCATCGCTTGAGAGACGCGAATATAGTCAAATAATTTACCGGGATCGTCTAATACTTCTTCACGCGTTTCGATAAGCGCTTCTTTTATTTCTTCATCTTCAGTCGCATTTATTTCACTATTTTCGACAAGCTGCGGACCTGCGGTTAATTCTGACTCTTTACGCTCTGCCAATACGGGCATAGAAACTGTTTTCGTAAAGTCGAGTCCATCCAGCATCAAAGTTTCAAAACGACCGCTAACATCTAAAATCACTCGATCGGGTAATACTTGAGCTAGCTTTGCGCGAGTTCCTTTAATTGCATCATCAACAACATATGTTTCTTGCTTGCCTTGAGATTCGATTATTGCAAGGCCAGCTTGGTCATTTTGGCTTACCGCAACAATACCGGTTAGGTTAATACTTAGGCGAGTTTCAGGGGCGTTGTTAATAACTTGATTTTGTTTTGAGGTAGGTTTTTTAGCTTCGACAACAACTTTGCCGAATAAATTCTGTTCGATAATTTGACGTGAGCTTACAGTCTCTGCTCGCTTTGCCATGGTGTTAACACCTGTTACAGGCAGTGCTCTTGTATCGGGCTCCGGCCACACAAGCCAAAATAGCTTGGATGATAAAAAAGCAATATAAACAACAACTAACAGCACTACAAATGCACTTAGCTTGGCATGAGGTAAGCCGTTCAAAAACTGTTTAACTTGTTGTAAGTGTTGATCCATAAACTCTATTTCTTATTTTAATTTACTGCTTGATAGCTGGCCTATAGTACCTTTTCATTTTTCATTCAACAAGCGCGCTTATATTAAACTTTGTAAACAAGGTAAATTCGACGAACAGTGGGCTGCAAGGAATTACTACGACTGTTTATTTGTGATTAAGTTTCATGGTAAATTTTGCCTATATATAAGCAGCTTTCAAAGAGCACAATTGTGTCAAAAGGTAACACTCATAAGTCGCAAGACAAGCAAGATGAATTAAACGTACGCCTTGATAAGTGGTTATGGGCTGCACGTTTTTATAAAACCCGCTCAATCGCACGAGACATGGTGCAAGGTGGCAAAGTACATTATAATGGACAACGTACCAAGCCCAGCAAAATTGTTGAAGTCGGTGCTGTAGTTAAACTGCTACAAGGGGTAGACGAAAAGGTCGTGACAATTGAAAAGATCCTTGAAAAACGTCAAGGTGCCCCCATTGCACAAACCTTATATCAAGAAACTCAAGCTAGTATTGAGAAACGCGAAGCAAATGCTATCGCCCGTAAGAACAACAGCTTCTTTGCTCCACATCCTGATCGTAAACCAGATAAAAAGCAAAGACGTGAACTGTTAAAAATGAAATCAAGTTAGGTAATGCAACTCATGCAACAAGATTTACTTCATCGTTATATATTTGATCAGCTCGATGTACGTGGCGAACTCGTACAAATTGAAAACACTTATCAAGAGATGATCGCAAACCATAATTACCCAGCACCTGTGCAAACCTTATTAGGTGAATTACTTGTTGCTACCTGCTTATTAACAGCTACTTTAAAGTTTGAAGGTGAAATTGCCGTTCAACTACAAGGCGATGGCCCTGTTAAATATGCGGTAATTAATGGTGACGATAAACAAAACATGCGAGGCATAGCACGTCTACAAGGTGAAGTGACAGGAAGCACAATAAAAGACTTAATTGGTAATGGCTATATGGTTATTACAATTACGCCTACTAAAGGTGAGCGATACCAAGGTATTGTACCTTTAGAGCACGATAGCTTAGATAAATGCCTAGAGAACTATTTTGAGCAATCAGAACAGTTAAAAACACGTCTTTGGTTTGCAACTGAAGTAACAGCAGACACAGCAAAAGCAGCTGGCTTATTCTTACAAGTATTACCTGTGAATAAGGAAAAATCTGTTGAAGACTTCACTCATCTTGAAGCTATCAGCAACACTATTAAAGATGAAGAGTTACTAGATTTAGATGCAAATACAGTTTTAACCAGACTTTACCACGAAGATAACCCTCAATTATTCGAGCCACAATCTATTAGTTTCCGTTGTGGCTGTAGCAGAGATAAAACAATTGCTGCGTTAGTGAATGTAGGTCAAGAAGAGTTACTTGCCGATGTAAAAGCAAACGGCGAAGTAAAAATTAGCTGCCATTACTGCTTAAAAGATTACATTTTTAACGAACAGGATATTAAAGCTATTTTTAACTGATACACCCAATTAAAAATATTATTGTATTAAAGCCGCATTCGATGCGGCTTTTTTATTAAAAAAAATTATCAAAAATAATGATACCGGTGTCATGAAAAAGCGCCATTTTATGACACCGGTATCATTGAAATTATTCATGTTTTTTGCCAAATATATGCCTTTTTAGGCCCTTCAGACACTCGAATATCCCTAATCCTTCTGTTACTATTCTTTTAGCAAAAGGGAAAACTAAGAACCCCAGAGCTATCCCGTTCAATCTCTCACAATTTAGGTATAAACATGACTGCAAACGCTACTAGTTTTGTTGATCTTACAGCAGCTGAACTTGTCGAACACGCTATTCGTCGTGGCGAAGGGACTTTAGCCGCTAATGGTGCTTTTGTTGCTAAAACCGGTGTACGCACTGGCCGCTCTCCAAAAGATCGTTTTATTGTTCAAGAGCCAAGCACTGAAAACGAAATCCAATGGGGCAACGTAAACCGCCCATTCGATGCAGACAAGTTTGATGCGTTATGGGCACGTGTAGAAGAACACGTGAAAAGCAAAGACCACTTCATCTCTCACCTAGAAGTTGGCGCTGATCCTGAGCACTATTTACCAGTTGTAGTTACAACAGAAACTGCATGGCATCATATTTTTGCCAAAAACATGTTTATCGAACCACAAACATACAATACTGCCGACTTCCCAGAGTGGCAGGTAATGAACGTACCTTCATTTGTATGTGACCCAGAGCGTGATGGCACAAACAGTGATGGCACTGTAATCATCAACTTCGCACAACGTAAAGTACTACTAGCTGGTATGCGCTACGCAGGCGAAATGAAAAAATCAATGTTCTCTGTACAAAACTTCCTACTTCCTGCAAAAGGTGTATTACCAATGCACTGCTCTGCAAACGTAGGTGAAGCAGGCGACACAGCTTTATTCTTCGGTCTATCTGGAACAGGTAAAACAACATTATCTGCGGATCCTACTCGTTTCCTTATCGGTGATGACGAACACGGTTGGGCACCTGGTAGCGTATTTAATATCGAAGGTGGTTGTTACGCTAAATGTATCGACCTATCGCAAAAGAACGAACCTGTTATTTGGAATGCAATTCGCTTCGGTACAATCTTAGAAAACGTTGTACTTGACGAAAACCGTGTACCAGATTTCCATGATACAAGCCTTACACAAAATAGCCGCGCGGCTTACCCTCTAGAGCACGTTGAAAAACGTAAAGTAGAAAACCGTGCTGGCGAGCCAAAAGCGGTTGTATTCTTAACGTGTGACGTGAGCGGTGTATTACCACCAGTTTCAGTACTAACTGAAGAAGCTGCAGCTTACCACTTCCTAAGCGGTTACACTGCAAAAGTAGGTTCAACTGAAATCGGTTCAACAAGCGACATAGAGTCTACATTCTCAACATGTTTCGGTGCTCCATTCTTCCCACGCCCTGCAGGCGTTTATGCAGAGCTTCTAATGAAGCGTGTACGTGAATTCGGCGCTAAAGTTTACCTAGTTAACACAGGTTGGACAGGTGGCCCTTACGGTACTGGTCAACGTTTCGATATCCCAACTACACGTGCTGTAGTTGATGCAATCGTATCAGGTAAACTAGCTGATGTTGAAACTCAACACATCGATGTTCTAAACCTAGATGTACCAGTTTCAGTTCCTGGTGTAGACAGTAAGCTTCTTAACCCAATCAACACATGGGAAGATAAAGAGAAGTACGCAGAATACGCAAACAAACTAGCATCTGACTTCACTGAAAACTTTGCAAAATACGATGTTTCAGAAGCAATCAAATCAGCAGGTCCAAAAGCTTAATACCAATTCGCTTAATTAAGTGATCTATTTTGAGGCAATAAAACCTCGTTGATAGCAAGGCAAAAATTTCGTTATTTAGTTGTTCTAAATCAGAAATTTTTAACGCAGATAGCGACAGGTTTAATCCCTCAAAATGATTAAGTATTATTGCGGATTGGTATGATACCAAGCTTACCTTCAGATTAAAAACGCCAGCTATATGCTGGCGTTTTTGTTTTTGGGTTATGAGTTAGCGATTTGTGAGAGTAAAGTTAGCGAGTTAGGATAAGCCATATAGGCTCTAGGCTCTAGGAAAAGTGTCGTTGTAGGAATGGCTTTAGCCATGAATGTGTTGGTTATGGCCTAGATTCGACACTGACGTGCCTCCTACTCGTTTTGTTGCTGAGGAACACTCTGAAGTACCAAACAATCCTTTAGATCAACTGCCATCTAATGTATGACAACGCATCACGTATGAATGGCTTTAGCCATAAATGTGTTGGTTACGGCCTAGATTCGACACTGACGTGCCTCCTACTCGTTTTGTTGCTGAGGAACACTCTGAAGTACCAAACAATCGTGTAGATCAACTGCCATCTAATGTCTGGCACCTGAGATACGCAACACGTAGGAATGGCTTTAGCCATGAATGTGTTGGTTATGATCTGAATTCGGCACTGACGTGCCTCCTACAGGGTTTTGTTGCTGAGGGAGACTCTGCACTATACAACCCCACATTTCAGCTGACGTCTGACGGCTGAAAGCTGACAGCTCCAAACGCAAAAAAGCCCGACTCTTTCGAATCGGGCTTTCTTTAATTTGGAGCCTGGCAATGTCCTACTTTCACATGGCAAATGCCACACTATCATCGGCGCTGTTTCGTTTCACTACTGAGTTCGGCATGGGGTCAGGTGGGTCCAAAACGCTATTGTCACCAAGCAAATTTGGGTCGTTAATCGCTTTAGCAATCAACTAAAATCTGGAATTCTGATATCAAGTAAATGTCTACTTTAGTTTCTTAACTTCTGTCTGTTACGCTGTCACAAAACGCGTTTGGCGTTGTATGGTTAAGCCTCACGGGTAATTAGTACAGGTTAGCTTAATGGCTCGCACCACTTCCACATCCTGCCTATCAACGTTGTAGTCTTCAACGGCCCTTCAGAGACTTTAAAAGTCTAGTGAGAACTCATCTCGAGGCCTGCTTCGCGCTTAGATGCTTTCAGCGCTTATCAGTTCCGAACGTAGCTACCGGGCAGTGCCATTGGCATGACAACCCGAACACCAGCGGTTCGTTCACTCCGGTCCTCTCGTACTAGGAGCAACCCCTCTCAATTCTCAAACGCCCACGGCAGATAGGGACCGAACTGTCTCACGACGTTCTAAACCCAGCTCGCGTACCACTTTAAATGGCGAACAGCCATACCCTTGGGACCGACTTCAGCCCCAGGATGTGATGAGCCGACATCGAGGTGCCAAACACCGCCGTCGATATGAACTCTTGGGCGGTATCAGCCTGTTATCCCCGGAGTACCTTTTATCCGTTGAGCGATGGCCCTTCCATTCAGAACCACCGGATCACTATGACCTACTTTCGTACCTGCTCGACGTGTCTGTCTCGCAGTTAAGCTGGCTTCTACCATTACACTAACCGTACGATGTCCGACCGTACTTAGCCAACCTTCGTGCTCCTCCGTTACTCTTTGGGAGGAGACCGCCCCAGTCAAACTACCCACCAGGCACTGTCCGTAACCCCGATTAGGGGCCAACGTTAGAACATCAAAACTACAAGGGTGGTATTTCAAGGACGGCTCCACAAAGACTAGCGTCTCTGCTTCAAAGCCTCCCACCTATCCTACACATGTAGGTTCAATGTTCAGTGCCAAGCTGTAGTAAAGGTTCACGGGGTCTTTCCGTCTAGCCGCGGGTACACAGCATCTTCACTGCGATTTCAATTTCACTGAGTCTCGGGTGGAGACAGCGTGGCCATGGTTACACCATTCGTGCAGGTCGGAACTTACCCGACAAGGAATTTCGCTACCTTAGGACCGTTATAGTTACGGCCGCCGTTTACCGGGGCTTCGATCAAGAGCTTCGTCCGAAAACTAACCCCATCAATTAACCTTCCGGCACCGGGCAGGTGTCACACCGTATACGTCATCTTGCGATTTTGCACAGTGCTGTGTTTTTAATAAACAGTCCCAGCCACCTGGTCACTGCGGCTCCCGTCCGCTTAGAGAGCAAGTCTCATCACAGATAGGAGCGTACCTTCTCCCGAAGTTACGGTACGATTTTGCCTAGTTCCTTCACCCGAGTTCTCTCAAGCGCCTTAGTATTCTCTACCTGACCACCTGTGTCGGTTTGGGGTACGATTCGGTATAATCTGAAGCTTAGAGGCTTTTCCTGGAAGTATGGCATCAACAACTTCACACCCTTGGGTGCTCGTCTCGTGTCTCAGTCTTAAGAGTCCGGATTTTCCTAAACTCTCAACCTACTCACTTTCACATGGACAACCAACGCCATGCTTGTTTAGCCTGCTCCGTCCCCCCATCGCAATTATACCAAGTACGGGAATATTAACCCGTTTCCCATCGACTACGCCTTTCGGCCTCGCCTTAGGGGTCGACTTACCCTACCCTGATTAACATGGGATAGGAACCCTTGGTCTTCCGGCGTGCGGGTTTTTCACCCGCATTATCGTTACTCATGTCAGCATTCGCACTTCTGATACCTCCAGCATACCTCCCGGTACACCTTCAACGGCTTACAGAACGCTCCCCTACCACTCAAACAAAGTTTGAATCCGCAGCTTCGGTGCATAGTTTAGCCCCGTTACATCTTCCGCGCAGACCGACTCGACCAGTGAGCTATTACGCTTTCTTTAAAGGATGGCTGCTTCTAAGCCAACCTCCTGGCTGTCTGGGCCTTTCCACATCGTTTCCCACTTAACTATGACTTTGGGACCTTAGCTGGCGGTCTGGGTTGTTTCCCTCTTCACGACGGACGTTAGCACCCGCCGTGTGTCTCCCGGATAGTACTTTACGGTATTCGGAGTTTGCAAAGGGTTGGTAAGTCGGGATGACCCCCTAGCCTTAACAGTGCTCTACCCCCGTAAGTATTCGTCCGAGGCTCTACCTAAATAGATTTCGGGGAGAACCAGCTATCTCCCGGTTTGATTAGCCTTTCACTCCTAGCCACAGGTCATCCCCTAACTTTTCAACGTTAGTGGGTTCGGTCCTCCAGTTGATGTTACTCAACCTTCAACCTGCCCATGGCTAGATCACCGGGTTTCGGGTCTATACCTTGCAACTAAACGCGCAGTTAACGCTCGCTTTCACTACGGCTACCCTAATCGGTTAACCTCGCTACAAAATATAAGTCGCTGACCCATTATACAAAAGGTACGCAGTCACCCTCGAAGGGCTCCTACTGCTTGTACGTACACGGTTTCAGGTTCTATTTCACTCCCCTCACAGGGGTTCTTTTCGCCTTTCCCTCACGGTACTGGTTCACTATCGGTCAGTTGGGAGTATTTAGCCTTAGATGATGGTCCACCTATATTCAGTCAAAGTTTCACGTGCTCCGACCTACTCGATTTCACTTAAGATGCATTTTCGTGTACGGGACTATCACCCTGTATCGTCAAACTTTCCAGAATGTTTCACTAACACATAATAAGCTTAAGGGCTGGTCCGGTTTCGCTCGCCGCTACTTCCGGAATCTCGGTTGATTTCTGTTCCTACGGGTACTTAGATGTTTCAGTTCTCCGCGTTCGCCTCGTTAACCTATGTATTCAGTTAACGATACCTGCAAGCAGGTGGGTTTCCCCATTCGGAAATCCTAGTCTCAAGCGCTTTTTACTAGCTTGACTAGGCTTATCGCAAGTTAATACGTCCTTCATCGCCTCCAACTGCCAAGGCATCCACCGTGTACGCTTAGTCACTTAACCATACAACCCAAACGGGTCTTTGTTAGTGACAGCTGTTAACTTCGCCAGAAGTTAATTCATCAAATAATGATGAGAATACTAAAGTAGATACCAATTAATCTTTCGATTAATGGCATATTTTTTACTTTTGAAAACTCTTTATAGATACAAGTATCTATAAGAATTTTAATATCAGCTTTCCAAATTTTTAAAGAGCATATTAATTAGTTAAACCAAGTGGTTTAGCTAACTAACAATCATCTGTGTGGACACTACGAACAAATAAGTTCTAAATCGTATAAGGAGGTGATCCAGCCCCAGGTTCCCCTAGGGCTACCTTGTTACGACTTCACCCCAGTCATGAATCACTCCGTGGTGAACGTCCTCCCGAAGGTTAGACTATCCACTTCTGGAGCAACCCACTCCCATGGTGTGACGGGCGGTGTGTACAAGGCCCGGGAACGTATTCACCGCATCATTCTGATATGCGATTACTAGCGATTCCGACTTCATGGAGTCGAGTTGCAGACTCCAATCCGGACTACGACGCACTTTAAGTGATTCGCTTACCCTCGCAGGTTCGCAGCACTCTGTATGCGCCATTGTAGCACGTGTGTAGCCCTACACGTAAGGGCCATGATGACTTGACGTCGTCCCCACCTTCCTCCGGTTTATCACCGGCAGTCTCCTTAGAGTTCCCGACCGAATCGCTGGCAACTAAGGATAGGGGTTGCGCTCGTTGCGGGACTTAACCCAACATCTCACAACACGAGCTGACGACAGCCATGCAGCACCTGTATCAGAGTTCCCGAAGGCACCAAACCATCTCTGGTAAGTTCTCTGTATGTCAAGTGTAGGTAAGGTTCTTCGCGTTGCATCGAATTAAACCACATGCTCCACCGCTTGTGCGGGCCCCCGTCAATTCATTTGAGTTTTAACCTTGCGGCCGTACTCCCCAGGCGGTCTACTTAATGCGTTAGCTTTGAAAAACAAGTCCGAAGACCCGAGCTTCTAGTAGACATCGTTTACGGCGTGGACTACCAGGGTATCTAATCCTGTTTGCTCCCCACGCTTTCGTACATGAGCGTCAGTGTTGACCCAGGTGGCTGCCTTCGCCATCGGTATTCCTTCAGATCTCTACGCATTTCACCGCTACACCTGAAATTCTACCACCCTCTATCACACTCTAGTTTGCCAGTTCGAAATGCAGTTCCCAGGTTGAGCCCGGGGCTTTCACATCTCGCTTAACAAACCGCCTGCGTACGCTTTACGCCCAGTAATTCCGATTAACGCTCGCACCCTCCGTATTACCGCGGCTGCTGGCACGGAGTTAGCCGGTGCTTCTTCTGTAAGTAACGTCACAGCTAAGTGCTATTAACACTTAACCTTTCCTCCTTACTGAAAGTGCTTTACAACCCGAAGGCCTTCTTCACACACGCGGCATGGCTGCATCAGGCTTGCGCCCATTGTGCAATATTCCCCACTGCTGCCTCCCGTAGGAGTCTGGGCCGTGTCTCAGTCCCAGTGTGGCTGATCATCCTCTCAAACCAGCTAGGGATCGTCGCCTTGGTGAGCCATTACCTCACCAACTAGCTAATCCCACTTGGGCTAATCTTATGGCGTGAGGCCCGAAGGTCCCCCACTTTGGTCCGTAGACATCATGCGGTATTAGCAGTCGTTTCCAACTGTTGTCCCCCACCATAAGGCATATTCCCAAGCATTACTCACCCGTCCGCCGCTCGACGCCAGAGGTGCAAGCACCTCTTCGTTTCCGCTCGACTTGCATGTGTTAGGCCTGCCGCCAGCGTTCAATCTGAGCCATGATCAAACTCTTCAATTAAAAGTTTTTTCTGTCCCGAAGGACATGCTCAATGAATTCTGATTTTGATTCTTTCGAATCGAATTGACTGTGCTGAAACAAGTAAACTTGTTTCCGTTGGTCACTCAGTTCAATTGAGACTCTAAATTTGTGTGCGTCATCTAGCGAACTAGAATCGGCTGTTAGAACTCAATCTGTACGAGTGCCCACACAGATGATTGCTTTATATTGTTAAAGAACGTTTGAGATACTTTCGCGTCTCAAGGGCTGTGCATTCTACGCAAGCCGTTATTTTTGTCAACACTTAATTTTGAGAAAAGTTTATTTTTTCAAAACTCAGTCTTACTTGACTCAACCAACTCGTCGTTTTGCTTTTTTGTAAGCAGTCCGCCGTGTCGGTGGATGCGCATTATAGGGAGATCCGAATTCAGATCAACTGTTTTTTGCAGTTTTTATTAAAAAAATGACTGTTCGCGCAAAATACGAACGAAACGTGCAAAAACCACACTAAATTGGCAGTATTTGGGTTATTTAAACAATACAAGAAGTAAAAACTTATTTGTAGTTTGTATAAAGATGGGCTTACTTAATAAAGAGAAACGTAATGATCTTTACATGTGATCTTCGTTGCTAGTTGCTAGTTGCTTCAAGATGGTATGGTGATGATTGTGGATTGATAGAGTTATTTTATTAGAAATGAATTTCAGAAAGTAAAAAGCCGAGCATAAGCTCGGCTTTTTGGTGTCTTTACGACTTACTCTGCAGACTGCGCGTCTTCTTGAACTTCTTCGTTTGTCGCTGGGCGACCAACTAGTTCAATATAAGCCATTGGTGCATTATCACCAGCACGGAAGCCACACTTAAGAATACGAGTGTAACCACCAGGACGGTCTGTATTACGTGGACCGATTTCGCTGAATAATTTACCAACTACTTCATTATCACGCGTGCGAGCAAACGCTAAACGGCGGTTTGCTACACTGTCAGTCTTAGCCAGTGTGATTAAAGGTTCAATTACACGGCGCAACTCTTTAGCTTTAGGCAAAGTTGTTTTGATGATTTCATGTTTCACCAAAGAACCAGCCATGTTGCTGAACATCGCTTTGCGATGGCTGCTGTTACGGTTTAATTGACGACCACTCTTACGATGGCGCATGACCCTATCCTTCTAACTAAACTAATATAGTGATTTAGATTATTCAGCTAGGCTTGCAGGCGGCCAATTTTCTAGGCGCATACCTAGAGAAAGACCACGTGAAGCTAGCACGTCTTTAATTTCAGTTAGAGACTTCTTACCTAAGTTAGGCGTTTTAAGAAGCTCAACTTCAGTGCGCTGAACTAAATCACCGATATATTGAATTTGCTCGGCTTTCAAACAGTTTGCTGAACGTACTGTTAGCTCAAGATCATCAACTGGACGAAGTAGAATAGGATCGAATTCTGGCTTCTCTTCTTTCTCTTCTGGCTCAGTTACATCACGTAAATCTACGAATGCATCTAATTGCTCAGCTAAGATAGTAGACGCACGGCGGATCGCTTCTTCAGGATCTAAAGTGCCGTTTGTTTCCATATCAATGATTAACTTGTCTAAGTCTGTACGTTGCTCAACACGGGCTGATTCAACCGAGTACGCAATACGTTCAACTGGGCTGAATGATGCATCAAGCAGCAGACGACCAATTGGACGCTCATCGTCATCAGAGGATAAACGACTAGATGCCGGCACATAACCGCGACCGCGCTCAACACGAATACGCATGCTGATCTCGCTGTTAGCTGTCGTAAGGTGACAGATAACGTGATCTGGGTTGGCGATAGTTACATCACCATCGTGCTGAATATCAGCCGCAGTCACAGGGCCTACACCAGATTTAGTCAGGGTCAGAAAAACTTCATCTTTGCCTTCTAAAGTTACTGCTAGACCTTTAAGGTTTAACAGAATTTCAATGATGTCTTCTTGTACGCCCTCTTTCGCGCTGTACTCATGCAATACACCGTCGATTTCTACTTCAGTTACTGCACATCCAGGCATAGATGATAACAGTATACGGCGTAAGGCATTACCCAAAGTGTGACCGAAGCCACGCTCTAATGGCTCTAAAACTACTTTAGAACGCGTTGGGTTGATAGCGTCGATATCGACTAACCTTGGTTTTAGGAATTCGGTAACAGAACCCTGCATTTTATCCTCTCTTAACTCTTAACTTTACTTAGAGTAAAGTTCGACGATTAGTTGTTCGTTAATGTCCGCAGACAGATCTGAACGCTCAGGTAGGCGCTTGAAGCTGCCTTCCATTTTCTTACCGTCAACTTCAACCCAAGTCGGCTTTTCACGTTGCTCAGCCAACTCTAGAGCAGCGATGATACGTGCTTGTGTTTTCGACTTCTCACGAATTACAACAGTATCTTCTGGAGTAATTACGTATGAAGGGATATTCACTACACGACCATTAACTAAAATCGCTTTGTGGCTTACTAACTGACGTGCTTCAGCGCGTGTGCTAGCAAAACCCATGCGATATACAACATTGTCTAAACGTTGCTCTAAAAGCTGTAACAAGTTTTCACCTGTATTACCTTTAAGGCGAGCAGCTTCTTTGTAGTAGTTACGGAATTGCTTTTCTAGTACACCGTAGATACGACGAACTTTTTGCTTTTCACGTAGCTGTAAACCGTAATCAGATAAGCGACCTTTACGAGCGCCGTGCTGACCAGGTGCAGTCTCAAGTTTACACTTAGAGTCGATAGCTCTTACGCCGCTCTTAAGGAACAGGTCAGTACCTTCACGACGACTCAGCTTGAGCTTAGGGCCCAAATATCTTGCCATGTTATTTCTCCTAACCTATTGTTAAACGCGACGTTTCTTCGGTGGACGACAACCATTATGAGGGATTGGCGTCACGTCAGTGATGTTGGTGATACGGTAACCAGCAGCATTCAAAGCACGTACAGCAGATTCACGACCTGGACCTGGACCTTTGATGAAAACTTCTAGATTTTTTAAACCGTATTCTTGAGCAGCAGTACCTGCACGCTCTGCAGCAACCTGAGCCGCGAATGGAGTAGATTTACGTGAACCACGGAAACCTGAACCACCTGCTGTTGCCCAAGATAGTGCATTACCTTGACGGTCGGTAATTGTTACAATAGTGTTGTTGAAAGAAGCATGAACGTGAGCCATACCATCAGCAACTTGCTTTTTAACCTTCTTACGACGAATTGGTGCTTTAGCCATAATCTACCCCACCTTATTTCTTGATAGGCTTGCGAGGACCCTTACGAGTACGCGCGTTAGTCTTAGTACGTTGACCACGTAGTGGTAACGAACGACGGTGACGTAGGCCACGGAAACAACCAAGGTCCATAAGGCGCTTGATATTTAATGTAACTTCACGACGAAGGTCACCTTCTACAGTGTACTTGCCAACTGCTTCACGCAATACGTCAAGTGTTTCGTCTGAAAGTTCACCGATTTTTGTGGTCTCGGCGATACCAGTCGCTGCTAAGATAGCCTTAGAGCGAGTCTTACCTATGCCATAAATAGCAGTTAAACCGATAACTGCATGTTTATGATCAGGGACGTTAATGCCAGCGATACGGGCCACTAACACATCTCCTATATTTGAATTTGGTAATCATCTGTTTGAAAAGCCCGTAAGGATACTCAAACGAAGACCAAATCACAACTAAAAACACAGGCCGAGTAAATAACTCAGCCTGCACGACTGTTTAATTAGCCTTGCCTTTGCTTGTGCTTAGGCTCACTGCAAATTACGCGTACTACACCAGCACGTTTAATAACTTTACAGTTACGGCATATTTTCTTAACGGAAGCACGTACTTTCATTGCTCAACTCCGTAAAATGACCTTATCGACCGTAGCCTTTAAGGTTTGCTTTTTTCAGCACAGAATCATACTGATGTGACATCAGATGCGTCTGTACTTGTGCCATAAAGTCCATGATTACAACAACGATAATCAAAATTGATGTACCGCCGAAATAGAATGGCGTTTGCCATGCCATAGTCATGAATTCGGGCACCAGACAGATAAAGGTTATATACAAAGCACCTGCCAATGTCAGGCGTGTCATCACTTTATCAATGTATTTAGATGTCTGCTCACCTGGACGAATACCTGGGATAAATGCGCCAGATTTTTTCAGGTTATCTGCTGTTTCACGCGGGTTAAATACCAACGCGGTGTAGAAAAAGCAGAAGAAGATAATAGCCGCAGCTAAAACCATCGCATATAAAGGTTGACCTGGAGTCAACGTTGTAGCGATTGCTTGTAGCACATCAGCGACCGGACCTTCACCCTGGCCGAACCAGCTTGCAATTGTACCAGGGAACAGAATTATACTGCTAGCAAAGATTGGTGGAATAACACCCGCCATGTTTACTTTCAGTGGTAAGTGCGTGCTTTGAGCAGCAAATACCTGACGACCTTGTTGACGCTTCGCATAGTTAACGACGATACGACGTTGACCACGCTCAAAGAATACAACTAGGTAAGTAACAGCGAATACGATTACAGCAATCAATAACAGTACAAGTACATTCAGATCACCTTGGCGCGCCATTTCGGCTGTCGAACCAATAGCAGACGGCAGGTTAGCTACGATACCAACAAAAATCAGAACAGAAATACCGTTACCGATACCACGTTCTGTAATTTGCTCGCCCAACCACATTAGGAACATAGTACCAGTTACTAAACTCACTACAGCAGTGAAGTAGAAACCGATACCAGGGTTAACAACTAACCCGTCCATCATGCCCGGTAAGCTTGTAGCAATACCGATTGATTGGATAGTAGCAAGCACAAGCGTGCCGTAGCGTGTGTACTGGCTAATTTTCTTACGCCCTTGCTCACCTTCTTTCTTAAGCTCTATAAACGGCGGATACATATGCGTTAATAGTTGCGTAATAATCGAAGCCGAGATGTACGGCATAATACCCAGTGCTAACACTGAAGCGCGCTCAAGCGCACCACCGCTGAACATGTTAAACATTTCAACAATGGTGCCCTTTTGTTGCTCGAAGAAATCGGCAAGTACAGCGGCGTCAATCCCAGGGATCGGCACGAATGAACCTAGACGGTAAATAATGATAGCACCTAATACAAATAGTAATCGACGCTTCAATTCCGAAAGCCCACTTTGTGCACTTTTCATATCTTGACCTGGTTTAGCCATTAGTACTTCCTTAGTCTTCTACCTTGCCTCCGGCAGCTTCGATAGCTTCGCGAGCACCTTTAGTCACTTTAAGACCTTTAACGGTAACTGCGCGTGAAACTTCGCCAGATTTAACTACTTTAACGAACTGGATGTTCTTTTTAACTAGACCAGCTGCTTGTAACGCGTTTACGTCTACTACATCGCCTTCAACTTTAGCGATTTCAAAAAGGTTAACTTCAGTAGATACTAATGATTTACGTGAAGTGAAACCAAATTTAGGTAGACGACGTTGCATAGGCATTTGACCGCCTTCGAAACCAACGCGAACTTTACCGCCAGAACGTGATTTTTGGCCTTTATGACCACGGCCACCAGTCTTACCAAGACCAGAACCAATACCACGACCTAGACGTTTCTTTTCAGTTTTTGCACCAGCAGCAGGTGAAAGTGTATTCAAATGCATCGAATTAACCCTCAACCTTTACCATGTAAGAAACTTGGTTAATCATACCACGCACACATGCTGTGTCTTCTAACTCAACAGTGTGATTGATACGACGTAGACCAAGACCACGTAATGTAGCTTTATGCTTCGGTAAACGACCGATAGAGCTCTTTACTTGTGTTACTTTTACAGTTTTATTAGCCATGGTTTACCCCGTGATTTCGTCAACGCTAAGACCACGTTTAGCAGCGATTGACTCTGGAGAATTCATGTTCTCTAGAGCAGCAATCGTTGCACGAACGATGTTGATCGGGTTAGTTGAACCGTATGCTTTTGACAATACGTTCTGTACACCAGTTACTTCTAGTACTGCACGCATCGCACCACCGGCGATGATACCTGTACCTTCAGAAGCAGGCTGCATGTATACTTTAGAACCCGCGTGGCGACCCTTGATTGGGTGCTGTAGCGTGTTACCGTTAAGGTCTACACTGATCATGTTGCGACGTGCTTTTTCCATTGCTTTTTGAATAGCAGCTGGAACTTCACGTGCTTTACCATAACCAAAACCTACTTTACCTGCGCCGTCACCAACTACTGTTAGTGCAGTAAAGCTAAAGATACGACCACCTTTAACTACTTTAGACACACGGTTTACCGCGATTAGCTTTTCAGCCAAATCAGGCTGTTGTTGCTTTGCTTCTACGTTAGCCATTGTCTACTCCTAGAATTGCAGACCGGCTTCACGCGCTGCATCAGCAAGCGCCTTCACACGGCCGTGATATTTAAAGCCACTGCGATCAAAAGCAATCTTTTCGATGCCTTTGTCAGCTGCACGTTCAGCAACCGCTTTACCAACTGCTTGAGCAGCTGCAACGTTACCTGTGCCTTTAACTGTTTCGCTAATTGCTTTTTCAACAGTAGAAGCAGCAGCCAGTACATTACCCTCAGCAGTAACTACTTGAGCGTAAATGTGACGTGGCGTGCGGTGGATAACAAGACGCGTTGTGCCTTGTTCAATATAATTTCTACGAGTGCGTTTAGCACGACGTAGACGAGCTGTTTTTTTATCCATCGTCTTACCTTACTTCTTCTTAGCCTCTTTACGGCGTACATTCTCGTCCGCGTAACGAACACCTTTACCTTTATAAGGCTCAGGTTTACGGTATGCACGGATGTTAGCAGCTGTTTGACCAACTAACTGCTTGTCTACGCCCTTAACTAGAACTTCTGTTTGGCTTGGTGTTTCAATCGTAATACCTTCTGGTACTTCGAAATTCACTGGGTGTGAGAAACCAAGAGTTAAGTCTAATACTTTGCCCTTAGCTGCTGCACGGTAACCAACACCTACTAACTGAAGTTTCTTCTCGTAACCTTCATGCGTACCAACAACCATGTTGTTGATTAGAGCGCGAGCAGTACCTGCTTGTGCCCATGCATTAGCTACGCCTTCACGAGGTAAAGTTGTAATAACGTTGTCGTTAACTTGTACTTCAACAGCGTCGTTGATAGTACGAGTTAATTCACCGTTTTTGCCTTTAACTGTGATGTCCTGGCCTTTTAATGTAACTTCTACACCGGCAGGAACATTGATTGGTGCCTTTGCTATGCGAGACATAGTTCCCCTCCGATTAAGCTACAAAGCCAATGATCTCACCACCAACGCCGGCACTACGTGCTGCGCGGTCTGTCATTAGGCCTTTAGAAGTTGATACGATAGCGATACCAAGACCACCCATTACCTTTGGTAATTCGTCACGTTTCTTATAGATACGTAGACCAGGGCGGCTAACACGCTGGATATTTTCAATAACAGCTTTGCCTTCGAAATATTTTAAATCGATAGAAAGCTCAGGCTTCGCTTCACCGCTTACAGCGTAATCTGCGATATAACCTTCATCTTTTAATACTTTAGCTACTGCTACTTTCAGTTTTGAAGTTGGCATCGTTACTGATACTTTCTTCGCTGACTGACCGTTACGGATACGTGTAAACAAATCCGCAATAGGATCTTGCAAGCTCATAGTCTTACTCCCGTGATACTATTACCAGCTAGCCTTTTTAAGGCCAGGAATTTCACCGCGCATAGCTGCTTCGCGAACTTTGATACGGCTCATGCCGAATTTGCGAAGGTAACCATGTGGGCGGCCCGTAACGTTACAACGATTACGTTGACGTGAAGAGCTAGAATCACGTGGTAAAGCTTGTAGCTTTAATACCGCGTCCCAACGATCATCGTCAGATGTATTTACATCACTGATGATAGCTTTTAGTGCCGCACGCTTTTCAGCATACTGAGCAACTAATTTAGTGCGCTTTGCTTCGCGCGCTTTCATAGAATTCTTTGCCATAACCCTACCCTTATTTCTTGAATGGGAAGTTAAACGCTTCTAACAACGCACGGCCTTCATCATCTGTTTTCGCAGAAGTAGTGATTGTGATATCCATACCGCGAACACGGTCTACTTTATCATAATCAATTTCTGGGAAGATGATTTGCTCACGTACGCCCATGCTGTAGTTACCACGTCCATCAAAAGACTTAGCACTTACACCACGGAAGTCACGGATACGCGGGATAGCGATTGAAACCAAACGCTCAAAAAAGTCCCACATACGCTCGCCACGTAGGGTTACTTTACAACCAATTGGGTAACCTTCACGCACTTTGAAGCCTGCAACTGATTTGCGTGCTTTAGTGATTAGAGGTTTCTGACCAGAGATTGCTTCTAGATCCGCAACAGCGTTATCTAAGATCTTCTTGTCAGCTAGAGCTTCGCCCACACCCATGTTTAATGTGATCTTTTCGATCTGAGGGACTTGCATGACAGAGCTGAAACCAAACTTCTCTTGAAGTTCAGCGACTACTTTGTCTTTATATACTTCATGCAGTTTCGCCATCATTCTACTCCAACTATTAGATAGTTTTACCAGTAGATTTAAAGATACGTAATTTCTTACCATCTTCAATCTTGAAACCTACACGATCTGCTTTACCCGTTTCCGAGTTGTAGATCGCAACGTTTGATACGTCGATAGACGCTTCTTTCTCAACAATACCGCCAGCTTGGTTCAACTGTGGAACCGGCTTTTGGTGCTTCTTGATTAAGTTGATGCCTTCGACAAATACTCGACCAGACTCAGTAACAACTGAAAGCACTTTACCGCGCTTACCTTTGTCTTTACCGGCTAGTACGATTACTTCGTCATCACGACGGATTTTTGCTGCCATGATAGACTCCTTATAGTACTTCTGGTGCTAGTGAAACGATTTTCATGAACTTTTCAGTACGAAGTTCACGAGTCACAGGGCCGAAGATACGAGTACCAATTGGCTGTAAGTTATCATTTAAGATAACAGCAGCATTGCTATCGAAACGGATCAAAGAACCGTCCGGACGACGAACGCCTTTTTTAGTACGCACAACTACCGCGTTTTTAACATCACCTTTCTTCACTTTACCGCGAGGAATAGCTTCTTTTACAGAAACTTTGATGATATCGCCAACCGCTGCATAGCGACGGTGCGAACCGCCAAGGACTTTAATACACTGCACTTTGCGAGCGCCGCTGTTATCAGCAACGTCCAGCTGAGTTTGCATTTGGATCATGTTAATGACCTCCGGTGTAGAAATTACAACACGCCTTAATTCTGTTTAAAATCAAGACATTTCGGTTAAATTCCACTCAAAAAACAAGCAAGTTGTCTCTTAAGGGCGGGCAATTGTAGCAGCAATGACAAGGAAGTGGTAGGTTATTTTTTAATTAATTTGGAATTAATCGTGCTGCTTGCATTAAGGAATTACAGCGACTTGCTGGTTTGTTATTGATTATAAAACAAACAGGGCGCTAATGCGCCCTGTTTTTGACTTTAATTAAATTTTATTAATTTCCAAATAGACCTTTTAATTTGTCTTTTATTTTATCTTTGGCTTTTTCTTTCACTTCTTCTTTAGCAGCCTCACTCACATCTAAGCTATAACCTACATCATGGAATGGGCCTTTTATACGCAGAGGAATTTTAAACCCAGTGCTGTCATCTGTCGTACCCTGCCCTTCGATTGAATCAACAATCCCCGTCACTAAACGGTAGTCTACAGTGGTCATTGGTAAATCAATCTTACCTGAGCCGGTAATACGAATAAGCGGGCTTAATAGAGATAAGTCTGTATTTTCACCAATACCATTTGTGAATACAAAACTACCTTTAAGTGCTGAGAAGTCTGTCTGTTGTGAGTTATCAAAGCCAGTATCCAGGCCTTCTGATACCGCACTTAAATTACCCTTAATCAGCTCTTTTGCTTTACGAACCATCTCTGCAATATTGGCTCCTTTCACTGCACCATCTGCAAACTCAAAGCCCACCTTGCCGTTAAGGGCATTAATAAAGCTTTTTTGACTTTGACCTGTGGTCGTTAGATCCCAGTTTAAAGAGCCTTTACCCATTAACTTATCGAAACCGGCCGCATCAGTAAGTAATGGCTGTGCATCGATTTTATCTAAAGAAAAGTTAGTGCTAATTTTATAAGGTGTTTGCTTAGCGTTAACGGTGATTACACCTTTGCCATTACCTTCGTATGCAACAAACTTATCTAAGCTGATGTTAGCTACTGCATTTTTAAGGTTCACTGTTAACTGGTTTTCGCCAAGTGTAATATCATTTGCTTTTAAACCACTTGAACGCACAACAACATTTGCATCAAGTGCATTTAGGCCGCTCATATCAATTGTTGTATCATCCCAAACAATTGGCTGCGCTGGCGCATCTGAGGCTGGTTCTGCTTGCTCTTCTTTAGCTACCCCCTCAGGTAAGTAAGGGTTTAAATCAAGCATGCCTAAATCAATATCGGCATTTACAACTAAACGGTCGCCAAGCTTAATATCGCTTTTACCTTTAATTTGTAGCTCATCTAGGGTGGCAAGTAGCTCAGCCAGTTTAAACTGCTCACCTTTTAAATGCATTGAACCTTTTACATTAAACGCATTGAAAGCATTCTCTTTAGCATTAAGCTCAACACCCTGCCAATTCGCAATGTTTTTAACTGAGTCACCACTGACAGATAGAAGCCCTTGCACATCATTACCCATTTCTGCAATTGCCCCTTTGAAATTCAAATCGATCAAGCGTGAATCAACCTCAGTGCTGACATTAAAGGTTTCGCCCTCAATCGCTTTTACGGGTGTATCTAGCGTTACATCCAAATCAAAACGCTCACCCATATAGGTAATACCGCCTTTTAACTCAAGGGTTTTACGAAGAGAAGGTAATAAAATGGCTAACTCTAAATCACTTATCTGTTGTTTTGCCCCAGTTTTACCGTCTAGATAAGTAAAGGTACCACCATAAATTGCCACTTCACCAAGCTCAATATCAAAGTTATCTGGTAAGTTAACGGCACCAGAACTCTTTTGCTGCTCAGTCTGTGGTTGCTCTGCAACCGCATCAAATAGCTGCCAGTTTGCTTTACCATTTTTATCGGTTTCTAACAAAATCGTTGGTTCGTTAATAACAAATTTATCTAGCTTAAACTCACCGCCAAATAACGACATCCAAGGAATACGGATAGCAAGTTGCTGCATACTTGCCATATTTTTTTGCGAACCAGTTTGCATATTGGCAAAGTTTACATCATTCAGTTCTAGCTTTAATGATGGAAATACCGACAGCTTTTTATCGCCATTAATAGTCAGACTACGACCTGTGGTTTGTTCTACTTGCTCCGATACTTTATTAAATATCGCGTCTGTAGGAATGAGGAATGGTGCTGCGACTACTAATGCAATTAGTAATAAGAAAATGACACCAACAACTTTCAGTAAGGTTTTCATAATCATCCTTAAAAATGGGCAAACAATGTTCATATCATAGCGGGAGTTAGGCGCAAATGCATTGCCCAACCCACAAAAAGGTTTGTAAACAAGCTTAGGTATAAGAACATGAATCAGCGCTGAAATATTTTGATACCTTTAGGTTACAAATAAATCTTGACCGAATGATACCCTAGGGTTACATTGATACCTAGAGGTTACATTTAAATCAAAAAGGAAAAGATTATGTCTAAGCAAGATATACAAACGGAAGAAAAGTTTATGAGCCATAACGCATGGTTTTCAATATTCATGGGAATTACGTTATTAATCATTAGTGTTTACCCAATGCTTAAGCAAACATCAGCACCTTTACTGTTTATCGGCGCTGCCGCTTTTTTAGGTTCATTTTTTATGTTTGTGATTAGAGGTGGGTTTACATGGAAACTTGGGTATCGCCTTATGTATACCGATGAATTTTTAAAGACAATTGATACCATCGCTTATAAACATGTGGTTCTTGGATTACTTTTTAGCATGGGGGTTATTTTTTTATTGTCTGATGACCTTGCTTTAAATGTATCTCATAGCATGATGGCCACATTTTACCTCGCTCAAATGTGTTTAGTATACGGCGTATCAATTCTTTGGCAGAGTAGAGACTAGGTATAATAGTGGAAAATAATATCGCTAAATTCCGTAAAGAGAAGGGTTTATCGCAGCAAGAACTCGCTGATGCCATTGCAGTATCACGTAAAACCATTAGCACAGTTGAAACAGGCCGCTTTATACCTTCGGTTATTATCGCGTTAAAAATTGCAACCCACTTTGAACTTACCGTTGAGCAATTATTTACACTTGATGATAATGATTAATTAATCAAGTCAATCGCAATCTTGCTCTATCAGTAAGATTGCATCATTTCATTACTTCGGTATGATGCACGACCCTGTTGTTTTTGCACCCTGTGTACTAAAATCAAACAACCTAATTTGGTCAAAACTGGAGTATCGATTAAGCATGAAGAAACTGCTTATTTCACCGTCAAAAATGGCGCTTGGCGAGCAAGAAAGTCAAATTTATCAAAACATCCTCAAGCAGGCCTCTGATATCAGCTTAAACCTAATGGCAGTTAAAGTAGAAAACCACCCTGAAGACTTTTTAGGCTGGTGCTATGAGCTATTAAGTGCAAGCCGCGATCGCATTAACTACGATCTATTAGAAGATAAGCAATTACCGACACTTAAGAAACTTCATGACTTATTAATTTCTGCCATCAGCTTTTTGCAATTAAAAACCTTAAGAGTTGCACCATGGCCAGTTATCGCAGGCTTCATCGAACAGCATAAAGAGCTTGTGGCACTTGATGAGCAACTACGTTTAGCTAATTACATTGCAGCGATTAAATCACAATCATTAAAAGAGATGATCCCTGAAGACCGTTTAGCGTTTTCAGGTAAACACAGTGCGTCGCTTGATCCAAGCAGCTATAACTTCGATGTTGAATGGTTTGCTTCTACGAAGAACGCAAAAGGCTTTCACCAAATGTTGAGTGATTTGCCTGGTGCATTCGATGAAGCCTTAGCGCACATTCCACTTGAAGGCGAAATAACCCAAGAGCATTATCAACACTTTATGGTTGCATACTTGATGGCATTTAATGGTAGCGATGAAAAGCCAACGCTTGCTCCTGCAACTCGCTTACTTGCGATGCGCCGACCTGATGTGTTTACACCAATCGTAAATAGTAAACTTGATGCCCTTTGTGGGGCACTAGGTATTACCAAATTAAATAACCGTGATTTTGAGCGCTACTGGCAAGATATTGTAGAAGCAATCCATAATATGCCTTGGTTCAAAATGGCTAGCGCCGCAAATGAACTTGAGCAATCTTTAGTTGAAATTAAAGCCCTATTACCTAGCTTCTTTTATTATGCAGATAAAAGTACCGCCGATAACTCAAACTATATTAAGTTGTTAAACAAACCTAAGAGTACCACGAGCTCAGCAGGTAAAAAGACCGTACGCCGTGGCAAAGAATCAGCTGAGATACTGGTAGACCGCGCATTAGCAAGTGATGATATCCCTGAACATATCAAAGCAAAGCGCGATTCAATCATCAGTGAAGTTGAAAAAGGCCGAAGTGTTGAAGAGACTATTAGTCTGATGCGAGCGATTTTCGGCTAAGTCACTCTCAAATAAGAGAAACCCGGGTGCTTCGCAATTGTGCAACCGGGTTATTTTTTGCACCACACAAGTGCGCATGAACAATTCAAATATCCACTATTTTTTCAATTAAGCCATCTTAGAAGTCTGTTTTTAAAGCATTTAAGCATAAAATATCCTATTCAAAATGAACTTGGCACAACCAGTGCAATATCGTATCCAGACAACACATAATAAATGTCCTCGAATAATAACCAGACTGCAATCTGAAATGGGACAAAATCAACATAACAACAGGATACAGAAACATGCTAAAACTAAAAAAAACGGTCGCAGCAAGCGCTCTTGCGCTATTAACTTTGAGCTCGACATATAGTTATGCAGAAGTCACAGCAAACGCTGCGGCAACGTCAAATTACTTATGGCGTGGTCAAGAGCAAACTGGCGGTGATGCTGCAATCCAAGGTGGTATCGACTACGCAAGTGAATCTGGCTTTTATGCGGGTACTTGGGTATCGAATGCTAGCTGGGCTGACGACATGACTTACGAGCTAGACCTTTATGCTGGTTTTGGCGGTGAAATCAATGAAACCTTTAGCTACGATGTTGGCTACATTTATTATGCATACCCAGATGCAGCATCTTACACAGATGCAGATTTCTCAGAAATCTACGGTAGCATTAGCATGGGTAGCTTCACCTTTGGTGCAGCAGTACTAGCAACATCAGCAGCTAGCGGTGACGGTACAGACTTTGGTGATTCACTTTATTTAAATGCTGACTACAGCTTCCCAGTTGGCAGTACCGGTGCAGAAATGGCCCTTCATTTAGGTCATTACTCAGGGGATTTCATTGGTGATGATGACATCATCGACTACGGCGTTTCAGTGTCGAAAGACGGCTTTACTTTCGGTCTTTCAGACAATGACATCGATGGTTCAGATGTAAAAGTGTACGTCGCTTACGCGGTTGACTTCACTTTATAAAGAATGTGTTACTTGCTGCAACACGAAGGGCCGTAAGGCCCTTTTCTCGTTTAGGGCTATTCGTTAAGGCACACTATGACCAGTTGAGCCTTGCCAAATGCGATACCATTGTTCACGGCTCATAGAGAACTGCTTAGCTTCAACCGCTGATTTAACACGTTCAATGTTACCCGTACCAAGTACCACAGACGGTGCACTGGGGTGCATTAACAACCAAGCATAAACAACTTGATCAATGCCTGTGGCACCAATTTCAGCACCAACCTGCTCTAGCACTGCACGTAAACGTACCGCTTTTTCATCATCACTTGAGAATAAACGCCCCCCTGCCAATGGTGACCAAAGCATAGGTTTGATATCGAGCAATTGGCATTGATCTAAGCTGCCATCATCAAGGGCTTTCATTTCGTAAGGTGAAAACTCAATTTGATTAGTTACAAGCTCAAAGTCTAAACGCGACTGTAACAAGCTAAGTTGTGATGGCGTAAAGTTAGATACACCAAAGTCAATCACATCACCATTTGCTTTTAGGGTATTAAATGCTTGTGCCATTTCATCGGCATTCATCAAGTAATCAGGGCGATGAATAAGTAATACATCTAAACGATCAGTGTTGAAGTTTTTTAGTGACTGCTGTGCTGAGGCAATAATATGCGCGGCACTTGAATCATAGTGGTTTGCTTTGCCTTGTAATCCTAGGCTTGCAAACGCAGGCTTAATACCACATTTAGTGATGATTTTGATTTCATCACGAATACTTGGTTTTAGTTTAAGTGCTTTACCAAATTCAGCTTCACAACCGTATTCACCGTAGATGTCAGCATGATCGGTATGTGAAACTCCCATATCGATTGCATTTTCTAAAAAACTTAAGCATTGCTGGGGCGTTACCTGCCAATCTAACAAGCGCCAGAACCCTAATACCAACTCATCAATACAACGACCATTGCTATTCACCATAACGACCTACTTTTCCTAATAAGTTCGATTCAAATTAATCCTTTAACCATATCACAGATTTACTAATCACAGCTGTTAACATACAGTTACAAAACAAATTGCTAATTTGTTACTAAACAGGATATTTTAGTACCTAAAAACAAATGTTATAAAACAAGGAATAAAAAATGAAATCATCAAATGTAATGACCGCATTGGTTGATATTTTTATCAGCCCGAGTAAAGCCTTTAATGGTTTAAAAGAAGCAAAAGGTTGGTCTTTTGTTGCCTTTATTTTACTTGCCGGCATTCTCGCCGCCAGCATGTTTGCTTTTTATAATAAAGCTGACCCGCAATTTTTAATCGATCAACAAGTGGCAGCCGCCAGTGTTGATGCCACTATTGCTGAGCAAAAAATGATTCGCCAAAGCATGGAGCAAACCATAGATATGCAGGTTTGGTTTGCCATCTTTGGTGGCATCATTGGTTTGGCTGTTATTAATGCTCTGATGGCAGGCTACTACTTATTTGTATCTAAGCAAGACCCAGAAGCTAACTATGGTTATGGTGCTTGGTATGGCTTTGGTGTGTGGGCCATGATGCCTTTGGTTATTTATTACTTAGGCTTTTTAATCTTAGTGCTTACAGCAAGCACTAACCAAATTTCACAAACGCTAATGAACTACTCTTCGATTAACCAACTTTTAATTGGTTTAGAAATTGGTCACCCATTTTACACCTTATTGGAGAGCCTAAATATCTTTTCTATTTGGAGCATTTTCATCGCAGCTATCGGTTTGAAGAGCTGGACTAATTTCACTTTCAATAAGGCGCTACTGTTTGCTGCCCTGCCAAGTATTGTTATTTACGGTATTTGGACTGTAATCGCTCTCGTTTAATTCTGCTTTGAGCGGCGATATGCCGCTCTTAACTACCAAGGAAGTAACATGAAAAAAGCCATTATTATTGGCCTCGCTGTTACAGCATTTGTCGCTTTACTAGTATCAAAACAAGTCACAGGCAATAAAGATGCACCAGAAATGCATATTGCAGAAGTTGCACAAGGCAATATTGCCGATTCAATTTTAGCCTCTGGCAACCTAGTCTTTAACACCCAAGTGCAGCTGCGCTCTGAAGTGACTGGCCGCGTAGCGAAAGTGTTTGTCGAAGAAGGAGAAAGTGTCACTGAGGGCGATATTCTTATGCGTCTAGATACTACAGCGTTTGAATCTGAAGTTGCACGCAACAAAGCCGTGCTTCGCGCTACTGAAATTGATATTAAGCACAGCGAAACCCGACTGAAAAATATCGAGCGTCAACTAAGCCGCCAAAAAGAGCTTTATGAAGTTGGCCTCGCTGGCCAAGAAGTGTATGAAAACCTACAAAATGCCCGCGATTTAGCGAAAATAGATATTGAAGCAAAGCGTGAAGCTTACAACCAAGCCCAAGCGTCATTACTCATTGCTGAAGACCGTTTAAATAAAAGTGTATTTCGCGCACCAATGAGTGGGCTACTTGCATCGGTAAATATTAAAGAAGGTGAAACCGTAATTGCCGGAACAACCAACATTATTGGCTCAGATCTGATGCTAGTAGCAGATCCAAGCGCTATTTTAGCCGAACTTCGCGTGGACGAAACCGATATTGCTGGTATAAAACTAGACCAACATGCAGATATCTATGCTGCCGCTTACCCAAATCAACCTTTTACTGGCAAAGTCATAAACATTGGCACATCAGCAAAAAATCAAGCCGGTTCACAAGGCTTATCATTTAAAGTCAAAGTACTACTTGATGCCACTGACCGCCAGCTATATGCCGGAATGAGTTGCCGCGCAGAAATCGCCACGAGCATTGCCGAAAATGGCTTAAAACTGCCTATTGAAGCTATTCAAAAAGAGGATGATAGCTACTTTGTCTGGAAGCTTAATACAGATAACACCGTAACTAAAACAACTGTTACGGTGGGTATTTCTTCAGATATTGAACAAGCGCTAACCAGCGGTGTTGCAAAGGGGGATCGTATTGTTATCGGCCCTGCTAGACCACTTAGTTCACTTAAAGAAGGTGATACGGTAGCCGTTAAAAACAGCCCTGAAAAAGGTGCTAACTAATGTCTGCGGTGATCAAGCTCAGCAATATCAATAAACAATACAAAATGGGCGAACAAGTTTTCAAAGCCCTTGATGATATTAATATTGAAATTGCTCAAAATGAGTATGTTGCCATTATTGGCCCTTCCGGTTCAGGTAAATCAACCCTGATGAACTTGCTTGGCTGTTTAGATACTCCCACCAGTGGCGACTACTATTTAAAAGATAAGTTAGTAAAGCGCATGACCGAAACGGAGCTTGCTCATCAGCGTAATGAAAGTGTTGGCTTTATTTTTCAAAGTTTCAATTTATTACCACGAGCATCCGCTCTTGAAAATGTTATGCAGCCTTTGGTGTATCGATTTATTTCTGCCAAAGAGCGAAAGCAGCAAGCGCTCGAATCATTACAACGGGTTGGTCTTGGCGATAAGGTAAATCACCTTTCGAGCCAGCTTTCTGGTGGCCAACGTCAACGTGTCGCTATTGCTCGCGCACTTGTTACTAAACCCCACATTCTACTTGGTGATGAGCCTACCGGTAACCTAGATAGTAAAACCACCACTGAGATCATGGCGCTGTTTGATGAGCTTCATAACGAAGGGCACACCATTATTTTGGTTACTCACGAACAAGATATTGCTGATCACTGCCAACGTGTTATTCGTTTAGTTGATGGCAAGGTTGTCAGTGATACCCGTAAAGGCGAAGGAGCAAGACAACATGTTTAAATCTGCTATCGCTGTTATGGAAGGCACTAAAGCCGCACTCATGGCAATTAAAGCAAACGCGATGCGTAGTGCCCTTACCTGCTTAGGTATTATCATTGGTGTTGCAGCGGTTGTGACCGTAGTGGCAGTAATGCAAGGATTTACCAAGCAAATTAATGATCAGCTGGCTGATATGTCTCCTGATGTGACCAATATAAAACCTTACACTAGCGTAGAAAAAGAAATGGTAGGCCAACAAGCAAAGCTAACCTACAGCGACTTTTTAACCCTAAAAGCACGCGTTAAAGAAGCCGAAACCTTTACTGCGCTGATGTTTACTTGGCGCTTTTCTGGTGCAGCAGAGTACGGCAATAAAAGTCATGCTTCACGCGTGATGGGTACCGAGCAAGACTACCAAAAAGCTTACCGCACCTACCCAGAACTCGGCCGATTTATTCGCGCAGAAGATGATGAAAAACGCCGTCGAGTGGCGTTTATCGGCCCTTCAATTATCGAAAAGCTCAACTTGCCTGAAAACCCTGTAGGTGAATATATCAAACTCGGTGGTGAGTGGTTTCGCATTATTGGTGTTGCTGAAAAACAAGGTAGCTTATTAGGTTTTGACCAAGACGATTACATTAATATTCCAATAAGTACCATGAGTGCGCTAGAAGGCGGCAGTGTTGATACTAATGTGCAAATGATGTTTCGTTTAAAAGACGATGCTAACGAAACGCAAGTACTGGGTAAAATTCGCCGCATCTTGCGTCAATTACATAAACTAAAAGACGGCGAAGATGACGACTTTGAGTTTGAAACCGCCGAAAAAGCCCGTGCTAATATCGATAAATTTACCGGAAGTGCAACCGCAATTACCGCGGGGATAGTCGGTATCAGTCTGGTGGTTGGGGGTATCGGTGTGATGAATATCATGCTGGTTTCGGTAACAGAACGCACTCGTGTGATCGGCACTTTAAAAGCATTAGGGGCAACACCTGGCTTTATTATGCTGCAATTTTTAGTTGAAGCGGTGGTGCTATCGCTTTTTGGTGGCTTAATTGGTTTAGCGATAGGGTATGGTGCCGCGGCACTGATTTCGTTATCAGTGCCGAGCATGCCAGATGCATACATACCGGGTTGGGCGATTATGCTGTCATTTGGCTTTACGTCATTGATTGGTATTGTGTTTGGCTTAGCGCCCGCTATTAAAGCGGCACGCTTAAACCCAATTGATGCACTGCGTTATGAATAACTAGTCTGGCTTATAAGGTACTTGAGCACAGCTTATTTCAACTGTTTTCGGGTACCAAATAGGCCCAACTTGGTTTACTGCAATTTCAGCAAGACCATTGGTGAACGACTTATAAGTGTGAACGGTTTGCCACTCTGAATCTGGGCATTGTTCAGATAAGTCGACAGGCTTTGAACCTTCGTAAAGCGCCGCGGCAAAGTTATGATGCCACTGCTCTGTTGCAGGCGCTTTATTGCCTTGCGCTGCACTGCCATTATCGAAGTAGATATTTGTGCAACCACTTAAGGTTGCAACTAACACCGCTGTTATTAGTAAGCTTTTCATAGTTGTTGCTCCTGTGCTTGTTGCTCACACCATACTTTTACTGTGTGAGGAGCATAAATTCCGAGTGTAACTAGTCCTAATGCGCCATCAGCGAATGTTTGTTGTGATTGCATTTGGGCAACTTTTTTATCTTGGCAAATAGCCTTTACATCAACGCGCTCTTCACCAACAAGCCCCCACAGAAAGAATGGGCGGCTATCTTGGTAATCAGCTTTAGTGGCTAATTTATTGGTTATTTTTTCTGGCACTATGGTGACTGATGAACAAGCTGTCACCGATAAGGCGAGCAGCATACAGGCCATTTGTTTCATGAGTAGTTCCTTTGTCTTAGTTGTTAAGCTAAGTAAGTATAAGAACATGAGTACTCATTTTGGGTAAGAAAGCGTATAGAAATTGTAGGAAATACTACAGTTTCTAACATTTAGCCTTTGAACTAAACTGGGCTAACAACGACTAACTCTCAAGGAAAGTAACTAAAGGTCATTATGACGGCATATCTGCGTATATTTTTATTACTTGTGTGTTTGAGCGCGCTGTCTTGGTATAGCTTTTCGAGCGATCCTAGCTCTGATGAGCAGCAAGGTATAACCAAAACTGCCGTGAACCTTGCTAATTGCCAACAGCAGTTAGCACAAAGTCGCATGCAAACTTACGCAGCGCATTACATTTTGCCCTATCAGTTCAAGTTATTGAGTTGGAATATCTACAAAGCACAAATAGATGGCTTACTCACAGATTTACAAAACCTAAATGACGATGCTGATATTGTGTTACTTCAAGAAGCTATCGAAGAACCAGCTCTTACAAAGCTCAAACCATATTGGCGTTTTGCTAAAGGCTATAAGAGTGGCAGTGTGCAATCTGGAGTTATGACACTCAGCCGTTGGCCCGCCACTGTGCATTGCACACTCACTCACAAAGAGCCTTGGCTACGTAGCCCAAAAGCCACCAATATTGTGGAGTATGCGCTGCCAGATCAACAGTTATTACTCAGTATTAACCTGCATGCCATTAACTTTACGGTTGGTGTAAATGACTTTAAACAACAGCTAGACGATGCCGCCGCCATTATGCGAACGCATAAAGGACCTATCGTATTTGCCGGTGATCTCAATACCTGGAGTGATGAGCGCCAAGCCTTATTGCAGCAAACGTTGACCCAACTAGGCCTACACGAGGCTATCTATTTAGATGATAAACGCACCAAAACATTTGGATTAGCACTTGACCAAATATGGGTGCGAGGTGTCAAAATAGAAACAACTATAGTGCCTGAGCTTGCAAGCTCAGATCATAATCCAATAATTGCAACCTTAACCATAGAGCAAAAAGAACAGTGAAAATAACAATGAAAAGATATTGGTTTATCGCATTAATGTTCTTGAGCATTAGTCAATTCTGTATTGCAGCCACTCCAGAGCAAGAAATTAATCACTTAATTGATTTTGTCGCTAAAAGCGATGCCGTATTTATACGCAATGACACAGAACACTCAAGCCAAGATGCTGCCGAGCACCTCGCTATGAAATATCGAAAAGCGACCCGCTATGCAAATACCGCCGACAAGTTTATCGAAAACCTAGCGAGCAAAAGCTCTTGGAGCGGTAAGCCCTATAAAGTAAGACTCAGCAATGGATCGTTACTCAATGCAAAAGATTGGTTGAGCAATGAATTAGAAGAGTACCGTCGAAACCAACATATTCATAATTAAATCATCAACACACAAGAAGCGAAAAGCCATGCAAGAACACAATAATCAACCACTCAATGACTTTATTGAATACCCTCATGACGAAATGCTTAAACGCGCCGAAGAGTTTTTAGCCGTTAGTCAGCGTCGCCATAGTATTCGCAGCTTTAGCGACCGCCCTGTGCCAAAAGAAATAATCGAAACTTGTATTAAAGCGGCAGGCACTGCACCAAGTGGTGCCAATCATCAACCTTGGCACTTTGTGGCAATACACAGTAGCGATGTGAAAAAACAAATTCGTGAAGCAGCCGAAAAGCTAGAGCGCTCATTTTATGAAGGCCGAGCTGGTGAAGAATGGTTAGATGCTTTAAAACCACTTGGCACAGATGCCAGTAAGCCCTACCTTGAGCATGCACCTTGGCTAATTGCCGTGTTTAGTCAAAAGAAAGGCGGTATTTCTGCCGATGACAAAAATACCAATTACTATGTTCATGAATCTGTTGGCCTAGCAACCGGCTTTTTAATTCAAGCACTACACAGAGCAGGCCTTGCTACCCTCACGCATACACCAAAGCCAATGAGCTTTTTAACCGAAATTTGTGGCCGCGATAAAGATAATGAGCGCCCTTACATGCTGCTCATTGCAGGCTACCCAGGCACAGATGCAACTATCCCTGAGCATGCCTTAGTGAAAAAGTCGCTGGACGAAATAGCAACCTTTATTTAGTTTTAAAATCAATAGCTAGCACATCACCTGGGTTTAAACCTGAAACGATGTGCTGCTGCCCATCAACCACTTCGCCAAGGCGTACAAAACGACGCACTATCTGATTATTTTCAAGTAAGTAAACCATACTCAATTGGCCATACTGGTGCACCCAACTTGAGTCAATCAACACCCCTTTTTCAGTGGCGAGCGGTAATTGTAACTGCGCATAAAGCCCAGGCATTAACCCAGTTTGCACATCTGTTTCTAAACGGATTTCCATACTGCGCGCAGCACTATCAGCAACGGGCACTATTTCTGTCACAGTGGCAGGCATTGACGTTGATAAAGCGGGTAATTTGACTGTCAGAGCTTGGCCAACATTCAATTTAATTGCTTGTTGTTCTCTGACATTAAACGCTAATTGCAATTGCTGTGGGTTATACAGTGCGAGTAATGGCGTACCAGGGGTTGCGGTATCGCCAGGTTCTGCAAAACGCTCAACCACAACACCTGAAATCGGCGCTTTAATTTGCGTAAAACTCAACGCGACTTGTGCTTGTGTTTGCTGTTGTTTAGCAATCGCTAGGTTCGCAGTTAAATTATCGAATCTTGCTTTAGCATCGTCGTATTCACTAACAGATACCAAGCCTTGTTTGTACAAATCGTTGATACGTTTAAGCTGTTTCTCTGCTTGAGTCAGCGATGCATTAATTGCGTTTATTTGTGCTTCGCTTTGTGCAAGCCCAGCTTTAAAGTCATCTTGCTGCAAGGTGATCAATACATCACCTTGTTTTACAGTATCGCCAGCGCGTACATTTAAACGCTCAACTTGTGCCATAACTCGCGATGAGATTTGCGTATTTTGTTTTGCAATTACGGTTCCTGGCACAACTTCATCACGAGCGATATCTGCCAGTGTAACTGTCACTAACTGACCATTGTAATCGTTTGCCGATGGGTTTTTCATGCCTGCGGCTTGCTTATCAGAAAAACTGCCCGCCATGTAAAGTACCGCCACAATGATCACAAATAACGCGATAATTGAACCAATAAGTTTTGATTTACCCTGCATGAGCTTTTTCCTCTTTGGCTGCATCCTTTGCAAACACTAAATAATAAACCAGGGGCACAACAAATAATGAGAACAATGTTGATGCCACAATACCAAAAATAATTGCAATCGCTAGACCGCTAAATACCGGGTCTAGGGTGATCACTAAGTTACCTAATAAGGTAGTTCCTGCAGTCAGTAACACTGGACGCATACGCACTGTACCTGCGGCAATTAAAGCTTGTTTAATTGCCATACCTTGGCTACGAGCTTGATTTATAAATTCAACCAAAATAAGTGAGTTACGGACCACAATACCGGCAAGTGCGATCATGCCTATCATGGCTGTTGCAGTGAATAACACCGGCTCTGGAGCACCAGCAATGGTGCGCTCTCCAAATTGATTTAATAACCAAAAGCCCGGCATGATACCTATCACGGTTAATGGAATAGCCGACATGATGATCAGTGACAAACTGGCAGAATTTGTTTGAATTCGTAAGATGATGAAAATTGCAGTTAGCGCAAACGCAAAGGCAATACCCATATCTCTAAATACATCAATGGTAATTCGCCATTCACCTTCTCCACTAAAGGTTACGTCAGTGCCAGCAGGTAATTGCCAAGATTGGCTACCACCATTATTGAAAAAGTGCCTACTTTGCCAATCAGTTTGGCTAAATTCGTCAGCGCTGATACCTAAGTCGGCATTGACGTCAGCAATAATCTCTGCGGGTGTACGACCGTTTAGCTCAGCCATTACATACACAACATTACGCTGATCTTTACGCATAATTGGTTTAGCAACATCTTGATACTGAAACTCGCCTAATTCAGATAATGCCACCAGCGGACGCGGTGCACTTTGCAGCCCAAATTCATCACTGGTTTTTGCGAGTTCTCTGTCACCGCGAACCTGCAATGCGAGCAATTGAGCAAATTGATTTCGGTCTTGATACGGCAGTTGCAGTTTAATATCAACAGGGTCTGTTTCGCCGCTAACATATAACACCCCAACATTTTGCCCATGCGAGGCAATGGCTAAGGTCTGGGCAATATCTTGCGTAGAGACCGCCGACAATGACGCTTTACTTTTATCGGTAACAAAACGTTGTAAGGGTGCATTGGCAGCAACACTGGTATCAACCTCAACCACATGCGGCTCTTGCTTTAACCTTGCCGCAACTGCAAGAGCTGCTTGATAGTGAGTGTCTGTATCAACAAATGGCTCACTGTAAACTTCAGCCACTAAGGTACTTAAAACAGGCGGGCCTGGTGGTACTTCAACCACTTTAATAACAATGCCATCGGTTGCCAGTGGTGCTAATGCTGCACGCAAGCGCATGACCACAGCATGAGATTGATGATCACGCTCAGTTTTATCAAGCAGTAATACTCTTAGCTCAGCAAGATTGGCGGCTTCGCGTCGATAATAACCACGTACCATACCATTAAAGTCCATACTAGATGGCTGGCCAACGTAGGCTGCCACCTCGCTTACCTCATTTAATTTCCAAGTGACAGTTTGTACTTTTCGCGTGAAAGCTGCGGTTTGCTCAAGGCTCGTGCCCTCTGGCATATCGATTAAAACTTGCAACTCGTTTTTATTATCGAACGGTAGCAACTTTAAAGGCACGACACGCATGACGGGTAGCATGGCACTGGCGACAAACAGGCCTAATGTGGTCCATAGAACGAGTTTTGCACGGCCTTTAGACTCAAGTAATGGCGATAAGATGCGCTCATACAAACTATGCGGATTGGCTTCTAGTTGCATACTGTCATCAACGGGCGCTTTCAGCAGTTTCATGGCCAACCAAGGCGTTACAAAAAATGCCACAATGGTAGAAACCATCACACTGACTGGCACATTAAATGCCATAGGTGCCATATAAGGGCCCATCATGCCAGTAATAAACGCAAGCGGGATAAATGCCACCATAATAGTCAATGTTGACATAAACAACGCCACGCGTATTTCGCTCATAGCATCAACTATGCGTTGTTTTTTATCACCTTTTTGCGTTAAAAAACGACTTATGTTATCTATGCCTGTGATGGGATCATCAACCAATAAACCTAGAGAAAGTATTAATGCAAACAGCGTGACTCGGTTAATCGTATAACCAAAGGCAAAATCAAGTGTCAGGGTTATGCCGTAACAAATAGGCACAGCTAAACCAACCACAATTGCTGGTCGCCAGCCTAAAAATACGCCAACAAAAATAACCACGGTAAACACCGCAAATACTAAACTCGAGGTAAGATTATTTACTTTTTCGTTCGCTGTTTGGCCATAGTCTCGCAGTACGGTGTAGCCCACTTCATCTGGCAGCAAATTAGCCGATAAGCTGTCCATCATGCTGTGTACTTCATTGGCTACAGCTACCGCATTAGTGCCTGCTTGCTTAGCGACACTAATGGTAACTAAAGGAAGTTGTTGCTGGTTATCTGATTGAGCCAACCATTGATAGCTTTGTGCTTCGCTTGGACCATCACTCACCTCGGCCACATCACTTAGGTAAACACTCTTACCGTTAACCACGTTGACAACAAGGCGTTCTATCGCAGATTGAGAACGTAAAACATCACCCACTTGTAAGGCAATTTGCTGCTTACCTTCAACAACACTGCCCACATTAACTAATTGGTTAGATACGCTAAGCGCATAATACACATCGGTTAGGGTTGTTTGATGTGCAGCAAGCGCGCTTGCATCAAGGTTAATCGTTAATTGACGAGTTCTACCAGCAATCACTTTCACTTCGCTGGTGTTTTCGATGCGCTGTAAACTGTTAGCGATTTCGTTGGCAAAGCGGGTTAGTTGGTAATCATCGTAAAGTTTTGGATCTTTACTAAATAAGCCCAGCATCACAATGGGTACATCGTTCACTTCAACCGGGCGTATTTGCCATGAACTGATCACTGACGCCATCGTGTGTTGATAGCTATAGAGTTTAGCGTAAGTGTCGAGGATGGCTTGCTCACGGTCGTGACCAACTTCAAAGCGAAGAGTAACAACAGCAGCATTACTTTGTGTAGTCGAGTAAATATGCTCAACGCCCGTTAACTGCGCCAATAACTTCTCCAATGGTTCAGTTACCAGCCTGGCTACTTCTGGCGCTTCAACGTTTGGCGCTGCCACATATATATCAAGCATAGGAACCACAATTTGCGGCTCTTCTTCACGAGGGGTTTGCTTTAATGCCATTAAGCCAAGCAGCACCGACATAATAAAAATAATGACGGGGAGGCGACCGCTCAAGCTGTTTTTTACTGCATTATCGATAGCATTCATTGCTTAATTACCTTTGCAAAATAAGCCATGTAGGGTCGCTAAGATCGATACCACGTTTTTATCAACCACGCGATAATAGATAGTTTGGCTTTCACGTCGAGTCGAGACTATCTGCGCTTTTCTCAGCGCCGCTAAGTGTTGCGATAATGCTGACTGTGCCAACGGCACAGCTTCGTTTAATTCGCTCACGCTCATTTCACCATCTTGCAGCGAACATAAGATCATCAAGCGATTTTTATTCGCCAATATCTTTAGCATTTGCTCTGCTTGTTCCACATTGTCGGCCATAGCCGCAAAATCGATGTTCATAATCACACTACTCTATATTCTTAAATACCGCTAAAGTATAGATTGATATATTAGAAAAGTCTAATATTAGAATTTACTAATGTAGGTTTTTCTAATATATTAAATGCATCACTCTGTTATTGAGGTCTTATTATGAAACTAAATGACGCGCTTCGCCTAATTGCTGGTGTAATGATCTGTATTTCATTGTTGCTACAACAGTTTCACAGTCCGTTGTGGATTTGGTTTACGGTATTTATTGCTCTAAACTTAATTCAATCGGCATTCACTAAGTGGTGCCCAATGATCACTATTTTACGCAAACTTGGCATGGAGGATTAGTATGCTGACACCAATTCCTGACTTAATGAAAATTATTGCCCCAAACCAGCGCCGCATTAACGCTGACCAAGCAAAACAAGAATTAAGCGAAAATCACGGTTTATTAATAGACGTACGTGAGCCGGCTGAACACGCCACAAAAGCAGCGACAGGTGCTATTAATATCCCGCGCGGTGTACTTGAAATGAAATTAATGGAAATTGAAAAAGATCCTGCAAGGCCAATTTACTTACACTGTGCAAGTAGTGCCCGTGCCACACTTAGTGCCGAAGCACTTACTCGTGTTGGCTACGAAAATGTCACTGTAATCACCTGTAATGCAGAACAAATTTGCCAAGTGTTTTAGCTTCATAGAATAGTAACACTGGTCGGATAAGCTCGTACTTTTCTATTTGTAGGTACAGAGCAATGACTTTTACACGCAGACGCTTTTTAAAAGCATCGGCGGCTGGTTTTGGAGCCGCCGTTTTATCTTTCGGTTTAACTGGCTGTAGTCTTAATGACGATGATGAGGAAACCACAAAGCAGACCCCTGTCAGCTTTGATCACGGTGTTGCTAGTGGCGACCCGCTAGCTGATAGCCTCATCATTTGGACTCGCATAACCCCACTTGAAAACGTAAAGAGTGTTAACGTAGTTTGGCAAGCCTCAACGGATGCTAACTTCACAACTATAAGCCATGATGGCGAAACTCAAGTAAGTGATGCAACTGACTTCACCTTAAAAGTTGATCTGCAAGGTCTCGATGCCAACACCACCTATTACTACCGCTTCATAAGTAATGGTAAAACCTCACCTACTGGAGCAGGTAAAACGCTTCCAACCGACAACATAGAACAAGTAAAATTTGCCGTTGTCTCTTGTGCTAACTATCCTGCTGGCTACTTCCATGTGTATGGTGAAATCGCAAAACAAACCGATTTAGATGCAGTACTGCACTTAGGTGACTACATCTATGAATATGGTAATACAGGTTATGCCACTGAAGATGCCGCCGAGCTTGGCCGTTTATTACCTGATGACAATAGCGATGAAATCATTTCTTTAGCTGATTACCGCAAACGTTACGGCCATTATCGTAAAGACGAGAACCTACAAGCTGCCCATAGTCATTGTGCATTTATTACTGTTTGGGACGACCACGAAATAGCAAATGATACATGGCACAGTGGCGCAGAAAATCACAACGACGGCGAAGGTGAATTTAGCGAGCGAAAAATGCATGCGCTACAAGCTTATTTCGAATGGATGCCAATACGCAATGTCACCGATAAAGAACGTATTTATCGACGCTTTGAGTTTGGCAATTTAGTGTCATTACACATGCTCGATACCCGTGTTTTAGCTCGCGATGAACAAATTAACTATGCTGATTTCGATTTGGCTACTAGCCAAGGGCAAACTGACTTTGTTGCAGCAATCAGCTCACCTACTCGTGCTTTATTAGGTAACGAGCAACTCACTTGGCTTACCGATGGTTTAACGACAGCAACAACACAATGGCAAGTACTTGGACAACAAGTGCTGATGACTAAAATGCATTTGCCATTTGAGATTCTGCAATTACTAATGAATATTCAAGTAATTCAAGCTAGCGGTGCTGATCCATCGGCATTACTTGCTCAAGCAAACACGTTATTTAGTGAGCTTGCGCAAATTAAAGGACGCATTTTAGCTGGAGATCAAAGTGTTACAGCACAAGAGCGAGCACGCGTAGAAACGACAGCGCCCTATAATCTTGATGCATGGGATGGCTATGCTTATGAACGTGAGGTAATACTTGGGACAGCAATTGCAGCGCAAAAGAACCTTGTCGTTTTAGCGGGTGATACACATAACAGCTGGGCAGGACAATTAGTCACTGATGCCAGCAATCCTGTTTCTGCTAAAGCCGCTGCCGGTGTTGAGTTTGCGACATCTTCGGTTTCTTCACCAGGACTTGAGAACTACTTAGCGTTAAATACACAATCGAGCGAAGCTGTCGCACAAATTGAGCAAGTCATTGCATTGCTGGTTAACGACTTAGCTTATAACAACTTAGTTGAACGCGGCTACTTAACCGTCACCTTTACTCAGCAACAAGCAGTTGCCCAGTGGCATTATGTAAGTAGCGTTAAAACAGCCGATTACACACTGCTTAACGAGCGTCAAAAAACACTCAGCGTACAAGCTGGTAGCCCTACTTTACAAATGGCCTAACGCTTTTCATCTAATAGCGTAACTAACATTTGCTCAATGTTTTTTACGCTATAAGTAAGTGAACGTAGCAGTTCTAACTGACTGTCTTCAGGTTGATGCTCTGGTTTAGCGCTGCTAGTTTGAGTCATCTCATCTTTTTGTTTCAAGATTGCTTCGCGAAACTTCTCAGCATCAATCACTCCGAGTAATGATACCAATGCACCTTGCCCCGACTGACCTGCCGTTTCAAAGCTCAGTCGATAGAGACCAAATTGACGCATTAAGGGACCTTGACTTAGTGCTACATCGGTTATTTTTTCAAGTGGGATCGACTTTTCTTCTTTAAAAAAGACACCACGCTTCACCACTAATTTACGAGTTAACAAAGTAGCTGACATCGCCGCTAAAATACGCCCTGCCACCAGCCAGATTATTAACGCAACAATGGGAATGAAAGGGATACCTACCATACTAATCATACAGGTAAAAATACCCAGTAATAACCAATACCGTTTTACTTTGGGATCAAAACTGGCACTCAATAAACTGGTTTCTGTCATCATAGACTCCTTGATAAGAGTTATGACAATATACAAACTTTTCATTAAATACAAAAAAAGCCGAGCTAAGCCCGGCTTAAAGGTACTGCAGGGAAAGCTATTCCACTGCTTCAACCGTCACTGTTAGTTTACTCAGATCGGGGCCTTGCACGGTAAAACGGTAATCACCCGCTGTCGGGATATTCAAGGCGATATTAGCACCAACGGCTTCTAGTAAGGCCGCTTCACCAATCACAGCAACAGGTGCATCACCACTGCCGCCATAATCTACTGTACTCCAATCTTCAGAAGCAACTTTGAACTCATAGTCACCAGCTTCTAATGTCATGGTTGTACTATACATCGCATCACCTGCATAAATTAGAGGGTTATCCGTTCCCCAGCCATTGACGCTGCCGCGTAAGTATACTTGAGTTTCCCCAAACATTTCTGCGTTGAACACGGCCATAAGAGGCTCTTCGAGATTACTGGCGTCAAATACAAACTGATATTGACCATCGGTTGTAATATCAATTGTCATGTTTGCACCTTTTACTGCAAGCTGTTTTTCTGTGCCTAAAGTCACAGCCGCACTACTCTCACCTGAGCCATAATCCACCGTGCTCCAATCCTCAGAGGCCACTTTGAATTCATAGCTACCTGCAGATAATTGTTTAGTGAAGGTGTAAATACCTTTACCTTGATACATCAACTCGTCACTGGTACCCCAATCGTTTAAGCTACCGCGTACATAAATCGGTGTGCTAACAAATGGCTCTTCGTTATATACCTTAAGTATTGGGTTATCGGTGTCTGTGGCATCGAATGAGAATACATAAATAGCATCCATTGCCGCCGTAAAGGTCATATTGGCACCACTGCGTGTCAATGGCTCATCTTCGCCTTCGATCACTTCAGCATCATCTGCAGAAAGCGCACCAAAATCAACGGTAGACCAATCTTCAGAAGCGACTTTAAACTCATAGCTACCCGCTGTTAAAGGAATCGCAATTTTGTACTCGCCATTACCCACATATTCAAAGCTATTTGCCGTGCCCCAGTCGTTTAATGAGCCACGAACATAAACCGTTGTGCTACCAAATGGCACGATATCTGGCGCACCTACAGTAGCATCCGCACTTAGGCCTTCGCCTTGTGCATCACCTTGTGGTTTCACAAACACTGCAACAGTATATGGCGGAACATTAAAGGTACCTTCACCCTCACCAGCTATAAAGCTTGCCGCTGACATACTTGAGTCAACACTGGCTTTTAAAACAGGGTGAAGCTCAAAACCCGCAGCAGTTGATACCGTATGCGATAAGCTTTGCTCCGTACCGTTCATAACCACTACAATGGCATCGTATTGGCTATCTAGGTCAGTCAACCCAACGCCATCATCGATACTCATCACAACTAAACCTTGCTGTTGACGCTTACCAATATTGTGAAAGCCAACACGGTCTAAAATGTCTTGCTCTGTGGTTAAACTAAAGAGTGGGCTGGCACTACGAATTGCCAAGAATTCAGTAAATACATTACTTGCGTACTCAATGTCACTTGCCATCGCTTGTGCGTTAGGATTTGCTGAAATAGGCGCAATTTCGCCCCACTTCGCTTGGTTATCTTGCGCAGGCGGTAGGCCTACATTCCAGTTATTGGTATCCATACTAAAATCAACAAAGTTGAACCAATCACCAGAATCATAGCTGTTACGATCCATTGATTTAGAGCGCAACATATCCGCACCCATTTGCATAAATGGAATACCTTGGCTCATCAGTGGCATAGCTAGAGCCATATTGTGAACACGTACACGCTCTTCAATACTTAAGTTAGTGCCGTGCTTGTATTGCAGCTGATCCCATAGTGTTTCGTTATCATGCTTAGAGACATAGTTAATGCTGTCAGCCGGGTCAAGGGCGTAAGCCGCTGGCTGACCACTCCAGCTAAAGCTGCTGCCTTTTGCTGAATTACCTTTAAAGTCTTTAAGAATGTAGTTTTGTAAGTTACCTGCCAGTGATAAACGCAACGTATCTTGCTCAGATAAGTTGCCATCTGTGGCATTATTGCTAAAGAACGCACCACCGCGAATTGCTTCACGGATACGGTCATTAAAGGTACCTACCTCAGTGCCAGCCATATCCAATTGTTTCGCTTGCACAAATAAACGGTTATCTGCCACTTCACCAAAGTTCCACCCTTCACCGTAGAAATAGGTATCAGGGTCAACTGCTTGCACTGCACTAAGTGCGGTCATAATTGATGCTTTTGGCATATGCCCCATCACGTCAAAGCGGAAGCTATCGTAACCAAAATCACGAGCTAGAATCACCATAGAGTCAGCAACAAACTTATCCATCATGACATGTTCTGTTGCAGTATTTTCACAACACGTTGAGCGCTCAATATCACCCGATGTTTCGTTATATCTATGGTAATAACCTGGTACCAGTTTATCGAAGACTGATTTGTCCCAGACACCTGATGATGTAGTGTGGTTGTAAACAACATCAAGCACAACACGCAAACCAATTTCTTGTAAAGACTGGATCATCGCACGCGTCTCTTTAACTCGCGCTATACCTTCTGGCGATGAAGCGTAAGAACCTTCTGGAGCAATAAAGTGGTGCGGATCATAACCCCAGTTAAAGCTATCAACACCACGCATTGCATTGGCAAGCGCTTGTGCATCATCAGAGCCAGGTAGGTATGACGCCATAAGGTCAATAATTAATGCGTTTTTGTCTTCGGTTTTACATGCATCTGCATTGTCGTCAATGCGGCTACATAAATCACCTAAGGTTGCGGTAATATCAACACGCTGACTGGCATCTTCATCAATGGTGCCAATATCTGTTAGTGGCAGTAAATGAAAATGTGTTAAACCATTATCTGCTAGCTTTTTAAGATGTTGCATTGGTGCGCTATCAAGCTCAGTAAATGCTAGATACTTGCCCCGGTTTGCTTCGCTGACCGTTTCATCACGCACACTAAAATCACGCACATGACCTTCGTAAATGACCGCTTGCTCAGGGTAATCAACCGTTGGCACCATACGCTCATCCCAACCGGTCGGTTTAGTATCCTCATCATCAAGGTTAACCAGTTGGCTGTATAAACCATTGGTTGAAACGTTCAATGAATAGGGATCTGTGCTCCATAAGCTTTCAATTTTCTTAGTCGTAGGATGATAAACATCAAACATAAAGCGGTAGTAATGACGATCGTGACTGATATCGAGATTGCTTGACCAAATACCCGTTGCGCTATCAAAGGTCATAGCAAGTTGTTCAAGCTCTGTTTTATCAGCATCATAAAGCGCTAATTTCATATTGCTGGCAGTCGGCGCCCATACCGACACATCAATGCCATTATTGGTGTAATGCACACCTAGTTGTGCTTCATTAGCGTCACTTTCGCCACTGGTATATAAATCATCTAGGGCTTTAGCTGTTTGCACATAGGTTGCTTCAATTAGCTTGCCATCAGCATCATAGCCTGCCACAACCAACTGTTGTTTAATAAGCTCTTTTGCTGCAGTTGCATCCCAGCTACCTTGGTATGCATTCCATCCAGCAAGGTGTGGCACTTTAGCGATTTGTTCATCGCTCAAAGATGTCGATGTAAGCTCAACCACTTGACCATTTAACTCACCAGTATCTTCATCGACAGCTAAATCTGCATTGTTTGATGAGTGTAATTTAATGATGCTTGTCAGCTCATTACTTGGCTGGTAAATCACAGTAGATAAATCAATCCAATGCGCTGATGCACCAGAAATACTCACCGGGCGCTCACCTAAGCTAACAATTGGGTATTCAAATACTGATGGTTCACCATGAATAGTAAAGTTCATTCGTTGGAACTTTTCATCGTCCTGCATCAATGGCATTTTTAAATCGACATCACCAAACGCTTTGCCAGATCCTTCGGTACCAATATGCACGATGAAGTTAGCACACTCGTTATAACCTTCTTTTAGTTTTACAATCCAGTACGCACCATAGTTAGGATCAATACCATCGTATTCATGCCCATTGGCCCAATCAGTGGCATCAAACGGCGCTGCGTACGCATCACAGTCATCATTATTCCATGAGTGAAGACGGTAACCTTCATAGGCATCATCACTGGTGCGGTTATAAAATAAGATGGCTTCGTCATCTGCGGGGAAAACCACAGGGTCAGGAAGAGTTGGATCAGCACCAACTACACAGCTCTCATTATTCTCATCTGGTACCGTTGGTGCCGGACAACTAATCGGCGGTGGATCAACACACTCAGTACCCGCTTCATTGGGGACTTGCGGTACGCTACAGGTCAATAAAACTTGCCCTGAATCTATATCGTTACTTGCGCCACCACCACATGCAGCTAGCAATACCATGCTGCATGCAATCAGTAAGCGGCTAAAATTAGCTATTATTTTCATGTTTTTATCTCCAGCTTACTGATCAATGGTTATAGGTAAAACCTAGATAAAACTGGCGACCAAAGAATTGCGTGGTCCCTGTTTTACTGGTTGTTCCAAAGTAGCTTTGTGTTGGTTCATCAGTCAGGTTATTCACTTGTAATAACATGCCGAATGAATCTGTGAACTGATACGATGTTTGGAAATCGACAACCGTTTCCGCATCAAAATTCACCACTTGCTCATTGACAGCAACTTGCTCTGAAACAAAGTCATCGCGATAACGCACATTCAAACGTGTTTCAAAGTTTTCATAGCTGTAAAAAAGTGTGCCGTTAAAGACATTGTTTGAAAGGCCAGGCAAATCTTGCGACACAGAATCGCCACCTAAATCAGTAATAGATTGCACTTCGCTCTCGGTATATGAGTAACTAGCGTTAATGCCTAGACCTTCAAACGGTGATGGTAAGAAAGAGAAAACTTGCGTATAGGCAAGCTCAATCCCACGAATATAACCACCTTTGGCATTATTAACCGCAGTAGTGTACACACCATTAGTAGTTTCGATTTGCTCACCGCTGACAGGGTCCACAATGTATTCTGGTACGTTAAAACCATTACCTTTGAAGTCAAAGTTCTCTATGGCTACCGTATCTATGAATGAGTCAATATTCTTATAAAACGCAGCAACAACCAGAGCACCATCTGTGTCTTCAAAGTATTGCTCGTATGAGATATCGTACTGGTCCGCATAGAAAGGTTTTAAGAATGGATTATTGGTACTTGAACCGTTAATTTCGCCGTCATTGTTAACCGATGCACTAGCATCACCTGCTAAACGGTTAATTGGAGCACGCGCCATCACTTTTGCCGCAGCAAAACGAACTTGTGTCGCGTCACTTACTTTAAAATTCAGGTTTAACGACGGTAAGTAATCAGTGTATTTAATACCTAACACGCTAGGCGCATAAAGGTCATTAACAATGCCATTGTCATCGACAATATATTGCGCACCAAGCTGCGGATCGCCACCGACATTTTCAAGTACTGTCGCTGACTGGTCTGTATCAACTCTGCGAATACCAAGGTTACCTGTGACTGGTAGAGTACCAATTTCGGTATCAATATTAAGCATAAGATACGCTGATACCACTTCTTCGTACACTGATCCGCTTTGTAGCATGGTCCATGAATAGTTAGTGGTGTAGCCTTGTGTGTCAGGCTCTTTGTCACCATCCAGATCAACGACGCCATCGGCATTACCCCAGGTTTGTACTGGCTGAGGAATACCATTTGGGAACCATGCGTTGAGTGCTTTATCTAAATCTATCGCTAAGTATGATGGGAAATAACTAAACTCACCTTGCCAATCAACTACTGTAGTCATATCGTCAGTTAGACGAAGTGGCGGCTGTGTCGAAGAGAATGCGCCATCGTTACCGTATTCAAATACAGAGCGATTATTACTGTACTCACGGTCTGAATAACGAGCGCCAAATTCAATTGAGCTAAACCAATTGTTCTCTAACTCATATTTAAAATCGAGTCGAAATGCTTTTACTTCATCTTCATTTTCATACGGATAAATACCGTATTTACTAACCATAACTCGGTCGATATCGCTAAATGCGTCGGCTTGATTAAAGCCAATATCAGGTAAGTTTAAGCCGTTCAATTGATAGTTAAGTGATACATTGGTATCAAACACAGGGTTTTCAACGGTAGCATCTTCTGCAACCAATGCCCAAAGTAAACCATTTCGGAAGTTACTCTTAGCACGTGATAGCGACACGTCAGCGTTCATGTTTAAACGCTCGGTAATTTGCCAATCTGCATTAATACCGTAGCTATCTACTTCATCAAAGTCTTGGTTATCATCATTAACGATTTCAACGCGAGTAAAGCTATTTGATGTGCGGTTAATCGCACCACCAATAACCGCATTACCATCAAGTACTGGGTTAGCATATACAGCAGATGGACCACCGAACTTAACCCGGAAACCACGGGCAAATGACTCGCTATCAAAACGAGATAAAAACGCATCACCTTTTAATTTAAAGCTATCGGTTGGCGCCCATTCAATCGAGGTTAAATAGCCATTACGGGTTTCTTCACCGCCTAAATGCTGAAGCTCAAAACCCTCGCTGATGTATTCATTAGCAGGGTTATCTGCTGGGCCATCGGTATCATTTGCTAACCCATCAACATCTTTATTGCCGTTATATGCAAAGCCGATAAACTGAGTCGCCACACTTGGCTGGAATAAGCGTGCGTAACCCAATGCGACACCTAATGTATCGTCAAGAAACTTACCTTGGTAAGAGAAGCTAATACGATCGCCGTATTCGGTAGCATCGAATACCTCTGAAGCACGGTCGTTATACATACCCCGCACATTAGCGGTAAATTTGTGTTGCTGGTCATTATCCAATGGGCTGGCTGTTTGTAACTCTACTGTACCCGCTACGCCCCCTTCTATAAGTGATGCTTTGGGTGACTTATACACCGCCGCCGAACTGATTAACTCAGACGGATATTGGTCAAACTCAATACTACGGCTACCACTGGTAGATACTTGCTCACGACCATTTAATGTCGAAAAAACAAATCCACCGGATAAACCGCGGATGTTTATTTCGGCAGCTTGGCCACCGGTACGTACCGCTGAGATCCCCGGTAGCCGTGTTAATGCATCAGCCATCGACACATCAGGTAATGCTCCTAAGTCATCAGCTGATAGTTGCTCAGAGACTGTGTCGCTAAAACGTTTTTGATTTAATGATTGAATTAAGCTGCGACTGAAGCCGCGCACTTCAATTACTTCAAGCTCAGGATCTACTTCCTTTGCCGATGTGCGTTCTTCTTCCGTCGCCGCCATTGCACTATTTGCTGCCACCAAGGCCAGCATAAGCGCACTTAGCTTGAATTTCCCCATTGGATTCCCACCCTGTTGTCGTTGGAGGTGTTGTATTTGTGGTTATTGTTGTTGTCAAAAAACAACCAATAAAGTGTAACCAAAAGGTGAATATTGTGTGATGAATACGTATGCAATAGGAGCTTACTGGGGAGAGCTGCGATCACCTCCCTTTTTATTAGTGGTGTAATCGCAACAAAGAGAGATTTATAGGGTAATAACGACGCGAACTGCTAAGGTAATAAAAATTACCCCTAGCAATTTTTCAAACCATGGATTCGCCTTAGTAAAACCAAAACGCTTTTTTGATATTTCGGTTAACAGTGCAACAAGTAGATACCAGCCTGTATCGAGTACAAACACGGTTAAACACATGATCAACCCGACTTGCAAAGTCAGATTCTCTGGGTCAATAAACTGCGAAAATAGGGCTAGAAAGAATACCGCAAGCTTTGGATTTAAAAAAGCAATGGCAAAACCATCTTGCAAAGCGATGCGAGGACTTGGCTTAGTCTGCTCAACATTCAGTGTTTGCGGGCTAGGTTTAGCTAACAGAATACGAATCCCCAAATAGGCGAGATATGCTGCACCGCCATAGACCAGCACTTGATAAAGCGTTGGTAACTGAGTCATCAGCGCGCCTAAGCCAAGTAACGAGGCACACGCATAAAAACCAACCCCAATACCATGGCTTAACGCCGCTAACATGCCGTTCTTCACACCTCCATGTAGACTGTGCTTTAAAACCACAGCTAAACTTGGCCCCGGAGACATAGCACCCATCACGCAAATTAAAACTAAACTCAACCACTCAGTTAGTGTCATTATTCTTTATTCTCTATTAACAATAAAACTGATGTAATGTTAGTCCATCAGTTGGTATTCAAAGTCATAATAATGAATACCCGATTCAATTCGAATTGCCATTTTACCTGAAATACCTTCAAGCTCTCCAGCACCGGAGTCAGGCACCACTTCTAAAGTTAATCGGTCAGTCCCTTTATCCATAGTGCCAAAATGTTGCAGTACAAAACTACCTTGCTTACCTTCTAAGCTACCAACAACTTGCTCAATTGCTACATAGCCTGCACTGCCTTGAGTTGCAGTCATGGCACTGAGCATTTCGCCTTGGCTTGTTGCCTCTAATGGGCCTGAGAACTGTTTATCAATCGACATGCGTCCTAAATTAACGCCATCTTGACCTGTGGCATATCCGCCAATTGGGTTTAATTTTACGCTGAATTGACCACTGATCGTTGTAGATTCCATACTAATCCCTTAATAACTGTTGATTTTTAGAGCGTTGATAACCATATCTATACCCTATTCACCAATAAGAATCTAGCATGCCTAACAATAAAGAAAAGGCGGCATTTAGCAGCCTGTTACCAATTTTAGCTTTTATAAAACCCTATAAATGGGTGGTGTTTGCAGCGCTTGGCGCCTTGTTGCTCACCGCTGGTGTGAACTTATCACTTGGGCAAGGCGTTAAATTTGTTATTGATCATGGCTTTATTGCTGGCTCACAAGCTCAGCTTCAACAAGCAGTAATGGTACTGATTGGTTTGATTAGCTTATTAGCGGTAGGTACTTTCTGTCGCTTTTATTTAATGTCGTGGATTGGCGAGCGAGTCAGTAACGATATGCGTAAAGCTGTGTTTGATCGTATTGTTACGTTGCACCCAAGCTACTTTGAAGAAAACCGCAGCGGCGAGCTAATGTCGCGACTAACCACCGACACCACCTTGTTGCAATCTATCATCGGCTCCTCTTTTTCGATGGCATTGCGCAGTAGCTTAATGCTGATTGGTGGCTTGGCTATGCTACTTATCACCAACCTAAAGCTAACTCTTGTGGTTGTTGCCTGCGTACCCGTAGTACTACTGCCGATGATGATTTTTGGCCGAAAAGTGAGAAAGCTCGCAAGCTCAAGCCAAGATGCCATTGCCGATATCAGCACCTATGCTGGTGAGATCATTCAAAATATTAAAGTCGTGCAAAGTTATAGTCACGAAGAACGTGAAAAAGCAGCATTTAGCGAAGAAACCAACAAGGCGTTTCAAGTAGCGAAGAGCCGTATCAAACAGCGCTCGTTTTTGATTGCAGCGGTTATATTTCTGACCTTTAGTGCCATTAGCGTGATGCTTTGGGTTGGCGGCAGTGACGTATTAGCTGGCACCATGACAGGTGGTGAACTAGGCGCTTTCGTGTTTTACGCAATTATGGTGGCCATGTCTGTAGCAACAGTTGCAGAAGTATATGGGGAACTACAAAGAGCCGCAGGGGCAGCAGCACGATTGTTAGAGCTACTCGCCGTTGAAAGCATGATCAAAAGTCCAGATACAAATCATGATGCACAACTTGAGGAAAACAAGCTTGATCACCCCGCTATTCAGTTTAATGAGGTGTCTTTTCATTACCCTTCAAGGCCAGATAAAGCCGCTTTAAATGCGCTAAATTTACAAGTAAAACAAGGGCAAACTGTTGCTATTGTTGGCCCGTCAGGGGCTGGTAAAACAACGTTGTTTGAGTTACTGCAGCGCTTTTATGACCCAAGCTCTGGGAGTATTTCGCTGGCAGGAATAAACATAAAAGCGCTTTCTCTTGATTGCTTGCGCCAGCAAATGGGGATGGTGGCACAAAACCCAATTTTATTTAGCTCAGATGTAATGCATAACATTCGCTATGGCAACCCAAGCGCCAGCGACGAGCAAGTATATGCTGCGGCTAAATATGCCCATGCTGATGAGTTTATTAATCAACTACCTGATGGCTATCACAGCTTTTTAGGGGAGCAAGGTGTCAGGCTTTCTGGTGGGCAAAAACAACGCATAGTCCTCGCGCGAGCAATATTAAAAGACCCAGCTATCTTATTGCTTGATGAAGCAACCAGTGCACTCGATGCACAAAGTGAGTTTCATGTACAAGCTGCGTTAAAGCATCTAATGAAAGACAGAACAACACTCATTATTGCCCATCGTTTAGCAACGGTTAAACATGCCGATGTAATTGTTGTAATGGATAAAGGGGAAATAATTGCAACTGGTACACATCAGCAATTGTTTGAGACTAACCCATTGTATAAACAATTGTGCGAATTACAGTTTAATCGAGATTAAAAAAGAGGAATGTCAGGTTTGAAAGGGCATATCAAACCTGACCACAACTTTAGATGTAATACCAATTAGCTTAATTAAGTAGTCTATTTTGAGGCAATAAAACCTCGTTGATAACAAGGCAAAAATTTCGTTGTTTAGTTGTTCTAAATCAGAAATTTTTAACGCAGTTAGCGACAGGTTTAATCCCTCAAAATGACTAAGTATTATTGCGGATTGGTATAAAATCTAACCTTGTGTATTTGGTACGATCTGAATTTCTACGCGACGGTTTAAAGCACGACCATTTGCTGAGTCATTGCTCGCTACAGGACGCGTTTCACCATAACCTTTTGTGCTAATGCGCGCAGACATGATCTGATGATTAACTAGGTAATCTTTTACGCTTTGTGCACGCTGCTGAGACAACGTCATATTGTAGCTATCTTTACCTGTGCTATCTGTATGACCTTCAACACTTAAATACGTTTTTTCGTACTTATTCATCACGTTAGCAATCGCGTCTAGCGTGCTGTGGAAACCTGATGAAATATATGACTGATCTGTCGCAAAAGTAATGTTTGATGGCATGACCAGACGGATATTATCGCCTTCACGAACCACTTCAACACCAGAGCCCGCTAGCTCATCGCGAAATGCTTCTTCTTGCTTATCCATATAATCGCCAACGGCTGCACCAGCTAATGCACCAATAGCTGCACCAATGAAGATACGTTTATCGTCGTGATCACCTGTTGCTTTACCTAGAACTGCACCTGTTGCGGCGCCAATCGCAGCGCCTTTACCTGTATTAGTTGTCTCACAACCTGTTAAAAGAACGGCTAAAACGCCCACTGTTAAAACTGATTTTGTAAAAGTCATGTGTCTCTCCATGGCAATTATTCAAATTGAATTGTTAACAATTATGAATGAGTTTCTATGAACAAACGATGAAGAGTGGGTTACTTATCAAGTGTTACAGTAGTAATCGGAGGTAAGTTATATCTTTTGACCAATTCTGTTAAGCGGCCATTGAGGACTAACGTATTGAGGCGCTCTTGAATTTTTTCGGCCAAATCTGAGCGTGCGAATTGTTTACTTAACGCAATGTGACCATATATGACATCTTTATGGCGATACGGCATTTTTACGATTTCTTGTGAAGGTCGCTGCAGAAATACAGAGGCATGATCAGCTGTGCTCTCAACAGCAATCACTAGCTCAACACGATTTTTTAATAGCATTTCAAATGCATTATTTTCACTTAAAGCCTCAACTTTTATAAGTGTTTTATCGTTATCGAAACGAGGAAAGTGTGCTGCACCTCGCATTACAGCAATACGTTTACCGGCTAAATCTTGATAGCTATTTATTTCAAGCTCGCTATCAGTTCTTGCATAAAACACAAAAGAAGACGACAACATCATGTATGGAGGGGTGAGAAACTGCATTTTTTGTTCACGCGCTTTGGTGCGAATGAGTCCGCCCATCACATCTAGTTCATTTTGTTCGAGCATTTTCAGACAACGAGAAAACGGGCAAGCAACATACTCAAGTTTGATTGGTAAAGTACGCCGCACCTCACGCATAATATCAACTATCGCGCCGCTCACTTTACCATCTTCAGTGACCATGCCATAAGGAGGCGCATGATCAACAGCCACCACAACCTTCTCAAAAGAAGTTGCAAGTGCAAAGCTGCTGCATAGCGATAACAATAAACAGGTAATATAGCGTTTCATAGTGATACTCATAACTACGTTCACTCGTTCTCTATATTGTAGACGGCCTTGTGTCATAAAAACCACAAAAATGTCATACAATTTTGTCATAATAGAAACATTCACCCTGGAACGGCAAAAGTAATGTTATTCATCATCTTTAAACAATTCTTTTTATTAGGCTGTATGAGCTTTGGTGGTCCTGCAGCACACCTTGGTTATTTTAAGCGCCACTTTGTTGATAATTTAAAATGGCTTTCAGCAGAACGTTATGCTCAACTAATTAGCCTGAGCCAAGCGTTACCAGGCCCGGGGTCGAGCCAAGTTAGCTTTGCAATGGGGGTTGAAAAAGGTGGGCTACTGGGAGGTCTTTGTGCTTTTGTAGGCTTTACCCTGCCCTCATTTTTAATCATGTTTTTTCTGGCTCTCAGTGCTCACCAATTTGGTGATATTTACTTTGCAGTCATTGCTGGACTTAAACTATTTGCTGTAGTGATCGTTGCCGATGCAACCTACAGCATGGCAATGAGCTTTTGCAAAAGCCACTTACATAAACTCATAGCAGTACTGAGTACTGTTGCGCTGATTGTATTTTCACAGTTATCAAGTCAAATTTTAGTACTTATTGCGGCTGCAGCCATAGGTTGGTTTTATCCTCAGCTTAAACTTCCAGAGAACCAAGAACATAAACCTGTGAAAATTGCTTGGTTACCGCTTGGTTTATTTACCGCCTTGTTACTGATGAGCTTTTTACCTTTAGGCGAGTGGTTCTCTTTGTTTGCCCCATTTTACCAAACAGGCGCTATGGTCTTTGGCGGCGGCCATGTTGTATTACCCATTTTACAAGCTGGTGTGCCGAGTCTTGAAACCGAGCAGTTTTTATCTGCTTATGCCAGTGCTCAGGCCATTCCAGGACCAATGTTTACCATAGCAACATACCTAGGCGCACAAGTGTCTCCAAATACGCCACTTATAGGTGCAATTGTCGCGACCATCATGATTTTCTTGCCGGGATTTTTATTGATGTTAGCTTTTATGAAAAGCTGGCTACAACTGGCTGATAAGCCTCGCTTTGCAGGCAGTATTTCAGCATTAAATGCCGCCGTGGTAGGCTTTTTAGCTGCCGCCCTTTATTCACCTATTTGGCAATCGGCCGTGCAAAATCTGTGGCAAGTAGCTTTAGTTATTGTGGCATTTACTTGGCTAAGAATAGCAAAGCCACCAATTTGGTGGCTATTGTTAGGATTTATTGCTATCAGCGTACTGATTAGTCAGTTTTAAGCTTTTTCACGCACAGTGTTAGCAACCTTGATACTTGGTTTTAGCCCTGTTTGGGATTCGCTTGTACTTAACTGCCCAGTAACACTTTGATAAGGTCTAAGTCCAAATATAGGCAACACAGCAAGTAGATGATCCATAATCTCTGCTTGCAAGTGCTCATACGAAATCCAGCGCTTATCTTCACTAAAGCAGTAAAACTCAATGGGTAAACCATGATTCATCGGTTGTAACTCACGCACCATTAAGGTTAAATCACGATTAATTTTTTCGTGCTGTTTTAAGTAACCTTCAGCATAACGACGGAATAAACCAAGGTTTGTCACCGGATCAGGCAAGCTTGAAACACGAATATAATCATTAAGTGGGATAGCAGCATCAATTTGTTCACGAAACGCATCATCGACTAAACGTATACTATTCATATCAATATTTAAAGCACGCTTGATACGACGACCACCTGACTCTTGCATACCTCGCCAGTTTTTAAATGATCCAGCAACCAGCATATAAGTTGGGATAGTTGTAATGGTGTTATCCCAGTTTCGTACTTTTACGGTATTTAAGCCAAGGTCGATAACCTCACCGTCTGCGCCATAGCTATCCACTTGGATCCAATCACCATAGGTCACTAAACGATTAGCTGCAATTTGTATACTGGCTACAAAACCCAAAATAGTATCTTTGAACACCAGTAAGGTGACCGCAGCTATCGCACCAAAACCTGAGAGAATATATGTCGGTGACTTCTCTAGTAAAATGCTCACAATGAGGATGGCACAAACCATAAAAGTGATAAGTTTTACTACCTGTATCAAACCCTGAATCGGAATATCACGGGCAAAGTCAAGTTGGTTATAAATACCACCTGCAATACTCACCACACTACTTAAAATGAAACCACCATAAATGATCAGGGCAACTTGCCCCACGGTTTTAAGGACCAACGAGGCAACATCATGGACAGGATATACGTAATCAAAAGTTGCTAAATAAAGAACGCAACACAATGCTCCAGCAAAGCGACGATTGAGCTTATTGAGCATAGGTGTCAGCGCGCCAATGCGCTCTGGTGAAAGACGAGTAACAACCTTTTGGATGCCCGGCAGTAGCAGGCGGCGGGTAAACGTATAGATTATTAGTAATGAGCCAACGCCGATAGCTGTCGCCGTTAATGCGCTTAACAGCGTCGCGTCTGGCATTGATTCAAACCAAGGCATCACCAATTCTTGCAGGTGAGTTTGCTTCATGGCGCTTCAACCTCTTTATTGATGTTGGCAAGGTACTCAGCTTGCTGGGCTTGATGATAAGTTAGTAGCTGAGCGTCTTTTTGCAACCATAACTCATTAATATGTTGTTGAAAAGCTGTTCTAAAAGCTCTGTCATGCTGATAATCACCAATCATATCTGCGCTAATTGCTTGCACATGCATCTCAACTTTTATGACATTAAGACGACCACGCATCAGATTTCGGCAAATATGCTCGCCTTCCCCCTGGTAAATAATCGAGGTATTTAATAATGCATCAAACTGCTCACCTAATACCTCAAGGGCAAATGCAGTACCACCCGCTTTTGGCTTTAAGAGGTAAGTAAACGGGCTATTCTGTTTACTGTGTTTTTGACAAGTAAAGCGAGTGCCTTCAACAAAGTTAATTATAGTCGTTGGGTGATTACGAAAATCGCGGCAACTGCGTTTGGTACGCTCTACATCAAGTCCTTTCAGCTTGGGATTTTTTGCCAGCTGCGCTTTGCTAACGCGCTTCATAAAAGGCATACCCATAGCCCAAGCGCCGGTGCCAATGAACGGCACATACTTCAGCTCGTCTTTTAAGAAGAATTTTGGCGCAGGTAACACATCAATCGCACTTAACACAACAATGTCGAGCCAACTCATATGATTAGAAATAAGTAAGTACCAACCATCTTTACTGATATTGCCTTTAATATCGATATCAATCGTTGGGCAACCTAACCACAAAGCGAAACGGTTACCTTTGCACCAACCACGATAAGCTACATGGAGAATATCGCTAACCACTTTAAACGGTAGTAATAATTTAAGCACACCGAACAGCAGCACTAGCGTGCCCCAAATAATCACATTAGCAAACAAAACAATGCTGACTAGGATGCCTGTTAACCAATTTGGTAAAAATTTCTTTAACATATATGTGCTCTCGACTGCGTTAGCAATACTACTGCGTTTTTGCTTCTAACTCGGCTAGCTGCTGATTTTTTTCATCCCAAATGCGATTTAACTCAGCTTGAAAGTTAACTCTAAAGTCAGCATCACCGGTGTAATCACCGATTAAATTAGGGCTCACTTCCATCACTTCTACTCGCAAATCAACTTGCGTAACACGACCACTGGCAAAATCAACAAAGCTCGGAATACCATCAGGATAATGAATGGTTACATTGACCACTTTTGAAATTTGTTCACCCATAGCTTGCATAACAAACGCAACCCCGCCCGCTTTTGGCTTTAACAAGTGTTCAAAAGGGCTGTTTTGGCGTGAATGTTTTTCGGCAGTAAAACGTGTGCCTTCAACAAAGTTAACGATACTTACCGGCATTTCTTTGAACTTTTCGCAAGCTTTGCGCGTTGTTTCTAAGTCCTTGCCACGTAATTTAGGGTTTTTCTTTAATTGTGATTTGCTAGTGCGAGTCATAAAGGGAAAATCTAATGCCCACCACGCAAGACCTAAGAAAGGCACGTAAATTAGTTCTTTTTTTAAGAAAAAGTTTAAAAAAGGAATGCGGCGATTAAACACGCGTTGCATTACAACAATATCTACCCAACTTTGATGATTAGCGATCACCAAGTACCAATCTTTTGCTTTGAGCTGCTCAAGTCCGGTTACGTTTAGCTTATAAGAAGCAAATAAGTTTTGGTTAATACTGTTACAACTCACCCACATAGTGGCGCATTGCTTAGCAACCCAACTCATTAATTTTTGCAGAGGTTTAATTGGGATCAGTTTAATCACGCCACAAATAAAGATGGGCACGAACCAAAAAAGTGTATTGAGGGTGTAGAATAAAAAACTGAACACACAACGGATCATGGACATTACTACTTATTCCTTTAATGCTTAATCTTCAAAATACGTGTAGCCAGAAAGGCCAGCATTTAGTTCTGACAAATATTGTGCCTTAGATTGCTCATCAATTGCCAGTGACTTAACCCGTTTTGCAAAGTTTTCAGCAAGAATGTCACTATCATAATCAACAAACTTTAATACGTCCTTAACGCTGTCACCTTTAATCGCGTTAGTCAGCTGATAACCGGCTTCAGTAAGCTCAACATGCACTGAATCTGTGTCGCCGAATAGGTTATGTAAATCACCTAAAATTTCTTGATACGCGCCCACTAAGAACATCGCAATGTGATATTGCTGGCCTTGCTTGTACTCAGGTATAGGTAAGCTGCTCTCAATGCCGGTACCTTCAACATAGTTACGAATTTGTCCATCAGAGTCACAGGTAATGTCTTGAATAATAGCGCGTTGCGTTAACGGCTGATGTAGGTTTTCAACAGGCATCACAGGGAATAATTGCTGAATACCCCAAACATCAGGCAGTGATTGGAATAATGAGAAATTAACGAATAGCTTGTCGGCCAGTTTTTCGTTTAAATCGTCTAACACTTCACGGTGGGCACGGGCATTTTCGCTGAGGGATGCTCGAACGCGGTGTAAAATGGTGAAATACAGCTGCTCAAGCTTCGCCCATTCAAGCATAGTGAGTAAGCCATGCACATACTGATCATGAGCTTCACTAAATAGATGCATTGCATCATGATAAATTTCCAGCGCCATACGCGGTGTTAAACGCTGTAAACACTGCCACATTTCATCTAGTACCAATACGCTACCGGCCTCAGGCGCTGTTGGGTTTTCATGATTTGGCGCACGCTCAACATCGATAACATCAGTAATTAATACCGCATGATGCGCTGTTAACGCACGACCTGATTCGGTAATAATGGCTGGGTGTTTAAGGTCATGTTGTTGGCACACTTCAGCAAACGCATTCACTACATTACGTGCATATTCATCAACACTGTAGTTCATTGAACACGAACTACGTGAACCAGACCCTTCATAATCAACACCTAAACCGCCACCTACATCAACTGTATTAAGTGGCACGCCTAACTGAGTTAACTCAGCAAAATGGCGAGCACATTCACGCAGTGCCCGATGAATATCACGGATATTGGCAATCTGAGAGCCAATATGGAAATGCACTAGTTGCATTAAATGAAGTTTATTACGCGACTTAAGTAGCTCAACCGCAGAAAGTACTTGGCCTGCAGTTAAACCAAACTTGCCTTTTTCACCACCGGTATTTTGCCATTTACCTTTACCTACCGAGTTTAAGCGAATACGGATACCGATTGATGGCTCAATTCCTAAGTCATCAATTTCAGCTAACAAGGTAGTCAGTTCAGAGAGTTTTTCAACAACAATGTGAACCTTGTGCCCCATGCCTTGACCAATACAGGCCAAGCGCAAAAATTCACTGTCTTTGTAGCCATTACATACAATGGTAATTGGCTCTTTCGCTACACCTAAAATCGCCATAAGCTCAGGCTTTGAGCCGGCCTCAAGGCCCACTAAACCACTTGGATGAGCGAGTAGTTTACTCACAACAGAGCGCTGTTGATTAACCTTAATTGGATAAACACAAGTATAACTACCTTGATATTCACGGGCGTTACACGCTTTGGTAAAAGCACTCGTCAGAGTATCAACACGATTTTGTAGAATGTCAGTAAAGCGTACTAGTACAGGTAAAGTAAGACCTTGCTTTTTGAATTGCTCGGTCAGTTCAGATAAAGACACCGCAGCTTTAGTTTGATCACCATCAGGGTAAGCCACCAGCTCACCTTGCGCGTTAATGTCAAAGTAACCGTCACTCCAGTGAGCAACATTGTATGTATCGCGTGCTTTGTCTAAACCCCAAGTCATGGCAATATCTTCTGTAATTTCATTAAATATAAACGCACATTTTAATACGCTAGGGCTGACCACGCTAACAAAAATTGCGCTATATGCCAAAGTGATAAAAAATATTCGCTATACTGATTAAAATTTGATTGAGCAATTGGTCAAGCACTGGCAAAATTGCCCCCCTTTTTTACCATTAACCAAAAGTGTATGAGCAAGATGGCTAATTTAGATCAAAACAACTGGTTCACTGAAATTAGTGACCGTGATGGTAGTGCCTTTTCACTACGCATTACTAAAAAGCTTGATGAACAACAGTCGCCATTTCAAAAAGTAGAAATGTACGAAACAACTGACTTCGGTAATCTGATGATTATTGACGGTTGTACTATGGTAAGTAGCCGTGAAAACTTTTTTTATCACGAGATGATCAGCCATCCGGCATTGCTTGCACACCCAAATCCAAAAAATGTTGTGATCATTGGTGGTGGTGACTGCGGTACATTGCGCGAAGTATTAAAGCACCCAGGTGTTGAAAGCGTAACACAAATTGATATCGATGAAGTCGTGACACAAATGTCACTTAAATACTTCCCTGAGCTGTGTGAATCAAATCAAGATCCTCGCGCTACAGTGATGTTTGACGACGGCATCAAGTACATGCGTGAAGCAGCGCCTGAATCAATCGATGTAGTGATTGTCGATGGTACAGATCCTGTTGGTCCAGGCGAAGGTTTATTCAACCATGCTTTCTATACGAGCTGTTTAACTGCACTTCGCCCTGGCGGTATCTTAATTCAGCAAAGTGAATCACCACTTATGCATATGCCACTATTAGTAGAAATGCGCGATGCGATGACAGAAGTGGGCTTTGTTGATCTACAAACTCTGCCTTTCCCACAGCCAATTTACCCAAACGGTTTATGGTCAGTAACTCTTGCTCGTAAGTCAGAAGCATTCGCAGGGTTTCGTGAAGATGATGCAAATACACTCGCGCAAAGCACAGAGTACTATAATGCAGGTATTCACCACGGCGCATTAGCGACACCAAATTATATGAAACGTGCTTTTGAGAAAAAGTAAGCGTTTTAGTTAGATGTAAAAAGGGCTCATTGAGCCCTTTTTTGTTGGCTTATGATTAGACTTTAAATCGATTTACTAAATGATTGAGCTCATCAGTGAGTTGGTTCATACGATTAGCTACTTCTTGTGTTGAACTAGCTAAGCCGCCCCCTTGTTGGGTTTGATCGTTTAAGTCTGATAAATTTTGGCTAATTTCATCTGCCACAGCAGTTTGCTCTTCCGTCGCTTGCGCTGTCTGCATTGCCATATCATTTACCTTAACTGATGACTCTTGCATTGAGTTAAGCACATCATTGGTTTGTGTAAATGACTCAACCGCTTCATCGGCATAGCGCTTACCACTGTTAATAGCTTGCAGTGACTGCTCAACGCTTGTAGCAAACTGTTCAACCATAGTTTGAATGTCATTAGTACTTTCTTGTGTGCGAGTTGCTAGGGTACGAACCTCATCAGCAACGACCGCAAAACCGCGACCTTGCTCACCGGCGCGCGCGGCTTCAATTGCAGCATTCAGAGCAAGCAAATTTGTTTGTTCAGCTATTGCCCGAATTACTTCAAGCACTTTGGCGATGTTGTCTGAGCTTTGCTGCAATTCTGTTGAACGCTGGCTGGCATGCTCCATGTTGTCTGACAGCGCAATAATTTTACGGCTTGAATTATCAACCGCAGCTAAGCCTTGTTTAGCTAGCTGTTGTGAATTATCGGCTTCATGAGATGAGTTTTGCGCCACATTGGCCACTTCGCGACTTGCTACACTCATTTCGTGTACAGCACTGACTATCGACTCAGACGCTTGGCTGAGCTTTTGATTTACTTGGTGGTTTTGATTAGCAAAGTTGTCTAAATCATTACCAAGATTATGTAGCTCTTTCGCTTGTTCTAAAATATCTTTGATTAACTGTTGTAAGTTATCTAAAAAGCGGTTGAATGCAGTAGCCAACTCAGCAAATTCATCTTGCGTTTTAACATTAATACGACCTGTTAAATCTCCATCTCCAGAGGCAATTTCGTTAATTCGTTCTGTGACAAAGTTAATTTGTTTTGTAAGCTGGCGTGGCACAAAATAACTAAACCAACCAGCAACTGCCAGAACAACTGCAATCATCAGCATAAGCATCACTTTAAAGCCCATTACTTTATCCATCAGCTTTTCTGTTTCTGCTTGAGAGGTTTTATCTGCCGCTTCACCGGCTTTATCTAAAATATCACGTAGTGCCGAAAAGGATTGCTCTGCAGCTTGTCTTTGCGAAGCATCAGCAGGGTTATTTATGTAACTTGTTGATGCTGTGTACCATGCATCAAATGCGCTATCAAAGTTACGGAATTGACTCGTAATCTCAGAGTATGGCGACATATAAGATAGATATTGCTTAAATCGTTCTTTAACTTGCTCGGCATTTTCTTGGTGATCTGTTAGTTGCTCTTTATCACCTTTCATTTGAGTAACAAGATGCAACTCTGCCACTTTAGCTTGGTACAGGTCTCGGTCAGCATTAACAACCACAGAAACCGCATTTAAGAAACGTTCTGACTGTGCATCAATCGCTTCTTTTTGAAGGTTAATTAGATAGGTATAGCCGGCAATTAAAATGACGACAGCAATGCCAAGTAGCACAATTGGTAAAGAGCTTTTGACGCGAATGCTTTGTAACTTCATACATTATCCCAATTCAAATTCTAATCAGCACGTTCATTAGAATGTTAGTAGAAAAACTAAAAAAGTGTATGAAATTAAAAAAACCAACTCGCTGAAAATTGCAATTGCTGCTGCGAGTTATGCTCATTAAATCCCATACAGGGTCTGTTTTGAGCGTCACTGCTCAGCACTGAATATTCAGCACCTACTTGCCACTGAGTTGACAGTTGATAACGCCAACTTGCGGTTAAAGCTTCTCCACGACTTTGGTTAGGATCAAATTGCCAATCATCATGATCGCTAACCTTGAAATAATCATACCTAATTGTGAGACGATGCTGGTCTAACTTGTGGCTTAATAAAACAAAATGACTATAAAAATCATTATCTACCCCACGGTGAGGGCCCATTGAAGTTTTACCATCTAACAATTGCGCAATAATGCGTGTTTGCTTATTAACTTTATATAGCCAAGCAACGCTTAAAAAGCGAGTATCCCATGCGTATTGACCAGTATCGGTATTCAAAGCACCTGGATCGCCATTGTTATCATAATAATAAACACGTAATTGCGATCGCTTCTGATAATCCCAATGCGCGCCAACGTAATAACCAAAGCGGCCATCAACTTCTTCGAAAGGCTCAACATGCTCAGCTTGCTTACTTAACTGATACCAATTAAATGAATTAGGGGTTGCAAAATCAATACGTTCATTAAAGGTAGTTTGCCTATCATGCATAGCAAAGCCCCGCCATGACAATAAAGTACCGGCGGGATCATTGCCTTTAAACACCGAGGCAACCCCTTCAAAGCTGTGGTTACTTCTAAACTGTCGACCTGGGCGCTTAATGCTTGCCTCTAAACCAAAAGCACGTACCTCTTCACCAATCCATGTATTAATCGCAGAATTAGTATAGTTATAAGGTGACATCCAGCCACTTTGTGGATTCTCTAGTGACATTTTTGGATAAAAGCCACCAGCTTTAACAGCCCATTTGTAGCGACTTGCAGTGAGAGGCTGATATTGTAAATAAGCCTGAGTAAAGCCTACTGTCAGTTCAGGATCTGGATGAGCGTTAAGCACAGTATGCGCAGACCAATCGCTATTTAATTCAAAACGACTACTTAGCATAGCTTGTGATATTACGACACCATCATGCTCTTGGTCATAACGGTATAAGCCGATTCCCTTACGCTGATAGCTCGACAGTTGGTCGCCACGCACAGCCGTTACGGTTAGCTGCCCATCATGCTCGGCAAAGGCCTGTATAGGTAACCCCACAACACTAAATAATGCCAAGGCGTGCCATTTATTAATAATCATCAAATTCGTCACTGCTTAGTTCTAATTTTGGTAATAAAGTTTGTTTTAACTGATAACTTAATTGCTTAGCCGTGTTTTTGATCTCGATGGTTTCTGGTGTGCTGATATCATTAAATCGGTCATGCCAAACAGCCAAAGTAAACTTACCTTCAGGTAAGCTTAGTTCAACCATACCTTGCTCATCGGTTTGCCCATAAATACCGCCATCAACGACTACAATATAACCCAGCATCCAGTCATGAATGTTACAGCCAAGCTCGACAACGCCTGTTTGTGCAAAGTTAATCGGTTTTTCTGGTTTATCGTGGTAAAGCTTTAACTCAAATTGCTTTGTTTTAGAAAATGAATAAACGTGGTGCATGATTGAATCAAGGTTAGGAAACTCAACATTAGCCCCTTGTGGCACTGCCAGCACATGAGGCACAAAGGCACGTTTTTTTTGACTCATAGTGTAATGACTATCAAGAGCTGTAACTTGTTTTGAACCTTTAAGCCAAACCACGGCATTTTTGAGAGGTTGATTCTGCTTATCAACTATCTGTATTTGCTGTGCCAATAAACATTGACTAAACAATAGTAGTAGCAACAGGGTTATTCTTGTCATTTTTGCTAAACCTTTTTAGGTGCTGGACTTGGTATCGCAGCGTTCACTTTGTTGAATACGTATGCAGATCTCTCGTATTAACCGGCAAGTCACTTTATGCTTTAAGGATGTATGTGAATACGTGACAACAATCCATAACCATAAGCCGCCAAGGAACAACAATGCGATTAACTGCCTTAATGTTAGCAGCCTTTTCAGGTACTTGCCTAGCACAAACCACAACCGTCAGTTCACCTGATGGGCAGATCAAAGTAACTATCTCAGATGAGCAACACACACCTAGCTACGAAATCAGCTTTGCAGGTAAACAAGTCATTGCTAACTCTTCGTTAGGCCTTGTTTTTAAACAACAACCAGCAATGAGCGAAGGTTACAAAATTAGCAGCCAAACCACTGATTCGGTAAAAAGCAGCTGGGAGCAACCTTGGGGTGAACGCCAAACGGTAGTTGATAACCATAACGAAGTCGCTGTTACCTTTAAAAAGCCACATCCACAAGGTGGCACGTTTACAGTACGTTTTCGCGCTTTTAATGATGGTGTAGGTTTTCGATACGAATTACCAAAACAAGCTGGCTATGATGATGTAGAAATCACTAAAGAGCTTACAGAGTTTGCTATTACAGATTCATCAGATGCAACAGCTTGGTGGATCCCCGCCCGAGGTTGGAACCGTTATGAGTATGTTTATAACACTACCCCACTTCATAAAGCCGCACTTGTGCACACACCATTTACTTTAAAAAATAAAGATGGTGTGCATATCAGTATTCACGAAGCTGCCCTTGTTGATTATGCAGGCATGGTTTTAAATCAACGTCGTGATGGTACTTTCCAAGCAGATTTAACACCTTGGTCAGACGGTGTAGCGGTTAAAAAGCACGGCGCATTCAATACACCTTGGCGTACAATTCAAATTGGTGATGAAGCCGTTGATTTAATCAATTCTGATATCATCTTAAACCTAAACGAGCCGAATAAACTCGGTGATGTATCTTGGGTTAAACCGGGTAAATACGTAGGTATTTGGTGGGGTATGCACATCAATGAAAATACTTGGGGTAGCGGTAAAATTCATGGTGCAACCACTGCAAACACTAAATATTATATGGATTTCGCTGCTAAATATGGCTTTGATGGCGTGCTAGTCGAAGGCTGGAATATTGGCTGGGATGGCGACTGGTTTTATAACGGTGATGTATTTAGCTTTACTCAACCTTATGACGACTTTGATATTGAAGAGCTAACACGTTACGGCAAAGAAAAAGGCGTGCAATTAATTGGTCACCACGAAACTTCAGGTAACGTGACTAACTACCGTAACCAAATGGAAGCTGCATTTGCGTTATATGAAAAATCAAATGTAAGCCAAGTTAAAACAGGTTATGTAGCTGACGGTGGTAACATCAAGCGTATCGATGAAAATGGCATTGTCCGTAAAGAATGGCACGATGGTCAGTTCATGGTAAACGAGTACCTATACAACGTGAAACTTGCTGCTAAGCATAAGATTAGTATCAATACGCATGAGCCAGTAAAAGATACTGGCCTACGTCGTACATACCCGAACTGGATTGCTCGTGAAGGTGCTCGTGGCCAAGAGTTTAACGCATGGGGTACACCGCCGAACCCACCTGAGCACATTCCAATGCTTGCTTTCACCCGTATGCTTGCCGGCCCAATGGATTTCACACCAGGTATTTTTGATATGGGCTTTAACGGTCTAGGTGCCGATACCAATCGCCCACAAACAACTCTAGCGAAGCAATTAGCGCTATATGTTGTAATGTACAGCCCAATTCAAATGGCCGCTGATTTACCACGTAATTACTTGGCCAAGCCAGATGCATTTCAGTTTATTCAGGACGTACCAACTGATTGGCAACAAAGTATTGCACTACAAGGCGAAGTTGGCGATTACGTTGTATTTGCACGTAAAGAGCGCAAGCGTGAGCAATACTCAGGTAACGACTGGTATCTAGGCGCTGTCACAGACGAAAAAGCCCGCACTTTAGAAGTGAAATTAGACTTCTTAGATAAAGGCAAAAAGTTTGAAGCGCAAATCTACCGTGACGGTGATAAAGCACAGTGGGTTAATAACCCTTACGACTTAAAAGTAGAAAAACGCATTGTTACTGCTGATGATAAGTTGACGTTAAAGCTTGCTACCAGTGGCGGCACAGCGATTCGATTTAAAGCGATGTAAGTTGCTAAAAATTATGAAAAGCGCGGCATTTGATGTCGCGCTTTTTTATTTGCTTTGAGAAATAGGAGCACTAGTAATGGCTATGCTCACTTGCAATTTACCTTTCTCAAAGGTAAATTTTTTGAATGATTACTCAAGTAAGTAAAGAATGGATCCTTTAGAAAGACTTGCACAGAGAAATACCGCACATAAAACAGCTCGTAAAAAAGAAAAACGTGAATTACTTTGGCATATTCCGATCACTGTAATCAGTATTTTGACTTATATGTCTATTTATATCTTTTTAGTGACTGACGACATAAATCCGAATGATTTGCCAATAACTGTAAAGCCAGTATGGGTGGTTTCAAATCTACTAACTCTGGGGCTAGGTGCCACGCTCTTTGTAAGCAGTATTGCGTTTTTAGTATTGCTATATTTTTTAACGAAATATATAAAGGTAAATATTTTAAAGCTCAAAGTGGCAACTATAACTACTATGCTATTTCTGGTTAGTATATCTTTTTTTGCACTTGGCAATTTTTGTAACAGCCTAATTTATAAAAATAAAATTTTAATTGCCGATTTCATGCATTTTGGATTTTATGAACCTCCTACTCTCATTCAGATGGCTTTAAACTGGCTAACCATCTTAATAGTTATCTTGTTACTTTCTTTAAATTTCATCATTGCTTCAGCACCTTTCAAAGCCAGAAAGCACTTTAAAACTAGTTTTCTTGATAACTCATAACTGTAACAACTTAAACTATAAGTAACTGACTGCTCTGTAGATCTCCCCCCATAAAAAAGCAGCCTACTAGGGCTGCTTATAACTTAAGGTTTGAAGCTAAAAGCTCGGCTTTAATCTGCTAGTAATTGATCAAATAAATCAAAAACTTTATCGAGCTCTTCAATAGTGTTGTAGTGCATACAACCAATGCGAACTACGCCGCCGGTTTCTAATACCCCTAGCTGCTTACATAAGCCTTGGGCATAGAAGTTACCATCCCACACACAAATGTGCTGCTTACCTAAAAACTCAGAAACAATACGTGGCTCAATGTCTGCAAAAGTTAGTGCAAAAGTCGGTGTACGCTCAGATAAACGATCTAAAGCATCAATACCGAACAACTTGATACGCGGATAATCAGCCAAACGCGTTAAGAAATGCTTACTTAATGCCATTTCGTGTTGTTTAGTGATAGCAAATGCAGCAGCTAATTTATCTCGGCGTGAGTGACTATCATCAAGCTCACTAATTGCAGCAATGTAGTCCACAGCAGCAATTAAGCCAGCCAATGCTTCAAAGCTTTGTGTTCCAGTTTCCCAGCGACCTGGCGCAACATCTTTTGCAGGCTCAACTTTATATGGCGTGAAACCTTCTAGGTGCTCACGTTTGCCATATACAATACCAAGGTGAGGGCCAAAGAACTTGTACGCAGAGCAGGCTAAGAAGTCGCAATCAAGTGCTTGTACATCCACAAGCTCATGAGGTGCATAATGAACGGCATCAACATATACTAGCGCACCAACAGCATGTGCAAGTTCAACGATGCGTTTAATATCATTAATTGAGCCAGTAGTGTTCGATGCATATGTCACTGCAACAAGCTTTGTTTTGTTAGATAAAAGGCTTTCCAAGTGTGCCATATCTAAGCTGCAATCAGCTTCGTTGATAAGGGTAGTTTTTACAGTAGCGCCTTTATCTTCAGCAGCTTGCTGCCAAGATGATACATTTGAGAAGTGATCAGCATTGGTGACGATAATTTCATCACCTGCAGTCCAATCACGCGAGATTGCACGGCTAAAGCTAAACGTTAAGCTTGTCATGTTTGCACCAAACACGATTTGCTCTTTAGATGGCGCATTTAATAAGTCGGCTGCAGCTTGGCGAGCGTTTGCCATTAACTCTACTGTTTTGTCACTTGAGAAAAATGCACCGCCTAAGTTTGAGTTGTAGTAACCCAAATAAGCAGTCATGGCACTTAAAACTGACTGTGGCACTTGAGAGCCACCCGGGCCATCAAGGAAAATCGGTGACTGACCGGCAACTTGTTGCATAAGCGCAGGGAATTGGCGACGTAATTGCGTTAAGTTCATGATATACCCTTACGCAGTTAGTACGAAGCAATCAAGGTAACCTTCTTTGCTTGCGTCTAATTTATTCATTGGGGTTGCGTTATGCCATACTTCACGGTCATTAATAAGCGCAAACATGCCGTCCTTAATTTCCATTTTGAAACATGGCTCAGCTTGTTGGTGCTCATAAACAAGTAGCTCACCACCTTCTAGGTTTTCATGTGATACACCACATACACAAACGTGATCAAAACCATCTTGGTGAACACCTTCAGGCGCAGCAGGTGTGTCGCTGTCGATAGCAAGCATTCTAAATTGGTGAATTTCAATATTGCGGTCATCGCTAATACCTGTCATATCACGAAACTGATTAACGATTTGCTTCATGCCATCAGTCGCTAATAAGCTATCTTCTAGGTTTTCATAAGTACGCTCAACATTACCTTGAAAGGTATTAATTGAGTCATCTTGCACGAATGCTTTTGTTGGTTGTAATTTTAATTCTCCATCAACAACTTTAATTACTGAATAACGACGCTTACGAAACTCACCATCTGCGTATGGATTCGCAGGTAGGTTAGCAAAAGAAGGTTTTACTGCGTCAATATGCGCTTGGCTTACAAAACGAAGTTGTAGAAGGTTCTGGTTGTTTAATGTAGTCATTTAGATCTCGCCTTAATACGTTGAGAATATTGGCGAGGATTTTAATGCAATTGATAGGAAATTTTTGCGTTATTATGTAAACAGCAATGATTATTTATGTAGATTTAAGATCGAATAAACAAGTAATTTAGAAATTTTATCTAAAATAAAAAGCCCGCTTAATGCGGGCTTTTCTTGCAATTTAATTTATCTCTAATTAAACAGCTTGTTGAACGATTACTTGGTCTGCCTTTTTAGTGTATTGAGGCATACGGTGGAAGTTCAGGTAACGATATGTATCAGCTGCCGTTGCATTGATCTTATCTGCATACTCTTGGTACTCAGCAGGTGTAGGTAATTTACCTAGGATTGCTGCTACTGCAGCAAGCTCTGCTGATGCTAAGAATACGTTCGCGCCAGTACCTAGACGGTTAGGGAAGTTACGCGTAGAGGTAGAAACAACAGTTGCTTTATCAGCAACACGTGCTTGGTTACCCATACATAGTGAACACCCTGGAGTTTCGATACGTGCACCTACGCGACCAAAGATACCGTAGTAACCTTCGTCAGTAAGCTGGTCTTTATCCATCTTCGTTGGTGGTGCAACCCAAAGTTGAGTTGGGATACGACCACTGAAGCCATCTAGTAATTTACCTGCGGCACGGAAGTGACCGATGTTAGTCATACAAGAACCGATGAATACTTCGTCGATTTTCTCGCCTGTTACGTCTGAAAGAAGACGTGCATCATCAGGATCATTTGGAGCACAAAGGATTGGCTCTTTGATGTCAGCAAGATCAATTTCAAGTACATGTTTGTACTCTGCGTCAGCATCAGCTTCCATAAGCTCAGGATTAGCTAACCACTCTTGCATTGCATTGATACGACGCTCAATAGTACGCACATCACCGTAACCTTCAGAGATCATCCACTTAAGCATTACGATGTTTGACTCTAGGTATTCAGCGATAGACTCTTTAGAAAGCTTAACTGTACAACCTGCAGCTGAACGCTCAGCTGACGCATCAGAAAGCTCGAAAGCTTGCTCAACTGTTAGGTGCTCAACACCTTCGATTTCTAGCACGCGACCAGAGAATTCGTTGATCTTACCTTTCTTCTCAACAGTAAGAAGACCTTCTTTAATACCGTAGTAAGGGATAGCATGTACTAGGTCACGTAATGTGATACCTGGCTGCATTTCACCTTTGAAACGTACTAAGATTGACTCTGGCATATCAAGAGGCATTACACCAGTTGCTGCTGCGAATGCTACCGCACCAGAACCCGCAGGGAATGAAATACCTAGAGGGAAACGAGTATGCGAGTCACCACCAGTACCTACTGTATCTGGTAATAACATACGGTTTAACCATGAGTGGATTACACCGTCACCTGGACGTAGTGATACACCGCCACGGTTCATGATGAAATCAGGAAGTGTGTGGTGAGTATTTACGTCGATTGGCTTAGGATAAGCTGATGTATGACAGAAAGACTGCATTGTTAAATCTGCAGAGAAACCTAAACACGCTAGATCTTTAAGTTCGTCACGCGTCATAGGACCTGTTGTATCTTGCGAACCAACAGTTGTCATTTTCGGCTCACAGTATTGACCAGGACGTACGCCAGGCATGTTACATGCTTTGCCAACCATCTTCTGAGCTAATGTGAAGCCTTTACCAGAATCAGTTACAAGAGCTGGCTTACGGAAGATATCTTCAGCTTCCATACCTAGTGATGCACGCGCTTTATCAGTTAAACCACGACCGATGATAAGTGGAATACGACCGCCAGCACGAACTTCATCAAGAATTACGTCTGATTTAAGAGAGAAAGTAGAGATAACTTCATCTGTACCGTGACGCTTAACAACACCTTCGTATGGGAAGATATCGATTTGGTCACCCATGTTTAGCTCATCAACAGGTAGCTCAATTGGTAACGCACCAGAGTCTTCCATTGTGTTGAAGAAGATAGGAGCGATTTTACCACCTAAACATACACCACCAACGCGTTTGTTTGGTACGTGAGGAATATCATCACCCATGAACCAAAGTACAGAGTTAGTTGCAGATTTACGAGAAGAACCCGTACCAACTACATCACCAACGTATGCAAGAGGTAAACCTTTCGTTTTAAGCTCTTCTAGCTGTGCGATTGGACCAACTTCACCTGGTTTGTCAGGATTGATGCCATCACGTTCATTCTTCAGCATTGCTAAAGCATGTAGTGGAATATCAGGACGTGACCATGCATCAGGTGCAGGAGAAAGGTCATCAGTATTTGTTTCGCCAGTTACTTTGAATACTGTAACTGAGATTTTTTCAGCAACTGCAGGCTTGTTTACAAACCACTCAGCATTTGCCCAAGATTCGATTACTTGCTTAGCAAACTCGTTACCTGCTTTCGCTTTTTCTTCTACATCGTAGAAAGCATCGAACATTAATAATGTGTTTGATAAACCTTTAACAACGATTGGTGCTAGCGCTTCGTCATCTAAAAGATCAATCATAGGTGCGATGTTGTAACCACCTAACATAGTACCAAGTAGCTCAGCTGCTTTTTCTTTTGATACAAGTGGAGAGCTCGCTTCACCTTTTGCAACTGCAGCTAAGAAACCTGCTTTGATGTAAGCAGCATCATCAACACCTGGTGGTACGCGATTAACTAGAAGATCAACAATAAATTCTTCTTCGCCTGCCGGTGGATTTTTGATTAGTTCAATAAGATCAGCCGTTTGCTGAGCATCTAATGGCGCTGGTACGATACCTAACGCGGCACGTTCTTCTACGTGTTTACGATATTCTTGTAGCACAATATTGCCCTCTTGGTGACGTGAAAGTACTCGGTAGTAGTAAGCTAAATACCAATTAAGACCCAGTACTTATAGTATTCTGACGGTTAATTATAAAGCTTTTAAGTATAGATGAAAATCCATGCTGTAGTTAGAGGCTTTAATACTCACTATAAATAGCATGAATAGTACTAGAAAAAAACGCTATTCAAATGAATATTTATTAAGAATCATTCCTATCTATCAATTTCTAGGGCTTTAAAATGAAAAAACCCAGCACTAGGCTGGGTTTTAAAATTTGCGTAAAGGGTTAGATTAACGCTCTACTTTAACACGCTCAATAACAGTCACTTTCGCTTCAACACGACGGTTTTCAGCGTGAGCTTCTGGCGTATTTGCTGGGTTTTTAAGACGCTCTTCACCTAAACCAACAGTAGTAAGACGCATTGGGTCAATGCCATCTTCAATTAGTTTCTTAGCAACAGCATCAGCACGTTTTTTAGATAACCACTTGTTGTAGTCAGCTTTACCTACTGACGAAGAGTGACCTTCAAGTACTACGTCTGTTCCTGGGTGCTCTTTCAAAAACGCAGCAGCAGCATCAATATCGTCTAAGTATTGTTGAGATACTTTAGATGTATTGTTAGGGAATGTGATTAGTAAAGTCTTAGACACTTCACGGTCTTCATACAATGTACAACCAGTACCATCAACAGCATCTGTCATTGGTGTATTTGCACACTGGTCATCAGCATCTGGGATATTATCTCCATCGCTATCTACTGGCTCAACAGCTACAGGAACAACAGTTGGAGCTGGCTCTACTGGCTCAGCAGGAGCGCTTTGATCACCAAATATATAGCTAAGACCTAGCTTTGCACCAACATCTGTGTAACCACGGTCAAGACCTTGATATAAAGATGTTTCAGCGTTGAATGCAAAGTTATCGGTGAAGTAATGTTGGTAACCGGCACCTACGTTAGCAAACATTAGATCTTCATCAACAGCATCAAGATTTTTTAAACCAAAAATACCGTAGAAAGGACCACCGCCAAAATGATATAAGCCATCAATACCGTAACGCTTACCACTTTCAGAGCCACTTACAGTGGTACCGGCTGTGGTTTCAGCGCTCCAGTCAAAATCCATATCAGCATATTCTAAACGAGCACTCCAATAATCGCTGAAGCGGTAACCTAATTCCAAACCCCACCCAGTTGAGTCATCTACATCTAAACCGCCAGGTGGATAGTCACGGATATTTTCCCAAGAGTTATCATAATAATCGCCAAATGCGCCTATATAAAAACCTTGTTTTTCTGCAGCGATACCTGAAGCACTTGTTGCAGCAAGCGCTAAAGCTATAGTTAGTGATTTTAGTTTCATGTTTCATTCCCTTCCATTTTAGTAACTAAAGGCAGTGTAGCCTACACTCAGTCAAGATAGGTGATGAGTAATTAATCCAAACTTAATAAACTCAAACAACTAGTAAATTTTTATAATTCCATAGCATCAACTAAATACAGCGACATAAAGCACCTTAATAATCCATGTCGGACTGGTGCAAATTACACGTCATTAAAAATAATTATATAACCTAATAATAATTCAACAAGGTGATTAAACACCATACTACAATAATTTGAACTTTGATTAGGTGATTCATATCAATATATGATGGTTATTACATCTAAAATTGGTACAAATTAAGATTAACTTGTTTCTTAGGAAAGTAAATATTGAATTTCATTCAAAAAAAGGCCGGACTAATAAAATTAGTCCGGCCCTAGTTATATATTATTAATTAAATAAGGAATTTCTACCTTAAATATAATAACTTACTTACGAAGTACTTTAACTTTTTCAACGCTCGTGATTTGAGCTTCTACGCGACGATTCTCTGCATGTGCCTCAAGTGTATACGCTTTATTTTTCAAACGCTCTTCACCATAGCCAACCGTAGAGATTCTATCTGAAGAAATGCCGTCTTTAACTAGCTCTTCAGCAACATCTTTAGCACGCTTTTCAGAAAGCATCATGTTGTAATCAGCGTCACCAACTGCTGATGCATGCCCTTCAAGTACTACTGAAGTACCTTCATTTTCTTTCATAAAGGCTGCAACATCTGCAATGTCGCTAAAGTATTGATTAGGTACTTCTGCAACGTCATGCGGGAACGTAACTAGTAAAGTTATAGTTGCCTCTTTTTCTTCATACAGAGTACAACCAGTGCTGTCGACAGCATCAGTCATCGGTGTGTTTGCACACTGATCATCTGCATCCATTACACCGTCATTATCACTGTCAGTTGGTGCAGCGACTACAGGTGCAGGCTCTACCGGAGCAGGCGCACTTTGATCGCCAAAGATATAGCTAATACCCAGTTTAGCACCAACATCTGTATAACCACGATCAAGACCTTGGTATAAAGATGTTTCAGCATTAAAAGCAAAGTTATCTGTGAAGTAGTGCTGGTAACCAGCACCTACGTTTGCGAACATTAGATCTTCGTCAACTGCATCCAGATTTTTAAGACCGAAAATACCGTAGAAAGGGCCGCCACCTAAATGGTATAGCGCATCGATACCGTAGCGCTTGCCGCTTTCTGAACCACTTACAGATGTGCCATCATTAAGCTCTGCATTCCAATCGAAGTCCATATCAGCGTACTCTAAACGAGCGCTCCAATAATCGCTAAAACGATAACCTAATTCCAGACCCCATCCAGTTGAATCATCTACATTTAATCCACCTGGCGGATAATCGCGAACATTTTCCCAAGAGTTATCATAGTAATCGCCGAATGCGCCAATATAAAAACCTTCTTTTTCGGCAGCGAAGCCTGTTGTACTAGTTGCAGCAAGTGCTAACGCAATAGTAAGTGATTTTAGTTTCATTATTTCCTTCCCATTTTCACAATAAAGCTATTGAAGCTAATGTATTTCGAGTACTTAAAACTATATAGCAGCTTAAAAACTAATTTAATGAAATTTTATAAACAGCTATATTTTATATTTACTAATACTTTACTATTAATAAAAGTAATCTATTCAGTGGCAATTTATACTAATTAAAACTTTCAAACTACCAGCATAGTAGTGTAACACCACTTAAAGCAATAATTTACTTTAAATCAATGATATCACCAGTCAATGTCCTGCTCAATCTACGAACATTTTAAAGCGATAAATAACTTTTTTCTTTCAGAGGTGTAACTATCATTTATGTGCCACAGAAAGTTTGATAGTTTTTGTCACCATCACTTGGCAACTCGTACCAACTTTGATGTTCTTTAAAGTATGTGTATGGCTCTGAAATCACTTCAAGAAAATCATTTAATAATAAGCTACTACCTGCTTTTTCAAATTCAGCTATTATGCTTTCTATATTATGATTACGCGGGATGACTGCAGGATTAACGGCTCTCATGACGCTGTAACTTTCAGCAGTTGTTCTTAGCTTCCACTTCAAAACCCACCCTTTCAACCTACAATCCACAGTAAAATCACTTACTAAAGATTCAGTGAGTGCATTAAATGTATTGGTATAATCAAGTTGATGCTGCTTCATTAAAGCAAGTAATTCTGAAACCAAAACATGATCACCTTCTTGCTGACCTGCTAACCCTAATTTCTGCTGCCACATAGCCTTAAATGCATCATTAAATTTATCAGCAAAACCATTCACAACCGACGAAAGTTTTTCTACGGCACCATCTTGCTCATCAAATAAAGGAATCAAGCTTTCAGCTAAACGCGCAACATTCCAATTGGCAATATTGGGCTGATTACCAAAAGAATAGCGCCCTTGGTGATCAATCGAACTGAACACCGTGTCTAGGTCAAACTGGTTCATCATCGCACATGGGCCATAATCGATAGTTTCACCACTAATCAAAGTGTTGTCGGTATTCATTACACCATGTATAAAGCCAACTCGCATCCAACTTACGACCAGCTCAACTTGTTTATCTAATACAGCAGTTAAAAACTCAATGTAGCGTTGCTCACCAGCACTGCTAATTTCAGAGAAATGACAATTAATTGCGTAATCGACCAGCTTTTCTAGCCCTTCAATATCCCCTTGCGTTGCTAAGTATTGAAATGAGCCGACACGAATATGACTTTTAGCTAAACGAGTAACTACGGCGCCTGGACGAGGCGGTTGGCGATAAACGGTTTCACCGGTAGCAACGACTGCTAAACAACGTGTAGTAGCAATACCTAGAGCATTAAGAGCTTCACTCATAATATATTCTCGCACCGCAGGACCAATTGCACAGCGACCATCACCACCACGAGAAAATACAGTTGCGCCAGCGCCTTTTAGCTGTAAGTCCCACAATGTGCCATCTTGATCTGCAATAGCACCAAGTAAATGTGCTCTGCCATCACCCAGACGCGGTGAAAAATGACCAAATTGATGACCTGAGTAACCAAGTGCAACTGGTGCAACGTCGTTACTTATTGTTGAACCAGTTAAGAATTTAGCTAAAAACTCGCTGTCATGATTAATCGAAAAATTATCAGCTAACTGATCATTAAACAGTAGCAATTTAGGCTCAGCCACAGCACTAGGCATATCTTCAATCGTGAGCAGTTCACTAATGTCTGTGTATCGAGATTGCAGTTTCATAATTTTCCTTAACGCGTTGCTACACCTACGCGGTTATCACCCACACCATAGGCAACAAGCTGACTAAGCGCCTGCAGACTATAGCCACTTTGCTGTTGTAATTCATTGAAGAAGTTTTGCGCTGACTGTAGTGACTTTTTAGTTTGTAAGCCACCGTCTATCAATTCGTGGGCACGCAAGTAGGCTTCTACATCACGAGAAAGCAAAAAGGTATCTTTACCTAGCGCCCGTAAAGCGTATGGGCCAGTATTCCCGCCTAAACGTGCACCATGCTTTTTGAGATAAGCCCATAACCCAATAATATTATCACTTGGCCAGTCAGCAATAAACTGACTAAAGCTGCCATGTTTCTCCGCGACTTCATGGATCATATACGCATTTTCAGGGATTGTTTGTACTTTTTTAAAATTACGAACAATTCGTTCATCACTGGCTTTTTGCTCGAGCATATCCGGCGGCATCATTAACAATTTTTCAATGCTAAAATCCCAAAACACTTCGCAAAAACCAGCCCATTTATTGTTAATAACTGACCAATAAAAACCACTTTGAAAGATTTTACGAGTAAACTCTTCTAACCATAAATCATCATGCATTTTGGCAATATCAGTATCATCGAGCGGGTTTGATAGCAGTGCTCGCAGCATGTCTTCGCTACCCTTTCGAGATACGGCTCGCTGATAAATATCGTTAAATTTTTCCATCATTTTTCCAATTTATTTGGTTAACGCTAAGTGTACGTAAAAACACGGTTATACGTAACCATGTTGCAAAATTGGTCACTAAAAAACAAACTCATCAGCTTGACACCTAGATGGCTAAAATGCTTTAATCGCCGCCAATACCCTATTTAACTATGTTGGCTTTTACCTTAAAAGCGAGCATAAAGGGCTGGAAGAGGTGCGTTATTCAGGTAACGTATGGGAAGAGCACAGACTCTGTTGATCATACGTGAGGGGAATTAACGCCGAGAAGTAACACCGTTTGTGAGGTGCTTATTTCGGGCGACTGGGCTGAATCCCAGCGACTGTCACCAACAATAGCAAAGCGCTATTGATTAGTTTGGTGGAGAGCTTCTGGTCTTAGTATAATAAGGCCGTCGCGTCTATATTATTTTAAGCCCATTCGCTCTTCGAATTATACCTTGTTCGAATGACGACATGCGGCCCCATTCAAATGTTCCCGCATATACTCTTCGAATACCTTATAAGTTCGTGAGAGATGATCAACAATTTTGATTTAAATGACTATCCATTATGGACAGCGCTTGTCACGCCATTTTCTGAATCTGGCGAGGTCGATTACACGGCCCTAGAGCAACTGGTCACTGAACAGCAAGCCGCAAATAACGGCATTTTATTGCTTGGCAGTACCGGTGAAGGACTAGCGCTTTCACTTAAAGAACAACAAGCCATTGTCGAGCATGTTTGCCAATTGGCACCGAGTGTGCCACTGATGATCGCTGTGGGTGGCATGAACCTAAAGCAGCAAATTGCATGGGTTGAATACTGCAATCAGCTGCCAATTCATGGCTACCTGTTAGGCTCACCTCTGTATGCAAAACCTGGTGTTGTGGGTCAAACACATTGGTTTGAAAGCCTACTTAACGCAAGTCATCACCCTTGTATGTTGTATAACGTACCAGGGCGCAGCGCAGTTGAAATTTCACCACAGGTAATTAAAAACCTTGCCGACCACAAAAACCTTTGGGCTTTAAAAGAAGCCAGCGGCGATATTAGCAAGTTTGAAGGCTTTAGAACGGCATCGCCAAAACTTGCCATTTTCAGTGGCGATGATGCACTTATGCCGTATTTTGCTCAAGCCGGTGCAAAAGGTTTAGTTTCGGTTGCCGCTAATGCTTGGCCAAGCCAAACCCATGAGTTTGTTAAGCGCTGTTTAAGTGGTCAATACCCAAATCTATTCACTGATTGGTCGCAAGCAATTCAAAGTCTATTTGCTGTAGCAAACCCAATCCCCGTAAAAGTACTGATGCACCTGCAAGGTAAAATAAATACCCCGCATTTACGTCCGCCACTTACGCATTTAGAGCTTGAGCAAACAGACGGCATCACCCACGCAAATAACACTATTTTATCTTGGAACTAAAAACAGGTTTTATCATGAGCTGGTTAGAATTATTAAACAACTTAGAATCAGGCGCAGTTCGCGCAGCAACACAAGACGAGAACGGCAACTGGCATGCTAATATTGAAGTTAAACAAGGCATTTTAGAAGCATTTAAAAATGGCACTAACACCGAGTTCCCAGGTGGTTTTGTTGATAAGCACAACTTAGCACCACAAGGCTTTGCAGCAGATGCAGGCGTACGTATGGTACCAGGTGGTAGCAGTGTTCGTCGTGGTGCACACGTTGCTAAAGGCACTATTATTATGCCACCAGCGTATGTGAATATTGGCGCGTTCATCGACGAAGGTACTATGGTCGACAGCCACGCATTAGTGGGTTCATGTGCACAAGTGGGTAAAAATGTTCACCTAAGTGCAGCAGTACAATTAGGTGGCGTGCTTGAGCCTATTGGTGCAAGCCCAGTGGTTATTGAGGATGATGCATTCATCGGCGCAGGCTGCGTAATTGTTGAAGGTGTAGTTGTGAAAAGAGGCGCGGTACTTGCGCCGGGTGTGCGTTTATCTGCAACCATTCCAGTCTACGACTGTATTAATGAGCGCCAGCTAAACAAAGGTGAAGCAATCCCAGAAAACGCGATTGTGATCCCAGGTTCTCGTCCTGCTTCAAACGCATGGGCTCGTGAGCAAGGCCTAAGCATGTCTTGTGCATTGATCGTGAAATACCGAGATGAACAAAGCGATGCATCATTACTGTTAGAAGAGGTTTTACGTTAATGAGCTTTATGAGCACGCCCATCAAGCAAGCAGTTGAACAAGTAGCAACGCACCTTGATACGCCATTTTTTATCTATGATTTAGATAAATTAACTGCACATTTAAATCAACTGACGGCGCAAACCGATGTGAAACTTTGGTACGCAGTCAAGGCCAACCCGCTGTCTCGCATTATTCAATGTTTAGACAGCGCAGGGTTTAATTTTGATGTTGCAAGTAAAGGTGAACTTGAGCAAGTACTTGCTCAAGGCATCGATAACGAGCGCGTGCTCAATACTGGGCCAGCAAAGAGCCCTAAACAAATTTCACATTTTATTGCTCGCGGTGTACGTACTTTTGTGGCAGAGAGCATTAACCAAGTTCGCTGGTTAAACGAACAAGCAACAAAAGCAAATTGCCATCTGCAAGTATTATTGCGTGTACAACTTCGTTGGCCAGACAGTGAAAAGAACCCACTTGGCGGCGATAGTCTCACCCCCTTTGGTTTGGGCTGTGATGAATGGCAAGCACTAACAGTAAGTAATTACCCAGCACTTAACTTTGATGGTCTGCATATTTTCCAATGGGGCAACATGCTCAGCACCGATAAACTCGCTGAGCTATGGCGTGCCATGATTGAGCCATTACAACGACTCGCTAACTCATTAAATATTAACCTTAATGTTCTCGATTTGGGTGGTGGCCTAGGCATTCCTTATACTCAAGATGCTAACCGACTTGATTGGTCTGCACTTATCGAGACTCTGGCGAGCATTAAAGCGGATGCCGGTGTCAATGAGCTTTGGATGGAACTTGGTCGCTATGCAGTGGGCGAGTGTGGTCATTACGTAACGCCGATTGTTGAGCGTAAAGAAAATTACAATCAACAGCAGGTGATTTTATCAGGCGGTATTAACCATTTACTTCGCCCAGCTGTGACAAGCCAAGATTTTCCTGCGGCGTTACTACGCGAATCGACGGCTGAGCCTGCAGCAATGACGTTATACGGCCCACTTTGCACCGCGCTTGATTGCTTAGGTGAGCACCTCTTAGCTAGCGATTTAAATGAGCAAGACTGGTTGGTATTCAGCCAGTGTGGCGCATACGGCTTTACCGAAAGTATGCCGTACTTTTTATGCCACGAATTAGCGGCTGAATACATCCTTGAACAAGGCAGTATTGAGTGCATCCGTAGCGCTGAAGATGCTAGCTATTATTTAAGGTAATCGCCATGAGTAAAGAACTAATCAGCCAAGAGAATATTGTGGTTGGCGAGATTGCCAACGGCCTTCCACTGACAATCCCTGTGTATCGCTTAAAAGGCGATGGCACAGGACCAAGCGTGTATATACAAGCTAATATGCATGGCGCAGAAGTACAAGGTAATGCAGTAATTTATCAGTTACTTGAACAGCTAAAATCTCTAAAGCTACGTGGCGACATTACTCTTGTGCCTTATGCCAACCCAATTGGTTGTAACCAAAAATCAGGTGAGTTTACTCTGGGTCGCTTCGATCCAATTACTGGTACCAACTGGAACCGCATGTACCGCTTTAACAAAGCATTACCCTCACAGATTGCTGAACTGCACAAAGGCAGTGATGATGCGACTCTTAAAGCTGCATTCAAAGAGGCACTCGTTACTGACATCGACAGCCAACTAACCGGTCCTGACTACAGCTTAACAACAGGTAAGCGCATTGCTCTGAACCTGCAAAAGCTTGCGCATCAGGCGGATATTGTTTTAGACCTACACACAGGACCTATCTCAAGTCAGCACCTCTATTGCCCAGAATATGCCAAAGACAGCGCAAGCTATTTCAACATTGAACATATCTTATTGATCCCAAGTGACTTTGATGGAGCGATGGATGAAGCGAGCTTCTGTCCTTGGTGGTCGCTTTCTGAAGAACTTGCCAAACAAGGCCGTGAATTTGCAGTTCAAGTTGAAGCATTTACCGTTGAATTAGGTAGCCAAGAAAAAATCGATTTAAGTGCAGCCCTTGAAGATGCAAATAGTATTTTAAGTTACCTCACTCACAAAGAGGTATTTGTGGATGCTGCTTATAAACCAAAAGCGATAACACGCTATGCCTGTATGCTTGAAGATTATGTTCCTTACTATGCGCCTATGGGTGGCATGGTGGAATATCTTGCCCCGCTTGGAGGCCATGTAAAAGCAGGCGAGCCTATAGCCCACATTTTACGAATGGAGCGCTACCTTTCTGAGCAACCCCTTCAAACATTAAGTTTTGATAAAGACGCCATCGCTATTTTGCATTTTGCTTCAGCAAGCGTGAATCAAGGTACTGAACTTTATAAGTTTTTTACAAACATATTTGAGCTATAAGCTCACACCTTCTCATTGCGTGAGAGTCGACGGCTTATGCCCTTAGGCCGTTACAGTAGAGCTCCAAGCTTAGCTTGGGGCTCTCTATTTACCCAAAATTTCAACAATTCAGTACAAGTTCACGGTTACTTATGTAAAAATCGTTATAATTATACCTACTTACAAGTCTACTGAAAGGGAACTGCAATGGGATGGCGCATTTGGCTGGCAGCCGCTGGCTTATTTTCTGTACCTGTATTCGCTCAAACTGAACAACCACAAACTAACGAACAAGATGACGCGCTAGAACTCGTAAAGCAGTGTATTTTGAACGAAGCTATTGGCGGTGACGGTAAACAAACACTCGAAGAACTTCGTAAAAAGTGCTCTGACTTAGACGAGAGCAAAAAGCTCACGGCTTTAGACAAACGCAAAGCTCGTGAAGAAGTGAGCAAGAAAAACCGTAATGTAATCACTCCACATAAGCGTAACTACATTTTACCGCTCTCTTACGTGTCTAACCCTAATGAGCGCCCTTTTGATGGTTTAAAAGACCTTGCTGAAGAGGTCGATGGCGAACCACTCGATAACCTTGAAGTGAAATACCAACTATCAATTAAAGTACCTATCTTCGAAGGCTTCTCAGATAAAGACCAAGGTATCTTTTTTGCTTTTACATTGCAGTCGTTTTGGCAGTTTTATAACAAAGATATTTCATCACCATTTCGTGAAACCAATTACGAACCGGAGATATTCTGGATGAACTATCTTGATCCTGAGCATGTACTGTGGGGTGATGAAATGGCAATCGCAATTGGTGCCTCGCATCAATCTAATGGTCGAAGCCAACCTAATTCACGCTCGTGGAACCGTATCTATGCTGATTTCTTATGGGAAAAAGATGGCTTTGTATTTAGCTTTAAGCCGTGGTATCGCATTCCTGAAGATAAAAAAGATGATGAGCTAAAAGCACGTGGCGATGATAATCCAGATATCTACAAATACATGGGTTATTTTGAATTCTCAGGTGCATACCGTTACAACGAGCATGAATTCAGCTTTATGACGCGTAATAACTTAAACTCAGATAACCGTGGTGCAATCCAGTTAGATTGGTCTTTTCCTCTTTGGGGCAGGTTACGTGGTTACGCACAATACTTTAATGGCTATGGCGAGAGCTTGATTGACTACAATGCTGATATTGAACGCTTTGGTGTCGGTATTCTGTTAACTGACTTGCTTTAACTGTAATAAAGAGCGAGCTTTAGTTAGCTCGCTCTAAATAGTCGTTATTTTTTAACGATGAAGTGGCCTTCAAATTCAGCAACTAACACATCACCATCATATACATTCACTGGCACATGGTAGCTTGCTTTACCATTAGACTCTAAATCCGCTAACTTACCTTTACAACCAGCCAATTCAACGCTCCCGCGAGGGTCGTTATTCAGTGGCTTAAGGTATTTAATATTAGCATCAGCTAACACGATATTTCCTTCAAGGCCTGCTTCTTTCAGCGCAAGGTAAGTTGCTCCCCACCCTGTTAGCGTTGCTAAACTATAAATAGAACCAGCAAACATTGTATTATGAAGGTTTAAGTTCGCATCTAAATCAGCACGAGTAGTAAACTGCCAATCAGTATAGCTTTCAACTTTAATCCCCATCGCATCACTGATTGGAATCGACTCACGCCAAGTATTTTGTAGTACTTGTGTCCAGTTTGGATGACGAAACCAACCCGGTTCAGACGGTTTTTGTTTTACCATTTTCCAGTGCTGCACATCGTCATACGCGAGATGCGCTTTTTCTTTTACTTCGTAGCCATGACGCTTGTAGAAATCAAGCGCGCGTTCACGAGCAAACAATACCAATTCATCGGCATCTTGAGTCCATGCTATTTTTTCTAATTCATGTAATAAACGACTACCGATATGCTGGTTACGGTTACCTTCAGCCACCGCCATATAGCGAACTTGCGCTTGCTGATGATTATTAAAATGTAGGCGAGCTACACCTAAAACTTCGCCGTCATTATTTTTGATAAAGCGGTGCTCTGCGTCTTGCTCCAAGTCATCTTGCTCAGAACCACGCGGCTCGCCCCAAGGCGCTCTTAAAACCTGCCAACGTAGTGAATAATACGCTTGCCAATCTTCGCTGCTTTGTGGGGTGGTCACTTTAAACATAAAAACTCCTGTGATAATTCAGCCACTGTCTGTTGTTTTTCTCACGTGGCCTTTGGAATGCGAATTACGATACGCGATCTTCTAACAAGTTGGAATAATACTTTGGTGACCCAGTCTAAATTATTATTCCAAGCTGTAAAAACTAATGCACAATTGCACTTTATGCCTACTGGTCTATGCTGAAATAATTGTCTTATTTTTATAAATAAATAGCTAAAGGCCCGAAATATGGAACATTTTATTGAACCCAGTGGCGCAGTAAAACATAGTTTTATTGAGGACTGCCACCGATTAGGGCAACTCATCTATTGGCATAAGCAAGGCAATTACAGTATTCAAGTTAGACAACTTAACCAATTACGCTGGTTACTGATCAACGAAACTCTACAATCCGTCATTGAGAAACGTCGCCCTGCGAGGTTGCTTTTTCCTCATTTACAATACCTTGCAAAGCTTTGGCAAGACTTAGAAGAGCCTAAAAAAATTTTAGAATTAGGGTTAGGTGGCGGTGCTATTCGTAACTACTTACAGCACACCTACCCCGACAGCCAGCTGACATCAGTTGATAAAAATCCCGACATAATCCACTGCTATAAACGCTACTTTGGTGGCGATCATGCCAATAATCTACACTGTTTTGATGCGCAACAAGTTTTAGAGCAAAATAACAAATACAATTGGATTATCTTAGATTTATTCAGTGAAGTAGACGCACCGCTATTTTTATATAAGCACCAGTTTTACACTAAATTAAGAGCTGCAATGGCAAAAGGTGGTTTATTGTTTATTAATTTTTTATCTAATCACCCATCGCAACTAAAGCAACTTGAGCACCTACTGATCACCGAGTTTGGTAAGCGCCCAAGTATTGTGAAAATCCCAGACTATGTGAACCACATAGTGATGATCAAAAAGTAAAAATACTTATACCAACCCGCTTAATTAAGTAGTCTATTTTGAGGCAATAAAACCTCGTTGATAACAAGGCAAAAATTTCGTTATTTAGTTGTTCTAAATGAGAAATTTTTAACGCAGTTAGCGACAGGTTTAATCCCTCAAAATGATTAAGTATTATTGCGAGTTGGTATTACACAGCTAAATTAAAAGTAACTGGACCATCGTTGCATAAGCTTACTTGCATATCAGCACCAAAACGCCCAGCAGCGACTGTTAGGCCCGATTTTTTAGCTTCAGCGATAAAATACTCATAGAGCGTATTTGCTTGTTCAGGTGTGCCAGCACTTGAGAAGCTCGGACGCATGCCCTTTTTAGTGTCAGCTGCTAACGTAAACTGCGAAACCACTAATAGCTCACCCTTAATATCCTTCAAACTTAAATTCATCTTTCCTTGTTCGTCGGTAAAAATGCGGTAATTACTGACTTTATGTAAAAGCTTCTGAGCGCTTTGCTCGGTGTCTTGTTTTTCAACACCTAATAACAACAAAATACCTTGTGAAATTTCACCCACTACCTCGCCTGCCACTTCTACTTTTGCCTGTTTTACTCTTTGAATTAAGCCTTGCATTGATCCCTCGATAACTTGATATACATTAAATCTGCGGCACGTCGCATTGCCGCCAAATATACCTGATTATCGCTGCTGTGCCCAATGCCATCTAAAATCAATAATTGTGCATTTAACTGTTCAGCAAGCTGCTGTACCGCACTATATCGACAGATCAAATCGGCGCGGCCATGAATAAACCAAATAGGTAAATGAGTAAGTAAATGTGCATTTTCTGCGATAAAGGCCTCTTCGATAAAGCAGTGATTACGAAAATAATGCACCATTAACCTTGCTTGATTTAACCCTACATGGGGCTCTTGTAAACCCCAGTTTGTTAATGGCTCACCATGGCACAGCACCTGTTCCCAATGACACCATAGTTTGGCAAATTTACTTGCTTTTATTTGATCGTCACTGTTTAACTGTTGCTGATAAAAATCGAGTAAGGCATGCCAATCGGAGTAATTGTGCGCAAACTCATTGAAGCACTCTGGATAAAAATGCGCGCCGGCTCCATTTTTTGTATAGAGCCATTCAAAGTCGCTATTACAAGCTAGAAAGCTGGCCCGTAAAATAAGTCCTGCAATATGTTCCCGATGATTTATTGCGTATACAAGTGCCAACGTGGCGCCCCAAGATTCGCCACAAACAAGCCACTTATCAATACCTAACTGGTTGCGTAAGAACTCAAGGTCTGCGACTAATTCGGAAGTGGTATTTTTAGATATATCATGAGGTGTAGAATGACCACAACCACGCTGGCTGAACATGATCACCCGAAAACGTTCTAAGTCGAAAAAGCGGCAATTTTCTGGGCACAGCCCCGCACCAGGACCGCCATGACATAACACCACAGCAATTCCCGTAGACGCACCATATTCTTGAACATGGATTTGATGACCATCACCAACACTCAAATGATAGTCACGGTTAGCAACATAATGTGGATGTAACTGCACCTCGCTCTCCTTAGGTGCAGTATATTTAAACCTCTATATCAGGCGTGTCCTCAATATTCTCAGGGCTGATACATACAGTAAATTCTGCACCGAGTAATACGACAATCCACGACAAATACACCCATACAAACAGAATAGGTATTGTTGCCAACGCCCCATAAATAACCTCGTACGATGGGAAGTGACTGATGTACAAAGCAAAGCCTTTTTTTGTCAGCTCAAACAACATAGCTGCAAACAAAGCGCCTGGAATTGCCGCTCTAAATGGAACTCGTGTGTTAGGAACTAAAGTATAGAGCATAATGAAGCCAATCATTGAAATTATGTAAGGTAATAATTTCAATAAAAAGCCGCTAAACCCGGGAATCCCCTGATCAGCAAATGACACTAAAGAGACAATGTATGAGGTCACACCAATACTTGCACCTAGTAGTACAGGGCCTAAACTGAGCACCATCCAGTATACGGCAAACGAAATCATCATTGGGCGTTTTTTCTTAATACGCCAAATTCGGTTTAATGTAGCATCAACATTCCGGATAAGTAGTAAGGAAACCGCTGCTAAAAAGCCCACACCGACAGCAGTCATTTTATTAGCATTACCTGCAAAAGCACTGATATGCTCTTTAATTACATCTGTAGAGGTCGGCACAAGATTAGTAAACAAAAAGTTTTCTATGGTCACCAATGTGCTTTCGAACCCAGGAAAAGCAGAAAAGATTGCCACACCGACAGCCACTAAAGGTACGATCGATAACAGGGTTACATAAGCCAAATAACCAGCATTTACAGTGATTTGATCGTCAATACAACGATTAAGATACTGCATCCACCAAGTAGGTTGTTGCTTCAAGAAAATGCTTATTTGCAGCTTATAACGACTGAGCTTCTCATCCATAGAATCTAATTTCTGCTAAAATGTTTTGATAATCATAGCAATCCACCACATAATTTGAAATGACAGGTACCTAAAAAGGATTCTCAATGAAAAAACTGACACTTTTAAGTGCACCACTATTTGCAGTAACAATGGCATTAACAGGCTGTCAGTCAGCTTATTACTCAGCCATGGAGTCTGTCGGTGTGCATAAGCGCGACATTTTAGTTGATCGCGTAGAAGAAACAAAAGAGGCGCAGCAAGAATCGCAAGAAGAGTTTCAATCAGCATTAGATAGATTAACCACACTAATCAACTTTGAAGGTGGTGAACTACAAGATGCCTACAATCAACTTAATGATGACTACGAGTCGAGCTTAGCGGCAGCGAATGATGTAACAAGTAACATCAATAAAGTAGAAGATGTAGCTGAAGCCCTATTTGATGAATGGGCCGATGAGCTAGAGCAATACAAAAGCGCCTCACTAAAACGTGAAAGCAGCAAAAAGCTCAATGCAACTAAGCGCCAATTTGATCAACTACTTCGCTCAATGCGCAGTGCAGAAAGCAAAATGGAGCCGGTATTATCATCACTACATGATAATGTTCTGTATTTAAAACATAACCTCAATGCGCAGGCCGTTACTGCAATCAAAGGTGAGTTCACAAGCCTAAAACGCGATATAAAAGTGTTAATGGACGACATGAACAAATCAATTGAAGACTCTAATAAGTTCATTGAGCAAATGAATAAAGCGGGCTAACCAACTCAAGCTATTAGTAACAAAAGCCTACTTAAACGTAGGCTTTTTTGTGTAACCTCTTGTTACTTTTTAATGATTTATCTTAAATTTTATTTTGCTAAACTCACGGCAAAGAATAAAAAGTAAGCATGGTATGCATTTAAAAACTCTCTCAACACTTATTGCAGCAGCACTCTTGAGTGCATGCAGTAATTCAAACACTGTTAATGTTATTGCCGGTGAAGGCACCATCACTCCATTAAAAACCGAGGGTGAGTACGAAGGTCGCTACCACAACCTTTATCCTGGTGATAAAGAATACCCAACAACCTGCACTGACAATTGCTATGAAGCGTCAGAACTACTCGTGTGCGACGACAGCAACTCACAATGCCAATATCAAGCACAGCAAAATGTACCTGCAATCAACTCAGGCTTTAAGGTTCGTTGGTTAGGCCATGCTAGCTTTTATATTCAGTCACCCAATGGTGAACAGCTGTTGTTTGACCCTGTTAAGGATCAGTTTGATTCACCCGTAGACTTAGCCTTTAAGCTAGCAGGGGGCATCTATCGCAAACCCGGTTTTTGGCCATCAAAAGTACAACTTAATGGCTTAGATGCGGTAATGTACTCACATATTCACTATGACCATTTTAACAAAGCGGATATAGAAGAAATTGGCAATGCTCCGCGCTATTTAGTGCCATTAGGGTTTGCAGATAACTTCCCGACGGGTGGCTTTAATATTTCAGAAATGGCATGGTACGCAAGTACACAAATTAATGACTTAACGGTTAATGCGGTGCCAGCGCACCATTTTAGTAGCCGTATAATGGTGCCTTTCATTTACGACGACCACAACAAAGATCTCTGGAATGGCTGGTTACTAGAACAAAATGGTAAAACCTTATTTTTTGCTGGCGATACCGGTTACTCAAAACATTTTCAAGATATTAACCAAAAATATGGCGAGATTGATGTGTGTTTGCTGCCGATAGCTTCCTATTACCATGAAGAAAATGGCAAATGGTATCGTTATGTTCACACAACGCCAGAAGATGCATTAAACGCGGCAGAGGAACTAAGCTGTAAAGTGATGATCCCATGGGGTTATGGCAACTCAAGCTGGCAAATGGGTGATCACTCGAGTCACTCTGCGTTATTGAGATTACTACATATGCAAAAGCAGATGAACAGCCAAGTTCCTCTTTACATATTAAATGAAGGCGAGCAAGTGTCACTGTAGCGACACCTGCAAGCATTACATCGTATGTTTGAGCAATGAGTCACGTAAAGCCAGCATAAGTTTATGCGCGCTTCCTGCAGACATGGCTAATGGGTTAAATTCGCTGGTCCCTGAATATTTAAGATTAATAGGGCTTACTTGTTTAGTGTAAGGAATATAACCCATAGACCAATTTTCAAATTCCCTTTCATAAATTTCACAATAATTCAGCATGATAATATTACGATGACGCTTGTCATTAAGAATACGATGATAAGTCTCATTCACTGCTTTTCGTGACCCTTCGAGGCATTGCATAAAATGAGAACTATTAAAACAAAGTAGCCCTGTTACATTACATTTAGCATTATTCTGTTTAGCTTTCTCTAGAATATTTTCGATGTCATTAGGTCCAAATCCATCGCTAATTTCACTTGTGTAAATCAGTCTAACTAAATACATCTTACTCTCCTGCAAGGTAGATTTAGAAAAGATAGTACAAGTGGGGGGGTTAGTAAAAAGTTGCGAGTTGCTCATTAAACTAATTAGTTAGGTTAGAAATACAAAAAATAAGCAAAGCTATAGCTCTAATAGCAATGTTGGAACAATTCACTCCTAGTGAATGAGCTTAGGCTAAATTCCAGTGGCATTAACTTTGTTATGGAAATATTTTCCTAAAATTCCTGTAGGTAGCGATAAAACATTAATCACTGTGGTACGAAATATTACACCAACAAGAAAAGTAATATCAAGGTCAGGATTACCATCCCACTCAGGTTGGGACATTAGTTGCGACACATAGTGTAAGTCACTTGCGATCTGACGGCTGACGGCTGACGGCTGACGGCTGACGGCTGACGGCTGACGGCTGACGGCTGACGGCTGACGGCTAATCATACAACAAAAAACCGCCGTATTTTTCAATACGGCGGTTTTAATTTTGAAAAACTAAAAGACCTTATTAGTCTTTAGCTGCACGACTCGCACGTTTACGTTCACTTTCAGTTAAGTGACGTTTACGAATACGGATGCTCTGAGGTGTAACTTCCACTAACTCATCATCATCGATGAATTCAATCGCTTGTTCAAGCGTATAGTTAAGTGGTGGTGTTAACGTTTGTGCTTCATCTGTACCAGATGCACGAACGTTAGTAAGTTGCTTACCTTTAAGTGCGTTTACTGTTAGGTCGTTATCACGGCTGTGGATACCGATAACCATACCTTCGTAAACTTCAACACCGTGACCGATGAATAACTTACCGCGGTCTTGTAAGTTGAATAATGCGTTAGTAAGTGCTTTACCAGTTGCGTTTGCAATCATTACACCATTCTTACGCGCACCGATAGTACCGCCTTTATGTGGACCGTAGTGATCGAATGTGTGGTAAAGAAGGCCAGAACCAGACGTTAATGTCATGAATTCAGTTTGGAAACCAATTAAGCCACGGCTTGGGATCATAAAGTCCATACGTACACGGCCTTTACCATCTGGAGACATGTCTGTTAGTTCACCCTTACGAAGACCAATTTGTTCCATGATAGAACCTTGGTGCTCTTCTTGACAGTCGATTGTAAGTGTTTCGTATGGCTCTTCTTTTTGACCATCAACTTCACGAAGGATTACTTGTGGACGAGAAACCGCAAGCTCGTAACCTTCACGACGCATGTTCTCGATTAAGATACCTAAGTGTAACTCACCACGACCAGAAACACGGAAGCTATCTGGATTGTCAGTTTCTTCAACACGTAGTGCTACGTTGTGTACAAGCTCAGCTTGTAAACGCTCAAGGATGTTACGTGAAGTTACGAATTTACCTTCTTTACCAGCAAATGGTGATGTGTTTACAGAGAACGTCATTGTTACTGTAGGCTCATCAACGCTTAGCGGTGGTAATGCTTCAACGGTATTTACATCACAGATAGTGTCTGAGATTTTCAGCTCACCAAGACCTGTGATAGCAATGATGTCACCCGCGCCTGCAGATTCTGCTTCATGACGCTCAAGGCCTAAGTAGCTCATTACTTGGCCAACTTTACCGTTACGCTTAGTACCGTCTGCACTAACAATTGTTACTTGTTGGTTAGGACGAACAGTACCACGCTTGATACGACCTACACCGATAACACCGATGTATGAGTTGTAGTCAAGCTGAGAAATTTGCATTTGGAAAGCACCTTCAGGATCTGCATCCGGTGGAGATACTTCGTCAACGATCATCTTGAACATTGGTTCCATGTTATCTGATGGCTCGTCTAAATCCATTGTTGCCCAGCCGTTGATCGCTGATGCATAGATTACTTTAAAGTCTAACTGTTCGTCAGTTGCACCTAGGTTATCGAATAAATCGAAAACTTGGTCCATAACCCAGTCAGGACGTGCACCTGGTTTGTCGATTTTGTTGATAACAACAATCGGCGTTAAACCTTGTGCGAATGCTTTTTGCGTTACGAAACGCGTTTGCGGCATTGGACCTTCTTGAGCATCAACAAGTAGTAATACTGAGTCAGCCATCGAAAGTACGCGCTCTACTTCACCACCGAAGTCGGCGTGTCCTGGGGTGTCTACGATATTGATATGGTAGTCGTTCCAAGAAATAGCTGTGTTCTTAGCTAAAATGGTAATACCACGCTCTTTCTCAATGTCGTTTGAGTCCATTACGCGCTCTTCGTTACCGCCGCGCGTTTCTAATGTGCCTGATTGCTCAAGCAGTTTATCAACCAAAGTTGTTTTACCGTGGTCAACGTGGGCGATAATCGCTATATTTCTTAACTTTTCGATGCTCATATTTTTTCTCAGAGAAATTGAATCTCATTGATCCTGCAAGATCTACGCAGTCACCTGCGTTTTCACCAGATGTCCCAGCATAGGATTTAAAAGGGCGCATATTATCCCTTAATAATGGCATGGATGAAAGTTTATCCAATATAAATTTATAAACTTTCTTCAGGCTTTTTATAAGTATCTGTTTTATAAATGACAAATTTATGAAAATTAAAGTGAATCTGAACGTAAAACTGGCGAAAATTTAGTTTTTGAACCATATTTTGGCACTAAATCGTGTTCGTAGCAGAAAAATTGGCACGCGCAATAATTGTGCAAAAATAAGGTTGCACTTTTTATGCACCACAATGAACTTTTTGTGCACCAACTTGGTGCTTGAAGAGTTAACAAAACTGAGCCGTGTTTATTTTTATAAGCCTAAACAATGTGTTAAAAACATGGCACGAAACCAGCTTACAATAGCGAAAAGCAATAATGCAGCAAAAATAAAACCCAACAATTGGAGGACACATGTCACAATCGGTTTTAGATTTTATCAAAGAAAATGACGTTAAGTTCATTGATTTACGCTTTACTGATACCAAAGGTAAAGAACAGCATGTTTCTATTCCTCATCACCAAATTGATGAAGATTTCTTCGAAGACGGCAAAATGTTTGACGGTTCTTCAATTGCTGGTTGGAAAGGTATCAATGAATCAGACATGGTACTTATGCCTGTGCCTGAGTCTGCGAAAATGGACCCGTTTTCTGAAGAAGCTACACTAATCATACGTTGTGACGTAGTTGAGCCTTCAACACTTCAAGGTTACGAGCGTGACCCGCGCTCTGTTGCAAAACGCGCTGAAGAATACATGCGTTCTACAGGTATTGCTGACACTGTGTTATTCGGCCCTGAACCAGAATTCTTCCTATTTGACGATGTTAAGTACAAATCAGACATGTCTGGTTCTATGTATAAAATCGATTCTGTAGAAGCAGCTTGGAACTCAGATAAAGATTACGAAGGTGGCAACATGGGTCACCGTCCAGGTGTTAAAGGCGGTTACTTCCCGTGTTCACCTGTTGATTCATCACAAGACTGGCGTTCAGCAACTTGTTTAGTTCTTGAAGAACTTGGTCAAGTTGTAGAAGCTCACCACCATGAAGTAGCAACTGCAGGTCAAAATGAAATCGCAACGCGCTTCAATACAATGGTATTAAAAGCTGACGAAATCCAAGAGATGAAATATGTTATCCATAACATGGCTCACTTATATGGTAAAACAGCGACTTTCATGCCTAAGCCAATTGTAGGTGATAACGGTTCAGGTATGCACTGTCACCAATCTTTAGGTAAAGATGGTGTAAACATCTTCGCTGGTGACAAATACGCTGGCCTTTCTGAAGAAGCTCTTTACTACATCGGTGGTATCATCAAGCACGCTAAAGCAATCAACGCATTTGCTAACGCGTCTACTAACTCATACAAGCGCCTAGTTCCAGGCTTCGAAGCACCAGTAATGCTTGCATACTCTGCACGTAACCGTTCTGCTTCAATCCGTATTCCAGTGGTACCGTCTGCAAAAGCACGTCGTATCGAAATTCGTTTCCCTGATCCAACAGCAAACCCATACTTAGCATTCTCAGCAATGCTTATGGCGGGCCTTGACGGTATCAAAAACAAGATCCACCCTGGCGATGCAATGGACAAAGACTTGTACGATCTACCTGCTGAAGAAGCTGCTGAGATCCCACAAGTTGCATCTTCTTTATCTGAAGCACTTGCATCACTAGACGCTGACCGTGAGTTCTTAACTCAAGGTGGTGTGTTCACTGATGACCTAATCGATGCTTACATTGCTCTTAAGAGCCAAGAAGTTGAAAAGCTTAACATGACAACTCACCCAGTTGAGTTCGAAATGTACTACAGCGTTTAATTTAACGCTGTATCAGAATTATCTGAAAGATAATAAATGTGTGTTCTCAAGCCCGCTTTGCGGGCTTTTTTAATGGTAATTGAGCGGGTTCTACTCTACAGTTTTATTTAAATAAAAAATGCAGGGTTGCAGGGTGAAAAGCACAACTTTATTAGTATTATTGCTGATTTTTATAAGCTTTTTTGGCTATAGCGCAGCGCAAAAAGTATATTCTTGGAAAGATAAGAACGGCGTTTTAGTATTTTCTGATACACCGCGACCTGGTGCTATCGAAGTAAAAATAAATACCCAAAATTTGACTATGCCAGCTACCGATACCAGTATACTTGATAGGGGCGCGCCAAACACCACACCTATTAAATTTAAAGTCAGTATTTCATCTCCTAAAAACGAAGCCACTGTTCGCGAAAATACCGGCTCTGTATACGTTACTGCGCGAATTAGCCCACGCTTTGAAACAGGGTTTAAAGTACAGCTTTTACTTGACGGTACGCCCCATAGTGAACCTAGTAATAGTACGACCTTTGCACTAAGAGAGGTCAACCGCGGTGAACACACATTACAAGCAAAACTTTATGATGCTAATAATAAACTCGTTTCGGTTAGCCCAATCAGCACCTTTTTCATGCATAGAGCTTCTGTAATTAGTGGAAACTAATATTTCAACTTAACGTCTCGCAACGCAAAAAGAATATGCTAAGCTGCAATAAATCGAAACGCACTAAAATGGTGCAACCATGCTCAGTGATACACACTTTAATTCTGAATTGCTCGACAGTATTTGGAAAAATTTAAGTACTGCCGTTATTCTACTCGACCATGATTTTAAACTGGTTTATGCCAATGATAGCGCCAGTGAGCTTTTAGGTTTAGGCCCGAAGCGAATCATCAATCAACCTTTCGACAACTTATTTAACTACCACTCAATAGACTTAAAGCGCATAGCTCAATATTCATTATTCGATGGTGTCGATTGCCATCAGCATAGAGCTGACGTAGTGTTCGTTGATTCTCGTCATGCAAAATTGACCATTAGTACACGACGTATAAGTCACAACGATAGTCACTATATATTGTTCGAATGCCGTCAAATGGATGATGAAATCCGTCACGATCAAGCCTCTAATCAAATGCATCAATATCAAGCTGCACGAAACTTAATTCGTGGTTTAGCACACGAAATTAAAAATCCTTTAGGTGGAATTCGCGGAGCGGCGCAATTATTGCAGTATGAGGTTGATCAGCAAGAACGAGATCAATGTGCTGAATTAATCATTGAACAAGCCGACCGTTTACGCGAGCTTGTAGACCGTTTACTTGGTCCGAATCAATTGCCACATAAATCTTATGGCAATATTCACCAAGCTTTAGAGTCAGTGATTAAACTGAGCATGTTAGACAACAATGCCAATATCACTTTAGTGAAAGACTATGATCCAAGTATACCAAGCGTATACATCGATCAAAGTAAAATTCAACAAGTGGTACTGAACATTATTCGTAATGCACAACAGGCACTCGTTGATGGTGGTGAGATAAGAATAAAAACCCGCATCAATCATCAACACAGACGCCCTGGTAAAGCACCGAAAAAGACCTTGCTGATACAAATTTCAGATAACGGCCCAGGTATAGACAAGAGTTTACGTGAAACCTTGTTCTACCCAATGATCACCAACAAAGAAAATGGATCAGGGCTTGGTTTATCGATAGCGCAAACCTTGGTTGACCAACATGACGGCCACATTGATTGTGACAGTTGGCCAGGCCATACAGAGTTTAATATCTATTTGCCTTTTACGGATTAATGGTTTTTTGGAGTAGTCATGAAAACAGTCTGGTTAGTTGATGATGATGCCTCAATTCGCTTTGTACTAGAAAAAGCGTTGGCACGTGCAGGATTTGAAACTGAAAGCTATGCAAACGCACAAGATGTGCTTAATGCATTAAAGTTTAGCCAGCCCACGGTATTGGTATCTGATGTGCGTATGCCAGGTATGGATGGTATGGCGTTACTTGAAACCATTGCTGAACAAAACCCGGGCTTACCGGTGATCATCATGACTGCTCACTCTGACTTAGATTCGGCGGTTAATGCATTCCAAAAAGGCGCATTTGAGTACCTTGCCAAACCGTTTGACTTAGATGAAGCTGTAGCGCTGGTAGAAAGTGCATGCCGAGCTAATTCCACGAAAAAAACTAAGCGAAAACAAGCACCACAAACTAATGCACATATAATAGGTGAAGCACCCGCTATGCAGGAGGTGTTTCGCGCGATTGGTAAATTATCAGCATCAAGTATGAGTGTGTTGATTAACGGTGAGTCAGGGACAGGTAAAGAGCTTGTCGCCAGTGCCCTTCATAATCACAGCCCACGCAAAGAAAACCAATTCATCGCCCTGAATATGGCTGCAATTCCTAAAGAGTTAGTAGAGTCAGAGCTATTTGGTCACGAAAAAGGCGCATTTACAGGGGCAGACAGCATCCGTAAAGGCCGCTTCGAGCAAGCAAATGGCGGCACCTTATTTTTAGATGAAATTGGTGACATGCCACTCGACGTACAAACACGTTTATTGCGCGTTTTAGCTGATGGCGAGTTTTATCGTGTTGGTGGTCATCAAAGCATTAAAGTTGATGTACGTATTATTGCTGCTACGCACCAGAATCTAGAAGATTTAGTAAAACAAGGCAAATTTCGTGACGATTTATTTCATCGTTTGAATGTTGTGCGCTTACGCTTACCTGCCCTACGCGAACGTACTGAAGATATTGAACGACTAGCACAACACTTTTTACATAAAAGTGCCAAAGAGCTACAAGTTGAAAGCAAAATATTAAGCCCAAAAGCCACAGAGCAGCTACGCTTGTTTAATTGGCCTGGTAACGTGCGACAACTAGAGAATACTTGCCGCTGGTTAACCGTAATGGCACCGGGTGAGCTTATCAGTGAACAAGATTTACCACCGGAGATTGTTGCTGTCGAGCCTACTGAGCAAGAAGGTGATTGGCTGGATGCATTTCAACAATGGCTTAACCTTGAACTTAAGCAAGGCAAAACAAATATTTGGCCAGCTATTCAAGCTCAACTTGAAACTCGCTTGATTAAAACAGCTCTTGCCAACTGTGCTGGCCACAAGCAAGAAGCCGCAGTAAAGATTGGCTGGGGTCGCAATACATTGACCCGCAAGCTAAAAGAGCGCAATATTAGCTAATTTTAAGCTATACCGATGTGAGTCAATGAATTTAATCGAGCACATTCCACTCATTAAACAAATGGAAATTATTAACAGATTGCCGTTTTTTAGGGAGTTTACTCTCAGTGAGCGACAAGTGTTATTAGAGTCCTTCAGTCATTTATATTTGGTCAAACAGGGCCGCGCAGTTTTCAAACAATATGATACTGATAAACGACTTTATATTGTGCTAAGTGGCTCACTCATGGTGTTCAAACAAAGTCACTTACTTGAACTTGGCACAATCGAGCCCGGTGAGTTTATCGGTGAAGGCGCATTTATTAATAACCGAGAGCACAGCACCAGTGCACGCGCTAGAGTCGATACCATTTTGTTAGCTATCACCCCTGAAGCACTCATCCGCTTACCCAATGTGATCCGCGAGAAAATTAAAGATCGCATAATCGAAGGCATGAGTGAGCGTATTACTAAACTCAGTAATTACCTCGAATCAGGTAGTTAGTCCATATACACCACTTGCAATGAGCAATTCAACCAACTGGGCTTATTAACGCGAGCCGTATAACGATAAGTATCAGATGGTTTTAGACCAAAAGGGGTACTCACTTTTGGCGTTAAATGACTGTATGTTTGCGAGTAATTTTTATAATAAATGACTAAGTAGCCATATAAATAATCCCAATCTAGTGAGACTTTTCTACCGCTTGCAAGGGTAAAGTGTGCCTGCTTGTCATTAAATGTAACAGCAAGATCATTGTACTTGTCTTCAACACATCCAGTGGTGAGTACACGAGTCGGCATAGTAAAACTAGTTGCAGTATTTTTAGCCCTTAAGTAAAAGCCAATATTTCCATGATTGTAAAAGTGATTGGCATCTGTGGTGTACTTAATTTCAGCTTGATAACCCAGCCCCTGCATAATTTCTGCAAGTTGCTCGGTTTCATGAGTCAGAATTTTATCGCTCGATAACATTAAGGTCGCATCAGCAAAGTCTCTTGGAATAGGTAGCTTTGTGTATTCATAAGGTAAGCTTTGCTTATTTAAAGCTTGCTCTAATGTGTGCAGCTGTTGTTCATCAAGTTTTTCAGTGTATACGTACACTGTTGGTTGCTGACAACCTGCCAAAATTAAAAATAGGGCTGCTGAAATTATCCTTTTCATTTTCTTTCTCACTTTGGATTACAACTGTAGTCTAAAGTGAGAAAAACAATAAATCAATTAATTAAGATGTTTTTTCAGCCAACTATTAACACTTTGACGGGTATATAGAATATCTTTAAATAAACGGTGGGTTTGATGCTGGAGCAGTTTTTCTTTATTTGTTTCCCCTGAACTCAGCTGGCTATGATTATCATTAAATCGCAAAATTAACGCAAAACCTTGTTCTGATTTTTCAGGCTGAGACTTAATTGTTTGTGTTAACAAAGCTCGCACATCATCTGCTGCAAGCAATGACGAATCTTGCAAACCCATTAACTCTTTTCTTAGCGCTGATCTTACGCCCATTACAACTTCTCCTGAACGAATAAAAAATGAAACGGACATGCATTTAGCAATTTGTACACCAATTCCAAACGCGCGCAGTGTACCCAGTAAATACTGCAGTTTTTTTACTTTTTGTAAAAATTTAAGATTATTTATTGCTGTAAATTTTAACCGCTTGAAGAGCTTAAAAATTTAATCTTGGTTCAATTGAGTGCTAGGCTTTATAATGGCTGCGATTGAATTAAGAGAGACCAACATGAACGAAGATTTCATCGAAATTGAACTAGAAGAAGAGCCAATAGAACTATGCAACTTGCTAAAAGTGCTCGACCTAGTCGAAACAGGTGGCCAAGCAAAAGCCTTAATTGGTGAAGGTTATGTTGGGGTTAACTATGAAATTTGTACAATAAAGCGGAAAAAATTATACAGTGGTGACGTGCTGGCTTTTGATGGTGAATTGTTCCAACTCACATTAAGTGAAGATGCTACACCGAATCCTCGCCCACCGGAATCTGTTCAAAAAGCACAACCACAAAACAGTGAAGAAGCGCCAAAAAAATCAAAGCGTAAACGTACTAAAAAGCCAAAAGTGGACGAAAAAACCGGCCGCCGCCCTATCTCTTTTGGTTAACTAAATCTTGCTTAGTTAGCATAAATCACCTTTAATTGGATGCGATAATAACAACAATAAAAGGTGATTTATGGCTCCTCCGTCTTGGCTCAAGCCACTTGCTTGGGCAGCATTTGTTTGGAATCTTTTAGGCGTCATTGCATTTGTAATGCAGCTGTTGATAACACCCGAAATGATTAGCCAACTCCCTGAAGCACAACAAGCCGCATACCGCGACATCCCGCTCTGGTCAACGGCTGCCTTTGCAATAGCCGTATTTGCAGCAAGCTTTGCGAGCATCTTATTACTGGCAAAAAAAGCCCTGGCACGCGAGCTATTTTTAATCTCGTTTATCGCCGTATTAGTCCAGCAATATTATAATTTTGTGGTGATAGATAGCCTTGCCATGTTTGGTACTAGCGCATTAGCAATGCCATTCTGCGTGATCGTTATTGGTTTACTATTACTGTTTATTAGCCATAAAGGTAAACAACAAAACTGGCTCAACTAAAAGCACTTATTTCTGAGGGTAGTTTAAAATAACTACCCATTTATCTGTCCCTATCCCTTGAAATAAATCACATCGGCATCAACTATATTAGATAGCATATTTTTTCATCAGCTAGATGAATTTCTCAGCTGGTATTAAGTTTGCAATAACGCTGTGTCAATTTCGAAAAGGAAACAACAAGGCAAGCCAAACTGCTTGCTCAAACCACAGGGGCAAATAATGAATAACAGTTTTGATACCCAAAAGCAGCTTACGATTAATGGTGAGCAATATCATATTCACTCTTTACAAGGGTTAGGCGACAAAGCAAAACGTCTGCCATTCTCATTAAAAATCTTACTTGAAAACCTATTGCGCAATGAAGACGGCGTAAATATTAAAAAGCAAGACATCGATGCCTTATTAAACTGGGACCCACAAGCCAAACCGTCAGCAGAAGTGGCGTTTACGCCTGCTCGTGTTGTAATGCAAGACTTTACGGGTGTTCCAGCCATAGTTGATTTAGCTGCGATGCGTGATGCCATGGAAAAACTTGGTGGCGACCCTGCGAAAATTAACCCGCTATCGCCTGCTGAGCTGGTAATAGACCACTCAGTGCAAGTTGATGGCTATGGTGAAGATGGCTCATTCGACTTAAATGCAAAACTTGAATATGAGCGTAACAAAGAGCGTTACGAATTTTTACGCTGGGGACAAACCGCCTTCGATAATTTGAAAGTCGTGCCACCAGCTACCGGCATCGTACACCAAGTTAATTTAGAATATTTAGCCCGTGTGGTGTTTAACGATAGTAAAAATGGTAAATCACTCGCCTACCCAGATACCCTAGTCGGAACCGATTCGCACACCACCATGATCAATGGTCTTGGGGTACTTGGCTGGGGAGTGGGTGGTATTGAGGCCGAAGCAGCAATGCTTGGTCAACCAATCAGCTTACTCATTCCACAAGTCGTCGGCTTTAAGCTCAATGGTCGCCTGCCAGAAGGTACGACCGCAACAGATCTTGTGCTAACCGTGACAGAAATGCTGCGCAAGCATGGTGTCGTGGGTAAATTTGTTGAGTTTTATGGTGATGGTCTTGCTGATTTACCACTTGCAGACCGTGCAACTATCGCAAACATGGCGCCGGAGTATGGAGCAACCTGCGGTATTTTCCCAATCGATGATGAAACCATTAACTACCTGCGTTTAACAAACCGCGATGACAAACAACTTAAACTCATCGAAGACTATGCGAAGCATCAAGGCTTGTGGCGTAATCCTGGCGATGAAGCTCATTATACCGACACACTTGAGCTATCGCTTGATGATGTAGTGCCGAGCCTTGCCGGCCCAAAACGCCCACAAGATAGAATCGCCCTAGACAAAGCTGGTGATATCATTGGTGAGCACTTAAAAGGCTTCCAAGATGAGCGCATGCAACACCGTGATAAAAGTGATGTTCAAGAGGCTCGCATTGAAGATGAAGGCCCAGCAACCAATCCTGATGAGCCAGTGAACGAAGCGCAATATATGGGTGCAGCTAAAGTTAACTTTAAAGGCGAAGAGTTTGAGCTTAAAGATGGTGCTTGTGTGATTGCAGCAATTACAAGCTGTACAAACACCTCAAACCCAAGTGTTATTTTAGCTGCAGGTTTAGTTGCTAAAAAAGCCAAGCAATTAGGCTTAAAGGTTAAGCCATGGGTAAAAACCTCACTTGCTCCAGGCTCACAAGTCGTGACTGATTACTTGAAAAAAGCCGACTTAATGGATGATTTAGATGCTTTAGGCTTTAATCTTGTTGGTTATGGTTGTACAACCTGTATCGGTAACTCTGGACCTTTAGCTGATGAAATCACTGATGCAATTCAAAAACATAAACTAGTAGTCAGCTCTATTTTATCGGGTAATCGTAACTTTGAAGGCCGTATTCACCAAGATGTGAAAATGAACTTCTTAGCGTCACCACCACTTGTGGTTGCATACGCTATAGCTGGTCGTACAGATATAGACGTTTATAACGAGCCCCTTGCACAAGATCCTAATGGTAATGACATTTACCTAAAAAATATCTGGCCAAGTGTCAGTGAAGTTAGCGAGCTAGTCCGTGAAACAGTAACCAAAGAAATGTTCGCATCAAGCTATAGCAATGTGTATCAAGGCGATGATCGTTGGCAAAAAATTCAAATTCCTGATGGCAAACTTTATGATTGGGATGATGCGTCAACCTATATTAAAAGAGCGCCATTCTTTGATGGCATGGAGATTGAGCCTCCAGGGATCCCAAGCATAAGTGGTGCACGCTGTTTAGCTAAACTAGGTGACTCAGTAACCACTGACCATATTTCACCAGCGGGTGCGATTAAAGCAGATGCCCCAGCAGGTCTTTACTTGCAAGAGCATGGCGTACAAAAAGCACAATTTAACTCATATGGTTCGCGCCGTGGTAATCACGAAGTAATGATGCGCGGCACCTTTGCCAATGTGCGTTTACGTAATCTATTAGCACCGGGTACTGAAGGCGGTGTTACCCGTATACAACCAAACGATGAGCTCGCTAGTATTTATGATGCAGCCATGCAATATCAACAAGATGGCACGCCACTCATTATTTTAGCAGGCGCGGAATATGGCACAGGTTCATCACGAGATTGGGCGGCTAAAGGTTCACTATTACTTGGTGTTAAAGCCGTTATTGCACAAAGTTATGAGCGTATTCACCGTTCTAACCTCATTGGTATGGGTGTATTACCACTGCAATTTAAAGAAGGTGAAAGCTATGAATCACTGGGCCTAACAGGTCAAGAGTCATTCGATTTTGAAGGTTTATACGACAAAACCAATGAAGTAAGCGTAATTGCCACTAACAGTGAAGGCAAACAAATTAGCTTTAGTGTTGATGTGCGTATAGACACCCCTAAAGAATGGGATTACTACAAGCACGGCGGTATTTTACAGTATGTACTGCGTAATATGCTGGCTGAGCAGTAATTGATTTAAGTTAACTAAGGGGCTGAATTTTCAGCCCCTTTTTTTGTTTAAAACACCAATTAATTGCAGTTTAGACCAACACAATTATTTACAAAAAATGAAAAGCACATAAAAATCAGCATGTTAAAATTGGACCATAGTTTGCAAATACTAACCAGATAAAAATCACAATAACTTTGGAATCCATATGACTATTGCCTCATTCAAACGCGCAATTTGCGCGACTGCCATCTCATCAAGTTTATTATTAACTGGCTGTGTTATTCATGTCTCTCCGGGTCAAATCGCAGAACAAAAACAACAAGACTTAAACGTTTCGGCTGCAGATATAAGCGAATTAAAAATTGATGCCGAAGCAGGTTCTCTGATCATCAAAGGCGACCATAACGCCACAGCTATCACTGTGAATGCCAATATCTATGCGGCTAAAGGCGATGAAACCTATACACTAACCCTCGAAAAGCACGGCGACACCGCAGAGCTTATCAGCAAGCTCAATAATGGTAGCTTGTCGTTTTACAGTGGTTCATCACCTCATATTGATTTAATTGTCTCTGTACCTAGCAACCTTAAACTGGATATCGATGATGACTCAGGTGACATCGTTATACGTGCAATGCAAAACGATATCAGCATTGATGATGACTCAGGATCAATTTTGATCGAAGGTGGTCACAATATTAATATTGATGATGACTCGGGCGATATTCGCATTAGCAATGTAAGCGGAAATATCAACATTGAAGATGACTCTGGTTCAATTATGATAGACCAAGGCCAAGGACGTATTGATATTGAAGATGACTCAGGAGATATCCGCATCGAGAACAGCCAAGGTCCAGCACGTATTATTGATGAATCAGGTAGTATCAGCGTTAAAACACTGGCGGGTGCACTTACTATCGAAGACGGATCTGGTGATATAGATGTAAGACAAATCAAAGGACTTGTTATTATGACCGATGGCTCTGGCAGTATTTATGTTGATGACACACTAGGCCTGACAATTATCGAAGCAGGTTCAGGTGATTTAAGTATCGATAACATCAACGGTCCTGTAAAACTGGATAGATAATCAACAATTGCTTGATTTAGAACAATCTATTAAATAACCACAGCACCTACACTTTAATTAAGGCTAAAGTGAGGTGCTTGTATGACTGAACGAAACATCATTCGAATCTTAAAAACCTTCATCATTTTAGGTTTATGCTTAATCGTTTTGGGGCATTCTTTATTAGCCGGCAATTACTTAGGTGATAGCATGGGTGTGCATGGCATAATGATCAGCGCAGCGTGTATTGCTGTTGGTGTGCTATTCTCACTGCCAACAAAAATTTATCTCACTATTTTACTGATGAAAATGGAAAGTGACCTCACCGCACAGAACAAGCAAAGTTAATTGCCACCTTGCTCTTTTAGCTGCTTTTCAAGCTGCTTAGTACGCTGCTCCATGAGCTGTTTTACCTGCTCGGCTTCTTGCATCATCTTTTGTACATTTTTAGGGTCGTATACTCCAAGTGCTGAAGATTTTTCGTCAGCTTTAACTACTGCTGGTTGCTTTTCATCAGCCTGAAAAGTCTCTGCAGGTAGCACCGTTATCTCGTTCGGATCTAAACTTACTGCGGTACTAGCGTAATTTGGGTGAGGTGTATCAGCATAGTGCCACTGACCCTGTTCATCTTGCCATTTATAAACTAAAACAGGTGCATTTACATCTTTGTTAAAGTTCAATTTCTCAGTTAGTTTTTTAGCTTGAATGCTTAAGGTATCGGCACCCTGCGAAGCAAAATCACTCACATCATCGCTAACTTTTTCTGAGTAACGCTCAAACATACTAAGCTCTAGGTAAGGCCTACCGTCTGGCTTTTTAATGTAAAATAGCAGCGCCACACTGGTCAGTAACATCATAACGGCAAGATAACAAAAACGCTTAATCATTCCATTTACCTATTATTGGTAGTTACTCTCAATCTTAGCAAATTCACCAGTTGATTTAAGATTTTTAATAAACTTACTGAATTGCTCACTCATTCGTTTTCCTTTTTCATTATAAGCAAACTGTAGTTGCATCGGCGCTTTGCCAACACTGTAATCACTCACAGTGAATTTGTTAAAAATTTTATTCTTCGATTTATACCACTGTAGAGTATTTTTTGCGATGACGGCAACGCGTTGGTTTTGTTCCATATCAACCAAAGCGTTAAGCATTTCAATCTCAGAATAAAAGTCCTCGCGATGTAGCTCTCCTGAAGCAAACATAGATTCAAACTGCGGGTAGGTATAACCAAACCGAGCCATTAAAACATAGCCATTGAGTTTATCAAGTTTAGGAATATGGCAACCAGATGGCATTACAAGAATATCCTCAACAACGGAAATACTATCACTCCAATAATATTGGTTGTTTCCTCGATACCATTGTTCAGACTCTAAACGAGCGTCGACTTTGCCTTCATCAAGTAAGTGCTGCGAGCGCACCTCTGGTACAAGGATATATTGAATATTATGATTGTATTTTTCAGCAAAACGAATTAATAGCTCATCAACAAGTCCCTTCTGGCCACTATCGGCGAAGTGATAAGGGGGATAATCTGTGTCATACAGCGCAACTTTGAGCATTTCAGCCCGAGTCAATGGCGCAATAATTAACAGTAATAAAGCAACAACACGAGTCATAGATTTCTCTCACAAAATTACGCCTGAGAATTGTATATAAATAATACAAAAAAAGCGCAACCTAGGTCGCGCTTTACGAAAATTCTGATAGGAATTTAGGATTAGATACCATCACCATCAATATGTAAACCACATTCACGGTTTAAACCGAAGAAACGAGTCTCTTCTTCTGTCATTCCAGGCTCAAGTTTACGGGTCGTGTGTACATCCCCCATCGACACATAGCCTTGCTCCCAAAGTGGGTGATACGGCAAATCGTGCTTAGTTAGGTACTGATAAATATCTCGGTTGTTCCACTCAATAAGTGGATACACTTTCACTGTACCTCGGCTAATTTCAACAATCTGCTTATCAGCACGACTTGATGATTGGTCACGGCGTAAACCGCTAAACCACGTACCGGCTTCCAGTTCGTTTAATGCGCGGCTCATTGGCTCAACTTTATTAAGTTGATTGTACTGTTTGATGCCAGCTTCACCTTGCTCCCAAAGTTTACCAAACTTCGCTTCTTGCCACGCAGGACTAAGCTCAGCTTTATAAACTTTAAGATTAAGCGCAAGTCGCTCTGTCATTTGCTCGATGAACTGGTAGGTTTCAGGAAACAAATAACCAGTGTCAGTCAGTACCACTGGAATATCTGGCTGCTGTGATGTCACTAAGTGCAACATCACAGCCGCTTGAATACCAAAACTAGACGACAAAAAGTGCGTGCTTGGTAAGTTTTCAAGTGCCCACGCAACACGCTCCTCAGCGCTTTTATCAGCCAGAAGACCATTAATATCAGCCAGCATGGCTGTTTGGTCTTCTTTGCTCATCGTTAAGATGTCTTTAAATTCACTCATGGTTAATTCCAAACCTTAAAGCGGTGTCGCTTATAAAATTATGCGTGAAAATCGGTTACTGAAACTTTGACTTCAGCAACAATGCCTTTGCGAATTACAAAATCACCAAAACACTCACCGTCATTACGCTCACTTGCCCATTGGCCGATTAGCTTATCGAATGCGTCTAGGTATACCTCTTCGCCAACATTTTCTAAATACAATTTAGGAATACGCGTACCTTCACGGTTACCACCTAAGTACACGTTGTATTTACCCGGACCTTTACCAACAAGACCCGCTTCAGCCAACATTGCTCGGCCACAGCCATTCGGGCAGCCAACAACACGCATAATGATATTGTCATCACTAATGCCGTGCTTAGCTAATAGCGCTTCAGTCTTCTCAATTAAGCTTGGTAAATAACGCTCAGCTTCTGCCATCGCTAATGGACAAGTTGGTAATGCCACACACGCCATTGAATTTTTACGCTGCTCTGTATGACTGTCATCAATTAAGCCATGGTTGCGCGCAATCTCTTCGATCACGGCTTTTTGATCAGCAGGAACACCTGCGATGATCAAGTTTTGGTTTGCCGTCATACGGAAATCACCTTGGTGAATTTCTGCAATTTTACGGCAGCCTGTTTTAAGAGGTTGATTTGGGTAATCTAAAATACGTCCACTTTGGATAAACAGCGTTAAGTGGTGCTTACCATCAATACCTTCAACCCAACCGATACGGTCACCACGGTGAGTAAACTCATACGGGCGGCTCTGCTCGAACTGAACACCGGCACGTTTTTCAACTTCTGCTTTAAATACATCAGAACCTACACGGTCTAGTGTGTACTTAGTTTTCGCATTTTTACGATTTGAGCGGTTACCCCAATCACGCTGTACAGACACAACGTGCTCAGCAATTTTTAGGGTGTGCTCAAGTGGAATAAAGCCAAAGTCATCCGCTTTACGAGGATACGTTGCTGTATCACCGTGAGTCATCGCAAGACCACCACCGACTAACACGTTAAAACCAACTAACTTGCCGTTTTCTGCAATCGCCACGAAGTTTAAGTCGTTAGCATGAACATCCACTTCATTGTTCGGTGGAATTGTTACTGTGGTTTTAAACTTACGCGGTAAGTAAGTTGAACCTAAAATTGGCTCTTCAGTGGTTTCACTCTTTTCACCATCTAACCAAATTTCAGCGTACGCTTTGGTTTTTGGTAATAGGTGTTCAGATATCTTAGCAGCCCATTCGTAAGCTTCTTGGTGAAGCTCAGATTCAACTGGGTTCGTCGTACATAATACGTTTCGGTTTACATCGCCAGCAGTTGCAATTGAGTCAATGCCCACGCTATTAAGCATTTGGTGCATGCCTTTAATGTTTGGCTTAAGCACACCATGGAACTGGAACGTTTGACGCGTCGTTAAACGAATACTGCCATAGCTGGTTTTCTCTTCAGCAAACTTATCAATCGCTAACCATTGCTCTGGTTTGATGATGCCGCCTGGCATACGAGCACGTAACATAACGTTATGTAACGGCTCTAATTTTTGTTTAGCTCGCTCAGGACGAATATCACGGTCATCTTGCTGGTACATGCCGTGGAAACGGATCAGTTGGAAGTTATCAGCAGTGAAACCACCGGTGATCTCGTCTTTTAAATCTTGTTCAATTGTGCCACGTAAAAAGTTACTTTCTCTTTTCAAACGCTCGTTATCAGAAAGCTTTACGTTTTTGTCTTGTTCGCTCATGGTATTTCCTAAATTTGTTACAGTGACGGCTGTTAGCTTTTAAACGTGATTAGTACACGTCTTTCTGATAGCGATTTGCGCTACGTAAATCTTTTAAATATTGCTCTGCTTGTTCGTCATCTTTACCGCTATTTTCTTTAATGATATCAACAAGCGCCTGATGAACATCTTTCGCCATACGGTTTGCATCACCACAGATATAGAAATGAGCACCCGCTTCTAGCCAAGCAAATATTTCTTGGCTGTTTTTGCGAAGTTTATCTTGAACATATACCTTCTCGGCTTGATCGCGACTAAACGCCACATCCACTTTAGTGAGCAAGCCTGATTTCAAGTAACCTTGAATTTCAACTTGGTATAAGAAGTCTTGAGTAAAATGTGGGTTACCAAAGAATAACCAGTTTTTACCGCTTGCTTCGCGGGCATCACGCTCTTGTAAAAACGCACGGAATGGTGCAATACCAGTTCCCGGGCCTACCATGATAATTGGCGTTTCATCATTAGCCGGTAGACGGAAATTATCGTTATGCTCGCTAAATACTTTTACTTTACAGCCTTCTTCAGCACGACGTGCTAAATAGCCAGAACAACCACCTAAGTGTTCGCTACCGAATGCATCAAACTCAACCAGCCCCACAGTTAAGTGAACTTCTTCTTCAACTTCGGCTTGGCTAGATGCAATCGAATATAAACGTGCTTGTAGTTTACGTAAGCAATCTACTAAAGTTTGCGCTTCAAGCTGAGCTGGGTTTTGACGAATAATATCGAAGATTTGGCGAGGTTCGATGTACTCACGCATTGCTGCTTTATCTTCAACTAACTTTAATAATTCAGGGTTGCCAGTTGCTGTTGCGTATTTTTCAACAAAACCTGGATATGACTGGGTTAATTCTAATTTTTCGATTAATGCATCACGAATACTCAGCTCTTCGTCGCCTAATTTAATCGTGCTAGATGCATCGATTTGTGTAAGCGAAAGTACTTCATCTACAAGTGCTTCGTCATTTAAGAAGTAAACACCTAGCGAATCACCCGGTGTATAGGTGATGTCTGAACCTTCTAAAGAAATTTCAACATGACGAACATCTTTGCTTGAGTCACGACCCGTAATTTTTTGCACAACACTTAGTTCTGCAGCAAATGGATTTTGCTTAGTGTACTGACTTGCTGCTGGTGCAGCTGCCCCAAATGGCATAGCTACAACTTGACCACCACTCGTTTGCTGCGCTTTAAGATCTGGCTCGAACGCATCGAGAGCACCATCAATCCACTTCGCAGCTTCATCATCGTAATCAACGTCTAAGTCAGCACGCTGGAAAATAGTTTCTGCGCCAAGCTTGTTAAAACGCTCTTCGAAATCTTTTGCTGTTTGGCAGAAGAACTCGTAGCTTGAATCACCTAAGCCAATCACAGCCACTTTAACACCATCTAGTTTTGGTGCTTTTTTAGTCGTTAAGAATTCATGTAGGCTTTCAGCATCTTCTGGTGGCTCGCCCTCACCATAGGTTGAAACAACAACAGTAATGAACTTTTCTTTTTTCAGGGCAGTTGGTTTGTAATCAGCCATGTTTACTAGCTTAACAGTTAGACCGCGCGACTCTGCTTGCTCTTTTAACTTAGTCGCAACGCCTTTTGCGTTACCCGTTTGAGAGCCGTATAAAATAGTTAACGGTGCAGCATCACTAGCAGCTGGAGCGGCAGCAACACCACCCGTTATTGCACCTGCGTTGGCATTAGCAGCTAAGTAACCACTTACCCACGCTTGCTGAATTGGATTAAGTTCAGCCACTAAGCCTTGCAGCTTTTGTACTTGCTCTTGCGATAGCGGGCTCGCCGCTGCATTTAGTTGACTTAACAACATGAATTTATTCCTCGTAACCCTGAAAAGTTAACTGCGAAATGAACTTGCTACTGTCATTTCGCGAACAATTTTTTCGACTTTAAAGACCAAATAGAAATGCTTTAAAGGTTTATCTGAGCGTGAAGAATAACGAGGTCTGATGCGATTAAAAAAGAATAGAATCTGCTTTTATATTCCATTTAGTTATTAATTTAGCATTTATCCAAAAAAAACATGTTAAAAGCAAAAACTCCTAAATAAGAAACTTTTATTAATTAACATTATTGCAACATAAGCCAATTAGCCTATACTCGCTGTGTTCATTTTGAGAACAGTAAAAACTATTAAAATATAAAAAGGAAACTACAATGTCACACGGGACATGTAATAAATATATGCTAGCCAGTGGCTTACTGTGTCTAGCGAGTTCAGCATTTGCAAATGTTAATAATGCCGACTTCGAAACTTGGTCAGCAAATAGCCCTGCAAGCTGGAGCATCATAGATAGCGGTATTAGTCTTAGCGCTAATAGTAATGTGGTTTACTCAGGTAATTACTCAGCGCAAGTCGTGGTAAATACTGGCACGCAAAGTAATACCGATTTACAACAATTAGTTGATGTTGTGGCGGGCGAAAGTTATGAGTTTTCTGCTTGGGTTTACCATACAGAAGGCGGCGTAAAAGCACGCTTAGTGGTTGATGGCTATCAAGGCTATTCTAATTCAGCATTAACTAATCAGTGGCAACAAGTCAGTTACCAGTATACAGCCTCTGCAACAACGTCTATTAATGTTGGCTTACGCTTTTACGACGTCGCAGGTTTTGATGGCAGCGAAGTAGTTTATGTAGATAACTTGGCACCAAGCACAGGCTCAACCCCACCTCCTATGGGCAGCTGCGCAGATAACCAAGTATCTTTGACCCTCACTACCGATAACTATGGGGAAGAAACCAGCTGGCAAATCACTAATAGCCAAGGTAGTGCAGTGGCAGCAGGCGGCAGCTATGCAGCAAATACTCAGTACAGTGAGCAAGCATGTTTAACTGATGGTGACTATACCTTTACTATTTTTGATAGTTATGGTGATGGCATATGTTGCTCTTACGGTAACGGTAGCTATAGCCTTTCGTCAGGTCAAACAGTACTTGCTAGTGGTGCAAGCTTCCAAAGCTCAGAAGCTACGCCGTTTAGTTTAGGTGATAGCTCAGGCGGCGGTGACGGTGGTGGTACGACACCAACTGAGCCAACTGGATACTATGTTACAACGCAAGGCCTTAGTGGTTATGCACTGAAAACAGAGTTATACAACATCATTAAAGGTCACAACTCGCAGGGCTATTCAGCAATTTGGAGTTTTTACGATGTTGCTTCACGCGATAAGTATTTTGAAAATGACAACTCAATTTTAGACCGTTATTCAGAAAACCCGGCAGGCCAAGACAGCTACAACTATGTTGCTGTGAGCGATCAATGTGGTACATACAACAGCGAAGCAGATTGCTATAACCGTGAGCATTCTTTCCCGAAAAGTTGGTTTGGTGGAACAGTTGAACCAATGAATTCAGACGTACATCACATTTTTGCCACTGATGGTTATGTCAACTCAAAACGTAGTAACTACCCATTTGGTGAAGTAGCTAGTGCAAGCTATACCTCTAGTAACGGCAGCAAATTAGGCAGCGCTGCTAGCTCATTAAATTACTCAGGAACGGTTTTTGAACCTATTGATGAATTTAAAGGTGACTTTGCAAGAGCGTATTTCTATATGGCAACACGCTATGAAAACGTGATTGGCTCATGGCAAAACAACACAACCTACAGTAACGCTGTACTGAATGGTTCATCAAATCAGGTATTTGAGAGCTGGGTCGTTGCTATGTTATTAAAATGGCATAATGAGGATCCTGTTAGCCAATTAGAGCTTGACCGTAACCAAGCTGCTTATGAACATCAAGGTAACCGCAACCCATTTGTGGATCACCCAGAATTTGTAGAAATGATTTGGTAACTTCGTTAAGCCAAGGCGCTTAGTTTCGGCTAAGTGCCTTTTTAAACGACAAAACATGACCTAACCCTCGAATACGTTTAACTGCTCGACGAGACGAATGTCATGTAACAAATGGTTATGCCTTACCGACAAAGTGTTTTCTGGTGTTGGCTGTATTTTGTAACCGAGGTGCTGTAAAACCAGTGTAAATAGCGCTTTCTGCTGGTAACCCATAGGTTGCCCATTTAATTGAAACTCTTCGATTACATTCTGCGCATAACTAGAATTATTTTGTAATGACTGCCAAATGTGCTTTTGCACTTGATAAACCTGTATCACTGACGTGTGATAGCAATTGATCTGTAGGCTTAATAAATAGTTTTCTAGTGAGCTCATAGGGATATCCATAACAAAAAAAATCACTTTAAAAGCTCAAGTTAAGTTGAGGTAAAGTGTTTTGTTATTATTTTTTACCCCATTTATTCATAATTTGTTTAAATAGTTTTGCTTCTTTATCTTCACAGGGTCTTGGGGATCCGCTTGGCACTCCAGATTTACCAAACACCGAATTAAGGTCAATGTCATAGCACTGACCATTAAGCATCTCGGTACGCTTGCTGCCATCGCCACTTTGCCAAACGACGGTTGCTTTATCAGAGACGGTTAATTGCGCAGGCACTGTAACCCTGCCTACAGACGAATTATTATGTGCGGCTTCAACCTGTCCAAATGCAGAGGCACTAGTAGCGCTATTTTCAAAATTAAGCTGTGGAATTGGCGCATAAGGGTTGAGCTTTTTAAAGGGTATCGCAGCTGTTTTTGAGTTTTCAGTGCTCACTTGTCTCTGCTCACTAACCAAGCTTTCAAGTGCTTTAGCATCTTTTACCTGTTCAGAGCCATTCTTCGGTATACCTTCTTTTTGCGGCACAGCCTTAGCCTCATCTGGCATTATTTGTGGCTGTTCTGGTGAAGGTTTTTCTTGGGTTTTCTTAACACTCGGTAACGCAGTTAAATCAACACTCACATAAGCGTTGATTACTTTTGGTGGCTCGGCAACTGAAGGCCGTTTCACAAATTTGCCATGTTGAATAAATAGCAGCAATAACAAAACATGCAGCGTAATTGAAATGATCCATGCTTTATAATTCCTTTTTAACACCCAAGCGCTCCGTTTTTGTTTATAAGAGTGACAAATGAACGAATAAGTTCATCGGAAATTAAACGGTAAGCGGTAAGCGGTAAGCGGTAAGCGGTAAGCGGTAAGCGGTAAGCGGTAAGCGGTAAGCGGTAAGCGGTAAGCGGTAAGCGGTAAGCGGTAAGCGGTAAGCGGTAAGCGGTAAAAAACTAACTAATAACAAACTTGAGTCAAGTGTTCTCTGTCTAAAACCCACCCATTCGATCTGCTTAAAGCTTAGGGCTTAGGGCTTAAAACTTTTTCAAGCATAAAAAACACGCTTTCGCGTGCCTGATTACTATAAATTTTAATTTCAGTTGCTTGCAGGAGCTGTGGCTAATGAGAGCGAACCGACGACCTTCGGCTCATGGCACCTAAATTTTAGGCATAAAAAAACACGCTTTCGCGTGCCTGATTACTATAAATTTTAATTTCAGTTGGTTGCGGGAGCTGTGGCTAATGAGAGCGAACCGACGACCTTCGGCGCATGGCTCCTAAATATCAGGCATAAAAAAACACGCTTTCGCGTGCCTGATTACTATAAATTTTAATTTCAGTTGCTTGCGGGAGCTGTGGCTAATGAGAGCGAACCGACGACCTTCGGCTCATGGCTCCTAAATTTCAGGCATAAAAAAACACGCTTTCGCGTGCCTGATTACTATAAATTTTAATTTCAGTTGGTTGCGGGAGCCGGATTTGAACCGACGACCTTCGGGTTATGAGCCCGACGAGCTACCAGGCTGCTCCATCCCGCGCCTGAAATTGTAGATTTATTTAAAGTTGCTTTACATGACAACTTGGCTTCCAATTCAGAAAATTGGTTGCGGGAGCCGGATTTGAACCGACGACCTTCGGGTTATGAGCCCGACGAGCTACCAGGCTGCTCCATCCCGCGCCTGTAATTATTAAGTTTATTTTACTTCTCACTTAATTTAAGAAGTCAGCCAATTCAGAAAATTGGTTGCGGGAGCCGGATTTGAACCGACGACCTTCGGGTTATGAGCCCGACGAGCTACCAGGCTGCTCCATCCCGCGCCTGTAATCTCTAAGTAACGTTAACATGTTAACCATGCCTTGTTCCGAAGAGAGCGCTATAATATAGCAATTAAATTAGAAATCAAGCGTTATAATTGAAATAGAGCCTCAACCGAACAAAAAGCACACAAAACTACACTAAAATCCGCGCTGATGAGGACTAATCATTTTTTGCCATTCCCAATCAGGGTGCCCCATGACGATAAAGTCTGGATTCTCGGTACTTTCACGTTGATTATAAGTGAGTGGGTTAAATTCAGCATCCGTAATACATCCTCCGGCTTCTTCAACAATCACTTGCGAAGCGCCGGTATCCCACTCACCTGTTGGCCCTATTCGTAAAAAACAATCGGCTTTACCTTCTGCTATGATACAAGCTTTTAGTGAACATGAGCCTAATGCCACAGTCGCAAACTGAGTATTTAGATACTGGCTTACAGCTTCAATTTTTTGTCTGCGGCTTACAGCTAAGGTTAAATTATCGGGTGTTGCTACTGAAATTTGCTGATCTTGGCCATTTTCACGTTTAAATGCACCATTTTGGTAACTTGCAAAATAAGTTATTTGTTTCGCTGGCCAATGAATAACGCCAAGAACTGGACGATTATTTTCAACTAAAGCGATATTTACTGCAAAATCACCACTTTCGAGAATAAACTCACCCGTACCATCCATTGGATCAAGTAACCAATAACGATGCCAATCTTTTCTGTCTGCAAGTGCTGGAATGGGTGTTTCTTCTGACATAATTGGAATATCAGGTGCTATAGCCTTTAAACCTGCCATTAATACATCGTTAGATGCTAAATCGGCCTTGGTGACCGGAGTATGATCTGACTTTTGCTCAGCACCAATATCATCCTGCTGATAAATTGCCATAATGGCATCGCCCGCTTGCTCAGCTAACCGAATGCACGGTTCTAAAAAATCATTCATTGCCCGCTCCCGACTCTAAGTACTTTGTTAATAATAGCAAAGCTGCGACACTTCGTGCTTCAGTAAAGTCTTCTTGTTGCAATAATGATTGCCAATCACTCATTGGCCATTTCACCACAACAAGCGGTTCTGGCTCATCACCAGGCAAGGTTTCAGGGTAAAGATCTTCGGCATACAAAATATGCATAGTGGCATTAAAGTAACTAGGTGCCATACTGACTTTTTTAAGTTCAGCGAAATGCTTAGCACCAAAGCCAACCTCTTCTTTGAGCTCGCGGTCGGCAGCTTGCTCAGGTGTTTCACCTGGGTCAATTAAACCTTTTGGAAAACCCAACTGATAATCATTGGTACCCGCACAATACTCTCGCACTAATAACAGTTCGTTATCGGCCGTTACAGGTACAATCATAACGGCACCTCTGCCACCGCCACGAATTCTTTCGTATTGCCTTTGCTCGTCATTTGAGAACTTCAATTCGAGAGATTCAACAGTAAATAGTCGGCTTTTAGCGACAACTTCATTAGACAAAATTTGCGGTGGTGTAGGATGCTTTTTCTGTGTCATTGGCATTAATTTGCTATCATGGCAGTTATGCTCATCATAAATCTTTTAAAGTGAATTGCCTATGTTAAATTGGTCAAAAATCGATACTGTGTTGTTAGATATGGATGGCACCCTACTCGATTTGCATTTTGATAATTACTTTTGGCTTACTGTTATTCCCGAGCAATATGCGCATAAACATAAAATCAGTTTAGACGAAGCAAAAGCTGACATTTTGCACCGTTATCAACAAGTTCACGGACAAATTAATTGGTACTGCTTAGATTATTGGCAACAGCAACTTGACTTACCAATTATGGCGTTAAAACGTGACATTCAACATTTAATCAGAATTCGTGAAGATGTTCCGCCATTTCTAACGGAACTAAGAAAAGCAGGCAAGCAATTGATCATGCTCACTAACGCACACCCAGATTGTGCCATGTTAAAGTTTGAACTAACTGCGATTGATAACTACTTAGATGGCGTGATCTCAACTCACCAATATGGCGTGAGTAAAGAGCATCAACCATTATGGCAACAAGTACACCAAGAATGGCAGTTTGATAAGGAACGGACTTTATTTGTGGATGACAGCCCGGCAGTACTCGATGCGGCAAAAGAGTTTGGTATTGGTCATATTCTTGCGGTTGCCAACCCAGATAGTCAGCAACCGCACAAGCAGTTCGATGGCTTTTTATCGACCATCGATTTTCGAGAGTTTATGCCCGTTATAAAATGAGCATAAACACGTTTATTTAGGGTAACGCTGCTCTAAGCCTTGGTATACAAGCTTTGCGAAATCCGCGTGCTCTGTATCTAGGCTTTTTACCACTTCAACTAGGTGCTCATTATCTTCTTGACCGTTCCACACTTTGATATAACTACCGTCTTTGTAGCCATGATCTTGGCGGAAAAAATTCAAAGTGTTTTTACCTACGTAACCACGGTATAAATCGTCGATATCCATACCGATTTGTGCCATACAACCAGCAAATGCAGCAGCATTAAAGCTCTTTTCAGCGACAGCTGAAGCAGCTAATAATTCGAGTGTTTGTTTAAAGTCATCAGCTTGAACTGGCGCACTTAACTCTGCTTCAAGTTGTGCTGCTAACTGCTCATAGCTGGTTTCACCATCGATACGTAAAGATAAACCGAAATGGAAAATATCAACTAACTCTAAAATAACTTGTTCAGTATCTGGAGTTTGTTTCTTCCACCACTTCCAACCATAGTGATCAAGCATTTCAGCACACTCAACCCAAATTGCACGATACCATTCAAAACCTTGGCTAAACCATTGCTCATGTACTTTGGTATTCATCGCATTTTGCATCTCGAGCATGACAACGAGTTTTTGTAAATTAGCAGACATTTTTTATCCCAACTTGCATTTTTTATTTGCCTATATATTACAGTAAAGATGAAATAAATACCGCAACAATCAGGTCATCTTTGCAGTTGATAAAAATAACCGAGGAAGCCCATGTTTAAATCTCTACTTATTAGCGCACTGTTTGTGCTATCAAGCCAAGTTGTTGCTGCAACTGCCTCTAATATTGCCGAATCTGCAGAGCAAGTCAGTCCATTATTACCAGGATTAGCGGTGCCAAATGTTGAATTAAAAGACCAATACGGCAAAACCGTCTCATTAAGTGAGCGCTTTAAAGAAAAAACCACAGTGCTGATTGTTTATCGTGGTGGCTGGTGTCCATATTGTTCAAAACAATTGGCCAGCGTACAAAAAATAGAGAAAGAATTAGCTAATTTAGATGCGCAATTAATTGCCGTTTCGCCAGACAGTCCTGAAAAACTTGCTGAAACAAAAATTACAGCTCCTAGCTATCAATTGCTTTCTGACGACAGCCTCACTTTGGCGCAAACGTTAGGTTTAGCATTTTACTTAGATGACAAAACAGCAAAGATTTACCGCAATAAGCTTGGGGTTAACTTTGTGTCGCTGGATGGTGAAGCGAAAGTAGCGTTACCAGTACCTGCAGTGTTTGTAATCGACACAAATGGGTTAGTTCATTTTCAATATGCTAACCCAAATTACAAAGTACGTTTAACAGAGGATTTATTACTAGCAGCTGTTAAATCAGTGAGCGAACAATAAATTAGCAAGGGATAAGCAGAACATGCTTCTGCTTATCGGCCTTGTGTAAATTCTTGCCAAGATTCAATTAAATCAACAAAGTCTTCAAAGCCGCAGCCACTGCACAGGCCTTCTTCTTCAAGCATTAAATCATCATCTTGGTAGGCAACTAAGTCTTCATTATCTTGATGTAATGCATGTGCTTCGAATAATGCTTCGTCTTTACTTAAGATCAAATCAATTTCTTGACCTTGTAAGGTTAAAGGCTCATGGCAGCTGTTAACCGCAGCGATCAAAGCTTGCACCATCGCTATTTTTTCTTTACCAACTTCTTCGTTTAGCCAACGGCCTATGATGGCATGTTCAGAAGAAATTTTAATGCGTAAACCGCTAATAGGGTCGCGGATAAATTGATATTCCATGGAGGGTACTCATAATACATTATCTGCTAATTATACCGTTTGCAGCTAAACGTGGCGAGTTTTGCAACCTTAAAACAACACGAGCGCCTAAGTGGCGCTCGTGTTTGTGCTATTTAAATAGCTAGAGTCGCGATTTGAAGCGTGCAGCATCAATAATCGCCCATAGGTATACGATTGGCAGTAAAATAAAACCAACTGCCACATAAATTAGTGCACCACTAATAACCCATGCTAAAAAGAATGCAATAGCCGCCATTAAACGACCTTGTACCAATTGCCCTAAACCAGGAAAAAAGATATTACATATTGCTGCGATTACATTACCGCCAGAACCTTGCTCTGCCATACTAACCTCTATAGTTTTTAATGATTATACTTTTAGTAAACATACTTTATGCCAACTTATTATGGCTTACAAATCAAAGCGTTAAAAAATAGCGTTTTTTTGATTTTAGTTCTTTTTGCTAAAAATCGGTCAAATTCACAATTTTTATTTACAATTTTAATGACTTGCCAAAATAGCTGTTTATAAAAACAGTATTTTATTTAGCCTTGCATAAACACCTGTTATACTCCACTCATTATAGATTGAAAAGGCGTAACGATGGACGTTTCTGAATTACTCGATGGCTTAAATGACAAACAACGGGATGCAGTCGCAGCCCCATTGCAAAACATGCTAGTACTTGCAGGTGCGGGTTCTGGTAAAACTCGAGTACTTGTTCATCGCATCGCATGGCTTATGCAAGTTGAGCAAGCTTCTGCATATAGCATCTTTGCGGTAACGTTCACTAACAAAGCCGCGAAAGAAATGCGCACCCGTGTAGAAGAAACGTTAAAAGCACCGGTTGGTGGTATGTGGATTGGTACTTTCCATGGCTTATCTCATCGTATTTTGCGCGCCCATCACCGTGAAGCGAACTTGCCTGAAAGCTTTCAAATCTTAGATTCTGATGATCAACAACGTATGATCAAACGCTTGCTTAAAGCGATGAACATCGATGACAAAAAGTGGCCTGCAAAACAGTTTGGCTGGTATATCAGTGCGAAAAAAGATGAAGGCCTACGTCCTAAAGACATTCAAGCCTACGATATTAACGAGCAAATGATGTTGAAAGTCTATGCTGCGTATCAAGAGGCTTGTGACCGCGCTGGTTTAGTCGACTTTGCAGAAATACTGCTACGCTGCTACGAAGTACTTAAGAATCATCCGACACTTTTACGTCACTATCAACAGCGTTTTGCCCACATGCTGGTAGACGAGTTTCAGGATACCAATACTATTCAATATGCTTGGCTAAAATTACTCGCGGGTAATACGAATAGTATTATGATCGTAGGTGATGATGACCAAAGTATTTATGGCTGGCGTGGCGCAAAAATTGAGAATATCAAACGCTTTTTAACTGACTTCGAAGCCGAAACCATTCGCCTTGAACAAAATTACCGCTCAACAGCAACCATTTTGAAAGCGTCAAATGCGCTGATCAAAAACAATGCTGAACGCATGGGCAAAAGCCTTTGGACAGACGGCAATGATGGTGAGCCTATTTCTGTTTATGCCGCTTTTAATGAATTAGACGAAGCACGCTTTGTTAGCAGTAAGCTACGTAGCTGGCTAAATGCAGGTAATGCATTACAAGACGCCGCCATTTTATACCGTAACAACGCGCAATCTCGTGTACTCGAGGAAGCAATGTTGCAAGAAGGCTTAAAATACCGCATATACGGTGGTATGCGCTTCTTCGAACGCCAAGAGATCAAAGATGCACTTTCGTATTTACGTTTAGTCGGTAACCGCCAAGATGATGCCGCTTTCGAGCGTGTTATTAACACCCCAGCACGCGGCATTGGTGATAAAACGTTAAGCCACATTCGTGATTGCGCGCGGAATGAGTCACTGCCGCTTTGGTATGCCGCAAAAGCAATTGTAGAGCAACAGCACTTATCTGGCCGAGCAGCGAGTGCAGTCACTAAGTTCTTAGAACTTGTTGAACATATCGAAGATAAAATCAGCGATCTGACCTTAGAAGAGCAAGCTAAATACGCCATTCAAACTTCTGGGTTAATGGCTATGTATCAAGCTGAAAAAGGTGAAAAAGGCCGTGCTCGCGTAGAAAACTTAGAAGAGCTTATTAGTGCGTGTGGCCAATATGAACTACCGGAAGATGAAGAATTCAGCTCGCCACTACAGGGCTTTTTGGCTTATACCTCACTAGAATCAGGCGAGGGCCAAGCCGATGAGCACGAAGACGCGGTTCAAATGATGACCCTGCACTCAGCAAAAGGCTTAGAGTTCCCGCTGGTATTTATGGTCGGTGTTGAAGAAGGCATGTTCCCGTCACAGCAAAGTAATGAAGAATCTGGCCGTTTAGAAGAAGAACGCCGCTTGTGCTATGTAGGTATGACTCGCGCAATGGAAAAACTATACATTAGCCACGCGGAAAGTCGCCGTTTATACGGACAAGAAAAATACCATAGTCCATCACGCTTTTTACGTGAAATGCCTGAAGACTGTATCGAAGAAATTCGTATTAAAACCCAGGTCTCAAGGCCACCTGCGGCAGGTCGCTTTAGTCCATCAGTGACGCATGCAGCATTTGAAGATAGCGGCTTTAACTTAGGACAACGTGTATTGCACGCCAAGTTTGGTGCAGGGACCGTACTCAATTACGAGGGTAGCGGCGCACAGTCACGTATTCAAGTGAACTTTGATGACTTAGGCAGCAAATGGCTTGTAACACAGTATGCAAGACTTCAAGCCTTATAATGAGTATATAACAGCACTGTGCAACGAGCTGACGATTGCAAAGCATCGCCAGCTTGTCATAGTGCAAGGAAGCGAAACTTGGTGCTATCAGTTTGCTAGCCAACTAGTGCTTAAAAATAGCTATGTTTTCAGCAGTAGCTCACAATTAGTGAGTAGTGAGTTTCCAAAACATGCTCACCAAATTCTTGGCCAAGAGTTTCAGCACGCAATTTTTGATGGTTTTAGCGGCTTATATGTCGATAAACTAGCAGCGCTTGCAGGTACCGTAAAAGCAGGTGGTGTACTGATATTATTACTGCCCAATGACAGTCATTGGCAAGACCCTGCACTAAGGAGTATTACCTCCTATGGCGAAGAGATTACACACAGTTTTTTTAATCAGCGTTTTTTCGCCAAGCTAAAGTTGCAGCCACATTATTTAACTCAGCATTCTCTCCCAGCTTACCAGCCGGTATCGCCAGCAACTGCTGAGATAAACTATCAGCAACAACAGCTATGTGTAGAGCAAATAATTAAAACCGCGACAGGGCGCGCTAATCGACCTTTAGTTATTAGTGCAGATCGAGGTCGTGGTAAGTCAGCCGCTTTAGGGCTTGCAGCAGCAAATCTTCAAGATAAGAAAATCCTTATTTGTGCAACACAAGCTAAAGCCGTACAAACAAGCTTTAAACATTTAGCCGCTAAGCTTGGTATCAGCAAAGAACAAAACTGTAAACAACTAGCTAACCTCAGCTATGTTGCGCCAGATACACTGTTAAACGAAAAACCAGACTGTGATCTGCTATTTGTCGATGAAGCTGCCGCTATTCCTGTACCAATGTTATTGCAGATCCTGAAAAATTACCCACGAATCGTATTTGCTAGCACTATGATTGGTTATGAAGGGAATGGGCGTGGTTACACGTTACGCTTTTTACATTATTTACGTAGCCAATTTAAATCACTAAAGACAATTACTTTGGGCGAACCAATTCGTTTTGCCAACCATGATCCGCTAGAAAATATCATACGTGAACTATTACTACTCGATGCAAAGTACCTAGACACACAAAGTAGTGAAGCATACAAATTTGAAAATATAAGCAAAGAACAACTTATTGATGATGAGCAGCTACTTAGCCAAATTATGGCGCTATTGGCGTTGGCTCATTACCAAACCACGGTTAACGACTTACGCCAATTGCTTGATGCCCCTGAGTTACAGCTATCTATCTGTAAACAAGAAAATGCGTTAAAAGCCGTTTGCTTAATTGCTATTGAGGGTGGCTTAACAGCAGAAATCGCAGAGCAAGTAATAAAAGGAAAACGTCGACCACATGGTCATTTAATGGCGCAAACTCTGACTCAATTGAGCCGAAATACAGAAGATTTGTGTAAACGCTCAGCGAGAGTGGTAAGAATAGCGGTCGCACCAGAGTCCCATCAACAAGGTATAGGTTCAGCCCTATTAAACTTTTGTGAGAACCAATTAAAAGATTGTAGTTATTTCGGAGCCAGCTTTGGGGCAAACGCTGCTTTAGTTAAGTTTTGGCAAAGTAATGGCTTTAATGTTGTTAAACTTGGATTTAGTCACGATAAAGCGACCGCGGAACATGCTGCCTTAGTGATGAAAACTTTAGATGAGCAAAGCAAAGATAGAGCTGCACAATTCATTGAAGAATTTAAACAAGACCTCTCTTTGCAACTACTCAGCCATTTTAGCTCACTTCCTTGGCAGCTTATTATGGAACTATTTAAAGGCCTCCCTAGAAGTGACTGTCCTGAAGGCTTAAATGAAAGAGCAGAACGGCTCTTAACAAGCGATATTAACCACTTTCAAGTACAGCCATTGCTATGGCAAATGATTTGGTGCACACCAATTAGTCTAAATTTATTAGATGAAAATACAAAATTCATCCTAATTCGACTAGTATTACAGCAAACCTCTGTAAATAGCTTGATCGAAGAAGCCGGTTTTACAGGTAAAAAAGACTTAGACTTAAAGTTCAAAACCGCAGTGCAAGGTTGGTATGCTCACTATAAATCTCTTCAAAATAACAGCCATTAAGTGTTTCTGTATATATACCTTACTGCTATCTCAGTTCGCTTTCGCTGAGCTTAAACAACCAACTATTAAACTTGGCATGTCTACAGCACTGACTGGACCTGCTAAGCAAATAGGCGAACAACTAGCGCTTGGCAGTAATATTTACTTCAATAAAATTAACAAAGAAAACGGTATTAATGGGCAAAGTATCGATCTAATATTAGCTGATGATGGCTATGAGCCAAAAAATGCCGTAGTGAATACCCGCGAGTTTTTATTTGACCAAAAGATCCATGCAATTTTTGGCTCAATGGGAACACCGACAGCCCATGCAATTAAACCCCTGCTAGATAGGCACCGCATTCCATTTCTAATGCCATTTACGGGCGCTGACTTTTTACATAACAGTTCAATGCCAAATGTATTTAACCTCCGTGCCAGCTACCAAGATGAAGCGATTGAGCAAATTAACTATTTAATCAAAGAGCAAAAGCATGAAAAAATTGGGCTAATGATCCAGGCTGATGAATTTGGTTATATGGTTGAGAGCAACCTGGTTAACGCACTAAAAATACATGGAATTAAGCCAGTAGAAGTTGCTCGATTTAAGCGTAATAGTCAGGATATCTCTAAGGCATTAACTCTGTTAAAGGAAAGTAATGCAACCGCAATTTGTTTAGTTGGCACCTACGAGCCTCTCGCTGAATTTATTAATGCAGCAAACAAACAAGGCTTCAACCCTGACTATACTTCTGTGTCTTTCGTTTCCAGTCATGATTTATACAAGCGTGTCAAACAACCCGCCAACATTATGGTCACCGAAGTGGTTCCCGACCCAAATAACTGTAAAAACTCTTGGTGTAAGCAGTTTATTGAAGATATCGAGCCATATCACACTAGTGCAAATAGAATTATTTTTGAAGGTTATTTGAATGCCGTTGCATTGGTTAGCGCTGCCAAGAAATGTCCAACACCATTAAACAATCAATGCTTACTTACCGAATTAAATCGTTTGTTTACTGACACGTCTGATTTCGCTGATTTATTTAACACCCACTCCGCAGGAAATAACAAAAAAATCTACCGCTCATATTTTAAAAGTAATTAGGTTAAACTACGACTAAAATACAATAATGTTCTATGCTATAGAGACTTAACAAGGCTTTGAGGGAAATATGGATCTGATTAATTTTCGAGTTGGGCAAAAGACCATTTCACTAAAAATTCTCGATATTCTTCTAACTGAGCGTTACGAAGGAAATCTCACGTCTTTGCCAAATGAAAATAAAAGCTTCATTGGGGTTAAAGATTACATGGAAACTCCTACGCCTATTTTTGATTTAGGAATTGTATTAAACAATCACTCCACCAAAGAAACCAATGCCGAGTTATCTGACCTTTTAGTTGAAAGAGAAAAAGACCACTTAGATTGGCTAGATGCCTTAGAAAATAGCTTAGTTACTGGCGCGCCTTTTACAAAAGCCACTGATCCAGATAAATGTGCTTTTGGTCGTTGGTATAATAACTTCGAAACAGATAATGAAGACTTAAAAAGTATATTAGCTAAGTTCGATAAGCCACACCGCGAATTACATGCCATGGCTGGTGAGTTATTAGAATTGCAAAAAAGCCAACCTCACGACAAAGTCATTAGCTTATTTGCAGAGAAAAAGCGCCAAACATTCAATCAGCTTATTAGACTATTTGAATCGGCACGTGAACAGATCATTCTTGATTATAAGCCAATAATCATCTTCACTACTAAAGATGGCGTTACGCCACATATAGGCTTATTAGTCGACAAAGTAGAAGACAGCATCAACGTTAAGAAAGAAGACATTAAACCGCTAGATCAATTAACCTCTGTTGGTTTTGATGTTGACCCGCAAACTAAAAACATGATGCGCGGACTAATTAAAATGAAGCATAAACACAGCTTATTATTAGACCCAAGCGCCATCTTCCGTCCAGAACACCTAATGCGCCACGAGGCAGAAGAAACCGAAGAGTATGGGCTTTTTTAGTTAGCAAGTTGCGAGTGTAAAGTCATAAAGGCTCTAGGCTCTAGGCTCTAGGCAAAGTGTAGTTGTAGGAATGGCTTTAGCCATGAATGTGTTGGTTAAGGTCTAGATACGGCACTGACGTGCCTCCTACAAGGTTTTGTTGCTGAGGGAGACTCTTCACTAAACACCCCCACCGCTCAGCTGACATCTATTATCTGACGGCTGAAAGCTGACAGCTCCAAACGCAAAAAAGCCCGACTCTTTCGAATCGGGCTTTCTTTAATTTGGAGCCTGGCAATGTCCTACTTTCACATGGCAAATGCCACACTATCATCGGCGCTGTTTCGTTTCACTACTGAGTTCGGCATGGGGTCAGGTGGGTCCAAAACGCTATTGTCACCAAGCAAATTTGGGTCGTTAATCGCTTTAGCAATCAACTAAAATCTGGAATTCTGATATCAAGTAAATGTCTACTTTAGTTTCTTAACTTCTGTCTGTTACGCTGTCACAAAACGCGTTTGGCGTTGTATGGTTAAGCCTCACGGGTAATTAGTACAGGTTAGCTTAATGGCTCGCACCACTTCCACATCCTGCCTATCAACGTTGTAGTCTTCAACGGCCCTTCAGAGACTTTAAAAGTCTAGTGAGAACTCATCTCGAGGCCTGCTTCGCGCTTAGATGCTTTCAGCGCTTATCAGTTCCGAACGTAGCTACCGGGCAGTGCCATTGGCATGACAACCCGAACACCAGCGGTTCGTTCACTCCGGTCCTCTCGTACTAGGAGCAACCCCTCTCAATTCTCAAACGCCCACGGCAGATAGGGACCGAACTGTCTCACGACGTTCTAAACCCAGCTCGCGTACCACTTTAAATGGCGAACAGCCATACCCTTGGGACCGACTTCAGCCCCAGGATGTGATGAGCCGACATCGAGGTGCCAAACACCGCCGTCGATATGAACTCTTGGGCGGTATCAGCCTGTTATCCCCGGAGTACCTTTTATCCGTTGAGCGATGGCCCTTCCATTCAGAACCACCGGATCACTATGACCTACTTTCGTACCTGCTCGACGTGTCTGTCTCGCAGTTAAGCTGGCTTCTACCATTACACTAACCGTACGATGTCCGACCGTACTTAGCCAACCTTCGTGCTCCTCCGTTACTCTTTGGGAGGAGACCGCCCCAGTCAAACTACCCACCAGGCACTGTCCGTAACCCCGATTAGGGGCCAACGTTAGAACATCAAAACTACAAGGGTGGTATTTCAAGGACGGCTCCACAAAGACTAGCGTCTCTGCTTCAAAGCCTCCCACCTATCCTACACATGTAGGTTCAATGTTCAGTGCCAAGCTGTAGTAAAGGTTCACGGGGTCTTTCCGTCTAGCCGCGGGTACACAGCATCTTCACTGCGATTTCAATTTCACTGAGTCTCGGGTGGAGACAGCGTGGCCATGGTTACACCATTCGTGCAGGTCGGAACTTACCCGACAAGGAATTTCGCTACCTTAGGACCGTTATAGTTACGGCCGCCGTTTACCGGGGCTTCGATCAAGAGCTTCGTCCGAAAACTAACCCCATCAATTAACCTTCCGGCACCGGGCAGGTGTCACACCGTATACGTCATCTTGCGATTTTGCACAGTGCTGTGTTTTTAATAAACAGTCCCAGCCACCTGGTCACTGCGGCTCCCGTCCGCTTAGAGAGCAAGTCTCATCACAGATAGGAGCGTACCTTCTCCCGAAGTTACGGTACGATTTTGCCTAGTTCCTTCACCCGAGTTCTCTCAAGCGCCTTAGTATTCTCTACCTGACCACCTGTGTCGGTTTGGGGTACGATTCGGTATAATCTGAAGCTTAGAGGCTTTTCCTGGAAGTATGGCATCAACAACTTCACACCCTTGGGTGCTCGTCTCGTGTCTCAGTCTTAAGAGTCCGGATTTTCCTAAACTCTCAACCTACTCACTTTCACATGGACAACCAACGCCATGCTTGTTTAGCCTGCTCCGTCCCCCCATCGCAATTATACCAAGTACGGGAATATTAACCCGTTTCCCATCGACTACGCCTTTCGGCCTCGCCTTAGGGGTCGACTTACCCTACCCTGATTAACATGGGATAGGAACCCTTGGTCTTCCGGCGTGCGGGTTTTTCACCCGCATTATCGTTACTCATGTCAGCATTCGCACTTCTGATACCTCCAGCATACCTCCCGGTACACCTTCAACGGCTTACAGAACGCTCCCCTACCACTCAAACAAAGTTTGAATCCGCAGCTTCGGTGCATAGTTTAGCCCCGTTACATCTTCCGCGCAGACCGACTCGACCAGTGAGCTATTACGCTTTCTTTAAAGGATGGCTGCTTCTAAGCCAACCTCCTGGCTGTCTGGGCCTTTCCACATCGTTTCCCACTTAACTATGACTTTGGGACCTTAGCTGGCGGTCTGGGTTGTTTCCCTCTTCACGACGGACGTTAGCACCCGCCGTGTGTCTCCCGGATAGTACTTTACGGTATTCGGAGTTTGCAAAGGGTTGGTAAGTCGGGATGACCCCCTAGCCTTAACAGTGCTCTACCCCCGTAAGTATTCGTCCGAGGCTCTACCTAAATAGATTTCGGGGAGAACCAGCTATCTCCCGGTTTGATTAGCCTTTCACTCCTAGCCACAGGTCATCCCCTAACTTTTCAACGTTAGTGGGTTCGGTCCTCCAGTTGATGTTACTCAACCTTCAACCTGCCCATGGCTAGATCACCGGGTTTCGGGTCTATACCTTGCAACTAAACGCGCAGTTAACGCTCGCTTTCACTACGGCTACCCTAATCGGTTAACCTCGCTACAAAATATAAGTCGCTGACCCATTATACAAAAGGTACGCAGTCACCCTCGAAGGGCTCCTACTGCTTGTACGTACACGGTTTCAGGTTCTATTTCACTCCCCTCACAGGGGTTCTTTTCGCCTTTCCCTCACGGTACTGGTTCACTATCGGTCAGTTGGGAGTATTTAGCCTTAGATGATGGTCCACCTATATTCAGTCAAAGTTTCACGTGCTCCGACCTACTCGATTTCACTTAAGATGCATTTTCGTGTACGGGACTATCACCCTGTATCGTCAAACTTTCCAGAATGTTTCACTAACACATAATAAGCTTAAGGGCTGGTCCGGTTTCGCTCGCCGCTACTTCCGGAATCTCGGTTGATTTCTGTTCCTACGGGTACTTAGATGTTTCAGTTCTCCGCGTTCGCCTCGTTAACCTATGTATTCAGTTAACGATACCTGCAAGCAGGTGGGTTTCCCCATTCGGAAATCCTAGTCTCAAGCGCTTTTTACTAGCTTGACTAGGCTTATCGCAAGTTAATACGTCCTTCATCGCCTCCAACTGCCAAGGCATCCACCGTGTACGCTTAGTCACTTAACCATACAACCCAAACGGGTCTTTGTTAGTGACAGCTGTTAACTTCGCCAGAAGTTAATTCATCAAATAATGATGAGAATACTAAAGTAGATACCAATTAATCTTTCGATTAATGGCATATTTTTTACTTTTGAAAACTCTTTATAGATACGAATATCTATAAGAATTTTAATATCAGCTTTCCAAATTTTTAAAGAGCATATTAATTAGTTAAACCAAGCGGTTTAGCTAACTAACAATCATCTGTGTGGACACTACGAACAAATAAGTTCTAAATCGTATAAGGAGGTGATCCAGCCCCAGGTTCCCCTAGGGCTACCTTGTTACGACTTCACCCCAGTCATGAATCACTCCGTGGTGAACGTCCTCCCGAAGGTTAGACTATCCACTTCTGGAGCAACCCACTCCCATGGTGTGACGGGCGGTGTGTACAAGGCCCGGGAACGTATTCACCGCATCATTCTGATATGCGATTACTAGCGATTCCGACTTCATGGAGTCGAGTTGCAGACTCCAATCCGGACTACGACGCACTTTAAGTGATTCGCTTACCCTCGCAGGTTCGCAGCACTCTGTATGCGCCATTGTAGCACGTGTGTAGCCCTACACGTAAGGGCCATGATGACTTGACGTCGTCCCCACCTTCCTCCGGTTTATCACCGGCAGTCTCCTTAGAGTTCCCGACCGAATCGCTGGCAACTAAGGATAGGGGTTGCGCTCGTTGCGGGACTTAACCCAACATCTCACAACACGAGCTGACGACAGCCATGCAGCACCTGTATCAGAGTTCCCGAAGGCACCAAACCATCTCTGGTAAGTTCTCTGTATGTCAAGTGTAGGTAAGGTTCTTCGCGTTGCATCGAATTAAACCACATGCTCCACCGCTTGTGCGGGCCCCCGTCAATTCATTTGAGTTTTAACCTTGCGGCCGTACTCCCCAGGCGGTCTACTTAATGCGTTAGCTTTGAAAAACAAGTCCGAAGACCCGAACTTCTAGTAGACATCGTTTACGGCGTGGACTACCAGGGTATCTAATCCTGTTTGCTCCCCACGCTTTCGTACATGAGCGTCAGTGTTGACCCAGGTGGCTGCCTTCGCCATCGGTATTCCTTCAGATCTCTACGCATTTCACCGCTACACCTGAAATTCTACCACCCTCTATCACACTCTAGTTTGCCAGTTCGAAATGCAGTTCCCAGGTTGAGCCCGGGGCTTTCACATCTCGCTTAACAAACCGCCTGCGTACGCTTTACGCCCAGTAATTCCGATTAACGCTCGCACCCTCCGTATTACCGCGGCTGCTGGCACGGAGTTAGCCGGTGCTTCTTCTGTAAGTAACGTCACAGCTAAGTGCTATTAACACTTAACCTTTCCTCCTTACTGAAAGTGCTTTACAACCCGAAGGCCTTCTTCACACACGCGGCATGGCTGCATCAGGCTTGCGCCCATTGTGCAATATTCCCCACTGCTGCCTCCCGTAGGAGTCTGGGCCGTGTCTCAGTCCCAGTGTGGCTGATCATCCTCTCAAACCAGCTAGGGATCGTCGCCTTGGTGAGCCCTTACCTCACCAACTAGCTAATCCCACTTGGGCTAATCTTATGGCGTGAGGCCCGAAGGTCCCCCACTTTGGTCCGTAGACATCATGCGGTATTAGCAGTCGTTTCCAACTGTTGTCCCCCACCATAAGGCATATTCCCAAGCATTACTCACCCGTCCGCCGCTCGACGCCAGAGGTGCAAGCACCTCTTCGTTTCCGCTCGACTTGCATGTGTTAGGCCTGCCGCCAGCGTTCAATCTGAGCCATGATCAAACTCTTCAATTAAAAGTTTTTTCTGTCCCGAAGGACATGCTCAATGAATTCTGAATTTTGATATCTTTCGATATCGAATTGACTGTGCTGAAACAAGTAAACTTGTTTCCGTTGGTCACTCAGTTCAATTGAGACTCTAAATTTGTTTGCGTCATCTAGCGAACTAGAATCGGCTGTTAGAACTCAATCTGTACGAGTGCCCACACAGATGATTGCTTTATATTGTTAAAGAACGTTTGAGATACTTTCGCGTCTCAAGGGCTGTGCATTCTACGCAAGCCGTTATTTTTGTCAACACTTAATTTTGAGAAAAGTTTATTTTTTCAAAACTCAGTCTTACTTGACTCAACCAACTCGTTGTTTTGCTTTTTTGTAAGCAGTCCGCCGTGTCGGTGGATGCGCATTATAGGGAGATCCGAATTCAGATCAACTGTTTTTTGCAGTTTTTATTAAAAAAATGACTGTTCGCGCAAAATACGAACGAAACGCGTAAAAACAATACTAAAAAAGGCCCCAGAGGGCCTTTTGACGTTATTTTACTATGAGCTTCCAACCTACTTTTGCTTGTAGCTTGGACTCTAGTTGCAGCTCACTGGCCATTAATGGGTGATATTTTAACCAATCACCATCAAATGTCAGTGTGAGGGTGTTTTCATTAACACTGAGATCGATTGCTGGCAGTACATCATCTTGGCGGCGCATTGATAAGATTACTGCAATCCGCAAGACTCTTGTTAAACATTCAGCTAACTGCTGATGGCAACCTAAATGAGCAAAGCTGTTTTTTAGCAGATCAGCACGATGTTCATTGGCAACAGCCGTTATCAATTTATGTTCAGATTGTGAGAAACCTGGCAAATCGGTGTTTTCTATAATGTAAGCTGTGTGCTTATGATAAAGCTTATACTCTATTAACAAGCCAATCTCATGCAGTTTTGCTACCGTTCTTAATAATGCTATTGCGTTATCATCGATTGATTGCCATTGCTGCGCTACATTTTTTGCCAGTTGCTCTGCAAGTTGCGCAACGCGACAGGCTTGTTTTTGATCAACATGATAGCGATTCATTAAACCATCAACAGTACGCTTACGAATATCGTGGTTATGAAGTTCTGGCACCATGCTGTATAAAACACCTTCACGCAAGGCACCGCGTGCAAGACCCATTTGCTTAATACCTAGCGATTCAAACAATGCGATTAAAATAGCGAGGCCAGATACAAACACCAAACGGCGCTCTTCACTCAACCCTGGAAGCTCAAGATCAGCAATTGTTGCAAATTGCACTGATTGTTCTTTAATGGCGAGTAGTTTATCGAGAGTTAATAGCTCATCTTGATTTTGTGCAACCATGATCTCTTGAATCGCTTGCACAGTACCCGATGCACCACTCGCTATTTGCCACCCGCTCGCTTGGTATTCATCAACAATTTCTGAAACGACTTCACTGGCAGCTTTAATTGCAGCTGCAAAGTTTTCGTTGCTGAGTTTTTGATCTTTGAAATAGCGCTCTAAAAAGGTGACACAACCCATATGCAGGCTTTTATAGTGCAATGCATCAAAACCCTTACCGATAACGACTTCGGTACTTGCCCCACCGATATCAATAACGAGTTGTTTTCCGCTACAGGCAGAGGTATGCGCCACACCTTTATAAATTGTCTTAGCTTCTAACTCACCGCTGATAACATTGATTTTATGACCAAGGATCTGTTCAGCTTTTTCCTTGAATACATCAGCATTGATAGCAAGACGTAAAGTTGCGGTCGCAACAATTGTGATGTTTTTCTGTGGTATGTCTTGCAAACGTTCAGCGAACAAGGCTAAGCATTCCCAGCCTCGTTGCATGGCTTCTGTGCTTAGGACGTTATTTTCATCAAGCCCTGCAGCAAGCCTTACTTTACGTTTAACTCGACCGATCGTTTGTAGACCGCCAGCAATCGATTTAGCGATCAGCATATGAAAGCTATTTGATCCTAAGTCGATTACTGCATACACATTTTTTTGCGGTTGAAGTTGCCCCACCGTTCAAAAACCTCTAGTTACTACTAAGTCTTCAATAACGGTCGTTTATTGCGACCGCGATTTCTGGTAACTATTATTTGGTCGACGTCCGTTGTTATTACGATTACGTGGGCCTGTAGAATAGTTCCGCTTTTTCTGAATAGTAGGCTTAGTTAAATCATCAAGCAATGCACTTTTATCATAATGTGATAATGGAATGCTGTGTTCTATATATTGCTCAATTTCGTGGAGATTATAGGCATACTGCTCACAGGCAAAGCTAATAGCGTGTCCTGATGCACCAGCACGTCCAGTACGGCCAATACGGTGTACATAGTCTTCACAATCATCTGGCAAATCAAAATTAAATACATGACTTACTTCTGGGATATGTAAACCACGGGCAGCAACATCTGTTGCAACTAAGAAATCTAAATCACCTTTGGTAAATTGAGCCAAAATTGATTGACGCTTTTTCTGGTTTACATCACCGGTTAATAAACCAACTCGGTGACCATCTGCTTTCATCCATGCATAAACATTCTCACAACTGTGTTTCGTGTTTGCAAACACAATTGCTTTATCTGGCCATTCTTCTTCAATCAATGTTAACAGTAACTTAATTTTGTCATCTTGTGATGGATGGAATAGCTCTTCTTGAATTCGCTTACCTGTTTTTACATCAGGTTCAACTTGAACATGCTCTGGGTTAGTCATATGTTCAAATGCTAATTCCTGAACACGATAAGACAAGGTTGCTGAGAATAGTAGATTTAAACGCTCAGACGCTTCTGGCATACGTCTAAACATATAACGGATATCTTTTATGAAGCCTAAATCGAACATTCGATCTGCCTCATCAAGCACCACAACTTCAATTTCGTTCAGGGTATAGCAGCCCTGTTTATATAAATCGATAAGGCGTCCAGTGGTACCAATTAAAATATCAACACCTTTTTCTAGTTGTGCACGTTGTTTTTCGTAATCTTCGCCACCATATACTAAACCTAAGTTAAGATTACAGTGTGGCGCTAAAATTTTTGCATCTTTGTGTATCTGAATCGCCAGCTCCCTTGTTGGGGCCATGATCAGGGCTCTTGGATGTTTACTAGGTGCTTTGCTAGATTGTAATAACCGATGGCACGTGGCAGTTAAAAACGCCAACGTTTTGCCCGTACCTGTTTGTGCCTGGCCCGCAATATCGCGGCCTTCACAAATAAAAGGTAGGCATTTCGCTTGAATGGGTGTGCAATATTCAAACCCATTTTCGGTTAAACCGGCAACCACTTCCGGTGCGATAGCAAAGTCTGAAAACTTTTTATCGGTCAAATGTGTCTTAGTCATAGCGTTTAAGCATAACGTTTAAACTTGCAATAAGAAACAAGAGTGTTTAAATACGCATTAAATATTTCGCCTAACTAATCGGAGATCGCAATGAGCGAGAAAATTATTCAATTAACTGACGATAGCTTTGAAGCTGACGTACTACAATCAGACAAACCTGTACTTGTTGATTTTTGGGCTGAATGGTGCGGACCTTGTAAAATGATCGCCCCTATTCTTGACGAAGTAGCTGGCGAGTTTGATGGCCGTGTTACCGTTGGTAAACTTAACATCGATCAAAACGCAGGCACACCACCTAAATTTGGTATTCGTGGTATCCCTACGTTACTTCTTTTCAAAGATGGTCAGGTTGCAGCAACCAAAGTTGGTGCACTTTCTAAGACTCAATTAGTAGAGTTTTTAGAAAACAACATCTAATGAAAATATAAAAAAAGGGCTTTTTGCCCTTTTTTTAGCTTTATTTTGTTTAAAGACTGGACGCCTTGCTAGTGACCTGCTAGTTTATAAAGCCAACTAATCCTTAGTTATACCAACAAACCTCACTCATGTATCAAACGATGATTTTGAGTATGACAATTGTAATAAAGAACCCACCAATATGCATTTACGCGAATTAAAAGACAAGTCTATTAAAGAGCTTGTAAACTTAGCTGAGTCCATGGGGCTCGAAAACGTAGCCCGTTTAAGAAAACAAGATATTATTTTCGCCATCCTAAAAGCGCATGCTAAAAGCGGTGAAAACATCTACGGCGGCGGTGTACTAGAGATCTTACAAGATGGTTTTGGTTTCTTAAGATCATCAGAAGCATCTTACTTAGCCGGCCCAGATGATATTTATGTATCACCGAGTCAAATCCGTCGATTCAGCATGCGTACTGGTGACTCAATTTCAGGCCTTATTCGCCCACCTAAAGACGGTGAGCGTTACTTCGCACTATTAAAAGTAAATGAAGTAAACTTCGACAAACCTGAAAATTCTCGCACTAAAATCCTATTTGAAAACCTTACCCCACTTCACGCTAACGAACGTTTACGTATGGAGCGTGGTAATGGTAGTACTGAAGACATCACGGCTCGTGTACTAGATTTAGCATCACCAATTGGTAAAGGCCAACGTGCACTCATCGTTGCTCCACCAAAAGCGGGTAAAACGATGCTACTGCAAAACATTGCGCAGTCAATCAGCTACAACCAGCCTGATTGTGAGCTAATGGTGCTTCTAATTGACGAACGTCCAGAAGAAGTTACAGAGATGCAGCGCCTTGTTAAAGGTGAAGTAATTGCCTCAACGTTCGATGAGCCAGCAAGCCGTCACGTTCAAGTTGCTGAAATGGTAATTGAAAAAGCGAAGCGTCTTGTTGAACACAAGAAAGATGTAGTTATCTTACTTGACTCAATTACACGCCTTGCTCGTGCCTATAATACTGTTATCCCATCATCAGGTAAGGTATTAACCGGTGGTGTTGATGCGAATGCATTACACAAGCCAAAACGTTTCTTTGGTGCGGCTCGTAACGTAGAAGAAGGCGGTAGCTTAACAATTATCGCAACAGCGCTTATCGACACTGGTTCGAAGATGGATGAAGTTATCTACGAAGAGTTCAAAGGCACAGGTAATATGGAATTACACTTAAATCGTAAGATTGCTGAAAAGCGTGTATTCCCAGCGATTGACTTTAACCGTTCAGGTACCCGTCGTGAAGAATTACTAACTAAACCTGATGAACTACAAAAAATGTGGATCTTACGAAAAATCGTTCATGAGATGTCAGAAATTGACGCAATGGAGTTCTTAATTGATAAGCTCTCAATGAGCAAAACCAATGATGAATTCTTTGACTCAATGAAACGTCAGTAAAAATTACTTTGTTTTTACAAATGCCTGTCTAATACAGGCATTTTTTTTATGTAAAACTAGGACATAACTCTTTAAAAGTTATACTTTTAAAGTGTTAGTTTATTGGTAATTTATAGAAATTTGTTCTATATATTAAAGGATTAAACGCTAAGGATTTCCTCAATGACTCGCATTAGAGTAGTTGTAGCTCTATTTATAATAAGCTTACTTAGTTGTATTGCTAGTTTTGCCATATTTGATTTTTCTATCACTGCTATGGCTGTACTTATGCTTGTTGTCGTAATCCCATGGCTTGTTCTAATTAGCTTTATTTATACAACTGATCAAAAGCAACAAGATTATTTAAGCTACTTTATTACGCATACCGCTTCTGAAAAGGGGATCGATTTTACTTTTCGCTTTGACGAAAATGACACCCAATTACCAAAAGAGTGTCATGCACTTAACGCAGGTTTAACAATGGCTGAGCATATGATAAGTGAAATATATGTATCATCAGCCCGCTTGTTACCAATGGCCGATGCATTACGTGATACTTATGCGTCAATGACTCAAAAAGCGACAATTCAAGATGCCCATGGCATTGACCTAGCAAACACAATTAATCGTATGATTGAGGTATCTAAAGAACTGGATAGAAGTCTTGAACAAATATTAAGCTCGGTATCAGATGCGACTAAATCAGTTCAACAAACTCGTTTAGACACTGATAAAAGCCAAGCAAGTCTCATAAAACTTGCCGATAATATCAACCTCACCAGTGAACAGATTATTTTACTTAAACAAGATAGTGATGCGATAGGCTCAGTCATTGATGTAATTAACAGTATTGCAGAGCAAACTAACTTACTTGCGCTAAACGCTGCAATCGAAGCCGCTCGAGCTGGTGAACAAGGCCGCGGTTTTGCAGTGGTTGCTGATGAGGTACGAAACCTAGCTGCTCGTACTAGTAAGTCGACACAAGAAGTGCGTGAGATGGTATCTAAAATTCAACATAGTACTGAACAAGCAAACCTATTAATGCAAACAGCACTTAAAGAAACGGAGCGCACGGTTGAGCTTTCTGAGGCTTCTACTAAAGAAACCAATAAAATTGAGCAAGCAATGCTAGAAATTAATGCGTTTTCTGAGAGTGTCCATGAGCAGGTAGCTATGCAAAGCCAGATGTCAGATGAAGCACAAGTTAGTATAGATGCAATGGTTGAGCTTAACTCTGATGCACTTTCAAGTTCACAAATACAAGCGGTGTCGAGTAAAGACTTAGTGCGCCTTGCACACTCTCTGGACGAAAAACTGTCAATGTTTCTTATCACTCCAACAGAAACCGATCAAGAGCAGCGTATTGATCATTCTAGGTTTGAAATGACTCAAGAGGTTGAACAAGTTCAAGACGGTGATATTGAGCTGTTTTGATCAACCGAAGCGTTGTGTAGATGCTCTAGTAATTGAGCAACCAAACTAGTTAAGTCAGCAGTTTTATCTTGCTTCAATGCCGATTCAAGTGCCATAGCACTATCCGCGATACCATCCAGTGCAAACATTTTCGCAGCACCACCGATTCGGTGAGCATCCTGTTGTAAATTAAATAGCTCATGGGCTGCAAAGTGCTGCTGTATCAACGCGCTTTCATGCTCAAAGCTATTAATAAAGCTTGCAACCAAATCACTCATATCTTGCTGAGATTTAGCTACTGCGCTGTCCTTTTTACAATGCTTAGCAAGTTGCGTATAAAATACTTTCTTATCAATTGGTTTAGCAAGGTAACCGGTGAACCCTGCTTGAAGATAACTGTCGATTTCGTGGCTAATAGCATTAGCCGTTAACGCATATACTGGCTGTGTAAAGCCGCACTCTTGTAATAACTTGAGCGCTTTTAAACCATCAAGTACTGGCATTTGAATATCCAGCAGTACCACATCAGGAAATTCCTTAAGGCACTGCTCTACAGCTTGCTCACCATTTTCTACCGCAATTACTTCAAGGCCCATAGATTCTAAATAACGAGAAATTAAACGGCGATTATCAGGGTGATCTTCAGCGAGTAGAACTTTCCCAGATAAACCTTTTACAACTGGCTGTACAAACTTTTCAGACTCTATCACATCAGAGCTTGGAGTACGTTCTTTACATGGTAAGTAAAACGAAAATATGCTGCCTTTATTTAGCTCACTTTCAACACTAATATAACCCCCCATCATCATTGCAAGCTGTTGCGATAAGCTTAACCCAAGCCCTGTCCCCCCAAAGCGTCGGCTAATACTGTTATCTCCTTGCCTAAAACACTCAAATATTTGTTTTAGTTGCTCGGTATTCATACCAATACCGGTATCAGTTACACGAAACCACACGCCTTGCTCTACTTTAGAGACTTTTAACTCTACTTCGCCTTGGTTAGTGAATTTAATTGCATTTGCACATAGGTTGATGAGTATCTGTTTTATGCGGGTAAAATCTAGCTGACAGTAAAACTGCTCGCCAAGCACATTATGAAAAGTAAAGTTAAGGCCTTTATCTTTAGCCTGACCACTGAGCATCGAGTGGACGTCGGTGAGTAATCGAACTAAATCACCTTCTTTTAGGCTTAACTCAAGCTTGTTAGCCTCGATTTTACTAATATCGAGAACGTCGTTAATCAGCTCTTTTAAATGATCGCTTTGTTTTTGAATCACGGCAAGCTCATCGTTTAACTGCTCTGGTTTATAATAACCATTCATTAAATTATCGGTTTGGCCCAATATTGCGGTTAAAGGAGTACGAATTTCATGACTAATATTTGCTAAAAACTGACTTTTAATTTCGTTAGCACTACGTAGTTGCTCTGCCGTTTCTTCAAGCTCCTTGGTCCGCTTAGCAACCATTAACGAAAGTTGCTCTTTTGCACCTTTTTCAATACTGCGACGGTAAATAGTAATACCCGTTACCACTATCATCACAAATAAGATAAACAACATAATGCCCAACTGACGCTGTTTTGACATTTCGAGCTCTTGTACATGCTGTAGCTGCTTCAACTCAACAATTTCTTGACTGAGCTGACTTGCTTGGATTTGGCTTTGTAGCTCGCTCATTGACTTTAATAATCTGATGCTTTGCTCACTTTTAAATGAACGAACAAACTCATCAAAACTAGCAACAGCTCCGGCATAATCTCCTTTTCCGGATTTAATCAGGGCCATCATTCCGGCGCCATCTTGCACTCTAAGATCGTCTTTATATTGTTTAGCCATAGAAACAGAGGTGGTGAGAGTTGCTTCAGCTTTATTTAGCTTACCTTGTAATAACTCGATTTTTGCCTGTGACAATAAGCCTGCAAGCTCTAAGGTTTTATTATCAATACTTTTTGCAAATTCAACTGCTTTTTCTGCATGACTTAAGGCAAGCTCTAAATCACCGGTGCGTAAATATACATTGGCGATATTAGCGTGGCGAGATGAGAGAAAGTAAGCATTATTCGTTTCTTGGTAGTATCTCAAGGCTCGCTGATAGTAGTGCAAAGAAAGTTGATACTGACCAAGTTCAGAATACGCAACCCCCATATTGCCATAAGACTGAGCTATGCCATCTTCATCGCCTAACTTTTGGAAAATCTCTAGCGTTTCTCGATACATTTCTAATGCAGTATCATAACTAGATAAACGAATATAAATACCTGCAATGTTGTGTAATATATCGGCTTTATCTTGTGCATTACCATGTTCTTCGTAAATATCTTTCGCTTCTTTGTAATATTTCAGCGCTTGCTCCATATTGAACATATCAAAGTAGGCAAGGCCAATGTTACTTAGCAAATTAGCCTCAGCAATTGGTTCAGGTAGCTTTTTGGCAATACTTAATGCTCTGCTGTAAGCAATTACCGCTTGCTGCATCAAGCCTTGATAATAATAAGTTACGCCCTGCATTTTTAGGGCAAGGAAATAGCGCTTTGGGGTCGCAGCAAAACTAGTTGCTTGCTCTGCCAATTGGTAATTTTTTACGGCCGCTGAGAAATTACCTTTAGCTAGAGCAAAGTCCCCAAGCTGCATGTATATATCGAGGCTTTGTTCTTGATTTGTTGTATTTTGATTAAGCAGTTTTTTGGCAAGCTGTTGCTTTTCTTGCCATTGCTCGGATTGGCTAAATTGCTCAAGTAATGAAGTGGATGCAAAGCTAGACTGCGAAAAAAACAAACTACAACTGAACATTAAAGCAGTGAGCAAGCTAACACGCAGTGATGTGAACATATGGCGAAATCCCTTAATATCAACTTAGCCTGAAAATGAGGTTATTTAAGCTCGGCTAAATGCATTCCCTAGTATCTAAAAACATTAGCGTAGTTTCAAAAAAGCAGCTGTGATAGCGTATACCACTGTAGATTACACTAAAGATAGGCTTGCGAACAATGGTTAACCCACTGATTGATGAGATTTTTTACCTTCTTTTGGAACAACCTGTTTGGAAGGTTCATACGCTTACCAGCGCACTTAGCGAATCAGGAAAAATTGAGCAATTAGATAATGACCCACAAAAAGATCTGTTTAAGCGCAACTTTTTAGTTATGAATGCTCTATATCAGCTGCAAACACAACTTGCACCAGAGCAACAGCTACAAATTGCCTCATTACATATTGAGCTTGTTAATGAGCAGATAAGTAACGCATTAGAAAATCACGATCCGCTGCGAGATTATTATTTAGATTGGCAAAACTATGATACAACGAGCGATGAGATTGATGCGATGTTAACTGATTTTTGGCAGCGCTTTTCATCATATAGTCCAAAAAGGGTCATTCTCTCGCTATCTCAGCAGCAGCTGTTGGAATTACAACAGGCGTGGCAGCTACCTACTGATTTTTCGGAAAAACAGTTACAAAAGCGTTGGCGACAACTGGCGCTAAAACACCACCCAGACCGCCAAGGCTGTGCAATTGAGTTTAAGAAAATACAACTTGAATATGAGCAACTTAAAGCTAGCTGCTCATAACTCAACAATTTATCTGCTCAAACGTCGCGCACGAATTTTACGCTTTTTAATATTACCTTCAGTCAATTTACGTAATGCAGGTTTTGCAGCAGCTCGCTCCACAGCAATAAAAGCCACATTATCAAGTACGTTAATTTTACCTACCTGATGACCTGCAATCCCTTCTTTGCCTGTTAATGCACCTAAAATATCACCGGCACGAATTTTTTGCTTTTTACCAGCATCAATCATAATCGTTGCCATAGTAGGCTTATAAGCGGGTTTTTCGAGCAAGCTAAATGGAGGAATCGGTTCTGGGTCAAAATCACGCTCATAGTGGTCACCTATTTGTGCCACTTTAAATTGCTCAGCTTCACCATAAATAGAACATGCTATGCCCTTTTTACCTGCTCGACCAGTACGGCCAACACGGTGAACATGGGTTTGTGGGTCATGTGCTAGATGATAGTTCACTACCATGTCCATGTCATTGATATCTAAGCCTCGTGCTGCAACATCCGTTGCCACCAAAATACAGGCACTTTTATTAGCAAAGCGGATTAAGGTACGTTCACGTTCACGTTGATCTAAATCACCGTGTAAGGCAACCGCACTAAACCCTTCAGCATAAAGGTCATCACAAATCTGTTGTGTTTCAACCTTGGTGTTACAAAAAACCACACAGCTTTCTGGCTGGAACTTCAATAACAACAGCTTCAATGTATTAAAGCGCTGTTTGTTGTTATCTAGCTTGTAAAAGTATTGTTTGATTGTGCTTTTGGTTTGCTCTTCTTCTACCTTAATCATTTCAGGATTGCTAAGTACTCTCTCAGCAACAGCTGCTATTGATTTTGGATAAGTCGCACTAAACAATAACGTTTGACGTTGATTTGGAATGCACTCAACAATAGCATCAAGGGTATCTTGAAAGCCCATATCTAACATTTGGTCAGCTTCGTCTAACACTAAGGTTTCGACATCATCTAAGCGTAATGTGCCTTTGCGAATGTGGTCGTCAACACGACCAGGGGTACCGACAATAATATGTGCGCCATGTTCTAGCGAACCAATTTGTGGACCAATAGAGACACCACCACATAAAGTTAAAACTTTAATATTATGGATACCACGTGCAAGCTTACGCACTTCTTCAGCTACCTGCTCTGCTAGCTCTCGAGTAGGGCACAAAATTAGAGACTGAATTCGAAACCGTTTCACATTTAACTTAGCCAACACACCTAAACTAAATGCAGCCGTTTTACCCGACCCCGTTTTTGCTTGGGCAATAATATCTTTGCCTTGTAAGATCACTGGCAAACTTTGCGCTTGTACTGGCGTCATTTGCGTATAACCTAAAGTTGATAAGTTATCGGTTAACTCTCGCGGCAAAGCCAAAGATGAAAAAGCAGTAGCAGTCACAGTAATATTCCAAACTTGATAATTGAGGGACATCCTCGAAGATGCTGTGGATCATAGCAGAGAATGTGCTGTTTCTCTAAACGAAAACACCGTTCGACATGTTTAATTCATATTTGCTTACAGTTTGCCGCTTTCTAACTCTCTGCATTTGTTCTAGTTTATTGATAGCAATCTTCAGGAAGAAACTATGCTTCTATTTAATACCGCTGCAGCTGATGTTGTTTATAAAAAACAAAAAACGTGCCCTCACTGCCATAGCGAACATTATTCTTTAAGCAATCATAGTAAAGTTTTACGCTTTACTATTTTGCCCATCATCCCACTATCTATTAATTATCAAAGACAATGTGATGACTGTGGCTATGTTACTCCTGCACCTTGGTATTCATTGCCAGCCTTAGAATTAGTGTCGTTTATAAAATACTTTATTGGTCTATTCTTCATCGTTTACCTATTAACAAATGCATTTATCGGTGCGAATGAACAAACTGAAAATGAGCAAACTTACTTAAACGAGCCAAAGTTATTTGATACCTATTTTGTCTATTCAGATAAATTTACTGGCAAACCAAAACGTATTAACAACTTAAAAGTAGCTCAGCTCGTTGAATTTGATGATAAAAACATGACTTTTAGAGTTGCTAACTACACTTACAAGTACAATAAAGACATCGAAATTGCCATGCGTACCAGCATGCTAGTTCAAGATGATTACTTTTCTAGTAAAACCCTGACTTTCAGTAAGTCACAAATAAAGCAGCTTTATGATGAAGGCAGCATTTATAAAATTATGCGACCTGAACTTTATAGTTTATTTGGTGGTTTTGTTATGCACCCGCCTAGACCTAAGCCTTTATATACGGGCGTTAAGCTCGATAAACATAATCAGGAAGGGATTACTTACTTCAAAGATGGCCTATACGAGGAAGCGTTGAAAAGTTTTACGCTGTCTGCGGAAGATGGTTATGCATGGGGGCAATTAAACTTGGGTCAGATGTATCGTGATGGCCAAGGGACAGAAGTGAATAACGAAAAAGCAGCTTACTGGCTCAACAAAGCTACCTTACAAGGGAATCCTAAAGCAAAGATTGAGCTCGCAGAGCTATGCTTGAGTTACGATTGTAGTAAATTGAATACTCAATAATCTATTACCCATAAACATCACTCAGCAGAAACCATCCTAATAACATGACACTCGCTATTTACTTTTAATTTGTTATGTTATAACGTTTTTATGTGCCGCAGTATTTATACTCTTTTGTTGGTGTTTATAATTACTTGTTAGCAAAAGCAGAGTCACTCTCTCTGCTCTGTTTTAGAGAGTACAGCTGGGTAGTATTGCCTGATAAACGAATCGTCTTTTGAGTTTGTTTAACTTGAAGGAAGACCTTGCACACTAGCACGCTTACGTTCCCGTGCTAAATCCTTGCCGGCGAGCTTGCTCGCCGGCATTTTTCTTTTAAAGCTTTAAATGTTCATCTAAGAAGGCCAATACTTTTTTGTAGTATAAAGCACGGTGCTCTTCTTTATAAAAACCGTGACCTTCATCATCAAGAATAGTTATTTCATATGGATGCTTAGCTTTTTTCAAAGCTGCTTCTAATGATTCAGCTTGCTCAATGGGCGCACGTTCATCTTCACCACCATGTACAATAAGAACAGGTGCTTTTAGCTTATCGACATTATAAGCAGGCGAGAATGCTTTTAGTTCTGCCTCATCAGTACCAATCACTGTTTTTAGGTAATTAAGTCCATGACTGCGCGCTTGCGTGTCACCCTCTTCATACATAAGAGGCAAGTCGTAAACCCCCATCAGGCCTATTGCACACTTGAACATATCTGGTTCGATTATCGCGCTTTGTAGAGCAGAGTAACCACCAAAGCTGGCACCCATAATACAAATGTTATCTTTATCAACCGTGCCATCTTTTATTAATAGTTTTACACCATCAATAATATCGTGCTGAACATTTTGTCCCCACTGGCGATAACCGGCTTCTTGGAAGTTCATACCAAACCCCTCTGAACCACGGAAGTTAACCTTGAGCACTGCCATACCTTTATTCGCTAACATTTGTACTTCTGGGTCGTAACCCCAGTAATCACGAGCGATTGGGCCACCATGCGGCATAACAACTAAAGGTAAGTTTTTCTCAGCTTTGCCATTTGGCACAGTTAAATAAGCAAGAATTGTTAAACCATCGCGGCTTTTAAAACGCAGTGGTGTGGTTTGCGCCATTTCATCTTGATTTATCCAGCCTCGCGCAGAGAAAAGCGCTCTTAACTTATTGGTATTCGCATCATAAAGATAATATTGCCCAGGGTTTATATCGCTCGATGCGAAAATAATATTTTTTGAGTCGTCTTCTGTACTACTAACTAGCTGTACTTGACTGCCTGGCAGTGCGCCCAATAAATCTTTAAGGCGCTGTGATTTAGGCGAATTACTATCAACAAACGCATAGCTTGGGTAGTCAGCCTCAGTTTCTATTGCAAATAACTCTTTAGAGATTTCATCAACCCAAATATGCGACGGCGAAACATGCTTATCTTGGAAGATTTTGGTGACTTCTTTGGTTTTTAGGTTAATTTTAATAAGGCTTTCTGCTTCTCCACCTTTTGATGCAGTGGCATAGACAGACTCACCAGATTTATCAAACGCCTTTAATGAGATATCGGTGTAATTAATACCTTCTAAATCAAGCTCTTTCCAAAAACCACCTTCAGGCTCTCGAACATGAATTGTCGCATTGAGGTAATCGTCACTTGATACAGCGATACGAACATTGCCATCATGGTCTGTTAAAAAACGTCCCATAGGTGCAGGTGATCGCGTAATTAGGGTGCGCAGACCGCGATAAACATCGACTTCATATACAACGGTAGTTGGTTCATTGGTTGCAGTCCATGGGTAAGTGACAACCAAAACTTTTTTATCATCATGCAGTAAAGGATCTAAAAGGTATGAGGTTCCTTGGACTGGAGTTTGTTTTTTTAATCGAGTACCCGTTTGCTGCTCACCATGATAACCAATTACATATGCGCCACGGCTACCATCAACATTCACAGCAAATAACTCACCATAATAAATAGGGGTATCTTGCCAGCCTTTTAAATACTCTTTTTCAAGAATAACACGCTCATTGTTTACCCAGTGGTATTCGCCAACCTGTGCATTACCCGGAAAAGCAACCGCGTGAGTTACTGCAAACTTGCTTGTATCAACAATGATGAGTGAATTTTTACCTTCGTGCTTTTTAATAGCAGCGACGTAATTGCCATCAGGAGAGATGGTTACACGACTAAAGTCATTACCTTTACTAAAATCTTCTACCGATAATTTTGCAGATTTAGCGAAACTGGTAAATGACAGCGTAAATAACGCGAGCCCCAGCATAAAAGTGAGGTATCGAGACATAATTAACTCCATTTAACGATTTAATTGTTATATTTAGCTGAGCAATAATAAAGCAAAGCCCCTATTTTATATACAAAAAATCAACAAAAATGGTTAATTTGATACTTTCTAATGACGAGTTTTATGCCAAAATTCAACCACTAACACAACGATAATTCCGGCAACAACGCCCAATAAACCATCAAATATAATTGGCGTAGCCAACTCACCTGTTTTACCAAGTAAACCTGTTACAAACTCAGCGCTACCCTGTTGGGCGTGATGCAAAACGGGGATCCCATGTACCAATATGCCTCCGCCAACTAAAAACATAGCTACCGTTCCTGCAAAGGCTAAAAAGCGCATTAACTTAGGTGCTGACGCAAGTAAAAACTTACCCACTAGCTCTTTAAATTTACCACCACTTTGCTGCGCTTTTTGCAGTAGATACAAACCAGCATCATCAAGTTTAACAATCCCTGCAACTAACCCATACACACCAATGGTCATAATAATTGCAATTACACTTAGCACTAAAGCTTGATTAACCAGCGTTGCACCAGTAACTGTACCTAAAGTTATCACGATAATTTCTGCAGAGAGGATAAAATCGGTGCGGATCGCCCCTTTCACTTTTTGCTTTTCGTATTCTTGTAAGTCCAGTTGTTCAGCCAAAGTTTCATCTTCTTGTTGAGCATGACCAAACAGCTTTTCGATAATTTTCTCTGCACCTTCAAAGCACAAAAACAGCCCGCCAACCATTAACAGCGGAGTGATTAACCAAGGTAACCAAACACTAATCAATAACGCTGCCGGCACTAAGATGGCTTTGTTGATAAACGAGCCTTTTGCTACAGCCCAAACCACGGGCAACTCTCTATCGGCGGTTACCCCAGTGACTTGCTGAGCATTCAGAGCGAGGTCATCACCTAACACCCCTGCTGTTTTTTTTGTTGCGACTTTACTCATCGTCGCAATATCGTCTAAAAGTGTTGTAATATCATCAAGTAAGGTTAGTAAATTAGTGCCTGCCATGGTGGTTCCTTGCCCATTAAATACATTATCAACATAACTTATCCTGTCATTTTCACCAACGGTTAATTTTTCTTTGTTAGGCTTATAGCTCATTCAAAAATAAAGGTGTTTCTATGATTAAACCACTTCTCTCGGGGCTCGCTTTAGTTACCTTGTGCGCGTGTGCTGAGCAAAGTGCACCAAGCAATTATCTGTGCGATGGGACCCTTAGTGCCAGTATTGTTGAAAACAATGATGAGGAAGCAAGATTGACATTTAAGGACAATGAATTTTTACTCAATCGCCAAGTAAGTGGCTCAGGAGTTAAATACAGTGCCGATAATGTGCTGTTTTGGTCTAAAGGCGATGAAGCTATGCTGATTTTAAAAGGTAAAAAGTACCAATGTAGCTTAATTCAGCAATAGCAAAACCTATCGCGGCTAAATTAGCTTAATCAGTGGTTTTGAGTATAATAGCGACAGTTTATTCAGCGTTTAAGCGGCTATAATGAAATACAAAGATCTTCGCGAATTTATCGAGTTATTAGAACAAAAAGGTGAACTAAAACGGATCAAACAAGAAATTGATCCTTACCTTGAAATGACCGAAATTGCCGACCGCACGTTACGTGCCGAAGGCCCAGCTCTGTTATTCGAAAACCCTAAAGGCCACACTATTCCCGTTCTTGCCAACCTTTTTGGTACACCCAAACGCGTTGCCATGGGTATGGGACAAGATGATGTTAGTGAACTGCGCGAAGTCGGTAAGTTATTAGCTTTTCTAAAAGAGCCTGAGCCACCTAAAGGCATTAAAGAGGCATTAGGGCAAATCCCAGTATTCAAACAAGTATTGAATATGCCTGCAAAAGAAGTAAAAAAAGCGCCTTGTCAGCAAGTCATACTTGAAGGTGATAATGTCGACTTAACCAAGCTGCCTATTCAACATTGCTGGCCGGGTGATGCAGCCCCATTGATTACATGGGGCTTAACGGTTACCAAAGGGCCTTATAAAAAGCGTCAAAACTTAGGTATTTACCGTCAGCAGCTACTGGGTAAAAACAAAATTATTATGCGTTGGTTATCGCATCGCGGTGGCGCATTAGATTTTCGTGAATGGTGTAAAGAGCACCCTGGTGAACCCTACCCTGTGTCTGTGGCATTAGGTGCCGATCCTGCGACAATCTTAGGCGCTGTAACACCCGTCCCTGATACCCTAAGTGAATATGCGTTTGCTGGTTTACTACGCGGTAGTAAAACTGAAGTTGTTAAATCGATTTCAAATGACCTACAAGTGCCAGCTACCGCAGAGTTCGTGCTTGAAGGTTATATTATGCCGGGTGAAACAGCCCCTGAGGGCCCTTATGGCGATCACACAGGATACTACAACGAAGTAGACGAGTTTCCGGTGATGACGGTCACTCACATTACACATCGTGAAAATCCAATTTATCACAGCACTTACACTGGCCGCCCACCAGATGAGCCAGCAGTACTTGGGGTTGCATTGAACGAAGTGTTCGTGCCAATTCTGCAAAAGCAGTTCCCTGAAATTGTAGATTTTTATCTACCGCCTGAAGGCTGCTCTTATCGCATGGCTGTGGTCACGATGAAGAAACAATACCCAGGTCATGCCAAGCGCGTAATGATGGGTGTGTGGTCTTTCTTGCGTCAATTTATGTATACCAAGTTCGTGATCGTTTGCGATGATGATGTAAATGCACGCGACTGGAACGACGTGATATGGGCAATCACCACACGTATGGACCCTGCTCGTGATACGACAATGATCGAAAACACACCAATTGATTATTTAGATTTTGCATCGCCAGTATCTGGCCTTGGCTCAAAGATGGGCATGGATGCGACTAATAAATGGCCTGGTGAAACAGACCGCGAATGGGGTGAACCCATTGTCATGGACCCAAAAATCAAAGAACGTGTTGATGAATTATGGGACAGCTTAGATATTCTCTAGGCTGTGTCTATGTTAAACTGCTCAAAATTTAACGGTTATGAGTGCGATTCATAACCGAATTTGCTTCTGTGCTTATAAAGGTAAACTATGCAAACATTACTCGCTGACGTGGTTGCGATCAGCCCGCTTACAGACCACGTACATAAGGTCATTTTGAAACCACAGCAACCTGTGTCATTCGAGGCAGGCCAATATATGCAACTAGTATTAGGCGAAAAAGATAAGCGTGCCTTTTCTATTGCAAGCCGCCCGTCGCAAACTGACCAAATTGAACTACACATTGGTGCCGCGGGTGCTGATTCGTATGCAATGCAAGCGCTTGATCATTTACGTCAAGCACATACAGAGCAACAGCAAGTTAATGTTGAAGTGGGCTTAGGTATATCACAGTTGCGAGTTGAGGGTGAGCGCCCAATTATTCTACTTGCTGGCGGTACTGGTTTTTCTTATGCCAAATCAATGGCTGATCACCTTGCTGAAATTGGCTGTGAGCGTCCTGTATTATTTTACTGGGGTGTACGTGAGCAAGCTGCACTTTATGCACATGATGAAATGCAAGCATGGGCAAACAGCAACCCACATTTCCAATATATTCCTGTGGTTGAAAATGCACCGCAAAGCTGGACAGGCAAAACCGGTTACGTCCACAAAGCCGTTATGGAAGATATCGTGTCTTTAGAACCATACGATATTTACATGGCAGGCCGCTTCGACATGATTGGCGTGGTTCGCGATGATTTTATCAATCATGGTGCGCTACGTGAGAACATGTACGCCGATGCATTTGCATTCATTAAATAACTAACTCATACAGGTTATTGTTAAGGCATCCAATTGGATGCCTTTTTTATTTGTTTTACCTATCGCCTTAATCCATCTAAACGATTTCACAAACTGCATTTCCTTGACCATACTTTGTTTAGAATAATGATGGGGAGAGACCCAAATGCTAAATACAAAAGTACAAGACTTTATGCAACGTAAGTTGCCACACATTACGCCTGAAACTGAAATGACCACCGCGATTAGCGAGCTGCAAAAGTTTAAACTACTAGGCGCACCAGTATTCGATGACAACAAAAGCCTAGTTGGCTTTATTTCTGAACAAGAGCTGCTACAACCGCTTATGCAAAACAGTTATTTCTGCGATGGCGTGGTAAAGGTAAAACAACTAATGCGCACCGATGTTGTCACGGTGAGTAGCGATCAAAACATCATTGAGCTGGCAGATGGTATGCAAACTGGTAAGCCAAAAAATTACCCGGTTATTGAGGATGGTAAGGTTGTTGGCATGATCAGCCGAGGAGATGTGCTCAAGGCATTGTATGAAAACTATGTCTCATGCCAAGAGCACCAAGTATAAGTTAGCTGCTTAACGATTAGCAGCTAACTGTTTTAAAGCAGCTTTATCTGCATCGCTTAAATAAGCAATTTCAAGTGCATTAGCTTGTGCTTTTTCCATATCGGCTTGGCTTAAACCTGCCGCAGGTGCTGCTACTTGATACTCATACGCTATTTCAATACCTTCAACTGCTGGATCATCAGTATTAATTGATGCCAAAATACCATGGTCTAAGAAGGTTTTTAACGGGTGCTTTGCAAGCTCAGCAACAGTACTGGTTTGAATGTTACTGGTTAAGCAAGACTCAATACCAATGCGCTTATCACGTAAGTAATCCATTAGCGCAGCATCTTCAATCGCTTTTACACCATGACCAATACGCGTTGCACCAAGCTCGTTAATTGCCTGCCAAATGCTTTCGCTACCTCGCGCTTCACCAGCGTGAATAGTGGCAGCTAAGTATGCATCATGAACTTGCTTAAAGTGATCAACAAATAACTCACCAGGAAAACCAATTTCATCGCCAGCTAAATCAACAGCCACTAAATCATTTTTAAAAGCAAGCAGAGCATCAAGCTCTTGCTGACAAATTTTAGTACCATAAGTACGCGACATAATGCCAATTAGGTTGGCTTTAATTGGTGCGTTTTGACACGCACTTTTAACACCATCAACTACCGCTTCGACAACACCTTGCGGGTGTAGACCTTGGCTTTGTGCCATATAATATGGACTAAAACGAAGCTCTACGTAATCGAGGTTTTGGGCAATAGCATCTTCAACGTTCTCGATAGCAATACGACGACATGCATCGTAATCACCCAATACTTTTACACCCCAATCTAACTTTTGCAAAAATGCCATTAGATTAGGTTCAGGGTCGATAACCTGTACGTGTGGAATAAGCGCTTCAATGTTATCAGCTGGTAATTCTAGGTTGAACTGACGACCAAGTTCTAAGATCGTTTGTGGGCGAACATTACCATCTAGATGACGGTGAATATCAAGCAATGGAAGTTTGTTATTGATCATAATTAGCACTCAGGTTCAGTAAATTTGCGCGGATCATACGTACCCACGACGATATTTCAAGTTTAGATGATTTTATTTACTTTTTTGAGGTCAAATGTCTGCTTTAATGACCGCTATCATTATGCAAGAAATGCCACAAAGTTTTAAAAAGTTTATCAGCATCAATTGGCTTCGTTAAATAACCATTCATACCACTGGCTAAGCCTTTCTTTTGGTCATCATCTTGGGCATTTGCCGATAAGCCAATGATCGGTAAATCAGTGATCAGCAACTCATTGCGAATAACTTTGGTTGCTTCTAAGCCATCCATATTCGGCATTTGAATATCCATGAGCACAAGGTCATAGCTTTTTTCACTGATCATCTTAATAGCCTCGCGGCCATCTTTAGCAATATCAGGTTGGCAGCCTTTGGTTTTTAAAATAGAACTCGCCACATGTTGATTCAATGGGTTATCTTCAACCAATAGAATTGCATCATCGGCAAATGAAACAGTAGTCACATCGATATCAGCTAACTCATCATCACTATGAACCACCTCTTCAAGAGGAGACTCAAATGGCAGCGAAATTGTAAATGTTGAGCCTTGTCCCTCAGTACTACTGAGGCTTATCTCGCCTCCCATCATAACAATGAGTTTTTGGCAAATACTCAAGCCTAAACCTGTACCACCGAAGCGACGAGAGGTTGAGCTATCAGCTTGTGAGAATGGTTTAAACAGGCGCTGCTGGGCCTCTTTACTGATGCCAATACCTGTATCAATAACACTAAAGTAAGTAAATTCACCCTGCTGCCAAATCCGCACTGTAATCGTTCCCTCTTGAGTGAACTTCACCGCATTATTTAGCAGATTCAATAATATTTGTTTTAAACGGATTGGATCGGTATGGATCAGTAGGTGTTCAGAAGCATCAAACTCAACTCTAAATTCTAAAGAGCGAGAGTTAAGTTCAAACTGCAGTAAGTTCGTTAATTCACTCACAAGCGCATTCACATCAATAGGCTCTTGATGTAACTCCAGACGCCCTGCTTCAATTTTAGAAAAATCTAAAACATCATTTATCACCCGTAATAGAACATTCAATGCACCGTCTGCTTGATCGATATAACTACGCGCTTGTTGCCAATCTTGCTCTTGCATTGCTAAGTAATGCAGCCCCTTAATACCATTAATAGGCGTGCGTATTTCGTGACTCATATTAGCTAAGAACTCACTTTTAATTTGGCTAGCTTTATCGGCTTTTTGTTTTTCTTCGCGAAGGCTTTGGGTTTGCTTTGCTACTTGCTGACGAATTTGAATATTAGTGCCTGTTACCGATATCAAAAAGGTAATTAATAACCACACAAACAGCATTCCGACTATTTGCGCAAGCCAATAAGACAGCCAAGATGACTGGGCTACTGATTCCCATAGTTTCACCTGCCAAACACGCTCACCAATAATAAAATTAAAGCTTGCGATTGCTGTAGTGCCAACACGATGAGGGCTGTAAATTTCAACAGGGTTAGTACCATCGGTAACATCAAAAAAACTGGCATCAATCTCGGTGTTTTGATTAAAGTTAAGTGTTCGCGCCAACACTTCCAGATTGACCACAGCAACAACATAACCTCTAAAACCTACTTGATGGTTAATGTCTGAATAAACAGGGTTAAAGAACAAAACGCCCTTTTCGCTGCCATCTCCTTGCATAAGGGTGATTGGTTCACTCACAGTGACATTTTTAATTAACCGAGAGTCTGTAAGCGCTTGTTTACGTAATTCGTTTGAGGCCAAATCAAAACCTTGAGCGGGTTGGTTGCCCTCTAAAGGGTGAACATATTGCACCGGAAAATACACCGCTCGCTTACTCACCGGCTGCCATTGCCCTGCAGCATTTTTTTCTTTCACGTAATAGTGGGTGCCTAGTTCATCACGCAGTAGATTTTGATAATTAGTTAGTTGCGAGTGAATAACCTTTGGCGCCCATTCAAAGGCAAGTATCTCTTCACTGTATTGCAATTGACGTGCTGTAAAGCGCTTAAATTCATCAAAATCAACTGCATCGCTACTAGCAAAAAAGGTCGCTAATAAAGCTAAGTGTGACTTAATTTCATCAACTTGGTGCTCAAGATTAGTATGAATCGCACTGACTTTGGCTTGCTGGCGCTGTAAGTCTTTATCTTTTTTTACACTGGCTGCGCCATAAAAACTGACACAAATAACCATATAGATTAATAGCGACGGCACAATTATTTGTAGCCGCTGGCGAGTATGATGGTAACTAAATGCAGCTAAAACTAATGGCGTGAAAATCAGCACCCCAATACTGTCACCAATCCACCATGCAATAAAATTATTAAGTGCCGCATAACTCGGAATAACATTATTTATGACCAGTAAACCTGTGCCAATTGATGCCGCAATCAAGCTACACAAAGGGCCGCCAATCATTAAGCCAAGCACACTTTGTTTTAATGACGATAATTCAATCGGGCGCTTAGCTACATGAATAATTATGTAATAGGCGAGCCAAGCTTGGAATGTTGATGCTGTTGTTACACCAATAGCCTGCAGCATCATTTGCCAATGGAAAATATCAGTGGCTTTATCAAGGTGAATGAGGTTTACAAAGAACGCCCCTAGCAAAACTCCTGGTAGGGCACGATTTCGAAATAGCAAGATACTGGCAAGAGCAATACCTGAAGGCGGCCATGCAGCAACCGCATAACCATCAATCGCCAGCAAAGAATTACTTAAATACCCTGTAAGAAAGTAAGCAAGTGCGATACTTATGGTCAGTGTAAATAAGTTCTTCAAGCCATCGCTCCTTTGCTGGCTGGAGTAAAATTATTGATAGAGTACCAATGCTTTTTCTGGCTGGGCACTTTTACTATAACTGAGTACAGCTTGCTGCAAATAGGCATTACGATTATCAGCATTAAGTGCTTTATCAAACACCCGCGCAGCTAAATCGTACTCACCATGAGCATTCGCTAAACATGCTAGGGCTAGAAGTAAATCTGTATTCTCGGTGTCTTTTTTCAATACATCTTGCAAACTTGCTTGCAGCTTGAGTGCATCGCCAGGGCCACTGGTACGTAAAATACGTGCTAAATCTTTATGCTGCAGCGGTTTTTTAACCATTTTAATTAAGCTTAACTCTATTTTATTTAATTCGCCTGCCTTTGCCATCGCTGCCAAATAACTTACTTCAGCGTGTGGTTTAAGGTTTTTCGCTAATTGCTCATAGCACGCAGTTAAATCCTCGCTTGACTGCGCTGCAAAGTAGCGATCAAACAGTTGCTGCCATTCCTGCTCTGAAAGTGCTTTTTTGCGTAATAAGCGAGGCATGAAGTCATTAAGTGCAGCCCATTTTTGCTCTTGCACTAAAACATGGGCATACATTTTGAGCTCTAAACGAGTAGCTTTTTTGCGTTCAGCTGAGGCTTTTAGATCAGCAAAAATAGTGCTGGTTTCACCGCTGGCAATCCATAACTTAGCCACTTTTAGTTGATTATTTTGACTTATGTTATCAAGGTAGCTAATCGCCTTTTCGTTCTCATTACTCGCTAATGCCGCTTTAGCAAGAAGCGCATAACGTATATCGGTCCACTGGTCTGCAACACTGTTATTATCAAGGGCTAGCTCCAGCTCTGCATAATCGTTATTTATTAAGCTCCATACACCTTGCTCAATAGCCGCTTGTTTACGTTCTTCACTACGAGCAAAAAAGCGATGGCGTGTGTGGCTATACAAAGACCATAAATAACGAACTAGTTTATAAAGCACATATATTGCAGTAAGTGCTAACAGTAAGAGTGCTGTAACGCCCCAAATAGTGCCTTCAATGGTTGTTTTATTAAAGGCAATTAATACATAACCCTTTTGATCAATAAAAAAGGGGGCAATTCCCAAACAGACGGCTATCGCAATAATGATTAATAAAAAGCGGATCATTGTGCCCACTCCTTCACCTGCTCAGTACTTTGCAGTGACACTTTTGGGCTGAAATCAAGTTGCTCTTTTGAAAGCTCAGCGAGGCTTTTTAATGCCGCTTTTGTTTGCGCATCATCTTGCTTAAAGTAATCTTTTACCAAGCTATGTGCAGCATCAACAGCGCTAAAATACACACTGCTTTGTTTACTTAATACAGCATCTTGCGCTTGAGCTAAGTATAAGCTTAAGCGCTGTTTAACTAAGTGGCGCTCTTGCTCACTTAAAAATGGTGCGATAACCATATCTTCACGTGTGCGTACTTCTACAAAGAAGTCTTTAAACTGCTGCCATGATTTCGCAAGGTTCTGACGCCATTCACTGACATTTTCGCTCAATTGATTTGGATCTTCTTTGACGACTTCTTCAGGTAGTGAAATAGCATTAAATACTAGTTCATCAACTTTTTGATTAATGCCATGCAGTTTTAAATAAATTGCTTCAACAGCAACAGGCTCTATGGCATTCAAGGTTTGCAAGTCTTGGTGAATTGCTTGGCGAATAGCTCCTGTACCCGGGTGTTCTGCTAGCAAGCTATCTAAGCGAGATAGCACAGCGGCAGCTCCTTGGTAATCGTGCTCTGCCCACAATTTAAACTCGGCCATACGTTGCAGGCTTGTAACCTCTTGCGGATTAAGCGTGAAAGTTTGCTGCTCAGCGCGCTTTAAAGCCGCTTGTAATTGCTGCTGAGTTTGCTCAGCACTTTCATTTAGCGCCTCAGAGACTTTTTGTTCACTGTTATAAAGCGAATGTTGTAATGTTTGCTGCGCACTTTTTAATGCATCAATCTGCTGTTGTAAGCGTTGGTTTTCATCTGTCAGCTCAGTAAATGCAACAGCTGATTGCTGATCACTATTTAATTTGTGATAAAACTCATAGCCAACAGTAGAAGCCACTAAAAGTGAAATAAGTAACGCTAAGCTACCTGATTTGCTGATACCTTTTTTTGCTTGCACAGGCGCTTTCGTCCCAGTATTTACCGTTTGCGCTTTTTTATCTGGCTGTGCAGTCACTGGCTTTGCGGGTTGTTTTGATTCTGCTTCACTCATTTTGCTACCTTGCTGATTAATGCAGGTGAACATAGCGCTATCGCTCGCCCCTGCAGCAATATGTATCTGTGTTCTTGCGACCTTTTGTTGCTTTAAATAGTCAGCGATACGCTCACTAGCAACGAAAAATTGTCGCTCTTTCAACCATGTAAGCTGAGGCTCATTTAAGCCATTAAAAATGGCATCCACCGCTGCATTACTAGTAATGACTATACCTTCTACATCAACTGTTTGCCAGTGGTCCATCCACTTACCAGGCTCGCTCTCAATTGCGCTACGCTTGTAAACAACCAACTGATTCAATAAAGCACCACGTTGTTTTAAGGTTTTCGCTATCGTCGTGCGCCCGCCTACACCTTTCACTAATACAATGTTACTCAGCTCTACATCTTGCAGCGTTTTTAGCTCGAGCAGACCTTCTGAATCATGTTTTTTTGGCACAGCAGCTCGACGTCCAAACGCTTCATAAACCGCATCAGCAGTTTGCTGACCAACCGCATAAAGTTGGGCTGCTTTGTTAATTGTTGGTGTGAGTTTTAACAAGGCATGTACGGCATCTTGCGAGATAAAAATAACTTTATCGGCATTTTCTAGCGGCGCAAGCTCACTACTATTAACCGTGAGGTAATCTAAGGTAAGGACTGGACATTGGGTTGTTTGATAACCCGCCTGCTGAAGCTCAAGAGCAAGCTCAGTGCCTTTTCCTTCTGGACGAGTTATCAAAATATGCATATTAAGCGTCTCTATATACTTCAGCTAAAATTTTATCGGCACCTTGCTCAAGTAGCTTTTCAGCAAGTGTAATACCTAACTGCTCTGCGTCAGCCACTGGACCTGTCACTTCATCACGCAGCATTTGGCTGCCATCAATAGCGCCCACTAAACCACGTAAATGCACTTGCTCACCCTCAACTAGTGCAAATGCACCAATTGGTACCTGACAGCCACCTTCTAAATGGCGGTTCATCGCACGCTCGGCATTTACACGAATGCGTGTTTCATTATGCTCAAGCGGAGCTAGTAGCGCTTTTGTAACTTCATCGTCAATACGACATTCAATACCTACTGCGCCTTGACCATTTGCAGGTAATGATACTTCAGGCTCAATAAAGGCAGTGATGCGTTCTGGCATTTCTAAACGAATTAATCCCGCAGCAGCTAGGATAATTGCATCATATTGACCATCATCTAGTTTTGCTAAACGGGTGTTAACATTACCGCGTAAATCACGAATATCTAAATCAGGACGCGCTTCGCGAATTTGGCATTGGCGGCGTAAGCTTGACGTACCAACAATAGCACCTTGTGGTAACTCATCTAAGCTTTTGTAGTTGTTAGATACAAATGCATCACGAGGGTCTTCACGCTCACAAATTGTGTTTAAGGCTAAGCCTTCAGGAAACTCAACAGGTACATCTTTCATTGAATGCACCGCAATATCTGCGCGGCCATCAAGCATGGCTTGTTCAAGCTCTTTTACGAATAAACCCTTACCACCAATCTTTGCCAGTGGCGTATCAAGGATAATATCGCCTTGCGTCGACATAGGAACCAACTCTACCGTCACGTCGTCATGGAAGTGCTCTAATTGAGCTTTAACAAATTCTGCCTGCCATAAAGCAAGCGCACTTTTACGGGTAGCGATACGAACTAGTTTTGTTGTCTGTGTCATGAAAAATCCAATTAATTATCAGGCTGATACTAAATGTTACTCAGCTAAAATTCTAAACTCTTTTTGGGCCAGCAAGTTGCCATCTGCGTCAATAACCTCAACACGCCAATCACCGAGCTGCTCTGGCATGATGTTTTTTGTTGAATAAGTACGAAAACGCGGGCTACTTACAGCTAATTCAATAGAAGCAAGCTGCTGGCCTTGGTAATACCATTGATGACGAACAGTTTGCCCCTGCATATTTCTAAGCTCACTAAAAAAGCTTAAGCTATTACTAATTTGCGCTAATTTTACATCGTTTTTTAGAACATTAACTGGTTCTCGATCAACAACATCGGTTGTTAATACTGCGCGACTTACTTTATCTGTATCTATTTTAGCGCCAATTGCAACACTGGCAATATGTGCTGAGTGTGAAAACTGCTGCTGAACATCGGGTACTGCAGCAACCTCTATTTGCTCTTCAGTTTGCAGTGGTTCTTCATCGGGAGTGACAGCTGATGTTTCAGGCAGCTGTTGCCCATCAAAAACCGGCTCACTCACGATCTCTGTATCTACTGTATTTGCTTCAGGTTCAGCTACGTCTGCGATAACGACCTCTGTAATAGCACTTTGTTTACTATCAGTAACCGCTGGTTGCTCATTCACTGGTGATGCAGTCACTTCTTTTGGTTCTTCTTGTTTGGCATCATTTAAAGGAGCTTGTAACTCAACACTTGCAAGCTCCGATTGCGGCTCATCCTGTGCTGATTGCTCAGCATTTACAGCCCCAATAAAGCTATACACTAATATAGCCAGTGCAACTAAGATGACACTGCTGACCATAAAAATACGTCGCCAATGCCATTGATAAGTGACCGCCGTAGAAGTTGAATTAACTGCTTCAACAGTATTCATATTTGCTGTAATTACAAGTTTCTTTGTCATGTTGGCCTCTAAAACCAAAAATTAACTCAAGCGAGCAATTAACCACTCACGAATAGCGATTAGTTCTTCACCACAAACTTGGTGCGCCATCGGGTAATCTTGCCAGCTTACTTCCATGTTGTTAGCGCTAAGCACATCAAATGCCTGCCTACCTGCATTATGTGGTACCACATCGTCAAATCGACCATGGGCCATAAAGATGTTTAAGCCTTGCTGCTTGATTTCATCGGCTAATTTATCTGGCACGCACATATAGGTTGATAGTGCCATTACACCCGCTAATTTATAGTCGAGTCGTGGCGCTAAGTGTAGCGATACCACACCACCTTGAGAAAAACCTGCAAGAATAATTTTGTTAGCAGCAATCCCTTTTGCAATTTCTTGATCAATAATCGCAGCCACTTTTGCAGCGGATTCACGAACCCCTTGCTCATCGGCACGCTTATCTAAATCCATTGATTTAATATCGTACCAAGAGCGCATCGCCATACCACCATTAATGGTGACTGGTTGCACAGGAGCATGAGGAAACACAAAACGCACTCCAAGCTCTGCTGGTAGTGCTAGTTGTGGTGCCACTGGCGCAAAACCATCGCCTGAATCACCTAACCCGTGTAACCAAATGACTGTTGCTTTATGTTCACTCTGTGCTGGATATTCAACAAACTCTAAACTCATAGTTCTGAGCGCCACTCGATAGGTTGCCCCGCTTGACGTGTTGCTGCATCACACATAAATTGCCAAAACTCAGCACCCGAGCGGTTATCAATCCACTTATCATCGCGTAGTTCAAAATGGTGACCATTAAATTTCGTCGCAACCCAAACTTGATGAAGTGGTGCTTGCTTGTTGATCACTATTTTACTGCGATCTGGGAAGATGATTTCTAAAATACCTGACGCTGATTCATAATCTAAGTCGGCATCACATTCATCGATTTGCTCTTCAATAGTTAGCATTAATGCATCGGCTAGTGTGTGGTATTCATGATCAGTCATTTTAATGTCCTTTAACTGGCTTTAAGCCTAGATCTGGAGGCAGATTGTGTACATCAAGTGTAACAGGAATAAATTCATCCGCGAATAGCTGCATTTTTTAAATATTCTGTTACTCTGCGATTATAAAGCCAGCAATCGTATTAATCTAATGAAAGAGACTCATAGCCAAAAATTAAAAACAATCTTACCACTTAGCGCCCTACTTCTAACCCTCGCCGGTTGCGGACAAAGTGGTGCTCTTTATCTACCAGATGATACTGCACAGCCTAAAGAATCTCAGCCGCAGGCTGATCCATCCGAACAACCAGAGCAAAAACAGGACCAATAGATGGACTTTTTTAACTACAATAATAATCAGCTGTTCGCTGAAGACATCGCTGTCAAAGAGCTGGCAGAGCAATACGGTACACCGTGTTATATCTATTCGCGTAAAACCTTTGAGCGCCATTACCATGCCTTTGCTGATGCAGCAAAATCGCATAAAAGTTTGGTGTGCTATGCCGTAAAAGCCAACTCTAATATTGCAGTGCTCAATATTTTAGCGCGGCTTGGTTCAGGTTTTGACATCGTCTCAAAGGGTGAGCTTGCTCGTGTAATCCAAGCTGGAGGGGACGCCAGTAAAGTGGTATTTTCTGGCGTTGCAAAAACAGCCGATGAAATTGCGTATGCACTTGAATTGGGGATCAAATGTTTTAACGTTGAGTCAGTGGCTGAGCTTGAGCGTATTTCAGAAGTGGCTACTTCTCTTAACCATGTAGCGCCTATTTCGATTCGTGTAAACCCAGATATTGATGCTAAAACGCATCCTTATATCTCAACAGGTTTAAAAGAGAATAAATTTGGTATTGATATTCAAACTGCGGTGACAGTATATCAACACGCTGCATCTCTGCCTGGTTTAAAAATTACCGGTGTAGATTGCCACATTGGTTCGCAGCTAACAGAAATTAAACCTTTCTTAGCTGCACTTGAAAAAGTGCTAACACTTATCGAAGAGTTAAAAGCCGCTGGCATAACACTTTCACACCTCGATATTGGTGGCGGACTGGGTGTGCCATATAACGGCGAAACACCACCTCATCCAAGTGAATATGTTGATAAAATTACCGCTCGATTAGCAGATTACCAAGATTTAGAGCTGATTTTTGAGCCTGGTCGTGCAATTGCTGCAAACGCAGGCATTTTAGTCACCAAAGTTGAGTTTATTAAACAAAACCAAGATAAGTTCTTTGCTATTGTTGATGCGGGTATGAACGATATGTTACGTCCATCGCTATATCAAGCTTGGCAAAATATTGTGCCGGTTGAACCTCGCGTAGATGATACGCCTACTCACAACTACGACATTGTAGGCCCTGTTTGTGAAACCGGTGACTTTTTGGGTAAAGACCGCGAACTAGCGCTACAAGCCGGTGACCTTTTAGCGCAGCGCAGCGCTGGTGCGTATGGTTTTACCATGAGCTCTAACTACAACTCGCGCCCTCGTGTTGCAGAGATTATGGTGGATGGTCAGCAAAGTCATTTAATTCGTCAACGTGAAACCTTAGAAAGCCTATGGCAAGGCGAGAAAATTTTACCATAAACGTTTTTATAACCGGGCAGCTCTGTGGCATGATTAGCTCAGAGCAATCCTGAATTAGAGCGTTATGTTAGTTAATTTCTCAAAAATGCACGGCCTAGGTAATGACTTTGTTGTTATTGATAACATTACTCAAAATGTTTTCTTATCTCGTGACCAAATAAAAAAGCTGGCAGATCGCCATTTCGGCATTGGCTTCGATCAACTACTTATGGTTGAAGCCCCTTACTCTCCTGATCTAGATTTCCATTATCGTATTTTTAATGCCGATGGTAACGAAGTTGAACAGTGTGGCAATGGTGCGCGTTGTTTCGCCCGCTTTGTTCGTATGAAAGGTCTTACCAATAAGCATAAGATTTCAGTTTCAACAAAATCTGGCAACCTCACTCTTTATATTGAAAAAGATGGCCAAGTTACGGTGAATATGGGCCACCCAAATTTTGAGCCGAACAAAATCCCATTTAAAGCCAGCAAGCGTGAGCTAACTTATATTCTTCGCACTGAAGAACATACTGTATTTAGCGGCGCAGTTTCAATGGGTAATCCACATTGCGTTTTAGAAGTTGATGACATTCATACAGCAGAAGTTACCACTCTAGGACCACTGCTTGAAAATCATGAACGTTTTCCACAACGCGCAAATGTTGGTTTTATGCAGGTAATTTCACAAGATCACATTAAACTTAGAGTGTGGGAGCGTGGCGTAAGTGAAACATTAGCATGTGGTACAGGTGCCTGTGCCGCAGTCGTGGTTGGACAAATTCAAAGTAAACTCGCAAGTACCGTACAAGTCGACTTACCAGGCGGGAGTTTGCAAGTACGCTGGCAAGGCGAAGGCCATCCTGTTCGGATGACTGGCCCTGCTGAGCATGTATTTGATGGACAAGTGGCATTATGAGCAAACTAACAGAACAACAAATTGCTGAATATTTAAAAGCACACCCTGATTTTTTTATTAAAAATCCTGATGTACTCGCTGAAGTTGAACTACAACAGCAAACAGCTGGTGCAACGTCTTTGGTGCATATTCAACAGCGCCAATTACGTGAACACAATACGTTATTAAAAAATAAGATTGAGCAGCTCGTTGAACAAGCAAAAGAAAACGAGTTAATTTACCGCTTATTTAGCGACTGTCATCGTCAGTTATGGACTAACTATGACTTTACGACACTGGCTAGCAACTTGCGCAATATTATCTGCACAAATCCATCCATTAACGAATGCCACTTAGTTAAGTACGATAAAAAGTTTGATGAGTTAATTGCTCACCGCCTGCAAAACGACGGCATTTACTTGGGCCGAGTAAGTCAGCAAGAAAGAGACTTACTATTCTCAGACACGACTCAATCGACTGCTTTATATCTAATTGGTAACACGAAACACCCTGTCGCAATTTTGGCGTTTGGTAGCGATGACGTAAGTCACTTTGAACCGGCAAAAGACAGCTTTTTTGTCCTTGAGTTTGTGCGCTCATTACAACTGCGCTTATTGGAACTTGCATGAGCGATGTGAAGACGCCAGACATTGATGAATTAAGTGATGCTTGGCGAACACCCATCCAACTTTTTGCAGACTACTTACGCTACGAAAAACAATACTCAGCGCACACAGTTAACCAATACACGAGCCAACTAGGCTTTGCAGCGTTGTACTTTAGTAAACTCTGTGAAAACTGGTTTGCGGTACAAGGTGAGCATATTCGTCGTTACAGCATGCAAATGCGTAGCAAACAATTAAGCGGCCGCACAATCAGTTTAAAACTGAGCTGTATTCGCAGTTTATATAAATTTTTAAAAGCTAAAAATATTGCCAGTCAGGCACATTATCATAATCCGGCAGAAGCCATTAAAGGGCCTAAATTTTCCAAGCCTTTACCCAAAAATTTAGACGTTGATCAAATGGCTAAACTACTAGAATTGCCAGATGATGATCCTTTAGCTATTCGTGACAAAGCTATGATGGAATTAATGTATTCATCAGGTCTGCGAATTAGCGAGTTAGTTGGCGCTAACATACAGGATATAAACCCTACTGAAGGTGAAATTTTAGTCCGTGGTAAGGGTAACAAAGAACGTTTATTACCTGTTGGCAGTAAAGCACTCAGTGCATTAAAAACATGGTTGAAAATTCGTCCTCAATTTGCGCATCCAGATGAAATAGCGGTATTTGTTAGCAGCCAAAAGAAGCGAATTTCCGTGCGCCAAGTTCGCCTTCGTATGCAAGAATGGGGTATCAAACAAGGGATCAGCTCGCAAGTGCATCCACATAAGTTACGCCACTCTTTTGCTTCACATATCTTAGAGTCGTCAGGAGATCTACGTGCCGTACAAGAATTATTAGGACACAGTAGTTTGTCTGCGACTCAAGTTTATACGCATTTAGATTTTCAACATTTAGCTAAAGTGTACGATAACACCCATCCACGCGCTAAAAAGCGCCCAACATCAGAGTAAACTCTTGTAATTATGATCCGATTTAACCGTGCCTTATCGCCAGTTTCTGTTTTAAGTTTTGATTTAGACGACACACTTTATAACAACCATCCGATCATTAAATCAGCCTTGCAAGCACAAGCTGATTACCTTGAGGCCTTAGAACAATGGCCAGCGGATAGCATGAGCTATTGGTTAGAATGCCGCGATAATGCTTTAAGACAAGATGCGACTCTAATCGATGACGTTACGCGCTGGCGACAAACAGCCTTACACTATGCCATGACCAACCTTGGTTTTTCTGCTGAGCAAGCTAAGTTTCATGCCGAAAATGCATATCAGGCATTCGCTGATGCCCGTAGTAAAATAACCGTATCTGATGAGGTACTTGAATTACTTACTAATCTCAGTAAACACTACCGCCTCATCGCCATCACCAATGGCAATGTCGAGGTAGAAAAGTTTAACCTTCATGGCATTTTTGAGTTAGTACTACAAGCCGGTCCACACGGAAAAGCGAAGCCGCACAGCGCTTTATTTGATAACGCTGCAAAACAGTTAGAGGTTACTCATAATGAAATTTTACATATCGGCGATAGCCTAGATACTGACGTACAAGGTGCAAATAATGCAGGTTGCCAAAGTGTTTGGCTAAACAACCAAGCAACTCAATATCGTTATCTTGGGTTAGCTGATATTGAGATACGCACTATCATGGCACTCAATCATTTAGTTAAAAAGTAACTTCTTTCAAAACTTGCTTTATGCTGAGTAAATAGGCAACGAAGATTTAAAACGGGTGGGCGAAACGGATGAATGCTTTACTTAAATTAATATTACTGTGTTCTCTTAGCTTAAATGGTTACTTCATATGGCAGTTATTTCCCCCTGAAAAACCAGTAATACTAGAGGCAGACGCACCAACGCCTAAAGTAAAGAAAAGCGCTGTTTTACCAGCCCACTTTCAGCAAGCGGTTGTGTTGTTTAGTAACCACTTATTCGACAAAGCTGTTGCTGAATACACGCAACTACTCACCAATGATCCACACTATGCAAAACAACTTAAACAAGCTTGGCAACAGCAACTTGAGTCATGGCTTTCCCATAAAAATTTCACCTTAAGTGAGCTATTTTTAACGGCTTTTTTAAATAGCCACCCATACGATGTCAGCATGCTTGAATTTGATGCTAAGCGTTTAATAGCACAAGGTGATACCCAACAGGGAATTATCAATTTACTGGCTCTTAGCAACCAGTTAGACAGCAATAAAAAGCAACAACTTAGCAAACAAATAGACGAGCTAAGCACATCCTTTATTGGTGAGCTTATAGCGGCACAACAGTGGCAGGTATTACATAGTAGCAGTCAACACTGGCTTGATTACGCCCCAGGTAACGCACATTACCTATATGCCAATGCATTAGCAAACTACCATTTAGAAGATTATGTGGCTAGTCAAATCACCCTAGATCAACTTCCTGAAAATCATGAATTTAAACAGCAAGCTGAGCAATTACGCCAATTGATACAACAAGCCTTAGCAGGTGTTGACGTTATAAAATTAACCGCTCGAGGTTCACACTATCTAATAACCGGCATCATCAATGATGATGTCGAAACCGAGCTAATGATCGACACTGGCGCTAGTTTTACGGTCATAAACCAAACATTATTAAACTCGCTTAATACCCTTCCTAATTACCTTGGCACATTGCAAGTAAACACAGCTAACGGCGTTATTGAAGCTCAGCGTTATCAGCTCGAGTCGTTTCAAATCGGACAACAGCGCATCAGTAATTTTGAAGTGTTGGTAATAGAAAATCATGCTGGTTATGGCTTACTAGGTATGAACTTTTTAGAGAATTTTAAGTTTAATATCAATCAGCAAGTGAATGAGTTAGAGTTAACAAAGAACAATTTTTAAGGACAAGCAATGACTCTTAATGAATTTCTTTCGAAATTAGCAAGCTCACCGCAACAGATTGAGTTTACCGATACAATGGCAGTAATAGACAACAATTATGACTTTATCCCAAGCGGTTTTAACAATCATGGGCTGCTTAGCGAAGCAAATGAAAATAATGGCTCGTGCAAAATTTTTGCCTTTGCAAAACTTAATCAACTAAGTAAGCAAAATACCCTAGATTGTTTTGGCGCATTTTATCGTGAAGAAGTATTAAAGAACCCTGAAGGGCAAGACCACATGAACATTCGTACCTTTATGCTTGCTCCTGAAGCAACCCCTTTCTTAGGAATTACATTTACCGAGCAAGAAGTACTTAAAGCGAAGTAATCTAAGCACAATAATCAAAGGTTTTTTTCCATAAAATAACGGCAACCGTCGAGCGGGTAATTTCTCATTTCATACTTTACTTGGTAGCCGTTTTTTTCGTAGAAAGGTTTGGCTTGAAAATCGAGAGTATCGAGTTGCGCGGTGTTTGCACCAAGCGCTTTAGCCTTACTCTCTAATTCGGCTAACAATCGTGTCGCAAGCCCTTTACCACGCGTCTTATCATCACACCAAAGCCAACTTATTATCAGCCAGTTGCCAAACACTTGGCCGTGAATACCGGCTACAACACTGCTGTTTTTAGCTATGAACTTAAAACCAAGAGGAATACGTTCGGCATTAAAATGCCCAGCATTGTAAGCAACAATATGTTCTCTTAGCTGGTTGTTTAGTTCAGCTGAGTCATCACTTTTTAATTGATACATAGCATACCTTTAAAATGTTATGACTCAGTATACGCTTATATCCTTAATCAGTATAAGTGGTTCTTACCATAAGGAACTTCGAGCATATTACTAGCCAGCTTTTCTGGCTGACCACACATTTCATCATAAGCACTTGTGTGGCGTAATACCATGTCACCATAACTTAAATGATCGAGACGCTTTTGAATGTGCAACGGGCTAATATCGCGGATAAACTCACCTTGCTCATCAGTAACATAATATTCAACGTTATTGATCACCACAGACACCTGATACAGCGCCATTTCCAACGAATGAAGGATAACCTTTTGCAGTGGTTGGTGCGCTGCAAGTTCAGATAACTTAATTGCCATGTCGAACCCCTTTTGTATGGTAGTACTTCTTATACGCGGGTTTGATATACTGTGATCAAATTAATTGTACAAAAATCACTCATGACTGAAAAAGTACGACTTGCCAAATTTATTGCCCATGCAGGTGTTTGCTCTCGAAAACAAGCATCGCGCTTGATAGATCAAGGTGAGGTAACAGTAAATGGCCGTGCTGCAAATCATATAGATCACGTTGATGAACATGATGATGTGATTGTACGTGGCGAAAAAATTTCAGAAAAAGCGCCACTAACCTACTTTGCGTATCACAAACCCGTTGGTATTGATTGCAAATTAAATGCTGACGACCCAACCAGTCTTATTCATAGTCTGCCTAAAACCACTCGCGTTTACCCAATTGGCCGGCTCGACAAAGACTCCCGAGGTTTGTTGATTTTGACCAATGACGGTGAGTTTTGTAATCAACTGATCCACCCTGATTATCATCAACCCAAACGCTATTTAGTTACGGTAGATAAGCCTCTTGATAGCGTCTTCTGTGACAAAATGGCAGATGGCGTACCCGTAGATAAGCAAATAACCCTTCCTTGTGAGGTGACTCAAGTGACCGAAACGCAGTTTTACATCGTCTTAAAACAAGGCTTAAACCGGCAAATACGAAAAATGACACGTTATTGTGGCTACAAAGTCATAGACCTTTACCGCACAGATATCGCAAAGCTTTCACTCACCACGCTGAATTTGCCCGAAGGGCACATAGTCAGTATCAAAAAAAGTGACATTCTCTAACAAAAAAAGTTTGCATTAATTGATTACAAGTGTAATCTTAAAATAAAGATTACATCTGTAGGTATAAAAATGATTGAACTTTCTAAGGCAGAATTCGAAGTATTAGATGCGGTATGGCTTGGCTACCCTGCCACTGCAAGTGAAGTAATTGCGCGTTTAAGTGACGATAAAGAATGGCACGAAAAAACCATTAAAACACTGTTGAGCCGTTTAGTTAAAAAAGGCGCACTAAGCTTCGAAAAACAAGGTCGCCAATATAACTACACCCCTTGCATCGCCCGTGAAGAATACACATTAAAAGAAAGCCAAAGCTTTATTGAACGCTTCTTTAATGGCCGTATTGCGCCATTAGTGAGTGGTTTTGCTAAATCAGAGCAACTCTCGCAACATGATATTGATGAGCTAAAAAAGGTCATTGATGATTGGGAAAAACAGCAAAAGTAAGGCTTTGTTATGTTAGATGCATTTTTTAATTGGCTGTTAGATCAACAGCTTTTGATCTCATCTGCAATTATGTTTTTATTGCTGCTAGAGCGAAAGCTACTAAGTCAGCTGTCGGCACGCTTGGTTTATACACTTTGGGCGCTGTTACCTATTGGTTTATTTTTAGCGAACCTACCAGATCACTTAAAGCCGATACAAAACAACTTTATCAGTAAGCTGACTATCACGCCAAACACAGCAATAATGCCGCAATTTACACCAACTTGGTTCGCTGTTTATGCCCTTGTAACTGCTGCGCTGCTACTCACTGCCGTTTACTTTCATTACCGCTTTTTAGCCAAACTGCAATTAGAGCAGATTACAGTCGACCATCACATTATCCAAAGTCTGTGCTTATATCAAAGTAAACAAATAAGTTCACCTATGGTTGTGGGCGTTATTAACACCAAGTTAGTGCTGCCAACAAATTACCATAGTCACTACGACAACCTTGCTTTAGCACTTATTTTAGAACATGAATCAGTGCACATTAAACGCAAAGACAACCTAATAAACGCCATCGCTTTAAGTGCCACTATTTTGCTGTGGTTTAACCCTCTTGCGTGGCTTGGTTATGCGAGCTTGCGCCGTATACAAGAGCTTTCATGTGATGAGCAAGTGCTCAAAAATAAATCGACAGAACAACGAATTTTATACAGTAAGGCATTAGTGCACTGTGCAAGCTTTAGTAGAGCAGGCTTAATGGCTTATTCACAATACGGAGATAAAAACACCATGTTACAACGTCTAAATCAAATAAAGCAGATCGATAACAGCTCATTTATTGCAAAAACAGCGTTAGTTATTTTTACAGCGGGCATGCTTAGCAGCTTTGCCATTGCAAAACAGCCTATGTCAGTTGAAAAGACAAAAGACTATCAAGCGGTTATGCGCGTAGAGCCGATATACCCAATTCAAGCTGCAGAGCAAGGCATTAGCGGTTCAGTCGTTTTGAAATACGATATTTTACCCAGTGGCGCCACCAGCAATGTTAGTGTGGTAAGTGCGGAGCCTGAAGATGTTTTCAATCGAGAAGCGAAAAGAGCCTTAAAACAATGGCAATATGCGCCATCTGAATCTGGCTTTAAAAACGCCTTAGTACAACTCGACTTTGCCTTAGACGAAAACTATCAAGCAAATGATTTAATTGAGAAAATTAAAGTTAGTTCGAAATAAGCAGTAACAACTTAAGACCCTAAAGCAAGCGCCTTATTTAAGCCGCTTGCTTTGTGGTTTTTAACTCATAGCCTTGTGACTAAAGGCAAAGTGCAATCATAGCCACAGCACAAACATAACCCACTAGCCAGACTAGTGAGCGCAAAATATCCTGGTTTAAGTAGTAAAAAATACAATACAACACACGGGCAATAACATGCATAATCGCAAGGGTTTCAGTCACCTGATAGATATTATTGCTACCGATTACGACCGCCAGCGCTACTGCAAAAATAATCAACGATTCAAAGCTATTTTGGTGTGCAGCCAATGCACGAGCACCAAAGCCGGTTAGTTTTGCTTGTTGTTCACGTGGGTGCTTGTTGTCATAGCCTGACAACTTATTTTGTGCAAAAGCCACAGGTGCTTTAGCTAAATAGGGAATGAGTACTGCGATGAGTGCGCAGATAATCAGTGTTGTCATGATATTTCCTTATCTTGTTTAAATTACTCTCTACCCTATCGTAAACAAAAAAAAGCCGCTACTTATAACAGCAGCGGCCAGCAATAGCATCATTGTCACTATAGCCTAATGCTTACCTAAAAGCCCTGCGGCATATTGTCACAGCTGAGTTTTTCTCAAGTTGGTCGATAAGCTAATGCTCTCATTCTTTGGTTTTGTTACTCTAATTGCCTCTCCTAATTAATTTATTTTCAATATGACTTGGATTTTCTTAACCATTTTAGCAGCATTTATGCAGTCATGGCGCAATGCGCTGCAAAGTAAACTCAGTGCGACGGTCAGTGTTGCTGGGGTAACACTTGCTCGCTTCATTGTTGCCAGTCCTATAGCGGCCCTTTATTTATTAGCACTATATCAATACCAAGATGCAGCTTTTCCTGACTTTAACTTAGCTTTTATTAGCTACATTGTTGGTGCCAGTATTGTTCAAATCGTTGCCACTGGTTTGATGGTAAAGCTTTTTAAAATGAATAACTTTGCTGTGGGTGCCGGGCTTGCCAAAAGTGAAGCGCTAATGGCAGCGATTTTAGGTGTTATGTTTTTTGGCTCTGCACTTTCATTACTTGGCTGGATTGGGGTATTTATTGGTGCTATCGCCGTACTGCTATTGAGTGGCATCGCGAATGTTAAACACTTTAATTTAGGCACTGCCCTACTTGGGCTGGCTTGTGGCACTTCATTTGCTCTTTCATCTTCATGGATCCGTGAGGCAAGCTTAAATTCAGGACTGACTTTCCCGCACTCAGCTGCGTGGGTATTGCTGCTGATAATTAGCTTACAAACGTTGATGCTGTGCGTGTATATTGCATTCAAAGAGCGCGATACGTTTAAAAAGATGTGGCATCACAAAGGCACTACCACGGCAGTCAGTGTTTGTAGCTGCTTAGGCTCGATAGGTTGGTTTAGTGCTATGAGTTTGCAGCACGTTGCTTATGTAAAAACACTAGGACAAGTTGAAGTTTTCTTTACCATTATGGTATCGATACTTTGGCTAAAGCAGCCATTAAAACGCCAAGATACAGCAGGGCTTCTGTTAATTGCACTGGCAGCCATTCTTGTTATGCTACCTAGTTAGTTACATTTTTGTCATTAAAAAAGCGGCTATGCCGCTTTTAATTTCGTTAATGACTAATTTTAAGAGTTATCACACCACTTATTATTAAAAGTACTCCGGCAATGCGGCCAAATGTCGCAGCATCACCATAAAATAAAATACCCACCAAGAAGGTGCCTGCTGCCCCTATACCAGTCCATACAGCATAGGATGTTCCCATTGGGATATCTTTTTGCGCCAACCACAACATAAAGCCACTTGCGACCATAAAGGCAACGGCTATCGCAATACCTAACCAGCGACTGTCAGCTTCTTGAGACATTTTAAGACCAACTGGCCAGCCAATCTCTAGCAGTCCAGCAACAATTAAATACAACCACGCCATTATTGGTCTCGTTTTTTCAAGATCACGTCATATAAGTCTTCACGGCGGTCTTTTAAGTTTCTAACTGTACCTTCACTGTGAAGGATTTTCAGCTTATCCATATCTAGATCACTGAATAACAGCATTTCAGTATTAGGTGTTGCTTCATTCAAGGTTGCATCATGCGGAAACGAAAAATCAGAAGGGGTAAGAACAGCCGATTGAGAATACTGTACATCTAAACTCTCTACCTCAGGTAAATTACCAACAGAACCCGCAATCACAACATAACATTCATTTTCAATTGCACGCGCTTGTGCACAATGACGAACACGTAGGTAACTGTTTTTAGTATCAGTCCAAAATGGCACAAATAAGATATCTAACCCTTGCTTTGCAAGGATACGTGAAAGCTCAGGAAACTCGACATCGTAACAAATTTGAATACCGACACGACCTGCATCTGTTTCAAATACAGCAATTTTGTCACCCCCTTGGATCACCCAGTCATTTTGTTCGTGAGGCGTAATATGAATTTTACGCTGCTCATCAATCTTACCGCTTCGGTGACATAAATAGCTGACATTATAAATCTTATCGCCTTCAGCTAGCGGCATAGACCCGGTGATAATATTGGCATTATATTCAACTGCCATACGCGACATTGCATCACGAAAAGTTTCTGTGTACTCCGCTAAATAACGAATTGCCTCAGTTTGATTACTTTGCTCAGTGAGGCCCATTAATGGCGCATTGAAGAATTCCGGAAACAGAATAAAGTCACTTTTATAATCAGATACCGTATCAACAAAATACTCCACCTGTTTGAGAAGCTCTTCAACAGACTCAACACAACGCATTTGCCATTGTACGGCACCGACTCGGACAATTGACTTGGTTGACTCAAGTACCGTATCAGTCGGCTCAAACATAATGTTATTCCACTCTAGTAAAGTGGCATAACCGACAGATTCTTGATCTTCAGGAAGGTACTTTTTGAGTAAACGTTTTACTTGGAAGTCATTAGAAAGCTGAAAACTTAAAATCGGATCATAAAGCTCTTTGTGGTCAACTTTTTCGATGTACTCCATTGGCGACATTTCTGCACTGTGATTGTAATAACGCGGAATTCGCCCACCCGCTAAAATAGCGCGTAAGTTATACTGACGGCACAGCTCTTTACGTGCATCGTATAAACGGCGCCCAAGTCGCATCCCTCGGTGAGTTGATGATATAACCACATCTAAACCATAAAGCGCATCGCCTTCAGGGTCACTAAATACTCGGTCATGGCCATCAACAATATCTTCATAGGTATGCGGGTTCGAAAAACGAGCGTAATCTACCTGAACACTTAACGCGATGCCCACTAAAACACCATCGTCAACAATGCCTATTTGTCCTTCTGGAAACTGATCTATCAGCCTAAAAATGGTGTGGCTTGGCCATGCACCGCCAAGCCCTGGATATGCTTGGTCCATAAGAGTTTTTATTTGTGGGTACTGTTCTTTAGTTAGATTACAGATCTCTAAATGCGTTTTTTCGGCCGGCATAGATACTCCTTTTTTAGGCACGAGATAACAAGCAAAGCAAACATTCAGTCAGCATGTTTCTAGATTAGCTTTAACTAGAGTGGCATCAAATCCCCACTCTGCCAAGACCCAAAGCTTAACAAACGTGATGTGAACAAACGCTTATCTTCACTGATAAACATTCGCTGCAAGCGTTTACACAGCAAAAGCGATCAATTATAAACCTGCATTGCTCAACTTTTCATCTATAATTACGCTACACTCCATGTGTATTTGAGGTGGGATTGATCAAACGTCTACTAAAACAATCAAAGCAATCTGGCTTAGAAGAGATTGAGCACGTTAAGTTTCTAATTATTTGTAAAATTGCCTATTTCGCGCTCATTGTTCATGTCTTGCTAATCCCCGCGTTTGCCCATATAGGTGCAAACATGCTTGCTTTAGTTAATATTTTGAGTGTTCTCGCTTGGGCCAGCGGCATCTTTTTAATTAAGCAAGGACTGACTTCCCTGGCACTTCGAGTATTTTGCCTTGAAGTAATTATTCATGCTGTGATTGTCTGTGCCACCCTTGGTTTAGGTGCGGGGTTTCAGTTTTACTTGTGGACAGTCTCTTGTATTTTAATGATCGACTACCAATTAACTTTTAAACGAGCGGCAATCTATAGCTTAGTAATGATTGCCACATTCGCCCTTCTCTATGTGTTTTTTGCGGACGTTCAGTACAGCTTTGCTTACCCAGAATTACTTCCACACGTTAATGTGATAAATATTATTATTGCTGGCTTACCCATGGTATACGGCATGGGTTTAATTAGAGAAATCACCATATCACAACGAATTGAGTTAACAGAAATGGCAGCCCGCGATCCTCTCACCAAACTTTATAATCGTCGTTTTGCAAAAAAATTAATTACCTCAGCACATAAGAAAAGTATTGAGCAAGATAGCAATATTTGTATTGTTATGGCAGATATCGATAAGTTTAAAAATATCAATGACAACTACGGCCATGATAAGGGTGATACGATACTCATTAATGTTGCCAAACTAATTAGCCAATTCATCAATGATGAAGATATTGCTGTACGCTGGGGCGGCGAAGAATTTTTATTATTATTAACCAATACAGATGCAAAACAAGCCTACGCAAAAATTGAAACTTTGCGTATAAAAATCGCCGAGCTAGAAGCGCATCCTGATTTCCCTGATATCAATGTAACTATGAGCTTTGGACTCATTGAGTGGCAACCACTCGCTTCGATAGAAAAAATGTTGCAACATGCCGATGAGGCTCTTTATAGAAGCAAGCATGCAGGACGCAACCAAACGACCGTTGCCAAGGGAGAATGTCCTGCTTTTAAGGATGCTGATGCGGTTAATTAACCGCATCAATGGTGATACTGTGAGCAATCTCTTGAGGCAATAATGGCGTTAAACCATTGCTGACATAGTCGTTGAATCCAGCTCTATAAAATTCCGACAATGGATGTCCCGATTGACCACCAGGTATAGCCATAATGGCATTATCTAAGTGTCCTGGTTGTACAATAAAACGCTGCGAAGCACCAAAGCTTCGCCCTTGTACCGCAGGCATAAAGGTATCACCAAAACCAGGGGCTACAGGCATATTTAACAAGCTTTTAAGTACGGGTATTTGTTTGGCAAACGGGTGCTCAATCACTAATTCGTTGACCTTACCCCATTGCCAACTGTGTGGATTGTTGCCGTACTGCTCTGTGAGTTTAGTAATCACGCGATCAAAGGCGCCTAACATTTGTTGCTGCCAATTTTCGTACTTAGGATTTAACCATGTTTGAGGCTGAGCTTTGATAAGTTGCCAAACGGCAGGCTCTAAGTCTCGTTTTACTGGCTTTAAGCTACTATCGAGAGCTTTTAGCTTATTCTCAATTGGACTAAATAAACCATTGATCACTTCACTGCGATAACGTTTTACCAAGGTATAGCCAACTGAGTCACTACAAGCGCACGCCTGCCAATTGTTTAATTCATTTAAATATAAGGCATATTTATCGCCTGCAGCGCTAAGCTGTTTGACTAGTAATTGATGCCAAGCAGTTAAGAAGCGTGCTTCGTTATCATGTTGTAAGTCATAAAAATCTTGTTCGTTGAACTGCTGTTTTTCAAATAAGCGATCGCGAATTTGTGCAGAGCGAGCCCCCATTGCATAGCCACCATTACCAAAACGCTGATTATCTTGCGCAGAAACAACCCGTGAGTTTCCTGTCCATAACCGACCACTTTCTGGGTTTTTTACAAATGGACGCTGCGTTTCGTTTTCATGCCAAGCAGCAGGATACGCTTGCTCAGAAACAGCTAATTGATGCGGTATTTTACGAGCGGGAACTGCTCCCATATTTTTCCAAGCAGCATTACCTTTATCATCAACAACTATCAGGTTTTGTACTGGAATACCAACGTCCGCAGCAAGCGTTAATGCATCATCAACATTGTTTGCTTGCTCAAGCTTAAGCAACTCCATATCAACCGCATACTCATGGTGAGCAACCCAACTTAAGGCATAAGGTTTGCCGTTAATTTCTTTAACAGGGCCATACTCACTCATGGTTAAAGCATAATTTTCAACGTTGCCATCATTAAGTAAGATGGGTTCATCTATCAGCCAAGTTTTCTCTTTACTCTCAAGAGCAATCCAATCGGCAGTATCTAGATAACCATTAGTAAATCCCCAAGCTATTTTATTATTGGTACCAACAACAATGGCTGGAGCCCCGGGTAATGACACACCAGTTATTTGTTGCATTTCACCATTTAATGGGTAATTAAGCTGCGCACGATACCAAATAATTGGCACTGCAAATGATAAGTGCATATCGTCAGATAGCATTGCAGCACCCGTTTCAGTTAGCTGCCCAGTGACTGCCCAGTTATTACTACCAAGCTCTTTACGGTTTGCAATCTCGGTCGAAGCCCATAAAGCGTCTTTAAGCGCAGGAATACCGCCGTTATAAGGTGCAAGCTGACTGTTATCGAGCGCGGCTTGATATTGGCTTGGCTGAGTAATAAAGTCGACCATCGCTTTGCCATATAGGTCTTCGATTTCGATCAGCGTTTGGTCACGCTCAAACGTAGCAGTTTGTAAATCTAAGTACATGCTAAAAATGATTAGTAAGCTGTCTTCACTTTGCCAAGGTTTTGCTTCAGCGCCAGTGAGCAAATATTCAAAGCTATCATAGCCAACTTGAGCATGGCCTTCATTGACTCCATTTGCATATGCTTGCAATAGCACTTTATCTTTAGCAGGTAATTGCGCGACTGCAATCTGGCTACGTTTTCGTAATTGATGAAAACGCATTTTTTTATCAAGCCCAACAGCAGCTTTACCAAATAACTCACTAAGTTCACCTGCCGCATTGCGGCGCAGTAAGTCCATTTGAAAGAATCGGTCCTGACCATGAGCAAAGCCTAAGGCATAGGCCGCATCTAAACGGTTCTCGGCATGAATAACAGCCTGCCCTAAGGAGTCCCGTTCAATCTTTACTGATTGCGAAATAGCATCACTTTTACCCCGGCCATCAAGTACCGGTAAACTTAAATTTAATACGCCATAAACAAGCCCGGTTGCCAGTAACACCAATACAAACAGGCCTATGAGTAACCATTTGATTATCTTAAACATGCCAATTTTCCTTGCGCTGAAGTAACACTGTATTAACCTGGTATATTAACCTGAGTTTTATGAAAAAATAGTGTTGCGATACAAATAATTAAATTTAACGTCCTAGGTTAGCTGTTCATTGTTAATTACCACAGAAATTGTCTATAGTAGGTAGATAGTATAAAACCTGATATTTCTCATGCCGCTAGCGACCGAAGCAGATAATAAAAAACTACAAAAATTGAAGCTAGCCTTCTGGTTATCACTTGCCTGTATCGTGGTAATTGGTCTTTTAATCGAGCAAATTAATTACAATCGTGAAAAAGATGCTTTTCGCTCTCAAGAACTAGCGAAAATAAGCGCTTATCGCGCAGAACTCGAAGCAAAGATGGTTTCTAACATTCAACTTGTGCGCGGCCTTGCTGTTGCCGTTGCTGCCGAGCCAAATTTAGACCAAGCTCGCTTTACGCAAATAGCTAGCCCCTTATTTTCAACCTCCTCAGAGCTCAGAAACATCGGCGCAGCCCCAGATATGATTATCCAGATGACTTACCCTCTTGCGGGGAATGAGAAATCTATTGGACTAAACTTTTTAGAAGCCCCTCGGCAACGCGATGATGCAATTAGAGCACGAGATGAAAACCGTATTGTTATGGCTGGCCCATTAGAGCTGGTGCAAGGTGGCCAAGCGCTGATAGCAAGAATGCCCGTATTCACACCACCCGAGCTCACTTTTTGGGGATTACTCTCGGTGGTACTCGATATAGATAAGATCTACAGTAACTCAGGTTTAATTGCACTGAGTCAACATTATGAAGTTGCGCTGCAAGGGCGCAACGGCCGCGGTTCAAAAGGTGACTTTTTTTACGGTTCTAAAGACGTGCTCAACACCAACCCTCTGAGTTTTAGAATTAACTTTCCAGGTGGTGAGTGGCAAATGTATGTCACACCTAAATCTGGATGGCAGCCTCCAAGCTCTGCAATTTGGCCACTGAGACTAGCCATTATTTCATTCTGTATTTTGTTTGCTGGCGCTTCAGTATTCTTCTTACGTATGGTTGAACGACAGCACAAGAGCGAGCGAATGCTAGAAACCATGAGTAGCCTCGCCAAAGTCGGTGCTTGGTCATTCAACCTTGAGAAAAAAACCGTATATTGGTCTGACATGACCAAGCAAATATTTAAGCTTCCCCTAAATGTCCAGCCTGAATGGCCTACGAACTATACTCTTTTCAAAGCCGGTGAAAGTCGTGAAAAAATTCGCCGCCTTAACGAGCGCGCAATTAAGTATGGTGAAAGTTTTGAAACACAAGTAGAGATTATCACTGCTGAAGGTGATGAAGTTTGGGTACTGTTACACGGAGAAGCTGAGCATAAAAATGGCCGCTGTATAAAATTATTTGGCTCACTGCAAAATATTGATACCCGTAAGCGAGTAGAGCTCGAAAATAACAAGATCGCCTTACATAACGAGATCCTTGCATCATTAACCGTCAATGATGCTGTACTGACAGGTAACCTTAACCTTTCTAAACATGTCATTGTGCAAGCTATTTGCCATGCATTCGATATTGATCGCGCGAGTATTTGGTTATTCAGTGACGATCGTCAATCGCTCAACACCTTTGCGATTCACGACCAGAGTCAGCCTGAATTTAGTGAAGCAATATCACTACAACAAATTGAATTTCAAAATTATTTTGATGCCATTAATAATCACGCCGTGATAAATGCCAGTGATGCACAGCAACACCCACTGACTAGCGATTTACGTAGCAATTACCTAGATTGGTTTAATATACGCTCAATGCTCACCGTGATAATTCCAACAGGAAGCAAAACGATGGGGGTAGTGTGCGCTGAAAAATGCCATAACCGCAGACATTGGAGTAAAAATGAAGAGAGCTTTTTAATCGCTGTTGCTGCGTTAATTGGAAGTTTACACGCAAGTCAGCGCCGTATAGAGACTGAGCATCAGCTAGTCCAAGCAAAAGAGGCAGCTGAACAAGCAGTAAAAGCCAAAAGTGAATTTTTAGCGAGCATGAGTCATGAGATCCGCACACCCATGAATGGCGTGATTGGGATGCTCAATATCATTAAGCAAACCAAATTAGACAACCAGCAAAGCCATCATATCGATTTGGCGCAATCATCGGCTGAGTCTTTACTGCATATCATTAATGATATTCTAGACTTTTCTAAAATTGAGGCTGGTAAACTCGATATTGAAAATGTGAGCTTCAACGTATTAAAACTACTTGGCGATACGATTGAATCGTTTGCTATCAAAGCAGAGCAAAACAATACCAAGTTACTGTTAGATACTACACAACTTAATCATGGGTTTATTATTAGTGACCCGAATCGTATTAGACAAATCATCAATAATTTAGTGAGTAATGCCGTTAAATTCACCAAAGATGGTGAGATTATCGTCATCGCCAAACTCGAAACAAGCGACGAAGAGTTGTTTTTGAACTGCTCTGTTATTGATTCTGGCGTTGGGATTAAACCTGAAAAACAAGCCACCTTATTTGACTCATTCACACAAGCAGATGCATCAACCACACGTCAATACGGCGGGACAGGACTTGGGCTTGCGATTGTAAAACAGCTCTGCCAGTTAATGGAGGGGGATGTCAGTGTAATTAGCTCATATGGGGAAGGCAGCACCTTTAATTTTTCTGTAAAAGTTAAACGTGATCACACAAAACAAGCACCTGAACCTAGCCACATCTTAGATAAAAAGCATATTTTAATTGCTGATAACTGTAAGCTAAGTATCAATATCACCAAAAAACAGTTGCGGTTGTGGGGTGCTGAAGTAGAAGCATATAGCGATATGTCAAGCTTACTCAATTTTGCTTCAATGCCTGACAATAAAGGTTGTGATGCCATTTTAGTTGATTATCAGTTTTATAGCAGCGCAACAAAAGAGCACCAACAAGCGTTCTTAAAGTACTTTAATGCCACTAGCTGCAAACGAATTCTGATGGCACCAATGAACCTTACGGAAAAACAAACAAGACAAACAATAAAAGTTGAGAGTATTATCTTCAAACCATTAACACAGTCTGATTTATTTAATTCACTAGTAAATGACAAGTACATTGAACAGCAGCAAGTCAGTAAAGAAACGTTAATAACCAAGGCTGTAACCAATAACAGTAATACAGAGTCACAGGTTTTGCTCGTTGAAGATAATAAAGTGAATCAGATGGTCGCCGGCTCATTATTAAAACAAGCAGGCCTTAGTTTTGATATTGCCGAAAATGGTCTTGAAGCAATTGCAAAACTTTCAAGTCGTGAGCAAAGGCCTTATCTTTTAGTGTTAATGGATTGCCAAATGCCAGAAATGGATGGTTACCAAGCAACACGGGCCATTCGTGCTGGTAAAGCAGGTGCAGCTCATCAAGGGGTTAATATCGTCGCACTGACAGCAAATGCAATGCAAGGTGACAAAGAACGTTGTTTAAACGCTGGTATGAACGACTACGTCACCAAGCCCCTTAAATTTGACTCGCTCAATAAAAAGTTAACAGTGTGGCTAAGCACTGAAGAATAAAGAAAGAGAGTAAAACCATGCAATTATCATCAATTCAACAACGCGTTATTGGCTGTTTACTCGAAAAGCAAAGTACAACACCCGAACATTACCCATTATCTTTAAACTCACTTACTAATGCATGTAATCAAAAATCTAACCGTGAGCCAGTAATGTCTCTAACTGAAGCGCAAGTCCAAGATACCCTTGATGAACTTATTGCATCACGCTTGGTAACGGTTGATGAAGGACTGTCAGGGCGTGTAAATAAATATGCTCATCGCTTTTGTAATACCGAATTTGGCAGTTTGCAATTTAGTGAGCAGCAACGCGCCATTATTTGTTTGTTACTATTACGAGGCCCGCAAACACCGGGAGAACTAAGAACTCGCAGCAACCGACTGGCTGAGTTTAGTAATGTCAATGAAGTCGAAGCAGCATTAAATGCACTCATCGAGCAAGAATATGTTGCACGCTTAGCACGAGAGCCAGGCAAACGAGAAAGCCGTTACATGCACTTATTTGTAGACCCAGACAGCATTACTGAAGACATGGCAGCTAATGAGCCTTTTCAGGACAACAGTAGTGAAGTGCAACAATTACGAAGCGAAATCGAAGATCTTAAGCAACAAATTAACGCAATAAAAGCGCATTTAGGTCTTTAATAAAAATCACGCCCGTAACATAATGTATAAAACGCTGACAACCACAACGAAAAATAGGAGCTCTACCATGCGTGCCGACATTCTGGCGGAAATGAAAGTCCAACCAACTATTGATGTAAAAGCGGAAATTACCCGTCGCGTTAACTTTCTTAAAAGCCGACTTATTGCTGCGCACTCTCGCTCACTTGTATTAGGGATCAGTGGTGGTGTTGACTCATCAACCTGTGGCCGTTTATGCCAATTAGCTGTTGATGAACTAAACCAAGAGCACAACACCAACGAATATCAATTTATTGCAGTACGCTTACCTTATGGCGTACAAGCAGACGAAGACGAAGCGCAACTCGCGGTTGATTTTATTCAACCGAGTAAGCGTATGACGGTTAATATCAAAGCTGCTGTAGATGGCATGCATGAGCAAGCAATGGCTGCGGTTGTTGGTGGTAATGCTGAATTACCAGAGCAAGCTAAAATCGACTTTATCAAAGGTAATGTAAAAGCGCGCCAACGCATGGTTGCGCAATACGAAATTGCCGGTTTCTGTCAAGGCTTAGTGGTTGGTACCGATCACAGTGCAGAAAACATCACTGGCTTTTACACTAAATTTGGTGACGGAGCGTGTGATTTAGCACCGTTATTTGGTTTATCAAAACGCCAAGTTCGTGCGCTTGCTGAGCACTTAGGTGCGCCAGCTGTACTAGTACATAAAGCCCCAACCGCTGACTTAGAGTGTGACCGCCCAGGCCTTACCGATGAAGAAGCGCTTGGCTTAACTTACGATCAAATTGATGATTTCTTAGAAGGTAAAGATGTCAGCAATGAAGTCGAAGAAAAGCTAACAGCTATTTACTTACGTACTCAGCATAAGCGCCAAGCAATCCCAACGGTTTACGATGCGCTTTAAATAACGATCAATAATTCATAAATAGTAAACGACACTTCTAGGGCAATGAGTAGCAGTAAAAAGCTAATGAGTTGCCCACTTTTCACTCTTGCACACACATAAGCACCTAGCGGTGCGCCCAGCACCACAACAGGAATAGCAGCTAATAGATAGGCTTGAATTTGTGGGTTAATAGTCTCGAGGTAAAAATAATTCATAACACTTGCTACGACAGACGTCACAGCCATAATGATCACTGTGGTTGCCGTTGCACGTTGAATATTCGCGTTATATGCAATAACTAACAGCGCAAAAACAGCAATATCGGCGCCCGACCCAACCAATCCTGATGCAACACCACCAAGCGTAGCTATCAACGCGACTCGCGTTTTATTTACGGTGATCTTTGTCTGGCTACAAATATGCTGAGCTCGCCGATAAATACGCCACGCTAAGGTCAACGCAAAACATAATAATAGTGCGCTAAAGACCGCTTTCACCGCTAACCTTGGTAAGTGATCAGCAATGAAAAATAAACTCAATATAGCGCCGAAAATAGCCATTGGCGTCGCGATTAATACCACTTGTTTGTAATAAGGGATACGGCTAAAAATAATTGTTAAAGCAGCAGCTGTCATACCAAAGCTTTGTATAGCAAGAGAAAACACTTTCGCTGTCGCAGGTTCTATCGCTAATATTTTGGTCATTACCGGAAACGCTACCGCACCGCCTCCCAGAGCAGTGCCACCAGCGACAAATGAGCCAACCGCCATCGTTGCAGCAATACTCAATTGCGTCACAAAATTACTCACTGCATTAGCGGGGCCTTGCAAAAGCAATAAAGTACAATAAACAGCGATAATAAATAGCCATGGTACGGTTCGTAGCCAGCTAAATGATTTAATGACAGCAAGCATAATGAAAAAGAAAAGTATCAAGTATGGCTATTATGCCTGAGACTGAAAACCGGGCAACTGATCTATGATTGCCAGTATTGCGTAGAATGTTTGGCAACATGAATGCAGTAAAGGTGAAATAGTTCTGTAATTTGGTTTATAGTTGTTACAGTTAAATACATTACTTTTCAAATCAAAAATCTAAGGTTTTATATTAGTTTATGTCATCGCCCATTTTAATTACTGGCGCAGGCCAACGTATTGGACTCGCTGTGGCCGAGCACTTTTTAGCGCAAGGGCAAGAAATAATAGTAACTTACCGTACCCGTCATGAAGCGATTGATGTGCTTGCAGGTAAAGGTGCCATTTGTATCCATGCCGATTTTAATAATGACCAAGCTATCGGGCATTTTATTGAAGAATTAAAAACCCATACCAACCAACTCAAAGCAATTATCCATAATGCGTCTAGCTGGGACTGTGAAGCAAATAACCACGATTACGCAGACCTATTTGACAACATGATGCGTATTCACGCCAAAGCGCCCTATTTAATCAATTTAGCAGCCTCTGACTTGCTATTACATTATCAGCAAAACAGTGGCCAAGCCGCAGATATTATTCATTTAACCGATTATGTCGTTGAGAAAGGCAGTCCTAAACACCTAGCTTATGCTGCAAGTAAAGCGGCGCTTGATAATTTAACCAAGTCGTTTGCTGCTAAATTCGCACCTGCCATTAAAGTAAATGCAATTGCGCCTTCGTTGATCATTTTTAACGAACACGACAGCGACGAGTACAAAGCAAAAACATTAAAGAAATCGCTAATGGGCATTGAGCCCGGCTGCGCCGAGATTATTAACAGCGTAGAACTATTACTAAACAGTCACTACATCACAGGTCGTTCTATGCCTGTTGATGGTGGCAGACATTTAAAATAACGAATTACTGAGAAAGCTATGCACGATGATTTAAAAAACAGTTACCAGCAAATAATTAGCGCAGTGGGTGAAGATCCTGCTCGTGAAGGATTACTCGACACACCAAAGCGCGCTGCAAAAGCGATGGAGTATCTGACTAAAGGCTATCGTCAAACATTAGATGAAATCACCAACAATGCGGTATTTACTTCAGATGCCGATGATATGGTATTGATCCAAGACATTGAGCTTTACTCTATGTGTGAACATCACTTACTGCCGTTTGTTGGCCGCTGTCATATTGCTTATATTCCAAACGGTAAAGTACTTGGCTTGTCAAAGTTTGCTCGTATTGTTGACATGTATGCTCGTCGTTTTCAAATTCAAGAACAGCTAACCCACCAAATTGCTAAAGCGGTTGAAGAAGTGACTGGTGCGAAAGGCGTTGGCGTAATTGTTGAAGCAAAGCACATGTGTATGATGATGCGCGGTGTTGAAAAGCAAAACTCGAGTATGCGTACATCAGTTATGTTAGGTAACTTCAGAGCCGATCCAAAAACCCGTAACGAGTTCTTACAACTAGTTAGAGGGTAATGATGGCCAACGCAATTATTAATGTCACTAATCTCAGGCTACGAACCTTTATTGGTTTTAACCCTGAGGAACGTGAGAAAAAACAAGATGTAGTGATTAATTTAGAAATTCATTACCCTGCTGATCAAGCTTGTGAGACTGATGCGGTTGATAAAGCACTAAACTACAAGACCATCACCAAAGAAGTGATCAGCCTTGTCGAAGAAGGCCACTTTTTGCTGTTAGAAAAATTGGTTGCTGAAATTTTAGCAATTTGCCACCAGCATCAAAGTGTTCACTATGCCAAAGTGCGCGTCGATAAACCTCATGCGCTGCGTTTTGCTGATTCAGTATCACTGACCCTTGATTGGCAAAAAAGCTAAAATAGTTTTTCTAGCCCTACCGCAAAGGCAAGCACAGCTAAATAACGTGCGCCTTTGCCTAGGGTTACGAGAAACAAAAAGAGCGAAAACTTAACCCTAAAAATTCCGCCAACAACCGTTAAAGGGTCCCCGACAATAGGCAGCCAAGCAAACAACAAACTGTAAATACCGTACTTATTGAATTGCTTTTCGGCTTTGTCTATCGACTTTTCTGAAACGGGAAACCATTTGCGGTCTTTAAATCGCATGACTTGCGTGCCCAGCCAATAATTCACGCAACTCCCAAGCACATTGCCCAGGGTTGCACTTAGCCATAACAACCAAAGTAGATAGTCACCACTGGCTATCATAGCAGTCATCACTAATTCTGAAGAGCTAGGTAATAAGGTTGCGGAAATAAACGCGCTGAGAAATAACGATAAATAGGCCATAAACATCACATAAAAAAGCTCAGCAAACGGCTGAGCTTTTAATATACCCAAACCACCTTACTTTATAAATTCTATCGCCATTGGGTATTTAACTTCTTTACCATCGTTGGCTTTAATCGCCGATACTACCACCATAATTAATGAGAATAGCGCTACCAATGGTAGCAGAATGACACCAATGACAACAAACATCAGCATGAAGCAGACAATGTAGGCGATCATCATGGTTAATTGAAAGTTTAATGACTTGCGGCCATGCTCTGCAACGAGCGGCATTTCTTCTTTTTTTACAAGCCAAACAATCAAAGGCCCAATTACCGAGCCGAACGGGAAAAGCAAGCCAGCTAAGGCACTTAAGTGACAAAACATTGCCCACATGCGCTGCTCTTTATCTGCCACAATTATTTCAACTTTTTGATTATCATCCATTTTAAATTCCTTGTTATGGGTCTGTTTATTTCTCTACTATAAACCTTAATGACCTTTTACCCTAGCTAAATTGATTAAATTTAAAGCTCTCAACCAACACAAAAGGCTGTAATCAACGTTGTGATAAAAATGTGATAACTTCGTGAAGGTTTCTGGATATTGCTATTCGATACTGATATTGAATCATCAAAAACAGGAATCTAATATGAAAGCTTTACCTTTAACTTTGTTCGCTGCATGCGCAGTAACCAGCCTTGCAAGCCACGCTGCTGAGCTTGATATAAAACTAACTAACCTCACGCAAGGTTTACACTTTACCCCTATTCTCATTACTGCTCATAACAGTGACAACAAACTTTTCAGCGTTGCAATGCCTGCTTCTACAGCCTTACAAACGATGGCTGAGGGCGGCAATCTCGAGCCGTTAATGAGTGAAGCCACAGCCGCAAACAGCGATATGGTTGCCAACCCAGCTGAAGGTTTACTGGCACCAGCAAGCTCAACGATGGCTAGCTTATCCACCAAGGATGGCAATAACTACTTATCTCTAACAGCAATGCTACTGCCTACCAATGATGGCTTTGTAGGTTTAGATAGTTGGATGATCCCAGCAGAAGCTGGTACCTACACTGTTTATCTCAATGCGTATGATGCGGGTACCGAAGCCAATGATGAGCTTGTTGTTGAGGGCTCAGGCATGCCGGGCACGCCAGGCATTCCTGCTGCACCGGGTGGCAATGCGGGTATGAATGGCAGCGGCGTCACCAGTAGCGAAACAAATATGATGGTGCATATTCATCCGGGTAATTTAGGTGACGACGATTTAGAAGCGGGGATGAGCGATCTCGATAACACAGTACACAGATGGTTAAACCCAGTTGCGATGCTAACAGTTACGGTTAAATAGGAGGTTATTATGCGCTTTTCAAAAAGCTTAATTATCCTCGCATTGAGCGCCGGCCTTGCAGCCTGTGGGGATTCAGATAAATCATCAGACAACATGGATGAAGCGCTTGAAGAAATGACAATGGAAATGGGTGAGATGGCGACAAATCATCAATTTATGGTGGAGGTAGTCAACCTCACTGCTGCCCAGCCATTTTCTCCCATTGCTGTGATTGCTCACACAGAAGGCATGCTTTGGCAAATTGGCGAGCCAGCATCTGAAGCTCTTGAAATTATGGCTGAAGGCGGCGATAACAGCGAGCTACTCGCTGCAGAAATGACAATGCAAGCAGCTTCCGACGAAAGCCCATTACCACCTGGGGAGCAAGTCACATTGACCCTGACGACAGGTGAGCTTGATTCATTAAAAATCAGCTTAGCAACCATGTTGGTGAATACAAATGACGCGTTTACCGGTCTTAATGCTATAGACGTGTCTTCGTTAGCGGTTAATGAGTCACTGTCTCGCACTAGTTTTGCCTATGATGCAGGCACAGAAGCTAACTCTGAAGCACAAGGCACGATCCCTGGTCCTGCTGACTCAGGCGAAGGTTACAACGAAATGCGCGACGATACTAACCGTGTTGCAATGCACCCAGGTGTGGTTAGTCAAGATGATGGCCTTGCAAACTCAGTGCTCACTAGCCAGCATAAGTTTGATAACCCGGTTGCTCGGATCAAGATAACGCGGACGCAATAATAATCGCACTCCTTACACCGAGGTCATAAGGATGTGCCTCTGTGATTTGGAGTAAGCAATGCGCCAAGAAAAATTATTAATCGTCGAAGATGATAGAGCAATACGCCAACTTATCAGCACGCAATTACACTGCCTGAACTTACATATTGATGAAGCATCGAGCGCAGAGGCTGCAATAAAGAAGCTTGCCAGTTCGAGCTATGGCTTAGTACTGCTCGATATCAACCTACCACAAATGGATGGCTTGAGCTTATGTCGCAAAATTAAAGAGCACTACCCAAGCATTGCCGTTATTTTACTAACCGCACTCAGTAGTGACATGGACAGAGTGATTGGTCTGGAAATGGGCGCTGATGATTACATTTGCAAACCTTTTTTCGCTAGAGAGTTACAAGCACGAATAAAAACTCAATTACGGCATAGGTCGCAACTGATAGCAGCCCAATCACATCATGAAGACAGCGCTCAAGCGGCAATTCAACTTGGAGAGCTTCACATTGAATTTACCAGCCACCAAGCATTTTTAGCTGATAAGGCAATTAACTTAACCGCTACCGAATTTGATTTACTCGTTTACTTTGCCAAGCACCCAAATCATGTTTTTAGTCGCCAACAGTTACTTGACCAAGTATGGGGTTATCAACACAGCGGCTACGAGCATACAGTCAATTCTCATATAAACCGTTTACGTAGTAAATTTGAGCAGCATCACCCAGCAACCTTTATAGAAACAGTCTGGGGTGTAGGTTATAAACTAAATCCAGGTCAGTTGAGTGCAAGCTAATGAAATCAATGACGCTTTATCAAAAACTTGCTTGGTCATTGGTGCTTATTTTTAGCCTGTTGTGTGCGCTGGTTTTAAATTGGAGCAAGCAATTAGAGCAAAGCTCTGTACACCATGCCCAGCAAAACTTGCACCTCCAACTAGCCGAGCATTTAGTGCACGACAATCCACTGATCAAACAAGGTGTGTATGACTATGATGCGCTAGAAAACCTATTCCACACACTGATGATACTTGGCCCAGCTTTTGAGTTTTATTTTGTAGACCCTGAAGGTCATTTACTGACTTATTCAGCCAAGCCGGGGCAAGTCGTTAGGCAACAAATAAACTTAGGCCCAATACAGAAACTAATTGAAGACCCAACTGCCACACCGATTTATGGTGACGATCCGCGCAGCAAAGATGGCGTAAAAATATTTTCAACTGCGCCGGTTCATAATCAGCAACAGCTGCAAGGCTATTTATACGTGATTATTGGCGGGCAAGATTACGATACAACCCTTAAAAACATTAAAGCCAATGATAACCTTTGGCTTGCCGCTATGTGGTTTGTAGCCGCCTTAGTTGCGCTCTTTATTGCGATGTTGCTGTTATTTCGGTTTTTCACCTTACCACTAAAAAAACTCAATAAAGAGCTTAATAAAATAGAAGCGGCTAACTACAGCCTAACCAAAATGTCATTGGATTCTAGCTACACAGCTCATGATGAAATAGGCAATTTAAGTAAAGGCGTCAACGCCATGCTGGCGCGTATTGATGAGCAGTTTCAGTCATTACAGCAAGCCGATAAACAACGCCGAGAGTTACTCACTCACTTATCACACGATTTACGTACGCCGCTATCTTCACTGCACGGCTTTCTGGAGGTGATCAATAAACCGAATAGCCACTTAAACGAGCCTGAGCAACGTCATTATCTCAACCTTGCAATGGATAATTGCCAGCAACTAAAACAGCTGATTGAGCAAATTTTTGAATTAGCTAATTTAGAATGCGGCCAAGTAAAAATACAATCCGAGACTTTTAATTTGGGCGAGTTGATTTATGATTGTGTAGCAAAGCTTGCTCTAACAGCGCAATCAGCAGGAATTTCACTCAAGGTTATTCCCGAAATTTGCGATTTTACCGTGACGGCAGACATCGCAAAATTAGAGCGGGTGCTTACAAACTTAATCGAAAATGCCATTCGGCACACACCAAATGGCGGTGAAATTGCCGTTAAGGTTAGCCAACAAAGTGATCAGTTATACGTGGCAGTGTCTGATACCGGGGTTGGTATTCATGAGGATGAACTCAATGCGATTTTCGAACCTCACTATCAGGCGCGTAATAGTATAAAACGAGGCTCAACAGGCTTAGGGCTCGCTATTTGCAAGCAACTGCTCACCCTAATGGATAGTGAAATAAACGTAAAAAGTACCTTAGGAAAAGGCAGTGAATTTCGTTTTAATTTAGCTATGCAGGCACCCGCTTAATCACGGATGCCTGTGTTGTTATTATTTTTCGATACCCGCCAAATCGAGCATAAAGGCGTAATATAAAGCGGTATCTTGCAAGCTTTTAAAGCGCCCAGAAGCACCGCCATGCCCTGCTTCCATGTCAGTTTTGAACAGCAACAGGTTATCATCGGTTTTATATTCACGTAGCTTAGCAACCCATTTTGCCGGCTCAAAATACTGCACTTGTGAGTCGTGCAAACCGGTAGTAACTAACATATTTGGGTAAGCCTGCTTCTTTACTTGGTCGTACGGCGAATATGACAGCATGTAATCATAATAGACTTTATCGTTCGGGTTACCCCACTCGTCATACTCATTCGTTGTGAGTGGTAAGCTGGCATCAAGCATAGTTGTAACTACATCAACAAAGGGTACTGCGGCAATCACCCCTTTATATAGCTCAGGCGCTTGATTAACAACAGCCCCCATTAGCAAGCCACCCGCACTGCCACCCATGGCAAAAATATTATCTTTATCAGCATACTTTTGAGCAGCTAGAGACTTAGTCACATCTATAAAATCATTAAAGGTGTTTTGTTTCTTCAGCAACTTGCCGTCTTCGTACCAAGGGCGACCCAGCATTTGCGAGCCACGAATATGCGCAATCGCAAACACAAAACCACGATCAAGCAAACTTAAGCGTGAACTTGAAAAGCTCGGATCCATGGTCGCACCATACGAACCATAACCATATTGCATAAGCGGATTAGAGCCGTCTTTTTTGAACTTGTCTTTACGATAAACAAGGCTAACAGGAACATCGACACCATCTCGGGTAGTCACATAAACTCGCTCAGAGGCATAGTTGTCAGGGTTAAAATCACCTAACACTTTACGCTGTTTAAGCAGTGTTTTTTCGCCACTTTCTAGGTTGATATCGTAGCTGCTGCCTGGCGTCGTCATACTTGAATAGTAAACACGTAAGTTAGGGTTACCTAACTCACGATTACCATAACTAAAGACCATATAAGTTGGGTCATTAAACGCAACGACTTGCTCTTGTTGGTTACGAAGGTCGCGAATAGTGATTCGGGTTTGCCCCATTTCTCGCTCTTCGTAAACCAAATGATTGTTAAATAACTCAATGCCTTCAAGTTTCACGTTATCACGACCAGCAATTATCGTTTGCCATTGTGCTTTATCATGAGCTTTATCGCGATGCACTTTCATCAGTTGGAAGTTAACAGCATTTAAATTAGTAACGATGTAATACCAATCACCTAACTTTTTGATGTCATATTCAAGCCCTGCTTCGCGTTCAATAAAACGTTTTGGCATTGCTTTGACATCATTAGCATCAATAACCGATACACCCGAAGCACTGGTGCTGCCATGACTAATATAGATTTCTTGTTGGTCTTTACTCTTATAAATACTGGTGTAGTAACTGGTGTTTTTCTCTTCGTAAACGAGTTCGTCGTCGGCTTGCGGGGTGCCTAGCGTATGGCGATATACTTGGTAGCCTAACAGCGTTTGTAGGTCTTTTTTGATGTAGTAAAAGGTTTTGTTGTCATTTGCCCAGACTACATCACCTTCCGTGCCTTCAAGGCTTTCTGTGAGCATTTTACCTGTGGTTAAATCTTTTACTTTAATTGTGTAAATACGGCGACTCACAGTGTCTTCACCATAAGCCAGCAAATTGCCATTTGGGCTGACAGCTAAACCTGTTACGGCAAAATAGTCATGATTTTTAGCCAGCTCATTCACATTTAAGATAACCTGCTTATCCTCTCCTTGGCTATCTTTGCTGCGCACATACACTGGGTATTCGTCATCACCGCGCGTTTGTGAGAAGTAGTAATAATCGCCTTTTTTTGTCGGTACGGTATCGTCATCCTTTTCAATACGTCCTTTAAGCTCTTCGAACAAGGTGTTTTGTAGCGTTTGAGTATGTGCCAGCTTGCTTTCAACATACGCATTTTCTGCATTTAAATGGGTAATAACAGCGGCATCTTTGCGCTCATCATCACGCATCCAGTAGTAGTTATCGATACGTGTGTCACCATGAATGGTCATTTCATGAGGTATTTTTTTAGCAAGCGGAGCTACAACCTGAACTTGCTCTGTTATAACGGCTTGCTCTTTATTATCTGGGACTTTATTACACGCTGATAGAACAGCTAAAGAGAGTGCCGCAAGGCAAAGTGAATGGCCAACTTTCATGGGATTCCTGTATTAGTTTTATTATTCTGTCTCCAATATAAGTAAAAAAACGGCAACATATAAGTAGCCTTTGTGAAGCAATGTAAAAAGGGAGCCGAAGCTCCCTTTTATTGTTTACTTATCAAGTAATTACTTTTGCTTACGACGACGCATAAATGCGAACGGTGCAGCAAGTAATGTTAACCATGCTAGTGAACCTGAAGAAGATTTTTTCTTCGCTGGTTCTTCAGCTACAACATCTTCTGCCGGGTCTTGTGTCACTGCAATAGTAATAGTAACCGCTTCTGACATGTTGCCTGCAGAGTCAACCGCAGTTACTGATACTTCGATAGAGGTTGTTTGCTCATAATCGATAGCGCCAGCAACCATTAACTCACCCGCATCACTGATGCTGATGCTATCACTACCTGTCACTTCATATGTTGCGATAGGAGTCAGGTCTGCATCTGGGTCAGTCGCAGTCACAGTGCCAATTACAGTACCTTCCGCAGCGTTTTCTTGAACCGTGAATTCACCAAGCTCAGCATCGATCACAGGGTTAACTTCTTCTGGCTCGTCAGCAACGTTCATTACCTCAACAGTCACCATCGCTGGCTCAGAGATATTGCCTGCAGAATCTACTGCAACAACTTCAAGTTCAATACTCATCATGCCAGCATCGTAGTCAAGCATGTCGCTATTCATAACAACAACATCACCTGATGCAGTCACTGAAACAGCTGTAGAAGTAGAATTAACTACAATATATTCAGCGATTGGGTTAGCAAGCTCAGCACCATAAGTTGCTTCTAGTGAACCAATCACAGTATCTACCGCTGTGTTTTCGTCTACAGAGAATGACGCGTCAGCAAGAACTGGAGCAACGTCAGCATCTTCGCTTGGTGTTGCTGCGAACGCTTTTGAACCTGAGTCAGATAAGATCATGAAGTCTGCACCAGCATTCAATAATGTTGCAGAAGCACCAGGCTCTAATGAGCTAACGACTTCACCAGCTTCATCAACAAGTGCTGCATATACGTCACTTGATGCATCAGTAAATGTATATGTACCCATTGCAACATCACCTTCACCTGATGCAATTGGCGTCCACGTTTCTTCTTCTGTACGGAAACGTACATTTGCAGTCGCTTTACCAATATCATCAGCAGTAAGGCCAAATGCGCCTAGACAGCTTTGCATTGTAAGGTGGTTGTTACCAATAATTTGATAAACATTGTTGAGGTTACCCGAAGAGCTGCCATAGCCGTGAGTAAAGGTAATCGCAGTACCCGGCTCTACATCATAGAACCACTCTAGTTTACCATTTTGCACTGTAACATCGTATGTACCATCTTGGTCAATATCGAAGTCAGCCATGAAACCACCCACGTAAGAGTGTGTAATACCTTCATTCATAACCATCGTGGTTAATGTAACATAGCCGCTATCACAGATATCTGTTGGTACTGCAAATGTTTCAATAGATGCACCCACTAAATCAAAACGTTGGTCTTCATCTACATCATCAGTCATTACAGTAGGAGCAAACACTGGTTCAAGTGCTACCGCACCTGTATTTGTTATCTGATGAGCAACACCATTGTCTGTCATTACAGGCATGAAGCTCATCGCAGCATTTGCTTTTGGTAATACATGGTAAACAAGGTGGAATGCTTCATCGCTACCATCAGAGAAGATTAGCGCACCATCAAGCTCTAGTTTGGTTAAATCAGCCGTTGCATCTTGTGAGCCGATATTATCATCCGTTAATGTCCATTCTGGTAACGTTGCCGGATCAATTGTTGCTGTCACATCAAATGACATAGTTTGACCCGCAGGAACAGTGATTGAATCTGGGTAATCAAGTGAGAATGAACCACGCTCAACGTCATCTGCATAACGTTGTTCAAGAGAAAGTGTGTAAACTTTGTCTTCATTAGAGAAGTTCTTAACTTGAACAGTTTTCGTTAGCTCAACAGTTTCTGATGCACTTACTAAACCAAACGAAAGTGCCGCTTGCTTAGTATCAGCTGCCCACGCAGCTACAGGTAAATTTGCAGCTTTGTTTACATCAACAAGACCCGCACCGATGTAACTAATTGGCGCAAGTTCTGCATCCGGGTTAATTGCTAACGGCTCCATAGTCACATTTAGGTTAGCAGTGTTCATTAACGTCGCTTTGATTTCAAGCGCATTACGCTCTGGTAGCGCTTCTTTTAATAAGCTCACCGCACCTGCTGTGATAGGACCAGAGAATGAAGTACCTGTTGCGCCAGTAAGGCCATCACCTAGACCAGGATGAGCAGTCATGATGTTTACGCCTGGTGCTGTAATTTCAGGTTTTAATAGACCACCCATTGAAGGGCCACGCGATGTGAAGTCTGCAATTGCACCAGATAGAACTAAACGCTCAACTGTTAGGTTGAATGTACCACCCGCTTTTAAAGCAGTACCCGCTGCAAACGTTACACCTATTGAAGGTATAGTAACAGCAGGATCTGAACCACCCATAGGTGCTGGCGTGCCATCATCAGTGTTGTTTGCAATAATAACAAACTCAGCGCCTTTAGCTTGTGCAGCTAATACCTTAACTGTAAATGCACATGCACCACGGTCGATGATAACGCCTTTACCTGTGAAATCTACGTCATCAGCAAACGCTTCACACGCTGTCTGGTTTGCATCTGGGTAAACAAGATCCAAGTTTTCATTAGTGTAGCTAAATGCAGTTTGCGGACCAAAGCTTGCAGGCTGAACAATTGCTTCTTCGCCATTAATTGTACCGCTACCAATTGACTCTTCACCGGTAGGGTGAGTCATCGCACCTACTGAAAGTGCGTTCTCAGTGGTACTTGGGCCACCAACGATGAAAGGATATGCACCGTCATTACCTGCTGAAATTACAACGTTTGTGCCAAGCTTAACAGCTTGGTTGATGAATAGACCAACAGCATCATTGGCAATATCACCGTAGTCACCACCTAAAGACATGTTAATTACATCAACACGGTCGCTAATGTCACCATTACCATCAGGGTCCATTGCGCTTTCAAGCGCGAGAAGTTGTGCAAGACCAGGACAACCACTGTTACATACAGAGTAAACGAATAGATCTACGTTTGGCGCAATACCGTTAACAGAGTGAGAAACGTGTGTACCGTGGTTAGTTGTCACATCAATTGGATCGTTATCATAATTGATGTAGTCATAACCGCCTAATACTTTACCTTGTGGCCAATCTACAGAAGCAGGATCAGCAATTGCAGCAGCATAAGCTTCATCAGTACCCGCACCACCAAAGGCTTTATGGGTGTAATCGATACCCGTATCAAGAACAGCAACACGAACACCTTCACCTGTCGCTAATCCATTAGATACTAATGGAGTCGCTTCAATATAGTCAGCGCTGTCAGCAACATGCAATTCATAATCGTATACTGGGTAAATACCCTCTACTTGAGAGTTTGATAATAACTTAGCAACATCTTGCTTGTTACCATTAACTACGATTGAGCTTACTAGTGTTGATGTTTTTGCAACAACCTCAAGTGGTAAGTCCATGCTATTAATAGCTTGTTCTACGCTTGCTTGCGCTACTTTTGCTTGTGCTTGAACAGAGGCTACATCAACACCCATTGTTTTAGCATTAATTGATGCTGGAGCATTTAACTTAACTAGCCAACTAGTCGCTTCACTGCGTACTTTTTGTTCTTTTTTTGTTACCGCACTCGCTTTAATTAACTTTTTACCAGCAAGATTATACTTAGAAAAATCATTGGCTTGTGCACTAGCGCACATAGCACTCGTTACAGCCAAAGCAACTGCAGTTCTTTTTATTAGATTTTTAGACATGGGTTCCCCTGGGATATGTTATGTTATCGTCTAAATAGTGATTGAAACAAAGTTTCAGCACCAATATAAATCGGAAACATAAGCAAGAACAACATTACAGTTACAAAACAATTACATTTTTTACAACACAAAGCACGCTTAAAGCTTTAACTAACTGTTTGTTAAGTACTTTATTATGATTTTTTGAGTTGTAAATATTTGTAAATGAATATGATGTATTGAGTTTTGATAAAGTAGAGTACTGTCAGATGAATTCAGAAGTAATCAACATTCTTACCATGGCAAAAGTAATTCAAACAGCGGTTGCACCGGTCTTTTTAATTACAGGTATTGCAGCAACGTTAGGAGTACTTTCCAACCGCTTAGCGCGTATTACCGATCGAGCGAGACAGTTAGAACGTAAGCTTAAAGTCAGTACCGATGAAGACTTCAATAAGTCACTAACAACAGAACTAAGGGCATTGTTGAAACGCTCACGCTGCATCCATATCGCGTTTAGTTTAAGCGTGCTCAGTGCCTTATTAGTGTGCGCTGTGGTTATGTGTCTATTTTTATCACATATCCAATCAATTAACTTGAGTGTGACAATTGCAAGCTGCTTTGTCGCTGCTATGGCACTGTTAATCTGTGGCTTTTTATCTTTACTAGGCGAGGTTTTCTTAGCAACGAGAAGCATGCGCCGAGGTATGATCTTCGCCGATATTGATATAAATGATTAGGCCGTATTGACCTTTTGTGATTAATTTTAATCAACAAAGGTAAACACGCCCTAAATTAAACTTAAGTTAAGATTAACCGCAATACACTTGAATAATACACTAAGCTAAGATACAAACTCAGTTAGTTTATCTTTATGACACCTTAAGGGGCAAAAGGAATGAAATTAAAACAATTAGTATTAGGTGCTATGCTATCGACAATGGCGCTAAGTGCATCTGCAAACTCAGTTTTTGAAGAACCAAGCGATGCAATTGAGTACCGTCAGGCTGCATTTTCAATGATCCGTGTGCAAATTGGCGATATGGGCGATATGTTAAAAGGAAAAGTACCTTTTGATGCAGAACGTTTTCAAAAGCGTGCAAACAATGCAGCAGCGCTATCAAAAATGCCTTGGGAAGCTTTTGTAGCGGGTTCTGATAAAGGTGATACTTCTGCGCTTGCAGCTGTTTGGAGCGACAACGAAACCTTTATGAAAAAAGCGGTTGCTTTCCAGCAATACGCCGATGAATTAGCTGTCGCAGCACAAAGTGGCGATAAAAAAGTTATTGGTAAAGCATTCGGCGCATGGGCTAAAGGCTGTAAAGATTGCCATAAGTCTTTCAAAGACTAGTCTAGTAATAATTTAAACTAAAAAGGCGCTAAGAAGCGCCTTTTTAATGCCTTATAGCAACTTACCCAAGTAAATAGCTGAGCGGTTCAGCACCCCAAGTCGTAAATAACACCACTAAACACACTGCAAAGATAATAAAAGCAATCACTGGTGATTTAGTAACTGGCTCAGTGATTGAGACTTGCTCGCTATTTCCGGTCAACATAGGTTTCACTAAGTTTTTACCCTTAATACGGTAAATAACAATCGCCAAAACGTGCAGCACAATTGCGTACAACAAAATATCAAAATTTAAATGATGTAACCAACCCGCAAACTCTACAGTATCTGAAGAAACATGCTCTACTAGAGGGCCATCCGTTAAAATATCGTCACTGGTCATTAGACCCGAAGTTAACTGCACGATGAGTAAAGCAAAAAAGGCTATCACCATATAACTACCCGCAGCACCATGACCCGCTTTGTGCTCATTGCTTGTAAACGACTTAATAGCAGCAACAGGAGAATGAATGAGCGCAGAGAGCTTCGCCGTTTGACTACCAATAAAACCCCAAATAATACGTGTGATAATAAGCGCCAAGGTAAAGTAGCCTGCAGCAAAATGCAGCTCCAACATACCTTCTTCAGCACTAAAATAGAGTGTTGCGATGGCCGCAACTAATAACCAATGGAAGCTTCTTATAAAGCCATCCCAAACTTTAACTTTAGACATTGTAACTTTCCCTTTAAAAGACGCTAATGACTTGCAGACAGAAATTTCAATAACGGGTTCGGCTATACATTATTACAAACTTCAGTTATTTTGACACACCTCTATTTCAGCTGTTTTGATCTGAGCCATAACAACAAACATGAGCGATAAGATGCATAATTCAACATTAAGAGCCTTACTAAAAGGGTTTTTCGACATGCTTCCTTTATGTCTTGCGGTGTTACCTTGGGGGATTTTATGTGGTTCTTTAGCCGTTCAAAATGGTTTTAGTGCTTTTGAAACACAAGCTATGTCGCTATTGGTATTTGCTGGTTCTGCTCAGCTCGTCGCAATTGAGTTAATGGCTGGAAATACCCCGCTATTAACAATTTTGTTTACCACACTCATTATTAGCTCGCGGCACTTTTTGTATGGTTTAGCTATTCGTCACAAAGTCATAGACCAGCCGTTTCGTTGGCGACTTCCAGTTAGCTTTGTACTTACTGATGAATTGTTTGCTTTTTCGCATCATCACAGAGCGTATAGAACGAAAGTGCGCTTGATTTACGCGCTAAGTGCCGGGTTTAGCTTTTATATTGCTTGGAATATATGGACTCTGCTTGGTATCGTCGCAGGTAGCTTACTACCTGATTTAACGCACCTGGGGCTTGATTTTGCTATCGCTGCTACTTTTATTGCTTTAGTTATTCCTGGTGTAAAAAACCTAGCGACACTAGCTACTGTGATCACAGCAGGTGTTGTTGCAACACTATTAAAAAGTCAGGGCTTTCAACTTTGGCTTGTCACAGCAGCCCTTATTGCCATGACTGTCGGTTACCTAATTAGTCGCTGGCAAGCAAAAGAGGAGCATACACAATGATGACCACTATTTTATTGATGGCGTGTATCACCTTCTTCACACGTTACTTATTTTTGCACCGCGCATTACCCTTTAAAGTTGGCCCGAAAATGCAGCAATTTTTAAGTTTTAGCGCCCCAGCAGTACTTACCGCGATTTGGGTACCCATTGTGTTTATTAATGACGAAGGGATAAATTTAGATTGGCAAAATCCCTACCTAAGTGCTGCAGTAGTATCTGTTATAGTGGCTTATAGAACACATAACATTTACTACACAACACTAGCAGGGATGGGATTATTTATAATCTTAAGTTAAACACTGGCAAGTAAAATTGCGTGGCTTTTCTCAAGTGTAACTTGCTCACGCTCACCTAGAGCCGTCATACCGTGGCGTTCCAGCTGAGCGACAAGTTTATCTGCGACACTTTCATCGAGCTTATAGTCGCTTAAACGAGTTGGCATTTTAACACTATGGAAAAATGCTTCTGTCGCAGCAATTGCGCTATCAATAGCCGCATCTTCATCGCTGATATCAAGGCCTAATACTCGCTCAGCATATTGTAATAACTTGCCACGCTTGGTGTCTTTTTGTTCAGCCATCATACGAGGTAATACAATCGCTAATGTTTGTGCATGGTCCAAACCGTACACCGCGGTCATTTCATGACCAATCATATGAGTCGCCCAGTCTTGTGGCACACCAGCACCAATCAAACCATTAAGTGCCATAGTCGCTGACCACATAATATTCGCGCGTACTTGATAGTTATCTGGCTCAGAGAATGCCTTCGGACCTTCTTCAATAAGGGTCATTAAAATCCCCTCAGCAAAGCGGTCTTGTAATTTGGCACCGACATCATAAGTAAGGTATTGCTCCATTGTGTGCACAAACGCATCAACAATCCCATTAGTTACCTGACGCTCAGGCAATGAGAATGTCACCGCGGGATCTAAGACAGCAAAGCGAGGGCGCACAAACTCACTTGCAAACGGCAACTTATCTTGAGTATCTAAGTTTGATACCACACTGAAAGTGTTTGATTCAGAACCTGTTGCAGGCAGTGTTAGAACAACGCCCAGTGCCACTGCTGATTTCACTTCAGCACCTTTTGCTAAAATATCCCATGGTTCGCCAGCAAACTCAGCCGCAGCAGCAATAAATTTACTTCCGTCCACGACAGAGCCACCGCCGACAGCAAGGATATAGTCAATTTGCTGCTCTTTAACTAGCTCTACAGCTTTCATGCATGTTTGGTAGCTTGGATTTGGCTCAATTCCCGCAAATTCAAACCAAGTATGTTCAATCAATGCGGCTTTAACTTGATCATAAACGCCATTTTTCTTAATGCTGCCGCCACCATAAGTAACAAGTACCTTGGCATTCTTTGGGATCTCGTTTTGAATTTCTTTAATTTGCTGCTCACCAAAATGAATTTTGGTTGGATTCTCAAAGCTAAAATTTAACATGCTTACTCCCTTATATTTGTGAGTATTAATCAGTGACACAACTATTGTATTTATTTTTATACAGGGATAAAGGGAGCAAATAAATAATCACTTTTGCAGACATGCAATAATAAACCACTTAAACTGCTTTAAATTTACTGAAAAACTTAGGGTAAAGATAATGTGGCAAGGCTTAGAGGAATTTTTATATGTTGTTGAGCACGGCAGTTTTACACACGCAGCTAAAGCTATGGAAGTATCAACTTCACATATCAGTCGGCAAGTACAACAACTTGAAAATCGTTTAGGTTCTGTGCTATTTCAGCGCACCACTCGTAAAATTAGTCTCACTGATGCAGGGCGTGAATACGCTGTTAAGTTAAAAGCTATACGCCAAGAGTTAATTGATGCAAACAATCAATTACAAGGTGAGCAGCGCCAACCAAAAGGACTAATAAGAATAACGGGTGCGGGCGAGTTTGTAGCTAACCAAATCGCCCCCAAAGTCGCAGAATTTGTAAAACGCTACCCTGAGGTAGAGGTCGATCTCGACTTTAATAGTCGCAATGTCAACTTAGTTGAAGAAGGCTTTGATTTAGCCATTCGCTTTGGCAGGATGCAAGACTCAAACTTAATTGCACGCCCTTTATGTAAGCGCGTCATGACCCTCGTTGCTAGCCCTGAATACATAGCCAGTCACCCTTCTCTTAAAACGCCTTATGACCTTGCTGAGCATAACTGCTTAATTACCATGCGAAAGCGCTGGCGATTTAATATTGACGATCAAATTAAAGAAGTTCGTATCGATGGTAATTGGCGTAGCAACCACCCGCAGGCTATTTTAAATGCCGCAGTAGCAGGAGTTGGCATTGCCCATTTAGCGTTAGATATCGTGGAACCTTTTTTAAATAATGGGCAATTAGTAAGCATTCTTGAAGAGTTTCAGGTTGGCGATAACGCATCTTGGTTAGTCTACCCAAGAAAAGATCTATTACCGTTTCGTGTACGTTTACTAATAGAACATTTAACCAATGCATTTGCTGATTAATATTTGCTCTTTTAGAAATATGACAAGCAAGTTAGAATCAGTGTAACAATAATAAAAAGTTATCATTATGAACGAATTTCACCAACTCTCTGCCACCAGCCTACAAGGCCAAACTGTCGATTTTTCTGATTTTGAAAATAAGGTCGTACTTGTTGTAAATACAGCGAGTAAATGCGGTTTCACCCCGCAATACGAAGGCTTACAAGTACTTCATGATAAGTACCATGAACAAGGCTTGGTAATAATTGGCTTTCCATGTAATCAATTTGGTAAACAAGAACCTGGTGATGCTAAAGAAATAAAAGAAGGCTGCTTAATTAACTATGGTGTGAGCTTTTTGATGATGAGTAAGGTTGACGTAAATGGCGAGCATGCTCACCCTGTGTTTAGATATCTAAAATCAGAGCTGCCTGGTTTTATTACCCGCAAAATAAAATGGAACTTCACCAAATTTTTAATTGGTAAAGACGGCAAAGCAATTAAACGATACGCGCCACTTACAAAACCTGAGCAGTTCGAATCAGACATTCTTGCCGCTTTGAGCAAGTAATAAGGCCTTAAAGCAATAAAGAGGCAAATAGCCTCTTTATTTAAATTTATGCTTAGTCGTTCAAGTACTCATCAAAGTCGTCATCGCCTAAGTTTCTACGCAAGCGTTTTTGTTCAAGATAGTCTTCCAACTTCTTCTTAACGCGTTGCTTTTTCTTGTCGTGTTGATTACGCCCGACCATTTCGTACTCGTCTTCAACAAAATCGTCATCTAGCGCGTCATAACTAAATGTCTTACCCACAACCCACTCCATAAAGTGTTTGAGACCAATTCTTGAGATTAAAATTTGCTCGATGAATTGGCAAAGATTAAAAAGCTCAGTAGTTATTTAGTATCTAAAAAACCACCAAAATAAAGCCATACACCCATGCTAAATAGGTCATATGTCAATATTGTGAATAAATAGCGCTAAATTTGATTTCTGAAAAGTGAGAGTTTTTTATCGTTTCGATAAAAGTCATTTATGCATGTGTATTTTTTAGTTAATTTGACTAAAAAATGGTTAAAAAATTATTCCGTGCACTTCCAATAAAAACCCTAAAACACCATAAGCCAATGAAATAAATGAATTTATAATATTTGGCATCCTATTTGATTATATTTTTATGTCATTTCAAACAGGAAAGAAAAAAATGAAAAAGTTATTGTTACTAAGTTCTTTATTTATCGCTACCAGCGCAATGGCTCATAACGATAATGATACAAATATTTCATTCAGCGGTGAGCAATGTGATGTCGAATTTATAAATGATGTGCGTATCACTCCAAGTGAGTTAGAAGTATACACAGCCGATAATCGCAGCATGAAAATCATCGACCAACATACTTTATATATCGATGGCCAAAGCGTATCCCTTAATGCTTCACAACAGCAAGCAATTGCAGATTACTCAGACAGCTTGCGCAGCCAACTTCCTGAAGTAGCTAATATCGCACTTGATGGTGTAAAAATAGCCGGCGTAGCAATCGAAGAAGTATCAAATGCTTTCAACATTGATGGCCTAAGTGACATTTCAGAATTAATGGACGATATCAGCGTAGAAGTGCAAAACGCTTTCTACCAACAAGGTGCGTTCACAATGGGTCAACAAAACTTTGAAAAATTTGGCCAAAACTTTGAAGATCAATTCGATGAGCAAATCGAATCAGCAGTAGAGTCAGCCATGATGCAATCGATGGGCAGTATTTTAGTGGCTCTTGGCTCTGAGCTTTTAGGTTCGGGTGGCGACATGGATGAGTTTGAGCAACGTATGGAAAACATGGGCGCACAAATCGAAGCTCGCGTAGAAACCCAAGCAACTCAGCTAGAAGAGCGAGCAGATGCATTATGTGGCAGTTTTGCTGATATCGCTCATAAAGAACAAGAATTAGTGGTTCTAGTACCACAGCTAAAAGAATATCAATTATTTACTTTTAAACAGAACGCAGAGTAATTGACCAGTTAAGAAATTAACATCCCTGAACCAAAACACTTGATCCTTTCGCGCAGAGCTTGCTCTGCGCTTTTTTATTTTTTGGCCAGCACGGTCAGTTGCGATAACGTTTTAATCGCCTGTTCCAAACTTTCAGACCAAGGCAAACCATAGCTTAAGCGAAAACAACTACGGTACTTTTTACCCGCTGAGAATATCAACCCAGGGGTAATACTAATCCCTGCCTCAAGTGCCAAATGAAATAGTTTTACCGCATCATATTGGCTACCAAGATCAACCCAGATAACACAGCCCCCTTGCGGGTTACTAATACGCGCACAACTTGGCATATATTGCTGCAGGCACCAAATCATACGCTCTTTGTTGGTACTCAAGCGCTGTCTTAGCAAGCGTATATTACGGTCGTACTCACCACTGGCTATAAACTCATACAAGGTCCACTGATTTATAAGCGGCGCAGAGCAACTAAGCGCGCGCTTGTGTCGCCTTGCTTGTTCAGCAAACTTACCTGCAATGATCCAACCTATGCGGTAACTAGGTGCGGCTGTTTTTGAAAATGAGGCACAGGTGATCACTAACCCCTTTTTTGAATAAGCTTGTGCAGGAGTGGCACGCTTAGCTGTAAAATGTAGGTCGCCATAAACATCATCTTCAATGAGCACCACCTCGCGCTGCTCTAAAAGTGCCACTAATTGCTCACGCTTGGCATCAGGCATAAAACTGCCAACTGGGTTATTTAATGAGGTTGAAAACACACACGCTTTTATATCATGCTCATCGAGTGCTTGAACCAAGTCATCAAGCCATATTCCTTCATCGGGGCACAGCGGTATTTCCAGTGCCTTCAAGCCTAAGCTTTCGATTAATTCGATAATGCCAAAATAACAAGGCGACTCGATAGCAATAACATCCCCGGGTTTAGCAACGCACTTCAGGGCAATAGCCAACGCCTCTTGGGCACCATTGGTGATCACTAACTCATCGCTATCAACACCAATGCCAAAGTCCAAATAGCGATGAATGAGTTGTTTTTTAAGTGGTGCAAAACCATCCATCGGGCCGTAATTAATTGCCGATGCGCCAGCCAGTGTCATTACTCGGCGCATTGTTCTTGCCAGCGCCTTATCTGTCGGAGCTGCGGCTACTGGGTTAGCAATGCCAAATGGCACCACATTGGCTTTATGGATGGCACCATAAACTTGCTCAATCAATCCTTGCTTGTTTACTGTGGTTGGCTCTCGACTAAGCCTGACTCGCTTTGGCCGAGATTGATTTAACTGAGAAGACTTTAAAAAGTACCCAGACTTTTCTCTCGCTTCAATCAATCCTTGCCCTTCAAGTAATTGATAAGCTTGTTTTACCGTAGGAATGCTAATGTTTAGCTTATCTGCCATTTTTCTGAGCGAAGGTAATTTCTCACCCGGTAATAGCGAGCCCTGCAAGCAAAGATCTCTAACTAGCTGAATAACTTGTTGATATAAGAACTCACTGTTACTGCGACTGATAACTTGTGACATAGCCCACCAAACTGTATAGGTTGCATTTTTAGTTTTCTGTATATGTTAAGTATACAGAAGCAGATTAAAATGAACATACTTTCAATTTTTAGGTACTAACTATGAAAAGCGCCGCTCTCTACCTTGCTACAGTGCTGATCTGGGGATCGACTTGGCTAGCTATTGAGTTTCAACTAGGTGATGTCGCAGTTGAGGTCTCTTTATTTTATCGTTTTGCCATTGCAGCCATTTTAATGTGGACCTTTGTGCTAGCGAAAAAACTACCTATGCAATATTCACTGCGTGATCACGGATTTTTTGCATTATTGGCTTTATTTAACTTTGGTTTAAATTATTTAGTACTGTATTGGGCGCAGAACTACCTCAGCTCTGCAATGGCCTCAATTGCGTTCTCTATGTTGCTATTAATGAACATTATTAATACCAGACTATTCTTCGCAAAGCCGATTGCTAAACGAATTTACTTTGGCGCTTTATTGGGCGTATTAGGTATTGCCAGTTTGTTTTGGCCACAAATTCAGCAATTCGACTTGAGTAATGGTGCGTTGGTCGGGTTACTACTTGCGCTATCTGGGACCTTTGTGGCTTCATTGGGTAATATGGTCAGCGTCCGAAATTCTCAGCGCAATATTGGCGTACTTCAGGGCAATGCCTGGGGTATGTTATACAGCGCTTTAAGCCTAGCAGCTTACGTTTTAGTGAGCGATGTTGAGCTTACATTGAATGCCCCGGCCAGTTATTGGATATCGCTCTTGTACTTAGCAGTGTTTGGTACCGTAATCGCATTTGCTTGTTACTTTGCACTACTAAAAAATATCGGCCCTGAGCGCGCAAGCTATGTCATTGTATTATTCCCGCTGGTTGCGGTGGTATTAAGTACCTTATTTGAAGGATTCGAATGGCAAGCGAACACCTTTATGGGATTTAGCCTAGTGTTATTTGGTAATGCTATCGTGCTGACTCCAACTCGACAAATTAAAGCATTTTTTGCTGCACGTAACCTGCAACAAAAAAGCACCGTCCCCAGTTAGAAGTGACTATGTCGCCTCTAACACCAAGCGCTGGCAAATATTGCCGGCGCTTTTTTATGGTACATGAAAACGTAACGCTTGTTTGTGTACCTTAACTTTAGCAGGTGTAAAACCCACAAACTCACCATCGGCTTCAATAACCAACCCTTTCGTGGTTACTTCAGCACTTGTTAAATGGGTATATTCCAGTGCTTGCAAGCGGTGGTGCTTCACTAGCAGTAAATATAAAAAGCTGATCAGGTTTTTCAACAAGCCGCCAGCTGGCATGCAGTAACAGTCCAGTTGACCATCGTTTAACTTTGCCTGAGGGGCAATTTTCAAACCACCTCCAAAGTAGTGATGATTGGCAAAAATCGTCGCTAAATTACTGTAAGAGAGAGCTTTACCATTAAACTTTCCCTGAAGAGGCTGAGCCTGAAATGAAAATAGCTGTTTAATGCCCTGCCATGTATAACCAAACGAGCTAAAATGACCAGCTTTGTTTAACTCGACGACCACTTCAGCGTCAAAACCAATACCCGCAACATTAACAAAATAGCGCTGATTGATTTGGCCAATATCAATTAACTTAGTACGGCTATTGAAAATAGCCTCATACCAAGCCTGTTGCTGACAAGCAAAGCCACGAGCAAAATCATTTCCCGTGCCAGCCGGAATTAGCGCAATAGAACAGCTACTCGTCATTAATGCATTAACAGCTAAATGCAAAGTCCCATCACCACCAATCACCACAACTTGAGTCTGGCTCTTAGCTAAAAGAGCAATTTCAGCGCAATCATTCTCAAAGTTGCCTGTAGTTAAATATAACTCTGGTTCTATCTCTCTTTTTTTACATTCGTTTAGTAGCCAATCAACACTGTTTTTATGATTTTTTTTATCACTTGGCTTAATTATTATCAACATCAACGGTTACTTCTTTTCTTACGTGGCGAAAACCCAAGCTCACTCAAATTATATTAATCTGAATAATTAGTCACTTTCTCACTTTAAAAACGCATAAATAAAAATACAAAAAGTTAAAAACCTTTATTTACCTGCACTTCACTACAAACACAACTGCATAACCATGCAAACAAGAGTAAGTGCAAAAGCTTAACCCTATGTTAATAAAACACTTTCGGATTAGAAAAAGTTATCTGGCAGACTCAATTTTTATCGTTTTATTTTTGTCCAGTTTGATTGCAAAATACCCACGTTTTCAACCAAACACAACCCGGAGCAAAGTAATGAACCCAATTAATACATTAAACCAAAACGCTGCAACTCATGTTGCCGTAAAACCAACAAACCGCAAAGCTAAAATGTTGGCAAAACTTAATCGCTACGGCAAAAAGTTAGCACTTGGCGGCGCAGTACAACATAAGTAATCCCCAACCATGGTTACTTTTTAGGTGCAGTAAACACCCAACCACTAACGAAGATCCTTCTTTAGCTCCTCCGTTTACTGCCCCATCCCCTTCTTTTCAGTGAAAAACAGCAAAAAATTAAACCTTTTTACAAAAAAACGCCCTCTTTACGCTCAAAAAACAAGCAAACAAACTTTTTCCTATTTACACAGCCGATTCAGCTAAGTATTATTCTCGCATCACGACGTGGAGAGATGGCAGAGTGGTCGAATGCACCGGTCTTGAAAACCGGCAGGGGTTTGTAGCCCCTCTAGGGTTCAAATCCCTATCTCTCCACCACTTATTTTTATTTGCTGATTTATTTCAGCAAATTACAATCAGAATTATGCGCTGGAGAGGTGGCCGAGTGGCCGAAGGCGCTCCCCTGCTAAGGGAGTATAGGGTTTGTAGCTCTATCGAGGGTTCGAATCCCTCCTTCTCCACCATTTTATTGTTAAAAACCGCTTTTAAGCGGTTTTTTTATGCCCAAAAAACTTGCACACCTCATTATATTTCATGCATGCTAAGTATCTATTTGCTACACAAAGTGATGCTATGTTTCGTTTTGCTCTGTTTACTCTTGCTCTATTTGCCAGCACCTACAGCCAAGCCACTATTTATAAGTGCATGATTGACGGGGTTGCCACCTTTACAGAGAAGCCTTGTGGTAAGGATGCTGAAATCGTAAAAATTACACCATCACCAGTAAGTAATCTCACTCCAGCCACAGAGCAAGAACAGAAACAACAAAAACCAACCGACTTAAGTGTCGAGGATTACTTAAAAATTCAAAAAGCGGATCGCGAAATAGACCGCCTTCAGTTAGAAATCAAAGAGCTGCAAAAACAGCAAAATGAGCGTATTAACAGACTTAATAATATGACGCAAGATGCTGCGAACAGGTTAGGTGCAAAGTCTATTGATGACGCTATAAGTAAACAAAGCAAACGTATTAACACCTACTATAAAAGCCAAATAGCTATCCTCGAAAAGCAAGTAGCACAACTAGAAGAACACAAAAAATTACTCAAAGAACAGAGCACACAGTCCAATTAGCTTAACTTACTAAAACTGGTCAGACATGATATAACAGGTTTGCTGACTAAGTTTAGGAATCAATTGTTTTGCAAATTCACACGCTCGAAGGCTATATTCAAAATATCTATTTGATTGAATATTCAGATAAATTGATGCTACTTGATGGTTGTTGCCGCGCGGATGTTAATACCGTGTTTGACTATATCACCGAGCAACTAAAGCGCCCTATCACAAACTTAAAACTGATTGTAGTAACCCATATGCATCCAGATCATGCAGGTGGGGCGCATGCATTAAGAAAGTTAAGCGGCGCCAAAATTGCCACATCAAATGCCCCTGGACAATGGTATCGAGGCATTGATGGTTTCTTAATGCACTTAACCGATATCGCTTTGGCTTGGTGGGTCGCTGGAAGATTAAATAAAAAGCGTCATAACCTTTGGTATAGTCGTCATCTCGATGCTGATTACTACCTTACAACAGATGAAACCCTACCCGGCTTTGAGGATTGGCAGGCGCTACATAGCCCAGGTCATACCGACCGAGATATTAGTCTATACCATATCCCCAGTGAGCGAATTTACATTGCTGATTTACTAGTAAAAGTAAAAGGACAGCTAGTGCCGCCCTTTCCTGTTTTTTATCCTAAGCTGTATTTGAACTCTTTGCTGATGCTAAAAGCGCTGCAACCAAAACGAATTATGTTTGCCCACAGTAATGAAGTCAGTATTGATGACATCGACTTTGAGCAAATTTTGGCGCTGGTCCCCGAAAAACCAATGACCCATTGGCGTTCAGTAAAAGCAAAAGCCCGGCAAGCACTTAATCTAAAACGCTTTTCACAGTCGTAATAAAAGTGTTTATATCCTGCTGATCATTATAAATATGAGCAGAGACTCTTAAACCTAAGTGACGCTCATCAACAGCAATATTCGCAGCCTCAAGCGCTGCTTTAACAGCCGCTTGTTGCTCACCAAAATGCATAATGGCAGTTCCAGAGCATTTATCAGCTTGCCTTGGTGAGCACATATAATCAGCTAATTGCTCATGAAACTGTGCGAGCATTGCTAAGTTATGCGCTCGTACTTTCGCAATACCCAGCTCTGCAAAGTAATTAATACTATGCGAAGCCAAAATATAAGGTGCAACTGAAGGTGTTCCCCCCCAAAAGCGCAACGCGGTTTGATGATAAGCAAAGTGCTTAATATCAAATTCAAATGGATTTTGATGAGAAAACCAGCCAACATCTTGTGGCCGACAAAATGAAAGTTGGTTGCTGTTAACCCATAAATAAGCAGCACCAGGTCCACCACATAACCATTTCACGCTTGAGCCCAGCATAAAATCGGCATCAAGCTTAGTTAAGTCAACCTCTAGAATCCCCGCAGACTGTGCAACATCAAGCAAAGTCAATGTGTTGTGTTGCTTTGCTATATTTATAATTTCACGTATAGGTGCTTGCTGGCCTGTGTTTGAATAAACATGGCTAATGAAGACTAAATCAATTTCATTATTCGCTAAATATGACTGCCAAACGTGAGCATCGGTTAAATCTTCATGTTTTCCAATAAACACGATTTCTGCACTTTCAGGTAAAGCTTTTTGCATTGCAAAGCCCATACTTGGAAAATCACTTTCTGCCATCAACACTTTGCTGTTTTCTTGCTGAAGTCGCGGGTGCGACATCAAAAGCTTGGTTAAGCCACTCGATAAATTAACTTGCGGGCAAAACAACTCCTTTTGCGAGTTAAATAACTTAGCGAGACTGCTTGTAAATGCCTCGACACCTTGCAGCCACTGTTGCCATGGTTCTTTATTTTCATTTTGCCAAGCTGCAAAAAACTGCTGATGGAAGTGCTGCTCAGCTGATTTTAATGGTCGCCCCACAGAATGGTTAAGCAAATAGCTGCCTTGTGGAATTACAAAATCGTTTTTGTTCATTACTTAATCCACTGTTTTAATTTAGTTAAATCATCAAAACGGGTGCGAATATCATCACGTTTTGCTGCCGCACGACGATCTCGTAACTGCTCTAGTGAGTTAAGTAACATGTGTAAAGGAGGCCCACTGGCTGTGACTTTATCCATATGCTGTTGCTGCATTTTCTGTGAAGGTTGTGCAATGTATTTACTAACCAATTGATTATGATGCCCAATCGCAGTATCACCATGCAGTTTGCACACTTGAATAAACAGCTTTAAATTAGTTTGTAGCCATTCGCTATCGCGCTCAGCTTCTGCAGCTAAAAAATCATCCATAATACTTGTCATACGCATGCTTTCACGCAAAATTTGCTGATCTTCAGGCATCATATACAAGAATTTATCCACCAGCATTTGCGAGTAGCTAGGTTCATTTGCAAAACAAAGACCAAGTAATAAATCAATGACATTTATGCCCGCAAAATCACCAGCATTAGCACCACGATACACCTCTTTTCCTACTCGATACGGCTTGTAATAAGGGCGCACACAATAGAAGAAGCGGTCTGTATCAAGCTTGTTGTATAACGCATTGTTCGACTCAATAACATCTAGCAGTGCTTGCTTTGCCACTGCGAGTAAATCTGCTGCTATAGGGTGCGATATGCCCAATGGTTGAATTTTTAATAAAGCATCCGCCGCACGCTTATACGCTAAAATACCCTTGGTATTGTAATCAACAAAGATTTTCTCATCTTCAAGGTCAGTAAAGCGCTTATACAAGCCATCAACAGCTTTATTGTGCGTGGTTAAATGCGCAGTTGCGAAACGAGGAGTTACACCTATAGATGCACCAATATGCATTGCCAGTGCTGAGGCTTCGACAAGGGGGGAGGTTGTTTCACGAGAAGGCTCTGTAATCTCATGACGACGGCATGCCGCCATATACAAACCAACATTACCTAATAAATCGAAGGCGTTGTCAAAGCCTTCATCGGTATTACCTTCTGCAAGTAAGGCACGAATATGCTCATTACCTTCTTGCTCTAATTGACGTTTAAGGTCTTCACCTACACCTTCTACATTCACTTTATCGTCTTGTTGCCAATATAGTTTTTCTAGCTCGCTATTGATCTCAACAAAACGGGTGCGAAGCCAGCTATCAAATGCCTTTGTGTTCTCAGTCACAGGCTCACTCCAAAATAATTATATTGCGATAATGTTAACAGAGTTCAATGAGTGCTAATCGCCAAAATATAGACTAGAATCCATCTAGATTAGTGAAAATCACTCAAATAAAAATGAAATTAGATAAAAAAGACCAACAATTACTTAATGCTTTACAAGATAATGCAAGAACTTCTGTCTCGGAGCTAGCCCATTCTGTCAGCCTGTCAGATACTCCTTGCCTGCGCCGTATTAAAAAACTCGAATCAGCGAATGTGATCAGTGGCTACCATGCTGCCATCAATCCTAAAGCGGTTGATTTAAATGTGTCTGTGTATGCCTTTGTACGCCTAAACCAAAACTCAGTTGCCGCTGCTGAGCAATTTGAACAACAAGTTGAGAAACTTGATCATGTACTTGAGTGTTCTGTTATCTCAGGTAGTTATGATTATCTTCTAAAGATTATTGCCGCTGATTTAGAAAGTTATGAAAGCTTTGTGAAACATAAGCTAGGTAGTATTGATTGTATTGCTAACATCGAGTCGACGGTGGTCTTAAAACAAGCTTTCACTAAGCGTCATTTACCGCTAGCTTGACGCAGCTTGCTTGCAAATCAAAGATAACTCGATAAGCTAAAAACAGGCTTTAAAAGGATGCTTAAAATATGAAATTCATCAATTTAGTTGCTATCTCTTGGGCCATCAGTGGGCTATTTAGCAGCCCATTAATGGCACAGCAACAAACCTGCCTTACTCAGCTTGAAGACCAAGCACTAATGATGAAAAGTAAACGCGAAGGGCTGTTTAGAGAGCCATTACCACGCACCCATAGCACCTTTAGCTATAATATCGAGCAAGCATTTAGTGACTATTTAACCGCTGCGTACCTGCAAATTAGCAGCGAAAATCCGCGTGCTAGTTTGCCATGCCCTGTTTATACCGACACCTATCAGCAGCTTGTTGCACAAGGCGCTCGACCAGCAAACGCGACTGTTGCCGATTTAATAAGCCCATTCGAACTAAAACAGGCCGATAGCCGTAAAGCCGTACTCTTAATCCATGGTTTAACCGACTCACCCTTTACCTATCACGACCTTGCACAAGTGTATTTTCAACAAGGGTATACGGTACGCACAATTTTACTACCAGGGCATGGTACCGCTCCCGCAGCACTCAGAGACATAAATGCCGATGATTGGCAAAAGGCCAGTGTGTATGCCATTGAACGCACATTAAAAGACTTTGATCAGGTGATTTTAGGGGGTTATTCAACCGGTGCTGCACTGGTTATTGATTACTTAACTCAAGGCCCTGTCGATAATAAAATTACAGCTGCTATGTTGTTTTCACCGGCAAGCGAGCCACACAATAAAAACGGTTGGCTGGCTAAATGGGTCGATGCAATTCCATTTGTGAATTGGATTGATAAAGACGCGGATCTTGATTTTGCCAAGTATGAGTCGTTTCCATTTAGTGCAGCCTCAGCTAGCCACGAAGCAATGAGCCGTATCAGCCTTGATGAGCTTCGTTATCGTCAACAGCCTAATGTAGCAATATTTAGCACCTTTAGTGATGTTGACACCACGATAGATAACCAAGCAACCTTTAAATTACTAGCTAAACTGCACGACCCAAAAACGCGCAAAAATAATCAGCTTGATCGCCTTGTATACTATGGTGACGACAATAACATCCCAGCCAGCTTTCCTGCTGATTACCACATAATCCGTGATGACTGCGATACAGATGATTGTAAAAAAATCAAAGGGATGTCACATATTGGTATCGTTAATAAACCCAGCAACCCTTACTATGGCCGTAAAGCTTTGTACCGAAATTGCGGCAGCTATTTAGATGACGATACGCTTTATACAGCCTGCAAATACCAAGAAGACATCGTGATGGGTGAGCGCACAGCCGAAAATTTACAAGCACACAAACCCTTTGCACGACTCACGTTTAACCCTTATTTCGATAAGCTCGCTATGCATATCAGCAGTTTCATTAAAGATATTGAATCGGCAGCACAATGAGTGAGTTTAGCCACCGCTGGTTTAATCAAATAAGCGAGATTGATGCTGCTCTTTGGCAGTCATTTTTTGATGATACACCCTTTACTGATCACGCTTTTTTAGCGGCTCTAGAACAAAGTGGCTGTGTGAGTGAAGAGTCGGGCTGGCAACCCATGCACTTAGCAATTTACCAGCAAGAACAGGTCATAGCCTTACTACCCGGGTATCTAAAACATCATTCTTATGGTGAATATGTATTTGACTGGGCTTGGGCTGAAGCCTACCAACAGCATGGCTTAGAGTATTACCCTAAATGGCTTTGCGGCGTGCCATTCACGCCTATTGCTGGGCAAAGAGTTAGTATTAACTATGCTGATCCTACTGAAGTCTATGCTTACATTCAGCACATACTCACGGCAACAGCAGCGCAGTTAGACTGGTCAGGTTGGCATATAAATTTTTGCCACCAGCAGCAAGCGACTGCATTAACTAGCGACACCGTAATGCAACGTCATGGCGTGCAGTTTCAGTGGTTTAATGAAGGCTATAAATGCTTCGAGGATTTTTTAGCTTCACTCACCGCAAGAAAGCGTAAATCGCTCAAAAAAGAACGCGCTAAAATAACTGAACAGCAGATAGCCGTAGAATGGATCGAAGGTGCTGACATCAGCAAACAGCACATGCAGCAATTTAGTCATTTTTACCGCCAAACCTATTTGAAGCGCTCAGGCCATAATGGTTATTTGAATACCGCTTTTTTCGAGTTATTACAGCAAAGCATGGCCGACAAACTGGTGCTAATGTTCGCTAAATATCAAGGAGAGGTGATTGCCGCCACACTCAGCTTTAAAGATCAGAACTGTTTATATGGTCGTTACTGGGGAACGAACTATGAGCTCGATAGTTTGCACTTTGAGCTTTGCTATTACCAAGGCATTGAATACTGCATTGCCAACAAACTAAAACTGTTCCACTCTGGCGCGCAAGGTGAGCATAAAATAAGTCGAGGTTTTAAACCTGTATATACCTATTCACTGCATCATATTCAGCACGGTGATTTTGCAGCTGCCATCAGTGATTTTATAATTAGAGAACGCCAACATATGGCGCTCTATAAAGCCCAATGCGAAAGCTTACTGCCTTTTAAACAGCAATAATTGGTTGTTTGCAGGCATTTGCACATCTTCAACAAAGGTTAAGCCAGCTTGCTCAGCGAGTTGGCAAATCGCTTCAAAATCACGAATGGCACTATTTTCATCTTGCTGTTTTAAAAAAGCATCAAATTCAGCATTGCTGGCGCTGGTATACTTACCTTGATACTTAAATGGCCCATAAATACACAATTTACCTTTAGCCGCTAAATGCTTTGCTACACCTTGGAAAAAGCTCTCCACAAGCGGCCAGCTAATAATGTGCATCGTATTCGCAGTAAAAATAGCATTCACTGTTTCAACAGGCCAAGGATCATTGAGGTCGAGTGTTAATGGCGCATGCAAGTTAGATAGTTCAGCTTCTTGATGCCACTCTAAAATCCCAGGGTGATTAACCTCGCGATCACTACAATGCCACTGCAAATGTGCTAAATGCGTTGCAAAATGCACACTATGTTGCCCCGTACCAGAGCCTACCTCTAATACATTCGTCACATCAGAAAAGAACTCTTCTAATACGTTTAAAATAGGTAATTTGTTGTTTTCACAGGCTTGAGAGAAGGGTTTATCCATATAAATTAATGCACCATGTTTGGTAATTCGTGCACAACAGTAAAGCAAAAATAAATAGCAAAGTCGCGATGTATTTATTATTTAAAAATATAAAACCACTATTTTCAGCAGGTTACGATTATTAATTAATATTGGTACAGCTTATGCAATTTCTTAAGTGAATTAATCAATAGGAGTAATATTATGTATATCTCACCCTACACTGCTGTAGATGCAGCACTTGCTGCCAGCGAACGCGCTGAAAGCGAAAAAGCCGCCTTAACAAGTTGTGATGCTAGAGCAACTGTGATCGAACTACTTTCTCAATGTAATAAAGAAAATGTACAGGCGCCGAAAAAACATGAAACAGACCAGATTTTTATTCTCGGCTACAATTAATCACTCACAGTTAACCTATCCAGTCTTAGCTTCACTAGATAAGACTTGCACTAAAACCGATTAGCTGTAATGATAACAATTATCATTACAGCTAATCGGTTTTTCTATGCACTCTCACAATGCTATGCTGCAATATCAGCGGCAAATGAAATGTGTTTGCCAAAGACCAGGGCTACATGCCCCTGCACTTGTTGCTAACTATGTTGAAGCGGGTTTAAACATTGCACGCTATTACGAAAAGCATCACAACTTTATTTTGCAAGAGCTGTATCTAAGACGCACCTTTCATGAATTGCTTGAAAAGATGTGTGATTCATTAGTACATAATGCAATTCGTAAACAATGTTTGGCTCAGCTTTATAAACCGCAACTTGCGCTAAAGCGTTATTACAAAACTCATAACTGTATTGAAAAGTATTTCAGTTTGGAGCGAGAAGCATGTCTTCTCAGCCAAGAATTTAACCCGATTTAGGAGTGTTTATGAGCCAATTTAGAACCGAATCAGATAGCATGGGCGAACTACAAGTCCCAGCAGACGCTTTGTATCAAGCTCAAACGCAACGTGCTATCAACAATTTTAAAATTAGTGGCTTAGCCATGCCTAAGCAATTTATCACAGCCCTCGCCTATATTAAGCAAGCCGCCGCACAAAGTAACGCCGCATTAGGTCACTTGAACCAAGGCAAAGCGAAAGCAATTGAGCAAGCATGCCAAGAAATCATCGATGGTAAACACTTTTCAGAGTTTCCTGTTGATGTATTTCAAACCGGCTCTGGCACTAGCTCTAATATGAATGCCAATGAGGTAATAGCGACACTGGCAAGCCAACTGGCAAACGAAACTATTCACCCCAATGATGACGTGAATATGGGACAAAGCTCAAATGATGTGATCCCCACAGCAATTGCTGTAAGTAGCGCTATTAACATCATTTATGAACTATTTCCTAAACTAGATAAACTCAGTCAAAGCTTGCAAAACAAGCAAGCCGAAGTCGGCCATATTGTTAAAACTGGTCGCACTCATTTAATGGATGCCATGCCAGTAAGTTTTGCGCAAACATTAGCTGCATGGCAGTTACAAGTCGATCACGCCATGACAGGTATTCGCCAAGCACTAGAGCGGGTTTGTGAACTTGCACAAGGTGGTACAGCCGTTGGTACTGGTATCAATGCCGATCCAGCGTTTGCCGGTCAGTTTTGTCAGCACTTAAGTGAGAATTTAGGTATTCGCTTTAGCCCGAGCAAAAACTTCTTTTATAACATAGGTTCACAAGATGCTATTGTAGCGCTTTCGGGTCAGCTTAAGGTATTAGCCGTAGCACAGATGAAAATAGCCAATGACCTGCGCTGGATGAACTCAGGCCCCCTTGCAGGCCTTGGTGAAATCGAGCTTCAAGCCTTACAGCCAGGCTCATCAATTATGCCAGGTAAAGTAAACCCAGTAATCCCTGAAGCTGCAGCTATGGTCAGCGCACAAGTTATTGGCAATGACGCCACTATTACTGTGGCTGGTCAAGCTGGTAATTTTGAACTTAATGTGATGCTACCTGTGATTGCCTTAAACATTCTGCAAAGTATCGAACTGCTGGCTAATAGCAGTGAGGCACTTGCAGATAAAGCGATTACCAGCTTTAAAGTAAACCAGAGCAATGTTGATAAAGCACTCGCCAAAAACCCAATTCTGGTTACGGCACTTAATCCGGTGATCGGCTATAGCAAAGCAGCTAAAATTGCCAAATTAGCTTATCAAGAAGGCCGTCCAATTATTGATGTTGCTGCAGAACATACTGATATCTCACGTGAAGAATTGAGTGAGTTACTCAACCCAGCCAAACTAACCCAAGGCGGTTTGTAATCCTTTAATACTCCTGTAGCTCTGTGATAACAGAGCTACTTTCTGAAAACTAACGTTTTTATTGCTCCACTTTGAGCAATGTGTATGATAGTGAGTACTTATTCAACGATTTTTAGGTATGTTATGCGCTATCCTCTATTGGCAATTTTATTTCCTGTGTTATTAACTGCGTGCTCTGACGCTGCAACGGATGGGCAAGCCGAATCAACGGCAACAAGCGATAAACTTGTCGAGACACCAAAAGCCGTAAAAATAGAAAATACTGAAGAAGTGACTAAAGCAGCTCCAGATAAAGCCACTATCAGCTCAGCCCATGAGCAGCTTAAACAATTAATCGATGATCCAAGCTGTGATAACAGCAGCCAATGTAAAGTATTACCTGTTGGTAGCCGTGCCTGTGGCGGCCCAAGTAGCTTCATTGTTTATTCAACCAAAACAGCTGACACGGCTGAAGTTGAAAAACTTGCAAAAGATATCACTGCCCTTGAAAAACAATTTAACGCAGCGAACGACATGATGAGTATTTGTCAGCATCTAACCGCACCAGGTGCGCAGTGTTCTGCTAATACTTGTGTTAAAATCGAAGGCTCAGCGGCAAGTGTATACTAAGGAATAAGCAATAATGGTTCGTTCATCGACTTTAAAGAAACTTTTCATCACTACAACTATGTTAGCAAGTATTGCTTTAACGGGTTGTGAAACAACAACGTCGGGTAGTTCTGTGCGCGTTGATTTGAGTGATTTAAATGATCAGCTGAACGATATCGTTAGTAATAATAGTTGTACAGCTAGTTTTCAATGTAAGGTGTTAGAAGTCGGTGAAAGAGCATGTGGTGGCCCAAGCCGCTATGTGGTCTATTCAACATTGAACACGGCACAAGAAAAAGCAGAGCAACTTGCTGAGCAAATTACAGCAGTTGAGAGGTCATCTGGTCAAGCATTAACAGTTAACGACTGTTCACCTGTCTTACCGGTACAATCGCTGTGTATCTCACAGCAATGCCAAGCCATCGAGATTAAGTAAGTAATGCAATAAGGCCGGATACTATCACCACGCTGATGATACAAATCCCGGCCTTATAAATGTATTTTACATGCATTGTATTATGCACCCAGTAAGCATAAATGTAGCGAACAAAGTAACTTGCTGCAGTGCCAAATAATGCAAAAATAACTAAATACGCAAGTAAAATAATATCCACAGTCATGCCACTTCTTTCAAACATCTAGTCTCAGTGTAAGGGCTTAAAGAAGTAAAGGCAAAACCTTAGCTTTTTTTACTATGTTCAATGAGTAATTCAGCAACCCGCTGCTTTACAGCACGCTTATCATCGGCTGCAACACCAAAACGCTCAGCCAATAAGGCAATCTCTTCATCATTTAAGTTAAACGATAAACGCTGCCTGGTTTTTTTCGATTTAACGTCGAGCTCCAAAATCTTACGGATCATATCTGATGGGGTAAGCTCTTGGTCAATTGCTTGTTTTTTTATTGATTTTTGCACTTCACTGCTTAAATCAAACGCCATTTGCGTGGCTCTTACGGCCTGCTCCTGACGCTGCCACTTGGCTTTTGCATCACTCACTTGGCATCCCCAGGAAATAAATCAACAATATCGCTAATTGGTCTAGTTAACGTGAGTGATACTTCTGTTTCACCGCCTTCCCAGATCTCAATATTTAAACTATGTGATTCATCATCAGAGCTTAAACAAATCATTTCACACGGTTCACCGCCTTCGTCTTCGTAACGAGGTAAAGGCTGATTACGGTAATCCTTATTATGGAAATAACACACATAAGGGGCTTCTGTTTGTTTATAGCTTGATGCTAAAAAGTGGCTAAAGCGTTCAGGGCTATTCTGCACATTAATTGCCGTTAGCTCATCTTCATCAAAAATACGAGCGAACTCATCAAGGGTAAAAATCTCATCAACATCATCACGCTGAATTTTGATCGCAAAGTTTGCCCATTGTTCACCGTCATCTGATTCAATTTGCAAAAACACCACTTGGCCAGATTCACTCTCGAGTACCAGCTCATACTCTGCACTACGTTGATACTGATACGTTTGCACATCAATAACACGCAGTGTCTGTCCTTTTAACCAGCTTGGGTAAGCGAACGAATCAATCACAGTTAGCATATCACCAACGAGTAATTGGCTTGGATCAGTAAGCTGACGCTCTGGGGCTTTTTTAGATTTAAAAAAGTTAAACATTGGCTGACTCCTTGTTGAAGCAAAAAAGGTAACCCAATGCGTGGGTTACCTTTTGTCTTTCCGTTAACTGATTAGCTATTTTGTTTTGCTTTAATACGCGCCAAAATATCTGCGCTTTTTGGGTTGGTATCGCCGATACCCGCTTCAGCCATTTTCGCTTTTAAATCATCGCCGTTAGTATCAGCTTCTAATTGCTTAGCCGCACCTAACTGGTCTTGACGGTCTTGCTGGCGTTGTTTAATACGCTCTAGAGACTCGCGTGCTGATGTCATTGATGAACTATTAGTATTTAGCGTGCTGTTAACAGCCATTGTTGCTTGCTGCACACTTTCAGTCGTTTTAACCATAGTTAATTGACGTTGGTTTTCTTTAATCGACTTTTCAGCTTCTTTAACTTGCTGCTTTAGTTGCACAATGTGGTTACTAAAGCCAGCTAACACTTCTTCGTGCTCTGCTTTTTCAGCTTCGAAATCACCGATTTTTTCTGCGATTTCTAATGCTAACGCTTCGTTACCTTTTTCAAGTGCTTGACCTGCATACGCTTCATGTTCTGCAATTGATGCATCTAGCGCGCTAATTTTACGCTTAGTTTGCATCTCTTTTGCCATTACTTCGGTAAGGCTTTTCTTAGCGCGTTGTAAGGCATTTTGTGCATCAGCAATTTCTTGTTCAAAGATACGGATACCGTTTGCATCAACAACTGCTTGTCCTGCTTCACGAGCGCCACCACGTACAGCTGTAAATAGTTTCTTTAAAATACTCATAATCTTAACTCCAGAAATTGCTAATTAATCGTTTAAATAAATGGTCACGGCTTCAAGTGCATCAATCGCATTGTCCGCCAGTGTTACCAACTCATGGGTAATATCATCAAACGATGAATTAACCGATAGCGCGCCAAAAATAGCGTATTTGTCATCAATTTTTGCAAATGCGCTTAATGGAATTGGCACATTTAAACGTAGTAACGTTTCGTTTAACTCATTACGCATATCTGCTTGTACTTCGTTTTCAGCAAACAGGTAGCTAATACACAGTAATTGCTCTTCTGTTTGAGTAACAAAGATAGGTAACTCATCATTCCCATCGACGATAACTTGTAACACATCTTGTTCACCTTCGTTGGCAATCAAGAAAGACTCAAAGCTCACACCTTCTGTTTCAAAAGAAGCCAGTTTGATTGATAGTTCATTTAATTCCATGTCTCACCTTTTTACGTTTTGACATATTATGTCTGAGTTAAGATTTGCATAGCCGACATATTATGTCAACTATAAAATATCAATTTTTGTACAATTCGGTTTCAACTTGCCACGCTTGGCGGTAATAATCATATAAGGTTCCAGAACCTAATCTATTGACTTCTATCGTGTTTACTTGTTCAAAAAAATGATTCGGGAACACAAAAGAAGCCAATAAATATTCTTTACTTACCCAACGAGATGGCACTGGTAATTCGTTAGTTTCACGAATTCGCTGACTTGCTGATTTGCCAGCCGTGGTCGCGATTGTCCAACCCCATTGACCAAACGAAGGAATATTTTGTTGGTATTGCTCAACATAACCAAAGCCAGCTGCTTTCATTGTTTTAGCAATACTTAAAAACGCTTTTTTCGCATGATAAGGCGATGTTGATTGCACAGCCACAGCCCCATCAGGCGCCAACAACTGACGCACATGATTATAAAAATAGTCACTGTACATCTTATTAAGGTCAGGATGGTTAGGGTCTGGTAGGTCAATCAAAATAGTGTCAAAGCGCATGCCTTTTGCCAACATAGCTTCAACTTCTAAAAAGGCATCTGCAATGCGAATATCAGCGCGAGGATCACTCATAGAATGCTTATTTAGCGCTGTTAACCGTGTTCTTATTTCCTCTGGCGCGTCATATTCACCGGCCTCATTGCCAAATAAGTTTAACAACTGACCATCTAAATCAACCAAGGTGACATGCTTTACTGGCCACTTCAAAACATCGCGCAATGCAAGCCCGTCACCACCCCCGATGATCAACACGCGGTCATGACGATTTGAAGCCAACATAGCAGGATACACAAGCATTGAATGATAAATTTGCTCATCCACACTTGAGAACTGTAGACGGCCATTGAGGTAAAGATCAGTAATTGCATTCGGCTGATTGCGACTTAAACGCTCGGTTAACACTAAGTGCTGATACTTGGTTGCTTGCGAGTATATGACTTTATCTTTGTATAAAACATTGCTGAGGTTTTTCATCCAGCTGGTGCCAAGCACGAGCACAAATGCAAAAAACATCAACAACAGTACATGGCAAACCAACAATAACTTAGCGAAGCGAACATGTTGATGATAGCGCCATAAAAACACCAGACCAGCAATAATATTAAACAACGCCGTCCAAGCTGCCGCTTGCATAATTGGCATTGCAAGCATAATGCTTACCCAAATCGCAGCACCGACACCGGCGCCAATATAATCAGCCCCGTAAATAGTACCCGCATTATTTTCTAAAAAGCGACCATAAACCTGCTGGCGAATACGCGCGATCAAAGGGATCTCCATACCAATTAATAGCCCGAGTAATAGGCCAAACACATAGGGTAAGAAACGTGACCACTCCTGTAGCTTTTCAAATACATAGCCGTTAAGGACAGTATCCGCAGGCAGGTTAAAAATTTCAGAGAAGATATGCGGCAATGAATAACTCACAGCGATAACGCTAGCAATCGCTAAAATACAGCCCATGCCGACCAAAGCAATAATACTCTCAAGCCAAGCAAAAGCAGTAAATGCATCTTTAAACCAACGCGCTAAAAAAGCACCGATACCCATAGCCACAATCATGGTACCAATCATGGCATAAATGGCGCTCTCGACCGAGCCTAGAACCCGACCTGCATAATGAGATAGCAGATATTCATAAATAAGGCCGCACCCAGCGAGTACGGCCATAACAGTTATTAATAGGAAGTCATGCCCAAGTAGATTGGCCCTACTTGGGGCGCTTGTTGTAGTAGACACTTAATTAGGCACCTAACAAGGTTGCCATAGTCGAACCTATCGCAAATGAAACCGCTGCAGAGATAGCAGCTACACCTACGTTTTTCTGGCGGTTTACTTCATCTGAAATATCACAGCCTGATAAGATGATTTTGATAGTCACTAAGTGTAATAAAATGAAGGCAACTAAACTTACCGCTGCACTTAATGCCCAGTAACCTAAACTAGCAGCAATGTTGTCAGCCGCATAAGGAGCGATACCTGATGCAGCAGTTAATGCCAATGCACTACCCACTAAAAAGCCAGCGTAACGAATACCCACCGCTAAGTTGCCGTCGATAACCGCTTGTTGCAAGCAGTCACCACTGCGATTAGTACGCTTGAATAACTGCACTCGATATTGGCTGATCAATAGCATCGCAATGCTGCCAATTGCAAAGGCCGCGATCACGATTGGAATACCATGCCAGCCTTCGGTCGCCACCCAAAATAAAGCTGAGCGAATAACAATAGCTACACTCACTACATGACCAAAATCAATCAATGCAGCAGTTGCGTTGCCTTTTACGATTTCGTCATGCAGACTCACTTTACGAAGCGCTACCTTGTCTTGGAAGAAATGACCAAGCTTAATAAGCACAATAGCCATCACACCATAACCTAGCATTTGTAATGCTTCTTGTTGTAGGGTAGGTGCAAATGCGCCGCTGCTTACACCACTAAGAACAATGGCAAGTGCCACAAGTCCGGCCGCAAAACTAATACCAAAAGCAAAATTGTCGCGCTCAGTTATTTCATCATTAGCATGTAAATTAGATACCCAGCCTTTGATAAATTTTAGGCTGACAAATAAAGCGATAATGATTGCAAAGTCGATTGCTAAAGCTTGCAACGACCAAGTTGTTATTCCATTAAATTCATACATATGTTGTAACTCCGGTGGTTATTCTTTTCACTACTTACCGCGGCTAATGCCACGTGATGTTCTGCTCGAGCTGTTTCGTAATGACCCAGAGCTTTTACTGTAACTACTGCTAGAAGCATAGCTACTACGGGTGCGTGGTGGTGTATAGCTGCTTCGGCTTAATCCAGATGCACCACTGCGTTTAGTGGCATACGGACTAGTGAATTGTTTACCCTGGCGTTGATAAGACTGACGAGTACGCGTCTCTACCGTTTGTTGTGCTTTAATCTGTTTTGGGCTCGAATAACGATAACGGCCATAGTCATTGTAATAGCTGTACTTTCTGTTTCTGCTCCAGCGACCATATTCAACTCGGTCGAATACATCGCCCAACATACGATACATCCCATACCAAACCCAAAAGCTTGTACCGTTGCTATTAGTTTGCCACTGCCCATAGTTAGGGTTACCGACCAATTGGTTACCAACGCTTTCACCTTCAGCTGCTTCACTAATAGCGCCAACCCTTGCTAGTGACCCTTGCGACATGTCTGCAAGCATATTGATAGGATCAGTAAGCGCATCTTGAAATAAAGATGGCTTAGCAGCATCACGAATGAGATCAAGTTGATGAAGGGTATCTTCATAAGGTGGTATTAGATAAGTAGACTTAACATCTGCTAAGCGTTGTGTAAGACCTGTATAAATAGCCCCGTCACGGGTCGCATCAAGACTAATTACTCGTGCGATCTCAGAAAGTTGCGGCTGCTGCTCAGCAAGCACCTGTCCGTATTGTTTAAGTATCGTCGCATTACGCAAAGAGCCATTATCAAGCGCTGTACCAAGCTGATTTAATTCAACCTCAGCTTTTTCTATGGATTGTTGTATTGTTTGTTTCAGCTGCTCTTCTTTCGACTCACAGCCCATAAGCAAGCTTACCAAACAAAACAGGCTAATAAGTTTCCAAGCTTTTATTTGAGACATTCATGTCACCTGATTGTGGTTTAAAAACGCAAATAGTTTTACATAGCTCAGGTACTAAACCAAGATTAAAATTGCAACAAAGGGTAAATTTGGTTGGTACGTTGGGTGGATCGCAGCGAAACCCAACACAGAGCTATCAGCGTTCAGCCGCTTTGTGGAGGTGTTTGGTGCTGAGTCTCCCTCTGCCAGAGGCTCTAGGAAAAGTGTAGTTGTAGCAATGACTTTAGCCATGAATGTGTTGGTTAAGGTCTAGATTCGGCACTGACGTGCCTCCTACAAGGTTTTGTTGCTGAGGGAGTCTCCGCACTATACAACCCCACATTTCAGCTGACGGCTGACGGCTGAAAGCTGACAGCTCCCAAACGCAAAAAAGCCCGACTCTTTCGAATCGGGCTTTCTTTAATTTGGAGCCTGGCAATGTCCTACTTTCACATGGCAAATGCCACACTATCATCGGCGCTGTTTCGTTTCACTACTGAGTTCGGCATGGGGTCAGGTGGGTCCAAAACGCTATTGTCACCAAGCAAATTTGGGTCGTTAATCGCCTTAGCAATCAACTAAAATTCGGAATTCTGATATCAAGTAAATGTCTACTTTAGTTTCTTAACTTCTGTCTGTTACGCTGTCACAAAACGCGTTTGGCGTTGTATGGTTAAGCCTCACGGGTAATTAGTACAGGTTAGCTTAATGGCTCGCACCACTTCCACATCCTGCCTATCAACGTTGTAGTCTTCAACGGCCCTTCAGAGACTTTAAAAGTCTAGTGAGAACTCATCTCGAGGCCTGCTTCGCGCTTAGATGCTTTCAGCGCTTATCAGTTCCGAACGTAGCTACCGGGCAGTGCCATTGGCATGACAACCCGAACACCAGCGGTTCGTTCACTCCGGTCCTCTCGTACTAGGAGCAACCCCTCTCAATTCTCAAACGCCCACGGCAGATAGGGACCGAACTGTCTCACGACGTTCTAAACCCAGCTCGCGTACCACTTTAAATGGCGAACAGCCATACCCTTGGGACCGACTTCAGCCCCAGGATGTGATGAGCCGACATCGAGGTGCCAAACACCGCCGTCGATATGAACTCTTGGGCGGTATCAGCCTGTTATCCCCGGAGTACCTTTTATCCGTTGAGCGATGGCCCTTCCATTCAGAACCACCGGATCACTATGACCTACTTTCGTACCTGCTCGACGTGTCTGTCTCGCAGTTAAGCTGGCTTCTACCATTACACTAACCGTACGATGTCCGACCGTACTTAGCCAACCTTCGTGCTCCTCCGTTACTCTTTGGGAGGAGACCGCCCCAGTCAAACTACCCACCAGGCACTGTCCGTAACCCCGATTAGGGGCCAACGTTAGAACATCAAAACTACAAGGGTGGTATTTCAAGGACGGCTCCACAAAGACTAGCGTCTCTGCTTCAAAGCCTCCCACCTATCCTACACATGTAGGTTCAATGTTCAGTGCCAAGCTGTAGTAAAGGTTCACGGGGTCTTTCCGTCTAGCCGCGGGTACACAGCATCTTCACTGCGATTTCAATTTCACTGAGTCTCGGGTGGAGACAGCGTGGCCATGGTTACACCATTCGTGCAGGTCGGAACTTACCCGACAAGGAATTTCGCTACCTTAGGACCGTTATAGTTACGGCCGCCGTTTACCGGGGCTTCGATCAAGAGCTTCGTCCGAAAACTAACCCCATCAATTAACCTTCCGGCACCGGGCAGGTGTCACACCGTATACGTCATCTTGCGATTTTGCACAGTGCTGTGTTTTTAATAAACAGTCCCAGCCACCTGGTCACTGCGGCTCCCGTCCGCTTAGAGAGCAAGTCTCATCACAGATAGGAGCGTACCTTCTCCCGAAGTTACGGTACGATTTTGCCTAGTTCCTTCACCCGAGTTCTCTCAAGCGCCTTAGTATTCTCTACCTGACCACCTGTGTCGGTTTGGGGTACGATTCGGTATAATCTGAAGCTTAGAGGCTTTTCCTGGAAGTATGGCATCAACAACTTCACACCCTTGGGTGCTCGTCTCGTGTCTCAGTCTTAAGAGTCCGGATTTTCCTAAACTCTCAACCTACTCACTTTCACATGGACAACCAACGCCATGCTTGTTTAGCCTGCTCCGTCCCCCCATCGCAATTATACCAAGTACGGGAATATTAACCCGTTTCCCATCGACTACGCCTTTCGGCCTCGCCTTAGGGGTCGACTTACCCTACCCTGATTAACATGGGATAGGAACCCTTGGTCTTCCGGCGTGCGGGTTTTTCACCCGCATTATCGTTACTCATGTCAGCATTCGCACTTCTGATACCTCCAGCATACCTCCCGGTACACCTTCAACGGCTTACAGAACGCTCCCCTACCACTCAAACAAAGTTTGAATCCGCAGCTTCGGTGCATAGTTTAGCCCCGTTACATCTTCCGCGCAGACCGACTCGACCAGTGAGCTATTACGCTTTCTTTAAAGGATGGCTGCTTCTAAGCCAACCTCCTGGCTGTCTGGGCCTTTCCACATCGTTTCCCACTTAACTATGACTTTGGGACCTTAGCTGGCGGTCTGGGTTGTTTCCCTCTTCACGACGGACGTTAGCACCCGCCGTGTGTCTCCCGGATAGTACTTTACGGTATTCGGAGTTTGCAAAGGGTTGGTAAGTCGGGATGACCCCCTAGCCTTAACAGTGCTCTACCCCCGTAAGTATTCGTCCGAGGCTCTACCTAAATAGATTTCGGGGAGAACCAGCTATCTCCCGGTTTGATTAGCCTTTCACTCCTAGCCACAGGTCATCCCCTAACTTTTCAACGTTAGTGGGTTCGGTCCTCCAGTTGATGTTACTCAACCTTCAACCTGCCCATGGCTAGATCACCGGGTTTCGGGTCTATACCTTGCAACTAAACGCGCAGTTAACGCTCGCTTTCACTACGGCTACCCTAATCGGTTAACCTCGCTACAAAATATAAGTCGCTGACCCATTATACAAAAGGTACGCAGTCACCCTCGAAGGGCTCCTACTGCTTGTACGTACACGGTTTCAGGTTCTATTTCACTCCCCTCACAGGGGTTCTTTTCGCCTTTCCCTCACGGTACTGGTTCACTATCGGTCAGTTGGGAGTATTTAGCCTTAGATGATGGTCCACCTATATTCAGTCAAAGTTTCACGTGCTCCGACCTACTCGATTTCACTTAAGATGCATTTTCGTGTACGGGACTATCACCCTGTATCGTCAAACTTTCCAGAATGTTTCACTAACACATAATAAGCTTAAGGGCTGGTCCGGTTTCGCTCGCCGCTACTTCCGGAATCTCGGTTGATTTCTGTTCCTACGGGTACTTAGATGTTTCAGTTCTCCGCGTTCGCCTCGTTAACCTATGTATTCAGTTAACGATACCTGCAAGCAGGTGGGTTTCCCCATTCGGAAATCCTAGTCTCAAGCGCTTTTTACTAGCTTGACTAGGCTTATCGCAAGTTAATACGTCCTTCATCGCCTCCAACTGCCAAGGCATCCACCGTGTACGCTTAGTCACTTAACCATACAACCCAAACGGGTCTTTGTTAGTGACAGCTGTTAACTTCGCCAGAAGTTAATTCATCAAATAATGATGAGAATACTAAAGTAGATACCAATTAATCTTTCGATTAATGGCATATTTTTTACTTTTGAAAACTCTTTATAGATACAAGTATCTATAAGAATTTTAATATCAGCTTTCCAAATTTTTAAAGAGCAAGAGAATAAACTTCTCAAAATTAAACACACTCTATTCTCAAGCAGTTTATTACCTGATTAAGAATGTTTATTTTTAAGGAGTAAAAGTGGTGGAGCTAAGCAGGATCGAACTGCTGACCTCCTGCGTGCAAGGCAGGCGCTCTCCCAGCTGAGCTATAGCCCCACATATGCTGGTACTTACTGTTTAGTTTCCACTTCAAAGAAGTGGTGGGTCTGAGTAGATTTGAACTACCGACCTCACCCTTATCAGGGGTGCGCTCTAACCAACTGAGCTACAGACCCAAACAATAAGTGTTGTTCTCTTTACAATCAACAATCATCTGTGTGGACACTACGAACAAATAAGTTCTAAATCGTATAAGGAGGTGATCCAGCCCCAGGTTCCCCTAGGGCTACCTTGTTACGACTTCACCCCAGTCATGAATCACTCCGTGGTGAACGTCCTCCCGAAGGTTAGACTATCCACTTCTGGAGCAACCCACTCCCATGGTGTGACGGGCGGTGTGTACAAGGCCCGGGAACGTATTCACCGCATCATTCTGATATGCGATTACTAGCGATTCCGACTTCATGGAGTCGAGTTGCAGACTCCAATCCGGACTACGACGCACTTTAAGTGATTCGCTTACCCTCGCAGGTTCGCAGCACTCTGTATGCGCCATTGTAGCACGTGTGTAGCCCTACACGTAAGGGCCATGATGACTTGACGTCGTCCCCACCTTCCTCCGGTTTATCACCGGCAGTCTCCTTAGAGTTCCCGACCGAATCGCTGGCAACTAAGGATAGGGGTTGCGCTCGTTGCGGGACTTAACCCAACATCTCACAACACGAGCTGACGACAGCCATGCAGCACCTGTATCAGAGTTCCCGAAGGCACCAAACCATCTCTGGTAAGTTCTCTGTATGTCAAGTGTAGGTAAGGTTCTTCGCGTTGCATCGAATTAAACCACATGCTCCACCGCTTGTGCGGGCCCCCGTCAATTCATTTGAGTTTTAACCTTGCGGCCGTACTCCCCAGGCGGTCTACTTAATGCGTTAGCTTTGAAAAACAAGTCCGAAGACCCGAGCTTCTAGTAGACATCGTTTACGGCGTGGACTACCAGGGTATCTAATCCTGTTTGCTCCCCACGCTTTCGTACATGAGCGTCAGTGTTGACCCAGGTGGCTGCCTTCGCCATCGGTATTCCTTCAGATCTCTACGCATTTCACCGCTACACCTGAAATTCTACCACCCTCTATCACACTCTAGTTTGCCAGTTCGAAATGCAGTTCCCAGGTTGAGCCCGGGGCTTTCACATCTCGCTTAACAAACCGCCTGCGTACGCTTTACGCCCAGTAATTCCGATCAACGCTCGCACCCTCCGTATTACCGCGGCTGCTGGCACGGAGTTAGCCGGTGCTTCTTCTGTAAGTAACGTCACAGCTAAGTGCTATTAACACTTAACCTTTCCTCCTTACTGAAAGTGCTTTACAACCCGAAGGCCTTCTTCACACACGCGGCATGGCTGCATCAGGCTTGCGCCCATTGTGCAATATTCCCCACTGCTGCCTCCCGTAGGAGTCTGGGCCGTGTCTCAGTCCCAGTGTGGCTGATCATCCTCTCAAACCAGCTAGGGATCGTCGCCTTGGTGAGCCATTACCTCACCAACTAGCTAATCCCACTTGGGCTAATCTTATGGCGTGAGGCCCGAAGGTCCCCCACTTTGGTCCGTAGACATCATGCGGTATTAGCAGTCGTTTCCAACTGTTGTCCCCCACCATAAGGCATATTCCCAAGCATTACTCACCCGTCCGCCGCTCGACGCCAAAGGTGCAAGCACCTCTTCGTTTCCGCTCGACTTGCATGTGTTAGGCCTGCCGCCAGCGTTCAATCTGAGCCATGATCAAACTCTTCAATTAAAAGTTTTTTCTGTCCCGAAGGACATGCTCAATGAATTCTGAATTTTGATTCTTTCGAATCGAATTGACTGTGCTGAAACAAGTAAACTTGTTTCCGTTGGTCACTCAGTTCAATTGAGACTCTAAATTTGTTTGCGTCATCTAGCTAACTAGAATTTGCTGTTAGAACTCAATCTGTACGAGTGCCCACACAGATGATTGCTTTATATTGTTAAAGAACGTTGCGACGTTGTCGCTAGGGATGCGTATAATACATCCTTAATTTTTCGAGTCAACACTTAATTTCAAACTTTCTTTCGATAATTTGAAACCGAAGTTTCACTTAACTCTCTGCTACGTTGTTCAGCGTCTTTCGTTGCTGCCCGCCGTGTCAGTGGGGTCGCATTATAGGGAGATGGATTTTTTACGCAAGCACTTTTTTCAATAAAATTTAAAAAAATGTACTGTTCGCTCAGCTTTTGAACTAAACACCCTGAAACTGGGTGTTTTACAATCAAATTAGGGGCCTTTTGATGTATTTCTTTGCTTCGCTGTTACACTAGACTGAGCGAATTTTTAAAATTTAAGGTGAATTTATGACTATCCGTTCTTATAAAGGGATCACTCCGACATTCGATAATAGTGTTTATATTGATGAGTCATCAGTTTTAGTAGGTGATATTTCGCTTGGCAAGGATTCAAGTGTTTGGCCTCTTGTTGCTGCGCGTGGTGATGTTAACTATATCCGTATTGGTGAGCGTACGAACATTCAAGACGGCAGTGTTTTACATTTAACTCGTGCCTCTAAGTCAAATCCAGATGGTTACCCCCTTATAATTGGAGATGATGTCACTGTTGGCCATAAAGTCATGCTACACGGCTGCCAACTTGGTAATCGTATTCTTGTGGGGATGGGTGCAATAGTGATGGACAATGCAATTGTTGAAGATGATGTGATCATTGGTGGTGGTTCATTGGTCCCACCTAATAAGCGTTTAGAGTCAGGTTACTTATATGTAGGTAGTCCGGTTAAACAGGCCCGCCCTTTAACAGAACAAGAGCGCGCCTTTTTAAAAATTTCTGCTGACAATTATGTTCAGCTTAAAGATGAATACTTAGCTGAGGGCTAAAACACCTCGGTTAATTCAATTTGTCCTGCCGAGTTATACTGTTCATCTTCGATCAGTTTCTCGGCGAGCTCTTCGTAATCGAAACGATAAGATTCAAAGTAATTAACTGCGCTGTTTTGGGCGGCAAAATCATACTTGCTGGTATCAATAATACACTCCACCATCAAGCCACTTACTTGAGCAAAGAACACCAACTGCTTTTCATCGGGCTTAAATTCAAGTCGGTCGATAAATTGGATAGCTTGATTCACGCAATTTCTCCTGCTTTAAGCGCGTTCACAATGGGAAGAATTTCTGGCATTTTATTGCGCCATACAAAATAAGCTTGTGCAGCTTGACCAACCAGCATGCCACAACCATCGAGTGTTAAACATGTTGGGTTAATCGACTTAACCCAACTAATGAATGCCGTATCATCATTCGCGTAAAACATATCGTATGCGCACTGGCACTTTGCAACGTGCTGCTGTGCTATACCTGGCAAGTCTCCAGTTACACTACTTGATGTAGAATTGATAACCACATTATAGTTACTTGCTGGGATATCATTTAAACCACAACCTTGCACATCTATCTCCCCCTTAAAATGACTTGCAAGTGCTTGCGCTTTCTCAACGGTACGGTTGGCTATTGTTAAGCTTTCGATTTGTTCATTCAATAATGGTTGAATGACACCTCTCGCCGCACCACCCGCTCCAATAAGAAGTACTCGCTGACCTTTTAAAGTGACATTATTGGCTAAAAGGTCTTTAACCAGCCCTACACCATCGGTGTTATCACCGAGTAAGCGGCCATCTTCGAGTTGTTTAATGGTATTAACGGCCCCGGCTATTTTTGCTTGTTCTGTTAGTTCATCTACCATGGCAAAAGCCTGCTCTTTAAATGGCAAAGTGACATTAGCCCCTTTACCACCAGCAGCGAAAAACCCAGTGACAGTTTTTTCAAATGCATCTGTTGGTGCTAAAATGGCGCTGTATTCGATTTGCTCGTTTAATGATGCAGCAAATTGTGCGTGTATTGCGGGTGATTTCGAATGTTTGATTGGATTTCCAAAAACCGCGTATTTGTCCATAGTGAAGCAACCTCTTCGCCCTGTAGAGCTTTATTAATATTATGATTAAACGACTTTTTTCTAAATCGAAACCAATGCCTGAAACGCCTACCCCAGAAAAAACACCTTATGAAATTATTGGTGGTGAAGCAGGAGCTCGAGCAATTGCAAATCGATTTTACGACATAATGGCCACTGATGAATACGCCAAACCATTATATGATATGCATCCTCAGCCTTTAGATAGAATTCGCCAAGTATTCTTTGAGTTTTTATCTGGCTGGCTGGGCGGCCCCGACCTATTTGTTGAAAAATATGGTCACCCGATGCTAAGAAAGCGTCACATGCCTTTCCCTATTGATCAAGACTTACGTGACCAATGGATGCATTGTATGAATAAAACGCTCGATATCGAAATTGATAACCCACTACTTCGCGAAGGGTTAAGACAATCTTTATCGCAACTCGCCAGCCATATGATCAATCAAAACTAACTAAGCTTTGCGCTATATCAATGTACGCTTTTTTTAAATAAAGATAATAAATTTTCCTTAATTTAGAAAAAGCGTCGTCGCATGAAATCAATCCAATTTAAAATTTATGCCCTGTTGGCACTGACAGGCGTATTGGTATTATTTGCCAGTATATTCAGCAGCGCCAAGCAACAACATGAATTAGCGCAAGATACCGTTGAAAGTAACATAAAACTGCTTGCCGATAATTACTTTGATTCTATTAACACCATGATGCTAACTGGCACTATGGCTAATCGTGAAATTCTGAGTACTAAATTAAGAAGCCACCCTAATATTGAAGATGCCCATATCATACGTAGTCCAATCGTTAATAAAATTTATGGGTCAGGAAATGCCAACCAGGTTGCGACTAACGATACTGAGCGAAAAGCACTGACAGGTACTGAAGCATTATTTATTGATAATCAAAATAGCACGATGACCTATCTGAAGCCTATGTTTGCTCGCAGTGATTATAAAGGCACTAATTGCTTAGGCTGCCATCAAGCGCAGGAAGGTGATGTATTAGGAGTAGTAAAAATTAGTTATTCGTTGGCTGATATTGAGCAAGAAGTATCACAAAACACCTTAATGAATACACTGCTATTAACTGCTATTTTCATTTCTGCATTTTCACTGCTGGCAGTGATGTTTAGAAAAGTATTTATTAAACGCTTGAAAGTCATTAGTCATACTATGCACTTAGCAACCACCAATAAAGATTTAAGCCTCACTGTAGACGACAGCAATAATGACGAACTGAGCTCACTTGCCACCAGCTTTAATCACATGATTGGCGCCTTTAAGGATAATATTGCGCAGGTTTCCCACTCTTCTAAGGTATTGATCCATTCAGCCGAAAGCATTTATGCCTCAGCAGATGCCACGGAACAGGCTATCTTAAAGCAAAAGCAAGGAACAGACTCTGTCGCTGCCGCCATCAATGAACTCGAAAGTTCATCAAGCGAAGTTAAAAACACCACGCATTTTGCTTCTGAGAAATCAGAACACAGTAACCAACTTGCACAGCAAAGCTTGCATGTTGCAGAACACACTGAGCAAAGTATCAATCAACTTGCGGCTGATGTTAGAGCGGCCGCCGAGCAAGTAACTCAATTACAAACCCAAACGTTAGACGTTGGTAAAGTACTTGAGGTGATCAGTAGTATTGCTGAACAAACTAACTTACTTGCGCTCAATGCGGCTATTGAAGCCGCCCGTGCAGGAGAAGCTGGTCGAGGATTTGCCGTTGTGGCCGATGAAGTGCGCACTTTGGCAACCCGCACCCATGACTCAACCGACGAAATTCGCCGCACTATAGACAAATTACAAAGTGAAGCGGCACACACCGTTAATACTATGAATAACTCTTGTGAAGAAGCAGACGAGCGTGCAGTCCAAGTTAAGCAAGTAGCTAAAGCATTACGTGATATTTCTTCACAAATGAGTGAGATAAATCAGCTTAACGTGCAAATTGCTGATGCCACTGAACAGCAAAATTTGGCGGCTGAAGAAATTAACCAAAGCGTTATAGCAATTAGTGATAATGCCGAGCACTCATTAGTCGATGCGCATGAAAACCAAAAAGTCAGTGAAGAGCTGTTGTCGTTAGCACGTTCACTGGATGAGCAAGTAAGGCGCTTTAAATTAAGCTAAATTGCACGTTTTTTATGCAACTGCTAGAGTTGTTATGAGTATTTCATAGTAAATAAGGATGTTTAAATGAAATTTATAACAACTCTTTTAGTCTGCATTGGTATTAGTGCGGCGCTACTATTGACCTATCAGTACAGCGTGAATGATTCCGCTAATCAAATAAGCACTATTAATGAATATATTTATCATGACGATATTCAGCAAATTGCTCAATCACTTCTCAGCCAAGGTAAAACGTCACAAAGCGATAAGCTTGAACAAAGTATTGTTGATGGTTTTGATAAGCTTATTCAGCACCCTGAATATTTTGAAGTGAAACTTGATTTCTATGCCTGTGATATCAGTCAGTGCTTAACACAGGTTAGCGCACCTATTGATACAACATCTGATCAGCTAGAGATATTAAAAGCAGAAGTGCTATTTAGTGTATTGGCAGAGCTGCCTAACAGTGACAGTGTTGCCACCCTAGTTGAGGGTGACAACATAATGTTGATTAGAGTGGTTTCAATACTTGATTAAAGCTGCCACTGGCGTGCAACTAGATCAGATTCTTTGCTATTTAACCAGTCTTGAGGGCGTAAATAGTACTGATACAGCTTAGCCTCTGGGCTGTCTGCAGCTGGTACATAGTTATATTCCCAACGTGCTAGTGGTGGCATCGACATTAAGATAGACTCAGTGCGTCCACCTGTTTGTAAGCCAAATAATGTTCCGCGGTCCCAAACAAGATTAAACTCAACATAACGACCACGACGATACAATTGGAAGTCGCGTTGTTGCTCAGTTATTGGCGTGTCTTTACGGCGCTCAATAATAGGTAGGTAAGCATCTAAATAACCATTTCCTACCGCCTGCATGAAAGCAAAGCTTTGTTCAAAGCCAAGCTCATTTAAATCATCAAAAAATAAGCCACCAACACCACGTGTTTCGTCGCGGTGTTTTAAATAAAAGTAATCATCACACCAGTTTTTATATTTGTCGTAAACCTCTGCACCAAATGGCTGGCATAAATCGCTTGCCACCTGATGCCAATGTTGTACATCTTCAAATACAGGGTAAAAAGGCGTTAAATCAAAACCGCCACCAAACCACCAAATTGGCTCTTCGCCTTCTTTTTCGGCAATAAAGAAACGCACGTTGGCATGGCTAGTTGGAATATGTGGGTTATTAGGATGGATCACTAATGACACACCGCATGCATGAAAGCTACGACCAGCGAGCTCTGGACGATGCGCTGTTGCTGATGCTGGCATTGAAGCACCAAACACATGCGAGTAATTCACCCCACCCTGTTCAATGACATTGCCACCTTGGATAACACGAGTACGGCCACCGCCGCCTTCTGCACGTTGCCAATTATCTTCAACAAACTTTGCTTTGCCGTCGGCACTTTCAAGGCCCTGACAAATTGTATCTTGCAAGGCCATTAAATAGGTTTTAACTTGTTCGAGTAGCTCGCTTTGCATGTTTATCCTCTAAATACTTTTCCGGTCGCTGCGTCTTTGATCACACTTGGTTGGCTGTTGCCACCTAACGGCTCATCAACATAAAAATCTACCGTATCAGCAAATTCGCTTTTCGCTTGTGCGATAGTCATTACCGTTTCTTGACCAGTTAAGTTTGCACTTGTTGAAACCAAAGGCTTACCAAATTGCTGACACAAAGCTTTTACCGTCGGATGATCAGTAACACGCACAGCAATAGTATCAAACTGACCTGTTAACCACTTTGGCGTTTCTTTTGCAGCCGGCATCACCCAAGTGATAGCTCCTGGCCATTGTGAAAAGATATCAGCACGTTTATCCATTGGGATTTTGGCATCATCTACATACTTTAATAACTGGCCATAATTGTCAGCAATTAAAATTAAGCCTTTTTCTACAGGGCGTTGTTTGATGGCTAAAAGCTTTTCAACCGCGGCTTGGTTATCAGGATCGCAACCAAGACCAAAAACAGCTTCGGTTGGATAAACAATCACGCCACCTTGCTGCAAAGCATCAATTGCATTGGTTGGTTGTGCAACAGGATCAGACAAAGAAACTCTCCTAAAAAACGAATTACAAGTACATTAAGACTCGACTAACTTATGCATACACGACTTCTGAGGGCATTGTAACACAACACCTGAAGCTGTTTTCTTTTCGGTCATAATTGGCCAATGACAGGCCGGACACTCGGTCGCCACGGGTTTATGATTAAGTGTATATTTACAACGCGGATAGCTATCACAAGAATAAAAGGTTTTGCCAAACTTATTACTACGCGCAACCAGCTGACCTTTTTTGCATTTAGGGCAAGTAGGTAATTTAGGGGCATCGTCAGGCTCTTCATCATGAGCAATATAATGGCATTCTGGGTAACCAGTACAACCGATAAACATGCCATAACGGCCATTTTTAATTACCAATGGTTTGCCACACTCAGGACAGGCACTGTCTTCGAGAACTTTTATTTGTTGGCTATCATGATGTGCTAAAGGACGGATGTAGTCACACTTGGGGTAACTGGCACAGCCTAAAAAAGGGCCTGACTTTGAGTTGCGCATAACCAATTCAGAACCGCATTTAGGGCAAACCTCATACTCTTTTTCGAGTGCATGTTTATCTGCAGAAAAAAGAGAATGGTCGATTTTACTCATAAGATTCCTGTGGGGTTGGCTAATTTTCGCCTAATATACCCAAACTCAACAAAGATACAAGCAAAGTCGAACTAATGTAATACATCCGCTGGTTCGTCAAATATTAAGTCTTCCATTTGCGCGTAAGCTTGCTCTGAGCCCGGCACATTAAATAACACCATAAGGACCACCCACTTTAGATCTTCCAAAGAAATATATGGTTTATCCAAAGCACACAGTCTGTCTATAACCATTTCACGAGTTACGGTGTTAATTACACCAATTTGCTCGATAAACATTAAAAAACCTCGACACTCAACACTCAGCATTTGGCATTCACTATCGGTGTAAATACGCATGGCATGTTGTGGCTGGGCATTAAGGTATGGATAGATGTCGCTTTGTTGCAAATCAGCCAGTTGCTCTAACCAATCAAGGGCTTTGTAGATTTCAGGTTTATTGAAGCCAGCACGAACTAACTCATCGGTAAGCTCATTCTCTTCAGTAAAGATTTCAGCTTCACTATGGATATAGTTTTCAAAAAGATACATGAGGATGTCAAACATGTTTATGTCCTCCTAGTCTTATATAACCATCGAGTACTCGTTCGATTTTATCTGCGAGCTCTAAGTCGAGTAACCGAGCTTGTACTTCGTTTACTGGTAATTGGCTTCGCTGTGTTATTTGATCAACACTTGTAACCTCATACCCTATACTTTTGAACACTGGGCAGTCGGGTTCATCTGCAATAGGCTGTTCTATACTATATAGACTGTTTTCACAGAAAAAGCTCACTTCATCAAGAATATCACTAATATTTTCTGTCAATTTAGCGCCTTGCTTAATTAAAAAATGACTTGCTTCTGAAAGTGGACTTTTTATCGAGCCTGGCACTGCAAACACCTCTTTATTCTGCTCAAGCGCATAGCGTACCGTTACCAGTGAGCCACTTTTAATTTGCGCCTCAACAATCAGTACTCCTAATGACAACCCAGAGATAATACGGTTTCGGCGCGGAAAGTTCGCTGCATTAGCAGCCGTGCCAGGTAGGAATTCAGAAACCAACAAGCCCTGCTCTGCAACTTGTTTGATAAGTAAGCTATGGCGTCTTGGATAAGCAATATCGATACCCGTGCCAAGTACAGCTATGGTATTGCCTGAGCCCGCTAATGCGCCTTTATGAGCAGCGCCATCAATCCCCATAGCCATACCTGATGTAACTGTCATTCCAACAGAACAAAGTTGATGGGCAAACTCGGCGGCTACTTCAATTCCTGTAGGTGTTGCATTACGGCTACCAACAATAGCTATTTGCGGTGACAGTAATAGTTCCGTGTTACCTAAACAAAACAATAATATAGGAGCGCTGGCTATTTGCTTGAGTAACGGCGGATAGCTGTCATCAAAATAACTAATGACCTTGATTTGCAGCTTAGCTATCTGCGCTTGATAGTGTGCAACTAACTGCCAGTCAGTATTAACTAAGTTATCGGCTTGGCTCTTTGATAAGCCGAGCTGCTGCAGCTCTGAGATAGTTAATGTAAATAACTCTCCCAGCGGCTGTTTTTGACTTAATGCAAGAAGACTTTTGATCCCAAGCCCTTTACATAAATAAAAGGCAAGCCAATGGGATAGCTTGCCTGAAACCTGTGCCATGCTCCCTCCTTAGAGCACCCAATTTGTGAGTTAGTTTATAACTGCATAATCTCCAACTCGGATCGGATGCTGATTTTTCACTATCAGTGCATAGCTAACGTTGTCATATACCTTAAACACCATTAGCTCACCGACTTTTTCCTTTGGCATATGCCATACATTACTGTCTTCATCACTTTCAATACCTAAAAGCTCATTTGCATCAGTCATGAACTTCTCTAGGCTGTTAGAATCTTCGCGGTAACGCGGACCATTGCGACCGTCATACACTTCTGGTGATTGACGTTGAATATCAAGTACAAAACCTGGCTTCACTTGGTCAGCACCTAAGTTTAGTACAACAATATCCATGGTACTAAATTCACGCATTTCATTAGCTGCGGCGATAATAGTGCCATCTAAAGCAACTTCTGGGCGCTTCATAGTGAAATAGGCAGGCATCATTTGCCCTTCCATTGCTGGCATTAAGAAGTCATTAGGCTTGATCTCTTGTTTTACCAACTCAACCTTGACAGAGGCAGGTACACCGTTTTCCGCATCACCGCTTCTAAATGCTCGAACAATCGCCACAAGCTCCGCTTTGTTCGCCAGTACTTCATTTGTATTTGGATCGACAAGGTCATTACCTTTACGGTATACACCATAAGCCTCGTTTAGTGTTAAATCACCTTTAACGTAAAGAGTGTGACCAATAGTGTTCATTTTGGTATTAACGCTGGCACCTAAAATATACGGCTTTTGTGCAATAATATCGGCGCTAATTGCTTGCTCATAAGTCAAATATGGGCGTAACAACTCCAAAGGCAACGTTGGCACAGCTTGCTTACCCTTTGGTGTAATTCGCCCTTCAGGAGAGAGCTTTTTATAACGCGGATTTTTAACTAAACGTGGATTTCCGTCTTTATCGTAAATTAAACTGAGCGCATCACCCGGGTATATTAAATGCGGATTCGCGATTTGCGGGTTCATCTGCCACAAATCAGGCCATTGCCAAGGCTGGTCAAGATACACGCCAGAGATATCCCAAAGCGTGTCACCTTTTTTTACAACATATTGTTTTGGCGCATCTTTTTTAATTGTTAAGACATCAGCAGCTACCGAAAAAGCACAGCTAAAGGCTAACAAAGCCGCAACTAGTGGGTATCTCATTTGGCTTCCTTGAGTTGTTTTTAGATTATTATCGACCAAAACCTGTTAAAGGTGAACACGAATGGCTAAAATAAGAGCATACAATACCCTAAATGAATCACAAGTGTAAAAGGTAACTATGGCTAGGTTAGAAGTTTTGAGATTTCCGGATGAGCGTTTGCGTACAATCGCGAAAGAAGTACCAGAAGTAAACGATGAAGTTCGTCAAATCGTCAAAGACATGCTTGAAACTATGTATGACGAAAACGGTATCGGCTTAGCAGCAACGCAAGTAGATATCCACCAGCGAATTGTGGTGATCGACGTATCTGAAGAGCGCGACCAACCGTTAGTATTAATCAACCCAGAAATCACTAAGAAAGATGGCTCAACAGTCAGTGAAGAAGGCTGTTTATCAGTCCCTTATTCATACGCAAAAGTTGACCGCGCAGAAACTGTTACTGTTAAAGCGCTTAATGAAAATGGTGAAGAATTCAGCTTAGACGCTGACGAGCTATTAGCGATTTGTATTCAGCATGAGCTTGATCACCTTAAAGGCACTCTTTTTATTGATTATCTATCGCCTTTAAAGCGCCAACGTATCCGTAAAAAGCTTGAAAAAGAAGCTAAGCTGGCTGCTAAATCATAAGTTCATCAATAGGAATATCTGTGACACAACCATTACGCATTATTTTTGCTGGTACGCCGGACTTCGCTGCGCGCCATTTACAAGCACTGATTGACTCAGAGCACGACGTTGTTGGTGTTTATAGCCAACCAGATCGCCCTGCGGGCCGAGGTAAAAAGCTAAAAGCCAGTGAAGTTAAAGAGCTAGCACTTGCCCATGACTTACCTGTATTTCAACCGCAATCACTAAAATCTGATGAAGCGCTTGCAGAACTTACAAGCCTAAACGCAGATATCATGATTGTGGTGGCATACGGCTTATTATTACCAAAAGCTATTTTAGATGCTCCGCGCTTAGGGTGCTTAAATGTGCATGGTTCTATTTTACCTCGCTGGCGTGGTGCAGCGCCTATTCAGCGTGCTATTTGGGCTGGCGACCGTGAAACAGGTGTAACAATAATGCAAATGGATGAAGGCTTAGATACAGGCGACATGCTGCATATCAGCCGCTGCCCGATTGATAGCACAGAAACCAGTAGCTCTTTATACAATAAACTAGCTGCGCTAGGTCCTGATGCACTGATTAGTACTATTAATCGCCTTGCTGCAGGTGAAATCACGCCAGAAAAGCAAGATGACACGCAAGCAAATTACGCGAAAAAGTTATCTAAAGATGAAGCCAATATTGATTGGTCAATGGATGCTGAGCAAATTGAGCGTAATATCCGTGCCTTTAACCCATGGCCTGTTTGCTTTACCGAAATGGCAGGACAAACAGTAAAAATTTGGCAGGCTGAAGTTGTATCGCAAAGTGCGCAAGCAGGTGAAATCATTGCTGCTGATAAGCAAGGTATCTTAGTCGCCTGTGGGCAAGGTGCACTTAAAATCACCCTTCTTCAACCACAAGGTAAAAAACCAATGGCTGTTAGTGACTTTCTAAATGGTCGCAGTGATTGGGTTGAACCTGGCTCAGTATTAGGTCAAAGCAATGAGTAATGTAAGAGCACTTGCTGCTGAAACCCTCTACAACGTGGTCGATAAAGGTGCATCACTTAATCAAGAACTACCTTTTGCAAGCCAAGGATTATCACCTAAAGATAAAGCCCTGCTGCAACAGATTTGTTACGGTGTGCTGCGCTATTTACCTAGCCTAGAAAATTATTGCCAGCAACTTTTAGATCAACCGCTAAAAGGCAAGCGCCGTATTTTCCAATTCTTGTTGTATGTGGGTATTTACCAACTTCAACACATGCGTGTACCGCCTCATGCGGCAATCAGCGAAACGGTTAATGCGCTTCAGCAAATGCGCGCTCTTGGTTTAAAAGGCCTGATTAACGCTATTTTACGCAGTTTCCAACGTGAACAAGCTGAGCTTGAAGAAAAAGCACAGCAAATTCCTGTTTGCAAATTTAACCACCCAGGTTGGTTTATCAAACAAGTAACCGCTGCCTACCCTGATAATTGGCAAGAAATCCTTGAGGCGAATCAGCTTCAAGCTCCTATGTGGTTACGAGTAAATCAAGCGCAATACAGCACCCAAGAATACAGTGAGATGCTTAAAGCGAATGATATTGAGCATACCCTCAATGCGAATTTTCCTGATGGTATTAAGCTAGCAAAACCTTGTGATGTATACGCATTACCAGAGTTTGATACTGGCGCTTGCTCAGTACAAGATGCCGCGGCACAATTAGCTGCGCGTTTCCTAGCACCAGAAAATGATGATGTCATTTTAGATGCATGTGCAGCGCCAGGTGGTAAAACGTGCCATATTCTAGAGCTTGCTGATGCCGACGTATTAGCACTTGATAGCGACAGCGAACGCCTAGAACGCGTTAAACAAAACTTAGTGCGTATTGGCTTAACTGCTGATCTACAATGTGCAGATGCATCACAGCCACATATTTGGTGGGATGAACAGCAATTCGACCGTATTTTGCTTGATGTGCCCTGCTCAGCAACGGGCGTAATCCGTCGCCACCCTGATATAAAATGGCTACGTCGTGCATCTGATATTGAAGACCTCGCTAATTTACAAGGCGATATACTAAATAGTATCTGGCCTCTACTTAAGCCTGGTGGTACGTTAGTCTATGCAACCTGCTCTGTATTACCGCAAGAGAACCAACAACAAGTTGCTAAGTTCCTTGCCAATAATCAAAGTGCTGAACACATACCTTTGCATGAAAACGACACCCCAACGATACCTGGCCTACAATTACTGCCTGGTGAAAGTGACGGTTTCTACTACGCAAAGCTAGTTAAAAAACACTAATAAGAACAAGCTATGAAAATAATCATACTCGGTGCCGGACAAGTTGGTGGCACATTGGCAGAAAACCTCGTCGGTGAGCAAAATGAGATCACCGTTGTCGATATCGACGGTAACCGTTTGCGAGAGTTACAAGATAAGTATGACTTACAAGGTGTTACTGGCCACAGTGCTCATCCCGATGTATTGCGTCGTGCAGGTGCCGAAGACGCCGATATGATTATTGCCGTAACCAGTTCTGACGAAGTGAACATGGTTGCTTGCCAAGTGGCCTATAGTATTTTTAATACACCAACCAAAATTGCCCGTATTCGCTCAGAGCAATACTTAAAGTATCGTGAGAAGCTATTCCATAACGATGACTTACCTGTTGATCACTACATTGCTCCTGAAGCGTTGGTGACTAAATATATTCGTCGCTTAATCGATTATCCGGGTGCTTTACAAGTATTACAATTCGCTGATGGCATGTTATCGCTGGTTGCGGTGAAAGCGTATTACGGTGGCTTGCTGGTTGGTTATGCACTTTCGGCCTTGAAAGAACATATTCCGAATGTCGAAACCCGTGTAGCGGCTATTTATCGTCAAGGTAAAGCTATAAAGCCGCTTGGCACAACCGTTATTGAAGCTGACGATGAAGTATTCTTTATCGCAGCAACCAAGCACATTCGAGCAGTAATGAATGAACTTCAAAAACTCGAACGTTCATACAAAAAGATCATGATTGCCGGTGGTGGTAATATCGGTGCGGGTCTTGCTCGTTCACTTGAGAAGAACCACAGCGTTAAACTGCTTGAACGCAATAAAGAGCGTGCTGCGCAGCTATCTGAAATGCTTGATAACACCGTGGTGTTTTGTGGCGATGCCTCTGATCAAGAGCTGTTATCTGAAGAACATATTGAACAAGTTGATGTATTCATCGCAGTCACTAACGACGATGAAGCAAACATTATGTCTGCGATGCTGGCAAAGCGTATGGGCGCACAAAAGACCATGGTGCTTATTCAGCGTGGCGCTTATGTTGATTTAGTTCAAGGTGGTGAGATTGATATTGCTATATCGCCCCAACAAGCAACAATCTCGGCGCTATTAACACATGTTCGCCGTGGTGACATTGTTAATGTTTATTCGTTACGTAAAGGTGCAGCAGAAGCAATTGAAGCTGTCGCTCATGGTGATGAGCATACTTCTAAAGTTGTTGGCCGAGCAATTGCTGATATCAAGCTACCAGCAGGAACAACTATTGGTGCTATTGTGCGTAACGATGATGTACTGATTGCCCATGACGATACCGTTATTCAGTCTGGTGACCACGTAATCATGTTTTTGATTGATAAAAAGCATATTACGGTTGTTGAAAAGCTGTTTCAGGTAAGTGCGATCTTCTTGTAAACGAGAGCTTATAAACGAAAAAAGCAGCCATAACGGCTGCTTTACGACTCTTGAAGTGAAAGTACCTAACTTTTCAAAAAGATTCTATTGAATCTGTGCGAACTCTTCTTTCGAAAGCTCGCCATTACCATCGCTATCTAGCTTTGGAAATAACTTTTCAAGCTGCATATTTTCAGACGCTTCTTCTTTACTGATCACGCCATCACCGTCGGTGTCAAAAGTTGCAAAGCTTACACCTTGTGCAAAAGCTGCCGATGATGTTGCTAGTGCTAAAATTGCGATTGTTGTGCTTAACTGCTTCATAATAATTACCTTAAAATTTGAAAAGAGTGAAATCCGTTTCTGAGATCCTTGTTTAGTGGAAACTGGTTTATTACGAGTTAATTACGTTACTCTGCTTCTGAAAATTCTGCTTCAGTAAGAACACCGTCACCATTCACGTCTAAGGTTTTAAACTGCGACATAATTTTTGCATCAACGGCCGCTTCACTTTTACTGATCACGCCGTTACCGTCTACGTCTAAGGTGTCAAAGTCAGTTGCTGCAAAAGCCGCTGAAGAAGATGCAAGTGCGATTAAAGCTAATGTTTTGTTTACTGTTTTCATAATGATATTCCTTCAATATTAAGAGTGTTAGCTGATCGCACTTCCAGTGTTGTCCTCTTTCATGGATTCCCTTATCCACTTAGGCTGTCTTTGGCAGCTCAGAACTAATCAGCTAGATAAACTGGTTTTGCTTAATCACATTAAGCTTTAGAAAATTCTTGTTTCGATAACTCACCGTTACCGTCAGTGTCTAATTCACTGAATTTGCTCATTAGCTCTGCATCAACAGACGCTTCGCTTTGGCTGATAACACCGTTGCCGTCAACATCTAGGGTATCGAAATCACTCATTGCAAATGCTGCTGATGAAGATACAAGTGCCATAAGTGCTAATGTTTTATTTACTGTGTTCATAATGTCATTCCTTCAAAGTGTGTAGTCTTGAGTTAGGAAGTCCTTTTCAATGTGTCCTTACAATGAAATTAAGCTTTAGAGTACTCTTGTTTAGACAGCTCACCATTGCCGTCTGTATCAAGCTCTTTAAATTGGCTCATTAACGTTTCGCTTACTGATGCTTCGCTTTTGCTGATAGCGCCATCGCCATTCACATCGAGTGTGTCAAAATCAGCGGCAAACGCTGCTGATGAGGTTGCAAGAGCTACAAGTGCTAAAGTTTTGTGTAACGTTTTCATAATCACTATTCCTTCAATGTTGTCTCAACTGTGATAGAGGAAATTTTCCTGAATCAGTTTTTCTCTGTGTTCGCTTAGACTATTTCAACTTCGATGCCAAAGTTAAAAAGAATAATAAAATCAGTATTTTGAATTGAACTTTCGAGAATTTATGATGAATAGAGCGATTTATTTGTTGCTGTTTTGCAACAGGCTCAGTGATTGGTTTTACGCTCCCTTTAAAATCAATAAGTTATAAAGATTAAAATGGAGACAATAACGATTAACTCGGATTAGAAAACAAAAAAATGAGGTGTTCGAAAATAAACCCTATCTGAACAACGAAATTTAAAGAAAAAAATCGAAATTAATTTAACTCATAACAGATTGATTTTATTGGTTATTTAAATTTATTTATAAATTAATTTTGATATTTATAGGGTTAAATCGGGGAAAATAGCCATTTTGTTGCAAAATGGCGAATTGGTAGCCGGAATTAGCTGTCTAATACCGAAAGGTCAATTAAGTGCTCTTTCATAAACGCTTTCATCTCATCTTCACTTGTATCAAGCTGTACACCCAGCATAAAACCACCCGCTCTTTTGCGAACGCTACATACTGTGCCACTAAACTCTCGTTTACTGAGTGTGATTTGACAGCTTTGTCCTTTAAAAGCGGTTAAGTCGTTACTGCTATTAATATCAAACTGCACGCCCGTAAGTGAAATATCTTTAATAAGTCCCGCAAGTGTTTGCTCTGCAATCACTAAGTTTGCAGGGAATAACGTAGGAATACGCGCTTCACTACGCAAGCTATAAAGCTGTACTTGCTGAGGAAAGTCGAGAAAAATTAAGCGATGTGGATGCGATGCCAAGGCGTTTATTTGCTGACGAAAAGCAATCACTTGCCCACCTCCCGCTTCAAGTACGGCGCGTATAACGACCATTACACCGTCTTTAATGACATCACTACTATTCGCTAAACGCTTTGCTGATGGATAGTTAAGAATGATGTACTGATCATTCATCAAACCAATAAATTCTGTTTTTACCCGTTTACTGTCGGTTGGTGTGGTAATTTCAACATCCACCAAGCTACCTGCAGGGATACAGGTTAGTTTCTCAAGATTGCGTTGTTTTTGAGTTTTTGGCACAGTAATGCCTCCACTTCTTGATAATCACCTTGCTTTGGTTAGCCTCGCCAGAAGGTAGGCGTAAACAGTACTAGTAGGGTGAATATTTCTAAACGACCAAATACCATTGCAATAGTAAGTAGCCATTTTGCCGTATCTGAAATCGCCCCGTAATGAGCAGCGACTTCACCTAAACCTGGGCCTAAGTTATTTAAGCAAGCAGCTGTAGCAGAGAATGCACTGATGTTATCCATACCAGTGCCCATCAGCGCCAACATGATAATGACAAACACCAAAGCATACGCAGAGAAGAACCCCCAAACCGCTTCGACAACTTTATCTGGCAGTGCCTTTCGGCCTAATTTAATTGAGTAAATAGCACGAGGATGCACAAGGCGGTTAAGCTCTCGAATGCCTTGCAAGTATAACAAGAACACGCGAACTACTTTCATACCGCCACCGGTAGAACCTGCACAGCCGCCAATAAAGCTTGAAAAGATAAGTAAAATTGGTAAGAACAGTGGCCATGCCGAAAAGTTATCGGTCGCAAAGCCTGCTGTTGTACTCATTGACACAGCTTGAAACATGGCTTGATCAAGAGTCTCATCACCATCCGCATAAATATTATTTGATGACAACACAGTAAAGCAGACAATTACCAATGCTAATTGAATCAATAAAAACACTTTAAATTCAGGGTCTCGTAAATAGGCCCGAATGCTGCGTGACGATACCGCCGCATAGTGAAGCGAGAAGTTAATTGCCGCAATAAGCAAAAACACCACACAAATAAAATTAATTACAGGGCTATCGAACTGCCCCATTGATGCGTCATAAGTAGAAAATCCACCAATCGCGATAGTAGAGAAGGCATGACAAATTGCATCAAACCAATCCATTCCTGCAGCCCAATATGCCAGCGTACAAGCAATGGTAAGCGACACATAGATATACCAAAGATGCTTTGCGGTATCAGCAATACGCGGCGTCATTTTCGAGTCTTTAACCGGACCCGGTGTTTCTGCACGGTATAGCTGCATGCCACCGACGCCTAGCATAGGCAGGACCGCCACCGCGAGTACGATGATCCCCATACCACCTAACCATTGTAATTGTTGGCGGTAAAATAGGACTGATTTAGGTAGGTATTCAATGCCTGTAAGTACGGTGGCCCCTGTGGTTGTTAGTCCTGAGAAAGCTTCAAATACAGAGTCCGCTAGCGAAAGATTAGGTTCTTGTAAGAACACTAAAGGTACCGCTGCGAAGGTGCCTAGTACCAACCAGAACAATACGACAATCAGGAAGCCTTCACGAGCTTTTAAATCACCGTGCTCATGGCGGTTTGGATAATAAGCCGCTAAACCAATCACTACACTAAAAATGAAAGCGAGAACAAATGGCACACCACCACCGTCTTTGTAGATCAAAGACACGAGTGCCGGTGGCACCATAGTGATACTAAATAACGCCACCAGCTGGCCGAGAATTTTTATTATGGTACGAAATTGCATCTAGGCGTATCGCTTTCTTATTAATTGTTTAGCTAATACAGTTTATTGTCTTACAGCCTTAATTGTAAGTAAACGCAATGTATTATTTTTAGATTTCAAACTTTTCTGACTTTTAGGCTAACTGCACCGTGAGTCAGTTCATGAATATCATCAACCGCTTGCTCCGCCTGACGACTATCGATTTCGATTTGCCAAGTGATGTTTTCTGCAAACTGTTTTTCGATATGAAGCACCTGGTACTGATTTTTTAATAGCTGCTCTATAGCCCCTTGTACGCTGTAATCACTTTGGCCTATCAGCTCAACACTAGGTACTTTGGTAATAGTTTTAAGCTCACGCATCGCATTATTTAAACTACCACCGTAGGCGCGCACAAGCCCACCAGTACCGAGCTTAATGCCACCGAAATAACGGGTTACAACCGCTGTAATTTCACCAATACCAGATCCAGTTAGTACATTTAGCATTGGCTTGCCGGCAGTGCCATTAGGCTCCCCATCATCCGAAAAGCCATATACATGGCTACCACCGGGATTACCTGCAACATGCGCCCAGCAATTATGACGAGCATCGCTGTATTTATCTTGAATCTCTTTGATAAAGGCTTTTGCTGCCGCAAGATCTGGGGTGTGGGCAATATGCACAATAAAGGTGCTTTTTTTGATTTCTTCTTGGTAAAAAACCGGCTCAGCCGGATATTGGTATTCAGACATAATTGCTTATCTAAAAAAATGGGGCCTAATGGCCCCGATATTCACTAACCTAAATCGTTAATCTAAGTGTAGATCACGGGTCATGTTTTCTAGGCTATCTTCATGAACGATGATGTTATCTTCAATACGGATACCGCCGAATGGCTTAAGCGCTTCAACTTTTTCCCAGTTTATGAACTGCTTGTTGTCTGTTTGCGCAAGGTCACCTAATAATGAGTCGATAAAGTATAAACCAGGTTCAATAGTAAATACTTGGTTCTTTTCAATTAATCGAGTACAACGAAGGAATGGATGACCTTCTGGCGGAGCTTGGTGTGCACCAGTATCATCAGCCATAAAGCCACCCATATCGTGTACTTGTAAGCCAAGGTGATGACCAAGACCATGCGGGAAGAAAGTAGAAGTAATACCACGTTCAACAATTTCAGCTGCTGGTAATTTCACAATATTAAAGTCGCTTAGCACTTGCGCTACACGCTGGTGGCAATCTAAATGCAATTCACCATATAACAAGCCAGGCTTTAATGCTTTACCTAAAGCAATTTGATGCTCTGTCATTACTTTAATTAAATCGCTAAATTCACCCGACTTTTTAAAGTCATAAGTACGCGTGATATCAGCCGCATAGCCATTAAAGTTCGCACCAGCATCAATAAGAAAAGAATGATGTGAATGCGGCGCTTTAGGCTCAAAATGCGTGTAGTGTAAAATTGCACAGTTTTCATTTAGCGCAACGATATTACCGTAAGGCATTTCGTTTTCACTCTGACGCGTTGCCATGAGGTAAGCTTGCTGAATATCAAACTCTGAACCACCAGCAAAAAAAGTATCACGTGCAGCTTTGTGGCCATCTACCGCGATTCGGTTAGCTTGACGTAAACACTCAAGCTCGTACTGGGTTTTATAAGCGCGATGAAAGTGTAGGTAATTCATTACTGGCTCTGGGTTCATAATGCTAAAGCCCAGCGCTTGTGCTACTTCTAGGTATTCACCGATATAGGCAAATTTTTCTTTATCATAAGGAAGCAGCTTTTCGACCTGATCTGGCTGTACTAATAATTCAATATCAAAATACTCAGCCCAAAAATCACGCGGTTCGTCAGGCACTTTATGCCAAAAGTCCACAGGACGATAAAAAATCAGTTTTGGCTTAGATGCACCATCAACCACAATCCAGCAATGTGGGTTGTCGATTACTGGTAACCAAGCTTTAAATTGCGGATTCACCTTAAACGGATAATACATGTCATCTAAAAACTGACGTTTAGCCTGACCTGAGTGAATTACTAACCCTTCTAAACCTTCACGCTCTGTGATTGTACGAGTGCGTTGTTGCAAGGTTGCAATATGTTCGGCGTATAACACCGCTAATTTATCCATAGTAAACCCATCTTTAGTAAATTTAACTTGTTAGCAGTCTAACATAGCCAGCACTATCCCCCAACTGAGGGAGGATAGTGTGACACATCTTGTTTAACCACCCATCGACATATCTAGGATCGGTGCCAATACATTGCCGTCACGACCTAATCGAGTGTGATAAACCTGTCTGTAGGCAAACACATTCTTAACGTAGTTTCGTGTTTCGGTATAAGGAATTAACTCTATCCACAGTTCAGCTGGCATTGCTTGCTCTGGGATCCAGCGTTTAATGCGATGATAACCTGCATTGTAAGAAGCCGTAGCAAGGATTTCATTGCCATGATTTTTCTTTTTCAAATACTGCAAATATTCACTACCTAGACGTATATTAGTACGAGGCTGATATAACTGCCTGCGTGACACTGTACTCTTATTCATATACTTAGCAGTACTTGGTAACAACTGCATCAAACCATGAGCATTGGCATGAGAGCGTGCATCTGGCGCAAAAGAGCTTTCTCGACGCGAGATAGCAATACTCCAAGCAACATCGATATGGCTGCGGTTGCTATAAGTGGCAAACACATCTTTAAACGCAAATGGGAAACGTAAATCGACATAATCCCACTCTTTTATTTGCGCCAAGGTATAAATAGTGCTGTCGTACCAATCTAGCTCAGCAGCAAGTAAAGACGCAGCAAGCTTTTCTTCTTTAGTAGATGTATCCGTTAAATAATTCCATTCACGACGCGCAGATGTATAACGCTCAAGCTCATACAAGGCGCGAGCTCGCTTAAAACCAGGGGCATTTGCCACTTCAAGCTTAAGCTTATTACTAATATTGATATCTTTGTTATTTAAACTAACCGGAATACCCAAGCGTGCAGATGCTAAAAAGCCGTAATAATCACGTTCTTTAGCCACCGTTTGCCAAATTTCACGAGCTCGCTCGACGTCACCACGTTGATTTAAGCTATATGCCAACCAATATTGTTGACCCAAACTCAGGTTTTCTTTACCCGTGAAAAACGCCACAATGCCAGACCAATCTTGTCTCTCTAGCATGTTCCCTAGCTGCCATTGCATTAGTTTACGAGTTTGGCGCTCTTTAGGTACTTTGTTTAACCAAAAGCGTGCTTGTTGATGACCGCTCGAGGCAAGCGAAAGCGCAAAGCTGTAGTAAACATCGGCTTTTTGCTCGTCGGTGTAATCGAACATAGCTTCGAGCTTTTCCCAAGCTCGTAATGCCAAATCTTTATCTCGCCATACTAAGCGCTTAACCCCATAGAGTGCAATTTGCCCTTCTTTAGTCGACTTTTTCTTGTAGCGATAAAGACCCGCAGCAGCACTTGGGTCTCTTCGTACCTTTAAATATAAATCAGCTAAATATTGATCAGCCCGAGGCAATAATGTTTTTAAGTAAGGAATTAAGCTTGATGAGCCCCCTTCAGCAGCCAGACTAATACGCTGCCAAACTCGCTCTTGGGTTTGGTAACCCTTTTTCTTCCACAACGAGAATAATCCATCACACTCTTTTGGCTGTGACTCCCCAACAACCCATAAATCAGTAACTTGGTTCATTATGGCTTTTTCAGGTGCCCCCAAGTCCAATTGAAAGCTTAAGTAAGGGCACGTTAATTCGTTATTGCTCGTTTCGCGATAATTTCGAATATATGCAGCTTTCTTGTTGTACTTTTTTAAGTAATTAAGCCATGCCTTTCGTACAGGCCATTCTAGTGGCGTGTTTTGATAAATATTAAGATAGTTCTCTATTTCCGTTTGGTGTTTAAGGCTTGGGTTGCGTTGCCAATATGCCTTTTCGACATAAGGTTTCAACGGATGATCAAGTCCATTTGCTGCCTCTTTCATGTCTTGATAATCACCGTAACGCGCCTTTTTTTCTGCTTTTAAAAAAGCGTCATGTTTATCGTTGGCTTCAGCTGCAAAAAAAGGAAAAAGTAATGCGGCAGCTGTCCAACCAAGGAGTTGTTTTTTCATGATGACCTTTAACAAAAATTAAAGAATTAATAACAAAAAACTTCTGCTACACCTTAGCACCAAACCAGCTATATTTTAACCAATCGCGATAAAGCGCAGTAAATTTTTCGTTGCATTTTCATTTTAAAGCAAGCACACTGATTGAAATGCAAACTCATCGTACCAGTCTTAGTTAATAAACTAGGGAGAATAATAATGTTATATAAAAGCGATTCATTTGAAGTTGCTTTCATCAAGGACAACATCGCCGAGTTTAAGTTCTGTGCAGACGGCTCAGTAAATAAACTTTCGCAGCAAACCTTGCAAGATTGCGCTTTAGCATTAAAAGAATTGGCAACAAACTCAGATATCAAAGGCATGGTGTTCACCAGCGATAAAGATCATTTCATTATCGGTGCCGATATTTTCGAATTTTTACCTACTTTCACTAAACCTCAAGAAGAACTAGTTGCATGGATCAAAAATGCAACTGATGTTTTTGACGCAATTGAAGATTTACCTTTCCCAACCCTAAGTGCGGTAAACGGCATGGCGCTTGGTGGTGGATGTGAGTGGGCACTTGCTACCGATTATCGCGTTGCTAGCTCTAACGCTAAAATTGGCCTACCAGAAGTTAAATTAGGCATTATGCCTGGTTTTGGTGGCACAGTTCGCCTGCCACGCCTTATTGGCGCTGATAATGCGATGACATGGATCACTACAGGTAAAGAAAACCGTGCTGCGGATGCCCTAAAAGTAGGTGCGTTTGACGCGGTAGTTAGTGCTGACAAACTTTTAGAGTCAAGTATTGCAACACTTGAGCAAGCAATTGCTGGCAAGCTAGATTGGCAAGCAAAACGACAAGTAAAATTACAGCCACTGAAAATGAACCGTGTTGAGCAAGGTATGAGCTTTGCTATGGCAGAAGGTATGGTAATGGGTCAGACAAAAGGTCATTACCCAGCACCTGTTATGGCTGTAAAAACAATCAAAGCTGCTGCAAACTGTGAACGCGCTGAAGCAATGGCTATTGAAAACGCTAACTTTGCTAAACTTGCAGCAACAAGCGAAGCTGCCGCGCAAACCGGTATTTTCTTAGCTGACCAATACATTAAAGGTAAAGCGAAGAAGCAAGCTAAACACAGTGGGCTTGAGATCAAACAAGCAGCTGTATTAGGTGCAGGTATTATGGGTGGCGGTATTGCTTACCAGTCTGCTTATAAAGGCACACCTATTATCATGAAAGACATCAACCAAGATGCACTTGATTTAGGTATGGGCGAAGCATCTAAGCTACTAGGTAAGAAAGTACAACGTGGCCATATGGCGATGGATAAGATGGTTGCCACCTTAGGCAAGATCAAACCAACGTTAAATGATGCAGACCTACAAAGTGCTGATATCGTTGTTGAAGCCGTGGTTGAAAACCCTAAAGTGAAGCAAGCTGTTCTTGCGGGTCTTGAAAAAGACTTACCAGCAGGCACTATCCTAACTTCAAATACGTCAACTATTCGTATTGACGAGTTAGCATCTGCACTTGAAAAACCAGAAAACTTCTGTGGTATGCACTTCTTTAACCCTGTGCCGAAAATGCCATTAGTAGAAATCATCCGTGGTGAAAAAACTTCAGAAGCAACAATTAATGCAGTTGTTGATTACGCATTAAAACTTGGTAAATCACCTATCGTTGTAAACGACTGCCCTGGTTTCTTTGTTAACCGCGTACTATTCCCTTACTTTGCAGGTTTCAGCAAACTTGTTGTTGAAGGTGCTGACTTCACTAAAGTTGATAAAGTAATGGAAAATGTATTTGGTTGGCCAATGGGTCCTGCATATCTACTTGATGTTGTAGGTATCGATACAGCTTACCACTGTACTGGTGTAATGGCTGACGGCTTCCCTGAGCGTATGGCTCGCCAAGATAAAGACCCTGTTACTGTATTTGCAAACGAAAAACGCTTTGGTCAGAAAAATGGTGCTGGTTTCTACCAATACGCGCCGGACCGTCGTGGTCGCCTGAAAAAAGCAAAAGATGCAACAGCAACTGAGCTACTAAGTGCTATCACTGATGCACCTAAAGATTTCGACAAACAAGAAATCATTGACCGTTGTATGATTCCTATGATCAACGAAGTACTACTTTGTTTACAAGAGGGTATCGTAGCGTCACCACAAGAAGCTGACATGGCGCTAATTTACGGCATTGGTTTCCCTCCATTTAGAGGCGGTGCATTCCGTTACTTAGATCAAACTGGTTTAGCGAACTTTGTTGCAACAGCAGACAAGTACGCTCACTTAGGTGCGATTTACCAAGTATCAGATGAAACTCGCAAGTGGGCCGAAGAAGGCCGTGTATTCTATAAGGTGGAAGGATAAGAAACATGAATAATCCAGTAATCGTAGATTGTATCCGCACACCAATGGGTCGTTCAAAGAACGGCGTATTCAAAAACAAGCGTGCGGAAGATTTAAGTGCTCACTTAATGAAAGGTTTGTTAGACCGTAACCCAGCCGTTGATCCAGCATCAATTGATGATATTTACTGGGGCTGTGTTCAACAAACGTTAGAGCAAGGTTTCAACATTGCTCGTAATGCGGCATTACTAGCCGGTATCCCTCACTCTGTACCAGCGGTAACGGTTAACCGTTTATGTGGTTCATCAATGCAAGCATTACATGATGCAGCACGCGCTATTATGACTGGCGCTGGCGATACCTACATCATTGGTGGTGTTGAACACATGGGTCACGTACCTATGACTCATGGTAATGATTTTCACCCAGGTTTATCAACGTCTGTAGCACAAGCTGCTGGCGTAATGGGTTTAACTGCTGAATACCTTGCAACGCTTCACGGCATTAGCCGTCAGCAGCAAGACGAATTTGCTTACCGTTCACACCAACGTGCACACGCTGCAACAGTTGAAGGTCGTTTCCGCCGTGAAATCCTAGCAATGGAAGGTCACGATGCAGATGGTTCTTTAATCTTAGTTGAAGACGATGAAGTAATTCGTCCTGAGACGACTGTTGAAGGCTTATCGCAACTACGCCCTGTATTCAATCCAGCATCAGGTAGCGTAACTGCAGGTACTTCATCTGCACTTTCTGACGGCGCGTCAGCAATGCTTGTCATGAGCGAAGAGAAAGCAAAAGAACTTGGTTTACCAATTCGTGCGCGTATTAAATCAATGGCTGTTGCAGGTTGCGATCCATCAATTATGGGTTATGGTCCTGTTCCGGCATCGCAAAAAGCACTTCAACAAGCAGGTATCACAATTGACGATATCGATGTTGCAGAGCTGAACGAAGCATTCGCAGCACAATCTCTACCAGTATTAAAAGACCTAGGTCTGATGGATGTGGTAGATGAAAAAGTTAACCTAAATGGTGGTGCAATTGCACTTGGTCACCCACTAGGTTGTTCTGGTTCACGTATTAGCACAACGCTTGTTCACCTAATGGAAGACAAGAACGCTAAATACGGTCTAGCAACTATGTGTATTGGTTTAGGTCAAGGTATTGCAACTGTATTTGAGCGCGTAGAGTAACGAGCTCACACCAAACATCTTGGTGATAAAAAGGCGCACTGATTTGCTCAGTGCGCCTTTTTTATTTGCTTTGCTTTAGGTTATTGAAACAGGCGGCAATAGAAAGTTAAAATAGCCGCTTATTAATTGTCTCTTTCATTCAAAAGGTCAGCCATGAGTTTTGATAATCCCGATCACCAATTAGATGCACTTGGCCTTCGTTGTCCAGAACCTGTCATGATGGTGCGTGGCGCAGTGCGTAAAATGAAAGATGGTGAAACATTACTTATCATCGCCGATGACCCATCAACTACCCGTGATATTCCAAGCTTTTGTACTTTTATGGATCACACACTTCTGGCTAAAGATGTAGAACAAGCACCGTATCGATACTTGGTGAAGAAAGGGCTATAACGAGTTACGTTAAACTATTAAAATTAAGAGTGAGCATTAAATCAATATCATATGCTCACTCAATCGGCTTCAAACTGACAGCTGAAAGTTTAGAGCTTTACTTTCGGGTTACCGTCACTTTTGGTTGATTACTGTTACGGTAATCAAAGCTCACTACATACACGCCTTTTGCAGCGGGTTTAAAGCTGAAATAATTGTAGATGGTATTACAGTCTGCATTGGCGGCTTGGCCTAGCACTAATGATTGCCCTGCTGGGTCCATATCACTGTAACCACAGTTATAGCCTTCGCTAAAATCTGCATCCGCTACTTTGAATTCATAAACCTTACCAGGTGTAGAAAACTTAACGTCGGTTTGGAATATGCCTGGTGCAACTTGCTCTAATTGATACTGCGGCTCGGCATCCCACAAGGTAAAATCACCACGTAAGTACATAGTACGGTCAAGCTCTTTACTTGGCAGAATATCGTCAATGCTTGGCATTTGCATTTGGCTAGAACAGGCTGTTAATAAGCCTGCTAATGCTAAAGTAATTACACGTTTCATTACTATTCCTTATGCTACAAAAAAGCCAGCACTGAGCTGGCTTTTATTAATTGGCTACTGCTTACTTCTGAAGTACAGAAATATCAGCAATATCTAAAAACAGACGGCTTAGTTGGCTTAACAATGCTAAACGGTTTTGTTTAACCGCTTCGTCATCGGCCATTACCATAACGTTATCGAAGAAGTTATCAACACTCTCACGGATACCCGCAAGTTGTGACAATGCTTCTTGGTAATCGCCATTTGCATATAAAGGTGCAAGCTCAGTTGCAAACTTAGCAACGTGTGACGCTAATACTTTTTCTGCGTCATCGCTTAATAGGCTCTCATTCACATCACCTTGTGTTGTGATGTCATTCTTAGCCAAGATATTGCTTACACGTTTATTTGCTGCTGCAAGCGCTTCTGCAGCGTCTAATGTACGGAAGTGACTTACCGCTTTAACACGGCGGTCGAAATCAACTGGTTTAGTTGGGCGACGTGCTAGTACGGCTTGAATGACATCAACTTCGATACCTTCATCTTGATACCATGCGCGGAAACGACCTAACATAAACTCAAACACATCTGTTGATACGTTTAGGTTCGTTAGCTTTTCACCGAATAGCGTTTGTGACTTAGCAACAAGGTCTAAGATATCTAGCGGTAATGATTTTTCAACCATGATGCGTAATGCACCGATAGCTGCACGGCGTAGTGCAAATGGGTCTTTGTCGCCTTTTGGCGCTTGACCAATACCAAAAATACCCACCAGCGTATCAAACTTATCAGCAATTGCTACTGCACAGCTGATCACATTGGTTGGTAAATTATCACCCGCGAAGCGAGGCATATATTGTTCATTTTGCGCTAGTGCAACTTCTTCGGCTTCACCGTCGTGACGAGCATAATGCATACCCATTACACCTTGTACGTCGGTAAACTCCATCACCATTTCGGTCATTAAGTCTGTTTTACTTAATAAACCTGCACGCTTAGCCAGCTCGGCATCGGCACCTAATTGCTCCGCAATGTAACCTGCAAGTTCACTGATACGCTCAGATTTGTCTTTTAACGTACCCAATTGCTTTTGGAATAAAACAGTATCTAGCGATTCTAAACGGCTCTCTAGCGTTTTCTTCTTATCTGTTTCGTAGAAGAACTGCGCATCCGCTAAACGAGGACGAACAACTTTTTCGTTACCAGCAATTACCACGCTTGGATCTTTACTTTCGATATTTGAAACAAATAGGAACTTGTTTAGTAAGTTGCCATCTTGGTCTAATAACGGGAAGTACTTTTGGTCGTCCTTCATAGTATAGATAAGCGCTTCTGAAGGAACATCTAAAAATGCTTCTTCGAATGTTGCTGTCAGCGTTACTGGCCATTCAACCAAGGATGTTACTTCTTCAAGTAAGTCTTCATCCATCGCTACTTTTGCATTTACAGCGCTAGCTGCTGCTTCAATTTGTTCGCGAATTTGTGCTTTACGCGCTTCGAAGTCAGCGACAACATAAGCAGATTTAAGAACATCAAACACGTCATCTGCGTGGTTAATTGTTACTTTTTCTGGATGATGGAAACGGTGACCTTGTAATTGGTTGCCAACTTGCTTACCAAGGATTTCACCTTCGATTAGCGTGCTACCAAATAAAATAGTCGCAGTGTGCACTGGGCGGATAAATTGTGTTTTATTTGCACCCCAACGCATTGGTTTAGGGATAGGTAATTTAGCAAGCGCTTTGTTTACAGCATCGCTCATAAGCGAGGTAGTTGCTTGACCTTCAACCTGTGCTTTGTGTAATAACCAAGCACCTTTATCTGTTTCTAGCGTTTGTGCGTCGCTTACATCGATGCCACAACCACGAGCCCAACCCATTGCGGCTTTAGTTGGGTTGCCATCTGCGTCAAAAGCCGCTGCTACTGCAGGGCCGCGTTTTTCTACAACCTTATCACTTTGTTTAGCTTCAAGTGCAGTAACACGTAAACCTAAACGACGTGGTGATGCGTACCAATTAACGCCTTGATGAGCTAATTCTAAGCTTGCAAGCTCAGCTGCTAAGTTCTCAGCAAACGACTCAGCAAGTTTACGAAGTGCTTTCGGTGGCAACTCTTCAGTGCCAATTTCTACTAATAAATTTTCTGCTGACATGCTAATTCTTAATCCTTACAAAGCGGGAAACCAAGAGCTTCACGGGCATCATAGTAACTTTGCGCACATGCTTTAGATAAAGCACGAACACGTAAGATATAACGTTGACGTTCTGTTACTGAGATAGCGTGACGAGCGTCTAATAAGTTAAACGCATGTGATGCTTTCATTACTTGCTCATAAGCTGGTAATGGTAAGCCTGCTTCAATTAGCTTTTCGCTTTCTTTTTCACAGTGATCAAACTGTGCAAATAAGAACTCAACATCCGCTTGTTCGAAGTTATAAGCCGATTGCTCTACTTCATTTTGATGGAATACATCACCGTATGTGACACGACCCATAGGACCATCTGCCCATACAAGGTCATAGATACTATCTACGCCCTGAATGTACATTGCTAAACGCTCAAGACCATACGTGATCTCACCTGTTACTGGTGAGCACTCTAGGCCACCTACTTGTTGGAAGTAAGTGAACTGCGTCACTTCCATGCCGTTCAACCAGATTTCCCAACCTAGACCCCAAGCACCTAATGTAGGCGACTCCCAGTTGTCTTCTACGAAGCGAACTTCGTCAGTTAGCGTATCGATACCTACCGCAGCTAAAGAGCCTAAATAGAGCTCTTGGATGTTCTCTGGTGATGGTTTTAATACTACTTGGAATTGGTAGTAATGTTGTAAGCGGTTTGGGTTTTCACCATAACGACCATCAGTTGGACGACGGCATGGTTGAACATACGCGCTCGACATTGGCTCTGGACCAATCGACTTTAAGAAAGTTAACGGATGAAATGTCCCTGCTCCCACTTCCATATCGAGTGGTTGAGCAATCACACAGCCTTGCTGTGCCCAATAGTCCTGTAAAGCCAGGATCAAACCTTGGAAGGTTTTAACGTCATATTTTTGCATATTTGGCTTATAGTATCTGGTGCGTTTAGTCTGAAAATTGCTCTCAGTATACCTTGTGTGCAGTAAGGTTTTAAGCAGTTTGTGCTTTTTCAGCAATAAAAAAAGGAGCCAGTTGGCTCCTTTTTAATTATCAATTCTAACTTTACACGTCTAAGTTAACTACACGTAGTGCATTCGTTTCAATGAAGTCACGACGAGGTTCAACTTGGTCACCCATTAGTGTCGCGAACAATTGGTCAGCTGCAACCGCATCTTCAATTGTTACTTTCAACATACGACGTGCGCCTGGGTCCATGGTGGTTTCCCAAAGTTGATCTGGGTTCATCTCACCTAGTCCTTTATAGCGTTGGATATAAAGGCCACGTTTCGATTCACTAATTAACCACTCTAATGCATCAACAAAGTTATCAACAGCATGAGTTTTCTCACCACGTTGAATATATGCGCCTTCTTCAAGTAAGTTAGCAATGTTAACACCTGTCGCTGCAATGCGTTTGTAGTCACGAGATGTAATGAAGTCGAAGTTCAATACATGCGCTTTGTCCACACCATGTTGGCGAATATTCACAACAGGATAATACATGTTGCGTTCTGTATCGTGCTCAGTGCTCGCGTGGAAAATAGTTGCATCTTCATCGCGTGCAATTAAGTCTTCAACAAGCGTGTTAGTCCACTCTTTTACTTTTGCTTCATTTGCTAAATCAGCTTCTGTAATTTCGCTTTGATAGATTAAACGTTCCATAACCGAATTTGGATATTTACGTTTTAAACGTTCAATTACTTTTACTGTATTTTGATAATCGTGAACAATTCTTTCTAATTCTTCACCTTCAAGTGCAGTTGCACCTTCACTCGTATACAGTGCAGCATTGTTCAATGCTAATGACGTTAGGTAATCAACAAGCGCTGGGTCATCTTTAATGTAGCGTTCTTGCTTACCTTTTTTCACTTTATAAAGTGGTGGTTGCGCAATATAGATAAAGCCTTTTTCTACAATCTCTGGCATTTGACGGTAGAAGAAAGTCAGTAGCAAGGTACGAATGTGAGAACCATCCACGTCCGCATCGGTCATAATAATGATACGATGATAACGAAGCTTTTCAGGGTCATATTCATCACGACCAATACCACAACCTAATGCTGTGATTAATGTCGCTACTTCTTGCGAAGAAAGCATCTTATCAAAGCGTGCTTTTTCAACGTTAAGAATCTTACCTTTAAGTGGCAAGATAGCTTGATTTTTGCGGTTACGACCCTGCTTAGCTGAACCACCTGCAGAGTCACCCTCCACTATGTATAGTTCTGAAAGTGCTGGATCTTTTTCTTGGCAATCAGCCAATTTACCTGGTAAACCGGCTAAATCCATTGCGCCTTTACGACGTGTCATTTCACGCGCTTTACGAGCTGCTTCACGTGCACGTGCTGCATCAATGATTTTGCCAACAACAGTTTTAGCATCAACAGGATTTTCTAATAAGAACTCTGTTAGTTTTTCTGCCATTGCTTGCTCTACAGCAGATTTCACTTCACTTGATACTAGTTTATCTTTAGTTTGTGATGAGAACTTAGGATCAGGTACTTTAACACTTACAACTGCAGTTAAGCCTTCACGAGCGTCATCACCCGTTGCATTGCTTGTTGTTTTCGCTTTTTTGTTAAAGCCTTCTTTTTCCATGTAGTTATTTAGCGTACGCGTTAATGCGGCTCTAAAGCCAGCTAAGTGCGTACCACCATCACGTTGTGGAATGTTGTTTGTAAAACAATAAATGCTTTCTTGGAAACCATCGTTCCACTGCATTGATACTTCTACACTAATACCGTCTTCTTCACGCTCATGAGTAAAGTGGAAAACACTTTTATGTACAGGTGTTTTGTTACGGTTTAGATATTCTACGAATGCCTGAATACCACCTTCATATTTAAAGTGGTCATTTTTAGCTTCTTCACGCTCATCGGTAAGAATGATACTTACACCAGAGTTTAAGAACGAAAGCTCACGTAAACGCTTTGCTAAAATATCGTAGTGGAAGTTTAAGTCAGTGAATGTTTCACCGCTTGGCCAAAAACGTAATTCAGTACCGGTGTCAGTTGCATCACCAATTACAGCTAATGGTGCATCTGGTACACCCATAGTATAAGTTTGTTGGTGAATTTTGCCTTCACGACGAATTGTCAGTTGTAGTTTTTCAGATAGCGCATTTACAACCGAAACACCTACACCGTGTAAGCCACCCGATACTTTATATGAGTTATCATCGAACTTACCACCAGCGTGAAGTACCGTCATGATAACTTCAGCCGCAGAAACACCTTCTTCTTCGTGAATAGATGTAGGAATACCACGACCGTTATCTCTTACAGAGACTGAACCGTCTAAGTGAATCGTTACAAAAATATCATCACAATGACCAGCTAAGGCTTCATCGATAGAGTTATCAACAACCTCAAACACCATGTGGTGTAGGCCTGTACCGTCATCGGTGTCCCCTATATACATTCCTGGACGCTTTCTTACTGCGTCTAATCCTTTAAGTACTTTAATACTCGACGAATCGTAATTCTCAGACATGGTTAATCCCACTTATCTTGTTATTAGGTTGCCATGTTTCACGTGGAACATTTTTAGTTCTCGTTGCATGGGTTCCACCACAGCAGAAATACTTTCAGATAAAATTGATGAGATAAAAAGTTGCGAATCGCAATGAGTCAAAAGCTGACCCACTTTTTCTTTTGTATCTTCACCCAGTTCTGAAGGTAAGTCATCTATTAGCAATATAGATTGCTTATCTGTTTCTGACTCAATTAAGCTATTTTGCGTTACTTTTAACGCATAAAGCAAGAGCTTCAATTGACCACGAGAAAATGTATTTTCTACACTGTTACCAGAAACACTAAAACTAAAATCAGCTTTATGCGGCCCCTTACTTGTGAAACCTTGTTTGGCATCACGTTCAAAGCTTTGCTCAAGCGCCTCTGAGAGCGTTTCACTCTCTTTCCAGCCCGCATGAAAGTTAATTTCTAAATCGCTTACAAGCGTTAATTCTGCACACATTTTATCAAAAAACTGCTGCTTAAACCTACTTATATACGCGATTCTTAAATTATTTATTTGTTCAGCTAGTCTAACAAATTCTTTATCCCAAAACTTGATCTGTTCGAAATAATCTCGAGGTTTACTTTTTAATAAAGCATTGCGTTGTTTCAGTACTTTATTAAAGGACTGCCATAAATAAAAAAAGTCATGTTCCACGTGGAACAATCCTAAATCGAGAAATTTTCTACGCTCTTTTGGGCCACCAAAAAACAATGAATAGCTTTCAGGTGTAATAACTTGCACCGGTACTAGCTGCGCTAATTCAGAAATTTTACGGCTCGTTTTTCCCTGAATCTTTAAAGATGTTTCACCCGCTTGGTTTTTACTAATACCAATTGGGATAGACAAGTCGTGTAGTGCTTTTCGACCATGTATCACAAACTTGTCTTGTTGATGCTGAATGATATTTTTATGTTTGGCGGTACGAAATGATTTACCGTGAGAAAGGAAATAAATCGCCTCAAGGAGACTAGTTTTTCCGCTGCCATTTTCGCCGTAGATAATGTTTATGCCATTAACCGGCTCAAGTGTCAGCGCCTCAATATTCCGAAAATTATTGAGGCTTAAATGACTTAAACTCATATAAGCTTATAGGCGCATCGGCATAACAACGTACATAGCTTCTTCGTCACCCGCACCTTCAATTAGCGCACTGCTATTAGAATCTGCAAGCGTAAACGTAACATCTTCTGTTTTTAATGTATTAAGTACATCAAGGACATAAGAAACGTTAAAGCCAATTTCAAGTTCGCCGCCTTGGTACATTACTTCAACGACCTCTTCAGCTTGTTCTTGCTCAGGGTTGTTTGCTGTAATTTTTAATAAACCTTCAGACAGGTTTAAACGTACGCCACGGAACTTTTCATTCGATAAAATAGACACTCGCTGAAAAGCACTACGTAGCCATTCACGGTTAGCAGTAATCACCTTGTCACCACCACGCGGCAATACTCGACGATAATCAGGGAAACGACCATCAACTAGTTTACTGGTAAACGTAAATTCAGTATCAATAATACGAATATGATTAGCACCGAATTGAATGGTAACTAGCTCATCATCAGCCACCATTAGGCGCATAATTTCTTGTACACCTTTACGTGGAATAATTAACTGACGTTGCGTATTTAATGATTGCGGTAATTGCTTTTGTGCAATCGCCAAACGGTGACCATCTGTAGCCACTGTTTTAATATCTGCGTTATCAACTTCAAAAGACATACCGTTTAAATAATAACGTACGTCTTGATTCGCCATAGAAAAATGCGTGCTTTCTAAAAGCTTGCGTAACTCTAAACGCGTTAGTTGAAATTCAACTTCACCATCCCACTGCTCAAGATTCGGAAAATCTTCAGCGGCAAGCGTTGTTAAAGAAAAACGGCTTTTACCACTGGTTAGTAGTAACTGATGATCTTGGCTACTTAACGTAAGGTCTGAGCCATCAGGTAAACTTTTACAAATATCGAGTAACTTTTTAGCTGGTAAAGTGAGTTGCGTATCAGTGGTATCTTCACCTACAAACACACTCGCCACTAACTCAATTTCAAGATCGGTACCCGTCATCGAAAGTTGTCCGTTTTCAACAACTAAAAGTACGTTCGATAAAATAGGTAAGGTGTGCTTACGCTCAATCGCACCAGACACTTGAACTAAAGGTTTTAAAAATTGCTCTCTTGATATTGTTATTTGCATAATAAAGTCGGCCTTAAGATGACAAGGTTCTTATTAAGTTTTGATAATCTTCTTTCACTTCGTGGCTTTCATCACGTAGTGATTTAACTTTACGACAAGCGTGTAATACAGTTGTGTGATCGCGACCACCAAAAGCGTCGCCAATCTCAGGTAAACTGTGATTTGTAAGTTCTTTTGATAATGCCATGGCCACTTGACGTGGTCTTGCTACTGAACGGCTTCGACGTTTAGATAATAAGTCTGACACACGAATGCGGTAATACTCAGCAACTGTACGTTGGATATTATCTATCGTTACCAGTTTATCTTGCAGAGCAAGTAAGTCTCGCAGGGCTTCTTTTACAAAGTCGATCGAAATCGGACGACCAGTAAAGTTTGCATTAGCAATAACGCGGTTTAACGCCCCTTCTAATTCACGCACATTTGAACGCAATTTTTTAGCGATAAAAAAGGCCACTTCATGGGGTAAATTAATTTTACTTTGCTGCGCTTTTTTCATCAAAATGGCAACGCGCGTTTCAAGTTCTGGCGGCTCAATAGCAATTGTTAAACCCCAACCAAAACGTGATTTAAGGCGATCTTCAACCCCTTCTATCTCTTTGGGATAGCGGTCTGAAGTTAATATAATCTGTTGATTTCCTTCAAGTAAAGCGTTGAAGGTATGGAAAAACTCTTCTTGTGAGCGCTCTTTATTAGCGAAAAATTGAATATCATCGATCATCAATGCATCAACACTTCGGTAATAACGTTTAAATTCTTCAATGGCATTATTTTGCAGCGCTTTAACCATATCTTGCACAAATCGCTCTGAGTGCATATAGACAATTTTAGCGTCTGGCTTATTTGCCATAATACCGTTACCAACAGCATGTAATAAGTGAGTTTTACCTAAGCCCGTACCACCGTATATAAATACAGGGTTAAATGCTGAACCTGGGTTATCTGCAACTTGAGTCGCTGCAGCTTTTGCTAATTGGTTTGATTTACCTTCAACAAAGCTATCAAAAGTATAATTTTCTTTAATGTTTGATTTATAACCTGATTTTGGTGCAGGTTCTACCGCTGCTTTTTCAGGCTTTGGCTGTTGCTTTTCGGCAGCTTGTTGTGGAACAGATGCGCTAGCTTCTGAAGCAGCCGGTGCTGATGCCACTTGGGCATTTAAAATTGGTTTACTACCAACATCAAAACGTAGCTCAGGTGCTTCATCACCACAAATTTCAACGAGTAGTTCATTAATACGGTTTAAATACTTTTCTCTCACCCAATCCAAAACGAAACGGTTAGGTGCATATATAGTCAACGTATCTTCGGTACTTTCTGCTTGAAGTGGTCTTACCCACATACTGAATTGCTGTGAAGGCAATTCATCTTGCAATACATATAAACAACTTTGCCAAACCGACAGATACACAGTTAAACTCCCAGAGATTTAATTTTTATTCCCGTTCATCTTTAATGATGGAAAATCAAACATTTATTGCTAATCTTTGACCAACTTTCTTGGCCCAGACCGACTATTATGAAGGTACTTTATCCACAAGTACAAGATTGATTTTTATGAAAAATATGATCTCAGCAACATAAAAGAATAAAACACTGATTTTTAAGAAATTTATTTTTTAAGCTCGAACAGTGATCATAACAAATTTGCAGGCAGATCGCGATCAAATTCTACGATCGAATTGGCTTTTCCCAAGCTTTTATTCACTTTTTATACAGAGGCTGTGGAAAACTTCTTATTTATGATGATCCTATATGATCACGAAAAAGGATCCTTTATAATTACTACCTCTGCAGCGTTTTAATGATTGACTTTTATTGTCTTCATCTATAATATCTCGCGCTCGCAATGGCACCTGTGCCAGGATCGCGACCTGCATAGGATGTTTTAACCTTAACCGATCGGATGGAATTGTTATGAAAAGAACTTTTCAACCTAGCGTTTTAAAACGCAAACGTACACACGGTTTCCGTGCTCGTATGGCATCAGCAAATGGCCGTAAAGTATTAGCTCGTCGTCGTGCTAAAGGCCGTAAAGTTCTTTCTGCTTAATATAAGTGGAAGACTTTAGCTTCAGCAGGGAGTTACGTCTGTTAACTCCCTCGCATTACTCTCGAATCTTTAATGAACCAGCACGCGCTGCGACTCCTTTCTTTACTCTATTAGCTAAACGCAATGACCAAACTAATCCTCGATTAGGTCTTACGGTCGCAAAAAAACGCGTTAAAAAAGCCTGTCAACGTAATCGAATTAAACGACTTGCTCGCGAAAGTTTCCGTTTAAATCAACATAAAATCGATAACATTGATATTGTGCTTATGGTTAAAAGTGGTATTGATGAACAGTCCAACGAAGAGCTAACAAAGCAACTAAATAAATTGTGGCGAAAAATTAACGAACGCTGCAAGCCTGGTGCACCTAAACCACCACCATTTAAAAAACGCCCGAATAAATCAGCTAAATCTAATAAACAAGCCTGATAGCAATAGAATTACAGGCTTAATTAAGGTATCTTTAGCTCACCTTTTAATCATGCATTTAAAATTCTACGATGGGAATTTAAATTCATGGTATCCATTGACTAAATTAACGCAGGGGCAGACACATCATGAGGTTACTTAAACCACTTGTTGCTATTCCAAAGCGCTGTTTAGTCATGCTAATACGCGGCTATCAAAAATGGATAAGCCCACTATTAGGCCCGCATTGTCGTTTTAATCCAACCTGCTCTAGTTACGCTATTCAAGCAATTAATTTGCATGGAAGTGTAAAAGGCAGTTGGTTAGCTGTTAAACGCATATTAAAATGCCACCCTTTACATGCTGGTGGGGATGATCCCGTACCGGCAAAAAATCATATTAACCACCAACACGAGAAATAAGAGCTGTTATGGAATCGCAACGCACGTTTTTATTAATCGGCTTGATGCTTGTGTCGTTTTTATTATTTCAAGAATGGAATAACGACTACAACGCACCAAAAGCTGATCCAAGTGCCACAACACAAACACTAGGCGCAACTACACCGGAATCTGATGACTTTATTCCAGCATCATCTGACGGTGAAGTTCCAGCTGTAACGACAGCAAAGCGCTCAGTTATCGATGTAACAACTGATGTATTCACTGTTAAAATTGACACCCAAGGTGGTGACATTATTGAAGCAGACTTACTTCAGTACGAAGAGGTAAAAGGCGGTGAAACACCTTTCATGCTACTTGGTGAGTTTGACGGTAACCAATACTTCTCGCAAAGTGGCTTAATTGGTTTAAATGGCCCAGAGACAACCCTGAAAGGCCGCCCTGTTTATAAAACCACACAAAAAGCATTCACTTTAACGGGTGATGAGCTACGTGTACCACTTGAGTTTACTGACAGTAAAGGTGTGACGTTTACTAAAACTTATATCTTCAAAAAAGGCGACTACGCTGTAGATTTAGAGTACACAGTAAACAACGTAACAGCTGATCCAATTCAAGTTCAGTTATACACGCAAGTAAAACGCACAGTACAAGAAAAAGGTAGTTTAGTAGATCAAAACTACTTAGGCGGCGCATATGGTACTGAAGAAGAGCCATATGAAAAGTACAGCTTCTCAGATATGGCTGATAAGAACCTTAATATCACTACATCTGGCGGCTACATTGCATTTATTCAACACTACTTTGTAAGTGCATGGGTACCTAAGCAAGACCAACAAAACACTCTTTACACTAAGCTTGTATCTGGTAATGCGGCAATTATTGGTACTAAAGGTGAAGCAGTTAACGTACAAGCGGGTACGCAAGCAACACTTAGCTCAACTTACTATATGGGCCCGAAAGAGTCTGACGTACTAGAAGCAATTCACCCAGACTTAGATTTAACCGTAGACTACGGTTGGTTATGGTTTATCTCACAACCACTATTCGTATTACTTAAGTGGTTACACAGCATTCTAGGTAACTGGGGTCTAGCTATCATTGCAATCACGGTTATCGTTAAGACAGCAATGTACCCGCTAACAAAAGCACAATACACGTCAATGGCGAAGATGCGTGCATTACAGCCTAAAATGGCTGCGCTAAAAGAGAAGTATGGTGATGACCGTCAAAAATTCGGTCAAGCTATGATGGAAATGTACCGCAAAGAAAAAGTGAACCCTATGGGTGGCTGTTTCCCGCTGTTACTACAAATGCCAATCTTCTTAGCATTATTCTACGTATTCTTAGAATCAACAGAGCTACGTCATGCTGAATTCTTTTTATGGTTAAATGACTTATCAGCAATGGACCCATACTACGTATTACCGGTTTTATTTGGTTTAAGTATGTTCATCACTCAAAAGCTGCAACCTATGACGGTTACTGACCCTATGCAGCAAAAAATGATGACCTTTATGCCAGTAGTATTCTCTATTTTCTTCTTGTGGTTCCCATCTGGCCTAGTACTTTACTGGTTAGTATCGAACCTTATCTCAATCGCACAGATGCTAATCATCTACCGCGGTATGGAGAAAAAAGGTATTAAGGTAAGAGGCTAAACTCTTAACCCAATAAAAAAGGCGCTAACTGCGCCTTTTTTAATGCCTGAAAATAGCTAACCGAGTATAGGAGAATAAACTTGATTGGGCATACTACGTTCAGTAAAGCTCAAACTTGTAGTTAGCAGCGAAGCAACCACCAAACCGATTGCAATCACCCCAGATAAACCAAGCCACTTTCCAGTCGTTGTTTTACGCTTAACCCTAAGCCAACTCATATAGATGCCAGCAGCGCTTACAAAGCTCATCAATGCACCAAATAATCCCCAAATAAGCTTGGTACCAATTCCTGCAAAGTTACCAAAGTGCAGCGGATCTGCGGTGTCTTTAATTCGTGGAAGCAGGTTTAGTTCTTCCCCTTTTTGTATACCAAGAACTTCACCGGAACTTGGTTTTAAATAAACCCGGTTAGCACGTAGGCGTAGTAAAATATCATCGTTGTAACCACGCACTTCAATAGGCTGATTTGCTTCATTAGGATAACGAATATAGCGAATATCAAGGCTAGTAAATGCCTGTTGAGCGGCTTCATAAGCAGCAGCTAAACTAATTGGCGATAGACCTTTGCGAGGACTTTGTTTTTTAAACTCACTCAAGGCTTGTGGACTAGATACATAGTGAGGTACCTTCGCGGTTTGCAGTCCATGTTCTATCAGATACCAACCCCCTGTGATGGCCATCACAGCAATAAACCATAAACTCCAAAGCCCTAACAGCTTATGCCAATCAGACCAACTACTGCGCTTATCAAGGCTAAGCGCAGCAGGTTTTTTTATAAAACCTTGCCACCAGCGCCGATACACATAAAAACTCGAAACCAATAAAATAACGAGTAAAACACTCAAACTGGTGACGATTAGTTTACCCGTCCAGCCCATCGACAAGTTCATATGCCAGTTACGTAAAAACCGCGATATCCGCGCCCACTCACCTTCACCGAGTAAGCGACCCGTTGCTGCATCTAAATACACAAAACGAAATGAATCACCGACTTTAAGGGCCGCTTCAGTGGCTAGGTAATCTTGCTTATGACGTTGTATATAGAGTAACTGAGCTTGCGGATAATGCTTATTAAGGGTGTTTTCGAGAGCTTGGTAGTTAGTAGAGGCAGAAGAAGTTAAAGCACGGTACTTAGCGTCTGTTAAGTATTCGAGTTCATGACTTAACGTAGCGAGTGTCCCCGATACGCAGGTAACAAAAAGCAGGACTCCAACAAAGAGTCCTGCCCATGAATGTAAGTTAAACCAACTTTTAGCGTTCACACGCCACCATTAAAAGTTGTATTTAGCACTTAAATAGACACGGCGTGGTTCACCAGGAAAGTGCCCTGTTCGCTCGATAAAGCCACTGCTTGCGTATTCTTTATCAAACAAGTTCTTAACTGATAGCTGCCATTGCCAGTTATCAACGGTTGTTTGCCACGCCATGTTGTAAATAGTGTAAGGTTTAACGCGTTGACCCCCTAAACTAAGCTGTTCATCAACATAATCTAAACCAGCAGAAATAGATGACGATAAACTAGCTAGCTCATAGCGTGTCCATATACCTAAAGTATTTTGCGGTGCGTTGGCAAATTTATCGCTATCAGGAATTTGGTTACGAATGCTGTCATTTGCTTCAGTAATACGGGCATCATTATAGGCGTAGCTTGCAGTAACCACCCAGCGCTCAGTGATATCACCAACCACTTCTAGTTCAAAACCTTTACTTTGTACTTCACCCACCGCAACTAAGTCATCAACGCCGTCGCCTGCGACATCACCCAATAAACTAGGCTGCAGAATGTTTTTACGTACGATATCGTACACAGCCATATTAACAGCAAGTATGTCTTCTAATAATTTGGTTCTTAAACCTAACTCATTAATACGGCTAGTCTCTGGCGAGAATGGTCCGCCTTTTGCTGTTTCTTGATCACTGGCACCCTGTGGTACAAAGCCAGTACCATGAAGCGCATAAGGAAAGAACATATTGTTAATGTTATAGCTGGTACCAATACGGTAGGTTAAGTCGCTATCAGAAAACTCGGTTTGATTTAACAGATCTTTATCTTCAAAACGGTCATATCTTAAGCCAGCAGTAACACTCCAATTTGCAGTTATATCAAGCTGATCTTGCAAGTACGCACCAAAGCGAGTGCTATTTGTTTTACCTAACCTTGGTTTAATACTATCAAGATCATAATCATCAGCAGAGGTTAAACCATATTCAGGATCGTTAAGAGCAAGGCCTGGTACAGGGCCTCCTTTACTCTGTTGCTTTGCTGTGCGGTAAGCACTTTCAAAGTCATGCTCATACCAGTCACTACCAAGCAGCACTTGATGTTGCATGTCTGCAATTATAAATTCTGCAATCGCATTAGCAGTTAAACTAAAGCCTTCGTTTTCACGTACTTGATCACGAAACTCACGATGGCTCCAATCTACAATACCGTCGTCATCAGTATCTACAAGCCCTCTTGGCTCATGGTAGTTTTGTACTTCTTTGTTATCAAAATAGCGTGTTGTGACATCTGTTCGCCAAATATCATTAAATTCATGTTTTAAAGTCGCCTGATAGACATGCGCTTCTACATTTTGAAAGTCAGTAGCTTCGTTATGGTTCCAGCTAATATCAGTCAGAAAATGTCCATTATCATCTGCTGCTATACCACGTAAACGTGCTCCACCCAACTCCTGCTCTATATAGGTATACTGAGTGGTCAATTCGGTTGTACTATTTATGAGCCAAGTATAACCAAGATCAACAATGGTATTATCGCTGCTAGTATTAGCACGGAATGGTTTTTCAGTATCACGGTAAATGCCAACACGGTAAGCATGGTTATCAAGTGATTCGCTCAATGTTCCTGTGCTTTCTAATGCCCCACTGAAGAAGTCATCATTACCCACTTCAACTTCAATACTGTGCTCACTGGTGAATTTTGGCTTCTTAGTTACATAGTTAATAATACCGCCTGGATTACCACTACCGTATATAGCGCCAGCAGGCCCTTTTAAAACCGCAACTTGTTCTATATTAAATAATTGCGGCACAGCAAAGCCATTGAAAGGATCGCCCTTTACGCCATCATATAAAATCTCATCTTGGCGAAAACCACGGAATGTCACGCCCGAATAACTAAAAGCATTAACGCCAGCAATATTGCTATAAAGGTCGGTAATTTGACGAGCAGCCTGATCGCTGATCAGCTCCTGCGGCAGAATTTGGATTGACTGAGGAATTTTCTCTAAAGGTGTATTTGTACGAGTTGCAAAGCTTGACTCGGTTGGGCGATATAAAGAAAACGCACGGCCAACAACTTCTATTTTTTCGATCTCTTTAGAATTGGTTTGATCAGAAGTAGTAACTTCTGTTTGAGCATGGACAATGGCCGAAAAACCAGCAGCAAGTGCAATAAAAACAGCAGAAAGACGCATAATAAAAAGGGACAAAATGAATAATGCGCAACATATTAATGAATATAATTATCATTTGCAATGCCGTTTTTTATTAATCGGAGCTAAATAAAGTATTACTTACAATGCGCTTTTAACACTTCATTGGTTAAACAGCTATTCGCATGAAATTAAGCCATAGGTTACAATAGAGCCAGCATTCATTCTTTTATTGGCATTTTTCATCGCATGATTAATCAAGACACAATTGCAGCACAAGCGACCGCACCAGGACGTGGTGGGGTTGGTATTATTCGCGTCTCTGGCAGCTTAGCTAAAACAGTGGCAGAGCACATTATTGGCCGTTGTCCTAAAACACGTTACGCAGACTATGTGCCATTTAAAAGCTTGAGCGGTGAGCAGCTTGACCAAGGTATTGCTATATACTTCCAAGGACCAAATTCATTTACCGGTGAAGACGTACTTGAGCTGCAAGGTCATGGCGGTCCTGTTGTACTTGATATGCTATTAAAAGAAATTAGCCAAATTGACGGTGTTCGTTTAGCAAAGCCGGGGGAGTTCTCTGAGCGCGCATTTATGAATGACAAGCTTGATTTAACTCAAGCAGAGGCAATTGCCGACCTCATCAATGCAACCAGTGAACAGGCAGCAAAAAGTGCCCTCCAATCTCTGCAAGGTGAATTTTCTAAGCACATCGAAACGCTGGTGGAAAAAGTCATTCACCTACGTATGTACGTTGAAGCCGCTATTGACTTTCCAGATGAAGAAATCGACTTCCTATCAGACGGTAAAGTATCAGCAGATCTCAATGCCATTATTGATCAATTAGAAAATGTAACTCAGCAAGCAAAACAAGGTAGCATCATGCGTGAAGGTATGCGTGTTGTTATTGCAGGTCGCCCTAACGCTGGTAAATCAAGCCTATTAAATGCATTAGCTGGCCGAGATGCAGCTATCGTTACCGAAATAGCCGGTACAACACGTGACGTATTGCGTGAACATATCCACATTGATGGTATGCCACTGCATATTATCGATACCGCAGGCCTACGCGAAAGCCCTGATAAAGTAGAACAAATTGGTATAGAGCGCGCATGGGAAGAAATTAACCAAGCCGATCGCGTACTATTTATGTTAGACGGCACAGACACATCAGCCACTGACCCTCATGATATTTGGCCGGAATTTATGGCCAAGTTACCAGAGGGTATGGGCGTTACTGTGATCCGAAATAAAGCCGATATTTCCGGTGAAAATGTCGGAATGGATGAACATGAACAATATCCGGTGATCCGTTTAAGTGCCAAAAATGCAGAAGGTATAGAGTTAGTTCGTACTCACTTAAAGGCATGTATAGGTTTCCAAGGGGCAACTGAAGGTGGATTTATGGCACGCCGTCGTCACTTAGATGCACTTGATCACGCAGCCTATCATTTAAACACAGGCAAAGAGCAATTAGAGATGCATATTGCTGGTGAGATCCTGGCTGAAGAGTTACGCCTAACACAACAGTTCTTAAATGAGATAACGGGTGAATTTACTTCTGATGACTTGCTAGGAAAAATCTTTAGTTCGTTCTGTATCGGTAAATAAATTCCGGTCATCAATATTATAAAAAAGAGTCTTGCGACTCTTTTTTTTGTTTTTAATTCAGCAATCAATTATCGGTTCAGGGCCGAAACCAGCCAGTAATTAAACCCAAATCAATTAGTCTAGCGATGTCATTAAACGGAGGACGTCATGGACAAATATCAACTCTTTCATCAATTACACCACCAGCAAATAGGCTTTGTACTCGCTAATGCGTGGGATCTTAGTTCAGCACAATTCATTCAGGCCGCAGGAGCTAAAGCTGTAGCAACAACCAGCTGGGGCATTGCTGAAAGTTTAGGTTTAGCTGATGGTGAGAACATCTCTTTTCAAACTCAGTTAGCGCTGGTTAAAAGCTTGACCAAATACATACATATTCCACTCTCTGTCGATATAGAATCAGGATACAGTAACGATCCGCTGCAAATTAGCCAAAACGTTCTTGCGTTAGCAAAATTGGGGGTTGCAGGTATCAACATTGAAGACTCAGACAAAGACACGAATGCACTCAGATCTATCAAACAGCAATGCACTATTATTAGTGAGATAAAGAAAGTACTTAACGAAAATGGCTTCGGCAGTTTATTTATTAACGCCAGAACCGATACCTACTTTGTTAGTGACAGCCCTTTTAAAGTCACATTGAAGCGCGCAAAAGCTTATCAAGATGCAGGTGCAGATGGTCTTTTTGTACCTGGCTTAACTAATATAGAGCACATAACCAGCTTAGCTAACGCGATAGATATGCCACTAAATGTGATGGCTATGAACAATTTTAACTCAGCAAAAGCCGCTTTCGCTGGTGGCGCAAAACGGTTTTCATTGGGTAATTCGCTCTATGATCTAGTCGGAAATACGATAAAAACCACCCTAACTCAGATCGCAAATTAACTTAGCGAGCTAAAAAATCAGATCAAAACAGCTTTTAAGATCGACTTTAGCTAAAAATGTTATCCACAATTGAGGTGTTTTTAGATCTAAAGGCTGATTTGATCATAAAAAAACGCTGAAATTTGAACTTATTTACAAACAACAGCCCTTTTTGATAATTAATTTTCTAAAAAGCAGCCTTTATTTGCCCATATTTAAGTTTTTTTCGATCTATTTTATTGATCGCAAATTACAAACCGATCGTTATCAACAAGCGATCTATCCACAAAACGATCATACTCTCCATTTTAATCCGATCTAAAAACTAAAGCGCTTACACACAATTAAAGATCAACAACTTAGCAAAGTTATACAGTTTCTAAATTTTAGCTTGATCAGAACTTTCCCCAAATTTATTAACAGCTTGATCAAAGGGTTTAATTTACGAATAAATATAAAAAACCATTAAAAACAGTAAATTATAAAAAACATTGAATTTAAGCCGTTATTTTAGGCAGAAAAACTTATTCAGATCGTAATTCAACGCTTTACTCACACCCTAACTTAGTTATCATGTGGCCACTTATTTCTATACATGATCAATCACATGCAATCAGTAAATATCATCGTTGGCAGCCAAATGGGATCTGCTGAATACGTGGCAGAGCAACTAGCAGAAGCCCTTGAACAACAAGGGATCCAAGTGCAGCTTCATGAACAGCCTGTATTTGATGATATTGATCAGCAAGATACTATTTGGTTGTTATGTACTTCTACATATGGCGCGGGAGACTACCCAGAGAACCTACTGCCATTTGTTGAATCTATTAACCAACAGGCTGATCTTAAAGGATTAAACTACAGTGTGATCGGATTAGGCGACACTAGCTACGACACCTATAACTATGCAGGCCGTAATCTAGATGAGTTATTAGCAAATAAAGGTGCAAACCGCGTGGCAGAACGCTTAGAGCTAAATATTCTTGATGAAGCGTTACCAGAAGACACAGCTTTAGCTTGGTTACCAAGCTGGATCGAGGCTGTAGGACTCAATTAAGCCGATCGGTGTTGATCGTTGTAATAAAAGTTACCCACAATTTACTGATAATTTAGATCGGATTGTGGATAAACACTGATCTAACTGCGATTTTAACCTAGTTTATCCCTTGGATAAGATCAAACCGATATTGCCCTGTGTATAAATAGCCCTTTTGATCAAAGCTTTTACGCCGGAAGATCCGATCATACTAACACCTTTAGATCTGCCTTAAAGCAATGTTTTAAAAAGTAAATTGAACATTATCAACAGATCTAGCCCTCACTAGTAGTAAGAGTAATAAAAGATCTCTTTAAAAGATCCTTTATATTATTAGAGATCACCCACTTAGATCTTGAGCACTGTTTAATCATTTATCTTCTCTAAATTTCTAGGTAGAATACGCTCCCTTTACAAAGTTTTGCTGGTTGATTAGTAGGATCCCATAAATGATTTTTCACGAACGTTTTGATGTTATTGTTGTAGGTGGTGGGCATGCAGGTACTGAGGCTGCATTAGCATCTGCTCGCATGGGCATGAATACCCTATTGCTAACTCATAATATGGATACTCTTGGTCAAATGTCTTGTAATCCGGCAATTGGCGGTATTGGTAAAGGCCATTTAGTTAAAGAGATCGATGCACTTGGTGGTGCAATGGCTCAGGCTATCGATAAAGGTGGTATTCAATTTCGTACTTTAAACTCATCTAAAGGCCCTGCAGTACGTGCTACACGTGCGCAAGCTGACCGTGCTTTGTATAAAGCCGCTATTCAACACACTTTACAACATCAAGAAAATTTAAAGATCTTCCAGCAGTCATGTGACGATCTAATCGTTGAAGGCGATCGAGTAATCGGTGTTGTAACTCAAATGGGTCTTCGTTTTAGTGCGCCTTCAGTGGTTCTTACTGTGGGTACTTTCTTAGGTGGTCAGATCCATATTGGTTTAGAGAACTTCAAAGGGGGTCGTGCTGGTGATCCACCTTCAATTGCACTTGCAGAGCGTTTACGTGAATTACCGTTCCGTGTTGATCGTTTAAAAACAGGCACGCCTCCTCGTATTGATGCGCGTACTGTTGATTTTAGCAAGATGCAAGAACAGCCTGGTGATACTCCTACTCCAGTATTCTCATTTATGGGTAAACAATCGGATCACCCACAGCAGATCCCGTGTTACATCACTTATACAAATGAAAAAACACATGATGTGATCCGTAATAACCTGCATCGTTCACCTATGTACTCTGGTGTTATTGAAGGTATTGGTCCACGTTACTGCCCATCAATTGAAGATAAGATCGTACGTTTTGCTGATAAAGATAAACATCAAATCTTTGTTGAGCCAGAAGGCTTAACATCATACGAATTATATCCAAATGGTATCTCGACGAGTTTACCATTTGATGTGCAACTTGAAATTGTGCAATCAATTACTGGCTTTGAAAATGCACATATCTGTCGTCCTGGTTATGCCATTGAGTATGATTTCTTTGATCCACGAGACTTAAAACAATCATTAGAAACTAAGTTTATTAATGGTTTATTCTTCGCAGGCCAGATCAATGGCACAACAGGCTACGAAGAAGCTGGTGCGCAAGGTTTAATTGCTGGTATGAACGCAGCATTACAAGTACAAGGTAAAGAACCTTGGACACCTCGTCGTGATGAAGCATATACAGGTGTACTGATTGATGACTTAGCAACATTAGGTACTAAAGAACCGTACCGTATGTTTACCAGCCGTGCTGAATACCGTTTATTACTTCGTGAAGATAATGCCGACATTCGTTTAACTGCTAAAGGCCGTGAACTTGGCTTAGTTGACGATGCTCGTTGGGCTGCCTTCAACGAAAAAATGGAAATCATTGAAAAAGAAACACAACGCTTAAAAGAAACCTGGATCCATAAAGATCACGTGGCTGTTGATCAAGTAAATGCGTTATTAAAAACACCACTGACTCGTGAAGCGAGCCTTGAAGATCTGATCCGTCGTCCTGAAGTTCGTTATAACGACCTAATGGCGATCGATGGTTTAGGCTCTGAGTTCGATAACCAAGCTGCACTTGAGCAAGTTGAGATCCATACTAAGTACGCAGGCTATATTGCTCGTCAACAAGATGAGATCAATAAGCAGCTACGTCATGAACAAACTGTATTACCAAAAGACTTTGATTATTCAACTGTTTCTGGTTTATCAAATGAGGTTATCGCGAAACTTACTGATAGTCGTCCAGATACAATTGGCCAAGCATCACGTATTTCAGGTATCACCCCTGCAGCTATTTCGCTATTATTAGTCTATCTGAAAAAGCAAGGCTTACTGCGCAAGACTGCGTAGTTGGTGAGGAATACAGTGTTACAACAACAATTAACTTCACTGTTAGCGCAAACTGATATTGCGCTAACAGAAAAGCAGCAACAACAACTTGTACAATATGTTGAATTATTAGACAAGTGGAACAAAGCATATAACTTAACCTCTGTTCGTTTACCTGAAGAAATGATGGTTAAACATATCATGGATAGCTTAGTTGTTGCGCCACACCTTAAAGGCAAACATTACATTGATGTTGGTACGGGTCCTGGTTTACCGGGTATCGTATTAGCCATTGCTTTACCTGATACACAATTTGTATTGTTAGATAGTTTAGGTAAACGCGTGCGCTTTTTGATGCAGGTAAAACATGCACTTGGCCTTGAAAATGTAACCCCAGTGCAGTCTAGAGTTGAAGAATATCAACCAAGTGTTAAATTAGATGGTGTATTAAGTCGTGCATTTGCCTCTTTACAAGATATGGTTGACTGGTGTGCGCACTTGATTGATCATTCAGGTAAATTTATCGCCTTAAAAGGCGTATTTCCGAGCGAAGAACTAGACTCATTACCTAAAGGTATTAAGTTTGATGAAAAAATCAGCTTGGAAGTACCTGAGTTAGATGCGCAAAGACATCTAATCATTCTTTCTAAAGACTAGGGATCAGAGCACTGTGGCAAAAGTCATCGCATTAGCAAACCAAAAAGGTGGTGTTGGTAAAACAACCACCGCTGTGAATCTTGCGGCATCGATGGCCGCGACGAAGCGTAAAGTGTTATTAATCGATCTTGATCCGCAAGGAAACGCTACCATGGGTAGTGGTGTCGATAAATACGGTGATGTTGCGACTATTTACGATTTATTGATTGAAGAAACACCAATCGATGAAGTTATCAATAAAGAAACCTCAGGTGAGTATCACTTAATTGCTGCTAATGGCGATGTGACTGCCGCTGAAGTTAAATTAATGGAATTGTTTGCGCGTGAAGTGCGTTTACGTAATGCGCTTGAACAAATTCAAGACCAATACGATTTCATTTTTATCGACTGCCCGCCTTCACTTAACATGCTTACTGTTAATGCAATGGCTGCCGCAGATTCGATTTTAGTTCCGATGCAATGTGAGTATTATGCCCTTGAAGGTTTAACGGCATTAATGGATACCATTACTCAGCTATCTAAGCTAGTAAATCCAGCGTTAACAATTGAAGGGATTTTGCGCACCATGTATGATCCGCGCAATCGCCTTGCAAATGATGTATCAGAACAACTCAAACAACATTTTGGCGATAAAGTATATCGTACCGTTATCCCACGTAATGTCCGTTTAGCAGAAGCGCCGAGTTTTGGTGCCCCTGCCATGTATTATGACCGTGCATCAAGTGGTGCTAAAGCTTACTTAGCCCTAGCCGGCGAAATGTTACGTAGAAAAGAGAAAACATCTTCAGCAGTAGCCTAACTTCGAGGTAAAAAAATAACATGTCTGCTAAAAAACGCGGTTTAGGCCGAGGACTCGACGCTTTATTAAGTTCATCAAAACCTGCCCCAAGTGCAAATAATCAGCAACAAGCGACAGCAACACCAGAGCAAGTCTCTGAGGTCGTTGCAGAGCAAAGTAAAGGTGAGCTGCAAAAGTTAGCGATTGAGTTTTTACAATCGGGTAAATATCAACCGCGTAAAGACATGTCTGAAGAAGCGCTTGAAGAGTTAGCTAACTCAATACGTGCTCAAGGCATCATTCAGCCGATTGTTGTGCGCCAAATTGGTGCAGAAAAATATGAGATTATCGCCGGTGAACGTCGTTGGCGTGCTGCTCAACTTGCAAAATTAGATGCTGTTCCATGTATCATCAAAGATGTACCTGATGAGGCGGCCGTTGCTATCGCGCTTATAGAAAATATTCAACGTGAAGATCTAAATGCGATGGAAGAAGCGATTGCGTTAAATCGTTTACTTAACGAATTTGAACTAACTCATCAACAAGTCGCCGAGGCAGTTGGTAAATCTCGTACTACTGTGACTAATTTACTACGCCTAAATAATCTCAATGAAGATGTTAAAATTTTGTTAGAGCATGGCGACATTGAAATGGGTCATGCACGTTGTTTATTAGCACTTGAAGGCGAATCGCAATCAGATGCTGCTCGATTAGCCGTTGCTAAAGCTTTAACTGTTCGTGAAACTGAAAAGCTTGTGCGTTCTATTTTAGAACCAGCCCCAAAGAAAGAAGTGCAAGAAAAAGATCCTGATGTCAAACAGTTAGAACAAAAGCTTGCTGAAAATTTAGGCGCTAAAGTAGAAATAAACTACAATAAAAAAGGCAAAGGCAAACTGGTTATCTCTTATACAACTCTTGATGAGTTAGATGGCATTTTAAGCCGTATAAATTAAGACTATTCCCGTCATTAATTAATAACATGTCCAAAAAGAGACATTTGTGGTGTTTTTGCACTACAAAGGGTCGACTCAAGTTGCAAAACTGGTAGGAATCAGTATAATTTCGCCAGTTTTCATACCCTGACAATTTAACGTTCTAAAGGTTAACAAAACGTGACTAATAGGTTAGCAAAGCCGTATAGGCTTGCCGCATTTAAATTAATTTGTCTTCAGGGTATCGTAGCATTTATCGCTGCAGTAATTGTTTTTATAGGTTGGGGAGTCAATGCCGGCCAGTCAGCGCTTGCTGGCGGAGCTGTTGCACTACTCCCTAATTTTGTATTTGCTGTCTATGCATTCCGTTATATGGGTGCAAGTCGAGTAAATCAAGTGTATGCCTCGCTAAAGCGCGGCAACGGATTAAAATTTATGCTAACAATCGTTTTGTTTGCACTGATACTGAAGTCTTATACGGTCGTTTTATTACCGTTTTTCTGTGTGTATGTATTGGTGTTATTTAGCGGATTGTTTGCGCCCGTTTTTTTTAATCATTAACTTTTGGGATATAACATGGCTGCAGAAGAAGTAACTCTATCAAGCCATATTCAGCACCACTTAACTAACGCTAAGATGTGCTCGACCGACGCTGGTCTTGCCTTCAACAAAGCGTGTGCAGACAGTGGTTTCTGGACATGGAATATAGATACCCTCGCATGGTCAATCGGTTTAGGTCTGGTATTTTTATGGATCTTCCGTGGTGCCGCTAAAAAAGCAAATACCGGTGTACCGGGTAAATTTCAGTGTTTCATTGAAATGATTGTTGAGTTCGTTGGCGACAACGTACGTGACACATACCATGGTAAAAGCGCATTAATCGCTCCATTAGCTTTAACGATTTTCGTTTGGGTGTTCTTAATGAACTTAATGGACTTGATTCCGGTTGATTTCCTACCTGCATTAGCTGGCTTTGTTGGCGAGCAAGCATTTGGTATGGATTCTCACGACGTTTACATGAAGATTGTACCTACAACAGACATCAATATGACTGCTGCACTTGCTATTGGTGTATTCATTCTGATGATCGGTTATGCAATCAAAATCAAAGGGATTGGCGGATTCTTAGCTGAATTAACGCTTCACCCGTTCAGCTCTAAAAACAAGCTAGCGATGGTGTTCTTAATCCCATGTAATTTATTACTAGAAACAATCGCTTTAGTTGCTAAGCCGTTCTCGTTAGCATTGCGTTTATTCGGTAACTTATATGCTGGTGAGTTGATTTTCATCTTGATCGGCGCAGTTGGTTTAATGCAACTACCGTTGCACTTTATTTGGGCTGTATTCCACATCTTAGTAATCGTACTGCAAGCATTCGTATTTATGATGCTTACAATCGTTTACCTAAGCATGGCAAGCTCAGATAATCACTAATTTTTTACACTTTTAAATTTTAACTTTAATTTACAATTGAAACTTTGGAGAAAAAAATGGAACTAATGATTGGTCTTAAGTACATCGCTGTTGCTCTACTTATCGGCTTCGGTGCAATCGGTACTGCTATCGGCTTCGGTAACATGGGTGGTAAATTCCTAGAAGCTTGTGCACGTCAACCTGAGCTTGCACCTTCATTACAAGTTAAGATGTTCATCCTTGCTGGTCTAATCGATGCCGTAGCTATGATCGGTGTTGGTATCGCAATGGTATTGTTGTTCGTACTTTAATATTATTTTTTGAACAGCTTACTATTTTAAGGAGGAGCGGTCGTGAACTTAACAGCCACTCTTATCGGTGAATTAATTGCATTTACGGTTTTCGTACTTTTCTGTATGAAATACGTATGGCCACCACTAAATGGTGCAATTGAAGCTCGCCAGAAGAAAATCGAAGATGGTTTAGCTGCCTCTGATAGAGCCGAAAAAGACTTAGAACTTGCGCAAAAGAAAGCTGCTGAGCAGCTTAAAGAGGCAAAAGCTCAAGCGGCTGATATCATTGAACAAGCTAAAAAGCGTGCCACGCTAATCGTTGACGAAGAAACTGTTCGTGGTCAACAAGAGCGTGAAAAAATTATTGCTCAAGGGCACTCTGAAATCGAAGCAGAGCGTAACCGTGTAACAGAAGAACTACGTAAACAAGTAGCGACGCTGGCCGTGGTTGGTGCTGAGAAGATTTTAGAGCGCGAAATCAATCAAGCCGCACACAGTGACATCGTTGAAAAACTTGTCGCTGAGCTGTAATTAGGAGGGTATGAGCATGTCTGAATTGGCTACTATCGCTCGCCCATACGCTAAAGCGGCTTTTGAACTTGCCGTTGAAAAAGGCACTGTTGAAAGTTGGAACGACATGCTGTTCTTTGCTGGCCATGTTGCCAGCAATGAGCAAGCCGCTGCCGCGCTAGCTGGATTGCCTACTGCTACTGAAAAAGCAGATCTGTTTATCAAGATCTGTGCAGAGCAGCTCAACGAACAAGGTCAGAACCTAATCAAGGTGATGGCTGAAAATGGACGTTTAGTTGCACTGCCTGCTGTTGCAGAGTTATTCGCTGAATTTAAAGCGGACTACGATAAAGAAGTTGACGTTGACGTGACTTCTGCAACACCGCTAGCTGCTGAGCAGCAAGCATCATTGGTAGCGGCACTTGAAAAACGTTTCGCACGCAAAGTTAAGCTGAATTGTAGTGAAGATACTACAGTTGTTGGCGGTCTTATCATTAAGGCGGGTGACACTGTAATTGACGGCTCAGTACGTGGCAAATTAGCCCGCTTAGCTACATCACTACAATCGTAATTGGGAAAAAGAGCATGCAACTTAATTCCACTGAAATTTCAGATCTGATCAAACAACGTATTGAGCAGTTCGAAGTTGTAAGTGAAGCTCGTAACGAAGGTACTATCGTATCTGTTACTGACGGTATCATCCGCATCCACGGTCTTGCTGACTGTATGCAAGGTGAGATGATCGAGCTTCCTGGCAACCGTTATGCTATCGCACTAAACCTTGAGCGTGACTCAGTAGGTGCTGTAGTAATGGGTCCTTACGCTGACCTTAAAGAAGGCGTAAAAGTTAAATCAACTGGTCGTATCCTAGAGGTTCCTGTTGGTCGTGGTCTACTTGGTCGTGTTGTAAACACACTAGGTGCACCTATCGACGGTAAAGGCGCTTTAGATAACGACGGTTTTGAACCTGTTGAGAAAATCGCACCAGGCGTTATCGAACGTCAATCAGTAGATGAGCCAGTACAAACTGGTTATAAATCTATCGATGCGATGATCCCAGTAGGTCGTGGTCAACGTGAGCTTGTTATCGGTGACCGCCAAACTGGTAAAACTGCATTAGCAATCGATGCAATCATCAACCAAAAAGGTACAGGCGTTAAGTGTGTGTACGTTGCAGTTGGTCAAAAAGCATCTACAATCGCTAACGTAGTACGTAAATTAGAAGAGCACGGTGCACTTGAAAACACTATCGTTGTTGTTGCATCTGCTTCTGAATCTGCGGCACTTCAGTACCTAGCACCATTCTCTGGTTGTACTATGGGTGAATACTTCCGTGACCGTGGTGAAGACGCGCTAATCGTATATGATGATTTATCTAAGCAAGCTGTTGCTTACCGTCAAATCTCATTACTACTTAAGCGTCCACCAGGCCGTGAAGCATACCCAGGTGACGTATTCTACCTTCACTCACGTCTTCTAGAGCGTGCATCACGTGTAAACGCTGATTACGTTGAGAAGTTCACTAATGGTGAAGTGAAAGGTAAAACAGGTTCACTGACGGCATTGCCAATCATTGAAACTCAAGGCGGCGACGTTTCTGCGTTCGTACCGACAAACGTTATCTCTATCACCGATGGTCAGATCTTCTTAGAAACTGACTTATTCAACTCAGGTATCCGTCCAGCTGTTAACGCTGGTATCTCGGTATCTCGTGTTGGTGGTGCAGCGCAAACTAAAATCGTTAAGAAACTAGGTGGTGGTATCCGTCTAGCGTTAGCTCAGTACCGTGAATTAGCTGCGTTCTCGCAGTTCGCGTCTGACCTTGACGATGCAACACGTGCTCAATTAGAGCATGGTGAGCGCGTAACAGAGCTAATGAAGCAGAAACAGTACGCACCAATGTCTGTTGCTGAAATGTCTCTGTCGCTATTTGCAGCTGAAAAGGGCTACCTAAAAGACATCGAAATCGCGAAAATCATGGATTTCGAAGCTGGCCTAATTTCTTATGCAAACAGCACATACGCAGAGCTAATGGCTCAAATCAATGAAACTGGTAACTACAACGCTGAGATTGAAGCTCAACTTAAAGAACTTCTAGAGAAGTTCAAGTCGACGCAAACTTGGTAATTTAGTTATGAATGGTGAGCTTTAGGTAACTAAAGCCCACCTGATTCGGAGAGAGAGTCATGGCCAGCGGAAAAGAGATTAAAAGCAAGATCGGGAGTATCAAGAATACTCAGAAGATCACCAGCGCGATGGAAATGGTTGCTGCGTCTAAAATGAAAAAAGCGCAGGAACGTGTGGCGTCAAGCCGTCCATACGCTGAAAACTTACGCCAAGTGATTGGTCGTGTTGCTCAAGCAAATCTTGATTTTACTCACCCTTTCTTAGAAGAGCGTGAAGTAAAACGAGTTGGTTATATTGTTATCTCTACTGACCGTGGTCTATGTGGTGGCTTGAACTCAAACGAGTTCAAAAAAGTTGCCCTAGACGTGAAAGCGTGGAAAGAAAAAGGCGTTGAAGCTGAGTTTACTACTTTAGGTAGCAAAGCAGCTGGCTTTTTCCAACGTTTTGGCGGTAAGTTAGTCGCTAAAAAAGCGAACTTAGGAGATACACCTTCATTACAAGACGTTATTGGTCCTGTAAAGACAATGCTAGATGCATACTCTGAAGGTAAAATTGACCGCTTATACGTAGTATTTAACAAGTTCGTTAATACTATGAAGCAAGAGCCAACAATCGATCAGTTACTCCCTTTGCCAAAAGCTGAAGAAGAAGTATCTCAACATTCTTGGGATTACTTATATGAGCCAAACCCAGATGCGATTTTAGAAGCTCTGTTAGTACGCTTTATTGAGTCTCAAGTATACCAAGGTGTAGTTGAGAACGCTGCCTCTGAACAGGCTGCCCGTATGGTTGCAATGAAAGCTGCAACAGATAACGCAGGCGACCTTATGGATGAGTTACAGCTTGTTTATAACAAGGCTCGTCAAGCTGCAATCACACAAGAAATTAGTGAGATTGTTGGCGGCTCGGCAGCAGTTTAACGCTTCGGCAAAGTTTAATGAGAGGAATAGACATGAGTTTAGGTAAGGTCGTCCAAATTATCGGCGCCGTTGTGGATATCGAATTTCCACAAGACAACGTGCCAGCCGTATATGACGCACTAAAAGTAACAGATGGCGACTTAGCTGGTTTAACTTTAGAAGTTCAACAACAGCTAGGTGGCGGTGTGGTACGTGGTATCGCACTTGGTACTACTGACGGTTTACGTCGTGGTACTGCAGTAGAAGGTACAGGTCAGCCAATCCACGTTCCTGTAGGTACGAAGACACTAGGTCGTATCATGGACGTATTAGGTAACCCTATTGATGAAGCTGGTCCAATTGGTGAAGAAGAGCGTATGTCTATTCACCGTGCAGCACCTTCTTATGAAGAACAATCAAGTTCAGTAGAACTTTTAGAGACTGGTATCAAGGTAATCGACCTTGTATGTCCATTCGCTAAAGGTGGTAAAGTTGGTCTATTCGGTGGTGCCGGTGTTGGTAAAACCGTAAACATGATGGAACTTATCCGTAACATCGCAATCGAGCACAGCGGTTACTCAGTATTCGCAGGTGTTGGTGAGCGTACTCGTGAGGGTAATGACTTCTACCATGAGATGAACGACTCAAACGTACTAGATAAAGTATCTCTAGTATACGGTCAAATGAATGAGCCACCGGGTAACCGTTTACGCGTAGCGTTAACTGGTCTTACTATGGCAGAGAAGTTCCGTGACGAAGGTCGTGACGTACTTTTCTTCGTTGATAACATCTACCGTTATACTCTAGCGGGTACAGAGGTATCAGCACTTCTAGGTCGTATGCCTTCAGCAGTAGGTTACCAACCAACTCTTGCTGAAGAAATGGGTGTACTTCAAGAGCGTATCGCATCTACTAAGACGGGTTCAATCACTTCAATCCAAGCGGTATACGTACCTGCGGATGACTTAACTGACCCATCTCCAGCAACAACGTTTGCTCACTTAGATGCAACAGTAGTACTTTCTCGTGATATCGCTTCACTTGGTATCTACCCTGCGGTAGACCCACTTGATTCATCTTCACGTCAACTTGACCCATTAGTAATCGGTCAAGAGCACTACGATACTGCGCGTGGCGTTCAAACAGTTCTTCAACGTTATAAAGAACTTAAAGACATCATCGCAATCCTAGGTATGGACGAGCTTTCTGACGAAGATAAGCAAGTTGTATCTCGTGCACGTAAAATCCAGCGCTTCCTATCTCAGCCGTTCTTCGTTGCTGAGGTATTCACAGGCGCGCCTGGTAAATACGTGTCACTTAAAGACACAATTGCTGGCTTCAAAGGTATCTTAAACGGTGAGTTTGATGATATGCCAGAGCAAGCGTTCTACATGGTTGGCTCTATTGAAGAAGCTCAAGAAAAAGCCAAAAGCATGTAATTAGGAGGGTAGTATGGCGGCTATGACTGTACATCTTGACGTAGTAAGCGCAGAAGAGAGCTTGTTCTCTGGTCTGGTTGAATCGATTCAAGTGAGTGGTAGTGAAGGTGACCTTGGTGTTAACTATGGTCACGCTCCATTATTAACTGCCCTAAAACCTGGTATGGTACGTTTAGTTAAGCAATTTGGTCACGAAGACGTGATGTATATTGCTGGCGGTACGCTAGAAGTTCAACCGGATCGCATCACGATTCTTGCAGATACTGCAGTACGTGGTGAAGACCTAGACGAGCAAGCGGCTGAAAAAGCTAAACGTGATGCTGAAGAGCAAATGGCGAATACGTCAACTGCTGAGTTAGATTATCAACAAGCTGCAGTGCAACTTGCTGAAGCAATCGCTCAACTTCGCGTAATTCAACAATTACGTAAAAAGTAAGCCTACTCGGTTTTCAAAAAGCCCACTTAATGTGGGCTTTTTTGTGCCCGAAATTCACGGCTTTCTACCCTACTTAATATTTATACTTATATCCTTCATCAAAGCTCGCTACAATAGTGTAAATTAATAGTGAATAGCTGTTTCATCCAAGGTTCAGTCCAACTCATTAGGATTGCGTATTTACACATGATGTGACTTACACAACTTTGTATGTTTCCCAGAACTCACAAAATATTGCACACCTAAAACAAAGAAAGAAGGATATTGTTTTAATGTCTCTGACTACCGTTATTCTTGCTGCGGGTAAAGGCACTCGTATGCGCTCTGCTCTACCAAAGGTTTTACACAAAGTTGCTGGTAAACCTATGGTGCAGCACGTTATTGATAATGCCACTGCCCTTGGCGCTCGTGAAACGAACCTTGTTTACGGTCATGGCCGTGAACAGCTGCAAGATGCCCTATCGCACAATCAAGTAAACTGGGTATTACAAGAAGAACAACTAGGTACGGGTCATGCCGTGGCAGTTGCTAAAGAACACATTGCAGATGATGACACTGTATTAATTCTCTATGGTGATGTGCCACTGACAAAACGCGCTACCTTAGAGAAGTTACTCGCAGCGACACCAGAAAAAGGCTTAGCTGTATTAACCGTTACCTTAGATGACCCATCAGGTTATGGTCGTATGATCCGTGAAAATGGCAAGCTAGTGGGTATTATCGAACAAAAAGATGCCTCTGCTGAGCAACTTGCAATTAAAGAAATTAATACCGGTATTATGGCTGCCAATGGTGAGCTACTTAAACGTTGGTTAGGTAACCTATCGAACAACAACGCTCAAGGTGAATACTATTTAACAGATATCGTTGCTATGGCACATAGCGAAGGTGTTGAAATTACTTCTGCACAGCCCGAGCACCCGATGGAAGTCGAAGGCGCAAATAATCGCGTTCAACTTGCAGCTCTTGAACGTGCATACCAAGCATGGCAAGCCGAAGAGCTAATGCTTAATGGCGCTACACTTGCTGATCCTGCGCGTATTGATGTGCGTGGTGAAGTTACTACCGGCGAAGATGTACTAATCGACGTTAATGTTATTTTCGAAGGTAAAGTAACACTAGGTAATAACGTGCAAATTGGCCCTAACTGCGTACTTAAAGATTGTACTGTTGGTGATAACGTTGTAATTAAAGCTAACTCACTTGTTGAAGAAGCGAGTGTTGCTGCTAAATGTACTTTAGGCCCTTATGCTCGCCTTCGCCCTGGTGCGATTATGGAAGAAGACTCGCATATCGGTAACTTTGTTGAGATGAAAAAGACTCGCTTAGGCAAAGGCTCAAAGGCAAATCATCTTACCTACTTAGGTGACACTGAAGTTGGTGAAAAAGTGAATATTGGCGCAGGTACTATTACTTGTAACTATGATGGCGTAAACAAATCAAAAACTATTATCGGTGATAACGCCTTTATTGGTTCAAACTCATCACTAGTAGCACCGGTGAATATTGGCTCAATGGCAACGATTGGCGCAGGTTCTGTTATTACTAATACTGTTGAAGACGAGCAGCTTGCAGTAGCTCGTGGCAAACAACGTAATCTAACTGGCTGGAAGCGTCCAACCAAAAAGTAGTGAGCTACCCTACTAATTTATAAATAAAAGCGAGTTTATACTCGCTTTTTTTGTGGCTAAATTTTGTTCTCATAAAAGTGCCATATAGTTGTAATGCCTGCGTGTTGTAATTGCCTCAATACAATACCAAGGAAAAATAATAATGTTAAAAAGATCAATTATTGCGCTATCACTTTTAACTATTCTTACAGGTTGCTCGTTAGACGGTGACGACGGCAGAGATGGCCTACAAGGTGAACAAGGTCCTGCAGGTCAAAATGGTACTAACGGAATTGATGGGGAAAATGGCACCGATGGTACTAACGGAGCTGACGGAGCAAATGGTACAGATGCAAACGCGGCTTTAAGTATAAACCTTATCGGTCGTGCAGTGCTTAACGCAGAAAGTCCGGAAGGTGCAGCAGAGATTGTCGCTTATCAAGCTTCTAAACAACGCATTTTTGCTATCAATAGCTCCGGTGATTCGGCAGTTGTGAATATCATGAAAGCCGATAGCTTTGACCGTGCAGCTTTAGTTAAAGATAACGAAGGGGTTATAAACGGCACTAATTTAACCTCAGAGATTACCCTTGCACTTAATAAGTACAGTGCGGGTGATGCAAACAGTATCGCTATTGATGCTAATAATGAACTTCTTGCAGTTGCAATGGCCGCAGATATTACCGGTGATGAAGGTTTAATCGCATTTTATGATATCAGTGGCGATGAGCCTCTGTTTATTAAGAATGTAACGGTAGGCGCCCTACCCGACATGGTTACTTTTAGCCATGATGGCAATAAGGTACTGGTTGCAAATGAAGGTGAGCCTAATGGTGATTACAGTATTGACCCTGAAGGCTCAATTAGCATTATTAATATCAATGATGGTGTAATTGCAGATACTGCTATTAGCATTACTTTTTCAGCTTATAACGACAAACAAGCAGAGCTTGAAGAGCGAGGGATTGTATTTGCTAACCCGACAGGTCGAACAATCAACGGTAATTTGATTAATACAACCGTGGCTATGGATTTAGAACCTGAATACATCAGCGTTTCGAAAGATAATAAATTTGCCTACGTGTCACTACAAGAAAATAACGCCCTTGCTATCGTCAATCTTGAAGATAATAGCCTAGAGCTTAAAGGCTTAGGTTTTAAAGATTGGTCTAATTTGCTTTTTGATGCATCTGATAAAGACGGTGGGGTTAACTTTAAATCATACCCTGGCCTCTATGGCATGTATCAACCAGATACTATTTCAAGCTTTACCTGGAAAGGTGCTAACTTTATTGTCACAGCGAACGAAGGTGATGCACGAGAATACTTCTTTGATACAAACGACGAAGCTGATTGCATAGCTAAAGGTGGTCTTGATTATGATAAAGATGACGGTTGTTTATCATATATAGATGAGACAAGAGCTAAAGACTTAACACTAGCAAGCAATTTTGACTATCTGAACAATGACAACAGTGATATTGGCCGTTTAAAAGTGACCACTGTTAAAGGTGATGAAGATAATAATGGCGAATACGAATCACTCTATGCATATGGTGCCCGCTCCTTTACCATCTGGGATAGTAACGGCATGGTAGTTTTTGACTCTGGCGATCAAATTTCACGCATTACTGCATCAGTTCACGGAGCAGCATTCAATAATAACGAAGATGAAAATGACGGTGATAGTCGCTCTGATGACAAAGGTGCAGAACCAGAAGCATTAGCACTAGGTACTATTGGCGAGCGTACATTTGCATTTATTGGTTTAGAGCGTATGGGTGGCATTATGGTGTTTGATATTACTAATCCATACAATGTGACATTCCAAGATTACTTTTTTAATCGTGGTCTAGAAACTGATGCAGATATTACGGGTGATCTTGCCCCTGAAGGTATGGCATTTATACCAGCAGAACAAAGTGCAACGAATGAAGCATTGCTAGTTGTTGGTAATGAAATTTCGGGTTCAATCGCTGTTTGGGAAATTTCTACTAACTAATCCGCCTTATAAAAATAAAAAGCGACATAGCTAATTTAAAGCATGTCGCTTTTTCTATGCCATTTTACCTTCACAAAAATGACTGCTTTTTGAGCTAAAACCCCTTTGTAGCCCTTTATTTGTATGGTTATTGTACTAATTTGAAAATAATCAAAAAAACCTTCAAAAAGTGCTTGCGTTAATTCTTCGCATCCCTATAATGCGCATCCACTGACACGGCGGGCAGCAACGAAAGACGCTGAACAACGTAGCAGAGAGTTAAGTAAAACTTCGGTTTAAAACGGTCTAAAAAGAAAGTTTAAAATTAAGTGTTGACTCGAAAAATTAAGGATGTATTATACGCATCCCTAGCGACAACGTCGCAACGTTCTTTAACAATATAAAGCAATCATCTGTGTGGGCACTCGTACAGATTGAGTTCTAACAGCCGATTCTAGTTCGCTAGATGACGCAAACAAATTTAGAGTCTCAATTGAACTGAGTGACCAACGGAAACAAGTTTACTTGTTTCAGCACAGTCAATTCGATATCGAAAGATATCAAAATTCAGAATTCATTGAGCATGTCCTTCGGGACAGAAAAAACTTTTAATTGAAGAGTTTGATCATGGCTCAGATTGAACGCTGGCGGCAGGCCTAACACATGCAAGTCGAGCGGAAACGAAGAGGTGCTTGCACCTCTGGCGTCGAGCGGCGGACGGGTGAGTAATGCTTGGGAATATGCCTTATGGTGGGGGACAACAGTTGGAAACGACTGCTAATACCGCATGATGTCTACGGACCAAAGTGGGGGACCTTCGGGCCTCACGCCATAAGATTAGCCCAAGTGGGATTAGCTAGTTGGTGAGGTAAGGGCTCACCAAGGCGACGATCCCTAGCTGGTTTGAGAGGATGATCAGCCACACTGGGACTGAGACACGGCCCAGACTCCTACGGGAGGCAGCAGTGGGGAATATTGCACAATGGGCGCAAGCCTGATGCAGCCATGCCGCGTGTGTGAAGAAGGCCTTCGGGTTGTAAAGCACTTTCAGTAAGGAGGAAAGGTTAAGTGTTAATAGCACTTAGCTGTGACGTTACTTACAGAAGAAGCACCGGCTAACTCCGTGCCAGCAGCCGCGGTAATACGGAGGGTGCGAGCGTTAATCGGAATTACTGGGCGTAAAGCGTACGCAGGCGGTTTGTTAAGCGAGATGTGAAAGCCCCGGGCTCAACCTGGGAACTGCATTTCGAACTGGCAAACTAGAGTGTGATAGAGGGTGGTAGAATTTCAGGTGTAGCGGTGAAATGCGTAGAGATCTGAAGGAATACCGATGGCGAAGGCAGCCACCTGGGTCAACACTGACGCTCATGTACGAAAGCGTGGGGAGCAAACAGGATTAGATACCCTGGTAGTCCACGCCGTAAACGATGTCTACTAGAAGCTCGGGTCTTCGGACTTGTTTTTCAAAGCTAACGCATTAAGTAGACCGCCTGGGGAGTACGGCCGCAAGGTTAAAACTCAAATGAATTGACGGGGGCCCGCACAAGCGGTGGAGCATGTGGTTTAATTCGATGCAACGCGAAGAACCTTACCTACACTTGACATACAGAGAACTTACCAGAGATGGTTTGGTGCCTTCGGGAACTCTGATACAGGTGCTGCATGGCTGTCGTCAGCTCGTGTTGTGAGATGTTGGGTTAAGTCCCGCAACGAGCGCAACCCCTATCCTTAGTTGCCAGCGATTCGGTCGGGAACTCTAAGGAGACTGCCGGTGATAAACCGGAGGAAGGTGGGGACGACGTCAAGTCATCATGGCCCTTACGTGTAGGGCTACACACGTGCTACAATGGCGCATACAGAGTGCTGCGAACCTGCGAGGGTAAGCGAATCACTTAAAGTGCGTCGTAGTCCGGATTGGAGTCTGCAACTCGACTCCATGAAGTCGGAATCGCTAGTAATCGCATATCAGAATGATGCGGTGAATACGTTCCCGGGCCTTGTACACACCGCCCGTCACACCATGGGAGTGGGTTGCTCCAGAAGTGGATAGTCTAACCTTCGGGAGGACGTTCACCACGGAGTGATTCATGACTGGGGTGAAGTCGTAACAAGGTAGCCCTAGGGGAACCTGGGGCTGGATCACCTCCTTATACGATTTAGAACTTATTTGTTCGTAGTGTCCACACAGATGATTGTTAGTTAGCTAAACCGCTTGGTTTAACTAATTAATATGCTCTTTAAAAATTTGGAAAGCTGATATTAAAATTCTTATAGATATTCGTATCTATAAAGAGTTTTCAAAAGTAAAAAATATGCCATTAATCGAAAGATTAATTGGTATCTACTTTAGTATTCTCATCATTATTTGATGAATTAACTTCTGGCGAAGTTAACAGCTGTCACTAACAAAGACCCGTTTGGGTTGTATGGTTAAGTGACTAAGCGTACACGGTGGATGCCTTGGCAGTTGGAGGCGATGAAGGACGTATTAACTTGCGATAAGCCTAGTCAAGCTAGTAAAAAGCGCTTGAGACTAGGATTTCCGAATGGGGAAACCCACCTGCTTGCAGGTATCGTTAACTGAATACATAGGTTAACGAGGCGAACGCGGAGAACTGAAACATCTAAGTACCCGTAGGAACAGAAATCAACCGAGATTCCGGAAGTAGCGGCGAGCGAAACCGGACCAGCCCTTAAGCTTATTATGTGTTAGTGAAACATTCTGGAAAGTTTGACGATACAGGGTGATAGTCCCGTACACGAAAATGCATCTTAAGTGAAATCGAGTAGGTCGGAGCACGTGAAACTTTGACTGAATATAGGTGGACCATCATCTAAGGCTAAATACTCCCAACTGACCGATAGTGAACCAGTACCGTGAGGGAAAGGCGAAAAGAACCCCTGTGAGGGGAGTGAAATAGAACCTGAAACCGTGTACGTACAAGCAGTAGGAGCCCTTCGAGGGTGACTGCGTACCTTTTGTATAATGGGTCAGCGACTTATATTTTGTAGCGAGGTTAACCGATTAGGGTAGCCGTAGTGAAAGCGAGCGTTAACTGCGCGTTTAGTTGCAAGGTATAGACCCGAAACCCGGTGATCTAGCCATGGGCAGGTTGAAGGTTGAGTAACATCAACTGGAGGACCGAACCCACTAACGTTGAAAAGTTAGGGGATGACCTGTGGCTAGGAGTGAAAGGCTAATCAAACCGGGAGATAGCTGGTTCTCCCCGAAATCTATTTAGGTAGAGCCTCGGACGAATACTTACGGGGGTAGAGCACTGTTAAGGCTAGGGGGTCATCCCGACTTACCAACCCTTTGCAAACTCCGAATACCGTAAAGTACTATCCGGGAGACACACGGCGGGTGCTAACGTCCGTCGTGAAGAGGGAAACAACCCAGACCGCCAGCTAAGGTCCCAAAGTCATAGTTAAGTGGGAAACGATGTGGAAAGGCCCAGACAGCCAGGAGGTTGGCTTAGAAGCAGCCATCCTTTAAAGAAAGCGTAATAGCTCACTGGTCGAGTCGGTCTGCGCGGAAGATGTAACGGGGCTAAACTATGCACCGAAGCTGCGGATTCAAACTTTGTTTGAGTGGTAGGGGAGCGTTCTGTAAGCCGTTGAAGGTGTACCGGGAGGTATGCTGGAGGTATCAGAAGTGCGAATGCTGACATGAGTAACGATAATGCGGGTGAAAAACCCGCACGCCGGAAGACCAAGGGTTCCTATCCCATGTTAATCAGGGTAGGGTAAGTCGACCCCTAAGGCGAGGCCGAAAGGCGTAGTCGATGGGAAACGGGTTAATATTCCCGTACTTGGTATAATTGCGATGGGGGGACGGAGCAGGCTAAACAAGCATGGCGTTGGTTGTCCATGTGAAAGTGAGTAGGTTGAGAGTTTAGGAAAATCCGGACTCTTAAGACTGAGACACGAGACGAGCACCCAAGGGTGTGAAGTTGTTGATGCCATACTTCCAGGAAAAGCCTCTAAGCTTCAGATTATACCGAATCGTACCCCAAACCGACACAGGTGGTCAGGTAGAGAATACTAAGGCGCTTGAGAGAACTCGGGTGAAGGAACTAGGCAAAATCGTACCGTAACTTCGGGAGAAGGTACGCTCCTATCTGTGATGAGACTTGCTCTCTAAGCGGACGGGAGCCGCAGTGACCAGGTGGCTGGGACTGTTTATTAAAAACACAGCACTGTGCAAAATCGCAAGATGACGTATACGGTGTGACACCTGCCCGGTGCCGGAAGGTTAATTGATGGGGTTAGTTTTCGGACGAAGCTCTTGATCGAAGCCCCGGTAAACGGCGGCCGTAACTATAACGGTCCTAAGGTAGCGAAATTCCTTGTCGGGTAAGTTCCGACCTGCACGAATGGTGTAACCATGGCCACGCTGTCTCCACCCGAGACTCAGTGAAATTGAAATCGCAGTGAAGATGCTGTGTACCCGCGGCTAGACGGAAAGACCCCGTGAACCTTTACTACAGCTTGGCACTGAACATTGAACCTACATGTGTAGGATAGGTGGGAGGCTTTGAAGCAGAGACGCTAGTCTTTGTGGAGCCGTCCTTGAAATACCACCCTTGTAGTTTTGATGTTCTAACGTTGGCCCCTAATCGGGGTTACGGACAGTGCCTGGTGGGTAGTTTGACTGGGGCGGTCTCCTCCCAAAGAGTAACGGAGGAGCACGAAGGTTGGCTAAGTACGGTCGGACATCGTACGGTTAGTGTAATGGTAGAAGCCAGCTTAACTGCGAGACAGACACGTCGAGCAGGTACGAAAGTAGGTCATAGTGATCCGGTGGTTCTGAATGGAAGGGCCATCGCTCAACGGATAAAAGGTACTCCGGGGATAACAGGCTGATACCGCCCAAGAGTTCATATCGACGGCGGTGTTTGGCACCTCGATGTCGGCTCATCACATCCTGGGGCTGAAGTCGGTCCCAAGGGTATGGCTGTTCGCCATTTAAAGTGGTACGCGAGCTGGGTTTAGAACGTCGTGAGACAGTTCGGTCCCTATCTGCCGTGGGCGTTTGAGAATTGAGAGGGGTTGCTCCTAGTACGAGAGGACCGGAGTGAACGAACCGCTGGTGTTCGGGTTGTCATGCCAATGGCACTGCCCGGTAGCTACGTTCGGAACTGATAAGCGCTGAAAGCATCTAAGCGCGAAGCAGGCCTCGAGATGAGTTCTCACTAGACTTTTAAAGTCTCTGAAGGGCCGTTGAAGACTACAACGTTGATAGGCAGGATGTGGAAGTGGTGCGAGCCATTAAGCTAACCTGTACTAATTACCCGTGAGGCTTAACCATACAACGCCAAACGCGTTTTGTGACAGCGTAACAGACAGAAGTTAAGAAACTAAAGTAGACATTTACTTGATATCAGAATTCCAGATTTTAGTTGATTGCTAAAGCGATTAACGACCCAAATTTGCTTGGTGACAATAGCGTTTTGGACCCACCTGACCCCATGCCGAACTCAGTAGTGAAACGAAACAGCGCCGATGATAGTGTGGCATTTGCCATGTGAAAGTAGGACATTGCCAGGCTCCAAATTAAAGAAAGCCCGATTCGAAAGAGTCGGGCTTTTTTGCGTCTGGAGCTGTCAGCTTTCAGCCGTCAGCCGTCAGCTGAAATATGGGGTTGTATAGTGCAGAGACTCCCTCAGCAACAAAACTTTGTAGGAGGCACGTCAGTGCCGAATCTAGACCTTAACAAACACATTCATGGCTGAATCCATTGCTACAAGTACACTTTGCCTAGACCCTAGACCCTAGACCCTAGACCCTAGACCCTAGAGCTTAGAGCCTAGAGCTTAGAGCCTTCGGTAGATGAAGGCGCAGTACCAAACACCTACCCACGCGGCTGATCGCTGACGGCTGAAAGCTGATAGCTCGGTGTCACTCACACTGCTGTATTTCTCTCACATCGCCGCGGCCATCGCTTAGGTAGCATTGTTCTAGCAACGAGCAGTAGCAGATCTCGGTTTTAATGCTATTACGCTGCTTGTTTACTTTGTCCCATTGAGTTTCATTAAATCCCGTTCGCTTGAAACGAAAAAGTTTAATTTCGCTGCCAGATGCCAGCAACCGGTTATCACTGGCACTCGTCATAATCCAGCCAAATGCTTCGAAAATATTTATGTCGGGAGAATCTTCTTGCAGAGTTTGTAGCTGTGTTTCATATGCTTGTGTATCAAAACAGCATGCAGAAATTACTTTATAGATATCTAAATATGATTGGTCGTTATAGTGATACTTCACGTACTTTACTATCGCAGGTCCTGATCCTGAATTAGTGAGTTCAAAGGTGATTTCAGGTAGGTTTTTTTCTTCATCAAAATTCCCCGTTATCACTTCAAGCCAAGGCCATGTGGCGGCTTTTACTTGTCGTTCTGCAGCGTTGGCTTGCAAGTAAGTAGCATAAAAGGAGGCTGCGGAGATAATAATGGCACAGAGTGCGAGAAATAGGTTTAGTCGCTCGTTGGTAAACCATGCCTTATGCTGGTTGCTAGCAGGTTGAGTTTTTTGCTGGGTGGTCTTTGTTTGCTCTTCAACGTTAGAGTCTTGCTCTGTTTTCACTGTTGAACAGCTTACGTCCTGTTGCTGATTATCCATAATTATTGATTGTTGTTTTTATAGACTAATAAAGATACAACTTTAATTGGATAGATAAAAGAGACAGGGAGTAAAACTCCCTGATTTGGTATTAACTATTTGAGATAAACACCGTGAGCTTTTCACCTACTCTTAAATTATCTCTTGAAAGGTTATTCCATTGTTTAAGCTTAGTGATACTGACTTTGTATTGCTTTGCTATCTTCCAAAGGCTATCGCCAGATTTCACCTTATACTCGATTTGCTGATCCGCTAATTGCGGCAATATCAGCTTTTGACCAATACGAATGGTGTTTGTTTTTAGGTTATTGAAGGTTTTCAGTTGGCTAACTGTTACTTTATAGTTCTTTGCAATCACACTTAAACTATCACCGCGTTTAACTGTGTAATGTTGCCACTGGCTATAATCATTGCTCTTTTGATTAGCTAATAGAGTTTGATAACTTGCTTGCTGATCTTTGGGGACCACAATATGTGGCGCATCAATCACCGCTGGGTATCGGATAACACCATGGTTTAGCTCTTCAAGCTCTTGCCACTTCGCTTTATCTGCTAAGATCACTGCACCAGTCACTGGTAAGGTTGCAATAGCTTGCTCATTCTTAATCGCAGGGAATACCATTCTTTGGTGTTTTAATAATTGTGCTGCGGCCAGTAACTTAGGTACGTACTGTTTGGTTTGTGATGGTAGTTTTAAACTAAAGAAGTCCGTCGACTTACCTTGTTTTTTATTACGAGCAATTGCCTGTAATACTCGCCCTTCACCAATATTGTAGGCAGCAATAGCGTGATACCAATCGCCATCAAAGCGTTTATAAAGGTATTCCATAAAATCCAAAGCTGCACGGGTGCTGTCGACCACATCTTGGCGACCATCATACCAAGGGGTAATTTTTACTTTGAAGTATTTGGCGATTGAGGGGGTGAGTTGCCATAAACCCGATGCATGTTTGTGTGAATAGGCACTGGCATCAAAATCGCTCTCTATAAGCGGCATTAGAGCGAGTTCTATTGGTAAGTCACGGTTTTCTACTTCTGTGACGATATGATACAAATACGGCGCTGCACGGCGGCTTATTTCTTCCATGTAATTTGGATGAGTAAGGTACCAAGCAATGCGCTTTTGTACATCTGGGTGACTTGAATCGCTAAACTGCAGTTGAATGCGAATACGTTGCCATACGTCATCAAGCTCACTTGGTTTGAGCGGTGTCACCGCGTCTACTTGTTTTGTTTTAGCTTCTGCAACCACAGTACCAGGATTGGTTTTGATGGTGGGCTTCTTTTCGGGAAGAGACTCAGGGGCAGTCTGACAGCCTGTTACAATGAGAGAAACAACAACAAGGCCTAAAAATCGATTTAAAAACACGTATTAAAATACTCCGTTAACTTAGGTGCGGGTAAACTAAAGCGCCTAAGCTTAACATAGGGTGAGCTAAAAATGACCATTAGATTAACAGCTCGCTAACTTACTCACCCAATTGAAATTAAAACGAAATACTAACTTGTAACCCAGCATAACCATGGTTTTGTGCTTCCCAATAGCGGCTGTCTATTTCTCTGGCTCTGGCATAGACCTCTATTCTGAATGGCTTTGAGTCCACGCCCATACCCACACCAACATAGCCATCAATATTATTGTGATTGTCATCATAGCGGTCGCTGTAGTCGTGGTCATCGCGGTCGTCGTATACAGCAAGCTCAATTAAATCTAAGCCCACTTCGCCATAGACAAAAAAGTCGCTGAAATAACCAAATTTGATGCCGCTATCTAAGGTTAGAAATGTCTCCCGATCACCTTTTTTAGTAAATACTTCTGCTGAGCCTAGTGCCGTTGTAAATGCTGCGCCGAAATTGCTGTAGTTATTTTTAGCCATAAATTCGATGCCGGCTGAGGTGATTGAATCAGTACTATTATGCTCTGACTTAACAAACAGGTTCATATTAGGGCTGTCATAAATACCAGCAAAGCTTTTTGTAGGAATAAAGGCAAGTGATGAGAGCAGTGCTAAGGCGAGGTACTTCATATTGGTTAATCCATTAAACGTTAATGGGTACATGATACCAAACAGCGCCTTAGCAAATTGTAAGTAAGTGTTCTAACTATGTAAGCTAACCGAACACGCAACGAAAGCAGGCTCCTTGCTGGCGTTTGATATATACCAGATCGCCGCCATGATTGAGCATGATCTGGCGCGATAAACTTAAGCCTATTCCTGAGCCTTGTTGCTTGGTAGTAAAAAATGGCACGAAAATCATCTCAATCACATGATCGCTGATACCTGTACCATTGTCGCTGACCTCTAAATACAGTTGCTGATTAGCATTTTGTGCAATATTTACCTCTATGCATTTAGTTGTCTCTGGATTATTTAATTGTTTAAGTACATCAAGGGCATTTTTAAGCAGGTTTATTATCACTTGCTCAACTTGGCCTCTATCTATCATTACTAACTGTTGGCTTTGCACCGATAAATTCAAAGTAATATTAAGTTGCTTAGCTTGTTGTGAGTGCAGAGCGACAACTTGCTTGGCAAGATCTGCCAGAATATGTGGCTGTAAGTGTGGGGCGGGTAAGCTACTAACCTTTTTAAATTGCGCTATAAACTCGCCTAAATGCTCGGTTCGTGATGCGAGTGTTGTTAGGGCGAGTTGCAAGTCTTGTTTATCTTCCTGATCATCAAAACTAAGCTCATTTGGCAGCAGTGCCGTACAAGTTTGTGCTAACGAAGAGAGTGGCGTAATCGAATTAGCAATTTCATGAGTCAGTACTTTGGTGAGGCGCTTATAAGCTTGTTGCTCTTTTAATTGCAGCTGATCATGAATAGATTGCAAACTGATCACTTTACGAACTTTACCTTGGATCTCGGCAATACTGATCTGCACAGATAACGTATCGTGCTGCTCACCATTTTGCCATGGCACGGTATTACGGCTATTTTGTTTAGCGTCTTGGACTAGGTTGGCTATTACACCTAAATCATCGATGTGCTTTACAGCTTGCCCAAGCAAACGACTAACCGCCGGATTGCTTTCAATAATAGTGCCTTGTTCGTCACATACTAATACTGCTAAATCGATATGAATTAATAGCGCTTGTAAGAACTGGGCTTGTTGCTCTGCATTAAAACGTGCAGCCTGAATTTGTTGTTTAACCTGCTCAAATTGTTGCTGCATAGGGTGTTGGTCACCAAAGCCTAATGTGCTGTCTCCATTCGCTAAAGCGCGAAAAACCATATCTGCACGCCTTGTTTGGCGTTTAAATAAATTAAAAATTTGCGCGGCACATACCAAATTTAAAATAACTAAAAGTGCCGAAATTGCAGAAAACCCGCTTTGCTGTACTTGCCAAAACAAAGCAATTGAGAAACCAATTAGTGCAGCTAATAGGCCAGCTAAGCTAATGAAATTTCGCATAGATTAAAGTCCATATTTTTCTAAACGACGATACATGGCTCCGCGTGTCAGGCCGAGTGCTTTAGCTGCGTGACTAACGTTGCCTTGAAAATGCTTTAAAGCTGCACGAACGGTTCTCTGTTCGATGATTTCAAGATCAAAAGTGTCGTAGTCAGCAGCGTTTGTAGAGAGTTCATTTGTGCTTACACTGGTACTTGGTGAGCTTATCACTGAGCTTATATCGAGCTCTGAACCTTCTGAGAGGATGACTGCTCGCTCAATTGCATGCGCAAGTTCACGGACATTGCCTGGCCAATGATACTGACTTAAACGTGTCATATCAGATGCCGTAATTGATAACTCTCGTTTGTATTTATGTGCAAAGTGTTGCAAGTAGTAGTTACACAGTAATGGAATGTCTTCACTGCGCTCACGCAGAGCTGGCAAATGGATCTCTACCGTATTAACACGGTACAGTAAGTCTTGCCTAAACTTGCCTTCAGTCACTGCTTGTTCGAGGTTTTCATTCGTTGCACAGATCAAACGAATATCAATATCGAGGACTTTTGAGCCACCAACCGGTGTTATTTGCCTGTTTTGTAGTGCCGCAAGTAGTTTAACTTGTTGGTTAAGCGGTAAATTACCTAGCTCGTCTAAAAATAAACTACCACCATGGGCCAGCTCAAATCGGCCAATGCGATCTTCTTTCGCGCCAGTAAACGCCCCTTTTTTATGGCCAAATAGTTCGCTTTCAAACAGGCTTTCGGCTAGTGAGCCCATGTCTAGGCTTATGAAGGGTTGGCTTTGGCGCTGGCTTGCATTGTGGATTGCATGTGCGGTGAGTTCTTTACCTGTGCCACTTTCGCCACTAATCAATATGTTGGCATCTGTGTTGGCTGCTTTGTCGATAACCGAAAAAACCTGCTGCATGGCATCACTTTGGCCTAAAAACTCAAATGGTTGATTGCCGATTGACTGCTGCAAGGCCTGCTTTTGTTTTGTGAGCTTACCAACTTGCTGTTTGTCTTTAGCGTGTGAAAATGCCGCTGCAACAGCACCAAGTAATTGCTCATTTTGCCAAGGTTTGGCAATAAAGTCAGAGGCACCAGCTTTAATTGCTTCGACAGCTAGCTGAATATCGCTGTAGGCCGTCATAAGCAGTACCGCAATGTTAGCGTCTTGGCTCATGATTTTTTTTAGCCAGTAGAATCCTTCTTTGCCACTAATTGAGTCTTGCGTGAAGTTCATATCGAGTAACACAACATCAATAGCCTGATCCGCCTCATGCTGTGCGTTAATAATACCTTCAATATCAAAGGGGTTATCTGTGGTTTTTACAACCTGATAATGCTGCTTTAAAAGTAATCGTGCGGCGATAAGTACGTCGGGGTTATCATCGACGATAAGAATTGATCCTGCTTGTTTCATAGCTATTTATTATTATTCCTTTATGGGAACACTAAGACTAATTGAAAATAGTAAGAGTGTCCATTTATGGACGATATATGGGTTTTGAAGTGTTCTATAAGCGGACACTTGATTATATATATCTTTATTGGTTTTTATATAAGTTGTTGTAATTTAATAAAAATAAAAGTTGGCACAAGAGTTGTTTTATCTATAGGTAATTAGCACCTAGATAACTTAAAGGCGTCAACATGGATAAGAAAATTACACGCTCAAATAACAAAGCATTTTTTAAGAAATCAGTAATTGCAGCTGCGTGCTTAGCTGTTGCGGCTGCAGCTTATGGTTTCACGCAAACTGAGCAAACAGGTCGAAGCCAGCAAGTAAGCGCGACAAGCTTAACGATTAGCACAGTACAACAAGGTGAATTTGTTGATGCTTTAAGTCTTCGTGGTCAGGTTATGCCTCGCACTACCATTTATCTCGACACCATTGCCGGAGGCCAAGTTGAAGAGCGACTTGTTGAGCAGGGGGAGTTTGTTAAAAAAGGTCAACCACTTGTGCGTTTAAGCAATACTAACTTGCAGCTTGATGTAATGAGCCGTGAAGCACAGGTGACTGAGCAGCTTAACTTTTTACGTAACACGCAAATGAATATGGAAACCAGCCGTTTAAACTTACGCCGTGATTTGCTTGAAATCGATCTTAAAATCACACATTTATCGCGTCGCTTAAAACAGACTCAGCCGCTAGTGAAAACGGGTGTGTTAGCACAAGAACAATTATCTGAAATTCAAGAAGACTTAGCGTATTACAAAGCGCGTAAAGAACTAACCCTCGAGCGTCAAAAGCAAGAAAACAGCATTCGTGAAGTTCAGGTAGCTCAGTTAAAAGACAGTGCCGACATGCTAGAGAAAAACCTTCAGTTTGCGCGTAAGAACCTTGAAAACCTACTCGTAACAGCACCTGCCGATGGCTATTTAAGTGAACTTGATGTTGAAATTGGTGAATCAAAAGGCCGTGGTGCTCGCCTAGGACAGATTGATATTCCTAATGAATACAAGCTAGTTGTGCGACTAGATGAGTTTTACCTAAGCCAAGTTCAAACAGGTATGCAAGTGCTTATTGAACACGAGCAAGGCGAAATTGCGGCGACGGTTAGCAAAATTGATAGCCGTGTTCAGCAATCACAGTTTCAGGTTGAAGTCGATTTACCTAATGGCACGAGTAACATAAAACGTGGGCAAAGCCTTGATGTACAGCTGATGCTAGGTGATAGCAAAGGCACTGCTTTATTACTTGAACGCGGCGCATTTTTTACCAGCTCAGGAGGTAACTGGGTTTATGTCATGGATAAAGATGGCAATCGTGCAGTACGAAAAGACATTCGTCTTGGCAAAAAGAATCAAAACTATTATGAAGTGTTAAGTGGCCTAAGCGCCGGAGATCGCGTGATCACCTCTAGCTACAGCAACTTTGATAAAGCCCAACAACTACAATTTTAAGGATAAAAACAATGATTAAATTAACTAACTTATCACGCGTATTCCGTACTCAAGATGTTGAAACAACAGCGCTTAACAATATTAACTTACATGTAAACGAAGGCGAATTTCTTGCCATTATGGGGCCATCTGGCTGTGGTAAATCAACATTACTCTCTATTTTAGGTATGTTGGATTCGCCATCTGCAGGCAGTTTTGAATTTTTAGGTGAAGACATCGCAGGGTTTGGTGAAAAGCAATTAGCAACACTTAGAAAAGCGTCGATTGGTTTTGTTTTCCAAAGCTTTAACTTAATTGATGAATTAACAGTATTTGAAAACGTTGAGCTGCCATTACAGTATCAAAACATCTCAAAAAGTGAACGTAAACAGCGAGTAGACGCAATCTTAAAACGTGTTGCAATCGACCATAGAGCAGATCACTTACCGCAGCAGTTATCGGGTGGTCAGCAGCAACGTGTAGCAGTAGCCAGAGCTCTCGTGATTAATCCAAAACTAATCTTAGCGGATGAGCCTACGGGTAACCTTGATTCAAAAAATGGTGATGAAGTCATGGCGATGCTACGTGAGCTAAATCGCGAAGGTACCACGGTAATTGTGGTTACTCACTCAGAAAAAGAAGGCAATTATGCTGACCGTTTAGTGCGCTTACTTGATGGCCAAGTGATGGTTGATAAAGCTAACCGTGTTCAACAAACAGCAGAGGTGGCATAACATGATTTTAAGTTATTTGATCACCGCGCTGCGTGCGTTTAAAAACCAAAAACAGCACTTTATTTTAAATGTTCTGGGTTTAAGTGTGGGCTTAGCTGCGGCAATTCTAGTTGCTTTGTTTGCAAAAAATGAGCTTTCGTACGATAGCCAACAGCCTCATGCTGAGCGTGTTTATCGCGTTGGCCAAGACTTCTCAAAACTTGGTTTAGCTGTGGTGCCTATTTTTAATTATGTGCAGTCAAAGCAGGCCGAAGATTACAGCCAAGTTGAAGAAGTATTCGGATTAACTATGGTCGAGCTGACCCGTGAAGCTATGGTTGATGTGAGTTATCGCAACCAAGGCTATAAGTTAAATGCTTTATATGGTGCTTCAGCAAATATTGAAAACTTTATTGCTCTAGAAACGCTTGCAGGTGACTTAACAACAGCAATGAGTACACCAGACAGCCTTGCTTTAAGTGAATCAGAAGCACTGCGCATTTTTGGTCGCACCGATGTGATTGGTGAAACACTAACACATGAACAAGGACAGTACACAGTGCGTGCCGTGTTTGCAGACTTAACAGATAACACTCACTTTGCTTTTAAAAACCTTGTTTATGTTAAGCATGATCCAAGCAAAATAGACATCAACAGTAGTTATGTTTATATGCGTGTAGCTGAGGGCACCGATACCGATGCATTAGCTAAAACCTTAACAGAGCGCTTTTTTAGCGGTTCGATGCTGGAACAAGTTAGTTTAGAGCTGCATCCATTACTTGATTTGCACCTAACGGCAAAATCACCGTTTGAGATGAAAGCAGGTGGTGCTAAACAAGTGGTCATGATCTGTGTTGGTTTAAGTGTGTTACTTATTCTTATTGCAGGTTTTAACTTCATTAATATGACCGTCGCTCAATCGACTAAACGTGCAAAAGAAGTGGGTGTGCGTAAAGCGCTTGGCGCAAGTAAAGGCCAGTTAGTAACGCAGTTTTTATCTGAATCTGTGTTGGTATCAATGCTTTCAATGGTGATTGCATGTGCTTTAGTGGAGCTATTTTTACCAAGCTTTAATCAGCTAGTAGACCGCGAATTGGGCGTGAATTATGCCTCTGAATTTGGCATTGCAATTATTGTGGTCGCAATTGCTGTGGGCATATTAGCTGGGCTTTATCCTGCATTCTTTATTTCGTCATTCAGTGCAAAACGCGTTTTAAGTGGTGACTTACAGCGTGGTAATACTGCAATATGGGTTCGTAAGAGCTTACTAACCTTACAGGCTTCGCTAGCAATAGGTTTAATCATTGCCTCTATTACCTTGTTAAAGCAATTAACTTACTTACAAAGCTTACCTTTAGGCTATGAAACAACACAAAGATTGGTTATTTCAGAGCTACCTGTAGGCGAAGTATTCACAAAAGAAAAAAATGCCTTAGTTAACCGTATTAGTGCGATTCAAGGCGTACAGCAAACAACAGTGATTGATACTCGTTTGACGGTTTCAATCAATAATACCCTCATGCCAACGTGGCCAAATGGTGAAGCGTCTGGCAGCTTAACGCCTGTTGTAGGTGCAAGCTATGATGTTGTAAAAACGCTAGGATTAAAACTGGTTGCTGGCCGTGACTTTAGCCGTGAGTTTGCTGGTGATTGGGCAAGCCGTGAAAATGGGGTAACAAGTACGGGTACCATTGTGACTGAATCTGTCGCAAGGCAAGCGGGTTACACTAACATGAGTGATATTATCGGTAAGGTAATTAAAGACTCAGGTCGCGGCGTAGATATGCGTGTTGTGGGTGTGGTTGAGGATGTAAAGGTAGGTAATGCTAAAGATGCCAACTCAAATATTATGTTCTTATGTGGCTTTAACTTTTTATCACCTGTATCAGAATTAATTTTAACGATTGATCAGCAAAACTTGCCTTACATTAAAGCTCAGATCGCTGAAGTATTAGCAAGCTCAGCCAATATCTATGAGCCGAAAATTAATTTACTCGCAGACAACTACAAAACCCTGTTAAAAGGTGATGAGCGAATTTCGAATGTCGTTTTAATCTTTACTGGTCTTGCTGTGTTCTTAACTTGCTTAGGTACCTTTGGTTTGGCTTCGTTTGCAACAGTGCGTCGTCAAAAAGAAGTGGCAGTTCGAAAAGTGCTAGGTGCATCTCGCATCAGTATCGTAAATATCATTGCTAAAGAGTTCTTAGTGCTGGTGGGCGTGAGTATTGCTATTGCTTACTCGGTTACTTACTTCTTAGTAGGAGATTGGTTAGCAAACTTTAACGACCGCATTGAACAAGCTGTGTGGGTGTATGGCGCTGCGGCTGTGGTCGTTGCGGTTATCACGTGGGCAACGGTGGCAAGCCTAGCATTTAAAGCGGCCAGCACCCGTCCATCATTAATCCTTCGTTATGAGTAAATTGAGTTTTTAGTCAAGACTATGCTCTATCGGCGTAGCTGATGGGGCATTTTTAGGTAGAACAGGTAAGGTCTAAAGGTAAAACATGTTAGTATCACACATTACCACGGCATTTAGGGTATTTAAGCGGCATAAGTTGTACGCGCTTTTGAATGTCTTTGGACTAAGCATAGGTCTTGCTGGGGCGCTTTTAGTGGCGTTATTCGCAGAGTACGAATTGTCGTTTGATAAAATGCAGCCCGATCATCAGCAAGTATATCGTTTGCATGTTGATGTAAATGTACCCGGCTTAGAAGAGATCCCATTAACGGTTGTAAGCATTGCGCAAACAGTGTCTTCACGCAGCGATGTAAGCGATTTATTGGTGTTGGCAGATGTGGTTGATAGCGATTTGCTTTCCGCTCATATTAATGTTGCAGGGCAAGCATTTAAGCTGCGTAATTTATATGGTACATCGGCTAATATTCGCGATTTTATTCATTTAGAGGTGATGCTTGGCAACCTAGAACAAGTACTCTCTGTGCCCAATCAAATAGCTCTGAGTAACAGTGAAGCCACAAGGCTGTTTGGTAGCGCCAGTAAAGCGTTCAGACAAACGTTATTGATGGGCGAGCAAAGTGTCACTGTGGGTGCTGTTTTTGATGATTTACCCGATAACAGTCACTTTTTGTTCCATGCTTTAGTGTCTGTTGATTTCACCATACATAACGATATATCGAGTTATGTTTATCTAAAAACTCAGCAAGGAGCTGATTTAAAAGACATCGAAAAGCTGTTAGCTAGTCGTCTTATCGAAAAATATCAGTTAAAGAATAGCCAACTTGAGTATCGTTTAGTGCCGATGCGAGAGGTGTACTTTAAAGCCCATTCGCCCTTTGAATTTAAACCAGGCGGCTCGGCTTTTTTAGTGAACTTGAGCTTGGTGCTAAGTGTCTTACTACTCGCTATTGCTGCAGCCAATTACATTAATATTGCGGTATCGCAATTGCTTTATCGCATCAAAGAAATTGCCATGCGCAAAACCTTGGGGGCGAGTAAGCGACAATTAATACTGCAATTTTTGTTAGAAGCCTTGCTATTGGTGATCCTTGCTACGTTGTTAGCGTTGTGTTGGGTTGAGATGTTATTACCAAGTTTTAGTGCCTTTGCGAATCGACCATTGCAGCTTATTTGGGACTGGTCACAATTGCTAGCTGTATTGGGCGTGGTGTTTTTATTGGCTTTAATATCTGGTGCTTATCCGGCTTTTTGTGTCGCACGCGCATCGCTAAAAAGTTTACTTGCAGGGCAATTGCAAACAGGTCAAGCGGTGCGTAAAGGCCTGTTAGTATTTCAAGCAGCCATGGCAATGGCCTTAATTGTTTGTACTATGGTGAGCTTACAACAGTTAACGTTCTTGCAAAACTTGTCGCTTGGTTATGATGCGACAGATCGCATTGTGATACATGATTTAAGCAGCAAGCAATTGATGGAAAAAGAACACGCGATACTTAATGAGATCCGTGCGCTGCCAGGTGTCATGCAAGTGACCACTACAGACACAGATTTAACCGACAGTATTCTTGAAAGCTTTTATTTCCGTTGGCCCAATGGCTACGAAGAAAGCGAACTGCCACCGACCATAGGCACAGGTTTCCATGCCGTTGAAACCTTGGGTCTGACACTACTTGCAGGCCGAGATTTTTCACCACAGTTTCAGAGCGATTGGCTGCACTCTACCGATGAGCATACTGAGGCGCAGCAGGGCGAAGGTAACCTTCAAGCAATGGCTATTTTGGTGACCGAACAAATGGCAAAGCGTGCTGGCTACGATAATGTGGATGAGGTGGTAGGTCTGCATGTTCAGGGGCTTTATCGCAATATTAATGCAACCATTGTCGGTGTGGTAAAAGACATTAAAGTCGGTTCGGCGAAAGATGATTGGCTGCCTGTGTCATTTTCAGCAGGGTATAGCTCGCAATCAACCGTTCGATTGGTGGTAAGCACCGAACAAGCAAACTTTTCTCAGTTATTTAATCAGTTACGCCAGCTTTTAAAGCAGTTTAATTTAACCGCCGATCCGCAATTTAGCTTGATGCAGCAAGACTTAGCCAAGGTTTATAGCGTCGAGCATGATTTGTTTGTGCTCATTCGAAACTTCTCTGTGCTGGCCATGTTTTTAAGTTGCTTAGGTTTATTTGGACTTGCTGCGTTTGCAGCGAAACGTCAGCAAAAGCAATTAGCCATTCGAAAAGTATTGGGTGCAACCCGTTTAAGTTTAGTTAACCTACTTGCCCGTGAGTTTTTAATCGTAGTATTCGCAGCAGCGGCAATTGCTTTGCCTCTAGCTTATTGGCTAATGGATGACTGGTTGCAAGGTTTTAACGACCGTATTGAGCAAGCCGTGTGGGTGTATGGCACTGCGGCACTTTTGGTCGCACTCTTTACTTGGCTGACTGTCGCAACCCTTGCCTTCAAGGCGGCCAGCACCCGTCCATCATTAATCCTTCGTTATGAGTAACACACAACTCATGATCCATTCCAAGCCTAGCAATACAGCTGGGCTTTTTTACACCTTTAAATGGCCACCAAGTCCAGCAAATTCTTTATGCAGAAAAACGTCATATACAGTTAGCTAAAAATGAGCGGCAGACGAATTAACCTGTTTTTTAAACTGCTCTTTGTAACGACGTGATAAGTTAAGTATTTTTCCCGTTGTAAGTTTCACTTCACTATCACCACTTGGCAATGGCGTGATTGATTCAATCACATCGAGTCTAATAGCATGAGAACGGTGAATACGGCAAAAACCTTGCGGTTCTAACCGAGATATAAGATGGGTCATGGTTGTACGTAGCGGATAAATACGTGAGCCAATATGTAGGTTTACGTAATTGCCGCTAGATTCAAGCCAGTCAATTTGATCTGTACAGATGATGAACTCTTTGCCTAGTTTTTTAACCAGTAATCGGTCGAAATTCAAATCCTGTTGGGCGTTTTCTTCATGATTGATTGGCTTGGCTTCGCCGGTTAATTGGCTAACAATGTATTGATACGTTTTAATAATCACAATTAAAGATAAAAACCCCCATAAGTCTTTACGGTATTCATAAAGTAACTCAAACCACAGCAACCCGAAGTCATACTGCATGTCTTGAATTGTGTAAATGAACTCACGGATAGCGACCATGATCCCTACGTGTAATAAGGAAAAAATAATGCTTGCGAATAAATAAGTGAGCAATGAGCGAGTGATCTTTTGCCAATTAAAGGGTTGGGTTTGCAATAACCAAACTAAAGCAGGAAATAATAGTAAGGTGCCGATAGCGCTTGAATATTCCCAGACAAAGGGCTCCCAAAGCAAAAATGACAGTTCACCATCGCGTTGGGCTTCCATGATATCTGAGCTGGCATTAATAGTGTTATTTATAAAAATATAACTAAATAAAAATAATGTCGCATACCAAGTTCGGTTACGCTGAAAATGCATTAAGGTGATCATTATTATTGTTACTCTTTGAAGACCGTAATTAGACTAACAAGATAGTGATAAATCACCAAACATACTATCCCTGATATCCACCGTTTATCCCTACTGATTGTTTTATCGACCTTTTCTGATAGCTTAACGTTATGTGTTGTTCATAGTTGTTATTAACTTGTCGTAACCATAATCAATCATGAAACTTAAAATAATAATTAAAAACACAACACGCACGTTATTACAGCCATGGCAAAATGCGTTTAATCAAGCCGTTGAGTTACCACCGCGTCGTTATGATTTAGATTGGCTAAGAGTACTTGCCTTTGGCTTATTAATTTTTTACCACACAGGTATGTTATACACTCAAAATTGGGGCTTTCACTTTAAAAGTCAGTATTTATCCAGCAATATAGAAAACATCATGCTCTTATTGTCGCCTTGGCGGATGGGGTTAATCTGGTTTATCTCAGGTGCTGCACTGAGGTTCATAATTGCGCGCGCTAGCTTAGGTGGTTTTTTAATATCACGCAGTGTCAGAATATTACTGCCATTATTAATTGGAGTTTGGTTTATTGTGCCAGTTCAGCTATATGCGCAAATGAGCCAAGAGACCGGTTTAGCGATAAGTTACTGGCAGTTTTACTTGCAGTTTTTTGATTTGACAAACCCTCTATTTGAATATTATCAAGCAGGTATTTGGCCTCATGTTGATGTAAACCATCTTTGGTACTTACGCTCGTTATGGCAATTTACCTTATTGCTCGTGTTTGCTCTGCCACTGCTTCATCACCATTATGTTCAAACAGTGATTACACGTCTATGTGAACAGTCGTTATTAATTATTTTTATCGTATTGCTATTGCCGCTTTGTATTTTAAAGTTGAGCTGGCCGAGCGATACATTTCGATACCCCATGGGTGCTTTATTTTTACTTTATGGTTACTTACTTGCGTGGCACTCAGTATTTTATAGTCGGCTACTTCTTCATTGGAGGGCATTATGCGTGGTATTTATTGTAGGTTACCTGATTGTAGTGGCGGGCTATAACATGATTTGGCAAAACTCAGCTGCCAGTCAGTGGCAAATTACGGGCATGGATATGTTGTATACCGCGCAACGATTAGTTGGTGTGTTAATGATGTTGGCACTAGCACAACGTTTTTTAAATCACGATCACCCTAAATTGGCTTTATTGAACTCAGCGGTATTTCCTTTTTATCTCTTACATCAAAGTGTGATTATTGGCCTTGCCTTTTATTTATCGAAGCTGCAATTAGGTGGTTTCATGGAGTCACTACTTATACTAAGTCTCACTTTTATTCTTTGTTGGCTAGTGTTTATAGGTGCGCGTCGCGTCGATTTATTAAGTCCATTTTTAGGGATTAAAGTCACAGGTAAATATAAAGCATGGCAAGTAAAAGTTGGTTTTGGTTGTGGACTAATCCTAGTAAGCCCATTGATTATCAGGTTAATCTAAACAACTATACCATTGGTATAAAATATACGTAGCGGGCTCGTGTAGTATGTGCTTTAGCGAACGATGTGACTTAAGTGTGTACTTAAATATCTTTTATCTTCACCGCGGGGTTACCTGCTACTAGGGTGTTTGCCGCGACATCTTTGGTAACTATTGCCCCTGCGCCAATCACGGCATTATCAGCAACTGTAATACCTGCAAGTATCATAGCGCCTGCACCAATCCATACATTGTTGCCGATGCTAATCGGTGCTGCAAAGTTAGCTTTTGCTAAACGCTCGGTTGGGTTTACTGCATGCGATACCGCGAGTATTTGCACATTAGGGCCTATTAAGCAGTCATCGCCTATCGTAATTTGCGCATCAGATAGCGGTGCATCAAGCATTGTACAGTTAATATTGATGAAGGTGCGATCACCTATTTTAATACCACTGCCATAATCACAATGAAAACCAGCTTCAATAACAACCTGTTCGCCACAGTGAGCAAACATGCTTCTTAGTCGTTTTAAATTGCCTTTACTTGGGCTTTTGGCAAATAAACGGCAAATTTCATGGGCATTTTTTCGTTGTTTTATAAATGACTCTTCTAAACTATTAAATGCTTTCATAATTTATTATGTAATGCGTAGAGTAGTCACATTTTACGCTGTCCTTTACCGATTGCAAAAGAGCATGTGATATTACGTCAGAACTTTGCATTGGGAGGTCTTAACCATTTATTGAGCCAAGCAGACTATTCTTTAAGTAAGTATGTTAAATTCTCTTTCGCTCTATAAGAGTGGCCTTCATAAGGGAGCATAATGAGTTGAGTTGTCTTTTTATTCGCAACCAATGCTTGATACATTCTCATGGATTGCATGGGGTAAGTACCGGAGTTTTGATCATTTTCGCCATGAATAAGCAGTAATGGCGAATGTATTTTATCTGCGAACATGATTGGTGATAAGTCTATATATGTCTCTTTTGCTTGCCATAACGTACGCTTTTCACCCTGAAAGCCAAAAGGAGTTAATGTTCTGTTGTAAGTGCCACTGCGTGCAATACTATAAATATAAGAAATCTATTCATTGCGTAATGCCTTTATTGGATCTTGTCTAAGTGTTTTATTGATTGGAAAAAAGCTCGTGATGACAGCCATAGTTAAAAGGCCAAGCCAGATGGATAGTGTCAGCCACCAGTTTATAGTCAGGGTTACATTTGGTAGTGAAAAGCAATAACCAATGATTAAAAATGCTAATGAAAAGGCGAGTACCAAGCTCATCGTTATGGGTTGCATAAGCTCTAGTAAACTTTCTTTTAACAATCTTAGGTTATCAGCGCCCATAGCAAGCTTAACGCCTAAACTATATTTGCGTACTTTAATTAGGTAGTTAACAATGCCGTTTATGCCAATACACACCATAAGCAATGATGTTGATGCAAGGACAATAGCAAGCCAGGCAGCGTTTAAATGGCGTTGTCGTTGCTCATCAAATTGAGTTGTTAATGACGCTAATGAATGTATATCTAAGCGTTTATCAATCCCGTAGATCAGTTGCTGAATTTGCGATATTGATGCGGAATCTTTCATTGTTAGAAGGTAGGTATATTGACTCCAGCCTGGGAAATCTTTGGGTGTGAACACTTCAAAGTTTTCACTTTCAGGTCTTCCTGGTACGTAGGTATTACTGACTACACCTACGATAGAATAAAACGTTTTGCTGTCAAAGCTGACTTTACTATTTAGTACATTTTGTGTGTTTTTATCCAACATATCCGCAAGGCGTTGATTGACTACAATTGGCGGATTTTTGAGTTTTTCATCACCTTTGTTAAAGCCCTTGCCTGTTAATTTAAGATCTAATTCTGCAAAATAATTGTTGGAAACTAAGCTATTACGCGCTTGCGCAATATATTGACCAGCTTCATCATATATTTGATTGACGTTAACCGTATCGGGTAAGCGCTGTTCTGATGAAGTTGCCAAACTGCTCACATTATTGAGGTTTAATAACTGCTGGATAACCGCTTTATGAATATTGATTCGCTCATTAGATTTGTCGATATTACTGTAATTTATTGTAAGTGAGTATTTACCTTTAGTGTTTATGCCATTATCTCTCAGTGCTTCAGAGAGTGTAACCAAAACAACGTGACTTGCGGCAGTTAATACTAAAAAGGAGAATAAGATCTGTAAGCCAACTAACAAGTGGCTTGTCGCTGAACTCATTTGTTTTCCGGTTCCTTTACCGCTGCTTTGCAAGCTACTAATTAAGTTTTTCTCTTTTACGACACTCAATTCTATAAATGAATACAGTGCAGCAATAGTAACAATCAAAAATGTTGAAAAGAGAAGCGTATTAATGCTTAGCGAAAGCGTATCTAATCGTTGTATGGCGTTTGCGGCTAAGCTTTGAATAACCATAAACCCTATTTGGGTGAGTGTTAATGCTAGTATGACAGCAATGCTAATGAGTAATAGGTTATGTTTTAGTGTTTCAACAATGAGTTGTTTTGTACTTGCCCCAAATGCAAAGCTAATAGCAATAGGTTTTATACGGGTAATTGCTTTTGCAAGTTGCATACTAGACAGGTTGATCAGTGCAATGATTAATAATAAACAAACGCCTAAAAGCAACATAAGTACTATTTTTCCGCTATCACCTTTTAATGCTTCACTAAATGTCGTGATACGTGCGTTAACAGTAAAGTCTTTCAGAATATTAGGAGCATAGAGCTGAGCGCCTTTCAGTGATAGATCTGATAACTGTTGTGTGATTGCAGATTCTGATACTGTACTTTTTAATCTAACCACACTTTTGTATGCACCCATAAACCCATTTGCTGTTTTGGGATCAAATACCTCGTCGACATCAATAGGTAACCATATTGCATCGTTTATATTTTTGTAGTGGGGCAGAACAAGATTATCTGTAGCTACACCAACAATAGTAAATCGGCGTTGATTTAACTGTATTTTTTGACCAATGATATCACCTCGCCCCTGGAAAAGTTCTTGCCATGCCCTATAGCCTAAAACGACAGACATGTGTTTACTGCCGAGCGCCTCGGTGTTATTAAATAATCTGCCAAGTTCAGGTTTTACACCAAGCAGGTCAAACAAGTTATTAGATGCAAGAATAACGTCTACAGCGGGTCTAGTTGGCCTGTCTAATAATTTATAACTGGTCCACTTATGGTAGGTAGCCATGTCAGTAAAGAGAGTATTTTCATTCTCTATATAACTCATTACTTTTGAATTACTAGCAGGGCCTGAATAGCTTTTTGAGTTTACGGTGCCTTCCAGTAAATATAAATTATCACTTTGTTGATAAGGTAAGGGGGAGAAAAAGACTAAATCCACTAAGCTAAATGCACTTAGTACCATGCAAAGAGTGAGCGCTAATGTAAATACGGTAGTTAAATAGTACTGTTTAGCACGTTTGAAGGTATTGTAGGCTACTTTTAACATGGCTGAGCAACTCGATTTGCCTCTATTGGCGTATTGATATCATCATTTTCAGCTATTACTGAGCCATCTTTTAATTGAATATTACGAGATGCCATGTTGGCATAACGCGGGTCATGGGTCACTAAAACGATAGTTGTGCCTTGCTGATTAAGGTCTTTGATCAATGCCATGATGGCATCACCGTTTTTAGAATCTAAGTTACCTGTTGGTTCATCGACAAGCATAATTCCTGAATCACCAGCTAAAGCGCGAGCAATGGAAACGCGTTGCTGTTGACCCCCTGATATTTGGTTAGGGTATAAATCAGTTTTATCTGCAAGGCCTACTTTTTCTAAGCAATCTAAAGCTCGTGCATGGCGCGTTGAAAGCGAATCCCCTCTGTATTTTAAAGGCAGTGCTACATTTTCTAAGATGGTCATTTCATCTATTAGATTAAAAGATTGAAATACAAAGCCGATTCTGTTTCCACGAACTTTAGAGCGCTGCGTTGAGTCCATATCAGAAACCAGTAAGCCGTCGATGTAATATTCACCGCTTTGTGGGGTGTCGAGTAATCCCATAATATTCAGCAGAGTTGATTTTCCGCACCCTGATGGGCCTGAAATAGAAATAAATTCGCCATCATAAACAGTGAAGCTAATTCCTTTTAAAATTTGACTAACTTGATCGCCATTGGTAAAGGACTTAGTTAAGTTATTAACCCTTAAAATTTCAGTGTTCATACTTCTAGCTCTCTATTTTTATCATTTTTGTTTCAGCAGGAATATCTAAGGTGGAAATAATAACTTGCTCGCCAGGCTCTAAGCCTGATAACACTTGAATTAGCTGTCCTGATGTTTTGCCATATTGCACATCAACTCTAACAGCCCTGTTATCACTCGTTAGCTTGAATAGTGAACCATAGGCTCCCTCTTTAGCATCACTGGGTTGTTTTATGTAATTCATATCTTTTTGTACGTCAGCGTAGATGGTTGCATCAACCTGTTGCATTGGTTTCATGCTGCCATGCTCAATTGCTTCAAGTTCAATATCAACCTGTACAGCACCATCATTGATAACAGGGTCAACACGAACGACTCGTCCATGCACCTGCTCATTGAGTGTTGTAATGTCGGCTTTCATGCCCATTTGAATTAAGTGCGCTTGAATTTGCGGAACTTTTATTTCCCCAACTAATGGCGATAGGCTGCCAATGAGTGCAAGCTCAGAGCCTGCTGTTACACTTTGCCCTAAACTGAGAGGAAGGCGCTGGATGACCCCTTTCATTCCTGCTTTTACAGATAATTGCTCGACCATAAGTTTTGCGACGTTGAACTCATCTTCAGCTTGAGAAATAAGATCATCTTGAATTGAAAGTGCTTCTTTTTGCATTTCAGTGAGCTTGTCTAATTTTGATTCTTCGAGGCTGATGCGTTTAAGTAACTGCTTCGCTTCCAATTCATTTTTTTTAGCACTAATCCCAGAGACTATTCCCGACTTAGCTAAAGAGCGTTCGGCTTCTACTTGGAGCATGGCAATTTCTGCTTGTGCTTTTAACTCAGAGATACTTGATTCATTGTTTAACAGCTCCCGTTGTTGCACTAACAAAGTTTGACGTTTCTGTGTCTTTGCATTTTTGAGCTTTGCTAAAGCTAGACGAAGCTTACTCTCAAGCTCAGGGTTGTTTAATGTCAGGATAACTGTATCAGGCTCTACAACGGCCCCTGCTTTTAGCTTTATTTCGTCGACAACAGCATTGCTGGTGGCTGTGAGCAGTCTTTTATTAATTGATTGAAGAGAACCATAACCTTCAACTTTAATAGAAAAGTCACCTCGCTCTACTTTTGCCATCGTTACAGATTCAAGAGAGAGCACTTCTGCATTATCTGCAAACCCTAACCGCCAACCAGATAAAAGCATAATGGCTGACAAACCAATTAACCCCTGATAAATAAGTTTAGATGTGAGTTTCATTATTTTTTTCCTTCCTAACTCATGTGATCATTTCTCTGCTATCAATGCACGTTTTATCAATATAAATATTTTTAACTTACTAATGCTGTGGCAAAAGGCTTGAAGTCGAGAAGGTAAAATACGTAAAGGCAATCATGAAACCAATAATCTTCCTCTGATTTTACTGTGACTAAACTGTAACTTTTTTATTTATCAAGTGTTTATATTGTTTGTAGTAACCTAGTTAATAGTAAAGTACAATATTTTGTAGAGGGATCATTAAGGTAGATGAGTGACTCAGTTGTATGCTTATTCGGATTGGAAAGTGCTATTTAAATACAGAAGAGATGTCTCTTCTGGTTGATGAACAGTCAATTATATTAGAGCCAAAGGTATTTGCTGTTTTAATGTATTTTATTGAGCATAACGACCGTTACATTTCAATGGCTGATTTACACCAAAACCTATGGCAAGATCGTTGTGTTTCTGATGCTGCTGTTAGACGAGTTATTAGTAAAATCCGTAGTGTATTAGGTGATGATCACAAAGAACCTACTTTTCTTCAGTCTCTTCCGAAACGGGGCTATAAGCTTATTTGCACTATTGAAGAAGTGTCCTCTATAGAAACAGAGCAACCTTCGAATACACACATCCCAACTAGTCAAAGAAAAAAATATAACCTTATATTAGCAACCTTTTCGATAGCATTTATTTGCGCTCTGTTTGTATATTTTCTACCTAAAAAAAACCATGACGATCCCCTGACAGTTATTGACACTATTACTTCTGAAAAGCGATCACTTGGCGTATCGAATAATGGTAAGTACATCGCTTTTAGCAATCGATTAAGTCACGAGAGTAATTATCAAATTTACTTGAAAAATCTAGATAATCAGTCAATTAAACCTCTCACAGACACTGCAACCTTGCCTATTGGATTAGCATTTTCAAATAATGATCGATATTTATACTTTTCGGATAATGATGTTGGCTCTGCAAAAATTAAGAGGGTATCTCTAATAAACCCAGCGAATAACGTAGAGGTGTTAGTTTCCGATTTTCATTTTATTACCAGTGTATTTTTTAATAAAAATGATAATAGCCTATTTTTTACAGGGCAAAAGCAACCTCACGGTAGCATGCTTCTTTATAAGTTAAATAGAGTAGGCGGCCTTATAGAAGAAGTGACATCTGTGGCTCAAAAAGGGGTGTATGACTCATATGCTGATATTTCACCTGATATGAGTAAAGTTGCTGTGCTTAGAGTATTTTTAGACAGTAAACGTAATAACATACGTATTCTTGATCCTGAAACCGGCAACACGCTTTTTAATTATGATCATCATGATGTGATTTACAGCTTGCAATGGCTTAATGATGAGCACCTTGTTTTTGCTGATAAGAAACAACTGATAAAGTTAAATATTAAAACAGGCAATACAGAAGTGGTTATGAATACCACTGTTACAGCTCTAAACGTACTTGACCCACATACTTTATTGGCGATTAAAACTCGCGAAAGACTTAATACTTTTATTGAAAAAAAGCTTCCTATGGAGGTATTTAAAACCACAGAAGTGATACAAAGTAATAACACTGAACAGGGGCGTATTACCACCTATCACTCTTTAGGCAATAAAGTGTGGGTGATAGAAAAACGCAATAAAGTTAATTATTTAACCCTACATGAAAAGCATAACTCTGCAAGTAAAGTTGAATTATTTAAAACCGAGCAGCCACTTAAATTGATCAGTCCTTCAAAATCTGGACAATATGTATTACTCAAGCATCATAACCGAACCGCTATATTCAATGTCATAACGAATACATTGAATTACGTATCGAAAACAGATGAATTGATCGGGGATGTCAGCTTTTCCGATAATGAAGACTCTATCCTCTATTCTATCAAAACAGATGGGGAGTGGCAGATTTTTGAACAGACTATGGCAGATAGAACGAATACGCTCCTTTTTAAAGGTTATCGTTATATTCGCGAATTTGAAGGAGGGTACATAGTGGGTGACGAGTGGGGGAATTTATCTCGATTTGATGCTTATAATAATAGCTTTACGGCCTTACCGATAACGCTGCCTAACGATGCAATTGTAAACTGGGCTATTGTTGAAGATAGAGTGTTATGGAGTAATTATAACCTTATTGGCAATACAACTTTCTATGAAATGAATATAAATGATGTTGATGGCAGCACTCTGTTAACACAGGAGTTTCCATTTAATGAAGTTTGGCCTTATTTCTATGTGGATAAGATAAATAATTTAATTATTATTAAAAGGTTAGGAAAGCAATCTACAGAAATAGTTTCTTTAAGCATTTAATCAATGGCTCTATAGGCCACATATCTTAATAAGGTGTGTTCTCAAAACATTGACTTGCCATTTATATTGTTTCGTTTAAAATCCAAAAACTTTCGAAACGAAACTTATGTGATCATATAAATGACAAAACGAAACACTCAACAACGTCGCCATACAATCTTAAGCCAAGTGAATGAACTTGGTGAAGTTGCTGTTGAAGCGTTAGCTGAGCAGTTTCAAACTTCTGAAGTGACCATTCGTAAAGATCTGACAGCACTTGAAAAAAGTGGCTTATTACTGCGCCGGTACGGTGGTGCTATTGCACTGCCGCAAGAAATCGTTGCAAATAGCAATGAGAAAAGCGACTCGCTTCGCAAAATGGCAATCGCACAGGCCGCTGCAAAGCTGATTAAAGATCATAACCGCATCATCATTGATAGCGGTCGCACTACCGCGGCGATGATCCCAGAGCTTGCGAGTAAACGCGGTTTAGTGGTGATGACCAATGCTATTAATGTCGCTAACCGACTACTTTCATTAGAAAATGAGCCAACATTATTGATGACTGGGGGAACCTGGGATCCGCATTCAGAATCGTTTCAAGGCCAAGTTGCGGAGAATGTTCTACGCTCTTACGACTTTGACCAACTCTTTATTGGTGCCGATGGCATTGATATTGATAGAGGTACCACAACCTTCAATGAATTAGTGGGGCTTAGCCAAGTGATGGCTGAAGCTGCCCGAGAGGTAGTGGTGCTGGTAGAGTCAGAAAAAATTGGCCGAAGAATACCTAATTTAGAACTGCCTTGGCAGCGTGTTACCACTGTTATCACAGACAACAATCTAAGCGCAGATAAGCGTGAGGCGATAACAGCATGTGGAGTACAGCTGATCTGTGCAGAAATTGAATAACCCGTAATAAGACCGACAACACCTTATTACATTAAATTTATGACAACACATACCGCCCAAAGTAAAACGCTTTGGCATGTGCAAAAGGAGAAATTATGTGTGGAATCGTTGGGGCTGTTGCAGAACGCCCAGTAAACAAAATACTTGTTGAAGGCCTAAAGCGTCTTGAATACCGTGGTTATGATTCGGCTGGTGTGGCTTTACTTAAAGGTACTGAGCTAAACACTGTAAAGTCAGTGGGTAAGGTTGCTAATCTTGAAGCGGCACTGAATGATGCAGCAGTAAATGGTACTACAGGTATCGCACATACACGCTGGGCAACTCATGGTGGCGTAACTGAAGCGAATGCTCACCCACATGTTTCGAACAGCGAAATTGCCTTAGTTCATAACGGTATTATCGAAAACCATGCCAGTCTACGTGATGCGCTTAAAGGCGACGGTTATGAGTTTTTATCAGAAACAGACACTGAAGTAATGGTGCACCTTATTCACCAACTTCGCCAACAGCACGATACGCTTTTAGCAGCTGTACAAGCTGCTGTGAAGCAGTTTGAAGGTGCATTTGGTACCGTTGTTTTTGATAAAGCGAACGACAACGAAATCATCGTAGCGCGCTCTGGTAGCCCATTGGTGATTGGTTTGGGTCTTGGCGAAAACTTTATTGCCTCTGACCAACTTGCTCTATTACCTGTTACACGTAGCTTTATTTACCTTGAAGAAGGCGATGTTGCTCGTATTACTCGCGACAGTGTTGAAATTTTTGATGCAAACGGCGATGCAGTAGAGCGCGAAGTGATTGAATCAAACATTACGCAAGATGCATCAGGTAAAGGCGAATATCGTCACTACATGCTGAAAGAAATTTACGAGCAGCCACTTGCTGTACGTAACACGCTTGATGGCCGCCTAGTTAATGATACTGTAGCGATTGATGCCTTCGGCGATAGTGCTCAGCAAATCTTTAAAGACGTAAAACACGTACAAATTATTGCCTGTGGTACATCATATCACTCAGGCATGGTTGCTCGTTACTGGCTTGAGCAGTTTGCAGGCGTAAGCTGTAATGTCGAGATTGCTTCTGAGTTCCGTTACCGTGAATCATTTGTACATGAAAACAGCTTACTTGTGACAATTTCACAGTCTGGTGAAACAGCCGATACGCTTGCTGCACTTCGTCTTGCAAAACAGCAAGGTTACATGGCTTCAATGACCATTTGTAACGTACCGGGTTCATCGTTAGTACGTGAATCTGATTTAGCCTTTATGACAAAAGCAGGTGCTGAAATTGGTGTTGCATCAACTAAAGCTTTCACCACACAACTTGTTGGCTTATTAATGCTAACGGCATCTATTGCCCAAGAAAAAGGCCTAGATCAAAGTGCGATTGTGAATGCAATTAAAACACTTCCTAACAAGTTAGAAGAAGCATTACTACTTGCTGAAGGGATTGAAGATTTAGCTGAAGAATTTGCTGACAAGCACCACTCACTATTCTTAGGTCGTGGCTCACAATACCCAATCGCGATGGAAGGTGCGCTTAAGCTGAAAGAGATTTCATACATTCACGCCGAAGCATACGCAGCGGGTGAGCTTAAGCATGGCCCTCTCGCGTTGATTGATGCCGACATGCCTATCATTGTTGTGGCACCAAACAACGAACTACTAGAAAAGCTTAAATCAAACGTAGAAGAAGTACGTGCCCGTGGCGGTATTATTTATGTATTCGCAGACAAAGACTCAGCGTTCAATTCTGACGAAACGATGCGTGTAATCAACGTAAATCATGTCGATGACGTGATTGCCCCAGTTGTATATACAATTCCACTACAGCTGCTTTCATACTATGTTGCGGTTATTAAAGGCACCGACGTAGACCAACCTCGAAACCTAGCAAAATCGGTAACGGTTGAGTAAGTTAAAGTATAAAGAGCCGGCTGTGGATTCTAAATAAAGTTGGAAACTACAGAACAAAGTTTGAAATATATTAAAACGGCCAATTTCATGGCCGTTTTATTACTTTAATGATATTTAGTATTCGTATACCTCTCCCACACCTCCAGACTTACCTTGTTTCTTTGTAGGAATGTCATAAACAGCCCTAAATTGTCTTTTGGAAGATGGTTTATCTAAAATATGGCAGCAGCTAAAGCTGCTGGCTTACCATGCCATTCGATTTCTGGTTGCGCACGCAGTTTAAGTTTAACGATTCACATAACGAAGAGTCCAATAAAGCTGAATATTGAAAATATAAAAAGCGTGATGATGCTATAGTTAAAGATGCCCAATAACATTAGATGAAGTCCAAAAAATTGAATTTCAAATATTAAGGCAGCCATTTTTATTTGAACAAGTGGACTTCCCACCCCTCAGAGCACAATCTACTACCCTTATTGTTAACTTGTTTTTATCACAAGGTTGATAAGTAATAAGGGGGATTTTATGTGGTTTTATATTATATAGCTTAATGATATTGTTATAAGTTTTGATAGAAATGATTAAACGTTCGGAGCAGCAAGTTATCAAAAAAATAAGTATTTGGTTGGCATATATTGCACTAACTCTATTCTTTGCGAATTGCAAAGCTCAACCTCAAACACCGCAGCAAATTGCTGGGGAATACAGCAAACTTGTTTATTTGGCATCGCAGGTTATTGAAGAGGTCAATGGGGCTGGACGTGTTGAACTTATTGAAAAAATAGAGAATTCAAACTTATTAGCGGACGATTCTATACTTGGTAAAATATTTCAAACGATAATTAGGGAAACTCTTGCTTCTCGGGGCCTGTTATCTTCAACTTTAACAATCAACCAATATAATTTATCTGAGCAAAACTGGGCTTATTTACAATCTATTGATACAGAGTTATACGCTGCGAATAGAAGTTTTTACATTTATATTCAAGGTGTTAATGTCGAATCAACTCCTAATAAAAGAGTTGCCATCACTATCCCACAGTTACAAAACTTGAAACAGCAGATTATTGAACTTGGAGACAAGCATGCAATTGCAATTGTTAGTGCTCGTTTAGGAGAAGAAATAGAAGAAATTTCATTGCTCAAAGCGTTATCTGAATATGAATATGCTTTACCTTATTTGAGAAAATTTGACCCGTTGAGGCCTATGGAAACCCAAATGTCATCAATCCGTGTTCATCACTGGATTGCAGACATTTATAACGATTTGCAACTGCATATGGCTGCTTTAGAGCACGGTAATGTATTGTTATCATTATTAAGTGAAGAAGAAAGAAAACCTCTATACATCAATCCCAGTATTTATGCACTTAATAAACTGGGTCGGTTTGACGAGGCGCTTAAATTAAGTGACGAAGCAATTAGAAGAGCTGAACGCAATAAAAATGATATCGAACTGTTTATTTCTAAGATGTTGAAAATTTCTGTATTAACTCATCGAAATCAACAGCAGGATGGGGTAACTATTTTAAAGCTTTCTAAACAAATGGAACAACTCATTGGTAATCAACCAAATGAATCATTAGTTATGTATTTAAAGCTTGCTAGAGCTCTAGCATCGGCAATAGAGGAAAGCAAAGAAGTCGAATTTGAGCGTATAGTTAAAGACTATGCCGATCAGGCAAATTCTTTCATGAATAACAGTAATCACCCGGGGGATGTAAGTTTAACTATTAATCATAACTTAAGACGATTATATGAGTTAAATGGTAATTATGATAAAGCGTTTTACTTTGGTAAGTTATACCAATCTGCTAGGGTAAATTACAACTCAGAACATTTTGGGATAGGGAACATTACGCCGATTGATTCTTTAACTAGGGATATTGAAATAGCAAAGTTTAGAAATGAATTATCCATGCAGGAAAAGGCAGAACTAAAGAAGGAAAACCTTAACCTACAGCTCATCATTTTTATTCTATTATTTTCTTTGCTGGCGACAGCTACATTTATGTTTTGGCGTGATAAGAGGGCCTTAAAAAGAATAGCAGAAACAGATACATTGACTGGTGCAAAAACAAGAAGAGCAATGTACAAATTGGCCGAGAAGGCACTGCAAGTTAATAACTCGACCTGTTTCGTTCTAGTGGATCTGGATCATTTTAAGCAAATAAACGACTCCTATGGTCACCTAGCCGGTGACGAAGTTTTAAAAGGGTTTAGTAACGTAGTTTCAGAACGTATTAGAGAAACAGATTTATTTTGTCGTTATGGCGGTGAAGAGTTTTTATTAATATTAAACAACTTAGATAAAAAGACAGCGGTTACGCTCGTTGATGGCATTAGAGAAAAATTTGAAGGTATTAATAGCTGGAAAGAATTGGACTCTACGACAAATGTTAGCTTTTCAGCAGGTGTTGTCGAAATCAATCAGGTTTCTAATATAGACAGTATTATTAAACAATGTGACGGCTTACTATACAAAGCCAAGGCGAATGGACGAGCAAAGACAGAGTCATAAAAATAGATTGTATTGTTAATGGCGTTTAAATCGATCGTAATTAGCAATGCAAAATAGAATACGTTTAACTTTTTCAGTTGAAATCATCTGACGTAAGATATATCAACAGAGTTTTTGTTTCCAACTTTGATATATAAAATTAGAGCGATTTTTGCTCACTCAAATGCTCGCGTTATTTTTGTTTCTGACTTTGTTAAGCATCTACATCGGCTAATTAGCCGGCTTTTTTGTGACTGTAACTTGTTTGATTACTGTTCACTGATGCAATTTGTATTGCAATTGATTAGGATGGTTAAACACTCAGGCTAAGGATAATAACAATGAAAAAGCGCAGTGTTTTAACCTCAATAGGATTGTTCGTATTAGTGCTCAGCTCCGGCATTGCTTATGGGCAATCTTTTGATCTCATAATCAAAAACGCTATGTTGCTCGATGGTCTTGGTGGCAAAGCGGTTCACGCAGATGTTGGCATTGAAAGCGGCAAGATCACTAAAATTGGTGACATGACGGCTGACAAAGCTCAACAAGTTATAGATGCCAAAGGCAAGATTGTTGCCCCTGGCTTTATTGATTTACATTCCCATGCTGAGCGCTCAATTGCAGAGCTGCCTCGGCTCGATAACTTAGTACAGCAAGGCATTACCACTATTTTGGGCGGTAACTGTGGTTTTTCACCTGTCGACTTTAAGCAATTTTTTGCGCAAACCGAGCGTTCACCTCTAGGACCTAATTTAGCCTTATTAATTGGCCATAATGATGTTCGTAAAGCTGTAATGGGTGAAGAGCAGCGGCTTGCCAGCGCTGATGAGCTAAAAGCAATGCAAGTGCTGGTAGATAAAGCGATGCAGCAGGGGGCGTTTGGTTTATCGACTGGGCTTAAATATGTTCCTGGTGTGTACTCAAACTTTGCTGAAGTAAAGGTGCTTGCCGAAACCGCTCATGCTCAGCATGGATTTTTTGCCTCTCATATGCGGGATGAAGGCGCAGAGATTGTCACGGCGATGAATGAAGTGCTCGATGTTGCAAAAGAGACCGGTATTCCTGTGCATATCTCTCATCATAAGCTGATTGGTCATCCAAATTGGGGTGAGAGTAAGCACACTATTCAGATGATTCGCGATGCTCGCAAAGCGGGTTTCGATGTCACCCTCGATCAGTATCCTTACACGGCTTCTTCTACGCGATTTGCTATATTATTTCCTGCATGGTCATTGGCTGGTGGCCAAGCTGAAGTTGAAAAGCGTCTACAAGATCCAGAGTTAAGGCAAAAAATAAAACAAGGCTTGATCAAAAATATCCGTGAAGACAGAGGCGGTGGTGACCCCGCAAGGCTGCAAATAGCGCATTATACGGCAAACCCTGCATGGGATGGGCTAACTTTTGCTGAAGTATTAAAACGAGAAGGGCGAGCGCAAAGTATTGGTGAAGCCGCTGAACTTGCCATGGAAATTCAAGCAAATGGCGGTGCTCAGGGGATCTTCCACGCTATTAATGAAGATGATGTTAAGTACATCATGGCTTACCCAATTACTGCAATCGCCACCGATGCGGGTGGTTCAGAACTTGGTAAAGGCAACCCGCATCCAAGAGGATACGGCACCTTTCCTAGAGTACTAGGTCATTATGTGCGTGAACAAGGGGTGATTTCGTTACCTGATGCAATACGTAAAATGACCAGTTTACCCGCAGCAAGAATGGGCCTAACTGACCGAGGAGTGATAGCACAAGGCTATGCTGCTGACATTGTCATACTCGACCCTGCGACGGTTGCTGATAAATCAACGTTTAGCGCACCTCATCAGTACGCAGAAGGAATTGAATACGTCATTATTAATGGCCAAGTCATTAAATCACCAGATGGCATGACAGGTAAAAGTGCTGGGCAAATATTGCGTCATACGCTTTAGTTAAAATAATGACTTACATATACTTTTTTACGAAAAAGTTCATAAGTTATCTTTGTTTGTACCTGCAATTCTGTTAGCTTAAAAAATTACCAATATTTCTTAAGGATAAGTCGTGCGACTATTTAAGTTACTCTATATTAGTGGTTTTTTATTCTGTACTAGCCATGTTATGGCTCAACCAGCCGCTGATGAGGCGGTTACAAATTACAGCCAACATACGCATACTATCGAATCAAGTAATCTTAGTGAGCAGCGCACAGTCGTTGTGCAATTACCAAAAAGCTACCAAACAGATCCAAACAAAAGATATCCCGTTATTTACCGTTTAGATGGGGCCGGTAATTTACCATTGATTAATGCTGTGCTTGAACGCTTACAACAAAATGATCAAGCGCCAGAGGTGATTGTCGTTGCGATTGAAAGCACTAATCGACTTAGAGATTTTTATCCCACAGTGAACAAAGAACCACAAGGGCCTGTTGGTGAAGGCGGTGGTGCAGCAAAGTTTTTAGCTTTCGTAGAGCAAGAACTGATGCCTTTGGTTAATAAACAGTATCGTACTCATGATTATAGAGTTATCGCAGGGGCCTCAGCTGCGGGTGTATTTGCTCTTTACGCAATGCAGGCTGACCCTGAGCTATTTCAAGCGCATATTGCTTATAGCCCTGCGGTATGGTGGAACTATGGCGCCCCGGCTAAGAGCCTAAAAACCTTTGTTACTAAAGCCAAAACTATTAACAGCTATGTATATATGAATATCGGCGAAGAAGCTGGCATTATGCGCGAAAGATACGATGATATGCAGCAAACAATGCAAAATAGTACGGTGCAACATTTGCGCTTTAAGAGCGATGCCTTTGCAGGCGTTTCGCATAACCTAACCTCAGCTGCTGGGGCATTTAATGCGTACCATGGCTTATTTTTATCTAAACATATGCCTCTGAGTGCATTGGGCGATGATGTTTCATCAATTGATGCTTATTATCAACGTTTATCTCAGCAATGGGGTGAACAAATAGCGCCACCAGACCGCGCTGTTAGGCTACTGGGTTACAGCTTAACGGATAACCAGCAATTTGAGCGGGCTATTGAGGTGTTTAAGTACAATATCAAAAACTACCCTAAATCAGCGTATGCACTGTCAGCTTTGTCATATGGCTATGAAATGCAAGGTAATATTCGCCAAGCATTAGTTCAAATCAAGGCTGCAATAGCCGTTGTAGATGACTCTTATCCTTACCCTGATTACTTAAAAGAGACAAAAACGAGGTTGCAAGCACAGTTGAGCAAGAGTTAAAAATATGGCCAACTTAAATGTTGGCTTTAAAGCACTCATTTTAATATTGAGCAATTACCATAAACCAGTTGCTGTTATTTAAAAGGTATTTAAAATCACTAATCCCTACTTAACGGCCAATAAATACGCTAAAATCGCAGGCTATTTTAGTAATGAGCCTACACCTTTTATGACCTCAACCGCAAACTCTAGCAATTTCAACGAACTTGGCCTTATTCCAGAGCTACTTGCTCGATTGGCTGATCTTGAATATACCCAGCCTACACCTATTCAGGCAAAAGCAATTCCAAGCATTTTAGCGGGTAGTGACTTAATTGCTGGAGCAAATACAGGTTCAGGTAAAACAGCGACATTTGCTCTGCCTATGCTGCAAAAGTGCTTTTTAGATAAGGGACTTAAAAAAGCACAAGGCAAAGGTAACTTTGTATCAGGGCTTATTTTAGTGCCAACCCGAGAACTCGCGGTGCAAGTGGCCGATAGCGTTAAATCGTACTCTGCAAATTTTAATGGTGCGATTAAAACTGTCGCGGTATTCGGTGGTGTGTCGGTGAATGCGCAAATGCAAGCATTGCGAGGCGGTGCCGATATTATTGTGGCAACCCCTGGGCGTTTACTTGATTTAATTTCAAGCAATGCTATTAAGCTTGATAACGTAAACACCTTAGTGCTTGATGAAGCAGATCGCATGTTGAGTCTTGGTTTTACCGAAGAACTTGCTGAGCTATTAGCACTTATGCCCGCTAAAAAACAAACAATGCTGTTTTCAGCGACGTTCCCAGATCAAGTTAAGCTATTAACCCAAAAGCTGTTAAATGACCCTGTAGAAATACAAGTTCAAAGCAAACAGGAGAGCACTCTAGTACAGCGTGTATTTACCGTAAATAAAGGTGAGAAGACCACTGTTTTAGCGCACTTAATAAAAAATCATAAATGGCGCCAAGTGTTGATTTTTGTGAATGCAAAGAAAGATTGTGGGCACTTGGCGAGTAAGCTTGAAAAGCGTGGTATTAATGCGCAGGTATTTCATGGTGATAAGGGCCAAAGTGAACGTACTCGCGTAATCGAAAAGTTTAAAAATGGCGAAATTGAGGTGTTAATTGCCACTGATATTGCTGCTCGTGGTTTAGATATTGCTAAATTGCCTGTAGTGATTAATTTCAATTTACCCCGTAGCCCTGCCGATTACATGCACCGTATTGGCCGAAGTGGTCGCGCCGGTGAAATTGGGTTAGCGTTATCACTGATTGATTACGAAGACTTTCATCATTTTAAAATTATCGAAAAGAAAAATAAATTTCGTTTAGAGCGCGAAGAAGTCCCTGGTTTTACCGTAAATCAAGCAAACCTCGATGCCGCACAAGCACTTAAAAACGACAAGCCCGTAGCGAAACCTGCGGGAACAGGTAAGAAAAAGAAAAAAAACAAAGCCAACCAAGAAGACGATGTTTGGAGTGGCTGGAAGAAACATTAAAAACCCTAAAAAACCCCGCATCTTTGCGGGGTTTTTACTTTTTAACAACCAGTTAAGAATTAAAAGTCAGTCGGTGCTGGTGGCACGGTGAGAGGCTTTTTCGGATTGTCTTTTAGCTCTTTTAAAAGCTCTTCTACGGCACGTTCAATCGATGGATCTTTACCTTGGTAGATTAGCTCTGGGCGGTCAACTACCTTGATATCAGGGGTGACACCTTCGTTTTCGATGATCCAGTTGCCATCGTTATCTAAAATGCGGAATGTTGCCGCGATAACTTGGCCGCCGTCGACAAGACTTGGGTTACCCGAAATACCAATTAAACCACCCCAAGTACGGGTACCAATGAGCTTACCTAACCCAGCTTGACGGAAGTAGTAAGGAATAGCATCACCGCCAGAACTTGAGTAACCATTGATCAGCATGGCTTTTGGACCATCATGAGCAAATTGTGGGGTTTTAGTTGGCTCAACGCCGCGGCGTTTCCAATAGTTAAGCGGTTTACGGGCAAGCCAAGTGATCATGTGTTCAGGAATAAAGCCGCCGCCATTGTATCGGTCATCAATAATCATGGCGTCTTTGGTGGTTTGCGGCATGTAGTTTTTGAACATGGCGCGGTTACCTTCGTAGGCTGTATTTGGTAAGTGAACATATCCAATACGACCATTTGATAGCTTATCAACGTAGGCTGCACGAGAGTTAACCCAGTCTAAATAGCGCAAGCCTTGCTCGCTAGCTACAGGCTTAACGGTAACTTGCCATGCACCTTTGCTGCGCGGTTTACTGTTAAGGACTAGCTCAACTTGCTCACCTTGCGTGTTCTCTAGTAATTCGTAGAAGTTAGCAACGTCTTTTACTGAGCGGCCATTTACGGCAATGATATAGTCGCCGTTATGTGCTTTTACCCCTGTTGTACCAAGTGGTGAACGGAAGTCTTCATGCCAGTTTTCACCTTGGAAAATTTGCTCAATTTTTACGTATCCAGATGGATCGCTGGCAAGTTTTGCACCTAATAAACCATGCTTTTTACGCTCTGCTTTAGGCATATCACCCGACTGCACATAAATGTGGCCTGAGTTAATTTCACCTGCGATTTCACTGAGAATGTAATCTAAGTCACTACGGTGTGAGATAGCATCAGCCATAGGTTGATACTTGGCTAAAATTGCGTCCCAATCTTGGCCGTGATGGTTTTCATCGTAGAACCAATCACGCAATGTACGCCAGCCTTCAACATACATTTGTTGCCATTCAATCTGTGGCTCAATTTTTAAGGTCATCTTACTAAGTTCTAGCTTATTTGCTGCTAGGTCTTGTTTTGCTTTTGGCTCAATTAAGCTGTAATCGTTACCCGCATGCACAAGCAGGTGTTCACCGTTGCTTGAAATAGTGTAGCTGCTTACCCCTTTAGCCACAGTTTCAAGCTCGCTGTCGTGAGCTGTGCCTATTAATTGTAGGCCGCCATTAGCCAGTGTTAGCACGCCATCTTTGACTGCCGTTAAACTGCGATAATCCCCTGCTGGTGCATTTAAAGCGGTTACACGTTGCATAAAGTCGCTGCTTTGCAGGGTATTTTTCGCTTTCTTGTCTTCATTTTTTTGTTTATCGCTGACGATCGCTGTTTCGTCACTTTGTAGCGCGATAAGCGGTTTGATACTGTCATTTACGGCAGCGGCATAAATACGCGTTGCACGATTAAACATGTAGTCAAACTCATAGCTGCTGAAGGCTAAGTTAAAGTCGCGCTCTGAGCTAAAGTAGAGGTATTGGCCATCAGGAGAGAAAGTTGGGTTTTGCTCATTGGTCATTTCATCCGTTAAGCGAGTCACTTTCTTTTTATCAATATTGTAGTGCCACAGTGAGGCATAGCGGTTTTCATTGTTTTTCACAAACACAATGTCTTCGCTATTTGGCGACCAAGTATATTGGCGAATGCCTTCTTCATCGTAGATGCTGGTATCAATCTTGTGTTGTTTACCCGATTTTGCGTCTATCCACCAGAGTGTGTGGTTCTTATCTGCAAATAACAGCTTTGAGCTATCTGGTGACCAAATTGGCGTAAAGCGCCAAATAGTTCCATTGCTGGTTAGCTGCTTTGTGGCATTATTTTTACTGCGATCTTTTAAGTAAATTTCGTATTCGCCACTTTCATCGCTCATATAAGCAATATAACGACCATTTGGCGACCAACTTGCGTCAATTTCGCGGCCTTTTGCTGTGTAAGATAAGTTACGCGTTGGGCCCTGTTTAACTGGTACGCTAAATAGCTCACCGCGGGCAGTAAAGAGCGCACGTTTACCGTCATGAGAAATCGACATTGAGTCGATAAAGTCGCTGACATTTTTTGTGTACGGCATGGCATATTGACGCACACCAGCAATGTTAATGCTCAGCTTAGTGCTTTTTTGAGTTTGTGGGTCAAAGCGATAAAGGTAGCCACCATTTTCATAGACAACAGCATTAGGGCCAGCTGATGGCCACAGTACGTCAAAGTCTTTATGGTTGGTTAGTTTTTTCGGCTCAGCGCCTTTTTGGTATTGATATAGGTTAAGGGTGTAATCACGATCAGATACAAAGTAAATGTTATCGCCAACCCAGGTTGGTTGCTGATCGGTAGCGCGGTTACTGGTTAGCTGCTCTGAGGTATTGCTTTTTAAATCGTAAACCCAGACATCTTGTGCACGACCGCCACGGGTGCGCTTCCAAGTACGAAATTCACGGTCAATTGGCGTGTAAACATATTTACTCCCATCTGGCGAAAGCATACCGCCGCCGGTTTCTGGAATAGCTAGAGGCTGTTCAAGGCCACCGTCAGCAGGCACCATGTATGGACGACCCATACGCTTACCCCACGGTGTGCGATTAGCACGAAATACCACATTTTTGCCATCTGGTGTCCAATCGAGAACACGATAATCAAAACCGCCGCGTGGTGGCATTGGGCCAACATCGTTGTAGTAAGTCAGTTGTTTTAAGCCTGAGCCATCGCTGTTAATGACATAAATTTGGCGGCTGCCATTGTACTCAGCCGCAAAGGCAATGCGTTTACCGTCAGGTGAAAACTTAGGGAAGGTTTCAAAGCCAATATGGTCAGTTAAGCGTTTGCTCTCGCCTGTTTGCGTATTAGCAATGTAAATATCGCCACCGTAAACAAAGGTAACATTTTGATTATGAATATCTGGAAAACGCAGTAAGCGCGTGTCTTTAGTTTCGTAAGCTGATGCCCAAGGTGCCAGTGTCGCAGCCATGGCCAGTGCCAACGTTGTTAGTTTTTTCATGGGATTACATCCTATATTGGGAACTGTTACATCATAACCATTAAGGCTTAAATAGCGATGCAGTTGCGATGAAAGGTCTGTTACAAAATATGAATAAAAAAGGTTGGCAGTAAATGCCAACCTTTGCGAGCTATGTCATACCATAAAACATAACTTCTCAGTGGTCGTGATCATCACTTTCTTCTGCGATACCTAACCAAGTGATGGCGCTTGGTGCAAAGGTCAATTCAAGATCACCTTCAATTTCAAGGTCTTCGATATGTACTTTTAGTACGTGCTGAGCAATCGGGTCAGCAACGTAAGCAAACTCGCTATTTTGTGACACAGTCATGCTAAAGTTCATGCCTTCTGGCATCGCTGTTATGTCTTCTTCAGTAATATCTACTTTACCTGCAAGCTCCCAGTGCATGTGGCCGTCGTGCTCATGGGCTGCAAGCACGTTTAAAAAGCCTAAGCTATCAAGAACCAAAAAGTGCTCACCGCTTCCTGAGAATGAGTAAGAAACAGCGCTTGCGCCTTCATCAAGTTGCCACTCTAGGGCTTCCATTTCAGCTTCGCTCGGATTGATGCTCACAAAAACTGCGGCTCCGCCACCATGACCAGATGCAACACCAATAAAGCTGTTGCTTGATTCATGACCATATAAAGTACCGATTCTTAAATCGCCAACCGCTTCAATATTTGCGATTTTTTCTGCATGGTATTCATCGTCATGCTGGTGTGCTACCAGAACACCGTCGCCACAACCAAATGCTACATAATCATGGTTTTGCGCTGCACCGTGTAAATCAGGGCAGGTAACTTCAATTGTTTGTTCAAGCTCATATTCACCATCATGTAGATGGAAAACACCAATTTGATCCGGCAGGATTTTCGCATTAGAAGTGCTTTCGCTATCAGCGCGTCGCAAGGTTGCAATTAGGTGCTCGCCACGTGGCTCTGCAACACCATGCATATTGATGTCGTACTGAATACCAGTAAGTGCTGTTGTTTCGTTTGCAATGTCGTTATCGGTTAATACTTCTACTGAGGCAACGGTACCTGTATCGGCATTACCATCGTAAAACACGGCCATTTGGCCATCATGTTTAACGATGTGAGTAGGGCGACTGCCGGTTGTTAGCTCATAGTTACTAAATGCTGGGCCTTGTTTATAGTCATGTAAATGGTCGCCATGATTTTCGCGCCATAAACCGCTATCAATAAAGCCTAAGTAATCTTGGCTGCGGTTAGCAATAATTGCATAACGGTAGTTTGGTGAAACATTTAGTGAGCTTGAATCATGGATAAGCGAAAACGTTTCTAGTAATGAGTCGTCATCTAAATCAAAGATATTCGCTTCGTTGCTATTTGCTGCTAAAACCGCTAAACGACCCATTGAGTCAATGGCATAACCGTCATCATGATCGTGATCATGGCCATCACCACTGTCGTCAGGAACCTCGATAGGGTCTTTCTCAACAATATTTGTTTCTGCGTCACCACATGCGGTGATCAGGGTGCTACTAATTGCCAGTGCCAATAGCTTTAATCTAAATAAGTGTGTCATGTAGGTTTCCTTTATTTGTAATTATGTTTTAGAAGTAGCCGCGAACACCAAGCGCAAAACTGCGCCCAGGACGTGGTGCAATATTTTTTAAGAATGAGCTATGAACGCGAGCTTCTGTGTCCGTTAAGTTTGTGCCTTTTAAATACAGCGATAGGTCTTGGTTCAGTACCGATAAGTCATAAGAGATGCTGGCATCAACGAGGGTGTAGCCGTCAGTTGTGGTTTCTTCATGCGCTATGCGGTCTTGTTCTTGGTAGCGTGTAACGTGAATATTTGCCGTTAGATTCTCTGTTTGATAGCTAAACTCGGTACCAAAACGCAGTGGTGGAGTACGCGGTAAATCTCCACCGTCTTTTAGACGAGCACGTACATAATCTGAGAATAAATCGACTTTTAATTCGTCGGTTAGCTGCCAAGCAACTTGCGCTTCAAAACCATGTAAAACAACATCGTCTGTTTTAAATAAATAAACGGGTAGTTCAGATGAATGATCGTGCTCATCTTCGTGGTTATGTTCGTCACCATGGTCGTGGTCATGACCGCTTTCAGCGTAAAAACCTGTGTTGATCTGGTAATAATAGTTATCTACTTGGTTGTAAAATGCATTGAAGATAAAACCAACATCACCCTCGGTTTTACGAAATGTAAGGTCGATATTATTTGCAGTTTCTAAATCAAGAGCTTCTTGTGAAAGCTCAAAATGACCGTCATGAGTATCGAAAAGCGCACCGACTTCATAGGTTGCTGTGCCTATGTGTGGGCCGAAAGATAACAGCTCAGAAGCAGACGGAGCTCGCTCAGAACGCGATACCGATAAACCAAGGTTATAACCCGGAGTAAAGTCCCATACCACCCCTGTTGATAAACTCACCGGTGTGAACTCTTGGGCAACATCAAATACACGTGTGTAGTTTGATTCTTCGTGTTCATGTTCGTGGTCATGGTCGTGCTCATCGCCTTCTTCATCATGAGCATGGGCGTCAATTTCTGGTAACAGCACATTGTTAGCATCAATAGTGACTCGCTCAACACGGCCACCTAATTGCACTAAAAAATCACCAAAATGCTTTTCTTCCATAATTGCAAAGGCAATACTTTCAGTAACAGAAGGGGGGGTGAAGGCTTCAGAGCCTTGTGCTTCAACATCACTTTTTTTGTAATGAAAGCTAACGCCACCATTCCACTCATCAAATTGGCTATGCAGAATGTCAACGCGAAGCTCATTGGTTTCGTTTTTGAAGGTTGTGCCTACTGAACCGTGTTCGATTTCAGCGTGTTCGTAGTCTGTGTGGCCAGCACGTAAGTTAATTTTGCTTAGCCATTCACTGTCGATATTGTATTCACCAAGTAGCTGGATTTTGGTTTGCTCGAGGTCTGCAAAAACGGCTTCTTCTTCGCTGTGCACCTCTTCGTGGTCATGTTCTTCATGCTCTTCTTCACCATGTGTATGGCCAGGAATACCGTATTGGCGGTTAAACTGCTCAACCGCAACGCCAACGTAACCTTGCTCAAATAAGTAGCTAGTGCCTACAGTAAAGCCATCTGAGTCTTCATTACTGTTTTCTACTACGTACTTTGAGCTGCGCTCGGTGTCGTCAATATCGGCAGCTACAGGTACTTCGTAATCGTCTGATTCACGCCAGAATGCATCAGCATAAAAGGCAAACGACTCTGTTCCTGTAGTAGCATTAAACGAAGCAATTTTTTGCTCATCTACAGAGTTATGTTCTAGGTTCCACTCGCCACGTGTAGTGCTGTCAGTTGGCACTCGGCTATCAACCACGTTGACGACACCACCAATTGCGCCGCTGCCATAAAAAAGAGTTGCTGGGCCACGTAAAACTTCAATTTGCTGCGCCGTTGATGCTTCAGATGCAACTGAGTGATCAGGACCAACACGTGACACATCACTCACATCTAGGCCATTTTGCGTTATTAAAACACGTGGGCCGCTTAAACCACGGATCACAGGGGTACTGGCAACCTTGGCATGGAAGTTTGTGTTAACGCCGGGTAGTTTTTCAAGGCTATCACCAAGCGTTGATGCTTGTTGGCGCCTTAATTGCTCGCCAGATAACACACTAACTGGTGAAGCAGATTCCATTGCCGACATATGAATCGGTGTTGCTTCAATATCAATAACTTCAATGGGTGAACGTTTTAGATTAAAAGTTGTAGTGTGGTCTTGGTCATTGGCAAGTGTGATATCTCGGTGCAAGTGAGCGTAACCTGGGGCTGAAATATGCAGCTCTTTTAAGCCGTTATTTAAGCCGCTGATTTCAAACTCACCTTTGTCATTAGTTGTTACTTTTTGATCTGAGCCTTCAAGGTCAACTGTTGCATTAGCAACTGCTTTACCTTGGTTATTTAAAACAACGCCTTTGATTGATTGCGCCAAGACACTGGCTGGTAATAATGCTGCTATGACGACAGCGACTCTTGAGATGTTATTCATTATGCATCACTCTTTGGTATGTTATAATGTATCAATTGTGCTTTAATTGTTATAATGTATCAAGTATGAATCGACGAATGAGTTTTATTCTTTTTTGTAACAGTATGCTTAAAGAGAGGTAAATGGAGTGATTGTGGTTATGAAAGCAGCAAAATTGGTAGTGATATGCTTGATGGTTGGATGTATTTTTTCAGCTCAAGGGCATCAACACCATCATCATTCACATGGTGAGGGAGTGCTTTTTGTGGTTCATGACCAAGGTAAGTGGCAAGTTAAGTTAATTTTGCCGGCTGGAGATATTTTTGGCTTTGAGCATCAGCCTGAAACCGCTGAGCAAAAGCAAATTATCAAACAAACATTAGCCCAGTTAGCAAATTCAGAGCAGTTAGTGACATTTAACGGCGAATGTAAGCTTATTCATGCAAATTTTGAAAACCCATTTGAGCATCACTCTCATCATTCACATCAAGACCTTGAAGTTGAATACTCGTTTAGTTGTGATAAACCGGTCTCTAAAGTCACTGTTACTTTGTTTGCATGGGCTGAAGCGATATCTGTTATTGAAGCGCAGTGGATTACAGAGCAAGCGCAAGGGATAGCCGAGCTTACAGCAACAAAACCTTATATTGAGTGGCCGCTATGAATAAACAGCGATTAACCAGCACACTTAATAAAGCAAAGCAGGTTTGCCTTGAACATGGCAGAAAATTCACCATTCAGCGCAAGCAAATACTGCAAATATTACTAACCACAGACGTACCGCTATCGGCCTACGAGTTGGCCAGTTGTTATAAGCTGCGCACAAGCTCGAGTGTATCTGTCATGTCTGTTTATCGAATCTTGAGCTTTTTAGAATCGGTAAACCTTGTTCGCAGGCTTAATAGTGCTAACAAATATATCGCTTACGGTACCGACAGTGAGGTTTTTAAGCGTGAGATTTCTTTGTTTTTGATTTGCCGTCATTGCCAAAAAGTAGAGACTTTAGCGGTTTCACAGAGTGATGTTGCAAAGCTTTTCCCTCATTTTGATGATGCAGGTTTTACCTCACAAACAAAGCAATTTGAAATGATGGGTGTATGCAATGAGTGCCAAGCAAAAATTGCTTGATGCGTTTTTAATAATTCATGTGTTCAATTTTATAGGAATTATTCAGTGAAATTACAAGAAAAGATGGACAAATTTGCCATAGGGTTATCAGCTATGTGTGCTATTCACTGCTTAGCTGTGCCTGTGTTATTGGTTTTATTACCAAGTGCTGCAGCATTGGGTTTAGGTAACGAACAGTTTCATTTTTGGATGTTGGTTGCGGTACTGCCAAGTAGCTTATTAGCACTGTTTTTAGGCTGTAAAAAACATAAGCGTTACCGATTATTGATGCTAGGCGGTGCAGGGCTGGTGTTGTTGTCTGCGGCAGTGCTGCTTGGCGAAAATATTATTGGTGAGGCGGGAGAAAAAATACTTACTTTATTGGGCTCGCTATTTGTCGTCATTGGGCATTGGTTTAACTTTCGCTTGTGCGGAAAAAAACGAGGGAATGAGTGCCTTAGTTCGTAGAGATATAAACTTGTTGGCCAAGCATTGATTGGCCAACAAGCTCATTCAGTAATAACTGAATTACTTGTAGAAGACTTCTACAGACCCTTTTACTTTTAATAGTAAAGGTTGGCCACGGCGATCAAGCGCTTTTGGAGAAGCGACTTTGATCCAGCCTTCGCTGATATTATATTCTTCAACGTCAAAACGCTCTTTGCCGTTAAGTTTTACACCAATTTCATGTTCGAAAACTTCTTCCACATAAAATTTACTACGTGGGTTGATAGAAAGTTGGTTTGGTAATTCTGGTTTTTGTGTATCAGTCATAGTTGCGATCTGCATTGAATAAATTGTGCGCCATTGTAGGCAATAGCTGGCATTGGCTCAAGTATCTGCATGGCAAATATATTGTTTACTCGCAGGCTTGTTCTGAATGTTCGACGCACATGGCAACGGCTTCACTCTTTTTGTCGAAGTCGTGTGTTAAGCAGTAGTCAAAACGCATGGTTAACTCAATCACTTGTTCGCCCTTACGCTCTGGCCAATGCCAGTCTCTCACTATTTGTCTTGCTGCCTTTCTAACATCTTTACTAAAGCGCTTAGGTGCTGAATTTTCTATATTTAGATTTTTCACATCGCCTTGTGGTGTTACCTGAAAGTTGACAATTGCGCAGCCACTGCCTTGTCGATTCAACAGCCCTGTCGGGTATTGTACATGAGACATTGGTGGGAGTCGTTGCCAGCTAGGCTTATCCGTAGTGGTATCGAGTACCTGTGCTTGAATATCAACAAATGGAAATTTACGTGATAAGTCAGGGTTTGCGAATGAGCTGATTGATGCGCATGTAAGCGTTAATGCTAAAAGTGATTTATACATAGTTTTCCTTAACTTGTTTGTTTTTTAGTCATTTATTAATACTAATGATGAACTTGTATTATGTAAACAATAAAAAGATAGTAAAAATTCGGTACTAAATGATTTGTTATACTATATCAGCTTGGTTATTTGTGTTATTTTATAACAAAACGTTTTCCCTTAATCTCTACAATTAGACCTTATGAAGTACTCAACTCTTAGTTTAGCCTTAGCTGCGGCATTTGCAGCAAATACACATGCAGCTGATAACAGCGATATGGAAACGATCACTATCGAGCATAAACAAGCGTTTCGTGGTGATATTCCAACAAAAGATTTACCGCAATCGATCACCACATTAAGTAAAGACATGATGACTGATAACGGTATCACTAAGTTTCGCGATGCACTCGATTTTTCTGCCAGTATTAGTCGTAAAAATAATGGCGGTGCGTTATGGGACAGCTACTCTATTCGTGGCTTGTCGGGTAACGAAAATATGCCATCTGGCTATTTAGTTAACGGCTTTAGTGGTGGTCGCGGTTTTGCAGGTCCGCGTGATGTATCAAATATTGAATATATTGAAGTGTTAAAAGGGCCTGGCTCAGCACTCTATGGTCGCTCAGAGCCGGGTGGTACAATTAACATCATCACTAAAAAACCGCAGTTTTATCAGCAAGGCCAACTTCAAGCCGAATTTGGCAGTGATGACCACAAGCGTATTCAAGGTGATTACACCAATGGTCTGACCGATGATTTAGCATTTAGAATCAACGGTGCATGGCAAGATAGCGACAGCTTTAGAGACTATGTACATCACGACAAATTCGTCATTACGCCTTCTCTTTATTACCAGATTAACGACAAGTCATCGCTTACTTATGAATTTGAATATGTTGACCAACAGCAAATGTATGATCGCGGTATTGTGGTACTTAATGATGATTTTGATACCGTTCCTGAGTCACGCTTTTTAGGTAACCCAAATGATGCGCCAACTAAAGTTCACTCTAGAGGCCATCAGATTAATTATAATTATGATTTTAATAGTCAGTGGTCATTACTAGCAGGGGCTAACTATCGTTCAGCAACCCTGACAGGAGAATCATCTGATGCTGAACTATCGCCATCTCGCCAATCTTTGTTTGATGATGGTAGAACGTTAACTCGTCAACATCGTTACCGTGATTATGAGTCTGAAGATACCTCTGTACGCTTTGAATTAAGTGGTCATTTTGATTTTGCAGGTATTACGAACCATGTACTCGTTGGTGCTGATGCGTATGATTATGAATTACGCACGGGGTTATATCGCTATCGTGGTGGTAATGGTACCTACACTATTGATATCTATGAGCCAGATTACAGCACTGGCAAAGGCCCTGAAATGGGCATGCAATACGAGAATAAAGAAGAGCAAAATGCTTATGGTATCTATTTGCAAGACCAGCTTGATTTAACCGATAACCTAAAAGTGATGCTAGGTCTGCGTTTTGATGAAATTGAGCAAGACATCTTTGAAACTAAGTCAGGTGTTGCTTCTAACAGTAAAGAAAATCGCATTAGCCCACGTTTGGGTGTGGTTTACGCTCTTAATGACGATATTAACTTTTACTCAAGCTACTCAGAAGGCTTTTTACCACTTAGCGGTACCGACGCAGAAGGTAAGCCATTCGGTTTTGAAGAAAGCGACTCGTTTGAAATCGGTGTTAAATTTAGCTATGCCAATATCAGCGGCACGCTTGCTTACTTTGATGCAAACAAGAGCAATATGCTGGTGGCAGACCCAGTCAATGTGGGTTATTCAACGCCAGTAGGTAAAGCAAATAGTACAGGTTTTGAGTTAGATTTAACGGGTTCATTGGGTGACAATACCGAATATAATTTATCGTATGCTTATGTTGATGCCGAGACAGCAACAGACAGTTTAAATGTTGACTGGTTAGTACCAATTCCGAAAGGCAGCCCACTTGTTAACGTACCAAAAAATAACCTTTCAATTGGTTTAAACCATGACTTAAGTGTATTTGAACAAGAAATAAAGATTGGTGGCCATTACCAATATGTGTCTGACCGTTTAGGCGACCCTGCTGATTTGACTTTTCGTCTGCCGAGCTATCAAACCGTTGGTTTATTTGCTAAATGGCGAGCGACTGAACGTACAACGGTATCATTAAATGTTGATAATGTGTTTGATGAAAAGTACATCGCAAGCTCATACAATGCATTGTGGGCCTACCCGGGCGCTCCTACGCAATTTAAACTTGGCGTGAGTTATGACTTCTGAGCACGTTAAAAGCCGTATTCACAGTATCGACATCATGCGTGGTGTCGTTATTTTGCTGATGTTACTTGATCATGTGCGAGAGCGCTTTTTCTTGCACATGCAGGTGGCTGACCCTATGGTGGTTGATACGACATCGCCGGGGCTTTTTTGGAGTCGCTTTGCTGCACACTTTTGTGCGCCGACCTTTATCTTTTTAACCGGTTTATCGGCGTGGCTTTATAGTCACCCAGCAAGTGGTGTAGCGCGCTCTGCACGAAGTTTTTTAATAAAGCGAGGGCTATTTTTAATCGCGCTAGAAGTAACCCTCATTTGTTTTTCGTGGATGGGTTACTACCACACCATTTGGCTACAAGTGATGTGGGCGATTGGCCTTTGTATGCTGGTGTTAGCATTATTGATTAAGCTGCCACGTAATCTATTGCTGGTACTTGGCTTAGTTATTGTATTTGGTCATAACTTACTGACCCCAATCAGCTTTACTCCTGATGAGTTTGGATATTCGCTATGGACGATTTTGCATGACCGAGGCTATCTATCTCAAGGTGGTTTAATCGACGTAAAAATTAGCTACCCAGTGCTGCCTTGGATTGGCGTTATTTTATTGGGTTACTGTGCGGGTCCTTTATATGCGCACACTCAAACGGCGGATTCGCGTAAACGAGCATTGCTGCTGTTAGCGCTGTTATGTGTGGGATTATTTGCTGTGCTGCGTGGTTTTAATATTTATGGTGAAACCCTGCCTTGGCAAATATTTAGCACCACAACAGAAACTATGATGTCGGTGTTTAACGTGACTAAGTACCCTCCATCACTAAGCTTCTTGCTTATCACTTTAGCAGGCATGTTTGTTGGTTTATGGTTCTTTGAAAGGCCGCTTAATCGCTTTACCAATGCACTACGTGTATATGGATCTGTGCCTATGTTCTTTTATATTTTACACCTCTATGTGCTTTTAATTATGTATCAAATTGGTATGTTGATATGGGGTGCAAATCAAGGACAGTATTTGGGAGTAAGTGATATATCCGGTATTTGGTTTATTACTTTACTGTTGGCAATAGGGCTTTATTGGCCAACCAAGAAGTTTAGTGAATATAAACGTAAGGCTAATAAGCCTTGGTTAAAGTATTTATAACTAACAATAAATAGACAGCTAGCTCTCCTAGTACGGGGGCTGGCGGTTTATTAAGTTGCTATTTGGGTGAGTTTTTGCGATATTAATTATATTATAATATTAACAGGAAGCTAATTAGATGACTCTGCCTAGTTCTCAATCTGCAAATGCTATTCGCATACTTGCTGTCGATGCCGTTCAACAAGCTAACTCTGGCCACCCAGGTGCGCCTATGGGTATGGCTGATATTGCAGCTGTATTGTGGCAAAACTTTCACCGTCATAATCCACTAAATCCAGACTGGTCTAACCGTGACCGCTTTGTGTTATCAAATGGCCATGGTTCAATGCTTCAATATGCATTGTTACACCTAAGCGGTTACGACGTAAGCATCGAAGATATTAAGCAATTCCGTCAGCTTCATTCTAAAACACCGGGTCACCCAGAATATGGTTACACACCAGGTGTTGAAACAACTACAGGTCCATTAGGTTCAGGTATTGCTAACGCGGTTGGTATGGCCATCGCTGAAAAAACCTTAGCAGCGCAATTTAATAAGCCACAGTTTGATATTGTTGATCACTTCACTTACTGCTTTATGGGTGATGGTTGTTTAATGGAAGGTATCTCGCACGAAGCATGTTCGCTGGCAGGTACATTAGGTCTTGGCAAGCTAATCGCATTCTGGGATGACAATGGCATCTCTATCGATGGTGAAGTAGAAGGTTGGTTCACCGACGATACACCTGCACGTTTTGAATCTTACGGTTGGCAAGTTATTCGTGATGTTGATGGCCACGATATGCATGCGATTGCTGGTGCAATCGAAGCGGCACAAAGCAACACCACGCAACCAACACTAATCTGTTGTAAAACAGTGATTGGTTTTGGCTCGCCAAATAAATCAGGTAGCCACGACTGTCACGGCGCACCACTTGGTCACGACGAAATTGCCGCAGTACGTGAACAGCTAAACTGGCCACACCCAGCATTTGAAGTTCCACAAGAGGTTTATAACGAGTGGAATAATCAAGCGAAAGGACAAGAGCTTGAAGGTGCATGGCAGCAAAAGTTTGCAGCTTATAGCAAAGCACATCCTGAACTTGCAAAAGAATATACTCGTCGTGTCTTGGAAAAAGCATTACCAGCTAACTTTGCTGAATTAGCTGATGAGTACATTGCTAAATGCCAAGCTGACATGCAAAACATTGCGACACGTAAAGCATCACAAAATGCGATCACTTTCTTTGCTAACCAGCTTCCTGAACTAATGGGTGGCTCTGCTGACCTTGCAGGTTCTAACTTGACCTTATGGCCAGAAGCAAAAGGCTTACAAGATGCAGCTGATGGTAACTACGTATTCTATGGCGTACGTGAGTTTGGTATGAGCGCAATCATGAATGGTATTGCATTACATGGTGGCTTTATCCCATTTGGCGCAACCTTCTTAATGTTTATGGAATACGCACGTAATGCAGTACGCATGGCAGCATTAATGAAAGCACAGAGCATTTTTGTGTATACCCATGACTCAATCGGTCAAGGTGAAGATGGTCCAACTCACCAACCAATCGAGCAAATCGCTAACCTTCGCATGACACCAAATATGACTGCATGGCGTCCATGTGATGAAACTGAAACAGCGGTAGCTTGGCGCCAAGCGTTATTAAAAGAAACCGGCCCAAGTTCACTGATCTTCAGCCGTCAGGGTACAAAAGCAATGGCTCGTGATGCACGGCAAGTTGCTGACATTGCAAAAGGGGGTTATGTACTTGTTGATAGCGAACAAGCTGCAGAGCTTATTCTTATTGCAACGGGTTCTGAGGTTGAACTAGCTGTGAATGCCGCTGCTGAATTAACAGCACAAGGCAAGCAAGTTCGCGTGGTATCTATGCCATCAACGAATCAGTTTGACAGCCAAGACAAAGCATACCGTCAAAGCGTGCTACCAACTGGTACACCAAAGATTGCTGTTGAAGCTGCGCACCGTGACTTCTGGTTTAAGTATGTTGGCCAAGATGGTGATGTACTAGGCATGGATACATTTGGTGAGTCAGCGCCTGGTGCCGTATTGCTTGAGCATTTTGGTTTCACAGTGGCAAACCTAGTTGCAAAAGCAAACGCATTACTTGCTGAATAATGTGACAGGCGAAAAAATTATCGTAATCGCAACACGATAAGCCTGCTTTTACTAAAAGGCAGGCAATAAAAAGCCCGCAAACCTTGGTTTGCGGGCTTTTTGCTGCTTAAACAATCGGTTTAAACTAGTTCGCTTAAGATTGACTCTAGTTTCTCTTGGTCAATTGCGAATTGACGAATACCTTGGCTTAGTTTTTCAGTTGCCATGGCATCTTCATTCATTTCCCAGCGGAAAGCCTGCTCAGTCATTGCTGCTGGCGCTTCTGCTTTTTCTGTTGCTGGTAATAGTTTTTGAGTTAATGGTGCGTCAGTTGCAGCTAGTTCAGCAAGTAGCTTAGGGCTGATAGTTAAACGGTCACAACCTGCTAATTGTTGGATTTCACCGATGTTACGGAAGCTCGCGCCCATTACAATCGTGTCGTAGCCGTGCTTTTTGAAGTAGTTGTAGATATGCGTTACTGACTTAACGCCCGGATCGTTAGCACCGTCGAAATCAGCGCTTGCATCTTGTGCTTTGTACCAATCAAGAATACGGCCAACGAATGGTGAAATTAGGTAAGCGCCCACCTCGGCACAAGCACGTGCTTGAGCAAATGCAAATACCAGCGTTAGGTTACAACGAATACCTTTTGCTTCAAGTACTTTAGCCGCTTGAATACCTTCCCATGTTGAAGCAATTTTAATTAACACGCGCGATGTGTCGATGCCTTGCTCTTTATATAGAGCAACAAGCTCAAGTGCTTTATCAATGGTTGCCTGAGTATCAAATGATAAACGCGCATCAACTTCTGTTGAAACTAAACCTGGCACTTGCTCCATTAATTTAGAGCCAATTAATACCGCTAGTTTGTCAGCTGCTTTTGTTACAACTTCAGCTGCGTCACTGCTTTGTGCTTTTGCCCATGATACGGCTTCTGCAGCGAGTGGGCGATATTTCTCAATTTGAATCGCGTTTAAGATGAGTGATGGGTTTGTTGTTGCATCTTGCGGTTTATATTCGTTGATTGCTTCAAAATCACCCGTGTCAGCAACAACGGTTGTCACTGCTTTAAGTTGTTCTAATTGACTAGACATAGTTATCCCATTCTTATCATACAAAAGTTAATGTAGTGGCTTTAACCTATTATTTGTGCTGAAAAAACAATCTAATCTTCCAGAGAAAGTGCGCAAAAAATCGCCCTCCAGCAGCAAATAATCCTGTTAATAATATTTTTATAATACCTTTACAATCTGGTATTGTTGATATTATCATACAAATAAAGATAATGACTAACAATGTTAGTAAGCAATTAGTGAAAGGTAATTATGTCTCGTTATACGTTGGGATTAGACTACGGGTCGGACTCGGTAAGAGCATTACTCGTTGATGTTGCGACTGGTGAAGAACTTGCCAGCCATTTAGTAAACTACCCGCGCTGGGCACAAGGTTTATATTGTGACCCAAGTAAAGATCAGTTTCGTCAGCATCCACAAGACTATATCGATAGCCTTGTAGAAGTAGTAAATGGTCTTTGGTCACAAGTTCCAGCAGGTACTGCAGACAAAGTAGTGGGTATGAGCTTTGATACGACTGGCTCAACACCTGTAGCAATTAATAGCCAAGGTACACCACTGGCATTAACTGAAGAATTTGCAGAAAACCCAAATGCAATGTTCATTTTGTGGAAAGACCATACGTCTATTAAAGAAGCAAATGAAATCACTGCAGCTGCAACTAACAACGATGTGAACTACCTTTCACACATGGGCGGTATCTACTCTTCTGAGTGGTACTGGGCCAAAGCATTACATATTTTCCGCGTTGATAGCAGTGTTAAAGCAGCCACTTATTCATGGGTTGAGCACTGCGATTGGATGACCGCGCTAATGTGCGGCACTACACACCCTGAAGCATTAAAGCTAGGTCGTTGTGCAACGGGCCACAAACAAATGTGGAACGAGCAGTGGGGCGGTTTCCCACCAAACAGCTTCTTCAGCAATATCGATCCACTATTAGATGGTGTTGTTGATACGTTAAATGCAACGACAGAGCCAAGCGACCAAGTTGCTGGCAACTTAACTGCAGAGTGGGCCGAGAAGCTAGGTTTACCACAAGGTATCGTAATTGGTTACGGTGCATTTGACTGTCACATGGGTGCAGTCGCTGCCAATGTTCGCCCTGGTGTTCTAACCAAAGTAATGGGTACCTCAACGTGTGACATCACAGTAACGTCTAAAGAACAACTAGGTGATACTTGCGTTAAGGGTATTTGTGGTCAAGTTGATGGCTCAGTGATCCCAGGGTTAATTGGCTTAGAAGCCGGTCAATCTGCATTCGGTGACTTATACGCATGGTTCAAGAACTTAGTACTTTGGCCAACTCGTCAACTTACAAATCTATCTGACGCTGAACAAGCGTTAGTTAACAAGCTAGAAGATTCAATCTTAGTTGATCTATCAAAAGCAGCGGCAGCACTGCCTGTAACAAGCAACGATGTAACTGCGCTTGATTGGGTAAATGGTCGTCGTACGCCTGATGCTGACCAAAGCGTTGCCATGGCATTAACAGGCTTAAAGATGGGCACTGATGCACCTAAGTTCTTCAAAGCACTTGTTGAAGCAACTGCCTTTGGCGCACGTGCTATCACTGAGCGTTTCCGTAGCGAGGGCGTGCCAATCGAGTCAGTAGTTGTTATCGGCGGTATTTCTAAAAAATCAGACTACGTAATGCAAACGTGTGCTGATGTTTGGAACTGCCCAATTGACGTTTTAGAAAGTGAGCAAAGTTGTGCATTAGGTGCGGCAATTATGGCTGCGGTTGCTGCGGGTGAGCACGCAACAGTGGCAGATGCTCAAAAAGTGATGGCGTCGTCAGTATGTCATCAGTACTTACCAAACCCTGAGCGCGTTGCTGTGTATGACGAGCTTTATGCTAACTACCAAGCACTTGCAAGCTATGTAAACGGAGACAAGGCATGAGTTTTACTGAACTAAAACGTGAAGTCTATGAAGCGAACATGGAGCTGCAACGTCGTGGCTTAGTAATTTATACCTTTGGTAACGTATCACAAATCGACCGAGACAAAGGCGTGATTGCGATTAAACCAAGTGGTGTATCGTACGACCAAATGAAGGCCGACGACATGGTGATCGTCGACCTTGAAAACAACATTGTTGAAGGGTCTATGCGTCCGTCTTCTGACACAAAAACACATGTTCATTTATATCGCCACTTTGATTCAATTGGCGGTGTAACACACACCCATTCGACCTATGCAACTGCATGGGCGCAAGCAAAACAAAGCATTCCTTGCCTTGGCACAACTCACGCTGACTATGTACACGGTGACATCACCTGTACCCGTGAGCTAACCGATGAGCAAGTGAATGGCGATTATGAATTAGAAACCGGTATTCAAATTACTGATGCGTATCAAGACCGCGATCCGAAAGCTGCACCTATGGTGATTGTTGCGGGTCATGCGCCTTTTACGTGGGGTAAAGATGCCGCTCAGTCTGTATACCATGCCGCGCTACTCGAAGAGATTGCACGCATGGCGTATTTAACACGCACTTTAGATCCACACGCAGCTGAACTTAAAAAAGCAGTGATGGATAAACATTATCTACGTAAGCACGGTAAAAACGCGTATTACGGTCAGAGCAAATAGCAAGAATTTAGAGGATTATTAACATGACGACGATGACGAAAGAAGTCTGGTTTGTTACCGGCTCACAACATCTTTATGGTCCTAAGGTGTTAGAAACGGTTGCCAAAGACAGCGAAGCAATTGTAGCGGGCTTAAACAGCGAAGCGAATCTACCGGTAAACTTGGTATGTAAGCCTACCGTTAAGTCACCTGAAGAAATTCATGCTGTTTGCCAGGCGGCAAATACGGATCCTAACTGTGTTGGTTTAGTATTATGGATGCACACTTTCTCACCTGCGAAAATGTGGATTGCTGGCCTAAGCGAATTACGTAAGCCTTGGTTACACCTTCATACTCAGTTCAATGCAGCCCTTCCTTGGTCTGACATCAACATGAATTACATGAATACGCACCAAAGTGCACACGGTGACCGTGAGTTCGGTTTCATCGGTACTGTCATGCGTAAAGAGCGTAAAGTTGTTGCGGGTCACTGGCAACGTGCTGATGTACAACAGCAGTTAGATGACTGGTGTCGTGCGGCGAAAGGTTGGGCAGAAAGCCAAACACTTAAAGTTGCGCGTTTTGGCGACAACATGCGTCAAGTTGCGGTGACTGAAGGTAACAAAGTTTCAGCACAAATTACATTTGGTTATGAAGTACACGCGTTTGGTGTCGCTGAGCTTGTAAAAGTGGTTGATACCATCACTGAAGAAGAAGTTGATGCGCAGTTAGAGCTTTATAAGCAAGACTACGTAATTGCTGACGAAACGCTACAAGACGATTACGCAGTGAAAATGCTACGCAACGAAGCGCGTTTAGAGCTTGGTATGGAGCGCTTCTTAGAGAAAGGCGGCTTTAAAGCATTCACAAACTGTTTTGAAGACTTATCAGGTCTTTCTGGTCTTCCGGGTCTTGCTACACAGCGCCTAATGTCGAAAGGCTATGGTTACGGTGGTGAGGGTGACTGGAAAACAGCTGCTATGGTTCGCATCATGAAAGTAATGGGTGAAGGCCGTGACGGCGGTTGTTCATTCATGGAAGATTACACTTACAACATGGGTGAGACTGACCAAGTACTTGGCGCGCACATGTTAGAAGTGTGTCCTTCAATTGCAGCGCAAAAACCACGCCTTGAAGTTCACCAGCACACGATCGGTGTGAAATGTGATGTAGGTCGTTTATTGTTTACTGCAAAACCGGGTGCAGCAATTAACGTATCACCAATTGATATGGGTAACCGTTTCCGTATTCTAATTAACGAAGTAGATACAGTGGCCCCGCCAGCTGATTTACCTCACTTACCGGTTGCTTCAGCGCTTTGGGAACCAAAACCAAATCTATCTGTAGCATCAGCTGCATGGATCCACGCCGGTGGTGCACACCACACTGCATACAGCCAAGCAGTAACAACCGATATGATTGTCGATTTTGCAGAAATGGCTGGCGTTGAAACGATGATCATCGATAACGATACGACGATCCGTGGTTTCAAAACAGAGCTTCGTCATAACGCAGCTTACTACATGCTAAAACGTGGCCTGTAAGAATTAGTACTTTATGTACTAGAACGTGCTGTGTGTGAGCACGTTCACCCCAAATTTTGTTGTCGATTAAGCCAGTGATGAGCCACGCTCTTCGCTGGCTTATGCTATTGTGAAGCGAAACTTTTTAGGAGTAGATATGATCGATTTAAGCGCCTACCAAGGCATTATTTTTGATATGGATGGCACCTTAATTGACTCAATGGGCAGTCACTTACAGGCATGGCAGAAAGCTTGCGAAGCCTATGGCTATCCATTCGATTACGACTACATGTACAGCTTAGGTGGCATTCCGACCGTTAAAACAATTGAAATGCTTAATGAAAAATTTGGCTTAGATCATGACCCTCTAGTTGTGGCAAAAGATAAACACCAATTTTGGGTTGATTTACAGCACCAACCGCTAGTGATTGACGAAACCGTCGCAGTACTTGAAAAGTACCATGGTGTATTACCGATGGGTGTGGGCACAGGTGCTGACCGCGAACATGCAATTGATCATTTAACTGATACCAATTTAATAAATAAAATTGGAGCGTTAGTGACTGCCAGTGATGTAAGTAAAGGCAAGCCAAACCCTGAAACATTCTTAAAAGTGGCAGAGCAATTAGGTGTTGAGCCAAGCCTGTGTGTGGTGTTTGAAGACACGCAAATTGGCTATCAAGCTGCCAAAAGTGCGGGAATGGATTGCATCATGGTGAAAGACGGAAAAATCCAACTTTAGCGATTAAATTTGCAATGGCACCCTTATTTGTATTATAAAACTATAAATACAATTACAAAAAGGTTATTCATATGTCATTGCAATGTGTTTTCCAAGGTTTAAAAACAACTCATCAAACAGCCAGTTCGAACACGAAAAAGTCGCGCGGGCTTTATGCATTGTTGGTGACATGTGGGATTGCCCTTACACCAGCTTGTGCTCATCAAGGAGACAATATGACTACTTCCCCTTCAGCATCAATGACGGCCTATGGCGTACTCGCTGATCAAACGCCAGTAAATCAAGTAACGCTGACTAACAGCAATGGTATTAGTGTTGATGTAATCAACTACGGCGGCATTATCACGCGTATTGAAACACCTGATGCAAAAGGTGAAATGGGTAATATTGTTCTCGGTTTAGATAACCTAGAAGCGTACACAAAAGCGACAACTTACTACGGTGCAATCATCGGTCGTTTTGGTAACCGTATCGCAAACGGTAAATTCACGTTAAATGGCACTGAATACCAATTAGCAACCAACGATGGTGACAACCATTTACACGGTGGTGTGCAAGGTTTCGATAAAAAAGTGTGGAACATGACACCGTTCACGACGCAAAACAGCGCAGGTGTTACCTTAAGCTTAGTGAGCCCTGATGGTGACCAAGGCTACCCGGGTGAAGTGACGACAGAAGTGACTTACACGCTAACGAACAACAACACGCTAGATATGCAGTTTATTGCTACAACAAGCAAGCCTACTATCATCAATATGACACAGCACAGCTACTTCAACCTAGCGGGTAAAGGCGACATTCTTGATCACCAAATGCAAATTAACGCAAAAGCAATTACGCCTGTGGATGGCGGCTTGATCCCAACTGGTGAGGTGATGGATGTGGCTGGCACACCGTTTGACTTCCGTACAGCTAAAGCAATCGGTCAAGATATCAAAGCAAGCAACGAACAACTGAAACTTGGTAAAGGTTATGACCATAACTTTGTGCTTAAAGACACGCCAAGCAATGAGCTTATTGAAGCTGCTACGGTTTACGAAGCAAACTCTGGCCGTACGTTAAAAGTTTACACAGAAGAGCCTGCAGTACAGTTTTATTCAGGTAACTTCTTAGACGGTAGTACTGTGCAAGCGTCTGGCTTAGTGCATAATTTTAGAAGTGGTTTTTGTTTAGAGCCACAGCATTTCCCTGATGCACCAAATCAGCCAACGTTCCCAAGCACAACATTATTACCGGGTGAAGTGTATTCAACACGCATCGTGTACGAATTTGGTACAAAATAAAGGAACACAATCGTGAAAACAACAAAGCTTAAAAGCGCAATGCAAAAGGCTGGTTTAGCTAGCCTATTTGCCTTGTCGTTTGGTGCTCTGACGGGCTGTCAGACTACGGCTGAAGACAACACAGCCAAAGCAGATGTCGCAGCCGCAGCAAAAGCACCAATCCAAGATAATGGTATTTTTACCAATCCACTTTTTCCAAATGGCGCCGATCCATGGCTTGAGTACTGGGATGGTAACTATTACCTGACCACAACAACATGGACATCTGAGTTAGTGATGCGTAAATCACCAACACTAGCTGGCCTTGCTGATGCAACCCCTGTCAATGTTTGGTCTGATTCAAACCCTGAGCGTTGTTGTAACTTCTGGGCGTTTGAATTCCATCGTCTAAAAGGGCCAAACGGTTACCGTTGGTACATGATGTACACAGCTGGTACTGATGGCACTCTAGATAACCAACACTTAAATGTATTAGAAAGTGCTGGTGATGATCCTATGGGCCCATATGAATACAAGGGCGCATTAATGCCTAACGTATGGAACATCGACGGTAACTACCTAACGTATAAAGACAAGCTATATGTGATCTACTCACAATGGCAAGGCGATCAGCAATTAAACATTATTGCTGAAATGGAAAACCCATGGACACTGAAAGAGAACTCACCGCATACGGTGATCACGCGTCCTGAGCTAGATTGGGAAATCAGTGGTCGTAAAGTAACTGAAGGCGCTGAAATTTTACAGCACAATGGCCGTACGTTTATGACGTACTCAGCAAGCTTCTGTAATACGCCAGATTACAAACTAGGCATGCTTGAACTTGTTGGTGACGATCCGCTTAAAGCGAGCAGCTGGAAAAAATACGACAAGCCAGTATTTGAGCGTACAGAAGAAGTGTTTGGCCCTGGCCACAACGGCTTTTTCACATCGCCAGACGGCACAGAAGATTGGTTAGTTTATCACGGTAATGATTCGGTAGAGCACGGTTGTAGTGCGACTCGCTCATTACGCGCACAAAAATTTACTTGGAATGACGATGGCACGCCAAGCTTTGGTAAACCATTAACACCAGGCGTTGAAGTAGCACCGCCATCAGGTGAATACGGTCCACTGGTAACACGAGTGCAAGGTCAGCGCTACCAATTAGTGAATGCAACAAGCGGCTTATGTTTAGATATTGCAGCTGATCCACAAGATGCACGTGCTGTACAACGTCAGTGTGCGAGCACCAATGGTCAATGGGTTATTGATGCAACAACAGATGGTTTTGTTCGTTTAGCTAACCGTGAAGATAGCAAGTTTTTAGAACTTGAAAGCTGTAATGATGCCGATAACGCTAAAGTGCAATCTGCAGCATGGCGCAATAACTTCTGCCAGCAATGGAAAGTAGCACCAAGCACAGATGGTAATGTATCTATTACTAACCGTTACACAGGCAAGCCATTAGCGGTTGCGGGCTGTTCTGCTGCACAAAACCAAGCAGTTTTACAGCAAAGCGACGCAACAGCGTGTGGCGACTGGCAATTACGCCCTATGGGTAGTGTTGTAGTATTAAGCCAACAAAGCGGTAAAGCACTTAGTGTGGCCGGTACGGATAAAGTGGGTACCAATGTTGAGCAACAAGCCTATACACATAAAGATGCACAACAATGGTTCTTCACACCAACAGATACAGGTTATGTGAGCCTTAAACAAAGCGCTGACAGCGAGTTCTGTGCTGCGGTAGCTGATAACGCCTTAGTACCTGGTGCCAACGTAGAAATGGCTTCTTGTACGGCGAAAACAGCACAGTGGCGTATTGCTCCGGTAGAAGGCGGTGGCGTGATGCTAATCAACCGCTACACAAAACAAGCGCTTGGTTTAAGTAACTGTGGTTTAGCTGAAAACACTAACTTCGCACAACAACCTGATTTAGGTAACAAGTGCCAAGTGTTCCATCTGCGTGAACCAAATTAAGTTATAAGTAAAAAATCGACTCAACCAAAGCCACTTCATTTATGAGTGGCTTTTTTTGTGGCTGTCAGCCTTCAGCTGTCAGTTTTTAGCCGAGCGATGTTGTATGTTGGTGATATGTTTGTCTGCTTGATGGGTGTTGATTTCATGACGCGCCAAGCAAGCGTGACGCCTACCACACTACTTGCCTTGCTCATTCTTCGGGTAGGTTGGTTTGAGCGAAGCGAAACCCAACATACCCCATCTAAGCCTCTGCAAATCTTTTAATTAATAAAATAACCCAAAGGTTGCCACTGGCCACTATTTTTACTTAGGCTAATTGTTTCAACCGCTTGCTCTTTATTCATGAACTGGCTTTGAAATTGAATGATCACGTATTCGCCATCAGGTGTTCCGGGTAAAGAATCGTACTTCATCAGGCTTAAATTCTTACGTAAAATCACTTTGCCAAGTGGGACACGAACTTGTTTTAACACGTTACTCCAGTTACTTTGCGGCATTGCTTGTTTAAACAATGAGTCTGTTTGCTGCCAGCTTTGCTGATACTGACCATTATCAATTAATACGAGCCAGCTTTTAGCGCGATTTATAACCTCGAGTTCTTCAGCGTTTGCACAAAAGCAGCTTAAAAAAGTGATCAGTAAGAGCATTTTTCTCATAGCAATTCCATTTACTTGTTGTTTATTGAATTCGTCTTGAAGTGTTTTTATGTTACGGCGACGAACAATAAATACTATTCATCAATTGTGCGGTTTATTTTCCCGCAGATAAGCATTTTGACTGCCGATAAATCTTACAGCACATAGCTCAAGGTGCTTTGTACTGTTTTAAACTAATTGATCAAGTAACCCAGCGGATGCCAGCCGTCAGCAGCTTTACTAAGACTTAGCGTTTCAATCACAGCTTCTTTATTCATGAACTCGGTTTGAAACTTGACCACTAAATACTCACCATTTGGCAGACCGGGTAATGAGTCATATTTTGCTGTGCCAAAATAGGTGCGAGACATAACTCGGCCTAAAGGAACGCGTATTTGATTTAAGGCAGTTTGCCAGCGAGCTTTGGGCGTGGTGCTTTGAAAGACCTGATCAGCTTGCTGCCAGCTCTCGTGGTACTCACCCGAATCAACCAAGTTTAACCATGCTCTGGCAGTTGCAATAGGGTTTTCCTCTTCAGCATTGGCAAATAAACAAACCAATAATGATGTCAGTAAAAATAGTTTTTGTAGCGTAAATCCATTTACAGAAAGTAATAAAATTTGACGCATAAGACGCCCTCACTTCGTTCATAGGGTGAATTCATAATACGAATGAGTTGGTTAATTTCTATACTAAAAAAGTGTTAGTAAAGGTGTTTTGGTGAGATTTAAGTGTTGTTTTTTATTTGAACGATCTTTGCAACTGAGTCCTCAAAGTGGCGATGTAGATTAAATTATTAAGTTTATACTGTTGATTTGTTGAGCAAAAAAAGTCGTGTTAACAGCTGCTAAATGTAACGACAATGACCATAAATAACTCTTATTTTTACTGCTAAGGAAGTTTCGTATTTGCGTGCTCGATATTTCAGAGCCCGCATAGTTACTGGGTTTTTGACCCTTTTTTGGGTTTTATGGGAGAAATAAGCGAGGGGAAAGCGACAAGAGTAAAGCTTGAGACGTAAAGCTTATAGCTCAAAACTTACAGCTTCCATCAAACCAGCACACTCATTAGCACTCCTGGGTCGCTAATACCTGCTTCTTTTAGCGCGTCGCTAATTGATTGGCTAAGAGTCATTATTTGCGTTTGAATTTCCATGACCATTTTGGTCTGCGTTTCAACTTGCACTTTTACAGCTTCATCTTCTTGGTTTTTAAGTGCTTGCAGTTTGGCTAATTGCTCTTTGGCAAGTTCAAGTTGCTCTTTAAGCTTTTCTAGCTGTTCAACCATTTTGCGAATATGAGCAGGGAGTTCGCTAGTTATTTCTTCTTTTTGAGCGGGCTCTGTTTCACGACCAGAGAGTTTATTTATCTCTAGGTTGCTGAGTTTGTAGCCTACTTTTGGGTTGGTATTACCGCTTGCTGTATCTGCGTTTGAGATAGTTAACGCACTTGCTAATGAGTTAATAGCCATAATGATAGCGATGAAAGTGAATGATATGTACGTATCGGCAAGGGGTACTAAAGCTTTAGAAAAAAGCCGGGTTTTCACCCGGCCTTTCCAGACAACAAATAGTTGAGGTGAGGCAGCTCACCTCACTTTGTTACTCTTGTGCAGCAGCTGCATCGTAGAGTGCTTTTATTTCTTCAGCACTAATCGCACCGTTGAAAATTTTCAGTTCATCGATAGCACCGTTATAAGGTGTATCCCAGTAGTTAACACCGAGTGCAAACTCATTTGTTTCACCAGGAACCGTGAATACGCGCGGGAAGCCACCGGTTTCTAGCTGTAGTTCACCGTTAACATACATCTTCAACACGTCACCGTTGGTACCATCAACAGTGAATGCAACGTGAGTCCACTCTTTTGCAGGAATACGGCTATCTAGTTCTGCATTATCGAAGAAGGCCCCGTTATTTGCCCATAAACGAGTTAGGCCTGTACCAGCCATAGATGGCACATAACTTAACCAAGCGTTAGCACTTGCTCCGGCAAAAAATACGGATGTGTAATCTGTGAAGCTTTCAGGTTTAAGCCACATAGATACAGAGTAGTCATTGGTTGTGATTAGGTTATCCGGTAGACGAACACCTGAACCTTCAAGGAATACTGCTTGGCCAATAATACCGTCAACATAGCTCACGCTACCGCCTGTATTATTGATGAAACCACCGGTTGATTTACCTGCCGCGTATGCGCCGTTTAATGCACTTAGGTCACCTTCAAAGCTGTATTCAGCAGGCGCAAGTGATTTTAAGGTTACATCGAATGACTTAGTATCAGTAAAGTCTTTGTACTTAATGGTTGCAGTTAATGTCACAACTTGGTCGCCAGCAGACGCGCTAGGTTGTGTCACAACAGCAGTGCCATTAACAGGTTTTAAGTACTCTTCGTTGTTTGACGTCCAGCTAATACCAGACACGAATGGACCTACACGTGGTAACTCAAAGCTTTCACGTACTGCAGATAAGTCACCTAAATCAAGTGCACTCTTAATGAATGCAGGGAAGTTATCTGGGTTGGTTTGGTTTGTCATTGCTGCAGCATTAATATTAAAACTATTAAGGGCATAGTCATATACAATGAATTCATCAATTTGACCTTGGAAAGGTAAATCCCAGCCGTAGTTCACACCCAGAGCAAAGTTACTAGATTCATGGCTGAACATATCTGGGCGAGGCATAGAGCCAACTAAGACCCCATCCGAGTAATAGTTCATAATCCCTTCATCATAGCTAATGGCCACATGAGTCCATTCGCTTTGAGTTGCTTTTTGCGTATGAACTATTTGATTCCATAGCTCTTCACCATTATCACCAAGATAAAAACTCCAAATTAATGGGTTTTCGGTAAAATGAGCAGCTCCACCAGGTATGTAGCTAATCCAACGATTGGCATTTTCTGCTGCAAAGAATAGTGGTGTGTAAGGAGTGAGTGTGTCTGGTTTTGACCAAAAAGAAACGGTAAAACTGTCAGAGTTAATGATTTCATCAGGTAAGCGTACGCCGGTTGCACCATCAAAGTTAAAGGCTTTACCTGTTTGACCTTCTGCGTATGCAGCTGTACCAGCACCCACATTTAACAGGTTGTTATCTGTTACACCAGCATCATCAAGGTTACCTAAGCCATCACTTAACGAATCTTCAAACGCATAGTGTGCAATCGCATTTTTAAACTCAGGGCGCGCCTCAAGGTTTACATTAAAAGTCTTGGTTGTGCTCTCGCCATTTAAAGAGATATTAGCCGTTAAAGTAACCGCTTTATCGCCGCGGTCTGGTGTTGGAATAAATACAGAGCCTTCACTGGTGATGTAGTATTCATCACTACTTTCCCAGTTAATTGCAGCACCATCTTTACCTTTTGTTGGTAATGAATAGCCTTCGTCTGCAATTGATAATTCCGTTTTAATATCAAGCGCTTCTTGAACAGTACCCAGTACGTTAGCAGTATCTGTGATTTCATCACGTTTACTTGCCCAAATGGTAGCACCTTCGCTTGATGTGGCCGATACAGTGACCGCCATCGCATTAGTTGCATCATCCCATTGCCATTTAGCTACGCCAAAGTAAGTACCAGAATCTAACTCAAGTTTAATATTTGAGTCATCAATCATGTACCAGATACCTGGATCATCACCCGTTACTGAGTGATCTTCGTTTAATGCAATATGCATTGAACGAATAGCATCTGTGTTTACATCGTTACCATGGTTGATAAATTTGTAGTAACCATAAAGTTCATCAGCAACAACCATGTTGTCGCCTTCAAGCGGCACATAACGTTGCGGTGAAGCCATTGGCCAACCTAATGAGTTAATAAACATTTCATGTACACGAACTTGGTGCGCTGCAGTATTTTCAGGGAACTCAGTAGACGTTTGTGGGAAACGTGTATGCGTTACTAAGATATGACGACCTGTCGCTTCATCATAGTAAGCAGAGTTATGGCCTGGTGATTGGTAGCCCCACGCTGGTGCTGTTTCGCCAAGTTCTTGCGTGTACTCAAAGCCGCCCATTAGTTTTTCGCCGACCTCTAGGCCGCCTATAGCTGCAATGTCATTACCTGCGTTATCGAAGTAAGGGCCATCAGGTGTTTTAGAGCGAGCAACACGGATGTTGTAACCACCGTTAAGATCAAACCCTGCAACTGAGAAGAATAGGTAGTAGTATTCACTTTCTGGGCTGTACATTACAAATGCCCCTTCCATTGCGCGGAAGTCACCGCCTACTAGCTTTTTACCATACCCTTGGCCTGCTTCTGGCATACCCGTTTCTTCGTCCATTGCTAGCACGAAAATACCGCCAGAGTAAGAGCCGTAAACCATCCAAAGTTTGCCGTCAGCATCGTAGAAGGCAGCAGGATCAATGGCATTAGGATCAACGGCACCGTTCCATGTTGTTTGGCCGTTATCAAGTGGGTATGCTGTAAATTCTGCTTCTGAGCGATAACCGCTGCGTAAGAAAATGCCTTTGTTTTTATACGGGCCTTCAATATTGTCCGCTTCAGCTAAACCAAGGTAAGAGCGATTCCAGCACACTTCATCAACAACATCCGGTGTATCTGGGTTGTCTTGTGCACAGTGGTTATAGTAGAACCAAAACTTGCCATTTGGTGCCTGAATAACATCAGCAGCCCAGTTTCCAGTGAAACCGTCTGTCCATTCGATGCCTTCGGCAATTTCAGCTGTGTAGTTGTAATCAAATAGCGGACTTTCATTAACAGCTTCGTTAGCTGAAAGACTCGAAATCATTTCCCAGTTCAAGAGATCAGTTGATTTAGCGGCAGCAAGGTGTGAACCAAAAATATAATAAGTGTCGTCAACTTTAACGACAGAAGGATCGTGCACGCTTACATTGGTAACCATTACGCTACCTGATTCAGTGTATTCAACACTGCTGCTTACTGTCGGTTTTGCACTTTGCGGGTCGGCAACCGCTGGTGCTGTGTCAAGCTTAGTACCATCTTCTTTGCCACAACCTGTAACAGCCAAAGAGCAGGCTATGACCATGGCTAATTTATTTAATTTCATTTTATGTGTCCTCTTGAAACTGGGATTCATTTTTTATTCGATTGTTGTCAATAAAATTGCCGCGTGCCTATATCAAACTAATAAGAACGTAGTATTGTAATTTTATAGTATGATTTAAAATGTGCAAATACTTTTGCAAAGGTAATTGATATGTAAACACGAAGTGTCAGTGTTTACAATGTGTGCAGCGGGGTTTTAATTTTTTCAAGCTGTCAATTTTGGCGTTTTTTCGCTGTTTTTGCTCTTTTCGGAGAAGTTTTTTGCTTAGCTTAAAGTGAGGGGTTTCCGGTAAATTTGTTTATTTGTATTACATTTGAGCACTAAAAAGGGCTCTTTAAGAGCCCCTCTTGAGATTACTTGTCTTGTTTACTTAGACCTTCAGTGGTCATGATAATACGTTTAAGTGTGCCATCTTCGTTGTAATAAAGCGGCTCAATCGCCACTGAACGGCGAAAACGCCCGCCACTTGGTTTGCCATCAATTGGTGGTACGGCACCAGTATGGTAAATAAAGTAGTCTTTACCTTTGTATTCGATGATTGATTGGTGGTTGGTTTCGCTGTTACCTGCGATCTCATTCAAGATACCTTTATATTCCCACGGGCCATGAATGCTTTTACTCATGGCATAACAGATCTTCTCAGGGAACTCACATGCGTACGATACATAGTAGTTGTCGTTTTTCTTATGAACCCATAACGCTTCGGTAAAGTTAGGTAAGTCTAGCGTTTTAATTTCACCATCAAGAGAGAGTAAATCGTCGCTTAGCTTTACGTATTTTGGCATTAAGTTACCAAAGAACATGTAAGTATCGCCGTTTTCTTCTGTATATATAGCAGGGTCGATGTCGTCCCAATCATTTGGCGTATGCTTGGTCATGTCATCGGTAACCAGTGCATGGCCAATTGCATCTTTAAATGGACCCGTTGGTGATTTAGAAGTAGCAACACCAATTGCAAAACCTGGTTTTGTATCGTTGTGGCGAACAGTTGTAAAGAAGTAGAAAGTGCCATCACGCTCAATCATATGTGAAGCCCATGCTTCACCTTTTGCCCATTTAAAGTCTGTTGCTTTCATGATTGGACCGTGTTTTTTCCAGTTAACCATATCTGTTGATGAAAAGGCTAACCAGTCATGCATTTCAAAAAATACGTCATTATTAGGTGCTTCATCATGACCTGTATAAAGGTATACGGTGTCGTTATGAACAAGTGCTGCAGGATCTGCAGTAAATACATCGGTGAATAATGGGTTTTGTGCAACGGCTAAGCTGCTCGAAAAAAGCAATGGCAGCGCTAACGCTTTCAATTTCTTCATGAGTGTCCTCTGTGATTAATAATTGTTGTTCGAACTGCTGCTTTTGTACTTAAGGCTCGCTCTAAGTGACCAGATAATACACAGTGTACGCCTGATTATACTGAGTAACTGATTGTTTACATCAAAACAAATCAGCAAAAGTGCAGCAAAAAATAGCTCTATATTGTATTATTGTATTTTAATCATAGTAGCACCAAAATACGCCGAGTAAATAACTTGTTAGCCCTTTTTTGTTGCTCTAGATGAGTGAAAGACAAATTAAATAAGCAAACCAGTAAACGCTAAGCTACTGATAATAATGGGCCTTAATAAATTCCCAAAACAAAAACGCAGCACGCTTTGAGTTTGTAACATGTTATAATTGCAACGTTTTTTGTAAACATAATGACAGTTATTTTAATTTGGCTTTTTGAGTTGACTGTTAAATAATCATACAATATGATTAAAGTTCAGGCAGCAATGTATTAACATAAAAAATATAGACACACTCGCGCACCGTTTTGACAACACACGATGCACAATGCAGTGGTCACTCTTCGGTAACTGAATGGGGAAAGTTCAGCGGACCGATATAACTATAATTTGGAGAACACCGCTTATGTTTAAAAGAACACACATAGCCAGTGCTGTAGTTATGGCATTTACCTGTCAATTTGCTTTTGCGCAGGAGGAAACACCAAAAACTCCTGATAATAACGTCGATGAGATGGAAGTCATTCAAGTATCAGGTATTCGCGGCAGTTTAAACAAAGCGCTAGATGAAAAACGTGCAAGCGTTCAAATCGTGGATGCAATTGTTGCTGAAGATATTGGCAAGTTCCCTGATAACAACGTAGTTGAAGCACTACAACGTGTAACAGGTGTACAAACAACGGGCCGTGGTGCAGGTGAAGTAAGCGCGGTTTCAATCCGTGGTCTTACTGATGTTAATACCACAGTTAATGGTCGTGCTATCTTTACAGGTGCGGGTCGTGATGTGGCACTGCAAGACATTCCTGCAAGTTTACTTTCAGGCGTAACAGTTTATAAAACCCGTTCGGCGGATCAAATCGAACGTGGTATCGCAGGTGCGATTGATATTAAAACTCACCGTCCTTTCAACTTCGAAGGTGAAAAAGTTGTTTTAGCGGCACGTGCGATTTACTCTGATCAACCCGATGAAGTTGATCCAAATATCAGTGCATTACTCTCTAACCGTTGGGAAATCGACGGTGCTGGTGAGTTTGGTGCGTTAGTTAATATTTCATACGCTGAAACACATTACCGCGATGATTCTATGACTGCGGGCGCTGCATTTCCATTCTTTACTGATAAACCGCAGGCTAATTATTCGCCGTATTCACGTATACCGAATGAATTTTGGACTCAAGGTACTGAGTTAGGCCTACCTACTGCATCAGGTTCTACTTTAGATGTAAATGGTGAGCCAACTGAATATTTACTAGCGCGTGATGCAATTTTTGGTGCTTCATACACAGGTCTTCGTAAACGTCCTGCCGCGTCTGTATCTTTACAGTGGGCACCAGATGAAACCCTCGAAATTACAGCAGAAGGTTTCTATACAGGTTACGAAAACGAATCGCAAAATGCGATGTGGTTCTCAAATACTTTTGAAAACGGCAACGGCTTTATTGAAACGCCAACCGTGTTTGATGGCACTAACGTAATTAAAGAAAAGCAAGCAATTGGAGCAGGTGGCTTCCAAAGTGGCGATTTTTCATACGGTAAAACAGATAGCTACTTATATGCTCTAGGAGCCGAGTGGCAAGCAAGCGATTATCTCACCATCAACACTGAAGTTGTTTACCAAGACAGTGAGTACGAAACAGATTTTTTTGCAATGCGCTTTGACCGTAGAGCTTATGGCTTAGACGTTGACTTTAACGATAAAGACGGTGTACCAGGTATCGCGTTTTGGGATAACCCAAATACAGCGGTAAACGAAGCAGATATGGCTGCTATCGAAAACTGGAATGCCGGCACTATTTATGACAATGGCGGCGGTAATGCCGGTGATGCACTAACCTTCACATTTGATGCAGAATATCTTATTGGCGGCGCTATCTTCGATAAAGTTAAGTTTGGTGGTCGTTACGAAAAACGTACAGCGCAAGAATACACACGTGGTCAAGATGCTGGCATTGCTAACACTTCTTTAGCAAGTTTTATTGAACAGCTAGCAGCAGCGGGTGCATCTGGCGATGGTACAGGCGTTGTATTCCAGGTTGATGATTATTTCGATGGCCGCGCTGACGTATTCAACAGCTTTATAACTGCTGATGGTGGATACATGCTAGATAACGGCGATGCTGTTCGTAGTGTTTATGGCATTGAAGCTGAGGACGTATACAAAACATTTGATATCGAAGAAAATTCATACGCGCTTTATGCAACAACTAACTTCTTCTTAACGGAAGATATTAGCGGTGAATTTGGCTTACGTTATGTAAGCTACGAGCAAGATATGGACTTTGTCGCTGAATCTGGCGGAATGAACTCAAACGTTTTTGAAGAAAGCTCAGCAAGTGCTGATAGCAGCGCATTACTACCAAGCTTTGTGCTTAACTGGAACATCACAGATGATGTAGTGGGTCGTGTTGCGTACACAGAAACATTACGTATGCCTAACTTTGCTGACTTAAACGCGCTGCAATACTGGTACGATCCTCTAACAGAAGGTGCAACATACGGTACAGGTAATGGTGGTAACCCAGAGCTTAAACCTACAGAATCAAAGAACTACGACGTATCACTTGAGTGGTACTTCGCAGATACAAGCTCACTTTATGCTGCTTATTTTAAACGTGAAATTGAAGGCTTAGTTGTTGCGGGTCGTAAGCAAGTTGTGCGCGAAGGTGATGACGGCGTAACACGTCCATATGTATTAAGCGCACCAGTGAATGCTTCAAACGGTGAGTTGTCTGGTTTAGAAATTGGTTTAGTTTACTTCCCTGAAAATTTACCAGATTACTTAAACGGTTTTGGTGTGCAAGCAAGCTACACGATGCTTGATTCAGAACAGGATACACCTGAATTCAATGAGCTAGGTGAAATCTCTGGTTATGTTGATTCGCAAATGGCCGGTGTTTCTGATGAATCGTACAGCATCGTAGGTATCTACGAGCGTGATTCATTCGACATGCGTTTATCTTATGTGTGGCGTTCTGAGTTCTACACAGGTAACGAAGCGGCAATCTTTGCTAATCCAATTCAGTTTTGGAGTCGTCCTGAGCAAAGCTTAGACTTCCAATTTAGCTACAATGTGAATGATGATTTAGTGGTTACTTTTGATGCAACGAACATCCTAGATGACGTATATCAAAACTACTATGGTGAAGGTAACGACAACCTATTTAACTTTGGTAATGGTATCTACTCACGAACGTTTGCACTTGGCGCACGTTATTCTTTCTAAATTTCTAAAATAGACCCAAAACCCCGGCTTTGCTGGGGTTTTTTATTGGTTTTTATAAACCAAACTATCGGTCGAAAAGAGTTGCGATTTAATAAGTATGATAATACTATTAATTAGATTAGCATTAAATTTACAAAAATAACGAACGCTATGGCCAAGCTGTGTAATATCTAAGGCTGTAAATTTATTTGATGCGCAATGTTGATGGTTTTCGACATTGCTTGAAATAGTGAGTTGCGACTCATTATTGACCAATTAGGGTGTTGTTGTATGGAATCTCAAAAGTTATCCGTTGTAGAAAAGGTCGGCTTTGGTGCCGGTGACATGGCAGTGAATGTCATGGTTGCAGCGTTATTCTATTTTATGTCTTTCTTTTACACCGATATCTACGGGCTTGATCCGGTTGATATGGGGGTGTTGTTTTTAGTGGCGCGTTTTGTTGATGCCTTTACCGATCCATTAATGGGAGTGATCACCGACAAAGTGAAAACTCGTTGGGGTCAGTTCCGTCACTGGTTCTTATTTTTATCTGTGCCATATGGTTTGTCGGTCGTACTGTTATTTACTACGCCTGATTTCGACTACAACATGAAGTTGGCTTGGGCTTATGCCACTTACCTGTTTGCAACCTTGATGTTTACCGGTGTTGCCATTCCTTATATTTCTTACATTGGTGTATTAACCGCTGATCCTAAAGAACGTTTGTCAGCCAACGGCTACCGTATGTTCTTCGCTAAAATTGCTAATGTAATAATCGTATTTTCAGTGCCGCTACTTGCCTCATATTGGGGTGATGGCAGCTTGTCGTATGGTTATAAACTGGCAATGGCATTGGTATCGGCATGTGCCGTAGCACTATTTTTGTTTTGCTTCTTTACTACTCGCGAACGTATTACTCATGAGCCACAAACCGAAGGTGTACTTACGCAATTAAAAGTACTTATTAAAAATGACCAATGGTTACTACTGTGTGCAGCATGTGTGCTTGGTACGCTTGGCTATGCGATCCGTGGCAGTGTTGCTATGTATTATGCAACGTATTATTTAGGTGTACCAGATTTAGCGGGGGCCTTTACGAGTGCGGGTATTGCAGCATCTATTGTCTCAATGGTGGCAAGTACGTGGATCACCCAGCGTTACTGTAAAATGAAGCTATTCCGTCAATCACAAATTGCCGTGCTATTCATCTCATTGCTAATGTACTTTGTGGTGCAACCGGGCGATGTAATGATGGCGTTTGTGCTTTATATCATCTTGTCATTTGTGGTTGATTTACATGCACCTGTGTTCTGGTCTGCTATTGCTGAAGCCGTAGATTACGGTGAAATTAAAGACGGCGTCCGTGCATCGGGTCTATCGTTTGGTGGTATTTCATTCTGCCAAAAAGCAGGGGGCGGTTTAGCTGGCTTAGCGGGTGGTTTATTACTGGCATTTTTTGAGTACAAGCCTAACGTTGAGCAAACCGAATTTACCCTAATGGGCTTAGCACTGATGCTAACTATCATTCCTGGTGTATTCCACGCCTTGCTAGGTCTGATCTTGAAAAAATACAAAATAACCGATGAGTACTATACGGATATGGTTATTCATAAACGCCTACCAAAATAACTACTCTTTAAACGCACACACTTAAAAAGTGTGTGCGCTTTGCTCTTTAAAATAACAATTCGCAGGGAGACAACAGTATGAACACATTCAAAGTTAGCTATTTGGCAAGCGTTTGCGCTGCAATATTAACTGTGAGCGGTTGCAGTGAAATGCCAACTGACAGTAAACAAGCTGCTTCTGTTGAGCATGCTGAACATACCAGCGAACAACATTTATTTGCCCTAAACCAAGTAAGTTTAAGCGCCAGCCCATTTTTACATGCACAGCAAACGAATGTGCGTTATTTATTAGCACTTCATCCTGATCAGCTGCTTGCTCCTTATCTGCGTGAAGCAGGCCTTGAGCCAAAAGCGCCAAACTATGGCAACTGGGAAAGTACAGGCCTTGATGGTCATATTGGCGGTCATTATCTTTCTGCCTTGAGCCTTGCGTGGGCTGCCACAGGTGATGAAGAATTAAAGCAGCGTTTAGATTATATGCTGAGTGAGCTTGATCGCACTCAACAAGCCACAGGTGGTTACTTAGGCGGTATCCCAAATGGCGATGAAATGTGGCAGCAGATTGAAAGAGGTGAAATCAAAGCCGACTTATTCAGCTTAAACGACCGCTGGGTACCACTTTATAACATCGATAAAATTTTCCATGGCTTGCGTGATGCATACGACGTGGCAGGCAATGATAAAGCCAAACAAATGCTATTTAAGTTAGGCGAATGGTTCTTAGCGACCACTGCTAAGCTAACTGATGAGCAAGTTCAACAAATGCTGTATTCAGAGCATGGTGGCTTAAATGATGTTTTTGCTGATATGTATTTTATCAGTGACGATGAGCGCTACTTAAAACTAGCCCGACAGTTCTCTCATAACATCATTATTGAACCGTTGTTACATAAAGAAGATAAGTTAACTGGCCTGCATGCCAATACACAAATACCAAAAATTATTGGTATGTTGAAAGTGGCTAATGCCAGCGATGATAAAGCATGGCAGCAAGGTGCTGACTTTTTCTGGAAAACAGTAAGCCAAGAGCGCTCAGTATCTATTGGCGGTAACTCGGTACGTGAGCATTTTCATGATAAAAGTGACTTCACGCCAATGGTTGAAGATGTTGAAGGCCCAGAAACCTGCAACACTTACAACATGATGAAACTGAGTAAATTATTGTTCTTAAAAACCGGTGATACGCGCTATTTAGACTATTATGAGCGCGCCACATATAACCATATATTATCGTCACAACACCCAGAGCATGGTGGTCTTGTTTACTTTACCTCAATGCGCCCTGGGCATTACCGCATGTATTCGTCAGTGCAAGATTCTATGTGGTGTTGCGTAGGCTCAGGTATTGAAAATCACAGCAAATATGGTGAGCTGATTTATAGCAATACCGGTAAAGAGTTATGGGTAAACTTGTTTATTCCAAGCACGTTAAATTGGCAGCAGCAGGGTTTACAGATCACGCAAGACAGCCAATTCCCAGATGATAACAAGGTCTCACTTACTGTGAATCGCTTGTCTGAAGAGCAAAGCTCTGAGTCGGTAATTCATATTCGTAAACCGTCTTGGCAACAGGGTGAGCTGAGCTTTACTTTAAATGGACAGGCTGTAAGCGCAATCGAAAATGACGGTTATTACAGTATCAGCCATGCATGGCAAAGCGGTGATAAGCTTGCTTTTGAACTTAGCCCTAAGCTTTATACTGAGCAGCTACCTGATGGTCAGCATTATTATTCTGTGATGTACGGACCTGTTGTAATGGCTACTAAAGTACACGCTTTTGCAAATGAAAAGCTTAACTTTGTTGCTGACAATAGCCGCATGGGCCACATAGCCGCAGGACCAACATGCCCGCCAGAGGCTCTGCCAATCATGCTGAGTGAGCCTGAAAAATTTATTGCCGATCTCACACGTAAACCGAGCCAAGAGCTTGCATTTATCGCCGATAAAAATGTGGCGATTGCTAAACAAGGTATCGATAACACCAAAAGTACTGAGCTAATTCCGTTCTTCCGCTTACACGATAGTCGTTATCAAGTGTATTGGCCGCAGCAAAGCAAAGCTCAGTTCACGCAATTTGTTGCCAATGCAAAAGCTGTTGAACAAGCGAAAGAGCAACTTCGTTTATTAACCGTTGATCAAATTACGCCGGGTGAGCAACAACCTGAAGTTGAACACGACTTTAAAGGTGAAGGAACCCGTGCAGGTGTCAATAATGGTCATCACTGGCGCGATGCGACAGGTTGGTTTGAGTATCAGCTTAGTAACCCAGAACAAAAAGCGGTTGCTTTGCGTGTTCGCTATTTTATTGGCGATGTGGACCGTCATTTCTCTATTAATTTAAATGGTGAGCAATTAGCTGCAGTCAGTTTGCCCGTAGGCAAGCCAACTGATGAGTTCTACACCATTGATTACCCATTAACAGAGGCAATGAAAAAGTCGAAAACGCTTACCTTACGTTTTGCTGCCGACAAAGACTCTGTTGCTGGTGGTATCTATGGTATTCGTTTAATCAATACACAATAAAGAGTTGGCTATGTTAAGCAACAATGTGTTTGCGACGGCTAAAGAGCAAATCTTACCGTCGCTTATAGATAACAACGCTGAGCAACACAGTTTTTATCACACACCCACAGGGCTTGGTTATCGAATAATTGAGCAAGGTCAGGGGGATAAACCTAGTTGGGATGCCACAGTGGTTGTGCATCAACGGGTTACACTTAAAAATGGTCGGGTGTTATTCGATACTCGCAAGCAAGGTGCTGCTGTAGAGTACGAAATTGCAGAGGCGATAGTGGGCTTACAAGAGGCGCTGCAATTAATGAATAAAGGCAGTCGCTTTGAGATTTTAATACCTGCGCACCTTGCACGTGATGTGTATAGCTCGTTTATTGACGAGAAGCATCAGCAAGGCTGTCAAAGCCCCATGCTAGTTGATATTACTTTGCTTGATTTTAATTAATAGTACCTTCTTGGAACCTCAAACTAGGTCACTTAAGTAAATAAAAAACCTGCAATTTTGCAGGTTTTTTACGTTTGAATAATTACTTTTTAAGCTTGGTTGTAAGCTTATTTAGGTCGGCTGGGTTAACAACAGGCCAATCGTTTTTCCAACTCATAGGTAAAATACGTAGCTTTTGCACGCCATTATCTGCTGTTTCGTAGGCGTGTAATACTAAATAGTCTTTACCATCAAAGGTATATGCAGCATTGTGACCAAGGGCTGCCCAATCTTTGTTACCTTCAATAACTAAGCTACCACCACCATCAATCATTGAGCGACCTTGCTTATCTAAATATGGGCCTTCAACATTTTTGCTGCGACCTACGCGAACATTGTAAGTACTTTTTACACCTTGGCAGCACTTATCAAATGATACAAATAGGTAGTAATAGCCGTTCTTTTTAAAGATATAAGGTGCTTCAATCGGACCATGCTCCGTGTTTGGACGACTCGCAATGTGGTGCCATTTTTCAGGCTTTGCTAAGCGAACCATGTCATCATCAAGTTGTACTAGCTTTAAGCCCCCCCAAAACGAACCGAAGCTCATCCACGGTGTACCCTTGTCATCTACGATAATCGCAGGGTCGATAGCGTTCCAATCGTCACGCTCTGGCACTGATTCAACCACAATACCGTAGTCAATCCACTTGTAATCAGGTGAGGATGGGTCAAGGGTTTCGTTAACCGTTACACCAATTGCAGAGGTATTTTTGCCAAATGCAGAGACTGAATAATAAAGGTAAAATTTACCATTTTTCTCGTACACATCGGGTGCCCATAAGTGGCCCCCGAAATTAGGGGAAACACGCTTTGCCCAACTTGGCTCATCTTTAAAAACGCGACCTGTGAGTTTCCAGTTGGTTAAATCTTTCGATTCATAATAGGTAATGCCAGGGCCTGTGCTAAATACATAATACGTGTCACCTTCTTTGGCCATGACCGGATCGTGTACTTCAACTTGCTTTGCAGATACGGCTGCGGCAGAAAAAAGTAGCCCTGTTGAAAGCCACTTCATCGCTTGTGTCACGTTACTTACGAGTCTCATGCTTGAATACCTTTTGTTGTTTTAACTCTTGTGTTCATTCAGCTACTATATAATATGTAATACAATATTAACAATAAAATCGAGACGAAATACAGGACACATTATGCTCAAAAAAATATCTCGGCTAACGCTTGTTAGTGCGTTAAGCGCCTCGTCATTGTCAGCCTTTGCTGATGCTAATAGTAGCAAGACTCTTGCGCCAATTGATAACCCCATTGTACTCAAACGTGCTGATCCATGGTTAGTTCGTGATGATAAAAGTGGTTGTTACACGTTTATTGGTAGTTCGCCGAAATTTGATGAAATTGAGCTGCGCCAAGCTTGTCGTTTAAACGATTTAAAATTAGCAGAGCCGAAAGTTATTTGGCAAAAGCGCGATAAAGGCCCAATGAGTGTCAATATTTGGGCCCCTGAGCTACATCAGATTGATGGCAGTTGGTATATCTACTTCGCCGCAGGTGATATCGAAAAGCCGTTCAGTATTCGTATGTATGCGCTTAAAAACGACAGTGCTAACCCGATGCAAGGTGAGTGGCAAGAAATGGGGCAAGTAACCAGCCACCTTGATAGTTTTTCGCTTGATGCCACAAGTTTCACGCACAAGGGTAAGCGTTATATGATTTGGGCGCAGCAGAACCAGCCTGCAACCTATAACTCAGCTTTATGGTTAGCTGAAATGGACTCACCAACATCAATTAAAGAGCCTATTATCACGATTACAGAGCCAACCCTTGATTGGGAAGTGCAAGGCTATAAGGTTAACGAAGGTGCCGCAGTTATTACCCATGGCGATAAAATATTTGTTACTTATTCAGCCAGTGCCACCGATCATCGATATGCGATGGGTTTGCTATGGGCAGATGTGAATGCTGATTTACTTGATCCTGCAAGTTGGCATAAGAAGGCTGAGCCGGTGTTCACCACCAATGTTGAGCTAGGTCGTTTTGGCCCTGGGCACAACAGTTTTGTAAAAGCTGAAGATGGTGTAACCGATTTAGTGATTTATCACAGTCGTGATTATAAAGAGCTGAAAGGCACACCGCTTACAGATCCAAATCGCCATGCGCGAGCACGCATTATTACGTGGGATAAAAACGGCTTTCCAGTGTTTTCACCAGAACTCGCCGATTAAAAATTTTTAAAAAAAGGGCGCCAATTGGCGCCCTACAACTTTGGGAACGAACGATTACCAGAAGCGGTAGTAAATAAAGGCAGTAATACCAATAATACCCGCGGTATGAATGTAATCCCACTTATCTAAGCCAGCAGCTACTTCTTTCATCGTTGCTTTATCTAGGCTTGAGAAAGTAAGACCTTTCAATTGTTCTTCGTCTGCTTGCTTGGTGAAAATACTCACCACAATCATAATCGCAACGACCACGACAAATAGCAGAATACAGTAATATAACCAGTTCATCGTGGTGATCCACGCAAATGATGAACCTGCTAAATCATCTTTAAATGGCAGCAACACTAAGCGGATCATACCAAGCACAAAACCTGATACTAAACCCACAAAACCAGCAGTTGGAGTGATGCGTTTACTGCATAAACCTAGTAAGAATACTGCTGCAATTCCCGGTGCAATAAGAGACTGCACACTTTGCAAGTATTCATAAAGCACATCGGCTATTAAACTCATGACGGGTATCCACAGCAAGCCTAATATAACAATAACGATAGTGGCAATACGGCCTACTTTAAGAAGATGCTTTTCACTCGATTCAGGTTTGAATTTTTTATAGAAATCAATCGTGAACAAGGTCGCTGACGAATTAAATAATGATGCTAAAGAGCTCATTAAAGCCGCTACTAAACCACCAATTACAATCCCCTTAACACCAGCTGGTAATAGCTCAGCAACGAGAGTTGGGAATGCTTGGTCAGCACTGTCATAGCTAATAATACCTTTAACATTCAATGCGTATGCAATCATGCCCGGCACTAAGAAGATAAATACAGGAAGTAATTTTAAGTAACCAGCGAACATGGTACCGCGACGTGCTTCTTTAATGCCTTTTGCAGATAAAACACGTTGTACGATGTATTGGTCGGTACACCAATACCAAAAACCAATAATGAATGAACCAAATACAATGCCAGGCCAAGGGAACTCAGCATCTGAAGCACTACGAATAAGATGCATATTAGCATCGTTGATACGCTCAACTTCTGCCCAGCCACCTACTTTATCTAGACCAACAACGAGTATGACTAAGGAGCCAATAATGAGCACCGGAGTTTGCAACACAGAGGTCCACATAATGGCTTTCATACCACCAAGCACCGTATAAATACCCGTGATCACTACAAGGCCAATGGCTGAGATCCAGAAGAAATCGATACCCCAAATACTCTCAATACCTAAGATTGTTTTAAATGCGATACCGCCGGCATAAACCGTTACTGCGACCTTGGTTAATACATAGCTAATCAATGAGATTACAGATAAGAAAGTACGTGATTTAGAGTTAAAGCGGCGCTCTAAGAATTCAGGCATGGTGTAGACTTTACTACTCCAATAGAAAGGCACGAAAATCCAACCGAGTAGTAGAATGATCCACGATTGCATCTCCCAGTGAGCTAGTGCCATACCCGATTGTGCACCTGAACCTGAAAGACCCACTAAATGTTCTGAGCCAATGTTTGATGCGAAAATAGAGGCACCAATCACTAACCAACTTGCATTACGACCCGCTAAAAAGTAATCAGCGGTGTCTTCTTCTTTTTGTCGCATAGACATCACGACAACGCCAAGTAACAGGACAAAAAATCCTGCTAGCACTGCCCAGTCTAAGGTACTTAGTTCGACCATCGTGTGTTCCACCTAATTTTGAAAAGAGAGTTTAGCTTTATAATTGTTGAATAAAAATATTATATTATAAATAGGCCGAGTGAAAGAGATTTGTTAAAATAAGGTGACAGTCTGTGTTCTAAATGGTGACTATACTGTGTGAATTTTAGACACTTGTATTAGGTTGTTTTTTGTTTGCTATTGATTTTAATAGATTATTTGCAGGATGACGGAATAGCTTTATAGATGTATCATATTACTCAGATCTTTTGAGGAACACACATGGCGCGTTTAGAAAATTTAAACTTATCACAACAAGTTACCAATGAGCTCGGTAAAGCAATTATTGTTGGTGATTATAACACTGAAACGGGGCTACCAACTGAAGCACAACTATGTGAAGTGTATGGTATTAGCCGCACAGCTGTCCGTGAAGCAGTGAAAATGCTTGCTGCAAAAGGACTGATTTCTTCTCGTCCACGACAAGGTATTCGTGTTGAATCGGCGGAGAACTGGAACTTATACGACACAAGCGTATTAAAATGGTTACTAGAAAGCAGCCCTTCACTTTACGTACTTAAAGAATTCTTACAAGTGCGCTTGGCTATCGAACCTCAAGCAGCAGCACTTGCAGCAAGAAAAGGCGACCAAGCGGCAATTGCAGAAATTAAAATGGCACTAGATAAAATGCAAGCTGCGGCAGAAGAGCCTGAAGGCGTGATGCATGAGCCTGATCTTGCATTTCACACGGCAATTTTACATGCCAGTGGTAACCGTTTTTTCTACCAATTACGTGATTTTATTCGCACAGCGCTGCACGTGAGTATTCAGCATACTACGCCAGCTAAAGGCAATAAAAAGGCCATCGCTGAGGAGCACTTTAAAGTGTATAACGCAATTGCGAGCGGCGATCCTGAGCGTGCTAAAAACATGATGACGTACATGATTGATGAAGCAATGGCGTTTATTGAAAAAGAAATCGCTGATAAAGAAGCGGCTCAATAAGTATCGCTTCTTTACGTTGTAATGACTTTTAAAACATAAGGTTATCATGCCAAATTCAAACGAGCTAAAAACAGTTTACCCAAGCCTTGCTGGTAAGAGTGTGTTTATTACTGGCGGTGCATCGGGAATTGGTGAAGTAATGGTAAGGCGGTTCTGCGAGCAGGGCGCGAAAGTCACCTTTGTTGATATTGCAACTGAGCAAAGCGATGCGTTGTGCGCAAAATTAGCTGGTAAATATGAATTTGACCCACAATTTATCCATTGTGATATACGTGATGTTGAAGCTTTAAAAGTGGCCATTGAGCAAACTCGCCAGCAGCAAGGTGATATTGGTGTGTTAATTAATAACGCAGCCGATGACACTCGTCATGCTGCAGAGAATATGGATGTGAAATATTGGGAAGACAAGTTTGCAGTTAACTTACGCCCGTGTTTCTTTTCATCTCAAGCAGTGGTTGAGCAGATGCAGCGTTTAGGCGGTGGTAGCATTATCAATATGGGGTCGGTAAGCTGGCGTATTAAGCAGACCGGCATGCCAGCCTACACAACCGCAAAAGCGGGTATTGAAGGTTTAACCCGTTCATTAGCTGCTTCATATGGTAAAGATAATATTCGTGTGAACTCACTGGTACCAGGTTGGGTGATGACAGAGCGCCAGATTACGCATTGGCTAACCCCAGAAATGATTGAAGATGTTCGTTTAAGTCAGTGTATTAACGAAACTATTCAACCAGACCATGTAGTGAATGCCGCGCTATTTTTGGCCGCAGATGACAGCTGTATGATGACTGCACAATCATTGATAGTGGATGCGGGTTGGACATAATCTTGCGAAACGATAACAAAATGACTAGCGTGAAATAAAAATTTTACATAATTAAAATGATACTATAATAATAAAATATACGATTTAGGCTCAGCAGAGCTCATACTTAGGAAGGTGGTAAGAAAGTTTGACCGACTTTGTACTTGTTTATTTAATTCTGATTATTGGTGCTTGCCTACAAAGTGTTATTGGCTTTGGTTTAGGAATGTTATGTGTGCCTGTGCTTTACTGGCTAATGCCAGATCTGGTGCCTGGGCCAATGATTTTGAATGCGCTGTTTTTAACGTCGGTATTAATGATTAAGCACCGTGGCGCGATAGACATGAAGCAAACTGGTATATCTATTATTGGCGGTGCTATAGGTGTCATTTTAGCTGCTGTCGTGATGTGGTATGTCAATGCGAAGCAGTATCAGCTTCTGCTAGGGGTGAGTATTTTGGTGGTGGTGGCTTTGTCTATCATAGGTATGAAACCGAAAATCTCAACAATTACTAGTTTACTAGCATCAATGTCGTCGGGCTTTTTGGGTACCACAACTTCTGCAGGAGGTGCACCAATGGGGCTACTCTACCAAGCTGAAGATAAAGAAAAAATTAAAGCTAACTTGAGTGCATTTTTCGTGTTTATAAACCTGTTTGGCATTATCGTATTGATGCTTACAGGTTCCGCCGATATGACTGATGTAAAGCTATTCTTTTTTTGTTTGCCAGCAATTTTAATTGGCTGGGGCTTGTCGTTTGTGATTAACAATAACCTCAACGAGAAGGCCATTCGCGGCATAATCTTACTCGTTGCGGGGTTATCTGGCCTAGCACTTATTTTCATACATAGATAGAATGAGAATAGTTCAGCTGTTCGTGTAGTGAAGCCAATGCTCGATGACACCATCAAAATGATTATTTCTAGCCAGTGCCAATTAGGCGAAGGGGCCTATTTTGCAAAAGCACATAACTGCTTATTTTGGGTAGATATTTTAGGGCAGCGCTTGTTTCGCTTAGATTGCCAATCAATGCGAGTTAGCCAGTTTTCCATGCCTGAGCCTATTTGCTGGGTTATGGAAACCGAGCAGGGTGAACTAGTTGCAGGCTTTGCCAAAGGTATTTATAAACTTTGTAGTGAAAATTTCAGCCGCGAACTACTTTATTCAATAGACCATGAACCCTCACAAAATCGTTTAAACGATGGCAAAACATCTCGCCAAGGCTTTGGTTTTTTTGGCTCTATGGACTCTCAAGAGCAAACCAATAGTGGTAAGTTATATCGTTTTGGACATGGGCAAGCTCCGATTTCTGTTGATCATAACTACACCATCAGCAATGGCCCTGCGGTGAGTAAAAATGGCTATTTTCTATATTCTACTGACTCAGATAAACAAACTATCTATCGTTTTGTTCTGAATAAGCAGGGCGAGCTTTCTGATAAACAAGAGTTTATTCGCTTTAGTGAAAGTATGGGCTTTCCAGATGGCATGACCGTTGATAACGAAGACCATTTATGGGTAGCCGCTTGGAATGGCTATGGTGTTTATCGTTTTTCACCAAGCGGCGAGCAGGTGCAGTTTATTCGCTTGCCCGCACCGCGTGTTACGAGTGTCGCATTTGTTGGCGAGGAGCTAATGCATTTAGCTGTGACTACCGCTGCAGTGGGTCTGGAGGACTCAGTTCTCGCTGATTACCCGCACAGTGGTGGCGTGTTTATTCTTGAGCCGGGCGTTAAAGGCATTGCTGAAACGCCCCTGAAACTATAGGTTCTCCATCACTTGGTAACGCAATTCTCCAAGGAAAGCGCGTGCTGCTGGACCAAGCTTATCACCATCTTTAAAGAGCAAGTGTAACTTAGCGCTGCGACTACTGTTATGGGTTAAATTAAGTGCTTTCATTTGCCTCGCCGCAAGGTGTTTTTCTATTGCTATTTTTGGCAACCACGCAAAGCCAAGTCCATTACTGATCATATCAATAGAAGTGCGCAAATGAGTTACCGTCCAGCGCTGATCGGCACCTAACCATCCACCATCTTGCTTGTGTTTATTGGCTGAATCGCGGACAACAATTTGGCGGTGTGATTTTAAATCTTCGAGGGTTATTTCACGCTCTATTGCATGCAAAGGGTGATCTGGGTGTGCAACGGCAATAAACTCAATATCACATAATTCTTCGTGAAAGTTTGCCGCAATTGGAAAGCCGGTAATAGCAATATCAACCTGATCGTTTTCGAGCAGTTCATTCCCCCCCATCAGCACAGACTCATGGAGTTCAATACGCAGTTGCGGGTATTGTGACGAGGTATCGTTAAGCACTTTATAAAGCAATTGCTGTGGGAAAATAGCATCAACAGCAATTCGTAATTTGCTTTCGATGCCTTCACCTAACGTCTGGCCTATTGCCTCAACTTTTGCGGCTTCATCAAGTAAGTAATTGGCACGGCGTAGCATCATTTCACCAGCTTCAGTGAGCACGGTTTTGCGGCCTTGAATGCTGAATAACTTTACATCGAGTGCAGATTCAATTTTGCCAACAGCATTATGAATACTTGATTGGCTTTTATGAATGCCTTGTGAGGCTTGGTTAAAGCCCCCAAATTCGACAACAGCACGAAACATGCGCCACTGTTCTAACGTAATTCTTAGCATGATGTTCCTTTGCTTACTTAACTACCTAATAGTACCTGTAAATACTGAAAAAGTTTACTTTTTAGGTGAGGGCAACTCAATATACTCAAGCTCATCACCGGGGATTTTAGCAAAACGCTGTGCTTGCCAATCTTGTTTTGCTTGCTCGATGCGCTCTTTGCTGTAAGCAACAAAATTCCAGTGTAAATACGGGACTTTATTGAATTTACTGCCACCGAGTAAAATAAAGCGGCTGTGCACCAGAGTCGTTATTTCGTGTTCGCTGTCATCAAGTAGTACAAAGTCGCCTTGGGTATAGCGCGTATCACCCACACTAATTTCACCATAAATAACATACACTGCGGTTTCATGATGAGGATGCGGTTTAGTTATATGGCTACCTTGCTCTGCTACCGTATCGACATAAAACATCGGTGAGTAGCTTTTCACAGGGGAGCTTAAGCCATAGGCATCACCGACAATGAGTCTCATCAGCACGCCTTTTTCGATTTTCTCAGGCAATTGCTGTTTTTTGATATGTTCAAAACGCGGTGCTATTTCGGTTATACTCTCAGGTAAAGCAACCCAGCATTGCAGACCATTGATGTCGTGCTCGCTCGCCCGCACTTCAAGGCTTTCTCTTTCTGAGTGCACTATCCCGCGACCTGCGGTCATCCAGTTAACATCGCCGGGTTCTATTTGCAGGCTATTACCTAGCGAATCGCGATGGTAAATACTGCCCGTAAATAAATAAGTGAGCGTTGATAGGCCAATATGAGGGTGAGGCTTCACATTTATGCCCTCACCGCGAGGAAAGTGATTTGGTCCCATGTGGTCAAAAAAGATAAATGGGCCAACCATTTTTTTGTCAAAATGAGGCAAGATGCGTTTTACATCGAGCCCACCAATATCATGGCTGGTTGCTGTTAATAACGTTGCCATATTCGCGCCCTCTTAAAAACAAATTCAGCCAACAACCTAGGTTATTGGCTGGGATAAATGTTAAGCCTGACTACGTTTTAACACTAGTTGATCTAGGCTGATTTTGCCTGCACCAACACTGGCTAATGCTAAAAAGCCGCCTGCCATTGCAATGTTTTTGTAGAACATTAAAAATTGCATTTGATCATCAAGTTGAAAGTGGAATAACAAAGCACTAACTAGGCTGAAACCAGCAAAAGCGACAGCGGTTAGTTGTGTTAAAAAGCCTAGTAAAATAAATAATCCGCCAACAATTTCAAAGGCAATCACAAACGGCAGTAAGAACTCTGGTAAACCGACACTACTCATATATTGCGCTGTAGCATCGAAAAACTCTATTTTGCTAAAGCCGGTTAGTAAAAAGATGGCCGATAAACCAATACGTGCCAATAAAGTGCTAATATTTTGTAAGTGTGGTTGAGCTGAGATTAAAGTAAAAAGTTTCATAGTAGGTATCCTGTTTCGTTAAGCAGTGTGTCTGCGATGGAGTAACTATAAGTTCACTTTAAAAGAATTAAAAATTGTAAAATCAGTATTTATCATTCTCTAAAAAAGAATCCAAAAAGAGGTTGAATATGAAGTTGTTGTTATTGATAGGGTTTTGTTTTTCGGTGGCTACAAGTAGCTTGGTGTTTGCTGAACAAAATTTACCAAATAGTCGTCATTATGAGTTGCTAGCTTCAGATATTGCGGTGCAGCAAAGCTGGCAAGTTAAAGACACAATTAAAGGTTATGAGATGCTGGAATATCAAATTAACCTTAATAAAGGCACTACCTTAACGGTTGATTTTGCTCCATCAAATTCAAGCAACTACTTTAATATTTTACCAAAAGGCAACCCAACAGCTTTGTTTGTTGGCCCGGTAAAAGGTGATCATGCTGAGATTAAAATCTCTGATGATGGCGATTATGTGATTCGGGTCTTTTTGATGCGCAATGCCGCGCGCCGTGATGAGCAAAGTGAATTTACTGCCGATATTAGCGTCGTAAAAAGTACATTAAAAGGCATGCACCCAAGCTGGGATGTCGATGGTGATGGGGTTAATGATTGCGAGAAAGACGGTAGCTGCGATCACACTGTTGACTACCGCCTTCCTCGAAAGTCGAATTAGGCCAATTTTAAGGCCTAATTAGCAAACTACTCAGGCGCCACTTCAAGCGTTGTGAATAATGAGTAGCGTACATTATCGATATCGGCCTCTGTTGGTTTTTGATCAACAGATGCTTCAATCAGATACATATCGGCATGAGCGAATGTCACAGTAAAGAAGCCTTTTTTATCGGTTGTTACTTTCACTTCGTCACGCTCATTACGGTAGCGTGCACTACCACGAACAATAGCAAGCTCAACGTCAGCGGCTGGTTTGCCATCCATTAATAATTGGAACTTAGCTTCTTCACCAGCAAATAGATCGTTCGGGTGAGTTGGGCCTGAAATTTCTAAACCTTGACCAAGCAATGTTGGCTTAGAAGTACCATTACGGCTTACAAAAGTATCAACCGTTGCGATTGATTTTACAGTGCGTACATCGGTTGCGCCTGCTGGTAGGTCTGCTTCTTTTTTACCTGCGAACACACGGCCACGGTTGCCATCTTTGTCTTTATAGAAAGTCATTAGCATTGGTTTTTGCTGCATAGCAATATGGTAAGTACCGTCTTGAGATAAACTCACTGCCGCTGAGTTTTTGCGTTTTAAGTAGTATGCGCGGATCGTTTCTTTAACCGGCTTACCATTTGGAGCAAGGGCAATTAATAAGTTGTCGTCATACTCTGCGCCTTTTTCTTTCGGGCGGTATGCTTTATCTGGGCTAAACAACTCATTCGAAATACTGGCATCGATCATCACATAGTGAGTTTTCTCACCAGATAAAGAAGTGTGAGATGGCATTAACCAACGGGCGTGTGCTTGTGCATAGCCAGAGGCAAGTGCTGTGAAGGTTACTGCGCCAATCAGCGCCGTTTTTAATAATTTTAATTTCATTGTTTGTCCTTAATTACTGGTAATGGTAACAAAGCTAGTCGCGAACTCTTTTTCGCCTTTAATTGTGACTTTGCCGTCTTTCGTTAAGTCGATTTCAACGCGGGTGTAATCTCGGCCACCTTCCTCACGTACAACTTCAACATTAAGCAGGTAGCTACCAGGTTTAACTGGATTACCTTTTAAATCTTTACCTTGCCACTCAATGGTGTAAGTGCCTGGGCGTTTTGTTGCACCTGTTACACCATCAAAGCTGTCGTTGCTACGACCTGTTTTTCGCCACCACTGACGTAAGTCTTTAAACCATTCAGCTTTTTCGACCCAAAGTGCAATAGTGGTAACGTGTTTACGTTCAGGTGTTTCTAGCCATAGCGCCACGTAAGGGCGATGATATGGAGAAACATCTAGCTCAGGTAAAGTGAACTCAACGGTGAGGTTGGGATCTTTTGCAAAGCTCAGTGGGCTGAATAAACAGCCAATTAGTAGAGCTGCGATTAAGTGGGCTTGTTTCATTAAGATACTCCTTTAAGTTGAGGCACCCAAACTAGATAAATGACCAAAGGCGTGGCAACACCAAGAAGCGTTAACCAAAGGCCTGCGGCCCGTTTTTTACGGTTTTGAAAGAGAATAATTAATCCGGTGATGGCAAACAGAATCATCAAAACAGCCGAGATATCAATGACCCAGCTCCATGCTTTACCTGTATGGCGGCCTTTGTGTAGGTCGCCAATCAGACTCATAAAGCCGCCGGTTTGATAATCAATATTGAGCTCGCCCTTTTGAAAATCGATTTCGGCGTAAGCAAAGCCTGCTGGCAGCGGATAGTCGAGCATCACCAAAGCATCTTCTTTTTCCCACTCAATACTTTTTACATTACTAAGTGAAAATTTTTGCTGCATGTACTGTTCTATTTCAGGGTATAGGCTCGGTAACGTGTCGAGATTAGCTTGTGCTTTTTCGAATAACTTTGCAGAAACAAGTAGTTGGTTCTGACCATTATGTTTATCATTTTCGAGCCAACTAACGTGATTAAGAATGATGCCGCTGACACAAAATAAAATAAGTAAAAAGAATAAGGCCGTTGAAAGGTATATGTGTAAGGCGCGGCTAACGCTATAAAAGCTACGTTTGTTAAATGAGAACATAATGCGGTTTATTCGTTAAAGATACGGGCATGATAATGATTTGCATTACCAATAACAAGCGTGTTTACGTTCTTTACATTTCTTTGTTTTAGAAATGAATAGCGAGATAAGCAACTACAGCAAGTTGCGAACTGAGAAAACAGGCAAGCAGCATTAAACCGGTGTGTGTAGTCAGTTTAACTTGTAAGAGTGTTGATTTTTTTGGTGCAGAGGGGCGATTAATTAAATAGGCTAACACGCTCAATTCAATTACTGCCACTAAGTACATCACCCAAATTGGTGCGGCACTTTGTAGTAAAAAAGCATACCCGATAGCCATACCAAAACCAGCTAAGAACTTAGCACGAGTAGGAACAACCTTATGTTCTTGCCAAAACCTCAGAGGCTGGCCGTACTTTGGATGGTGTAGCAGCCAGGCAGAGAGCTTAGGTGATGAGCGGCTAAAGCACGCCAATGCTAGTATAAAAAAGATAGTTGTAGGCATCACAGGTAATGCAATACCTATGATACCTAAACCCACCATCAATAACCCGAGTAATTGATAGCAGCCATTTTTATAGGCGGTAAACGCCGCTTTCACATTCATCAATAAAGTTGGGCCTGATAAAACTTAAATCGTTGCAGTGCTTGCTCGGCACCCTCTATCAAAGTGGCTTGTTGCTGTTCACAGAGCTCAAGGCTATCAATAAGATGACTTAGTTGACAGCCCTTTTTGTACACACTGGCTTTAGCAAGGTAGCTTGCACCACATTGATTATTTAACTTTAGCTCAGCTTCAACTTCTTTGCCTAATGTAGCTGCAGAAAATTGCGATCCTTCAATTACATACAGCTTTTGTCAATAAACCATGTTTAGAATGGCGCAATATAATAATGATTTACATTTGTATAGCCAGAAAAACGTGCTTGCAAAGGTACAGAACGGACCTGAAATATGAGCATAGTGGCTATCAAGGAGTAAGGTATAAATTAAGCTAGTTATTACTCAAGCTAAGAAGATCGTGAAATTATTGTGAGTTTTTGAGTAAAGTAAAGAAAGGCAAGGAGAACATCTCCTTGCCTCTAAATAGCTCGCTAAATTAAGCGGGTATATTACTATTAGAAATAATAACCTATATTGATATTGAAGCGGGTTTCAGTCTCATCGCTGTCGCCAGCAATTGAACCACCAACGAATGGTTGGTTTTTCGCTTGTACAAAATCAAAGTAAGTGAATAAGCCGCCTGCAGCAACAGATACACCGGTTACATTCATCCATGTATCTTCGCTGTTGTCTGACTTGTCATAAATAATGCCGTAGTCATTGTAAAACTGTAGGTTTGTTACCGGACCCCATTCTACAGGAAGGCTGTAAGCGATATTAGCATTAGTCATGGTCGCTTCTGCGGCAATACTATCGTAAAACGCATAAGCACCCACGGCCATACGGTCGACGTTGTCGATATCGTAGTTATATTCACCATGCTGAAGTTGGAAATTCCATGGACCAATTGTGCTGTTTAAGTGCACAGCCCAAGCGTAGTAGTCGCCAGCTTTATCTTCACCATCATGTAAGCCGCCAGATAAGGCTGAAACACCTAGCTCGGTGGTGCCGCCATCATGCTCAAAGTGATAACCATAACGACCAGAGAAGGTGTTGTACTCACCAATCGCATTGGTTGGTTCGGCGTATACACCTTCACCTGCAGAGCGGAAACCCACTACGTCGTATGAGTAACGGTCGCTTCTGTCGTCCACATAGCCGTCAACGCCACCTAGTTCATCATTTTTGAAAAAGCCAAGGTCAATTTGCCAGTTGTCAGCAATTTTGCGTTTGAATAGCACACCCAGGTCATGGTCATCTTCAAGACCAATATAATAAGTGGTGCCAAAGAAGTAGTTGTGTGAGTTATAAGGCCAGTTACCAAAAGGCACTTTGGTAATACCTGCCTGCACCTGCCAGTCTTCGGCAAAGTCATAGGCTGCATAGGCATACTTAACTGCGGTCATGTAATCGAAAAAACGGATCTCAGCGTTAAGCTGCACATCACCGACATCGCCTGCAAAATTTAGCCTGAAGATGTCAAAATCGAAGTCACCACCGCGGTTTTTATTGCCATCGTTATACGACGTATGGCTGAAGTTGGTACGTACAGCCCCACCGACTTTAATGCCAGATTCTTTTTTAGGTGCTTCTACGGCCGCTGTTTGCTGCTCAAGTTGCTTTTGTTGTTTTGCTACTTGTGCATCAATTTGCGCTTGTTTCTCGGCTTGTTGCTGCGATTTTGCTTCGGCAGCATCAAGTTTGCTTTGCAGTTGCTGCATTTGCTGTTTCAGTAATTGCAGTTGTTCTTGAAGGTCATCAATTTCAGATGCCTGACTAAGACTTGAAGTTGTGCCCAAGGCTATAGCAAGGGCTAACTTTGATAGTTTAAGCATGAATTTTCGCTAGTGTTGGAATGGGTACTGTTAAGAATAGTTGATATTCAGGCTGAACCCAAGCCTAGACACAGAAAATTAATATTAATCAATCAGTTTAAATTTTTACTGTGCTTCTAATGTCTTGGTGATTGCGCCAACCTCAAGCAGCGGTGAAGCATCGAGTTGATCCGCATCCATCATTGCAGCAATGCGTTGCATTGATGATAGTAGTAAACTTTGCTCCCACTCTTCTAGTGCTGAGAACTTTTCGATGAAGTGCTCTTGCAATGGTTGAGGTGCTTGCTCTAGTAGCTGTTCTCCCGCTTCTGTTAGATGCAAACTAACTCGACGCTTGTCTAATTGGCTACGCACACGAGTGATCAGATTACGGTTTTCTATACGATCTAATATATTGGTAACCGTAGCCGGGCTTAAGTTTACATTTTGTGCGATGCGGCTGGCGGTAATACCATCGGTTTGTGCAACCTCATTCATGATAAGTAATTGTGGGCCGGTTAGGCCTGAGGTTTTGTTGAGCTGTTTTGAATGAAGGTCGATGGCTCTGATCACTTTACGCAGCGACACTAATAACTCGTCATACTTTTGCATGTTTCTGTCTCTTAAAAAAGGCGGCATGAGGCAACCGCAATCGCGAAATATTACACATCTAATAAATTGAGTTCAAATAAATAATAACTATGTAGCTTATAATTTTCGGCGATAATGCTTATTATCGTGTTTGGTGATTAATTAGAGTAGAAATTAAAAGGTAAAGTTTAAAAATTAGATGGAGTAATTGTTGTTAATACTTAAAATGCTACTCGAGGTGACATCATCACTTTGTAGTAAAACAATTCATACAAATAACTAAATATTATTTACTAATAGCCACTGCATTGGGTATGGTGGATTTTTCTTTCATTAAATGGGACGAATTATGAAGTTATCGCCATCAGTTACGATTGAGCAAAGTGAAACCGGGCTTGAATTTATTAAAGTTGCTAGTGAGTTTTGTAGCGCAACTATTTTTCTGCAAGGTGCGCAGATCACTGAGTTCACGCCAACCGATAAAAAGCCATTATTATGGGTCTCTGAACTAGAAGATTACCAAGAAGGCAAAGGTGTGCGAGGTGGTATTCCGATTTGTTGGCCATGGTTCGGAGTAAGCCAACATGAAGGCTGGCCTGCTCATGGTGTTGCTCGCACAAGTTTGTGGCGCGCAGAAGAAGTGAAAGAGCAAGACGATTCTATTTATATCAGTTTGTCGCTGCCGATGACGCAAGTTGATGAAAAGTATTGGCCTTATAAAACTAAGTTGTTAGCTGAGTTTATATTAACCTCTAGTTTAGAACTGCGTTTAACAACCACTAACTTAGATAACCAAACTGTACAGTTTACTCAAGCATTGCACACGTATTTCCCAACACCTGCAATTGAAGAAACTAAAGTAGATGGTTTGCAAGGTGCGAAATACATTGAATTTGCTGAAGGTCCATTTGAGCAGAATGAATTAGTGTCGTTCGCTCGTGAAACAGACATGGTTTACACCGAAGCGAAAGATATTCAGCGTATCATCACACCTGATGGCATTATTGAAGTGGGACGCGAAAACTCAACATCGTGTGTGCTTTGGAATCCTTGGATTGATAAATCAAAACGCCTTTCTAATTTTGCTGATGACGAATACCACGTAATGCTGTGTTTAGAAGCGGCTAATGTCCTTGATGACAGTGTTGAACTTGCACCTGGAGCAAGCCACACACTTGCAACAAAACTACGCTGGGTATAATTTATAACATATAACAACTCAGTGTTAGCACGTAAGGCCGGCACCGCTGGCCTTTACAAGGAATTACCGTGTTTAGTAATCAACAAATAGAAACCCTTCCAAAGCATCAAACTATTCAATTCCAACCACTTGCAGATAATGCGATATGGCATGTACAACTAAATTGGTTGCTGTTTTATGTGCCTCTCATGGCTGTGATTATAGCTGTACGGCATTTTAATCCAGCCGTTAGCGAAGCTATTGCTACACCTTGGCTGCTGGTTTTGCCATTGCTGGTAATCCTATCAATGGTTTACAACCTCTACAGTATACGCGCCAAAGGAGTTGCAGTAAGAGAGCACGATATCGCTTTTAAGCGAGGTTTGATTTGGCAACAAATCACCTTATTACCTATTTCTCGCGTGCAACACACCGAAATTCATCGCGGTCCAATTGAACGAAAGTTAGGCTTGGCAACACTTAGACTCTACAGTGCCGGTGGCATGAGTGCTGATTTACATATCAGTGGTTTAACTGACGAACAATGTAATGATGTCCGACAGTTCGTGCAAAGTTATGGTGATAATACAACAACTCAAGATAATGAGCTTGCCGATGAGTAATCAACAATGGCAACGCGTGTCGCCATGGGCACTACTGTATTTTATTGTTCATTTTGCACTGCGCTTTATAAAAGATGGCTTACTTAACTTACTGCCAATTTTAGTGTTATTTGTCACGCAAGTTGAGCAAAAGCTGTTTTGGGGGCAAATAGCAGTTGCCGCAGCCTCTGTAGTTTTAGTGCTGTATGCCTTTGCTTATTACCGTAATTTTAAATACCGAATTACTGATGACAACGAAATACTGCTAAATAAAGGAGTGTTTAAAAAAGAGCGATTAACCTTAAAGTTTGCTCGAGTGCAAAACGTAAATATTGCTGAGCCTTTTTATTTTCAGCCGGTTAATTTAGTTAATTGTATTTTTGATGCAGCTGGGAGTAGTGCTCAAGAAGCTGTGATCCCGGGAGTAAAGCTTAGCTATGCCGAGCAAGTGCGCGAACAAGTCATGGCATTTAAAGCTCAGTTACAACAAGAAGATCTGCAGCCTATTGAGCAGAGTGAAGCAACAGACAAGCAGCAAAGCTTAACGATCAGCAATGGTGAAATTGCTAAATTTGGTTTGATGTCGAACATGGCAATTTTAGCATTGGCTGCACTTGCCCCATTTATGAATGTGATTTTTGAGTATCTCGAAAAAACCATTATAAATCGCCTAGAGGCCATACTGAATGAGCAAGCTGCCTTTGTTGGTAGTGCTGCTGCAATAGCCGTGTTAATTATGGTTATCACAATTGTTTTGTGTGCCATTTTACTGTCTGTTGTTATGGCTTTAGTGCGCTTTTTTAATTTTCAGCTCTATTTTCAGGATGATAAATTTAAGCGTGTAGCTGGTTTATTTGAGCGTCAGCAACTCTCGATAAGTGTTTCGAAAATTCAAAGTGTGCAAATTAAACAAAATATTATTGCTCGGCTACTTAATCGCTTTACCTTAATTTGCCCGCAAGTGAGTAGTGGCGGTATGGCCGCAGGGGTTGCCGCACATAAAAGTAAACAAACTTTAGTAATGCCGGTATTAACTAAAGAGCAAATACAAGTTGTGTGTCGTTGGTTATTTCCTTGGTTTGTTGATTTAACGGCGCTTAACTTTATTAAGCCTGAGCGGGCTTTACTTTATAAAAATACGCTTTTATATGTTATGTTGCCAACCATACTTTCAGCACTAATTCTCAATAGCTTATTTGATGCTGCTACGATGCTTTGGAGTGTTGCGGTTGGACTAACTTTGATGCTCGGTGTGTTTTTAAGTTATCAAAAAACCGGTATGGCAATGTATCAACACGACGGTCGTTTCTTCGCTGTATTTAAAACGGGCATGTTGGGTGTTCAATATCGTGTTTTTGAAATCTACAAAGCGCAAAGCGTCACAACAACTAGTACTTACTTAATGCGAAGATCGCAGCTTAAGAGCTTGTATATACAACTGGCTTCTGGTTCAGTATCAATGCCTTACCTAAAAGCTGAGTTGGCTGAGCGGTTTACTGATTTTGCGCTATATGAAATCGAAGGTGTCGAGCGTAACTGGTTCTAAATGAAAATAATTATCAATACCGTTGATTCGTATTGTTATTGAGGTATACTAACGCAACGTTAATAACTACGGTGCTCAATGATTTATTTTCTACCTATTTTAGCTATTTCAGGTGTTGTTGCCTTATTGTGTTATGCACGTTCTCAGCAAGAGTGTAAAGGCTTGTGTGTGAGTGTCGCTGTTACAGTAATAGCGTTACTTGTAACCGCAGCTTTAGTCATCGCGGGGATCGGTGCATTAAGAAGCAGCCTGATGTTTGCCGTGACTATTTTTATTATTTATCAATTGTTAGACTTGGTTCGCCCGATTAAAATCGAGTAATTTCTTACACTTTTTAACTTCAGCCTTTTAAAAAAGCATCGCATACTAATTCTTAAATTAAGCAACTTGCTAATCAAGGATTGTGATGAAAAAAGCTCTGTTATCAGTGGCGTTACTTGCCGCTGGCCATGCCTCAAGCCAAGAGACTTGGCAAACTATTCATACTGAACACTTTAACGTGCATTTTAGTACTGAGAATCAACAATGGGCACGCTCTGCTGCTACAGAGCTTGAAATTGTTCGCAATAAGGTATTAAAGCAGCAAAACCGTGCCCTTGATGAAGTGGTCGATGTGCTGGTTTTCGACCCGTTTAATGCTTCTAATGGGTTCGCTTTGCCGGTGACGAATAAGCCTTTAATGGCCTTGTTTACAACGCCTCCGCAATCTGACACCGTGATTTCTAACACCGATAGCTGGCAGCAGTTATTGATTTTGCACGAATATATTCATTTAGTTCACCTTGCTCAACCGACTCGTAGCGATTTGCGCCAAGCTATTCGCGATAGTTGGGATATTTATGATTTAATCGAAAGTGACATGCCGCGCTGGGCTGCAGAAGGATATGCAACCTTACTTGAGTCGAAAATGACAGGCCGAGGCCGTTTATACGATAATCTATCAGAGGCAATACTAGTTGAATTTGCACAGCAGGGTGCATTGCCCCGATATAGCCAGTTAAATAGTACCGAAGGCGGTTTTTTAGCTGGCTCAATGGCTTATTTAATAGGCTCTCGCTTTCTTGCTTGGCTTGAAGAGAATCATTCACCGCAAACCCTTGATGCAGTTTGGACGCGTATGCAAGCAGTTAAATCGCGTGATTTTAATGAAGCCTTCAGCGGTGTATTTGGTAATTCTCCTGAGCGTCTCTATCGTCGTTTTATTGCCGAGTATACCTATAAAGCAATGGCTAAAGAAGTGAGTGAGCAAGCACTTACAAGCAAGCTTTGGTTAGAGCTTGAATTATATGCTTCGAACCCTGTTTTAAGTTTAGATAACAGTAAGCTTGCCATCGTTGAGCGAAACAAAGATGGTGAAACGCGTTTAGTTATTTACAGTACTGGTGACAATCAACAGGCTGCCGATGATTTTGCAAAGCAGCAACAAGCGTTACTTGATGATGATCCCGTCGATATTGCTGATCAAGCCCCCAGTGTTTTTAAGCGTAAGCAAAAACACGTGCTTCACCAAATTAATAGGCAGGGTATAAAAAACCCGCAGTGGTTAGATGAAAATACACTGTTTTTCACAGCCACAACAACCGTTGCTAAAGGCTCCATTCAAGGTATTTCTGATCTATACCGCTATGATATCGACACAGGAAAAGTGAGCGCATTGACGCATCATGCAGGGCTTCGCCGTTTTAGTATCAGTGGTAACGGGCAAACTGTTTATGCTGAGCAAACTAAGCATGGCTTCTCTGAGCTAGTGCGCCTTGACCTCAATACGGGTGTCGCTACGCCTTTATTTGAGAAAAGCCTAGAAACGGTTTATGACTACCCATTACTAAGCCCTAATAAAACTCAACTTGCTTATTTAAAAGCGACATTGAATGCCAATTGGCAGTTGTATATACAAGATGTGAGCTCTCAGCAATCACTTGCTGTGCCTATGCCCGCAGGCTATCAATATGTGTCACAACCTAATTGGCAAGCAGATGGCAAAGGGATTTATTTTGTCGCGGGTAAAAATAAAGCTCTCGATTTGTATCATTATGATCTTAATAGCAATTCACTACGCCAATTAACACAAGGCCAAGAAGCTGTTGCGCACCCAATGGCAATGCATAATGGTGAACTTTTGTATTTATCGATCACTGCACAAGGGCCGAATATCAAGCATTTTGCTGAGCAACCACAAGGATTAGAGGTTGTTGAATTTGCTAAAAGTGCAGCGCCACCGCGAGGACAGGTAACGAGCGAAGTATTACCTGAGGCGAAAATCTACCCGCAAAGCCCAACTGAGCCAATCAATTATGATATATGGCAGCAAAAACCAACCTTTTCGTTGGCATCTCAGTATTATTCGGCTTCATCATCGCTTCTTACCCTTGGCCTGAAAAGTAGTGATTTCTTGAAACAGCTCGATTTACAAGCCGGCTATAGTGCTGATTTACATGACAAAGCACTAGAAGGGATGTTCGCGGCCGCTAAGTATTCTGCGTTTGATTTAAAATTTAAAGCGCTGCTATTTGATTACGACCTCGAATCAGCAAAACAGTACCATTCACAAACGTCGCTGAACATAAGTAATACAGGGGCACATTTTGCCATGAGCTACCCGTTGCAGTTTCAGCAGCTCAGTATTACACCGAGTTTGAGCTATAACTACAGTGATTTTAGTAAAGGTGATGATCAATGGTTAAAGTTTGGACTTGAACAAAAATGGCAACATGACAGACAACGATATGGTTTTGCTCAGTCTGTAAGTGCCGAGTGGCTATCCGGTGATGCTGACTCGAATAATTGGCAGGGCTATAACTTTGCCACAGTATTGAGCGGTTATGCCTTTGATATTCCTGTTTATGTTAATTTTGCTCAGCAATATCGCGATGACAGTAACCTTACGCTTGGAGGATATGAGTCAAACTTAATTAATAAAGACACGCAAAGCGGCTTTGTTGTTGCCCCTGAGCTGCCGTTTATTAGCCAATTAGGTAACCGCTATAAAGGCTATGGCGGGGGTATTAGTTACAAAGATTCATTACCTTGGCTTTACTACCAACAGCATCAAGTCGATAACCGAGTTTATGCACAAAGTTACGGGCTAAAATGGCGAGGAGACTTTAGCTTTGGTATGGGGCCTGCAGGTTTGAACGATGTAAACCTTGATTTTGGCGTCGCCCGGGTAGAAGGCGACGACTTTGAAAATGATTTACGGGCTTGGCTAAGCTTCTATTACTCGTTATAGCCTAGTGTTGGTCTTTTAAGGCGAAAAGCTTGGCGTGGTATAGCGCTAGCTTTTCGTCTTTATTTTCTATCTCAATGGCTTTTTCTAGCCATTCTTTACTGCTTTGTTCATTTCCTTGCTGATAACTAATAATCGCTAACTCTATATAGGGTTCAGATAAATAAGGGGCTAATGCAATCGCGTCTTCGAGCTGTTGTTTTGCCTTGTAAAGCTTACCATTGTTACGGGCGTTAATTGCCGTTGCCAGTAACTCGAATGGATCTTGTTCAAGCATCGCTAACTGTGAATTGAGTTGCTCTGCCAAAACCTGATCATTAAGTTGCTCGGCCAGAACTGCGTAATTATGTAGTAAATTCGTATCGCTAAAGCCATACTGCATTGCTGTTTGATAAATATGTTTTGCTCCAGCTAAATCACCCGATTGGCGATGTAATACGGCAGCTAGATTATAAAGTGATGCAGCATTTGGGGTGTATTCATTGGCTTTTAATATATAGCTGTAGCTTAAATCGAATTGTTGCAAGGCCAATGCTTTTGCAGCCAAGTTGCTGTAATAACGGCTAATTAAGTCTTTTAACTCAGCTCGGCCAGAGTAAAAACTGCCGCGAGCAGGAAAGTAATCAATGACAGTACCTGGCGGCACCAAGTAATTATCGTCCTCATTTAAAGGGGCGTAGACTTTGGTGCGAAAGTGCCCTGACACATACACTATGTTATTTTGTTTGCTATAAACAGGCTCACTTGAGACCGCTTGAAAGCCCGTTTGAAGTCCTGCTAGTTGAGCATATGCATGGGTCAAAATTGCCAAGCTAATACAGTTACCTTGATGACCTTGAAGAGTCTGCTGGGCATTGAGTGTGGCACTAAAGTAATTAAAATTGGTGAGCTTCTTTTCTAAATAGTGATAAAGGATTTGGTCATCTCTAAAATCACCACCTTGACGTTTGGTAAAATAATCAAGAAAACGTTTTTGCTCATCCGCAGGGAGTGTAAATAGCTCAGGGTCGCTTAGTTCAACTTGAGTAAAATGTGCGGCGTTGAGTAAGCTGCCCACACTAGGCGGTGGCGTAGGTTGTTTCGTACTCTTACATCCAACTAAAAAGGCACTCAAAACAAGTGCATATAAAACTGACTTCATGGCTTTACTCTATTGAGTGCTATTTAATCAATTTACCCAGTTAACTTTGATTATTCAAGTTAGTAATTAGTGTCATCAGTTCTAAACAGCCTGTATGGATATCTTGCCAATAGACTGTTGTTTATTTTTTATTCTTAATTGCATTCTAATATTCTCTCATTACAATGCCGCACTCTTTTAAATTGCTTAAAAAACAAATGTTTACCTTGATTTTATGGGCGATTTATAAACTGCTAACTTATTAACTAAATTGTAACGAGAGAGGTCTGTTTTGGCGCACTTTTTGCCGATTATTTCATGCTTTATTTTGGCGTTTAGCTTTTATCCGCTTTTAAATAAGATCCGTAAAAATCGCAGTGTGTCGGGCGTTTCGCTGTTAATGATGAGCTTTGGTGTCGCGCAAAGCTTGTATTTCATCACCTTTAACCTGTATTTCCAGCGTTTTTACATGGCCATGCCGTTTGTTGTAACAGGCATGCTAAGTGGTGTGATTCTTTATTACTTTGTTCGTTACAATGCTGCGCGAAAGCAACGTATGCAACTAGCCGGGTTATTAGCCATGTCGGTCGTGCCTTTTAGTTTGTTGCTTAACCCTCATTATGAAACAGCAACAGTGCTGAACTGGCTAACCTATGTGGGTTTAGTGATGAGCTCTATTCGTGTTATGCCGCAAACTTATAAAACCATCAAAAGCGGTAATATTAGTAATTTAAGTGCTCGTTATTTTAGTCTGCAATTTGTTGCAGGTAGCTGCGGCCTCGCTGCCGAGCTTTCAATGGCCACACCGAGCGTGTCTCACATACTGACCTTTGTAATGATTTTACTAACTAATGCCGCTCAATTAGGTTGTATTCAGTATTATAAATCGCGCCCAGCAATGGCTTGATTGATTAATAAATGAACTATTTATTAACTCTTCGCTTTATGGCACGATTATCTTATCGCTATTGAAAGGATAAGATATGAATTGGATTCAATTAGGCTATTTATGTCGATTAATGTCGCCAATAAGTGGCTTAAACAAAGTACAACAAGAAGCGCTTAGTGCACCGCAGCACTTAGAAATTTATAATGACGGACAAAAGAGCAGCCCATTAGCCACTAAAATCGCAAAAGAACTTAAAGCTGCAGAAGGTGAACAGCTGCAAAGGTTAGCGTTAAATTATGTAAAGTTATCATCAACACTCAAAGAGCACACTTTCGACTATAAAACCAAGTTGCTTTATTTGTGTGTACTTTTCTCAGTTTTTATCCTCGTTAACTTTATTTACCAGCAATTCGTTATTCCTTCACTCTCTGATGTATTTGGTCAATTTGATGTGCAAGTAATAGAACATATGGCTAATTTAGCCAGGTTCTGGCTGATAGCAAGCATTGCGCTCGGCTTATTCTTGGTGATCATTTTATTGACTATAAATGGGCTTCGACAGTTTGCAAACCTGTCTTTACTGAGTGCTTCATCAGCCCAGTTTGGGTTAATAATCCCCAATAAAATTAGGCAAAATTATGATGCTTTAGTCGCTCTAATTGAGTTCCCACTATACGGAACATTACAGAAAGATAATCGTGAGTTATCTCATTTAAAAGCATGCCAAAGTAATGGCTTGGATATTACCGAAGAGCTAGAGCTCCTTGTGGCCAATAAGCTTGAAAGCTTACGAGGCGATATCACAGCGCACATTAACAGACTCATCACTATATTTAGTATTTTATTGGTTATATTAATTGCCAATTTCTTAATGGGAGCATATGAGCCTCTATTCTTGATAGGAGAGATAGTATGAAAAATAAAGGATTTACGTTGATTGAGTTAATGATTGTAGTCGCCATCATTGGTATTTTAGCTTCGGTTGCATTACCACAATACAGTCAATATATTCAGCGTAGTGAACTCGTTGATCCCTTAGCAATGGCTTCAACAATTCGAGAAGATGTTACAGCTTTTTACTTGGAGCACGGCCGCTTTCCAAAAAACAATGAGCAAGCAGGTGTCCCTGCAAGTAAGTTTTTAATTGGTAATCGGGTTACCGGGATCTCTGTTGAAGGCGGAGCGATTCATATTAGCTTGGGCAATAAGGTATCTATGCCTTTGCAAAATACAGTATTGACTTTTCGTCCTGCCGTTGTGGTCGGAAGCCCTACAAGCCCTATCGCTTGGCTTTGCGCATTCGATAAACCTGTAACTGGTATGCAAGCGGTTGGTGAGAATAAAACGACCGTGCCAAAAGATATATTACCTTCGTCGTGCATTGATCGGCGCTAACTTTTAAAAACAAAAGGCTGCCAATTGGCAGCCTTTTTTGTGTTGTTTTACTTATGCTTCGAGGGCTTTACTAATTAAGCGATCGATATATTGCTTATGCGCTTTTGCTGCGGTGTCTGCACCCCATGGCACGCTCATATCAGCAATTTGATTTAACTGATAAAGCGCGGCAGCTTTGGCTAGGTTGTCGTGCTTACTCGCTTTACCTAAACCAGCAATCGCGATTAGCTGATTCACATATTCAACTTGTAGATTGTGACTTAGAGTATTTGCTTTTTTGCTATCTACAAAAATGCTTGTCGTTAAGTCATTCATAAATTGATTAAGTGAGTACTCGTTGCCATACATTGCACTGTCTGAAATTCGCAGCATTACAGCCGGGTGTAATAACTGAGCCAGTACCAGCTTTTGCATGCCTAAAATCATGCCATGTGGTTTAGGGTCTTCATTTTTACCGTAATGATTAAAACCACGACGTTGCTGTAGCAGGTAGTTATAAAGCGGTTGCATGTTAGCAAGTACATTAGGCGAGAATACTTTGTCGGCTAACACTTGCATTGCATGTTGCTGGCGCTCAAGTGGCACTGGCGTAAATGGTGCGCCATTTTTGTCATCGCCCACCACATTACGTTCTACATAAACACCACCAATTTGACGAGATACTACGCCGGCTTGTGTTCTGTAGCTTCTAAATAAAATGTTCGCGGAGGTAACAAGCTGTTGGTATGACTCACCATTAACAGTGGCTTTGTCTTTAAGCTCAGTAAACAACTTATTGATAAGATCCATGCGATCATCAGCATAAGCGGCAGGATTAGATGACATATCACCAATCATTACACGTGGGTCGATATGGCGGCCTGGGGCACGCATATCATCAGCATCATTACCAAAAGCTAAAGCATGCTCTGATGAGCGAGCGAGAATTTTTTCAAGACGCTGCTGCTCAGCGGCTTTATCAGCTAAAGCTTGGCTATAGCCATATTCAATTGCCCAATCATCATAAGGGCCTGGTTTTGTTTGGAAGATATCACCTTGCTGCATGCCAATAGGGGCGATATTTGCTGGGGCATAGTCCATAACTGACCCAGTTACGATACCTTGAGTTTTACTCTTATCGTGAACTTCTTTTTCATCCCACAAGATAGATGATTTCATATTGTGGTTAAGACCAAGGGTATGACCCACTTCGTGTAAAACAAGCTGAGTTAAACCTTGACGTAAAATCTCTTTGTCTTCAATACTTGCACCTGTGCCTAAGCCTTTTGCAAGTAACATGTTTTCTTGAATGCTGTGACCTAGTGAGCAATGTAATTCTGTGCTGCTTTGGCTAGTTTCAAGCGTAGCTGCACCTTGGGTATATAAGGTGTCGTACATCCAACGGTTTTTCATGAAAACGTACTCTAACATGATGTCAGAGCCTAAGATTTCACCGGTTAATGGGTTCGCAAGGGCAGGACCATAACCGCCAAATGGTGGGCGTGGTGATGCAGTCCAACGTAATACGTTGTAGTTAATATCGCCTGCATCCCAATCAGCGTCATCAGGTTGTACTTTTACTTCAATGGCGTTTTTAAAGCCCGCTTTTTCAAATGAGCTATTCCACGCGAGCACTGCATCACGAATAGTGTCTCGCCACTCAACTGGCGTGGTATTTTCAATCCACCAAGTAATCGGTTTAACTGGCTCAGAAAGTGCCGCTGTTGGGTCTTTCTTTTGTAAGTCCCAGCGTTTGATTACATCTTCATAAGGTGCCCAATCAGCGGATGTCATATTGTCGAATTCGTTAGTGAAATAACCAATACGCGCGTCATCTTGGCGAGCTTGATAATCATTTTTTGGTAACGCGACAAATGAATGCTGTACTTTAATTGAAACATTACGAGGATCGCTTACGGCGTTTGAACCTCGTACTGTTGGGTTGGCATTAGAAAATACGTAATCAACCACAACATCTAGATTATTTGGATAAGGTCGTTGCTTAACAATTCGTGATTTTTTGTCATCTAATTTACCAAGTTTAAAGCGTTTGCTGGCATTTTTATCTTTTGGGTTCGACCAAGGTGACACTTTATGAAGTGCTTCACTTAAAAATAGCTTATCAACATTAAATGCGATTTTACCATCTTCTTCTTTTTCAATTTTGATACTAGCAAGTACAGCTTCGCTAATATTGGCATCAGCAGATCGTGCTAGGGCAGAGCTTTCATCAAATTTATAGCGTGGCGTTTTGCTAATAATGTCGATACGGTCAAAATACTTACGAAACTCAATGAGCTTTGTCTCGCGGTATGCCCCTCTGAAGTGACCTGCATCAGTAACACCATCGACCGTGTGAGCAAAATACACAAACGGGGTATCTAGTTGTGATTGGTCGATCACCATTAAGTTGTCGCCCGTTTTCGCATCTTGGTAAATGCTGAAAACACCAGCAAACTCGCTTTTATCTTTGATCATTTCAGCCAGCGTCTTTGGCTTTTTTTCTTCTTTTTTAGCTTCGGCTGCGTGGCCATTCATGGCAAGTGCTAGGCTTAGTGCCAGCGCAATGTTTGTTATTTTCATTGTTAACTCGTTCCTTTAATTATTTCTCAATCAAGTTTAATGAATTAACTCTTTGATAAAAGGCTATTTGTTAACAAGTGTGAAAGTATGGTTGTAAGTTTTTGATATTTCTTTTGTTTTGTTTGTAACAAATTGTTCTTAAGTCATTTTTCTGATTTATATTTTTTATTTAACCGTTTTTGTAACAGTTCCTTACAAATGTCGCATTAATGTTTCTGTCAGCTTTGGTATGATAGAGCCAGTTAAAATATTATAGGTGTAAGTTATGCGCACAAGTTTATTAAAATGGATCTTACCATTTGTTGCATTAATTGTTGGTGTTGCTGGTTTTATGGCAATCAACGCTATTGCTCAAGAGCCTAAAGACAAGGATGTAGTTGATGTGCGTCCTTTGGTGCAGGTTGAGCCAGTAGCAAGCGATGATCATCAAGTGATCATTAACAGTTACGGCGAAGTTAAACCGCTAGAAAGTACTTTGATTGCCTCGCAAGTGGCAGGTGAAGTAACGAGCTGGCATCCAAACTTTGTTGCTGGTGGTATCGTAGCTCGCGGTGAAGTGTTATTCACCATCGAAAAAGATAACTACGAAGCGGCTGTACTTCAAGCTGAAGCAGCACTTGCCAGTGCTCAAGCGGCACTGATTGAAGAGCAAGCACAAGCTAAAGTAGCAGAAGATGAAGCAAGACGTTACCCAGAACGTGAGCGCACTGACTTATTCCTACGTAAACCTCAAGTGTTAAGCGCGCAAGCCGCTGTTAAATCAGCGCAAGCTGCATTAAAACGTGCCGAGCGTGACCTTGCTCGCTGCGAAGTGAAAGCACCTTATGATGCACTTGTGATTAGCCGTGAAATAGGTGTCGGTCAATACATTAATGTGGGCAGCCAAGTTGCTGAAATTAATAATATTGAAAGCGCAGAAATCATCGTACCAATCGCTGGTTTCGATAGTGTATTTTTACCAAAACGCTTAAAAGGCGTAAAAGCGACCATTATCAATAAAGGATTAAACAGCTTTACTCGTGAAGCTGAAATTGATCGTGACTTAGGTGTTGTTGATAACGCGACTCGTATGAGCAACCTAGTAGTTCGTGTTGATGACCCATATGGCTTAAAGCACGATGTGCAACCAATTAAATTTGGTGCTTACGTACAAGTTAACTTTGCTGGTGCAACGTTACAAAACATCTACCGTTTACCGCAGTCTTTGGTGAACAACCAAACAGTGTGGATTGTTAACGATGAGAATAAACTTGAACCACGCAAAGTAACCGTAGTGCGTGAAGAAGGTGAGTACTTTTATATTAGTGATGGCCTTGAAGTGAATGACCAGTTGGTTCTTACTTTACCTGAGTATCCTCAAGAGGGTATGGAAGTGAAGATTGCTGGTATGAAAGAAATGACAAGCGATGCAGAAACTGCAGCGGTTGAAAAGCTTTAAGGTAGCATTATGACTGATACAAACACAGAAAAACAGTCTGGCCTTATTGCCTATTTTGCCAATAACTCGGTCGCTGCGAACTTAATGATGGTGTTTATCATCATCATGGGGATTATTAGTTATTTCACTATTCAACGCCAGATGTTCCCGAATGTTGAAATTAACTATATTGAAGTACAGGCCAATTATCCGGGTGCTTCGCCACAGGAAATTGAAGAAAGTATTCTGATCAAAATTGAAGAGTCACTAAAAGACGTTACCGAGATTAAGCGTGGTGTATATCGCTCGTTTCGAAATAGTGGCCGTGCGAGTTTAGAGATCAACACTGACGCAGAACTTACTGATGTTCTCGATAAAGTGAAACTACGTGTAGACAGTATTGCTACTTTCCCTGCGGGAATGGAGCCTGTCACCATCAGCCAGGTTGAATTTCGCCAGGACGTGATCGGTATGACGCTCGTTGGTGATATTCCGCTTACTGAGCTAAAGCCAGTTGCAAACAGAATTGAAGATGAATTACTGCAATTATCAAATGTATCACTTGTACAAAATGATGTACCACTCGATGAAATTGCGATAGAAATCGATCCTGACTCACTGCGTCAATACAACCTTACACTGAGTGATGTGGCCAGTGCTGTGCGTCGTTACTCTGCTAATATTTCAGCAGGTCAATTACGTACTGACGCAGGTATTATCTCGGTGCGCGTTGAAAACCAATATTATAACGGTGATGAGTTCCGCCAGATCCCAGTAAAAATTGGTGCTAATGGCGCTAAAGTGCTTTTAAACGATATTGCTGTAATCAAAGACCAATTCATTGAAGGTGAGCGTTACTTTAAATTTAATGGTGAAAATGCCGTTTATTTATCAGTAAAAGCAACCAAAGAACAAAATATGATCCCGGTTGCTGATTCGGTTAAAGCGTTTATCGAACAAAAGAATAAAGAGTTACCAGCGGGTCTACGTCTAGAGCCATTAATGGACATGACCTACTACCTTAACGCACGTTTAGACATGATGAAAACCAACCTAATTCAAGGTGCTATCTTGGTTGCCATTATGTTGTCTATCTTTTTACGCTTTAAGCTAGCACTTTGGGTAATGATTGGTTTACCTGTGTGTTTCTTAGGTGCAATGATGATGATGCCATTATTTGGTATCAGTATTAATATCGTGTCGTTATTTGCCTTTATTATGGTACTCGGGATCGTGGTCGACGATGCCATAGTAATAGGAGAGAGCGCCTATACCGAAATTGAGAAAAAAGGCGGTGGTGTTGTGAACGTGGTAAATGGCGCAAAGCGTGTTGCTACCCCGGCAACATTTGGTGTTTTAACAACAATTGCCGTGTTCGCACCATTTACATTATCAAGTGGACCAGAGAGCGCATTCTTCTTCGGTATCGCGGTTGTGGTAATTTTGTGCCTAATATTTAGTTTGATTGAATCGAAACTTATTTTACCCGCTCACATTGCTCATACTAAGTTTCCACCAATTAACCCCAATAGCTGGCGAGCTCGTTTTAACAAACGTTTCTTTAGCTTTGTTAATGGTCCATATAAACGTTTTATTGAGCTTTGTGTAGAGTGGCGTTGGTTTGTTCTATTTGCATTTATCGGTTTATTGATTTTGACGTTTGGCTTAATTTCATCAAACCAAGTGCGAGTGGTGCCAACACCAAAAGTACCTCATGACTTCCCGCAAATTCGCCTAGAAATGAATGAAAATGCATCTGATATACAAACAATCAATGCTATTCGTGACATAGAAGCCATGGTGCAAAAAGTAGATCAAGAGACAGAGCGAGAATTTGGTCAAAAGCTTATTCGCGATATCTTAGTGTTCAACCAAGGTCGTACTGAAGCACAGTTACTTGCTCCGTTGGTAGACGAAGAGTTGCGTCCGTACAACGCGTTTGAATTATCTCGTCGTTGGCGTGAACAAATGCCAAGTATCCCTGGCGTGAAATCACTGCAAATTTACGATGACGTGAATGGTGGTGGTATGGATGGTGAGTTTGGTTATTTACTGTACGGCCCAGATATCGATACCTTAAATGATGCTGGTCGTCGTTTTATCCAACTATTACAACAGCAAAAAGGCTTGTTTGATATTAGTTCGACCATCGATCCGGCGAGCAAAGAAGTACAATTAAGCTTAAAACCTGTGGCATACGATCTAGGTTTAGACCTTGCCAATATTGCTAACCAAGTAGGCGCAAGCTTCTATGGTGGTGAAGCACAACGTGTTATTCGTCGCGGCGAAGAAGTGCGTGTCATGGTTCGTTACCCTAAACTAACCCGTGAAGCGTTTGCATCATTAAAGCATGCCGTGATTACAACGCCTGCCGGCCAAGAGGTGATGCTGGGTGATGTCGTTGAACTGAACGAAAAACCTGGTATTAGCTATATTCGCCGTGAAGGTGGCTATCGTACTGTGTATATCTACGGCAGTATCGATGAAGAAGCGATTGAACCGGGTGAAGTTGTTAAGCAAGTTGATGAGAACTTATTACCGCAGTTAAAAGAAGAATACCCATCAGTTAAAACTGAGCTAGGTGGTTCTATTGAAGAACAACAAGCGCAAGCTAACGAGCAAATCATGTTCTTCATAGGCGGTATGATTTTAGTGTATATCTTGCTTGCAGTGCCGCTTAAAAGCTATTCACAACCTCTTATTGTTATGTCGGTTATTCCATTTAGCTTAACTGGTGCTATTTGGGGCCACTTCTGGTTTGGCTTAGATATTAGCTTGATGTCAGGCTTTGGCTTGATTGCTGCAGCGGGTGTTGTAATTAATGACTCGTTAGTTATGACCGACTTTGTGAACCAAGCACGCCGCGAAGGTATTTCAACTCGCCAAGCGGTTATTGAAGCAGGTTGTGCGCGTTTTAGGGCAATCACCCTGACTTCAATTACAACCTTTGCCGGTGTCTTACCAATTATGTTCGAAACTAGTCTGCAAGCTAAATTTGTAATTCCGATGGCTGTCGCACTTGGTTTTGCGGTTATGTTTGCAACCCTAATCACTTTAGTACTAGTACCTTGTTTGTATATTGTTATGAGTGATATAGGTAATGGCTTCTTGAATATATTCCGTGCAGGCCACAGAGTAGTGACCAGAAGAAATCTAGCAAGAGATTAAAAGTCTCATCAGTTTAAAAGCCAACCAAGCGGTTGGCTTTTTTGTATCTCATGCATTTCTAGTAACTATTTGCTATATAAGATGTTTGGTTACATTCTTTTGTTTGATTTGTGATTCGGTCACGATTATACTCAATCTTGTTTTTGGCAAACTAACTGAAAAGTTAGGACGCAAAGTTTCCGGTCTAAGGTTTTATACTATGATAGCGGGGCCGCTGATAAGCACATAATCTAGTGCTTTGGTTCACTTGCCTCAAACTAAAAGTATTTTTTGTTCGGTTGTTGGATAATACCTATTAGTTGTTCTTAGGGTGATATTTTGTTTATGCATACGTCAATGGCCTCCGGGAAGTGGTTGCCGATTGGTTGCTTGAATCATCATACCCAACTGTTTGTTGGTGATAGGGTGATTGTGACCTTTTATGACATGCAAGGAGAGCTAGTCGATTTATCATTCGAATACCCGATCAGCAGTGCCGATCAGGGTGAGCCTCATAATTGGCCACGTTCTGTTGCTGAGCATATAAACGTGCATATTCCGCTAGTAAAAGCGGGCAAAATGACTGAACAAGGTTTAGTGGTTGCGTACCGTTCAAACCAAATTTATGCCCTTGAAGGCTCGGGCATTACACATGTAAAAGTGGCGTTTAATTGTATCGCCAAGTGTGAAGAGCGAGTAAAAGATAGTCTGCAAGATTATGACTATGTTTATCCTCAAGCATGCAGCGATTACAGTGCAGGAATTAAGGTTTTACAACCTAAAACAGGCCATATTTATATGTGTAAACCATGGCCATTTAGCGAGTTTTGTCGTGTTAAAGATTCACACAACCCGCTATTTGAACCAGGTGTAGGAAAAAGCTGGGCTATGGCTTGGCAGCAAGTTTCACATTAAAAGTTTCCCCCTAAATGCTATTTTAGCATTGCTTAGCCCACTCAATTTGAGTGGGCTTTTTTAATACCAACCCGCAATAATACTTAATCATTTTGAGGGATTAAACCTGCCGCTAACTGCGTTAAAAATTTCTCATTTAGAACAACTGATTAACGAAATTTTTGCCTTGTTATCAACGAGGTTTTATTGCCTCAAAATAGACTACTTAATTAAGCTGATTGGTATAATTCTGTGATAAACTGCCAGCAATTCGTTTTTTATTTTGGTTTTTTCTTGTGTCGTCAAATTCGTATTCTTTGTCTTTATTAGCGCATCCTCCTGTTGCAAAAAAACAGCCACACCAATTAACTACTCACCAACAGACGCGCACCGATAATTATTATTGGATGCGTGATGATGAGCGTGAAAATACAGATGTATTAGCGCACTTAAATGCTGAAAATGACTATTGCGATAAGCAACTAGCCGACATAAAACCACTTCGTGAGCAGTTATTCAATGAGTTAAAAGGCCGTATTGTAAAAGATGACAACACGGTACCCGTTAAAGATGGCAAATATTGGTATCACTCAGAAGTACGAGGCGATGATGAATATGCACGTCATTATCGCAGCAGTTCAATTGAAGCGCGTGATAAGCAGTTATTGTTAGATGTAAACCAATTAGCCGCTGACTACGAATTTTATGAACTAGGCGAGGTTGCAATTAGCCCAGACGAGCAGCTACTTGCCTATTCTGAAGATACTGAGGGCCGCCGTATTTATACTGTGCGTTTTAAAAATATCGCCAGTGGTGAAATGTTTAGCGATGTTCTCGAAAATACCGAAGGTCAAGTGGTGTGGGCTAATGATAATAAAACAGTTTTTTATGTTAAAAAGGACCTACAAACCCTGTTGGGTTTTCAAGTTTACCGCCATGTTTTAGGTACGCCACAAGCAAATGACGTACTTGTATACGAAGAACAAGATAAAAGCTTCTTTATGGGACTAGGAAAAAGCCGTGATGAAAGCCTAATTATTATTGATCTTGCGACCACAGAAACAAATGATATGTGGGTGCTTGACGCTAATAACCCAGAGCGTGAATTCAGCGCATTAATGCCACGCGAAGAAGGCCATGAATTTGATGTCGATAAACTGGGTGATACCTTCTATATTGTGACGAACTGGCAAGCGAAAAACTTTCGCTTAATGACTGCAACGCAAAGCACTATTGCCGATAAAACGCGTTGGCAAGAGCATACTCCACATCGTGAAAACGTGTTGTTAGAAGGGGTCGAGATTTTTGATAATTTCCTTATTCTTACAGAACGAGAGCTAGGTCAAACACGTTTTGTGGTGGTCAATCAGCATGCTCAACGCTTGACGTTAGAGTTTGATGACCCTTGTTATTATGCTGCAATTGCAATGAACCCTGAGCCGAATGTGAGCTCTGCACGTATTTATTATTCAAGCTTAACAACACCGGGCTCTTTGTATGATGTTGATTTAAAAACAGGTAACAAAACCTTATTAAAACAACAGCAAGTGCTTGGGGATTTTAATCCAGAGCATTATCGCTCAGAACGTTTAATGGTTAGAGCAAGAGATGGCGAGCAAGTGCCAGTGTCATTGGTTTACCGTATTGATCAATTTAATAAAAATGGCACGAACCCGCTGTTACAGTATGGCTATGGTGCCTACGGTATTACCATCGATCCTAGCTTTTCAAGTAGCTCATTAAGCTTACTAGACCGTGGCTTTGTTTATGCGATTGCCCATATTCGTGGTGGAGAAATGCTAGGTCGCCATTGGTATGAGCAAGGAAAGAAGCAACATAAGCAAAATAGCTTTAGTGACTTTATTGATGTTACTCGTGCGCTTACTGAGCAAGGCTATGCACACCCGCATAAAGTATTTGCATCGGGCGGTAGTGCTGGTGGTTTGCTAATGGGAGCTGTGGTCAACCAAGCGCCTGAGCTTTATTTAGGGATAGGTTGCCATGTGCCATTTTTAGATGTGTTAACCACTATGCTTGATGAGAGTATTCCACTTACAACAAATGAGTATGACGAGTGGGGGAATCCAAATGACCCGGCGTTTTATGATGTGATTAAAGCCTATTCGCCCTACGATAATATCGAGCCCCAGGCTTATCCTAATATTCTCGTCACCACCGGATTCCATGACTCTCAAGTACAATATTGGGAGCCAATGAAGTGGGTCGCAAAGCTGCGTGAATTTAAAACCGATGACAACATCTTGGTGTTCAAAACCGACATGGATGCAGGTCATGGTGGTGCATCGGGTCGCTTTAAAAGTCTTGAAGAAAAGGCATTAGAAATGGCATTTTTTATTGCTTTATTACCAAATTAAGACTTAGATAAATAAGTGAATAGATGCTATAAGCATAAAACTTAAGTTGTATTTCAAAGGGGTGAGCATGTTTAAAGCCCATGGTGATTGGCGTTATTTTGTTGAGCCGCCGGTGATTTATGTGGAAATTAGTGGCAGCTTTAACAAAGAAGCTGTTGCTTCATTTAGTATCGAAGTTGGTCAAGAAATCATGAAATACCCTGAACATTCAATTCAGTATGCCGTGGTTAATTTGGAGCAATTTGAATTAGCGACTGCTGATAGTATTGAGATTGCAAGGGCTTACTTTCAGGCCGTAAAAGCGCGGGGTTACAAACGTGTTGACTATATTAAAGCAAATATTATTGCTCGCAATTTGTTAGAAACCGTTTGGTCAGGTGTAGAGATGGATATTAATTTTCACCCAGATGCTGAAAGCTTTTTTCAAGCAAGACCCGAGTACGATAATTTAAGAAAGTGGTTAAAGTAATACCTTCTGAATATAAAAAAGCCCTCATTTGAGGGCTTTTTCGTGTCAATTCTGAATATTAATCAAGGTAAGCTTTTAGCATCCAAACAAGTTTCTCTTGTTCTTTGATGTAGTCGCCCATTAATGATGCTGTACCTTCGTCGTCTGCATTACCTGCTTGTGCTAAGATTTCACGCTGCATTTGGATAAGCGTGCTGTAACCTGCTAATAGATTTTCTACTGCAGCAGTGCCTTCAGTGATGTTTTTTGCTTCACTAATCTTGCTATCTTCGATGTACTCAGAGAATGCATGTACAGGTGTACCACCTAAAGTTAAAATACGCTCTGCAATTTCATCTACTTTCTCAAGTAGTAAGTTATAAATTTCTTCAAATTTAAGGTGTAATTCAAAAAAGTTACGACCTTTGATATTCCAATGAAAGCCGCGTGCGTTCATGTATTGAATTTGGTAGCAGCTTAGTAAAGAGTTTAGTGAATTTACGATGTCTTCACTTTTTGCGCTGTTTAAACCAATTGCATTTACCTGTGACATAGATTGCTCCTTAAAAAACCGTTAAGTGTTAACTTGCTAGTGCTTGACGTTAAGTATTAGTCATCTTGATTAATCTGTAAAATGGTTTAATTCGAACACAGTGATAGGTTTTAACTATCAAAGGTTGGTTTTTTCCATTTATGCACTATCAACATAACTTTGAATTACTTTTATATAGACTTGGGGCAACTGAGCAAAAAATCTACCTTATTTAATAAATATCCAAAAATTAGGCAGAAAGTATGATCTAAAACAAAGTTTGCACCTGCTTACAAACACGCTGATTTAGAACTTGATTTAGGTCAAAAAATCAACGAACCAGAAGCGCATAATGACTTTACCGCATTTAACCAGGAGAAGAAAAATGGACGGTAAAACAGTTAAAGAAAGCAAAGCTGAAATAGTTGTTGTAGTGATTGCATTACTTGCATTTGTTATCGGTTTGGTAGGTCATCTAGCTGGGGCTAGCTTCGCAAATTTTGATACCTTTGGCTACATTGCTGCACCTGTGCCACTGATCTTAGGGATCATCGTTTTAATCTCATATAAAGTGGCTGCAAGTGCTGAAGATTAAAGTGTCACTCACTTTGATTTATAAGCTTAATAATGTAATCCATCACTTGGCGTGAGTAGATCATACTGGTGTGACTTAAATGAAACACCTTGTGTTCTGCCATGCCATGGAGCTTAGTTTCATCCATCAACACCGTACCATCAGAGATACTACCTTTGGCAATAAGCGGCATTAGACCTATTGGTAAATCGCCTGCAATACTATAAAGCTTGGCATCAAACGGCCAATCCCCATTCTCTGATAATAAAAATTCCACACTGTTTTTTAACAGCATTTCAAAGCCCTTTTGCTGCATTTGCTTAGCAATATGACTGCCTTTATGCGGGGTGCCTAAGGTGATCACCTTTTCGACATGGCGACTTTGAAGAGAATTGGCCTCTAAGTAAGCGCGAGCAACCAAGCCGCCCATAGAATGACAAACTAAGGCGGTCGGCTTACCACCGATAAAGCGATCAATCTTATCGAAAATTGCCGCTCTATCGGGAGAGAGCGTGTTATAGGTCAAATTGAGTATTTTTAAACCTGACTTTTCAAGGCGCGCGCAAAGTGGACGCATCACAAAGCCCGACATATAAAGTCCGTGTAATACTACAACCTGCCTAATTGCCATCGCATTCCTTACATTAACTGTTGCGGTTTAATTTCGATATTTGCTGTATCTGAGCTAACCCATACTTCGCCATCTTGAACTGTGATAGTGAGCTTAATATTGCGATCGGCTAACTCTGCTAATGCCTGAGTAGCAGCATAATCGAGACTAAAAATACTCAAGTTTTTAAAATCATACAACTTAGGCTGATGTTTTTGCCACCAAATTGCTTGGTTATTTTCACCGTAAGTATACAAAATAACTTGCTTGGCTTTATTGCAGGCTTTTTTCAGGCGCTTTTCGTCAGGTAGTCCAAGCTCAATCCATAGTTCAATTTCTTCGCTGTAGTTAATGTGCCAAAGCTCAGGCTCGTCATCTGCGCATAAGCCTTTCGTAAACTCTAAGCCTTCACGAGCATTAAGTGCAAAAGCTAACAAGCGGATCATCAAGCGTTGTTCGGTTTCTGATGGGTGTTGTGCCAGTGTTAAATTGAAATCTTGATAAATGTGGCGGTCCATATCGCTTAACGATAATTGCGCTTTAATAATGGTTGATTTAAGAGCCATAATTGCTTACTTGAAAAAATTTGCGCCATTATAGCGCAATTAATCTTACCGACACTTAAATATCTCCAGCGAAACTCTAGGTTAATCCTTATTTATTATCACAAGCGGTATTCGTAAACCTAAATTACTTCGGTGACATTTTAGTCACATTTACTTTGCTAACGTCTAAAGTTGATTAACTCGAATTCAATAATTAGGGCTATTTGGGAGGATGAAAGTATGTGCAAGTTATTGAAATCAAGATCATGGTTGATGCCAAGAGGGACGCAATTATGAGAGAACAATTTAGACAGATACTCTGGTCACTTGCATGGCTATTGTTGAGTAGTTTGGCATTTTACTCTTACGCAGTAGAAGAGCCGGGGGCAATAACGGTTATTGTCAAAAATCAGACTACAGATCGACCACTTCCAAACGCACAAGTCATACTTAAGAAACGAGAAACCTCTGCAATACAAACCTTACAAACTGATCTACAAGGGCGTATTGTTGTTGAACAACTCGATCCGGGCCTTTACTCAATAAAGATTACAAAAAGTGGTTTTGCGGCTTTATACGAACCAAGTATTCGCGTTGTAACACGAAAAAATACGAAGGTTGAATTTGACCTTAGAGAACAAGCCATAGAGGTAGTTGAAGTAAGAGCCCAACAAGCTGATACATTTACTTCAGGTTCTAGCACCTATCTCGACAGAGAATCTCTGCGAAGTGCCGTGGGAGGAGGTGCAGATCCACTACTTTCTCTAGATGGATTGCCAGGTGTCGCATCTGACAGTGAATTTGCAAGTTTTAGTGTGCGTGGTCGAGGCCCAAGAGATAATTTACTCTTTGTTGATGATTTTCCTTTTGATAAAGCTATTCACTTTGATGCGACGTTAGGTGAAGAGGAAGATGTAGGAGGCGGTGGTCGCTTTTCTATATTTGCCCCAAATGTAATAAATGGAGCAGAATTTTCCCCCGGCGGGTGGCAAGCAGCTTATGGTGGTCGTGCAGGATCTTTGCTGAAGCTAGAAGTGGCCGATGGTAACCCTAGCCCATCTGCAAGTTTTCGCTACGACCTTGCTGGTTATGAAGTTGGTTATGACGGCCCTATAAATATCACTGATGAAGCAACTATGCTTTTTTCTGCAAGGCGGCTAGATTTTGGTGCCTTGTTTGAAACTATCGAAGAGCTAGATATTGGTGAACCTGTTTTAAGGGATATTATTTTTAAATCAGTGATACCCATTAATCAAAATAACACTTTTGAAGTGTTACTCATGGATACGCATGAGAAATATACTCGTGGCGTTGAGCATGTTTCTGAATCACCTAATTTTGAAGATACTGCATTGCAAAATGCCGAGCAAGATAGTGACCTGTATGGTTTAACATTGACCACGTTGCTTGGTGAAACCGCTGTTTTGACTAATAAAGTTTACTACCGAAAAAGTGATAAATTGAGCTCTGAAGGTGAGGCTTATCCAGATCTTGTGCCCGAGGGAACGCCAGCTTCTGAATACCCTAGTCGAGAAGACATTATTACTATATCTGAAGGTGAAACAGAAATTGGTTGGAGAAGTGATTTTGAGGTAGAAAATCAATTAGGGATGTTGAGCGTCGGTGCCCGAATTACGCAAATTGAACTAGATTACAGCACATTTTTAGATGGTGAATGGAATCGGTTTGTTTATGATAGTGACGATTATAGACCTGACTCACAGCAAAAGTTTATTGTACTAACACCTGAAAGCCTTAATTCAGTCACGTCTTTGAAAGAAGTAAACTATGCAGGCTATATAGAACAAATTTTTGAAATGGGTGATTGGGATTTTGGTACAGGTTTACGATTTGAACGAGATGGGTTTGCTGATGAAAGTTTTATATCACCTCGATTCAGCATTAACTGGATGCCAAGTCAAAAGGTAAGGTATTTTGCAACGGCGGGGTTATTTCATCAGTCACCGCGATATTTAGAACTCGCGGCTAACGAGACTAATAATCTTAAAACTGAAAAAATAACCCATACGAGTGTTGGCTTTAAATATTTCCCTAATGCCAACTGGTCATTACTAACGGAAGTTTATTATCAGCAGCTTAGCAACTTAGTGGTTGACCTAGACCGTACCAGTGGAACTTATGCAAATGATGGTGATGGTACTTCATATGGTGCTGATTTTGTGCTTAATGCTACTATTTTCGAAGGTCTTTACGCCAGTGCAACCTATTCTTACAATGATGCGGTCGTAGACCGAAAGGATGGTTTTGGCGACGTAGCTGCTGAATTTAGTCGTGAACATGTTGCCACGTTAGGGCTGACATGGGAGATAAGTGACCGTTGGAAGCTTGCTGGACGATATAAATACCTTTCTGGCAGACCAGATGACATATTTATTGTACATGAAGATGTTTTGGGGCCAGGACAGCCTTTACGTTACTCTAAGGAAATTACAGAGCGTAATGTTGGCCGCAAAGAAGGATCAGGCTCATTGAATGTTCGTGTAGATTACCGACGTGCCTTTGGTCCTATTGATGTTACCGCCTTTCTTGATGTTATAAATGTCACGGCAGCTTCATCAGCTGATGACACTGAGTTTGATTACCGCCGAGGAATTGAAGTCGTTGACGATAGCGAAGCTGAACCGCTGATCGGGTTGCGATTTGATTACGCTTGGTAAGGAATAAAAATGCTAGATGCTTTGAATACTGAGCCGATCAGAGCTTTGATTGTTGAAGATAACCGTGACATTAGTGCGAATATTGCTGCGTATCTAGAAAGGCACAGTTACCTCTTGGACTTTGCTTATGACGGTATAAGTGCAATGCAACTAGCGATGAACAACAAGTTTGATGTCATTGTTTTAGACCTAATGCTTCCAGGGATGGATGGCTTACACTTTTGTCAAAAGTTGCGAGCTGAAGCTGACGTTGAAACACCTGTACTTATGCTCACTGCGAGAGACACGCTTGATGATAAACTGAGAGGATTTGCAGTAGGAGCCGACGATTATTTGGTAAAGCCATTCGCATTGCAAGAGTTACATGTGCGCCTGCAAGCTCTTTATAAGCGGAGTCACGGCAATACCAACAAAGTATTGACTGTGTCTGATCTAACGATGAATAAGTCCACCTTGCAAGTATATCGTGCTGGCCAGCTTATTGAGCTTAATCCTGCAAGTATGAAGTTATTGCAGCGGTTAATGGAGGTATCTCCTTCTGTTGTTACACGCGATAGTCTCGAAACTTTATTATGGGCAGATGAGCCTCCTGATGGTGATGCGCTTCGTTCGCACATGTACAAGTTAAGACAGGCAATTGATAAACCATTTGATACGCCATTGATTCATACTGTGCACCGTATCGGCTATCGAATTGCAAAGGACTTCCAATAATGTATCGGCATAGTTTGCACAAACGTGTCGCTATTGCATTTGCAATGTGTGTGGCTGTGCTGAGTATTGCATGGGGTTTTGCTTTCTTTGCTGCAATAAGATTGAGTGAAGATCGAGTGCTAACCCAGCAATTGCAAGTTGCATCAGATAACTACCCTGCCATTACTACAAATCTTAAGGCGTACGATAAAGTAGATAACTTACCTCAATCACTTCAAACGTGGGCGCAAACAAATCCAGCAGTTGGGTTGTATGAATTTGATAGCGAAGAATTACATGTTGCCGTTATTGATACAGGTAATGAGCAGTCACATGGGTTTGTAGTGTTTGATGTCGCGCAGATTGAGGCTTCTTCGTCAGAGGATTGGTGGTTATTATTCATTATTAGCAGCCTTGTAGGAACATTGGGGTTACTAGGCTTTGGGCTTGGAATTGTTGTGATGCGTCGAGCTTTGGCTCCCGTAACTCAACTTGCTAAAGCTGTGGCCGACATTGATCCTGAGCAATTATCAAACGAAGATTACAAGCGTATAGATGCTAACCGATATACAAATGATGAAGTTGGCATGCTCGCAATTACAATAGAGCAGGCTTTTGAGCGAGTTAGTGCATTCATCGCAAGAGAACGCTATTTTACAGACTCAGCAAGCCATGAATTGCGCACGCCAGTGACAGTCATTACCGGCGCCCTAGAGCTTTTAGAACAAAGCCAATTGACTCCTGCCGATATGAAGGTGATAGATCGTGTAAGGCGGGCAACATACGACATGAATAAAATGATCGAAATGTTTTTGTGTCTTGCTCGTGAAACTGATGATGGCTTGTATGATGAGCAGTTTTTAGTAATGCCACTGGTAAGAAAAGCAGTAGAGCAGCAACGCTATTTGTTAAACGGTAAACTCGTTGGTGTTGAACTTGATGAGCTTGCCAACCCCATAATTTATGGGCATGCACAGGCATTTTCTATTGCGGTTAATAACCTGGTGCGAAATGCGTTTGAGCATACCCTTGCAGGACAGGTACCGATTGCAATTTTGATTAAAGAGCATGAATTATTAATCACCAATCAGTTCAGTGGCGGTGATGCCCAGCATACGGCGACTGAAACAGCTTCTCACGGCTATGGCTTAGGTTTAGGTATTGTGCAACGCTTATGTGAGCGCAATGGTTGGTCATTCTCACTGCATGCAGATACAGCGCATGTAGTCGCTCGTCTTTCGTGGTGATGGAAGGCGTGATTTTATTTTTAAACAATCCTGCTTGATGTAGTAAACTATACCTATCAGCAAAATCCCCATGGCGTTAGCCTTTAAAATAAGAGCTTAATAATTAAATGAGTAGAGCAGGAATACAGTGGTTCCCGGGTCACATGAACAAAGCCCGAAACGAAATTAAAGAAATCATGCCACAGATGGATGTGATCATTGAGGTACTTGATGCCCGTATTCCTTATAGTAGTGAAAACCCAATGGTTACTGCGCTGCGTGGCGATAAGCCGGTGATCAAAATCATGAATAAGGCGGACTTGGCTGATCCTAAGTTAACGCAAGCTTGGAAAGACTACTTTGAGCAGCAAAGTGGTGTGAAAGCGATTGATTTTGGTAATGATAAAGCAGGTGAAGTGCACCGTATTAATGAGCTTTGTAAAAAATTAGTGCCGCATAAAGTGGGTGCCGATAAACAAATTAAAGCCATGATCATGGGTATTCCAAATGTTGGTAAATCAACACTTATTAATACTTTAGCTGGCCGTATTGTGGCAAAAACAGGTAATGAGCCTGCGGTAACAAAAGCGCAGCAACGTATTAAGCTTGACGATGGTATTATGCTTTACGACACGCCGGGTATGTTATGGCCGAAAGTAGAGAACGAAAACTCAGGTTATCGTTTAGGTGCAACCGGTGCAATTCGTGATACCGCTATCGATTATGAAGAAGTGGCAAGTTACACCGCTGAATATTTATTGCATGCATACCCAGAGCTTTTAAAAAGCCGTTATAAAATTGATGAGCTACCAGAGTTTGACTGGGAGTTTGTTGAAATGGCAGGTAAAAAGCGTGGCTGTATCCGCGGTGGTAATCAAATCGATACTTACAAAATGTCTGAAATTCTTATTAATGAATTACGCGATGGCATTATTGGCCGTATTACCATGGAAACCCCGGCTATGCGAGAAGAAGAAGAGCAAATGGTTGCTCAGCTTCGCGCTGCTGCTGAGGCTAAAAAAGCAGCTAAAGAAGAAGAAAAAAAGCAACGCCGAGCGCGTGCGCGTAAAAACCGCCGTTAATAACTCGTCGTTTTGTTTTAGACATAAAAAAAGCCCTATAAGGGCTTTTTTAGTTTCATATCTACCGTCACCGATATGAGCAATGTAGCAAGTAAAATAGTAGGGCGACCACCTGTTGCCAACATCAAGGGGCGTTGCGATTAGCAACAGGCGATCTTAGCTTTATCGTGGGCCACACGTGTTTCAGGGTCGAGAAACAAATCAGTTTATTCCGAACAAGTACTTCGTTGTCTTGTTGATATTGATTATCAATTAGATTTGCATGTCTGTCAACACTCAATTGAAAATAATTCTCATTTCTTTGTGTCTGTTTTTTAACCTTCTGTAATACAGTGCATTAGCACTAAAGTTAGGCTGTAAATTACTAGCAATAAAAACTATGCTGGGGGCTATAACAATTAAAATAATCACATACGATGTTCTCAATTTGGTCAATAAGCCTTCTTGCAATTGTGTATCTGGCAATTTTATTTGCGGTTGCTGGGTGGGCTGATAAAAGAAAAGTATTACCCTTCAAAGGGTTAACCTATGGTTTGTCTCTTGGGGTGTATTGCACTTCATGGGCGTTTTTTGGTACTACCGCACAAGCTGCGTATAACGGCTGGTGGTTGGCACCGACCTATGCCGGCACCATTTTGCTATTTATTTTTGGTTGGCAAGTGTATTGCCGTATAGCGCATATTTGTAGGCAACAAAAAATAACCTCGATGGCTGATTTTATCGCTACGCGATATGGTCAGTCGTCTAGCTTATCTGGGCTAATTTCACTTATTTCAGTGATTGCGATTGTGCCCTATATCTCTTTACAGCTAAGTGCAACTGCACAAAGTATTAATTTACTAACTAACCGCTCAATGATGCAAAGCCACGAAGTGTGGGCCGATAGTACTTTTTATATCACCATCGTGTTGGCACTTTTTGCTATTTTGTTCGGTGCTCGGCGCTTAAAACCCAGTGAGCATAACCCAGGCCTGATAGCCAGTATTGCTTTTGAGTCAGTGGTTAAGTTATTGGCGTTTTTAGCGGTGGGTTTGTATGTTTGTTTTGCTTTGTTCGACAGTCCTGTAGCACTGTTTGAAAAAGCCCGAGATCTAAATATTGATCAGCAAGTGGCTGCCACGCAAAGTCCAACCTATGTGTATGTTGCCCATACTTTACTCGGTATTTTGGCGACCTTATGTTTGCCAAGACAATTCCACATGAGCTTTATCGAAAAAAATAACGATAAAGAACTGGCCTCGGCACGTTGGCTATTTCCGATTTATCTATTACTCATTAATCTGTTTATTCTACCGATTGCATACGCCGGATTAATTTACTTTCAAGGCCAAGAAGTAGGTTACGACACCTTTGTATTAGCTTTACCTATGGCTGCTGATGATGCCTTTGTGGCGTTATTAGCCTTTTTAGGTGGCTTTTCAGCGGCAACCAGTATGGTGATAGTGTCATCAATTGTGCTTTCAGTGATGATCACCAATGACTTTATTAACCAGTTTATTTTACGCCGCTCTCAACTTACATCGAGTAGCCGCGGGCTTGATAAAAACAATCTATTACATGCTCGTAAAATCGTTATCGTATTGATTTTATTGCTTAGTTATTTTACTCACCGAGTGCTGGGTGAAAGCACAACCCTTGCAAATGTGGGTTTGATGTCGTTTACCTTAGTCGCGCAATTTTCACCGGCCATGATCATTGGCTTATGGTGGCGACAAGCATCGTGTCGTGGTGCGCAACTGGGGATTTTGAGCGGCTTTATTATTTGGGGTTACACACTTTTACTGCCGAATATCGCTGGAGGTTTAGGTAGCGATAGCTTATGGCTTGAGAATGGACCTTGGGGAATAAGCTGGTTAGCACCTACTGATTTATTCTCTTTAGGTATGGAAAGCATCAGCCAGGCGCTACTGTTATCGTTAGGTGCGAACTGTTTAGTGTATTTCCTAGTGCCGTTATTTAGTCGTGCAACTTTGGCTGAGCGTTTGCAGAGCAATAAGTTTGTTTCTCAGCTTAGTGATTCTCGAGTGAGTAATCATCTACAGCCTTTGAGTTACCATGACTTAGGCGCGCTAATGCAGCGATTTGCCGAAAAAGAAGCTGCACAGTCTTTGGTAAATCATTACTTTCCGGATGATAAAAGTAAGTGGAAGCGTCCTGCCAATGTTGAGTTAGAGCTATTAGTTGAGCGCGAGATGTCAGCGGTGATTGGGGGAGCATCAGCACGGCTTATTTTAGATGTAGCTAAAAATGAGCAGCGTCAGCCTTTAGAGCAGGTTGCTGAATTTGTTGATGAAGCGAGCCAAGTACTTAAGTTTAATCGTGATTTATTGCAGTCAACAATCGAAAATATTCAACAAGGGATTAGTGTGGTTGATAGTGAGCTGCGTCTTGTTGCTTGGAACCAGGGTTATAAAAGCATGTTCGCTTATCCTGACGATGCTTTATACATTGGCCGCCCAGTAGCTGATATTATTCGATTTAATGCCGAGCGCGGCTTATTTAGCGGTGAGAGCATGACCAGCGAAGTCGAAAAACGCTTAGCTTATTTACGCCAAGGTAGTGCTTATAAATATCAGCGCTCGCACAATGATGGCCGTGTGTTTGAAATGCAAGGTAACCCACTGCCTGGTGGCGGCTTTGTAACAACCTATACCGACATCACCGAGTTCGTAAAACAACAAAAAGCGTTAACCGAAGCAAATGTTAGCCTTGAAGAAAAAGTAGCGGCACGCACCTTAGCTCTGACCCAAGCAAACCAAGAGTTGTCGATGGCAAAGCAAGTGGCGGAGCAAGCAACGGTCAGTAAAACGCGCTTTTTTGCTGCTGCTAGCCATGATTTGCTGCAACCTTTCAATGCTGCGAGCTTGTTTTGTTCTTTAATGAATGAAAAAGCCCAAGATACCGAACTTAAAGAGCTAGCGATGAATATTAAGAATTCACTGGGCAGTGCCGAAGAGTTGTTATCGAGTATTTTAGAGTTAACCAAGCTCGATTCAGGCTCGTTTAAAGTACAAATGAGTGAGTTTGCTGCCAGCTCGTTGGTTGAGCCGCTGCGTAATGACTACGAAGCCCTTGCCCGCGAAAAAGGCTTAAAGTTTATTATTGAAACCTGCGATGTGCGCTTGCATACCGACAAAGCGCTGCTGCGACGAGTGCTGCGTAACCTTTTGAGTAATGCGATTCGTTATACTGAGCAAGGTGAAGTGCGCTTAAAAATGCAGTACGACGACGACCATGTATCCTTTATTGTTGAAGACACAGGGATCGGTATTGCATCGAGCGATCAACAAACTATTTTCCAAGAGTTTAAACAGCTTGGTGCAAAACCAAGCGCCGAGGGGTTAGGCTTAGGGTTGGCAATCACTAAACGTATATGTGACTTACTTAAAATACCCCTAGTGATGGGGTCTGAGCTTGGTAAAGGCACGCAATTTACCCTCACTCTGCCTTGTAAAGTGAGTGCTGCGCCAGCGCAAGCGAAAGGGGCAGAGGCATCACAAGAAACAGAGCTGGGGCAATTGCGCATTTGGCTGCTTGATAACGACCGAAACGTATTAGAGGCATTAAAGCAGTTACTCGAAAATTGGGGCTGCGAAATATCAACGGCCACTAACTTAGCGGAGCTTGAGCAGTTAAAGGCAAGCCAAGCCCTGCCGCAATTGTTGATTATTGATTATCAGCTTGATGATGGGGTAACGGGCCTTGAAGTGATTGAGCAAGCTGCACTAACACGCTTACCTGCCATAGTGAATACCGCGAATCATGACGAAGGAATACGCGAGTTAGTGCTCGATGCGGGCTATCCATTGCTTTATAAGCCTCTGAAAGCGCCCGCTTTAAAACGCATGATTAAGCGACTGACTTAATCTGCGTTTTGCTCAGTTGCTGGGGTATTAGCTTTAGTTAAGTGGTTACCATGGGTAGTAAATGTTTTATCCCAGCCCAGTGCCACAATACTAGGATCGACAACAACTGCATTACCTCCACCATAAGCAACATCGGTACCTAAAATATCGGTAATATCGTAATTATCGATACTAAAAGAGAGGTTTTGCACAACTTGGTCTTTATCTGGTTCTTGAATAACTAATGATTGAAGATGGTCAGCTAAGTCTTCTTCAAAGTTAGGGAAATAGTTTTTCTTTTCAAGGTATAACGAAGAAACACGTGTGCTATGAGTATCAATAACACTGCCTCGATTTGAATTTACAAATTGCACTGCATTGTTAGTCAGGGCGGTAAATACATTTTTCGCTGTATATGGGTAGTTAAGTAAATTTGGGCTACCAATATAACCACGGTAATAGCCATATATTAATAGCGGGTCATTGTTAAATAGCGGTGCAACAATGTTGTACTCTATATCGTTTAATGAATACTGGTTACCGTTAAAGTTAAAGCGTGGCTTATCAAAAAAACTTGGCTCTTCGTTTATTAGCTTAGATAAGTTTTTTACTGGGTACTGCTGGACTAACTCATTGAGTACCGTCACGTTATAAAGATTGAACCAGTAAGCTAGCAGTTCAGACTTTGGCAAGTTACTCAAGTTAATCTTATTTGGCAGGTCGGCCATATTTTTTTGTATGACCTGCAAGGCTTGCCTCATTTTAGGATTGTCTTTATATGAATCATAATAAAAGCGGTTTGCTTCTGTTGCTGTTGAAGGTTTAGGGTTGGATGATAAATGTGTACCAATCGTCGTGGTGTGTGAGGTGATGCGGTAGCGGTCAGACATGCCTAAATCAATGACCGAAGCACTTAATATTTGCCCATAGCCAGCGTAATCAAGAGTAATGTTTGAGTTTGCATCATACTGATGAAATTGGCTAAATTTTTCTTGGTTAATTGCTGTGATGGCTGTTTTATTAATAGGAGCCTTTGAATTACAGGCCGTAACTAAAATTAGTGATGTTGTTAATGCGATGGTCTTTATAGCGCTTTTCATTTTTACCACCTTCCTTAGTACAGAAAATAAACATATTACTTTTACTTTAAATTGGCAATATCCAGGTAATTAACACAGAAAAAACAAGACTTAAAGTTGGCTATTGCGGTTTTGCTAAGTGTTTTAGTTGGGTATTTCAGGGGGATTAAAGCGGCTCATAGCGAGCCGCTTTAGGTTTATATTATTTATCTTCAGACTCTTTAGTTGGTAAGTCTTTTATTTCAACGCGAGTATTTGCTTCATAGTATTTTTGCGTGATTTTTTGCAAAATCTCGCGGCGTAACGGGCTTACATGGCCGACTTCTTTGGTTAAGTTTTCACCATAAGTAACAAAATTAGTATCGAAGCCCTCTGCTACTATACTCGGATCGGCGACAGTCGCGTTACCTCCACCATATTCAACATCGCTACCTAGAATGTCGGTAATATCGTAGTTATCGATACTAAAAGAGAGGTTTTGCACAACTTGGTCTTTATCTGGCTCTTGAATTACTAACGATTGAAGGTGGTCAGCTAAATCTTCTTCAAAGTTAGGAAAATAGTTTTTCTTTTCAAGGTATAAAGAAGAAACTCGAGTGCTATGGTTACCTATCACACTACCGCGGTTTGAATTTACAAATTGCACTGCATTGGTGGTCAGGGCGGTAAACACATTTTTTGCTGTATATGGGTGGTCAAGCAAGTTTGGGCTGCCAATGTAGCCACGGTAGTAGCCATATATTAATAGCGGGTCATTGTTAAATAGCGGTGCAACAATGTTGTACTCAATATCGTTTAATGAATACTGGTTACCATTAAAGTTAAAGCGTGGCTTATCAAAAAAATTTGGTTCTTCGTTTAATAACTTGGTCAGGTTTTTAACAGGGTACTGCTGCACTAATTCATTGAGTACCGTCACGTTATAGAGGTTGAGCCAGTAAGCGAGTAACTCTGATTTTGGTAAGTTACTTAAATTAATTTTGTTCGGCAGGTCGGCCATATTTTCTTGCACTATTTGCAAGTCTTGCTTCATCTGAGGATTCTTTTTGTACGAATCATAATAAAAGCGGTTTGCTTCTGTTGCAGTCGACGGTTTTGGGTTCGACGACAACCGCGTGCCTATTTTGCTCGTATTATTTGAAATGCGATAGCGGTCTGACATACCTAAATCAATCACTGAGGCATTTAATATTTGTCCGTAGTCAGTGTACTCAAGGGTGATATTTGATTTTTCATCGTACTGATGAAATTGGCTAAATTTTTCTTGGTTAATAGCTGTCGTTGCTGTTTTATTAATAGGGGCCGTTGAATTACAGGCTGTAACTAGAATAAGTGATGTTGCTAATACGATGGGTTTTATGGCGTTTTTCATTTTTATGACCTTCCGTAGTTTAAAAAATAAACATAGCGTGGTTTTTTTATAAGCGCAACAATCTGTTGTTTTTGTTTAAAGTACTAACCTTTTTCGTTGCTTAAGTAGGTACGGTGATGTTAGCTTCTGTGCCTTGCTGGGGTTTTGAGTTTATCGATAACTCAAAACCTTGGTTGCGCACAAGTTCTCGGGTGATCACAAGCCCTATACCTGTGCCATTTGCTTTGGTTGAGTAAAATGGCACGAACAAGTTATCAGGGTTTTGAATACCACAACCTTGGTCGCTAATTGCAATATTTAAGCTATCACCTTGCCTTGACCAAGTGAGGCTAGGGGCTGAATTGCTGCCTGCTTCAAAGGCATTTTTTATCAGGTTGATCAATGCTTGTTCTAGCTGGCCTAAGTCGGCATCAACATATAATTCTTCACTGCTATTTATCACTAGTTCAGGAAATATAGCGCTTAAACGTGTGTTTAGTTGCTCGCTACTGATTGTCTGTTTTTGTGCGGGGGGTAGCTTGGCAAACGCACTGTAACTGGCTACAAAATCAAGCAAGTGCTGAGCGCGTTTTTCTATAACTTGCAGCATATCTTGGGCGAGATCATCGTGACTGCTAATTTGTCCTTGGCGCTTAAGGGTTTGCAATGATTGACTCATTGAATAAATCGGCGTGAGTGAGTTACGCACTTCATGATTTAACACTCGAATTAACCGTTGCCAAACAAGTTGTTCATTATCGCGAAGCTGTTGCTCAATTGAAAAGAAGGTCAGTAATTCAAAGTTTCTGCCGGTCCGCCAAAAAGTCTGCGATGAGATTTGAAAGCGTTGTTTAAACAGTGAGTCGTTGTTTTGTTGCCATTCGCCATCATGCAGGGCAATGCCTAAGTCGCTGGCCGATTTACCTTCAATCTGGCGATGGATAATACTGTTTTTAAACGCCTTATTACTAAAGTAAATCAAGCCATGGGGGTCTAGTATAACGATGGGTAAGTCCAGCATGCTGGCAAACTCAAACACAAACTCTTCTGTTTGCATATAATGGCGCTTATTTTTGGCTATTTTATTGCTGAGCTTGGCAAAATCTTGCTTAAGCGCTGCGACTCGTCCACTTTGATAAGACGCTAAATGCCAACTATTACTTTCGTCATTTGCCAGTGCATCTAGTTGCAGACCAAAGCGTTCAATCACATCGATGATCACGCGGTAGCTTTTAATTAAAGCAAAAGCGCTTATCCCGATAAACGGCAATAATAGGCTAATACTGGCAAACCAATCTAGTTTTAAGCTGAGCGAAAGGGCAATACCAAGCGTAAATAGCACCGCTATAACCATAAAAAAATAGCGTCGAATACGCTGCTCTAACGACAACTTGCTACTCATTTAGCGTTCTACTTCTTTTAAATCGAGCTGATGTTTATCAATGCGACGATAAATCGCCGATTTACTTAATCCTAAAAATTCTCCTGCGGCGATAACATTACCATTAAATTGCAGCAGCGCTTTTTGAATCATTTGTTTCTCAAGCTCTTCAAGGGGCAATAGTGGCAAGGCTTGTTCAGCATTACTATTCGTTTGCTCGCAACTTGGTTGATCTAAAATGAGGTCATTGGCTTGAATATTGTTGTTATCGCTCATGATCACCGCGCGTTCAATGCAGTGGCTTAGCTCACGAATATTACCAGGCCAGCTGTAGTTTTTTAGCGCGTTTAGAGCATCAGGACTTAGCGCCATATTTGCACGTTGGTATTTTTTACCATGCACCAATAATAAGTGTTCTGCCAAGGGGGCGATGTCGTCTTTTCTGTCGCGAAGCGGTGGAATGTGCAGTTCAATGGTATTGAGTCTAAATAATAAGTCACGGCGGAACTCACCCTGCTCAATGGCCGTAGCTAATTCACTATTGGTGGCAGAAATAATGCGAACATCGGCGGTTTTGGTTTGGCTTGAACCTAGCACTTCAAACTCTTTGCTTTCTAGCACGCGGAGCATTTTACTTTGCAGCTCAAGGCTTAAAGTCGCAATTTCGTCTAAAAATAAGGTGCCGCCTTCGGCAATTTCAAAACGCCCTAAGCGGTCTTCTTTGGCATCAGTAAAAGAGCCTTTTTTATGGCCAAATAATTCACTTTCGAATAGAGTTGGCGCAATAGCGCCAATATTCACGCTTACATAGCGTTTATCACATCTGAGAGAATGCTTATGAATATAATGTGCTAATAAGCTTTTGCCTGTACCATTTTCGCCGGTAATTAAAATGCTGGCATCGGTTTTTGCTGCGCGCTCAGCTTTGGCAAGCAACAGTTGCATGATTTTTGATTTAGCTATGTAATGTGCTTGTGTGTCACTGGTAAGCGCCTTTAAGCACGCGTTGTCGTGATTACTTTGCTTGAGCTTGAGTTGTTGTTGCACAACGGCGGTTAAGCGTAAGTTATTCCATGGCTTTTCAACAAAGTCGACAGCCCCTAATTGCATGGCTTTAACGGCAACATCAATGCTAGCCCAAGCGGTCATCACAATGACAGGTATGGTCGATCCTAATTGATTTAGTTGCTTTAAAAAGCGTAACCCTTCTTCACCTGAGGTGGTGTCGAGCTTGTAGTTCATGTCGAGCAAAATCAGGCTAATGTGCTCTGATTTTAATAACTCAAGGGCATGTTCAGGGCCTTCGGCCTCAAGGCAATATAAGCCCAGTTGTTGTAATGCAACAGTAGCAGCCAGACGTACATCAGCTTGATCGTCTATGACTAAGATTTTGTCCATGATGTTTTCTTATTATCCTGTTGAGGTGGCTTAAATTTAAGCCACCATTTTGTGCTGTTAATCGTTACGTAGTGCGGCCATAGGTTTTGCTTTAAGCAGTAAAACCAAAGGTCTAAAGCAAGCGAATAGCGCAATACATAAGGTAATACTCCAAGCGAGTAATTGCAGTCTTACATCAAGTATCAACCATGACATTAGCTGTCCTTGTAACATGTAAAAACCCACCATTACCGCGGCGAGAGCAACCGCAAAGCCAATGAGCACAGGGATAATAGCTTCAACACTCATCAGCTTGAATAAGCGCGCTTTTTTCGCACCTAATGCCATACGAATACCAAACTCATAACGGCGTAGACCCAGGTTGTAGCTCAGTACCCCAAAAATACCGATTGCTGCTAATAATAGAGTAAATAGCGCTAAGGTACTACACAGAACCACTGTCAGTCGGCTCATATACAGTAAATTGTCGTACTCTTGTTGCAGGTCATTAAACTGCCACATGGTTAAGTCGCTGTTCTTTTCTTTTAGCGTATTAAGTATTTGTTTATTAGTCAGCTTGACGCCATCATAAGCTTTGATAGTAAACATGTAGCTATACGGTGTTGCAGGCCACCAAATGTGTCGACCAAACGACTCGTCGTAGTATTTAGGGTGATTAAAATCTTCGGTTACACCCACCACTTCATACATCTTTTCTTCTAAGCCTTGGTAGCTCTTGCCGATAATATTTCGATAGTCTTGGTCTGGTAATAAGTTTTCTGCCACGCTGACTGATACTAGTATCTCGTTGGTTTCACCACGTATTGCTTGTTTACTAAAGGTGCGGCCAGCGAGAATTTTGGTGTTAACTAAAGCAAAGTAATCAGGCCCTACCCACTGACTAGGGAAGAAAACGGAGCTTTTCCCGTTTACATCAGTCAAGGTGTTGGCGTTTTGTCTTTGCGAAACAGGGCTGTGACCTAGGGCAACATCATCAATACCTTGGCTATCAAGCAAAACCTGCTTGTATTGCAGCATGTGTTCGTAGCGCTCAGCCAATGACATTTGATTATTTGGCTGGAACAGGTTGGCAAAATATAGGTTTTCGGTATCGCTACCGAGCGGACGGTTTATCGTGCCCATGGCTTTACTGACTACCATCACAGAAAAACTAACAAGCAGCGCGGCAACAAACATTTGTGAGCCAATTAAAATACGCACTGTGCGGCCAGATACCTGCGAAACACCGCCCTTACCACTGTTTTGCATTTGCGTATTTAGGGTTTTGTAATTTACCAAACGTGCTGTAATTACAGAGAAAATATAAGCAAGAGCAATACACAGTATAATGGCAACAATAACTAACGTGGTATCAACGGCTAAGCTATTCACCAGTGGTAAACGCCCTTCTGCCAATACTTTAAATAAACGTATGCCCCATACCGATAAAAACAGCGCAATGCTTACTGATAAGGTCATTAAAATCAGTGATTGTAAAAAGATACTTTTAAATAGCGTGCTGCGTTTTGCACCTAACACCGCCTGCAAGGCGAGGGTTTTATGTTGCGCAAGAGCGCGTGAGAAGAACAAAGTGCTTACATTAAGTACTGCAATAATCAGTAGCCCTACCGCACCAGCTAACATCATCAAGCTTAAGTCATCGTTATTACCCAGCTCAACGTCACGATAAGGGGTTACTTCAGGTTTTACATCGGTGATCCCCCCGTTGTTTAGCCATTCTGATTTAACCGTATCAATTTGCTGTTTTAAATCGACTTTAACTTGATCTATGGTGACCCCAGGCTTTAAAACAGCAATTAGTTTTAGGTTTTTGAACGTGTTTGTCCATGGGCTTTGCCAATCGTCATTGTGAAAGAAACGGCGGTCAGCACTGGATGGAAACCACACTTCAACATCACTTGCTTTAAACATGTAAGGTGGGCTGAATGAGTCATCAACAACACCGACGATACGGTGAACATAATCGGTTTCACCAGCCATGACTGAGAGTGTTTTACCAATAATGTTCGGGTCGCTGTTGTAATGTTTGCGCCAGAAGTTAGCAGATATAACAACCCGGTCATCAGGAGTTTCTAGCGTTTCTCCAAGGTCAAAACCTTGTCCCATTAAAAATGGCGTGTTTAATAAGTCAAAATAGTTGCCGCCAACATACAGCACAGGCTCTTTCGGTTCGCCATCAAGGTTTGCAAAAATTTGCTCACCTGCATTGATCATCATACTTTGTTCAAAGCTTTGATTATGCTTAAGCCAATGCACCATCGACTGATAGCTTTGAAAGCCAGTAGCATCATAGTCATCATAGGTAAGTGATTGCTCAACCACCACCATGCGGCTTTCATCGTACACATCAAGGGGCTTTAAAAAGTAGCTGTTAACAAGGCTAAGCACCACAAACAAGGTGGCCAGTGTTAAAGCAAGCGTTGCGATAACCGCAGTGACAAAGCCCGGTGCATTCATTAATGATGCCCACGCTAAGCTTAATTGGGCGCGTGTTTTGGTTAATTTCATCACATCACCTCGGCGCTTTCGAGAACTTGCTCAGCAGTGTCGCTGCTAGGTGCTTGGCGAGCTTCAGAGTAGGAAACAATTTCACCATCTAACAATTTAAGTTGCGTTTTAGCGCGCCCGGCATAACGTAAGTCATGGGTTACCATACAAATCGTGGTGCCTTTTTTATTTAGCTCATCGAGCAAGTCCATGACAGCATCACCATTTTTTGAATCTAAGTTACCGGTTGGCTCATCCACCAATAAAATGCTTGGCTTGCCAGCCAATGCGCGGGCAATGGCAATACGCTGTTGTTGACCACCAGATAATTGGTTTGGTTTATGCTGAGCACGGTGGCCCATTTCAACTTCATCAAGGGCTTGTTTTACCGCAAGCTCTATTTCGCTCGGGCTCATGGCTGGCTCTCGGTAAGTGAGCGGCAGTGCCACGTTGTCAAACACCGATAATTCATCAATTAGGTTAAACGACTGAAATATAAAACCAATGTGAAGGTTTCTAAGTTCAGCTTGCTGATCCATATCGAGGGTTTTTGTGTCGACTTCTTTAATGAAATAGTCGCCAGCAGTTGGGCTATCTAGTAAGCCTAGTAATGACAGCAACGTCGATTTACCACAGCCAGATGGGCCGCTAATGCAAATATAGTCACCCTGGTTAATATTCAGGCTGATGTCTTTTAATGCATAGGTTTCAACATTTTGGCCGCGATAAACTTTGGCGATTTTGTTTAATGAGATAAGCGTGTTGGTTTTCATAAGCTGTCCTGTTCGATTTTTATTGTTGCCAAATGCTGCCATTTAGAAAGGTCAGAAATGATCAGCTGTTCGCCCACGGTGGCACCGCTCAAAAGTTGAATTTGATTGTCACTGAGTGTACCAAATTCGATATTCGTTGGCGTTGCTAACTGGGTATTTGGATTAAGTTTAAATAGCGTGGCATCGCTGTGTGCTTGCGCTTTTTGCGGCACGTTAATGGTTAACGCATCGGGAATAATGTTGCTAACAACATAGCCTTCAATGCTTAAATCTGGGCGGGCATTGGCAGGCAGTGTGCCTTGTAAATCAAGTTCAATAATAACCCGACCATCGGTAACGATAGGGTCAATTCGGGTGACTTTGGCATCAACTTCACCGTGGCTTGCTTGGCTAAAGGTGTTTACTTTTGCTGCCATATTGAGTGCCACTTTTTCGGCATCAGCTTGCTTCACACTCAGCTCTGCTTTTAGTGCTTTGTTTGAGCCAACCACAGCAAGGCGGGTGCCCGGCACTAGGTTCTGACCAAGTTCAACATTCAATTCTTGTAGCATGCCATCGATACCTGCCGTTATTTGCAGCTGATCAAAAGCGTGTTGCTCAACTTGATAATTAAGCTCAAATTGGCTTAATAGCTCTTGCTGTATTTTGCTACGTTGTAAGTGCATTTCTTTGAGCTGAGCGAGGCGTTGCTGCTCGATACTTACGCGCTCTGTAAGCTGTGCAACGTTTAGCATGCTTCGTTTATAATCTAGGCTTGAAACAATTCCTTGTTCGATCAGTTTACTTTCGGCATCGACTCTAAGCTCTGCGCTTTGTAGCTCACTTTTTAAAATGGCGAGATTCGCTTGGCGTTCAAGTAGCTCACTTTGCTGGTTAATTTTTTGCTCATTAACACTGGCTTTTTGGCGAGCGAGTTCTAGCCGAGCGACCGATAAACGCTGCGCTTGCTGAGGGTTTACTAGGCTTAAAATCACCGTGTTTTTGTTAACAATAGTGCCGGGGTAAACGTGGATAGCTTCGACCATTGCGGTGTCAGTATTGGTTAAATAGCGTTGATACTTCGGTTTTAAACGGCCAAAGCCACGTATTTTTACTACAAAATCGGCTTGTTCTACGGTTGCTATTTGCAATTGGCTTGCAGAAACCACGGTGGGTGTCGCCCATTGATAAACCATTATAGCGCCAAGCGCTGACACGCTAATAGCTGCACCAATAAGCCATTTTTTAGCTTTTGATTGCTGAGGTTTACGTTTTAGAGTGCTGTCTAAATCCATTGGCTATATTTCATTGCGTTGTAAGTTTAGCAACACAAAAGCGAGGAACGTGCCAAGGTTTAATTTATTGATTTTTATAGTTTTTTAATTTTGTGATTAGGTGGGCTTTCCCACTTTTGGGATTAATAAAATCAAAAGTGGGACAAACTATAATGCAGTGTTTACTGGGTTAATTCTGCAAGTTTAGCCAGTTGCTTTTTAGCATGTGCGTTATCAGGTTTAAGCTTGAGTACTTGGTTATAGTTGGCTATTGCTTGTTTAAGGTTACCGAGATACCAGTACGCTTCTGCTAGGCTATCAAAGGTATTGTAACTATTAGGGTAAAGGTGTGTGTTAAGCTTAAAAACCGCTAATGCTTCATTGAGTTTGTCTTGGTTGATAAGCGAATAACCCCATAAGTTAATATCGTTTTCAGCAAATTGAATCTTCTTTTCTTTGCTTAATTGATCCGCAGCCGCAATTGCATTTTCGTAGCCTTGTACTTCAAGAACTTGCCATAAGCGTTTTATATTTTTGGGCAGGCCAAAGCCATTCTCTTGTTTCATTTCTGGAATATAAAAGCCAGCAATTTCATCTACAAATTGCGATGGCATTGCACCCATTAAGTTGGTTAAGATCACAATTGACATATTATCTTCTGGGTAAACAAAGATACCAGCCCTGTTACCACCCACAGCGGCTAATGCAGGATGCTCTTCTCGGTCCATAACAGGCCAGCCAAGACTGTAGCCGTTTAAACGTTGATTGAAGCCTTGAGTGTGACCGCTTTTTAGGCGAGTCGGAGTCCACATTTGCTGTATACTGTCTTCACTAATAAATTGATTTGTTTGTAAAGCGATTAGCCAATTTGCCAATTCTGCTGCTGTTGATGCCATGCCTGCGGCGGTTTGTAACATTTCAGAAAAAATGGCTTCTCTTGAGTTGAACAGTTCATCGCCTTGATTTTCGTATCGTCTTGCTGAGTGCTTTACAGCATTGTTGAGGTTATTAAAGCCCGCTTCAAGTGTTCTGCTCATTTCAGCCTGCTGTAATTGGTTTTTTTCGATAAATTGCTGAAATGGCATCCCCGATAGTTTGTTAATTAACTTACCAATAATAACGTAATTTGTTTGGTTGTATTTAAAGCGAGTGCCTGTTTCGAATTCTAATGGCTTGGTTTGAACTAGTTGCCATGCATCATCGGGTCCTTGATCTGAGATTAAATCAGCAACTTCACCTTTTATTATGTCAGGTAAGCCTGATGTATGGCTCATTAACTCTCTGGTTGTTATAGCGTGCCACTCAGTTGGCAATTCTGGCAGATAAGTGCCAATAGGCGCATTAAGATCTAATTTCTTTTGCTCAACAAGCTGCATCAGCGCCACACCAACAAAAGCTTTTGTTGCAGAATTAATGGCAAATAAAGTGTTGCCATCAACGGCGATATTATCTTCAATATTTGCAACTCCGTAGCTGGCAACTTTAGTTACTTTATTATCTCGAACGACGGCGAGTTGTAGCCCTGGAATATTTCTTTTTTGCATTAACTCAACCACCCATTGGTCAAGCTCATCTGCATGTGCAGAAAAGGCGCAGAAACTGGCTGATAGCAGTGTTATGGTCGGAAGAATTAATTTTTTTGCTAGTTTTTTGCAAGCTGTGTACACGATGTTGTCCTTAGTGTTCATTTTTATCTATTACTTTTTACTTAGATAGTTTTGATGTGAGCACTAAAGCGAGGAGTATGCCAATATTTAACGTTTTGAAATTTATAGTTTTTATTTTGTATCTTGGTTTAGGAATTCCCATTTATGGGAATTTCAAATTAAAACTGGGAGTGAAAGCTTAAATTAGCTTTCTTCGATTTTGCCAACCTGTGAAAGTTGATTAAACAAAATGCCTGCTTGGGTGCGGTTATAAACATTAAGCTTGCGTAAAATCGCTGAAACATGCTGCTTGATAGTAGTTTCTTGAATCGACATTTCAAAAGCGATTTGTTTATTCAATAAACCGTCGGCAATCATCGCCAATACGCGATATTGCTGTGGTGTAAGCTTTTCAAGATTGCGAGCAAATTCGCTTTGTTCGTCGTTTATCACTACATCGGTTAAATCAACTTCGGGTGGTAGCCAAGTGTCGCCATTTAATACATGGCTAATTGCTTCACTGATGACATCTAAAGAAGATGACTTAGGAATATAGCCTGCAGCGCCAAGACTCATGGCTTGTTTGATTATGGCGGGGGTTTCATTGGCAGAGACCATAATCACTAAGATATCTGGGTAGTGATTTCGTAATTGCGAAAGGGCTTGTAGGCCATTTGCACCTGGAATAGTTAGGTCTAAGAATATCAGTTCAATTTCAGGATGTGCATTTAATAGTGCGAACAAGCCATCAATGTCACTTGTTTCTTTAATATGTTCTTCGGGCACTGATGTCGCGGCGGCTTGACGCAGTGCACTTCTAAATAACGGGTGATCATCGGCGATTATAGTGTTCACAGCTAAAGACATTCCCTCGATTCTCCAATGCGTTATGTTATAAGTGATTTTGCGCTTTGAAACAAGGTTTGCCTGAAGGGAAGTTTCAGACAAACCTTTCTCACACAAGGATTTAGGTTCTTTTTTAGAAACGGTAACCAACAGTGAAGGCAACAGTGCGAGGGTCGCCGTAGTAACCGATTAGCGTATTATCACCACCTAAACCAGGGGTGTATTTGCTCGTATCAGTTGGATCTGTTGGATCAGGTGCTACGAATTGGTAACCACCAATCATGTACTCTTCATCCGTTAAGTTTTTGCCGTAAAGACCAGCAGTCCAGTGACCGTCTGTGCTGTACCAAGTAATGCCCATGTTAAAGATACCGTAAGCATCTTGAGTGAGTAGGCTATCTTCTTCGAATAGAGCGTAGTCGCCTCGGTGGTAGTAGTTACCATTTACTACAAAATCCCCCATTTCTGTGTACATGCGATAGGTCGCACCTAGATTGAAGGTCAAATCTGGCGTGTTTGATACTGTGAAGCGATCTGATTTGTCGAATGCCTCACCTGTTTCAGGGTCGTAATCAATTACGTTATCAAAGCTACTGTCTATATAGCCAATTGATGCATCAAAGCTTAGTGATTCTGTGGCTACGTAGTTAAGTTCAAGTTCGATACCATCTGAGGTTGATTCACCAATGTTACCTAAGCGTTGGTTTAGATCAGATGCACTGTCTCCCGGTAACACCGAAATATACTGACGGTCTTTATGATCAAGGGTGAACAAGGTTACGTTCGCACGTAAGTTATTATTCCACTCACTCTTCATACCGATTTCGAATGAATCAACGATTTCAGGTTTTGCTGCAGGCTCTGCGGTTGTTGCTCGCGGGTTGAAAGTACCTGACTTAAAGCCTTGCGCATAACTTGCAAAGAACATGATGTCGTTTGAATACTGATATTCAACACCAGCACGTGGTGTGAAGCGTGACCATTCTTCTTCATCATCTAGTACGGTTGGTACGAGTTGACCTTCTGGGCGAGTATAACCAGGGATCCAACCTGATTCTGGATATACAATGTCAAAAATTAGGCCGTTGTTAACAAGCGCCTCTTTTTTGTCTTTGGTGTAACGTGCACCCAATGTCATTGACCATTGATCATTAAAGTCATAGCTACCTTGAATATACGCAGCTTTACTATTTGAGTTACTACAACCACTAACTTCACGAGTGAGGCCAGGAGCGCCTAAGCTTTGACCTAAGATACCTAAAATTGCCTCAAACTGGCCACATGATTCACCATCGTAATAGTAAAGGCCAGATACAAATTTGTAGTTATCACCTTGATGGTTTAGCTGTAATTCGTGAGTAGTTTGTTCATCATCGTAAATAGCGGGTACATCGAAAATCGGCAACGACGTATTATCAAAGTCGATATTAGTTGGTGAGTAGCTCTCTCGGCTTGAGCCTATGTATTTTATGCTCGTGCTGTCAGTCATATCCCAACGAGCAGTTAAGCTGTAGCCTTCTAGTTCAACTTTGTTCCATGTTGGTAAGCTGGTGTATGAGTCATACACACTGTCTGGAACTGGTGCATCTGTTAGTAGGCTAGGAAGTAAGCGGTAGCCACCTTTCGCGTTAGATTTATCTTCTGTTTTATCCCACGCAAAACGGAAAAATAGGTCATCAGTAGGCGTGTATTCTAAAGTAACACGAGCTGCGGTAACGTCTTTGTTGTAGTTTTCGCGGTCTTGGTTATCAAGAGCAGATGTTAAAAACTCACCAAAACCATCACGATTAAGTGTTGCAAAACCAAAACCTACATAGAGTTTTTCGTCAATAATTGGCAGTTGACCAGTAATTTTTAGATCTTTTTGGTTATAGCTACCTACAGTGCCTTGTATATTTAAAGTTGCATCACCGCTCATTTCTTTGGTGACGTATTTAATTGCACCACCAATGGTATTTTTACCGTAAAGCGTACCTTGTGGACCACGTAATACTTCGATTTGTTGCACATCAAGAAGGTCAAGCACCGCACCTTGTGGGCGAGCAAGATAGACATCATCAATATAGATACCAACACCCGGCTCATAACCCCACAATGGGTCTTGCTGACCTACACCACGAATAAACGCAGTAATTGTAGAGTTAGTACCACGGCTTGCTTGCAAGGTGGTATTTGGCGAGAACTGCTGAACTTCGGTCATGACGACGATACCGTTTTCTGCAAGCTCTTCAGCACCAACTGAAGTTACAGCAACAGGAACTTCTTGCAGGTTTTCAACGGTTTTACGCGCTGTTACCTGAATACGTTCTAGTTCCCCTTTTTTTGCTGCAGGTTCGGCTTGTTCTGCCGCTTGAGCACTGACACCTGCTAATGCAAGTGATACAGCCAGAGTAAGTGGCGCGACTTTTGGGTTAAGCTTTATCATGTTGTATTCCTTGTTATTGTTGTCATTAGTCTTATGGCCACTCTCGTTGATGTTGCCGAAGACTTAATAAGTTTGCCCGTGTCACCTGTCAGTTAATGTAGAAGATAGTTGCAAAAATTGAATTAGTACCATAGTGCTATACCCACCACAGCCCTTTATTTATCAAGCAATTAAGCTATTTTTAAAGCAGATAGTACCTTAGTGTTATGTATTTTTTAGGCGCTTAAGGTAAGACTGATAGCATTATTCCGATGTCACCTCATCTGTGTAATAACAATAATTATAGGAATGTCTATGCTGAGCATGATAGGACTGTTAGGCGGTTTAATACTGCTGATCATTTTAACGCTGCGTGGGGTAAATTTATTTATCGCCGCGCCAATCTGTGCGTTGTTAGTCGCACTTAGTAGTGGCATGGCCATTTTCCCTGTATCGGCAGATACAAACTTTATTAACGCCTATATGGATGGCTTTGCTGGTTTCTTAAGTGCGTGGTTCTTTATGTTCTTGCTGGGTTCTTTATTCGGTAAGTTCATGGAAGACACCGGTGCTGCAGACAGTGTTGCGAGCTATATTGTAGGCAAACTAGGTATGAAACACGCAGTTCTTGCGGTGGTGATCGCCTGTGCAGTTTTAACCTACGGCGGCGTGAGCGTCTTTATTGTTGCGTTTTCTGTTTACCCAATGGCATTAAGTTTGTTTAAAGATGCAAACTTACCGCGCCGCTTTATTCCAGCAACCCTGGCATTTGGCTCGGTGACCTTTACCATGACTTCGGCAGGCTCGCCAGAAATTCAAAACTGGATCCCGGTTAAGCACCTTGGCACGTCGCCATATGCAGCATGGGAAGTGAGCTTAGTGGTGGCCATTTTCATGGCAACAGTAGGTTATTTTTGGTTAAACAAGATGATCAAAAAAGCCGTTGCCAATGGTGAAACTTTTGAAGCTCGTGATGATGATCCTGTCATTATTGAGCGTCGTCGTCCGCACCCAATTACTGGTGTGATCCCGCTAATCGTGGTGTTACTTTTATCATTTACTCTACATGATGTACTGCAGCAAACAGCACTTATTGTAGCCTTGCTTGGTGGCGTATTGAGTATTGTGATTATCAACTTCAAGCATTTTCACGATATGGGAAATGCTATTAATGTTGGTACAACAGGCGCTTTAGTGGCAATCGGTAATACTGCAGCAGTGGTTGGTTTTGGAGCTGTAGCGAAAGTATCACCGGCATTTACCGCAGCAGTAGATGTGATGACTCATATGCCTGGGAATGAGCTGGTTGGCGCTGCAGTGGCAGTGAGTGTAATTGCTGGTTTAACGGGCTCTGCTTCTGGCGGGCAAGCTATTGCATTACCACTTGTAGCACCGGGTTATTTAGATATGGGAGTTAATCCTGAACAGCTGCACCGCGTGGTGGCAATTAGTTCTGGAGCTCTCGATACCTTGCCGCATAATGGCTATGTAGTGACAACAATACGCGCTATCTGTAAAGAAACGCATCAACGAGCGTATTGGTCAATGGCAGCACTTACTGCGGTCGTTCCGCTTATCGGTGTCGCATTGGCACTTGGACTCTTTATTTTCTTTTAAGGAACAGCAATGAAAACCAAATTAATAATTTTGCTATGGCTGGTTGTATTTAGTAGTACTGCGTTTGGCGCCGAAAACAAAGCCGAAACCATGCTAGTGGAAAAACAGCATTTTACGACAAAGGATTTTACCACTGTGTCTGGCGTGACCTTGGAGCAAGTGGATATTGGCTGGGAAAGTTACGGAAAACTAAACGTCAATAAAGATAACGTGATTTTAATTACTCATTATTTCTCTGGCACTTCTCATGCCGCAGGCAAATATAAAGCGGATGATGCCCTACCGGGTTATTGGGATGCGATTATCGGCCCAGGCAAAGCTATCGATACGAATAAATATTATGTGATTAGTTCAGATACGTTAGTGAATGCCAACTGGCATGATGAAAATGTAATCACCACAGGCCCTGCGTCAACTAATCCTAAAACAGGCAAACCTTATGGTTTAGATTTTCCTGTGGTTACGATTACTGATTTTGTGAATGTGCAAAAGCGTTTACTTGAAAGCCTAGGTATCACTAAGTTACATGCTGTGATGGGCGCATCAATGGGGTCGTTTCAAGCACTTGAGTGGGCAACGCGTTACCCAGATAAAGTAGAGCGTTTAATTCATGTGATTGGCGCTGCAACGATGGATGCATGGACAGTCGCAGCACTTGAAAAATGGGCGTTACCAATTCGTTTAGATAAAAACTGGCAGCAAGGTAATTATTACGGCAAAGAGCGTCCGTTAGATGGCTTAGCGGCAACCATGCTTAATATTACGCAAGATGCGATGCATCCAATTATTTATAACGCGAGCTTCCCTGACTTTAACGTGCTTGATGAAGGCGCGTTAAAAGACATTCGTACCTTGCCTAAGTTAAACCAAGTACTAGCACAACGTGCAATGGCGCGTGCGAAAACCCAAGATGCAAATCATGTACTTTATTTGGTCCGGGCATCACAACTATTTACCGCTGGCATGCAAAGCGATTTAACAACTGCACTTAAAAATGTATCTGCCAAAACATTATTACTACCCGCAACGAACGACTTACTGCTTCGCCCTGAAAACATGCGCACCGTGTTTGACACTATGAAAGCAGCAGGTAAAGACGTTGAGATTTCAGAAATTGAAGGGGGCTGGGGACACCTTGATGGCATTTTCTCAATCGCCCCTAAAGCGCAGCTTATCAGTGAGTTTTTAGAGGAGTAGCCCGATGAGCAAAACAGTTTTAATTACTGGTGCAGCCAGTGGTATTGGTTTATATGTTGCCCAGCAACTAGCGATGCAAGGCCACACTATTATTGTCACTGATTTAAATCAGCAAGCTGCAAAACAGGCGGCAGCAGGTATTGTTGAGCAAGGTGGTAGCGCCGAAGGGTATGCACTTAATGTGGCAGATAGTGATGCAATAGAGCAGTTTTTCAATGAGCTTAATCAGCCGATTGATGTGCTTATTAATAATGCGGGTATTCAGCACGTTGCAAAGCTTGAAGATTTTCCGGCTGATAAGTGGCAGTTTTTACAGCAAGTTATGCTCGTTGGCCCGGCGATGATGACCAAAGCCGTGCTACCACGAATGCGTGAACAAGACTTTGGTCGCATCATTAATATTGGTTCAATCCACGCCATGGTGGCGTCCAAATATAAGTCAGCTTATATCGCTGCGAAGCATGGCTTAATCGGCTTTGCTAAAACTATGGCGCTGGAAACTGGCGATGCCAATATCACTATTAACACTGTGTGCCCAGCGTATGTAAAAACGCCGCTAGTGGAGCAACAAATTGCCTCACAAGCAAAAGAGCACGGCATTTCAGAGCAACAAGTGATTGACACGATTATGCTGGCACCAATGCCGAAAAAAGCATTTATCGGTTTAGATGAGATCCTGCATACCGTTAGCTTTTTAATGGCCGATGCAGCACGCAATATTACCGCCCAAGCAATCGCCATTGATGGCGGTTGGACTGCACAATAGGAGGAGCCAATGGCAGGTTTTGATAAAGTAGTTACAAGTTACAGCGAAGCGATGGCAGGCCTTGAAGATGGCATGACAGTGATAGCGGGTGGTTTTGGTTTATGCGGTATTCCTGAGGGTCTGATTGCACAAATTAAACGTCAAGGCACCCGTGATTTAACTGTGGTATCGAATAACTGTGGCGTTGATGGTTTTGGTTTAGGTGTGCTGCTTGAAGACAAACAGATCAGCAAGATGGTTGCATCTTATGTAGGTGAAAACGCACTATTTGAGCAGCAGCTATTAAATGGTGAACTTGAAGTTGAGCTAACACCGCAAGGCACTTTAGCTGAAAAAATGCGTGCTGGCGGGGCGGGCATCCCTGCATTTTATACCGCAACAGGGGTGGGGACCCCGGTAGCTGACGGTAAAGAAACCCGCAATATTAATGGTCGCGATTATTTATTAGAGCCAAGCATTACTGGCGATTTCGCGATAGTTAAAGCGTGGAAAGCAGATCGCTACGGTAACTGCATTTATCGTCATACGGCGATGAACTTTAATCCGATGGCAGCAACCGCAGGCAAAGTTACGGTTCTTGAAGTTGAAGAAATTGTTGAGCCAGGAGAGCTGGAGCCAAGCCAAATTCACACGCCGGGTATCTATATTGATCGGGTGATTAAGGGTGAATTTGAAAAGCGCATCGAGAAAGTTACCACTAAGCAAGAGAATCAATAAGGAGCACGCTGATGGCATTATCACGAGAACAAATCGCTAAACGCGTGGCGATGGAACTACAGGATGGTTACTACGTTAACTTGGGTATAGGTATTCCAACCTTGGTCGCTAATTATGTCCCTGATGGCATCGAAGTGATGCTGCAATCTGAAAATGGTTTACTCGGTATGGGGCCATACCCAAGTGCAGACCAAGTTGATGCCGATATGATCAACGCAGGCAAAGAAACGGTCACTGCTGCAACGGGGGCGGCTATTTTTAGCTCTGCTGAAAGCTTTGCCATGATCCGCGGCGGCCACGTTGATTTAACCGTGCTGGGTGCGTTTGAAGTGGACCAAAACGGCAATATTGCCAGTTGGATGATCCCGAAAAAGTTGGTTAAAGGAATGGGCGGTGCGATGGATTTAGTCGCCGGTGCTAAAAACATTATTTGCACCATGACCCATGCCAACAAGCATGGCGAATCAAAACTGCTGACCGAATGTAGTTTGCCGTTAACAGGTGTTGGTTGTATCAATAAAGTGATCACCGATTTGGCACTTTTAGAAATTAAAGACGGTGCATTTCATTTATTAGAGCGTGCCCCGGGTGTCTCGGTTGATGAGATTATTGCTAAGACACAGGGCAAGCTTATTGTCTCTGGCGACATTCCTGAGATGACTTTTAGCTAGTTTTACGACTTTAAGCCGTTAATTTGCCTAGAATTTATACTAAACCCCAATAATGTGCTTTTTGTTCATGACTTTTATGAACAAAAAGCCATTTATCACCATCAATGCAACTTACCCCCTAAACATTTCGTTAATCTATCGTTAACACTATGCTCCAAACCAGATCGCCATTTGCAGTAGGCCGATCAACGACAACAAATAATTATAATCTGGTGTGGAGTAATTCATGAAAGCAAGTAACACACAGCTCGCTTTAGCCTTTGTAGCGGCGTTAGCAAGTACATCAGCATTCGCACAAAGCGACACTGAACAATTACAGCAACAACTCGACGCACTTCAAAAAGAAGTGGACTCATTGAAAGCATCAAGTAGCTTTAACTTAGAGTTTGGCGGTCGCGTTCAACTTGACTACAACTACTTTGATGGTGCCTACAATGCCAATAATGAAGGTACAGGGGGGAGTGAATTCTTCCCTCGTCGTATCCGTACTTATGTTGAAAGTGAACATGGCAAGTGGGATCACAAACTACTACTCGAATTTGCTGAAGGCACGGCTGAAATCGTGTTAGCGCGTGTACGTTATGCATTCGACAACGGCTTAAAAGTAAAAGCCGGTAAAATCCGCGAAGATATGTCATTAAATGCACTAACCAGTTCAAAACATATTAATACTATTGAGCGCAGCACCCTTGCTAATTCTTTCTCACCTTTCTTCCGTTGGGGTATCTCGGCTTATCAATACTTTAAAGACTCAGGTTTACGTTATGCCGTGGGTGTTTACAAGAACGATGCGTTTGGTGCCTCAGGCCACGACGAAGATGACAAACTGACATTGGCTGTAACAGGTCGCTTAACGTGGTCTAGTGCAGCACCAGGTGATGTGATTCATTTAGGTGCTTGGCACTCTTATCGTGATATGGGTGGTAATGATTTAAGCGCTCGTTTTGCCCGTGGTGAAGTGCGTGAAACCAATGTTCGCTTAGTGGATTACGCGGTCGGTGGTGAAACGGCTGCGCTTGATAGCATGTCGCAAAGCGGTCTTGAATTTGCCTACCAAGCGAATGCATTCACTCTAGAGGCTGAATATGCCAGCCGTTATCTCGATACGGTTGATAGCAGCAATGAACTTGATGGAGAGCGTTTTGATGGCTTTCATGTTTCGGCAAGTTATTTCTTAGGCGGTGAGCAGCGCCGTTACAAAGCAGGTTCAGCATTATTTGTGCAACCAAAAGGGATTAAAGATGCATGGGAGCTTGTTGCACGTGTGTCACAAATGAACGCCAGCAGCAAACAGCAAGGTACCGACGTAACCACTTACACAGTAGGCACATCATATTACCTAAGCAGCGATATCAAATTTATGGGCAACCTGATTTACAGCGATGTTGATGGTGCCGGTGCTTCTACGCTGGTAGATGATGAAGATTCAGGTATGGGCATCAGTGCTCGTATGCAGTACTTATTTTAGGAGTCGTGCATTATGACTAAGTTTAAATCATTAAAAAGCTCTCTTTTAGCAGTTTCGTTATTAGTAACCAGCCCGCTCGCATTGGCAAACTTACACTTTTTGGTACCGGGTGGCCCTGGTGGCGGTTGGGATACCACAGCACGTGGTGTCGGTGAAGCAATGGTGAAAGCGGGCATTGAAGATAATGCATCGTTTCAGAATATGTCGGGCGGCGGCGGTGGCCGTGCGATTGCTTATTTGATTGAGTCGGGCACTAAAAAAGGCGATATGTTGATGGTTAACTCAACGCCTATCGTACTGCGCGCATTATCAGGAAAAATCCCTTACAGTTATCGCGATTTAACGCCAGTTGCCAGCATGATTGCTGATTATGGTGCGTTTGTTGTGCGTAATGACTCACCTTTTAAAACATGGCAAGACGTTATTGATGCAATGAAAAAAGACCCTGGCTCTGTAAAAGTAGCGGGTGGCTCAGCGCGCGGCAGCATGGATCACTTAGTAGCAGCACAAGCGGTGAAAGCAGCGGGTATTGATGGTCGTCGATTACGTTACATTCCTTACGATGCCGGTGGTAAAGCGAAAGCAGGTTTATTGTCGGGTGAGGTCAACTTACTTTCGACAGGCTTAAGTGAGGCACTCGAAGTCGCTAATGGCGGTCAGGCACGGATTTTAGCGGTGACTTCTGCAGATAAACTTCCTGATTACCCAGCAATTCCAACCTTAAAGTCGCTAGGTTACGACATGGAGTTCGTAAACTGGCGCGGCTTTTTTGCGACCCCAGATTTACCTGCAGATAAGCTAGCAGAGTACACAGAAAAGCTGCGTAAGCTGCAACAAACCCCTGAGTGGGAAGCGGTTCGTGCCCGTAATGGTTGGCTAAATCTGTTTCAAGAAAAAGACGCGTTTATTAAATCACTTGAGCAGCAAGAAGCGCAATTACGCGTTGTAATGAAAGAACTTGGTTTTATCCGAGGCTAAGGTTAGACAATGTTAAACCGTGAACTAATTGGACCAAGTTTATTCTTGGTCCTCTTTACCCTCTACGCCCTTGTGGCTTGGCAAATTCCACTTATGCCATTTGAAGAGTACGAAAGTGTTACTTCAGCAACCTTACCAAAAGTGTATGCAGTATTCGGTATCGTGGTGTGTGTACTTTCGATTGGTGCCAACTTATTAAAGCAGGCGCCTGCAGAAAAAGCAGAGCTACTCAGTAAAGGCAACTTACTACGTACCTTTGCACTGTTGGTTTTAATGGTTGCTTATAGCGCCATGCTTGAACCGTTTGGTTTTTTAATTGCCACCAGTGCATTTTTAATTGCTGGCTTTTTTATTATGGGTGAACGCCGTAAGAAGGTGTTGTTGTTTGCTTCAGTGCCTGTGGCCGTGGTTTTTTGGTTTTTAATGACACAAGTACTGGGCATCTACTTAGTACCTGGCAATCTGTGGAGTTAAGTTATGCTTGATGGAATTATGTTAGGTTTGTCGACCTTACTCGACTGGAACAACTTGTTATATGTGATTGTAGGCTGCTTTGTTGGCACGTTCATCGGTATGTTACCTGGTCTAGGTCCAATTACTGCGATTGCGTTGATGATCCCGATCACTTACAGCATCGGTGCTGATTCGGGCATGATTTTAATGGCCGGTGTTTACTACGGGGCTATATTCGGTGGCTCTACTTCTTCTATTTTGATTAATGCGCCGGGTGTGGCGGGGACGGTAGCGTCATCGTTTGATGGCTACCCGCTAGCAAAGCAAGGGAAGGCAGGTAAAGCCCTTGCGATTGCAGCTTATTCATCCTTTATAGGCGGTACGATTGGGGCCATTTTACTGATGGTGGCTGCGCCTTTATTAGCAAAAGTGTCATTAAGTTTCCAATCGCCTGATTATGTTGTACTGATGTTTTTAGGCTTAACGGCCATTGCCGCGTTCTCTAATAAAGGGCAATTTCTAAAAGCCATGATGATGACGGTATTTGGTTTAATGCTGGCAACAGTAGGGATTGATCCCTCTTCAGGTACCGAGCGTTTTACTTTTGGCCAAGCTGATTTATTAGATGGTATTAGCTTTTTATTAGTAGCAATGGCAACGTTCGCGTTGGCTGAAGCACTGATTAATGTGGCACGCCCTGAAGCTGAACCAGATAAAAAAATTGATGATCCTGATACGCCAAAAATTGGCTCAACAAAACTGACTAAAGAAGAAGTAAAAGATATGGCTCCTGTGGTTGGCCGCTCATCTTTACTTGGCTTTATTGTCGGTGTTTTACCGGGCGCAGGGGCAACCATTGCCAGCTTTATGGCCTATGCCACTGAGCGGAACCTTGCTCCAAAGGCACTGAAAGATAAATTTGGTAAGGGCTCAATGCGTGGCTTAGCCGCACCTGAGTCTGCTAATAATGCTGCTTGTACGGGCTCATTTGTACCATTACTGACTTTAGGTATTCCGGGTTCGGGCACTACTGCAATTATGCTAGGTGCATTAATTGCCTACGGTATTCAGCCGGGTCCTATGCTAATGCAAGAAAATCCAAGTGTGTTTTGGGCGGTAATTGTCAGTATGTACTTTGGCAATATTGTACTGCTTATTTTGAATTTGCCGTTGATCCCGTATTTTGCCAAAGTGCTGGCAATGCCTAAATCTGTGCTGACAGTAATGATTTTATTCTTCAGCTTAATTGGCGTGTATTTAGTGTCATTTAACACCTTTGATTTATTTATGATGGTGGGCTTTGCGCTGGTGGCCTTGGTGCTTAGATTGTTAGCTTTCCCGATGGCGCCTTTATTACTTGGCTTTATCCTCGGAGATATGATTGAGCGAAATTTCCGCCGTGCGATGATGATTTCAGATGGCTCGCTGAGCTTTTTATGGGACCGCCCATTAACACTGAGTATTTTTGTGATTTCGATCTTAGTGTTGTTGTTCCCACTGAAAGACTATATTGTCCAACGTCGTAAAGACAAAGCAGCTACGCAAACAGGGCAACATGCGTAGTACAAGGCACTGATATGAGATACACCAATAAGCTAAACCCATTTCAGCATGTGGTTAAAAAACCAAAGCGCTTAGAAACGCGGCTCATCATTTGGGTTACCGGTCTATGTGTTTTACAGGCTGTGTTGTTTGGCGCTTTGGTGTATCAGATCACTGCAGAAAGCTTACATAACCACATGGGTGATAAAGCGCTTTCGCTAGCAACCAGTATTGCTTCACGAGATGACGTGCTAAACGCATTACAAACGAAGCAAGGGCTTAATGAGTTAAATAAGCAAATAGAGCATATTCGTGAACTAACCGCAGCTAGTTTTATTGTTATCGGTGATAGGAATACCCGTCGCATTGTTCACCCCGACTCTGACAAGCTGGGTAAACCTATGGTGGGTGGGGATAGTAAAGCGGCGCTACGTGGTGAGCGTTATGTGTCGATTGCAAAGGGAAGTTTGGGCGAGTCTATCCGTGGCAAAGTCCCTGTGCTCTCAGAGCAAGGCGAAGTCATCGGCTTGGTATCGGTTGGCTTTTTAGTGCAATCAATTGAACCGCTCATTCGTGCTCGTAGTGCTGAAATTATGCTTTGGGGCTTGTTGTTAGTCGGTTTAAGTATTTTGGCTGCGGTGTATATCGGGCAACGGGTTCGTAATGCTATTTTTGGTTTACAACCTGACGAAATTGCAAGGCTGTTCTCAGAGCAAGATGCTATTTTGAATACTGTTCGTAGCGGCATTATCGCCCTCGATCCAGAAGGTAACGTGCGTAACTTAAACCAACGTGCTTGCGAAATCCTTGGTAAACCGATCAGCTGCATTCATCAGCCACTTAAGCTTGAAGATTTACTTCCTGAACATACTGAGTTTTTGATGCATAACCAACAGCGTCCGATTGTAGGTTTTGAATTATTTGCTGCAGATAAACGCATTGTGTTGTCGCGATATGCACTGCAAGTGCAAGATCAGGCTGATGGGATTTTATTGAGTATGCGCCCAGCGGATGAGCTTGAGTATTTATCGCAGCAATTAACTAAAGTGCAAGCTTTTGCTGAGCTATTACGAGTACAAACTCATGATTACTCAAACAAGCTAAACTTGATTGGTGCATTAATTCAAATGGGACAAACTGAGCAGGCTATTGAGTTAATTGGACAAGAAAGCAAGGGCTCGCAAGCACAGATCCATCATTTACTCGAAAGGATCCAAGATCCGGTACTTGCTGGGTTACTTGTTGGTAAATACCATAAAGCCCGTGAATTAAACGTAATACTTGAGCTTAATCCAGATAGCTTATTGGGATCAATCACCCGTAAAGATATGCTGGAACGGGTTGTCTCGATACTTGGCAATTTGATTGATAACGCAATTGAAGCCGCTATTCGAGCTAGCGATACACGTACCCCTAAGGTTCGTGTTACGGTTGATGAAACCAGTAAAACATTATTGTTTGATGTTGAAGACAGCGGTTTTGGTTTAGGCGATGACAAGGATGTGATATTTACACCACAATACAGTTCTAAGTCAGGGGCTGAGCATGGTATTGGCCTTTATTTAGTCAAAACCAACTTAGATTCGTGTCGTGGTAGTTTAGAAATAGGTGAGTCTGATCTGATGGGGGCACGTTTAAGTGTCTACATTCCAAAATAATAAAAATGATCAGCCTATAAATAAAAGGTAAAGAACATGACTTACTCAGTTGTCATTGTTGAAGATGAAGTAGAAGTTGCCCAATTATTGGCGCAATATTTATTACTTCCTCATGGCGTAGCTGGCCAACAAGGGGCGCGGCAAACACTGCGTCAAGGGCAATATCAGGTTGTTGGTATTGCAGGCAATCTTGCCACTGCGAAAGCGTTATTATCGGCCGTTAATGCCGATTTAATTTTGCTCGATATTCATTTACCCGATGGCAATGGTCTTGATTTACTTAATGAGTTGCGCCGCGAGGAAATGAAAAGCGAAGTAATGCTTTTAACCGCAGCAAAAGAAGTAGAAACACTAGAAAAAGCCATGCAGCTTGGCGCTTGTGACTTCTTGGTTAAGCCATTAATGCTAAATCGCTTAGATCAAGCATTGGCACGATTCGAAGCAAGACAACAATGTTTCTCAGATGCCGATGAAGTAACCCAATCTATGGTCGATACTTTATTTGGATCGCAAGAACAGTTAAAAACGCCAGTAAGGCTACCAAAAGGGGTGGATCAGCTTACTTTGCAAAAGATCTTAAAAGCTTTTAAAGCGAATATTGGCACGGCTTTTACTGCTCAGCAAATGGGGGATTTAGTGGGCGTAAGTCGCTCAACAGCCCGCCGTTACCTCGAATACTTGCTTGAAGCTGAGCAAGTCAGTGCTGATCAGAGCTACGGAAGTATCGGTCGACCCGAACGTTGTTATAAAATGACAAGCAGTTAAATCGCATCATTTAATTGCCAAATCAGCTCTAAATTAGCGATTTTAGTAGCATAAACTCACTGTTCGGCACGTTAAAAAGTGCCGCTTATCCTGAGCATAGAAAAATTTTATAAAATTGATTGCATTTTAAGCGACTTCGATGGTGATGTTCGCTTTAAGTAATGCTATACTCCCGCCGAATAATTTTTCGACTTTATTAAGAGTAAAATAATGGCAGATTTATCGAAGTACAGAAATATTGGTATTTTCGCCCACGTTGACGCGGGTAAAACTACCACCACTGAGCGTATCCTTAAGCTTACGGGTAAAATTCATAAGACTGGTGAGGTACACGACGGTGAGTCTACTACTGACTTCATGGAACAAGAAGCTGAGCGCGGTATTACAATCCAATCAGCAGCTGTAACTTGTGAGTGGAAAGGCCACCGCTTAAACGTTATCGATACTCCGGGACACGTTGACTTCACAGTAGAAGTATACCGTTCACTTAAAGTACTAGACGGTGGTATCGGTGTATTCTGTGGTTCTGGTGGTGTTGAGCCGCAGTCAGAAACTAACTGGCGTTATGCGAACGAATCAGAAGTTGCACGTGTAATCTTCGTAAACAAATTAGACCGTATGGGTGCTGATTTCTACCGCGTTGTAGGTCAAGTTGAGAAAGTACTAGGTGCTAACCCACTAGTTATGACTTTACCAATCGGTATCGAAGACCAATTTTGTGGTGTTGTAGACGTACTTGAGAAAAAAGCATACGTTTGGGATGAGACTGGTCTTCCTGAAAACTACGAAGTACAAGACGTTCCAGCTGACATGGTAGACAAAGTTGATGAATACCATGAAATGCTTGTTGAGTCTGCTGTTGAGCAAGACGAAGACCTAATGATGGCTTACATGGAAGGTGAAGAGCCTTCTCTAGAAGACATCAAACGTTGTATCCGTAAAGGTACTCGTGATCTTGCGTTCTTCCCAACATACTGTGGTTCTGCATTCAAAAACAAAGGTATGCAGTTAGTACTAGACGCGGTTGTAGATTACCTACCTTCGCCTACAGAAGTTGACCCACAACCTCTAACTGATCCTGAAACAGGTGAGCCTACTGGTGAAGTAGCAACTGTTTCTGCAGATGAGCCACTTAAAGCGTTAGCGTTCAAAATCATGGACGACCGTTTCGGTGCACTTACGTTCATCCGTATCTACGCTGGTCGCATGAAGAAAGGTGACACAATCCTTAACTCAGCAACTGGTAAAACAGAGCGTATCGGCCGTATGGTTGAGATGCAAGCTGACGAGCGTAACGAACTTACTGAAGCACAAGCGGGTGACATCATCGCTGTTGTTGGTATGAAGAACGTTCAAACTGGTCACACTCTTTGTGATCCTAAGCACGAATGTACACTTGAAGCGATGATCTTCCCTGATCCAGTAATCTCAATCGCTGTTGCTCCTAAAGACAAAGGCGGTAACGAGAAGATGGGTATCGCGATCGGTAAGATGGTTGCAGAAGATCCTTCATTCCAAGTTGAAACTGACGAAGATTCAGGCGAAACCATCCTTAAAGGTATGGGTGAGCTTCACTTAGATATCAAAGTAGATATCCTTAAGCGTACTTACGGCGTAGACCTAGTTGTTGGTCAACCTCAGGTTGCTTACCGTGAAACTATCACGAAAGAAATCGAAGATAGCTACACGCATAAGAAACAATCTGGTGGTTCTGGTCAATTCGGTAAGATCGATTACCGCATCAAGCCAGGCGAGCAAAACTCAGGCTTCACGTTCTCTTCATCAGTTGTTGGTGGTAACGTACCTAAAGAATTCTGGCCTGCAGTTGAGAAAGGCTTCGCATCAATGATGCAAGAAGGTGTTCTAGCTGGCTTCCCAGTATTAGACGTTGAAGTTGAACTTTTCGACGGTGCTTTCCACGCAGTTGACTCATCAGCAATCGCGTTCGAAATCGCTGCTAAAGGCGCTTTCCGTCAGTCTATCCCTAAAGCGGGTGCACAACTTCTTGAGCCAATCATGAAAGTTGACGTATTCACTCCGGAAGACAACGTAGGTGACGTAATCGGTGACCTTAACCGTCGTCGTGGTATGATCAAAGACCAAGAAGCTGGCGCAATGGGCGTTCGCATCAAGGGTGATGTACCACTTTCTGAAATGTTCGGTTACATCGGCCACTTACGTACAATCACGTCAGGTCGTGGTCAGTTCTCTATGGAGTTCTCACACTACGCACCATGTCCTGCAAACGTTGCTGAAACAGTAATCGCTGCAGAAAAAGAGAAAAAAGCTGCTAAGTAATTAGCCTTTTAATTCTTTGAAAAAACCCGCACTAGTTGCGGGTTTTTTATATTCTAAAAAGATATTTAATTGATATAAACAAAACTATTCAATGTAAATGGTTGATTTTTGTTCAGTCCTTCTTATACCAACCCGCAATAATACTTAATCATTTTGAGGGATTAAACCTGTCGCTAACTGCGTTAAAAATTTCTCATTTAGAACAACTAAATAACGAAATTTTTGCCTTGTTATCAACGAGGTTTAATTGCCTCAAAATAGACTACTTAATTAAGCGGATTGGTATTAATTGTCGCAATCCAATAATCTCATTCTTTAGTATCTATATATCTCTAACATTAAGCTTAAAGTCTTGGTGTTGGTTTTTTAAGTGTTATTTTCATACAAAATTAATATTTCATAAAAGACTGTGTTTTTAGCAGGTTGCAATCCAAATATTGAAATGCACTTATAAAGTATTTTTATTCACTTGTGTACCTATTTTCAGCAATGTAGAATCGTGATAACAACCATTTTTAGTTATTTAGTATTAATTTTCTAAAGCTATCAAATTAAGATTTATATTTATGAAAATGATCAAGTTAAGTCCAAACTGGATTTTACAAGGAATCAAGATCGCGTTGGCTATGCTTATTGCATTAGTTGCCAACTCCTTTGGAACATCATTATTAATTATTATTTTGCCTGTATTACTTATATTTCTTGTGCTGAGCTATTTAGGGATGCGCTCTTTATATTGTTATAAGGCAGGGATATGTTACTCATTAGGCTTAGGAAAGCGTTATATAAATGCTGAGGACATTAAGGAAATTGAGTTTAAATCGGTGGCATTTTTGACTGTTTTTAGGGTTTTCCTTAAAAATGGCAAAGTATTAAGGTTTATTAATTGGCAAATTGATGAGCAGCAACAGGGCTCGATAACAGCACTTTACCAACCTGACAATAAAGAAGAACAAATCGCTTAACGATACAAATAAAATGGCCGCGAAAGCGGCCATTTATTCATATTGTGTCGTTTATTTCTTTAGACGACGACGCAGTGCAAATGGTAAAGCTAGTAAGCTTAACCAAGCAAGTGAACCAGAATCATCATCTTTAGACTCTTTTTCTGCTTCATCTTCTTCAGTTACATCATCTGCTTCATCGTTAGTAATGTTGATGTATAGCAGTTGCGCTTCTGATAAGTTGCCTGCGCTATCCTGTGCACGGATCATCAGCGTAAGCTTGTCTTCTTCTTCGAAATCTAGCTCTTTAGCAACTGTGATTTCACCTGCGGCACTGATTGCAATCGCATCTGCATGCTCACCAACAATGCTAAAACTTACTACAGGTGTGTAATCAGCATCGCCATCAGAGAAAACTAATTGGCCTATAACTGCGCCAATTTCACTGTTTTCTACGATTTCGAATGTTTGATCTGCTTCGATTATAGGTGCTTGTTGCTCAGGAATAGGCTCTGCAGATTGAATATCAATAATCACAGGATCATGATCAGATGCACGATATGCATTATCTGCATAAAGGCCTGCTTGTTGTGTTGCTGACTTATACTCAAGGTTGTAGTCTAGGCTGATTGGCTCATCGGCATTGATATGCCAATCAGTCGCAGCAACAACTTTATCAAGCATAGATTCAGTTACTAGCGCGTGGTCAAGACTACCAATACGGCCAGAGAAGCTATAAGAGTAACCTAATGTATCACCGTCTAGTTCAGCAACCGCACTCTTAAGACCTTTGTCTGCAAATGCACGAATAGGATCTTCCATCGCGTAAGAGTTCATGTCACCCACTAGGATGATATCTTCATCTTCAACTTCAGTTGGGTAAGTTGCTAACCAATCTGCATAAGCATTAGCACCCGCAACACGGATTTCATTCCAACAGGCTTGACCATCGCCTAAGTCAGCATTATTACCCTCAGCGCTGCCACAGCCACCTTTAGATTTTAAGTGGGCAACTGCAACTGTGAAGATTTCTTCGCTTTCAAGAGATTGGAAGCTTTGGGCAATAGGCGGACGATTGCTGTAATCAAAAGGTTCAGCAGTTGTATGAGCTGCCTTACCTACTTCTGATACTTTATTTGAGCGATAAATTAAAGCTGTTGTGATTTGATCAGTACCAATTTTTTCAACATCAAAATCAACAAATGCGTAAGTGTTTTCTGCATCTTCGTCATTAAGTGCTGAAACTAGGCTTGCAATAGCACTGTTTTCACCGAAACCATCGTTTTCGATTTCCATTAAGCCAATGACATCAGCATTGATAGCTGTAATTGCACTGACAATTTTTGCTTGCTGACGAATAAACTCTTCTTCGCTGTCTGCACCACGGCTAGTTGGGAAACCTGCGCCTTGGCCATCACCATTGAAATAGTTTAATACGTTGAAGCTCGCTACACGAAGATCTGCATCTTCGTTAAGCTCTGGCGCATCGGTACGTGGGTTTGTTGCTGTAAACTCAGGTTGCACTGTAGGGTGAATGCGGTAACGGTTGAAACTGTAACCCATCACACCTGTAACAGTGTTTACTGTGTCACCCAAACGTAATGTGTTATAGGCATCAAGACCTGTGCCTGGGTAGGCGATTGGATCAAGGTTTTGTTTTGTTGAACCATCGTCGAGTAAGATTTGTTTTTTCAGGTTTTCAGCTTCAACAGCATTTGCTGCATCACCCGGTAGTGCAATTTGAGTACCTTGGTATAAACGCTCAGTACCTAAGTCAACCTCACCATAACGGCCAAGACCGTAGTTGTTATTGACAACTAAAGGTTGATCTATGGTTACTAACATACCTTCATAGGCTTCAAGGTCTGCAACTTCAGCAACTGGTAAAGTAACAACGGTTGGATCTGTAGATAGGCCTGTAGCACAGATTTCAACTTGGCTTACATCACCTAGCTGTGTCGCGCTGTAGTATTCAGCTACGCTACCTTTAACACGTACATGATCACCAACGTCAACATTAGTATCTGCGAAATAAACAAATACACCTTCAGAAGTAAGTGGGTTTGTATCAGCATCAGCAGCAAGTGAGCTAATAAAGAAGCCTTTGAGCTGATCATCACCTTGGAAGTCTGCGGTCACTACACCTTCAACTTCAACTTCAGTGTCAATAAGTGGGCTGTCGCCGCCTTCACCTTGAATTGCGTTGATTAATGTTTTTGTTGCTCCACACTCAAGCGGAGTAACTGGCTCTGGCTCAGGAGTTGGTTCTGTGCTTTCACCGTATTGACCAATATTGCTAAAATCATTTTGGTCGAATTGTTCCCACTCTTCGCTAGGGTTAAATGCTGATGTTGCATCAGTACGACCTGAAGTCACAGTCGTTTTGCGACGTAGTGTTTTATTGGCTGTTGTTACACCACCTTCATCCCATGCTGAACCAGGATCAACACCTAGTTGACCAAAGCTATCAACTATTTCACCGTCTTTAGTTAGGACTAGCGCGTCATCACCGTTGAAGTAAGTAATTGTTGATTCTATATCGGCTTTTGTCTTCAATTCATCAACAGAACCAGCGTTAACAATAACGTAGGTCGCATTTGCTGCAAGTGTACCTGTTAAAGCTAAGCTGTTGTTTGGATCTGCTAGGTCTCCATTACCATTTGAGTATAAAGAGATAGTGTAACCATCAAGCGATAGTTCAGCGCCAGAGTTGTTGTAAAGTTCTACCGCTTTATTGTTGGAGCTTCCTTCAACGTATTCAGAGATGATTAGGTTGGCAGAAGCAGGCGCGCTCAGGCTTGCAATAACAAGCGCGAGCGGCGTTAATTTTGTATTTATCATTATTTTTCCCGTGTATGTATTTTTAAAGTCCCAATATGGGACACAGTACTTTAAGAAAAATCTATGACAAATTAAATGCAAAATGTTAATAAAATAGGAATAATTTCCAATTTTTAGAACATTTACTTTAGATTAGTTATTTTTTAACCAAACTGCTGCTTGTTTTGCAAAATAAGTTAGGATGCCATCTGCGCCAGCACGCTTAAATGCTAATAATGACTCCATGATTATTGCTTCTTCTGCAAGCCAACCGTTATCAATGGCTGCTTTATGCATGGCATATTCACCACTGACTTGGTAAGCAAATGTTGGTACACCAAATTCATCTTTTACGCGACGTACAACATCTAAATATGGCATGCCAGGTTTCACCATAACCATGTCTGCACCTTCTTGAAGGTCAAGGGCTACTTCACGAATAGCTTCATCAGAGTTGGCAGGGTCCATTTGATAGGTCTTTTTATCGGCGCCTTTCAAGTTACCTGCAGAGCCCACTGCATCACGGAACGGACCGTAGTAGCTTGAAGCGTATTTTGCAGAGTAAGCCATAATACGAGTGTGGATATGGCCTTCGGCTTCGAGTGCTTCACGAATTGCACCAATGCGTCCATCCATCATGTCTGAAGGTGCGACTATATCGGCACCTGCTTCGGCATGTGATAGCGCTTGCTTAACTAAGATTTCAGTTGTTACATCATTAATCACGTAACCATCTTCATCAATTATGCCATCTTGGCCATGTACTGTGAACGGGTCAAGTGCAACATCAGTGATCACACCAAGCTCAGGAAACGCTTCTTTTAATGCGCGAACTGTACGCTGTGCTAATGCATCAGGGTTGTAGGCTTCTTCAGCTAGTAAAGATTTTTTATCGCTAGGTGTTACGGGGAAAAGAGCAACGGCAGGTACACCTAATTCAACGAGTTCTTTTGCTTCTTCAAGTAGTAAATCAATAGAAAGGCGCTCTACGCCTGGCATAGACTCAATAGCTTCGCGGCGGTTTTTACCTTCTAAAACAAATACAGGAAAAATAAGGTCATTAACGGTCAGTTGGTTTTCAGCCATTAGGCGACGAGAGAAGCCATCACGACGCATGCGGCGCATACGTGTATAAGGGAAAAGGTCGAGTCCTGATTGGGCCATGCTTGTATACTCCTAGTTTGGTAGAGGATAACTCACTACGCGATTTCGACCTGATTGCTTAGCATGATATAAGGCTTTGTCGGCATAGTCAGTGAATAAACTTGGGTTATTAATGTCTTCAGCAATTGCGCTGTAAACACCTGCACTCAAAGTAAATTTAATCGTTGTTCCGGCAACTATTATATCAGTCTTTTCTGCGGCTTTGCGTATTTGTTCGGCAATTTCTAATGCACCTGTCAGTGGCGTATTAGGCAACAGCACGACAAATTCTTCGCCGCCGTAGCGGGCCACTTCATCGAGCGGTCGCTTAAGGTGCTGCTTGATGACATCGGCGGCAGCTTGAATTGTTTGATCACCTGTTAAATGGCCGTAAGTGTCATTGACGGCTTTGAAGTGATCAATATCTATCATAATTATAGCCAGTGGCGTTTGTTCACGACGAGAACGGCGAATATCCATCAGCAGTTTTTTATCAAAATAGCGGCGGTTCTTGGTTTTGGTCAGCGCATCTTCCATATTGAGCTGTTCAAGCTCCCGGTTTTTTTCTTCTAGCTCGCGAAGGGTGACTTGTAACTCGAAAGTACGCTCCTCAATATTAGCCTCAAGATTTTGCCGAGCTTGCTCTTGAAGTTTTAGGCGTTCTTGCATCAGATTATCTTGTGCTTTACTTTCAGCCAGAGCTGTCTGCTGTAATGCTACTTCTGCATCACGTTGCATTATAAACAGTTTTGTAACAGCATAGCTTAGGCTTAAACTACAAATTAAAAAGAAAATAAAGATGAGTGACTGCTCATTTATATACAAGTTGTATGGATTAAAAACGGCAAATGCGCTGTGAATAATTGCTGAGCAGAACGCTAACATAGCAATAATAAATGCAATGGATGGCTGTTTATATTCGTGGTTAAACTGTTTTATAGCGATAGCAATAAAGGCAGCTAATAAAATAGGCAAGCTTAATAAGCAGAGCGAAATCGCGACATAAACAGGTAAAAACCACAATATGAAAGTAATGAAAATGACACCCCATGCGAGCCAATTTTGAATAAGGCTCAAGCGACTTTTCTCTGCACCAAAAATATGACGCTGTAAAGGTACGAATAATGCGCAGCATATAAAAAACAAGCTTGGAATCGTTAATTGTTGAAATGATGTGCCACTTGGTTGAAGGTAGCGATACCCAAAGCCATATAAGTAGGTAAGTGATAGCCATAATAACATCAGTAGAAAGCCTGTATAAGCAAAATAACTGCGTCTTGAAAAACCATAAAGTACCAAATTAGTAATCGCTAAAGATAAAATGAACCCTACTAGTAATCCGTAGAGTAAATTAAACTTACTTTTATGTTTTAGGTATTCTGAGGGCTTCCAAAGGCTTAAGGGTACTCTAAGGCCACCGTTATTTTTAACTCTCAAATAAACGATAGAATGGCTTGCTTTGGGAATTGTTAGAGATACAAGCAGTGATTCATTTTTTATTTGTCGATTTTCTAAGGGAAGAGCATCTCCAATTTTTGTGCTAAATAAAACATGGCTAGCTTGGAGGTGGAATACATCCACTTCATCAAGTAAAGGGTTATCAATTGACAAGATCAGTGGTAAGTCATGTAGTGATGTATTCTGAATCGACATTTTTAACCACAAAGGACTTAAGTTCATGCCTAAGTTAAGAGTGTTGCCATGGTTTTTTTGCCAAGGTACAGCATCACTCGTAAATGCTTGCTGTTTTGTAATAGGATCAAGCGTGTACTCAACATCAAGAGAATGCAGAGATTTAAAGTGTGGGCTAACAGTAATCGGGTTAGCCAGCAAGCAGGGAGTAAAAACAACAACGAAGAGTACGCCACACAGTGACCATAGGCGCTTCATCTTAACCCTTAGTGGTAAATAATTGCCAAAAGTTTAGTGTAGTGTGTTTTGCAACATCAGTAAATTCGCATCCTTTCAAATCAGCAATTTGCTGGCATATATAAGGAAGGTTCTGAGGCTCATTGCGGCGAGATTTCGGTCTTGGTCTGATATTTCTCGGCATCAAAAAGGGGGCATCGGTCTCAATTAACAAACGATTCAAAGGAATTGACGGTACCAAGGCCTGTAGTTGCTCACCTCTGCGCTCATCGCATACCCAGCCCGTGACACCAATATAAAGCCCCATAGCTAGGTAGTTTTGTAATGCATCTTGGTCACCAGTAAAGCAGTGCAATACACCTCGCACCTTATAGTCACTCAAAATTGCGAGCATATCTTCGCAGGCATCTCGTTCATGCAAGTACACTGGCATATCAAGCTGTTCAGCAAGCTTCAGTTGGCGTCTAAACACGCTACGCTGCACATCTCGAGGAGAAAAGTCACGATTGTAATCTAAACCACACTCACCAATGGCAACCACTTCCATGTTTTGGCTAAGAGTCATTAAGTGTTCTTCAAGGTGTTTATCTGCTGTTTTTGCATCGTGAGGATGAACTCCTGCTGTGCAATACTGATTGAACTGTTTAGCGAGTTTCAAAGAAGTTTGGCTGCTCTGAAGATCGCAGCCAATAAGCAGCATCTGTGTTACATCTGCCTCAGCGGCACGTTGTAACACAGCGTCATGAATATCATCAAATTGATGATTGCTTAAGTTGACACCAGCATCAACTAGCGAAGTGCTCATTAGTTAGTACGTTTTACACGAATCGAACGGTTTTGACCTTTAACTTTTAGGAGGAAAGAATTGAAAATACCTCGTTCAATTATGACAACATCTTGTGCTTTTAAACGTAAGCTATCAGAGCCAACTTGACGCCATTGCTGACCATTATCAAGCTCGATGATCAGTTCACCATAAGGTGCTTTTTTTACGCTTTTTACTAAGGAACTTATTTGGTCATCGTTAACTTTTGCAACTTCTTTATGCTCTAAACCAAAGTCTTCATTTTTTGTTTTTACAATTTGTTCGCTTGTTGCAGCTGCAACAGGCGCCGCGACAACAGCTGCTGTAGAGCTTGCTGCAGGTTGTTTAATTTGTTGTTTTGTTGCTGGTTTAGACAGCGATTTACCAGCCATTACGTTGTCGTAACAAAGTAAGCGATTAAAATCATTTTCAACAAAAGTACACGCTTGTAGTGCTTGTAAGTTAACTTCGTTTGCTTGAGTAGTACCAGCAATTGTTAAAAGAGCAACGAAGGGAATGAGTTGTTTTTTCATTTTATTCCTCGGATTCCTGTTGAGGCTTGGCGGTATAAAATGCAGCCAAAATTAAACCTAATTCAAATAATAACAGCATGGGTAATGCTAGTAATGTCTGTGACAGTACATCAGGAGGTGTTAAAAACATGGCAACCACAAATACACCTACCACAATATAAGGTCGTTTTTCTTTTAAACTTTTTGTTGTTGTAGCACCACTCCAGCATAACAGCATGATGGCGACGGGTATTTCAAACGCAATACCAAAAGCAAAAAACAGTTTTAAAGCAAAACTTAAATAGCTACTAATATCAGGCGCTAATGTCATCATATCAGGGCCAGCGTTAGTAAAAAACCCTAAAATGATTGGCAGCACTACAAAGTAGCAAAATGCGATACCACTATAAAATAGCAAAATACTCGAGGCCAAAATCGGCATTAGCATACGCTTTTCATGTTGATACAAGCCGGGTGCTATAAAGCTCCAAACTTGGTGCAGTATCATTGGAATAGCAGCAAATAAAGCCACAAATAGAGTGAGTTTAAACGGTGCAAAAAAGGGTGCTGTTACATCCGTTGCGATCATGGTGGCAGTGCTTGGCAAATTTGCTATAAGAGGTGCTGCAACAAAGCTATAAATATCGTTGGCAAAATAAACCAAGCCGATAAATATTAGCAAAATGCTTAACAAAGCTTTCATGAGTCGATTTCGCAACTCAATTAAGTGGCCAACAAAGCCTGTGTGAGCTTGCTCGGTCATAATTTACTATTCATCATCGTTGTTATTGACCACAAAAGCAGAGATTAAATTCACTTTTTTTCATCATTATTGTTAATTTCTGCTTTTTCAGGCGTGTCTTTCTTGTAACTGTGGGTGACTGACTGGGCAGCCTTTTGTAGTTCGTTTACAGAGTCTTGCAGATCTGGAGAGAGTTCTTGCAAATTTTGTTGCTCTGCTTTTTTTAAGTTTTCGTGAAGCTCATGGATACGGAGTTCTTCGTTCACTTCAGCTTTCACTGAGTTGGCGACTGATTTTAATGTTTTTACCCAGCGGCTCACAGTGCGAATTGCCACAGGCAAGCGCTCTGGACCTAATACAATCAGACCTACGATCAGTACGACAACAAGTTCCCACATCCCCATGTTGATTAAGCCTTATGGTCGTCTTTGCTTTTCTCTACGGTTTCTTTGCTTTGCGTGTTAGAAGATTTTTCTATCTGCTCGCTTTTTGCGTTAGTTTGGTCTTCATCAGACACTGCTTTTTTAAAGCCTTTTACAGCACTGCCTAAATCACCGCCAATGCCACGAAGTTTCTTTGTGCCAAATAACAAAACGATGATTGCTAAAATAATGATTAATTGCCAAATACTGATACCACCAAAACCCATGGGTTACTCCGTTTTTATCAAATTTTTAGAATAGACTTGTCTCGATTATACTCACCAAAACATAAATAGCACTTAGTTTATGTGCTTCGCCATGCAGCAATAAAGCCCGCTACAGCAAAGCCAGCGGTAATTGCGCTCGCAACTAAATCATGCTGTAAATAACATAAGCCTGAAACAATCAAGCAGCTACCAGCAAAGATGCTAAGTAACAAAGGTTTAGCAGATTGCGGCGCAGGCAATTGTACAGGTTGTTGTTGACGTTTTAAGTTTTGATAAATTAAATCAGGTAATTCAGGCATTTTTTCTGCCCAAAATGGCAAGTTCGCATACATTTTTTTCATTACTGCAAGCGGACCAACTTGTTCTTTGACCCAATCTTCTAGGAAAGGTTTAGCAGTTTTCCATAGATCAAGCTGCGGATACAGTTGTCTGCCAAGGCCTTCAACATACAACAGCGTCTTTTGCAGTAACACTAATTGCGGTTGAACTTGCATATTAAAGCGACGAGCCGTATTAAACAGGTTGACTAACACATGGCCAAAAGAGATTTCAGCTAATGGTTTATTAAAAATTGGCTCACACACAGTACGAATAGCAAACTCAAACTCTTCGATGCTGGTATCGGCTGGTACCCAGCCAGAATCAACGTGTAGTTGCGCTACTTGGCGATAATCACGATTGAAAAAGGCAATAAAGTTTTCTGCTAAATAGCGTTTATCTTCGCGATTAAGGGTGCCTACAATGCCACAGTCAATACCTATATATTTTGGGTTATGTGGGTTTTCACGAGAAACAAAAATATTACCCGGGTGCATATCTGCATGGAAGAAACTGTCACGGAATACTTGCGTGAAAAAGACTTCTACTCCGCGTTCGGCTAGTAGCTGCATATTGGTATTTTGCGCAAGCAATGCTTCAGTATCTGATACAGGAATTCCGTAAATACGCTCCATTACCAATACATTACTTCGACTGTAATCACTGTATACAAAAGGGATGTAAAGTGAATTTGAGTCTTCAAAGTTACGACGTAGCTGTATTGCATTCGCCCCTTCTCGCATTAAGTCGAGTTCATCCAACAAGGTTTTTTTGTACTCGTTTACGACTTCAATAGGACGTAAACGTTTAGCCTCTTTTAATAACTTTGCAACTAATCGAGCGACTTTTTGCATCAGCATTAAGTCAGCATCAATTTGCTCTTTTATATTGGGGCGTATGACTTTAATTACCACATCTTGAGCTGCGCCATGCTCATCAATTAAGGTAGCAGTATGGACTTGTGCGATCGATGCTGATGCTAAAGGTGTTTGCGAAAAGTCACTGAACAATTCACTAATATCATTAATACCCAGCGCTTTTTCGATAAGCTGCTGGGCAAGTTCACCTTCAAAAGGTTCAACCTGATCTTGAAGTAGTGCAAGCTCTAATGCGACATCATGAGGGAGTAAGTCACGGCGTGTTGAAAGCATTTGGCCAAACTTGATCCATACCGGGCCAAGTTCTTGTAGAGCAAGTCGCAAGCGCATACCTGCAGGTTTATCTTTATGTTGGTTGCGTAACCAAAATAAGCTTCCGCGTCCGAGCTTTGCAAACCAAGGCACTCTTTTACGCGGAATTAATTCGTCTAAGCCGTAGCTCAGAAGGGTTTTAGTGATGTAATAAAGACGAGCAGACGACACACAAGTTCCTTAGCGCATTAGCGTGACTGTAACAGCGCGTTAATTCGCATCTCTAATTGAGATACTTGGCTTTTTAATTGGCGATTTTGCTGTTTAAACTCAGCAAGCTCAAGAGGGTGTATGGTCACTGCTAACTCATCTTGGCAAAGTGTTGTTAAGGTATTTTCTAACTTACTCTTTGTTTGTGAACCACGACGTTTTAAGGTTTGTAAAGAGAGCCACAACTGTTGTGCTGGGGCATCGCCAATGTATCGAGAAAAGTGCTCTGGCCAGTCAATATCAAGCTCTGCAAAAGCATTGCTAAAGCCTTGTGCAAGATTTAAATCGCCTTGCAAGTCGAGCTTATCTTGGCGAATGAGTTGCGTTAGCATTGACGGATCTTTAAGCGCCAACAAGGTATTGATATCAGCGCTGATCATGCAGTCAAAATTGCGCTCTTGCGTACTGTATAAATGAATTTGCTCGTCGCTGTATACGCACAAAATTGACTGTTGCCAATCACGTATCTCAACCAACAGCTGTTTATCAGCAATTGCTGCAAGTTTGCCTTTTAACTGAGGGTCTAACTGCAGCAGTTGATTAATGATTCGTTCGACGAGTGATAACAGAGCGTTTGCTAACATCGCGTTACCTACTTAATTAATAGAGTTTTTAGTATTTAAAACCACGATGGAGGGCAACAATACCGCCAGTAAGATTTTGATAATTAGTTTGTTCAAAACCTGCATCTTCCATCATGCTTTTTAACGTTTCTTGATCTGGATGCATTCGGATAGATTCCGCAAGGTATTGATAAGACTCGCCATCATTCGCTACTAGCTCACCCATTTTAGGTAAGATATTAAATGAATAGAAGTCATAGGCTTTGCTCAGTATTTCTTGTTCCGGTTTAGAGAATTCAAGTACTAATAAGCGACCGCCAGGCTTCAGAATACGATACATTGAGCGTAGTGCTTTATCTTTATCGGTAACGTTACGAAGACCAAATGCGATAGTGATCAAGTCAAAGCTGTTATCAGGAAATGGCAATGCTTCTGCATTCATTTGTACATATTCAATATTGCCAACACGACCAAGGTTACGAAGTTTCTCGCGGCCAACTTTCAGCATTGAAGAGTTAATATCGCCTAAGATAACCTGACCCGTTTCACCAACTAATTGACTAAATTTAGCGGTTAAATCACCAGTACCGCCCGCAAGGTCTAATACATAGTGACCTTTACGAACACCTGAACTTGCAATAGTTTGGCGTTTCCATAAACGATGAATACCGAACGACATAAGATCATTCATTACGTCATACTTTGCAGCGACTGAGTGGAATACATCTGCAACCATTGATGCTTTGTCGTTTTCAGCAACGGTTTTATAGCCAAAATGCGTGGTCTTTTCTTGATTCTCGTTCATGATTAATCTCTATCGTGGCAATAAAGACTAGTGTACTTGATTGTAGCTGTGGGGTGCAATTTGATTATAACTAAATCATCAGATTAGCGTGGCTTTTCATGACTTAGCGCAGTGTTAAACTTTATTGACCGGCAATAAAACTACTTTGTCCAAGCGACTTGGCTTTAGCTGCAGCTAAAGAAGCTTTACGGGCTAAACTATTAAAGTCACCATCGCCTTCATGCTTGGCAATACCAAGGGCTAGGGTGATAGCAGGTAATTTGGTGCCATTTTTTGAGCTTACAAAACGTAGTTTTTCGACGCCATTTCGTACTTTTTCAGCTATTAAGTTGGCAGTTTCAGGCTCTATGTCAGCAAGTAAGATGGTAAATTCATCTTTACTTGTACGCCCTGGCAAACCACTTTCTTGTACGTATTTTTGCACTTGCTTTGCGACTTTATTTAAAATGACCTCACCAATGACATCACCATAGTTTTCAATAAAATGATTTAAGTTTTCTATGTGAATAGAGATAGCACAAACCGCTTTATTTTGGCCGACCCAGAGTTGGGTTTGTTGATTTAAGTAATGGCGCTTGTATAAGCCAGTTTGTTGGTCGGTAATGTGTTGCTTGCGTAATTGAGTGAGCTGTTTTTGGGTTTTTTCTTGTATTGATTTGGCTTTTGCTATTTCTTGCTTAAATTGGCGATGCTGGTTGAGCAGTACTTCAGATTGCTTACTGAGCATTTTTAATGCGTGACGCGTTTGTTCAATATTGTTTTCATCGATTGAATGCACACAGTCACTAACTTGATCAGCAAAGCGCACAATATTTTGCTCGTTATTGCTAGCATTACGCGAAAGGGTGTTAATGACTGAGTCAACGTTGCGAACAATGGCGGTTTTCATTTTATGGCCTTGTTCTATAAAATCGAAATACAGCTGTTCTACATAGACACAATCAATGGCTTTTCTTTGTGCAATGGCGCGGTCAATTGTGGCATTAAGTTTGGGGTTAGATTGGCTGACGTAGGTGTAAACAACTTGGTAGTTAAGTGGTGACGGCGGTAATGCATGGTGTTCTAAAAAGATACATACCTTTGTCATTTTTTCTTGAGCAATAGCCATGGGATCATGGAACATCATTTTTCAATACCACTAAATACGCATATCAACCAATTAATCATCTCTTCCGTAAAGTGTATTTGCTTCCAAGCATAAATACTGAGTCTACAGTAATCTGTAATCAGCCTATTTAAAAGCAAAATCGCTAATTTTGGAACTTAAATTTGTTCTGTTTGTGTCTATTAGCTGATTTTCTCAACAACTTTAACAAGTGTAATTAAAAATTGCTTAAAGCTTGCACATTGATGCTTCCCCAGTGATGCTAATTTGAGCGCATTTAAACTGAGCTTGGTCGCATTTGCTTGGGTTTTAGTCAGTGCTGCGCTACTTTAGCAATACTGATTAAAACTAAAAAGAATGCTATGAAACAAACACTGTCGCGAACTTTAAACCGTTCTGTTATTGCGGTTGCTTTAGCTTGTACTTTAAGCGCTTGCCAGGTAACAAATATTGATGCTGATCAGCAATTTACTCAAGTAGCCGAAAATATTGTTAATTACCGTCAAAGTATCAGTCCATATGGTAAAGAAAATGGCGTAGATGGTTATTTATTAGAAAACCTATCAGCAGAGTTTCTAGAGCAAAAATATAAGAAAAATACAGCGTTACTCGCCGATTTAGATGCTATAGACCGTGATAAATTATCTGAAGAAAACCGCATCAACCTAACTATTTTACGTGGTCAAGTGCAAAATAGTGTCGATGAATATGTGTTTAACACGCATTATATGCCACTAACGTCTGAGTATGGGTTTCATTCTAGCTTATCATTTATGATTTCAAGCTCTGACTACACAAAAGAACAAGATTACCAACTATATCTTGCTAAATTACAGCAAATTCCTCGCTATTTTTCGCAAAATATTGGTTGGATGCGCAAGGGTCTTGAGGTGGGGCTGACTCAACCTAAGGCTGTTTTAGAAGGGTATCAAGACTCAATTACTGCGTATATTGTTGATGATGCAACAGAGTCAGAATTCTACAAACCATTTTTAAAAAATACCGCAGGTATTAGTGACAGCGAATTTGCAGCATTGCAAAAGCAAGCGCAAACTATCATTAAAGAGCAGGTTATTCCGGCTTATCAAGGTTACTTAACTTTCTTTAATAATGAATATCAGCCAGGTGCACGAACAGACATTGGTATTTCTAGTACGCCAAACGGTAAAGCGTTTTACGAAAACCGTGCTAAATACTATACCACCACAGATATGACGCCAAAAGAAATCCACGAGCTGGGTTTACAAGAAGTGGCACGCATTCGTGCCGAAATGGAAAAAATTATTAAGAAAGTAGGTTTTGAAGGCTCATTTGCTGATTTTGTCCACTTTTTACGTACTGATCCGCAATTTTACGCAAAAACACCAAAAGAACTGCTAAAAGAAGCCTCTTACATCGCTAAGAAAATGGATGCTCAATTACCTAAGTTATTCCACACCTTACCAAGAATGCCTTATGGTGTTGCGCCAGTGCCAGCGAGTATTGCGCCTAAATATACAACTGGCCGTTACTCAGGTTCTCGTCGCGATGACCAAGCGGGTTATTATTGGGTTAATACCTATGCGTTAGACAAGCGTCCATTGTATGTTCTTGAAGCATTAACTTTGCACGAAGCTGTTCCGGGGCACCACTTGCAAATCTCACTTAATGCGGAACTTGAGTCACTGCCAAGTTATCGCCGTAATGCTTATTTATCGGCATTTGGTGAGGGTTGGGGCTTATATTCAGAGTTTTTAGGTATCGAAGCGGGTTTTTATCAAGACCCATACAGTGACTTTGGTCGTTTGACCTATGAAATGTGGCGTGCAGCTCGTTTAGTGGTTGATACAGGTATGCATATGTATGGCTGGAGCCGCGAGCGTGCGATGAAGTTTATGAGCGAAAATACCGCGCTTTCATTGCATAATGTGAAGACCGAAACCGACCGTTATATTTCATGGCCTGCACAAGCTTTGTCATACAAAATTGGTGAGTTAACAATTAAACGTTTACGCCACGAAGCTGAGCAAGCGCTTGGTCAAGATTTTGATATTCGCGAATTTCATCATCAAATATTACGTCATGGCTCAGTGCCAATGTCAGTACTTGAAGAGCAAATTCAACTTTATATTAAAGCTGAGTTAGCCAAACGAGCAGCATAGCGGCATAAAAGAAACGAAAAGGCGTGATTTAAATCACGCCTTTTTTGTTTATTGCACCTAATATAAACAACTTATATGATTTGATAGATGTCATTTCACAAAGGGGCCTTGGATGAGTGATTTTATAATTTTTAGTATCGATGTATTTGCCAGTTTATTTATTTTTGCATTAGGCATCGTTTTGCTAGTGATTGTGTGTTTTTACATTAGTGATGTAACGCAATCTAAACATGCTATTCGCCGTAACTACCCAGTGATTGGCCGCTTTCGTTACTTTTTTGAACGCCAGGGGGAATTTTTCCGTCAGTACTTCTTTGCTATGGATAGAGAAGAATTACCCTTTAACCGTGCAGAGCGGAGTTGGGTGTATCGTGCTGCGAAGAATGTTGACCGTACGACGGCCTTTGGTTCAACTCAGAGTCTTGAAGCGACAGGAACCGTAATGTTTATGAATTGCGCGTTTCCTACCTTAGATGAAGAGGCGCTCGATCCTAGTGAAGTCACTTTAGGACCTTATTGTCCTAAACCCTATACCACAAATGCATTATTTAATATTTCAGGCATGAGCTTTGGTGCACTATCTAAGCCGGCTGTTCGAGCACTATCTCGAGGTGCTAAATTAGCTGGCTGTTGGATGAACACAGGTGAAGGCGGGCTAAGCTCTTATCATCTTGAAGGTGGTGCTGATATCGTGTTTCAGATCGGCACGGCAAAATATGGTGTACGAGATGAGCACGGTAAATTAAGCACCGAAAAACTCAAAGCAATTGCTGATCACGAACAAGTTAAAATGTTCGAAATTAAAATGAGCCAAGGCGCAAAACCCGGTAAGGGAGGTATGTTGCCGGGACGTAAAGTGACTGCAGAAATCGCAAAAATTCGGGGGATTCCTGAAGGGCAAGACTCAATTAGTCCAAATGGTCATCCTGAGATTAAATCACCAGCTGACCTACTTGATATGGTCGCCATGGTGCGCAATACCACGGGCAAACCCACAGGTTTCAAAGCGGTGATTGGTGAATACACTTGGCTCGAAACCTTATTCAGTGAAATTAATAACCGTGGCATTGAATCAGCCCCAGATTTTATCACAATAGATAGTGCCGATGGTGGTACGGGCGCTGCCCCTCAGCCTTTGATGGATTCTGTGGGGTTGCCCCTGCGAGAAAGCTTACCTTTGGTTGTTGATTTATTGAAGAAACATGGGCTTAGAGAGCGAGTGAAAGTGATTGCCTCGGGTAAGTTGATTGTACCATCTAAAGTTGCTTGGGCATTGGCATTGGGCGCTGACTTTATTGTTTCAGCTCGTGGTCACATGTTTTCGCTTGGTTGTATTCAAGCATTGCAATGTAATAAAGATACCTGCCCAACCGGCATTACTACGCATAATGAACGCTTACAACGAGGCTTGGATGTAACAGACAAAGCCCAGCGTGTTGCTAACTATAATAAGTACATTCATTACGGCGCAGGGCTTATAGCCCATTCGTGTGGCGTATCAAGTGCCAGAGAGCTGGCTCGTCAGCATGTGCGGGTGGTACAAGAAAATGGCTTATCAGAACCGCTCGATAAAATGTATGAGCACTACAATAAATAATCTAGTTGGGTTGAATAATTAAAAGGCGCATTGAGCGCCTTTTTAAATTTTTGACTATTAGTTTAATAAACTGATTAACAAAGAAAAGAACTCGTCTTTATTATTACAGCTTGTGGCATTGAGCATCAGTTGCTCGCCGAGTACAAGTGTTTGTTGTTGTACTGCTAAACGCGCTTGTTCATCTTCAATTCCATCGATATCAGCAACATGGGCTAAACCAATAGTACGGCGAATAAGTTCAGCGCCACAGTAGCCAATCGCATCTCGCAGTACTTGTTGTAAGTAATCTTCGCTAAAAGCGCGATTTGCAAAGCTAATATCAGTTGCTTCGTTACTTGCTAGGTTTAGCCAGTGTTGTTCAAATTGGCTATAACAGTCTTGTAAGCAAGTTAATAAATGGGTTTGATACTGACGGCGTTTTGCTTGTTCTGTGATACGGGCGTTTTGGGCGCAGTAATTTAGTAACAAATTACCCATAAATGAGCCGATATCAAAACCAACAGGACCAAAAAAGCCGAACTCTGGATCGATCATTTTGGTGGTATTGCTATCAACAAAAATACTGCCGCTATGCATATCACCATGTAATAAAGTTTGTGGGCAAGATAAGAATTTAGCTTTTAATTTTGCTGCTGCTAGTTTTAAAGCATCATTATTACGAATACTTTCGACGTGCTCATTAAGCTCAGCTGGGAAATTATTGCGCTCATGCTCAATGTACGGATCAGTAAAGAATAAGTCTTCTGTGATCTTACATAAATCAGGATTAATAAATTGACTGACTTTGGCTTTTTTATCTTCAGCAGATAAGTAAAAGTCTGAGTTATAAAAGCCTGTTCGGCTTAAATAGAGCGCAACATGACTTGCCAATAATGGAAATTGCTCTGCGTTGATTTGTGCGCCACGTAAAATTTGTAACTCACCTAAATCTTCTAATACAGTTAAAGCCAGTTCTACATTATGATGCAATATCGCCACTGTATGCTCTGGACATAACTGACCATGATTAATCAATACTTCGGCTTCAATGCGTGCGCGGTCCAAAGATAACGGCCATGACTCACCTACACAACGGGCGTAAGGAAGTGCTTGTTTTAAAATTACACTATTGTTGTGCTGATCAGCAACACGAAAAACTAAGTTTAAGTTTCCGTCGCCAAATTCGTATGCACTAAGCTTTGCATCATTAGTGAATACTGAAATTCGCTTACTTTCAATAAGTTCTTTAATGTAATCAACAGCATGCTCTGCAGTGAAGGCAGTATATTTAGCCATGGCTTAATCTCGTAATACAATTAACTTTAAGCATTCTATACCTGTAACCGTTTAGATGTCTATACATCCAGCTTGTTAGTTCTCAAAACTGATGTAAAATAACGACTCATCTAAATTAGTTATCTGGATTTTGTATGCAAGATCTCATCGCGAGCAGTATTAAATATCAGCAAGGTACGCTAACCGTGCTTGATCAGTATTTGTTGCCACATCAACAGCATTGGCATGTATGTAACGATGTTGAAACGATGAAAGATTTGATTCTGACTTTGAAAATCCGGGGCGCACCTTTAATCGGCTTAGGTGCTAGCTTATTGGTTGCACATTTAGCTGAGCAGGGCATGAGTCAATCAGCACTTTCTACTGCCATTGATGAACTTGAAGCAACCCGCCCAACAGCGGTAAACCTTATGCACTGTATGGCCAAGTTACGTGCAGCGCTTGCAGAGACGAATTATGTTGCTGCTGTTGTCTCTACAGCTGAGCAGTTATTTAAAGAAGATATTGCCCTTTGCGATAGTATGGCTGAACGTGGTGCTGCCTTGGTTGATAAAGGCGACAACATTTTAACCCATTGTAATACAGGTGCGTTAGCGACTGCGGGTGTTGGCACTGCACTAGGCGTTATTTATAAAGCGCAGCAACGCTATGGTGATATTCATGTTTGGGTTGATGAAACACGACCGTTACTGCAAGGCGGTCGTTTAACTGCTTTTGAGCTCGAGCGTTGGCAAATTCCTTACACCTTGATTTGCGATAACATGGCGGCCAGTTTAATGGCTGCGGGCAAAGTCGATAAGATATTTGTGGGCGCAGATCGTATTGCTGCAAACGGAGATTTTGCCAATAAGGTAGGCACTTATAACCTCGCTGTGTTAGCGCATTTCCATAACATTCCATTTTATGTTGTAGCGCCACTCACGACACTTGATACGCAAACGATATGTGGTAATGACATTGAAATTGAGCTGCGCAGTGTAAATGAAGTGCGCGGTGTTAGTGGTAGTTTTGGTGAAGCAATGTGGGCACCGACTAATGCACAGGTTTATAACCCTGCCTTTGATGTAACACCGGCTAACTTAGTAACAGGTTGGGTGCTCGATACCGGGGTTTATAACCAAGCAGATATCGAGCAAGGTATTTTAAAGCAGTTAAAATAGCGGATTTATTCAGCGCTTTTTTTAGTGTAGAGCTCAATGCTATTTTGATTGTTGGCAGTTAAGAAGGTCACTGCCAGCTTGTCGTTTTTAGCATTAAGGCGCGATATATAGTGAGAAGGCTTCATTTGAAGTATTGACTCAACGCCCTGCATTTTGGCTAAATTAATGCTGAAAACTTCAGTATCAGTGGCGATATACAAGCTATGTAGGTTACTTGCCATCGACACAATAGAAGGCTTTAACTCAGTTAGTTTGTCTGGTGTAGTCAGCTCACTATAGGTATTGTTATCGCTGTCTAAAAGCAGGTATTTATCGTATTTAGAATGAACAATCAGCTGTGTATCGTCATACCATGCGATAGCTAGAGGTGTATCTATAGTACTTTTGATCACTTCATCGCTGTTGGTGTGAAGAATCATTATTTGATTTAGCTGATTGCTAAGATCGGTATATAGCACGGCAATCTTGTTACCTCTTATAGCTGCCAACTTGGTACTACCAGGAAGTGTCCAGTGCTTAATTTCTGAGAAATCAGCTGCATTTAATAATGTTAATTGCTGATTGGTTTTATTAAAGCTAACAAGTCGGCTACTGTCACTATTTACTGCAATTACTGAGCTATCTTCACCAATTTTGCCAGTTATATTGATGTATTGGTTTGCTTTTCTGAGCCAGTGTTGGTGTTCTGCAAACTCAAAGTCAGAGAAGTACACATCATTATTGGCTAATGCGACTAAGTCGTCTTCGTGCTTATTCGCTGTGGCGATGTAACTCATTGTTTTTGAATTAAGGTCAAATATTGCGGCATCTTTATCGTGAAGGTCAGTACTGATCAAAACACTTTCTTTGCTTAACGGGTAAGCATAGTTTGCTCGCTTTACTGGCGCTTTTATAGCGGGTTGTCGACTCATACTATCAAAAGAGAATGATTCAATAGTTGAGGTGCCGCGGCTATACCAAACAAGAGAGTTAGTTTGCTGATCATAAGTTGCAGCCCAAGCTCGGTAATCGTTCGTCGTTAAAAGTTTAAGTGAACTGCCATCTAAATTCGCCATGTATATTTCTACTTGGCCAACATTATGGCGCTCGAAGATGATGCGGCTCGGGTTTTTAATAGTTGTTAAAATAAAGTCCCCAGTGCCAGTGATATTGGGTGTGCTAATGCGAATTTCTTCACCGGTTTTTAAATCTTGTGCATATAAAGCATATAAATGAGTTAAGCCACGGTAATTATTACGTCTTGAAATTGCGACATCACCCACTTCGATGTACTGACTTGGCTGAGAATTAAGTAAAGATTGGTTAATACGTGGTTTTATTAACGCTTCACTTGATAACAGGTTGCTTGCTTGCCAAGTGATACAATCGCTGTAGTCTTTGTTTTCACAGGAACCGTAAAATAATCGTTCTCCATCCTCAGACCAACCCTGTAAAAAGATATTGCCAGAGGCAATCACATATTCTTTTTTAGTGGTTAAGTCGACAACATAAAGGTACTTATTATCAGTATCATTTTGCAGTATGTAGGCTAATTTTGTTTTGTCTTGATTGAGCATTAAGCGATAGTGTGTGCCTTTATGCCATGAAATAGTTTCTGCTTGCAGGTCTAAATGAGGTACTTCACTTTGCTCTTCAGTAGTGGCTTTAGGCTGTTGTAAGAACAACCAAATAGCAGCAAGCAATAAACTCAATACTAAGGCTGCAAAAGGCCACGGCCAGCGTGAAGTATGATCTTTTTGTGGACTAATGTTGGCTGTATTAACTTGAGTCTCAGCGTCTTTATCTACTGTTATTACATTTTCTGTTTTTAGCTGTTCTGTACTCACAGCGTGATCAAGAGACTTAACTTCAATAAATAAACTGTAACCTTTGCGGTAATGGGTTTTAATGGTTTGCCCAGGTTGCTTTTCTGACTTGAGTACTTTTCTTAGCTCTGAGATTGCACGGTTGATGGCATTGTCATCAACAAAGCTTTGTTGCCAAATGTTCTCAACTAATTCTTGGCGAGTAATAATGCGATCATTATGGGTAATGAAAAAGCATAATAGTTTATAAAGTAAAGGTTCTAGTTCGCGCGTATGAGTGCCATCGCTGATGGTTTGCTGCTGTGTGTTAAATTGCCACTCACCCACATAAATAACAGTATCGCGTAAGGGTGAAAATGCCGACCCCATGTTTAGTCCTTTAACTAATAATTAGTAATGATCTTGATGAGGGAGAATAATAACAGCTTTTGTTCTTTATTTGGGTTTTTTTGTTTTAATTTTGTAAATTAAAGGCTCTTTTTAGCAACATATAACCAAGCTTGGTTGCTACACTGAAATGTTTCTTCAATGCGCTGATAATCGTCAACTTCGTAAGCATCTGCCTGAGCAAGCTCTTGTTCGGTGATTAAGTAAATTGTGCCATTAACCGTATCACTTTGTTTGCCCGTTTTGATTAAAGCGGGGTGAAAACGCTGGCCACTACTTTTAAGAACTGCTTCGTCGGTGATCTCGACCTCGCCAATGATATACCCTGATAATGTCGCAGGAATACCTTCTAGCAAGCGCCCGAAGGTATCCAATTGAACTTGTCGGTACTGCAAGGTACCGTACGAAAATAGCTTTTCCATGTTAATCCAGCAGTGGGAAGTTGGTCGCAATGGTTGACTCAGTGCTTTTAGCGACCCAACCTTCGGTATTATTGAATAAGCGAATTGCTGTGAATTCAGGGTCGCTGCCCATATCAAACCAATGTGGTGTGAGTTCTGGTACTGAAATTAAGTCGCCTTGTTGGCAAAGCACTTGATACACCTTATCGCCTAAGTGTAAGCAAAATAAACCTTGGCCTTTTACAAAGAAACGTACTTCATCTTCGCTATGAGTATGTTCAAACAAAAATTTGCTGCGTAACTCGCTGGCATTGGGGTTACCTTTGGCAAGTGAAATAACATCGACTGTTTGATAACCACCCTCTGCTTTAAGACGCTCTATATCGTTAGCATAGGCACTTAAAATAGCGTTATGACTGGTATCCTGATCAATCTTTGCAGTTGCTTGCCATTGCTCAAAGCGAACGCCAACTGCATTAAGCTCTCTAGCAATAGCGCTTAAATCTTCACTATGAAACAGTATGTTATCTGCGTTTGTATCATTAAAAATAGTTAATTGACTCATACTAAAAGCTCCGCGCTGAATGCTGTGAAATCGTTAATATATGGGTGGATATCACTTGCTTCTTGGCCATCTCGAATAAGGTGAAGCGTTCGCAGACCTGCCGCTTTTGCAGCATCAAGCTCTGCTACCACATCGCTTAAAAATAGCACCTCTTCAGCGTCAAAAGGCAGTTCAGCAATAATATTCTCATAAGAGCTTTGTTGTTGTTTTGCACCGACTTTAGTGTCGAAGTAATCACTGAACAAAGGTCTCACATCACCATAATCAGAGAACTCAAAAATCAGGTGCTGGGCTTTCACAGAGCCTGATGAGTAGACATATAAACTTTTGCCAGCCTGTTTTTGGGCTTGTAAAAAGTCATAAGCATCTGGGTAAAGGTGGCCAGTAAAATCGCCATTTTCGTAGCCCGTTTGCCAAATTAAGCCTTGTAATTGCTTGAGTGGGGTAATTTTTTGATCTGTTTCAATCCAATGAATTAAATGCTTAATAACCGTCTCGATATCGGCTTCTGGTTGTTCTATATGTGCTTTAACAGCCTCAATTTGGGCTGCTACTTCTGGGTCTGTTTGATGTGACTTTACAAACTCAGGTAACTGCCCAGCCGCGTATGGAAATAATACGTCCTTAACAAATGAGATTCGGGTAATCGTGCCTTCAATATCGGTTAAAATCGCTTTGATCATGGCTGAACTCCGGCTTGAATACCTTCTAGTTTTAAGCGCTCAAGTTCACAGCTAAATAGGAACTCTAAGCCTTCTAAATGACGAAGTACTTCTTTGATATTTCGACCTACTACATATAAACCATGGCCACGAATCAATACAGCATGCTCAATAGGGGTGTGAAGGTGATGATCACTAACAAGTAAGCTTAAACGGTCGATGTCTTGGTCATTATCAAAAATTGGAATACTTAGCGTATCTAAATGCGATTTAACACCACTTAGAGACTTTTGCATTTCGTAGCCATTTAAGTTGATAGTATGGCCCTTAATAACACGAGATAGCACGGTTGCTGCGACAGAATGAGTGTGCAAAACAAATTTAGCAGATGGGATTAGCTTATACATATTTAGATGTAGCTCAGTTTCTGCTGATGGATTACCAGAGCCTTTGGTGCGATTGCCTTCATGATCAAATTCGATAAATGCATGAGTGCCGAGTTGACCTTTATCGAAGCCACTTGCCGTGACAACATAACCGCTTGCAGTGCGGGCTGAAAAGTTACCACCAGTAGCAGGGACCCAGCCACGTTGGCTTACCCATTTACCAGCTTCAATTAGTTCTGAAATAGCGGTATTGTTGTGCATATATTCCTCGACATTCTAAAAGTTATTTAGACGGCTATACATCTGTTTTAAGCAATGATAGCATCGCTTTGGGCGCAAAACCATCTTTAAGGAACCTCTGTGTTTGAAAGTAAATTGCCGAATTTAGGCACTAGTATTTTTAGTCAAATGACCGCTCTGGCAAATCAGTACCAAGCTATTAATCTATCTCAGGGTTTTCCTGAGTTTGATGCACCTGATTTGTTAAAAAAACAACTCAATCACTATGTACTTGAAGGGGTAAATCAATATGCGCCTTCAAGTGGGGTTACAAAGCTACAACAGCAAATAGCTGCTCTGATTGCTAGAAAATACCATAACAACATAAACTACGAGCAACAAGTCACTGTCACTTCAGGGGCAACAGAAGCATTATTTGTAGCAATTCAAGCGCTTGTTAAAGAGGGTGATGAAGTTGTGGTGTTTGACCCCGCTTATGACTCGTACCAACCAGCAATTGAACTTGCTGGCGGTCTCTCAGTTCACGTTGCCTTGCGTGCGCCAGACTACAAAATCGATTGGCAAGCCGTAGCCGATGTCATTACAGACAAAACGCGTGTAGTTATAATCAATACGCCACATAACCCAAGCGGGAAAATCTTTAAAACAGAAGATATTAACGCCCTTAAAGCGCTTGTTGCTAAGCATGATTTATATGTAATCAGCGATGAAGTGTATGAGCACATTACCTTTGATGGTGCTTTGCATTTAAGCGCACTGACCGACCCTGAGTTATTTGCACGTAGTTTTGTGATCTCAAGTTTTGGTAAAACCTTTCACAGCACTGGCTGGAAGATGGGTTACTGTGTTGCGCCTGCTCAGCTAATGGTGGAGTTTCGTAAAATTCACCAATACGTGACTTTTTCAAGCTTTACGCCTGCCCAGCATGCACTAGCCGATATGCTTGAGTTAGAGCCTGAGCATGTTGATGAACTGAGCCTTTTTTATCAACAAAAACGCGATTTACTTAGCGAAGCACTAGCACACAGTCGCTTTAAAATTTTACCAAGTGAAGGCACCTATTTTTTGCTACTCGATTATAGTGATGTGTCTGATCTTGATGATGTTGAGTTTTGCCAATGGCTGGTTGAGCAAGCGGGTGTTGCAGCTGTACCACTCAGTGTGTTTTATAACAGTACAAGCAGCGATAAGGTGATTCGTTTATGTTTTGCAAAAAATGATGACACATTAAAACGTGCCGCGGAGATTTTATGCCAACTTTAACCTTAGCTTTAGTGCAGTCATCACTGCATTGGCTTGATAAAAGCGCTAACCTTGCCCACTTTACAGAGCAGCTTAATGGCTTAAAAGAGCAAGTTGATTTAATTGTCTTACCAGAAACATTTGCTACTGGTTTTGCGATTAATCTAGATTGCAGCGAACCAGAACAAGGCGAGGTACTTAGCTGGTTAAAAGCCACAGCTAAGCAAAAAAATGCTGTGGTTGCAGGCTCTGTTTTAGTCGCAAAAGGTGATAAAAAGGCCAATCGCTTTTATTGGGTTTGGCCAAATGGCGAAGTAAAGTATTACGACAAACGTCATTTATTTTGCTTAGGTAACGAAGGCAATTTTGTTGTAGCGGGTAAGCAGCGTGAGATATTTACGATTAATGACTTTCGCATTTTACCGCAAGTTTGTTACGACTTACGCTTTCCTGTATTTCAGCGAAACTGCAACGATTACGATGTGATGATCAACGTAGCGAATTGGCCAGCAGCTCGTCGCCATGTATGGGATACCCTTCTAAAAGCACGAGCGATGGAAAATCTTTGCTTTGTCGTAGGTGTGAATCGCATTGGGGCTGATGGTAATGATGTTGCCCACAGCGGAGGCACTGCTGTATATGACTATAAAGGTGATACCTTGGCTGAGCTGGAGGATAACCAATCGGGTATCATTATTCAGCGCTTAGAAAAATCACCGCTTGATGATTTTCGAAGAGCGTTTCCTGCTCACTTAGATGCTGATCAATTTCAGTTACTGTAATTGCTCGAAGCCGCATACTCAAAAATTTGTTAAACTCATGGTTGGATTATTTACTATAAGCAATCATGAGTCGCAAAATCACCCCCGTTATTCTTGCTGGTGGCATAGGTTCTCGTTTATGGCCTTTGTCGCGTAAAGCGATGCCTAAGCAGTTTTTATCTTTACTTAGCGAAAAGTCACTATTACAGAGCACGCTTTTACGAGTGGCTGACTCACGATTTAATGCCCCAATTTTAGTATGCAATGAAGAGCATCGTTTTATCGCTAAAGCGCAAATTGCAGAAATCACAGATAGCTATACGTTACTGCTCGAGCCTGAAGGTAAAAATACCGCGCCAGCGATTGCGTTAGCAGCTGAATTTGCATTGCAAAATGGCCTAACCGATCCCTTATTGGTGATGCCAGCTGATCACCACATAAGTGATTTTGATAAGCTTATTGCATGCTTAAATAAGGCTATAGCGCTTTGTCAGCAACAACAATTAGTGACTTTTGCAATTACACCTACTGAGCCACATACCGGCTATGGTTATATTCGCCAAGGTGAGCAGTTAGCCCAGGAAGGCTGCTTTAAGGTGGCTGAATTCAAAGAAAAACCAGCCCTGCAATTAGCTAAAAAATACCTTGCCAGTGGTGAGTATGGCTGGAATAGCGGCATGTTCTTATTTCTGCCAGAAGTGTATTTAAACGAGCTTAATCGCTTTGCGCCAAAGATTGCACAAAGTGTCGCAAAAGCGGCTAGCTTTACTGAAGACTTAGGGTTTCAAAGGCCTGTTGTGAATCAGCTAACAGCATGTCCAAGTGATTCTATTGATTATGCTATTTTGGAGCGTAGTGCTAACGTTGCAGTTATTCCTGTTGATTTAACTTGGAGTGATGTTGGCAGCTTTTCAGCATTATCGAGAATCGCTGAAAGAGACCATCATGGTAACTATCTGGGCTCGCAAGGAGTGAGTTTAGATAGTGAATATAATCTACTTATAAGTGAAGCAGATCACACCATTGCGGCGCTCGGCGTCAGTAATAAAGCAATTATACATACTCATGATGCCACCTTAGTGGCAGACAAAAGCTCGCTCGATAAGCTTCCTGATTTACTTAAACAGCTTGCTGTAGTTGATAGTGATAAATTGACTCACCATCAAGCCGTATTTAGACCTTGGGGAAACTATCGAACTTTAATTGAAAGTACTGGTTTTAAGGTAAAGAAAATAATCGTCAACAGTGGCGCAAAGCTCTCAACTCAACGCCATCAGCATCGTGCAGAGCATTGGGTTGTAGTATCTGGTGTCGCAAGTGTACGAGTTGGCGATGAAGAATTTGAATTAACAGCCGATCAATCTTGTTATATTGCCGCTAAGCAATTGCATAGTCTTGCTAATCAACAAAGCACGCCACTGATCGTTATTGAAGTGCAAACTGGTGCAATACTTGATGAATGCGATATCGAGCGATTTGATGACAGGTATGGGAGAGGCTAGCTGAAAGCTATAAGTTTTAAGCAGATCGAGAGAATTGCTTTTTGATAGAGATAGCGTGGCTATCGTGAATTGGAGTATATCTTTTTACCGCATATGTTTTACCTTCAGCTTGGCCTGCATCTCAAATTTTCAATATTGATGATGGTCTATCGCAAAGTGTCATTTTTGATATTCTGCAAGTTCTTCAAGGCCTCATGTGGTTTTAATCACAGGCAGGTTTAAACCGTTTGATGGTTATGAGTTTACTGTATCCACAGTATCTATTCTTCGGCACTCGATAACGAATCGCAGTTATTTATTGGTACTTAAATAGTGGCGTTAAGCTGCTAGCATTACATAATGATCAATTTTCAGAGCCTATTTTTATTACAACTTTGCTTAAAAGGTTGAAAAGTTTATGTTACAACGACACTAACAATACTCTTTAGTTACAAACATGACTGAACTTTACCATTGGTTTGATTTATTCGGCGTAGCCGTGTTTGCTGTCTCAGGAACGCTACTGGCGTACAACAAAAAAATGGATGGCTTTGGGGTTGTTGTGTTAGCCACAGTCACTGCTATTGGCGGTGGTACAGTACGCGACGTTATTTTAGATGTTCCTGTATTTTGGCTGCATGATCAAAGCTACTTTTGGGCTATTTTATTGTCTGTATTTGTCACCACTCGTTTAATCAATAAGCAGCGCTCGATTTCACTTAATGCGCTGCAAGTTGCAGATGCATTTGGTTTGGCATTTTTTGCGGTGATGGGCACACAAAAAGCCATGCTTGCAGGTATGCCAGACACTACGGCGATTATTATGGGTGTAATAACAGCCTGTTTTGGTGGCGTTATCCGTGATGTGCTTGCTGGAAATATGCCGATGCTGTTAAAAGGTGAGCTCTATGCTATTGCTTGTATTGCTGGTGGCATCGTTTATACATTAAGTATCTCGCTTGGTTTAGTAACCGAAGTAGCCATGATTTTAGCAATGCTAATGACCTTATCGCTTCGTTTAGCGGCAATGAAGTGGCAACTTACACTTCACGTTTTTAAATATCCCGACTAAGCTTAGTATTAAGGATTAATGATAGGGACATCATGGATTGTGTCTTTAGCTAGAATATTTTCACGTGCACAAGTAGGTGTGCAAGCCCCTGAAGTAATTGTTGAAGTACACCTAGGAAATGGCTTGCCAGCTTTTCATATCGTTGGCTTGCCAGAGGCATCAGTCAAAGAGTCGAAAGACAGAGTGCGTAGTGCTCTCGAAAACTCACAGTTTGGTTTTCCTGACCAACGTATAACCGTCAACCTTGCGCCTGCCGATTTGCCTAAAGAGGGTGGTCGTTTTGATCTGGCTATTGCTGTGGGTATTTTAGTCGCCTCTGGGCAAATAAACTGCCCTGATATACATCGATATGAGTTTTACGGAGAGTTGGCTTTAAATGGTGAAGTAAGAGGGGTTAACGCTATTTTACCATCGGTATTGGGAGCAAAAGAGCTGGGCCGCTGTTGTTTCTTACCCGCGGAAAACGATAACCTCGCAAGCCTAGTGTCGGGCGTTTCTCGAAAAGCCGTTTACTCCTTACAAGATGTCTGGAATGACTTATTAAATCAGCAACCTTTACCACTTAATATTAGCTATCCAGAACAGCAGTCGCAGCGTGATTCACTACTCGATTTAAGCGATGTGAAAGGCCAGCCTGGCGCAAAAAGAGTGCTCGAAATTGCTGCCGCTGGTGGCCATAATTTGCTGTTTCTTGGTCCTCCAGGTACTGGTAAATCAATGCTTGCCCAGCGCATGCCAACGATTATGCCAACTATGTCCGATGATGAAGCAATTAGTACTGCCGCGTTATATTCTATTATTGGTCAATCGGTTGATTTATCTAATTGGCGTGAACGCCCCTTCAGAAACCCTCATCATACTTGCTCTGCAGTTGCCCTAGTCGGTGGTTCTTCGAACCCTAAGCCGGGTGAAATCTCCCTTGCTCATAATGGCGTACTGTTTTTAGACGAGCTGCCCGAATTCGAAAGAAAAGTGCTCGATTCACTGCGTGAACCAATGGAAACGGGCGTGGTGACTATATCGCGAGCGGCACGACAAATGGAATTTCCATCGCAATTCCAGCTAATCGCCGCATTAAACCCTAGCCCCACAGGAAGTCATACCGATAAACGTGCAACACCAGATCAAGTTCTGCGGTACTTATCTCGGGTGTCTGGGCCATTTATCGATAGGATTGATTTACAAATTGAGCTGCCGCGACTTACCAGTAGCCAATTACAGAGCACGCAAGTGGAAGAGAGTAGTGAACAGGTGAGAGCCAGAGTCGAAAGAGCCTATACAATTCAGCTTAATCGACAAGGTAAAGTGAATGCGCGATTGAATAATAAAGAAATGAGCATACATTGTACGCTTGCAACTGCTGAGCTACACTTTTTAGCAAAAGCCAGTGAAAAACTGGCCTTATCACCCCGCTCGTATCATCGTGTTATTAAAGTTGCGCGTACCATTAGCGACTTAAAAGCGCAGCCTTCAATTACCTTAAACGAATTAAAAGAGGCGCTGAATTATCGCGCCTTTGAACGGTTAATTAGCCAACTAACGCAGTATTAGCAAGCTTGTTAAATAGACAGCATGTAGCCTTTGCCGCGAACGGTAACGATACGTTTTTGGTCTTTTTCATCGCTTAACTTTTTACGTAAGCGGCCAATAAGTACATCAACGGTACGATCGCTTGGGCTCCAGTCAGGTTGACCAATTTCTTCGGAAATTTTTTCACGTGATGTGGCCTTACCAGCATTTGCAATAAGACAAATAAGTACCTTGTGCTCTGCCTCTGTAAGACGAGACTCTTCACCATTAGGAGTGATCAATGTGCGGTTATCTGGGTGCAGTTTAAAGTCGGAATATTCTATAAATTCTTCACTTTCATCATCATGCTGTGAGCCTTTTATACGTTTAAAAAGGGCGCGCATTCTTAGTTCAAGTTCTAGTAAGTCAACTGGCTTGCAAATGTAGTCATCGGCACCTTGTGCAAGTCCGGCAATACGGTCAGCTTGCGAGTCACGACTAGACAGTACAATAACACCAATATCAGTTAAGGCGTTAAGTTCTTTGGCAAGAAGCAGCCCATCGCGCTTTGGTAATACAATATCGATAACTGCTAGAGAAATTGCTTCTTTAGACGAAGCACGTGATTGCACAATGCTTAGTGCATCTGCACCCGTTGAATCTACCTCAATATTAAACTCAGTTTCTTTAAAATGATTAAGAATGCGTTTAACGAGTAATTCGTCGTCTTCAACCAATAAAACTTGAATAGTCATTCGCTTTAATTTCACACTTGATTTGTTGTTATGTTAGCACTGTATGGCAAAGGCTGAGAAGTGTCATGGCGAAGTTTGTAACTATTTCTTACAATTTAATAGCTTAGCGTTTTTTAAATAGAGGGAAAACTGAGCACTCAACGAGTGCCCAGTTAAATAACTAAACTACTTTTCAGGATAAAGATATTGCCACCATTGTGGCTGATCTTTTAAGTTTTTATCAAAATAAGCCAACATCGTATTCCACCAATCAAAGCGCTTATCGCGAGCAAATATTTGGTGATCAGCACCCTTGTACTCAATCAGCTCAACATCCTTACCCAATAATTTTAATGCCGTGTACATATTGTGACTTTCACCAACAGGTACATTGGTATCTGAGTCACCGTGAAGTAGTAATAACGGCGTTGTTACTTTGTCAGCATGAAACACAGGGCTATGTTGGCTATAAAGTGTAGGATTGTTCCAAGGGTAGCTATTTTTAGATGCCTCAGCTGAGTATAAGTAACCCCACCAACCTTGGCCCCAATACGAGGTGATATTTGAAATCCCCGCATGGGCAATCGATGCACTGAACATATCCGTTTTGGTTGCTAATAACATGGTCATAAAGCCACCGTAGGATGCACCTAGATTACCCACACGTTTACTATCTACGAAGCTATATTTATCTAAAAAGGCTTTTGTGCCGTCAATGATGTCGTTGGCTGTGTACTCACCCCATGCGTTTACGTGTTTAGCTGAAAACTCTTGGCCAAAACCTGTTGCACCAGTAGGTTGTACAACGTAAACAACATAGCCATGCTCAGCCCATAAGTTAAATGGGTAACGACCCGTAAAACCACGTGTTACAGGCGATGTACCGCCATAGTAATAAACCAGTGCAGGGTATTGTTTATTGCTATCTAAATCATGGGGCAGATAAACACGGCCTTTAATTTCAATGCCATCTTTATTAGTAAAGTTAAACTCTTCCAGTGAGGCTACTTGAGTATCTTCATAGCCAATTGGCTTAGAGTCCCACAATACTTTAGCGCGATTCTTACCTAAGTGTAGTTGTTTTAACTGCTGAGGTGTTGACGCTGTGGTGCCGGTAACCAAGATCCGCGGGGTGCGTTCGTGTGAATAGCTAACTTGCTCAACAACATCAAAGCCCGTATTCACTTTATTAAAACGTTTTTTACTCAAGTCGAATTGATAAAGCTGCACAGTGTCTCGCTCGGTAACTTTAATTAGTGCATCACCATTATCAAGCACATTTAACTGGCCGATAGCTGGGTTAAACTCTTTACTTAGAGCGCTGGCTTTTTTACCGTCACGGCTCAGTAGATAAAGTTGACCGTCATAGTTATTAGCAAGCATTCCTTCAGGAAGATTACGACCTAAGCCATTATTAAAATCAGGGCCGGCAGTGACATAAATACCGTCATCAGTATATTTAGCCTGATTAAAGGTATTGTATTGACCAAGTACTGTGAGGGCCGATGTAGTTAGGTCTAACTCAACAAGTTCAGTTGCGGGTTGTGGTGATAGCTGCATTGCTTGTGCTGAGCGGCTCATTAAAACGTGGCCGTTTTTAGCATCAAAATCTTCAAGTGAATGGCTAAGCGGGCCTTGGCTTAAGATTTTGCTTAGACCTGTAGCGATATCGAGTAAATATACTTGCGATGTAGTACGAGCATAAGACCAACGGTCTTGCAGGCCTTGATAATGTTTAGTGAGCTTACCATTATCTGTTGGAGATTTTGACCAACTAAAAATTAAGCTGTTGTTATCAAAAAACTGAAAACCATTTGCACCAGCAAGGTTTTTAGCAATCACGTTAAGTTGCATGGTTTTTAGGTTTAAACGTTTAAGCTCGCCATTTAATAGATACACTAAAGTTTTACCATCTGGGCTCCAAGTAATGTTACTCGGTTGGGCTGACTCAAAACGATAAAGGGTGTTGTTTTTGGCGTCTTTAAGCTCAGTAACATATTGCGCTTGATTAGCGGTTGCATCTTCGTAATGACGTTGGCTAGTAATGAAGTAATCGCCATTTGGCGCCATTGAAATATAACTTACCGTTGGCGCATCGAATAATTGCTTAGCCGACAAACCGTGTTGTTGTTTAGCGCTAAATTGCACAGCATCTAGTTCAGACTTAGCTGTAAAATCAAGCTCAACCTCATTCCAGTTGGCAACTTGTTCAGTAATGATAACAAACTGATGATCGCCTTGGCTTAAAGCTAGCTCATAGCTTTTATTCTTTTCTGTTTGCTTTTCACCATCAATAAATAGCTGTGCGTTTTCAATGCCTTTAAGCGTTAATGAGCCTTGGCTAAAGCGCTCAGTTGAGGCGGTAAATTTAAGGGCTTGTAAACCACCAAGTGTTAGCGCACTAATTTTGTCGAATGATTGCCAGTCAAGCTCATTACCAAATACACGAATGCTATTGCTGCTTTTCTGTAAGCTAGGTAATAGGTTGGCAATAATGGCATCATGATGGTCCGTTTGATATGGCTTAAGTTGCATATCTTCGCCAAGAGGACCAATAAATTGCACCGCTGATTTATCAATGGCAGCGGCCATTGCAGTATTGCTTAATGCACATAGCGCTAATGCACTAAATGTTGTTTTTAGCTTGGCTGATTGGCTTAGCCAAGTAGTTGAAAGTGTCATAGTTTCGCCTGTTGAAGGTAATTTAAACCAATATAGCACGCTGCAAATTACCCAAAAAGTGCTCTGCGTTAGATTGCAGTCGGGTTTGAGCTTGTGGTTTTCAATTGCTATGGTGAGCAGGTTAACTTTTTAAGAGGGCTCAGCGTGACATTGCTACTTGTTTATATGTTTGTTGCCATTGCGGTTTCGTTTTTGTGCTCAGTGATGGAGGCGGTACTGTTAAGTATTACACCAAGTTATGTTGCCATGCTCAGAAAGCAACAACCGCAACTGGCAAAACGTGTTGGTAAGCTTAAAGATAATATAGACCAACCTTTAGCAGCAATACTGACGTTAAATACCATAGCGCACACGGCAGGCGCCGCTGGCGTTGGCGCACAAGCTGCAGTGGTGTTTTCAGATGCAGCAGTTGGCGTTGCCTCCGCAATTATGACGTTATTAGTACTGGTGCTTTCTGAAATTATTCCTAAAACATTAGGCGCTAATTATTGGCGAGGATTAACCCCCATTGTTAGTGTGAGCCTCATTTGGTTGGTATTTATTTTAAAACCTTTTGTGTGGTTTGCAGATATCTTAACGCGCTTTTTGGGGCGTAATTACGATGAAGCTTATTACATCCGCCAAGAGATTGAAGCAATGGCTGATATTGGCTCTGAGTCAGGAGCGCTTGGGCAAGATGAATCTGAAATCATTCGCAGCCTGCTGCATTTTCGTCATGCCAAACTCGATACTTTAATGACGCCACGTACGGTGCTTTTTAAAGTGCATAAAGATTTAACTGTAAACCAATACTTGTCGGAACATGGTTCGTCTTCGTTTTCAAGGGTATTGGTGTATGACAAAAATGGTGACGATATTATTGGCTTCGTGCATAAAAATGACATCATGCTGGCTTATCATCGCTTAGGTGAAGACTATAAAATTAGTAAGCTCGTTAAGCCTATTTACACGGTACCAGAAACCTTGCATGTGCCTACATTACTCGAGACTTTACTGTCAGAGCGTACTCACATTTGTTTAGTGGTAGATGAGTACGGTGATGTACAGGGCATTGTTACTCTTGAAGATTTAATTGAAGCATTAATGGGACTTGAAATTGTTGATGAGCATGATCAATCAGCTAATATGCAAAAAGTCGCCAAACAGCGCTGGCGACAACGTTTAGCATCGAGTAATACCATCGTTAGTGACGATAAGCGTAATCCTTAACGGCGGTGTCCTGCTGCCGTTTTTACCATTTGCCGCCATGAGAGTGACCAATTTAAAAAATCTTCTTTGGCCTTTGGGCGGCACAGTAAAAAGCCCTGCATTAAAATAAACTCTTTGTAGCGGTCAAGGTACTCAAGCTCTTCCACACGCTCAATGCCTTCAGCAACAATGGCAAGGTCTTCTTGAATTGCTATATTCACCAAACTACTAACAATCACTTGGGAAAACTGGTCGGTTTCAATATTGCTAATCAGGGTGCGATCGATCTTTATTTCGGTAAATGGCAGCGTTTTTAGCTGCTGAACATTAGTAAACCCTGTGCCAAAGTCATCAAGTGAAATACCAAAACCGCGCATTCTCAGGCGGTTGAGTGTTTCAAGTTGAGCAGTACTACGGAGCGCATACTGTTCGGTAATTTCTAAAATTACTTCACTTGGTGTTAAGTTGTTAAGGTGAAGTATTAAAGCGAGTTTATCTGGGCAACTTAAGTCCTCGAGCTGTGAGGGTGATAAGTTAAACGCCAATTTTAAGTTAGGATCAAACTGCTCTTTGATTTCTGCAAAGTCGTTAGTCGCCTTTTCAAATAATTGAAATGTGATGAGGTTTATTAAATCTAGGTCTTCAGCTATGCAAATGAAACGATCCGGTAAGATTATTTCCTCTTCTTGGCTAGTATTTATACGGGCAAGTACCTCAATACTTTCGACCCGATTATCATGGCGATTAATCTTAGGCTGATAAAACGGAATAATTTCATTATGGCTGATAGCGTGTAGTAACAGTGACTCAGAAATAGGGGTTTTGGTGCGCTCAACATGAATAGCAAAGTGCTCAAGTTTTTGCAGTAGTAAATAAACCTGATTTAGCTGTACCGGTTTAGTGACATTACCAATTAAGTGGGCGTTATGCTTACGTGCCAGATCAGCAGCAAGGTCAATAACTTTAGGATCCATTTCCGAAATAATAGCAATTGCTCCATGGTACTTCATAGAGCCTAAATGACGAATAAGCTCCATACCATCCATGTCTGGCATGTTGAGATCAGTAAAAATAGCATCAAAAAAGTGAGGGGCTTTTTTCACCTTTTCTAATGCTTCTTCGGCACTTAGACAAGTTGTTATATGCGGAACCTCAAGCTCATTTAAAATGGCATGCATAACAATCAAGATGGCTTTAGAGTCATCTACTACGAGAATGTGTCTATTTGACTTCACCATATTCACTCCATGAACAAGAACGCTAAAGTTAAAAGTAGTAGATAAAAGGTATTTAGTCATGTTTTTTACCTGTTTTATAGCGTAAAAAATACACAACCTTGTCCCTAAAGGAAATTAGTAATTTTGCAAGGCCTAAGTATAATGGCCGCACTTTTTATTCGTATATATAAGAACTATGGTCAGACTTCAGCTGAGTCTCGCAGACGAAACCTTTATTTTGCATTTAAATGGCTCACAGTTAATTCAGCTTTTTCATCAACAACAAGCAATTGCCTTCGATAACCCAGAGCTCGAACTTTATGAGTTTGATTTTCAGGGGCAGCGTATTGGTCTTGATACCAGTAAAGTGCACGAAAAAAGCTTAGCAATTTTTGTTAACCAGCAGCAGGTGAGCCAACTTGCTTTACCTGAGTTACAAGAAGCTGAACCAAAACGCGGCATTATAGGTTTGCTGGCACTGGGTTTTAAATTATTCAAAAGTGCAAAAGTAGTGAAAGCAGCTTTAGCGGGTGCTTCGGTGGCAGGCTACGCTTGGTTATTTTCCATTGAATTTGCCTTAATGTTAATTGCTTGCTTGGTTGTACATGAATATGGTCATGTGCGTGCTATGAAATATTTTGGCATTAAAACTAAAGGTATTTACCTTATTCCCTTTGTTGGTGGTTTGGCCGTTTCCGATGATAAAATTACCACGCGATGGCAAGATGTGGTGATCTCACTCATGGGGCCCGCTTTTGGCTTAATTACCTCAGTACTGGGAGTCGTGCTTTACTACGCCACTGAAATGGAAATATTCGCTGGTGTGGCGGTACTCAGTGCACTGTTAAACCTATTCAACTTGTTACCTATTCTGCCCTTAGATGGCGGCCATGTACTTAAAAGTATCAGTTTTTCGATGCGTTCATGGATAGGTCTAAGTGTGTGTTTGTTAGGTGTGTTATTTGGCTTATGGCTAAGCTACACCTTTGGTTTGATGCTACTTGTGTTCTTCTTATTTGTAGGGGCACTTGAGATTATCTTTGAGTGGCGCGGACGTCACTACTCACACCTCATCCCTCTTGATACTTATGGGCAAGGTTTCTCAGCGGTAATGTACGCACTGGTTGTTGCAGGTCATGTGGCAGTGATGATGCACTTTGCCGATTCAGAAAGCGCAATCCTAAGCTTACCAATGAAGATTTTAGCAAGTTAATAAGCATTGCAATATTAAATATTAGGAAGTGTTTTTTCACTTCCTAATTTTGAGTTAAGGATAAAAGCTCAGCATCAAAGATATAAACACGCCGGTGATGATCAGCTGTACAAGGCAAAAGCCCATGATGTCTTTTGCTTTTAGGCCGGCAATAGCAAGCACAGGGAGTGCCCAGAACGGTTGAATTAGGTTGGTCCAGGCATCGCCCCATGCAACCGCCATAGCAACTCGTGGCATATCAGCGCCAAGTGTTTGTGCGGCTGGAATGACAATCGGCGCTTGCACTGCCCACTGGCCGCCGCCTGATGGCACAAATATATTCACAAACCCTGCACTTACAAAGCTCCAAAATGGCAGCGTCTCGGCGGTTGCAATGGCAATAAACCCTTCAGAGATTTGTTGAGCGAGTCCCGTTTTTACCATAATCGCCATGATCCCAGCATAAAATGGAAATTGAATGACAATACCAGCGCCGCTGGGGATTGCTTGTTGTAAGCTGCTTAGTAAATTATGTGGTGTTTGATGCAGTAAAATTGCACTGAATAAGAAAATAGCGATCACGCTATTTAAGTTTAAGCCGCCACCGTTTAGCACAAAATAATAGAATAAATAGGCAAGACCAACGGCACCTACCCCCATACCAAGCAAGCGACTGTGCTCGATGACTTCGGCAGGGCGGGTAGGCGTCGCTATTTGTTGTGATTCATCTTCAAGCTTTGCTAGGTCAACATAAACGCTGTCTTTTTCGCTTGGCAACATATAGCGATTTACCAGCGGCATAATAATAAATAAGCCCACAACGATGGCGATATTGAATGCTGAAAAGATCGTGTTCTCGGTGCCTATTATGCCAATGCTTTGCTGTGAAAAGTGACCATCGGTTGCGATAGTCAGCGGTACTGAGCCGGCTAAGCCGCCATGCCAAACAATAAAACCAGAATAAGCACTGGCAACTAGTAAACGGTAATCAACGCGGGTTTGTTTCGCAATTGCTTTGGCGAACAAAGCGCCAATAACTAAACCAAAGCCCCAATTTAGCCAGCTAGCCAATAAAGACACGAGCGTAACGAGTATGATCGCTTTGGCAGGGCTGTTGGCGAGAGTTGCAAGTTTGTTGAGTATGCTGCGCATAACAGGGGTACTCGCTAGCATGTAGCCCGTTAGCAGCACCAGCAGCATTTGCATGGCAAATTGTAATAGGTTCCAAAACCCACCTCCCCAAGCCGCGAGTACCTGCGTGGGCGTTGACGGAGTAAAGAGACTTGCAACGATGAAGCTCAGTAAGGTGAGTAAAATAACAAATACGAACGGGTCGGGTAGATAACGCTCAACTAGTTTAGTGAATGGTTTAGCAACGCGATTTAGCATAGTTTTTATTGTTGTCGTCGAATCGATAATGCCAATAAATCATGAATAACGATAATTGGCAAATTGCGACGCCGTTGCTTTAGCTGATGCGTTTAAAAACAGATGCTATAGCGATTACTGTGAGTCTTGCTCTAGCACGGCTTTTAAGCGAGCTTGAACTTCTTCTACTAATAGTATTGGCTGGAACTTGGATAAAAAGGCATTACAGCCAACCTTCTCAACTAAAGCTTGGTTAAAGCTTCCGCTTAGGGATGTATTAAGAACGATATGTAAGTTCTTCATTCGGCTGTCGTTACGAATTTCGTGTGTTAAACGATAGCCATCCATTGCTGGCATTTCAGCATCGGTGATCACCATAAGTAATTCTTTCTCAACATCTTTGCCTTGATCAGCCCAGCCTTTTAACATCTCAAGAGCTTCAAGTCCGTTACGAGCAGGTATGATTTCGATACCAAGTTGCGATAATGTATCGCTTACTTGCTTACGTGCTGTAGGTGAATCATCGGCATGAAGAATTTTGCGGCCTGCAAATTCGTTCACGATGCTTTTATCAAGAATATCTTCAGATATTTGGACTTCGTATTCAACGATTTCGGCGAGCACTTTTTCTACATCAATAATTTCAACCAACTGCTCTTGGTCATCACGTTTCAATTTCGTTAAGGCAGTTAGGTAGTGATTTTTACCAATAGCAGTTGGCGGCGGCATGATATCTGACCATGTCATATTGACAATTTGATCAACTTTACCAATTAAAAAGCCTTGCACGGTGCGATTGTACTCAGTGATAACGAGGTTTGTATCTTCGATGTGTTTAGCTTCTGGCATGTTTATCGCTTTGCGTAAATCAATCACTGGAATGGATTCGCCGCGAATATTTACGACCCCAGACACTTTAGGATGCGCATGGGGAATTTTACTAATTTGCGGTAACTTGACCACTTCTTTCACTTTGAACACATTGAGTGCGAATAAGTGGCGGCTGTGTAGGTAAAATAGCAAAAGCTCTAAGCGGTTTTCACCGACCAGTTGCGTACGCTTATCAACAGAAGCAAGAACACCTGACATATTTCACCCTAAATACCTAATACAGAGATAGTATAGTCTACTATTATTTTTCATCGACATGCATTAGGAATTTTCCATCAGTTGCCAAAGAGCAAGCATTACAGTACCGTATCGATAATTTCCTCCACTATAAATCGCAAGGATTATGCATCATATATTTAATCGTTTAGTGGTACTTATTCGCAGTCATATAGATCAAGTAAGTTGGCAGGCTGTGGTATTTACTACGCTTTTGCATATGCTACTTATTTGGTGGCTACTTATGCTTGCAGGAGAGCAAGCGCTCACACCACTCAGTACTTATTTTTATTATTATGTAGTAACAACATCAACAGTTGGCTATGGCGACTTTAGCGCTAGCACAGAGCTTGGCCGTTGGATTGTCGCATTACTACAAATACCTTTTGGTTTAGCATTATTTGGCGTTCTGTTAGGAAAAACAGGGCAAACAGTAACTTATTTAATTAGGCGCGCTATGACGGGTGATAAAAGCTTCGCACATATAAACAATCACATAATTATCTTTGGTTGGCACGATACACGGACTAAGAAGATGGTTGACTATATTTTGGCCGATCATAAACGTTTAGATCGTCGTATTCTATTGGCGGTCACAGAGCAAATGGAACATCCATTTTTAGCAAATCCGATGGTTGATTTTGCTCGGCTAAGTAGCTTTACTGACTTAGATGAGTTGAAAAGAATCGCCATTGATCGCGCCGACAAAATTATAATTGATGGCCAAGATGATGACCAAACCTTTACAACAGCCCTGCGTATTAGCAAGTTGGTCAATGAACAGTGCCACATCAGTGCGCACTTTACTGATGAAACTAAAATCGAAATGCTACATGAGCATTGCCACAATGTAGAATGTAGTAGTGCTAAATCAGCAGAGATATTAGTGCGTTCAATGCAAGACCCAGGTTCAAGCCGCGTGCAAGAAGAGTTGTTATCGACACTACACGGGGATACTCAATTTAGTTTACCAATTCCAAAAGGCGTGCAAGCAATGGAATTTGGCAAGCTGTTTCATCACTTTAAATATAGTCACGATGCTATACTACTGGGTGTCGCACATAACTTGAGTGCAAAAAATATGGACTTAAACCCGCCACTTGATTATGTAGTAAGTGAGGGAGATATTTTGCATTATATTGCTGCGGAGCGTGTTTTGAGCGACGAAGTTGATTGGTCAGCGTTGGTATAGTACCAATCCGCAATAATACTTAATCATTTTGAGGGATTAAACCTGTTGCTAACTGCGTTAAAAATTCCTCATTTAGAACAACTAAATAACAAAATTTTTGCCTTGCTATCAACAAGGTTTTATTGCCTCAAAATGGACCACTTAATTAAGCGAATTGGTATTTATGAGTGAAGTTGCGTTTTTAATTATTGTATTGAGTGCCTACATCTTACCTGTGGTCATTGTGCTCAATAGTAAACGCACTCAGGGCCACGAAAAGAATGCTTGGTTAATAGGTATCATCTTCTTTTCGTGGTTAGCTTTAGTGATGTACTTAACAATTATCCCCAAACACGGACGGGTCAAAAAACACCGCAAAGTAAAACCCAAGGGTTAACTTACGCCTTAAGGTTTCAAGCTGCTGTATCACTTCAACTGTTTTAGTTTATGATCTATCACAGGATCATCGGGTGAGAGTTGCTGAGCCACTTCTAATACCTTAATTGCATCGTTTGGGTGCTCATCTTGATGTTTGATTGCAACATCAATCAGCGGTTGCACATCAATCGCATCTTTTTGCTCTTGCATGTGCTCGGCTTTTTCTTCAGCTAAAATTGTATGCGCGGTGCTTAGTAAGGCTAAACGATGTGGCGAACTCTTGTTTGCCTTATTTAGACGACGATAATAATCTTCTTTAAAGCGCAGCGTTTTGGTTTGCTGGCGGAATTGGGCTATATCAACTTGCTGGTGGCTAATAAAATCAACAGCAACATCTTTATAAAAGCCAAACTTATTTAAATATGTTGCATGAACACTATGGCCCATACCAAACACGCGTAAGTGGGTTAGTTGTGGGTAACGTTTAGCATGAGCTCGGTCGATGCGATTCGTTGGGTCGTAAATAATATAACCCTTTGCATGGCCTAAATCTAAATCGTGGTAGTCACCGTTCCAATCAAATTTTTGCGCGATGTCGGTACTTGAACGATCATCCCATGGCGCTTTTTCTTTGTTTTTTGTGCTAACAGGGTGAAAGAGTAAAACTTTATCAAGCTTTAATAGATTGGCAAATGCACCAACGGCAAAGCCTCCTCGACTCAAGCCATAACCTAACCGCTCTTTAAACCCACTAATCAGTGGTGCTAGCTGCTCAATGAAAAACAACAGATTACGGTGTCTAAACCAGTTACTAATGCCTAAATGTTGAAAGGCGATAATATTCACATCTTGCTTTTTCGCGAGCTTATAAGCCCAAGGCGAAAAATCATCAGTGATATCATGTTCTTGATAATTTGTTCCAGCAGGAGAGAAGGTAATTAGCAGGGGCTTATTGGCATCAATGATATGGTATTTTACATAAACATCGCCGAGCAAGTCACCGCCAGTCATAGGCATAAGGCTTTGTTGCTCATCGCGGGGGAGACTGGTCCATTCCTCTAACCAATACAGTAATTTCATACATCCCCCTTAGTACCTCTAAAATAAAGGGGCGAAATTATAGCAAAAATAGCAGCTCATTAAAAATGGTCGCTACTTTAATAGCTCATTGCTATGATCTGTTGCCAATCATGTTCGGTTACCGGCATTACTGACAGTCGTCCGCCTTTTTTAAGGGCTATTTCGGTAATTGACTCATTGGCTTTAATTGCTTGCAGGCTAACTAGCTTTTTAAGGTGTGATTGATATTTCACATCGACCACAAACCAGCGCGGGTTATCAGCGGTTGCTTTGGCATCGTAGTAATCGCTATTTAAATCAAACTGTGTTGGGTCGGCATAGGCTTCGCGAGTTACCGTCGCGATACCTGCAACACCCACCTGTTTGCAACTTGAATGATAAATCATCACCAAGTCACCTTGCTTGATACCATCGCGAAGAAAGTTGCGGGCTTGATAATTACGCACGCCATCCCACATAGAGGTTTGCTCAGGTGCGTTCTTTAGATCATCAATTGAAAATGCATCGGGTTCGGTTTTAAAAAGCCAATAAGCCATAATGAGGTGCTCTTACAAAGATTTACTTCCAATTAGTCTATAGTATCATTAAACGCTTGTCGGGATTGAGGATAAATAAATGAGCCAAGTATTAGATGACCTACTGTCATTAATGTCGTTAGAAGAGATTGAGCAAGGCTTGTATCGCGGGCAAAGCCAAGATTTAGGATTTAGAGCTGTATTCGGTGGTCAAGTAATGGGGCAAGCCCTATCTGCAGCAAAAGAAACATTACCACAAGGACGTATTGTTCACTCTTTACACTCTTACTTTTTGCGCCCAGGTGATGCTGCAAAGCCGATTGTCTATGATGTCGAGAATATTCGTGATGGTAAAAGCTTTAGTACTCGCCGTGTAAAAGCAATTCAATACGGTAAGCCGATTTTTTACATGACCGCCTCATTTCAAGGTGAAGAAGAGGGCTTATCACATCAAGCGCAGATGCCTGATGTACCTCAGCCTGAAGAATTAAAATCATCTCTTGAATTTTACCAAGCAAATGCAGAGCTTATTCCTGAACCAATTCGTAATAAGTTCATCCGTGAAGTACCGATTGAAATGCGTCCTGTGACTTTCCATAACCCGTTCAAACCACAAGTTATGGAGCCAGTTAAGCATATTTGGTTTAAAGCAAATGGTGAGATGCCTGATGACCAGCGTATTCATAATTACTTACTTGCGTACGCGTCTGATTTTGAATTTTTACCAACCGCATTACAGCCACACGGTGTATCGTTTATGCAGCCGAATATGCAGGTTGCGACGATTGACCATGCAATGTGGTTCCACCGTCCTTTTAGACTTGATGATTGGATTTTATATTCAGTTGATAGCCCAAGTGCGAGTTCTGGTCGTGGTTTGGTACGAGGTCAGTTCTTTGACCGTCAAGGCAATTTGGTTGCCTCAACGATCCAAGAAGGGGTCATGCGCCAGCGTTAATTTTCTGAATGCTGAGCTTGGCTTTGCACTATATCATCAATTGACTGCCAGACCCGTGCTGGCAGCAATGCTTTAAGATATAAATACACTTCACACAGCTCATTGCTGCCCGTTAAGCCTTGCTCTGTTTCGGTAATTAGCTTTTGCTCACGTAAGCTTGAAATAAAACCAATAAGCACTTTTTTATCAAAGAACTCTGGGGTTTTAATGCCATGCAAGGTGCCTAAGCGCTCTGCTAACACTTGGCTTTCGTGTTCAAGTTCTTCACGCTCAATACCACTGCTAGTTTGAATAAAGCCAACCACGATAGCGTAACGCTGTAGCGTAAGGTTTAAGGCACGACCTAGCATTTCGAGTTTTGCTAAACAGTCGTTGCTGTTGGTGATCTTGATGTTATCGCCATCAATTTCAATGAGATCTTGATCAACGAAGCTTGCTAGAACCCGAGTAATGTAGTTTTCATCTAACTCATGTAGGAACCACTCTTTGGCAAACAGCGGGTAAAAACGCGCAATTAAGGCTTGGCACTCTGCTAAGGTCGTTTTGTGTGCCTTGAATAAATGCAGCGCCAATAAGCTTGGAACTGCAAATAAGTGCAATACGTTATTTCGATAGTAGTTAAACAGTGTTTTTTCTTTATCGTTGATAGCGATAATTTCGCCAAATTCATCACTGATAACATCAAACTTATTAAGTTTGAGTGCATGCTCTAGTAGCTGTTCTGCGCTTTCGTCTGGTGTGGTCACCTTTTCACTGTAACTTGCGCTACGTTGTAAATGAAGATAAAACTCAAGTTGAGCAATCAGCTTAGGTCTACTCAATGCATGTTTATCATTAACTAATAAAATCATGGCAAGTAGATTCACTGCATTTAGTGCAGCAGCACTATTAATATTAACCATTACCTTATCAGCAAGTTCGGCGACCTGCGGTCCAAGCCATTGTGGTTTCTGAACATCAGTTGGGTGAATAGATTCACGCCAATCAGGTTGTTGATCATTTAGGTATTGATTAATCGAAATAGGGTCGCCAAAGTTTAGGTAACCACGGCCATAGTTTTTTAGGTTTTTTATCGCTTTAAAGATACCTAATACCGACTCACCTTTCTTATCGTTACCAGCAAGCTCTTTTAAGTAGGTATTAATTTCCATTACGTGCTCATAACCAATGTATACAGGAACAATCGAAATAGGGCGATCAATGCCACGTAGCATGGCTTGCAACGTCATGGCGAGCATGCCTGTTTTTGGGGGTAACAAGCGACCAGTGCGGCTACGGCCACCCTCAGTGTAAAACTTTACTGAATAGCCTTTGATAAATAACTGGCTCAGGTACTCTTTAAATACAGATGAATACAATTTATTGCCCGCGAATGAGCGGCGAATAAAGAAAGCACCACTACGACGGAAAATACCACCTGCTGGGAAGAAGTTTAAGTTGATACCTGCGGCGATATGCGGCGGAACCAAGCCCAAATGGTAAATAGAGTAGGTCAGCAATAAGTAATCCATATGCGAGCGGTGACATGGCATATAAATAATCTCGTGACCTTTATCTGTAAGCTCATGCACTTGTTCAGAAAACTTAATATCAATACCGTTATAAAGTTTATTCCAAAGCCAAGTTAAAATACGGTCTGCAACACGAATAGTTGCATCGCTGTAATTGGCGGCAATCTCATCAAGTAATTTAAGGGCATTTTGGCGAGCTTGCTCTTGGCTAATGTTCTTTTCTTTCGCTTCTATTTGAATTGCTTTTTTAATTGTTGGTGATGCAAGTAGCGAATTAAAAAGCTGCTCACGCGATGGCATCTTCGGGCCTGTCGCTGCTAGTTTTTGACGGCGAAAGTGTACACGGGCTACACGTAATAATTTATGCGGAAGCTCATCAACATCGGCTTTTTCATTTACTAATAAAGATAAGTCGAGCGGCTGACTAAAACGAATAAAATTATCGCGCCCAGAGAATAGCAGCACAAAGAACTTACGAAACCAGCTAGGTGTTAATGAGTGAGATACCAAAGTTCCCAAACCTGGCTTTTCTTTTCCTGGGTTTCTGCCCCATAAAATCGTCACTGGGATCACTTGAACGTTTTTCTCACCTGATTGCATCAGATGGTCAATAATCTGTTTGCCTTGTTGCAGGGCATTGCTTGGTTTGCTTTTGTTACCAATTAGCGGTGGCGGGTTTTGAATACCAATAAAGCGATCAAGTTCAGCATTACCTAATAACTGTTCTTCGGTTGGGTCTGGTAAATCGTATTTCTTACATACCCGTGCGAGTGCGGCTAAATCAGAACGCGCATTAAGCCTAACAATATAGAAGGTCGGGTTGGCTGGGTTTAGATTGTATTGTTCAATCGGGTTTTCTGGTAGCACCTTACTTTTTACAAACAAGCGGTTCATACCGGCAGAAATGAAATTTAAACAACGATTAATGATACGCATCAACTCACCAAAGTTATTAGTAGATATTAAATAGACCGAGTGTGGTCAAAAATAAGCAGCATAGAATAACAATTATTAACTGGACTGACCATTTAAAAGCGATTTTCTAGCTCCTTTACCGAACCAAGTATAATTTAAAGACGCTAATGTTATTGATAAAGTTCGAAAAATAAACAAAATTTAATTTAGACCTTTGGGATTTTCAAAATAGTTGTTGCATTTATCACCAATCTATCTATAATACGCAGGCTTTCAAAATTCCCTCGGGAACTTGGAAGGAAAAATTAAGCTTGGATTTCAAGCTAATAAACAGGAATTCCGATTTGGAATTCAACGTAGATATAAGAGAACAGCCGACATCTTAATTAATAAGTGTGTTTCGGTCGTTTTTTTATGCTCTTTTTAAATGCTCTTTATATTGAGGTTTAAGAATGTCAAATCAACGCATTCGTATTCGCCTAAAAGCTTTTGACCACCGTTTGATTGACCAATCAACGGCGGAAATCGTGGAAACTGCGAAACGCACTGGCGCACAAGTACGTGGTCCAATCCCACTACCTACACGCTTTGAACGTTTTACTGTACTAACTTCACCGCACGTTAACAAAGACGCGCGTGATCAGTACGAAATCCGCACCCATAAACGTCTGATCGACATCGTAGAACCAACTGACAAGACTGTTGACGCTCTTATGCGTTTAGATCTTGCTGCTGGTGTTGATGTTCAAATCAGCCTGGGTTAATCGGAAGATTAGAGAGGTTTTAGGAAAATGGCATTAGGTCTAGTCGGTCGTAAAGTGGGTATGACACGTATCTTCACTGAAGATGGTGTATCTATCCCTGTGACAGTTATCGAAGCGACTCCTAACCGTATTGCTCAGATCAAATCTGAAGCAACTGACGGTTATAACGCGCTTCAAGTAACCGCAGGCACTAAAAAAGCAAGCCGTGTAAACAAAGCAGCAGCGGGTCACTTCGCTAAAGCTGGTGTTGAAGCGGGTCGCGGTCTGTGGGAATTCCGCCTAAATGGTGGTGAAGGCGATTTTGAAGTAGGCGCTGAGCTTACTGTTGAATTATTCAACGAAATCAACAAAGTTGACGTAACCGGTACTTCTAAAGGTAAAGGTTTCCAAGGTGGTGTTAAGCGCTGGAACTTCAGCATGCAAGACGCTACTCACGGTAACTCTCTATCTCACCGTGCTCCTGGTTCAATCGGTCAAAACCAATCACCTGGTAAGGTGTTTAAAGGTAAGAAAATGGCCGGTCACATGGGTGCTGAGCGTGTAACGACTCAAAACTTAGAACTAGTTCGCGTTGACGCTGAGCGTAACTTGCTTTTAGTTAAAGGTGCAGTACCTGGCGCTATCGGCGGTGACGTTATCGTTAAACCAGCTGTTAAAGCATAAGTCCTGGAGATTTAGTGATGGAATTAGCAATTAAAGACGCTTCTGGCGCTCTTGAAGTTTCTGAAGCTACTTTTGGACGTGAGTTTAACGAAGCATTAGTACACCAAGTAGTTGTTGCTTACGCAGCAGGTGCTCGTCAAGGTACTCGTGCTCAGAAGACACGTTCTGAAGTAAGCGGTGGTGGTAAAAAACCATGGTCTCAAAAAGGTACTGGCCGTGCACGTGCTGGTACAATTCGTAGCCCAATTTGGCGTTCAGGTGGCGTTAGCTTCGCAGCTAAACCACAAGATCACAGCCAAAAAGTAAACCGTAAAATGTACCGCGGTGCGATCAAAAGCATCTTATCTGAATTAGTTCGTCAAGAGCGTTTAATCGTTGTTGAACAGTTTGGTCTTGAAGCACCAAAAACTAAAGAACTAGTTGCTAAGCTTAAAGAACTTGAGCTTAAAGATGTTCTAATCGTGACTGAAGAAGTAGATGAGAATCTTTTCTTATCGGCACGTAACCTATACAAGGTTGACACGCGTGATGTAGCTGGTATCGATCCTGTAAGCCTAATCGCTTTCGATAAGGTACTTATTACAGCTGCTGCTGTTAAGCAACTTGAGGAGGCGCTAGCATGATCCGTGAAGAACGTCTTTTAAAAGTGATCCTTGCTCCACACATCTCTGAAAAAAGCACTATCGCTGCTGAAGAAAACAACACGATTGTTTTCAAAGTAGCTTCTGATGCAACTAAAGCTGAAATCAAAGCTGCAGCAGAAAAGCTTTTTGAAGTAGAAGTAACTGGTGTTCGCACACTAAACGTTAAGGGTAAAACAAAACGTACTGGCATGCGTTTCGGTCGTCGTTCAGACTGGAAGAAAGCTTACGTTACTCTTAAAGAAGGTAGCGAGCTAGACTTTGTCGGCGGCGCCGAGTAATAAGGGGAGTTAGAATTATGGCACTTCAAAAGTGTAAACCAACTTCTGCGGGTCGTCGTCACCTGGTTAAAGTGGTTAACCCAGATCTACATAAGGGTAAACCTTACGCACCACTACTAGAGAAAAACTCTAAGTCTGGTGGTCGTAATAACAAAGGTCGTATCACGGTTCGTCACATCGGTGGTGGTCATAAGCATCATTACCGTGTAATCGACTTTAAACGCACTAAAGATGGCATTCCAGCTGTTGTTGAGCGTCTAGAGTATGATCCAAACCGTAGCGCAAACATCGCTCTTGTATTATATGCAGACGGTGAGCGTCGTTACATTATTGCACCTAAAGGCTTAAAAGCTGGTGATTCAATCCAATCTGGTATTGATGCACCAATCAAAGCTGGTAACACGTTACCAATGCGTAACATGCCTGTAGGTTCGACTGTTCACAACGTAGAATTAAAACCAGGTAAAGGTGCGCAAATCGCACGTTCTGCTGGTGCATACGTTCAAATCCTTGCTCGTGAAGGTCAATACGTAACTCTACGTCTTCGTTCTGGCGAAGTTCGTAAAGTTCTATCTGACTGTCGCGCAACACTTGGTGAAGTAGGTAATGCTGAGCATATGCTGCGTTCACTAGGTAAAGCTGGTGCAAATCGCTGGCGTGGTATCCGTCCGACAGTTCGTGGTGTTGCCATGAACCCGGTAGATCACCCGCACGGTGGTGGTGAAGGTCGTACATCTGGTGGTCGTCATCCTGTGTCTCCATGGGGTAAACCGACTAAAGGTGCTAAGACACGTAAGAACAAGCGTACTGATAAATTTATCGTACGTCGTCGTACTAAATAATAGTTGAGGAATAGCCATGCCACGTTCTCTCAAGAAAGGTCCTTTTATTGACCTACACTTGCTGAAGAAGGTAGAGAAAGCGTTGGAAAGCGGTGACAAGAAGCCAATTAAAACTTGGAGCCGTCGTTCAATGATCATACCTAACATGATCGGATTGACCATCGCTGTCCATAATGGTCGTCAGCACGTTCCTGTGTTCATCACAGACGAAATGATCGGTCACAAACTAGGTGAATTTGCACCAACTCGCACTTACCGCGGTCACGCTGCGGATAAGAAAGCGAAGAAACGTTAAGAGGGGAATGATAAATGCAAGCATTAGCTAAACATAAATTCGCCTCTGGTTCGGCGCAAAAAGCACGTCTAGTTGCAGATCAGATCCGCGGACTTCCGGTTGATCGCGCTCTAGAAATCCTGGCGTACAGCCCTAAAAAAGCGGCTGTATTAGTTAAGAAAGTACTTGAGTCTGCTATTGCTAACGCAGAGCATAACGAAGGTGCTGACATTGATGAGCTTCGTGTAACTACGATCTTTGTGGACGATGGTCCAACAATGAAGCGTATTATGCCACGTGCTAAAGGACGCGCAGACCGCATCCTTAAGCGTACAAGCCACATCACTGTTGTGGTTTCAGATAGCTAGGAGTATAAGTAATGGGACAAAAAGTTCATCCTACTGGTATTCGCCTAGGTATCTCTAAACCTTGGGTTTCTACCTGGTACGCGAATTCAAAAGATTTCTCTGATCAGCTTTTTGGCGATCACAAAGTACGTACATTCCTTACTAAGGAATTAAAAGCGGCTTCTGTGTCTAAAATCGTTATTGAGCGTCCAGCTAAATCTATCCGTGTAACAATTCACACAGCTCGTCCTGGTGTTGTTATCGGTAAAAAAGGCGAAGACGTTGAAAAACTACGTCAAGCAGTAACTAAGATTGCAGGTGTTCCGGCTCAGATTAATATCGCTGAAGTTCGTAAGCCTGAACTTGATGCACAACTAGTAGCTGACGGTATTGCGTCACAGCTAGAGCGTCGTGTTATGTTCCGTCGCGCTATGAAGCGTTCGGTACAAAATGCAATGCGCATTGGTGCAAAGGGTATCAAAGTTGAAGTTAGCGGTCGTCTTGGCGGTGCTGAGATCGCACGTTCAGAATGGTATCGTGAAGGTCGTGTACCTCTACATACTCTTCGTGCTGATATCGACTACGCAACTTCTGAAGCCTTAACCACTTATGGTATCATTGGTGTTAAAGTTTGGATCTTCAAAGGCGAAGTTATTGGTGGTTTACCACTAGTACAAGAGCAAGAGAAGCCAGCTAAACGCGCGCCAAAGAAAGCCAAAAAAAGTGCTAAGTAGAGGTAGCGAGTAATGTTACAGCCAAAACGTACAAAATTCCGTAAAATGCACAAAGGCCGCAACCGCGGTTTAGCGCAAAACGGTAACAAAGTAAGCTTCGGTACTTTCGGTTTGAAAGCTACTGGCCGTGGCCGTATGACTGCTCGTCAAATCGAAGCAGCTCGTCGTGCTATGACACGTCACGTAAAGCGTCAAGGTAAAATCTGGATTCGTGTATTCCCAGATAAGCCAATTACGAACAAACCATTAGAAGTTCGTATGGGTAAAGGTAAAGGTTCTGTTGAATATTGGGTTGCTGAAATTCAACCTGGTAAAGTACTTTACGAAATGGAAGGTGTTTCTGAAGAGCTTGCTCGTGAAGCATTCAACCTTGCAGCGCGTAAATTACCATTCACAACAACTTTCGTAACTCGGACGGTGATGTAATGAAAGCTAGCGAACTAAAAGACAAAAGCGTAGAAGAGCTAAATGCTGAACTTCTAGGACTTCTTCGTGAGCAGTTCAACCTGCGCATGCAAGCAAGCACTGGTCAGTTAGCTCAGACACACACGCTAAGAACAGTACGTCGCGATATCGCGCGTGTAAAAACAGTTATTAACCAGAAGGCAGGTCAATAATGAGCGATAAAATCCGTACTCTTCAAGGCCGTGTAATCAGCGACAAGATGGACAAATCTTTCACTGTTGCTATCGCACGTTACGTGAAGCATCCAGTATATGGTAAATTCATCAAACGTACGACTAAACTACACGTACATGACGAAAACAACACAGCTCAAACTGGTGACGTAGTTACTATTTCTGAGTGCGCTCCTATTTCTAAGACTAAGTCTTGGACTTTAGTAGACGTTGTTGAGCGTCCAAAGAAAGCTTAATTTTTAATTAAGTTTCCTTACTAAAAAGCCCCGGCATCTGCTGGGGCTTTTTGTTTTTAAAATACAGCAATATGCTGATCGAGAGAGTGGCTTTTTAACTTGAGTTCATTAACTCAAGTTTGTTACCGCTATGCCAATTCATTTCTCACATGCTTTAAATAGGCTTGTAGGCTTTCTTGCCAAAGTACCATGGCATCAGTTAATGAATCCTTCAAAGGTTTGTTATCGAGTAGCCTACGCTCAATTTTCTTAAGTTCTAAACCATAGCGGTTAAAGCCTAGTTGCAAAGCTGTGCTAGCTTGGCGGTGGAGTAGCTTGATACACTGATCTTTATCGTCTTCGACGAGCTGCTGGCAGCGGATCAGTTTGTTTCTAGCTGAGAGTACAAACTCGTTGTAAATTGATGACATCTCATCTTCATTGAATGAACTTACAAGAGTGGCTGCGGCCGTTTCATCATAAAGTGTATCACGCAGTTCTACGGCAATACTTGCTGCTTGATTCGTTTGTGAATCACTGAGCGCTTGGCGTAGTTTTTGCTGCTTTATTGGCTTGCCTACAATGTCTTTAATACCGAGTGCTAAGTACTCTTTAATTTCATCCGGACTAAGGCTTGCGGTAAACGCTAATACAGGGGTTCGTTGGTTTAAATGGTCAATATTTTTTAGCTTTTTCAGCACTTCTTGGCCAGTTAGATCTGGTAAATTCATATCCAATAATACTACATCAAAGTGATGTTTCTGCATCAGTTCAATTGCGCTGGTACCATCTTTAGCAAGCTTAATTTTGTGTTCATCATCGGCCATAAATTCAATGGCAATTTTCTGGTTTAAATCGAGATCTTCAACTAATAAAACATCAAGACCGGTTACGTAATCTTTTGATTGATGGCGTTGTTCAACTAAGCTGAGTTCACCAATAGCAAGAGGAATATCAAAGCTGAAAGTACTGCCTTTATCTAGTTCACTTTCAATAATCAGTTTACTGCCTAATTTTTCGAGTAAACGACTGGTGATCGCTAAGCCAAGGCCCGTTCCGCCTTTTTCTTTACCTGCGCTGCTTTGTACATAAGGTTCTGTTAGGTATGCAATCTCTTCATCTTCAATACCTGGGCCTGAGTCTATTACACTAACACGCACAAGGTGATCTAATTGACCTTCATTTAGCAGTTTAACATGGATTTTCACGGCACCGTGGTCGGTAAATTTAATCGCATTTCCAACAAGATTAATAATTACTTGCCTGAGTTTTTGTTGGTCGCAGTAATAACATGCTTGTTCAGGTAGGTTGTAAATAAGTTCAAATTTTAAGTGTTTTTGCTCTGCTAAAGGGCTTAGTAAAAGGCAGAGGTTATTGAGCCAGGTTTTAAACTCTACGTCTTCTTCGTAAAGCGCTTCATCACGTTGGTCGAGGCTTGCATAGTCGAGTACTTTATCTACCAATAGGTTTAGTGATTCAGCTGAGTTAATTATCGCCTCACAGTAAGGCTTATCTCGTGGGTCACTCGACTGATTCATTATTAACTGTGCACTTCCTAAAATTCCATTTAATGGTGTGCGTATCTCATGGCTGATAGTTGATAAGAATAAGCCACGTATTTCTAGATCTTTATGCGCTTTTTCGGCTAATTGGTTTAAGTTTTGTTCGCGACGTTCATTACATAAAAGTGCCATACCTGTTGCGTAAAAGATCGGCGCGATGACGCCATTTATCAACAAAGGGATACTAAACCAATTTGTAGATAGTAGATTAGCTGCAGTGATATTTTCCATCATTACAGTACGGCCTGTGAAAACCGCTAGAAGAATGCTGAGAATTAAAATATAAACAATACTGCCATTTGGGTAACTTTTACGACCATTACGAATGAATAAAGCCAGTAAAAATAATACCTCAACGATATGTTGAAGGTCTGAAACCAGAATTCGACTACGTAATTCTGCGCTGTCGGAGGCAAGGTAAATTATACTGATAGCTAGTACGACGGTAATAGCAATAAAGGTTTTAAAGCCAACGCATTTGGCATTTAAAAACTGGCAAATAGCGAGTACATGAATAATGGAGGCAGTAAATAGCAACGTATTTGCAATGCCAACACTGGCAATATTATTGATGCGGCCATGTAATGCAAAACTCATTACTGATGCAAACATCACTAAAGGATAGAAAATATAAAGTAAAGTACCCGGAGTTTTTTTATTGGTTCGCCATGTAAGATAGTTAAGAAGGGTCATCACTGCCATCATGGCTGCACTGGCGTAATATAAAGTAACAGAATCGAGCATTGTATTTCCGGTGTTTTGCAATCAGTTTGAGCATAAAGTCAATTGCAGTGTTTAGCAACCAGAAACAAAAACAGACGCGGCTGCGTCTGTTTTAACTAGTAGGATGTTTGGTTTAACGAATTTCGTCTGGAATATTTTGCTGTGCCCAAGACAATAGCTCGATACGGTTACGACATTTAGTTTTTCTAAATGCACTATATAAATGAGTTTTAACTGTATGTGGGCTGATGCTTAAGTCTTCAGCAATTTCTTTATTCTTCGAACCTTTACTCATTAGTGAGATAATTGCTTTTTCACGTTTAGTAAGTTTAACCGGTTCGATATCACCATCTGTCAATTTGTGGAGTGCATCTTTATTGAACTGCAACATACGATTTAGTGCGTTACACATGATATCGCGGCGGTACCATAGTTGATCTTCAAGTAATAAACGAATGCCTTTCATTAACACATCTGCATTATCTGTTGTGTAAAATACACCACGAATACCACTTAATAGAGCACGGTTAGCAAGTTCAGGGTTTTCATCTAAGTTAAACAGTACGATATCGCATTTCATTCGAAGATTAACTAGTTGTTCTTTTAACTTACCCCACGGATCAGTGCTTGAAGTTTCAATAAATAACAAGCGTGTTCCTTCTGGTACTTCAGAGATATCAGTACCAGATGTCACTGCAAGTCCTTGTGTTTTTAACAATGGCTCTAATACGTTTATGCCAATAGTGTTAATTGGCTCTGGATCTAATAATAAAAAGGCTGAACTACTCATATATATACACTCTTGAATAAAGTTGACAGTTAAATCCTATCACGCAATCCACCCCTTTCGTATTAGAAATTTCTGAGAGTTGTGCAGGAAAAGTACAGTTTGTGTCTGTTTTCTGTCAAAAATTACAGTTAGTTAACAAAGTGCAGTATGTTAACTAACTGATATATAATTATTATAGCTGAAAATAATATGTTTGTGCTAGTTTTTACAATTGTTTACATATCAAAGTATTAGATCGGTTGTTTTTTCTTGTCTTGATATGGAGGCCAGCCCATTTCTTTACCTGCTAGCATGTGTAGATGTATATGGTACACAGTTTGTCCACCATGGTCATTACAGTTCATTACGACGCGAAAACCGTCTTCACTAAAGCCAAATTGCTTGGCGAGCTTTGCTGCAACCACATATAAGTGACCGACTAAAGCTGCATTTTCTTCTGTAACATCGTTAATTGTCGCTATTGGAGTTTTTGGGATGATCAGTACATGAAAAGGGGCTTGCGGGTTGATATCTTTAAAAGCCAGTGATAGCTCATCTTCATAAATAATATCAGCTGGGATCTCTCGGTTAATAATCTTTGTAAAAATAGTCTCTTGGCTCATACTTAGCTCTCTTATAAATGTGGTTAAATGACCACCCACTAATGACAAACTTTATTTGCAGTGTCAAACTGAAACTGCCGCAAGTTGAACAACCAAGGAGTGAACATGCGTAAGTTAGTATTACTGAGTAGTGCGTTAATGCTATTTAACAGTTTTAGCAGTGTAGCTGAGACTATTCACTTTCCAGAAGAGTTTGTACCTTTACAAGTTGGAGAGCGCCTTATTGAGCAGTCGTTTTTCAGTCGTGTTGACGATGTTGAGCTTGCTCCTGGTACATACCAAGTGAAGATGAAATACACAGATCTATACGAACAAGGATATGATGACCATCAAGTTGTTGAGTCTGAGCCGTTTTGGGTTGAGCTCACGGTGGAAAGTGGCAAAGACTATGATTTAGTGTTCAATCGTGCCAATAATGCTGTTGCCGCAGAAGTATTTGCTGAAGCACCGCAAGTAAGCTTAAAAGCCAAGGGTAGTGAACTTGCTGTGCCTTTATCTATAGTTAGCTATCGTGTAGCAAGCACGCCTGTACAAGCTGTGGCAAGCGCCCCAGTTGCTGCTACAAGCAACAAGCCTGCGACTGCAAAACCTGTTACATTGCCTGCAAAAGTACCCGGCGGACAAGCAGGACTTAAAAATATGCCAAATGCGGCTGCTATGCTTGAATTTTGGTGGCAACAAGCAAGCCCTGAAGAGCGCCGTGCCTTCTTACAAAAAGTAAGTAACTAATAAAAGAATTAAAAAAGGCGCTGATTTTCAGCGCCTTTTTTGTGTTTGATGACTTACTTTGCAAATAAGTCGTCAACAGTACCTTGTGCAAGTGGGTGGTAACCCGGACGTGCTTTTAAGTACACATCATGTGCCCAGTCTTTTCTACCGTTTTTAATAAGTGCTTTATAGAGTGGCACAATTAATTTACGGCGACCGATGCCCGATAGATGTTTATCTAAAGCAGGGTAGATAGGTTGATAACCATTACCTACCGCTAGCATAAACCATGCGAAAGCGCGCTCTGCATTAGTTGACTGTGTTAGGTTGAATTGATTATCCAGCTCAGTCATTTTTGCAATGCTTAAATCGCGAGGAAGATTATTTAAAAAGTGTAGCCACTCATGAACTGACCAATCTGCTGTTGGTAATTGGGCTGCACTGATCTCACCGTTTAACCATGTTTTGGTTACTGCATCAACTTTATCGAAGGCATCAGAGGTTGGATTCGGTGCATCGCTTGGTAAACCAGGCTCAAAGATCCATTCATTGACTTTATCCATGCTCACTACGCCAGGATATTTGTCGATAAGGTTGGCTTTTAAGTAAGTAACAAATTGAGCTGTTGTAAGAGACTTAAACGCAAACTGGTCAAAGTAACCTTTTACGAATGGGTCGAACTTGTCACGGCCAAATTTGTTTTCAAGATAAATTAAGAAAAGCTGACCTTTAGTGTAAGGCACTGAGCTAAATGCATCATCAGGATCGCGGCCATTAAGTTTTAAGTTAAGGCGCGTATCTGGTGCTGGCAGAGTTTTAAGTAATGCACGTAAGCCGGCTGCATCAAGCGCTTGTTCCATAACTGCACGGTCACGGCCAAACACTTCTTCCATAATGCGGTTTTCAACGTAAGACGTGAAACCTTCATTTAGCCATAAGTCTTCCCACGTCGCATTAGTCACTAAGTTACCAGACCAAGAGTGAGCAAGCTCGTGAGCAATTAGGTTTACTAAGCTTTTATCACCAGCAACAACTGTTGGGGTGATGAAAGATAAGCGTGGGTTTTCCATGCCACCAAATGGGAAGCTTGGTGGTAGCATTAATAAGTCATAGCGACCCCATGCGTATTCACCATACATAGCGTTAGTTTTATCGATCATTGCTTGTGTGTCGTTAAACTCAGCAACAGATGCATCTAAAATTGTTGGCTCAGCAAAGATACCTGTTTGCTTAGACATGGCTTTAAATTCTAAATTACCAGCACCAATTGCGATTAAGTATGGCGAAATTGGTTGTGGCATATTAAATAAGTAATCGCCGTCTTTATAAAGAGCATCTTTATTATCAGCACTCATTACCGCACGAATGTCTTTAGGGGTGTGAATACGTGCCGAGTATGTTACGCGCATTGCTGGCGTATCTTGTACTGGGATCCAGCTACGAGCATGAATTGCTTGTGATTGGCTGTACATAAATGGGTGTGATTTACTGGCTGTTTGCTCTGGCGTTAACCACTGTAAACCTGAAGCTTCTGGGCGGCTGTTGTAGTAAATACGAGCTTTAACCGCTTGGCTTTTAAATTTAATTGTTAATTTTGAGCCCTTCACGTCATCACGTGCAGCAAGGGTGAAGTCAGCCTTGTGCCAGCTGCCTTTTTGATCTTGATACATTACTTTGTCGATATCTAAATCGCGTGTATCAAGTACTAGCGTTTTGCTTGTTGCATTGTGCCAATCTAGCGTGTGCTCAACAAAACCTTCTAGTTGTTTGTCATCAAAATCAACATCTAAATCTAGTAGTAGGTGAGTGGTTGTTACGTCATCTAAGTTTGCGTAAGTGTGCTGGCTGATTGCATCTGCAGTTGCTTGAGAGCAAGCACCGGCCATAGCAAGACTTAAAAGTAATGGTTTAAACTTCATAATAACCCTGGAACGGAAATGAAAAAGAGCTCGTTTTATAACATGATTAGTGCAGTGGGTTGAGTGATTTTTACAATCTAATGCGTATTTTGCGACGATAGGTTACACTAATGCGATTAGTTACCGGTAACCTTTGAGGCGTTTTGTGGCTCAGTCCCTGCAATCTTTTCATACCTTTTCTTTGCCTAGCCAATGCCAGCATTTTTATCAAATTGATGAAGTGGATCAGCTTTTAAGCACAGACTTTTCTAAGCCATTTTGTATTTTAGGTGAAGGTAGTAATACGGTGTTTTTATCTGACTACCAAGGTTCTGTGATCCACATGAACACGAAGGGTATAGATATAGAGCAGCAAAGTGATGGCTTTTTATTGCACATCGCAGCCGGAGAAAACTGGCACCAATTAGTCTCTATGACCGTTGCCAATGAAATGCCTGGGCTTGAAAACCTTGCTTTAATTCCAGGTACTGTTGGGGCTGCGCCAGTGCAAAATATTGGTGCTTATGGTGTGGAGCTTGAAAAGTTTGTTAGTTATGTTGAGTACTTTGATATTGCAACCAAAACGATAAACCGCTTAGCTAAGAATGAATGCCAATTTGGCTATCGTGATTCTATATTCAAACATGCCTTGAAAAATAAAGCTGTGATCACCCAAGTAGGGTTGCTGTTACCTAAAAAATGGCAGCCAGTGCTTAGTTATGGACCATTGCAACAGCTTTCAGCTCCCTCTCCTCAGCAGGTGTTTGAGCAAATCATCGCAACTAGAAGCAGTAAATTACCAAATCCAAACAAACTTGCGAATGCTGGCAGCTTTTTTAAAAACCCAGTGATCAGTAATGAGCAACTTGCGTTACTTTTAAAACAGTATCCTGAGTTACCTCATTACTTTGTTGATGCTGAGCACCATAAGGTTGCGGCAGGATGGTTGATTGAACAAGCAGGATTAAAAGGTTGTAAAATCGCAGGTATTGAGGTTCATCAACAGCAAGCGTTAGTGCTAGTCAATCATGGTAATAGTACAGGCGATGATTTAATTGCCATGGTAAAACATGTTCAACAACAAGTTTGGCAAAAATATCAGATTGCTCTACAACACGAAGTACGACTGATTAATGCCGTTCATGAGTGTCACATTGAATTAGGAGCTTCATTATGAAAGCACCAGACGGTAATAAGCTCGCTATTTTACATGCTCTGAATACTGGTGGTTTTATTTCTGGTCAGCAATTGGGTGAGCAACTTGGTATTAGCCGCGCAGCAGTGGGTAAACATATTCACTCGTTACAGGAAATGGGGCTCGATATTTTCAAGGTCACTGGTAAAGGGTATTGCCTTAACAATAGTGCAGGCTTACTGAACAAAGATAAAATCGGCCAGTATTATACTGTATTGGGTGGCAGCACCGCTGAGGTCGAAGTGCAGCCAATTATTGATTCAACTAACAGTGAGCTTATGCGCCGTTTACAAACAGAGGTACCACTGCCATCTGGTAGCGTGTTAGTTGCAGAAATGCAGCAAGCTGGAAGAGGACGCCGTGGGCGCGTTTGGCAATCTCCGTTTGGTGCAAACTTATACTTTAGTTATTTTTGGCGTTTGGATGATGGTTTGCAAGCTGCTATGGGGGTATCTATTGCTGTTGGGCTGGCTGTTTACGATACACTTAAAGCCTTGTACCAATTGGATGTAGAGCTTAAATGGCCAAATGATATCTACTTAAACCGTGAAAAATTAGCAGGTGTATTAGTTGAACTTGATGGTCAACCACAAGGACCTTGCCAGCTTGTAATAGGTATAGGTATCAACTTACATATGCCAGAAAGTGTTAGCCAACACATAGATCAAGCATGGACTGACTTAAGCCAGCATGTAAAGGGGTTAGATAAAAACAAGCTGGTGGCTTATTTGTGCTTTTATTTAGAAAAACGCTTAACCCAGTATCAGCAATCAGGTTTAAACGGTATGTATCTACAGTGGAATCAGTTAAATGCATTTGCAGGCGAGTGCGTTGAGCTAAATACTGGTCATCGAAGCTGGCGTGGCATTTGCGAAGGGATTGATAACCAAGGTGGCGTGCGCATTCGTCAAGATGGCGAAGTAAAAAGTTATTATGGTGGTGAAATTTCATTACGTAAGGCTGAGCTATGAAACTATTAGTGGATGTTGGTAATACCGCAATTAAAGCCGTTTTATTTGATGGTAAGGGTTATCAAGCATGTGAGCTCAGCAATTTACCTTGGTCACAAATAAAAGAGCTGGTATATGCCTGCGTGGGTAGCGCTGAGCTACTTAAACCTTTATTGGCACAGGCGCAGCAACATGCTGTTCCTTACTTTGAAGCAGAGGTGACAGCTAAACTCGCTATGTTAACCTGCGCCTATCAGCAGTTTCAAAACTTAGGAATTGATCGCTGGCTCGCGGTGATAGCTGCGTATGTAGAATATCCTCAGCAAAACTGCATCATTATCGATGCCGGTACCGCAACGACAATCGATGTGCTCAACAAAGAAGGGGCGCATTTAGGGGGCTGGATTTTACCCGGTCTTGATTTAATGACGTCTTCACTTACCCAAAACACGCAGCGGGTATTTGATGATAAACAAATACCCTTTACTACAGATTTAGGGCGTAATACTCCAAATGGTCTAAAAAATGGTGCCATGGTTGCTACCCTAGGTGCAATCGAGCTAGCAAAACAACATCTTAACCAACAAGATTGTCAGCTATTATTTGCTGGTGGCTATGGCAAACTGTTAGCAGATTCATTTATAGATGCTAAATTTGACAGCTTACTGGTTTTTAAAGGGCTGAATTATTGGCATGAAATAGCCACAAAATAGTAAAAGTATGGGTATTTGTCTGAATAGTGAGCGTTTAACACATAAAATCACATTTTTTTTAATTTTATGGTTGCATCACAATAAACCTTACCTTAGAATCTCGCCCCGTACTAAAGCAGTGCCGACTTAGCTCAGTTGGTAGAGCAACTGACTTGTAATCAGTAGGTCATCCGTTCAACTCGGATAGTCGGCACCACTTTCCTTTTACCGGAAGTGACTTAGTAAAGAATTTTCGTGGAGGGGTTCCCGAGCGGCCAAAGGGATCAGACTGTAAATCTGACGGCTCAGCCTTCGCTGGTTCGAATCCAGCTCCCTCCACCACTTTATTCTTGACGGTTAGAGGTAGTTTAAGAACAGGTTCCTATGCGGGCATCGTATAATGGCTATTACCTCAGCCTTCCAAGCTGATGATGCGGGTTCGATTCCCGCTGCCCGCTCCAGACTTCTGGTGTTGCTGATATAGCTCAGTTGGTAGAGCGCACCCTTGGTAAGGGTGAGGTCGGCAGTTCAAATCTGCCTATCAGCACCAGTATCGAGAACTCATCTTAATATCTTCCTTTATCTGTCAGAAAAAACTATTTGAAATTTGAAAAAATTAAATTAATCTACCCTCGGTGGATTATTTTCATATGTAATCTAGATACACAAAACTGATAGGTTCCGTCATGGCAAAAGAAAAGTTTGAACGCGTAAAACCGCACGTAAACGTTGGTACAATCGGCCACGTTGACCACGGTAAAACAACTCTAACAGCAGCAATCACAAACGTACTTGCAAAAGTATACGGTGGTGTAGCTAAAGACTTCGCATCAATCGATAACGCTCCAGAAGAGCGTGAGCGTGGTATCACAATCTCAACTTCACACGTTGAGTACGATACTCCTACTCGTCACTACGCACACGTAGACTGTCCAGGACACGCCGATTATGTTAAAAACATGATCACTGGTGCTGCTCAAATGGACGGCGCAATCCTAGTAGTTGCTGCGACTGACGGTCCTATGCCACAAACTCGTGAGCACATCCTACTTTCTCGTCAGGTTGGTGTACCTTACATCATCGTATTCATGAACAAATGTGACATGGTTGACGACGAAGAGCTACTTGAGCTAGTTGAGATGGAAGTTCGTGAACTTCTTTCAGAGTACGACTTCCCAGGTGATGACTTACCACTAATCCAAGGTTCAGCGCTTAAAGCGTTAGAAGGCGAGAAAGAGTGGGAAGACAAAATCGTTGAGCTTGCAGAAGCACTAGATTCTTACATCCCAGAGCCAGAGCGTGACATCGATAAGCCATTCATCATGCCTATCGAAGACGTATTCTCAATCCAAGGTCGTGGTACTGTTGTAACTGGCCGTGTTGAAGCTGGTATCATCAACGTGAATGACGAAGTTGAAATCGTAGGTATCAAAGAAACTACGAAGACAACTTGTACAGGTGTTGAGATGTTCCGTAAGCTTCTAGACGAAGGTCGTGCGGGTGAGAACATCGGTGCACTTCTACGTGGTACTAAGCGTGAAGACGTTGAACGTGGTCAAGTACTAGCTAAGCCTGGTTCAATCACTCCACACACGAAGTTCACTTCAGAAGTATACGTACTTTCTAAAGATGAAGGTGGTCGTCACACTCCATTCTTCAAAGGTTACCGTCCACAGTTCTACTTCCGTACAACTGACGTAACAGGTGACGTACAGTTACCAGACGGCGTTGAAATGGTAATGCCTGGTGATAACATCAAGATGACTGTAGAACTAATCTGCCCAATCGCGATGGACGAAGGTTTACGCTTCGCTATCCGTGAAGGTGGCCGTACAGTTGGTGCTGGTGTTGTTGCAACTATCGTTGAGTAATCAACTATAGTAATGCATCAAGCATTAAGAAAAACCCGAGCTTAGTCTCGGGTTTTTTTATGGGTGAAAAAGCTATCAGCTGTAAGTTTTAAGCCGCTTTTTCATTTCCCTAACGCTTTGTCTAGCTCTTCTCTTAAGCGTGGGCTTTTTAGATTTTCAGCCATAATTTCGGCAACTTTTGCATTACTGCTATTTTCAAGAGTAGTTATTCGTTCTGCTAAATCGGTGGCGAAACTATTATTTCCGTCTCGCATTGCACGGAAAAATTGTCCAATCAGTGCAGTGGCAGAAATATTGCGAACATAATTATTATCGTCCGTTTGTAGTAACTTCTGAAAATGCTCAGCGAGTTTTGGCGAAACGTTTGTTTGCCGAGATAAACTCTCTAGGGCACTAACTCGGATCTTGGCATCATTAGTGTATTCACTGATGCTTATCATGGCATCGATTACTGCATTTGCTTGGCTTTCATCTAGGTCGCGCCTGAGCATGCTTAAGGTCATTTTTAGTTGGCCGTATGCTGCTAAACGCTCATTTTCTGATTTGCTTAAATTAAGCAATGTTGCGAGTGCTTCATTTATCGAAGAGTCAGCATATTGTGGGTCTGCTTTAATGCGTTCGCGGTAGTCGTCAGGTAAATTACTTAGCCAACCAAGAGCTGGGTTTCTCTTTTCAATCTCGGCGCGTCGCTCACTTTCTTGTTGTTCGATTGCTTGCTTTACCAATGAGGCAAGTAGCTCAGGAGCAATGGTTGGAGTTTGATGCTCAAGCTCGTGAATGCGTGTTTCTAGGTCTAAAATATAGCCATGTAAAGCAATGAGATTTTCTCGGTCTTGCTCAGGAATAGCTAACTCTTTTAAGCTAGATTTTGCTGGTTGAATTAGAAAAGGTTTGTCAGTAGAAGTTGATTTTGTTTGGCTATAAATTGATAAGCCCAGTGCAATGCTTGCAAAAACCAACGCAATATTCCCTTGCCAAGTCGACATATCACATCACCCAAATTGCTTTGTAATACTAGCAGATTAAAACAGGCTATTTGTATTATCAATTACTTATATTGATAAAAAAGCGCAGCTAGTTAGCTGCGCTTTTAAATAGAGTTAAAGCTGATTAATGGGCTTTTGCGTATGCTTCGGCTTGTTGCCATACGCGTAGCATATTGCCACTTAAAATCTTTTTGATGTCTTTATCGCTATAACCACGGTCCATTAGACCTTGCACTAGGTTCGGATAGCTAGACACATCTTTTAAGCCAGTAGGTAGAGAGTCGCCTACACCATCGTAATCTGAGCCAATACCCACATAATCGATGCCAATTAGTTCAACTACATGGTCAATGTGATCAAGTACTTGCTCTAAGCTTGCAAATGGGAATGGGTTTTTAGCACGATAAGCTGCGTCAAAATCTTTGCTTAGTTTAGTACCGTCTTTTTTCTTATCGGCTTTTGCAGATTTTAGTTGATCGTACCAAGAGCCAGCTTTTGCTGTAACAAAGCTTGAGCCGAAGTTAATTTGAATAACCCCACCATTCTTTTTCAGCGCCAATAGCATGTCATCATTCATATTACGCTCAAAACCAGGCGTATACTTACGAAGTGACGAGTGTGAAGCAATCACTGGTACTTTTGAAATTTCCATTACTTGGTAAAACGCATCATCAGAAATATGCGAAACATCAACTAGCATACCAATGTTGTTCATTTCTTTTACTAGTTCTTTACCAAATGGGCTCAGGCCTTTCCACTTACGACGAATATCATAAGATGAATCAGAAATATGGTTGCTTTGTGAGTGAGCTAGAGTGATGTAACGTACGCCACGCTCATAAAAATGCTTAAGGTTTTTAATGTCGCCTTCGATAGGCGAGCCGTTTTCCATACCCATAGCAATCGACATTTTGCCTTGTTTAAATTGCTCTTTAATATCGGCAGTAGAGTCTGCAATAGCGAACTTATTTGGCGCGCGTTGCACAATGGCTTCCATAGAATCGATCAGCTGATTTGCTAATTGATAGCTCTTACCTTTGCCTTCAAACTCTAGGTTTGCAGGAATGTAAATTGACATGAAAGGGGCATTCAAACCACCTTGCACTGCACGTGGATAATCAAAGTCTCCGTCGCTTGTGGCTTTTGTTACATCTGCCCATTTGTTATGAATACGGTAAGGCACATCGATATGGGTATCGATTAAAATAGTGTCTTTTGCCAGCTTAATGGCTTTATCTGATGCAGTAACCTGAGCTGCGTTTGCTTGACCAATCAGGGCCAAAGAAACCGCAGCAACCAGTGAGCTTAGTTTTTTCATTTTTAATGGCTCTTTAAGTTAAAAAGTCATTGTGAAGGGTTACTGTATAACTTACAAGTTTAGTCGTTAAACGACGCTTGGTGCTCTGGTTCGGCTTGCAAAGCGATGAATTCAGCTTTAGAGATAATCGTAACTGACTCATGTAACTCAGAAAAAAATACCATAGCTTCACCACTTTTAAGTTGTTGGTGAACCTGCGCGACCTTGCTTTCAATACTAAACTCTTGTTCGCCGTAATCAGTACCTTCACGTAAAACATAGCTTTCGATTAAATTATGTAGGGTTTCTTTATCAAGGCGGTCGTGAGGAATGATCATAGCTGCTCTTTCTTAATTAATTGTTGAAAATACTCTGGAACAATACTTTCAAGCCAATACTTGGGTTTAAAAGGGTTTTTGCCGCTAATAAAGCCAACATGACCACCTTGTTCAGAGATGCGCAGCGTAACATGTTCACTCACATCTAAGCTATCTGGCACAGCTTTTATTGATAACATAGGGTCATCTTTGGCGTGCACGATAAGCGTAGGCGTTGCAATGCTTTTCAAAAATGGTTTTGCGCTAGCTTGTTGATAATAATCTTCAGCGCCAGCAAAGCCATGTAGTGGTGCTGTGAGCATGTTATCGAATTGCCATAAGTCATCAATCGCCATTAGTTTTTCAGGTGTTAAGTTAATTTGCTGTTCGATTTGTGGCAGCTTTCTTTGCATTGATTTTTTCATACGGTCGAGCAAATACTTTTGATATATTTTGCCCAAGCTTTTGCGAATAACTTCACAAGACGATGACAAGTCAAATGGCGCAGACACAACTGCTGCGCCTGTTAAGTTCGATTTAGCACCTTGCTCACCTAAATATTTTGCAAGCACATTACCACCTAATGAAAAGCCCACAGCAAAAAGCGGGCGTTTTGGAAATTTGCTCTTAAGGTGGCTGATGAAAAAGCGTAGGTCCTCTGTTTCTCCACTGTGATAAGCGCGTGCTAAACGGTTAACTTCGCGTGAGCAGTTTCGAAAATGCATTAACACCACTGCAAAGCCTTGCTGCTTTAGTTTTTTCATCATGCCTTTAGCATAAAAACTATTTATGTTGCCTTCTAAACCATGCAATACAATGGCGAGTGGGGCTTGTTCGTTATGAGGGATTGCCCAAGCTAGTTCTAAAAAGTCACCATCAGGGGTATCGATTGTCGATAAGTCGTAGCGGGTATTATGAAAAGGGCGAAAAAAGCGCGGCATTATGGTTTGTAAATGGCGATTGCGCATCCACCACGCAGGCTTAAACTCAGGTAACATAGCTGACACTTTCGAAACAAAATAAGCGCCTATTGTAGCAAGTTTTTGCTTTTTGAGAACCGCTGCGAGATTTTTGCTATATACAAATAAAAAGCCCCTAAACAATAAATTGAATAGGGGCTTTGTGCGTCGTGCTTAATTCTTACTTAGGAACTTCTGCGTCGTGAACTTTTTTAATAAAGTAACCAACATAGAAAAGGCATAAAACGATAACAACTGCCAAAATGCCGAATGACATAAATAAAACTGGGTCGCTAAAAAAATCTCTGAAGAATACGTTCATGGTTGTGCCTCCTAATGTCTATGAGTTAATCATAGGCTGGCTTGAGGACGGCTGATATGATCCAGATCAAGCAATTTTCCTGATGCTAACTAAGGCGATTTAATAGTTGATTTGGATCAAGTTTAATGGGAGCGTTGAGAGTTAAGCAGAGCGATTGGATGGTCTTTTAATGTTGTTAGCTTGATTTTTAATTAAATGGTAGGAGAAATTTTATCGCTTATCGCTTATCGCTTATCGCTTATCGCTTATCGCTTATCGCTTATCGCTTATCGCTTATATATAGCATTATATTGTTAGTATTAGGATACCGAGAGAGTGCCATGCTATTTAATGTGTTTATAAGTAATTGTTGTTGCTGTTTTTCGAGCTTGAGTTCTGCGCTGAGTAACTCTTTGCGAATAGTGGGGTAGTCTGGAAGCTCGGTTTGTATAGTTTTAAGGTAGGCGCGTGTTGCACGTAAGGGTTGTAAAGCGTGCTGGTCAAACTCGGCTATGCATGACTCAAGCTCACTTAGTTGAGGTGGGGTTACAGCAAGCTCTAATGAGTCCAGATAATAAAGCAGTAGGCAAAGGTTCACATTTTTGCCTTGCTGGTTTTGATAGTCTAGTAGCTTTGTTTGCATGCCATCTTTGCTGTAAAGCTGACATGCAAACTGCCAAAATTCCTCGCTGTTAAGCGTTTTCATCGGCAAAGGCCTGCTCTTTTTCTTCAAGCTCTTCAAGTGCCATGAGTAGCTCTTCTTCAACGTCATTTAGCTTCGGGGTTAAGTTTGCTTGTTTACTAAGCAGCTCTGTCAGTTTGGCTTTATTTTCATCATTGTATAAGTCATTGTCAGCAAGTGCATTTTCGATTTCTCCAAGCTCTGTAGAATACTTATCAAGTAGCTTTTCAAGCTTTTCGATTTGCTTTTTCAACGGCTGTACTGACTTTCTAAATTCTGCCTCTAAGCGCTTTTGCTCTTTACGGTTAACGCTTGAATGTGCTTTCGAGGCATTGTCTTCAGTGCTTTTAGCAGCTTCTTTGTTAGCATTGAGTAGCCATTGGTAATAGGCGTCAAGGTCATAACCAAATTGTGTTACTTCGCCGTTATCAACGAGGTAATACTCATCAGCGGTATTTTTTAGCATGTGACGGTCGTGCGATACGGTAACCATAGCACCTTCGAAGCCTTGTAGTGCCATCACTAGGGCATGGCGCATTTCTAAATCTAGGTGGTTAGTTGGCTCATCCAGTAACAGAAGGTTTGGCTTTTGATATACCAGCATGGCTAATACTAAACGGGCTTTTTCACCGCCAGAAAATGGCGCAACTGGCTCAAGTGCTTTATCACCAAAAAAAGCAAAGCCACCTAAAAAGTCACGCAGTGATTGCTCTGGAGCTTGCGGGTTTAAACGTTGTAAATGGGTCACAGCACTGGCTTTTAAATCAAGTGACTCAAGCTGATGCTGAGCAAAGTAACCAATATTTAAGCCTTGATGCTGAAATACTTCACCAGCTTGAGGCTGTAAATCGCCAGCTAATAATTTAATGAGTGTTGACTTACCCGCGCCATTACGGCCAAGCAGGGCGATGCGACTACCTGGAACAAGATTTAGCTTGATGCTATGTAAGATGGTGATGTCGCCATAACCTGCTTTGGCTTGGTCGAGTGTCATTAATGGATTTGGCAGGGCCGTTGGCTCAGCAAACTCAAAATCAAAGGGTGAGTCAACATGGGCTGGGGCCAATTTTTCCATACGCTCTAGCGCTTTTACGCGGCTTTGTGCTTGCTTAGCTTTACTGGCTTTTGCTTTAAAGCGAGTAATAAACTTTTCAAGGTGAGCAATCTGTTCTTGTTGTTTTTCGAACATCGCTTGTTGTTGTAATAAGCGCTCTGCTTTTTGACGTTCGAATTGCGAGTAGTTGCCTTTATAAACGTTTATTTTTTGTGAGTCTATGTGCCAAATTTGGTCAACCACGGCATCGAGGAACTCTCTGTCATGGGAAATGAGCACCAGAGTGCCTGTGTAGGCCCGTAAAAAACGTTCTAACCAATACACGGCATCTAGGTCTAAGTGGTTGGTTGGTTCATCCAGCAGCAATAAATCGGCATCACGTATAAGCGCTTGCGCCAAGTTTAAGCGCATACGCCAACCACCCGAAAAGGCGCTCACCGGGTTGTCTATTTGCTCATTACTAAAACCTAAACCGTGTAACAGTTCGCCGGCTTTTGCTTCAATGCTGTAGCCTTGAATATGTTCTAGGCCAATATGTGCTTTAGCTTGCGCATCGCCATTATTATTTTGCTCAGCTTCGCGTAGTGCAATTCTTAGCGCATAATATTCAGGATGGCCTTGTAATACATAATCGAGGGCACTGATTTCGAGCGCGGGTGTTTCTTGCTTTACAGAGGCTATTGACCAGTCTTTAGGAATTTGGCATTCACCAGCATCGAGTTGCAATTCAGACTTTAATAGCGCGAACAGCGTTGATTTACCACAGCCATTAGCGCCAACAAGGCCGACTTTATGCTCTGGGAATAAGGTTGCAGAGGCACCTTTTAATAAGGCGTTACCACCACGTAGAAGTTCGATGTCTGAAATTTGGATCATGAAAGTTTACTTGCACAGCACTAATTAAATTGCCGCTATCATAACACGGATCACATTAGGCTTCGCAATCGTATCAAACAGAGAGTTATTAGGCTAAAATAGCCACCTACATGCCACGGGAGATCATCTATGAGACAAAAGAAACGCTTTATTGCTGGCGCATCATGCCCTGAGTGTAAGGCTATGGACACCATGATGCTTTATAAAGAACATGATGTGGAAAAAGTGGAGTGCGTACAGTGTGGCCACAAAATGACGCAACCAGAACAGGCTGTGCAAGCCTCAACACGCCAATTTGAGCAAGTGATTGGTGTATTTAAGCCGGGCGATTAATTCCCGGCTCTATCCTACCTAATTAATAGTGCGGCGGTGGCGGCTCTTGCATTTGCGACATCAAAGAAGGCTGTTGTGATTCTTTGATCTTCTCTGCAAGTAACTCAGTCTGGCGTTTCATTTTTGCCAACTGCTGTTGGTGCGCTTTAAGCTCATCATTCAATATTTCAATTGTTTCATCTTGAAAAGCGACTTTCGCTTCAAGTTCCATTAGACGATTTTCAATTGTATTCATTTGATTCTCTTAGATTAAAACTTTCAGCGAATCCGCTGGAGCTTTCGGTTAATAACGCTTGGTTGTTATCAGTAAACGCAACATCTAACACCACGGCTGATTTCGGGCGGCTTCCTTCACGAGGAATAACTTGCCACGTTTGTAATTTTTTACCAGACTCAAGCTGCCATAAATCGACTAATCGATTGGGTGAACCGGTGGCAATTAAAGTGCCTTCATCGTTAAAACGGACGGCGGTAAAAATTTTCTGACGCGCAATATACGCCAGTTTGCTAACAAGATCACCTGTAGTCAGCCGCCATACATTTGCTTGCTTCATACTATCTGCGGTAAATGCGTAACGACCTTGTGGATCAAGGGCGACTTGAGTAACGCGACTTGGATGATTAAAGCGATGGATCACCTGCCCTGTACGAGTATCCCAAAAGTAAGCAACGTAGTCATTTGAACCACTGATGGCGTAGTGGCCGTTAGGTGATAGGTCAACAACATTAACTTTTTCTTGATGACCAAGGAACTCTATGCGCCTTCCACTCTCTAAGTCGAGGTAAACGACTACACCGTCGGCGCGGCCGTATAATACGCTGCGCCCTTGGTTACTTATCGCGATATCCCTAATGGTTGAGGCGTGAATTTTGTAATAACCTGTGTTGTTTCCCGTAGCAATGTCCCACACTGCGAATGTGGACTTCTCGGCGGTAACAGCATGGCTATTGTCGTAAGAAAGAGCTACGGTGTGAACGAGGCTATCTTGAGCTTGTTGTTGGAACCATTGGTATTTTAACACTTGCTGTTGATTATCCCACAGTGCAACCCCATGGTGTATTGATGAGATTAGGCTGTATTTGCCATCGTGCGAAAGCGCGGAAGCAAATGCTCCTCTAGCCGCATGCTCATAGCGTGCAGTAGATTGCTCATGTTGCTCAGAGCAGCCTGCAACTAAGCAAAGGCTGAGCAGATACAAAAAAGTACGAAATATCGACATATTACGAGTATTTCCCCTTAACTCTTAGTGATTGAGAGGTTAGACTAGGTCTCGTTGAAGGCCTAGGTTGTTAGTCTAATCGCTGATCATGCAATTGCATGACGTTAGTTATTAGACAAGCAGCCTACCATGTAGGTCGTTAATCTTTAACTAGTAATAATACAATAATTGACAACTGCAAAGTGTGTCGGAGATATAAAATGAGAAAGACGATTAAATTGTCATTGATTGCAGCGTCAGTTTTAGCGCTAACAGCTTGTAATCAGGAAGCAAAAAAAGAACAGCAAGTTGAAGTTAAACTAGAGACTGAAGCTCAACAACAAGCATACGGTATTGGTGCGTCGGTTGGTAACTTCCTAAACCAAGATCTTGCAGATAAAAAAGCACTGGGTGTTGAATTAGACGAAGCACTTCTTAAGCGTGGTTTTGAAGACGCACTAGCAGGTAACGCTAAACTTGATGACGAAAAAATTCGTGAAGTATTAACGGCGCTTGATCAAAGCATTCGTACCAAGCAAGAAGAAAAAGCGAAAGTAGAAGCTGAAAAGAGCAAAGCTGAAGGCGAGAAATTCCTAGCTGAAAACGCGAAGAAAGAAGGCGTTACTGTAACTGAGTCTGGCTTACAGTACGAAGTAATCACTGAAGGTGAAGGCGAAAAGCCAGTAGCAACTGACGTTGTTAAAGTACATTATAAAGGTACTTTAATTGACGGTACTGAATTTGATAGCTCTTACTCACGTAACGAACCAACAACGTTCCCACTTAACCGTGTGATCCCTGGTTGGACTGAAGGTTTACAATTAATGCCAGTTGGCTCTAAGTACAAGTTCACGATTCCATCTGATCTTGCATACGGTGAGCGTGATCTTGGTAAGATCCCAGCAAACTCAACGCTTGTTTTCGAAGTAGAATTACTTGAAATCCAAAGCGATGATAAAGCTGTTCCAGCTGAGTAATATTTAACTCACTAGAAAAGGGCCTATAGGCCCTTTTTTTACGCGTGAAGTTTATTAACTAAATGCCGCTTCTTTCATTTTTAATGTGCCATTATTTGCATCAAGCTCAACCAAAGTGCCAACAGGTAAAATAAATTGGCGTTTAATATGGCCAATCATGGCTCCACGATAAGCAGGAATTCCCAGCGGTTTTATATGATCTGCAAAAATATCGTCAAGGGTTAATGAGCCATAACCTCGGCCAGGCCTACAGTCATTACAATCACCAAATACAAAGCCTGCAATCTTATCAAGTGCGCCCATGAGTTTTAGTGTACTCATCATTCTGTCAATTCGATACGGCGCTTCATCGATATCTTCTAAAAATAAAATTGCGCCATTAAAGTCAGGTAAATAGTCCGAACCTGCAAGGGCAGTCAGCACCGTTAAGTTGCCACCTATTAATTGTCCAGTAGCTTTACCTGGAGTAATCGTTTGGGTCAAATATTGTGTGTTAACTAACTCATCATCGGCTTTTGGTAAGTTTTGGAAATACATCAGCTTACGCGCTTCGAACATGTTCTTAAATTGCGCTACGTGAAAAGGGTTCCAGTCACTTGATGCATTTGGGCCATGAAAGCTGATTAATCCAGCTTGAGAGAGTAACGCGTTGTGCAGAGCAGTAATATCCGAATATCCCATCAGTGGTTTTGGATTGTTACGGATCATCGCGTAGTCAAGCAAAGGTAAAATACGGGCGGCCCCTGAACCTCCACGTAAGCACAAAATGGCATCAACTTCTTTATCACTGAATAAGCTATTCAAATCGCCAGCTCGCATTGCATCTGTGCCAGCTAAGTGCCCTCGTCTTGCCAGAATGTTTGGTGCAAGCTTAGCCTTGTAGCCTAATGCTTCTATAACGCCCTTTGCTAGTACGATATCAGCCTGCTGCGCGGTGGCTGCTGATGGACTGCACACACCTATAGTGCCTCCCTTTGCCAGTATTTTTGGCTTTATTAATGTTTGGGTACTGCTATTTTGTGCAGCCATTAAGGGAGTTGATGTTAGACTTGCGCCTGCTGCAAGGATTGAGAGTGACTTTAAAAATGACCGTTTATTCATAGCGAGCCTCATGTTTTTATAGTATGAGTATCGCATTGAAAAAAATATTTCAAATATTTGTTACGAAATGGAATAGATGATTCTTTTGGAGATGGCAAAAAGAAACTTTCAGCAGAGAGTATTTCTCTGCTGTGTAACTGATGTTAGCTGGTGTGATTTGAATATAAGTTGTCGATTAACTCATCTTCTAATTCAAAGCGTAATTCAAGGGCTTCACCTAACGTTGATAAGTCTTTATCAAACTCATCAAGCAGGTCGTCTTGCTCTACTTCTGCGTATTTGTCGTTAAAATCGAGTGCTACATCTGTGGTTTCAGAAATGCGAGGATATAAGGTATTAGCCAACTTTTGGCTATCAGGGCCTTTTTCTTCACACGCTTTGGCAATGTCGTCGTAAATTTCGAAATGGCCAGCAGAAAGGTAATCCATCAGAATTTGGCAAAAGTTTTGAATTTGCAGTTGATCAGGAAGGGCGTGATCTTTCTTTTCATACGGTGAAAAGCCTGCAATACGGCAGAACAACACAAGCAGCTCTTGACGTTCTGTAAGCCATTTGTCGATTACAGAGTGACTACCGCCCCACTTTTGTTGAGCTTTTTCCAAACGCGTCAGCATATTTCATCTCCTCGCTGAGTAGGTTTTCCTTTGTATATATAAAAAGGAAATATGACACAAAGATCAACTAAATTCTTAGTGTCTAATTGCAACAGATTGTAAAAGTCATCCTAAAGGCATATTTTTTAGCATTGAATAGGCTAAGAAGCACCCTTGTTTTTTAGAGTGGACTTTTTTTTCTCTAATTGCAGTGTATGGGAATTGATTCAAAACTACTAGTATTAATTTTGCAATTTTTATCTAAGGAATGGGTGTGTAAGTTACTGATTTAGAAAAGAAAAAACCACCAAAATTGGTGGTTTAATTCTTTTTCTAAGACTTGTTAAACAAGCGTTCTTATTATTATGGGAAGATTGTTGTTCTTATTGTTGTTATAAGATTTTTATTATTGTTTTTGTTAACGCGGGGTAAGTTATACCAAGCTTTTTTGGATGTTGCAAATTTATTAATGAAAAGTTTTAAATTTATTTTGTTTTTGTGCAAAAAACGCACGGTAGGCTAAGTCTGGTCTGAAAAACATGATCTATATCTAGCCTTGATTATCTATCCATAGTGAGACGCGCAATATGGTGATACAATCTGTTCAATTTCATTCAGTTCTAGGATTCTATACGCATGAGCGAATTAAAAAACGATCGTTATTTACGTGCACTACAAAAGCAACCTGTTGATGTCACACCGGTATGGATGATGCGCCAAGCTGGCCGTTATTTACCTGAATACCGTGCTACACGTGCCCAAGCAGGCGACTTTATGAGTTTATGTAAGAACGCTGAACTTGCTTGTGAAGTAACGTTACAGCCATTACGTCGTTATCCGCTTGATGCTGCAATTTTATTTAGTGATATTTTAACTATTCCTGATGCTATGGGCTTAGGTCTTTACTTTGAAACAGGTGAAGGTCCGAAATTTGAACGTCCGATTTCTTCATTAGCAGATGTTAAAAAAATCCCAAATATCGATCCAACTGATGAGCTTGGTTATGTGATGAATGCGGTAAGTACGATTCGCCGCGAATTAAAAGGTGAAGTGCCGTTAATTGGTTTCTCTGGTTCACCTTGGACACTTGCAACTTACATGGTTGAAGGTGGTAGCAGCAAAACATTCGGTAAAATCAAGAAAATGGCTTTTGCAGAGCCGCAAACCCTGCACCTATTACTTGATAAATTAGCTGACTCAGTGATTGACTACTTAAACGCGCAAGTTAAAGCGGGTGCGCAATCGTTAATGGTATTTGACTCATGGGGCGGTGTATTAAGCCCACGTGACTACAATGAGTTTTCATTACAATACATGCACAAGATTGTTGATGGCTTAATTCGTGAATACGATGGCCGTAAAGTGCCAGTGACGTTATTTACTAAAAATGGCGGTCAGTGGATTGAAGCAATTGCAGCAACTGGCTGTGATGCAGTAGGCCTAGACTGGACAATTAACATCGGTGATGCAAAACGTCGTGTTGGCGATAAAGTAGCGCTACAAGGTAACATGGACCCAGCCATGCTGCATGGCACGCCTGAGCGAATTCGCCAAGAAGTTGCGACTATCCTAGAAGACTTTGGTACAGGCTCTGGCCATGTATTTAACCTAGGTCATGGCATTACACCAGATGTAGACCCAGAAAACGCAGGTGTATTTATCAACGCCGTTCATGAATTCAGTGGTAAATACCACAAATAAGCAAAAGCTAGTCATAAAAAAGCCCGCATTAAGCGGGCTTTTTCGTTACTTAAACAAACGATTTAAACCATTTAATGCGGCTACACGATAGGCTTCTGCCATGGTCGGGTAGTTGAACGTGGTATTTACAAAGTAATCAATGTTATTACCGCCGTTCTTTTGTTCCATAATTGCTTGGCCGATGTGAACGATTTCAGAGGCACGCTCACCGAAGCAGTGCACGCCAAGTACTTCTTTGGTATCAACATGGAATAAAATCTTTAAGCTACCTACCTCAGTGCCCGCAATTTGCGCACGCGCTAAATGCTTGAATTGAGCACGACCTACCTCGTAAGGGACTTTTGCTGCTGTTAACTCTTGCTCTGTTTTACCGACTGAGCTCATTTCAGGAATTGTATAAATACCTGCTGGAATATCAATGATCAGCTTCTCATCACAGTTACCACATGCAATTGCATCGGCTGCAATACGGCCTTGGTCAAATGCTGCACTGGCAAGACTTGGGTAACCAATTACATCACCGACAGCATAAATGTTGTCGACTTCTGTTTGGTATGTTTCATTCACTCTAAGCTGGCCACGACCATCCGCTTTTAGGCCAACAGCTTCAAGATTGAGTGTGTCTGTGTTACCAGTACGACCATTGGCAAATAAAATACAGTCAGCTTTTACGCGCTTACCTGATTTTAAGTGCATTACCACACAATCATCGCGAGTTTCTACGCGATCAAACTCTTCATTATGACGAATAACAATACCGCTATTCCAAAAGTGATAGCTTAGAGCATCTGAAATTTCTGCATCCATAAAGGCCAGTAGGCGGTCGCGGGTATTCACCAGGTCAACCTTGGCACCTAAGCCTTTAAAAATAGAGGCGTATTCACAACCAATCACACCGGCACCATAAATCAGCACACGATGAGGGTCATCTTCAAGGCCTAAAATCGTATCGCTGTCGTATATACGTGGGTGTTTAAAGTCTACACCCGGTGGACGGTAAGGGCGCGAGCCAGTAGCAATAACAATCGTTTGTGCAGTAAGAGTTTCAAACGAACCGTCTAGGTGCGTCACTTTGATAGTGTGTTTATCAATAAACTCAGCATCACCTTGATACATATGAATGCGGTTTCGCTCATAAAAGCTGCTACGTAAATTAGATTGCTTTGAAATGACGTTACTTGCGTGGCGCAAAATATCTGGGAAAGTTAAGCGGTTAGGGCGCTCACTAATATTAAAAAGCGGGTTTGCTTTATATTCAATATAACGGCTCACAGAATGACGTAATGCTTTTGACGGGATAGTACCCCAGTGAACACAACCGCCGCCTACTGCTTCTTGACGCTCAATAACAGCGACTTTTTTGTTGCTTTTAGATAGGTTCATGGCGGTACCTTCACCGCCAGGACCTGTACCTATGATGATCGCATCATATTGATAAGATGGAGTATCTTTTTGCTTTACTTGTTGTTTGGCCACAGCCGCTCCTATGTTAACTAAAAGAGGCTTTTAACAACCTCGCATTTAGTGCAAGCCAAGCCTGCTTTTGGTTTTCCCAAGCGGCTTCAAGCTCATGATATTGTGTCATTAATGCTGATTTTTCGCACTGCTTCATCATTTTATTTCGTTTGATTTCTAACACGCGTTTTTGCAGGGCACAGAAGTGTTGCAGTCTTTTCAGCAGTAAATCGTACTCAGATTGTAATAATGTAAGCTTATCTTGCGCTAAAGGCAATTTTGCGAGGCGACCTTGGGTCTTATTCATCAAGGTTTCTGCTTTGGCTTTTTCAATTCGCTCAATAGGTGTGCGCTTTAATTTTGAAGCAAGGCCAATTGCAGCTAAAGAGCGGATCATCCACTTCGTTGGATCATAGTGATACCACTTAATGCCGTTACGGTAGTCGCTTGCAAAAATGTGGTGGAAGTTATGATAGCCTTCACCGTAAGTGAATAGCGCTAAAAAACCATTATCACGCGCCGTGTTCTTTTCTGTATAAGGACGTGAGCCCCAGATGTGTGCAAGTGAGTTGATAAAAAACGTAAAATGCTGGCTTAATACTAAGCGCAGTAAACCAACCAGTAATAACATCCCCCATACATCACCAAGCATTAAACCTAGCAATAAAGGAATACCAAAATTAGTCGCGACGACTAATTTCATATAATGGCGGTGTTGCCACATAACAACTTTATTTTTTTGTAAGTCGCGACAGTTACTATAGTTCCCGTATTGCTCGCCTTGATAATCACGTAACATCCAACCTATGTGGCTATACCAAAAACCATTTGTGGCGGCATATGGGTCTTTAATTGGATCATCGACTTGACCATGATGAATACGGTGATCGCTACTCCAGTGCAACGCACTATTTTGCAGAGCAAAAGCACCGCCTAAAGCAAAAAATACTTCAATAACAGGGTGCACATCATAGGCTTTGTGTGCCCATAAACGGTGATAACCAGCAGTAATAGAAAGTCCGGCGTAGAACATACAGCCAACGAAGGCTATCCACTGTGTACTGGTGTATCCGTAGCTAAAGCCATACCAAGGAACAAGGGTGATCGCGGCCAAAAATGTAAGGCTAAAAAATAGCACATTGGTCCAAATAATCGGTGGTTTTTTCATCTGAATAAATCTCGGCGTACAGTTGTACGCTAAAATAGTGTTTCATTCTCTCCGCGTCAAGTATTAGACTGTCTCATTAACCGAAAAAATTATTAAAAGTTCACTCTGGGAGTTTCCATGTCGGGTGTTAGAGCGCAACAGAAACAAAAAACACGACAAGCACTGATCGAAGCAGCATTCAATCAATTGAGTGCTGATCATAGTTTTTCTAATTTAAGCTTGCGTGAAGTTGCCCGTGAAGCAGGGATTGCACCAACTTCTTTTTACCGTCACTTTAAAGACATGAATGAGCTCGGATTGACCATGGTTGATGAAGCTGGTTTAACACTTCGCCAACTTATGCGCCAAGCTCGCCGTCGTATTGAGAGTGGCGGCAGTGTGATCACCACATCAATCGTTACCTTTATGGAATTTATAGATAACTCGAGCAACCAATTTAGATTGTTATTGCGAGAGCGCTCAGGGACTTCAAAAGCATTTCGTGCCGCGGTTGCTCGTGAGATTAAACATTTCATTTTAGAACTCGCACATTATCTTGAAAGCGAAACACCATGCGATCCAACTCATGCATATATCCAAGCTGAAGCTATGGTGACTTTGGTATTTAACGCCGGTGCCGAGGCCCTCGATATTGAAGGGGCGCAGCGCGAAGAGCTGGTTGAACGCCTGATCTGGCAATTACGTTACATTGCGCGCGGTGCCACTTTATATGTACGTGATAGTAATCAATCTCAAAAGTTAATCTAAGCAATAGAAGCTTTACCGTCCGAAATTTTAAACGTTCAATACATTTAAGTTGGGTTAATTAACCTGTTAATTGCCTTATTGTGGATTTTTATTTCTAAAATTGGGATTTGAAAATCGATTTTGTGGAAAAATTATGCTTGCAAGCTGGTTTTTTGAATGTTAAAAATACAGCCACTGAACACACATTTAGTAAATTAAGATGCAAATTACACATTCAATTACATTAAAACTAAACCTCTTACTGATTAAATCAGTGAGCGGGGCTTAGTGTATTTGCATTTGTAGAACATTAAAAAACCCCGCAACCGCGGGGTTTTTTTTATCTCGCTAATGGGTCATTGGGAACGAGGACAGTTTATGAAAGATAAGGTTTGGATTTTTGACACAACGTTACGTGATGGTGAGCAAGCATTAAAAGCAAGCCTAACCGAAGACGACAAAATTCAACTTGCGCATACCATTAGCCGCTTAAATGTGGATGTAATGGAAGTAGGTTTTCCGGTATCTAGCCCGGCAGATTTTCGCTCTGTACAGCGAATTGCGACTGAAGTGAAAGGGCCAATTATCTGTGGCTTAGCACGTGCAGTAGCAAAAGATATTGAAGCATGTGGTGAAGCACTTCGCCCGGCAGAGCAGGGCCGTATTCATACTTTTATCGCAACCAGCCCATTACATCTTGAGCACAAATTACGTATGAGTTTAGACGATGCAACGGCAATGGCTGTTAAGTCGATTAAACTTGCTCGTAACTACACGGATGACGTTGAATTTTCATGTGAAGATGCTGGCCGCACGCCACACTGGGATTTATGCCGCATCGTTGAGAGTGCCATTGATGCGGGTGCATCAACCATCAACTTACCTGATACCGTAGGCTATGTAACACCTGACGAATATGCAGCGATGATTCATCACTTAATGAACAATGTACCAAACATCGACAAGGCGCGTTTAAGTGTGCATTGCCATAATGATTTAGGTTTAGCGGTTGCTAACTCAATTGCTGCGGTACAAGCCGGTGCGCGTCAAATCGAATGTACTATTAATGGTATTGGTGAACGTGCAGGTAACTGTTCGCTTGAAGAAGTGGCGATGATCATGAAGATGCGTGAAGACCACTTAAAAGTGCATACCGATATTCGCAGTGAAGAAATTTATCGTGCTTCGCGCCAAGTCGCGAAGATTTGTAATATGCCTGTGCAACCAAACAAAGCAATTGTTGGCGAAAATGCCTTTGCACACAGTTCAGGAATTCACCAAGACGGCGTATTAAAAGCGCAAAACACGTACGAAATTATGTCGCCAGAAAGTGTCGGTGTACCTAATAACCAATTAAACATGACTTCGCGTTCAGGTCGTCATGTTATTGAGCATCGTTTAGAAGAGTTAGGCTATCAAAAATCTGATTACGATATGGATAGCTTATACACTAGCTTCTTAGCATTAGCAGACCAAAAAGGCACTGTGTATGACTACGACTTAGAAGCTATGATTTACTTCAATCAAATCAAAGATAAAGACGAGAAGTATCAACTTGAATTTGTTAACTCTACGTCTAACTCACAATCAGTAGCGAGCTCAACAATCGGTATGACAATTGATGGCGAGTCTAAGCAAGAGGCGGCAACAGGTAATGGCCCTGTTGAAGCATCATTCTTAGCAATTGAGCGCTTAACGGGTATGTCGGTCGAAATGATTGAATACAACCTAGAAGCAACAGGCCAAGGCGCCAGCTCGCTTGGGCAAGTGAACATTATTGCTAAATACGATGGTCGCCCTTATCACGGTGCGGGCATTGCAGCGGATGTGGTTGAAGCGTCAGTACGCGCCATGATCCGTGTTTATAACTTAATTTATCGTGCACAAAAAGTGTCTGATTTAAAACAACAGAGGAAAGCAGGATGAGTCAATCGAATTACAGTATCGCAGTATTAGCAGGCGACGGGATTGGTCCAGAAGTTATGGCTGCAGCAGAAACCGTCTTGGATGCTGTAAGCGAAAAATTTGGTTTTACTTTGACTCGTCATCACCACGCGATTGGTGGTGCTGCCATCGATGAGTTTGGTCAGGCACTGCCGCAAAGCACATTGAGCGCATGCGAAAATGCTGATGCGATTTTATTTGGTTCGGTAGGCGGCCCTAAGTGGGAAAACTTACCACCGAACGAGCAACCAGAGCGCGCGTCACTGCTGCCACTGCGTAAGCATTTTGGTTTGTTCTGTAATTTACGCCCAGCACAATTATTACCAGCACTAAGTGCTGCGTCACCGCTCCGTGCAGATATCAGTGCACAAGGCTTTGATATCTTATGTGTGCGTGAGTTAACCGGCGGTATTTATTTCGGTGAAAAAGGCCGTAGTGGCGAAGGTGATCAAGAAGCAGCTTTCGATACCCAAACCTATTCACGTAAAGAAATTGAGCGCATCGCACGCTTTGCATTTGAAGCTGCAAAGCTGCGTAGTAATCACGTTACTTCAGTTGATAAAGCGAATGTATTAGCGACCAGCGTACTTTGGCGTGAAGTGGTCTCTGAAGTGAGCAAAGACTACCCAGAAGTAAGCTTAGACTACATTTATGTTGATAACGCGGCAATGCAGTTAGTGAAACAGCCAAGCCAGTTTGATGTACTACTTTGCGATAACCTATTTGGTGACATTTTGTCTGATGAGTGCGCGATGATCACAGGCTCTATGGGGTTATTACCATCAGCGAGTTTAAATCAGTCTGGCTTTGGTTTGTATGAACCTGCTGGTGGCTCAGCACCAGATATCGCGGGTAAAGGGGTGGCAAACCCAATCGCACAAATTTTAAGTGCTGCGCTTATGCTGCGCTATTCATTAGGCCAAGATGAAGCGGCCCGTACGATTGAAAAAGCGGTAGCAGAGGCGGTTGAAGCCGGTGTCGGTACGCCAGATATCTATCCAAATGCAGGGTACACCACCAGTGATGTTGCTGCGGCAATTGTGGCACGTATTTAATTAAAAAAGTGTTTGCGCTGAGCTCGTCACTCAGCGTAACTAAAATGAGGGAATAGCAAGTGGCCCAAACCTTATACGATAAAATTTGGCAAGCTCATGTAGTCGCCAGTATTAATGATCAAACCGATTTACTTTATATCGACCGTCACCTAGTTCATGAAGTTACTTCGCCGCAAGCCTTTGCTGGTTTACGTGAGAAAAACCGCAAAGTACGTTGCCCAGAAAAGACCTTTGCAACCATGGACCATAACGTTTCAACAAAAAGCCGCTCATTAGATGCAGCCAGTGAAGTGTCGAAAAACCAATTAATGGCACTGGATGCAAACTGTAAAGAGTTTGGTATTCAACTTTATGATTTAAATTCTATTAACCAAGGTATTGTGCATGTAATGGGGCCTGAGCAAGGCATAACTTTACCTGGCACAACCATTGTTTGTGGTGACAGCCATACCTCTACCCATGGTGCATTTGGTGCACTAGCGCACGGTATTGGTACTTCAGAAGTTGAGCATGTACTAGCCACTCAAACGCTACAGCAGAAAAAAGCCAAGTCGTTAAAAATTCAAATTAATGGTCGCCTTCGTCCAACCGTTACTGCAAAAGATTTAATCATGGCAGTGATCGGTAAATTAGGAACTGCTGGTGGTACTGGCTATGTTGCCGAATTTTGTGGTGAAGGAATCGAAGCGCTGTCTATGGAAGCCCGTATGACGCTTTGTAATATGAGTATTGAAATGGGCGCAAAAGCGGGTTTAATCGCACCAGATCAAACAACTTATGATTATTTAAAAGGACGCCCATTTGCACCAAAAGGTGCTGACTTTGATAGTGCTGTTGCCTACTGGCAAACGCTAAAAACAGATGAAGGCGCACAATTTGACCATGTTGTTGAATTGGAAGCTGCTGATATTCAACCGCAAATTACTTGGGGTACCAGCCCTGAGCAAGTCATTGGCGTAGATGAATTCATTCCTGATCCTGAGCAAGAGCCAGATCTAATTAAAGCCGATGCAATTCGCAGCGCACTAAAATATATGGGTTTAAAAGCTGGCGATAAATTGTCTTCAGCAACTGTTGATACCGTATTTATTGGCTCATGTACGAATAGCCGTATTGAAGATTTACGTGCTGCTGCGCAAATTGTAGAAGGTAAGCAAGTTGCAGCGGGTGTTGAAGCACTGATTGTTCCAGGCTCTGGCCTTGTAAAAAAACAAGCTGAAGACGAAGGTCTTGCAGATATCTTCAAAGCAGCTGGCTTTGAATGGCGTGAGCCTGGTTGTTCAATGTGCTTAGCAATGAATGACGACAGATTAGAAGCCGGTAAACGCTGTGCTTCTACATCAAATCGTAACTTTGAAGGACGCCAAGGTCGCGGTGGACGCACTCACTTAGTGAGCCCAGCAATGGCAGCGGCAGCGGCAATTCACGGTCGTTTTGTTGATATCAGAGGAGAAGCCTAATGAGCGTATTTTTTAGTGGCTTAATGGCCCCGTTAGATAAAAACAATGTTGATACTGACCAAATTATTCCAAAGCAGTTTTTAACGTCGACCAGCCGTGATGGTTTTGATGCGGCGCTTTTTTACGATTGGCGTTATTTAGATAACGGCGAGCCAAACCCTGAGTTTATTTTGAACCGCCCTTGTTACCAAGGTGCGCAAATTCTTTTAACTCGCGACAATTTTGGTTGTGGTTCATCGCGTGAGCACGCGCCATGGGCATTAAAGCAATATGGTTTTGAAGTTATCTTAGCGGAAAGTTTTGCCGATATTTTCTTTAATAACTGCGGCAATAACCAAATGCTTGCTATCGCATTACCTGCAGAAACACTTGAGCAATTATTTGTGCTGAGTGAACAGCATGATGATATTCATATCGAAGTTGATTTAGAAAACCAACAACTTCGTAGCGATAAGTTTGACACTATTCACTTTGATATTCGCCATGACATTAAAGAGCGTTTATTAAGTGGCTTAGATTTTATCGGTGTGACTGAAACACTTAACAGCCAAATTGGTGCTTTTGAGAAGCAACTAGCAGCAGAGCGCCCTTGGCAATAACCTGTTTTTCCATGTGAACCTAAACGCGGCCAAGGCCGCGTTTTTTGTTATTTATCGTAATTGTTTTCTTTCTAAGCTTTAAACCATTAGCCTAAGCAAAATTTTATTTAGGGAACACACCATGAAATACTTAGTGGCATCGATGCTCGTGGCAGCATCATCAGTAGCGGCTGCACGACCTGCGCCGTTAGTGTCAATTCCAAGCCATGATGGCTTTTTTGACAACATTGCAGCCCATTGCGGTAAAGCTTACGAAGGTAAAGTGAGCGTTGATAACGTGGCTGGTCCAAGCTCGTTTGCGGGCAAAAAGTTAGTAATGCATGTACGTCGTTGTAACGAGCGTGAGTTACAAGTGCCATTTCATGTGGGTGATGATGCATCTCGTACTTGGATCATCACAAAAACTGGCAGTGGTTTGAGTTTAAAGCATGACCATCGCCATAAAGATGGCAGCGATGATAAATCAACCATGTATGGTGGTCATACCCTTGATGCTGGCTTTGCTAACGCGCAGTCGTTCCCGGCTGATCAATATTCAAAAGAGTTGTTTGTTAGCCAAGGTATTCCCCAATCAATGGGTAACACGTGGCAAATGTATATTTATCCTAAGCAATTTACTTATCGCTTAGTACGTGAAGGACGTGAGTTTCGCGTTGATTTTGACTTAACTAAACCTATCACGCCGCCAAGCGCGCCGTGGGGATATGAAGACTAGTATTATTTAGCTTCGTCTTCACACTGTAAAACAACCGTTAAAGGTGGCTGATAGGCGCGTGGTTTAGTTGGAAAACGTTCATACTCCTGCACCCCATCAGTCACTCTTAGCATAAATGGTTTGTCTCTACATAAGCGGTTTGCATGGCGCAGTAAGAATACGCTTTGATTGCGAAAGTGCTTGTAGTCGTCAGACTGAATTTCGAGGTGGTAGCGGCCGTCGGCTAATGCAGTTTGGTTATAATGGACTTTCTCGTCAAAATCATAGAGTTTTTCTGTTTCGCCTTTTGCAGCTTGCGCATAACTGCACCCCGCTAATATTAAAAAGGCGCTGATTAATAGTGCTTGTGTACTTCTCACTTCACTCATAAACACTTAACTCCATGTGATTAATACCTTGTTTCATCGTGATGTTGAACCTGAATTAGCATCCATAGTCAAACTAAGGTAACGTTATGTCTTACATGTAGTTTAACACCCAAAAAGGGAAAATGTGATGCTCAATAAAATAAAACAGCTGTTTTCAGCTTTGAACGATACCCAATCTAATATTTCTGAGCATGACCTAAAAACCGCCGTTGCTGCGTTATTAATTGAGGTTATGCGAGCAGATGATGAGTTACAAGATGATGAGCAACAGACCCTGAATGAGACCTTAAAGAAGTACTTTTCTCTTACCGATGAAGAGGTTCAAGAGTTAGTTGCAAGTGCGTCTCAGCACCTTGATGATGCGATAGATTATTTTCAGTTTTCAAAACAAATCAATGCCCAATGCAGTGCCGAGCAGCGTATTGATATCATCGAGCTGTTGTGGCGTTTAGCCTACGCAGATGGCAATTTAGATAAGCATGAAGAAATGGTTATTCGCCGCGTTGCAAGCTTACTGTATGTAACCCACGAAGATTTTATCGCTGCTAAGCTAGCAGCGACAAAACTAAGTTAGCAATTATTTATTTAATTTGCTCGCTACGCTCACAAGTTGCTGGGCAAGGCTCGCAACTTGCTCGGCTGTATCAGCATCGCTGATGCGGCCTTGTTCATCTAGTTTTGTGTGGATAGCAGAAACTGCTAATTGATCAGCAAGTATGATACTGCCAATTCCTGATAAAATATCACGTACGTGATTTAAACCTCGTAAGCCGCCTAAACCACCTGGCGAAGCTGCATAAAGCGCCGTGATTTTATTACGAAATGCTGGAACCGCGCCTTGCTCTGTACGGGATGCCCAATCGATTGCGTTTTTAAGTGGTGCTGTAATTGAACCATTATACTCTGGACTAGCTAATAAAATGCCGTCAGCAGCGCGAAGCTTATCTTTTAACAATTGTGCGCCAGCTGGCGTGCCTTGCGCTTCAATATCTTCATCAAATAAAGGCAAGTTTAAATCGCTTAGTTTTATCACTTCTACTTCTGCACCACTTTCGAGGGCGAAGCGTGCAGCTTCATTAATCAGTTTTTGATTAAAGCTGTCTTTACGTAGACTGCCTGCTAGGGCAATAATTTTTGGTGCTGTCATGATGGCTTCCTTTTTTAAGCTTCACTGTTGTTGATACACTCACGGCTGATACGTTCACTGTAGCAAAAAACAGCTTGCAGAAAAGCCCAATAAACGCAAAACTTATGTGCGTATATGCACACAAGGAGCCGCTATGGCGATTCAATTTGATGATTGGCAAGATGTAAAAGTTGCTTACGAGGTGGCAAGGCTCGGTACGTTAACCGCTGCTGCCGAATCACTGGGGGTTCATCACAGCACGGTTCTAAGACGAATTAATAATTTAGAAGACAACCTTGATGCGCGGCTATTCCACCGCCATGCCCGTGGTTATACAGTGACAGAAATTGGCGCTAAGTTATTTGCTACAGCTAAATCGATTAACGTTGAGCTTGATAAACTTCACAACGATATAATTGCTGCTGACAGTCAGTTGCGAGGGAGTTTATTATTAACCACTGTCAGTGGTTTTATTGATGTGCTGAGTGATGTGTGTGAGCAGTTTCAAAATCTGCATCCACAAGTGCAGCTCGAAGTTATTCTTGATCAAAACCGTTTACGCCTTGATCATGGTCAGGCGCACATCGCTGTGCGAGCAGGCCCTCGCCCTGATGAAGGCGACTATATTGCTCAGCATTTAGCTGAGCTTTCGTCGGGGTTTTATGCCTCAAAAAGTTATATTGAAAAGTACGGCATGCCAAAGAATATTCAGCAGTTACAGCAGCATAGTTTTGTTTCTGGAGTGGCTGGCTATAACGGTAAAGTGCCTTATTTTGCATGGGTTGATCAGCATATTGAATCAGCGCAAATTAAGTTACGTGTATCTGAAACCTCGGAAGCCACGCGGGCTATTGTTAGAGGCTTGGGGATCGGTGGTTTACAGCATGAAGTGGCGAGCCAATACCCTGATTTGCTGCCTGTACTTCCTAAAGAGCTGAGCTGGCCAACAGACCTTTGGCTGGTGACACACCATTTGGTACATCGCACAGCCAAAGTACAAGCATTTAGCCAACTTTTAAAAGCCTATTTTAAAGCGTTAAAAGCTTAAACAGATTTTTTAATGCTAATGCCTAGCCGTTTGGCTAGGCGCACAAGGTTGGCTCTATCAACGCTTAAACTGCGCGCTGTGGCAGCCCAGTTTAGGTTGTGTAGTTCAAGTTGCTGCATGATAAGCTGATAGCTAAAAGCATCGGTTGCCTCTTTGAGCGATAAGCCAGTGATTTTTTGTTCGTTAACAGCATCTGGGCTTGGTGTAGCAATCGCAGTTTTATCAATATCACAATGCTGAGGCTCGATTGTGACAATGCTTTGTTGCCATTGATGTTGCTTTGCTTTGAGTGCAGCACGACTAATGACATGTTCAAGCTCTCTCACATTTCCAGGCCAATCATATTGGCGTAGTAGTAATTGTGTATCAATACTGAGTTTAAGTTGTTTAATGCCAAGCTTTTTAGACGTTTGCTCAATAAAAAAACCCGCGAGTAAAATAACATCGTTATCGCGCTCTTTTAATGGTGCAACATGCAATGGGTAGACGCTTAATCGGTGATAAAGGTCTGCACGAAAGCGTCCTGCAGCTACTTCTTGCTTTAAATCTCGGTTGGTTGCCGCAATCACTCTGACATCGACATAGCGGCTTTGGTCTTCCCCCACCGTTTGTACTTCACCGCTTTGTAAAACGCGTAATAGCTTACTTTGCATAGCGAGCGGAAGTTCGCCAATTTCATCTAAAAATAAGGTACCGCCATCGGCGAGTTGAAACTTACCCTGACGAGCAGTATGTGCGCCAGTAAATGCCCCTCTACTGTGACCAAAAAACTCACTCTCTGCCAAATTTTCAGGTAATGATGCGCAGTTTAGGTGGATCAACGGCATATCACGGCGCTTAGAGTTTAAATGGATATTACGCGCAACCAATTCTTTACCAACCCCAGTGTCTCCTTGAATTAATACGCTAAATTCTGAGGCCGCAACCAGCTGGATATCATTTTTAAGGGTTAGCATTGCTTGGCTACTGCCAATAATTTCTACACCTTCTCGCGTGAGTGCCTCGATATTAAGCTGCTGTGCAACTTGGTGGCTATGCTGTGCGTGTTGCCTAAAGTGCTGCAAGGTCAGGGCATGCTCAACATAGCCTGCTGCAAGTTGTTTCAATTGATTGAGCTCGTTAATAGTTAAAGCGTCAAAGGCATGTTCATCTAAGCTATCAAAGGTTAAAACGCCAAGCAGTTCGCTACTAGCTTTTGTGCTAAATAGCGGCACGCCCATGCAGGCATGAACTGGAAAGTCGCCATGCTGGCTTTCTAATAAGCCGTCATAGGGATCAGGGAGACCACAATCTTTGGCGAATTTAAGGGGCTCAGTACCTCGGCATATTTCAAATAAGCGAGGATGCTCCATAATTTTAAAACGCCTTCCTAACGTATCGTCCGAGAGTCCTTGCTGGGCTACGGGCTTTAATACATCGCCTTGTTTTAATAATAAGGCGACTGCATCACATTCAACCCAATCATTAATGCAACTCAATAAATAGCTGAAATTGTGATCAACACTGCTTGCTTTCGTAAGGGCAAGTGCAACATCAAGAATTGATTTTTTGAGTGGCATGTCAATTTGACCTGAATATGTTTTTTTGATGCTTTTGATAGTGTGTCATTTTGACATTTTTATCAAGTATTTAATTTTAATGTATTGATATTTATTGGTTTTTATTTTTGGCTCGAACTGTGCAATAGCTAAGGAAATTAAACGCTGAGAGCCCTAATGAAAGTCATTAACTTAACTGAACCTATGCCAAGTAGTATTAAATTTTATCAAATCAATCAGTGGCCGTTATGGGCATTAGCATTTAGGCCTTTTTTCTTGGCTGCTAGTGTTCTAGCTGTGTTTGCAATGAGTTACTGGTTATTAATTTTGGCGGGAGTTGCGCATTGGTATTTAGCATTGCCGGCAACCCTTTGGCATGCTCATGAAATGTTGTTTGGCTTTGCTGGCATAGTTGCTATGGGATTTTTGCTAACCGCTGCGCAAACATGGACAGGCGTCCCTAGTGTCAGTGGCATTAAGCTTTGTTTGCTCAGTGTTATCTGGCTTGCTGCAAGGCTTAGTTTTTTTATTGATATTGCTGGGGTCGAACAGCTAAACCTTTATATTGTAAGTATATTGCAGCTAGCATGGTGGCTGGCTGGGATTATTATTCTAGCTGACATGCTGATACAAGCGAAAAGTAACCACAACTATTTATTTATCGTTATCACATCTTTGCTTTGTGCGCTAAATATGATTTTTTTGAGCTTAGTTGTGCTTAATAAAATGTCGCTTGCGCTTAGTGTTGTTGATACTGGCGTGCTGATCATGACTCTTCTAGTTGGCGTTCTAGCTGGTCGAGTCGTGCCGTTTTTTACCGCGCGAGGTCTTAACTTGAGTGAGCAAGTTAGAACGCCAAAGCTTGATAAATTAGTTGTGTTTAGCTCATTTTTTGCCATTACATGGTTCTTTATGAGTCAGCTGTTTTTTAGTGCGATGAGCACTGGTTGGATTTTTGCTTGGCTTGCTAGTTTACATGCCACAAGGTGTGTTTTGTGGTGGCAAAGAGGGGTGTTAAAAGTACCTCTGCTTTGGTCATTGCACTTAGCTTATTGGGCTTTATCTGTGGGTTTAGGACTCATTGCATTAAGCTTTTATAGTGCCAGTATTTTATTCAAAGACGCACTTCACCTGATCACTGTCGGCACCATTGGCTTGATGATAATTGCCATGATGGTGCGTGTATCTCATGGCCATACTGGCAGAGCACTGCAAGTCCCTACGTTTATTAGTATGGCATTCGTATTAATTGCTTTCGCTGCCATTGTACGCTCGGTACTTCCTCCTTTTTTAGGTCACCATCTTACATGGCAGTTAAGTGCTTTGTTGTGGGTTGTTGGCTTTAGCTTATTTTTATTTCATTGTGCGCCCATCTTAGTGAATCGTCGTGTTGATGGTCGCCGCGGTTAAACTCTCTAATAGGAAAAACTATGTTATCTGAAAAAACGATCCAGATTGTTAAAAGTACTTTGCCGTTGCTTGCAGAAGCAGGACCTCAAGTTACTGAGTATTTTTATGATCGTATGTTTAGCTACAATCCAGAGCTTAAAAATATTTTTAATATGACTCACCAGCAATCAGGTACTCAACAATTTGCGTTGTTTAATGCCTTGGCTGCCTATGCTGCAAATATTGATAATTTGGCAGTATTGAAAGGTACGCTTGCGCGTATTAACCATAAACACACCAGTTACCATATTTTGCCAGAACATTACCCCATTGTTGGTGGGCATTTGATTGCAACTTTAAAAGAGTTACTGCCTGAGCAATTTACGCCTGAGGTCGAGTATGCTTGGCGTGAAGCCTATTCCCTATTGGCTGATGTATGTATCAACGAGGAGATGGCGTTATATCAAAAAAACAAAAAGGCAACGGGCGGCTGGTTTGGTACCCGCACTTTCACCATTACAGAAAAACGTATGGAATCTGCGCAAATTTGTAGTTTTACATTAACGCCTACTGATGCAAAGCCTGTTGTAGCGTATTTACCGGGTCAATATTTAGGGATTAAAGTAACGCCAGCGAAGAGTGATTTAACTCAAGTTAGGCAATACTCTTTATCGCAGCAAAGTAATGGCCGCAATTATCGCATTAGCGTGAAAAAAGAAGGTTTAGTGTCTAATTATTTACACAGTTTAAGTGAGGGTGATGAAGTAGAAATTTATCCACCCGCAGGCGATTTTGTGCTTCGTGAAATTGATTCCCCTATTGTGCTAATTTCGGCGGGTGTTGGTCAAACTCCATTGATGGCGATGCTTGAAACATTATTGAACAATCAACATAGCAAGCCAATCCATTACTTGCATGCTTGTGATAGTCAAACGCAGTTTGCCTTTGATGAGTATTTACTAAAGCAACAGCAAGCACATGCGTTATTTAATTGTGTTTCTTGGTTTAAGGATGGCAAGGGAGGGGACTTTGCGGGCTTAATGGATGTAAATCACATTGCTGATAACTTACCAATTAGCGAGGCAGACTTTTACCTATGTGGTCCAATCGCATTTATGGCAATGATAAAAGAGCAGCTGCTAAGTTTAGGGGTTGCAAGTGAACGAATTCATTATGAGGTGTTTGGACCTCACCAAACGCTATAATGAAAAAAGGCGCAGCTTTTGCTGCGCCTTTTGTTAGTTTACTTCGCACTCTACATTAGGTAGTGGAATACGTAGCTCTTTTTTAGGGTAGTAAAGTAGGCATTGCTCACCTGATTTTTGTAAAACAAATTTCTCAGAAGGAATTGCATGAGCGCCCATAATAGGGAGGCCATCCGGCCCTTTGTTGGTGCCGTGATCAATCAATAGCTCTGAACTTTTAGTAAATACATTGTCGGCTAGTGTGACGATAGCACCACCTTTGGCGGATTGAATTGCCTGCTGTAACTCCGTAATCACACCTGGATTTACGCGAACAAGCGTAGCATCTTGCGGTTGCTCCGCTTGGGTACTTTTACAGCCCGCTAAGCTTGCCAGTAAAGTGCAGGTTAATAACAGTGTTTTATTCATTATTACCTTCCTTCGCTGGTAGCGGACGGGTTAAATCCATATTATTTTTGTAAAGCGGTTGCTTAATTGTAAGTGGTAGCCCTGTTTCTTGAATTGCTTGTGATGTAAAGCTTGGTTGCTTAGCACTTGAGGACTCCACCACAATTGGGCAGGTATTATTTTCAATGTGATAAAGCGCGGTTGCTAATAAGCTCTCTTCGCTATCACCTAGTTTGTGATCAAAGTCATCTGTAACCTCGCAGCCTTTTATGTCCGCATCAAACTGGGGGGAAGGTGTTGGTTTAAATCCATCGGCGTATTCCCCAAAGCCTTTATAGTTTGCGCCTGAAAATTGGATTGTATAATAAGTGGTTGCGCAGTTATGTGTTGGTGTAAAACCATAGGGTTTCCCGCAGGTGGTGCCACCGATTAAGATTACCTCCGCATCAATGCCTTTTAAACCATTAATAAACGCCTCAGATGCAGAGCAGGTGTTATCGGTACTTAACACATACACTTTTGATAAATTTAGATCTGGCAGACTATTACCCGTTGTTCTGTAGGTAGAGTAATCAATTTCAAGGTCGATAAATGGATATGGATCATCTTGCGGCTGTTTGTCGTTTTGAATCGTTTGATAGTAATAGAAATCATCGGTATTAGCAGGACCCGCAACCATATATGCAAGCTGCGATGAAAGCGCTAATAAACCGCCGCCGTTATATCTAAAATCGATAACCAACTCATCAATATTATCAGCTTTGAACTTATTCACAGCACTTATCAGTTCAGGTTGAGCAATGCTGATAAAGCTATTAAATTGCATATACCCAACTTTTGTACCGTTCTCAGTTGTTAAGGTATCAACATTCTGAACGGGCGTTTGAGCAATATTACCGGCTACTAGAGTAAAGGATTTTTCAGTACCATCATTACTGCGTACAACAAAGTTATGGGCGTCACCAGCCGTAGGCCCAAATAGCGCTTCATTTAAAATATCTACGCCTTGTTGGGTATTAGTGTCAATACTAACGTCGTCAACCATTAAAATAGTATCACCGCGTTGTAACCCTGCATTTGCAGCAGGTGAGTCATCCTCTAAATAGGCAACACGTAGCTCTCGTGGCGGAACATTACTGATAAATACCCAGTTAATTCCATAACCTGAAACAACCCCAGATTGAGCTTCTTTAAAATACTCTTCAGTAGGTCTGCTAAAATGAAAGTTATCTTTAAAAGAACCCGAGTCCGTCGTTTCGAATGTTTTTAACTGGTCGAAATAAGCGGCGACAGAGCTGAAATTATCAGGATTGTTGTCTTCTATTTCGTCGTACCAAAGGTAGGTTTCGTCACTCCATGAACGTAACCACATCTTCTCGGTAAACTCAGAGCCAGCAGTATCTGGGTAAGGCTGATTATTGTTATAAGGATCATTGCCTGTTCGTGGTACGGCGCATTGATCTTTAAATTCACTTGATGGCTCAAAAACACCAGCGGTCCAAGTGGGTTCTGAACTTGTTGGTGGCGGGTTTGTTGTGTTGTTATTGCTCGAAGAGCCACCGCCGCCACCGCAGCCAGATAGAGACGCGCCTGAGACTGCTAAAAATATTGCTAAGGCGAGTTTATTATTGTTAAACATATTTGCTTCCTTTCCGATAGTATTTCTTAAAAATTAGCAATTACTGTATCTGAAAGCAATAAATTGTAGCGCCTCAAATGTAAATGAATGTGCTTTTAGTTATAAAGACTTACGGTTACTAATTTCAGCTACTTTGAGCTTCTGCCATGACTCAAATAGCTTACGTTGTTTGTTAGATATTTTTAAGCCATAGGTTTTTTGCATATAAAAGTAGGTATCGGCTATTTGCTTTCTTGCATAAATCGGTGGCTCAAATACACGTTGCTTAAAATCGATTTTTACTGGGCAAGCTCCATAACTGGCACTAGATGTTGCGACTATTCCGTAGCGAAAATTAGAACGGTCTGCATTGATCTCGCCAATAGCTGGAGCGAGGTTATTTATGTCGGCTTCCATTTGACGAAATTTTTCACTGACCTTAATGCAGTTTTTACGTCCGCCATCCTGCCAGCATTGTAATTGATGACCAAACTCCCACGCAGGTACTATATGCTCCCATTCTATTCTTTTTGCTCGAGCGTTTTCGTTTCCTGAGCGGGTAATGGCGTTTCTTGGAATATAACCACAAGCTTCAGGGTCTGGTACAAGCTTTTTACCTTGGCGCTTTATATCGCAGCCACAATATAAGCTTTTACTATTGCTTGGTAGATTCTTAATTAAGTGCTTTTTTGCACTGTAAAAGCTCGAAAATTGTTTAGCGGATACAGGGGAAGTAAAAATTAAACAAAGGGTTAAATATAGAAATAAACGCATATCCATCACATCAGTGAACTACAGGAGCAGCCATTTTAGAGCTACTATTCTAAAAAGGAAAAGTTTTTCAACTCAGCTATAGTTGTTAGGCCGTTTATTAGAGGAATTACAACTATGTTATTAGGTGCCTTTTCTGTGAGTTTAAATGTGAAAGATATTCATGCTTCAAAGCAGTTTTATGAAAAACTAGGCTTTAAAGAATTTGCCGGCGAAATTGAGCAGCATTGGTTAATTATGAAAAACGGCGAACATTTAATAGGTTTGTTTCAAGGCATGTTTGATAAAACCATGCTGACCTTTAATCCAGGCTGGGATCAAAATGCTGAGGCACTGGTAGAGTTTGCCACTTTTGAGCAATTAGCCGCGCATTTTCAGCAACAAGGGTTAGAAATACAAAAAGCCGGTGACGCGAGTTTTATTATCACCGACCCAGATGGCAACCCTATTTTGATTGACCAGCACGTTTAGCAGGCTTTTTACGTTTTAAACGAATGTTCTGTAGCAATAAAATAATCCCCGTAATACAAAACAGTACGCTGGTGGCCGAAAAGCTAATTAGAAGTGGGTTATTAAAGTTTTCGCGCTCATCATAATCCATGATGTGTAGCATCCAGAAAAAGTCGAAAATGCGCCATAGGGAGCTGCGCACTGTAATGACTTTACCGGTTTGGCTATCTAAATATAAGGTTGTTGTCAGCCAATCATCAAAACTCACTTGCCAAACATTGGCCTTGTGAGCCACTTCTCTTGGTCCTTTGGTTAACAGCTGTGCTTGCGTGATATTTGCGTTAATAAGTAAGTGAGTTCTCGCGTTTTCAATTATTTGTGCTTTATTCGGCGCAGGCATTTTATCACCTGTTCTGCCATCAAAATTAAAGGAGCCGCTCGGTGCCGTGACTTCTATGATTGGCGACTCTAAAAAGTGGCTGTACTTGATACTTTCAATTTGTTCAAATTGTGCCGTTATTTTATCGATAGAAGCAGAGTAGTCTGACACTAAGAAAGGGTTACTTAGACTGCGATTTGCTAGATGTTTTCCATGCACTTTTTCAAGCGGCAATGAACTCATTACAAGCCCACCTAATAGCCAAAAAAAGATCTGCAAAGCAAGTAAATAGCCTAGCCATTTATGCCCTTTACGAGCATATTTGAACATGCGTTTATTCATTACCACCCCGTTATTATTGTTGTATGGGCGCTATTTTAGGTTGTTTAGCTGTATTGCCAATGCGGCAAAATGTCGCATTAACTGTATTCTAGATTTGGTATATATACAAAACTGAGTTAAAGTTTCAGTCGATATCAATAGAGGATAAAAACGAGAGTATGTCGGAAATTCAATTTTTAAATGTAGATCTGGAGCTTGAATCAAAGCACGATATTAGTGCGCTTGTTGCTGATTTGAAGAAAAACGCTATGGTTTTACATTATGACCAAGATGAATACCGTCAACTTGCACGCATTGAAGCAACTGCAGATATCAGCTCTCCAGACAAAGCGATTAACCAGCTTTGCGAATTAATTGAATCTTGCTCGCGCAATGCATTAAAGCAGTGGTTATCTTGTTCAAAACGTACATTTGATTTAGGTTTTGAATCGGGTAACTCGCCAAAGTGCTTTAACCAACCCCTGCATGCAGATACCTTGTTACGTATCTCAGCAATTGGCGCAGGGATTGAAATTACTATTTATCCAGTCGAAAAGTAAACTGAATTTAGCGCTCTACGACTGCTGCGGTCATTCTTGATACGCAGCACAGCTCCCCAGCAGCATTGGTAATTTTGATATCCCAAACAGAGGTGCGCTTACCTAAATGAAGTGGTCTGGCCGTTGCCGTTAATGTCCCTTTTCGAGACGCTTTTATGTGGTTGGCATTAATCTCTTGACCAACAGCATAGAATTTATTGAAATCAATCACAAAGTTGGCTGCATAGCTTGCCACTGTTTCTGCTAACACAACGTTTGCTCCGCCATGAACCATGCCCATAGGGTTATGGTGTTCAGGAATTGCAGGCATGGTGGCCACTAAATAATCATCGCCAATTTCAGTCACCTCAATACCCATCGTTTTCATTAAAGTGCCTTGCCCGGTTACTCCTTGTTCCAAGTCTTTACATTGCTCCAGCGTGATTGGATGGTGCCAAATACTCATTGTGTTTCCTTAACATGCGAATTAAAGCTAATACCTTATGGCATCTTTCATTGCGGTTCAATGTTAGTTTTGTAGCAATATGATGGAGTTAATTTAAATTTGCGATTTTCAAATAACTGTATATACTCACAGTTAAATGTACTGTATGGAAAACCAGTTGTATGCGCCCATTAACTAAACGCCAATCGCAAATCTTAGAACTAATTAAAGTCTTTATTAAAGATACAGGCATGCCGCCAACACGCGCTGAAATAGCTCAAACATTGGGTTTTAAAAGTGCCAACGCCGCTGAAGAACATCTAAAAGCACTGGCAAAAAAAGGCATGATCAAAATGAAGCCTGGAGCGAGTCGTGGTATTCAGTTGATTGAAGAAGATGAACCTGAGCAGTTAGGTTTACCTTTGATTGGCCGTGTTGCAGCTGGTGAGCCAATTTTGGCTCAGGAGCATGTCGAAAGTCATTGCCAAGTTGACCCTACGTTATTTAAACCAGCCGCTGACTTTTTACTACGTGTAAATGGCATGAGTATGAAAGATATTGGTATTATGGACGGTGACTTGCTTGCAGTACATAGAACGCAAGTTGCTGAAAATGGACAAGTTGTTGTAGCTCGAGTTGATGAAGATGTAACTGTTAAGCGGCTAGAAAAAGCAGGTCGGAAAGTACTTTTACACGCTGAAAACGAAGAGTTCTCACCTATTGAGGTTGACCTTGAGCATGAATCTTTCAATATTGAAGGGTTAGCTGTAGGAGTCATTCGTAACGCTGACTGGATGTAGTTGTCCCTTATTTGGTGCGCTAAATTGACTCAATTTGGTGCGCCATTGTGATTTTGCCACTTAATTAGGATTTGTGAATCCTTACTCTTTATTTAAAGCCTTATATGGCGCAGTTTTCCTCTCTTTTTGTATATTCTTCGTAAACCATAACATTAAATAACGCGCTGATTATAGTTGTTATTTCTGCACCAAAATAAACATTTATTATCACTAAAACTTGCTTATTGGTCATTTTTTAACTAATTGGTTAAAGCAATGTATTAACACCTGATTAATAAAAAGACACAAAAATGTGCGAGGTGTTAGACAGGGGGCCAGTATCATAAGTGAGTTAAAATGATACGTAGTCGCTCTGAACAATAAAAAAAACGAATGGGCACCTTGCTGTATCGCCTTTTCGCTTTGCGTCTTGCAATAGCATCTAAAGGAGCCGTCACATGGGTAAACTGCGTTACGCCTTGTGGCTTATATTGGTTGCACTCCCAGAAATTGTATTGGCAAATAGTCAATACAATATGCGAAAAGGGGTGACTGATATAAGTAATAATGTTTATGAGTTACACATGACGATATTTATTATCTGTTGTGTAATCGGCATCATCGTATTTGCGGTGATGTTTTGGGCTTTAATACACCACCGTAAATCTAAAGGGGCCAAGCCTGCCCAATTTCATGAAAGTACAAAAGTTGAAATACTTTGGACTGCCATTCCATTTGTCATCTTAATAGCCATGGCTGTGCCTGCCACAAAAACTCTCATTGCTATGGAAGATGCCTCTAAAGCTGATATCACAATTAAAGTGACAGGCTCGCAATGGAAGTGGCATTACGAATATATGGGTGAAGATATAGCCTATTACTCAATCCTATCTACACCAAAAGATCAAATAGACAATCAGGCAGAAAAAACGGAGCATTATTTGCTTGAGGTAGATAAACCGCTAGTGCTTCCTATCAATAAAAAAGTCCGCTTTTTAATGACCTCAGACGATGTTATTCATTCGTGGTGGGTTCCTGATTTTGCAGTTAAAAAGGACGCAAACCCGGGATTTATCAATGAAGCGTGGACACGTATTAACGAACCAGGTGTTTACCGTGGTCAATGTGCAGAACTATGCGGTAAAGATCATGGTTTTATGCCTGTTGTGGTGAAAGCCTTACCTGAAGATGAATTTGCTAATTGGCTTGCAGATGCTAAGGAAGAAAAGGCTAATGCAGCAGCCGCTGATGCTGCTTTGCTTGATCAAACATTACCTAAAGAAGAGCTTATGGCCTTAGGTGAGCAAGTGTATATGGCAAGTTGTGCTGCATGTCACCAGCCTACTGGTATGGGCTTACCAGGCGTGTTTCCTGCACTTAAAGGCAGCCCCATTGTATTAGGTGATGTAAAAGATCACATAGATATCGTGTTACATGGCCGCCCTGGTACGGCGATGCAAGCGTTTGATAAGCAGCTTTCAATTAAGCAACTTGCTGCGGTTATTACCTATAAGCGAAATGCATGGGGTAATGATACCGGCGATGTGATCCAACCGAGTCAAATTCAAGCCGCGATTGATGCAGCAGCGGAGGCGAAATAATGAGTAACGTTATTAATGAGCAAGCAACTGGGCATGCGCATCACGACCATCATCATCCTGCTAAAGGTTTTAAGCGTTGGCTTTACACCACCAATCATAAAGACATCGGGAGTTTATACCTGATTTTTTCTCTTACCATGTTCTTGATTGGTGGAGCGATGGCTATGGTGATCCGCGCTGAACTATTTCAGCCAGGATTACAGTTAGTTGATCCGCACTTTTTTAACCAAATGACCACGGTACATGGTTTGATCATGGTGTTTGGCGCCGTTATGCCCGCATTTACTGGGCTTGCTAACTGGATGGTGCCTATGATGATTGGTGCACCTGATATGGCACTGCCACGCATGAACAACTGGAGCTTTTGGATATTACCTTTCGCATTTTTAATCCTGTTGGCTTCGTTACTGATGCCAGGTGGTGGTCCTGCGTTTGGCTGGACATTCTACGCACCACTCTCCACCACTTATAGTAACGATAACACTGCACTGTTTGTATTTGCCATACATATCATGGGTATTAGCTCAATTATGGGGGCGATTAACGTTATCGTGACTATCGTCAATCTAAGAGCGCCGGGTATGACTTGGATGAAGCTTCCGCTATTTGTTTGGACTTGGTTAATCACAGCATTCTTATTGATCGCAGTTATGCCTGTTTTAGCTGGGGCTGTCACTATGGTGCTGACAGATAAATACTTTGCAACAAGCTTTTTTGATGCGGCAGGTGGTGGTGATCCTGTGATGTTCCAGCACATTTTCTGGTTCTTCGGTCACCCCGAAGTGTACATCATGATTTTGCCAGCCTTTGGGATTATTTCGACTATTGTGCCGACCTTCTCACGAAAAAAGTTATTTGGCTATGCTTCTATGGTGTATGCAACCTCATCCATTGCGCTGCTGAGCTTCATCGTTTGGGCACATCATATGTTTACCACAGGCATGCCTGTAGCCGGCGAGTTGTTTTTCATGTACGCCACAATGCTCATTTCGGTGCCAACGGGCGTTAAAGTGTTTAACTGGGTAGCCACCATGTGGCGCGGTTCAATTAGCTTTGAAATTCCGATGATGTTTGCCATCGCCTTTATTGTGTTATTCACCTTAGGTGGTTTCTCTGGCTTGATGCTTGCCATTACACCGGCAGATTTCCAGTATCACGATACCTATTTTGTGGTGGCACACTTCCATTATGTGCTCGTGACAGGAGCCGTGTTCTCAATTATGGCGGGAGCCTATTATTGGTTACCGAAATGGACTGGCAACATGTACAACGAAACGCTGGCGAAATGGCATTTCTGGCTATCGCTAATCAGTGTCAACGTGCTGTTCTTCCCTATGCACTTTGTTGGCCTTGCCGGTATGCCGCGTCGTATTCCTGACTATGCTCTGCAATTCGCTGACTTTAACGCCATTATCAGTATTGGTGGTTTTGCATTTGGCTTATCACAACTATTGTTTGTGTTGGTGGTATTTAAATGTGCTAGAGGTGGCGAAAAAGCGCCTGCCAAAGTATGGGATGGAGCTGAAGGTTTAGAGTGGGAAGTAGATTCTCCAGCGCCTTACCACACTTTTGAAACACCGCCGGAGATTAAGTAATGAACCATGCACCTTTGCTAAAAAAACTGCTGATTACATGCTTGCTCATGTTCGCATTTGCTTTTGCAATGGTGCCGCTTTACGACGTGTTTTGCGACGTTACAGGGTTGAATGGTAAGCCATCATTAGAAAAAGCGAGCGCGAGTGAATCAATAAATACACAGCGTCAAGTTGATGTCAGCTTTACCACTCACGCTCAAAGCGGCGCGCCATTTAAGGTGCAGTCTGAGCAATACAGCGTGGCGGTACAACCTGGTGCCATGCGTGAAGTTAAATTCTCAGCAAAAAACACCAGTAATGAAGACAAAGTCATGCAAGCAATTCCATCGGTATCACCGGGAAAAGCGGCAAAGTATTTACATAAAATCGCCTGTTTTTGCTTTGATCAGCAGCCAATGAAAGCCGGTGAAGAAATGGAATTTACCTTGTTGTTTTATGTTGATACTGAGTTACCCGACGATGTTGAGGAACTGACATTGTCGTATACCGTGTTTGATATTAGCGGGCATGTTGTGGCTAAAAACGATTAAAAGCCGCCAAGCTAATTGCTAATTGGGAGCAAACAAAATGAATCAAAACTACGAAAAATACTATGTTCCAGCACAAAGCCCTTGGCCAATAGTGGGCGCCATCGCGATGTTTTTAATTGCTGTCGGTGCTGGTTTAACTGTGATGCAAGTCAGTGGTGAAGGCAGTAATGGCCAGTATGTATTGTATCTTGGCATTGCCATATTAATTTATATGGTTTTTAGTTGGTTTAAAAACGTTATTGAAGAGTCTCATAAAGGGCTTTACTCAGCACAAATGGACCGCTCATTCCGACAAGGTATGAGCTGGTTTATATTCTCTGAGGTCATGTTTTTTATGGCATTTTTTGGCGCTCTTTTTTACGCTCGAATGATTTCAGTGCCTTGGCTTGGTGGCGCAGGCAATAATGCCATGACCAACGAAGTACTCTGGCCAACCTTTGAAGCTGTATGGCCGCTGTTAACCACTCCATCGGGCGAGACAACACAGGCTATGGGCTGGCAAGGTCTCCCCCTGATCAATACGCTTATTCTACTTACCTCTTCGGTCACAATTCACTTTGCTCATGTTGCTATGGAAAACAATAAGCGTGGCGCTCTTAAGGTGTTTTTATCTTTAACCGTGCTATTAGGTGTGATTTTCCTTGGCTTACAAGTTTACGAGTATATGCATGCTTATCGTGATTTAGGGTTAACCCTTGATGCGGGAGTGTACGGAAATACCTTTTTCTTGTTAACAGGCTTCCATGGTATGCACGTGACTTTAGGAACCATCATTTTATTCGTGGTTTTGCTAAGAATTTTTAAAGGTCACTTTACGAGTGAAAAGCATTTTGCCTTTCAAGCAGCCGCTTGGTATTGGCACTTTGTTGATGTGGTGTGGTTGTGCTTATTTGTATTTGTGTACGTGCTGTAGCTTTGTGAAGCGGCGACGGGTTTGTATGTATAAATCCAAGCTTTAACGCGGCAATGATAAGGATCAGCACAATACCTGAAAACAGCACTCGACGACCTAGGTAATGCGACATAGGTTTCGAGTGCTCTTTTGCTGACATCATCACAAACAGCGCTCTAAATAGGTTGAACAGAATATAAAGTAATAACAAAACAATAATGATTTTAATCATATTAGGTAATCCAAATGCAGTTAATTTTATGGCGTAAACAAAAGCTTAGCTCAATTATCGCAATTTGCGTTGTGATACTAGCAGTGCTTATTTGTTTACGACTAAGCGTTTGGCAATACCAACGAGGCGAGCAAAAACAGCAGCAACTAAGCCAGTTGGCCGTTTCGAAAGAACAAGGAATTTTGAGCTGGCAAGCGCTGCAAAGTCTACCTACAGAGCTAAATAAAACGGGTTTGCAAGTTAAGGTCTCTGGCGAGGTAAATAAACAACAGTACTGGCTGCTTGATAATCAAATCTATCAGGGACAAGTGGGCTATGACTTACTTGTAGCTATGACTATTGCAGGTGAAACCGCACCTTTAATTGTTAACTTTGGTTGGCTAAAAGCCCCTACAAACCGGAGCCAATTGCCAACAGTTGTGTGGCCAGAATCAACACGTTTTACGGCCACAGTGCAATTGAAACAAGGCAACTTGCAAGGTTTTACGCTTGCCGATGAGATTGGTGCAGAACAAGGGTGGCCAAAGCGAATTCAAGGTATTGATTTAGCAATTTTGAGTACTCAATTAGCAATGCCCTTACAAGGCTTTATTGGTTATCGCAATGAAGCTGATGGTATCGCAACTCCGCATTATCAGAGTGTCGTGATGGGGCCAGATAAACATTACGCCTATGCCGTACAGTGGTTATTAATTGGCTTAGCTTGTGTGGTTATTGCTTATTTTGCGATGAGAAGGAGAGGTTATGAAAATAAACCCGCTTAGTTTATTCGTTTTATGCTGTTTTGTGCCGCTGGCACTTGCTTATGCAGCATTGAAGCTTGAGTGGTTACCAAGTGGTTCGAGTAATCATGGTGAGCTTTTAAGCGAAGAAGTTAAATTAGCTGATTGGCAACAAGGTGAGCCCAAACAATGGACTATTGCGCTTAATTATCCAAAGGAGTGCAATGAAGTATGTGAAAACCAATTAGCAAGCCTAGATAACCTATACGTCGCTTTAGGTAAAAATCAGCAAAAAGTGGATGTGGCGGTACTGACAAATCAACAGCAGATACCGGCAAACTGGCGTCAATTGGTGGTAAGTCCAGCGCTCAAAGCGGGAGATTTATACTTGGTTGATCACATGGGCTTAGTGGTTTTGCATTACCCCTACAAGGCTGAGCCTGAACAAAACAGACTTATTCAAAAAGGCTTACTTAAAGACTTAAAAAAACTACTTAACTACGCGCGTTCAAGTTAAACCTCATTAAGGGGATAAAGATGTATAAAAATTATAAATATTTAGTCTTAATTACGGTTTTCTTCTCTATCTTGGTTGTTGGGCTTGGTGCTTATACACGGCTGAGTGATGCTGGGCTTGGCTGTCCAGACTGGCCTGGTTGCTATGGGTTTTTAACTGTGCCAAAACATGAAACTGCTCTGTTACATGTTGAACAAAACTACCCTGATATGATGTTTGAGGCAGCAAAAGCTTGGAAAGAGATGATCCATCGCTATTTTGCTGGTGCCCTTGGCCTATTAATTTTAGCTTTGTTTGTTTTTGCATGGTTAAAACGCCAATATCCAAATACGCCGGTTAAATTGCCACTGGCACTATTACTACTGGTGATCTTCCAAGCCGCATTGGGCATGTGGACTGTGACTATGAACTTACAGCCTTTGGTTGTAATGGGACATTTACTTGGCGGTTTTAGTATTTTGTCGTTGGTGTTTTTATTGTATCTACGCTTAAAAACGAAACCCGTAGCGAGTAATGATAGCGGTGCAAAGCCATACTATCGTCTAGCGCTTGTGGGTTTGGTGGTACTAATACTGCAAATTGCGTTGGGTGGCTGGCTTGCTGCAAATTATGCCGCTCCGCATTGTAATGGCTTACCGCTTTGTAGCTACGGACAACCGTTTTCTTTGAAGAGCGTTTTTCAACTGCCGCTCGAGCACAGTACCTATGAATATGGTGTGTTATCGCAGCAAGCGCGTATGTCAATTCACTTACTGCATCGTATTTGGGCGTTGGTTACTTGTGTGGTGTTAGCACTGATCATGTGGCGCATATATTCAAGATGTTACTCTCGAAAAATTAAGCACTGCACAGTCACCGTATTAATCGCTTTGCTGTGCCAAATCTGTTTAGGCCTAGCTGTTGTGCATTGGCACTTCCCATTAAGTGTTGCGCTTGCGCACAATCTAATGGCCGCACTACTACTGCTTAGCATGGTAAGACTATGCTTCCATTTAAAAATAAGAACCTAGGAGGCTGTGATGGCAATATTACTAAGCACAGAAAAATCATTATTTAGCCAAAGCTCAGAGTTACTTAAAGATTACTTAGCTATCAGTAAATTTAAAGTAGTTGCCATGCTTGTACTAACTGCTTGGGTTGGTTTGGCATTGGCTCCCGATGTTGGGCGTGGAGTGTTTGTACAGCTTGCAAGTTTGCTTGGTATTGGTTTGTTATCGGCCGCTGCTGCTGTAATCAATCATGTTGTTGATAGTGAAATCGACAGTAAAATGGCACGTACACGTCATCGCCCTGTGGCAAAAGGGCGCCTAAGCAAACAGCATGCTTTGAGCTTTGCGGCGACCATCGGTGTGCTAGGTTTTGTTATGCTTATGGTGTGGGCAAATACATTAACGGCAATCCTTACTTTGTTTGCACTCGTTGGTTATGCCTTTATTTACACTTCGTTTTTAAAGCGCGCGACACCTCAAAATATTGTTATTGGGGGGTTAGCTGGTGCGATGCCGCCGCTTTTAGGGTGGGTTTCTGAAACGGGCCATATGGCTGCTGCGCCATGGTTATTAGTGATGATTATATTTACTTGGACTCCACCACACTTTTGGGCATTAGCAATTGCGCGTAAAAGTGACTATGAGCGTGCAAAAATTCCTATGCTGCCTGTTACTCACGGTATTGAATTTTGTAAAACCTGTGTTGTTGGTTATAGCATTTTGCTAGCTTTGGTATGTGTACTGCCTTATCTAATTGGTATGTCAGGGTTAATTTACTTGCTAGGGGCAAGCGCTCTAAATGCGGTCTTCATCTATAAGGCATTAAAACTAAAAATTGCCCCAAAAGATGATACCGCAATGGATTTATTTCGTTTTTCAATTGTGCATTTAATGCTACTCTTTATCGCCTTATTTATTGATAAATGGTTAGTTTTATGACACGAATCGTCGCTTTTTTATGTTTCAGTGCGGTATTATTTGTAACCGGTTGTGGCAAAAATAACACCGCTCCTAAAGTTGAAGCGCTCGTTTACGAGCCAGCAAAGCCGATTAGTCCGTTTTTATTAACTGACCAACATGGTAAACCTGCAGATAATAGCCAATTTATGGGGCATTGGAACTTGGTCTTTTTAGGCTACACTAGCTGTCCTGATATCTGCCCAATGACACTGGCGAAATTAACTGCAGTGCAAAAGCAATTAAGCCAAGGTTACAAAGTGCAAGTATGGTTTGTTGCTGTTGATCCAAAGCGTGATACAACCGAAAAACGCAAAGCTTACATTGATTACTTTAACCCTGAATTTCTTGCTGTATCAGGCCCACACAAACAACTTTTCCCCTTTGTTAGAGAGCTTGGCTTAATTTACGCAATTAACGACAGTGATCAGCAAGAGTATGCCGTTGATCATAGTGCTTCTGTGGTGATGGTTGATGGTGATGGTTCTGTGCGTGCCATTTTTAAGCCTGAATTTAAACAAGGAAGTGTGCCCTTGATTAATGCCACAACTTTGACTGATGAGTTCAAAAAAATAGCAGATTATTACGCAAAGTAAATTTTCTTTGCTTGGTGAGTCAATTTCAGCAAAAGAAAAGCTTCCTTTTTTGACATATATGTCTAAGCTACTAAAAAATTTTACTATTTTTTGATTCAAATTATGGCATTTTTATTTAGTCAGTCTAAGCTTTTGTTATGAATTGTTTAAAGCAGGGAAAGAAGAAGTAATGTTAAAGCTCCCTACAGAATTAGCTATTAGTCAGGTCGAAACGCTCCATCAAGATTTGCTACAAGAGTTGTCAGCAAATGATGATATTTGTCTGGATATCAGTGAAGTGACACGTGCTGACACAGCATCAATTCAGCTTTTATGTGCATTACAGAAGCACTTGCTTTCTGTGCAACACAAAATTATTTGGGTTGGCGAGAGCAAACCTTTGCTACAGGCAATTAATAGTTTGGGCTTAAGTCATTACCTTGTGCTTGAGAATGCCAATTAAGAGGTTTTTATGAAAAGAATTTTAGCAGTAGACGATTCTGCATCTATGCGCCAAATGGTTGGTTTTACGCTTAAAAAAGCTGGCTTTGATGTTACAGAGGCAAAAGATGGCAGTGAAGCATTAAACATCGCAAAGCAACAAGGCTTTGATGCAGTTATTTCTGATGTGAATATGCCGGTAATGGATGGTATTACCCTTATTCGTGAATTACGTAGCTTACCTAATTATAAGTTCACACCTTTACTGATGCTGACCACAGAGTCGGGGCTTGATAAAAAGTCTGAAGGAAAAGCTGCTGGAGCAACTGGTTGGATTGTTAAGCCATTTAATCCTGAGCAATTGTTAGCGGTATTGAAAAAAGTGATTCGCTAATAATAGGAGCGGGGCATGAGTATAGATCTAAGCCAATTTTTTGAAGTATTCTTCGAAGAAAGCTTTGAAGGACTCGATGCTATGGAGGCTGAGTTATTAAACTTAGTACCTGGCGAAGAAGACTTAGAGACAATAAATACAATCTTTCGCGCTGCGCATTCGATAAAAGGAGGCAGTGGAACCTTTGGTTTTAGTGCCGTTGCAGATTTTACTCATGTTCTCGAAACCCTGTTAGATCAAATCCGTGAAGGCTCACGTGATCTTACTGCTGAGCATGTAAATTTACTTTTAAAATCAGTTGATTGTTTACGAGCTTTACTTAGAACTTTGCAAGCTGAGCAGCAGCCAGACCTAACTGAAGCTGATGAACTTCGTATTAAGTTTGAAGAAATTCTCGGCATGCGTGCTGCAAGTAAAGAACCTGCTCAAGCGCAAGAAGCTGTCAGCGAAAACAGTTTTAATACCTATCAAATCGATTTCAAACCACACCATCATTTATTTAAAACCGGTAATGAACCACTGTACATGATCAGTGAATTAGCGGAGTTGGGTGAACTTGAAACACAAGCTTTTCAAGATGATGTGCCTGATATCACTAACCTTGCCCCTGAAGATTGTTTCTTATCGTGGCGCTTTTTCTTAACCACAGACAAAGAGCAAAGCTGTATAGAAGAAATTTTTGAATGGGTTGAGGATGACGCTGATATTACCATCACGCTATGCGGTGGTTTGTTTGGTGATGAAGATATTTCGGCAGCTGAAACTGCTACAGAAGATGCAGCACCAGTGAAAGAGGCTGAGCCTGCAGTAGTTAAACCAACTACTGATACCAAAAAGCCTGCGCCAGTTAAAGCAACTACTGCCAATGCAGAATCAACCTCAATCAGGGTTGGTATTGATAAAGTTGACTCACTCATCAACATGGTGGGTGAATTAGTTATTACCCAAGCGATGTTAAGCCAATTGGGTGAGCAAGAAATCACTGAAGCGACGATTGCTTCTCTACAAGAGGGCTTAGCGCAACTGGCACATAATACTCGTGACTTACAAGAAAACGTCATGCGTATTCGTATGTTGCCAATAAGCTTTGTGTTTAGTCGCTTCCCTCGCTTAGTGCGAGATATCTCGCAAAAGCTTGATAAACAAGTTGAGCTAAAGTTACTTGGTGAGCAAACCGAACTAGATAAAACCGTGATGGAGAAGCTTTCTGATCCTATGGTTCACCTAGTGAGAAACTCCCTAGACCATGGCTTAGAAACTGTTGATAAGCGTGTTGCTGCGGGTAAAAACCCTGTTGGTACTGTCACGCTCAATGCGTTTCATCAAGGTGGCAATATTGTTATCGAAATTATGGATGATGGCCAAGGTCTTAACACCACTAAAATTCGTGAAAAGGCAATTAAAAACGGCCTAATTTCAGAAACTGATGAGTTGTCTGATAACGAAGTAAACGAGCTTATTTTCTTACCAGGGTTTTCTACAGCCGATCAAGTAAGCGACCTATCGGGTCGTGGCGTTGGTATGGATGTAGTAAGGCGCAATATCGAAGCGTTGAGCGGTTCTGTGGAAGTGGCTTCAGCACCGGGCGTAGGTTCGACATTTACAATTCGCCTACCGCTAACATTGGCTATCTTAGATGGGCAGTTAGTACGTATTGCTGAGCATACTTATATTATCCCGCTAATTTCGATTATCGAATCATTGCAAATCGATATCAGTAAGGTAAGTCGGGTTGGTAAAGATTTAGATGTGCTGCGCTTACGTGATGAATATATTCCAATCTTAAGGCTTTACAATATTTTTAACCACCAAGGGGCAATTGAAACGCTTGATAAAACCTTACTGGTTGTTGTTGAAAGCGACAATCAAAAAGTAGGTTTATTAGTTGACGACTTATTATCTCAACAACAAGTCGTAATCAAAAGTTTGGAGGCAAACTATCAAAAAGTTGATGGCGTTTCTGGGGCTACAATCTTAGGCGATGGTCGTGTTTCTTTGATTGTTGATATTAGTGGTTTGATTAAATTATCTGGGCTTAGAAAGCCAGGGAGCCAGGAATTGATTATAGAGTCAAAAGCGAATTTGGAGGCGTCATGATTGCACAACACGACGACCTGCATAACAAGCTAACTCTTGAACAAGATCAAGATGTAAAACAATTCCTAACCTTCTTTATGGCCGAAGAAGAGTACGGTGTAGATATTTTAACGGTGCAAGAAATTCGCAGTTGGGAAGAAATTACGGTGATCCCTAACTCACCGGATTTCGTCAAAGGGGTTATTAATCTGCGCGGCACTATAGTGCCAATTATTGATTTAAGGCTTCGTTTTGGTATATCAGCCATAGAGTACGGGCCGTTAACCGTTGTAATCGTTCTAAAAGTACAGCTTGAAAATACATGTAAAATTATGGGCATCGCAGTTGATGCCGTCTCGGATGTCTATAGCATTGCAGAGCATGAAGCGAAGGCAGTGCCACATTTGTCTGACTCAGACAACGCGCAATTTGTTGCGGGTTTAGTCAATGTGGGTGAGAAGATGGTCGCATTACTTGACCTACAAAAAACAATGGACATTTAACTGGGTAGATTAACAAGAAGGTGAAGGGTATGGGATGGTTTAGCAGTCCTAAAAATGTTGAGTCGGAAAATGATTTAGTTATTGCGGCACTGAGAAAGTCGCAAGCGATGATTGAGTTTCAACCATCGGGGCAGATCATTACTGCCAATGCTAATTTCTTAAACACCATGGGGTACCAACTCGAAGAAATTCAAGGGCAACACCACTCTATGTTTGTTGCTGAAGAAGAGTCGCAAAGCCCTGAATATCAACAGTTTTGGCAACGATTACGCAGCGGTGAATTCTTTGTTGATGAATTTAAGCGTGTCGGTAAAAATGGCAAGCAAGTTTGGATTCAAGGCACCTATAACCCGATTATTGATAGCAATGGCAATGTCACTAAAGTCATCAAGCTTGCTACCGATATTACACCACAAAAAGAGCTTGAACGTCAGTCAAAACGTGATGCTGACTTATCAAATGCGCTGCGTGTATGCCAAGCAAATGTGATGATTGCCGATAACGATTTGAAAATTATTTTCGTTAATGAGCAAGTAAAGCAAATGCTGCAAGCTCGTGAGTCAACGTTACAAACTGTGCTACCTAGCTTTTCAGTTGCAAACCTAGTTGGAACCTGCGTTGATGATTTTCATAAACAACCGTCACACCAACGTGAGCTGCTAAAAACATTATCTGAACCATACAAAACGACATTGCGTTTAGCAGGGCTTATTTTTAGCTTGATTGCAACACCTTGGGTGAGCGCATCAGGTAAGCGTTTAGGTACTATTGTTGAGTGGCAAGATATTACTGATAGCGTAAATAAAGCCGAAGCTGAAAAGCGTGCAGCAGAAGAAAACCTGCGAGTACGTCGTGCACTTGACCGTGTGGCAACGAATACCATGATTGCTGATTCTGGCAACAACATTATTTACATGAACGAAGCTGTTCTGAACATGATGAAGATTGCTGAAAGTGATTTAAGGAAAGATTTACCTAATTTCAACAGTAATAATTTGATTGGTCAAAATATTGATGTGTTCCATAAGAACCCAGCACATCAACGCAACATGCTTGCTAAGTTAAGTGATACTTATAGCACTGAAATTCAAGTGGGTGGGCGTACTTTTGGCTTGGTTGCAAACCCTATTTTCACCCCAGAAAACGAACGTATTGGTACGGTAGTGGAGTGGGAAGATAGAACCGCGGAAGTCGCTATTGAAAAAGAAATTGCAGGCCTCGTCGCTGCTGCGGGGAGTGGTGACTTAGAAGCGCGTGTTGAAGAAGCGGGTAAACAAGGTTTCTTCTTACGTCTAGCGCAGGGCTTAAATAGCCTTGTTAGCATTGTTGATGATGCAGTAAAAGACACTGGCAACATGCTGGATGCCATGGCGAACGGTGACTTATCAAAACGTATTGAGCAAGACTACCAAGGTTCGTTCGACAAGCTAAAACGTGATGCAAATGCCACGGCTGATAAGCTTACTGAAGTAATTAATCGCATTAATACCTCAGCAACGCTGGTTGCAAGTGGCGCAGAAGAAATTTCACAAGGTAATGCTGATTTAAGTCAACGTACTGAAGAGCAAGCTTCATCACTTGAAGAAACAGCATCAAGCATGGAAGAGATGACCAGTACGGTTCGTCAAAATGCTGATAATGCAAAAGAAGTAAATGAACTTGCTGAAGAAACACGCACTAAGGCACAAAAAGGTGGTGAAGTGGTAAATCGCGCTGTCACCAGTATGTCAGCAATTAATGAATCAAGTAAGAAGATTGCAGACATTATCAGTGTAATTGATGAAATTGCCTTCCAAACAAACCTACTAGCGTTGAATGCGGCTGTTGAAGCTGCGCGAGCAGGTGAACAAGGCCGTGGTTTCGCGGTTGTTGCTGGTGAGGTGCGTAACTTAGCGCAACGTTCAGCAGCTGCAGCAAAAGAAATCAAAGAATTGATCCGAGACAGTGTTGGGAAAGTTGAAGATGGTACATTACTAGTTAATGAATCAGGTTCAACATTACAAGAAATTGTTACAGCGGTGCAAAGAGTTACAGCGATGATTTCTGATATTGCCCAAGCATCTGAAGAGCAAAGCTCTGGTATTGAGCAGGTTAATAAAGCTATTGCCCAAATGGACGAAATGACTCAGCAAAATGCTGCCTTGGTTGAAGAAGCATCTGCCGCTGGAGAATCAATGGCAGAGCAAGCGAATGATATGCGCCGCTTATTAAACTTCTTCTCGTTATCAAATAATGAGATGGATATAACCAGCCGTGCAAGTTCAGCGCCTGCCGCTAAACAGCCAAGCTCACCAGTACGCTCGGCGCCAAAAGGCAATAACTTTGTTGACCCTAGTGATGAGTGGGAAGAGTTTTAAAACTCTTCCCAACAAAATTCTAACTAGTTAATTGCATCTAATGTTACAGCTGCAGGGTCAAACACATGAAAGAGTTTTTATTAACGGATAGTGATTTTAAAGCTATTTCGTCACAAGTGTACGATGCTTGCGGCATTGTCTTAGCGGAGCATAAACGCGAGATGGTTTACTCGCGTTTAGCAAGACGTATTCGCCAACATAAGCTTAAGAACTTTAAAGAATACTTAGATTTTCTCGAAGAGCACAAAGAGCAAGAGTTCAGTGAGTTTATTAATGCAATAACGACTAACCTGACTTCTTTCTTTCGTGAACCCCATCATTTTAGTTATCTAAAAAATACCATAGTACCAAAACTACTGGTAAGTAATGCTAAGCAAAAACGTGTAAGGGTGTGGTCTGCAGGCTGCTCAACCGGCGAAGAGCCTTACACTATTGCTATGACCTTAAGCAGTTTATTTCCATCTGACTGGGATGTGAAAATCCTAGCCACTGACTTAGATTCAAATGTGCTCGCTAAAGCGCAGGCTGGTACGTACACAGCAGCGAATGTGAATGGTTTAGACAAAAGCCAACTTAAACGCTGGTTTTTAAAAAGCCATGATGAACAGTTATATAAAGTAAAACCCGAACTACAAAAAAATATTTTTTTTAAACGTCTAAACTTATTACAGAGCTGGCCTATGAAAGGGCCGTTTGATGTTATTTTTTGTCGCAATGTTGTTATTTATTTTGATAAGCCGACCAAAGATACCCTATTTAAACGTTATTATGATTTGTTGACCGATTCCGGTCACTTATTCTTAGGGCATTCCGAAACACTGGGTAAGGACCACAAAGAGTTTAAGAATTTAGGCCAAACGATCTATCAAAAAGGTGGTCTATGAGTAGTCATTTTAAACCTGTATTGCCTGGTTTTGAACACGTTAAGCGGTTTTGGGATGGTAAGCGCCACAAAGTCGTTGCTAAGGTATTGCCTGGCGAGTTTTATGTTTCAAAATCAGATGAACTGATCACAACCGTGCTAGGTTCTTGTATTGCAGCCTGTATTTACGATGAAGGTTTAGGCATTGGTGGCATGAATCATTTCATGCTACCAGCAGAAAAAGGCGTTGATCCTAGCAACGCACACAGCCTTAACTGCCGCTATGGCAACTGGGCAATGGAATACTTGATCAATGAAATCCTAAAAAATGGTGCTTCTAGACGCAATCTCAAAGTTAAACTATTTGGTGGTGGAAAGATTATTCGTTCAATGACAGATATTGGTGTTGGCAATATTCGTTTTGCAAATGCCTATGTACTTGAAGAAGGTTTAGATTTAGTATCCCATGATGTTGGCGGGCCTTGGCCTCGTAAGGTGATGTTTGATCCACAAACAGGCAAGGCACAGGTTAAAAAGATGCGTGAATTGCACTCTGATCAACTCGAGAAACGTGAAATTAAATACTTACACGATATTGAGCAACAAGATGCAGAAACGGATATTGAATTATTTTAGGAGAGCATATGATCAAAGTACTCATAGTTGATGATTCTGCTTTGATCCGTGGTTTACTCAAGGAAGTACTCGAGCAAGCGCAAGACATTCAAGTCGTTGGCGCGGCAGAAGACCCTTATCAAGCCCGAGATTTAATTAAGCGCCTTAATCCAGATGTCTTAACCCTTGATATCGAGATGCCAAAAATGGATGGATTAAGCTTTTTAAAAAACTTGATGCGTCTTCGTCCTATGCCGGTTGTTATGATTTCAACGCTTACTCAAAAAGGCTCCCCAATCACTTTGGAAGCCCTCGAAATTGGCGCAGTTGATTTTATTGCCAAGCCAACTATTAATGTCACTGAAAATTTGCAACGTTATGCGCATTTACTACATCAAAAAGTGCGTACAGCAGCTGATGCTAGAGTGCGTGCCTTTAAAGAGTCAAAAGTTGAAGACGATAGCTCTTTAGCAACACTTGAGTTTAAAGCTAATAGCGTGCTTGCAATAGGTGCTTCAACAGGTGGCACAGAAGCGATTAAAGAAGTGCTAGTACGCATGCCAGAAAACTGCCCACCTATTGTTATAACACAGCATATTCCTCCTGTATTTAGTACTTCATTTGCGATGCGCATGGATAGAACCTGTAAAATCAACGTTAAAGAAGCTGAACATGGTGATAAGCTACAAACTGGCTGGGCATATATTGCACCAGGCGATCAGCATTTAAGTGTGGTGAAAAAAGCAGGCGGCTTGTTTTGTCAGCTTGACTCGAGTGAGTTGGTTAATCGACATCGTCCCTCTGTTGATGTGCTATTTAACTCTTTGGAGGTAGCCTGTCCGAAAGCGACAGTGGCTGCGTTACTAACCGGTATGGGTAGTGATGGCGCAAGAGGTTTATTGGCCCTAAATCAAGCAGGGGCTTACACAATAGCTCAGGATGAATTATCGTCTGTGGTATGGGGGATGCCAAAAGCCGCAGTGGAGCTCAATGCGGCTAATGAAGTGGTTCGTCTTGATAAGGTAACGGCACAAATGCTAAAACAAGCTGTTAAGGTAAAATAACCCAAGGTTGTGAGAACCAGTAGTAGTTTCCTTTTTTCGCGATAGATGGGGCCGTACAGTTAAAGCGAGAGCGGCCTTTTTTCAGTTTTTCAGGTGAGGTGATCTTCACCGTATCTTTACTAAGCCACGTTAAATCGGCTTGACCAATACCAGAGACATAACAAGCAAACTGACTTTTATGAAAGTCTTGCATATCAAATTGCATACTTAAACTTGGCGGGTTTTCATGCGTTACGCTATCTGAGTAGGTGAGCTGCTTGATAGTGAATGCTTGCGAGTCTAGTTTAGTGGCAAGCGTATCAAGTTTTGAGTAAAAGCCCGACGCCGGAAAGCGTGGTAATCGGGTAAAGTCAGAATGGATACCTACAGCACCCGAATGTTGACCTATACCAACAAAGCCTAGAGATTTAACTAACTGTTGTAATGAATTGTTAAACTCGCCATAAGGGTAAGCAAGATATTTGTAATCATGACCAATTTCTTCTTTAATGCGTTGCTGAGCAGATAGAATATCTTTTTTAGTGCGAGCTAACCACGCCTCTTCACTCTCGCCTGGCTGTTTGCGATGTAAGTAATTATGGACTTGTGTGTGATTGCTGATTATGGCGCCTTTATTAGATAGCTCTTTTAACTGTTGCCATGTCATAACATAGCTTTTGCCTTCATCAATCAACTCGGGATTAACGAAAATAGTATATGGATAGCCAAATTTTTCTAAGATTGGTGCCGCTTCTTCATAGTTATTTTTATAGCCATCATCGAAGGTAATCGCGACGGTTTTATCTGTCAGAGGCTGGCCGGCTTGTAATGCGGTGATGAGTTCATCTAATGGAATAACTTTAAAGTTATTATCTTGCAAATATTGCATATGTTCTGTGAATGTATCGCTGCTGACACTGGTTACCGCAGGAAGGGTTTCACTGACGTGGTGATACTGTAGAATGACAGCGCCATGGGCACGCAAAGATAAACCTAACAGGACTGCAAATACTAAATGAAACATTTTCTTAAACGTCATAAGGCACACCATAAAAGTTTACTGTTATTAGCCGGTCCGATGATTTTATCAAATATTACCGTGCCAATGTTAGGTTTAGTTGATACCGCTGTAATCGGTCACTTAGGAAGCGCTCACTATTTGGCTGGTATAGCACTCGGTTCAGCAGTTATCTCGTTATTATTTTGGCTAGCAGGTTTTTTACGGATGAGCACCACAGGGTTGGTTGCACAGGCCTATGGTAAAAGCGATCACACCTTACTCGCTGAGCTATTAAAGCGCAGCTTGTTACTAGCAACAGCGGTTGCGCTGTTATTAATAGCGCTGAGTATACCTATTCAATCCTTAATGGCATATTTATCAAATGCCAATGACGCTGTTTTAGAACAAGCAAATAGCTATTTTTCAATTCGTATTTTTAGTGCGCCTGCTGCTTTGTGTAATTTGGTTTTACTTGGTTGGATGTTAGGGGTGCATTATGGCCGCGGGCCATTTTATTTATTACTTATCACCAATATTACTAATATCGTGCTTGATATTTATTTTGTGGTATTTCTTGATTGGGGTGTGGCTGGAGCTGCGTGGGCATCTTTAATTGCTGATTATACTGCCCTTGTTTTTGCACTTATGTTAGTTGCACAACTTGCCAAAAAGCAGGGTGTTAACCTTGCCGTGAAAGCATGGTTAAGTGTTGCTAAGTTACTTGATTTAGTGAATTTAAATCGTGATATATTTATTCGTTCACTGGCGCTACAACTGTGTTTTAGCTTTATGACTTTTTATGGCGCACGTATCGGTGAAACAACTTTAGCGGCCAATGCTGTATTGCTGAACTTTTTAATGTTGGTGAGCTTTGCACTTGATGGTATTGCTTATGCGAGTGAAGCTAAGGTCGGAAAAGCTAAAGGAGAACAAAGCACTAAGCAGATTAAGCTATGGGTTAATTTGAGCCTGTTTTGGGGCGGGTTATTTGCCGTGTTTTATAGTCTTATATTTTTATTTTTTGGCAAGGCAATCATTCGTTTACTTACCGATGTGCCAGAGGTTATCAGCCTCGCGACTGTTTACCTTCCCTGGGTCATTATTTTACCTATTGCGGCGATGGGTTGCTTCTTATTTGATGGCGTATTTGTGGGTTTAACACGTGCCAAAGACATGCGAAATACAATGCTATTTAGTGCTTTGGTGGGCTTCTTTGGACTGTTTTGGCTGGTAAGTAGCTGGCAGAACCATGGTTTGTGGTTTGCTATGACGAGCTTTATGTTGATGCGAGGGTTAACTCTGTGGATTCGCTACCGTAAAATTATCAATAATCAGCAATTATTAGACTAAATCACTTCCATAGATCCGGGTCGTGATCTTTCGGTGAAGATCGTTCTAAGACTTGTGCAAAGCGGTTGGCAAAAATACCTAAGTAGCCCCAGGCTGCAAAGAATATCGCCACAGCTAAAATGATCAGACCAATTAATTGAAATAGTGCGGGCCCATAATAACCTATAGCAATAAAAATCACGGCCAGCACAAATAGTGCTAGGCCGCGAATAAAGCGTTTTAAGCTTAACTTGGGGTCGCTACCTAAGCGAAATACCCATTTTTTAAGCATGCTTTAAATACCAGTTAGTAGTAAGAGTGTTCACCAGATTGGTGATCAGTAATGTCTCTTACACCATTGATTTCGTCAAACTTGGCGATCATTTCTTTTTCGATGCCTTCTTTAAGTGTGACATCAATCATTGAACAGCCGTTACAGCCACCGCCAAATTGTAGTACTGCGATTCCGTCAGCAGTAATTTCTACTAGGCTAACTTGACCGCCGTGATTAGCGAGCTGTGGATTAACTTCAGTTTCAAGCATGTGTTGAACACGCTCTTGCAGTGACGCATCATCGCTAAGTTTACGTGCTTTTGCATTTGGCGCTTTAAGTGTTAACTGAGTTCCCATTTTGTCAGTTACAAAATCGATTTCAGCTTCTTCTAAGAAAGGGGCGCTTTCTGCATCAACAACGGCATCAAAGCCATTGAATGGTAGACGAATATCAGTCGCTTCAACGGCGTCTTCTGGGCAGTAAGAAACACCACACTCAGCCTGCGAAGTACCTGGGTTTACTACAAACACGCGAATGTTCGTTTGTTCAGCTTGGTCTGCTAAAAGTTTAGCAAAATGAGATTGTGCAGATTCAGAAATAGAGATCATAAAACGGACTATACTTGACTAAATTACTCGGATACTGAGTATCATACTCCGCTCATCGTATTGTCGCCAGTGTTGAGCGTAAAAAGTTGCATCTATTTTATCGAATGGTAGCGTTAAAACATCAAATAATTACGGGTGCTATCTATGCGTTTTATAATAACAATATTAACCATGCTAGTGAGCGTCAGCGCATTAGCAAAACCTCTTTCTTATTACTTTGAAGAAGATGTGAAATTTGACCCAACTATTCCTACCCCAGAGCAGGTGCTAGGCTACGAAGTGGGTGAGTGGCATGTACGTCACGATCAGCTTGTGCAATATATGCAAATTCTTGCTGAAAAAAGTAATCGAATGAACTTCAAAGTAATCGGTCGCACACATGAACAGCGTCCGCTTGTGATGCTAACCATCACAGCACCAGAAAAGCTGGGTCAGGTAGAGCAAATCCGCAAGGCTCACTTAGCTCGCTTAAATGGTGGAACGAGTGACTCAAGCAAACAACCTGCGGTTGTATGGATGGGTTACAGTGTTCATGGGAATGAGTCATCAGGTAGTAATGCATCGCTACTCGTTGCTTACTACCTTGCCGCTGCACAAGGCCCAGAAATAGATGCCTTACTAAACAACACGGTTATTTTACTAGACCCATCATTGAACCCAGATGGTTTAGCACGTTTTGCAAATTGGGCGAATAGTAACCGTGGTATGAAGTTATCATCAGATCCACAAACTCGCGAGCACATTGAAAGTTGGCCGAGTAGCCGTACTAACCACTATTTATTTGACTTAAATCGTGACTGGTTGTTACTACAGCACCCTGAATCACGTGCACGCATTGCGCAGTTTCATCAATGGAAGCCCAATATCCTAACAGACTTCCATGAGATGGGCCCAAACAGCACATACTTTTTCCAGCCTGGGATCCCAACTCGTAAGCACCCAATCACTCCTGAAGAAAATGTCACGCTAACTAAAGCAATTGCAAACTATCATGCAAAGACACTTGATGAGCATAATGCTCTTTACTTCACAGAAGAAAGCTTCGATGACTTTTACTATGGTAAAGGCTCAACTTACCCAGATGTAAATGGCGGTGTAGGTATTTTATTTGAACAAGCGAGCTCACGTGGTCACTTACAAGAAACCATCAACGGCCCATTAAGCTTCCCGTTTACGATTAAAAATCAGTTATTAACGAGCCTATCGACGTTCCAAGCCGCGCTTGATAACCGTACAGACTTACTTGATTATCAAGCCAAATTTTACAACAAAGCTGTTGACCTTGCTGGTGATGAAGACTTTAAAGGGTATGTGGTGAAAGGCGGCGCTGATCAAAGTCGCATGAAGTACTTCCTTGATTTATTAAAACAACATCAAATCAATGCGTACATGTTAGAAGAGCCGCTAAAAGTGAACGGTCAAAGCTTTTCTGAGCAGAGCTATTATGTGCCTTTAGCACAGCCGCAATTTCGTTTAATTAAAGCGATTTTTAGTGAGCAACAGCGTTTTGTCGATAATACATTTTATGATGTATCTGGCTGGACACTTGCTCATGCCTTTAATTTAGAATTTGCAAAGGTAAGCAGTAATTGGGGCTTAAAGGTTGCCAAAATGCCTTGGCAGCAAAGTGTTAAATCAAGCTTTGCCGCTTTACCACAAAGCTATGCTTATGCATTCAAATGGGATGATTACCTAGCGCCAAAAATGCTTAATAGTTTACTCGAACAAGGTGTGAAAGCACGGGTGGCATTAAGCCCACTTACAGCAAAAACGCCTTCAGGTGAAATAGCTTTTGAGCCAGGTAGTATTCTTGTTCCTGCAGGTCTGCAAACTGATAGCAACTGGGTTAGCTATTTAAACCAAGCGCAGAATGAGTTTGGCATTGAAATAACACCAATTAGCTCAGGCTTAACGGTTAAAGGTGCTGATTTAGGTTCTCGTGCAATGGCGGTTGTGAAAGCGCCTAAAGTATTACTAGTGGGAGGTCAGGGAACCAGCCAGTATGAACTTGGTGAAGTATGGTATTACTTAGATCGTTTCGTTGGCACAGCGCCAAGCATTATCGAAATGGAGCGCTTAAATCGCATCGACCTTGAAAACTACAGTCATATTATTCTAGCGCACGGAAATTTCAATCGTCTTGATGATGCGACTAAAGTGGCTATTAAATCGTGGGTTCGTAAAGGCGGTGTTATTTGGGGACATAAAGGCGGTGCTAAATTCTTAGCTGATCAGCAACTACTAAAGGCTAATTACTTATCTCGTCGTGATGTAGCCAGTGCATTTGATACAACAGGGCTTACCTATGCCGATAAAGATGACTTAGCTGGTCGTCAGCGTATTGCGGGTGCTATTTTTAATACTTCAGTGGATTTATCTCACCCACTTACGTATTCGCTGAATCGCAATACATTACCTGTGTTTAAGAATAGTACTTGGCTACTTGAGAAATCAGACGCACCTTTTGTGAACGTGCTTACTTACACAGATAAACCGCTTTTAGCTGGCTTTACTGATGACGTAAACGTAGAACAAGTAGCTGGTGCGGCAGGCTTAATTGCGCACTCTTATGGTAAAGGGAGTGTGATAGGCATGACCGATAACCCAGTGTTCCGTGGTTATTGGTATGGTACCAGCCGATTACTGAGCAATGCATTATTCTTTGGTAATGCCTTTCATGCCTCAGGTGATAAATAATCACAATTAATCTTAGCGCAGGTTGTCTAATCCAGTTAAGCAAGTGAGCATAGCCCACACTTGCTTAGCCCCTGCATTTTTTATGGCTTCTGTCGCAGCATTTATGGTTGCGCCAGAGGTCATCACATCATCAATAATTGCCACGGTTTTTCCTGTTAAATCTTGCTGACAAACAAACGCATTTTGTAGATTTTTAACTCTTTTCGTTTTACTTAACTGTGATTGCGCTTTGGTTGCTTTTTGCTTGTAAAGAGCTGAGCTAACAGTACATTGCTGCTTTTTTAAAACAGGCAGCCAAGTTTGGCTTACCTGATTAAAACCGCGTGCTAAAAAGCGCTGATTATGCAGTGGTAGCACAATAAAAAGATCGGGCCAATTTATATTAACCTGACGAGCTAATTGCAGCTGCCTCTCTATTACTTGTTGTAGTGCCACACGAAAATACTGCTGATCGTTAAATTTCAATTGCTTGAGCCAAAGTTTCAAAGGCGCTTGATACCAAGCACAGGCAATTAAATAATCAAAATTACTATCAGGAAATGCATCACATATATCAGGTCTGTGTAACAGGTTTGGGTGGCGTGTAAGATCGAACAAATTGAGGTCATTTAAACAATACTGACACAAGGCTTGATTAGCCTGTATGTGACTTTGGCAGCTAATACAAAAGTTAGGGAACAGTGCGTCTAGTCCTAGTTTTAAGGTATGAGAGAAGTGAGACATTGCATTCATTCCTTTAAACGCTATTATGAGCGCTAAGTGTGGTTGGGAAATACAAAATATGCAAAATGATATGGTGCTATTACATGGCTGGGGAATGAACCAGGGGGTTTGGCAAGTGATCAAGCCTGAGCTTGAGTTTTTCCATGATGGTGAAGTCCGTTGCTTTGACTTACCTGGATTTGGTAATGCGCAGTCAATTCCAACACCTTACTCTTTGCATGATGCAGCTCAGCAATTAAGCGCCCAGCTCAATAATAACTCTATTCTTGTTGGCTGGTCTTTAGGTGGTCTTTTTGCTTTGTATATTGCTGCACATTGGCCAGACAAGGTAGCAAAGGTTGTGTTGGTTTCTTCAACGCCATTTTTTGCGCAAACCGACGAATGGCCGGGTATCAAGCCTGAAGTATTAAACGCCTTTAAAGATCAGCTGGTTAGCCACAGAGAAAAAACGATAGAACGGTTTTTGGCGATACAAGCGATGGGCAGTGAATCAGCTCGGGACGATATTAAGCAGCTAAAAGCACTTTTAAACCAGTATCCAGCGCCACAAGAGCAGGCTTTAAGTGCTGGCTTAGACATTTTACAGCAGGATGATTTGCGTGAGCTATTCGCTAACCTTAGCGTACCTGTGCGTGGTATTTTCGGCCGTTTAGATTCATTAGTACCTTATCGTGCGATTGAAAAAATGCATGCTTTACAGCCTCAGTTTGAATATGAGGTTTTAGATAAAGCCTCACATGCGCCATTTATTTCTCATAAAGCAGCATTTATATCAGCACTGAAATCAATGTGTTAAGCAAAACTCGCTGAGAGGCCAGAAAAATAGCGGGATTTAGCTTTATTTTGCTCGTTTTATGAGCGATACTTAACAAGTAGATCTCACTGTTGGAGGGTGTTATGCCAATCAGTTCTGTTTTTAATAATGCGGTAGAAGGTTATAACCGTGCTAGTCAAGGTATCGAAAAGGCGAGCGCAGAGATTAGCCGTGCCTCAATTGATCAGCAAGATGATGCCCAATTAGCTCAACAACGGCAATTACAAGCGGCGAGTCCAAATGAAGCTGTTACTCCGCCAGCTTCACAACCTGCCCCAATCGATGAGTCGCTTGTCAATTTGAAAGTTGAAGAGTTTAATGCAAAAGCCAATATCAACACGATTCAAACTGCTGATGAAGTGCTCGGTACACTAATAGATATTAAAGTTTAGTACTTATGAATATCGTCACTCCGTTTCCTTCGATTAATATCAACACGGCGAATGTGCACACTGAAAGTGCTCGCCGTGATAATCAGTTACGTGAAGTGATCCCACCTCCTGCTGCTACCAAGCCGAGTAACGCGGAAAACAAAACCCTTAATGATGGCGACAAAACCAAGCAGCCTGGTTCTGAGGCCGGTACTTATGATGCTAAAGGGCGTCTTGCTGAAGACAAAGTAATTGAAGAGCGTCAGCAAGGTCGCGAACAAGGCGAGTCTGAGCAAACAGAGCAAGAACAACAGGAAGCTAAACAAGAACAACAAAAAGAGCAAAAGGTTGCAGAGCAAGAACAGCAAGATGCTGAACAAATTAAAGAGTTAAAAGCCCGCGATACCGAGGTGCGTATTCATGAGCAAGCGCATGCGACAGTTGGTGGTCAATATGCAGGCTCGCCAAGCTATGAGTATCAACGCGGCCCCGACGGTACAAACTATGCCGTAGGCGGCGAAGTGCAAATTGATGTTGCTGAAATAAAAGGCGACCCAAAAGCCACAATCGAAAAAATGCAGACAGTGCGTGCAGCAGCGCTTGCACCACAAGAACCATCGAGTGCTGATCGTTCTATCGCGGCCGATGCCACACAAAAACTTATGGCAGCACAAGCTGAGCTTGCCAGTCAATCAGCAGATAGCGATGCTGATTCAGGCAAATCGACCTTCAAAATAAACAGTGAGTATGCCGAAGATAGCGCTATTCAAAGCAGTGAAACTAAAACAGCCAAGCGTGATGTAGAAGTAGACGAGCGTGCCACACGTATTGCTAACTTTTATCAAGCAGCTACCTCGCCCACCAATCAAAATCAGTTTTCTGCTTTTATTTAACATCCTTAAATAAAAACCGCGTAAGTTTAAACTCACGCGGTTTTTTATTATCGATTGATACCAGTTTGATTAATCTATTTGGGGATTACTTTTTCACTTTTGCATTGGCAAATGCATCTGCAAACGCATTGCCCATCGCAACATTACCAAATTCGCGTTTTTGCTTTGGTGCGCTTTTCGCTTTAGCTGCAGGCTTAGGTTTGCTCGCTGGTGCGGCTTTATTGCTGGTATCAACATCATCGTCTAAACGCATAGTAAAGCTAATACGTTTACGTGCAGCATCTACTTCAACTACTTTTACTTTTACAATATCACCAGCTTTAACCACTTCACGTGGGTCGGAAATAAACTTATTGGTAATAGCAGAAATATGCACTAAACCGTCTTGGTGTACGCCCACATCAACGAAGGCACCGAAGTTAGCAACGTTAGACACCACACCCTCTAAAATCATACCAGGTTTAAGGTCGTTAATGGTTTCAACACCGGCTTTAAATTCCGCTGTTTTAAACTCAGGGCGCGGGTCACGACCCGGTTTATCAAGTTCTTTGATAATGTCGGTAACGGTAGGTAAACCAAACTTTTCGTCTGTGTAATCGTTAGCAACGAGCTTGTTTAGGATGTCAGAGTTACCAATTAGGCTGTTTACATCTAAGCTGTTTTTCTCGCAGATACGCTTAACAACAGGGTAGGCTTCAGGGTGAACTGACGAGTTATCGAGAGGATCTGAACCTGTACTGATACGTAAGAAACCGGCAGCTTGTTCAAAGGCTTTTGGACCTAAGCGTTCAACTTTTTTCAGTTCAGAACGTTTACTAAATGAGCCATTCGCATCGCGGTAGCTAACAATATTTTGTGCTAACGTTTTGTTTAAGCCTGATACGCGAGTAAGTAATGGCACTGATGCCATGTTTAAGTCTACACCTACAGAGTTTACACAGTCTTCGACTACTGAAGTTAGCGTTTGCCCTAGTTGGCTTTGCGATACATCGTGTTGATACTGACCTACACCGATTGATTTAGGCTCGATTTTTACCAGCTCGGCAAGTGGGTCTTGTAAGCGGCGCGCAATAGACACCGCACCACGTAGTGAAACATCAAGGTTAGGGAACTCATTGGCTGCAAATTCAGACGCTGAATAAACAGATGCGCCTGCTTCACTGACCATTACTTTATTTAGTTTTAGTTCACTGTTTGCTTTAATCAGTTCTGCTACTAACTTGTCAGATTCACGTGAAGCCGTACCATTACCAATAGCAATTAGCTCAACTTTATGCTGGCGACATAATTGTTCTAAAGTACGAAGCGATTTATCCCAATGATTTTGTGGAGCGTGCGGGAAAATCGTTTGTGTTGTTAACAGCTTGCCAGTGCTGTCTACAACGGCAATTTTACAACCTGTGCGTAAACCAGGATCGAGACCTAACGTGGTGCGTGGGCCTGCAGGAGCGGCCATTAATAAGTCTTTTAAGTTCTTAGCAAAAACGTCAATTGCGCCGGTTTCTGCTTTTTCGCGCATTGCACCTAAAAATTCATTCTCTAGATGTAGGCTTAACTTAATTTTCCATGCCCATTGCACTACGCTCATTAGCCAACTGCTTGCAGCAGAGTTGCTAACATCTAAGCGGTAATGATCAGCAATCATTTGCGCGCATACTTGCGCTGGATTTTCTGCGCTTGGCTCAGGGTTGATACTCAGTTGTAATACGCCTTCATTACGAGCACGAAGCATAGCAAGTGCACGGTGTGATGGTACTTTCTTAAGCGGTTCTTGATGCTCAAAGTAGTCGCGGTACTTCACGCCTTCATTTTCATGGCCTGCGATTACAGCACTTTCAATTTGACCTTGTTGTGCAATATGACTACGAAATTTAGCAAGTAATTTGGCGTCTTCAGCAAAGCGCTCCATTAGAATAAATTTAGCGCCATCAAGCACTGCTTTTGTATCAGCAAAGCCTGCTTCAGCATTAATGTAACTACTAGCTTGTTCTTCTGGGTCAAGGCTTGAGTTATTAAATAGCGCATCGGCAAGCGGTTCAATGCCTGCTTCAATAGCTATTTGTCCTTTCGTTCTGCGTTTAGGTTTGAAAGGCAGATATAAGTCTTCGAGCTCAGTTTTACTGTCAGCGTTATTAATGTCATCACTTAGCTCGGCAGTTAGCTTACCTTGCTCTTCGATAGTGGCAAGGATAAAGCTGCGGCGCTCTTCTAATTCACGTAAATACGATAAACGCTGCTCAAGTAAACGTAATTGCGTGTCATCTAAGCCACCAGTTACTTCTTTACGATAACGGGCGATAAAAGGGACTGTGGCACCTTCATCAAGTAGTTTGATTGCAGCAACAACTTGTGATTGCTGGGCATTTAGCTCGGTCGCTAAGCGTGCAGAGATATTGCTCATGCATAAACCTTTTTTAAAAATAGAAAATCAGTAAAACTGAAGATTAATTGCCTGAATAATATCACAATAAGAAGGCCTTAAAAGCACTGCTTTTAAGGCCTGCAAAAATAGTCTTACACAACGCAGATTTTAATGCTTAGTGTGGGTGATCCACATGTTGTAATACTTCGCTAAAGCTATTAGCAATTGGGTTGATATTAACTGGGATATGTAGTTTTTTAGCAATTTCACGAGCTGAGATCAAACCACAAATTTCTTGTTTAGCACTGGTTACTAATAGGAACATCATACCTTGGTGCTCCATTGTTTGTAGAGCATCACCAATACATGCATAGCTGATGCTTTGCAGGCTTACCCCCGCTAAATTGCCAAGAGGAGTCATCACATCATGCAAGGTGATTTCGTCACGGTGTAAGTTCAAGCGCTGTGCAAGAATCATAATTTTTGAGCTTTGTAAGTCAGCGCTAGATGTAAGGCCAAGCAGTTTGTCCTCGCTATCTACAACTAAAATAAAATCTGAGCAACAGCTATTAGTTTGCTTTAACGCATCGACAATTGTGGTGCCGTAATGTGCACGTAAAGGGTCTTTTTTAGTAAAGCTATTAAGTACTTTTAAAGCTGGAGAAGTGAGATCTAGTGTTGGCTCAACTTCATTCACTGCATTAGATAATGCGCCATTAGAGATATCTTGAAGACGTAATTCTTTGAAATTATTCATTTTGGTCACCATACATTTTAATAAAACTGAAATTGAAAATTTAAGTTAATTAAAAGCAGGCGGCCCTCGCTGGTGCGCGCTATAAACAGACACCTTATTAGAAGAGTGAACATACGAAACCATACGTGCATCTGGCAGTGGTTGGGCTACATTAGCGACGAACGCAGGAGTATGTTTATCGAGGTCGGTATCTAAGTTGGCAGGCTCTGCACTATCGCACGCAATAAAGTGAGCGGTTGGCGTAACACTGTCTGAATGGCTTTCTATATCACTGGCGTAAGATATCAAACTCACACTTATTAATAGTGCGAATACAATGGCATTACTCATGATGCGTTGTATTGCGTTTGACATACTTACTACCTTCTAAAACTCAAGTAATGATTTATCTTGAGTACCTTTAGTTATAGATCACATTTTCAGACTAAACAATCAATAATTAACGCTTTCTGAATTTTCTGGGAAAAATTATTTCGCATCAGGATAAGTTATCTCGTTGATATACCATTCTTTTGCGCCTTCAGGCGTCATCACCGAAAAATCATCATCAACCTGTTTACCAAGTAGCGCTCGAGCCATAGGTGCATCAATAGAAATGTAATCTTTGCGCTCGTAAATTTCGTCGGGACCGACAATGCGGAAACGCTTTGTATCGCCTTGTTCATTCTCAATTTCGACCCAAGCGCCAAAAAACACTTTACCCGCTTGCTGCGGGTTATAGTCAACGATTTTAAGATCTGGCATACGTTTACGAAGATAGCGTACACGGCGATCTATCTGTCGTAAAACACGTTTATTAAACTGATAATCTGCGTTTTCAGAGCGGTCGCCTAAGCTTGCTGCCCAAGTAACAATTTTAGTAATTTCAGGGCGCTTTTCATGCCATAAGTAATCATGTTCTTGTTGTAATTGCTGATACCCCTCTCGGGTTATTAAATTTGTCTTTGCCATTTTTATTTAGCCTAAAAAGAAAACCAGCCGCAAAGTATGCCTTTGTCGAGTCAGATTTTGAAATGTTCAGTAACAATCTAAGCGCGTAATTCGATTTTTATTCTTAACTTTTTCATTTATATTAATAAGTAACATATTACAAAAAGAATGAAAGTTATGGGACACGAAACGACAAAAGTATTGGTTGTTGATGACGATATGCGCTTACGCAGTTTGCTAGAGCGTTACCTTGTAGAACAAGGCTTTATTGTTCGCACAGCAGCAAATTCAGAGCAGATGGATCGCTTGCTGGAGCGTGAAAATTTCCACTTGATTGTATTAGATTTAATGTTACCAGGTGAAGATGGGTTATCAATTTGCCGTCGTTTACGTCAAAAAGAAAATGACATTCCAATTGTAATGCTTACAGCCAAAGGCGATGAAGTTGACCGCATAATCGGTTTAGAGCTAGGTGCTGATGATTACATTCCTAAACCATTCAACCCGCGTGAACTGTTAGCGCGCATTAAAGCAATTTTACGTCGTCGCGCTAAAGAAGTGCCGGGGGCTCCTGCTGCTGAAGAAAACGAAATTAGCTTTGGCGACTTCACGCTAAACCTTGCGACCCGCGAAATGAGCCATGGTGACAAAACAATGTCGTTAACCAGTGGTGAGTTTGCAGTATTAAAAGCATTGGTAACTCATCCTCGTGAACCACTTAGTCGCGATAAACTGATGAACTTAGCGCGTGGTCGTGATTATAGTGCGCTTGAGCGCAGTATCGATGTTCAGGTTTCACGATTACGCCGTATGATTGAAGTCGATGCGGCTAATCCGCGTTATATACAAACAGTATGGGGCTTAGGCTACGTATTTGTGCCAGACGGTGAAAAATAATAGTAATGGGCATGTTTCCACGTAGTGCGTTTGGACAAACAGTATTTTTGGTTGCGGCCTTGCTGTTAATCAATCAAATTGTCTCTTATATCACGGTCAGTTTTTATGTTGTTAAACCAACTATAGAACAAGTAAACCTGATCCTATCTAAACAGGTGAAAACCGTGTTTATTGAATGGGAAGAGGGGGTTGAGGTAAGTAAGGAAGCCTCTGACAAGTTTTTTGAGATCACTGGCATTGAAGTCATGACCCAGCGCCAAGCAATGAGTGAAGGCTTGGCTGAAACTCGTGAATACTCGATGCTATCGCGAAGCATGTCGAAAGAGCTTAACGGCTCTGCACGGGTGCGTATTAGCCAAACAGATCCTCTTGTTTATTGGGTTGAAGCACCGCAAGCACCAGGCTACTGGGTGCGTGTGCCGCTCACTGGATTGCAAGAAAACAACCTAAAGTTCTTAACCTTTTATCTATCAAGTATTGGTTTTTTAAGTGTTCTCGGTGGCTGGTTGTTTGCCCGCCATCTAAATAGACCTTTAAAAGCGCTGCAACAAGCGGCTGTTAAAGTGGGAGTGGGCGACTTTTCTACCAAATTAGAAGAGCAAGGCTCTACTGAAGTCATTGAAGTAACCCGTGCATTTAACCAAATGTCACGGGGTATTGCTGCGCTTGAGAATGACCGTCGATTATTAATGGCAGGCGTTTCTCATGATTTGCGTACGCCGCTTACACGGATTCGTTTAGCGACTGAAATGATGTCGGATGATGAAGATTACCTTCGTGAAGGGATCATTCATGATATTGAAGATATGAACGCCATTATCGACCAATTCATTGAATATTTACGTCACCACAAGCGCGAAGAACTTGAGCTAGAAGACTTAAATGCGATCGTTTCTGAAGTCGTTGAGGCTGAGCAAAAACATCACCGTACTATTACCTTTAAAGAGAATCCAAGCTTAAGCGAAGTGCCAGTAAGTATGGTGGCGATAAAGCGTGTTGTTACTAATATGATTGAAAATGCAATTCGCTATTCAGATGGTGATATAGAGGTCGAAACCCGCGTGAGCAGTAATAAAAAGTTTGCCATGGTAGTAGTTAATGATCACGGCCCGGGGATCCCCGAAAGTGAACTTGAAACTGTATTTGAACCGTTTAAACAAGGTGATGCCGCTCGCGGTAGTGAAGGCAGTGGCTTAGGTCTTGCGATAATTAAACGTATTGTCGATATGCACGGCGGTCGAGTGCAGCTACTTAATCGCCCAGAAGGTGGCCTCAGCGCACAAATCTATTTGCCGTTTTAAAAGTATTTAGCTGTAAGCCTTGAAAGGTGCTGAAGCAATGATGAAATTTAAAGAAAGTAACAAGATAACTATTAAGATAGTTAGCCAGTTTAAAGCCATTTGAATGAGAACAGCTAGTTCATAAAGTGCAAAATGCATGAAATCGGCAATTAAAATTTTATTTTCATAAATTTAGTAGTTACAGAAATTTCCAAGTGAACATAGCCATTACTTGTGCTCTCATTTATCAAAGCAAACAAAAAGCGCGGCATCAAATGCCGCGCTCTTTTAATTTAAAGCTTAAAACTTACAGCTTTTAGCTTAGATTATTATTGCTTACCGTCAGGATTGTGGTTGTCCATAAATTTGTTCTGCGCGGTTGAATAAAACCCACGACGTTAAAATATACTTATCATTTGAAATAGGCTTATTACCACGGTGAGTGTGGGTAAAGTAGCCCGGTGCTACGACCATAGAGCCCTGTTTGGGTGATATTTTTCGTTGTTGATAGTAAAATTCAGTTTCCCCACCTTCCTCTACATCATTTAAATAAAACATAAATAACAGCACGCGATGTAGGGCCTCGTTATGGCCAGCTTGCGGGTATACCTCGCTATGCCAATAAGGGTAGCCACCTTTATTGATATCGTATTTTTGTGCTTGAATTGGACCCATGCGGAAAATTTGCTGCACTAATAGTGGCAACTGTGGTTTACCGACTTCTTCAAAATTGTCTTGTGTTAGGTCAACAGGTTTGCCCGTTTGCGGATGGTAAACCTTTAAACCAAAGGCACCAATCATCATAAAAATATGCTCTTCAAGGTATTTGAAGACGTAACCCGCGGTCGTTTGTTGAATATGCTTTAGTTGCTCAGCGTATTCAGGGTGGTTATTAAGGTATAAATCGCGACTGTCTTTTTTCGCTAGATCGACACCACCTGAGGTAATGCCTTGTTTTAAATGCGGGCTTTGTTCAAATACCGTGATAAAGTTGTCGCAAAATTCTTTGCTGAGGGCGTTTTCGTATACGCGAATAAAGTCCGTCATGAGCTACCTTTAGTTTATATTTTTTATAGGGTTACTATGTTTACTGAAACTATCACACCACGCTTTAGCGAAACAGATGTGCTAGGGCACATCAACAATACCGTACTCCCTGTATGGTTTGAAGCCGCCCGAGCGCCTATTTTCAGGTTTTTTACGCCCGATTTAAACCCTTATGAGTGGAAACTGATCATTGCCAAGGTTGAAGTAAGCTTTGTGGGTGAGTTGTTTTATGGTCACGATGTTACAGTGAAAACCAGTGTTGAGCATGTCGGTTCTAGTTCATTTGTACTTCGCCAAGAAGCTTGGCAGCAAGATAATTGCTGTGCAGTTGGTAAAACGGTATTAGTTCGTTATGACTTTGCAAATAAATGCTCGAAAAAACTTGATGAGCAAGAAAGAGCTGCCCTTACAGCGCATTTAATCGCTGAGAAATAAACCATTTTTTGCCGACATTTATGAGTGCTTGGGGTAAAATGCGCCTTCATTATTTTGACTGAGTAATTTTGGGTTACACGCAATGCTGTTAATGATCGACAATTATGATTCGTTTACATACAACCTAGTGCAATATTTTCAGCGCTTAGACCAAGATGTATTAGTTAAACGAAACGATGAGATTAGCATTGCTGAAATTAAACAGCTTAACCCAGAGCATATCGTACTTTCACCCGGGCCATGTTCACCAAATGAAGCAGGTATTTCTCTGCAAGTGGTTGAACAATTAAAAGGGCAGTTGCCAATTCTTGGTATTTGCTTAGGGCACCAAACTATTGCTCAGGCTCTAGGTGCTGATGTTATTCGTGCCAAGCAAGTGATGCATGGGAAAACCTCGTTAGTTAAGCATACCAATCAAGGTGTGTTTAGCGGTTTGGCTAACCCGCTGACGGTATGCCGATACCACTCTTTAGTGGTGGATAAACAAAGCCTGCCTAGTGACTTCACTATTACCGCATGGACAGAACAAAATTCTGATTTTGATGAAATTATGGGGATCATGCATAATGATTTAGCACTTGAAGGAGTACAATTTCATCCCGAAGCAATTTTGACCCAACAAGGGCTTGAATTACTTGCTAACTTTTTAACTCGCTTCTAACCTTAGGCTAGTGAATTAACAAATATGAACGACAATACGCCTGTGCAAATGACCGAAGAAACCCGACAACAAAGGACTGCGATGGTGCTTAATGAGCGCGCACACGATCTTTTGCTTGGTCACAGTTTTGCACAGCGTCAAATTGGCTTTATTCATACCTTAGAAATTGATTATGGCGAGTCAATGGAGCAGCGTACTCTATTAGAAGTAGAGGTCGCTGCCGAGAAAAAGCGTCAAAAGAGCAGTACAGCTCACCATAAATACCGTGCTCAGGCGAGTAAACAGTTACACCAAGTAATTGAAGCTGCCATGCAAAAGCAGCTTGAAGATATTGATTCAGTTATCCACGAAACTATCGGTATCCAAGACAGTGTACCTGCTATTCTAGATATTCTAGCTGTGCGTTCAGCCTCAGTGGGTCGACTAGAGCCATTAGTTAAAGACTTAAGTTGGTTAGGTCGTGAGCTCGTTGCGTTTGTGAATTTACCTTTTTATCGAAAACAACGTAATAAACACACTTCAGTTCAAGTTGATAATCCATTATTAGCGCTGCGTTACATAGGCTTAGACAATTTAAAGTTTGTGGTGCCAACCTTTGCGGTACGCCATTGGATGCCACACAGCACAGAGCCATTTCCACTACTAAAACGTCGACTTCGTGATAACTCAATGGCATGTGCCATTGCAGCTCAAGAGCTTGCTAAGCTAAATGGTGTAAATGAGGTGCACGCCTTTACCTTAGGTATGCTACTCGATGTGGGTAAAATAGCGCTAGTACGTATATACCTTCGTATTTTCGAATTAGTTTGGCAGCGTCAAGTAACGAAAGCCCGTGATGAGCAAAAGAAAGACTTACACACTGCTTTATTAGAACTAAAACCTGATCCATTATTTTTAAGCACCTTGCTAAATAAGCAGTCGATGAAGGTAACAGCGACCGTGATTGAGCAAATGGACTTTAGATATTTGCCATTTAATGCGGTAATGCAGCAATTAACTACACCCTTAGCTAAAAACGATGAATATTTGCCACTTACTAAGGTGATTTTAAAAGCTCGTTGTTACGCGCAGTATTTAAGTTTAAATGAGCATCAATTGGTCGAAAATGACGAAACTGAACGTTGGTTTACGCACTTCGATTTCACCAAGGAAGAGCTTAATCAGCTAGCAAAATGCAATTTTGATCGCTTTCATATTCAAATTAATTAAAAAAATTGTTAATTTTTTTGCGACTATTCATTCATTGTTTATCAATCTGCAGCGACAAATTTTTTGTCATTAGCCTGTGCTTGGCTCACTAGCCGTACGCCTTTTTATAGTAATTAGACCAAAAAACAGCCTTCAAATAGTTATTCACTATCCATGAAAAAATATCTCAAGCCCTTTATTTTCAAGGGCTACATGAAAGTTTTCTAAGAGACAGGACGAAAATTTTCTGGAATAATGGATGAATGAAAATTGAACCAAAGAGTTATTTTGGTGATTTTGCGCTAAGCTCAATCGGCTAAGTAAAATGGCTTGGTTTGGCTTTAGAGCGCCACCTTGCTCTGTGTGTGCTTACAATTAAGAGGATATAAAATGACAGTCAATCGCGAATTATTTGATCAAGTAATGGTTCCTAACTATGCACCATCAAGTGTTATTCCAGTTCGAGGCGAAGGGTCTCGCGTATGGGACCAAGAAGGTCGCGAATTTATCGATTTTGCTGGTGGTATTGCTGTTAACTGTCTTGGTCATTGTCACCCAGCTCTTGTAAGTGCATTAAAAGAACAAGGCGAAAAAATTTGGCACTTATCAAATGTAATGACTAATGAGCCAGCTCTTCGCTTAGCTAAAAAGCTAACTGACGCAACATTCGCAGAAAAAGTGTATTTTGCTAACTCTGGTGCAGAAGCAAACGAAGCAGCACTTAAACTAGCACGCCGTTTTGCACTTGATAACTTTGGTGAGCAAAAGTCACAAATTATCTCATTTAACAAAGGTTTCCACGGCCGTACATTCTTTACTGTAACGGTAGGCGGTCAAGCTGCATACTCTGATGGTTTCGGTCCTAAACCGGGTGATATCGTTCACTGTGACTACAACGATTTAGCGGCATTTGAAGCGCTTATCTCAGACAACACGTGTGCGGTAATGATGGAGCCTCTGCAAGGTGAAGGCGGTATCATTTCTCCAACCGCTGAGTTTGTTGAAGGTGTTCGTGAGTTATGTACTAAGCATAATGCACTACTAATCTTTGATGAAGTACAAACAGGTGTTGGTCGTACGGGTGAGCTTTATGCTTATCAAGGTCTAAATGTAACGCCAGATATCTTAACGACTGCAAAAGCGTTAGGTGGTGGTTTCCCTATCGGTGCGATGATCACCACAACTGATATTGCTAAGCACTTAAAAGTAGGTACTCATGGCTCTACTTACGGTGGTAACCCACTAGCATGTGCAGTAGCAGAAGCAGCATTCGACACTGTTAATACGCCAGAAGTACTTAATGGCGTTAAAGAAAAGTCAGCGTTATTCCGTGAGTTACTAACTGCGATTAACGAAAAGTACAATGTATTCACTGAAATCCGTGGCGAAGGCCTATTAATTGGTGCTGTAGTAACAGAGCAGTTCAAAGGTCGTGCAAAAGAGTTTTTAGTGGCTGGTACTGCAGAAGGCGTTATGTCTTTAGTTGCTGGCGCTGATGTTGTTCGTTTCACTCCGTCACTTGTAATTCCAGAAGCAGATATCCGCGAAGGTATGGCTCGTTTCGAAAAAGCAGTTGCAAAAGTCGTTAACGGCTAAACGAAACTGTCATTTCAGGGCAAGCTAAGCTTGCCCACATTTCTTAATTTACCGTTATTTATAAGGGAGCAAGCGGACTTATGATGATCCTTCGCCCAATCCAGCAAAGCGATTACCAAGCGTTAGTAAAGATTGCTGATGAGTCAGGCCATGGCTTTACGTCTTTGCCTAATAATGAAGAGTTATTACAAAAGAAAATTGATCATTCTGTCAGCTCATTTGCTAAAGCAGCCCAGCAGCCAGGTGATGAAGGTTACTTGTTTGTTCTTGAAGATAGCGAAACGGGAGAAGTCGTAGGGACTTCGGGTATTGAAGCCGCCGTTGGTTTAGATGATGCTTTTTATCATTATCATTTAAGCAAAGTGATTCATTCATCTCGGACGCTAGACGTGTATAAAGCCGTTGATATTTTAACCCTGTGTAATGATTACACCGGTGCAACAGAGCTGTGCACATTATTCTTAAAAGATGGCTACCGTAAAAACAATAACGGTAAATTGCTTTCAAAAGCGCGCTTTATGTTTATTAACCAACATAGAGAGCGTTTTGCTGATACCGTAATTGCAGAAATGCGTGGTGTGTCAGACGAAAGTGGCGAAAGCCCATTCTGGCAATGGCTAGAAGAGCACTTTTTCTCAATGGACTTTCCAACGGCTGATTACTTGACGGGTATTGGCCAGAAAGTATTCATTGCAGAGTTAATGCCTAAATACCCAATTTACGTTAACTTACTGAGCAAAGATGCACAAGCTGTGATTGGTCAAGTGCATGACAACACACGCCCTGCGATTGAACTATTAAAGAGCGAAGGTTTTACCTTTAATGGTTATGTAGACATTTTTGATGCAGGCCCAACTGTTGAAGCAAAAGTAGATAACATTGCTACAGTAAGAAATGCCCACACGGTTAAAGTTGAAATAGGTGAAAGCCAAGGCGACACCACGGTATTGTTAGCAAATGATAAAATTGCTGATTTTAGAGCAACCGTGACTCAAGTTAGCCTATCATGCGATGCCGAGAGCATCACAATCTCAAGTGAATTAGCAAAAGCACTTCACTTAGAAGCGGGTGATTCAGTATCACTAGCAGAACTATAGAATTCAGGAGACATATTAATGACTCATGCAGCGCAATTTATTAATGGTCAATGGCAAGCAGGCCTTGGTCATACTTTTCAATCTGTAAACCCAGCAAATAATGATGTTATCTGGCAAGCAAATACTGCCACAGCTGAACAAGTAGACGGCGCAATCGCTGCTGCACGCGAAGCGTTTTACAGCTGGGCTGATAAAACATTTGCAGAGCGCTTAGCGATTGTAAAAACATTCGCAGAAACACTTAAAAAGCACAGTGAAGAATTAGCGATTGCTATCGCACAAGAAACGGGTAAACCACTTTGGGAAACACGCACTGAGGCAGGTGCTATGGTGGGTAAAATTGCTATCTCTGAAAAAGCATTTTTAGAGCGTACAGGTGATGTTGAAAACCCAATGCCACAAGGTCGTGCGATGATCCGCCACAAGCCTCATGGTGTTGTAGCTGTGTTTGGCCCTTACAACTTCCCTGGTCACTTACCAAATGGTCACATTGTGCCAGCATTATTAGCAGGCAACACTGTGGTATTTAAACCATCAGAGTTAACGCCAGCGGTTGCTGAATTAACTTTAAAGTTATGGGAAAAAGCGGGTCTTCCTGCGGGTGTAATTAACCTTGTGCAAGGTGAAGTTGAAACCGGTAAAGCGCTTGCTGCGCATAAAGGTATCGACGGGTTATTCTTTACTGGCTCTTCGCGTACTGGCCATATTTTACATGAACAGTTTGCTGGTCAGCCGGGTAAAATCTTAGCGCTAGAAATGGGTGGTAATAACCCGCTTATCGTTACTGATGTTGCTGACACTAAAGCGGCTATCCACGATATTATTCAATCAGCGTTTATCTCTACAGGTCAACGTTGTACCTGCGCGCGTAAGTTATTCTTACCTGCGGGCGAGCAAGGTGATGCCATCTTAGCGGGTCTTATTAAAGCAACTAAAGCTATTAAAGTCGGTGACTACGACGCAGAAGAGCAACCTTTCATCGGGTCAATGATTTCTGCTGCGGCAGCAGCTGGTATGGTCACAGCACAACAGCAACTTGTTGAGCTTGGCGCTGAGGTGTTAGTTGAGCTAACTCACAAAGAGAATACCGGCTTTGTAACACCGGGTATTTTAGAGTGTACAAATGTCGCTAACTTCCCAGACGAAGAGCACTTTGGACCTCTTCTTAAAGTATTCCGCTTTACCGATTTTGATGCCGCTATTGATAAAGCTAATGATACTAGCTTTGGCTTATCAGCTGGTTTGTTGAGTGACAGCGCAGCAGATTACGACCATTTCTTACGTCGTATTCGTGCGGGTATCGTAAACTGGAACAGGCCTATCACAGGTGCATCAAGTGCAGCTCCATTTGGTGGTATTGGAGCATCGGGTAACCACAGAGCAAGCGCATATTATGCCGCTGACTATTGTGCATACCCCGTAGCTTCGGTTGAGCTTGAAAAAGTAGCGATGCCAGCGACATTAAGTCCAGGCTTAAAAATCGATTAGTAATCGTAAATAACTATAAAAAGCAGCTTTGGCTGCTTTTTTTGTATGAGATGCGTGGCAAAGGTAGCAATTAAAAGCGCTTTCTGCTTAAATCTAAAGAGGTAGTTTTTTATTAGGTGTGAAGTCGTATGGTTTTAGATAGGCAAGGGTATGATGATCTTGTCATGTATCTCACTCAAAATTTAGCGCTTTTTGAGAAGCCGGGTCAAATTAAACCAGGAGCTCCAACAGTGTTAGAGCTGATTGAAGACGTGATAGCAGAAAACGTCATGTTACTTTGCGAACAACACACAGAGCTTAATACCGAACAACGCAGCCAAATTGTCCGTGAAGTCGACGGTATTGTATACGACTTACAAGAAGTGCTAAGTAGCGTTACAAATCACACAGTAACCGTTGAACAACATGCCTTTATTGACGAATTTGCCGGATTAGTGAAAAACTTATTCGATAGCGCTGTTGTAGAAAGCGCCTAATTTATAAATAACTACAAAATTCTAGTCTTTCAGCGAGTAGCTTGAAATAAGCTACTCGCTTTCATATAGCTTACCTTTTATCCCTTGCATCTGTGAGTGACTTGCTTACAATCAAACAAAATAACTTTAAGAGATAAAACACATGCAAGCGAATGTAAAATGGGTAGATGGTGATACGTTTATTGGCCTTTCAAATTCAGGTCATAATGTAGTTTTTGATGCAGGTAGTGATAGCGCAGCGCCAAGCCCAATGGAAATGGTCTTAATGTCAGCTGGGTGCTGCTCATCTGTTGATGTTGTTAGTATTTTAAAAAAAGCAAAACAATCATTTTCTGATGTGCAAGTTAAGCTAACAGCAGAGCGTGCTGAGTCAGCTCCTCGCGTGTTTACCAAGATTAATCTACACTTTGTGGTCACTGGTGATAATGTTTCAGAAAAGCACCTTGCTCGTGCCGTTCAATTATCTGCTGAAAAGTATTGCTCTGTAGCCTTAATGCTTGATAAGACAGTAGAAATTACGCATAGTCATGAAGTTGTGCAAGAACAGGTAAAATAACGCTTTTTCCGAGCAGAAAATTCGTATAAAATCCGCGAACTTTTATTTCTGCTGGTGCAGGTTCACTCGTTTTAAGGTTGGTTTAGCATGAATAAACCCTTCGATAAAATTAAGCTTCATGGCTTTAATAACTTAACTAAGAGCTTAAGCTTTAGTATTTACGATATTTGTTACGCAAAGACTGAACAACAGCGTAAGGAATATATCGAATATATCGACGAACAGTACAGTGCTGATCGCCTGACCGATATTTTAGGTGAAGTTGTGGATATTATTGGCGCAAACATTCTAAATGTTTCTCGCCAAGATTATGATCCGCAAGGCGCTAGCGTGACAATCTTGATCTCAGAAGAGCCAATTGAACAGCAAACGACGTATGAAGTTGATGAAGCGCCGGGCCCTCTTCCTGAAACAGTTGTAGCGCACTTAGATAAGAGCCACATCTGTGTTCATACATATCCAGAAGCACACCCTGATGATGGTATTTGTACGTTCCGTGCTGATATCGAAGTATCAACATGTGGCATAATTTCGCCATTAAAAGCGTTAAACTTCTTAATTCACAGCCTTGAGTCTGATGTTGTAACCATTGACTACCGTGTACGTGGTTTTACGCGTGACGTAGATGGTGTTAAACACTATATCGATCACGCAATTAACTCAATTCAGAACTACATGACTGAAGATACTAAAGAAGCGTACCAAATGATGGACGTGAATGTGTATCAAGAGAACTTGTTCCATACTAAGATGATGTTAAAAGAAACTGACCTGAATACTTATTTATTCGGTGTTTCTACAGCGGATTTATCTGAAGAAGAAGAAGAAGTTATCTACTCAAAGCTGACTCGCGAGATGCAAGAAATCTTCTACGGCCGTAACTTGCCAGATACAGAGTAAGTAACCACAAGCTTTAAAGAAACGGCGCGTAATGTAAGTTACGCGCCGTTTTTTATTCCTTAAAGCTGCTCATTGACTACATTAGCCTGTACTTATATGCTGGTTAAAAGGCCAATTTAAGGATAGACATGTCAGTTGTGCTCTCGCAGTCGGTATTTTTAGCAGAACAAGTTCGTGAAAATGAAGGCCCAGCAGCTAAGCGCTCTGGTGTAACTTTATATGAGCTTATGGAGCGAGCAGGGCTGGCTACTTATCAGCAAGCTATCAGCTATTTTCCTAAAGCAAGTACATTCGTTGTATTAGCTGGCGTTGGTAACAATGCGGGTGATGGCTATGTTGTTGCCCGCTTAGCTAAACAAGCGGGTAAGCAGGTTACAGTTATTGCTGGCTTACAAGATAAACCTCTCAAAGGTGATGCGCTGAGTGCTCAGCAAGCTTGGCTCAATGCTGGGGGAGCAATAACAACGGATGTTAGCGCTATTGAACAAGCAGATATCATCATTGACGGTTTGCTCGGTACAGGTATTCAAAGCGAGGTGCGCGAACCTTTCTCAGAGTTGATTAAAGCCGCTAATGAAAGTCAAAAGCCGATTGTTGCCATTGATTTACCATCAGGCATTCATGCAGACACAGGTGTAATACAGGGGATCGCAATAAAAGCGGCACTCACTGTTACCTTTGTGGGTATTAAACAAGGTTTAGTGACAGGACAAGGACGAGCACATGCAGGTAATCTTGAGTTTGCTGACTTAGGTATTGGAGATACCTTTTTAAAACTGACAGCACCCACTGCTGAGCTTATCAATTATCAAAGTCAATCACCGCTCTCTCGACGTGATAATAACAGTCACAAAACTAACCATGGTAAGTTGCTATGTATTGGTGGTAACACAGGGACAGCGGGTGCAATTCGTTTGACCGCAGAAGCCGCTCTTCGGACTGGCGCAGGTATGGTGAAGGTTTATACTCACAGCAGTTCTATTTTGCCAGTCAGTATTGGCCGACCAGAATTAATGGTGACTGATACAAACTTAATTAGTGCATTAGAATGGGCAAGTTGTATCACCATCGGCCCTGGGCTTGGACAAGACACTTGGTCAGAAACAACATTTGAAACTGTCATGCAGTATTGTTTCACTAATAATAAACCTCTGGTGATTGATGCTGATGCACTTAACTTAATGGCTCAGCATGCTTCGTCATTCCCATTAGTTAATACAGTTATAACACCACACCCCGGTGAGGCTGCAAGGTTACTCAATTGTCGCGCAAGCGATATTGAAGAAAATCGCTTTCATGCGGTAAAGCAGCTCGCACATAGCTATACCACTACTTGTGTACTAAAAGGTGCTGGTAGTTTAATTGCTGACACTAACCAAACATGGGTGTGTACAGATGGAAATCCTGCACTTGCGGTTGGCGGCAGTGGCGATGTTTTAACAGGCATCATAGCGGCCCTGATCGCACAGGGGCTTACTCCTCAGCAAGCAGCTTGCTTAGGCGTAACCTTACATGCAAAAGCTGGCGATATTGCCGCAGAGCGTGAAGGCGAAAGAGGCATGTTACCGAGTGATTTGTTTGTCGTTGTAAGGAAGCTGATAAAAGAGTTGGCAAGCAGTGCTGACTTGAGCAGGTAAGGCTAAATATTTCGCCTTAGTCTAAGACTATCCTAGCTTGAACAAGCCAATATTGAGTTAGCATTTTCATTGAATCAACTAAATCATAATAGCTAGAAGGCTTGGTCATAAAGGCGTTAGTACCTAAGCTATAACATTGCTTAATATCAACTTCTGAATCAGAAGTCGTAAAAATTATGATGGGAATATGGCGGTAACGCTCCGATTTTTTTAGTTCGACTAACGCTTCTTTTCCACCCTTTCTTGGCATGTTTAGGTCTAATAAAATAAGGCTTGGTAGAATTTTATTTTTATCGAGTGACTCAAGTAATTGCATGCCGTCATCAACAAATTGAATTTTATTTTCATCGACATTATTTTCAACCAGGGCATCACGGATGAGTTCTTGATCATCGAGGTCATCATCCGCAACTAAAATATAGCTCACAGAGCGTAACTTTTTGATAAATAATTTGTCGTTAAACATTAGCAACTCCTGATTAGCTTATCTTTTTCACGTAGATACTTATAAATAAAACAACAAATTAAATAATTAGTTAATCGAATAGTATATACTTTAGTTAAGTAGGTGTTATATTAACTTGCTTATACCCATAATACAAACATAAGTTTATTAATAACCCAATGACAGTAAATCTTACTAGTACTAATAGAGTGGTAGCTCTTCGCGAAAGTTTGAACCTTTCTCAACAAGAGTTTGCCGATAAAATAGGTATAACTCAGGGGGCTCTATCACAACTGGAGGCTGGCAAGTCGACCCTATCTCTCAGTACTATTATTAAAATCAGCAAAGTGTTTAATGTAGATTGTAACTGGCTTATTTTTGGTATAGAAGGATTTGATGACTCGAGTTTCCAGAGTTATCAAAAAGCCTTAGAGACTTCATTTATTCCACTTGTCAATGAAGAAGCTCAAGCTGGTTATATAGAACAGTGTAGTGATGAAGACTATATTAAAACTCTGGATGTTTATAAAATTCCGGGGTTTGAAAATGGCAATTATCGACTATTCGAAGTTGAAGGCGATAGCATGATGCCAACTATCCGCCCCAGAGAAACGCTGATCACTGAGCAAGTCAAGGATATTAATCAGTTAGAGAATGGTTCAGTTTGTGTTGCTGTCACTAAAGATGGCATTGTCGCAAAACGCCTCTTTAGCCACAAGACAGACCCCGTCAGTTACTTATTTAAGAGTGATAACCCTGAGTACAAAACATATTCAATTCAGGGAAGTGATATCTTAGAAATCTGGCATGTAAAAGCAAAAATAAGTTCTATAACCGATCAAGACTCACATATGCAAAGTCAGCGTTTTGAGTCTATTGAAAATGAAATTAGACAACTTAAAGAGCATATTAATAGAGTTTTACCGCCACAATCGTAGCGGTAAATTACTAAAACTGACTTAGTTTTATTTCTCTTAGTGGTAAGGTGACGTAAAACTGAGAGCCTTCATTGATATTTGCTTCTGCTGTAATTGTCCCATGGTGTCGTTCGACTATTTTCTTACAAATAGCTAAGCCTAACCCTGTTCCTTCGTATGCTTGTTTAGAGTGAACCCGTTCAAAAAGGTTAAATATTCTGTCTTTAAACTCGCTATTAAAACCTATTCCGTTATCAATGACAGCGATAACAAGATGCTCGTCTGTTCGCTCAACTGACTTAATCCCTATAATGGGTGCTTGATGTGGGTGACTAAATTTAAGCGCATTGAGAATTAAGTTTTGAAACAAACGCTGGATTTGTCGTTTGTCGCCATAGATTTCACCAATGTCTTCTATGTGAAACACCGCGTCCTTGTCAGCGATAATTAACTCAAGATCATCAAGAATATCATGAAAAACATCTGATGCTGAAAAGTGACGAAACTCTTCGCCTTTTCGATTGATTCTAGAAAAACTCAATACTCCTTTGATAAGTTTTTGCATTCTTTCGGCAGAATCCATCATACGAGAGATATAAGAAGCGTTTCTTTCTCCAATCTGTTCTTTAGAGTTTTGCAGGCGATCGCCGAACATTTGTATTTTTCGTAAGGGTTCTTGTAAATCATGAGACGCAACAAAAGCAAACCGTTCTAACTCTTGGTTAGACTCTTCAGATTTTCTAAGTGCGATTTCAAGGTCAAGCTCGGCTTGTTGTCGAGTGAGTATTTCCGCTTTTAAAGCGACAGTTCGCTCATTAACTTTAGTTTCTAATAAGTTGTTTAACTTTTTAAGGCGCTCAGATTTTTCAATAACATGATTAACCAAATGATTGCGAAACTTTATAGCGCAAGATATTTCGTTTGCCTTCCAAGGTGAGCATTTATTACGAACATTCTCTTGCCATAAACGAAATGAGCTACGAGGCATAAGGCGGTGACTACCGTCGTCAAGAAATTCGATTATCTTTTCAGGTTTCCCCCCCCAATTTTTTGTTTCAATCACCTCTTTACGAAACCACATAATAAATAGGTTTTCATTAGTAGAAACAGGCATAGCAAGTACGCCGCTTGCAATATTAGCAAACTTACTAAATTCAGCATTTTCATTAGACAAGTGATGGTTATGATACAGCAGTTCATCTTCTAAGTGGTTGCTTTTCAACCACTCAAATAAATGATAAATATCATCATTTGCGGGTACATCCCCGAAACTTTCAATATCTTTTTCTAGCCGCCATGCAACACCATCAGCACTTAGCATGCTAAGTAAAGCAGGAACTTGTTTGCGTAAGCCATCAATGAAAAAGACTTCTTCAGACATATGCTCTGCTATCTCTGCACTGATGGCGGTGGCTTTAGCTTCTTGAATCGCTTCGATTGATTGTGTTTTGAGGGAAATTATATATGAGAGCATCAACCCCATATACTGTGCAACTTGTCGTGCCTCAAAAGGGACAACATGGCTTGAATAGTGGTGACAAGCAATTAACCCCCATAATTTACCAGCAATAATAATACTGATAGACATTGATGCTTTAACACCCATATTGCGTAAATATTGGCAATGAATGGGGGAGACACTTCTGGTTATACACGTGCTTAAATCTACAGGCTTGTCTTGTGGGTAGATAGGTGATACTTCAGCATCCACATCTGCAAGTAACCTTATAGGATTACGCAAATATAAAGCGCGTGCTTGCTTTGGAATATCTGACTCAGGAAAATGCTGGTGTAGAAATGAGTTTAACTCACCTTTTTTGGCTTCTGCTACGACTTGACCATTATATTCATGGTCAAACTGATAGAGCATAACGCGATCAAAACCTGTTAAGTTCCGAACTTCTTCTACTGCTGTGTCGAATGATGAGTTTAGCTCTTTTTTGTCAGCTATTAGGTGAAGAGATTGCTTCATCAAGTAATTCATGGGGTCAATACTTGAGTGCTCTTTCTTTATATCAAACTCAAGTTCAATGAGTAAGTATTCATCGTTACGAGAAATAACACCTTTAATAGAGGTCTCAGGCGATTTACCTTTTAACTCAATCTTGAGTGGGTTAATGGCATGAAAGTCCTTTTGGGCTTTATTTTCCTCTATGATATTAGATGTATTCGCTTCAAAGAAATTAGTTATATGTGAGCCTACTAAGCGATCCTTTTGTGTATTTAAAAGCAATAAAATATTTTCGCTGAAATAGCATATTTTGAGTGTTTCAGGGTCAACAACTAGTAAGTACCCATGCGGTTGTATAGAGCCTGGAATATGAATAGGTTCTTTATGGCAATTGTCTAATGAGACTTTAAATGTATTGCTCAATTTATATCTCCAAGCGCTTGAGAGATTAAGCTAAATGCCTTATTTGCTCCCAATAAAATGTCATCTGCTGAGTTTGGGTTGTCGTTATGATACTGCTTTAGTGCGTGGATAAATTGAGCCCACTTTTGATTCCTAAGTTCACCATAACTATAAAAAAAACGGATCCCTTCAAGCTCATTTATCCAATTATGCTTTTTAAGCGCTTTAAATATGTGACCTCCACCCATGGTGGCTCCCTCCATTACATACATCATTCCAAATGCATGTGATACGTTGCAGATATTTTTTAAATCATCGTGTTTATATAATTTAACAGATGGAGCGTGTTGAGATGTTTGCAAATAAGCAATATCTTGATTTAACCAGCTTAGCTTGCTGCGGCCAACAAGTAGATGTTTTGTGGCACCATAGGTTGATATAGCATCCTCCATAATAGAATAGCTACTATGCATTGCGATTAAAATTTCTAAATACGATTGTTGGGTCATATTTTTATCGAATAATACTGCACCTAGTTGTTTTTCCACACGAGAGTGAAGGAAGTCGGTACTATTTTTTATAAAAGTATGAATATTATTTTGATCGCTATTGCAAGTTATTACAGTGGCGTTTGATAAAGCTGAACCCATTGTTATCCTGAACGTATTTGGAGCATTCTAGTAGTATTCGCACCAGTATATACTTAGGTACAAGTATGTAAAATACAAAATTAAGGGTGATTAGGAAAAGGCAACTATTTATTGCGGGTTCAAATGACTTGTAAAGTTAGAAGGTCTTTGTTTATTTACAGAGCAAGTAAATGAATGCAAAAAACCCAGCCGGAGCTGGGTTTTTTAAGCAAAGTGCTTGGGAGGGATGATGTCGGGTAGCAGCAGTGCATTACTGCACCGCCGCCCCCTAAGAACCGTACGAGCGAGTTTCCCCGCATACGGCTCAAGCCTTTATAAGTCAGTACCTAAATAAAGACCAGCGATTTTAACCGAAATACTTTCCAGCTAAGAAGGCCATAGCCAATGTAAAAAGCCAACCAAAAAACTTGGTTAACTTCATACCTCTGTCTATGTTCTCCCATCTTAGGGCTTTCTTGTACCAAGGTGCATGAGCCTTCTCATATGAAGAGATATACTCATGTCCCTTAGAGGTTATGAATAGCCCTCTGAATTGAGTAAATTCACTTACTGCTGTTCGTGATTTTGCTCTCGCTAAACCTTCATGAACAAGTAACTCTATTACATCGAAATCAACTCCACTATCAGTAGAGTAGATTTCTTCAATAATCATTCCCTTGTCTTTAAGGCTTAATAACGTCTGGTAGTACTTTTCGTCCATTCTCTTCTCTATTTAGCAAAGTAACATGAGTGATAAGACGGCAACTACTTAATGCCGTATTTATAAAACTCAGGGTTAGCTCTTATCTTTGGGTGGACATGGATCATTACCATAAGAATCTCGAGCTCTAATTTTTCCGTCTCGGCCTTTAATGAACAGTTCACTTTCTTGACGTCGAGCAGTTTCGCGCGCAGCATCAATGGCTTCTTTTTGCGTATCGTAGCGTCCTGATAACTTTTCATTACCTTCACCACGAACGCCCCAACCATCATCAGTTTGCACGACCCATTGGTTTTTACCCATGTTATTTGCCTCATATGAAAGAGCGACATTGCTCAAAATTTATATGTGGACATATATACAGTATTTCAAGAGCAAAGGTGAATAATTTTTAAACTACGTATTCACATGCAATTGCCTATGACAATTGGGATGCAACAACACTAAGTTACTTAGCTCATCAGAACCGCCTTTTACCCTTTCCACTATATGATGGATATTCCATCCTGTTTCTTTGGTAATTTTGTGGCGGCACATAACGCAGCATTGCTGCTGCCTGAGCCAGAGCATCAGCACTTTCCTTTTGCCCTGCATTGATTCACGCCAAGCTCGCTCTAAGCGTTGCTCGAAGTATTCCTCAAATGCCAAGTCATAAGGGTTGGCTTCTGCTTTTATCTTAGTATGTCGCTTTATCACCACATCGTTACATGAGAATAGGCGAAGTATTTTCGACTCCTCCCATTCACCGGAAAATACCCAGTTGCGTTTGCCCACTGTTTTAAAGTACTTAGACTTAACCCAGTGAAAGCGACGATTTTTATGTCGCCGTCGGCACCACTTCCAAAGCATTTTCCAAACCCGATAATCAACATAATTAAAGGTTTCCTTGGCAACGATATGTCTGTGATAGTTTGCCCAACCTCTAAGTACAGGGTTGAGCATGTATATCAACAAACCAGCCGTCACCGTTTTATTGCCGCTAATTATGTTTCTGACTTTATGGAGGAACGTTCGCAGGTTCTTTCGGCTTGGCTTAATTAAAAGCTTGCCTTTGTACTTGCGTAAGTTTTGCCCCAAAAAGTCAAACCCTTCATCAATATGGGTTATCACCGTTTTTTCCGGCGAAAGCGTCAGCCCCCGTTTCGCCATAAAGGCTTCAACGAGAGGTTTTACTTCATCTTCCAGCAACTCTTGCGAGATACCAGTAATAATGAAGTCATCTGCATATCGCACATAGTTAACCTTGGTCTTGTAGCTGGCTTTAGTGTTCTTCTTCCCAAAACGGGATTCAAGCACCGTTTCCAAACCATCAAGCGCCATATTGGCCAACACAGGAGAAATAATTCCCCCTTGCGGTGTCCCTGCTTCAGTCGGATTCAGTTTACCGGATTCCATGTAACCGGCTTTCAGCCATTTTCCGAGTACTCGTTTATCCAATGGAATGTTGGCGAGTAACCAGTCATGACTGATGTTATCGAAGCACCCTTTGATGTCCCCCTCTAACACCCATTTGGCAGAATGCTTGCGACTGAGGTTCACAAAACATTGCTCAATCGCATCTGCCGTTGAGCGCATCGGGCGAAAGCCATAGCTATTTCTATCGGCGGTTGTTTCCGACACAGGCTCTAGCGCCAGCAGGTATAAAGCCTGCATAGCTCTGTCGAACATGGTCGGTATCCCAAGCGGTCGACGCTTACTGTTCGCTTTTGGAATATAAACCCGCCTCAACGGTTTGGGCTTATAGCCCTTACGCGTTAATCGAAATAGCGCCAGCCATTTACTCTCAGGTGTACTCCATAACTCCCCATCGACACCGGCAGTCCTTTTGCCTCGATTTTCAGTTACCCGTTTAACCGCCAATGCCTTGGCAGCAAACGAGCGCACCAACATGCGTTGCAGGGCTTTCACCTTGCGCCACTGTTGCTGCTTCGTCGCCTTCGCGATCCGTACTTGTAGCCCTCTCACCTTGCGCTCAACCGAATACCAATCAATGGTATGCCAGCTGTTTGCTTGGTGGGAGAACGCAGGTACATGGAACATACATTTCGTACTCATCTTGCTTTCCTCCATAACCACAGAACGGAGAAAAGCCAAGCCCTTACGGGGATAGCTAATCCCCGCTTGGGTTAATTTGTAAGATGGCTTTACACGCCTTCACACGATTAAAGACCAGTCTGAATTTGGCACTCTTTCGAGTTAGGGCAAAGTTAGAACCCCTATCCGAACCATTACAGTTCAGCCTTCGCTTGGTCAGACATCCTTTACCCGCTTATCCAACAGCGCTCCTTACGGATTGCCTGCCTGTGTTACTGTTACCAGCAATCAGGCGAATAATCGGGCTTACCGAGTTCCATTGCAGTTACACGAGCAACGTAGGTTCTGTCTATCTACCGGTGGTCATAAGACGGCGTAATCCCAGATGTAAAAGGATTAACCGACCACGTACCTTTTGGTCAGAGCGCATCAACAATATTTCGCTCTTTGCGGTTGACGGTATTTATCAACAGTTCACTTACGTTAACCATATTGCCCAGCCTAGCCCCCAGCCAGCTTATTGTTAGCCAACTATGCCCACTCTCACGAGTTAAGACACCGTTTACACAGGGGTACATTGTCAGGAAGCTTTGCACCATGCCGTTACCAGCATCGCACTATCCCTAGGCTACTGTTAGCCGTATAACAGGTCTCTCTACCGAAATGCTGAAACAAAGCGGTGAGACAATAACTACAACAGCTTACGCCGGAGATCGCTCCAGCAGCAAAATTCCAATAAGTCGTGCCAGAAGTGGCAAGCAGACGGGAGTATCCTAGAAGGTTAAAATTGTCGGCAGGCTGACGCCGCCGTTCTTTTTCCCTTTTGCACAAAAGACTATGCTTCTAGATACCTACGTGTTGAGGGCAGCGCAGACATTAACACTTTGCGCCCGTTTTCTTTATGCTGACCGACAATAACGATCAGGCGAACATTCTCTTTCGAGAATGCCGTTGATCGGATTGTGCGATCCGACCAACGGATTTCGACTACTAATTTTTGCAGGTGGGTGAGCAAGTACATAAGTACTTGCTTACGGTGTAGCCTGCTAGGTTAGCGACCTACGCGACTCTCGTCGCACTACATCATGCCGCCCATTAAGGCGGTAAGATATTGATTTAATGGCGTTTATGGGTTGTGTTTAGATGAGGTACCCTTGGTTATACCCCAAGCTATTAAAGGCCATAGTAAATTTTTATTTGCTCTTTCAACTTCAAGCGTAATGAATTAGTGTCATTGACCCTAAGCTGCTTAATTGAAACTAAGTTAAATCCCACATCCTGAGAAGCATTTCCTACAGAACTATTGTGAATCAATATAAAGTTATCGTGATTCAGGCCTTGACCTTTGTTCAAGCCCATCAAATACCCAATTTCATGATAAACGTTCTTATTACCCTTTGATAAGTCTGCAACCAATAAGCCACAGGTTTCAATTAAAGAGAGAATTTCATCATTAATGTCATAGGAATAGCCGGTATTAAATTGGTCTATTCTGATTTCTCTAATACCAATATTTTCATTAAATTCATCATTAATTTCATCTATCGCGTTTTTAATAGCTTCAAAGTTTTGTTGTGTATCATCTGAGAATTGCATGGAAATAAAGACCTCTTTTCTCTTGGATTCAGCTATCTTGTCAAATATTTTGATAAATTCGTCAACTCTCATGTCAGTCAATTCAAAAATATGGTTCTTGACTACCCAATTTGAAAATAGATGAACTTTTTGAGGGGACATATGTTGATAATAGATAAACGCAGATAGCAAACCTGAACTCTTAATTTGGGCTAATTCCGTATTATCGAACAAGCTGTTTACGCTGCTAAGTAATGAAAGAAATTGTCCTGTACCTGATTCCTCTTTTGGGAGAACTTCCTTTTTTAACATCAAGTTAATTGTGTTGACTAAAAATGATCTTAAATTAGGTAGTATGGAACTTTTTAAGTTTGGCAGTAGAGTAAAGTTAATTTGTTTTTTTATTTCTCTGGCAAAGTAGTATTGCCAACCAAATGAAGGATTATTTTGCAGTTCACTAGAAGAAAAGTTCATTTCATCATCAATAATGGATTTCAATGTCTCTTCAGTAGTTAATGGCCTTCCTTTAGAGTTTATATTAAAAAATAATGATTTTTCATTTTTTTCTACAATATCTGAATTGAAAAGGACTATACAGAAAGGAATTTCTTCAGTTAAAACGTTGCTCGTGTTTTGTGCACTTAGCCTATGATTTCCATCAATTCGACCAAATGGAATTAATCCATCAGGAATTGAAATAGTTGCAAGCCCGCTTTTGGTAGGACTTACGAGAATATCATTCACATTTGACTTAAACTTCTCTCCCATAAGAACGTGATTCGTTGGACTTCCGTTTAAGCTCGGTGCAGAATTATCATTGAAGTCAAACTTCAACTCCAATGACAATATAACTTCAGGAAAGAAGACAGCTTCACCTCTGTCATAAAACTGCTCAATATCCCGTAAATGTTCAGGAATAGTGTCTCTTTGATAATCTTTAGGCTCAGAGAGTGCAACAATATCGCTAAAAGTTGCAGTCCCTCTAACAGTTAAAAAACCACCAAATGTATTACTAAGTGTTCCTTTTAAATTTTTCACTACATATCCTTTAAGATCATTTGTTCGACTTCTTTAAATGTTAAGTCCAAAATAGAATCAGCTTCTTTTTTAAGTGCTTTTGCTTTATCTCTTATTCTGTCAATAACACCAACTATCCTGACTTGTTCTGACAATGGGATAAGAGGGATTTTAACATTTTTTAATACGTCATTACTTATTCCTGACTGATTATTCCAATTTGTGCATAAAGTAAAAAATACTTTGTTACGTTGATAGCAATTAAACAAGTGAGAATAAAACCTACCGTCATGATCTTTTTTAAACTTAACTCTAGTAATATGATTAGATGAAAAATAATCTCCCTCTAAATCGAAAAGAATAGTTTTACCTACTAGCTCTTGACTGTTTGTATTGTTAAACAGTAGCTCCCCTTTTTTTAATAAATCTTTTTTATGAGGTTCTAACTTTATTCGATCAATATATACATTTTTATCAAATACAAACTCTCTTTCATTACTGATATTCGTAGGTCGTATTTGGACGATATCCTCCTTGAGAGATGATTGTTCATCTTTACCTGCTGCAAAGCCAGACTGTAGAGATGAAATTACAGAGTTTAGAGTTACAATAGGGTAAGTAGATTTATCTAAAAGAGTGTAGATCCCACCTAAATGATATAAAGGATCAAATCTTCCTTGACTAACTTCACTAAAGTTTTTGAAGTACATTTTGTTCGTATTGGAAGCTTCATTTTGTTCAATAAAAGGTATACCAAGCTCTTTCATTAAAATATCATCTATGCTCTCGATTAATCTGTTAGCCTCTTTTTCTTTGTTCCGAGATTCATCAAGCTTCTTGAAATAATATTCAGAAACTCTCTTCTGGTTTTTTAAGTCAGGTAGAGGCATTTTAATTTTTCTAATATCCTCTAGGTGCAGATCTGGTACACCAGAACCTTTTACGACTCTATGATACTGAAGGTAAGCTAGGTTTGAGTTTAAGAAAATTTCTAAAAAATCTGACAAAACGACTTTCTTTGGTCGTAGGAGTGCAACACTAACAAATAATTGAAATCTTTCGGTGGATTTAACAACGCTTGCGTATCCATATGTTCCAATCTTTGTAAGTAAAACATCTCCATTTTTAGGCTTACATCTTTTATCTAGTTCATCAGCTTCCTGTTCGGAAATAAACTTTGTTTTTTCTAAATTAATAAATGATTTCCTGACATTTTTTACACTTACGAATTTAACCCCACTATTTGTGTATGATGGAGTATGATGAGTACCATCACTTATCAGTGTTGTAATATCTTTCAAGTTAACCAAAGGGAAATCAGCACTCTCTAGCCTATTAATATTTTCCTCGTAAATAGATGAATAGAATTTGGGTTCTAGTCGCTCTCCCGTAACGTGGCTCCATTTAGTTATGAATATATTGCTACATTCTTTTTCAGAGGTTGACCCGAAACTCATTCACGAATCCTCCAATTCAATCGAACTAATAAATTTACGAAGTTCTACTGATATAGGAACTAAGTCATTCCGATTGGTTTCTTTTCCTGTTGAATCAAAACCTATATCTTCAGCAATAGCCATAAAAACAGGATAATCGTGATTCTCAGAGATAGCAGCTTTCCAAAGCTCATCAAATACACTTAGTGTTTTATCTTTTAAAGAATCTAATTGCTCTGCGTACTTTGCGTTTAGCTCTTTTCTCCAAATTTTGAAACTTTCGTCCTCTTTATTACCAGAGTAAGACTTTAATTCTTCCGCCTTTTCTTTATTAATACGCAAATATTCACTATCAAAACCCGAAATCGTCTTAGCTTTTGATCTGATATCACTCTTTAATGTCTTTAATATCTCTCTTTTCTTCGCTGAATACTTTTTAACAATCAGAACAGAACTTTTGACACCAGCTCCATTTGCTGCAAATGCCGTTTGAGGCATACTTACAACAGCTACTAGTCTGAAATCTGCTTCTATTTGATCTCGGACATTTTTGAGTGACGTGTTTGTCAAAATTCCATCAGGAATTACAACGGCCAAGTATCCACCTTCTTGTAAGAAATTAAAATCTTGTTCAATAAAAAGTACCTCTGTTGATTGGTTTGGTCTAAGTGCCGCCTTACTTTTAGGATTCAACCAATCAACTGATTTATTGCCTAGCCTATATTGATGCAGGTACGCTTTTTCGGTTTGTTTAACAACTGAGCCGAATGGTGGATTAGTTATAACAAATTTAAATGACTCTTCTTCAAACCCGCCATTAGTTGTTTTATCTTGAATCGTATCTCCTTGATAGCTTTCATCTAACCCTTTTCGTGAGATAGGTAATAGTCCATCCGAACTAATCACATTTGTATGGCCGTCATCATGAATAATCATATTCATTTTTGCAGTACGAGATATTTGTTCGTTTATTTCTATTCCAAACAGCTTCTTCTCCGCGAAGTCATGCCAAAAATCAAAGTGTGCTTTGTATCCTTTTGGCGTATCTAAATCGTAGTATCCGTCTTCAGCTCTTTTATCGGCTTGTTTTCGAACTTTATCTAAGGCATGTAATAAAAAGCCACCACTGCCACAAGAAGTATCTAGTACCTTATCTTTATTCGTAATAGGAAGAACATCAACGATAAACTTAACAATTGGTCTTGGGGTAAAATATTGGCCAAAATCTCCTCGGAAAAAGCTGCCCATAAAGGTTTCGAATGCTCTTCCTTTACTATCTAAATCAGTTTCGCTTAAATTTATCCCTTCAAGATAACTTACTACCGCTCTGCACTTTTTGGCATTAAGCCTAACTCCTTCTTTGAATACCTCTGGATCTTTTTCTTTTCCCTTTTCATAAAGGCCATGAATACGCTTTAATAATGATTCATTGATCTCTTTTTCTTGTTTTACTTTTTCTTCTTCAGTTTTAGCTAATTCTCCAGACGTAATTATCTGAAAGTCATAAGGCTCTCCACTTCGCCTGTCAGCTCTCTCATCCCAAATTTTACAAAAAATTAATTTATCAAGCTCATCGAATGCTTCTGACGGGTTTAGCTCACCACCTCCCCACAAAGCTTGGTGTGCCTGCTTAAATAAACTTGTTAAATCTGCTTCCGATACCTTTTCTAAGTCTGATAGTTTTTGACCATTTTTTACGCCGCCATTTTTTGCATATTTGAATGGGGATAGTTTAGTTACGCCTTTTTGAGGGATGTCAGTAATTGAATTTCGACTATGGCGATCTTTGTCAACTTGAAAGTATTCGTTCTTTAACTGTGAAGTAACCCAAAGGTATTTTATCGTGCCTGCTAGGGCTTGAGCGTATGAAAGCCCCTGATTGATGGCCTGATCAAACTCCATTTCTGAAACTTCTTGTTTTTTGCACTCCACTATTATGTGAGGCTTGGTGCAAGCATTATCATTATAAACAACAATATCAGCTTCACGCACAGAAGACCCCATGGTTACAGGTACAAAGTTTCGAATTTGCTTAGGTGAGTAATAGTATTCAAAAATTAGAGACAAGTACGCCTCTGCTTGAACTTGCTCCTCTGGATTCTGATAGTTTCTTGATTTATTTTGTTCTGTATATGTAATAGTTTTTTTGTCTTCACTATCAAACTTGATATAGCCTTTAGCTAAACCTTGCTCTATTAAATTCATGATAATTTATCCGTATGATACTTTTGGTTTTCTATCCACTGGTCAAGATCTGTTCTCTTAAACCGCCAACTGCCGCCTACTTTAAATCCCGGCAGCTTACCTTCAGCAGCCAACCGATAAGCAGTTTTTTCTGTCAACTTAAGATATTCAGCCAATTCTTTTAATGTGAGTATTTCGTCAGACATTTGGAATCCCCAATTTTCTTGATGAGTAGATTATGAGAAAATTGGGGAATAAACAAGAATATTACGGATGTAAATTTAGCGCTCTTTACAAATCTGACGATAAGCACAAACCGTGTTCAATGAAGTGTTTGGACTCTTTTTCCTGCATAATATTTTTCTGCTCATCAAGGTATTCTATAGCCATGGTTTTGTGTCGGTTAACCTTCATGTTGCGGGTGAGCCCATCTAACCGTGCGGCCATGTCGGGCCTATCCCCGTTGTCACTGACGCCGCACTGTGCATCCAGCTCTTGGCCATTGACAAAAAACCATGCCCTGTCTTTCGCTCGAGAGCCTGCGACGTAGCTAGCAGCTCTATCCATGGTGGTGCTGTAGTACGTGAAGGTATCTCCATCAATGGTCGCACCTTGGGCACTATACACGGTGGAAGCGTAAGCCTGAACCACATGAAAACGCTTCTCTTCATCACAGTAATCCGATTGCTTAATCCTAACAGTGCGCCCGTCATCTAGCGCAATGGTTAAGCGCACATCGTCTTTTAGCTGTACAACCGCAGTAACGGTGCCTTGCTGGCCATTGGTAAGGTTACGGGTGTAGTCGTTTTTGGTGAGCCGTACCCGCTCCCCGGTGGAGAACGCAAAATGCAGGGTTTGATTGGACACCACACACTCGGTGATGACGTTTTCATTGCCTAATAGCCCGCGCTCTTGATACACAGTTCGCATCAAATCGTTTAATGGCTTTACGTCCTTCCAGCGCTGCGCCATGACCAGCGATTGTTTATCCGGGTTAGCCTTGGTGTAGGCCGCCCACTGATTGACGAGCGCCTCACGGGTATCGTGAGCGGTGTCTTTGATGTGAAGTAAGCCTTTGCCTTGTAGAGTGCCTAATGCGGCTTCTGCATTGCCGCTACGCAAATCATTAACCAGTGTTTTTGCCCAGACCTCACGCTGGCGACGAATGGTGTTGATACGGGCACAGCCTTGCCTCTGACTGAGATAGCGCAAGCTTCCTCCAAACGTAATACTATCAAGCTGTTCTTGCTCTCCCACGAGGACTATTTTTGCGTTGGCTTTGTGGGCGGCGCTCACCAATTCCAGCACATCCGGAGTGGCCATCAGGCCTGCTTCATCCACCACAATCACGGTGTCTTTAAAGCGCTCTGTGTTGCCTTTGCCTAAATCATTGAGCAAGCTTGCCAGTGTCCCACTTTCAATGCCGGTATCATGTTGTAATTGCAGGGCGGCTTTACGTGCCACGGTAGCCCCACGCACGGTCATGCCTTGGGACTCATAGGCCAAGCGCAAGGCTTTCAGTGAGGTACTTTTCCCAGCACCTGCTTTGCCCTGAATAATGCCCAAACTGGACTGACACACCGCGTGCACGGCCTCGTGTTGTTCATCGGATAATGTAAAGCCTTGAGCATGTTGCTGCGCCTCAATGGCCTTATCAATAACAGCGGTATCCAACTTGTAATGGGTGCTCACGTGCATGGCATCAGCGGTGGCAACCAGCGCTTGCTCGATGGCGAGCATGGCTTTAGTGGTATAAATGGGGTTTTGATTGATATCTTTGCCTAAGCTCACCATCGCTTCATCGGTAAGCAGCTCACGCACCGTATCTTCGATGTCCTGCACCGTTGAATGGGTGTACTGGGCTTCCTTAGCAACCTGGGCATAGATATCTTGTAAGCGAAACACCGCTTTGTCCTCAATCAGGCCATTAAGCACGGCAGAGAGCGGCAGCGCTTCGGGGAAGGGTTCGGCTGCAATATCACGAATGTCTGCCACTTTATCAGCGGTAAACCCGCGCTCGTCCATCTCTTTTTCCCACTTGGCAAAGAGCGCCGGTCGGTCGATGGCTTCTTTATAGTCACGGGAGTTTACTGCAATGGTATCGCCGATTTTAGAGCTGGCGTTAGTTACACCCATAGCCTCCATTTGGGCGCGGATGGCATCGGCGCGTTTAGAGAAGAACGCGCACAGCTGTTGACAAATACCTTTGACTTCAAAAGCCGGTTTGTTATCAATGGCCTCTACGGCAAAGCCCAATTCACGCAGGCCATTGGCAAGCTGAGCGCGGTAAATGCCACTGGCGGCTTTTTGCCAAAAAAAAACTGTTTGGATTCCAGCGTACCCCACGTGCCGTCTTGCCTCTCTGCGAGATTCGCAATTAGACAGTGGGTATGAAGCTGGGCGTCCTGTGCCCGTGAGGTTGAATGTTCAAATGTCGCCCCAATCAGCCCGGTGACCCGCTCTAGTGTCTTGCCGCCTTTGCCGCGCCGTGTGGTGGCTGCGTGCTCCTCAATGAAGGTCAGCGCCTGCTCGACCGCCGCTTGTTGGGCGGCCTGAATAGCTTTGCGTACGTCCTCATCAGCGCGCGCCCAAAGTACGGACACTGACTTGGGTGCAGAAAACGTGACATCCCATCCGGGGCGGTGATTATCTCCAGCGTTCTCACAAAGCTTTTCGCCATCAGGACCAAAACCGTTGAAAATGCGCCGGTAATCGACCGTCTCAATGATGGAGCTTAACTTCAGCGCCCGTGCGCCTCGGCCAATCCATTTGCCGGGCGGCTCGCCGCCTTGGGTGTAGTAATCTTCCTTGGCTAACTCTTCATAATATTCAATCGAATTAATGGGGTTGATGGACATCATGCGGCGTTCCTCCTTGCTTTGAGTTTGTCCACGACACGGGAATTCGTGTCGCTGTTTATTTGTGTCGAGGTTTGTTGATCAGACTCAGTGTCTTCGGTCATCAGCTCCGGCCGCTTGCCTATCCACAGGGCAGGACAGTGCTCCTGTTCGCTCGCACGCTGTTTGGGGTACGGCCAGCGCAGCCGGTATACCGCATCATAGGCCGGTAACATGAGATACCCTTCTACGCCTTTCTTGTTTGGCTGGGGCAACTGCACCAAGTCGCTGCTGGTCACCAGCGGTAAGGTTTCCCGGTGCCAGTTGGGGGTTGTGCCATCGCCTTGCCCCGCGCTTGAGTTAAGGCGCTCGACCACACGCTCACCGAACACGTTCGCGGCTTCTTTGCTGGCCTCACCAATTGCACCGACTCGCATACTGATAAACATCGTAAACATATTGAGCATGGCTTCGGCTTCCTCGCCGTCAAAGTCCCGTTTGATTTGGGCAAGGCTTTGGGTACCGGCAATGATGCGCGAGCCTTTGGAGCGTCCTAGCGACATCCATTCGAGCAAAGCGGGATTCTTAGGTAGGTTGCCAAGTTCATCAATGAACAGCCACAACTCACGACCCGGCGTATTGTTGAGCGCCAGTGTGTGACTGGTCATCAGTGCAATGAGCGCATTGCACAGCGGTGCCCCGATGTCCTTGTAGCGCTTGTCTGCTTGAATGATCAGCACGGGTTTGTCGGTGTTATCGTTGACTACCCAATCCCGCAGGCAAAACCCGTTTTTGTAGGACGTTGGCCATGCCTCACTTAAAGTATAAAGCCAGCCAAGGCAGCCAATGAGCTGGGCGAAAAACGACTGGGTGGTTTTACTGCCTTCCACAATAAACCGCGCAGCACGTGGATAATAAGTGGTTAATTGTGCATGCAAGGTGGCCTCATCAAGGCTTAGCATGTTCGCCAGCTCTTGCCAGCCCCAGCGGCGCTGGGTCCGGTTTAAAATCTCAATCATGCCGGTGAATAACATCCGTGCACCTGATGACCACAGCGGGTCGCGGGTTTCACCGGTCATGCGCTCGCTAATAAGCTGAGCAAGGGTTGCATTATATGCATCAGCTTGGATATTCCACGGGGTAGAACGTGTGTCCCATGGCGCGAGCAATACGGTCGTCTCTGGCTTGAAAAACAACCCGGTAAACTCACGTTTTTCATCATAGATAAACGCTCGCTCACCGCGCTCAATCACTTCATTCATCATCGGCGTGAGCACCACGGTTTTCCCAGCACTAGGGGTGCCGATAACGAGCAGGTTGGCCAACTCCCGCATTCGCGAAATACGCATTTTAGGGTGCAGATGCAGGCCATCATAGGGCTTGCCTTCGGGCGGCTTAGCGGCTTTGCGCTTCTCTTGTTTATACACGCGCTTAGCATGGCGAAGTGCTGTAGCAAACCAGTAGCACCTTGGCCCGTCGATATGCCGATAACCATCTATACCTCCGTTCACATAAAAACGCCGTGCAGCCAAAAAGGCCAACAAAGCCGCAAGCGCAAATGTAGCGCTGATATGCCCGACAAAAGCAAGGTGCCAGTCTCGTTCAACTAGCGTTTGCCAGTAACCCTGCCACGGGGCTAGGGACTGGTCAAAGACAAGGCCATTGAGGGCATCTAACCAGTACGAGGCATGCACACCCATGGCAGGCCATGGCATCAGCCATGACCATGTTAAGATGAGCAAGCTGATGAAGGTCGGCACGCCCACAAGGGCGGCCATGAAGCTGATAGTTGCCCAATCTTGGCGACGCAGTGATGCAGGATGTGTACGCATTAGAACTTCACTCCATTGTCTTGCAAGGTCGCAAAGGCGCTCTTGCGTTCATCGGTGTTCAGTCCAAGCAGCGTGCAAAGCATTTCAAATTGTACTTTGCGCTGGCGCTGCTCCATTTTGAGCAAATGCTGTTGCAATTGCTGCTGTTGCTGATAATGTGTCCAAGATCCTCGAATAACATCAGCAATGGCGCAGCCTCTGCGCTCCGCTTCAGTTTGAAGGCGAAGATAATCTTCGTTGGAAAATCGGGCCGTGACGGCCTTGTTTAATATTTTATTCATAATAGAAATCTCTTGTTTCGTGAATAAAGTTGAGGGTTAAAAGCTTTGTGCGCCGTTGCAGCGGTGCACATAGCGGATTCTTTACGGCAGCGCAAAGTACGGTAGCTTAACTGCGATGACGCTGCGCCAACGCAGCCACCGCAGGTGAGTAGCGTTTGTGCTCATAATTTTAAACTTCCACTCCGTACTGATTTATCAATAGCGGTTTTAGCTAATGAGCGGATGTCCTCTGAATATTTGTAATAAAGCGTCATATTTAGAAGACTGAACAATGGGTTAGGGTGTCTATATGCCCACATGTATTGCAAAGCAGCTTTTTGACATACAACAAACATTTTTTCTGTAATTTTATTAGGGGGTACTGTTGCCACTAGCTCGCCATATAAATCTAAAGAAAGTGATTCAAATTCATGTAAATATGACGCCTTAATTGAATCTGGTTCGCTTTCATAAAGCTTTAAAATTGTGTCTTCAATTTCTTTCGGAACAGCCGCGTATTTCATAATAATCATTGCCACTTACTCCACGTCTTCTCTGCTATCTAGCCACTCTTGAACGTCCTCGTAGCGCCACCCAATCGCACGAGGGCCGAGTTGAACTGGTTTGGGGAAAACACCTGAACGACACCAGCGCCAGATGGTACTTTTACTCGCTGGCACATAGTCTCTGACTAACTCGTTATATCTAATGATATTTGTATTACTCATATTCATATCCTCTTGTATGTTTGAATATGAGCTAATTGTGACTCAAGAAACCCGTAAGATAACCATGTAGAGCGAATGCTTTTTTATTGACAAGGAGCAACGCTTGTTGCAGTTTATAGTTGGTAGCAAAAAGGAATTCTGTATGGTGGAAGGTACGACTTTAAACTCAACTGATTTAGTTGAGCAGACAAAAGATGCGTTAGATAACGCTTTAGATCTGTGCAAGCTGAATAATTTGAGATTAACAGTGAGAAAGTCAAAAAATAACTTGTCTCTAGTTGAAGTATTTGAATTAGTAATGCTCGACTACTCGTTCTTTAACGAAATTGAGTATTTACTAAGAAAATACAAATTGCAGCGTATGATTAGCTCGAAAGAGCGCTGTACTTTGGGAAATTTCTTATCAATATGTCGATCACTCACCAATGCCAAGAGAGTCGCACTGTCATTACGATTAGACCTAAAAAATCGAGGATACGAGGAGGATGAGGTGGGATATTTTGATGAATTAATATTCTGCCTTGAGCGAAGCGTAAATATTTCTCGACTCGTAAGCCCAATTAAAAGAACTTCTAACCAACATTTTCAAGAGCATTGTTCTCTTTGTTGGAGATTAGTAGATAAGTACAGATTGATCGACTTCTCAGATTCGGAAAACTATTCTTTATATTACTGTCACGTACATCACCCTTCACTCAATACAAATGAGTACCATAAATTTAGAAACAAGTTGTTTCGCGCCGTCAGACACAGGGGTATAAATGAGGAATTAAGCTTGATAAAAGATATCAAGAGTAAAAAGCTACCCAGAGACAGCGCAGCAAGGCACACCCATCGGCTACTATCGAGTTTTTCTAAAAAACCTAGCATTCCTGTTTTGCGTTCGAAGTTAGAAGAAAAACGGTCTTGGAATGAGTTCACGTTATCGTTCCTTAAAGAGGTTTATATTTTCTTTCCTGCTGTTGAACGAATACTAAATAGAACGTTGCTAAGTAATTACTGCTCTTGGAAAAGTTGGTTTCTAGCTGTGATTAAATTGTTGGGCAACTCTGCTGATTTGGAGGCTTGGAAAGACTGCGGGGATTTTGAACTTCTGGAATCATATGAGCCTCATAAAATCAATGAAAAGTGGGTAGACTCGACAATCGGTTGGATTGCTTTATTGACAATATTCGCCAGATATCAAGCACATCAAAACGTTGTTGCTTTAAAGTTAAAAAAAGGGCGTAAAGCTGGAATCTCCGCCGAGGGTGAAAAACTAAGAGAAAAAATCAGAAACTTAGCGTCTGAACAGATAGAGGAGAAAGACAAAATAAATGCTGCTGAGATCGGCAGAAAAGTGTCTCTTTCACGCGAGCGAGTTTCTGTCTTACTGAAGGAACTAGGTTTAAGATAGCTACTTTTTATATCATACTGCGAGATAACGGATTTTCGTTAGCTACCAGTAGTTACTTCACCGGACAATGATTCAAGAAAATCTGACCAAAACTGCATAAGCTTTTTGCGTTTCGGCAAATGAGCAGCTCTGTTATATGCTCGTGAAGTAGCAGTGCCGGTTAAATGCGCCAGCTGGGTTTCAATTACTTCAGGTTCCCAACCTTTCTCATAAAGTATGGTAGAGGCTGTACTTCTAAACCCATGAGCTGACATTACATCAGCTCCATAGCCTAGCGCTCTTAACCTATTAACTAGGACGTTCTTACTTATTGGCTTACTACTGTCGTTTGTTGAGGGAAAAACAAATGCAGAGTACCGGGTCACTTTGTGGATATCCCTTAGCTGAGCTAGCACGTGCGAGGATATTGGCACTAGATGTTCCCTGCCTCGCTTCATCTGTTCCTCCGGAATTCTTATTAACTTTTCCTCGAAATCTACATAATCCCATTTCAGAAACCTAATTTCCTTCGGCCGCAAGAATAAGCGTGGGATTAACTTCAAAGCTTCAATAGTACAGTATGTTCCTGAATCGTTACTATCAATGTCATATATTAACTTTGCTAACTCTGAAAGGCTTGTAATAGCAGCCCTATGCTGCACCTTTGGAAGAGGGCCGATGATATCTTTCAAAGGCAAATTTTGCGCTGGATTGGATCTGGTCATTCTATGAGAGAGCGCGAAGCCAAAAACTCTGTTTATTACCGACAAAATAGGTGGTGCCTTTTTTGGGGTCTTAGCTTTCGCAAGAGCGAGCATAATCTCAGTAATGTCAGCCTCATCTATCTGATCGATACGCTTTTTAGAGATGCTATTACAATCTTTAGTAAGCCAACGTTTTATTTTGACTGCATTGTCTTCAGTCCATGTACTTTTCTGTTGTTCCCACCATCGTAACGCTACTGAATTGAAGGCCAAATCTTCGGAACCTGCTGACCGCTTCCTTTCCCTACGAACATCCATTGGGTTTATGCCCTGAGCAAGTAAAACACGAGCATCATCGGCAAGCTCTCTGGCCTTAGTAAGACTTATAGTGGGGTACTTTCCGAAAGCCATCTCTTGGTGCTTTCCAGCGTACTTGAATCGAAATCTCCACAATTTTGATCCGCTATTTTTTATTAGTAAAAACAGTCCATTACCGTCAGACTTTTTGATCTGTAACTTACCTTCAGGACAATTTAAGCTCTTAACTTCGAGCGCACTTAAAGCCATTTCACACCTCATACCCCACATCGATATAGGGGTATCTTACCTATGCAAGGCATAAAATCTCAAGGGTTAAAACTTGAATACCCCACTTTTGACCCATGGAAAAGCGCAAGTTTATGAAAATATTTGCAACCAGTTGCAATAAAAAACTTATAAAAAAAGCCCGCAAGTCTTTGCCTTGCGGGCTTATTAGTTTCTTATGAAACTCTATGAAGGCATAGAGCGGATGATTACATCATTCCGCCCATACCACCCATGCCGCCCATGCCGCCCATATCTGGAGCAGCTGGCTCATCTTTCGGGATTTCAGCAACCATTGCTTCAGTTGTGATCATTAGACCTGCGATTGAAGCTGCGTACTGAAGTGCAGAACGCGTTACTTTCGTTGGGTCTAAGATACCCATTTCGATCATGTCGTTGTACTCGCCTGATGCTGCGTTGTAACCGTAGTTACCTTCACCGCCTTTTACTGAGTTAACAACAACTGATGCTTCGTCACCAGCGTTCGTTACGATTTGACGAAGTGGTGCTTCCATTGCACGTAGTGCAACTTTAATACCGTGACTTTGGTCTTCGTTGTCGCCAGCAAGTTCAACAAGTTTGCTTGCTACGCGAACTAGTGCAACACCACCACCTGGTACAACACCTTCTTCAACCGCTGCGCGAGTTGCGTGTAGTGCATCTTCAACGCGGTCTTTTTTCTCTTTCATTTCGATTTCAGTTGCTGCGCCAACTTTGATTACTGCAACACCGCCAGCTAGTTTAGCCATACGCTCTTGTAGTTTCTCTTTATCGTAGTCAGACGTCGCTTCTTCGATTTGTGCTTTGATTTGTGCAACACGACCATTGATGCCGTCTTCTTCGCCTGCACCGTCGATGATTGTTGTATCATCTTTAGTGATTACAACGCGCTTCGCTGTACCCAGGTCTTCGATAGTTGCTTTTTCTAGCTCTAAACCGATTTCTTCAGAAATTACAGTACCACCTGTTAATACAGCGATGTCTTGAAGCATTGCTTTACGACGGTCGCCAAAACCAGGGGCTTTAACTGCAGACACTTTAACGATGCCGCGCATGTTGTTCACTACTAGTGTTGCAAGTGCTTCACCTTCAAGGTCTTCAGCAATGATAAGTAGTGGCTTGCTTGCTTTAGCAACTGCTTCTAGTGTAGGTAGTAGCTCACGGATGTTAGATACTTTTTTGTCTACAAGTAGAATGAATGGGTTGTCTAGCTCTACAGCGCCTTTTTCAGCGTTGTTGATGAAGTATGGAGAAAGGTAACCGCGGTCAAACTGCATACCTTCAACTACGTCTAGCTCGTTTTCTAATGACTGACCTTCTTCAACAGTGATAACGCCTGAGTCACGGCCTACTTTTTCCATTGCTTGTGCAATGATGTCACCGATTTCTTTATCAGAGTTAGCAGAAATAGTACCTACTTGTGCAATTGCTTTAGTGTCTGCACATGGAACAGAAAGTGCTTTAAGCTCTTCAACTGCTGCAGTAACTGCTTTGTCGATACCGCGCTTAAGGTCCATTGGGTTCATACCCGCTGCAACTGCTTTTAAGCCTTCGTTTACGATAGATTGCGCTAATACTGTTGCAGTTGTTGTACCGTCACCTGCAGCGTCATTCGCTTTAGACGCTACTTCTTTAACCATTTGTGCGCCCATGTTTTCGAACTTGTCTTCAAGCTCGATCTCTTTAGCTACAGATACACCGTCTTTAGTGATCACTGGAGCGCCGAATGATTTGTCTAATACAACGTTACGGCCTTTAGGACCTAAAGTTACTTTTACTGCGTTTGCTAAAATGTTTACGCCAGTTAGCATTTTGCCACGTGCGTCACCTGCAAAAAGTACTTCTTTTGCTGCCATGATTTAATTCCTCTTAAATTCTGTAAACGGGTTGCTAAACGAAAAGTAGGATTAGCCTACAATGCCTAGAATGTTATCTTCACGCATGATCAGGTACTCTTGACCTTCGATCTTTTCAACTTTTTCAACATAAGAGCCGAACAGCACAGTGTCACCGGCTTTAACTTCTAACGCTCTTACTTCACCGTTGTCTAAAACACGGCCATTACCAACAGCGATAACTTCTCCGCGAGTTGATTTTTCAGCTGCAGAGCCAGTTAATACAATACCGCCAGCAGACTTAGTTTCTTCTTCTAGACGCTTAACGATGACGCGATCATGTAAAGGACGAATGTTCATTTATTTAGTTCTCCTAACAGTTTCTGAACAGTACAGAAAAAATCTTGTGTTATTGCAGGGGAGTGCTTAGCCACCCGCTGCGTTTCATTGCATTCATTAATGGGGGTGGCTTAAAAAAATCCAAGTACAAAAATTAAAAAATTTTAATCTTTTCGCTCAAATTCACCATCAATAGTTGTCGGTTGGTGGTTTGGCTCTTCGTGAGTTGTTGTTTTACTGTGATATTGGAAGTGTGCAGAGCCTTGATTTGTCTGCGAACTCATGCGCACAGTGGCTTGACTGGCAAGGCCTGCAGCTAGCTTGTTTCGTATTGCTGGGGTGAGTAATAAAAAGCCAAAAAAGTCAGTCATAATCCCCGGAGTCATCAATAAAACACCGGCGATAATCACACATAAACCCGTAAACAATTCTTTGGCAGGCATTTGCCCTTGTGCCATTTGTAACTGCACGTTTTGAATCGCACCTATACCTTGTTGCTTAACTAATTTTGCACCGACAATCGCGGTTACAATCACAAGCGCTATGGTGGCAAAGCCACCGATCACTTCACTCACTTGAATGAGTAATGCAATCTCCACAATCGGCACTAAAATAAATAACAAAAACAAAAATCTAAACATAAGGCTCTCTAAAAAATGTCATTCTCTTTCGAGTCAGTGAAATATAAATAGGGGTGAGCAGGTCATTTTTCAAGGTGGAACCTAGGATCGCCTTGCTCGCTACACATTATAGTTACTATCGGCTACTATGGTGCGACTCACGTAATCAAACAAAGGTTCCTTATGACTACGCATTTTCGACTTATTTTTACTACTTGTGCAAATGAGGATGAAGCCCGTCAGTTGGCACAACATCTAGTTAAAGAAAAGCTAGCGGCTTGTGTGAACATTATGCCTACAATTGAATCTATCTACATGTGGGAAGGCGAGATAACTCAAGCTATAGAAAGTAAGTTACTGATCAAAACTAAGTCAGAAAAAATGAATGAAGTGATCCAAACTATCAAGAAATTGCATAGTTATGAGATACCAGAAATTCAGGTCGTTGATGTTGCTACAGGCAATTTAGCCTATTTTAATTGGATGGATGAGGTACTTAATTAATGCGATCGTTCCTTTTATTACTTTGTGCACTGTGGCTTGTGCCGGCAAGTGCAAGTAATAACAATTTACTTGGAAATCTACTGCAGCCCGCAGAGCAAACATTTCTGCCGGTTGAACAGGCCTTTGTTTTCGATTTTGACCAGCAAGGCAAAACCTTATTTATTGGCTGGGATATTGCGCCTGATTATTACCTTTATAAAAAGAAAGTCGAAATAATCGCTAAAGGCGCTGATATTGAAATACCTGATCTTGGTAAAGGGCAAATTATAGAAGATGAGTTTTTTGGTAAGACAGAGGTCTTCTTTGACTCGTTAAGTGTGGTTACTAAGGTCAGTAATGTCACTGAAGGGGCGGTTGTTAAAATTCGTTTTCAAGGCTGTGCCGAGGCGGGGTTATGTTATCCGCCAGAAGTTAGGACCATTCCGTTATCTGTGATTGCAGGTGAGCGAGTATCAGAGACTGCAGATGCGGGGAACGCATTAGCAGCATTAACACAAGCAGCTGATACAAATGAAGCGTCATCAGCGCCTTCTCAAGAAGCATCAAAACCAGCTGGTGAGCAGTCATATACCGATAAACTGGCATCGCAAGGCTTATTGACGAATCTTGTTATTTTCTTTTTAGTCGGTGTTGGTCTTGCTTTTACACCTTGTGTATTTCCAATGTTTCCAATTTTATCGAGTCTTATCGCGGGACAGCAGAATTTATCGACCAAAAAAGCGTTTTCGCTGTCGTTCGTTTACGTACAAGGTATGGCCGTTACGTATGCAGCACTGGGCTTAGTGGTTGCATCATTAGGTGGTCAAGTCCAAGGATATTTGCAGCATCCAACGGTGCTAATCAGCTTTAGTATTTTGTTTGTATTGCTGGCAATGTCGATGTTTGGCTGGTACGAAATCAAATTACCTAGTGGCATGATGAATAAGCTCACTCAGGTTAGTAACCAGCAAAAAGGCGGCAACTATGTTGGCGTATTTATGATGGGTGTACTGTCTGGTTTGATAGCTTCACCTTGTACAACCGCGCCGTTGTCTGCTGCTTTACTCTACGTGGCGCAAAGTGGTGACTACCTAGTGGGTGGTTTAACACTCTATGTACTAAGTTTAGGCATGGGCTTACCACTGTTATTATTGGGTACTTCTGGTGGTAAATTACTGCCAAAAGCCGGTGGTTGGATGGAGCAAGTAAAAACCTTATTCGGTTTTATCATGCTGGTTGTGCCACTTATTCTGCTTGAACGTATTGTTGATATCGAACTCATCTGGTTGATGGCTGGTTTATTAGCACTTGCAACAGCGCTGTATTTACACCACTGGCAAAGTGCGCAATCGCAGGGCAAGCTAAAAACAGCATTGTGGTTTGCTGCAACATTACTTGTTGTGACAGGGGCTAGTTTAACGAAAAATTATTTCTGGCCTAGTAAAGCGGTGGTTGCTGAAGCTGCCGTACAAACACATCGTTTTAAACACGTTGCTAATTTAAGTGAATTGAAAGAAGAAATTGCTGCCGCAAGTAGCGAAGGGCGTTTAGTGATGGTCGATTTATACGCTGATTGGTGTGTTGCGTGTAAAGAGTTTGAACACTACACCTTTCCTGACGCTAAGGTGCAAGAGCAGTTTGCTCACTTTGAGTTAATCCAAATTGATTTAACCGAAAGTGATGCAAAAACTATTGAATTAATGGAAGAGTACACGGTATTCGGTTTACCGAGTATTTTGTTCTTTGATACCCAAGGTAATGAGCTTTTAGAGCAACGTGTAACTGGGTTTTTAAACGCGAAAGACTTTACTGAACATTTAGCAAAAGTAAGAAATACTGCCAAATAAACGCAAACGTGCAGGAAAATAGCAAAACGCCACTCATTAGAGTGGCGTTTTTGTTTCTAGCTAAGAAAAATGCTTTTATTAGCTAAAAATCAGCGCTTTTTCTTGTAAATGTTTAATTACACAACAAGCAAAGACAGTGATTAACTTACTTGAGTGCCTTGTCATGCCTGCATTTGCCGTAAGTAGGTAGTGATTAGACCAGTATTTTGCTGCTATTTACGTCGAAATATCTATAATAGGTGGTTAACGTGAGAAATAGTTGCTATTTTACATCAGCACGCTTAGGTTAAGCGTGGGTTTATGATGAATATGGTTAAACTGCTTACTTATAGGATATATCGCGTATTATGGCTGCAAAATTCAAACTTTTAGTTCTAAATGGGCCAAATTTAAACATGCTTGGCAAGCGTGAACCAGAAAAGTACGGCACTCAATCTCTTGATGAGATTATAGCTGAACTTAGTCAGGTTGCTGCAGGTCTCAATGTTGATTTAACGCATTTCCAAAGTAACAGTGAAGCTGCATTAATAGAGCGCATTCACGATGCATGGCAAGAGGTTGATGCAATTATTATTAACCCTGCTGCATTTACGCATACAAGCGTAGCCTTACGGGATGCATTACTCAGTGTAAACATTCCCTTTTACGAGGTGCATTTAACTAATGTGCATGCTCGCGAAGCATTCCGCCATCATTCGTATTTTTCGGATTTGGCACAAGGCGTCATTATTGGATTAGGAGCAATGGGTTATAAGGTGGCACTAGAAGCTGCAGTTAACCAATTGCAAAACACACATTAATTTTTAAATAACTAACAGGCGGGTCGTTCAATGGATATTCGCAAGATCAAAAAACTTATCGAACTAGTAGAAGAATCTGGTATTGCTGAATTAGAAATCACTGAAGGTGAAGAGTCAGTACGCATCAATCGTAACAACATGGCTGCAGCACCTGCAATGCAATATGCTCCACAACAGTTTGCAGCACCTGCGCCTGCAGCGGCGCCAGCTCCAGTAGCAGATGCTCCAGCAGCAGAAGCGGCTGCTCCAGCTGCACCGACTGGTCACCAAGTTAAATCACCTATGGTTGGTTCATTCTACTCAGCGGCTTCTCCAGAAGCAGCACCTTATGTAGAAGTAGGTTCTAAAGTAAATGTTGGCGACACGTTATGTATCGTTGAAGCAATGAAAATGATGAACCAAATCGAATCTGATAAAGCAGGCACAGTAAAAGCTATCTTAGTTGAAAATGGCGAGCCAGTAGAATTCGATCAACCTTTATTCATCATTGAATAATAGCGCAACAAAAGGCCAACTCTATGTTAGATAAAGTAGTCATTGCAAACCGAGGTGAAATTGCACTTCGCGTACTGCGCGCCTGCAAAGAGCTTGGGATCAAAACTGTTGCTGTGCATTCAACGGCAGACCGTGATCTTAAGCACGTGTTACTGGCAGATGAAACAATTTGTATTGGTAAACCATCAGCGACTGAAAGTTACTTAGATATTCCGCGCATTATTGCAGCGGCAGAAGTAACAGACGCAGTTGCTATCCACCCAGGTTATGGTTTCCTTTCTGAAAATGCAGACTTTGCTGATCAAGTTGAGCAAAGTGGCTTTGTGTTTATCGGTCCTAAAGGCGACACGATTCGCTTAATGGGTGATAAAGTTTCTGCAATCGAAGCGATGCGTAAAGCAGGTGTACCTTGTGTACCTGGTTCAGATGGTCCATTAACGGCAGACAGCGAACGCAACATTCAAATCGCAAAACGTATTGGTTACCCTGTAATTATTAAAGCAGCAGGCGGCGGCGGCGGTCGTGGTATGCGTGTTGTTCGCAGCGAAAAAGAACTAATCGATTCAATCGCTCTTACTCAGCAAGAAGCAAAGCAGTTCTTCGGTAATGGTATGGTTTACATGGAAAAATTCCTTGAAAACCCACGTCATATCGAAGTTCAAGTACTTGCAGACGGTCAAGGTAACGCAGTTCACTTAGGTGAGCGTGATTGTTCAATGCAACGTCGTCACCAAAAAGTTGTTGAAGAAGCGCCAGCGCCAGGTATCACAGCTGAAATGCGTAAGTTCATCGGTGACCGTTGTACTCGTGCATGTATCGAAATTGGTTATCGTGGTGCAGGTACGTTCGAGTTCTTATACGAAAACGGCGAGTTCTATTTCATCGAAATGAATACTCGTATTCAGGTTGAGCACCCAGTAACAGAAATGGTAACTGGCGTTGACTTAATCAAAGAACAGCTAAAAATTGCAGCTGGCCAGCCATTATCATTCACACAAGAAGATGTGGTTATTCGTGGTCATGCAATTGAGTGCCGTATTAATGCTGAAGACCCAGAAACCTTTATTCCATCACCAGGTAAAATCACGCGATTCCACCCTGCTGGCGGTTTAGGTATTCGTTGGGACAGTCATATCTATGCAGATTACACCGTACCACCTCATTACGATTCAATGATTGGTAAGCTGATCTGTTACGGTGAAAACCGTGATGTAGCCATTGCTCGTTCACGCAATGCGTTAAACGAATTAGTGATTGACGGTATCAAGACCAACACACCACTACACAAGAAAATCTTGGCAGATGAGAACTTCCAAAACGGTGGTACAAACATCCACTACCTTGAGAAGAAGCTAGGTCTGTAAACAAAATTCTGTTTAAGCTAAAAAGCCGGCAACTTTGCCGGCTTTTTTTTGTCAAATTAGGCATAAGAGCGGCTCTCGCCTTACAAAAATATTCTGGTATGATTAATAAAGTAATGTGTTTTTAGTTTTTCATGAGGTAATAATGACCGACAGTGTTGGTTTTCCACTCGCTGATGAAGCGGCAACGGTTAATATGGGTAAGCAACTTGCAGCCTTAATGGAGCAAGGAGCAGTCATCTATTTACATGGTGACTTAGGTGCCGGTAAAACGACATTAACCCGTGGTATCGTGCAAGGTTTCGGTCATCAAGGTAAGGTTAAGAGTCCAACTTATACACTGGTCGAGCCTTACCAATTAACTAAAGCTGATGTCTATCACTTTGATTTATATCGCTTAGGTGATCCTGAAGAACTTGAATATATGGGTATTCGTGACTATTTTTCACCACAGGCTATTTGTGTTGTGGAATGGCCCGAAAAAGGCGGCGAATTTATTCCAACACCGGATCTTGATATCACCCTGCGCTATGAAGGCGAGGCGCGTGCTATTTTAATTAACAGCTTAACCGACCGTGGTCAGGCAATTGTTCAGCAACTTAAGAGCGCGTAAGAATAAACATATAAAAATAAAGGTGTATTAGTAAAAATGGCTCGTTGTACATTTAAACTATTAACTATATTGATGTTTTTGTTTGTGAGCCAAGTTGCGCTTGCACAAAATACGATTAATAGCGTACGTGTGTGGCCCTCACCTGACAGCACTCGTGTGGTCTTTGACTTAAACGATAAGCCAGATTTTAGCTACTTCATGTTGAAGAACCCAGCTCGTTTAGTGATTGACTTAAAAAATACCGACAAACTAGATAGCTTGCCTGCTATTCCTAAAAAGCATCAGATCGTTTCAAAACTGCGTTATTCAAAACCAAAAGATAGCAAGAGTGTGCGTTTTGTTTTTGAACTAGCTCGTGCCAGTAAACCAGTCGTGTTTGCTTTATTACCGACCGATCCATATAAACACCGTTTAGTGGTTGACCTTGTGGATAAAACGCCGAAGGCAGAACCAGTTGCTTCAACCAATACCAGTGTTAAAAAGCGTGAGCTTCATCAAGAACGCGATATCGTCATTGCGATTGACGCAGGCCATGGTGGTGAAGACCCGGGCTCAATTGGTCCGTCAGGCACGTATGAAAAAGATATCACGCTGCAAATAGCGAAGCGCCTGGAGCGAATGATAGATGCTGAAAAAGGCATGATTTCGCGCATGGTTCGCCGTAGTGACTACTTTGTCAATTTAAACACCCGTACTAGCATTGCTCGAAAGAAAAAAGCAGACTTCTTTGTGTCGATTCATGCTGACGCATTTACCAGCCCGCAGCCAAACGGTGCTTCTGTCTGGGTGCTATCACTGCGTCGCGCTAATTCTGAAATTGGTAAATGGATTGAGGATAAAGAAAAACACTCAGAGCTTTTAGGTGGTGCTGCTGGGGTGTTAAAAGATACTGCTAGCGAAAAATATTTAGCACAAGCACTGCTAGATATGTCGATGGATCACTCAATGAAAACAGGTTTTAGTGTTGCGGAAGAAGTGGTTAGCGAATTAAGAAAAGTTGCTAAAATGCATAAGAAGCGTCCACAAGCGGCGAGTCTTGCAGTATTAAAATCACCGGATATTCCGTCTATTTTGGTAGAAACAGGGTTTATTTCGAACCCGCGCGAAGAGCGAATGCTAAAAACGGCGCAGCATCAGGAGCGTTTAGCAAAAGCAATTTTCACTTCGATTAAAAATTACTATATGCAAAACCCGCCAGATGACTCGTTATTTGCTAAGTTAAAAGCGCAGTTTCCGACTAAACATAAAGTACGTCCCGGTGAGTCGTTAAGTATTTTGGCAAGCAGATACAACACCTCTGTTAGTAAGCTAAAAACGGCCAACAAGTTAAAATCGAATACCTTGTTTATTGGTCAAGAGCTTGATATTCCTCAAAGCTAGTCAATTTTCGTGTTAGGAACACTATGAGCATAGAAATACTACCCGCGCGATTGGCTAACCAAATTGCTGCGGGTGAGGTGGTTGAACGCCCCGCATCTGTTGTTAAAGAGCTAGTCGAAAACAGTTTAGATGCCGGCGCAACGCGCATTCAAATCGATATTGAGCGCGGTGGTCATAAGCTGATTCGCATTCGCGATAATGGTTCGGGCATTAATAAAGATGAGCTGACATTAGCTTTGTCGCGCCATGCTACAAGTAAACTTAAGTCACTCGATGATTTAGAGAACATCTGTTCACTGGGTTTTCGTGGTGAAGCACTCGCTTCTATTAGCTCAGTATCACGGCTAACTTTGAGTTCAAAACCAAAACAACAAGAAGCCGCATGGCAAGCGTTTGCTGAAGGACGCGATATGGCGGTGCAAATCAAGCCAACTGCACATCCCGATGGCACCACCATTGAGGTAAAAGACTTATTTTTTAATACCCCTGCGCGGCGAAAGTTTCTTCGCACCGAGAAAACTGAGTTTTCACATATCGATGAGCTAATAAAGCGTATCGCGTTGAGTCGCTTTGATGTATCTATTACTCTTACACACAACGGCAAAGTTGTGCGTCAATACCGTGCAAAGCCAAACCCTGAGCACGCAATAACACGTGTAGCACAAGTTGCTGGTAAGGCGTTCAGTGAGCAGGGTTTGCATATTCAATCAGGTGAAGCAGGCTTGATGCTACGAGGCTGGGTATTACCAGTGGGTTCAGCAAATAGCACTCAATATACCTATGTCAATAATCGCATGATGCGCGATAAACTCATTTTGCATGCGATTCGCCAAGCTTTTGAAGAAGTTGCTGGATCAGAAGAGCTTCCAGGATTTGTAATTTATATTGATATTGATCCACGCCAGGTCGATGTTAATGTGCACCCGGCTAAACATGAAGTACGGTTTCATCAAGGTCGCTTAGTACATGATTTTATTCTGCAGGCAATAAAACAAGTTGTAGTGCCGCTTCAGCATGAAGCCAATTTTACCGAACATAATGAAACTGCTTTTCAACATGCTTCGTTTGATGAGACAAACCTAAGCAGCACGCAGCCAAGTTTGAATCAATCAGTGCCAGCAGAGCAGTATGATTACCCCAAATCTGAATTACAACCGACACGTTTAACAAGTTATTCTGGGACAACAGGTCGTTCTGGAGGTGGTTTTGGTAGCGACAGCCAAGGGCGCAGTAAAACATCGCATCAAGATGTGAATGCTTTTTATCAAGGGATCAGTGAGCAACATGCCGCGCATTTTGACCAAGTACGCCCTGAACCAAGCATTGCAGCACCGGTTGCAGAGCAAGCTAAGCTTGCCAAACTCATTCACGTACGAGAAGGTGAATGCGTATTTAGTGAAGATAACCAGCTATTTGCTGCGCACTTTAAGTATGCTTTAGCACTCGACTGGCAAGTGCAAGTAGAACAAGCTGGCAGCCTTGATGGCAAAGCTTTGTTGTTGCCTGTGCGAGTGAATGCAAGTGCTGATGACATTAGCGCCTTAAATGCTCAGCAGTCGTGGTTTACCTTACTCGGTTTTGATTTGGTTATTGAAAAGCAATTTGTGATGGTTAAAAAGCTCCCGCCTTGTGTGTATTTACTTGATGTGAGTCATGCTATTGAGTGCCTGATTAGCGGCTGCAAATCATCGCTAAGTTCACTGGATAAATGGCTAGAATGGTTAACACAGCAAATTCCAAAACGCTATTACGCAAGTCAAGCCTTTATGGAGCAAGTGACTCGGTTAGAAAATAATCCACAAACTATGCAACGTTTACGTCAAAAAGCAGTTAAAATAGATCTATCTCAGTTTTTAAACTAAGCAAGGTATTTAGGCTTGAATAACTTACCCGTCATTTTTTTAATGGGACCAACCGCTGCAGGGAAAACAGACTTAGCAATTTCGCTGTGTGAGCATTTAAACACAGAAGTAATCAGTGTTGATTCAGCATTAGTCTATAAAGATATGGATATCGGCACTGCAAAACCAAATGCAGAAGAGCTAGCTCGTGCGCCGCATCATTTGATCGATATTATTGACCCAGCAGATAGTTATTCAGTAGCAGATTTTCGCCGTGATGCCATTGAAAAGATTGATCTATTTCATAAGCAAGGTAAAGTACCTGTATTGGTTGGCGGTACAATGATGTATTTTAAGTCGCTTATTGATGGCTTATCACCGCTACCAGAGGCATCACCTGAAGTACGTGCCGAGCTTGAAAAAGAAGCAAAGCAGTTAGGCTGGCCACATTTGCATAAAGAGCTTGTGAAAATTGATCCTGATGCAGCACAAAAAATAAGCGAAAATGATTCGCAACGAATTAATCGCGCATTGGAAGTGTATCGTATAACAGGTAAAACAATGACTGAGCTGCAAAAACAAAAACAGCCTGAGCTTCCTTATACTTTCCATCAATTTGCCATTGCGCCTGATAATCGCAGTGAATTACATCAGCGAATTGAGAAAAGGTTCAAAATAATGCTCGATCAGGGGTTTGAAAATGAAGTTTCATCCCTATATAAACGTAAGGATTTACACCCAGACCTACCTTCGATTCGTTGTGTGGGTTATAGACAAATGTGGGATTACATTGCTGGCGAAATTGACTATGATGAAATGGTCTTTCGCGGTATTGCAGCCACACGGCAGTTAGCCAAGAGACAACTGACTTGGTTAAGAGGTTGGCCTGATGTAACTTGGTTGACTTCGGGTGATGAAGAAAACTTGCAACGTGTAGTAAGTTCGCTAAGCTAGTAGTAGCTGAAAGTTTTTTAGCTTTGTTAAATTAGTTCAGCTACTTAATTATAATAACACCTAGAACGAAGGAAAATAACATGGCAAAAGGCCAGTCGTTACAAGACCCATTTTTAAATGCGTTACGTCGTGAGCGCATTCCAGTATCAATCTTTTTGGTTAATGGCATTAAATTGCAGGGTAAAATCCAGTCATTTGACCAATTTGTTATTTTACTTGAAAACACCGTTAATCAAATGGTGTATAAACACGCTATTTCAACTGTTGTTCCAGCGCGTTCTGTTAACTTCCAAGGTGTTCAAGGAAGTGATGATTCAGAAGAGCAAGAACCTGGAAATTTTTAAACTTAGGAGCGTAATGCTTGTTTGACCGTTATGAAGCCGGCGAACAGGCAGTTTTAGTTCATATCGACTTACCTAAAGAGGGGGATCGTGAAGATCTCCACGAATTAGAGTTGTTGGTATCTTCTGCTGGTGTTAGTAGTTTGGCGATTGTGCAAGGCAGTCGTCAAGCACCACATCCGAAACTTTTCGTCGGGACCGGAAAAGCAGAAGAAATCGCTGAAACTGTCAAAATCCACAATGCAGATGTCATCATTTTCAACCATCAACTTAGCCCGTCACAGGAGCGCAACTTAGAACGCGTTTGCCAGTGTCGTGTTCTTGATCGTACGAGTTTGATCCTAGATATTTTTGCGCAGCGAGCGCGTACTCACGAAGGTAAACTTCAGGTTGAGTTAGCTCAGTTACGCCATATTTCTACTCGATTGATCCGTGGTTGGACCCACCTTGAAAGACAAAAAGGGGGGATAGGTTTACGTGGTCCGGGTGAAACCCAGCTCGAAACCGATAGACGATTATTGCGCGCAAGAATTAAAAATATTCGTGCCCGTTTAGATAAAGTCGCTGTTCAACGTGAGCAGGGTAGGCGTGCACGAACGCGAAATGAAATTCCAACGGTTTCACTAGTTGGTTATACCAATGCTGGTAAATCAACGTTATTTAACCGCATTACAGATTCTGATGTGTATGCAGCCGACCAGTTATTCGCAACCCTAGATCCAACCTTACGTAAGTTGGATATTGGTGATATAGGTCCGGTTATTTTAGCTGATACGGTAGGTTTTATACGTCACTTACCGCATGACCTTGTTGCAGCGTTTAAAGCAACCTTAACAGAAACCCGTGAAGCTGATTTGCAGCTACATGTTATTGATGTGGCAGACCCTCGTCGAAAAGAAAATATTGAGCAAGTACAGTCTGTTTTAAAAGAAATTGAAGCAGATGAAGTGCCTCAGTTATTGGTTTATAACAAAATAGATGCACTAGATGACGTTGCGCCACGTATAGATAGAAACGATGAAGGTCAACCAGTACGAGTTTGGTTATCTGCGCGAACAGGCGTAGGCTGTGAGCTACTGTCTGAGGCAATTAATGAGTTACTTGCCAAGAAGATGTTTGCTGATGAACTAAAATTAGCACCACAATATGGTCGTATTCGTGCAGCATTATTTAACTTAAACGCAGTTCATCAAGAGAGTTTCGATGAACAAGGAAACTGGTTACTATCGGTACGCTTACCAATGGCAGACTGGAATCGCTTGAAAAAAGAGATGGGACAAGAGCTCGACTCTTTCGTAGTGACTAATTAAAAATCACCGGCATTTGTCTTTTTTAGTATGAGAAACGCTGTAGATTTGATAGATTTAACCTAATTCATTTAGATAACAATGGAGTATAGCTATGGCCTGGAATGAACCGGGTAATAATGGCAATGATAAAGATCCGTGGAATAATAAAGGCGGAAAAGATCAAGGCCCACCTGATTTAGACGAGGTAATGCGTAAGTTCGGCAACAAGTTTGGCGGTTTATTTGGTGGTAATAAACCAGGTAAAAGCGGCGGCGGACTTGGCGGCGCAGGCATTTCTTTCATCCTCATTATTGCCATCATCGTATGGGCATTAAGTGGTATTTACACGGTAAAAGAAGCTGAGCGCGGTATTGTTTTACAGTTTGGACAATATGACCGTATTGCAGAGCCTGGCTTACGTTGGAAAATGACTTTCATTGAACGTGTGATTCCGGTTGATATAGAAGCGGTTCGCTCTCTATCTGCAAAAGGCTTCATGCTAACCGAAGACGAAAACGTGGTTAATGTTGAGTTTGAAGTACAGTACCGTGTTATCGATCCACACCTTTACAAGTTCAGTGTTACTGATGCTGACCACAGCTTGCAACAAGCGCTTGATAGTGCACTACGTTATGTTATTGGCCATGTAAAAATGGACCAAGTGTTAACGACTGGTCGTGAGTTAGTGCGTCAACAAACGTGGGATGAGCTTAACAAAATCATCGAGCCTTACAATCTAGGTATTATTGTGAGCGATGTGAACTTTAAAGATTCACGTCCGCCGGGTGAAGTAAAAGATGCCTTTGATGACGCTATCGCTGCACAAGAAGATGAAGAGCGTTTCATCCGTGAAGCCGAAGCGTACGCTCGTGAAATTGAACCTCGTGCTCGTGGTCAAGTAACACGTATGACACAAGAAGCCGAAGCATACCGTGAACGTATTACACTTGAAGCACAAGGTGAAGTGGCTCGATTTGAAAAGCTATTACCAGAGTATCAAGCGGCAAAAGAAGTTACACGTAATCGCTTATATATTGATGCAATGGAAGAAGTGCTAAGTAACAGCTCTAAAGTGTTAGTTGATGTGAAAGGTGGTAACAATATGCTGTATTTACCACTTGATAAAATCATGGAAAAGCAAGGTACAGCGACACGTGTTGCATTACCAAGCTCAAGTGATATTAAAGATCTTCGCAACAAAATAAACACTTCACGTAACAGTACGGTAAATTCAAGTAATGACCGTTTCGCAACTGACCGTTTCAATGAGGGGAGATAAGCAAGATGAAAAATTTTAGTTTAGTAATACTTGCCCTTGCAGTTGTGCTGTCTTTCTCTTCGATTTTTGTTGTACAAGAAGGCGAGAAGGCAATCGTTCTGTTATTCAGCAAAGTTGAAAAAGATAGTAATGACAACGCGGTGGTATATGGTCCAGGATTACACTTAAAAGTGCCTTTCTTTAGCCAAGTACGTCGTTTAGATGCACGTATTCAAACGCTAGATGGTGCACCAGATCGCTTTGTAACAAGTGAGAAAAAAGATTTAATCGTTGATTCATATGTAAAATGGCGAATTAATGACTTTAGTGCTTTTTATCTTCGTGCTCGTGGTGATAAGCAATATGCAGAAACACTACTAAAGCAAAAAGTGAATAATGGCCTGCGTACTAACTTTGGTTCTCGTACTATCAGAGAAATTGTCTCAGGTGAGCGTAGTGAACTGATGGAAGAAGCATTAGTACAAGCTTCTGAAAGTGCACAAGAGCTAGGCATTGAAGTACTTGATGTGCGTGTAAAGCAAATTAACTTACCGCAAGAAGTGAGTAGCTCAATCTTCCAACGTATGCGAGCTGAGCGTACTGCGGTAGCTAAAGAGCACCGTTCTGAAGGTCAAGAAAAAGCTGAAACGATTCGTGCCGAAGTGGACCGTCGAGTCACAGTTATGCTTGCAGATGCTGAGCGTAATGCGCGTACTGTTCGTGGTCAAGGTGATGCAGATGCCGCTGCTATTTACGCGAATGCCTATAGCAAAGATGCAGAATTCTTTGGTTTTGTGCGTAGCCTAGAAGCGTATAAGAAGACTTTCAAAGATAAACAAGACGTGATGGTGCTTTCACCAGATAGCGACTTCTTTAATTATATGAAAGGTACAAAAGCACAGTAATTAAAATTTGTGTGATGAAAAGCCCTGCATTTTGTAGGGCTTTTTTGTTTCTGTGAATGATTAATTTTCATCCTCAACTTTTTTATAAACCTCTGTTCTGCCTGTAGTTGTTGAATTATTAAAGAAGGTAAAAATTCAGGCGCAGAAAAAATAAGCTAAACGGGGTGATCTTTCACCTCGTTTTCTGATAAAATCTCGTCCTAATTTTTTCTAAGTGAATTTGCAATGGGTAAAAACGTTGTTGTACTAGGCACCCAATGGGGTGACGAAGGTAAGGGTAAGGTAGTTGACCTCCTTACAGACAAAGCATCTTTAGTAGTTCGTTATCAAGGTGGTCATAACGCAGGCCATACTCTGGTAATCAACGGTGAAAAGACGGTTTTACACCTTATTCCATCGGGTGTATTACGTGACAATGTTAAGTGTGTGATCGGTAATGGTGTTGTTTTATCACCAGAAGCATTAATGAAAGAAATCGGCATGCTAGAAGAGCGTGGCGTACCAGTACGTGAGCGCTTATTAATCAGCGAAGCATGTCCATTAATTTTACCTTTCCACATTGCATTAGATTTAGCCCGTGAAAAAGCACGTGGCGATAAGCCAATTGGTACTACAGGTCGTGGTATCGGTCCAGCTTATGAAGATAAAGTAGCACGTCGTGGTTTACGTGTAGGTGACCTATTCAACCCTGAACAGTTTGCTAGCAAGCTTAAAGAAGTATTGGAATACCATAACTTCACATTAGAGCATTACTACAAAGCTGAACCAGTTGACTTCCAAAAGACATTTGACGATGCAATGGCTATCGCTGATATCTTAAAAGCAATGGTTGTTGATGTTACTGAGCTTCTTGATCAAACTCGTTTAGCTGGTGATAACATCTTATTTGAAGGTGCACAAGGTACATTACTTGATATCGACCATGGTACATACCCGTACGTAACATCATCAAATACGACTGCTGGTGGTGTAGCAACTGGTGCTGGTTTTGGTCCACTACACCTTGATTACGTATTAGGTATTATCAAAGCATACACGACACGTGTAGGTTCAGGTCCTTTCCCTACAGAGCTTTATGACGGTCTTGATAAACAAGATCCAGTTGGTAAGCACTTAGGTGATAAAGGCCATGAGTTCGGTGCAACGACAGGTCGTTTACGCCGTACAGGTTGGTTAGATGCAGTAGCAATGCGCCGTGCAGTTCAAATCAACAGCATCTCAGGCTTCTGTTTAACTAAACTAGATGTATTAGACGGTTTAGAAACATTAAAAATCTGTACTGGTTACCAGTTAGAAGATGGCACTGTAACGAACGTTACACCATTAGCTGCTGAAGGTTACGAGAAAGTAACGCCAGTATACGAAGAAATGCCTGGCTGGTCTGAAAACACAGTAGGTGTAACGTCAGTTGATCAATTACCACAAGCGGCACTTGATTACATCAAACGTATTGAAGAAATCACTGGTGTTCCAGTTGATATTATCTCTACAGGTCCTGACCGTGTAGAGACGATGGTATTACGCAACCCGTTTGCATAATTGCCATAGTGACTAAAAAAGCTGCTTCGGCAGCTTTTTTTGTGCCTAAAATTCACTCTGGAATGATAATTGTATATTATTTGCTAAGACCGACTTTTTTTAAGTGATTTTGATGCGTGTTTTATTGCCTTTAACATTACTCTTTTCCAGCCTGAGCATGGCTGAAGAGCCCATTGCAGCAGTACCTCTGTACTCAGAGAGCGAGTTAATTGGCTTGATCAATAAAAATGCACACCTAGCACGTGTAAAGGCAGATGATTGCCAGTTAGTACAAGATATCGAAGCACGAGCCAATAAAATGGCACTACCATCGTATCAGTTCTTGTATGGTGATATGTTAGCTTATGCGGTGTGTGTAGACCGCAATGTAGAATTAGGGGTTTATTATATGCGTCAGGCCGCTCAACAAGGGCTAAGCGCTGCATTAGAGCAACTTGGCCGCTACTATGATACAGGACGGCTCGTACAGCAAGATAAAGCCATGGCGGTAACCTATCTGCGCGAAGCGTCTGCGCAAGGCAACTTAAAAGCGCAAATGCGTTTAGTAAATCTGTTTAACCAAGGTTATGGCAGTCCACGTGATTATGAAGATGCCTACCGTTGGTTATTTCATTCAATGGTTGCTGATAAAGCTACTCACAAAAAAATCGAAAACTTACTAGCGAAGCTTGCCGAAAAGATGCCAGACAGCGTCGTTGAGCGCGCGCGTTTACCTATGTAGAAACATACAAATAAAAAGGCCAGCTGATGCTGGCCTCTTGTTATACCAATCCGCAATAATACTTAATCATTTTGAGGGATTAAACCTGTCGCTACCTGCGTTAAAAATTTCTCATTTAGAACAACTGAATAACGAAATTTTTGCCTTGTTATCAACAAGATTTTCTTGCCTCAAAATAGACTATTTAATTAAGCGAATTGGTATTATTTCTCTTCTTTACTTTCTTTTGGTTTGCCGTTGTTTGGGTCTTTTAACACCGACAACTTAGGTGGTTGTAGCGCAACGATACGCTCACCTACTTGTGGTGTCTTTTCCATACTTGTCGTAAATGGGCGAATTTTAATTGGTGAATCGTCATCATCATTTTTTTCACCATTTAAAATGAACAGTGGGATTGCTTCGCTATTGACCTCTTTGTATTGCTCCCAACTAAATTCCTCAGAAATGCGAGTTGCACTGACTTTGCCGCCTTTGGCTATTAAGCTACTTAAGCGAGCGTACGCACCATTGTCTCCAAACAAAATCTGACGTGATAAGAACGTCGCACTGTCTTTGTTTGCTTTAGCATGGTTAGTTGAAGAGCGCAGTGAAAACACGTCTTTTTCGTCGAGTAAATGCGAGAAATATTGCACGCCCAATGCGTTGTGATGACGGTTAGGCGATAGCGCTAATACGCTACGAATCGTCGTTAATGGTAAATAACGCTCTGCATGTTCTGATTGCGGGTTACCATAGTAACAAGGTAAGCCGTCCATGCGCGCCATTTTACAGTTTTCCCATGCAGGATCAGACAAGTGCACCGGAATGTTTTGATCTTTTAAGCCACAAGCAATAGCACGTGCTACATGGTTTGCACCAATAATTAATATGGTATTTGGAGCAGGCTGGCGTACTTTTAATAGTTTAGCTAATGGCGTTGCTGTCAGGCTTTGTAGTACCACTGTTACTATGATCACAGTGAATATGAGTGGCACTATTTTTTCGGCGTCGGCAATGCCTGCTTCTACCATACTCAAAGCGAATACAGAGCCTACCGCCGCTGCAACAATGCCTCGTGGCGCAATCCACGATAGCACTAAGCGAGACTTTAGCGGTAAATCGGTTTTAAAGGTTGATATTGCAATACATGCTGGACGTGCCACGAAGAGCACGATAGCTAAGAAAATAAATACATCGCTATGTAGCATCATTAAATCAGATAACTGTAGGCGGGCTGCAAGTAAGATGAATAGCGATGAAATTAAGATCATCGAAAGGTCTTCTTTAAACTCAAGTACTGAGTCAATTTCGAGCTCATCTTGATTAGCAAGCCAAATACCAAATACGGTTACAGCCAATAGACCAGATTCATGACTTAAGTGGTTAGACACAGTAAAACTAATTAAGACTAAAGCTAAAATACCAAATTTATGTAATTCGAAAGGGAGCCATTCGCGGCGTATCAGTAATGTAGTAAGCCAACCTGCAACCACACCAATTGTTAAACCCACCCCTAAAGTTTTAAATAGGGCGATAATGGTATGGCTTAGTACTTCGCCTTGACCTACAAGCATTACAGCTTCGAATACGAGTACAGCGAATAATGCGCCAATTGGGTCTATTACTATGCCTTCCCAGCGTAAAATACGATCGATATCTTGAGTAGGTCTCATAGAGTTTAACAGCGGTGCGATAACCGTAGGACCAGTAACGACAAGAACTGCACCAAGTACAGCGGCAACCCGCCAATTCAGCTCTAAAATCCAATAAGCACTTAGGCTTACCACCAAGCAAGTTGTGATCATCCCGATGGAGCAGAGGTTGCGAACAACCTTGCCGATACCTTTGAGCTCTCTAAAGTGCAGGGTAAGTGAACCCTCGAATAAGATCACCGCTACGCTTAAAGAAACCACAGGAAATAATAAATCCCCTAACAGTGCGTCAGGTTCAAGCACACCACTAAATGGTCCAAGTATTAAACCTGTTAGTAGTAAAAATAAAATAGCCGGTACACGAAACGCCCATGCTACCCACTGTGCTAATACAGAGCACAAGGCGATCCCTGCTATATAAATTGCTGACATAGAATGAATTATCCTTTAGTTACTACTATTTAAAAAATACCAACACCTTAGATAATCGTGTTTGAAGACGATAAACAGCCGCTGAACTTTTAAAAAATACTTATCTATTAAAGCCTACTCACCGTCATGGATACAAGCAAACTTGTTGCTTCAAATACGATTTTAGTCGTTATTACTACTTTTTGGGCTATTTTGAAAACAAAAATCTGATTTGTTAATGAAAAATCATCAGGTCTAAGATGTTGCGTCCTAAGTTACTGTTAAAAAATGTCTATTTTTACCATTTATGGTAAGTATAAAAGCCATGATTACTTTTTACACTTGATCTTTGACCCTGATTTCCCGTATTATATTTCGTGTTCAAACAATTTGATATCTAAATATTTATAAGCGTTGTCTTATACTTTCAGAGTTCTACCTCTAAATAATCAATTGTTTGTAACAGTTTTAGTGTTTTATACACTTTGTTTTCTAATTAAATAGAAATGAGCTTGTTAGTGTTCAGTGTGTATTTATTACGTGTTGAATAGAATTAAAGTTCATTATCTGGTCAATGTTTAGCTCCCATCGTGGCAGCTAAATCTCGGTCATACAATCTACACCCTATCTGTTGGTGTACCAGATTGTATAGGCTCTATGTATGTTGTTATTAATAAAAGCCGCACACAGCTTTTTACAGCGATACATAAACAACACTTATCTTTTTTTATCAACTTATGGTTTATAACCGTTTGGTCTACTGACTGAATAAAAGTTGTGCTATATCTAATCGCAGTATTTGCGTGGCGTAGTCGTGTGCATAGATAAGTCGTTTGGCAAAGTGATAATAGTCAGTGCGTTTAGTTGTGCTAAACGCGAGTCTTTTAATCAGTGGCAAATTGGCACTGAACAGATAGTAAAATGGAAAGTTGAACAGTTATGCAAAAGTTAAATTGGCGACGTATAGTACTAAAAGTAGGTAGCGCATTAATCGCACCCGAACAAGACGGGTGTCGCTCACGTTATTTACTGACCATTGCACAGTTCATCGTTCGCTGTCGAGCGCAAGGTATCGAAGTGATTTTAGTATCATCAGGTTCGGTAGCTGCTGGTTCGCATTTATTCCCAGAACAAGAAAAACGTTCAGTGACGATGAAAAAAGCAATGGCTGCTGCCGGTCAAACAGAAATGATGGCAATGTGGGATCGATTTTTTGATTTTCCTTCGGCACAGATTTTATTAACCCACGGTGACTTACGTGACCGTGAGCGTTACACCAGTATTCGTGAAACAGTTTTCACCTTACTTGAACATGGTGTATTACCTATCATTAATGAGAATGACACGGTAACGACCGATGATTTAAAAGTTGGCGACAATGATAACCTGTCGGCAATGGTCGCCGCAGCTGCGGATGCAGATGCATTGATGATTTTTTCGGATGTTGATGGTCTTTATGACAAAAATCCGAATTTACATGAAGATGCTGTGTTGCTTCCTGAAATTGAAAATATTGATGAATCAATTTATGCCATGGCCGGTTGTGCAACCAGTGCCGTTGGTACAGGTGGTATGAAAACGAAAATTGAAGCGGCTGAAAAAGCCACTTCACATGGTATTACAACTTTTATCTTAAATGGTTTTAAAGAAGAGACGTTTAATCGACTACTAGCGGGTGACAACCCAGGTACTATCTTCACACCATATGAAAAACCAATGCAAGAGGCTGTGCATTGGATGACTCACACAGCGAATGAGCAAGGTGAGGTTGTAGTTGAAGGTTCATTTGATGAATCATTAAAAGATGAAGACGGCTGTATTCGTAGCGACGAGATCGTTGCGGTGCACGGAGAATTTGGCGTAGGCGATACTATACTAGTTCGTAGTGATGATGGTACGCGTCTAGCAAAAGCAACAGCGAATTACAGTAGCTGTTTATTGAATTTTATTGCTGACAACGAGCAAAGTGAATTTAGCGAAAAAATGCAAGATTCAATCGGCCCAGTTGTTTCAGAGAAAGATATCGCATTATTGGAGAAGTCATGAGTTTAATTACGGATATTTCGAGTCAAGCTGCCAAAGCTGCAACCCAGTTAGCTTTACTTGATACTGCTACTAAGAATCAAGTTTTAGCTGAGATGGCACAGGCATTACGTGAAAGCAAAGCCTTTATCATCAAAGAAAACGAAAGCGATTTAGCGGCAGCACGTGATAATAACCTTGCTGCATCTATGATTGACCGATTAACGCTTAACGATGAGCGTATTGAAGCGATGGCTGAAGGTATTGAAGTCATTGTTAGTCTTGATGATCCTGTGGGTCAATTACGCGAAATTTCAGAGCGCCCGAATGGTATCAAGATCAGCAAGATGCGCGTACCACTTGGTGTTGTGTGCATGATTTATGAAGCACGTCCAAATGTGACGGCTGATGCTGGTGCATTATGCTTTAAATCAGGTAATGGTGTTATTTTACGTGGTGGTAAAGAAGCACTACGTAGTTCACAAGCGATCGCTAGCGTGATGCACAAAGTACTTGAGAAGCATGGTTTACCAGCAGCGTTGATTTCAGTGATCCCAGATCCAGACCGTGGTCTACTAATGGAACTGATGCAACAACGTGACACTATTGATTTAATCATCCCGCGTGGTGGTGAGGGTTTAATTAATTTTGTAACAGAAAACAGTACCATTCCAGTAATTCAGCACTTTAAAGGTGTTTGTCACCTTTATGTCGATAAAGACGCTGATCTGAATGTCGCTATCAACTTATTATTAAATGGTAAAACTCAGCGTACCGGTGTGTGCAATGCCCTAGAAGGTTTAGTGGTACACCAAGATATTGCAGATGAGTTTTTAAATCTATGTGCAGTGGTACTTCGTCAAGAAGGCGTAAAAGTAAACGCAGATGCTAAAGCTGCTGAATACTTTGATAATGCTACTGTGCTTGCTGATGATGAATTTGGTGAAGAGTATTTAGATTTAGAAATCGCAATCAAAGTTGTGCCTGATTTTGCTGGTGCAATTGATCATATTGCTAAGTTTGGTTCAAACCACACTGAAGTGATTTGTACTAAAGACCAAGCTGCGGCTGAGCTATTCCAACGCAGCGTTGATGCCTCTGTTGTGATGGTTAATGCGTCATCGCGTTTTTCTGATGGTTCACAGCTAGGTCTAGGTGCTGAGATTGGTATTGCGACAACTAAGCTACATGCTTACGGTCCAATGGGTCTTGAGTCACTTACGACTGAAAAATACTTAGTGAATGGCGAAGGTCAAATTCGTGAGTAACCGATAACAGGTGATCATTTTAAAAGCCGGGCTCTGCTCGGTTTTTTTATGTCTAAAACAAGTTTACTTTAATAAAGTAAAACGTATAAACGACTAGAAATATAAAAATTGGTTAGATAACTTAGTTTTGATTATTAAATTCGGCAGGTTGCCTAAAGAAAGGTAGGAAAGTGGTGGAGCTAAGCAGGATCGAACTGCTGACCTCCTGCGTGCAAGGCAGGCGCTCTCCCAGCTGAGCTATAGCCCCACATTCCTAAAATACAGGATGCTTAAGTCTTGCGTCTCAAGCGGGGTGAACTTTAAATATTTTTACATATTTGGTCAAGTATTTTTTTTAAAATGTTCGAATTTTTACTCTATTGTTTTATTTTTGGTAGACTAAAGCGCATTCACTGTACAAGGCTTATCCAATAATGAAAAAAATAGCATGGCTTTTGGTTGTTTTACTTACCGGTTGCGCAAGCCAAGGAGAAGCACCTCCATTTGAAATTAATAATAAGCAGTTTTATGAAAAAAATGACGACCAAGGCAATAAAATTTTTGCCTATGTGGTGTCAGTTAAAGCACAAGGAAGACAGCCAATTAACCTTGATAAGCCAATGACACGCAGGCAGTTTAAAGACTTTGCCGAGCAAGAAGTATTTGAAGAATCGAGCAACTTAAAACTTATGCTCGAAGATCAAGCGGTCGAATTATTAAATAAAGAGCTTAAAGAACGAAAGTACTGCGACGATAAACACGTTATTGACGAAGTATTATGGCGTGATTTAAGTGTGCAATTACGAGGACGTTGTTTGTAAATGTATGCAGATAAAAATAAGTTAGCTGCTACGCTAGCTCAATTAGATATTAACTATGATGTGATTGAGCATCCACCGTTACATGGTAGTTTAGATGCCGATAAATTTATGCTCGATAGACCGGGCACACGATTAAAAAACCTGTTTTTACGAGATAACGAAGGCAAGCGGCATTTTTTAGTGATCACTGCCCATGACAAGCAGCTTGACTTAAAAGCCATTGCTCAGCAGCAAGGGTTATCTCGTTTAGGATTTGCATCTGATGAGCGGTTAGCGCGTTATCTGAAAGTGCCACCGGGCTGTGTTTCTATGCTGGCACTTTTAAACGACAAACAAAATAATGTTACCCTTTGGCTAGACCAAGAAATTTGGTTCAACGAGCTTTTTCATTGTCACCCTTTTGAAAATACCGCGACATGGTTGATGAAAAAAGATGACTTAGAGCTATTTTTTGCAAGTACTGGGCATCAGCCTCGTATCGTATTTCTTCCAGCCAAATAAACTAAGCTTAAACCCACTAAGCAAACTAAAAGTAGCACGGTCATAAAGGCAACTTGGCCGTGTTGCTGATATACCAGTCCAGGCAATAACGAACCGAGTGCGCCACCGCTGTAATAAAACGATACATAACCCCCATTGGTGACACTTGCAGGTGCACTGCTGATTTTATTTACTAATGGCGCCGCACTTGAGTGGATCACGAACATTGCGCCACAAAAGCCGGTAAAAGCAATAACAAAAAGTATTAACTGCTGACTCATCAGTAGCACCATGGTCAGACTATAGAATACAAATACCCAAGTTAATAAACGCCAAGGTGTTGATGACTTTCGTAACAGCCAAGGTGTAGCTATGGATGCGAGTGCACCAAGCAAGTAACCGCTGTAAACCAGCCCGATGTCTCGGGTATTAGTGATAGCAAAACTGTCTTGTAGGATGAAAGGTAAATAATTCAATAGCGCTGCAAAGCAAAAGAACATACAAAAAATCGCTCCATATAGCTTTAATACCTGCGGATCTTTTAATTGTTTTAGATACAACAGAGGCGATTTGGCTGCATGAATGCTCGCACCTTTGCTTGATTTTGGAATGGTGATTGCAAACAGTACTAACCCTAACGCAATCACATAATAAAAGCTTTGCCAGCTCAAAAAGTCAGTAAATAAGGCCGCGAGTATACGTCCAAAGTAACCGCCGACGATGGTGCTGCCAATGTATAGGGTCATATTACGCTGTAATTGGTCGGCCTGATAAGTTACACCAATATAACTGGTCATGGCTGTGAGAGCCGCTGGGAGAGTGAGCCCTTGAATAAAGCGAACCAGTAATAGCAATTCAAAACTAGGTGCTAAGGTAAAAGCGACACAGCTTATTGCTAGCACAAACATAGCAATCTTTAAAATTGTTAATGGATTTCGTTTTGCTAAAAACAAGCCATACACTAAAGGGGCGATAGCCAATGGCAGCATGGTCGCTGTCATTAAGCTACCTGCAGTGGCTGGCAATACAGAAAAATAGTTGGCAAATAATCCAAGCAAGGGTTGTGGGGCGTATAAAACAAAGAAAATAAATACAGAGCAAAGTAACAAATGTCGCAGCTGCATTTTAAGCTCCCGAGAGGAAAAGCCCTAGCTTATCGGGTACAGGGTTTTTTACAAGTTCAAAGGCGACTAAAATTATAAATCTTGCGTTAAATCAATATGTCATGATTTCATCGCGTGTTAATCTCACTGCAATATACTCGATTGCTGTGAATCAAGTGGGCTCAGTACTGTTATTTGTTGGCAGAGCTGATTAAAATAACCCTAATACGCATTAATAAATTGGAATTTCGTCATGGGTTCATTACAAGATCAATTACTTAAGGCTGGCCTTACTACGTCACACAAAGCTAAAGTAGCCAAAACAGAGAAGCGCAAGCAGCAAAAGAAGAAAAAGAAAGGCGCAACGAGTAATCCTAGCGATCTACAAAAACATATAGAGCAAACTAAGCTAGAGCAACAGAAAAAAGCTGATGAGCTTAATCAAGCGCGTTTAGAAGAGCAGAAACAACGTGAGCAAGTGGCTCGCGTTAAGCAGATTTTAGAGCATCACAATCAAGAAGAGATCCGTGGAGATCGTACATTTAACTTCACTTATCAAAATAAAGTGAAAGAGCTCGAAGTAAACGAAAAAACACAGAAGGCCCTAGCTGGTGGCCGTTTAGCAATTTGTGTTTTAGAAGGCCAATTTTTTGTACTGGAAGACGAACCAGCACGAAAAGTCGCTGAAGTCAGCGAAGATTATATAGTGTTCCATGTTGAGCCTGAAGATAAGCAAAAGGATGAAGATGATCCGTATGCTGATTTTGAAGTACCTGATGATTTAATTTGGTAGTTATTGTTTCGATTGCCATTACAATTTTCGGGTGCAATATTGTTAAATCATGGTCTACACTAAAGAAAATGTTTAATAACCCGTCAAAAAAGAGAAGATACAAATGAGCAAGATCACGAAAATTTTATGTGGGGCTGGCATTGCAATGGCTGCAAGCCTATCTTTTAATACTATGGCTGCCGATGGTGCAACACTTTACACAGCTAAGCTTTGTCAAACTTGTCATGGTGCAGAAGGTAAAGCACCTATCATGCCTCAGTACCCTAAGTTAAACGGTCAAAATAAAGAGTACTTACTAGCCCAAATGAAAGATATCAAATCAGGTGCGCGTAGTAACGGTATGACTGCTGCAATGAAAGCGATGGTTGCAAATGTATCTGAAGAAGAAATGTCTGCAATTGCTGATTACTTATCTCAAGTAAAATAAGCGCTAATTGAGTGAAAAAGGCCACATCAATTGATGTGGCCTTTTTGTATCAACTATTGATCATCCATTAATAGTAATTTAGACTTCTATACATCTATTTGTGCAGTGTCACATATACAAGGTTTTCCATGTTTGACTTACCAAAACTCGATTTAAAAAATAAAGTATCTGAACAAGAATGGCAGCTACGTGTTGATCTAGCTGCATGCTACCGTTTAGTTGATCATTTTCGATGGGGTGATTTAATTTACACCCACCTATCGGCGCGTTTACCAGGCACAGATCACTATTTAGTTAATGCATTTGGTTTAAGTTTTGACGAAGTGACTGCATCAAATCTTGTGAAGGTAGATTTAGCTGGCAATATTCTTGATGACACGCCGTTTAAAATTAATCCGGCAGGTTTTACCATTCACAGTGCTATTCATGAAGTACGTGATGACGCTCATTGTGTAATTCATTTACATACAAAAGAGACCATTGCCGTTGCAACGCAAGAAAAAGGCCTGTTACCACTAAGCCAATACTCAATGTTCTCATTACCATCATTGTCTTATCATGGCTACGAAGGGTTAGCGGTAAACAGTGACGAGAAAAAGCGTTTACAGGATGACTTAGGCACCACTAATCACATGCTATTGGTTAACCATGGTGGCTTAACCGTGGGACCAACAGTAGGTGATGCCTTTATGCGCTTTTATGATTTGCAGCGCGCCTGTGAAATTCAATTGGCTATTCAAGCCAGTGGCCAAACGGCAATCCCAGTACCACAACCTATTATCGATAATATTTATAATCAAGCGAATGTCGTGCATAGCGGCAGCACCGGTGGCCAGTTAGCTTGGCCAGCAATGCTACGTAAAGCTTATCGTCTTGATCCTAGTTTTGCTCAGTAAGGAGTAGCCATGAAAGTTAATCGCGTCGAAGTGTTCGATATTCATTGTCCAGAAAGACCAGCTTGGACACCTGTTTTTGTGCGTATTCACACTGATGAAGGTATTAGCGGTGTGGGGGAAGCGGGTCTTGCTTATGATTTAGGTCATAGCGCAGCAGCGGCAATGATCAAAGAAATGGCTGATGCCTTTTTAATTGGTCATGACCCATTTCAAACAGAAAAACTGTGGTCACGAATGCTACGCGAAAGCTTTTGGGGTTTAGGTGGTGGTCCTGTTGTGTATGCAGCAATGAGCGCCATTGATACTGCGCTTTGGGATATAAAAGGTAAAGCATTAGGTTTACCTGTTTATCAGCTATTAGGCGGTAAAGTTAACGATAAGCTACGTACTTACGCATCACAATTACAGTTTGACTGGGACAGCGAATTTAAAGCGCTTGTTCACCCAGAAGAATACGCAGAAGCAGCGCTTAAGGCGATGGCTGAAGGTTATGATGCGGTAAAAGTTGATCCAATTCAGTACGATAAAAACGGCAATACTTATTATGATCGTACTAACATTATTTCTCGTGCAGAAATGAAGTTATATCGTGCGCGTATGCAAGCTATTCGTGAAGCGGTCGGTGACGAAGTTGATATTATTTTTGAGTGTCACAGCTTACCTGGTGCAACATCAGCAATTCAAATTGGTGAGATTGCTGAAGAGTTCGATTGTATGTATTACGAAGAACCTGTGAATTACTTAAATCATTCATTACACGCAAAAGTTGCCGACAAAGTTGCTGTGCCAATTGCAGGTGGTGAACGTTTGTATAACCGATGGGGTGTGCGTCCATACTTAGAAGATCAAAGTATTGATGTGCTACAGCCAGACTTAGGTCTATGTGGTGGTTTCACAGAAACTAAAAAAGTGTGTGATTATGCAGATATTTTCGATGTGCGCATTCAAGCTCACGTGTGTGGTGGACCAGTAGCAACCGCAGCTTCGTTACACCTAGAAACCGCAATTCCTAACTTCTTAATTCACGAACATCACACCTATGCGATTAAAAAGTGGAACCGTGAGTTATGTATTCAAGATCCACAGCCTAAAAATGGTTTCTTCCAAGTATCAGAAGAGCCAGGGATCGGTATTGAGCTGAATGACGAAGTTATTATGCGCTCACAACGTGTTGAGATTAAGTAATACTAATTCACAATATCAGAGTTAAAATTAAATGTTGAATATTGAAAAAGGCCCGTTAGGGCCTTTTTTGTGAAAAAATGTAATTGTTAATATTTATGCATTAGGCTTTTTTATTAAATAATAGGTATGTTTAAGCTGAATGCCTAATCAAAGTTTGCTGGTTTTAATGTTAAATGTTTTGGTTTATTTTGATGTTTTTAATATAATCCATCTCTGTATTATTTATGTTTCTGAAATTATACCAGTTAAAACCCTGTGATTACATAAAGTTACATTTAGTCCCTGATTCTAATAAATATGGTTTTTTTGTAATATATTTGTGTTTTTTAATTTACATTCTTGTTTCATTTTACTAATGTAATTGTGCCTATTTTATAGGCGCAAATAATTATAATTTAAACAGGGATACAAAAATGAAATCAATGTTTCGGAAAAGCATAACAGCGATAGCAGTTACTGCATCGCTAGGTTTAGCCCTTCCTGCATCTGCATCGGACGTAATTGGTTCTGTTCAGAATGTGGCAAATACCTCTTCTTACACTGTAAAAGTTAAAAACCCAGCAACAGGTTTAGAACGTACTTTAAATATTTCAGAAAATGGAACGTTCCGCTTTGCATCATTACCTTCAGGTAACTATGACATTCAGATTCTAAAAGACGGTAATATTGTTGCTGAAGACAAAGTGCGTGTTTCTTTAGGTGCTAACTCAAAGGCAAACTTTGATTTAGCAAGTGTTGCAAGCTCAGGCCCTGAAGTTATTCAAGTTGTTGGTGCACGTATTTCATCAATAGATTTATCGACAGCTGACTCAGGCTTGGTTATTACCGATGCTGAAATCGATCGTATGCCTATCAGTCGTGATCTTACTTCGGTTGCATTATTAGCGCCTGGTGCAGTTAAAGGTGATAGTGCATTTGGTAACACTGCGTCATTTGGTGGTTCATCTGTTGCGGAAAATGCTTGTTATATCAATGGTCTTGAAGTAACAAATACACGTCAAGGTCTAGGATGTGGTGAAGTACCATTCGAATTTTATGACCAATTCCAAGTAAAAACGGGTGGTTACTCAGCGAAGTTTGGCCGTGCGACGGGTGGTACGATTAACACCACAACCAAAAGTGGTACCAATGAATGGGAATTCTCTGCAGTTGTACAATATTCTCCTGACTCACTTCAAGAAGAGGGTTCTATTTCACGTGGTAACCAAGGCGCCGGACAAATTTTCCGAGACGAAAGCGTAGCTTCTGATAATAGCGCGGATGTCACTTTAGCAGTGGGTGGTCCGTTAATTGAAGATACTTTATTCTTCTATGGCTTAGTAAACCCTCGTGATACAGAGTCTACATACACTTGGGGAGGTGACGAATTCTCACCAAACGATCAATATCGTAAAGAATCAGCATCAGGCGGTGATAACCTTTTCTGGGGTGGTAAGCTTGATTGGGATATTACGGATAACCATCGCTTGAGCTATTTTGCTTACTCAAACCGTCGTGATATTGAGCGCTCTGTTTTTGAGTATGACAATGGTGCGATTGGTGAGCGTATTGATGGCGCACTTCTAAAACGTGGTGGTAAAGCACAAAGCTTAAGCTATACAGGTATCTTAACAGAAGACCTAGTAGTTACAGCAATGGCTGGTAATATCAAAACTGAATATGAAACTCAGTCTGAAAATCTAGTTTGTCCAAGTGTCACTGACTCGCGTGGTACTTCAAACCCAATCACTGGCTGTGGTGCTGGTGGTAGTTTTGGAGCAAATAACGATGACAACACACAATACCGCTTAGATGTTGAGTATGTGTGGGATGCACACGAAATTAGCTTTGGTATCGATTATCAAGAGCGTAAATCAGAGCGAATCAGCCAACCAATTGGTGGCCATAGCTATGATTATCGTACGCTTGCAGATAATGGTAGCTGGCAAGCTGATAATGGTGCACTAACCAATAACACAGGTGCTGCACTTGATTATGTTGAAGATCGTATCTTTGACGGTGGTGGTAGCTTTGAGTCAGAATTAACCGCTTACTACCTTGAAGATCACTGGCAAGTAACTGATGATTTTGCTGTTAAAGTTGGCCTACGTATCGACGAATTCGATAGCTGGGGTACGACAGGCAAGTTATTAACAAGCTTTAAAACAGACATTGCTCCTCGCTTAGGTTTCACATGGGATCCAACAGGTACGGGTGATACGAAAGTGTACGGTACATATGGTCGTTACTATTTACCAGTTGCTAATAATACGATTTTCCGTGCGGCATCAGGTGTAAGTGATATCACGACTGCTTATACGTATACGGGTGTTGATCCAACAACAGGCGCACCAACAGGCCTTGCTCCTTTAGCTGATACTATCGGTAGTGGTGGTTTAGCAAACTCACAACAAGTGAGTGGTGTACCTGTTATTCCGGAAAAAGATATTTTCCAAGCAAAAGAAGCGGATCCGTTCTCTAAAGATGAGTACATCATTGGTGTGCAACAAGCACTTAATGATGAATACACTGTTGGTTTAAAAGGTACGTATCGTGAAGTTGCAACTGCACTTGATGATTACTGTGGCCGTTACGCATATCCATACTGCGTCATGATCAACCCTGGCTCTACATCAAGCTGGTACAGCGATGGTTATTACTGGAATGGTACTGATTGGGGTGATTCAAGCTTTGATAATGACGGTGTTCCAGATGCAGGTTCACTAACAACTTACTCAGCTGAAACAATCGGCTTACCGAAAGCAAATAATGAGTATACGTCAGTTGAATTTAGCCTAGATTACCGCGCGGAAACTATTCGTTACCAATTTGGTTATACTTGGGCACGTAGTGTAGGTAACTTCGAAGGTGCTGTTAAGTCTGACATCGGCCAAGCTGATGCGGGTATTACACAAGACTTCGACTTCCCAGCAGTAATGGATGGTTCACAAGGTTATCAACCTAACGATCGTCGTCACACATTTAAGTTCTTCGGTAGCTGGGAACCAGTTGAAAACTTAATTGTTGGTTGGAATGCAACACTACAAAGTGGTCGTCCACAAAGCTTGTTCGGTCAAGGTTATCCATCAAAAGATCCAAACCTAAATGGTGGCTGGGGTGATACTTTCTACATCTATACCAATGATTGTCCAGACACAAATGGTGATGGCGAATGTCAACAAGACGAAAAAATCTATGAGCAGCACACTCGTGGTACAGCGGGTCGTACTCCTTGGACGTTTAACTTAGATTTATCAGCTGCATATGACTTTACAGTATCTGATATTGATATGCGTGCAACTATTAACGTATTTAACGTACTTAATAGCCAAGAGATGACATCTGCGAATGAGCATTATGAGCAAAATGAGGGTGAAGTTAACTCTTATTATGGTTCTGCGTATACATGGCAAGCACCTCGCTCTGTTCGTTTAGGATTTGAAGCTCGCTTCTAATCATAAGAACAATCAATTTGATTGTCCCCCGACTAAAAAAGCCCGTAAGGGCTTTTTTTATATCTGTTTATTTAGTTTAGATTAGTCTGTCGGTTTGCATTTTACCAAAGGAAGAGGCTCGGTGGCTTTACTATCTAAATGGCGTACAAAACACATTTGGTTTTTTATTAACAGCTCAAAACGTTCAGGCATATCTGGGTAAGACCCATGGTTGGACTTCTCTGGTATAGCAGCGTTATTCAAGCTTTCAATAACAAGTATGCTGCTATTGATAAACGCATCTTCGGCTACGTTAACAGGCTTACTGTGCATTAGCCTTGCTATGCCAAGTGCTATTAGCTCACTTTGCGGCTCTGTTAGCTGTGCATGTTGTAGTTTTGGAGTGGGTTCTTGCTTAGAACTACAGCCAAATAAGACACTAACTAGTAAAAGGCTGGTAATAGAGGCTTTCATTAATACTCCTGAACAAGCAAACAGATTTTAGACTTGATGCTTGTTCGCTTTATAAGTTTTAACTTTATTGAATATAGCTATTTTTTAAACAATTTGATAGATTTCACGGGCGTTTTTATAGCTTAGTTTTTGCCATAAACTCTGCTCGGAGCACAATGAGTGATAGTGATGCCAACAGTTTTCGTAACTGGTATTTATTTGGCAAACAGGGAAATTACTTGCAAACATCACACGATGTTCACCAAAGTACTTAACTAAATTATTAACCAGCCAAAGGTGTTTGTTTACGGCTATTTGCGTGAATTCTAAGCCTGAGAACTTTATCGCGATATTATCGCAGTGGCTGAGTTTAATGATTGCTTCAAGCCATGTTTTCTCATCACTAATAAAGCCTAAATGATTAATAACCACACGTAATGATGGCAGGGCTGTGCAATACTTAATAAGCTGCTCAGTTGTCTGCATGTTTTCAATTTCAAACTGTGCTTCAAAGTGTAAATTTTCGCCTGCGAGCATGGCTAGGTTGTCTTGGCAGTGAGGAGTTAATAAGCGCTTGGCTTCATCACCTTCGGTTATATCGCGAATACCAACCAAAGATGGATGATCTAACTCATTGAGTGACGCTTCAAAGTGTTTGGTAGATGCGTCAATCACACTGTAGCTGATTGCTCGATAGGGAATGTCATTTAAATGCGTTGCAAGCCAATTAAGCTCATTCACTGGCGCTTGATTATCAAAGCCAGCTTCAATATGCACCAAGGCTTCTAGTTGAAATGGACAAGCGGCTTTAAGTTCTGAGCTAGTAATTTGCTTTTTAATTTTATCTAGATTTGGCCAAGAGGGGGGATTGCTACCTTGTAGCCAAGTGTATTGACCCTCAGTGAGGTTAAAAAAGTGCACATGGGGGTCAATTATTTTGTCGCTCATTGCGTGGTGTATCCACCATCAATACTTTGTAAGCTACCAGTAATAAAGCTCGCTTCTGGGCTTATTAAAAAGTTCACCAAAGCAGCAATTTCTTCTGGTTGACCTAAACGCCCTAGCGGTTGCAGCGCGGCTTCTTCAGCAACAACCTCTGCTTTATCGGCACCACTGCGTTTACAGTAGGCATCAATCGCATTATGAAACAGTGGTGTTTCTATTGTACCCGGACACACTGCGTTAGCACGAATATTAAACGCGGCATAATCGAGTGCTGTCGTTTTTGCCATGGAAGCTAGCGCGTGCTTGGTTAGGTTATAAGCAAACGAGTTTGGTTTGCCAATAATTGCCTGATCAGAGGCAACCAACACGATACTGCCGCTTTGCTGGATTTTCATACTAGGTAATACGGCTTGAATTGCTGCATAGGCACCTTTCACATTGAGCGCAAACAGGGCATCAAACGTTGCTTCATCGGTGTTTTCAATGTTGGCACTTAGATGACGACCCGCATTAGAGATTAAGGCATCGACACGGCCCGTCTGTGCAATGATATCGGTGATAACCGATTTCACCTGCTGAGTATCACTGACGTCACAGTGGTGATAATTGCCCTCAGACGGGGTGATATCTAAGTTGTAAACGGTGTATGCTTCACGTTCTAAACGCTCTACTATAGCTTTGCCTATGCCTTTACTGCCACCTGTGACAATTGCAACGTTTGTCATCATTTACCCTTAGTGGCTGTGGCCACAACCGCCTTCACCGTGCACGTGGCCGTGTGATAATTCGTCGGCTGTTGCTTGGCGAACATTGACTACTTCAACATCAAATGTCAGGGTTTTACCTGCAAATGGGTGGTTTAAGTCACAATCTGCATTGAAGCGACCCACTTTAACGATAGTCACTTGGTGACGGCCTTGGTTAGAATGAACAATAGCAGTCATACCTGGCTTCCACACTTTTGTGTTGCCTTGTAAGTGCTTAAGTGGAATACGTTGGATTAGGTTGTCAACGCGCTCACCGTAAGATTCGCTAGGCTCAAGTGTTACGCTGAAGTTATCACCAGCTGCTTTACCTTCAAGCGCTTTTTCAAGACCCGGAAGCATGCCTTCAGTACCATGGATATATGAAAGTGGCTCGCCATCTTTACTTGATTCGACTTGCTCGCCTGCTTCACTAAGTGTGTAGTGAAATTCAACCACTGCGTCTTTACTGATTTGCATGTTATTTCTCTTTAGAATTTAAAATATAGGCGGTGATTTTACGCTAACCGTTAAGACTGAGCAATCAAGGCTTTTTCAACGAGCCTTCTATTCTTGACAGCATGGCTTCACTGGTTGGCGTTTGTCGCTCTGCAGGTTTTGCTTGCGGTAAGTGAAGTGTCAAAATCGTGCCTGGTCTTAATATGCTGGTGGCACTCAGTTTATTCCAAGTTGCAATGTCTTTGTGTGGCACGTCGTATAATTGGCTGATACTCCAAATTGAGTCACCTGGCTTTACTAGGTAATCAACCGCAATGGTTGCGATAGTTTCTTCATGCTGTTCGAGGTAGGGGCTAATATTGTAATCAACCAGTAATGATTCTGGCATGGTTTGTGGCTGTGATAAACGCAACTGCTCACCAACTTTGATTAGGTTGCTTGTTTTGCTATTGAGTGCTTTTAGATCCTTTACAGACATATTAAAGCGTCTAGAAAGACTGTAAAGAGTATCGCCTTTTTGCACTATATACTCACCAGCAAAGTTATTGCGAAACAATTTGCTTTGTAATAGCGTACGCTGGTCAAGAGGCAATAGCAGGGTATGTGGACCATTCGGGGAGCTTTGGTTTTTTAAATATCCTGGATTTAATTTATGGAGCTGGTTATGTCCCACGCCAGATAAGTTAGCTATTACTGAAAAATCAAACTGCTGGCCAACATCAAACTCAGTAGTGAGTGCTTTATTAACCAATTTAGGCCGTTTTAAGCCTTGCTCAGGATGTTTCAGTAAATAACTTAGTGCTAATAGTTTAGGAATATAATCGGCAGTTTCTTTTGGTAAAGATAACGACCAATAGTCAGTTTTTTTACCTATTTTTTTATTCTTTTCAATGGCTTTTTTTACACGTCCCTCGCCACTGTTGTAAGCGGCAAGTGCATGTAACCAGTCACCATCAAAGCGCTTGTGTAAGTAACTTAAATAAGCCAAAGCGGCATCGGTTGAGGCGAGAATATCTTGGCGTCCGTCATACCATTGATCGCTTTGTACGCCAAAATGATAAGCTGTTGCGCCAACAAGTTGCCAAACACCTACAGCATTCTTTGATGAGCTTACTGTCGGTCTAAAATCACTCTCGACAAATGGCAGCAAGGCCAGCTCCATAGGTAGCTTTTGTTGTTCGATCCGTGTCACGATATGATACAAGTAAGGTGCTGCACGTTTGTTTACTTTTATGAGGTAATGAGGCTGTTTTAAATACCATTTTACACGTGCAGAAGTATGCTTATTAGTTTGAAAGACGAGTGTTAAATTGTTGGCGATATGCTGCCAAAGATCGTTCGAACGAGGTGTTGGTAACGGAGTGTCACCAGCTGGCAGTGGCGCAACTGTAGCGGGTGGTTCAACAGCCGTTGAAGCCACATAGTCACTAGTTGCTTGCTGGGTTGCTAAGTCGGGCTCATAATGGTTAAAAACCGCTGGCCTTTCCCGCTCATCTGTTTTCTGCTGAGTTAGTTGGCATCCCTGTAGACCAATAACTAAGCTCAGCCAAAGTAAATATCTCAAACTTACTCGAGCCATATAATAAAATCCTTTTACTATTTTAGCTCTATTTTGACAACTTGCTCTGTTTTAGTCCAGCCTCTAGAAACATAGAGAAAGCCCTTTCACCTATTTCATCAAGCTGATATTGCTGTTTTATCTCGGCAGGAAAAAGCGGAATTAATTCACTAACTGATTTATCTGGCGCTGATTTTGTCATCTCTTTAATCGTTTTTAAAAACCTTAAAGGGAGCGCAAGATCTTGTGGCGATAGTGGCTTGCCATGACCAGGTAAAATAGTTACGAGCGTGGTATTTTTTTGAATATCTTGCAGTACTGTGATCCAGCTAGTAAAGGTACCATGCCCGGGGTAGGGTAAGCTGTCGACTATATCTGCGCCTAACAGAACGCGGCCTTGATCTGCACTTAAAGTAAGATCGCCTTTAGTGTGCGCTTGGTAAGGTGTAATAACTACGGGATAATCACCAAGGTCTAGCTGTGTTGATTCAGTAATGCTAATAGCCGGCGGGTTTAAGGTTAACTCCCGCCAGCGAAATAAACGCTTTTTAGCAAGTTCTAGTTTGTCACGCCAAATCACTTGTTGATCTTCTGGTTGATTGGCAAGGCGTTGATAGCTCAGCTCTATGCTTTTTTCATAGCCATCTAATTTATCAGTTAATGCTTGCTGCATGGCGACAAACTCAGTTTCTACTTGTTGATGAACTATCAGTTTGGCTTTAGGGAATTCAGCCTGTAAAACCGCTAATCCTAGTAGATGATCATCATGATAATGACTGGCCACTAAATAACATAATGGTGTTTTTAGGTGTTCTTTTAGCTGCTCTGCGAGCATTTCTACTTCGGCAAAGTTACCGCTGGCATCAAACATTAAGGCGCACTCTTTACCTTCAATTAGCACTTGATTCGAATCGTAAAAGCGCAGTTTATTTTGTTGTTGAAGAAATTGAATTTCGGGAGTGATGCTATGCCAGCTAACGCTTGATTGGGCGCTATAGCTTACAAAAAGACAGATCAAAAAAGCACAAAATCGCATGGTGTTCCGCTCGAATAATAGTCAGTGCAGTTGATTGTAAACAAAAAAAGCGCTGGATGCGCTTTTTTCTAAATACTAAGATGTTGGCTGAGCTTATCTATTAGTTTGTCATGTTGTTGCTCTTGTTCTGCTTGTTGCGATTTAACTTCGAGTAATTCATGACTTAAATGTAATGCGGCCATCAGCAGGGCTTTTTGGTCATTTCGAACCGATGAGCGTTGTTTCATTTGCTCCACTAAGTCATTCAAATTTTGTGCAGCAGCAACTAGGGCGTGCTCTTGCCCTGGTGGGCAAGAGAACTCATGTTCTTTACCTAGTAGCTCTACGCTGACCCGCTGACTTTGTGGGCTGCTCATTAGCTAGCCTGTTGTACGCTTTGTAATTTCTCAAGCAGGCCTGTTAGTGTACTGCTTGCATCTTTTTGCTTCTCTTCGTTTTCTAGCACTTCAAGTTGCAGAGTTTCGTTCTCATCTAAAAGCTTAGCTGTTTGCTCTTGTAGGCTTTTAACTTCGCTTTCAAGTTCGCTATTGCGAAGGATTAATTTGTCGATCAGTTGTTCGAGTTGGGAAAGAGTTTCGTTATTCATAAATGCGCTCATAAAACTGTGGTTATTGTCATGCAAATGTAAAGGAAAGTGTCTTGATATGCCAGCATTTACGGCTGTTTTAGCGTATTTTTATTTATTATTAAGGCTTAATTCAGCGTAATGGCTTTTTTATTCATTTATGGTTCATGGAATAGCCTGAACTTAGGATCATTTGTTGTTTATCATGTACAATAAAACTATTCATTTTTAACGCAGTTTGCATCTGGCGAATTATAAATATGCTTAGTTATCGACACTCTTTTCATGCGGGTAACCCTGCTGATGTGCTAAAACATCTTGTTCTAGCTGAAGTACTTAAATACCAAACAATCAAAGATAAGCCACTTGATTATGTAGACACGCACTCAGGTGCTGGTTTTTTTGAACTTGCAGGCAGTGACGCACAAAAAACACAAGAATATTTAGAGGGTATTGCTAAGCTTTGGCAGCATAATAGTGAGCATGATGCACTTAATGAATATATTGAGCTAATTAAATCATTTAACCAAAACGGTAATTTAGATTTTTACCCAGGTTCACCAAAAATTGCCGAGCACTTTTTGCGTCGCCAAGATAACGGTTGGTTTTTTGAGTTACACCCACGAGATCTACAATTACTGCAAGACAATATGAAAGGTAAACGTTCTATTCGTGTTCGTGGCGAAAACGGCTTTCAAGGCTTAGTTGGTTTGTTACCTCCAGCATCACGTCGAGCTTGCGTGCTTATTGACCCTCCATACGAAATTAAAAATGATTACGACACGGTTGTTAACACCCTTGTTAAAGCATATAAGCGCTTTGCAACGGGAACATATATGATTTGGTATCCGGTTGTTGACCGTGAACGAATCGATAGAATGGAAGCGGGTTTAATTGCATCGGGTATGCGTAACATTCAGCTTTTCGAGCTCGCAACACAGGCCGATACTGACGTTCATGGAATGACAGCGTCGGGTATGATAGTGATTAACCCACCATGGAAATTAAAGCAAACAATGGATGCGGTATTACCAGAACTTGTTTCATTATTAAGCGACAGCAGTGGTTTTTATCGTAGCGAGCAATTAGTTGAAGAATAATTCTTTTTCAATACAAAACGCCCAGCAATTGCTGGGCGTTTTTAATTTTACCGCTATTAATTCATGTAAGTAGCTGCAAAGGTCGCTAGTGGCTCGTCACTATCATCTAGCAAGGTTAATTGCTCACCATTGATAGAGTATTTAGCAGTGGCTGCTAGTGTTGCTGACATGGCTGCTTCGATATCCATTTGTGCTACACACATTCTTTCGGTGATAGCTAATGGTTTGAAGGTCAGCATTTGCTCATTAACTTCGTAATTACCTGAGAAGTTATTACAGCCTAAGTAACCACTGGTTGAACCATCGTCTTTAAACTGCACGAAGGGTTCTTTATTTTCAACAGTGATTGTTTCACCGCTAATTGTAACTGCTTTCCAGTAGGTATTTGTTAAAGTAACATCGGGTTTTTTAGCCGATACTTTTGTCACTGTTACCTTGTAAACATCGCCCGATACATCTTCAGCAAATGGGTTATTGTGAGTGGTGCTAATGTAAAGTAATTTACCTTGATTCTCTATGCGCGCACTTACACTATAACGGTGACGGTCAGCAATTTTGCTTTCATCATATTCGAGTTCCACGCTGTATGGTGGGGCGCCGTTTAATTCAATTTCTTGTTCGCTGAGTACGTCAGCTTTGGCATCCATTTTTGAAACATCAGCCAACTGTACTTTTAATACCGAACCAGGGGGGAGCATGCTACGGTCTAAATAAGTAACTTGAGTATTTAGGGTTTTCATTGTTGATTGTTCAGCCTGTGGTGCACTTGAGTCTTCACCACAACCTGTTAATACTAAGCTGCTCCCTAAGATCATTAAACTGCATAGAGAAGCGCGTTTGAAAGATGAGATGGTATCCGAAGCCATGATTGTTTCCTTGCGTTTTTAGGGGTATGCGTCTTTGTTTTAAAGTTAGCATAAAGTTCGCTGACTTAATCATAGCTTAATTAACAAAAAATGGGCACTAGGCCCATTTTCGTCATAACGAGTCGCTTTATGAAAATAAAGCGTATTAGAGTAATCGTTACTTTTTCACGTATTTAGTGAGGATAACAATACGCTGCCCGTCAACACGACCTTCGATGTGCTCAGGGTTGCTTGTTAAACCGATGTTTCTTACTGCTGTGCCACGTTTAGCAACAAGGCTACTGCCTTTAACATCAAGATCTTTAATTAGAGTTACAGTGTCACCTGCTTGAAGTACAACGCCATTACTGTCGATGTGTTTAATATCATCGTCTTCCGCAAGTGCTGTTTGTGCCCACTTTAGCGTGTCTTCTTCTAAATAAATCATGTCTAGAGCATCTTGTGCCCAGCCGTTATCAGCCGCTAAACGTTTTAACATGCGATAAGCCACTACTTGTACTGCAGGTGTTTGACTCCACATACTATCATTTAAACAATGCCAGTGGTTTGCAGTTAGATCGGCATTATTCTCAATTTGATCTTTACAAGTTTGGCAAACATAAATGCATTTATCAGAATGAGCCTCTGTAACAGGTGGCACCTCGTAAACAGATAGGTTATCTGTAGCGGTGCAAAGTTCACATTGGTTATTACTGCGTTCGATTAGTGCTTGTTCAATGCTCATAGGAGACTCTTTTTAGTTAACAAGGTAAGAAAAACAGCGCGCATTATAGCAAAAGCAGGTCCAAAGCGGAATATCCCTAATTATTGTAGGGATATGCTTTTTGTGTATTTATTGATTATGGCATCTAAGCTGCCAGAGTTTTTAAGCTCTTTAATAGCTGCATTTATTTTTGGTAGCAATAGCTGATGTTCACTACGCAGGCGAATTTTTAAGTTTCCCAGCGAATGTAAAGCGCCAAAGCCAATATCAACATTAAATTGCTCAGCCCAGTATTGTGCCGGAAGTTTGTCTATTATGACAACTTCGATACGCTGCATTTTTAATGCTTTTATTAGTTGTTTTTCAGAATGAAAATCAACGCGCTTAAAGCGATTGTCATCGTAGTAGTAATAGCCTAAGACAGTACCCACTGGCTGATTATTAATATTGTTAAGTTGCTGCCATTGAGTCACAGAGTTTTTTAAACTGACCAGGTACTCCTCAATGACAAACAGGGTATCTGAATAAATAAATTGCGGGTTTTGTTTTTCTGCTTGGCTTAGCCATTCAGGGCTAAGAACATCAAAGTCGATGTCTCCTTGGTGTAGGTATTTTACAGTCCTTTTTGCAGGAAGTTCGATATGCTGCACTTGAATATCAGCAAGCTGCATAACTTGCTTAATCATTTCGGGTAGGATCCCAGGGGTGTTGTTGTCGTTGATGTAATAAGGATAATAGTTACCCGAGCCAGTAACATTGTATTTTAATACCCGTTGCTGCTCAGCAAAAACTACTGGTGAGAGCAAAAGTAAAATTAATAAAGTCGAGTTAAAAAAGTTCAATGGTCTGATTGAATACGTTTTCATGTACCTAGTTTGGTTGGGTTTTTGTTTTTTAGCAAGGTAAACATCTTTCACTATACTTATAACAATAGTAATGTGGAGATAGCCACATCCAAGTGAGAAGTAGAATGTCAGAATTAAGTATTGAAGGTAACAAAAGTCAGAGTGTGACTCAGTATATAGCACGGCAGCCAATATTTAATGCTGATAGAAGTTTGTATGCATACGAATTACTGTACAGAGAATCGAGCGACAATGTTTTTCCGGTAGGCACGAGTGATGGTCAAGCGACAGGGCGGCTGTTCTTTAATGCGTTGATGCTGATGGGGCTCGAAAAGCTAACGGGGTTTCAACCCGCGTTTATCAACCTATCAACCGACGCTATTTTGGATGACTTTCCAAAGCTGTTGCAACCACGCAGTGCGGTTATCGAAATCGTTGAACGAGCGACGAGTATTCCTAAAGTAGTGAACCGCGTTAAGCAGTTAAAGCAAGAAGGCTACTTGTTCGCTTTAGATGATTACGATGGCACTGATAAATGGCAAGATATCTTACCTTTGATGGATTTTATTAAGCTTGAAGTAACGCAGCCGATTATCAAAACCAACATGATGATCAAAAAACTAAAACGCAGCTTCCCTGATACCACTATCATAGTTGAACGTATTGAAAATTATGAAGACTTTGAGCAGTTAAAAACCGCTGGTTGTGATCTGTTCCAAGGGTACTTTTTTGCCAAACCAGAACTTTTAAGTTTTGGAAATGTTGAACCATCAAAAGTTGCCGTACTTGAATTACTCAATTGCACCGCACAAACTGATTTAAATTTTGATGCTATTCAACAACGAGTTGCTAAAGATTTAGGGCTTACCGCACGCATTTTAAAGTTAGTTAATGCGCGAGCTAGCAGCACCCAACAAACTATTCGTTCGATCTCGCAAGCGGTTATTTATCTTGGTGAAGATGCGATTAGGCAATTTGTGCGTGTATTAGCACTTAGCGAATTAGGTAATGATAAACCGCAGGAGCTGACAAAACTTGGTTTAACAAGGGCAAAATTTATCTCTTTGATGCTTGAGCCAGGTGGGAAAGAGCTTGCTGAGCAAGGGTATTTGGTTGGGCTACTTTCTGTGCTTGATGCTATTTTAGATATGGAACTTGATACCATAGCAAAAGAGTTTTCGCTTGGTAGTGAGCTCTCTAGCGCTCTTTTAAACTTTAATGGGATGCAAGGTGCAAGCTTACAACTCACGAAAGCGGTAGAGGAAGAGCAATGGGAAACGGCTCATGAGTTGCTAATGATGATTCGTCCTGCCTCAAAAATGGATGTAGTTTTTCAAGCCATGTACGATGCTCGTGCATATGCAGATGACGTTTTCGTAAGCTTATCTTCGGTTACAGACTAAAAGTGCAGAGTTCGCTATGATGCGGGCTCTGTGTATCAAAAAGGTTTGTAAATAATGCGTTTAGCTTTACAGGTAGTGACCATCTTAGTTGCTTTGGCGTTACTTATACCAGGAGTAACCCAGCCGGTACTTACCCTTGAAGGAAAAATCGATAAATCTAAGCTTGCTAAAACAGGTATTGAAATGATTGCCGATGAAGGCGACCGGAATACCCGTAGTGTACTAATGATGGCATCAAGCATGTTGGGGCTTGATAGGCTTGAAGGTGAAATTGATGCCTATAAAAAAACACGCAGCATTTGGGGTACCGTGAATGAGCTTGCTAATAACAAAAACTACCTTGTCGCCGCGCTTGTTGCCGTGTTCTCCATAGTGATCCCCACTTTAAAATTGCTGATGCAATTGTTTTATTGTTTCTTACCTATGAATAAAATTAAACATTTACTCGGTCAACTCATACAAGGACTAAGTAAATGGAGCATGGTCGATGTGTTTGTGATTGCATTGATCGTGTCTTATTTAGCTGGCAACGCCGATGGGCAAATGGGCGAACTTATAAAAATGCATGCCGAACTGGGGGATGGATTTTGGTATTTTACTGGTTACTGCCTGTTTGCTATTGCTGCCAGCAATAGTATTAAAATAGATAAACCCTTGTCGAGCGCGTAAATTTCGGGCTACAATTTGGGCAATTAATTTTTAAGGTATGATGATGACGCGACTTTCAAGCTACTTATTGATAGCTATGATGCTGCTCACTTTTGTGGGTCAGTCAGTTGCGTCTGTTGCTATGGTATGTGATATGCCACATGGCAGCATGCAAATGGATCATCATGCTAATATGAATGCTGACAGCGACATGAGCGACATGAGTGATATGGATTGTTGCCATGAAGATGCAATGGATAACAGCGATTGCGCGTGTCCGTTTAATGCCTGTACAGCTCACTCACTCCTTCCGTTAAATGATTTAGTTGTTAAATCAATTAAGCAATCCGAAAAAGTCACAGTGTTAGGCGCCAGCCAGCTTAGTTTCCACGCAAGTTCTTTATATCGTCCACCTATTACTGCTTAAGCAGGATAGGTCTGTCTAAAATTCAGTAAAACGCTGAAATACACCTCATTCTGCACCCAAAATCTATTGTTTTTTAACCATTTTTAAGATTTTTGGAGCATGTGATGACTCACAGCAAATTGATTAAGGCGCTTTCTCTAGGCGTAGTATTGATAACCTCAAGTTTAGTGAAAGCAGAGCCGTTGGCACTCAATCAGGTGATTGATTATGCACTGACTCACGAGCCTTGGTTGCAGGCGAATAAATACCAGCAGCAGGCGATAGAAGCGCAAAGTATTGCTGCAGGCACTTTACCAGACCCAGTATTAACTGTCGGACTAATGAATTTACCAACCGATGGCTTTGCCTTTGATCAAGAAGGTATGACGCAATTTAAAGTGGGCTTGTCGCAGCAGTTTAGTCGAGGTGATAGCCTTGCCTTGCAGCAGCAGGCATTAAGGCAATCAGCTGAGCAATATCCCTGGCTTAGAGCAGATCGTCAAGCCCAGGTTAAAGCCATTGTTAGCGAAGCCTGGCTAAATGCCTATCGCGCGCAAAAAAGCATTCAATTAATCAACCAAGATAAAGCTTTATTCAATCAATTAATTGATATTACTGAGGCAAGTTACGCCAATACACTTGGTGCGACTCGCCAGCAGGATATTATTCGCGCTCAACTAGAGCTCACTCGTCTTGAAGATAAGCTAGTGATGTTAGAGCAGCAGTTTGATAGTGCCAAAAAGCGACTAGCTCAATGGCTACCGATTGACATGTTAAACGGTGCTGTAAGCGATGAAAATATAAAGGTGGCCGCATTAATGCCTTATCAAGAGCTTGCTCCATCAGGGGTGATAGAAGTGTTGATGGCTCATCCCGCAATTATTGCTATTGAGCATGCTTTGCGTGCTAAGAATACACAAGTGCAAGTGGCAGAAGAAGCGTATAAGCCTCAATTTGGAATGAACCTAGGCTATGGCTATCGTGAAGACACGCCTATGGGGGACTCGCGCGCTGACTTACTCTCAATAGGGGTTAGTGTTGATTTACCTCTCTTTACAGATAACCGTCAGGACCAACAAGTTAATGCTGCGATAGCTAGTGCAGAGGCGGTAAAAACTAACAAACTTATTACCCTACAAAAACTACAAGGTCAGTATTTTAAAGAGTTAAGCCAGTTAAGCCGGCTAGCCCAGCGCAAAGCGCTGTATCAGCAACAGCTATTACCGCAAATGGCAGAGCAAGCTGAGGCGACATTAAATGCTTACACTAACGATGCTGGTGACTTTTCAGAAGTGATGCGTGCACGCATCAGCGAACTAAATGCGAAAATTGATGCGTTAAATATCGAAGTAGATAAACAAATAACCCTCGCTCGCCTTAACTATTACGCGGCGGCAAAAGATAGCCAAATAAATGCGGCACAAAGCCAAGGAGTTACCTATGAATAACACAGTCAAATTAGTTGTCGCTTTGGCGGTAGGTGCTGCATTGGCAACGGCTGTAAACAAACTTGCTGAGCAAGATCATGCAACTATGCCTAGCGCTGAAAAAAAGCCGCTATATTGGGTGGCACCTATGGATAGCAACTACCGTCGTGATGAGCCAGGTTTATCGCCGATGGGTATGGAATTGGTGCCTGTTTATGAGGAACAAAGCAGCGCTGAAGACAGCCCAGGTACTGTGAGAATCTCACCAGCCGTAGTGAATAACTTAGGGGTAAGAACAGCGCCAGTGCGTTTTAAATCATTACAAAGCACAGTTGATACGGTTGGCTATGTGCAATATGACCAAGACCAATTAGTGCATATTCATCCTCGTGTCGAAGGCTGGATCGAAACTTTATATGTAAAGGCTGCGGGTGACCAAGTTAAGCAAGGCGAGCCTCTTTATACCTTGTATTCTCCACAGTTAGTGAATGCACAGGAAGAGCTACTGCTTGCCCTTAAACGTAACAATGCGGTACTTATTCGTGCGGCTAAAGCGCGCTTAGCCTCATTAAATGTTTCTGACGATTTTATTGCGCGATTAGAGCAAAGCCAAAAGGTTAGGCAAAACATAACCTTTTATGCCAAGCAAAGTGGCGTATTGGATGAGCTAAATATCCGCGAAGGTTTTTATGTGAAACCGGGCACCACCATGATGAGTATCGCTCACCTAGAAGAAGTGTGGGTTGAGGCAGAAGTTTTTGAGCGTCAAGCTGGCCTTATTCATAAAGGCTTGCCAGTTACCATGAGCTTAGATTATTTACCGGGTAAACGTTGGCAAGGGAAGGTCGATTACATCTATCCAACCCTTGATGAGAAAAACCGTACTCTTCGTGTACGCCTTCGCTTTGCTAACCAAGATGGCCTACTAAAACCGAATATGTTTGCTGAAGTGAGTATTATTACTAGGCCGACTGAGCCGCAATTAGTCATCGCAAAAGAAGCGGTGATCCGCACTGGTAGCCAAGACCGTGTCGTGATTGATTTAGGCGAAGGCCGCTTTAAGTCAGTCGCTGTGACGTTAGGTCGCAGTGATAATCATGACGTCGAGATTTTATCAGGCTTACTGAAAGACGATAAGGTGGTTATTTCAGCGCAGTTCTTAATCGACTCAGAATCAAGCAAAAGCTCTGACTTTATGCGTATGCAAGAACCAGATAGTGACAGCGCAATGGTGAATGGCGTGATCAACAGCATTGACCGTGAAGCCAGAACTGCTGTAATCAGTCGTGAAGCCATCCCCAAGTGGGGCCGAGAGGCCGCAACTATGGAATTTCACTTTTCGCCGCGCATTGATATGTCTAGTTTGCAAAGCGATGATGAAGTGCATTTTACTTTTAAGTTAGTGGACGGTGAGTTTATGATTTTTGACATCATGACCATGAGCCATCCTATGCAAGGAGAAATGCAATGATAGCAGCCGTGATCCGTTGGTCAGTCGGGAATCGCTTCTTTGTATTACTGCTGTCTTTAATGTTGGCAGGTTTTGGGGTTTTTTCTTTAAAGAATACCCCAGTTGATGCCTTACCTGACTTATCTGATATACAGGTTATTGTAAAAACCTCTTACCCAGGACAAGCGCCGCAGGTAGTGCAAGACCAAGTGACGTTTCCGATCACTACGGCAATGTTGTCGGTGCCGGGGGCTGAAACGGTCAGGGGTTTTTCGTTCTTTGGTGACTCTTACGTGTACGTTATTTTTAACGAAGATACCGACCTTTATTGGGCTCGTAGTCGAGTACAAGAGTATTTGAGTCAAGTAAGTGCTCGCTTACCCGATTCAGCTAGGCCAGAACTTGGCCCAGACGCAACAGGTGTGGGTTGGATTTACCTTTATGCGCTGGTGGATAAAACTGGCAAACACGATATTAGCCAGCTACGAAGTCTGCAAGATTGGTTTTTAAAGTTTGAACTGCAAACTGTGCCAGGTGTATCAGAAGTGGCTTCTGTTGGTGGTATGGTTAAGCAGTATCAGGTTAATGTCGACCCCGACAAATTACGAGCATATGGTATTCCACTGAGTTTAATTCAAACAGCGATTAAACAAGGTAACCAAGAGCGCGGTGCCTCAGTGGTCGAAATGGCTGAAGCCGAATACATGGTATCAAGCACAGGTTATATTAAAGGTGTTGCCGATTTAGAAGCCATCCCACTTGGTACCAATGCCAATGGTACACCACTGCAATTACGCGATGTGGCCGATATTAAACTTGGGCCGCAAATGCGCCGTGGGATTGCCGAACTTAACGGCGAGGGCGAAGTGACAGGTGGTGTGGTGGTGATGCGCTTTGGAGAAAACGCTGAAGCGACCATCAAACTAGTAAAGGAAAAGCTAGAATCGCTCAAAAAAGGCCTGCCAGAGGGCGTTGAAATCATCCCTGTGTACGACCGTTCAAACCTTATTACACAAGCACTTGATAACTTAAGTTCAAAGTTAATTGAAGAATTAATTGTCGTGGCCTTAGTGTGTGTGGTGTTTTTATTCCATATACGTTCATCGATAGTTGCCATTATCACGCTGCCAATGGGGATTTTAACGGCTTTTGTGGTTATGTATTGGCAAGGTATAAATGCCAACATCATGTCGCTTGGCGGGATAGCGATTGCGATTGGTGCAATGACAGATGGCGCTATCGTGATGATAGAAAATATGCATAAACATATGGAGAAAACTCCACTGACCGACGAAAACCGCTGGCAAGTAGTGATGGACTCAGCCGCAGAAGTGGGGCCCGCGTTATTCTTTAGTTTATTAATTATCACAGTCAGTTTTATGCCAGTGTTTATTTTAGAAGCACAAGAAGGGCGTATGTTCTCGCCGCTGGCTTACACAAAAACCTATGCAATGGCGGCCTCGGCTGGTCTAGCGATTACACTGGTGCCGGTATTAATGGGCTACTTTATTCGCGGTAAGGTTATTTCGGAGCAGAAAAACCCTGTAAACCGCTTATTGGTGGCAGCGTATAAACCCTTGTTAAATGCGGTGTTAAAAGCGCCGAAAACAACACTGGTACTGGCTTTAGTTTTGGCAGTTATCGGCTTTTACCCGGTTAATAAAATTGGTAGTGAGTTTATTCCTCCTCTTGATGAGGGGGACTTGATGTATATGCCAACTACTTATCCTGGTATTTCAATTGGTAAGGCCCGTGAAATTTTACAACAGACCGACAAATTAATTGCCAGTGTGCCAGAGGTTGAGTCGGTATTTGGTAAAGTTGGTCGTGCAGATACTGCGACAGATCCAGCGCCGCTAACCATGATCGAAACCTTTATTCAGTTAAAGCCAAAGTCACAGTGGCGCGAGGGTATGACAACCGAGAAACTTAAAAAAGAGCTCGATAATCTGGTTAAGTTCCCAGGGCTCACCAATGCGTGGGTTATGCCAATCAAAACGCGAATCGACATGCTTGCCACTGGTATTAAAACGCCTGTGGGGATCAAAGTTGCAGGGCCAAAGCTGAGTGAAATTCAAAAAATCGGTGAGCAAATTGAAGTCATCTTAAAAGATTTACCGGGCACAGCTTCGGTTTACTCAGAGCGCGTTGCCGGTGGTCGCTACATCAAAGTCGATATCAACCGTGAAAAAGCAGCACGGTACGGTTTGAACATTGCTGATGTGCAACAGGTCGTTGCCACCGCTATCGGTGGTATGAATGTGACCGAAACGGTTGAAGGGCAAGAGCGTTACCCTGTTAACTTGCGTTACCCGCAAGATTATCGTGACTCGCCAGAAGAGCTGAAGTTGTTACCCATTGTGACGCCAAATGGACAACGTATTGCATTGGCTGACGTTGCTCATGTTTTTATTGAAGATGGTCCGCCGGGTATTAAAAGTGAAAATGCACGTATCAATGGCTGGAGCTTAATTGATATTGAAGGCAGTGATATCGGCAGTTATGTTGAGCATGCGCAACAAGCACTGCATGAGCAACTCGAGCTACCTGCTGGTTACTCAATTACATGGGCGGGGCAATATGAATATATGGAGCGCGCAAAAGCCAAACTCAGTTACGTATTGCCACTAACTTTGGCAATCATTGTGGTGCTGTTATATCTCAATTTTAGAAGTTTTATTGAGGTGGCAATGATCATGCTGACCTTACCACTTGCGATGATAGGCGGTATTTGGTTGATGTACCTTGAAGGCTTTAATTTCTCGGTCGCTGTTGGGGTTGGCTTTATTGCCCTAGCAGGGGTTGCCGTAGAAATCGGCGTGATCATGCTGGTTTATCTCAATCAAGCGTATCAAGATGCCAAAGCGCAATCAGCACAGTTTACGGTTACAGAGCTGCGCCAAGCAATTATCAATGGTGCAGGCCTTCGGGTTAGGCCTGTGATGATGACAGTTGCCACTATTATCATAGGTTTATTACCTGTGCTGTATGGTACTGGAACGGGAAGCGAGGTGATGAGCCGAATTGCAGCGCCGATGGTTGGCGGGATGCTCAGTGCCATTGTTTTAACGCTACTCGTGTTACCTGCACTTTATTTTATATGGCGTAAACGCCACCTATAAATTTTACAGTCAGTGTGTAACTTGTACGCTTTTACTTGCTTCAAGTTACACTTTTTATTTTTAAGGCGCTGATAATTAATGTTTTTTCTAATGGTGTGATTTATGCAAAGTCATATTAAATTGATTTTGATAAGGAATACACATGCAAGTTAAAACAATACAACAAGTTTATGATTGGACCGTGTTATTTCATACTCAAATGGCAGCCAATTTCCACAGCGTTAAAGATTTACTGGACGAGCATAATCAAATGCTGGTGGATTATTATCTGCAATATGAGAAGAAACTAGCAGAAGATCTCGTTGGCTTTAAAGCAATTACTGAGATAAACACGCTAGATACGTATTGCTATGAGTATTTTGCTGAAAACCCTGAGCTAATTACCTTCAACGATATCAGCACAGATCAGCAAATTGATGAAAAGGCGATTCAGGTTTACTTAACCACGCAACACCAAAAAGTAATCGACTTATACGAGTACTTGGTATCGCGCGCTGATACAGAGCAAAGCAAAGAAAAGCTTGAGCGATTGCTAGAGCTTGAGCATCAAGGCCTTAAGCAAATGATGCAAAGCTCAAACCGCCATATGGATATGTAATCGATTAATCTATTAATCTATTAATCTATTAATCAGCTTAATGAAAATCGAGTAAGAAGCCGACCTTCTTAAGGTATTTTTGCTCTTGCTGTAAGTCAGCTAAAAGCAAGGTATGTTCTTTGAGCCACTTATTGTGAAACTTTAGGAACATACTATTTTGCTTAGCTGTTATCTCAAGCTTAAAACCTTGATCGGTAATACGCTTTTGATTCAACAGTACCGCTAAGCGCAAAATCACAATAAGTTGTAATATTTCATAATGCTGCATTGTATGCAGTGCCGGAAACTCTTCTAAACGGATCTTTTTCCGATAAAAGCGGATCATGCAACTGAGCAAGGTTTGCTGTTGCTGCGTAAACCCTGGTAATTGGCTATTCGCAACGATATACGCACTATGCTTATGTATTCCTGATGAATTTACCCCTAAGCCAATTTCATGCAGCTGCGCGGCCCAATCCAGTAAGTTGATATAGTCCGGATCAGTAAATTGCCATGCACCTTTTACTTGTTCAAACAGCCATTTTGCAGTTTTAGATACGCGGTTAGCATGCTCTTTATCTATGGCGTTACGTTCAGACAGGTTCTCTATGGTATTAGTGCGAATATCTTTATGGGCGAGCTTTTGCTGCATTTCATGAAGTAAACCTTCACGAAGAGAAAAGTCGCTGTATTGCATTGCTTCTATTTTAAATAGCTTAAATACTGCAATCAATATCGCTAAACCACCACAAATACTGACTTGTCGCTCAGCTGTGAGACCTTCAATTTGTAGCGACTGAATTTGTTTAGCAGCAATAAACTGGGTTTTTAATTCTAGTAATCTCTCAAGCGTGATTAACTGTTGCTCGGCATCATTGGCGTTAATCATGGCAAGGATTGATTTAATTGTGCCAGATGTCCCTACTACAGATTGCCAGCCAGCCGATAAGTAGTTGGCAAAGATCACTTCGAGTTCTTGTTCTGCGCGAACCTCTGCTTTATCAAAGCGCTTAGCTGTAATTTGCCCATCAGCGAAAAATTGCTTGGTATAGCTGACACATCCCATGTTTCGACTAGCTAGTAGCTTGTGTTTAAAATGTTTGCCAATTATGAGCTCAGTACTGCCACCACCAATATCAATAACTAAGCGATTTTCATCATGATGAATGTAATGGGCGACACCTTGATAAATTAAGCGCGCCTCTTCTTGCCCTGAGATCACTTCAATCGGGTAGTTAAATACCCTACTTGCTTGGGTTAAGAACGAATGAATATTTTTAGCGCGGCGTAATGTGTACGTCGCGGCAACTTTGACATTCTCGATGGGAAAGTCCTGTAAGGTGGTCGCAAATTGTTTAAGGATGGCTAGAGCACGTTCAATAGCTTCTTGGCTTAAGTGATTTTTATCATCCAAACCGTCAGCTAAGTAAACGCGCTGCTTTTCTTTGTGTAAGATCTGCAAAGAGCCATCGACCTCTCTTGCCACCACTAAATGAAAACTGTTTGAGCCTAAATCAACGGCAGCTATTGAGGGATAATCATTCATTATTATAGTTACTTTCCCATTTTTTAAGGTGGTCATAAATGGCAATTTGTGAGCGAATTTTCTTACGATTACCACGGCGCACATAGCTATTTTTTTGCTCACTATCGATTATGCGTGCTTTTGTTCTATCTTTAAACTGTAGTTCAAGAATATCAATGATAAGCTGTTTTAATTTTTTATCATAAATCGGAGTGGCCACTTCAACACGATGATCTAGGTTACGGGTCATCCAGTCAGCTGATGAAATATATACTTTTTCATCACCATTATTATGAAACACCATAACCCGCGGATGCTCTAAAAAGCGGTCAACAATACTAATGATACGAATGTTATCATTTGCGACAGAGGGTACTAACGAACACATACCACGCACTATAATACGAATTTTTACGCCACGTCTTGCGGCAAAATAAAGGTGATCAACCAGCTCTTTATCGACAAGGTTGTTTATTTTTAAAGTAATTCGCCCAGCCTTACCGTGCTCTACATTGCTAATTTCTGCATCTATCAGTGAGATGATAGTTTGCCTTGCATTGACTGGCGAGATCATCAAATGATCAAACTGAAATGGCTTATAACTACTTTCAATGAATTTAAAAACGCTATCGCATTCTTCGCTAATACTTTCATGCTTAGTGAATAAGCTAAAGTCAGTGTATATTTTGGCTGTTTTTTCGTGAAAGTTACCTGTGCCAATGTGTGCGTACTTCACTATGTTGTTTTTTTCTTTACGGTGAATGACACATAACTTGCTGTGTACTTTAAGTGCTGGGATACCAAAGATCACTTTAACACCAGCATTACTGAGTGTTTTTGCCCATTCGATATTATTTTGTTCATCAAAGCGCGCTTTAAGCTCGACCATGACAGTTACATGTTTGCCATTTTTGGCGGCATTAATGAGCGTAGAAACTAGACGAGACTGACTGGCTACACGGTAAATATTGACCTTAATTTGTGTCACATCCGGATCAAAGGCTGCTTGGCGTACAAACTCAAGTAAATGGTTAAAAGTGTGATATGGGTAATACAGCAAAATATCTTGCTCTGAGATGGCATCAAACACACTCGAGTGATTATTAAAGGCCGTGCTTTGTAACGCTGGTAGTGGTTTGTTTTCTAAGTACTGGCGGCCAACATTCGGAAACGCAATAAAATCGCGGAAGTTACGGTAACGACCACCGGGGATCAGCGCATCATGTTGACTAATATTAAGGCGTTTTTTCATCACTTTAAGCATTTCAGCTGGCATACTTTCGTCATAAACAAGACGCACAGGTTCAGCATAAATACGTTGCTTTAGTCCTTTCGACATTTTATCGAGCAAGCCTTCTTCAAGCTCGTCATCTAAATTGTACTCGGCATCACGAGTTAGTTTAATGGCATAACATTGAATATCATCAAAGCTAAAGAAGCTGCTAAACACATCGCGAATAAAGTAGGCGATGATGTCATCAAGCATCACAATAGTTTTATGACGGCGTGTTTTCTCTGGTGGCAAAATAACAAAGCGAGATACGCGGTCAGTTGGCACCTCCATCATGGCATAATGACTTTTTTGATTGGTCATTTCGACAAACAAATAGGTCATGGTGTCGTTTATTTGATCTGAATAGTCTTTCTTTTCAGTGAGTAAAATTGGCAGTATATGTTGTAGCACATTGTCGTGGAAAAACTTTTTCAGCCAGGTTAAATGAAATTCAGATAGTTTCTCTGGTAGCTCTACGTGAATATTGTGCTCGTTTAAATCATTCAAAATATCTTTATGAATTTGATTAAACTTTTTACCAAGCAGTAGCACTTTACTTTGGATCTGATGAAGTAGTATTTCGTCTTCTTCAAAGTTCGCATCAGGAATTTTATTAAGTAAAATTCGACGCTTTACATCGGCTACACGTACTCTGAAAAACTCATCCATGTTGTTTGAGTAAATACCTAAAAAGCGCATGCGCTCAATAATCGGGTTCGATTTATCTTTGGCTTCTTGCAGCACGCGTTCATTAAAAGACAGCCAACTAAGCTCTTTAGCAAAGTAGTTTACAGCTTGAGAAGAAGAATGTGATGCGTTCATCTGGTTTTCCAACGTTTATAACTAGTTAGAATATAGAGGATGCAGATGACGGTTGTATTAAAATACTCAAGCTGCCTCTAGATACCGTTTCAGTTGGAATTAAAAGCGATTTAGGCAAGGCATTGAATGCAAAGAATGGTTGCTCCCTTGTTAAATTCAATAACGCAGAATAAATCGCTTTTAAACCAACCCATAGGGCGATTCTCTGGGGCTTACTCTCTGCGTTGTTACTTTTTAAAAGGGAATGCCATTCCTGCAAAGTAACGCCTTGATATTAAACCCCAGAGAAACGCTGAATTCTGTATCTAGAGGTAGTTTGAGTATTAAACATGTCGGTTTTGTGACATGTATGTCATTAATTTTAAAGCTTAGTTTAAGCTCGGATGTCCCTATAAACTTGTTTGTTATGCGTCCTCAATATCAACAATTAGGTCTGTGGTAATAGACTCAAGTGCAGTGATTACTTCGTCTTTGTTCATGCCTATTGGTAAAGCAACGGTGGCAACAGCACTAAAAATAGGTACCCCCCAGTTAGGTGCACTTTGTTGTTTTGAATTTAGATGAGTGATATTCGCACCTTTATGGCGAATAACGCTGGCTAACTCTTGCACAATGCCTGGTCTGTCATTTCCTGTGATAACAAAATTAATCTGTTCAGACTTTTCTTCAGGTAGTATTTCGGCACCGCGTTCAATTCTAATTTCTAAATACGGCAGGCTATGTAGTGCATCTTGCAGCTCTTGCAGATGTTCTTCGGGGACTGCGGCTTCAATAATTCCTGCAAAGTGGCCTGCAAGATGGCTCAAGTTACTGCTTAACCAATTACCATGGTGGTTTAAAATCGTAGCTGAGAGGTCTTCAACCAGGCCGGGTTTATCTGGTCCTAAAATAGTAATTACTAACTGCTTCATACTTATATCTCTATAAAAATGCCTCTGAAAAATGCGAAAAAAGGAAGGAGGCGTTGGTTTAAAAATGATTCTTATTGTCGAAAAAATAAGTCCTATTGAGTATTGATGTAGTTTTATTGTTTGTCCAATTTTTTCCATATAGTTATAAAAAATTAGTTATAACAATTTGTTAGCTTGTGAATTTGGTCGTTATAAATACGCAGAACAATGTCGCAATTTGGTCATTTGTTAACGTTAAAATACGTTCCTTAAATACATGCTTTATTACACTGAATTATGACGTTTGTAACATTACTGTCATCTTGGTGAAATATAATGCGCGCAACGTTAAGTTTTAAGGGTGTTTTGATGACTTCCAATCCGAATAAACCTACCTTTCATACGGATAGAAGCCGTCTATTTAAAGACAGGTTTGCCAAGTGGGGTATTTCCGCAGGTGGCGTAATGGTGCTAGTAGCACTACTACTCATATTCTTTTACCTTCTTTATGTTGTTCAACCTATTTTTGAGTCAGCAAAAGTAGAGACACGTAACAGTGTAAAACTACAAAATGCGTCAGAAGTTGTTGGTCTTGGCATTGAAGAGCAAACAGAAGTTGCCTTTTTACTTGGTGAAAAAGGAAATGTTGACTTTTACAGTGTTGAAAAAGAGCAGTTTGGTAAAAAGATCACCACTCTTAATACAGAATTACCTAGCGATGTAAGCAGCTTTGCAAGCTCTGCACCGTTCCAAGGTCAATACGCATATGGCCTTGAAAATGGTTCTGTTGTTGTGGTTGCACCAAAATTCTTAGTGACATTCCCTAACAACCAACGTCAATTAACACCACGTTTAGATTACCCGCTGGGTGATTTGGCGCTAGAGGTCGATGACCAAGGTGCGGCAATCACTAAATTTGCATTTAGCCACTATGAAGATAAAACAGCGGTTGTTGCTTTAACGGCTGATAGGCGCGTTTTGTTTAGCAGCTTTGTAGGTGAAGAAAACATGTTCACTGGCGAAGTTGAGTGGGTTGTTGAACGAACTGAGCTTGATATTGAAGGTCGTGTTGATGAGCTATTAATCTCACCTGATACAACACGTACATTCGTGCGTTCAGCAAATCAAATTTACGTATACGATACGCGTTACCCTTCAGAGGTTGAGCAAATCCAACTGCTTGCTGCGAACGAAGAAAACGCGAACCTAGTTTCAACTCAACTATTAGCTGGTGCAAACTCACTGATGCTTGCCAACGATAATGGTGAAGTATCTCAGTGGTTTGAAGTAAACACTGAAGATGGCCGTGAGTTCCAAAAGATTCGTGCATTTGAAACCAGCAAGCAATCTAAACTAAACATTTTTACAGAATTCTACCGACGTACTTTCTTCACAACAGGTGCTAACGGTGAGCTAGGTATTTATTACACAACTAGCGATGCCAAACTGTGGCAAGGTAAAGTAAGTGAAGGTCCAATTCAAAACTTTGCAATTGCACCACGTTCTAACGCGGCATTGATTCTTGCAGATGACGCGTTGAAAGTAATTGAAATTCATAATGAGCATCCAGAAGTAACTTGGTCTGCACTATGGCAAGAAGTATGGTACGAAGGTTATCCAGAGCCGGGTTATATCTGGCAGTCAACGTCGGCAAGTGATGACTTTGAATCTAAGTTCTCATTAGTGCCAATTTCATTCGGTACGATTAAAGCTGCAATGTACGCGATGTTATTTGCGGTACCCATTGCACTTTCAGCGGCAATTTACACGGCGTACTTTATGTCGAGTGAACTACGTAAAGTAGTTAAACCGACTGTAGAAATCATGGAAGCATTACCAACGGTAATTCTAGGCTTCTTAGCAGGTCTTTGGTTAGCACCATTAATTGAAGAACATTTACCAGCGATTGTCGGATTATTAGTGTTGCTGCCAATTGGTATCTTATTAACCGCATTTGGCTGGAACAAATTACCGGCGTCTATCCGTCACCGTGTTCCTGAAGGTTCTCACTCAATATTACTGATTCCAGTTGTTATCTTTATTGGTTGGCTATCGTTTGCGATGAGTAACTCAATTGAGTTATGGATGTTTGACGGTAATGTGCGTCAGTACTTAACCAATGAATTAGGTATGACATTCGACCAACGTAACTCGTTAGTTGTTGGTATTGCAATGGGCTTTGCTGTAATCCCAACTATTTTCTCAATTGCTGAAGATGCGGTATTCAGTGTTCCAAAGCACTTATCAAACGGTTCATTAGCACTAGGTGCAACGCAATGGCAAACATTGGTTCGCGTAGTACTACTAACAGCAAGCCCAGGTATTTTCTCAGCAGTGATGATGGGTCTAGGCCGCGCTGTAGGCGAAACAATGATTGTTCTAATGGCTACAGGTAATACACCTATTATGGACTGGAGTATCTTCCAGGGTATGAGAACACTTGCTGCGAATATCGCGGTAGAGATGCCAGAATCTGAGGTAGGCAGCTCGCATTATCGCATCCTATTCTTAGCAGCATTTGTATTATTCATATTCACATTCGTTTTCAACACAGTGGCTGAGTTTGTTCGTCAGCAACTGCGCGAAAAATACAGTTCAATGTAGGTGGAGAAACACGACATGGTAAAGCAGTGGTTTAAGTCTGGTTCTCCTTGGATTTGGATGACCGGCGGTGCGGTAAGCATCAGTTTAATCTCGGTTCTTGGCTTACTAGCCATGATTGCTTGGAAAGGTTTAAGCTTTTTCTGGCCATCAGAAGTAGTGCAACTTGAGCTGCAAGGTTCAGTAGCAAAGCAAACAGTGATCGGTGAAGTTTATGACCGAGAACTAGTTGCAAAATCACGTATTGAGGCGACGGGCGTTGATTTATCTGATTACGACAAAGAGCAACTAGAGCGCTTACTCATTAAAACAGGTAACCGAGAGTATGTAGATCTAGATTTCCGTTGGGTACTAGAGACAGATATTACATCACGTACTACGCCAGCTGAGCTTGCTGTATTCGAGCGTAGCAAAAACGGTAACTTTTACGGTTATGTTGAACAGGTTATTAAAGACGGTGAAGTTATCACAGATAACAAAATCGAAGAGCTTTATGATCTTGTTGACCGCGCAGTTGACCTGAATGACCAAGCCTTAGATTTACAAAATGGTGAAATTGGCCATATCAACTATGAGCTTGAGCGTTTACGTTTAAAAGAAAAAGCATACCAGCTTGATAACGAACTAACAGATGAGCGTGTTGCAGAGCTTGCACAAGCGCGTGCTGAGCTACGCGCTGAGTACACTGTATTAGAAAAACAGTTATTCGCACTTCGCAAAGCAGCTAAGCGTGACCAAGTAACGGTTAAAGACATGCGTGGTGAAGTGGTTACTTTGCCACTTTATCAAGTTCTTGATGTGTGGTTCCCTAATGACATGGGCTTCTTTGCTAAGCTTGGTCATTACTTTGTACAACTTGGTAAATTTGTTTCGGATGACCCTCGTGAAGCCAACACTGAAGGGGGTGTATTCCCTGCGATTTTCGGTACTGTGTTTATGGTCTTACTAATGGCAGTGATTGTGACGCCATTTGGTGTAGTCGCAGCGATTTACTTACATGAATACGCAGCAAAAAACGCCATTACTAAGATGATCCGTATCGCGGTAATCAACCTTGCCGGTGTACCTTCAATTGTATACGGTGTATTTGGCCTAGGTTTCTTTGTATATATGCTAGGCGGCAGTATTGACCAATTGTTCTACCCTGAGTCGTCGCCAAGCCCTGTATTTGGTACGCCAGGTGTTATTTGGTCAGCATTAACGCTAGCAATTCTAACGCTACCCGTTGTAATTGTTTCGACTGAAGAAGGTTTATCACGTATTCCTAGTACAGTGCGCCATGGTTCACTTGCACTTGGCGCAACAAAAGCAGAAACGCTATGGCGTATCATCATTCCGATGGCAAGCCCAGCGATTATGACCGGTTTAATCTTAGCGGTTGCACGTGCAGCCGGTGAAGTAGCACCACTAATGCTTGTTGGTGTTGTTAAGATGGCGCCAACACTGCCACTTGACGGTAACTTCCCATACATACATTTAGATAGAAAATTTATGCACTTAGGTTTCCACATTTATGATGTTGGTTTCCAAAGCCCTAACGTAGAAGCGGCACGCCCGCTGGTATATGCCACGGCATTCTTACTGGTATCAGTAATTATCGCCCTGAATATCACCGCGATTGGTATTCGTAACCACTTACGCGAAAAGTTTAGAGCTCTTGAGCATTAATACAGAATTTTTATAGGTAGACAGAGATGATTACAGTTGCACCACAAGTAAACCAAGCGAAAAGCGCGGCAAAGCTAGATTTAGATAACCTAACTGCAGAACAAACTGCGTTAGAAATTAAAAACTTAGATCTATACTACGGTGATAAACAGGCACTTAGCAGCGTAAATATGAACATTCCGAAGGGTCAGGTAACGGCATTTATCGGTCCATCGGGTTGTGGTAAATCAACACTTTTACGTTGTATCAACCGTATGAATGACCTAGTTGATAGCTGTCGTATCGATGGTGAGATCTTACTACATGGTCACAATATCTATGATAAGAATGTAGATGTTGCTGCACTACGAAGAAATGTCGGGATGGTATTCCAACGTCCTAATCCATTTCCAAAATCGATCTACGAAAATGTCGTTTATGGCCTACGCTTACAAGGTATTAAAGAAAAGCGTAAACTAGACGAAGTGGTTGAACAATCTTTACGTGGCGCAGCGTTATGGGATGAAGTGAAAGACCGCTTACACGATAGCGCATTTGGTCTATCTGGTGGTCAGCAACAGCGTCTTGTTATTGCTCGCTCAATTGCTATCGAGCCTGAAGTACTACTTCTGGATGAGCCTACATCGGCACTAGATCCAATTTCTACTTTAGTTATCGAAGAGCTAATTAACGACTTAAAGAACAAGTTTACCGTGGTAATCGTTACTCACAACATGCAACAAGCCGCTCGTGTATCTGACCAAACTGCGTTTATGTACATGGGTGAGTTGATTGAGTATTCAGATACCAATACGTTATTTACAACACCAAGCAAGAAGAAAACAGAAGACTACATTACAGGCCGTTACGGTTAGTCAATAAAGTCACTTGGTCTCGTAGACGAAATTTATAGAGGTAGACAATGGAACATAATATCAATAAACACATTTCGGGCCGTTTTAATGAAGAGCTTGAAAATGTGCGAAACCATGTATTGAACATGGGAGGGTTAGTTGAGCAACAACTAAACAGTGCACTAGATGCTGTTAGCAATGGTGATGCAGAACTTGCACAAAAAGTACGTGAAAACGACTATAAAGTGAATGCAATGGAAGTGAACATCGACGAAGAGTGCACGCGCATCATTGCTCGTCGTCAGCCAGCAGCAAGTGACCTACGCCTCGTGATTGCAATTGCTAAAACAATTGCTGATTTAGAGCGTATTGGTGATGAAGCTGAGCGCATTGCTAAAGTAGCGCTGGACTCATTCACAAAAGATCAGCAAGACCTACTGGTGAACATTGAAAACATGGGTCGCCAAGTATCGAAAATGCTTCACGATGTTCTTGATGCATTTGCACGTATGGATGTGCAGTGTGCGTTTGAAGTACACAAAGAAGATGCCAAAGTTGACCGTGAATATGAAGCAATTACACGTCAGATCATGACATACATGATGGAAGATCCACGCTCAATTCCGAAAATTATGGATTTAGTGTGGTCAGTTCGTTCATTAGAGCGAATTGGCGATCGTTGCCAAAATATAGCTGAATACATCATCTATTTTGTAAACGGTAAAGATATTCGTCATACATCTCAAGAAGATATAGAAAAGTCGCTGTAAATTAAGCCGCTCCTTTTCATTATTAAATCGAGCGGCCCTTGGGCCGCTTTGTGTTTTATTGGTGATGTAAGGCAGAAAAAGCGTTCACAATCGAACACAATGCTGTAAAATTCGCAGCTGCCAAAGCATACTAATTTATAAAGGGTCAGTTATGCCTACAAATGCATTTTTAGGGGTTTTTGCTAAATCACCTATTAAGCCTATGGAAGATCACATTAAGAAAGCACATCAAGCAAGTAAAGCATTGATACCTTTCTTTAATCACGTTTTTAAAGCAGAGTGGCAAGAAGCGGAAGAAATCCGCCTAAACATTCGCAATTTAGAGCGTGAAGCTGATGAAATGAAACGTAACATCCGCCTTCAACTACCACGTGGTTTATTCATGCCCGTTGAGCGTACCGATTTGCTTGAGCTTGTTACCCAACAAGACAAAATTGCTAACAAAGCAAAAGACATTGCAGGTCGTGTAGTTGGTCGTGAGATGACTATTCCCACTGAAATACAAGAAGATTTCCTTGTTTATTTAACGCGTTGTGTTGATGCGACTAAACAAGCATCAAAAGCAATCAATGAGCTAGATGAGCTGCTAGAAACTGGCTTCAAAGGTCGCGAAGTTACTTTAGTTGAGAAAATGCTCGTTGAATTGGACGCTATTGAACAAGACACGGATGACATGCAAATCAAAATTCGCCGTCAATTGCGCGCCATCGAAAATGAACTTAATCCTGTCGACGTAATGTTCTTATACAAGATCATTGAATGGGTAGGCGAGCTTGCAGATATTGCTGAGCGCGTAGGTTCTCGTCTTGAGCTGATGTTAGCTCGTTAATTTCAAATCAGTTCAAAAACGAAAAAATTAAAGGTTCACACAATGGATATCATTGCAAATTACGGCACGATACTGGTTTTAACTGCCGCCGCAGTTGGTTTCTTCATGGCTTATGGTATTGGTGCAAATGATGTTGCCAATGCGATGGGTACATCAGTTGGCTCAAAAGCACTTACAATTAAACAAGCAATCATCATCGCGATGGTGTTTGAATTCGCTGGCGCATACCTTGCTGGTGGTGAGGTTACATCTACAATCCGAAAAGGAATTATTGATGCGACGCCATTTATGGACATACCGGAACTTATGATCCTTGGTATGATTGCCGCACTATTCGCTGCGGGTAGCTGGTTATTGATTGCCTCTTTCTTAGGCTGGCCTGTATCTACGACTCACTCAATCATTGGTGCCATCATTGGTTTCGCTCTGGTTGCTGTCGGTAGCGAAGCAATCCAATGGAACAAGGTAATGGGTATTGTTGGTAGCTGGATTGTTACCCCTGCTATTTCTGGTTTTATTGCATACCTGATCTTTATGAGTGCGCAAAAGCTAATTTTTGACACTGATGCACCACTTAAAAATGCTAAGCGTTTCGTACCTGTGTATATGGGTCTAGCAGGCTTTATCATGTCACTGGTAACAATTAAGAAAGGCTTGAAGCACATTGGTATTGATTTAGGTGCTGTTGAAGGCTACGCGCTTTCTATCGCGATTGCAGTTGTCGTAGCTGTTATTGGTAAGATTGCTATTGCGCGTCTGAAAATCGATCCTAAAGCTGACAAAGCAATGCAATTTAACAACGTTGAGAAAGTGTTCGCAGTACTTATGGTACTAACAGCATGTTGTATGGCTTTCGCACACGGTTCAAACGATGTTGCTAACGCGATTGGTCCACTAGCTGCTGTTGTAAACATTGTTGAGCACAACGGTGAAATCGCTAAGAAAGCGGCTATCGCATGGTGGATTTTACCACTAGGTGGTTTAGGTATTGTTGCTGGTCTTGCTATCTTAGGTAAGAAAGTAATTAAAACAATCGGTGAAGGTATCACGCACTTAACACCAAGCCGTGGTTTTGCTGCAGAACTTGCTGCGGCTTCTACAGTTGTTATTGCTTCAGGTACTGGTTTACCTATTTCTACTACACAAACACTGGTGGGTGCGGTACTAGGTGTAGGTATGGCACGTGGTATTGCGGCACTTAATATGGGTGTTGTAAGAAACATTGTAGTTTCTTGGGTAATTACATTGCCAGTTGGCGCAGCCCTTGCTATTGTTATTTTCTACGTACTGAGAACTGCCTTCGGGGTATAAAAAGTACTAAAAGACTTTTAGCTTGAAAAGATCTCAATGCCTTAGGTATTGGGGTCTTTTTATTTTCAGGTAGAGTATGAATAACTTACCAAGTATAAAACAACTACAGTATTTACTAGCAGTCCATCAACATCAACACTTTGGCCGCGCAGCCAGCGCCTGTTTTATTGGTCAATCTACATTAAGTAGTGCAATTCAAAATCTAGAAGAAACTTTAGGTTGCCAGCTCATAGAGCGCGAAAACCGCAGTTTAATGTTTACAGCTATTGGTGAGGAAGTTGTAGAGAAAGCCCGTAAAATTATTGACGACACTCTTAGTCTAAAAGAGCTTACAAAGAGCTTTTTAACGCCTTTAAGCGGGACACTTACTCTTGGTGTGATCCCAACGATTGCCAGCTTTATTGCTGCGCCCTTATATCATTTCTGCAAACAAACCTTTACTGAGTTAGAGTTAGTCTTGGTTGAAGATACCAGCGACAAGCTACTCGATAAGCTAGAGCACGGACAAATTGATATGGCTTTACTGGCCTTGCCATTTGATACTGAAAAGTTTCATACCCAAGTACTTGCCAAAGATCACTTCAGTCTAGTGCATCATAAAGATTACACTCCAGCGGATGGTGTAGAAGATTTTAATCTGTTACCTGATGCTAGCGTGTTTTTACTTGAACGTGAGCATTGTATGACTGGGCACGCGCTAAGTGCCTGTCATTTAAATCGCTCAAGCTGTATTAATCCATTTGAAGCGGCAAGCTTACATACTTTATTAAGTATGGTTGAACACCAACTGGGTGTTACTTTCCTACCTCAAATGGCCATAAATGCCGGCATTTTAGATAAGAAAGATATGGTCGCAACGCCATCTCAAGGCGATGCTTACCGAGAAATAGGTATCGTGTGGCGTAAAACCACAGGCCGGATCAGAGACTTTAGGCTGTTTAGCCAACAGTTAGAGCTATTTCTTAACAAGCAATGTAGCTTAGACGGTCAGTGTGACAACGAATAAAGCCTCTACCTCTAAATAAAACCCCAAATAAAAAATTTGGGGTTTTTTATTATTTAAACAAACTATTTTTTTCCTTCCCTCGACTAACATAATAACAAAACCATAAAAGGCAGATCAGATGACGAGGCTAGTGTGTTTTTTCAATCACTTGAAACATTAATTGCTAAAGCGCAGCAAGGTAATAAACGGGCGTGGTTGAAATTAGTCAAGCAGCACGAAACACAGGTGTATAACTATTGTTTAAGGATGCTAAGCCACCCTGATGATGCAATGGATTTGATGCAAGAAGTGTTTATTTCTGTATATAAAAGCTTGCCAAGTTTTCGCGGGGAATCGAGTTTTAACACTTGGCTCTATCAAATTGTGCACAGGCGCAGTGTTGAATATTATCGCCGCCGTAAGCTGCATCAGAGCTTGGATTCTGTACCAGAAGAAAGTTGTGAGCAGAGTGAGTTAGAAACCAATCGACTGCAATCCGAGCAGCATTATGAGCTCAAAGAAATGATGAATAATTTACCCTGGGAGCAACGCTTGGTGGTGGAGTTAAAATTTTTTCAGCACTGTACGTTTGAAGAGATAGCTGAGCAATTAGGTATTTCAACCAATACAGCTAAATCGAGACTATACAGTGCACTTGGTAAGTTAAAAGTGCATTTGGAGGCCGTAGATGGCTAATTTAGATTCATTGTTTAGCGCATGGTTAGAAGGCGAAAGTCTTACAGATGAGCAAATTGCGTTGCTACAGGCCAATGCTGAATATGCATTAATGATGAGTAATGCAATGCAATGGCAACAGCAAAGTCAGAATTATGAAACGGTGTCAGTACCAAACTGGGATCGAGAGTCCAGTATGCCAAAAGTACAAAAATCGAATCTGTTTTTTGGTTCAGGGATGTGGGCAGTGGCTGCATCAATTGCATTTTGCGCGTGGCTTTTTGTTAGTAATCCACAGCAAGGAAATCAGCAATTACTCGAGCAAGTGGCCAAACAAACCAATTTATTAGAGTCACAACAAAAGCAAATAGATCAATTGCAAAATATTATCACTGCGCAAAATGAAGTGCAGCAGCAACAAATGTATCAGTTAGCAAAAGAAGCTATTAAGACGGGGCGAGTAGAGCGTCAGGAAGATATTGCCAGTGTGCTTGCATATATTAAAACGCAGCGAGCCCAAGACCAAGCGTACTTACGTATGCAATTAAATGATTTAGCAGAGCAAGTGGATGGTAGCCCATTGCCAACCGTTGCCAATAACTTGGAGTATTAAGATGTCAAAATACAAATCAACCACAGCTGCCTTATTGCTTTGCACAGTAGTAAGCTTATCAGCACAAGCAAGTGATGAATTAGATCAAATTCAGCGAGAAGTAGGCATAATGGAAAAAATCCTAACAGCCGCATTAAAACAAGATACCGATAACAAGGTAAGAAACGTGTCTTCAAGTTATTTGCAGCACCAAGGCGTGGTGTTTAGCTTTGATGTGCGAGGTAGCTCACGTTGGTCTTCAGTATTTGCGACTGTGCCTGATGCCCCCCTTCCACCACTGCCAGATATCGATTTTGAAGAGCTGGCTGAAATAGAAGTGCTGGGCGAACATGTGCAAGTGATTAGCGATGCTGTCGTAGTGAAAACCCAAGAGGCCTATCAACAAGCCATGGAAGTAATGCGAGAAAGCGCTGAACGAGTTCGTGAAGTAGCTGAACAAGAGCGCGATGTTAGCCGTGAAATCCGCGACCTTGAACGTGAAAAGCGCGACCTTGAATTTGACCGCCGTCACGATAAAGATGCGAAAGAGCAAGAGCTCGAAAAGCGTAAACAGGCTTTGCAAGCATCTATCAAAGAGCTTGAAAAACAGCAGCAAAAGTTGTCATTAAAACAGCAAGAAATGCGCAAAGAGTTAGCTGAGAAGAAGCAAGCGCGTGTTAAAGAACAAAAACAGCAATTGGCCGCCTTAGCTCAGCAAGTAGATAAAAGTTTATCACAGACCTTATGTGATTATGGTAGCGGCTTAAGAAGTCTGCCTAATGATGAGCATGTCAGTTTTATCATTCGTGGTGTTAGCGAAGGTAAAAGTGAGCAAGTAAAAGTGTTTAAAAAATCAGATATTAAAAAGTGTGTGGTTGGTGATATAAAAGCCGCACAATTACTTGATAAAGCATCAAGTTATAGCTTTTAAGCTTTCACACTTCCAACTAAAAAAGCAGCCTAAAGTGGCTGCTTTTCATTCATTGAAAATGGTTTTAAGTCGGGTAAAAACAACAAGTAAACCCACACGACTAAATTAAAGTAAGGTACTAACCCTAGCCCTGTAAATGTTTTTACCGGATACCCTTTAAAGGTCGCATTACGGTAACATTGATACGCTATCCCTAGATTCACAATCAGTAACAAAACGATTAGTTGTGTCATCACTTTTCTCCTTTATACCGTCAATACATGGACTTAACGATGTTAAGTTATATTATGTATGTTTAATATAATATGCAATGTCATGTTTTTTTTTGGATAATCACCATAAATGCATGACATTTCATCTTGCTGTGGATTTAAGTATAGATGAGTATTGTCAGTATGGAAGTTTAAAAACTAATAAAAAATGTTTAAAAATGTATTTAATTTAAGCTTTTTAAGGCTAGATAATTGTTAGTTAAACAGATTATTTTCAGATATTTTTTTAAGCTCGTCGTTTATTTTTTCAACCGGTACAGGACGAGCAATAAAGTAACCTTGACCATAGTCGACACCAATCTCTTTTAGCGCTAAGAATATCTCTTTATTTTCAACATATTCAGCAACAGAGCGTTTATCTAAAGAAGTACTAATGTCATTAATCGCTTTCACAAGCGCTAAATCGATGGGGTCATTCAACATGTCGCGGACGAATGAGCCATCAATTTTTACATGCTGAGCAGGTAATTGTTTAAGGTAGTTAAAAGTACTAAAGCCAGTTCCAAAGTCATCAATAGAGAAGTGGCAACCTAAGCCGTTTAATCGCTCGATCATGGCACGGGTAGCAGCAAGGTTATTGATACTTGCAGACTCAGTGATCTCAAAAATAATGCGTGTTGGTTCAACACAGTATTCTTTTAAGCTCGACTCAATATGTGGCAGCAAGCGCTCATCTAAAAATGACTGTGCAGACAAGTTAATCGCAACTTGATTTAGTTCGGGGTACTTGGCAACGCTTTTAATAGCATTACGAATTACACATTGATCCATCAAAAAGGTATCGTTTAAAAGCTCTAGTGCAGGAATAAACTGGTTAGGGTAGATGAGTTCATCATCAAGCGTTAAGCGTAATAAAGCTTCAAAATAGGCAACGTGACCTTGCTTGAAATCCCAAATCGGTTGATAGTGTAATTCGATAGCATCATGTTGTAATGCTTGGCGAATACTGTGGCCCCACTCAAGGCCAGCTTGTAAACTGTTGTGGCTAGAGTCTTCCTTCGAGTAGCAATGAACTAGATTTCGGCCTAAGCTCTTTGCCACATACAGAGCAATATCAGCTTGCTTTAAACACTCACTTGGATCGTTATTTTCAGCGGTTATTTGGGTTAAACCTATCGAGCAGCTAATTGAGTATTCTTGACCTTCTGAGTGAAAACGGTGTTTTTCAATCGCCATACAAATACTTTCTGCAACTAAGTGCGCATCGAGTAAGTTGGTATTTTTTAAGATCACGGCAAATTCATCACCACCTATACGGCAGATCAGGTGCTCCTCACTGATATTTGTAATGAATAACTGAGCAACCTCTTTTAAAACGATATCACCTTGTTGGTGACCTTTACTGTCATTGATAATTTTAAAGTGATCTAAGTCGATATAAATGAGCGCATGCTCGGTATCATTACTGGTGTATTTAGCTTTACAAATACGTTGTAATTGTTGGTCAAAGTAGTAGCGGTTATGCAGCTCTGTAAGCGTATCATGGAGCGCTAAGTGACGTAGTTGCAGTTCAGCTTGCTTACGTTCATGGATGTTATCGATAGTAGCAGTTATGGTTGCTGAGTTTTGGCTATTTTTAATCAGCTGTAAGCGGCACTCAACCCAAATTGCATTGCCATTTTTGTGCTTTAACTGAATTTCAACTTGTTGCTGTAACTCGCCACCACGCAAGATACTCTGAATTGTAGCCTGCAGCTTTGTTTTGCACTCAGGCAAACAAAAGTCAGTTAATGATTTCGCCAAACTAGACTTAATGCCGTAGCCCGTTAGGTGCTCCCAGGCAGGGTTAATAAAGCGAATATTACCCTCTTGGTTAAACTCAAGTACCACAGTATTGAGATGTAATAAAATACGTTGGTGGGCAGAAAACAGCTCTTTATAACGGCTTTGGCTCTGACTTAGTTGTTCTACTTTTTGCGCAAACTCTGCGTAGCTCACCATAAAGTCTTCACGACGGGCGGCATGGTCGCAGACTTTACTCAATAACGAATGATCGTAAGGTGCGCGAATAAAATCAGTGACGCCAGAAAGTAACAATTGCTCAGCGTAATCTGCATCATTGTTATCTATGATGGTTACAATTGCTTGTTTAGGGTTGTGCTGTAAAATTTCACTAATCAATCCGGCTGCGGTATCAGAGTGAGATTCAGTGGCATCTATCAGTACAATGGCAAACTTTTGCTGCAAATAGGTGGCAAGGGCCGCTTTTGTTGATGTGGTATGGGTAATAGCGAAGCTGAGTTTTAGCTGTTCGCTAATGTCATTTGCTTTACGGTTATCTGTTTCAAGTAGTAATAAATTAAGGCGACTACTTTTTTCAAGGTGAGTTGATAACACGTTTGCCAGTACTTGCGGTAGCATATCTTGGCGCTCAAACGGCAGTACGGCATCAATACCATAGCTTCGTGCAGTGGTTTCGGCTATACGTTCACAATAAATTGGAGGAGTAAGTAAAATCGGTGTGTTTTTTGGGGTCTTTAATAACCCAGAGCGAATCATGCGCGAAAAGCGCCAACCATCAATCTTACCGACTTCAAGGCCTGTAATGATAATATCCACAGGGTGGCTTTTGAGAATTTTTAGCGCATCTTGAGAGTCACTAGCTTCGATAAAGGTGAAGACATTAAGCTTATTTAATGTAGTCTTAATTGTTTCACGCTCAGCAACGCTCGCGTTCAAAATTAGCAGCTTTAACTGCTTTGCCATGGCGCTACTACCTCTTACTTAACCCATGTTTAGTGAATAAGCTAGAATAATGACATTTTGCCTAATCTACAAGCAAACTTTACCTAAAAGCGGTTATTAAGCACTTAAGTCTAAAATCGCCTTTAGCGAGCGCTAAGATGGTGCAGGGCTTTGCTTGAGGTAGTGGGCGTATCAGAGTAAACTTGGCGCGTTTTTATTAATGAGAGATATGCTCCATGCGCGTAGCTGATTTTAGCTTTGACCTTCCTGATGAATTAATTGCTCGTTTTCCTAAAGCAGATCGAACTAGCAGCCGTTTACTGACGCTTGATGGCCCGTCAGGGCAAGTTGAGCACAAAGTATTTAGTGATATTTTATCGCTCGTTAACGAAAATGACTTATTAGTTTTTAATAACACCAAAGTGATCCCTGCTCGCATGTTCGGGCAAAAAGAGTCGGGTGGTAAGCTAGAGGTATTGGTCGAGCGTGTGCTTGATGAGCACCGAGTGCTGGCTCATGTACGTGCCAGCAAATCACCAAAACCAGGATCAAAAATCATTCTTGAAGGTAAAGCTGAAGCAATCATGGTTGCCCGTCACGGTGAGCTATTTGAACTTGAATTTGCCAAAGACGAAAATGTACTTGATATTCTTAATGACATTGGGCACATGCCATTGCCACCCTATATTGACCGCCCTGATAACGAATCAGACCGTGAGCGGTACCAAACAGTATATGGTGAAAAACCAGGTGCAGTTGCAGCCCCAACAGCAGGCCTGCATTTTGACGATAAGTTAATGGCAGCCTTAAAAGATAAAGGCATTAACATGGCGTTTGTGACTTTGCATGTTGGTGCAGGTACTTTCCAGCCTGTGCGCGTTGACTCAGTTGATGAGCATGTCATGCACTCAGAGTACATCGAAGTACCAGATGAAGTGGTTAAAGCGGTAGCTGAAACGAAAGCAAAAGGTGGTCGTGTAATTGCGGTGGGTACTACGTCAGTGCGTTCGTTAGAGTCAGCTGCTAAAGTGCACGGCGGCAAATTAGATACATATTTTGGTGATACCGATATCTTTATCTACCCGGGTTATCAGTTCAATGTGGTTGATGCCATGGTGACAAATTTTCACTTACCTGAATCAACGTTAATCATGTTAGTGAGTGCTTTTGCTGGCCAAGAGAACATTATGGGTGCCTACCATACGGCTATTGAGCAGCAGTATCGCTTCTTTAGTTATGGTGATGCGATGTTCTTAACGCGCAAATAACTATAAAAAGCCCAGTTTTTTAACTGGGCTTTTTATTTTCGAATTTAGCCCAATTTATAGTAATAAACCCGCAAACAGGGTAGAATCGAGCGGTTAAATTATAGCTTGTTGGACTGTTTTTCCGACACTGAGGATAATATGAAATTTGAATTAGACCGCACTGACGGTAAAGCGCGCCGCGGCCGCTTGATTTTTGAACGTGGTGTTGTAGAAACGCCAGCATTTATGCCAGTAGGTACTTACGGTACTGTTAAAGGCATGACGCCTGACGAAGTGAAAGATACCGGCGCGCAAATTTGCCTAGGTAACACTTTCCACTTAATGCTGCGTCCTGGTACAGAAATCATTAAGCAACACGGTGATTTACACGACTTTATGAATTGGGATCGTCCAATCCTAACTGATTCAGGCGGTTTCCAAGTATTCAGCTTAGGCGCAATGCGTAAAATCACTGAAGAAGGCGTAATGTTCAGCTCACCAGTTAATGGTGAAAAGATCATGCTTTCGCCAGAAAAAGCGATGCAAGTTCAGCGTGATTTAGGCTCTGACATCGTGATGATTTTTGACGAATGTACGCCATACCCTGCGACAGAAAAAGAAGCTAAAGATTCTATGGAGTTATCACTTCGTTGGGCTAAACGTTCAAAAGAAGGTCATGGCGATAACCCAGCTGCGCTATTTGGTATTATTCAAGGTGGTATGTATCCTGAGCTTCGTGCACAATCACAAAAAGGCCTAGAAGAAATCGGCTTTGATGGTTATGCATTAGGTGGTTTATCGGTAGGTGAGCCGAAAAATGAGATGATTAATATTCTTGATCACTGTGCTTACAAAATGCCTGAAGACAAGCCTCGTTACTTAATGGGCGTTGGTAAACCAGAAGATTTAGTTGAAGCGGTTCGCCGTGGTATCGATATGTTTGACTGTGTAATGCCTACGCGTAATGCTCGTAACGGTCATTTATTCGTAACTGGCGGCATTGTTAAAATCCGTAATGCAGTCCATAAAACAGACACGGGTCCACTGGATCCTGAGTGTGATTGTCATACTTGTAAAAACTATTCACGTGCATACTTGCATCATCTTGATAAATGTAATGAAATCTTAGGCGCACGTCTAAACACGATTCATAACTTACGTTATTATCAACGCGTGATGGAAGGCTTACGTAATGCCATTAGCAATGGCAAACTAGACGAATTTGTTGCAGATTTTTATGCACGCCGCGGCCAAGAAGTGCCTGAGCTTGCAGATACATCAGATTAAATTTTTAGAAAAATTAAAGAGGAAGTGAAATGAGTTTATTCATCTCAAACGCCCACGCAAGTGCGGCAGGTGCAGCACCAGCAGGTGGTGGCATGGAAATGCTGATCATGTTGGGTATTTTCGGTCTGGTATTTTATTTCTTAATCTACCGTCCACAAGCTAAGCGCGTAAAAGAGCATAAAGCACTAATGAGCGCAATGGCAAAAGGCGACGAAGTACTAACGCAAGGTGGTTTAGTGGGTAAGATTGCTAAAATCGCTGATGACAAAGACTTCATCGTGATTTCATTAAATGACCAAGCAGAAGTAACAGTACAAAAATCAGCTGTTTCTGCAGTATTGCCTAAAGGCACTATGAAGTCGCTATAACAATAAAAATAAGGACTCACACGTGTTAAACAAGTTTCCATTATGGAAGTATTTACTTGTTCTTGTAGTGTTAGTCGTTGGTATTTTATATGCCTCTCCTAACTTGTATGGCCGTGACCCGGCCATACAAGTATCGGGCACTAAAGGTACTGATGCTGACCTCAGCGTACTCGATAAAGTAAATGCGACTCTCAAAGAACATAACGTTACTGTTAAATCAAGTAAACTTGAAGACGGACAAATTCTGGTTCGTTTTAAGAATGTTGAAGACCAACTAAAAGCGCAAGATCTACTGCGTGATTCCCTTAGTGAAGATTATATCTCTGCAATCAATATGGCTCCTGCTCAACCAGAGTGGTTAAAGTCACTGGGTGGTAACCCAATGAAGCTAGGCCTAGATTTAAGCGGTGGTGTTCACTTTACTATGGAAATCGACATGGCGACGGCGGTTGATACTCAGCTTGAGCAAATGGAACAAGATTTCAAAAGTGACTTACGTGAAGAAAAACTACGTTATCGTACTGTTCGCCGTGTAGCGAATAGTGAGCGATTACGTGTTGAAATGCGTAACGAAGAAGATAAAGACGCTGCAGAGCGTTTCTTATCAACACGTTACCCATTAAACGTTTATGTTGATGATAGCAGCAGCGATAATGCTTTTTATGCCAGCATGAGCGAGCAAAAGCTTAAAGAAATTCGTGATTACGCTATCAAACAAAACGAAACGATTATTCGTAACCGTATTAACCAGATTGGTGTTGCAGAGCCGAACGTACAGCGTCAAGGTGCTGAGCGCATTATCGTGCAGCTTCCGGGTGTTCAAGATACAGCTCGTGCAAAAGAAATTCTTGGTGCAACAGCAACATTAGAATTCCGCGAAGTTGATGAAAACGCAGATGCAAGTGCTGCGCTTCAGGGCCGTTTACCGCCTGGTACTGAAATGATTATGGCTCGTGAAGGTTACCCTGTGGTACTTAAGCAACGCATCATCCTTGAAGGTAGCCACATTACTGGCGCGCAATCAGGTATGGATGAGTATCAACGTCCACAAGTTAGCATCACGCTAGACAGTAAAGGTGGCGCGAAAATGAATGCGTTCACTAAGCGTGCGATCGGTAAACGCATGGCAACGGTATTTATCGAATATAAGCCATCAGGTAAAACAGATGAAAATGGTAAAGCACTTCCACCAATTAAAGTTGAAGAAGTGATTAACGTGGCGACGATTCAAGCGCGTCTAGACCGTTCATTCCGTATTACTGGTATCGATAACCCAGCTGAAGCACATAATCTTAGCTTATTACTACGTGCGGGTGCACTTGTTGCGCCAATTCAAATTGTTGAAGAGCGCACGGTAGGTCCAAGCTTAGGTCAGGAAAACATTGAAGCGGGTATGACCGCGGTTGTGCTTGGTTTCGTGTTTGTACTTTTATTTATGCTTGTTTATTACAAAGGTTTCGGCATGGTGGCGAATATCGCCCTAGGTGCCAACTTAGTACTAATCGTCGGTGTAATGTCGCTTATCCCAGGTGCAGCGCTAACGCTACCGGGTATTGCCGGTATCGTACTAACCGTAGGTATGGCCGTTGATGCCAACGTACTTATCTTCGAACGTATTCGTGAAGAACTTGCAGATGGCCGCAGTCCACAACAAGCGGTTCATTTTGGTTACGACAGCGCGTTTAGCACAATTTTAGATGCTAATATCACAACGCTTATCGCAGCAGTGATCCTATTTGCAGTGGGTACTGGTCCTATTGCTGGTTTCGCAGTAACGCTAGCGATTGGTATTATCACCTCTATGTTTACAGCCATTGTTGGTACCCGTGCGGTAATCAACTTGTTTATTGGCGGTAAGCGCGTTGAGAAGTTGTCGATTTAGGAGTCAGCATGCAAATTTTAAAACTCGGTGGTAAAACACTCCCGTTTATGAAGTTAAGAAAGTTTGCCATGGCACTATCAACTTTGTTGATTTTGGCTTCTTTCGTATCGTTTTTTACTAAAGGCTTAAATTTTGGTCTCGACTTCACTGGCGGTACCGCTGTTGAGGTAGGCTTTACACAGGCACCTGATCTTAAAGAAGTTCGTGATGCAATCACTGAAAGTGGCTTTGAAGATTTTTCGGTGCAACTGTTTGGCTCAAGTAAAGAGATTCTAGTGCGTCTTGCTCCGCAAGGTCCTGGCGTAAAAGCAGAAGTAATTGGTAACCAAATCATCACGGCATTACAAAAAGTTGAGTCGACAGTAGAAATGCGTCGTATCGAATTTGTTGGCCCAAGTGTTGGTGAAGATCTGAAAGAGCAGGGTGGCCTTGCCATGTTAACTGCGCTTATCTGTATCTTAATTTACGTTGCGTTTCGTTTTGAATGGCGTTTTGCGGTCGGTGCAGTATCAGCACTATTACACGACGTTATCATTACATTAGGTTTATTCTCAGTGCTTGGCCTTGAGTTTGACTTAACGATTCTTGCGGCAATTTTGGCGGTAATAGGTTACTCACTCAACGATACCATCGTTGTATCTGACCGTATCCGTGAAAATTTCCGTAAGGTGCGTATTGATGACACGATTGAAATTATCGATATTTCATTAACGCAAACGTTAAACCGTACCCTAGTAACTTCAATCACCACTATCTTAGTATTGATTGCGTTATTTGGCTGGGGTGGTCAAACGATCCACGGTTTCGCAACTGCATTACTATTTGGTGTATTCATCGGTACTTACTCATCTATCTATGTTGCCTCAGCTGTAGCAATTGCAATGGGTGTAAGTAAAGAAGACTTAATTCCAGAAGTAATAGAAAAAGAAGGTGCGGATCTCGATCCTATGCCTTAACCAGTGTTACAAAGAAAAACCGCCATAGGGCGGTTTTTTTTTTGAATAATATCTTTTTAAACTTACCTTACCTGATCCTTACTTAACAATGCTTCCATAATGTGCTCTATCGCCACTCCCGCATAAAGTTTACTGATGTAATATTTATATTCATCACAAAATGACTTGTTTTCAATAATTGGGCCGAAAATGCTCGGTTGCTCAAGAAAAGCGAGTGGTGAGATTCGTGATGCATGAGCTGCCTGCTGTAATGTTTCAGCTATATCATCGATAACCTCTAAAGGCTTACCTTGTTGCGATGAATGAGTGTCGCTGTATAAGCACCAAGCTGCAATCACTAAATTAGCAATTGGAGTATTCCCACCAATTTTAAAGTTTTCTAAAATAGTAGGCACTAAAAAGGTAGAGACCTTACTTGCGCTTTGAGAGCAAATTCGTGTAAGGCTGTCTTTGATGTTAGGGTTTGCAAATCGAGCTATCAGCGTTCGCTTATAATCACTTAGATCAATACCGGGCACGTCATCTAAAATAGGTGTTACTTCGTTATCCATGAAATTGCTTATTAGTGCTGCAAATAAGGGATCTGAAATTGTTTGTTCTATGGTTTGATAGCCACGCAAAGAACCGAGTATTCCCAAAACAGTATGACTCGCATTTAACAAGCGAATTTTCATGGTTTCATAAGGAGTTACATCAGTTACTACTTGTGCACCTACTTTCTCCCAAGCTGGGCGTTGTTGACAAAACTTCTCCTCGATGACCCATTGGTGAAAAGGCTCACAAGTGACAGGCCATGAATCGATTACTCCCATTTGTTCAGCTAGAGCAATATCTTTATCAGTGGTTGCAGGCGTTATACGATCGACCATTGCATTAGGGAAGCTAACTTGACTTACTACCCAATCAGCAAGCTCTGAGTCAAACGAACTAATGTAAGTAACTAACATTTTCCGTATTACATCACCGTTGTGTTGAACATTATCACAAGACTGAATTGTAAATGGTTTTTTGCCACTTTTTCTACGGCGATCTAAAGCAGCAGCAAGGTAGCCAAAAATCAGCTTTGGCTTGTTTGGGTTTGCTAAATCATGTTGTATATCGGGGTTTGAAAAATCGAACTCGCCGGTAGATGGGGCATAATTATAACCCCCTTCTGTTATTGTTAATGAAACAGTCTGAGTTTCATCAGCGGCCATTTTATTTATTACGGCTTCTGGATCATCCGGCGCTAAGAGAAAATCGGTTAAACAGCCAATTACTTGCACATCAGTTTTGCCACTTGGGTGTTTTACTAATAGAGAGTACAGATAATCTTGTGCTTCTAGAGATTGCTTAATAGCCCGATCAGCCTCGCGTAAGCCTATACCGCATATGCCCCAACCTAAATCTCCCGTATGGTTGATGTAGTTATCAGTATAGAAAGCTTGATGAGAGCGGTGAAACCCGCCCACACCAACATGGACAATCCCGGCTTTTAGTGATTGTCGGTTATAACGCGGCACCGATATAGATGTAGGAAATGAGCTCAGTGTTGAGTTATTTAAAGAAAGTGCGCTCATGTTTTGCCTCCGAGCAGTTAAACGGCTGAAAATTGTTTTTTACGTTGCATAGCCCAGTACGCACAAACGAAATAAATGATGGTACATGCGAATCCACTATTGAAAAATAATGTTCTATTGTATTCATATGAAGCAACATCAGGTGAGTAGAACATGGTATTTGCTGCTAGCACCACAGTGATACCTAAACTTAACCAAGCAACCGAAGTGAGTACTTTGGTTAGCAGACGTTTATCAAGAATAAATGATGGCTCATTGGCTGCTTGCTCGGCGTGAAATCTTTCTACTTTTTTATCAAAATTAGCAAGATCTGCTTCTTCTTCAGGATATTTATGTGCAGCTCCACTTCGTTTTGCTAAAAATATATATACGACAATACTGAAAACCCAAGTCGGTAAGAAAAGGTAGTAGAATGGGATTATATTGATCGCGTTTAATGTAAATCCGAAAACCAAACCAAGTGCCCACGCAATCACAGCCGCAGAGCTATGCTCAAGCTTTTTATAGGTAACCCAATAACGAGTTAGCCCTATCTTTGGAAATAAAAAGTGTTCAGCAAAAACGATGGCACCTACAGGTACGACTAAAAGCCCTGCGTATGTTAGTAATGGGAGTAACTTAGTAAATACAAATGGAAAGCAAGCAATTAAAACAGTAACTATGCCCACCAAAAATGTCGTTCTGGTACGCGAAAGGTTACTAAATATAGCTTGTGCAGCAAGACCTGCTCGGTATAAGTTTGCATTTGCTGTTGTCCAGCCTGCAACAATAACAATAACTAACCCAGATAATCCAAGAGCATGGAACGCAACATCACCTGGATCTAGCTCCGTAATAGACTTTTTCACAAGGACAGCTGTGCCCGCACCCATAATACCAGCGGAGATCCAAGCGATATAGTGACCAAATAACATACCTGCTGATGTACATAAGCCATAGCTTTTTTTCTTCGCGTAACGTAGTAGGGCCATGTCTATTAAACCAAAATGAGTAATCGTGTTCGCTGCCCAAGAAAAACCGATGACTTCTAACAGCCCAATGCCTGGCTCACCATTAGCATCTAACCCAGTCCATACGGAGACACTGCCAATGTGCATAAAGTCTCTCCAGCTAGAGACTGAGGTTTCACCAATTACAGAATTTGCAAGTTCAGGCATGAGTACTAATGGACCGCTGATGAACATAACAAATAACCATGGAGCACAAATACCTGAGAATTGCGATACAGCATTAAAACCATACATGGCAACCAATACAACGATAATGCCAACGGCAAGAACGACCATGACAAACCATGCGTTTGTTGGATACCAATTTAATTGAGCGGGAATATCAAGTGCAAAGCGAACAGCCGTTGCAGAGACGGTGATCATAGCTGCAGAAATGACTGTAAAGATTATTACGTTCGCCCAGTTATACAACCGGGTCATAGAGTTTCCTGCTATTTTTTGAAGGTAAGTATATAGACTCAGGCGTGTTTCAACCGCTATTGGGGTTGTGATTAGTGTCCAGCTCAGCACGGCGAGAATATTACCTATTAGTAAACCAAGCAGAATATCTGTCATGGTTGCACCAAGTGCAACAAAGGTTGCACCAAATACAAATTCGGTGGCAGCAACATGCTCACCAGCGTATAAACCTAAAAAATGTCTCCATCCTTTGAGCTTATGTTTTGCAATAGGCAATTGTTCTTCTTCTATGTGGTTTAGGTCTTTATGATCACTTTTCATAAGTAACGATCCCAGTACTTTTTAGGCATGCTGATTTGCAAGTGAATAGCTTAAACCGCATTTTTATTTGTGTGCTTATTGCTTAACACTTAAAACTTTTTATTAGACAAATAGAAAATTTCAAATTCAACATGCCCATGATTGTTGTCATTGAGCATTTACATAAAAGCAAATGCTCTCTTGGGCAAATCTATGCCTGTTGGGCATAATCCTGCGGTGTTTGTTTTTTGTCAATGTTAATAAACTAGTCTGCTCAATCGGTTAATTGTTAATAATAAGTCGAAGTAATTACACTTGTTTAGCAAACTTAAACCTCATTAAATTATGCTTAGTTAAGCTATTAAATTTTATTTATTCTCATCAGTGCTTTATTTGTTTTTGGTTTTGTCTGCAAGCACTGGTCGCATTAACGAGGATTAGTTTTATCCATTCCAATTTATCTTTGGTAGATTTCAATTTCTTTTTATTAGAATTTAGGCTCTATTTTTTGATGTTGACAAATATAGTGTGTGTTAGGAATATGCTCATGATGGTGTCATTTGCTCTTGCTGCGAGCGCTAGACACCAAGATACTGATTAAGCTAGGACAATTTTAAAATGGAGAGCACGCATATGAACAAAAATCAACAACCTAAGTTTTGTCGTATATTGAAAGGGAGAAGCTATCGCTATTCTAATGTAGCTAGACTTCAATCTATTGCAGCCATTATGTTGCTGTATTCTCAGTCAGGACATACAGCTAATAGTTTTGATGTTCACAGCCATTTAAGTGGCGATTGGCTAGGGGCAAGAGATAAGCTAGCAGAGCAAGGAGTGAATATTCGTTTAGGCTACTTCAGCCAAACAGCGCATAACTTAAAAGGAGGAGAAAGCACAGAAACAGCCTATGCAGATCAGTTTTTTGTAGGTGGCTACTTTAATTTAGAAAAATTGGTTAATTGGTCTGGCGCCGAATTTAAAGTGGAGCTTACTAATCGTAATGGCGAGCTTATTAATGAAAAAGCAAATTTGCCTGTTTTGCTGCAATCGCAACAAATTTATGGTCGAGGCAATGTAACTCGTTTAACCCAATTTTCGTTAACTCAGCATTTATTTGAAGATCAACTTAGCATTAAAGTGGGTCGAATTTACCCAAGTGCTGATTTTTTTGCGATGAGTTGTGCCTTTCAGCACCTGACATTTTGTAGTGGTGGTTCATCTAATTATTTGAGTAGTAGCTGGTATGGTGACCCTCTTAGTGCATTAGGAATGCAATTAACATACAAAGTGACTGATAATTTGCTTTTTAAACTAGGCAGTTATGATGCAAACCCTGCAACCATGTCATTAAATCAGGGGCTAAAATTAACAACATCAGGTGAAATTAACGGAACGACCTTGGTTAGTGAGCTGGAATATAAAAGGGATTACAAAAATGGTTTAGATGGCGATTATCGGTTTGGCATTGTCCGTAGTAGTTTAGATAAAACTAAACTAGTCAATAACGCTGGTTATCCTGCAGGCACGACAAACGATATGGTTGCTATAGAGGATACTGATAACGCATTTTATTTTAATATTGAACAACAGCTTACTCGTAATGTATCAGGAGGTGGCTTACGTATATTTGCGAGTATGATTCATGCAGATAAAAGCATCAGTGCTATTGGCGAAGTTTTGGCTTTTGGCGGATATATTGATGCACCATTGGTTAGTAGGCCAAACGATCGTATAGGTTTTGCAGTAGGTCGAAACAGTGTGAGTAATGATCTTAATGATGCTCAGCGCTTTTATAATGCTAATTTTTTAAATAATGAATTAATAGTAAGGGATCATGAGTACCCGATTGAGTTAAATTATAATTATGTTGTCACCCCGGCAATACAGTTAATGCCTAGTATCCAGTATATCATCGACCCTAATGGTGATAATGATGCTGAGAATGCAATGATTGCTGGTTTACAGTTGAGCTTAAATTTCTAGCTAAACCTTTTAAACCGAAGTTATTTGACTGCAAATTCTTGATTTTGTCGTTCAGATGCTAATAGCTTCAGGTTATTCACACTTTGTGAAATGCATAGGCACCTCACTAATTTTGAAACAAATTTAGTTAGGTGCTTTTTTAGTTTAGAGTGTGAACCCTAAAATTGTTATTCATGACAGATTATGTATAAAATAGCCGCTGCATAGCTGATTCTAACTTAACCTGAGAAGCAATATAGAGTCGATTTTAAACTTTGTTTGCAACCCAAGGGATGAGTACAGCACAATTATATAAATGTATTTAAAAATCCCTAAAAAGTAATAAATCTCTTGTTTAGCAGACTGATTTTGCTAATTATTTACCTCATTTATTGTTTAAACAGGCGTATAAAATGGCTTCAATTTCTAGCAGTGATAATCAAAAATTAGAAGAAGCAGCGAGGGCTGGCTGGCTCTACTATGTTGCTGGTAAAACTCAAGATGAAATAGCCAAGCAACTTAATACATCTCGCCAATCTGCGCAAAGGCTTGTTGCTTTGGCAGTATCACAGGGGTTAATAAAAGTACGATTAGAGCATCCAATTCGACGCTGTATGGAGCTTGCTGATGCACTGCAAAATCGATACGGTTTGCTTAGTTGTGAAGTGGTGCCTAGCGAGAGTAACGATATAAATTCTACTGTTGGCTTGGCTCAAGCGGGTGCTGCAGAAATCGAAAGACAGCTAAAACAACGTCAGGCAAAAATCATAGCGTTTGGTACAGGTAGAGTGTTGCGTGCATGCGCAGAAGAGCTCCCAACAATGCATTGTCCACATCATCGTATTGTATCTTTAGTTGGAAATATTGCTCAAGATGGCTCAGCAAGTCGCTATGGAGTTGCAATTCATGTTGCAGAAAGAGTTGGTGCGCAACATTTTCCTATGCCAGTACCCGTCATTGCAGGATCTGAAGCTGAGAAAGTAGGCTGGCAGCAATTAACGCATGTTAAAAATGTACATCAACTTGCATCACAAGCTGATGTTTCATTTGTTGGAATTGGTGATTTAGGAACTAATTCACCCCTTCACTTAGACGGCTTTGTTACTCGGCATGAACTGGCTGCGCTTGACGCTATTGGTGCTACAGGTGAAGTAATTAGCTGGATTTATAATAATGAAGGTAATCTTGTCGAATCAGAAATAAATAATCGAGTGACGAGTGCAGTACTTTCTCCCAGCAATGAAAAACGTGTTATTGGGATTGCAGCAGGTAACAATAAAGTGCCAGCCATTGCTGGAGCGATAGAATCTGGAATGATCAATAGTCTCATTACGAACGAACTAACTGCAGAGGCACTGTTGCTGAAGTAAATCTTGGTGTTATGAAATTGACTATACTTAACGAGTTACATGTTTTCAGTTGTTCTTGCATTTATGGTTACTCTTGCTACTAATGATTGTTTTAAAATGAGTTAAATCAGACTCTCGGAGAAATTATGAAACACCTGATGTTTGGTGTGTTTATACTTTTAATGCTTAGCGCTTGTGGCAAAAAAGCAGAGCCAGAACAGACTGAAATACAACAATCACCTGAGGTGACTCTAGGGCAGCAGTTCGACAGCTATCAAGGGTTGGCTTGGCAAGTTGTAGAAGCATTACAAAACCAATCAACTGCTCAGCACTTACAAGATCTGACGCTTAAGCTAATTAGTTCATCAACTGGTTTGTTTTTAAACCTTAAAGCACAGCTGCCAGAATGTGAGGCAAGTTTGCAAGCGATGGCAAACGTAACAGAGTTTCAGCAACAGCAAAGTGATGATACAGAAGCGTTGAAGAATGAAATTACAATTAACTTAGAACCGGAGCTTCCAGAATTTGCAGCTGCAAGTTGCTATCACGCGCAGCAGTTATTACTTAACCCCCTTGCAATTTATAAATTAGCTCAACAAACAGGTTTAGCACAGGATGATTACCAGAGCGCCAAACTAAAAATGATTGATAGTTTTGCCCGTATTAAACAGCTTGAGCTGATCACTGCCATTGACTAGTCTGCACTCGTCATCGCCTTGCCATAAAATTGTCATACAAGGTTGCTAATTTAGCCTTCTATTTGTATTTTTTAGGCTAGGTGTAAGGTGAACGCACAACTACAGCAGATCTTAGATAACAGTGCAATTGAAACCTTGTTTCAACCTATCTTTGACATTTCTAATCAACATATTTTGGGCTACGAGGCGTTAAGTCGCGGCCCGAAAGGGTCTGAGTTAGAAATGCCGAGTAGATTGTTCAGCGCAGCCATTGATTGCCATAAGATCTCTGAATTAGAGCTACTTTGCCGCAGTAGAGCAATTGAAAACTTTGTTAAGCTCAATCTTGAGGGTAAGTTGTTCTTAAACGTAAGTCCTAAAACTTTACTCGACCCTTGCCACCCTAAGGGTGAAACATTACATCTAGTTGAACACTTTGGTCTTGCAACTAATCGCGTGGTTATTGAGGTTACAGAGCAAGAAAAAGTGGATGATGGCTTTTTATTGTTAAAGACCATTGCCCATTATCGTGAGTTAGGTTTTTCGATTGCCATTGATGACTTAGGCGCTGGCTATTCGGGTTTAAAGCAATGGTCTGAGTTATGTCCTGAGTTTGTAAAAATAGACCGCTACTTTATCGATCATTGTGACCAGAGTGTCGTTAAAAAAGAGTTTTTAAAGTCAATTATTGAGCTTGCAAAAGCCACCAATACGCAAGTGATAGCAGAAGGCATTGAGAGGGCTGAGGAACTTCGTCTACTCGAAATTTTGGGCGTGCAGCATGCACAAGGTTTTTTACTGGAAAGGCCGAGCTTGCAGCCTAGTTACGAAATTAATATCCACTGCTTAAAGCACTTGGAGTCATCAGACAATAGCAATACATTTGAGCAGTCAATGGCGATTGGTTGGTTAGCGGTAGAGCACGCTAATATTGAAGCAACAACACGCTGTAAAGATGCTCACAGTATTTTTGAACAAGATAAAACCCTAACTAGCCTTGCCGTACTAGAGCACAATATCCCCGTTGGTTTATTACATCGAGATCAACTCACTGAAGTATTTGCCGCTCCTTATGGCCATGCACTTTACGACAAGCAACCAGTTACTTCTTTAATGGATAAGCAGCCGTTAGTGGTAGACGAAAACGAGTTACTCGATACGGTGAGTCAGCAAATTACCGAATTTGAGTTTGATATTCGACGTCACATTGTGATCACCCGTAATGGCGAATACTTAGGCTTGGCACCACTACGTAATATCTTAAAACACATTACAGAAGAAAAAATCCGCCATGCACAACATGCCAATCCGCTAACTATGTTACCGGGTAATGTCGCTATTAACGAAGCAATTGAACTGAGACTTCGCAATAATTACCCATTCTCGTTAGCCTATGTTGATTTAAACCACTTTAAACAATTCAATGACCTGTATGGGTACGCCAGTGGTGATAGCGTTATAAAGCTGCTTGCAGAAGTAATCGTAGAGGCCTGTAGTACTAGCAAAGGCTTTGTGGGTCACATTGGTGGTGATGACTTTATGGTAGTGTTTGATAAAAATGATGCAGAGCAAGTATGCCATGACATTATCGATAAATTTGAGCTGCAGTCTCGCGCCTTTTTCACCCCAGAGCATATGGAGCAAGGGGGTTACTGGGCAAGTAACCGAGAAGGTAAAAAGCAGTTTGTGCCATTACTTACACTATCAATAGGTTTGGTTAAGCCTGATTTGGAGCTTTGCATCAACAGCCACCAAGTTGCAGCGTTGGCTACTGATGCGAAAAAAGAGGCCAAGCGCTATCAGAGTAGCCACTTGTTTGTATGTAAACGTAGCCGGCCAGCTCCTGCAGTGGTGCGTTTAAGCAGCCAAAAAGATGAAGCACTTACTATTAACTCATGAAGAAATTTGAAGTTTGCTTAATTTTACTTGTGTCCCTGTTTAACTGGGTGTAGCTTAAAAAAAACACATTAACAAAAATAACAATGAAGCGACTATGTAGTGCAATATTAATATTGCTGAGCCTAGGATACAGCCTTGCTACTGAAGCTAACAATGTGGTGAATTTAGCGGTTGAGCAACGCCCATTTTATAAACGTGATTATTATCTTCATGAATTACTGACAGCGGCGTTACGTGCCGGTAATTACCAAGCAGAAATCAATGAAGTACTTGTTCATCCTCACCAACAGCGTACTTTGCTTATGCTTGATGCAAAGCAAGCCGATTTGTTTTGGAGTATGACAAGCCCAGAGCGTGAACACTTAGCCATTGCTGTACCCGTCCCTTTGTTTAAGGGTTACATAGGCAAACGAGCGCTACTTACCAAACGAGCGTTTGTGCCTCGTTTTAAAGATGTAAAAACGAAACAAGATTTAGCACCGTTTACAGCCATACAGGGTCATGATTGGCCTGATACTAAAATTCTTGCGCAAAATGGTCTATCTGTCAGGCCGTTAGCAAATTATCAAGCAATGTTTAGTTTAGTGATCAGAGGGCGAGTTGATTATTTTCCGCGTTCGTTCATTGAAGTCATTTCAGAAATGGAACAAGTAAAGAGTGACGAGCTGGTTATAGTGCCTGACCTTTATATTAGTTACCCAACAGCATTTTACTTTTTTGTCAGCAACCACAGGCCAGAACTCGCTGAGGTGTTATTGAAAGGACTCACCAAGATGAAAAGCACGGGCGAGTTTGAGCAATTATTTGCGAGCTACTTTGCTGAGGACTTAGCCAAATTGCCATTTAAAGAAGGTGAAGTAACAGAGATAGAACTCGATAACGATTATTTTCAGCCACAAAAAAAGGAGCCTTAGCTCCTTTTTGTATGTAAATCTGTATTACAACCGCTATTAGCGAAGTAGTGATTCAGTTAACACTGGGCGAATTTCACGAATGATCGCTTGAGTTAACTTAGGTGCGCCACAAATGATGTTGCCGCTTTGGTTATAGTTAATACCACCTGCGAAATCAACAACCATACCGCCAGCTTCTTTAACTAAAAGCTCGCCTGCCGCTGTGTCCCATGGCTTAAGGCCAATTTCAAAGAAACCATCAACACGACCCGCAGCAACATAAGCCATATCTAACGCAGCAGAACCTGCACGGCGGATATCAGCAGTTTGAATGAAAAGTGCTTTAAACGCTTCAGAGTATGCGTCTAAGTGGTGCTTTTGTTTGAATGGGAAACCAGTTGCAAGTATAGAACCTGCTAACTCGTTAGTTTTAGTTACGCGTAAACGCTTGCTGTTAAGCTGTGCGCCTTGACCACGTGAAGCTGTGAATAATTCACCGCGAATTGGATCATAGATAACAGCTTGATCTAAACGACCTTTAACTTTAAGTGCAATTGATACTGCGAAATGAGGGATACCCTTGATGAAGTTAGTTGTGCCATCAAGTGGATCAACAATCCATTGGTAATCTGCATCTTTACCTTTGTGCTCACCAAGCTCTTCACCTACGATACAGTGATCAGGGTAAGATTTTAAAATGGTATCACGAATTGCGGCTTCAGCTTCTTTATCGATGTTAGTCACTAAGTCGTTAGTGCCTTTTTGTTGTACATCAACTTTTGATAAATCTTCACTTGCACGAAGTAAAATTTTGCCTGCGTTACGCGCAGCGCGAACCGCAATGTTTAACATTGGATGCATAGCATTACCTTTGGGTTGTAAAAGAACGAATATATTTAAGCCGGCGTATTCTAGCGATTTCTAGCGTAAAGTAAACAATAAACTCGAATAAATTAGGTTGTTTTTTGTACAGTTCTGATTTTGTTATTGATTTAATTTCAGAAGAATGGGTTAGTGGTCAGCCGTCAGCCGTCAGCCGTCAGCCGTCAGCCGTCAGCCGTCAGGTTTGAAATTTGCATTCTGAAAAATTCGTGCCTATATAAAGTTTTTATACTTAAAAGGATGCAAGTATGAATTTTGAAAAATTAGAGGTATGGAAGCGTTCAGCAAGATTAAGTGCTGAAATCTACAAAGAAACGACAGATCTAAATGATTTTGGCTTTCGCAATCAGCTCACACGTTCTGGTTTATCAATACCGAGTAATATCGCAGAAGGTATGGCGGGGTCAGCAAAAAAGAGCGGGTACGTTTTTTAGATATATCAAGATCGTCAATAGCAGAAACACGAACGCAAATTTATATCGGAATTGAGATTAAATATATTGATGCTGCCATAGGTAGAGCTTGGGTGAGTGAAACGGAAGAGCTATCAAAAATGTTGACATCTCTTATGCATAGGATCGAGGCTGATAGCTGATAGCTGATAGCTGATAGCTGATAGCTGATAGCTGATAGCTGATAGCTGATAGCTGATAGCTGATAGCTGATAGCTGATAGCTGATAGCTGATAGCTGATAGCTATGTTATAATCCCCGCAATTTTTGACTTTCAGTAAGTAACAACGCAATGACACTTGATGATATTCGTATCGTATTAGTAAACACATCACATTCTGGTAATATTGGCTCAGCGGCACGTGCTATGAAAACGATGGGCTTATCAAATTTATATCTTGTTGATCCTGCTTGTGAAATTGATAGTCATGCGAGTGCACTTGCTGCAGGTGCCACGGATGTTTTAGGTAAAGCTGTGGTTGTTGATACGCTAGCTGATGCAATTGCTGATTGTAGTTTAACAATTGGTACGAGTGCACGCTCACGTACTTTATCTTGGCCTATGGTTGAGCCGCGTGAATGTGGTGAAAAACTAGTGGCTGAAGCTGAGCATGGTCCAGTAGCATTAGTATTTGGCCGCGAAAATAGTGGTTTAACTAACGAAGAACTACAACAATGTAACTACCACGTATGTATTCCTGCGAACCCTGAATACAGCTCGCTAAATCTAGCAATGGCTGTGCAAACATTGTGTTATGAAACACGTATGGCTTATTTAAACAAACAGCCAAAAGCACAAGAAGAAGACGAAGCAACCTACCCAAATGCAAAGCAAACTGAGCTGTTTTACGAGCACTTAGAGCAAACTCTAAATGATACAGGTTTTATCATCAAGCAACACCCAGGTATGGTGATGACAAAACTTCGTCGTTTATTCAACCGCGCACGCCCAGAAGAAGCAGAGATGAACATCTTACGCGGTATTCTTACCTCAATTAATAAGTCTATAAAATAATCACAGGTTATAAGTATAATACTTGACTAAATTACTCAGGTAATTAGAATAGACCTAGTACTTGACCATTTTTGTCAGGTATTAGGTTTTATCAGTGGCAAGTATCAATTTTTATCAAGTGATAATACTTGACTATTTTGGTCTGGTAATTAAAATTTGCACACCTTAGCGTGCAGTAACATCGGGGGCTCTATGAAGTTAACATCAAAAGGCAGATACGCAGTAACCGCCATGTTGGATGTTGCACTACATACAAATGTGGGTGCAGTTCCCCTTGCCGATATTTCTGAACGCCAAGAGATTTCGCTATCTTATCTCGAACAATTATTCGCCCGTTTACGTAAAAACGGCCTTGTGACCTCTGTGCGTGGCCCAGGTGGCGGATATTTACTTGGTAGAGAAGCAAACGAAATTTCTGTCGGCGATGTGATTAATGCCGTAGATGAGTCTGTTGATGCAACACGTTGTCACAATGCAACGGGTGGTTGCCAAAGCGGCATGCGCTGTTTGACTCACACCCTATGGTCGGACTTAAGCGCACGTATCGAAGATTTTTTAAATAGTATTACCCTTGCTGAATTGGTGGAAAAGTCAGATGTGAAAGAAGTCGCATCTCGCCAAGATAACAGCATCAACACTGCAATTAAGCAACTGGAAAACATTCAAGTAAGCTGTCAACTGTAGCTTGACGAAAGCGGAGAGAGAAATGAAGTTACCGATTTATTTAGATTACGCAGCAACCACGCCTGTTGATGAACGTGTGGCAAAAGAAATGATGCAATGCCTGACTATGGACGGTAATTTTGGTAACCCTGCATCACGCTCACACCGTTTTGGTTGGCAAGCAGAAGAAGCGGTTGATCAAGCGCGTACAGATATTGCTGATCTGATCAACGCTGACCCGCGTGAAATTGTTTTCACTTCAGGTGCTACAGAATCAAATAACCTAGCAATTAAAGGTGCTGCGCAGTTCTATAAAAAGAAAGGCAAGCACGTTATCACTGTTAAAACTGAGCACAAAGCAGTGCTTGATACGTGTCGTGAACTAGAGCGCCAAGGTTTCGAAGTAACCTATATGGACGTTGAAGAAAACGGTTTACTTGACCTTAAAAAGCTTGAAGCTGCCATGCGTGACGACACGGTGCTTGTGAGTGTAATGCACGTAAATAACGAGCTAGGTGTTATCCAAGATATCGCGACAATCGGCGAAATGTGCCGTGAGCGCAAAATTATGTTCCATGTTGATGCTGCACAAAGCGCAGGTAAAGTACTTATCGACGTGCAACAGTTAAAAGTAGATTTTATGTCGTTCTCTGGCCACAAAGTATATGGCCCGAAAGGTGTAGGCGCACTTTATGTTCGTCGTAAGCCTCGCGCACGTTTAGAAGCACAAATGCACGGTGGTGGTCATGAGCGTGGTATGCGTTCAGGCACACTTGCTACTCACCAGTTAGTAGGTATGGGTGCGGCATTTAGAATCGCTAAAGAAGATTTCGAAAAAGACCATGCACACATCAGCGCACTTCGTAAGCGTTTGGTTGATGGCATTATGGCTGATATGGACGAAGTTTACTTCAATGGTGAACCAAGCCAGTCAGTTCCGGGTATTGTAAACATCAGCTTCAACTTTGTTGAAGGTGAGTCGTTATTAATGGCTGTTAAAGACATTGCTGTTTCATCAGGTTCAGCCTGTACCTCAGCAAGCTTAGAGCCTTCTTATGTACTACGTGCATTAGGCCGTAATGACGAGTTAGCACACAGCTCAATTCGTTTCAGCATTGGCCGCTTTACGACTGAAGAAGAGATTGATTACACCGTTGAACTAATCAAAAACTCGATCGGCCGTTTACGTGAGATGTCTCCTTTATGGGAAATGCATCAAGAAGGTATTGATTTAGATTCAGTTGAGTGGGCGCATCACTAATCAGTGATTGCCGCCGCTAGCAGGTAGTGAGGATAGTATTATGGCTTATAGTGATAAAGTAATCGATCATGTTGAAAATCCACGTAACGTGGGTGCTTTAGACAAAAATGATCCGTCTGTTGCAACAGGCATGGTGGGTGCACCAGCATGTGGTGACGTAATGAAATTGCAAATCAAAGTATCACCAGAAGGTGTAATTGAAGATGCAAAATTCAAAACATATGGTTGTGGTAGCGCAATCGCTTCTTCTTCACTTGTAACTGAGTGGGTAAAAGGCAAAACATTAGATGAAGCTGCAACAATCAAAAACACTGATATCAGTGCTGAGCTTGAATTACCACCAGTGAAAATTCACTGTTCAATTTTAGCAGAAGACGCGATTCAAGCAGCAATTGCTGACTACAAAAGCAAACAAGCGAAGTAAGAGATAAATTCATGGCAGTGACATTGACAGATGCGGCAGCAAACCGCGTAGAATCATTTTTAGCAAATCGCGGCAAAGGCATTGGCCTACGCGTTGGCATTAAAACGACGGGCTGTTCAGGTCTTGCTTATGTTCTTGAATTTGTTGATGAGTTAGCTGACGGCGACGAAATTTTTGAAAGCCGTGGCGTGAAAGTTATCGTTGATGCCAAAAGCTTAGTTTACATTGATGGTACTGAGCTTGATTACACCAAAGAAGGTTTGAATGAAGGGTTTAAATTTAACAACCCGAACCAAGCCGATGAGTGTGGTTGCGGCGAAAGCTTCACCGTTTAAGCTTAACAAACTTTCTTTGCTTGAAGCCCTGCCTATGTAGGGCTTTGTTATTTCCTGTTTACCGAGTTGGATTATGTAATGCGTTACTTTGAGTTATTTGCAATTCCAGTAGATTACAACATTGATTTAGCGACTATTAATAAAAACTACCTCGAGCTGCAACGCGCAGTTCATCCAGATCGCCACGCAAGCTCCAGTAGCCGCGATAAACTACTCGCTGTGCAAAATGCAGCTGAAATCAATGATGCATTACAAACTTTAAAACACCCGGTAAAACGTGCTGAATACATGCTAAGTGAACTAGGTGTTGATATTCGCGCCGAGCAACAAACATTGCAAGATCCGTTATTCTTAATGCAGCAAATGGAACTGCGCGAAGAATTAGAAGAACTTGAAAATGCCGCAGATCCTGATGCAGCAATTGCCCAGTTTGAAGCGCAAATTAAACAACTCGATAAACAATACAGCAGCGAATTAGCCGCTCAGTTGGCAAGTAACGACGAGCAACAATGGCAAGCTGCCGCTGACAATATTCGTAAATTGAAGTTTGTTTATAAGTTACGCGATGAACTAGAGCGTATTGAAGACAGTTTATTTGATGATTAATCGTTAGTTGTTTTAAAGCAGCTATTTAAGAGTTTAAAAAGAGCATTATGGCATTATTGCAAATTGCTGAGCCGGGGCAGAGCGCGGCACCACATGAGCACAAATTAGCAGTCGGTATAGACCTTGGTACGACTAACTCGTTAGTTGCAACAGTGCAAAGCGGCGAAGCTCGCACACTGACTGATTTAGCGGGCAATGCGATGCTTCCATCGGTTGTGCAATACCAAACTGATAGCATTATTGTAGGTGAACGAGCAGCGGCTGCTGCTACTCAAGACCCTGCAAACACATTAATCTCGGTGAAACGTTTCTTAGGTAAAACGCAGGCTGAAATCGAAAAAAGCTATGGTCAACTGCCTTATGAATTTTGTGAGCATGATGGCTCATTAGCAATCAGCACAGTTGCGGGTGCAATTAGTCCTGTCACTGCATCGAGTGAAATTCTAAAAGCATTAAAACTGCGTGCAGAAGACAGCTTTGCAGGCCAAGATATTCTAGGTGCGGTAATTACTGTACCAGCGTATTTTGATGATGCGCAGCGACAAAGCACAAAAGATGCTGCAGAGCTTGCCGGTATTAAGGTTTTACGTTTATTAAACGAGCCAACGGCTGCGGCTGTTGCTTACGGCCTTGATTCGGGTCAAGAAGGTATTATCGCTGTATACGATTTAGGTGGCGGTACCTTCGATATTTCTATTTTACGTTTACACCAAGGTGTATTCGAAGTGCTTGCCACTGGCGGTGACTCGAGCCTTGGTGGTGACGATTTTGACTCGCTATTAGTTGATTACTTTAAAACACAAACTGGTGTGAGTGAGCTTTCTGCATCGGTATTACGTTTATTCATCAACAAAGCCAAAGCATGTAAAGAAGCATTAAGCCAATACCAAACTGTTAATGTCGGTTTAGAGTTTGATGGTCAAAGCCACAAAGTTGAAGTTACCCGCGAAACCTTTGATGAGCTCGCTCTTAGCCTTGTGAAGAAAACACTCCGTTCTTGTCGCCGTGCCGTAAAAGATGCCGGTATCGAGAACGAAGAAGTACTACAAGTTGTAATGGTTGGCGGCTCGACTCGTATGCCAATTGTACGCTCTCAAGTTGCTGCATTTTTTGATAAAGAGCCACTGACTTCTATTGACCCAGATCGCGTGGTTGCACTTGGTGCGGCACTTCAAGCAGATGTACTGGTTGGCAATAAGCCTGACTCAGACATGCTGCTATTAGATGTATTACCACTGTCACTAGGTCTTGAGACTATGGGTGGCTTGGTTGAGAAAATCATTCCACGTAACACCACGATTCCTGTTGCACGTGCCCAAGAGTTCACCACTTTCAAAGATGGTCAAACAGCTATGTCACTGCATGTATTACAAGGTGAGCGTGAGCTAGTTGATGATTGTCGTTCATTGGCTAAATTTAGCTTAAAGGGTATTCCGGCAATGGCTGCAGGTGCTGCGCATATTCGCGTAACCTTTAAAGTTGATGCTGATGGCTTATTAAGTGTATCGGCAATGGAAAAATCAACTGGTGTACAAGCTGAAATTCAGGTGAAACCATCATTTGGTTTATCGGACGACCAAGTTGCAAACATGCTTAAAGAATCAATGACTAACGCTAAAGACGATATGCAAGCGCGTATGCTTAAAGAGCAACAAGTTGAAGCGTTACGTGTTGTTGAAGCGCTTGAAGCATCACTCGCAACCGACAGTGCATTACTTGATGAACAAGAATTAGGTGCGTTAAAAGCAGAAATTGCTAAACTTGTTGCCGTACGCGAAAGCGCAACAACACCTGCAGAAATTAAAGCAGCGATTGAAGCTGTAGACAATGCAAGTAGCGAATTTGCTGCTCGCAGAATGGATGCATCAATCAAAAAAGCGCTGCAAGGGCAGTCAGTAGACGAAGTTTAACGAGGTAAGGTATGCCACAAATTATTTTTCTTCCACACGAAGAGTTATGCCCAGAAGGCGCTGCAATTGAAGCTCCTGCAGGTGAAACAGTATTAGATGTTGCGCTAAAAAATGGTATTAGCATTCCACATGCGTGTGAAAAATCATGCGCGTGTACAACATGCCACTTAATCATCCGTGAAGGTTTTGACTCTCTAGATGAAAGTGATGAGTTAGAAGACGACATGCTTGATAAAGCATGGGGTCTTGAGCCAGAGTCACGCCTTGGTTGCCAAGCAGTGATTAAAGATGAAGATTTAGTGGTTGAAATTCCAAAGTATAATCTCAATATCGTTAATGAAGAGCATTAATTTTTAACGGCTTTGATTTCGTAAAAACCGCTGTAGTTGCTTGGTCTCTACAGCGGTTTTTTGTTTTTAGAGCTGATAGCTGATAGCTGACAGCTTTTACTTGGAGGTTCTATGTCTGATTTGGTTTTTTCTGATTCGTTTATCGACGGTGATTTTTACTCTACAAGCCAGCGTTTTAGTGTAGATAACCCTGCAACTGGACAAGCAATTACGCAGGTCTCTAATATTGATGAGGCTGGCGTTGAGCAAGCAATAAAAAGTGCTGACGAGGCATTTAGCAAACTAAAGCAAACAACTGCAACCGAACGTAGTGAAACGCTGCGCCGATGGTATGAGTTGGTTATTGAGCACAAGCAACAGCTTGCTGAGTTAATGACTAAAGAGCAAGGTAAGCCTTTAAAAGAAGCCTTGGGCGAAGTGGAATACGGTGCAGGCTTTATTAAATGGTTTAGTGAAGAAGCTAAGCGTAGTTACGGCGATAATATCCCTGCCACCGACAGCCAACATCGTTTATCAACCATAAAACAACCAATTGGTGTGGTTGCTGGGATCACACCTTGGAATTTTCCGATCGCGATGATCACACGTAAAGTGGCACCAGCATATGCGGCAGGTTGTAGTTTTGTGATTAAACCTTCTGAGCATACACCATTGTGCGCCATTGCCTTGGCATACCTTGCTGATAAGGCTGGATTTGTGAAAGGGGCGTTGAATGTTGTGGTCTCTGAAAATGCAAAAATGGTTGGCGAAATCATGACAGAATCTGAGCGAGTGCGTAAGTTTACCTTCACGGGGTCAACTGGTGTAGGTAAGCAGTTACTTTCGCAATGTGCCTCAACTATTAAGCAAACTTCGATGGAGCTTGGTGGTAATGCGCCGTTTATTATTTTCGAAAATGCTGACTTAGATGAAGCTGTTGCTGGCCTCATGGGTGCAAAATTTAGAAACGCCGGCCAAACCTGTGTAGCTGCTAACCGAATTTTTGTGCAACGTTCAGTACTTGAAACGGTGCTTGAAAAACTTGCAGACAAAGTGGCAGAGTTAAAAGTTGGCAATGGCCTTGATGAAGGGGTGGATATTGGCCCACTAATTTATCCTAAGGCTAAAGAGAAAGTACAAACTCTCTTAGATGATGCAGTTAATAAAGGCGCGTCATTGATCGGCGATAACAGCGAACTTGAAGGCAGCTTTCAAGCACCGCTGATTTTAACGGATGTGACACCAGAGATGGATATCTATCATGATGAAGTATTTGGTCCAGTGGTAAGCATTATCGCTTTTGATGATGAAGAAGAAGTGTTGAAGTTAGCAAATGATGTGCCTTATGGTTTAGCTGCATATTTTTATAGTGAAAATATCAAACAAGTTTATCGCGTAAGTGAAGCACTCGAGTACGGCATGATTGGTATTAACGAAGGTTTAATCTCAAATCCAGTAGCGCCATTTGGCGGTGTTAAACAGTCAGGCTTAGGCAGAGAAGGCGGCCATCAAGGGTTAGATGAGTACCTAGAAGAGAAGTATCTTTGTATTAAGGTTTGAGCGATAAGTGCGCGCGAAATAAATTTCACGCCTACAATACCTCGCACCTCGTAGGAACGGCTTTAGCCGTGAATAGGTCAAATCTATTCGGCGTTAAAACGCCTCCTACCATGTAGGCGTCACGTTTGCTTGGCGCATTTTATATTCAATACCATGACGGTAAATCCGAAGATATCGCGCGAAATAAATTTCACGCCTACAATACCTCGCACCTCGTAGGAACGGCTTTAGCCGTGAATAGGTCAAATCTATTCGGCGTTAAAACGCCTCCTACTTTGTAGGCGTCACGCTTGCTTGGCGCGTCTTATATTCAACACTCTTTCGATGGACTAACGCCTTACCAACAAACAACACAATTCGGCTTCAAACTTACAGTTTGGGGCTTAAAGCTTCTAACTCCTCACCTATATTTTTCATAAAATGATAGCGCTGTCATTTTAGTTTTTATATGATAGGAACGAATTATTAACAAAAATGACAAATAGTACGCAGAAATACCGTACACTCAGGGCTTAAACGAGGAGAATGTAATGGGCTTTAAAAGGTCAGTATTCGCGGTAATGCTAGCAACTGCGCCTGTGATGGCAAATGCAGCGTTGACCCAATCGCAAGTTAATCACTTTGCTAAAGATACCGAGTTATTATTTTCGGTTGAAGATAACTTTCGTAATAAAGATGCGGGCTTTTTAGGGAAAATTACCCTCAATAATCGTTCTGATGTGCCATTACCTGCGGGTGAAAGCGACTGGCAACTTTATATTCACTCAGTGCGTAAAATTTCGACAGAGCATGTTGCTGGCCTTAATATCGAGCACGTTAATGGCGATTTACATCGCATTGTACCAACCAGTTCATTTAAAGGTTTAGCGGCTGGCGAGAGCTTAGAGCTGCCGTTTGATGCACAAGTGTGGATTGTCGCTTACAGTGACTTTATGCCACGTGCGTTTTTTGTTTCAGGTAAGAACAAACCCGCGGTATTCGCAAATACCGACACTGAAGACTTTAAACAGTTTGTTACGCCATTTACCCGCGAAAATCAGTTACGTCGTTACAATGAGCCAAAAGATTTATCGGTTTTAGCAACAGCTAAGATCCGCTATGAACGTAATAGTGCTGATAAGTTTTCGGTCAGTAAAGACGATGCTTTAAAGCGTATTATTCCTAAACCACGTAAAGTCGATTTTAACCGTGGCAGCGCGACGCTAAACAATAATTGGCAAATCAGTTATCAAGGTCAGCTTAAACACGAAGTTATGGTGTTTATGCAAGACTTACAAGATGACTATGGCATTAGCCTTAAAGCACAACCTGACCATATTAATGTAGGCAAAGACAAAGTTATTCGCCTGAAAGTTGACCCTAAGCTCAATAATGCAAAAGCAGAAAGCTATACCCTTGAGATTGATGATGAAGTAATCACAATCGTGGGTAGTGATAACGCAGGTGTATTTTATGCGATGCAAAGTTTATTGAACCTGATCCCTGCAAACAGCCAAGGTAGTGCGAGTTTACCGCAGTTAGAGTTAGAAGATTCACCGCGCTATGGCTGGCGTGGCATGCATTATGATAACGGTCGTAACTATCATGGCAAAGAAGCCATGTTCAAGCTTGTTGAGCAAATGGCACGCTACAAAATGAATAAGCTGCATTGGCACTTTTCAGAAGATGAAGGTTGGCGACTTGAGATCCCTGGTTTACCTGAGCTCACTGACGTTGGCGGTTATCGCTGTTTTGATTTAGAAGAGCGCGAGTGCTTATTAACTCAGCTTGGTACTGGGCCATTTAAATCTGGCTCAGGTAATGGCTATCTGAAACGTGAAGAGTTTGTCGAGTTACTAAAGTTTGCCAAAGATCGCCATATTCAAATTATTCCTGAAGTTGAAGGCCCGGGCCATGCGCGTGCCTCAATCAAAGCGATGGAAGCACGCTATCACAACATGCTAGAGCAAGCTGAAAAAGCCGCTAAAAATAATATTAAAACTCGTTCAGCGAACAAAGAAGTTCAGCACATCGATATGGGACCAGCAACACAATACTTGCTAACCGATCCTAAAGATACCTCTGTGTACATGACGGTACAAAACTACAAAGATAACTCAATGAATGTGTGTATGGACTCGACCTACGCATTTTTAGATAAAGTGACCTATGAGCTTCAGCAGATGTATCGCGAAGCAGGTGTTCAGTTAAAGAACCTGCACATTGGTGGTGACGAAGTAGGTGCTGGTTCGTGGATTGGCTCACCAATCTGTCAGGCGCTATTTGCAGATCCTAACAATGGTGTGTCTGGCCCCGCTGATTTAAAGCCTTACTTTACCCAGCGTGTTGCAACCTTACTTGAAAAGCGCGGTATTTCTCCGGGTATTTGGGAAGACGGCATCATGTATGACCGCGAAAATTCGTTTAAACGTGATGAGTTCCCTAATAAAACTTTTACCGTTAATACCTGGGATAATATTTGGGAGTGGGGTGTTGCAGATAGAGCATACCGCCTAGCCAATGCAGGTTACCAAGTGGTGCTATCACATGGTACGCACTTGTATTTTGACCACCCATATGAAGCAAGCCCAGAAGAACGAGGTTATTACTGGGCAACCCGTTACACAGATACTAAAAAAGCGTTTAATTATATGCCAGATGACGTGTATGCAAATGCTGATTACACGCGCACCCGTGAGCCAATCGTTAATTTAGAAGCTTTGGTTGGTCGTCCATTACCTAAACTTGAAAAGCCTGAGAACATTTTAGGTATGCAAGGTCAGGTATGGTCAGAAACGATTCGCACTGAAGATCAAGTATTAGCAATGATCTTCCCGCGTATTCTGTCAGTAGCAGAGCGCGCATGGCATAAAGCCGATTGGGAAGGTGAAAGTGTAGATACTAAAAAACAAGCAAAAGATTGGGCTGAATTCTCAAGTGCAGTAGGCTTAAAAGAGCTTGATAAATTAGCTAAAGACGGCATCAACCTGCATTTACCAATACCGGGTGGTGTGATTGAAAATGGTAAGTTATATGCCAACAGTGCATTTGCTTATTTGAGCATTGAATACAGCTTAGATAACGGCCAAAGCTGGCAAACTTACGCTGAACCAGTCAAAGTTGATAGCAATGCAAAAGTTACGTTACGCACTCGCTTAAACGCACAGCAAGCCAGCCGCGCCACAGTTGTAGGTGAGTAATATCTTTGTTTTTGCGATAAATAAACATGACGCCTGCAGTAAACCGCAGGCGTCATTTTTTGTTTTAAACCACTTATATTCACAAAGAGGATAAGAGACGCTACGCTTAAGAGAAAGTAATGTTTTGGTTTCCTCATTCTTTTCTCATTCATTACTCTTTGTGCAAAAAATTATTGAACCACAGAGTACACGGAGGCGCTGCGCGCTTCACAGAGAAAGCCAAATGATTACAAAGAGGGTAAGAGAGCGCTACAAAAAGCATTATTAGTACTTCCTCATTCTTTTCTCATTTACTTCTCTTTGTGAATAAATCTTCGCGCGAAATAAATTTCACGCCTACGGTATTGACTATCACTTCAGTTACGTATCCGCACATTCGGCTCAAAACTGACAGCTGAAAGCTGACCGCTCCTAGAAACCACTTAAAAGAAATATGTCAGCGCTGTCATTTTTGTTGCAGTAGTGTTATAAATATTTAATATACCTTTTATATAATCATCTAAATGAGCAGCGCTATAGAATTGAACTGTGCTGTTACGGGAAATGTTATGTCTGAAATGAATAAACAAAGCAGTGTTGTGCCTATGGCAATTGTTGCCACGCTGTTTTTTATATTGGGTTTTGCTACGTGGTTAAATGGCTCATTGATGCCGTTTCTACAGCAAGTTTTACAGCTGTCACCTTTTCAGGCATCGCTGATTATTTTCTCATTTTATATTGCAGTGACCTTTACTGCCCTACCTTCAGCAATGATCATCAGAAAGGTCGGCTATAAAAATGGTATGGCACTGGGTATGGCAACTATGATGGTGGCAGGCTTGCTATTTATTCCTGCTGCAAAAACGCAGGTGTTTGCGCTATTTTTATTTGCGCAACTTGTTATGGGAGCTGGGCAGACATTGCTACAAACAGCAGTTAACCCGTATGTTGTAAGAATCGGCCCAGAAGAGTCAGCTGCAGCCAGAGTAAGTATTATGGGTATATTAAATAAAGGTGCTGGTGTTGTTGCGCCGATTGTATTTACCGCATTAATACTGAGTGATTTTAAAGGTTTTGTCGGTAAAGAACTTAGCCAAACTGATATTGATGCCATGGCTAATGGCTTAATATACCCCTATTTAGGAATGGCACTTTTTATTGGTATACTTGGTTTTGCAGTAACGAAAATGCCACTGCCAGAACTTATTGATGATGCTGATGAACAAAAACCAGGGCAAGTAAAAGAAGCACTAGCGCATCCAAGCCTTGCTTTAGGTATTGTAGCATTATTCGTCTATGTTGCTGTTGAAGTGATAGCAGGTGACACAATAGGCAGTTTTGCGTTGTCGTTAGGTGTTGAAAAATATAGCGTGATGACCTCGTACACCATGGGTTGTATGGTGTTAGGTTACTTTTTAGGGATTTTACTTATCCCACGAGTACTGTCGCAGCAAACAGCGCTGACTATCTCAGCAATATTGGGTTGTGTGTTAACGTTAGCGATAGTCACAGGTAGTAATGAATCTGTATTTATATCAACATTATTTGGCCTAAAATCGGTACTGCCTGATACCCTATTGCTCATTGCTGTGCTAGGCTTTGCTAATGCGATTGTTTGGCCAGCCGTTTGGCCGTTAGCACTATCTGGTTTAGGCAAACTTACAAGCGTAGGTTCTGGTCTGCTTGTTATGGGTATAGCCGGTGGCGCATTTGGCCCATTATTTTGGGGCCTTGCAAGTGGTGGTGTAAAAAGCGCTGAAGCGCAACAAATGGCTTACATTGTTATGTTGCCTTGTTATTTATTCATACTTTTCTATGCTGTGAAAGGCCACAAGATGAAAAGTTGGAAGTAATTATGAGCTTGAGGCTAGATGTAAAACCTAATGGCCTTGAGCTTTGAAAAGCATTTCTAGTAAATAGAAATAATCCCGTGTGTAATGCCACCGAAAGGTGGCATTTTTTTGTTTGGGATTTGAGAGATTAGGTTGTAGGCTTTCGCGCGAAATAAACTTCACACCTACAATATCTCGCATCTCGTGGGAAGGGCTTTAGCCGTGAATAGGTCAAATCTGTTCGGCGTGAAAACGCCTCCTACCATGTAGGCCTCACGCTTGCTTGGCGCGTCTTCCATTCAATACCCAGGCGGCAAAACAATACGGTTCCAACAAACAAAACAATCTAGCTTACAGCCAACCGCTTAAAGCTATTACCCACATACAATACAGTTCGGCTCAAAACTGACAGCTGACGGCTTTTTGAATTGAAAGCAGGTGTTAAAGATAGATCTTGGAACTTAAAATAGAAAAATATATGGATTTACTAAGGGAGAGAAGTGGGGCGACTGATGGGGCTTGAACCCACGACAACCGGAATCACAATCCGGGGCTCTACCAACTGAGCTACAGCCGCCACTGAGATACACCTCGTTTGGTGTGGCGCGCATATTACATAATTAAGTTTAGCTTGTGAACCCCTAAAATGAAAAAAGTCGAAAAAACTTACTTGTCTCAGAAAATTCAGAAATAACCCTTTGGTCAGCTGGCGTTCAGTTTTGCAGATTAGACTTGCGTTTTTTGTAATTGAGCAAATACTCATTTCTTAGTTTTGCGTGTAATTTAATGATTTTTTAACCAAAGATCATATATAATTTGCACAGCGTCATGCTACAAATGAACTTCAGGAGAGAACATGGATACAATAATGAACTGGATCAACGAGAATTCAGGTTTAATCATACATTACGCCGTTCAGGCGGTTCTAGCGCTAATCATTTTCTTCATCGGTGGTCGCATCGCTAAATTCTGCGAAGGCTTAACCGAAAAAGCATTTGATAAAAAGAAAGTCGATAAAGCTGTAGGTTCATTTGTTGCTAGCATTGTCTATGCAATTGTATTTGCTGCAACAATCTTAATGGCATTATCTCAACTTGGTATTGAGACAACATCGTTCATTGCTATTTTAGGTGCTGCAGGTCTAGCTGTAGGCTTAGCACTTCAAGGTTCACTTTCTAACTTTGCATCAGGCGTTTTAATCATCTTACTTCGCCCTTTCAAATCAGGTGACTATGTAGAAGCTGGTGGTAAAGCGGGTACAGTTAAGAAAATCGAAATTTTCTCTACAGAATTACGTACACCAGATAACAAAGTAATTATCATGCCTAACTCATCAATTATGGGCAGCCCAATTACTAACTTCTCTCGTGAATCAACTCGTCGTATCGATTTAGTTATCGGTGTTGGTTACGATGCAGATCTTAAAGAAGCGAAAGCAGTACTTAAATCAGTTTTAGATAAGGAAGAGCGCTTATTAAAAGACCCAGCATACACAGTAGCTGTATCTGAGCTTGCAGATTCAAGCGTAAACTTTGTCGTTCGCCCTTGGGTTAACTCAGCTGACTACTGGCCAACGTATTTCGACTTAATGGAAAACATTAAGATCGCATTAGATGATGCCAACATCACAATCCCATTCCCGCAAATGGATGTTCATTTGCACAAAGAAGACTAATAAGTCTAACGTACAAGCAGTAAAGGTTATTTTTTAATGAAATTAAAAGCTTTATCAGTTCTCGTTGCAGCAAGCGCTGCAACTAGCGCATTCGCAGCAGATGAAACCAAAACTTGGGATGTAACCAGTGAATTAGGTGCTATCGTAACAAGCGGTAACACTGAAACAACCACACTTAAAGGTGGTATCAAGGTTCTACATAACCTAGAAAACTGGAATAACGAGTACAAGTTAGACGGTCTTTATAAAGAAGATGAGATCGAAAACGACCAAGGCGTTAAAGAAACACAGCGCACTAACGAAAAGTACTCAATCTCTGCACAAGGTAACTACAAGTTAAACGAAAAGCATTCACACCTATTCATTTACGGTTCGCACGTATCTGATTACTTTGGTGCATATCGCAACGAATCTGTTATCTCAGCGGGTTACGGTTTACGCTTAATCGACCGCTCTGATATGTGGTTAAACGCTGAAATTGGTCCGGGTTATAAATACTTCCAATACCCTGATAACAGCACAGAAGTTGATGACAACGGTGAATCACTTGCTGGTGAGCGTGAAGGCGAAGTAATCGCTTTAGGTAAAGTTGACTATAACTGGCAAATTTCAGACAGTGCACGTTTTACTCAGTTAGTATCAGTTGAATATGGTGATACCAACACTAAAACACGTTCAGAGTCTGCAATCCTTGCTAAGATCAACGGCTCACTACAAATGAAAGTAGCATACAACATTACTCACAACTCAGATGTTGCGGATGATAAAGAAAACACAGATACAGAAACGTCACTAACGCTAGTGTATAGTTTCTAATGTTTTTCAGTTGAGAATGAATGGGTAAACTTGTTTACCCATTTTTTTTGTTTATAAAATGATGTAGTATGCCGCGGTTATCTTTATTTTCTTAGAAGGGAAACTTTGTGAAGTTTTTTAGACTTGTAATTGCGCTTTTTATCTCGCTTTTATTTATTACTGAAGCTCATTCAGTCACTCCAACTAAGCAACAAATCGAACAATTTAAAAAACTCCCCAAATCTCAACAAGAAGCACTTGCTAAGAAGTACGGCTTAGACCTCAGTATGTTAGTCTCGGCAGACCAAAACGAAAATCAATCTACGAATGAAGTCTCAGATACTGTAATGCCTAGAGGCATGTTTGACGATAACGAAGATAACAAAAAAATTACAGCAGAAGAGAAGTTCAAACCAGAAGAAGATGAGTTAAAACCATTTGGGTATGAGCTTTTTTCTGGCGAACCAACCACTTTTGCTCCGTCAGAAAGTGCACTTGTACCTGATAGTTACATTGTTGGGCCTGGTGATACTTTTACTATCAACTTGTTTGGTAAAGAAACGTCCGCAGAAGAGGTTATTATAGATCGCGAAGGTCGCTTAACTATTAGTAATCTTAAGCCGGTTACAGTTAGTGGCATGCAGTACAGTGATGTCGTGAGCTTAATAAAAGCGAAAGTTAAACAGGAAATCATTGGTACAGAGGCTTATGTATCAATGGGAAAAACGCGCTCAATCCGCATAATGGTTTTAGGTGAAGCTTATAAGCCTGGTGCATATACAGTTCCTTCTCTAGCTTCAATTACACATGCATTATTTGTGAGTGGTGGCGTGTCTGATATTGGCTCACTTAGAAATATACAATTAAAGCGTGCAGGAAAAACAGTAACAACTCTCGACTTATATAACCTATTGATAAAAGGTGATAGTAGTAACGATGTCATTTTAAAGCCGGGTGATGTTGTATTTATTCCACCAGTTGGTATGCGAGTGAGTGTTGAAGGTGAAGTACGTAGACCAGCCATTTTTGAGCTTAAAAAAAATGAATCTAGTCAAGATTTAATAGCTATGGCAGGTGGCTTTAATGCAGCTGCATATCCGCAGAAAACAGTTGTAGAACGCTACACAGGTAATAGTTCGAGAACCGTCCTGCAACTTAACTTATCTAAAAGAGATGCATATAAACCAAATGATGGAGATGTAATTCGCGTTCCATCTTCTAGTAAAGAATTAGACAATGCAGTGACTCTGCTTGGTGCTGTTGCTCATCCAGGTAACTACGCGTGGCATGAAGGAAAAACTGTCAGTCAGCTATTTGGTTCTCTAAAAGCAGATTTACTGCCAATTGCAGACTATGATTATTCATTAATTGTTCGCGAGACTAACTTACGTGGTGATATTGAGTTACATCAGTTTTCCCTCATAAATGCAGTAAGTGGTGAAGAAGACCTAGAGCTAAAGCCTCGCGATATTGTTGTTGTATTTAGTCGTTTCCAATCTTTAGAAAGTGAAGAAAATGCCCTCGCAGGCATGGCTTTGACTAAAGAGCAGTTAAAACAACAAGAAAAAATCAAGCTTTGGGATGAGTACGAAGAGCGAAAGTTTTATGAATTTATCGATCTTGGTTCAGCTTTGGATAAGGAACTAGCTGAGACACTCTCTAAAGAAAAAGAGCAAGAAGTTCTTTCTATCACAGAATTGCTCACAAGTAAGGAAGAATTAGAAGAGCATGAGTATGCTGTTTTTAGTAGAAAAAGGTTGCTTAAACCTATTTTGGCTAAACTGAACCAGCAAGCAAATTCTGATGACGGATTACAAATTATAGGTATTCGTGGTGAGGTATTTTACGAAGGTGTATATCCAAAACCTGTGAATGCATCAGTGAAAGGAGCGCTGCTAGCTGCTGGTGGCCTAAAAGAATCTGCCTATTTGAAGAGTGCTGAAATTACTCGCTTTGCAGGGAAATCTAATTTGGAACACATTAGTATTGATTTAGCTAGATTAGTTAATGATGAGTCAAGCTCATCATTTGAGTTACAAAGCAAAGATACAATTAATATTTACCCGATTCCAAATTGGCAGCAAGATAGAAAAATTAATATTGTTGGCGAAGTAAAATTCCCTGGTGTTTATAGTATTTCAAAAGGCGAAACATTAGCCGAAGTAATTGAGCGAGCAGGCGGTTTTACTGAGTTTTCTTATCCTGAGGGGGCTATTTTTACGCGTGAGGAAACTCGAAAACAACAGCAGCAACAACTAAAGAAGTTATCTGAAGACTTACGCCGAGATATTGCTTCTAAAAGTTTTAACAACTCTATCACGGATGCGTCACTATCGTATCAAGATATGAATAATTTAATAAATGACTTAGCGAATGTTAGGGCCGTTGGTCGTTTGGTTATAGATCTACCATCAATTATGAATGGCCAGCGTTATTTAGAGGTAGAAGATCAAGATGTACTATATATACCTTCAAAACGCTCAAGTGTAAGTGTTGTAGGTGAGGTTAACTTTTCAGGCTCACACCTTTATCAGGAAGAGCTTAGCCTTAATGACTATTTAAGCCGCAGTGGTGGTTTAAAGCAACGTGCTGATGAAGACCGTATTTATATCATTAAGGCAAGTGGTTTAATTGAAGTGCCAAATGAAGGGTCTTGGTTTGCGGTTAATAATAATTCTCAGTTATCGCCAGGTGATACTATAGTAGTACCTTTAGATTCTGATTATATTGATAACCTGACTCTTTGGAGCACAGCAACACAAATAGTGTATCAAATGGGCGTAGCTGTAGCGGCTATTAGTTCATTATAACAATGAAGTATGTTTCTTAATTAAGGCTTCATAATGACCTTTGAATTCATAACATTGATGTTTGCATTTGTTTTTTCATACATCATAATTTTGGCGATTACGCCATTAGCTGTAAAATTTGGCTTAGTCGATAAACCATGCCTGCGTAAACAGCATACCGGCACCATCCCTTTAATTGGTGGATTGTCAATCTTTTTGGCTGTGGCAATTTCGATTATGGCATTTCACCCACTAACAGTGAAAATTGTAAGTTACTTAGCTTGTGCTGCGGTTATTGTAGTTTTGGGGGTTATAGATGATTACCGTCAATTAGGTGTAAAAATTAGGTTAGGCGTCCAAGTTCTAGTTGCTCTTGTGATGATCTATAGTAGTGAAATATACATTCATAATCTGGGCAATCTATTTTTAATGGGTGATATTGACCTTGGTTGGTTTGGTATAATATTTACAGTGATTAGTGTCATAGCTTGTATTAATGCCTTTAATATGATCGATGGCATTGACGGTTTAGCTGGCTCACTTAGTATTCTCACCTTATTATCTGTTTTTATTTTAATGCTGTTTAGTGGTAACTATGCTTTGGTTTATTTACCGCTTATTATTGTTGCGACCGTACTACCTTATTTAGCGTTTAATTTAGGTATTAAAGGCCATAGAAATAAGAAAATTTTTATGGGTGATGCGGGTTCTATGTTTATTGGTTTGAGTGTTATTTGGTTTTTAATGGTAGGCACTCAGACAACCGAATCAGCATTTAGACCTGTAACAGCGTTATGGATTATTGGTGTGCCTTTAATGGACATGATGGCAATAATAATTCGCCGTAAACGTAAGGGGCTATCCCCGTTTAGTGCTGACCGCGATCATTTGCACCATATCTTTATGCGGGTAGGATTTAGTCCTCGCAGGGCGTTGAGCTCAATATTGTTTTTTGCCATAATTTTGAGCGGTGTTGGTATTCTAGGGGAAGTTTTAAATGTTCCTGAATGGATAATGCTTGCCCTATTTTTGATTGTATTTGTGTTTTATTCTTTAGCACTACAACACTGTTGGAAAGTAGCAAGATTTCTAAGACGAAAAAAAATAGACGTCAAAAAATAACTAAATTTAAAGAGAGTTTTATGAAAAAAAATAATGGTTTTACGATGATGGAGCTACTTGTTGTTATTGTCATCTTAGGGCTTTTAATGTCACTGGTCGCGCCTAAGTTTTTTTCTAAGTTAAGTTCATCAGAGCGTAAAATAGCAGCAGCACAAATGTCATCATTTGAAACCGCTATTGATACTTATCGACTTGATTTAGGTAAATACCCAACAGAACTTTCTCAGTTACGTAAAAGTGATGATCCACGTTGGGATGGTCCTTATTTACCAAAAGATATCCCGTTAGATCCTTGGGGAAACCCTTATGTCTACAAGACCCCTGGTGAAAATGGCAATCCATATTCACTAAAATCATACGGTAGTGATGGTAAAGAGGGTGGTACCGACAACAACGCGGATATAATACATCAATAATGCAATTACATGATTTATTAATAGAAAAGTTTAGTGTTGACCCTCAAGATCTTACTCGAGCCTTAAATTATCAGGCAAAATATAGCGGAAGGTTAGAACAAGTACTTGTAAACATGGGGAGCTTGCCAGAAGATCAAGTTCCTTTGTTACTAAGTGAATATTTAGGTATCCCACTGTTTACTAGTGAACAATACGCTAACTTTTCTGCACTAGTCATCGATAAGCCTATGCTTGATATGTTTGTTGAGCAAAGCTGGTTACCAATAACTGACAATAAAGAGCACATTTCCTTTGCTTGTAAGGATCCACTTAACCAAGTAATGAATGATTGGTTAAGTAAAAATAATCAATCTTATTCTTTATTCATTGCGAATGAAGTTGATATTCAATTATTAGCAGCAAAGTACGAAGAGCCTTTAACAGATATCGATGATGATAGTCCTTTAGATGAGGAAGAACGCCTAAAAGAATTAGCTACAGAAGCCCCTACAGTAAACTTACTAAATTCACTAATTAGTAGAGCATTACGCCAAGGTGCATCAGACATGCACTTAGAGCCTTACCAAGGCCGCTACAGGGCGCGTTTTAGAATTGATGGTGTGTTGCATGAAGCTGAAACTATTTCGGCTCGTAAACAACTGCCAATAATTACGCGTTTGAAAATCTTGTCGGGAATGGATATCGCTGAAAAGCGCCGCCCGCAAGATGGCAAAATCGAAATGAAAATTGCCAATCAAGAGCTTGATATTCGTGTATCGTCATTACCATTAAATGATGGTGAATCAGTCGTTATGCGTTTTCTAAGAAAAGAGAACGTACGTTACGATATGTCCGTTTTGGGTTTATCAGATGACATTGATGAATTGATCCGCGAAGATATCAAAACAACAGCAGGGGTTGTGTTATTAACCGGCCCTACAGGTTCTGGTAAAACAACAACCTTATATACATTTTTGAACGCACTAAATAATGATGATGTAAAAATTATTACTTTAGAAGACCCGGTAGAATACCAATTACCAGGTATAAATCAGGTGCAAGTTAATAGTGATATAGGTTTTGACTTCTCAGCGGGCCTGCGCTCTATAGTTCGTCAAGATCCTGATGTAATTATGTTGGGTGAAATACGAGATAAAGAAACTGCTCAAATTGCATTACAGTCTGCATTAACTGGACACTTAGTATTTAGTACTGTTCATACAAATGATGCTGCAAGTGCTTATACTCGATTACTTGATCTTGGTGTAGAAGAGTTCTTGCTCAATGCTGCACTGGTGTCGATAGTTGCACAGCGCTTAGCACGAAAAGTATGTAGCAATTGCAGTGAACCTGATCCTGATGCACAAAAGCTTATAGAAAAATATAACCTGAATCAGTTTGCTGAACGCTTTAGTATCGATACGATTAATTTAGTTCGAGGTAAAGGTTGTGAGCATTGTGCTCATACCGGGTATAAAGGCCGAATGGCCGTAACAGAGTATTTACGCTGTGATAATGAAATTAAAGCAATGCCAAAAGATGCTGATTTCATACCTAAAGCTAAAAATCATAACCACTCGCTTAATCGCCGAACCTTACTCGAGGATGGTTTACACAAAGCGGTACTAGGTCATACAACTATTGATGAAGTAATACGGGTCGCAGGTTAATGGCGCTTTTTAATTACAAAGCCTATGACTCATCTGGCGCAAAATCAGAGGGGCTTATTGAAGCAACCTCTGAGCAAGATGCAATTAACAAATTAAAAGTTCAAAAGTTACTGCCATTTGAAGTTAAAGAAGAGCAAAAAAGAGCAACGACCGGTGTGCTTTTTCAAAGCAAGGTATCCTTAGCCGACCTAGAATTTTTAACAGCAGAGTTAAGTTTGTTACTTGCAACTGGAGTTAGGATTGATCGTGGCCTAGACATTATTAGGCGAACAAAAGCTAAAGCTGCATTAGCACAAATGCTTGCTAACATTAGCAGTAGCATAAAGAAAGGGAGTAGCCTTTCTCAAGCACTCAGAGCTTATCCTGATGTATTCGATAACCTTTATTGTAACTTAATTGAATTAGGTGAAGCTTCAGGAAACTTAAGCGAAATATTTGCTGGTATCGCCAAAGATCTTAAGTTTAAACGTGAACTACAACGAAAAATTGTAGGTTCACTTACTTATCCATGCGTTATTTTATTTGTTTGTATTTTAAGTATTTTTTTCATATTTAATTTCATCATTCCAAAAATGGCTGATATGTTTGGTCAATTAAGCTCGCTTCCTTGGTATACCCAGCTTATGTTATCTATTAGTGAGTGGATGAATGACTATCAAGTGTTCTTGGCATTAGCAGTTATTGCTTCAGTCCCTGCCCTTATTTGGGCAAGTAAACGTAAAGGTTTTCAGCATTGGTGGCATAAAACAGCACTAAAATTACCTGTAATAGCGAATGCGAGCGCCACAGTTGAGCGCATACGTTTTAATAGTGGTTTAAGTTTGATGTTGAAAGCTGGTGTACCCATTGACCAAGCATTAGAACTGGCTGCGGGCAATATCAAAAACCATGTACTACATCACGAAATGACAATTGCGCGAAAAAAAGTAAAACGTGGTAGTCAATTGACCCCAGCATTACAGCAAACTTCTTTATATCCACCATTTTATATTTCACTGCTTGAAGTGGGGGAAGAGTCCGGTAATTTAGATATCGTATTCGATGAAATAGCAAATCGTTCACGACAAGATTTTGAAACCTGGACAGACAATATGACGTCGTTGATTGAACCATTAATGATTTTATTTATGGGTGGTTTCGTCGGTGGTATCGTCGTTATCATGTTGATGAGCATGATCTCTTTAAACGACGTAGGCTTCTAATGACGGGCGCAAATAATAAATTTGCACATGGCTTTACCTTGATCGAGTTAATCATTGTATTAAGTATTGTCTCCTTATTACTTTCAGTTGTAGCTCCAATCTCTGTTAAAGCTGTCGACAAAAGTGCAGCTAGAACAGAGCTACTTGAAACGCGCAACTGGATAAAAAGCATAGCTTTTCAATCATTTATAGAATCGAGGGCGTATCGACTTGAATTGAAAGATAATACGCTTAATTTGTACACTCTTGATGAACAAGAAATAATAAAAACCAAAAAGCTTGAGTCATTACGATTTGAAGCTCAGTGGGTTAACTTTAATAAAAACGGACTCACTTCTCCTAATGAAATTCAAGGTTATGTACGTGGTGAACCATTAATGATTAGTCTGCAACCAACACCAAGATGAAACAAAAAAAACAGATAGGCTTTACATTAATTGAGCTTCTCATAGCTACTATAATTCTTTTCTCTTCGCTTGCCGCGGTTTCACTAATTTACCGAGGGGCATTTATTGCAAGTGAGAAAGCAAGTAATCATGTTAATGTAGTCGCAAACCTCCCTGCATTAATATCGCGCATTCAACTGCAGATCCAAGCTGCATCTTCAGAACAATCACAACTATCAGAGCAAGGTAATGCTTGGGGGGGGGAATATCAATGGCAAGCCTCAGTAGTGCAAAGTAAAGTTATTATTAATGAAACTATGGCTCTAGAGTTTGCAGAAGAAATAGCAGATAAAAAGCAAATCAAGCTCTGGCGCATTTCTCTTATCATTAAACGTAACGGGATTGAGAAAAACTACATTTTAAATGAAGTGAGCTGGCATGATGCGTAAACAGCAAGGCTTTACATTAATTGAGTTATTGATTTCAGTGACATTGCTATCACTCATTATGTTCACTGGTAATTATGTCTATATGCAGCTTGCCTCTCGTTGGGATAAAGAATTAGGTAGCTTTGAGCGCGATATTGAGCAAGCAAAAGCAATTTACATTTTACAGAGCTTATTAGAAGGGGTTGAGCCATACCTAATAAAAAATAGTAAAGGCCAGCCAGAAATGTTTTTTGTTGGCGGTGAAGATAGCCTACTCATGATGACCAAAAATGGATATACAGATACCAAAAATCCAGAGCTTGTGAGATTAACCGCTGTGCAAAATAAGCTGGGCCGTTTTGACCTTGTCTACCAAGCAATTTCAAGTGCTGACATGTTGCTAATTAACTCAGAGCAGAACATAGAATTTACGAATCAAAAAACGCTACTTAGCGACTTAGATAGAGTTACTTTTAGCTATTTTGGTTGGGAAAGTCTAGAGCAAAAAGCGTTGCAAGAGCCTGGCTCAACACCTACTTGGCAGGCTACATACTCTGGGTTAGAGCAACAACTAACTCCTCAGAAAATAAGGTTGACACTATTAAAAAATCAACAGCCAATGGACTTTTATTTTCAGTTAGATGAAGAGCCAAATCGTTGGTATGGTAATTACATACAAACGGGAGAGCTGTGATGAAACAGCGAGGTATTGCATTAGTACAAGTACTACTAATCGTTGCTGTAGTGTCTATTTTAGCTTTGTATTTTACTCAGTCAGCACGCCAACAAGTTAAAAATGCAACTATGATGATTGATAAAGCACAAGCTTTAGTTGAGCTTAACAATGCTGAGGCGAGCATATTATTTTCATTACTCACTGAAAAACTAACACCTATGGCTACTCCGCCCGTTAATAATCCTCTTATCACATCTTGGAATTTTCATGGGGAGCCTTTTAAAACAACAAATAATGTAGAAGTTCAGTTACAAGATCTTCGAGGCTTGTTAAATATCCACTACCCAGAAGAAACACGATTAAAGCGATTGTTGACCTACAGTGGCTTAAATGATTATGATGCCCAGCTTGCAGTGTTGCAGATCATGGCTTGGCAAAGCTTAGACACACATTCTGATTATATAAAAAATGATGTAATTGCACGAAATGCCGCAATTCATGATATCGAAGAACTAAGTCATTTAGGTTTGCAACCAGCACAATTGAAAGTACTTGCAAATAATACAACACAATATAAAAAAGGTGCGTTCAATCCGATGAATTCACCCGATACCCTGCTATACGCTTTATTGAGCGAAGATGTTGCAGAATATGTTATTATGCAACGCAGGGCTAACAGGTTAACAGTTAATGATTTTGTGCGTGCAACGGGCATATCTGAGAGTGGCGATATTATTTTATATCCATCCAATTTATTCAAAATAACGTTAACAGTTAAGGTTGGAGAAGCGGTAGTAACCAAAACAACTTACTATCATTTACAACCAACAAAAGATCCTGTGGTGAATAAACTAGCTGTAAAGGCTCGGTAGAGAACATAATGATTAATAATAATATTAAGTTATTGCTGAAAAAATGGCTGTGCAAAGTGGTTGCTTTTTATACCGATCAACCTTACCAGCTTGTACTAGATCAACATCAGCAATTTGCTTTAAAGCCAGCATCAATCAATGAAGAAACTAAATGGTTACTTATTGTTGGTCGCCAACATTACAATGAGCAATTATTTACTTATCCAATTGGCAATAAGAAAGAGCTAAAACAATTAATTGCAATAGATCTAAAAAATACAGAGCAACAAGGCATAACCCATACATTAGTAACGCAAATTGAAGCAGAGCAAAGCCAAGTAATGCAGTGGCGTTTTGCTGAGTATCTTCCTAAAGCCTGGATCACATTGCCTGAATCACTTCTTTTGAGCCAAACAGTGACAAATGGTGAAGTCATTTCTAATCAAGTTAAAACGGCTAGCTTCGTTACTAAACATCAAAACAATGTCTGTTCGTTGCTGGTTAGTAAACTAATAAATGACCCAGACCGCTTCACAAGTATGTTTGGTATTCCATTAAAAAAGGTTATCAGTATAGACACGGAGCAAGAGTATACAGCTCGTATAATTAAAGGTTTATATGCACTTCCAAAACAATATCTACAAACATTTTTTAGCTTACCAAACAATGTATTTAACAAACGCATTGCGCTACGTTACAGTGGTCTATTTGCTGGGTTATTTGTTACATACGCACTATTAACGAGCACTTACCTTTTTTACAAAACATATCAATTAGAGAGTCAACTCGAAATCAACAAGTCATCCGTTAATACTGCACTAAATACTTTGAATGCATACTTAACAAGTAGTGAGACACTCCAACAGCGTCAGCAATTATTACAGCAATTTTCAATTACTAGCCCCGTTTTTTTAGTTATAAGCGATTTATTTGAGAATACACAACTTAGCAGTATCAGTTGGCAAGAGGGGCGATTTGTTTTAAGAGGAAAAGCAAATAGAGCAACAGATGTGCTTGCTACCATAATGAAAGATAAGCGGGTCGAAGATGCTAGATTTGATTATCCATCACGCAAGGAGCGCGGTGGTGAAAGCTTTGTTATCAGCTTTATGTTAAACACACATGACGATCAGGTAACTTCATTTGCCTCTAATCAGGAGGGGAAATGAATAAACTTGAACCAAAGCAGCAAGTTGCCTTAGGAATTATAGGCGTATTACTTGTCTTGAAGTTTATCGTTGTGCCTTTAGTTGATTGGCAAGCAGAGCAGGTTAATTTGATTAGTAACTTGCAAAAGCGCGCCGCTAAATCACAAAGTGTGATCAAAAATCAAACAGCAATTGATGCTCAGCAACAGCAAATAACTCAGCAGCTTGAGCAAATTAATCGTTTATTTGTAGCACCTCAAAAAGATACAGAGTTTAAACTGGCCATGCAGCAACAAGTTGAACAGTTAATGGCAAAATATCAATTGCAAATAAATAACAGTAATTGGTTAGTAAGTTTAAAGGTTGCAGATAACACATTAATGCGCCATCAACTAACACTGAATATAAGCGGTAAGTTATTAAACTTTCAAAAGATATTAGTTGAACTTGAAACAAGCACCCCGATTATCCAAGTAAGCGACTTTAATATGCGTATTAAAGGACAAAGTGAGCAGGAGTTAGGGCAGGTTGATGGCACAATCGAATTAAGTTTTTACATGCAACAAGGAGAAGCGTAATGAATAAAACGTTACTAATCTCGGTAGTTGTAATTGCGTTAATTTTAGTAGCAGATTTCAATAGTCGTTTAAGCTTAAAATCAACTGAAAAAGATAGTGATTTTAGTCAGCAAAGTTTAGTTGAAGTTTCGCTTCCTTTACTTTCTGATAGTTCAAAACAAGGGTTAGAGAAAGTATATAAAAAATACACTCAGCCAGAGCAAAGCAGTAAAGTACAAGAAAAGGGCTTGTCAGCCGCTAAACAAGCCGAACAAAATGGCGAATTGGTTACTGTATTTGCAGATAATTATGAGCTTAGGTTAAAGGCCGTTATATTCACAATTAAGCCGTATGTGCTTATAGAGCAAAAAGATATCAATGATGGTAGTAGCCAGCTTGTCAAATATAATGACATGCAAACAGTGCATGGTTATAGCTTAAAAATACTGTCAAATACCGAGGTTGAGCTTAGCAAAGATCAACAAAACATTACTTTGACCATGTATAAACGTGGTTAATAAACAAATAGTTATAGTGTCTGGATAATTTATGAAACACAGTAAGGTTCTTTTTTTAGGCATAGTGACGATGAGTGTGCTAACAGGTTGCGCTAGAAGCAATGGTGGAATTACACCTACACCATCGTATTTAGAAAAAGTACAAACAAAAAAAGTCGCAGCAGGTGAAGTAGAAACCACCACAGGCGCTGAACAAGTAGCCCCTACAAATCAAGGTATTGTGTACGTTGAAGCGCTACAAAACGATAGCAGGCTAAAGTCAGAGCAAACGGACCTTGCGAGTAAGTTTAGTGATGTTGAACAAGTTAAGTTAACAGCAGATAGCCTATTAATTAAAGACTACTTACACTATGTTTTTGGTGAATTACTAAATGTTAATTATATTTTGGGTGAACAGCTAAATAATAGTAAAGCTCAAGTTACCTTAAATCTGCAAGATCCGCTCAGCAAACGTAAATTGTTTTCTCTTAGTGAGCAAATGCTGCAAGAGCGTAATATTGTAATTCGCTTTCAAGACGGTATTTATTACATTCATCAGACTGAGGGGGGCATCGCTAATAATCTAGTTTACGGATATGGTGCAAACCCTGAGGATGTTCCAAACACCGCAAATGAAATAATACAACTAGCGCCTTTTAAAGCAGGAATGCAAACTCCGCTTGCTAATACAATTCGTCAGCTCACTAATGTAAATGCGCAACCTATGTTTGAACAACATGCCATTATGTTTAAGGGGAAGCGTAACGATATAGTGAAGGCGCTTGAGTTTATGCAGTTGGTTGATCAACCAGCATTTCGTAATCGATCAATTGGTATGTACAAATCAAGCTTTGTGCCGGTTGACCAATTAAGTAAATTATTACAAGACTTAATGAAACAAGAAGGGATCTCGGTCAGTATTAATGCCACAACCGAACAAGCCATATCTATTGTGCCTCTAGAGCGCATTAACACAATGGTCTTTTTTACAAATAATAAAGAGTTTTTAAAACGAGCAACTTTCTGGGCGAGTAAGCTAGATCAGCCAGCTGATGGTAATCAAGAGCAATACTTTGTTTTTGTGCCTGAATTTGCCAGAGCAGTCGATTTAGGCACGAGCCTACAAAACTTATTAGTAGGGAATTCAGCTGAACCTCTAGGAAGTAGTACTTCAGCAAGTAGCCAGAACCAGCAAATTAAAAATAATCAACAATCGAATAAGCGACAAGCCCCAAGTAATATTTCTGTCCAAACTGAAGGTATGAAGATGGTAGTTGATGAGCGTTCAAACTCATTGATCTTCAAAACAACGGGTGATGCATATCGAAATTTATTACCTATGATTAAGCGCCTGGACATTATGCCAAAGCAAATAATGCTTGAAGTAATGATAGCAGAAGTAAGCTTAACTGATGAGTTTAAACAAGGTGTTGAGTTTGCATTGACAAATATGGGAGCGACGTCTGTTGGAGGGTTTAATTTACAATCGAATGGTACTGGACTGACTTATGCTCTAAGTGGAGCGACAGGAAGGTTAGCCGTTAATTTGTTGCAAACAAACAATTATGTCAATGTTCTATCACGACCAACATTGGCAGTAAGAGACGGCGTTGAGGCAACAATTAGCGTGGGTGATCGCATCCCTGTTGTTGGAGAAATAATTACAGATACCACAGTTGGTTCTCGCTCATCTGTCGACTACCTTGAAACAGGTATAGATTTAAAAGTTACCCCAACGGTTAATGCAAAAGGTGTGGTGGTTATGGAAATCGCCCAAGAAATAAGTAACCAAGCAGATGGGACTGGTGCCGAAGGTAACCCTATCGTTTTTGAACGAAGTCTACAAACAGAAGTTATAGCGGCTGATGGTCAAACCATTATGTTAGGTGGTTTGATTAGTGAAAATAGCACTTTGGGCGATAAAACTGTGCCATTCTTCTCAACCATTCCATTATTCGGAAAGCTTTTTGACAGTACTAACAACAATAAAACGAAGACAGAGTTAGTAGTGTTAGTTACTCCACGAATTATTGGTTCAACGGCTGAGTGGGAAAGTGTATATGAGCAATTCAAGCAGGGCTTAAATGAGCTCAAATTGCCTGAAACTACGAAAAATCCTGTACAGTAGTAAAACTTAATTGCTTATTTAAAAAATCAGTCCTTTTATGTGTGTTTTAACCTTTAGGGTGGCGCTTTGGTACGAATTAATTTTATGAGCTATTGTTAAGATAGTTTTGCAAATAAATTGACAGAATATGTATAGGTTAAAATGTATACAAATTGGGTATTGTAAACAATTGTAACGAAAGGCTTTTTTTTTTACTGAAAATTAGAGTGCGAATATAACCTTATGAAAATTAAGGTTTTTAAATAGTGTACATAGATTACATAAAACGGTAATATAATTAAGTTAGTGTAACGACTGTTAATTACTTGACAATAAACTAACATTCATTAGACTGAATCTGAATTCGACTAGTAGTCACTTAGGTGACGGCCTATGGTGCATGGTCATTCATACTAAAAAAAAAGGAACAATGAACGTTCCTGTTTCATGAAACTTTGGAGAATATATAATGTTCAAAAAATCATTACTAGCAGTTGCTCTAGGCGTTGCTGCATTTGGCGCAAACGCTGCGACTACTACAGCTACTCCTTCTGTTGTATCTTTAGAAGGTGCTGTTGGTCAAACAACTGTTGCTGTACCTCAGCTTACAATCAAATTAGCTGCAGAATACGCTGTAGGTGATACATTCACTATCACTTTAACTGGTGCTGAGTTCGATACTACATCTAACCCTGCTATCACTTTCTCTGGTTTTACTAACAACCCAACTGTTGGTCTGTTATCTAAAACTGCTACTACAGCTACTTTCCGTGTAACTGCAGTTCCTTCTCCAGTTGAAGTATTCAGCGGTAAGAGCTTCCTATTAAACGGTGCGCTTCTTAAAACTACTACAGTAACTGACGCTGCTGGCGACATCAAACTAACTTACGCTGCTAAAACTTCAACTGGTCTAGACCTAGACAACGTTGGTACAGCTACTTCAACTGTTGTAACTTCTAAAGCTCAACTTAGCTCTTCAGTTACTAAATCACTTAACGGTGTAATCGACGTTGAAAACGAGCGTAAGCAATTCACTGCTGGTAACGACACAATCACTACTGACGTACTAGAAGTAACTCCAGTAGTTGCTACTGCTGGTACTCATGACGCAGTTTACACTGGTGCTACTCACGTGATCAAAGGTGACTTCTCTTGGATGGACACTGACGGTACTACTGGTGTTAGCGCTACTGAACTAGCTGCTGCATTCAAAGCAACTGGTACTGCAGACACTTACACAAGCACAATCAACACAGCTGGTGATGCAATCACTGTAACTGTTGCTGACGCTGCTGGTAACACTGCAGAAGCTATGACAGCTACTTTCACTGTATTAGGTAAAGCAAACTCTAAAGCGCCTATCCTATCTACACAAAAGTTCACTGTTGATTCAACAATCAAGTACAACACAGCTGCTGGTACTGCTTCAACTAAAGCAATTGCTTCAGCTTCAGCTGGTTCTTGGACTCTAAATGGTTTCGATGAAAACATCGTATTCATGCCATTTGGTACTCAGTACGCACAGTCAATCAATGTTTCTAACACTGGTTCTGTTGCTGGTGCAATCACTGTAGATATCACAGCTGACGGCAAAACTTACACTAAAACACTTACAGCTACAGCTACTCCTAAAGCGACTACTAACATCTCTCAAGAAGTTAAAGCATTCGCTGCAGAAAGCGGTGTAACTGGTAACGCACACATCAAAGTAGTAGTTAACTCTCCAACTGCTGACATCGATGTAACTGGTGTTTACTACTCTAAATCTGACGCTGACCGTGTAAAAACTAAGTAATTAGTTTACATAGCCAGTTATGGTTTTAAAAAAGCGAGCCCTAGGCTCGCTTTTTTTATGTATAAAGTTTACTAACGATTGCTCAATCAAAAATTCCTTTCTCCGCTAGCCCCTGTAATCGTTGTTTGCTACACTTCGACACTGTTTTTGTTTTGTGAGCATGATGAGTGAAGTATCCAATAGTAAAACCGTTTTTGCCTTCAATCGACGCGTACAAAGCGCAAATTGATGGTATATTTGAGCGCTGCTGGTTAACAAATAATGGCCAGTGTTTACAAGAGTTTGAACGTCAATTAGCTAGCTATTTTGGTGTAAAGCATTTATTACTAGTTGCCAATGGTACACTTGCTTTACAAGTCGCTTTTGCTGCGCTAAATATCAAAGGGAAAGCAATAACAACACCATTCACATTTGCAGCAACTGCTAGCGCGTTAAAATTCGCTTGTGTAGAACCAGAATTCGTCGATATAGATCCAGAAACTTATAATTTAGATTTAAATAAAGCAACGGCTGAACAATTATCTGAGGCAAGTGCAATAGTCGGTGTTCATGTCTTTGGCAATCCATGTGATGTAGAGGTGATAGATAGAAAGGCAAAAGAATATGACTTAAAAGTTATATATGATGCTGCTCATGCTTTTGCGAGCAATATCAGCGGGAATACAGTGCTTGAACATGGAGATGTAGCAACGTTAAGCTTACATGCTACAAAGTTATTCCATAGTGTAGAAGGCGGTGCCATCATCTTTAAGCATGAGTCTGATTATTTAAAAGCTAAACAGTTAATAAACTTTGGCTTTAATTCTGACTTTTATCCTGAATTAGTGGGTATCAATGCCAAGATGAGCGAAATGCATGCCGCTATGGGATTATGCTTACTAGAGTATTTGCCTTTTATAACCCGAAAAAGGTGCGAACTAATAGGACATTATCAAAAGTGCTTATCGAGACCTCTCAATCAAGGTTTGTTGAGTTTTCAAACGTGGCACTCCAAAGGTAATAATAATGGTGCATATATGCCTGTAGTCCTTAAAAGTGAACAACAATTGTTACAAGTACAGGCTAAGTTGCTCGAACAAGGTATTCAAACAAGACGTTACTTTTATCCAAGCTTGTCTACAGTTCCTGCGTATGGAATGCAGGGCAGCACGCCACATGGTAATGAGTTAAGTTTACGAATTTTATGTTTACCTATGTTTACTGATTTGACATTAGAAGGCGTTGAACAGATTTGTAGTAGTTTAATTTCAGCACTTGAAAGCAGTTGTTAATATACACCCATTTAATAGGAAGCTAGATGGCAATTTATACGCGAGATGAATTACTCAGCCTGGGTCTTTCAAAACTCGGTGAGAACGTAAAAATATCAAAAAAAGCGTCTATTTACGGTGCTTCAAGAATCTCTATAGGCGACAACGTCCGTATCGATGATTTTTGTGTTCTTTCAGCAGGAGAGGGCGGTATTACACTAGGAAGTCATATTCATCTAGCTGTATACAGCTGCCTTATTGGCACTGGGCATATTCAATTAGACGATTTTTGTAATATTTCTTCAAGGGTTGCTATCTACTCAAGCAGTGATGATTATTCAGGGGCTTTTTTAACTAACCCGACTATTGATCGTGAGTTTACTAACGTTGAACATGCCCCTGTAACACTAGCTAAGCATGTAATTGTTGGAAGTGGCAGTGTTATTTTCCCAGGGGTTACGTTAGAGCAAGGCGTTGCTGTTGGTGCATTAACTATGGTGAATCGTTCTTTAGCTGCTTGGGGGATTTACGCAGGTCAGCCTGCAAAATATATTAAAGCGCGAGAAGATGGCTTACTTGCGCATGAAAAATCTTTCCTAGCAGCCTACCAAACTAAATAATCGATATGACAAAACGTATAATCCATATCTTTGCTGATACGCCGCATCACTATAAACCGATGCAACAATTTTTTGAACAACAATGTAGACCAGACGCTGAACAATTGTTTTGGGTTAAAACACCCGAATCGATACCAAACTTTGTAAATTATAAGAATAATGCAGAGCTTTTTGCTTTGCTTGAGAGTACAGCTAAAGAAGACCAAATAGTATTTCACGGCTCTTTTGACATGCATGTTTGGAAAAAACTCTTGCTTAGTTCGGTTACAAAACGCTGTAGTTGTGTACTTTGGGGGGCTGAGCTCTATCGTCACACAAGGCGGAAGCGCACCATAAAAGAACGTGTCGTCCATGTTTTACATGCATTAGTGATTAACCGATATAAGCAAGTATTTGCTTTAAATAAAGGTGATGCAAAACTTGCTCAACGCGTATTATTTAAGCGAAATGTTAAAGTGCTGCCATATCCACTCATCGGGATGAAAGTTGAACAAGACCGCGAGCAATTAACTTCTGAAAAACCACTTAAAATACTCGTAGGTAATTCGGCATCAGCGAGTAATAACCATATTGACGCTTTAAACAAGCTTGCTCATTTGGCCAATGAAAATATCGAAATTATCATGCCACTTAATTATGGTGGTGAGCAAAGTTACATTGATGAAGTGGTTAAACATGCAACGACACTATTTGGTGATAAATTTATTGCTATCACTGAAATGCTTAACAAGCAAGACTACGATAAATTACTAAATGATGTGCATTTAACGGTGTTCGCTCAACATCGTCAACAAGGGTTATATGTTGCATATGCCATGTTATTAATGGGTAAACCCATGTTTTTGCTTTCAGACACATCTAGTTATAACTACTTAACTGAGCTTGGCTTTGAAATTTACAAAACTGATGAAGTAGCCAGCATGAGTTATTCAGAGCTAAATAATTTAATTAGCAAAGATAATAACCGTAACCCTGACTTGATGAACCAACATTTTACTGAGCAAGCATTAGCACCTAAATGGCGCAATATGTTAGAGCAGCTCCATGGATAAATTAGTATGAGTGTCGCACGTGATGCTGTATCTGGCGTATCTTGGACTGCCTCTGCCACACTTATTAAAGGTGGCCTTCAGTTAGCGCAGCTAGTTGTACTTGCTAGGTTCTTAACGCCAGCAGAGCTCGGTGTACTGGCAATTATACAGTTGGTGGTAGGGTTTGCCCAAATCTTTGGCGATGCAGGCATTTCAAACGCCTTGATATTCCATAAACAGTTAGAAAAATCACAACTCAACCAGTTATACCTAGTCAATGTAATTTTAGGTATCGTTATTTCTTTGCTAGTGCTTATGATGGCTGTGCCTACTGCGTCTTTCTTTAACATGCCACAACTGTCTTTGTTGTTATGTTATTTGTCTCCGGTATTTTTTATTCGCAGTTTAGGGCAGCAGCAGTTAGCCTTGTTACAGCAAAAAATGCACTTTAATAGTATTGCCAAAATTGAAGTATTCGCCAGTGTGGCAAGTTTTATAGCATTAATTATATTGTTAGCAGTTGATTTGAGATTAGAGTCAGTTGTGTTTTCTCAATTGCTGAATGCTCTGCTTTTAAGTACCTGCTTTTTAGTTGGCTTCCCTCTTTTAAGGCCTGGGTTTAGCAAGTTAAGTTTAAACAGCATTATCGCACCAATTAAGTATGGTCTATATCAAACAGGTGAGAGCTTCGTAAACTTTATAAGTGCCCAGCTTGATCAGTTGCTGATCGGTAAATTACTAGGGCCAGAAGTTCTTGGTATTTATGCTTACGTTAAAGCCCTTGTATTTAGACCTGCATTACAATTGATTAATCCAGTGGTAAATAAAGTGGCCTTCCCGCTTATTGTTAAACATAAAGAAACGCATAGCTTAGCTATTTTATATGGCATGGTGATTAGGCTACTTAGCTTAATCAATATACCTTTGTACTCTTTAGTTGCTCTATTCCCTGAGTTTATTTTAGGAATGGCTTATGGAAATGAGTGGCTGGAACATGCTGAGCTTCTTCGTTGGCTTGGCTTATATATGCTTATCATATCTATGATGAACCCTATCGGTGTGCTGTTGCGTTCTAGTGGTGAAGTAAAACGTGGTTTTTGGTGGAATATTGCTGTAACAATTGTGCGTCCCTTAGTTATCGTACTTTCAATTAATGAAGGTATTACGGTAATGGTGCAAGCGCTGGTTGCGTTACAGGTTTTATTATTTTTACTGCACTGGAAACTTCTTATTAAGCCTATTAGTGGTTTGTCTTTTTTCCAGTTTGCTGCCGCACTCGGGCCAGCATGCATAGCATTTTTTGCGATAGCAGCCTTGTTGTTACTACTTATACAGCCATTATTAATATTAGCTCCAGTATATTTGTTTGTGCTTATTTGTGTAGGTTACTTAATCGCAATTACACCGCAACTACTCAAGTTTTACAGTTTTATTCGAGGTTCTTAGTATGCCCGGTATGATCGGTTTTATTAGCCCAGACCAAGTAGCAGAAGATCATGATTGCTTTGCGAATGTAGCAGGCGATAAACATAGTTATTTTGTTTCGCAGCACTATCAGCACATGCTTAAAAATGTTGAGCATATAGCGTGCTACGAATATAGCGATGATCGTTTGCACGTCACTATTTGGGGCGATATCTTTTCAATCAATGGTAATGACTGTAAAACTGAAGATGCGCTACAGAATCTTTGCGAGCAGTACCTAATTGATAACCTACTTGAGTTTTGTCATGGCTTAAATGGTTACTTTGTTTTTTCGGTATATGATAAACAAACACAAGCACTTCATTTGGCAACAGATCGCTTCGGTATTAAACCACTTTACCTATGGGTTGAAGGTGATCGTATAAAAGGGTTTGCAAGTGAGCCAAAAGCCATACTACTGCACCCAGACTACACACAAGAGATCGATCAGTCGGCTTTAGATACCTATGTTGATGTAGGGCACATGCTTGGTGAGCAAACTTTATTTAAGAATATACGACGTGTGCCAGCGGCAACATTAGTCACTATTAATACCCAAGCAGAACACTATCAGCAGCAACTCTATTGGCAATGGTCAGAGATTAAACCACTAAATGACATCTCGTTTGATGAGGCTGTTGATAAATCTTATCAGCTTTTTGATGCTAGTATGGCTCGATGTATGAGTGTGGTAAAACAGCCTAAATTAGCGATCACGCTAAGCGGAGGCCTTGACTCTAGAGTTTTACTAGCAGGAGCCAAGCAGCATTATAAAGGCGAAATTAAAACATTTACCTTTGGTGAACCAAGCTGTGATGACGCCGTTATAGCCAAACAAGTGGCAGATTTCGCAGGGGTATCTAACCAGTTGGTTGCAATTGATCAAAGCAATTGGTTCTCTGGCAGAGAACGTGGTGTTTGGTTGACTGATGGCTTGAAGAATATTTTACACATGCATGCACTTAGCTCTGTAGAGTTGATTGCGCAAGAGTCTAATTATTTACTCAATGGTTATTTAGGTGATGTGACTTTTGGCGGGAGCTATTTATTCCCTGAGTCGCAAGCAACAATCTCAAAGCAGAAAAGAATTGCAACTCGCTACACTAAGCATGTTCAACATGCAAACATTGATCATGACTACTTTACACATGAAAATGATGATCCAGTGCTTATCTATAATCGCGGAGTACGCTTTATTGGCGCTGGAAGTGATTTATTGAGTCATCAGTTACATAACCTTAAACCGTTTATGGATAACGATTTGGTTGAGTTTCTTTATTCTCTACCAGAAAGCTTTAGACGTAATGGTAAGTTATACCACGCAATGTTGTTACGTTATTATCCTGACTATTTTGCAGCGATCCCTTGGCAACAAACAGGAAAACCAATTTCATTGACCGAAAATCAAGTTGAGCCAAAGGTAAATCCAGTTAAGCAACAATTAGTAAAGCTAATAAAAGGTTCTCTGTTTGAAAGAGTGGCACGCAAGCTATATCGCTCAATTGCCCCTAAGCGACACTATGTAGCCTACGACACTTGGCTCAGAGAAACGCAATTTAAGCAGTATCTTACAGATATGTTATGTATGCCAAATAGCCGAGTCGCAACATTAATTGGCAATGACCAAGTTAATAAAATTCTATCCAAGTTCTTTGCAATGGACGACTCAATTCGCCCTGAAAAAATAGGCAGTTTATTAACGTTAGAATTGTATTTAGAACAGTTAGAAAGCGGCAAAAAATCGGCAGGTTATAGCAAATAGGCTGTATATTTGCGATAATTCGCCGCTGTTGAAAAGCTAATTAATTTAGTTAAAAAGGGTGTGGATGAAAACTATTATAGTAACAGGTGGTGCAGGGTTTATTGGAAGTGCCGTGGTACGTTTTTTAATAAACGAAACAGCGCATAAAGTTATAAACCTAGATAAGCTCACATATGCTGGAAATTTACAGTCACTTAAAAGCGTAGAAAATAACGAACGTTATACCTTCATTCAAGGTGACATTTGTGATCGTGCAACTGTCGACTCACTTTTCCAATCATATCAGCCTGATATTATAATGCACCTAGCTGCAGAATCGCATGTTGATCGCTCAATTGATGGGCCTGGCCAATTTATTCAAACAAATATTGTTGGTACATATACCCTACTTGACGCAGCACGAGGTTATTGGGCAAGCTTAGATACCAATAAGCAACAAACCTTTAGATTTCACCATATTTCGACAGATGAAGTTTATGGTGATTTACCTCATCCAGATGATGTAGAAAATAGCTCAAGTTTGCCTTTATTTACAGAGCAAACATCGTATGCGCCTAGTAGCCCTTATTCTGCCAGTAAAGCAAGCTCTGATCATTTAGTGAGAGCGTGGCACCGCACTTATGGTTTACCTGTCGTTGTTACCAACTGCTCGAATAACTATGGCCCGTTTCATTTTCCTGAAAAGCTGATCCCACTAGTCATTTTAAATGCGTTAGAAGGCAAGGCATTACCTATTTACGGTGATGGGTCACAAATTAGAGATTGGCTATTTGTTGAAGATCACGCGCGTGCTTTATACACCGTTGCGAGTGAAGGTAAAGTAGGTGAAACATACAACATTGGTGGACATAACGAAAAAACAAACCTTGAAGTAGTAAAAACTATTTGTAGTTTGTTAGATGAGTTAGCACCAAGTAAAGATTTAGCAGAAGGGTATGCTTCACTAATTACCTATGTTACAGACCGTCCTGGCCATGACCGTCGTTATGCAATCGATGCAGCTAAAATTGCTGACCAACTAAATTGGACACCTCAAGAAACGTTTGAGTCTGGTATTCGAAAAACAGTGCAATGGTATTTAGACAATCTAGATTGGTGCCAAAATGTTCAGGATGGCTCATATCAACGTGAGCGACTAGGTGCAGCCGAAGAATAATTGCTAGCTTTTGCAGCCTAAATTGGACGTTTCGATAAAGAAAGTTGAGTGTAAAGTAAGCATACCTAAGCGCTCAGAACTGACCATTAAATGAAGTATGGAAATGAGTAATTCACAAATGAACAATGACAATTCATCATTACGCAAAACAAAAGGCATCATACTTGCCGGTGGTAGTGGTTCACGCTTACACCCGATAACTCAAGGTGTTTCTAAGCAAATATTACCGATTTACGATAAACCGATGATTTACTATCCATTATCGGTGCTAATGCTTGCTGAAATTAAAGATATACTCATCATTACTACACCTCAAGATCAAGCGCAGTTTAAAACTCTATTAGGTGATGGCAGCCGTTTTGGTATCAATTTGAGCTACGAGGTACAGCCAAAACCTGAAGGCCTAGCACAAGCTTTCATTATTGGTGAAGAATTTATTGGCGACGATAACGTTTGCCTTATTTTGGGTGATAATATTTTTTATGGTTCTAACTTTTCACCAAAGTTAAAAGCCCATGCAAAACTTGACCAAGAAGCATATGTTTTTGCATATCAAGTAAACGACCCTGAAAGGTTTGGGGTTGTTGAAGTAGATGAAAACTTTAATGGTATTTCAATTGAAGAAAAACCGTTAGAGCCCAAATCTAACTATGCAGTAACAGGATTGTATTTTTACGATAACTCAGTTATTGAAAAAGCCAAAAAGGTCACTCCTTCAGCTCGTGGCGAGTTAGAAATTACAGCAATTAACCAAGCATATTTAGACGAAAACCGCCTTAAAGTTGAAGTGCTAGGGCGAGGCTTTGCATGGCTAGACACAGGCACGCACGATAGCCTGATGGAAGCGTCGCTCTTTGTACAAACAGTTGAAAAGCGCCAAGGCTTCAAAATAGCCTGTCTGCAAGAAATTGCTTATAAGCAGGGGTGGATCACTAAAGAGTCTTTAATAGAGCAAGGGCAAGCTTTAAGTAAAACAAGTTATGGTCAGTATTTATTAAAATTGGCAGCAGGGAAAGCGCAATGACAGGCACTGTAAATCAGAACGTAAGTTCACAAAAGCCCTTTGATCTGATTGAGCTTTGGTTAGTACTTTGGAACAAAAAGTGGTTAATCATATTTTTATCAATCGTTTTTAGTGCAGCAATTTTAGCCTACTCGTTAACCTTGCCAAATATGTATAAGTCGACGGTACTGTTAGCGCCGCAAAAGCAGCAAGAAAGTGGCGCCTTAGCATCACTAGGGCAGTTGGGTAGCTTAGCAAGTGTTGCAGGTATCAATTTAGGTGGTGCTGGTGACGACACTGCTGTGTATTTAGAGATCATCAAATCAAAAGACTTTCTATATAAATTTATTGAGCAAAATAACGTAAAAGTGAATTTATTCGCTGTAAAAGAATGGAATAGAGATTCTCAGCAGCTGGTAATCGATCCTGCGCTTTATAGCGACGGAAAATGGAAAGTAGACGAAGAGACAAAAGAAAGTCTAGAACCTTCAATGTTCGAAACATACGAGAGACTACTTAAAAAGCTTTCTGTACAACAAGACAAAGTAAATGGTTTAGTTAAAATTTCATTTGAGCATATCGACCCTCGCATTTCTAAGCAGTATGTAGAAAATATCGTTGCATTGATTAACAAATCGGTTAGAGAGCGTGAAATAGCTGAGAAAAAAGAAAGCATAAAGTACTTAAATGAACAGCTATCAAAAACCAATGTAGCCGAAATGCAAAACGTATTCTACACAATTGTAGAAGAGCAAACCAAAGCAATGTTACTTGCCGAGGTTCGTAAGGATTTTGCGTTCAAGATTATTGAAAGCCCTATCATTGAAGAACGAAAGTCATCTCCTAACAGAGCGGTTATTTGTATTCTTGGAGCAATTTTTTCAGGGTTCTTTGTTTGTGTAAGCATCTTATTGCTACATTTTGTTCGTATTAATAATCGTCAGCACAAAGGTGATTAAGCCAAAGTGATAAGGTTATAACTTGAACGCTGACGACTCTCTCGGCTTTGCTGAACAACAGCAAGTAGTAAATACCAAGCTATTAATCACTGGCTGCCTGTTGCTTGCAGGCTGGTTATTTTTGCCATTTTTAGCTTGGGTTGCAGGCGTATTTATTTACGCCTTTGCAGTACAAAAAACCAAGCTTGATAGTGCAATCGTCTTTTTTGTTGTGTTCTCGTTATCTGTGCTGATCGCTTCGCGTCATATAGGCTATCTTTGGGGGGGAGCAGATGATATGCCCTCTTACTTAATGGCTTATGAGCGTTATAGCAGCTTTTCTAGTATGTTACCCACCTCATTACTGTATGCAAAGCATGCAGATTTCTTGTTTGCTTTATATAGCTGGGTTGTAGCGAGCCTAACTAATAATCACTCATTCCTTTACTACTTTACAACGCTAGCGGTTACCTACCTGTTAATTTGGAAATTTTGTAAGTTAGTTGATAATCCTAGCCCACTGCTGTGCTTTTTAATGATTGTATTTTTTTATAAGTTCTTTCAAAGTCAGTGGCACTTGATCAGAGCGTGTATGGCTGTGCCAATTTTACTCTATGGAATTTGGTACTCACAAACGAATAAGAAACATGGCATAGCCATTTTTTTCTTAGGAAGTTTAATGCACTTTTCAACAAGCTTTTTACTACTCCCTTTGCTTATTTTTAGTAAGCATTTAAATCGACGTTGGAACATTGAACAATTAATCTTGTTGATCTTAGGGTTTGTTTTTGCAGCAATTTTTGGGGTGTTAGCAATTAAAGGGGTAGGTTCTGTTATTAATCATTACATGATTAATAAAATTTTAACGCGTTTAGTTTTTGAACCTAGTTTTTCAAAACTACCTTCTTTGTTGTTTTTTATTTTCGTCACGATTATCGCATTACCTGGCTATATAAAAACAACAAGCCCAACGTATATTCGATTATTTAATATGATGAGCTTTTTGACATTGCTCAGCTTTATTGCGCTGTTTTTTATAGGTGATGAGTTACATCGCATTTTATTGCCGTTGTATCTTTTGTATGCCCCTTTAATGTTGTTAGCATTTCAGTACATAACACCCAAAATAATAACAGGCACCTTTTTATTTTTAGTTATCGCTTTTCATATGGCCGCATTTTCTTATGTGCTCCTGATTAATGAAAGTAACTTTTTTTATCAAGATGAAATACATAGACATCCGATAGAAAACAAAGGGTTAGATTACTTCTTAACCTTTAAGCACTATAGCGAAACAGATATTACTTATTACGATGGTTATCGAAATAAGTAAGCGCGATATATTACCTAGGCTTTTAAAATGAATAAATTAATTACTGTCATCATACCAACGTACAAACGTGCGCATGCATTACCTAAAGCAATCGCAAGTGTACAGGCTCAAAGCTATGAGAACTGGGAAATAGTGATTGTTGATGATAATGATCCTAGTAGCAATGCGCGTGCTCAAACCGAAGCTGTAATGGAACAATATGCTGATGAACAGCGAATTAAATATATTCGCCATAGTGCGAACAAAGGAGCTTGCCAAGCGCGCAATACCGGTGTTGATTTTGCGCAAGGCGAATATGTAGCATTTTTAGATGATGATGATCTGTGGCTACAAACTAAACTTGAACAACAAATTGACGCATTAGAGAAAAGCAATGCAGCTATTTGTTATTCCGATATGTATTTGGAGTATCAAGGTTGGAAAAAGTACTTTGGCTGCCTTGGAGCCAATAACTTATACGAATCTTTACTAAATCAAGGTTATGGTATTTGCACATCAGTCTTATTAATTGCAACGGATGCTATCCGCGATGTTGAAGGCTTTGATAACAGTCTACCAAGCATGCAAGACTATGATTTACTACTACGTTTATCAAAAAAATACCCTGCAATTCACTTAGCCGAAGCACTTATTACGTACCAACTTGCTGATGATGGTATTTCATGTAACCCGGTATCAAAAGCGAATGGTCATCGTGCAATTATAGATAAATACGAGGCAGAGTATCTTCACCTTGGCTTAAATACTGGCTTATCAAGACAGTTCGAAAGTTTGGCAGACTTTGAGTTACGTAGCGGTAACCGAATGATGGCAATAAAAAAATACATCCATGCTTTAAAGTTAAAGTTATTAAACCCACGCGTAATAGTCAAATTACTGGTTGGGGCGGTGTTTGGTAAAAAGCCTCTTGAAGCCTACCTACAACGACGTCAACAACGTACGTCTGTTAATACAAATGCAGCGTCATAAGGATAAATAAAATGCGTGGCATGTATTTAAATTGCGATCCAAAGTCATTACCGGCTTCTTTTGCTGCAATGTCCGACAATAGCAAGCTATATAAATTTCCTGAAAATATAGCCCAAGGTTATTTGATTTACGATACCAATGCTTGGTCGACTGCGCCGATAGAGATATATCAAGAGCAAGTATTTATTGCTTCAGGTTGGTTTATCTATAAACAAAAGTTAAACCCGCTTGCTTTACTTGCTAAAGACATTGTTGAACACGGACCAAGCGTATTAAACGATATTTTGGCAGGTGTATTTGTCATTTATTGGAAAAATGGTGAGCAAACTACTTTGCTAACGGATGCACTAGGTTTATCAACTCACTATATCGATAGACTAGCGAGTGAACTTCGTATTGCGCCAAGTGTTAAAGCACTTCTTACTGACAAGCATACATTAAATAATGATATGCAAAGCATTCTTGGTAAAAAGCAGCATTTGTTTGGTAATTTCACGCTTTATAATGAAATTGAGCGCCTACAACCTGGTGCGGCAATTACTTCTGGAACAGAGCAGAGTTACTTTACATTTTATGACGGCAAAGCAATAGAAGACCTTGGAGAGTATGTAAATACATTAACTGAATTCTGGCCTTATGATACTCGCATTTTGCCTTTAAGTAGTGGCCTTGATTCTCGTTATTTATTAGCGAATGGCACTTATAAATATGGTTTTACTTACGGACCCGAAGGTTCGCCAGAGCGCAAAATAGCAGGGCATTACCAGCAAGACTTTGAACACTACCACGCTTTTGATTTTAATGAGCAGCTACTTCATGAACAAGAGCAAGCAATTTTGGATGAAATGGCGTTTGCCACATTAAAGCCTATTAATCGCTTGTATACCAATTATCACTACATTGCAAAGCACTATAACCAAGCCTCTACTTTTTATGACGGTTACTTGGGTGATTTATTTCAGCGCGGCACCTACATTAACTTTAAGGGAAAGCGAGGTGAGCTATTAAAGTTAGTGCCATTTGTTTATCGTTTTATCAACTTTAGCGCACATAAGTTACTTCGGTTACGCTATAAAGAACTGACTAACGGCGAATTTGAGATACTGTGGCAAGATTATAAAGTTAAAACTGCTAACTTAGCATTAAATGATTATCAAAAAGTGACTTACTATGAGTTTGTGTATGGTAGAGGTGGTCGCTATACCGTATTTGGTAGCAATGTATTAGCCGCACAATTTTTTACAATAGTCTCACCATTTGCCTCTCGAATAGTATTTGACTCATTTATTCAACAAGACTATTCACGAGCGGTGTCTTATCGTAATTTAAAGAAAATATGGTCAAAAACAGCTTCAAAGTATAAGAGTCAGGTTGTAGAGTCGGGTTATTCCCCACAGACACCAGCAGCTTTTATACCTTTTATACAGCTAACATACCGATTAATGTTTCACTTTATACCGTCGCGTGCCAACTATGGCGTTAAGCTCAAGCGTATGGAGAAACAAAAGAAGTGAGCGATTTTCGTGTATTACTCTTATCGAACATGGGGCCAAGTAAAAACAAGCCAAATTCAGGGCGGTTTGTTTATAACCAATATGTGAGCTTAAAAAAGCAGGGTAATTGCCATGTTGACTTTTATTATTTAGATCAAGAAGAAAAGTCGGGTATTGCTAAGTTATTGCGTTATCCTTTGTTCTTTTTACGTTTTGTACTTAGCTATATTTTTTCATTTAAAAAGTACGATATCATTCATGTTCATTTTTATTTTCCGAATGTTTTATTAGCTATTGCTTATAAGCTTTTTCGAAATTGGCGAGCAAAAATCGTTGTTACCTTCCATGGTAGCGATATTTATTTGTATCCAACACCTGGGCCTGTTTATCGGTATAGCTCAGGTTTTGTTGATAAGTTTATTTTTGTGAGTGAAAAATTAAAGCAGCGATTTTTTAAGCCTGTTTCTGCAAGTGTGCTAAGTGCGGGTGTGAATGACCTATTTTATGAGCCACAGACAACCGCAATAAAGCATTTCGATTTTGTTTTTGTAGGGAATTTAAATAAAAACAAAGGCATTGATAGGCTCGAAGCAATTTTAGAAAATTTTCAGCGTAAGTTAACGGTAGCGATAGTAGGGTCAGGTGATAGTTCGTTTATAGAGCGTCTCGCTAAAAACGAGAACGTGAGCATTCGTTATTTTGATTACTGCAGTGCACAACAGCTGGTTACAATTTATAACGAAAGTTACATGTTGATTAATTTATCATATAATGAATCATTTGGTTTGGTAATGGCGGAAGCTATGGCGTGTGGGTTACCTGTAATCGCAACGCAGACCGACGGTAGCACCGCGCAAGTACTAAATGGCGAAAATGGCTTTTTAATTCCAAATGACGAAAACGTATGTGTTAACGCAACGTCTGCAATAGAGCAAGTTTTGGACTTATCAGAACAAGACTATTTAACAATGCGCCTCTGTGCAATAAACTCTGCCGCACCATACCAGTTATCCTCTGTAACAGAGGAAGTTTTAAAGATATACGCTAAATTGAGAGTTGATAATGAATAGTGTAAATGTAGGTGGGATTGACGTATTAGCCTACCAATCAATTGATGAACTTATTGATACTTCAATTTTAGTACCTGAGGGCGTAAAGCCAGGTGTTGCAGTTGCAATAAACCCTGAAAAGGTAATGGCAGCGAATATTGATCAACAGGTTATGAGCACATTGCAACAAGCTACTTTGAGATACCCAGACGGTATTGGTGTGTCTTATGTAATGTCAAAGCGATTAAAACAGCCTGTGGCGCGCATTCCTGGTTGTGAGCTTTGGGAGCGATTAATGTTACGTTCTGCAGAGAATAATGTGCCAGTATTTTTATTAGGCGCAAAAGAATCTGTGGTGCTTGAAGCTTATAGCAAATTGCTAGCGCAAGGCGTAAATGTTGTTGGTTATCGAAACGGTTATTTTTCTGCTAGCGAAGAGCAGCAAGTTATTGAAGAAATAGCTAGCTCAGGAGCAAAGCTTGTAAGTGTTGCTCTAGGGTCGCCTCGTCAAGAGTTATTTATTTTTGAGTGTCAGAAGTCGTGCCCAACTACCTTTTTTATGGGAGTAGGCGGCACTTATGACGTGTTTACCGAAAATGTAAAACGAGCACCTGCCGCTTTTAGAGCCGTAAACTTAGAGTGGCTCTACAGATTATTAAGCCAGCCAACAAGGATATTGAGGCAAAGTAACTTAATTAAGTATTTTTATTACTACCTTACAAAAAAAGTTTAAAGTTGCCCAGGGCTGGGTTTTTACAAAAGTTAATTTAAATTAGGGGTTTAAATGTTATTTAAAACTGTATCAGTCGTTGGGCTTGGCTATATAGGCTTACCAACTGCAGCTGTTATTGCATCACGCGGAATTAATGTTATTGGGGTTGATGTAAGCCAACATGCTGTAGATACAATTAATGCAGGGAATGTGCATATTGTTGAACCAGACCTTGATATGGTGGTACGCAGCGCAGTTAAAGCCGGTAATTTAAAGGCAGTAACAAAACCAGAAAAAGCAGAAGCATTTATGGTGGCTGTTCCAACCCCTTTTAAAGAAGACTACCAAGCAGATTTGAGCTACATAGAAGCTGCAGCAAAAGCAATAGCGCCAGTACTCGAAAAAGGCAATTTAGTTATTTTAGAGTCAACTTCACCTGTTGGGGCAACAGAAGAGCTTGCAAACTGGTTAGCCGAAGCACGCCCAGACCTAACTTTTCCACAAACCGCTGGTAACGAAGCTGATATAAACATTGCACATTGCCCTGAGCGTGTATTGCCAGGTCACGTTTTGCGTGAACTTGTAGAGAATGATCGCGTTATAGGCGGTATGTCGGAAGAGTGCTCGAAAAAAGCAGTTGCCTTGTATAAAACCTTTGTTGTGGGTGAATGTTTACTAACAAACGCCAGAACAGCAGAGATGGCAAAGCTAACAGAAAACTCATTTCGCGATGTAAATATTGCGTTTGCAAACGAGCTATCAATGATATGCGATAAGTTAGATATTAATGTTTGGGAGCTTATAAAACTTGCAAATCGTCACCCGCGAGTAAACATTTTAAACCCAGGCCCTGGTGTGGGTGGTCACTGCATTGCTGTTGATCCATGGTTTATTGTTAGTTCTGCGCCAGAAACTGCAAAACTAATACGTCAGGCTCGTGAAGTTAACGACGCAAAGCCTCATTATGTTTTAAAGCAAATAACTGATGCAGCTGATCAATTTAAAAAGCCAGTGATAGCGTGTTTAGGCATTGCATTTAAAGCTGATATTGATGATTTACGCGAGAGCCCTGCACTCGATATTACCAAAATGCTAGCACAAAACAATGAAGCAGAAGTGCTAGTTGTTGAACCAAATATCAACGAGCTACCAGAAGCTCTAGCAGCGTTAGGCGTTAAATTGGTTTCAATTGAAGAAGCGCTTGAGCGAAGTAATACACTAGCAGTGTTGGTTGATCATAAAGAATTTAAGGCCATACCTGCAGAGCAAGTAGCCAGAAAAGTGGTTGTTGATAGCCGCGGAATTTTTTAACTCAATAAGTAGATTTAGTAAGCCTGCCATTTTTGGCAGGCTTTTGTGTTTAGGATAATAGATGAAAGTTTTAACCGTATTTGGTACCCGCCCCGAAGCAATTAAAATGGCGCCGTTAGTTCTTGCGCTTGAAAACGATGCAAGAATTGAAGCTAAAGTGTGTGTAACAGCACAGCACCGAGAAATGCTTGACCAAGTACTGGATCTTTTTCAAATAACGCCAGATTATGACTTAAACATAATGAAAGCAGGGCAAGATTTATACGATATTACGAGTAAGATCTTACTTGGCTTACGTGATGTGCTTGATGAGTTTAAACCTGACTGGGTGCTTGTTCATGGCGATACAACCACGACATTTGCAGCATCAATGGCCGCGTTTTACAAGCAAATTAAAGTAGGTCATGTAGAAGCAGGTTTACGCACAGGTAATTTGTATAGCCCATGGCCAGAAGAAGCAAATCGTACCTTAACAGGTGTACTAACAGCTAAACATTTTGCCCCTACGCAAGCGTCTGCCGATAACTTATTACGTGAACACGTATCAAAAAACGCTATTTTTGTAACGGGTAACACGGTAATAGATGCATTACTGCAAGTTAAAAATAACGTACTGCCAAAAGTAGATGTGCAACAACAATTAACCGAAAAATTTGCAGATATTCTTGATAAACCTTATGTACTTATTACAGGTCATCGTCGCGAAAGCTTTGGTGGTGGGTTTGAGCGAATTTGCCAATCAATTTCGTCGCTGGCCTCAAAATACCCTGATTATAATTTTGTGTACCCTGTGCATTTAAACCCAAATGTACAAGAGCCAGTTAAGCGTTTGCTTGCAGATAAAAGCAATGTAAAACTTATCGACCCACAAGACTACTTGCCATTTGTGTTTTTGATGAACCAAGCATATTTAATTTTAACAGACTCAGGTGGCGTACAAGAAGAAGCGCCAAGTTTAGGCAAACCAGTGTTAGTAATGCGTGATACTACAGAACGCCCAGAAGCGGTAGCTGCAGGTACCGTTAAGTTAGTAGGCACAGACACCGATAAAATTATAAACGCGGTGAGTGAGCTAATTGATAATAAAGAAACATATACACAAATGAGCTTTGCACATAACCCATACGGTGATGGAAAAGCGTGCGAACGTATCATTGAGGGTTTATTTACCAGTTAAATATTTTTTAGCTGGTCTAAAGGCGAACAGAACAGCAATTATCAGTGAAATTAGAGCTGCTTGTTAGCATAACTACTTAGCTAACAAGCAGTTTTGTTATGGGTTATATTAAAACCGCTTTTAGAAACAAAACCAAGCTTGAAATATAGCGAGCCGCCTGTATAATGCCCCTACTTAAGGATGTTCCAATGTAAATGGATAGTAATGCAAAGTTGCTAATTTACGAATAAACAAGTCATAAAAGTCTTCGACTTTAATTACTCCTAAAAAGAACTCCATATAAATTGTAAACCTCATACTGCTAATGCGTTCTAATCGCCACTTTAGTGGTCAGGTTTATGTATAAAAATAGCTATGTTTAGCCTTGATTCAAGGCCTTGTTAACTTGCGTATAACAAGCCGTCATGCTTTAATTGATCAGCTTTAAAATAAGTAAGTGTAAACTTATATAATAATCTTTTAGGAAGAAGAATGGCGTTCAAATTTAAACTCCTTGCAGCATCTTTATCTCTCCTCTCTGTAAGTGCATGTACAATCATACCAGGTAGTCATTACGAAGGTATAAACTCAGGGTCTCAAGTAGAAAACTTAGAAAAAGATCTAGAAAAAGTAAACATTCAAGTTATTGATTCCTCTTTGATTAATATTCAAAAGCGTGAAACCAAAAAAGTTAATACCAGTAATACGCAAGGTATTGATACATCTGATTACCAATATCGTTTAGGGGTAGGTGACGTTCTAACAATTGGTGTATGGGATCATCCAGAATTAACCATTCCTGCGGCTGTACAACGTACGGCAGAGTTTGATGGTTTTCGTGTAGCAGAAGATGGCACAATCACTTATGCCTATGCTCCTAAAATACCAGCAGCAGGGCGCACTGTTGCCGAAGTGCGCGAAGACCTTGTAAAGCGCTTAAGCCGAGTAATCGAAAACCCACAAGTTGATATAAAAATAGTTGGTTTTAGAAGTCAAAAAACTTATGTAACAGGCGAAGTAGAAAACCCTGGTGTATACCCAATTACAGAAATTCCGCTCACAATTATAGACGTTTTAAACAACGCGGGTGGTATTACAGAGCGCGCCGATTGGCGTGAAGTAACCTACACCTCGGGTAATAAAACAGAAATAATTCGCCTTGATGACTTTTATAGTTATGGTGATATTTCGCAAAACCGGTTATTAAAACATGGTGATATTGTGCATGTTAGCCGTAACGACAAACACCAAGTGTATGTATTGGGCGATGTAATTAAAGCTGGCACCGTAGATATTGACCGCTATGGCTTAAACCTAGCACAAGCATTAAGCGACACGGGCGGTATTAGAGAAGCAACCGCCGATGCAAACGGCATTTTTGTACTGCGTAAACGCGACTTAGCCAAAGATGGTGTAATTGCAGATGTGTACCAATTACATGCTAAAAATGTAGCTGCACTGGTTTTAGCAGAGCAATTTGAACTTAAACCGCACGATATTGTATATGTAACCGCTGCACCTCTTGCACGCTGGAACCGCGTAATCAGTTTATTGCTACCATCTATTTCTACGGTTGACTCAATTAACGATGTAGCCAATACAAACTAAGGATAAGTATGTTTGACTCAGTATTAGTAGTGTGTGCTGGCAACATTTGCCGAAGCCCAACTGCAGAGTATGTACTTAAAAGTAAGTTACAAAACAAAGGGATTACTGTTACTTCAGCTGGTTTAACTGCATTAGAAGGTAAACCAGCCGATGCTACTGCTCAGCAAATTGCTGAGCAGCATGGCATTAACATGGCAGAGCACCGTGGCCAACAAATTAATTCAGCATTAGTACAGAACAACAGCGTTATTTTAGTAATGGAACAACGTCATCTAACTGACTTATGCACGCGTTACCCTCAAGCAAGAGGTAAAACGTTTTTGTTAGGCAAATGGTTAAACGACGCCGAGATCCCCGACCCATATCGTCAAAGCTTAGAAGCATTTACCCATGTTTATGAGCTAATAGACAGCGCATGTAGCGCTTGGCAAAAGTATTTATAAGGAAACTGCATTAATGAATGCTCAGCCTTCAACGCTAAATAAAAGTAACCGACCAACACAAATTAGCCAGCAAGAGTCGCAAGAGATAGACCTAATGGCGCTATTGGGTGCTTTACTCGACCGTAAATTATTTATTATGGCCATTACCGGTGTGTTTATGATGCTGGGTGTTATTTATGCTTTGTATGCAGCACCTGTTTACCAAGCTACCGCCATGATACAGGTAGAAGACAACAGCGCCACGGTACCGGGCTTTGATGACATGAGCGGCATGTTCGAAAGTACCTCGGCAGCAGTAACCGAAATAGAGCTATTAAAATCGCGCTCTGTTATTGGCGAGGCAGTCGATAAACTAAACCTAGATACGGTAGTTAAACCTAAATTGTTCCCATTAATTGGTAACCGTGCCTACAGAAGCTTTAAACCGAGCTCACCAGGTGAACTAGCTGAGCCGAGCTTTGGCGCAAGCTCGTATGCTTGGGGTGGCGAAAGCATTGACGTATTTAGGTTTGATGTACCTAGCTTTAATATTGGTTCTGAGTTTGTTGTTGTCGCCCAGCAAAATAACCAATTAGAATTGTTAAACGAAGAGGGCGAAACAGTATTAACAGGCCCTGTTGGGCAAGAGCTTACTAACGGTGTTATTGAGCTAACGGTACGTAGTTTAAATGCACGCCCGGGTACCGAGTTTATAATTACCAAACGTGACCGCTTAAATACCATTTTAGACTTACAAACAGCTATAGGTGCCAGCGAAAAAGGTAAAGACTCAGGTATTATTGATTTAACTTTACAAGATACTGATTTTAAATACGCCGAGAAAGTACTTGAGCAGGTGGCGGGTATATACGTACGCCGCAATGTAGAGCGCAACAGTGCAGAGGCACAAAAGTCACTTGAGTTTTTAGAAATACAATTACCTGAGGTTAAAAAACAGCTTGAGTATGCCGAAAAGCGCTTTAACGATTACCAAATTAAGCAGAAATCAGTAAATATTACGCTAGAAACACAAGGTGTACTTGATCAAATTGTACAGCTAGAAACTAAATTACAAGAACTAGAATTGCAACGCTTGGAGCTTAGTCGTAAATTTAAAAAAGGCCACCCTGCTTACCAAGGTATACTTGAGCAAATTAAAGCTGTAAAAAAACAAAAAGACGACTTAACTGGCGAAGTAACTAACTTACCATCTACCCAGCAAGAGTTGTTACGCTTAACGCGGGATGTAGAGGTAAGCAACCAGATATACACTATGTTACTTGCTAAAACTCAAGAGCTCGATATTGTGCGTGCAGGTACCGTAGGTAATGTTCGTATTATTGACCACGCTGAGGTAAATACATCAAAACCGGTTAAACCTAAAAAAGCGCTAATAGTGGTTATGGCGACTATGCTTGGTGGCATGCTTGCAGTTGCAATTGTGTTAGTGCAAAAAGCACTGCATAAAGGGATTGAAGACCCAAGCGAAATAGAAGCTATGGGTTTACCTGTTTATGCAAGCGTACCGTATTCTGACCATCAGGATAAGTTGGTATCGTTTGGTAAATTAAAAAATAAAAAAGCGACCCAGGCAAATACGATATTAGCGGTTGAAAACCCTGCTGACTTAGCAATTGAAGCACTACGTAGCCTACGTACTAGCTTACACTTTGCGATGATGGAGGCAAAAAACAACGTTATTGCGATATCTGGCCCAAGCCCAGGTGTGGGTAAGTCATTTATATCGGTTAACTTAGCAACCGTATTAGCGCAAAGCGATAAAAAGGTGCTAATAATCGATGCAGATATGCGTAAAGGTTACTTACAAAAAGCCTTTAACGAAAAATGGGAAAACGGCTTAAGTGATTTTTTATCGGGCCGATTAGAGCTTAAAAATGTAATTAAACAAACCACAGTGGCAAACTTACATTTAATTACTCGCGGTCAAGTACCACCAAACCCATCTGAGCTATTAATGCATGAGCGCTTCTCAAAATTAGTAGACACCATTAAAGAGCATTACGACTTAATAATTATAGATACGCCACCTATTTTAGCAGTAACAGACCCTGCAATAGTGAGTGCCCATGCAGGTAGCACTTTACTAGTAACTCGCTTTGGGCAAAACCATGTACGTGAGCTTGAACTTACGCGTAACCGTTTTGAACAAAATGGTATAGATGTAAAAGGCGTGGTATTTAACGGCGTACTTAAAAAAGCCAGCAATGCATATGGGTATTATGGGTATTACAACTATGAATATAAATAGGGATAGAAGTAGTTCTTAATTGGTTGCTTTTTAGATAGCGTGGAATAATTAATTACAAAAAAATGGTTACATTCGGTTGGCTCAAAATGAAAAACGTGTCTCAGTAGAGTATTTAGTACCAAGACATTTTTTAAATTCAGAGAGTAAGGCTGGGTAATGTAGCCTTTACATGGAAAATATAAAGTATAAAAAGGCTTTTATTGTGAAAATTTTAGTAACCGGCGGCGCTGGTTTTATTGGTAGTGCGGTTATTCGACATATCCTTGCAAACACTCAAGATCATGTAATTAACGTTGATGCGCTAACTTATGCTGGTAATCTGAAGTCTCTTAGTATTATTCAAGAGTCCGAACGTTATTTTTTTGAACATGTGAATGTATGTGACCGCTCGGAATTAGAGCGAGTATTTAATACTCATAAACCAGATTTAGTAATGCATTTAGCAGCTGAGTCTCATGTTGATCGCTCAATTACTGGCCCTACTGAATTTATTCAAACAAACATCGTAGGAACTTACACTTTGCTTGAGGTTGCTAGAAAATATTGGAGTCAACTGGGTACTGATAAGCAAGCATCATTCAGATTTCACCATATTTCAACAGATGAGGTGTATGGAGATTTGCCACATCCTGATGAAGTTGTGGATGGAGAATTGCCATTATTTACTGAACAAACATCGTATGAGCCTAGCAGTCCCTATTCAGCAAGTAAGGCATCAAGTGATCACTTAGTACGTGCTTGGTTACGTACATATGGTTTACCAACGATCGTGACCAATTGTTCAAATAACTATGGACCTTACCATTTCCCTGAAAAGTTGATCCCTTTAGTCATTTTGAATGCTCTAGATGGTAAAGAATTACCAATATATGGTAAAGGTGATCAGATCCGTGATTGGTTATATGTTGAAGATCATGCCCGTGCACTTTATAAAGTTGTTACTAAAGGTGTCGTCGGTGAAACATACAATATTGGTGGTCACAACGAAAAGCAAAACATTGAAGTAATAAAAACTATTTGTAGCATTTTAGATGAATTGGTACCTAAACAGGCTAAATACTCAGAGCAAATTACTTTTGTATCTGACAGACCAGGTCATGATAGAAGGTATGCAATTGATTCTAGTAAAATGCAAGCTGAATTAGATTGGGTTCCTGAAGAAACATTTGAAACAGGCTTACGTAAGACAGTTCAGTGGTACATAGAAAACCGTGAATGGTGTGAGGATGTGCAAAGTGGTTCATATCAGCGAGAGCGTTTAGGCGAAATAAAAGGTAAATAGTAATATGAAAGGAATTATATTAGCCGGTGGATCTGGCACGCGATTGTATCCACTTACACGTGGAGTTTCTAAGCAGTTACTGCCAGTTTATGATAAACCAATGATTTATTATCCACTTTCGACGCTTATGTTAGCGGGAATTCGAGAGGTATTAATAATTACAACTCCTGAAGATAACGATAGCTTTAAACGCTTATTGGGTAATGGCTCTGATTTTGGTATCAGTCTTACCTATGCCGTGCAGCCTTCTCCAGATGGGCTGGCACAAGCATTTCTCATCGGTGAAGAATTTATTGGTAATGATTCTGTTTGCTTGGTTTTAGGCGACAACATTTTTTACGGCCAATCATTTAGCAAAACATTAAAAAATGCGGCAGAGCGTGAATCAGGCGCAACGGTATTTGGTTATCAAGTTAAGGATCCTGAAAGATTCGGTGTTGTTGATTTTGATGAAAATATGAAGGCAATCTCAATTGAAGAGAAGCCAAAGCATCCTAAATCAAATTATGCCGTTACGGGACTCTATTTTTACGATAATCGAGTAGTTGAGTTTGCTAAACAGGTAACTCCATCAGAAAGGGGCGAATTAGAAATTACCTCTTTGAATGATATGTATTTGAAAGATGGATCACTCAATGTAGAGCTTTTAGGTCGCGGTTTTGCTTGGTTAGATACAGGTACGCATGAAAGCCTACATGAAGCATCTTCATTTGTAGAAACAATTGAGCATGTTCAAGGTTTAAAAGTGGCTTGTTTAGAAGAGATTGCCCTAAGAAATGGGTGGCTATCAAAAGAAAAGGTACTTGAGATGGCTAAACCTATGTTGAAAAATGAATATGGGCAATACCTTCAACAACTTGCATCTGAGAAATAAAAATGAAGATATTGATTACCGGTAAAAATGGTCAAGTTGGTCAATGTTTAAAATTAGCATTGCAGGCATTCCCAAATGTCGATGTGCTAGCATATGGCCGCGAAGAATTAGATATTACAAATAACCATGCCGTTCAGGAAGTCGTAAGTCGCTATAAGCCTAATGTTATTATCAATGCAGCTGCTTATACCGCTGTAGATAAAGCTGAATCGGAGCAAAGCTTAGCGTTTGATATTAATGCTACTGGTCCAAAAAACCTTGCTATGGCGGCAAATGATATAGGTTCAAGTATTATCCATATATCAACTGACTATGTATTTGCGGGTAATCATGTTGACGAATACAAAGAAGCAGAAGAAACTTCTCCAAAAAGTGTGTATGGTCAAAGCAAGCTTGCTGGTGAAGTCGCTGTAGCAGAAGCATGCGAAAGGCATGTTATTATCAGAACTTCTTGGGTGTTTTCAGAGTTTGGTAATAATTTTGTCAAAACGATGCTTCGCTTGGCTAAATCAAATAATTCCCTAAATATTGTAGGTGATCAATTCGGTGGGCCAACCTATGCGGGCGATATTGCGAGTGCGATACTTCAGATTGCCTTTTCGCTTTACAACGGCAATGATGCTTACGGTATTTATCATTTTTCAGGTTACCCGACGGTCAACTGGGCTGATTTTGCACAGGCTATTTTCCAGCAGGCACATACTAAAGGGCTTTTTGAATCGGCTGTTGTGGTTAATTCTATATCAACAGAACAGTACCCAACGCCTGCTAGCAGACCAAAAAATTCACGTTTAAATTGCGATAAAATTTACAGTGAATTTAATGTTTCCGCAAGCAATTGGCAGGCAGCTCTTAAGAACATAAGCAAATACCAAAAAGAAATCGAACAATGAAAATAATTGATACGTTAATTCCGGATGTAAAAATATTAGAGCCAAAGGTTTTTGGTGATGACCGAGGTTTTTTCATGGAAACATTCCGTGATACCTGGTTCAGAGAAAACGTGGCAGATGTTAACTTTGTTCAAGATAATCACTCAAAATCTAAACAGGGTATTTTGCGTGGTTTACATTATCAGACAGAGAACACACAAGGTAAATTGGTTCGAGTTACATCTGGTGAGGTTTTTGATGTAGCTGTAGATGTTCGCAAAAATTCCCCAACTTTCGGACAGTGGGTTGGGGAATATTTATCTGCAGAAAACAAACGTCAGTTATGGATACCAGCTGGTTTTGCACATGGTTTTTATGTAACTAGTGAATCAGCTGAGTTTGTATATAAGTGTACAGACTATTATAACCCTCATGCCGAGATATCGATTGCTTGGGATGATTCTGATTTAGACATTCACTGGCCCTTAAAAGGGGCTTCTTTAATGCTATCCCAAAAAGATCGCGAGGGCCTAAACTTCAGGTCGATTCGTTTAGAAAATGAAATGTAGGGTCTTGAGTTGAATAAGCTAAAGATTATATCAATATCACAAAGTATTATAATTAAACTAGTGATGAATTTTGGCTTGTTCTTCTTATTAGCTAAACAACTTGAATTAGGTGAATTTGTAAATGTATCTTTTTGCTTGTCATTGGCTTCACTTTTATTAGTTTTATCGGAGTTTGGACAAAGAAATAGTATTCTTGTTTCTAGTGAAATGACAGTTCAAGCGAGTCTGTCGAAAGCAATGAAGATATTTGTAGTTAATTCATTGGCTTCATTTCTAGTTTACCTAATAATAGTTGGTGTTGATTTAAACGGAAGTTATTTTACTGCTATATTGATTTTCTTTTATAGCTTTGTTTTGAGCTTTAGTGAATTGTTAGCTATTTGTGCAAGAGTTACCAGTAAACACAAGTTTGAACTAAAGTTCAGCTATTTAAGTTTTCTTGCAACCGCTTTGGTGCTTGTTTTTTCTTTTGTGTTCGAGCAAGGTGTTTTTACAATACTCTATATTATAATATTTAGAGTTATGTTGTTATTTGCTTTGATTAAAAGTATAGGCCTAGCTTTGAAGATGGAAAGTACTTCCTATTTTTCATTAATTAGAAAAGAGTTTACATTTGCAATAGACTCGGTGGCGTCATCAATGTATGGACCCTTAGAGCTAACAATATCGAAAGTATTTTTATCACCATTACAATATGCAACTTTCCAAGTGTGTCAAAAATTTTGTCAGGCTTCATTTGTGTTAATTCAATCTCTTAGTAATGTATATATACCTATAATATCGAAGGAACAGAAACTTAATTGGGTGTATGTGTTTGTTTCGATCTCTCTTGGTGGTACTTGCTCAATAATTCTGTATTTTGGAATGGAGTTTTTTTTGGGACTAATATTAGATAATGTTGATGATTACAAAATTATTCCATTTTATATTTCATTATATGTTTTTTTACGTTATGTTGCGGCTGCTTTAGGTAGTCACTTATTGGCATTTGGATATAAAGGATTGAGAGTTTTTGTAAGTATAACTCTGATTTTTAATTACTTGATTGCTATAACTTATTTTAATCCAAGCAGCTCTAATGACGCTTTTGTCATATCGTCTGTAATATTTTCAATCTCAGTTGTATTGTACTTTTTAGTGATGGTGTATCGTGGATTTAATATACAAAATAAGAAGGTTTATTGAAAGAAAGAATGACTTAGAGTCACTTGTGAAGAGGGAGTATTTCAAAGATAAATATAATATTGATATAGGGCTTTATAGTTATGGTTGTTTCGATATAAAAAGAATACCTAATAATACAAAGATTGGTCGTTACTGCTCATTTTCTAATAGCTGTTACATATTAAATGGAAACCATGGGCTTCAATATATTTCACTACACCCATATTTATACAACACATCGCTTGGTATTGTCTCGGAAGAGAAAATACAGAGGACTGAATTAGTCGTAGAGGATGATGTGTGGGTTGGACATAACGTAATAATCACTCCATCAGTCGAGTTTATAGGTCGTGGTGCTGTTATAGCTGCTGGTGCTGTAGTTACAAAAAATGTCGAAGCATATTCGATAGTTGGGGGGAACCCAGCAAAACTTATTAGATACCGATTTAATGCAGAGACTATAGAAAAAATAGAATCTACAAAATGGTGGACAATGGACAAAAATAAATTTTCTAGCATAATTATATCAGGCATGGCATATGAACCAGAAAAAATTTCAACGTAGTATCGAAGTGGCTTTGCTGTGGCATAGCTTAGACTCTGACAATTTGGGAGTTGGGGCTTTAGCTATTGGGCATATATACTTAATTAGTAGTGTTGCGAAAGAAGCGGGTTATGAAGTTAAGTTTACAACCGTTGGGACACCTAATTCAGATGGAAAAAACGCAAGGGTTGAAGTTGAGCGTATAGTGGGCCATAAAATAGAGCATGTTGTATATTCTCCAAGAAAGATTATTTCAAGTATAAAGAAACTTAAACTTGATAAACTAGGGTTGTTTAATAAGTTTGATGTCGTTTTTGATATTGGGGAGGGTGATAGTTTTACTGATATTTATGGAACATCAAGGTTTTTAAGGTTGTTTTTTTCAAAGCTCCATGTGCTTGTAAATAAAAGACCTCTTATAATAGCTCCCCAAACTATAGGGCCTTTTAAAAAAAGAAAAAGCAGCTTAATGGCTAAATTTATCTTAAAAAATGCAAGTAAAGTATTTATTAGAGATATAAAATCAAGAGATGTTTTTCAGAGTTTACTTCCTAATTCTAAGTCTATTCAAGTAATTGATGTTGCGTTTGCAATGCCATTTACAAAAAATATTGAGATTGCCTCACAAACAGTAGGTATTAATGTATCTGGGCTATTGTTTAATGGAGGTTACACTGGTGGCAACCAATTTGGTCTGAAAGATGATTATCCTGAGTTTATTGAGGAACTGATTCGTTATTTTGTTGAAGAAACTGCTTATAATGTCGAGTTGGTATCCCATGTAATATCAGATGAGCAAGCTCTTGAAGATGATTATAGAGCCTGCGTTCATTTAGCTAAGATGTTCAATGATGTAAAAGTAGCTCCTAAATTTAATAATCCAATCGAAGCAAAATCTTATATTTCAGGCTACTCACTATTTCTTGGCTCGCGGATGCACGCAACTATTGCAGCTTTTTCAACTAGCGTTCCAGTAATCCCTTTAGCATATAGTAGAAAGTTTGACGGTTTGTTTAGAACATTAGGCTATGAACATAGTTTAGATTTAAAAGAGCTAACGAAAGAATCTTTAATGTCGGAAATAAAAGACAAAATTTCAAAAAATGAAAGTTTGGCATTGGACTTAAATCTTGCAATTAAAACAGCTAATAATTATCTGAATGAATACAAAAGAGGTTTACTGGAGGTATTGGAGCTTTCTTATGAAAACAATAAGTGAGGTGATTAGTTCTGGTATGTGTATTGGATGTGGAGCTTGTAATATTTATTCAAAATTCAATGCAATGCAGTATGACAGTGACGGGTTCTTAATACCGCAAGACATCCATACAACGAATATAGCTGACTTTTGTCCTGGTATTGAAACTAAACCTTTAAAAGGTAATTTTACTCATAACTTATGGGGAAATGTTGAGTGCTCACTAACAGGTTTCTCTAAAAGTGATGAGGTTAGACACAAAGGTTCTTCAGGAGGAGTATTAACTCAGCTCGCAATATACTTATTAGAGACAGGAAAAGTGAGTGGGGTTCTTCATGTTGGTGTTTCAGACAGTGATGGTGTAACAAACAAAACATACATTAGTAATGATGCAAAAAGTGTTTTAGCTAGGGCTGGTAGTCGGTATTCGCCATCATCTGTTTTGAGTTCTCTTAAAAATTTAATCGATGCGGATGGCACTTATCTAGTTATTGGAAGACCATGTGATATTAGCGCTATCCGAGCTATGATGGAAAAGGATAGGCGACTTGCGGATAAAGTTTATATGTTAGCATCCTTTTTCTGTGCTGGAACACCGAGCCAAAATGCAACACAAGATCTTATCGCAATGTTCACTCTTAACCCTGATGAAGTTAGCCATATTTCGTATCGTGGCAAAGGGTGGCCAGGTAAGACAGAAATAAAAACGCAAGATTCTACTTACCAATTAGACTATGAAGAATCGTGGGGTAATGTATTAAATAAAAAGCTTCATACTCGTTGTAAAATTTGTGCTGATGGTGTGGGTCAATCTGCTGATATCGTTTGTGCGGATGCTTGGGAAAGTGACGAAAGGGGGTATCCTCTTTTTAATGAAAGTAAGGGGAGAAGCTTAATACTTGCTCGAAGCACGTTTGGAAAAGCGGTTCTGAATCAAATGATAAGCGCGGAAGTTCTGGATGTAAAAGACTATTGCTTAGATAATTTAGAGAAAATACAACCATATCAAGTTAACAGAAAACGTAACATATTTGCTAGAACTTTAGCATTTAAAGTGTTAGGGAAGTATGTAGTAAAACAAGGTGGTTATAGCATTTATAGGAATGCGTATGAGAATGGTTTTTATAAAACATGCTCAAATTTCTATGGGATGTTTAAGCGTTTAATAGGCAAAGCTAAAGGTATATGAATGTGAGTTATGTACTTACGGTAATATTTTTAATTCAAATTCAATTTCTCAACATGGCTATTCCAGGAAGGTTTAGTCATGTTGTTATTACATTGTTTGTATTTATTCTTATTTTCATATTTAAAAAAAAATTAAACTTTTCGGAAAAAAAGCTTTTAATAATTTCGGTGCTTGTTCTTTTATATGGTTTTATAGTTTCTGCAGTAGGCTTTTTAAGCTACTCAGTTTCTAAAACTAACCTTTTTTATTTGTCTGACTCTGTTGTGGCGCTAATATATTTAACTATTTTTATTGTTACTCCCGCTATAATTTATTTTCAATTCAGTAGTTTAAATGTTGAAAGATTTTGTTATTTAATTCTATTTTTACACAGTGTCACTTTAATTTCCGCGATACTGCAAGTTTTAAACTTGTTTCCAAATGAAACTATTCTTAATGCTAATGATGTATATGTTTATGGAAGAATTTCTATTTTAGATAAAGAACCCTCCGTAGCTAGTTATAGGCTTTTTTTTCTTTTGTGGTTAGTTTTTTTTATTAAGCAGTCTTTTTATTCATCTGGTTTTAAATTTTATAGTTTGTATTCTTTTGTTTATATGATTTTGCTGGTTTTTTCTATTGTCAGCGTGAAATCTAAACTTGTTGTACTACTCATACCTATAATATTAGTGGTAGCTACATTTCATTACTTTTTTTCTAAAAGAAAAATTAGTTTCAAAAAGTTGTTGCTCTTTGTTTTTATTTTTTCATTCTTTTTATATTTTGTAACTGAAAGTGACTACTTTAACTATGCTGTACAGTATACATTTGTTCATTCAGATGGTTCTTTCTCTACTCGTGCATTAGTTGCAATTGAAAGTGTGAGGATGCTTTTATTTAATCCGTTTGGTGTGGGTATGAGTTATCCTCTTTATCTTCAGGAGTATATAGAAAACTCTAGCTTGCTTAGCTATTTTTATAACAGCGAAATTAAATCCTACGTTGATACCAGTACTTACAGTACGCTTATTTCTCCAAAAAGCTTTTTGTTGACTTCTTTACTAATTTTGGGATTTCCATTTGTTTTTTTAGTCATTTTAATAGTTAGAAACATTGTTAAGCTTTCCATTAATACAAACTGTTTTTTTATTAATTTAGCTTTTATGTGGTTTTCTATATTTTATATGGTGGTTTCTGATTTTAATATTCAACCGCTATTATATTTCTCAATTTATATGGTTATAATTAAAAGTTATGAAAGAAAAAACTATTGTTAAAAGAAAGATCTTCATATCCCTGGTTAATTACAAAGCTGTGGATTTGACAATTAATTGTATAGAGTCAATTTGTAATTCATTGCAGAGCTGTAATGTTTTTGTAAGTGTAAATATTTATTGTTGTGATGTTAGCGAGGATGAAAGTAAGACATTTAAAGAGACGAATTTAAGATTGCACAAGTTAGGATTTAAAGCATTGTGCGGCGATGAGTTCATGTATCAAAAAAATGGCCGTAGTGTTTTTTTTAATCATCATAGAAAACCTAATTTGGGGTTTGGGTATGGTAATAATAGGAATTTTGAAAAAATAAAAGCCGAAGCTTCTGAAAACGATATCATATGGATTTTGAACAATGACACATTGATAGGTGTCCACTCTCTCTCTGAAATAGAAGCTGCTTTTAAGCTAGATGATAGTGTGATTTACGGATGTACTTTAATTAAGGAAAGTACAGGTAAAATTCAATGTTTAGGTGGTACTAATGAAATTACTTGGCGTAGTCAAGGTAGTCTAATTGCTGAAAATGAGGCGATTGAGAGTGTTTTAGATAGCTACTCTGATATTAATGGATATGTAAATGGGGCTTCTATGCTTATGACATACGATACTCTATCTCAAGTCAAAGGGTTTGATGAGTCTTATTTTATGTGGTGTGAGGAAGTTGATTTTTGTCTCCGTGCTAAGTCTTTAAATATATTATTCAAAAATATTTGTAAAGCACATATTGTACACAGGGTTGGAGGTAGCTCTGAGGGTAATAATATAAAATATTTTCTTGGAAGAAGTAGTGATAGAAATACATTGCCGAGGTTTATAATTAGATATTATTATAATTATAGAAATAGGATTTATCTAATACGGAAGTTTTTTCCTAATAAGCTAATTTTCTCTTTAATGTACCTTGCAAGTGATGCGGTAACTAAATCTGTTGGTGTTATGTTGTATGATGATAAAAAATTAATGCGCTTATTTCTACTCCTGAAAGCATTTAATGATGGGGTGAGGAATAAACTAGGAAAAACTATTGAACCCCAGGATTACAATGAGTAATAATATTTTTTTTGAGTTAAATAGCTACCATGATGAAGTTTTATATGGACTTGTTGGAGAGTTAGGAGGCGAAGGGGATTGTGTGATAGTAAACCCAAATTTAACACAATCAGATTTAATCGAAGATTTAAAGTCGACTTATGATGTGAGGTTATCAAAAAGCTTTCTCCATGTATTGTCAATTTTAATAAAAAATAGACGGTCATCTAAAAATGCTATATTTAACACGCTTGAGACTCCCAAGGCATTGTTTTATTACGTTTGTTGCTTTTTTTTGGGGTATAATCTTAGTTTTGTTTCGCATAATTTCGACACATTTTTAGATTTTGGTGGAACCGTGAAATTAAAGAAAAAGATATTTAGAAATATATTTGGTAACTTTATTATTAAAAGTAGCTATAAAATCTATGTTTTATCACCAGGGGTTAAGGCCTGGCTTTTAAATGATGAGTATATTTCTAGAGGTTGCTTGGTAGGTAAGTTGGAGCTGCTTTCCTGTAAAAATCTTTTAAATTTTATAGCGGATGGTTTGGATTTTGAAAGGAAAGAACAAAATTATTATGTTGTAGTTGGAAGTGTTGATTACTCAAAAAGGAATTATGAATCAATAATTGATTTTGTAAAAGGTAAAAGTGTCAAAGTGCGTATTCTTGGTGATATAAATCGTTTAAATGGTATTGAATTTATAGAAGAAGTACGTGCATTAGGAATAGAAGATAAGTTTGTATTTCATGACGGGCGTTTAAGTTATAAAGATATGCTAACACAGGCCTTTTACTCGAAAGGAATTTTAATGTCTACTAATAGAGGCGAATACGGTAAAGTGAAGGTATCAGCTAGTGAAGTGTTTTCTCTGGGACTTAACATTGAGTGTGTAGAGGTTTAAATGAAAATACTATATATAGCTTATGAAAATGTTTTTTCTACAGGTATTCTTCAAGCGCAAGTTATAACTCAGTTTGAATTTATAAACAGGAAATACAATGTAAGTTACGATTTAATATCAACATTAAAAGTGGAAGAGTCAAAAGATCCATTATATATAAAGAATAGAAATGAGACATTTGACCGTGTTGGAGCGTTTGTTAACATTCATGAGTTCTCTAAAACTGTGTCAAAAACCCAGTCCGTAATATCTTTTATTATAGATAGTTTCAAGATATTAAGAAGTTCTTTATATCTTGCTAAGGAAGTTGATATTATCCATGCAAGAAGTTATGGAGGAGGAATGTTGGCATATGTCCTGTCTTCAATATTAAGAAAGCCCTTCATATTTGATATGAGAGGTATTCTTCCTGAGGAAACAGTCCAAGTTGGTAAAATTAAAAATGGATCTTTTAAATATAAATTGCTTAAATTTTGTGAGCGTTTGTTGATAAATAAAGCAAGCTCTGTTTTTACTGTATCAAATAATTTTTCATCATATTTGCTAAGCAACTTTTCGATTGAAAAAAATAAAATATTTAATATCAGTAATCCAACTGTTTATGATAATTCCGTTTCCTTAAATAAGAGAACTGATATCGTCAACTTTTTATATAGTGGTTCATGCCAAGAATGGCACTGCCCAAAAGAAACTTTGCTTTTATTCAATCAGTTAAGAAAAAAATATCGGGATAAGGTTTTTTTAAGGATATGTTCGGCGGATGATGAGAAGTTTATAAAATTAGCAGATGAAGTTGGTTTACCTAAAGATTCTTTTTCAATATCTAGAGTTCCTTTTATTGAAATGAAAGATGTTTATAAAGAGGCGCATATTGGTTTTTGCTTTAGAAGGAAAGGTCTAACATCTCTTGTTAGTTGCCCCGTTAAATTTGCTGAATATATTTCATCCGGTATCTATGTAGTCTCTAATAAAGGTGTAAGTGATTTTGATGTTTTGTATCGAGATAATCCAGGGGTTGGTCTGATATATGACGAATTGTCAGATAATATGGATACCAGAGATCTCGAATTATACGTCGATAAGATTTTATCTGGTGGAGTCGATTTTAAGGCTTTGCATATACCTGAATTCGATTGGGATTATATGTCTGAACAGGTTTATAAGCAATATAAAAAAATATTAGGTGCTGACCTATGATTTATATATCTGTTGTATCTCATGGCCATTTTGATGTCATTAATAGAATTAACACACTCCCAAGTTTGGCTTTTAATGGAATTAAAGTTTTAGTTGTTGATAATATTGGTGAAGTTGCATTGAAGCTCTATTGTGAAAAGTATAATTTATGTTACTTTTTTGATGGTAAAAGAAGAGGTTTTGGTGCTAATAATAATTTAGCTTTTGATTATTTTTCTGATAAATTTGACCTTGGTTCTGAAGATAGTTTTATTTGTCTCAATCCAGATATAATAGTCTCCGCAGATTCAATTTTTCGCTTAGTTTATTTTTCTCAAGAAAGTAAATCAAAACTTTCTACTTTGAACTTGTATTTAGATGATAATTACGAAGATTGCGATCAATGTATAAGGAAGTTTCCTACCTTTAGTGATTTTTTTTACTCTTTCATCGGCTATAAGAATGACTATATTATAAATAAGAATGATATACTTGATAGCAAGCTTTATGTGGATTGGTGTGCTGGTTCGTTTTTATGTTTCAATGTCAACGCTTATGAAGATTTGAAAGGGTTTGATGAACGTTATTTCATGTATTGTGAAGACATAGATATATGTTATCGATTCTATAAAAAATTTAACGAAAAAGTGCTTTTTTTTAAAGACATTAAAGGGATACACTTGCGAGGCTTAGAAAATCGTAAGGTTTTTTCTCGTCATTTTTATTGGCACTTAAAGAGTATAATCAGGTTTGTTATGATGAGCCGTCGTTTTTTCAAAAGAACTCTATTTTAGCTTTTTATATTTTAATGGCTGTTTATCTTATTTTCGGAAGTTTGGTTAAGTTTTTAAATGCTGTATCTATTGTTTTAAATTTAAATTTATTATGTCATCTATATATGTTTTTCTAGGTTTTAGGGTTGTAGGTTTTGTGTTCGTCATTTGAGTTTTTATTGGATTGTTTTAAGCGAAATTAGTTTAAATATATTATGCAAGGTTTTTATAATGATTTTACCAGTAATAATGGCAGGTGGCTCAGGCACCCGTTTATGGCCGCTATCTCGCGGTAATTACCCGAAGCAATTTTTAAAGTTAAGTGGTGACTTTACGATGTTGCAAAGCACACTAAGTCGTTTGAATGGGATATTACATTCACCTGCTTTGGTTATTTGTAATGAAGAGCACCGCTTTATTGCTGCAGAGCAAGTTCGTCAATTAGGTGCAGAACATGGCGGTATTTTTTTAGAGCCAGTAGGACGTAACACGGCACCTGCAATAGCCCTAGCTGCTTTTAAAGCGATTGAAAATGAGCAAGACCCACTGTTACTAGTTCTTGCTGCAGACCATGTAATTGAAGATTCAGCAGCATTTCAGGCTAGTGTCAATAAAGCAGCTGCATTAGCAAATCAAGATAAACTAGTGACATTTGGCATTGTCGGTAATAGCCCTGAAACAGGTTATGGCTATATCAAACGTGGTGAAGCGGTAGAGCATGGCTATGTTGTTGACAGTTTCGTTGAAAAGCCAAACCTAGACACAGCCAAACAGTATATTGAAAGCGGTGATTACTACTGGAATAGTGGTATGTTTTTATTTAAAGCAAGCCGCTATCTAGAAGAATTAAAAGCATTCCGCCCAGATATCTATGCAGCTTGCGAAAAAGCCATTGCAGTACAAAGCAGCGATATGGACTTTATTCGCGTAGATAAAGCTGCTTTTGAAGCCTGCCCAGATGAGTCGGTTGACTATGCTGTAATGGAGCACACAAAAGATGCAGTTGTTGTGCCTATGGATGCTGGTTGGAGCGATGTAGGTGGTTTTGCTGCCCTTTGGGAAGTGTCTTCACAAGATGAAAATGGCAATGCTTTTAAAGGTGATGTAAAAGCGGTAGATACAAAGAATACGCTTGTATTTGGTGAAGACAAACTTGTTGCAACAGTAGGTGTTGAAGACCTAGTAATTGTAAATACGAAAGACGCTATTTTAGTTGCCCATAAAGATAAATCACAAGAAGTTAAAGCGATTGTAAATCAGCTGAAAGCTGAAGAGCGCTCTGAAGTTACTTTCCATCGTGAAGTATATCGACCATGGGGAAAATATGACTCAGTTGATAATGGTGAGCGCTTCCAAGTAAAACGTATTACCGTAAAACCTGGTGCTAAGTTGTCGGTACAAATGCATCATCACCGCGCAGAGCATTGGATTGTGGTATCAGGTACAGCAAAAGTACAAATTGATGATACTGAGCAATATGTAACAGAGAATGAGTCTGTTTATATTCCAATTACAGCGGTTCATGCTTTAGAAAACCCTGGTAAAGTTGACTTAGAGTTAATCGAAGTGCAATCGGGTTCGTACTTAGGTGAAGATGATATCGTGCGTTTTGAAGACCGTTATGGTCGAGTGAAATAGGCAAACTCGAGATATTAGATGTAGGTAAACATAATAGATGGTTGTTATCAGGTTTTTAGCCGTCAGTCGTCAGTTTTACAGCTAGTACAACTTACTTTGCACTAGCTGTGTACTTATTGAAGAATTAATTAGATAGGTTTTTTATGGATAGCCAGTTAGTCTGCTCTGAAGTCATTGCAAAGAGCGGTGTTGCGTTTGGTACCAGTGGTGCGAGAGGTCTTGTAAAAGATTTCACCCCAGATGTAAATGCGGCATTTGCTGTTGCCTTTATATCAGCGATTGAAAATGTATTTTCATTTGATACAGTTGCGATTGCTATAGATAACCGCCCAAGTAGCTATGGAATTGCACAGGCATGTGCTGAGGCACTAAAACAGCGTGGCTTGAATGTTGTGTATTATGGTGTAGTACCAACCCCAGCACTTGCTTACAAGGCAATGCAAGATAATATGCCGTGTATTATGGTTACAGGTAGCCATATTCCATTTGATCGCAATGGCTTAAAGTTTTACCGCCCTGATGGTGAAATCACAAAAGTTGATGAGCTAACTATTCTCGCAAGCAATGCTGTATTCACCGTTTTACCAGAAAACCTTGCAGAGCTTACATTGGATACTGCCGCAAGTGAATCTTACATTCAGCGTTACACCTCACTTTTTAATGCTGATACGCTTAAGGGCAAGAAAATTGGTATTTATGAACATTCAAGTGCTGGGCGTGATATTTATAAGGTATTATTTGAGCAATTAGGTGCTGAGGTTGTTAGCTTAGGCCGCAGCAATGAGTTCGTACCAATTGATACTGAGGCAGTATCAGATGAGGACAAACAAAGAGCACTAGATTGGTCAAAAGAGTTTAGTTTTGATGCTATTTTCTCAACAGATGGCGATGGTGATCGCCCATTAATTGCTGATGAAAATGGCAATTGGTTACGTGGTGACATTTTAGGACTGTTATGTAGCCAATTATTAAATATCGATGCACTTGCTACACCGGTAAGTTGCAATACAGCAATTGAAAAAACTAAAAGCTTTAAAGAAGTTAAGCGAACTAAAATTGGCTCTCCCTATGTAATTGCAGAGTTTGTAAATTTAGCTAAGCACTACGCATCAGTCGCTGGCTTTGAAGCAAATGGTGGTTATTTACTGGGCTCAGATATTAACTATAATACAAAGCTGCTAAGAGCTCTACCTACAAGAGATGCGTTATTGCCTGCACTTATTTTATTTTCTCAGCAAAAGGATATTTCGAAACTTTTAGATAACTTACCACAGCGCTTTACTGCAAGTGATAGGGTGCAATGTTTTCCTCGCGAACGTAGTTTAAGTCTACTAACAGAGCTCAAGGAAGATGCGAGTGTATTCTTATCTAAATTAGGTTTTGAAGGAAGTTATGAAATAGACACAACTGATGGGCTACGCATAACGCTAAACGCGGGATACATTGTTCATCTTAGGCCTTCAGGTAATGCACCTGAGTTAAGGTGCTACGCAGAGGCTGAAAGTTACGAGTCAGCCCAAGAAATCGTGAAACAAGTATTAAAATTAGTAATTCAGTAACTCTAAAATTACACATTCATAAATGTGTTAGGTAGCTTTAGCACTGTACTTAATTTTGCAACTATTTTTGTTGCAGGCATTGCTAAAGCTACTTTTATAATGCTTACAATCAGTTAAGTTTCTCACGTAAAAGTTTTGATTATTTAAAAGAAAGAAGCGTAGCGAAAACAATCTTTTTGTATTAGAATTTTATCATCAATAAATTATAGACAATCAAATTCAAGGAAGGATTATGTTTATCGACCTCACATTTACTTTTTTAATTGCCTTTGCAATTCTATTTCTAATGCGCAAAGTAGCTAAAACCATTGGTTTAGTGGATAAACCATCTGGCAGAAAGCTACATACTGGCAATGTTCCGCTTGTGGGCGGAATATCAATTTGCATTACAATAGTTCACTATATATTTTCTCATCCCGGAATGATCCCTCATGCTGATCTTTTCATGATGTCTATTACTGCGTTAACAGTAGTTGGGGCAATAGATGATCGTTTTGATTTAAGTGTTAAAATACGCATGGGAGTGCAGGCTATTGTGTCGTTAGTTATGATATCTTTCGCTGACGCTGAGTTGAATAGCTTAGGAAACTTACTCGGCTTTGGGGGGATTCAACTAGGGGCAATAGGAGGTGTTATTACCGTTTTTGCAGTGATAGGTTGCATTAATGCTTTTAACATGGTTGATGGCATAGATGGCTTATTAGGGGGCTTGTCAATTGTTACGTTTGGTAGCATTGGTCTGTTATTAGCTATTGGTGGCGAGCAACATTTGAGCTATTTATGTTTGCTTTTAGTGGTTTGTATGTTGCCGTACATTACTATGAATTTAGGTCTTGTTGGCCGTAGACGTAAAGTGTTTATGGGCGATGCGGGAAGTATGATGATAGGCTTCACCGTGATCTGGCTTCTTATGGGGGCAAGCCAGAATGAAGGTAGCCCTCTGTTACGCCCTGTTACTGCATTGTGGTTGATTGCTGTGCCATTAATGGACATGGTCGCAATTATGTTCCGCCGTATCAAACAAGGCAAATCGCCTTTTAGGCCAGATCGCGAACACCTTCACCACATTTGCCAACGTTTAGGTATGTCGCCGCTGCAAACACTTTTGTTTATTTGCACTATTGCAGCATCATTTGCAGGAATAGGTATTTTAGGTGAAGTTCTAAAAATTCCTGAATTCATCATGTTTTATGGGTTCATTGCGTTATTTGTAGTTTATTTGGCAACTCTCCTAAATTATTGCAACGTTGTGAATTTCTTTCGCAAAAAACTAAACCTCCCTGAAAAAGTTTATACTTAGGGCTGATTTACATGATTACAGCCGTTAGTTATACACTTCCTAAAGGATCAAAGTTACATTATTCTTGGCATATATTTGCGTAATATACCTACGCTGGGTATTAGTGTTTCAAAGGTGAAACTTAAGAACTATAGTTCTAAGTAATACAGGCTTAGTGCTAGACAAACAGAAGTTTAAGGAATTTCATAATGAAAATTGCAGTTGTTGGTACAGGCTATGTTGGTCTGTCGAATGCAATGTTATTAGCACAAAATAATAAAGTAGTTGCATTAGATATTGATGAACAAAAAATTAGTTTATTGCAAGACAAGCAATCACCGATTGTTGATACTGAAATAAGCGATTTTTTAGTTAATAAACCGCTTAACTTTACTGCTACCACTAACAAAGAGTCAGCCCTGTTAAATGCTGAATTTGTTGTAATTGCTACCCCAACAGACTACGACCCAGATACTAATTACTTTAACACTCGCTCTGTTGAGTCGGTAATTAGCGATGTTTTGGCAATTAACCCAACCGCAACTATGGTGATTAAATCAACCGTACCTGTTGGTTACACTAAATCGGTTAAAGAGCAGTTTGGTACAGATAATATTATTTTCTCGCCAGAGTTTTTACGTGAAGGTAAAGCACTTTACGATAACTTACATCCATCACGCATTATTGTTGGTGAACAAAGTGAGCGTGCAAAAACATTTGCAAATTTACTTGCTGAGGGCGCCTTAAAAACTAACATCGATGTTTTATTTACTGACTCAACCGAAGCAGAGGCTATTAAGTTATTTTCGAATACTTACCTAGCAATGCGTGTAGCCTACTTTAACGAGCTAGACAGCTACGCCGAAAGTCATGGCCTTGATGCAAAGCAAATTATTGAGGGCGTGGGGTTAGACCCTCGCATAGGTAAGCACTATAACAACCCATCGTTTGGCTATGGTGGTTACTGTTTACCTAAAGATACTAAGCAGCTACTCGCTAACTACCAAGATGTACCTAACAATATGATTCGCGCGATTGTAGATGCCAATACGACCCGTAAAGACTTTATTGCAAATTCAATTATTAAGCAAAACCCTAAGGTAGTTGGTATTTATCGTTTAGTAATGAAGTCGGGCTCAGACAACTTTAGAGCATCTGCTATTCAAGGCATTATGAAACGCATAAAAGCAAAAGGTATTGAGGTGGTCGTTTACGAGCCGAGCTTTGAAGGAAATGCGTTCTTCAATTCGCGTGTAATTAGAGACCTTAATGAGCTTAAAAGTATCTCTGATGTAATTGTATCGAACCGAATGGCTGATGAGCTGCAAGATGTAGCCGACAAGGTTTATACCCGTGATTTATTCGGAAGTGATTAAGGAAAAGGCGGTATCGTAGGCGTGAAATTTATTTCTTTGGTAAGTCGTATCTCTTTTACTCTTTGTAAACATCAGTATTAAAGAAAAATAAAATTAAAAAACATTCAGCTTGTATCTACTTTGGTACTGTTAGTTTGGTGTTATTGTAGATTTAATTATTAAATAAGGGACTAATTATGAAAGCTGTGATTCCTGTTGCGGGCCTTGGCACCCGTATGCTTCCAATGACTAAAGCTATTCCAAAGGAAATGTTACCTATAGTTGATAAACCGCTTATTCAGTACATTGTTGACGAATGTATTTTGGCCGGTATAAAAGAAATTGTATTAGTTACACACAGCTCTAAAAACGCCATTGAAAACCACTTTGATACCAGCTTTGAGCTAGAAGCAACACTTGAAAAGCGTGTAAAACGTACACTTCTTGAAGAAGTGCGTTCTATTTGCCCTCCAGATGTAACCATTATGCATGTTCGCCAAGGCGAAGCTATGGGCCTAGGTCACGCAGTGTTATGTGCAAAACCTATCGTGGGTGATGACGACTTTGTTGTAGTACTGCCAGACGTGATTTTAGATGGTTACACCGCGGATCAAAAAATCGAAAACATTGCCGCGATGGTTAAGCGTTTTAAAGATGTTAAAGCAAGCCAGATTATGCTTGAACCAGTACCGCAAGAAAGTGTTCACAAGTACGGTATAGCTGATATCGGTGGCGTTAAAATTAAAGCGGGCGAAAGTGCGCCAATTAAAACTATGGTTGAAAAACCAAAAGCTGAAGAGGCACCTTCTAACTTAGCGGTTGTTGGCCGTTATGTGTTATCAAAAGCTATTTGGCCTTTACTTGCTAAAACACCTGCGGGAGCTGGTGGCGAAATTCAATTAACCGATGCTATTGATGAGCTGATGAAAACCGAAGTTGTGGAGGCTTTCCACATGAGTGGCCGAGCTCACGACTGTGGTGACAAGCTAGGTTATTTAAAAGCGATTATTGAGTACGGTATGCGTGATGAAAAACTAGGTGATGAGTTCTCTGAGTTTTTAAACGATATCGTTTCACCTAAAGTGAGTCATTTGAAAGCAGTTTAACCTGTTTTTGAGTTTCTGAAATATTCAAACGCCTACACTGTGTGTAGGCGTTTTTGTTTATTAGATAGAATTTTAAACACAAAGGGGGCGAGGATTACAGATTGAGATAATTAATAGACTTAAGGTGAATGTGTAGACTCTTTACTAAAGTGATATTTGATACCGTAGGTCTGAAATTTATTATGCACGTAAGATCTCTTTTGAACCACAGAGAGCACAGAGGTAAATACGGCAAGACTAAAAACTCAGAAAGAGCTGTTTGGTAGTGTTATGTTAGTTTGTGGGATGTTTTGGATACCAAAATTTTAAGAGCTTTGAACCACAGAGGGCACAGAGGAAGAGAAAGAGGTATAAGGTGCTTTATCTTCAGCCCGGTGTTTTATGAGCTTTAGAATTAATTTAATTTTCTCTATGTAGCGCGTAGCGCCTCGGTGTGCTCTGTGGTTCAGAGTGTTTATGTCTTTAATCTAATTAGAACCGCAGAGGGCATAGAGAGCACAGAGGAAGAGAAGGAGGTATTTAAGCTTTTTTCTCTAAAGCGAAGCGTCTAATAAACTATTTGTGAATCAAAGATCTTTTTATAACCACAGAGGACATAGAGAGCATAGAGTGAGAGAAAGAGGTATAAGGTACTTTCTCTTCTGTTTGGTGTTTTATGAGTTTTAGAATTAATTTGGTTATCTCTGTGTAGCGCGAAGTGCCTCGGTGTACTCTGTGGTTCATAGTGTTTACCCTGAAGAGAAGAAGCTTTAAGCTAAATAAGCATATTCGCCGCTTAGGTGATGGGCGACACCGTAGGCGTGAAATTTATTTCGCGCGGAGATCTTGATTGAACCACAGAGGGCATAGAGAGCACAGAGGAAGAGAAGGAGGTATTTAAGCTTTTTTCTCTAAAGCGAAGCGTCTAATAATTTATTTGTGAATCAAAGATCTTTTTATAACCACAGAGGACATAGAGAGCATAGAGTAAGAGAAAGAGGTATAAAGTACTTTCTCTTCAGTTTGGTGTTTTATGAGTTTTAGAATTAATTTGGTTATCTCTGTGTAGCGCGAAGTGCCTCGGTGTACTCTGTGGTTCATAGTGTTTTTCTATATTATTCGTTAAATAAATTAAGATATGCTTTAATATAAAATAATAGTTTTTCAATATTAGCAAGGATGGCTATATGGAAATGGATATAATTACCCGTAAAGTAATAGCGTGTGCTATTGAAGTACACAAACAACTAGGGCCAGGTTTATTAGAGTCTACCTATGAAAGTTGCTTGGTATATGAATTGCTGCAAGTTGGCTTTTCACCACTTAACCAAGTTGAGTTACCTATTTCATACAAGAGTGTCTGTTTAGATGCTGGGTATCGACTTGACATATTGCTTCCAAAGTCGCTAATTATCGAATTGAAAGTAGTAGAAAAGCTTTTACCCATTCACACAGCACAGTTAATTACATATTTAAAATTAACCGACATCAAAACAGGTTTGCTTATTAACTTTAATGTTACAAGGTTAGTGGATGGTATTAAGCGAATTCAAGTTTAGTTTTTCTCTTGGCTTCAAATCTAATTGTAACCTCAGATTTATTAGGTAAAACGTTCTCTTAATTAGAGTTTTCTTCTCTATGTAGCGCGCAGCGCCTCTATGTACTCTGTGGTTCAAATTATTCAAATCGAATTACACCACAGGCGGCACAGACTGTTCTCTAAGGTAAAACCTCTTATTACAATTTTTTCTCTGTGTAATCTGTGGTTCAAAGCAATATAAATAGATAAATCTAAGTAGCTATTTCAATCTTGGTTTTATCGCCTAATAGGGCTTGGTATTTTTTAGCCAGGGTTGCTTTAGCTTCGTCATCGCCGTGAACAATTTTGATTAACTTAGGCTTCTTTTTCATACCCATTACAAACCTAATTAGCCCGTTTTGATCTGCGTGGGCGCTGTAGCCACTGATAGTATGTATTGCTGCATTTATATAAATCTTCTCGTTATTAATATAAACGTAGCCACCTCTAGGCCCATAAGTTTGAATATCGCGCCCTAACGTGCCCTTACCTTGATAACCCACAAAAATAATATCGGTTGTTTTGTCTGGTAAAAACCGCTCTAAATAATTAACGATTCTACCACCGGTGCACATGCCACTGGCTGCGATTATAATTGCTGGCTGTTGCCTTGAACTTAAAAAGTTAATGAGTGCCATGTGCTCTTGATGGGTATCAATTGTATGCAGCTGGCTAAAGTCTAACGGGTGGCGGCCTTGTTTTATGCGCCTTTTTGCCTCGTTATCCCAAAGGGTTTTAAAGTGTTGGTACTCAGCAGTGAAATTAGCAGCCATCGGCGAGTCAACAATAACTTGCAGCTTATGCCACATTGAATTTTTGCGTGCAGAGTGAATAATTTGCTCAAGCTCATATAGTAGCTCTTGCGTACGGCCAATACTAAACGCAGGAATAAGCACCACGCCGTTATCTGCAACGGCTCGCTCTATAATATTTTTTAAAACCTTTACCCGTGCCTTACGGCCATCATGGTTTTTATCACCATAGGTAGATTCAATCACAAGCGTATCGGCACGATAGGGCGGTTTAGGCGATGGCAATAACGGTGTGTAAGGCGCACCCAAATCACCAGAAAATACTACTCTGTGGTTATTTGGCTTTTTACCAAGCTCAATTTCTAAATAGGCAGAGCCAAGAATATGACCGGCGCGTTGTAGGCGGATTTTAAATAAAGTTTCTTGGCTTTGGGAGCTCAAGGCTGCTTTTTCGGGGCTAAAGCCCACTCCTACAGGTATGGAGTACCATTTATTAAAATCTAGACTCACTATTTGCTGTTTTAGTCTTCTTATACAGGTGTTTATTATGGCTTCATCACGTGTTACGCCTAGTTTTAAGGCGTCTTCAATAACGAGTGGTAATAGTTTTGCGGTAGCAATAGAGGTATAAATTGGCCCTTTAAAGCCAGCTAAAAATAGGTAAGGTATGCGACCTACATGATCAATATGGCAGTGGGTAATTATAAGCGCTTTTACTGTAGATATATCAAAGTCGATGTTGAGATCTTCGTGGCTGTCTTCGCCCTGAAACAGCCCACAATCAATGAGTATTGAGTTGTTGTCGTCAATAATAAGCTGGTGGCACGAGCCTGTAACACCGTTAACTGCTCCGTGGTGTTTGATATGCATAATTATATCCTTATTTTTGAAGCACATGTTCAGCATAGAGGTTATTGATTACAACGGCAACGAGCAAAGTTCAACATGGAGTGATGGAATTTTCATAAATCACGGGCCATCAGTTTTCAGCTGTCAGTTTGAGGCTGAATGGTGTTGCTTGTTGGTGATGTGATAATTTGTTAGTAGGTTGCTGAATTCAGCCTAATTTTTAAAGAACATTTGCACAAAGAGAAGTGAATGAGTAAAGAATGAGGAAACCTTAATATTGTTTTCTTTTAAGCGAAGGATTTATAACTATTTTTAAGTTTTTAACTTTTTCTGACCACAGAGTACATAGAGAGCATAGAGGAAGAGAAGGAGAGACCAAACCTCTTTTAAATATTGGTTTCTCTGTGTAGCGCGCAGCGCCTCGGTGTTCTCTGTGGTTCAAATATTGTTTTTACACAAAGAGAAGTGAATGAGAAGAAAAAGAGGGATCCTATAAATCTTATAAGTTGTTTTCTCTTAAGCGCAGCGTCTCTTATCCTCTTTGTAAATTAAAGATCTTTTTTCTAACCACAGAGGGCACAGAGAGCACAGAGGAAGAGAAGATTAGACCAAATTTTTTAAATAATGGTTTCTCTATCTAGCGCGCAGCGCCTCGGTGTTCTCTGTGGTTCAAATATTGTTTTTACACAAAGAGAAGTGAATGAGAAGAAAAAAAGGGATCCTATAAATCTTATAAGTTGTTTTCTCTTAAGCGCAGCGTCTCTTATCCTCTTTGTAAATTAAAGATCTTTTTTCTAACCACAGAGGACATAAAGAGCATAGAGGAAGAGAAGGAGAGACCAAACCTCTTTTAAATATTGGTTTCTCTGTGTAGCGCGCAGCGTCTCGGTGTTCTCTGTGGTTCAAATAAGTTTTTCACAAAGAGAAGTGAATGAGAAGAAAAAGAGGGATCCAATACATCTTATAAGTTGTTTTATCTAAAGTGCAGCGTCTCTTATCCTCTTTGTGATATTTTGGTTTTATCTATGATTTAAATTTCATTTTTGTATTAACTTTTTAAAGATGAATAACTAACTAAATTAATTAATTAATGCTATATTGGCGTTAACAAAAAATTCTAATAATTCTTCATGGATTCGAGTTATGCTAAAGGCGAACACTTTACTCATTAGCGGGTTAGCTACTCTTTGCGCTCCTGTGCTAGCTTCAGAAAAAATAAATAACTATCAATCTTTTACTGGCTATACAGGCCTAATTAATACTCCTAACGCAAGTGTTATTGATGTTGGCAATATTGATATTGGCTACAACAATATGCTTGACCTAAGAGGTAAAGAGTATGTTGATGGTCATAATTTTATTTTTTCAGCTGGTTTATTTGATGGCCTTGAGGTAAGTGGCCAAATAGCAGCCGAATCAATGAATGACAATTTGTTTTATACTGAAGGCAGTGGTCAACTGCGCGATTTATCATTTAATGCTAAGTATCAATTACCTTATATACCTAAAGAGTGGTTTACTGTTGCAATTGGTGCAAAAGATATCGGCGGTGCAGCAAATAACTACGAAACCTATTATGCAGTTGCCTCTAAAGAATTATGGGATTTTAGGTTCTCAGCAGGTTACGCTGTAAGTGACCGTATTAGCGGCCAAATGGATGGCCCGTTTGCGGGGGTTGAATGGCAACCATTAGACTGGTTTGCACTACAAGCTGAACATGACGCAGATGCTTTTAATGCCGCAGCAAAAGTTACGGTCCCTAAAAAGTGGCTATATGATATAGGTGAATTAACATTCACTAGCCGTTTTTATAGCAATACAGACTACAGTGAAGAAGACACTTTATGGGGCGTTAATTTTAAAATGCCTTTATTCACAAAACCTGAATATGAGGCTATTGAAAGTGCGCCAGAACCCGTTTTATCAGAAAGTGACGAATTAGCATACTTTAAACTAACGGCTAATAAAGAACCTGTAACCATTAAAGACCCAAATGCACACCGTTATTTCGAAAGCAATAAAGAAATGACCAAACAAGCAGCTACTTTAAAGCATGCTTTGGTTAAAGATGGCTTCGAAAGTGTACAAGTCGGTTTTAACAGTGATAAGCAAATTGCAGTAAAATTTGAAAACTCAGTATTTAACCGTAACGACCTTGATGCTATAGGCCTTGTGCTTGGGCGCATTTCTCAATATGTAACCAGCGAAGGTGCTGAGTTTAATGTAATGATGTCTAAGCAAGATATTCCTCAGCTTAGCTTAAAAGGTAATGTAGACGAATACCGCGAATTTATTCTTGCGAAAAAACACCCAGAAGTAATTGTTTTTCAAGGCTCAATGCCGTTGCCAAGAGCATTAACTTGGGTTGGTTTAATGAATACAAGTACGCCTTATTTTAAACCAAGAGTGTCACTAAGCCCTGTGCTTAGAAATAACTACGCCACTGAACTTGGCGTATATGATTTTTCATTTGCGGTGCGTGCAGACGTTGATGTGCCATTATGGCAGGGAGCTGGGCTTAATTTTGGTGGCCAAGTGCACGTAGCCGACAGTGATGACTACGAAAAAGATGCACCGTTTAGATATTATCGCGAAGAGTCAGAGTTCGACAGAGCAACACTTTATCAAACATTTGCATTGCCTTACGGTATTTATAACCAAACTCAGCTTGGTTATTTTAAAGATTACCAAGACTATATGGGTATTCAAAACGAAACAACTTGGTTAAGCCCTGAAGGCCGACATAAAGTGAGTGCCAATATAGGGTATTTCGATTATCAAGATTATGATGCACACAAAGATATCCAGGTAGTTTCTTATCAGTTTAATTGGGTTGAACAAGACATTACCTTGCATGCTGAGGCTGGTAATTACTTTTATGACGACTCTGGTTTTAAAGTTGAAAGCCGCTTTTGGTTTGGCGATAGTTATCTTGCAGTTTATGCGCAAGACACGAGCGTGAAAAAAATTGGCTTTGCTTTTAGCATCCCGCTTACACCAAGAAAAGACATGAGTGTGAGCCGCTATGGCCAAATTAAAGGTAACCAAGCATGGCGTCACGTAATTGATACTCAAGTGGGTCAATCTCATAATAATGTAGTATTTAACCGTGCGTACACGCCATTTAATAATATAAGCTTAGACCGCAAGTTCTTAAATCAAGGTCGTTTATCAAAAGCTTATGTGTATGCTAACTTTAGCCGCTTGCGAGATGTATACCTAGAATATAAGTAACCAATTTACCTATGTTTTTTTTCTGTTAATTTGAATACACAGAGAATGAAATTATTTTTTGTAATCATAATTGATGGATTGTAAATATTACCTATAATTCACATTGAGCCTTTTTAGTGAAAAATAAAGGCTCAATATGCGAAATGACTGTTGCAAATGTTGTGATTGTTATTTAACCTACTAGGTAGCTGTGTAAAGTTGTTACCTAATAACTCTTAGATTAGAGTCGGGCTAATAACTTTTCATTATTAATCGACCTTATTTGATACGTTTATTTAAAAAAGGAATAAAAGGACTCCCTATGTTTACTAACAAAAAAACGCTACTAGCAATGTCTGTAGCATCTGTTTTTGCTCTTTCAGGCTGTTCGAGTGATGACGACAAAAATGAGGTCGTACCTGATCCGGTAGATCCACCTGTAACCGTCATTGTTCCACCTGAAGCGCCTGCTGAACTAGGCCTAGTTGTTAACACTAGTGTTATTGATTCTGCTACAACTGATGTGGTTGATGCTACCGTAACATTTTTAGAAGACGGTGTTGTATCTAGTAACATCGTTGATGTTGATGGTGAAGCGTTAACAACTACTACAACTGAAGACGGTAGTGTTACTTTCACCGTTAAAGACGGTGCAACACTTGAAGAAGTAACTGTAAACGTAACTGCAGATGGTTATGTTGGTAAAACATTCGCAGTTAGCCTAGTGGCTGAAGAAGGCGAAACTTCAATTGATCAAGTTTTACCTCTTACATCAAAAACTGCTGAAGGTATTGCCGATACTGTAGTTGAAGCTACAGTTGAAGCGGGTGGTACTACTTCTGCACCAATCGAAGCAGCTACTGAAGAAGGCGCTTCAAGTGCGTCTGCAACTGTACCAGCGGGTGTTATTTTACTTGATGAAAATGAAGAACCTGTATCTGGTGAAATTTCATTAAACGTAACAGGCGCTGATGCTACATCTTCTGCAGCACAATCTATTGTACCAGCAAATATTAATGACGCTGATGCAGAAACAACAGTTAAAGCTGTTGGTGTTGCTAATGTTACAATGACAAACAGCGAAGGTAAGAAAATTAAGAAATTCTCTGACCCTATCACTGTTTCAATGGCTATTCCATCTGACACTATGATCAATGGTGAAGCTATTCAAACTGGCGATATGCTAGGTCTTAAGTCTCATAACGAAGACACGGGTTTATGGCAGTCAGAAACTAATATGGTAACTGTAGGTGCTCTTAATGCAACTTCAGGTACTTACACTGGTAGCTTCCAAACAAGCCACTTAACATTCTTTGCTTCAACTGCACCGGTAGATGTTTGTAGTTCGGGTATTTCTGTAGCTGTTAGTGGTGATGATGTTCCAGCTAAAGGCTTAACGGTTTCTCTAGATTCTTCTGATGCAAGCTACACTAGTAAAATTAGCTCAAACAGCTCAAATAATATTGTAGTAACTTCGGGTCAAGCTAAGAAAGAAGGTATTTCTTCTAGTGCAACTGCATCTGTAACTGTAACTGACGGTAACGGTCAAGTTTGGTTTGAATCTAACGGCGAAGTTGATGTATGTGGTGAGGTACCTGTAGTACTAGCTAATCCAGTAACTTACACTTCAGAAGATTTCACTGTAACGGCTGCATGTTCTAACGATTCTACTCAAACAATCGATATGAGCGGTGCTCTAGTTAAGTATAGCTTAGCTAACAAGAAGAAAGTTGTTGCTTCAGGTTCAGGTGGTACATTCTCACTAGCTGACCTTGTTGAAGGTAGCACTTATAATGTAACTGTTAATGCACGTATCCCACTGTCTACAGGTGGTTCTACTGCAACTACAACTATTACTGCTGACGGTACTGCTGAGTCAATCGCATTATCTGCAGTTTGTGAAACAGTAACTGGTAGCTAATATATTTGTTAGTAATACTCAGGGTTTAATCCCTAAATAAAAAGCCGCTTTAAGCGGCTTTTTTTTGTCTGGATTATAGTAGCCGTCAGCCGTCAGGCTGAATTGCGATGTGTTTGTTTACTGCTATTGTGGTAAATGCCATCCGAGCCAAGCAAGCGTGACTCCTACGATGTAGGAGGCGTTTTAACGCCGAACATCTTTATTTTATTCACGGCTAAAGCCGTTCCTACGTATTGTTGTAGGCGTGAAATTTATTTCGCGCGTTATGTTTTGCACAAAGAGAAAGACTAGCCATCAGCTTTCAGCTGTCAGTTTGGAGTCGAACGGTGTGGTTTGTGGGCCTACCTCGTAGGAGGTACTTTAGTGCCGAAAATAATTGCACAAAGAGAAGTGAATGAGTAAACCAAAAACATCTTAATTTATTCCTCTGAAGCGAAGCGTCTCTTATCCTCTTTGTGACAATTTGGTTTCTCTGTGTAGCGCGAAGCGCCTCTGTGTACTCTATGGTTCAAATATGTTTAAAGACTAGCCATCAGCTTTCAGTTGTCAGTTTTTACCCGAGGGGCATTGTTTGTGGGTTCTTTATTAATTTGCAGGCTTGGTGCTGAATTAAGACGCGCCAAGCAAGCGTGAAGCATACGGTGAATGTAGGCGTGAAATTTATTTCGCGCATAAGATCTTTTTTGCGAAAAGAGAAGTGAATGAGGAAAGAACGAGAAGACAATAACATACCAAATTGTGTTTCTCTAAAGCGTAGTGCCTCTTATCCTCTTTGTGAATATAAAACCTAGCCCTTGTTTATATCTAAAATCGCTTTTAATGTGTGCTCTTTTTCAAGAATATCGCGATATAGAGCAAACTGGTTGCGGGCGCGCTCAAGGTTGTGGTTTGCATGTTTGGTGGCAAAGTAATTATCGCCATCAATAAAGTCTGTTAAAAAGCGCAGGCCAATCATAAAGGTCATGACTTTGGTGCCTAACCAGAAGCTTTCTTTTTCGGCATCGGTGATCACATCTTGTAGTGGTTCAACATAACCTTTAACTATGGCGGCGAAGATTTCTTCACGAACACGTACATTACTTAGGTTGGTTGAATCTTCTTGCTCAGGAGAGCAGAAGGTACGCACCATATCGCCAAAATCAAATAGCCAATAACCTGGCATACAGGTATCTAGGTCGATAACTGCTTTTGCATCATCTGACTGTGTGCAGAAAAGCATATTATTGATTTTTGTATCGTTATGGCATGGTCTTAAAGGAATGTTACCTTCAAGCTGTTTTAGCTCTTCAACAAGAGATTGCTGAGCTAAACAAAAGTCGATGTCGTCTTGGCAAAGTGCTACACGATTTACAGGATCTTTTTCGATTACCTTTTTAAAAGCGTCAAAGCGCATTGCTAAGTTATGAAAATCAGGGATCACATGATGTAGCTGTTCAGCCTGAAAATCTTGTAAAGCCAGTGCGAATTGGCCAAATGCATTGGCTGCAGTTTGTGCTTGCGAGATAGTTGCTACAACATCTTCACTATAACTGCCGCCAATAAATTCGAGTGCACGCCAAACACCTTGATCGCATTCAACTAAAAAGTCATTTTCGAGAGTTGGAATATGTCGAATAATTTCGAGGTTATATTCACCATTGCTAAGCTTTTCGCTTAGGTGTTGCTCAATTAGCCGTGCATTTTCAACTAGGTGCTCAGGATTAGGGAACACATCGGTATTTAATTTTTGCACAACTAAAGCGTTTTCTTCAGCTTTAAGCAACATGGTTGTGTTGATATGGCCATTGCCAATTGGCTTTAGCGTTACGTTATCTGTACCTAAGCCAAAGTGCTCAGAAAGATAAGTTGCAACAGGATTCGACTTCATTAATTTTCCATTACTTATTTTTTGCAAGAAGAGGCGAGGGCTAATCGTTTTGTTTTTGACGTAACTGACATAAAGTGTGTGCTATTGCATCCAATTCAGCTTTGTAGGTCACGCCATACCATGGCTCTTTTGCAGTATAAACGGTTACAGCTTGGCGGTTATCTTTAATCGCGAGTTGTATCTCATTGGGTAAATAGTACTCTTTAATGACACCGTTGTCAGTATTTTCTAAAAACTCAATAAAGCCTTTTTCTAAGTCTTTAAATAAACTTGGTGTTATTCCCCAAAAGCTCATTGAGCCAAGTGAATCGTCAGCTATTGCTAACCTTTCACCATCTGGGTTGTTACCCTTTAAAACATTATTTTCGAGTTTAATATCTAGGTACTCAACCACATCAGTCAAGTGCTGCAGGCTATTAACAGAGCATACACCACGGTTTACACCACCCTGTGCCGAAAGAGTGTCTTTTATCGGGTAACCTACCATGGCCCAGTTACTATGCTGTTTGAAGTGTTCGCTAAGAATAGCAAAAGAAGACTCGCCATAATAATCATCGGCAGTAATGACAATAGCAGGGTTATTAACATAGGGTTTTGCGCAAAGTAAAGCATGGCCTGTGCCCCACGGCTTTTGGCGTTCAGCGGCTAGGTGCTCATAACCATTTGGCACTGAGCTAATTGCTTGCTCAACTAGAATTACTTCAAGCGATTCAGGCAGGCGCGGTAAAATTGTTGCCTCAAACTCAGCACGAATTTTTTTATTAATGATGATCACCGCTTGGCTCACACCTGCTTTAACCGCATCTTGAATACTAAGCTCCATGATGGTACAGCCCAGCCCCGGAATTTCGGCAATTTGTTTGTTTCCGCCAAAGCGGCTACCCAGCCCGCCGGCCAATACGATTAAAGTAAGAGAGTGTTGAGTCATCGCGCAAGTTAAATAAAAAACAAAGGAAAAGTGTACCAGAAACAATCACGCAGGAGGAAGAGGAAGGGAGCTTTAAGCTTTAATTCATAAGTTTTAAGTCGTGCGGTGTTGTTTGTTGGCTCTGTATTAATTTGCAGGCTTGGTACTAAATGCAAGACGCGCCAAGCAAGCGTGACGCCTACGATAACTCGCATCTCGCACCTCGCATCTCAAACCTAATAGCTTCATATTTACGTAGGTGGTATATTCTCTTTGTGGTGATTAACCCTTTTAGGTAGAAGATTAATGGCAAAAGATAGATACGCGCCAAAGGCTGTTGGCGATATTATGGCGGACTTGAGTGGTCGCTTAGCATCTTATGCTGGTAAAACCCAAGGCTTGTCTTCTCAACAAACTATTCTTGATGACTTTTTAGGTGAAGCGCTTTCAAAAAAATGCCGAGTAAGTAATTACCGTGATGGTACTTTGATGATCGAAGCGGTTTCGGCACCGATTGCGCTGCGTTTAAATTACTTAAAAATGGATATGCTTTCTCATTTTCGTGCCGCAGGCATGATAGAGCTTGGGCAAATTAAAATTACCGCAAACCCACAGGCAACGCAGCGCTTATCATCAACAAATAAGCCAGAGCAAAAGCCTGTTTCTAAACGTCAAATGAGCGAGCAAACTGCTGATTACCTCAGCGCCATTGCCGCAGACGCCCCCCCATCTTTAAAAGCCAAATTAGAGCGCTTAGCCCTGCATGGGCGGAAGAAGTAAATAAAGCCGTCAGCCGTCAGCCGTCAGCTTTCAGCTGTCAGTTTGAAGCCGAATAGTCGCGTTTGTTGTAATGCATGTAGGAGGTACTTTAGTGCCGAAGTGTTTAGAGCAATTCACGGCTAAAGCCGTTCCTACGAACTTAAAAACTTTTACGCAAAGAGAAGTGAATGAGAAGAGAATGAGGAGACCACGAGATTATTTTTACTTCCTCTGAAGCGCAGCGTCTCATAATCTCTTTGTGATAATTTGGTTTCTCTATGTAGCGCGCAGCGCCTCTGTGTTCTCTGTGGTTCAAATATTTTTTTCGCAGACTGAGCAAGTAGGTCGTGCTTTAGCACGTCATTGGTGAAGGATATATAATATATTGTCGCCATAAATGACTACCTACATTTACAAAATCGAATTTCGTCACTCTAATCGCCTTTTTTCTTCGCTGATCTTGATTTTATTTCGATTGTCGCCATATCTACTCAGTGGTCTTGTTTTCACCTTTTTTATGGGGTTAGATCAAAGATTATGGCTGATTTTTAAATTTTCTTGCCGAAATTCCATATCTTCACACACAGAAGGTTTGATGTTGCGCAGACTCTGGTATGATAGCGCACGAAATAAGCGGTGTTTTAAACAGCGTACTGACAAATTGTTAATTAATATGCCCTACATCATGAGCATAAGCGCATATTAATTATCAATTGAAGAAAATGGGTTGGCTAATGACTAGCTAACAAAGAACATATTGTAACGGTTTTATCATGATATCTAATTTATTTACCAAGATTTTTGGTAGTCGCAATGACCGCACTATTAAAAACCTAAGAAAGACGGTCGCTCTAATTAATGCGCTTGAAAAGCAATTAGAAGCGCTTTCTGATGAAGATTTAAAAGCAAAAACAGCTGAATTTAGAGAGCGTTACGATAACGGACAAAGCCTAGATGATATTTTACCAGAAGCATTCGCTGTGGTACGTGAAGCATCTAAGCGTGTAAATGGCATGCGTCACTTCGACGTACAGCTACTAGGTGGTATGGTTTTACATCAAGGCCGCATCGCAGAAATGCGTACTGGTGAAGGTAAAACATTAACAGCAACATTACCTGCATACCTTCGTGGTTTAACAGGAAAAGGTGTTCACGTTATTACCGTGAACGATTACCTTGCAAAACGTGACGCCGAAACTAACCGCCCACTATTTGAATTTTTAGGCCTAACAGTCGGTTGTAACGTACCTGGCATGATGCCACAGCAAAAGAAAGTAGCTTACGCTGCTGACATCACTTACGGTACTAATAACGAATTTGGCTTTGATTATCTTCGCGATAACATGGCATTTAGCATTGATGAGCGTGTGCAACGCCCACTTTACTACGCAGTAGTGGATGAGGTGGATTCAATTCTAATCGATGAAGCGCGTACGCCGCTGATTATCTCAGGTCCAGCTGAAGACAGCTCTGAGCTTTACATCGAAATTAATAAAATTGTGCCAGAACTTGAGCTACAAGAAAAAGAAGATGAAGAAGGCGTTGAAGGCGACGGCGACTTCACTATCGATGAAAAGTCGAAACAAGTTCACTTAACTGAACGTGGCCAAATTAAAGTTGAAGAGCTACTGATTGAGCGTGGCTTAATCCAAGAAGGTGATTCACTTTACTCTGCATCAAGCATCACATTATTAAGCCATGTGTATGCAGCACTTCGTGCTCACAAGCTTTATCAAAAAGACGTTGATTACGTTGTTAAAGAAAACGAAGTTATCATTGTTGATGAGCATACAGGCCGTACAATGGAAGGTCGTCGTTGGTCAGAAGGTTTACACCAAGCTGTTGAAGCGAAAGAAGGTGTACGCATTCAAAATGAAAACCAAACTTTGGCATCAATCACATTCCAAAACTACTTCCGTTTATACGACACTCTAGCGGGTATGACAGGTACTGCAGACACTGAAGCGTTTGAGTTCCAGTCTATCTATGGTCTAGATACAGTTGTAATGCCAACTAACAAACCGATGATCCGTGACGATCGTGCTGACCTTGTATACTTAACACAAGAAGAAAAGTACGAAGCAATCCTTGCAGATATCAAAGATTGTCAAGAACGAGGTCAACCGGTACTTGTTGGTACTATTTCTATCGAAAGTTCTGAGTACTTATCGCAGTTCTTACGCAAAGAAAAAATTAAGCACAACGTACTTAATGCTAAGTTCCACGCGCAAGAAGCAGACATTGTCGCCGATGCTGGTTTACCTGGCACAGTAACCATTGCAACTAACATGGCCGGTCGTGGTACCGATATCGTGTTAGGTGGTAACTGGAATAGCGAAGTTGAAAAGCTAGAAAACCCAACGGATGAACAAATCAAAGCGATTAAAGATGAGTGGCAAAAACGCCACGATGCGGTAATCGAAGCGGGTGGTCTACACATCATTGGTACTGAGCGTCACGAATCTCGTCGTATCGATAACCAGTTACGTGGTCGTTCAGGTCGTCAAGGTGATGCAGGTTCAAGCCGTTTCTACTTATCAATGGACGACGCGCTAATGCGTATCTTCGCTGGTGAGCGCATGACTAACATGATGCGTAAACTAGGTATGCAACGCGGCGAAGCGATTGAACACCCTTGGGTTAACCGCGCAATCGAAAACGCACAACGTAAAGTTGAAGCACGTAACTTCGACGTTCGTAAGCAATTACTTGAGTACGATGATGTAGCAAATGACCAACGTCGTGTTGTTTACTCACAGCGTAACGAACTACTTGAAGAAGGCGATATTTCAGAAACTATCACTGCAATTCGCAGCGATGTTCTAAACGGCACGATTGACCAATACATTGCACCGCAAAGCTTAGCGGAAATGTGGGATATCCCAGGTCTTGAAGAGCGCTTAAAACAAGATTTCTTAATTGAGCTGCCAATTTCACAATGGCTAGCTGACGATAGCAAATTATACGAAGAGAAACTTCGTGAGCGTATCGAACAAGCGGTTGAGCAAGCATACAAGCAAAAAGAAGAGATGGTAGGCGAGTCAGTTCTACGTCAATTCGAAAAAGCGATTATGCTACAAAGCCTAGACCAACATTGGAAAGATCACTTGGCAGCGATGGACCACCTTCGTCAAGGTATCCACTTACGTGGTTACGCTCAGAAGAATCCTAAGCAAGAGTACAAGCGTGAATCGTTCGAGCTATTCTCTGAAATGTTAGAGAACTTAAAAATCGATGTTGTAGGTATTTTAAGTAAAGTACAAGTTCGCGCTGAAGAAGATGTTGAGAAAGTTGAAGAGCAACATCGCCGTAGCGAAAATGCACCTCGTGAATATCAACACGAAGAAGCTGAGCACATCGGTGGCGAAACACCAGAAGGCGCAGTAGTTACTCAACGTGCAGAGCCTAAAGTTGGCCGTAACGAGCCGTGCCCATGTGGTTCAGGTAATAAATATAAGCAGTGTTGCGGTAAATTAAAATAACCAAAACATGGTGATAAAAAGCGACGCTTGCGTCGCTTTTTTTATGATTAAGGAAACAACAAATGACTAAAAAAGTAGTGCATGTTGCTGTTGGCGTTATTTATAAAGATCAGCAGTTATTTATTTGTAAGCGTCCAGATGACAAACACCAAGGCGGCTTATGGGAATTTCCTGGCGGTAAAGTAGAGCAGGGCGAGAGCGTATTTGCAGCGCTAAAGCGTGAGCTGTTAGAAGAAGTAAACCTAACGGTTAATGGCAGTGAAGAGCTGATGGTTATTGAGCACGACTATGGCGATAAATGTGTGCGCTTAGATGTGCACATTGTAGATGATTTCTCAGGTATTGCTCATGGCGCAGAAGGCCAACAAGGCAAATGGGTTGCACTCAGCGAGCTTGATGATTACAGCTTCCCAGCTGCCAATGTTGAGATTATCGAAAAGATAAAGCAGAGATTTGAGCAATAATAGCCGCCAGCCTTCAGCTGTTAGTTTGAAGCTTAATGTAATACGCGCCAAGCAAGCGTGACGCCTACGGTTTGATGTAGGCGTGAAATTTATTTCACGCGAAAATAATTGCACAAAGAGAAGTGAATGAGTAAAGAATGAGGAAACCTTAATATTGTTTTCTTTTAAGCGAAGGATTTATAACTATTTTTAAGTTTTTAACTTTTTCTGACCACAGAGTACATAGAGAACATAGAGGAAGAGAAGGAGAGACCAAACCTCTTTTAAATATTGGTTTCTCTGTGTAGCGCGCAGCGCCTCGGTGTTCTCTGTGGTTCAAATAAGTTTTTCACAAAGAGAAGTGAATGAGAAGGTAATGAGCAAGCCAAAAGACAAATTCTCTTAAGCGGAGCGTCTCTTATCCTCTTTGTGAGTATTAAGAGCACTTTGCGATATAAAATCGCGCCTACAATGCTCACTTACTGTTTATTTTCCCCTCCCACCGCTCAAAAATGCGGCTCACCTTGTTTTGATAAGAATTGTTACATATTAGGTTTTATTGTTTAGCGCGAGAGGTTTATTATGGGGAAAGCGAAAAACTAATGATTAATTATGTTTACTAGTTTTTCGATAAATACTTCAAAAATAATTAGTACGGGACTCCCATGAAAAAAGTAACACTTACCGCGGCAAGTATCGCACTTGCGCTCGGTCTTGTTGGTTGTGGTGAAAAAGAACAAGAAACTAAAGCACCAGCAACTGCGGCCGTAACTGAAGCAAAAGCACCTTTAAATTCAGGTATTGAACTTGCGAACATGGACAAGTCTGTTCGCGCACAAGATGACTTTTACTATCACGTAAACGGCGAATGGTTAGAGAAAACTGAAATTCCAGGTGATAAATCAAACTACGGTTCATTTACTCAGCTTTACGATGATTCGCAAAAAGCGATGAAAGAAGTGCTAGAAAAAGCAGCGGCAAACAAAAATGTTAAGCCGGGCTCTGATGAAGCTAAATTAGCTGCATTCTATAACAGCTATATGGATGAAGCGGGTCGTGAAGCGGCAGGCATCAAACCATTATCGCCAGTTCTTGAAAGCGTTGATGCAGTAAAAAACAAATCTGATCTTGTTGCTTTAATGGCTGAGCTTCGCATTAAAGGCGGTAGCTTACCTTTTGGTTGGTACGTAAACAACGATGCGAAAAACTCTAGCGAAAACGCGATGTATGTTTATCAATCAGGTTTAGGTTTACCAGATCGTGATTACTACTTAAAAGATGACGAGAAATTCACAAAAATTCGTGAGGCTTATCAAGAATATGTAACAGCTATCTTAAGCAAAGCGGGTGTAGCTGATGCAGAATCTGCGGCTAAAGCTATTATTGATCTTGAAACAAGCATTGCCGAGGCGCAGTGGAGCCGTGTTGAAAGCCGTGATGCAACTAAGTCTTACAACAAGATGAGCGTTGCTGATGCGAACAAACTGACAGGTGACTTCGACTTTGCTGCTTATCTTGATGCGTCTGGTATCAAAACAGAAGACGTAATTATTCGCCAGCCTAGCTACCTAGAAAAGTTCGCGGGTATTTACAGCGATACAGACTTAGCTACTTGGCAGAACTACCTTAAGTTCCACTTTGTTAGTAACTATGCAGGCCTTTTAGATAAAGAGTTAGTAGACCTTAACTTTGATTTCTACAGCACAACACTGCGCGGTGTAACAGAGCAATCACCACTTTGGAAAAAAGCAGTTGATGCATCAAACGGTGTGTTAGGTGAAATACTTGGTAAAGTATACGTGAAAGACAACTTCCCACCTGAAGCGAAAGCACGCATGGAAGAGTTAGTTGATAACGTAATCAAAGGTTACGCAGTTGCGATTGAAAACCTTGAGTGGATGAGCCCAGAAACAAAAATTGCTGCAAAAGAAAAACTTGATAAGTTCACGCCAAAAATTGGTTACCCAGATAAATGGAAAGACTACTCAGCACTTGAAGTAAAAGGTGATGACTTAGTAGGTAACTACATTCGCCACAGTGAGTGGGAATATGCAGATATGACCGACAAACTAGGTAAGCCAGTTGACCGTTCTGAGTGGCACATGACACCACAAACAGTAAACGCTTACTACAACCCTGTGAACAACGAAATCGTATTCCCAGCGGCTATCTTACAACCGCCATTCTTCAATCTAGAAGCTGATGATGCTGTTAACTACGGTGCAATCGGTGCGGTAATCGGCCACGAATTAGGTCACGGTTTTGATGACCAAGGTGCGAAGTACGATGGTGACGGTAACTTACGTAACTGGTGGAGCGAATCAGACCTTAAACAGTTTGAAGAGCGTACAGGTCAGCTAGTTGCTCAATATAATGAGTACAAGCCATTTGAAGATGCAAGCGTAAATGGTCAGCTTACATTAGGTGAAAACATTGGTGACTTAGGTGGCTTAACCGTTGCTTATACTGCTTACCAGTTATCACTTGGTGATGAAAAAGCACCTATCATTGATGGTTACACAGGTGATCAACGTTTCTTCATGGGTTGGTCGCAGATTTGGCGTCGTAAATATCGTGACGAAGAGTTACGTAACCGTCTAATGACAGACCCTCATTCACCAAGCCATTACCGTGTAATCGGTATTCTTTCAAACATGCCAGAGTTCTATCAGGCATTTGATGTGAAAGAAGGTGACAAGATGTATATCAAACCAGAAGATCGCGTAAAAATTTGGTAATTGATTATCGATTTAAAAAAGGCTCTGAGTGAACGCTCAGAGCCTTTTTTGTTTTAGTAGCTGTCAGCTTTCAGCTGTCAGTTTGAAGCTGAGCTGTGGTGTATGTTGGTTATGTGTTTATGTGCATGACTCGCGATGTATGTCAGACGCGCCAAGCAAGCGTGACACCTACGGTGATGTAGGCGTGAAATTTATTTCGCGCGATGGGTTGTTTGTTGTGTGGTATTTCAGACGCGTTAAGCAAGCGTGACGCCTACGGTGATGTAGGCGTGAAATTTATTTCGCACGGAGTTTTTGTATTGCGAGGTTCAAACATTTTTGGTGTAAATTGGCTAGGTGTATTATTAAGTTCTAAGATCAGGTTTTACCTTCAGGATTGATAGGTTTATGTTTTCGTCAAGGAAGAGACTTAAAGGGCGTACCTCACATTCAAATTGCTATTATTCAGTAACACTTTGTTGTGAGAATCGAGTACCTATATTTGCCAACTACTTATATGCAGTTGATGCTTCCAAAGCAATTTACTATTTAGAAGATAAAGTAGAGACAATCTGCTTTGTCCTCATGCCAGATCATTTGCATTGGATATTTCAACTTCGCCCTCAGCAAAACTTATCAGCAGTAATTAAGCTGTATAAAAGCATGGTAACCATGTCTATTCGTAAGAGAAAGGGGCGTAAAGTCGTGGTCTGGCAAAGTAATTTTTATGATCATCAAATCAGAGATGAAAACGACCTAATACATCAAGCTCGATATGTAGTGGCAAACCCTCTACGCGCAAAATTAGTTAAGCACGTTGGCGATTACCCGTTTTGGAATTGTATTTGGTTGTAGGTGTGAAATTTATTTCATGCGATGGTTGAATATTGTGTGATGTTTAATACGCGCCAAGCAAGCGTGACGCCTACGTTTGAGGTAGGCGTGAAATTTATTTCGCGCGGTGGTTGTTTGTTGTGTGGTATTTCAGACGCGCCAAGCAAGCGTGTCGCCTACGTTTGATGTAGGCGTGAAATTTATTTCGCGCGATAGTTGAGTATTATGTGATGTTTAAGACGCGCCAAGCAAGCGTGACGCCTACATTTGATGTAGGCGTGAAATTTATTTCGCGCGAAGGAGATTAAACCATAATCGCATCTTTTAGATACTGGAATAACTCTTTGTAACCTTTGGCAGGCTTTTCTGCTTTTACTTCTTTTGCGGCGCTACGCACTAACTGGCGCATTTTTTGGCGCTCAAGAGCAGGGTATTGATCAATTGTTGAATTGATCAACTCATCACCTTGTTTGATCAGATTATCGCGCAGAGTTTCGATTTTGTTCATCAAAACATCGGCTTGATTGTTTTTGTTAAGCATGATGTCGATCATTGCTTGGATTTCATCAACGTTTTCTGTTGTACGTAATACTTTTGCGATGTAGTTTAAGTTACGACGATAAGCATCACTTTTATCACTGACTTTATCCGAAACAACTAACGCTTCTTTTAATTCATGATTGAGTGGCAAACGATCGCGTTGCTTTTTCGGCATTTTTGCGATTTCAGCACCCAAACCATGATATTGCATGGCTTCACGTTTTAATTCGCTTTTTGATACGTAAATAATTTCTTCTTCAATTAGTGGCTTTTTCTTCTTCGCCATAAGGATGCTCATTCAGTAAACTTAACTATTCACTATTATACGTCATTTAGTTAATGATTAATATTAGCTGATGCACGTCTCTCAGTGTGTTAGCATTCGCTACACTATAAAAAATATCAGAACCTAGGACACACAAGATGAAAGATCCTATTTATCAACACATTTCTGAAGTGAAAGACGCGGTAAGCGAAGTACTAGAGCATGCAAAAAAGTTAGGTGCTACTGCGGCTGAAGCGGCAATGTCGAGTACTTCAGGTTTGTCTGTCAGCACGCGCATGGGTGAAGTTGAAACAATAGAGTTTAACCAAGATGGTGGCTTAGGTATCAGTGTTTATGTCGGTAATAACAAAGGCTCTGCATCTACAGCCGATTTAAACCCTAAAACGTTACGTACAGTGGTAGAAAAAGCCATTGATATTGCTAAGTTCACTTCTGACGACCCATTTAATGGCATCGCTGATAAAGAGTTGCTTGAGTTTGCACCGCAAGATTTAGATTTATACCACCCGTGGGAAGTAAGCCCAGAGCAAGGTATTGAACTTTGTCATCAAGCAGAGCAAGCAGCGCTGAATGCCGATGAACGCATTGTAAATTCGGATGGTGCGAGTTTTTCTTCTCACCAAGGTTTACGTGTTTATGGTAACAGCCATGGTATGATTGCAGGTTACCCACGCACTCGTCATAGCATTAGCACTATGGTGATTGGTAAAGAAGGCGAGCAAATGCAGCGCGACTCGGCTTATACCGTAGCGCGTCATAAAGATGATTTGAATGACGCTGCAAAAGTAGGCCTAGAAGCGGCAACAGAAACTCTGGCTAAGCTTAATAGCCAAAAGCTTGGAACCATGAAAGTGCCTGTTATCTTCAGAGCAGATATTGCTAATTCATTATTTGGCCACTTAGTGTCGGCGATTGGTGGTGGAGCGCTTTATCGTAAATCAAGCTTTTTACTTGATAGCTTAGGCACAAAAGTATTCAGTGACTGTGTGAATATCTCTGAGCGCCCACATTTATTGAAAGGCTTAGCGTCTTCACCGTTTGATGCTGAGGGTTTAAAAACTGTAGACCGTGAAATTATTCAAGGTGGTGAGCTGCAAACTTACCTTTTAGCAAGCTACGCAGCACGCAAACTGTCTATGGCACCAACGGGTCATGCTGGTGGTATTCATAACTGGCTAGTTGAGCAAACTCATGCTGACTTAAAAGCATTATTAAAAACCATGGGTACAGGTTTATTAGTAACTGAACTTATGGGTCAAGGTGTAAATACCGTAACTGGTGATTACTCGCGTGGCGCGGCTGGTTTCTGGGTCGAGAATGGCGAAATCCAATATCCAGTGAGTGAGATCACGATTGCTGGTAACTTAAAAGATATGTTTAAAGCGGTAGTTGGCTTAGGTGGTGACATCGAGCGTCGTGGCGGTATTCAAACAGGCTCTGTATTGATTGAACAAATGCAAGTTGCTGGTAGTTAATTCATAAATAACAAATCATTTTTAAAAGCCTCACTTTAGTGGGGCTTTTTTATTTGAAAAAGTGCTTTACCTAAACTTAACTTGAGGTTTTATCTTAGTGGTAGTTTAAAAATAAAAAGGAAAACTGCCATGTATTTAGAACACGTAAACCTTGTTGTTAGTAATGTTGATGCCATGCTGCACTTTTATAAAGCGGCATTCCCGCACTGGCGTGTGCGTAGCCAAGGCGATAGCAAGTGGTCTGGCAAACCGCGTAAATGGTTGCACTTTGGTGATGATTACCAGTATCTAGCATTAAGCGATAACGGTGAAGCTGAAAACCGTGATTTAGCAGGACATCAAGTTGGCCTTGCCCATTTTGCTTACGTGACAAACGATATTAATGCTGTCATTGAACGTCTAGTTTCAGCCGGTTATGAGATTGATAAGCACGGCCCAGACAACCCTTATCGTAAAAATGTATATTTCATTGATCCTGCAGGTTTCGAGGTGGAATTTGTCGAGTATTTCAGCGATATCCCAAGCGAAAGGAATAATGAGCTTTGAAGCTTTAAGCTAAATACGTCGTAGGAGGTTCTTCAGTGCTGAAAAAGAGAATGCTTTGCATGGCTATAGCCGTTTATATGGACTCCTCCTATTGCACGAATACCCTTCGTTAATTTTGTCAGACGGCGTACTCCTACGTTTGATATAGGCGTGAAATTTATTTCGCGCTTAAGTTGTTATTTAATGCGTAATCCAGAATAGTGTTTGTAATGCCTGCTTATATCTACTAGCAAAAACCTAGCTTTTTTTCGTTCGATATTTAACCACCAGTAATAATTACTGCGTATTACAGTAAAAAAACTTCAAGATTTAGCAAAATTAGCTTAAATCCATCAGTTAATTGATGAATTTTTTTGCTACAATTGGGGGGCAAGTAATGTGAGTGAGTTCAACAACAGCTAATGCAGAATTCTGTTTCCTCTTAGTGAGGTTGATCTTGGTCAGTATATTGTTTTTTTATATGCGTTATCATAACCAGCGGCTTCATACTCGAGCTAACCTAAATTAATAATTCATTAAATAGGGTTTATTCGAGCATGAGACTGTGAATAACCTTGTTTTAATCAAGGCTTTTAATTATGATCGCGTCTATTTTGAAATTTCTAAAAATTAACCTGCTGTAACTGATGTTCTCAATATGGCAAGTGTTGGGAATCATAGTGGAGATAAGTGGATGAGCAATGCGCCTGTAGACAATGGCCGACGTCGCTTTTTAACCATAGCTACCTCTGTTGTTGGTGGTGTTGGTGCGGCTGGGGCTGCTGTTCCTTTTATTGCGTCTTGGAATCCAAGTGAGCGAGCTAAATCTGCGGGTGCGCCTGTAGAAGTAGATATCAGCAAGCTTGAGCCTGGACAATTAATACGTGTTGAGTGGCGAGGAAAACCTGTTTGGGTTATTAATCGTACACCTAAAATGCTTGAACAGATGAAAGAACACGAAGGTCAACTTCGTGATCCTGCGTCTGAAGAGCCTCAACAACCTGAATCATCAACCAATGAATACCGTTCGCAACGTCCTGAGATCTTCGTTGCTGTTGGTATTTGTACGCACTTAGGTTGTTCTCCTAGCTTCCTACAAGGTGGCTTTGGTGAAAAAGTAGAGGGCACAGACGACGGTTTCTTCTGTCCGTGTCACGGTTCTAAATTTGATATGGCTGGTCGTGTATTCCAATCTGTACCTGCTCCATTAAATCTAGAAATCCCTCCATATACCTTCCTTGATGACACGACTATTTTGGTCGGTGAAGAAAAAGGAGTGGCGTAATGTTTGGTAAAATTATTGGTTGGATCGACGATCGTATTCCAATGACACGTGTTTGGAACATGCATATTGCACAGTATCCAGCACCAAAAAACTTTAACTTCTGGTACTTCTTTGGCTCACTAGCCATGTTAGTACTTGTTAACCAAATCGTAACTGGTATCTGGTTAACAATGAACTTCGTACCGTCTGCTGAAGGTGCTTTCGCATCTGTAGAATACATCATGCGTGATGTTGAATACGGTTGGTTACTTCGTTACCTTCACTCAACAGGTGCTTCAGCGTTCTTTATCGTTGTATATCTGCACATGTTCCGTGGCATGATCTACGGTTCTTACCAAAAACCACGTGAATTACTGTGGTTATTCGGTATGTTCATTTTCTTAGCGCTTATGGCTGAAGCTTTCATGGGTTACTTACTTCCTTGGGGACAAATGTCTTTCTGGGGTGCACAGGTAATCATTTCACTATTCGGTGCGATTCCGGTTATTGGTGATGATTTAACGCTTTGGATCCGTGGTGACTACGTAATTTCAGGTGCTACGCTTAACCGCTTCTTTGCACTACACGTAATTGCATTACCTTTAGTTATTGTTATCTTAGTATTCTTACACATTGTTGCACTACACGAAGTGGGTTCAAACAACCCTGACGGTGTTGAAATCAAGCGTAAGAAAGGTTCTGTAGCTGAAGAAGATAAGCCTAAATTCAAATTCCACGAGTATTACACCAACAAGAAAGACATTGTTGATGCAATCCCGTTCCACCCTTACTACACAGTGAAAGATATTGTGGGTGTGGTTGGTTTCTTAATCTTATTCTGCTGGGTTGTATTCTTTATGCCTGCGATGAATGGTTTCTTCTTAGAAGCGCCAAACTTCGAAGCAGCTAACCCACTGAAAACACCAGAGCACATTTTCCCTGTTTGGTACTTTACGCCATTCTATGCAATCCTTCGTGCAATCCCTAACAAGTTAATGGGTGTTGCGGCGATGGGTGCATCTATCGTAGTGCTTGCGTTACTACCTTGGATTGACCGTGGCTCGGTTCGTTCTATTCGTTATCGTTGTGGTTTACACAAGTTAAACATCGCACAATTTGTGGTAACTTTCGTTATCTTAGGTTGGGTTGGTGCTACTCCACAAACTGATTTCAAAACGCTGTTATCACAAATCACGACTGTGACATACTTCATGTTCTTCGTATTGTTATTTGTTTACAGCAAGAATGAGAAAACTAAGCCATTACCAACGAGGTTGACGAAATGATGAAAAAGCTAATTATCGGTTTATTCGCATTATTGCCATCGTTGACAATGGCAGCAGGTCCTTCGGTTCCTTTAATGGATGCGAACATTGACCTTAAAGATAACGCGTCTTTACAACGCGGTGCTAAATTGTTCATGAACTACTGTCTTGGTTGTCACCAAATGCAGTATCAACGTTATGAGCGTACGTTCCGCGATATCGGTATTCCTACTGAGATTGGTCAAGAGCAACTAATTTTTGATGGCTCAAAAGTTGGTAGCCACATCAAAAATGCGATTGGTAAAGATGACGCAGCTAAATGGTTTGGCGCAGCGCCACCGGACCTTACGCTTGTAGCGCGAGTTCGTGGTACTGACTGGATCTACACTTATCTGAAGTCATTCTACAAAGATGAATCTCGTCCGTTTGGCGTAAACAATATTGTTTTCCCATCGGTAGGTATGCCGCACGTTCTTCAAGAACTACAAGGTTTACCAACACCAATCACTGAAGAAGTGGAAGAACACGGTCACACTGTGACTAAAGTTGTTGGCACTGAAACAGATGGTTCTGGTGAAATGAGTGACGACGAGTACGATCGTGCTGCTCGTGACTTAACTAACTTCTTAGCTTACGTTGGCGAACCGTCACGTTTAGAGTCAGAAGCGTTAGGTCTTAAGGTAATTGGTTTCTTAGTGATTCTATTTATCTTGGCATTCATGCTGAAGAAAGAATACTGGAGAGATGTTCACTAATCCTGGGCATTTTGAAAGGTAATTTTGTGATAGGGGCTTAAGCCCCTATTGCTGTTTTTGTAATATAATGGAGGTAGGCATGGCCGTAGCTGCCAATAAGCGCCCTGTAATGACCCTGTTTTCTGGTGCTAACTGTATGTATAGCCATCAAGTACGTATCGTACTTGCTGAAAAAGGTGTAAGTGTTGACATTCACCTGGCTGAAAAGGATAACCTGCCAGAAGCACTTCATGAGATTAACCCTTACGGTACAGTACCAACACTGATCGATCGTGAGCTTGGTTTATATCAGGCAAACATCATCATGGAATACCTTGATGAACGTTTCCCTCATCCTCCACTAATGCCAGTTTATCCGGTTATGCGTGGCCGTAGTCGTCTAATGATGCATCGTATCGATACTGATTGGTATAGCCTAGCTAACAAAATCACTAGCGGTAGCAGCGAAGCTGCGCAAGCACGTAAAGAGCTTACAGAAGCGTTACTTGCAATTGCACCGATCTTCTCTGAAGCTCCTTACTTCATGAGCGAAGAGTTCAGCTTAGTTGATTGTTACTTAGCACCGCTACTTTGGCGTTTACCTGAGCTTGGCATTGAGCTTAATGGTGCTGGCGCTAAAGAGCTTAAAGAATACATGTTACGTTTATTTGAGCGTGAATCATTCCAAGCTTCACTAACTGAAGCTGAGCGTGAGATCCGTTTATAATGACGCCTAATCGTCCTTATTTACTACGCGCCTTCTTTGATTGGATTGTTGATAATCAGTGCACACCACACTTAGTGGTTAACGCTGATTTTCCTGCTGTACAAGTACCAACACAGTTTGTGCAAGACGGCCAGATCGTTTTGAACATAAGCCCATCAGCGGTAACACAATTTGCAATGGACAACCAACAACTTAGCTTTAATGCGCGTTTTGGTGGTCAACCAATGCAAGTTTACGTACCAATGGGTGCTGTGCTCGCAATTTATGCACGTGAGAATGGTGAAGGGACTGTATTTACTGCAGAAGAATTCATCGAGGACGAAGACGATTTTACTCCGGTATTAGAAAGTGTTGAAACACCTGACGATATTACGCCAGATGATGAACCACCGACAAAACCAGAGAAGAAAAAAGGTGCTCACTTACGAGTGATTAAGTAACCTTATTCAAATACAAGAAACCCGCTTATTAGCGGGTTTTTTATTATCAATTTACGGTTTGAGATTATAAATATTCAAACACTTTAATAACACGTTCAACGCCTGATACGTTACGTGCTACATCAACTGCTAAATTTGCTTCAGAGTCGCTCACTAAGCCCATTAAAAAGACTTCGCCATTCTCTGTAACTACTTTGATGTTATTACTGCTGATGCTCTCTGTGGTGAGTAATTGGGTTTTAACTTTAGAGGTAAGCCATGAGTCATGAGTTTGTGTGCTTATACCAATATTTGAGCCAATGCGAATTTGGTTGTGTATCTTACGAATGCCATCAACGCCTTCGATAGCACGTTGTGCTTCGTCTTTCATTTCTTGATTGGCAACTTGACCAATCATAAGCACAATACCATTAACGCTAATGACGTTAACGTTAGCATATTTATGTAAGCGCTCATTTTCACTGATAGCAATTGAGCTTTTAATTTCGATATTGTTATCGTCGATTTGTGAACCAATTGTGCGACGATCATTCGCGGCTGTTACAGCACCCGCTGTACCAGCCACGACAGCAGCTGCACAGCCCTGCAGCAATAAAACGGTACCAAATACAATTAAAGACTGTTTAAACATTAATTTTCTTCCTGTGGGAATAGGGTTAAATCGATAAGCTCACTTAGACAGTGTAAGTTGACTAAGTGCGACTCAACAATGCGGCTTGGGCGTTTTGAAGGCACACGAATTTCAACATCATTTGGCCCAAGTAAACCGACTAATTCACCGCCATCATCGCCAACAAGCACAATGACTTTCATATCACGAGTCAGTGCAGCTTCGACTGCTGAGATAATCTGCTTTTCATTACCATTCACCGCAATTGCTAGTAAAAGGTCACCTTGTTGTGCAAATGCTCGAATTTGTCTGGCAAAAGTTTCGTGCTCATCGTTATTTGCCGTTGAGCCTAAGTTAACTTGATCTTGTGCAAGCGCAACTGCTGGAAGACACGGGCGCTCGGTCTCATAAAAGTTAATTAATAACCCTGCCATGTGCTGTGCCAACATATGACAGCTAGGGGTACCACAGCATAGTAATTTATTGCCGTTAATTAGGCTTTGCGCGATGGTGAACGCTGCTGATTCAAGTGCGCTCGGAAGTACTTCACCTGCAGCTATTTGAACTTGAATATTTTCGGTAAAGATTTTTTTAATCGTTTCTTGCATAACCTACCAAATTAAGCCGACGCCAGAAGGCGTTAGTAAACATTTTTAAACCAGTTAAGGCTGCTATTAAGCTCACCCGTTATAGCGACATAATCTATCCGCATTAACTGATTTGAGATCTTTTTTTCGGCAAGATAATGGCTAATCGTTCGCCTTAATCGTTGCTGTTTTAGCTTGCTGAGCGCGTAGTTTGCGCCGCCACGAAGGGCGTTTTTCCTAAATTTCACTTCTACAAATACCAGTGTTTGCCCGTCGCGCATTATCAGGTCGAGCTCACCGTATTTACAAAAATAATTACGCTCAATGGTCTTTAAGCCATGTTGTATTAAATACTGTTCAGCCTGTTTTTCGTAATACAGGCCTTTTTCGCGGCTATTTTGCCACAATTGCTTAAACCACGACATAGCTTCATCCTTGAGCTAGTAGTATTTTGAAATAACCGTTTATTTAGCAGCGTTAATCCCAACAGCAGATTGCATGAATAGTGGAATTGGTTGCTCTATTGCTAAATCAACAGCAATAATTTTTTTGTTCTTGTACTGTGCCCAATCTAAAGAGCGTGTTACATAACCATTACTGGCAATGCTTAATTGACCACTAATACCACTAAAGCGTTTGCCTTGTACCATGCTCAACTGCTTTACATCACCAAACATACTGGCTGCATCGAATGCCATTGCGAATAAGCGCTGACTTATATCAGCGTTCTCTGGCCATAAACTATCGTATTGCTGGCGTAAATTATGTTGTGCAATTTGACCGTCAAGCATCCAAGGTAGTTCCGTAAAATAAAGGCCATCTAAATCGCCTTTATCGGTTCTATCGATTTGTTTACTGTGGCTTTTTGAGCTGGCATAAAGCGGAATACGATCAGCAAAAGTACTCACGTTAACGTCTAAATATGGTTTAATTAGGCGTGTTTCGGTGGCATCCCCTAAAATATAAACTACATCGATATCACTGCGTGAGCGGGTTTCGCTTTCAACTTCTTGTTTAAATAATGATTTTACGACTTTTATGCGCTCTTTACTTTGGTCTACTTCTAAGAGGCCTGTAATAGTCTTAGGCATATCGTCTTTGCCGGAATAAAATCCGATTTGTGGTTTAACTTCGCTATAGCGTTGCCATTGCGTATTGAAGTATTCAACTAAGCGTTGACCGTTACTGTTATTCGGTGCCAAAAGCATAGGTTTTTGATAGCCTGCAGTTAAAAAACGTTCTAAGGCTTGTTGAACTTCATGCTCAGGGTTTAATGCAAAGAAAAAATGCTGCTGAGAAATACGCTCACCATCAAAGGTGTTTAAATGCATTACCGGGTAATCAACAAGTGTTTGCGCGCTGGTCAACTTTTCAATGTTACTTTTTAATAATGGGCCAATAACAAAGTCGGCTTTAAACTCGCTGAGTTTAAGTGCAATTTCTGGAGCAGATAGTGACTCATCAATAAATAATGTTTGTTCTAATGATTGTCCATCGAGGGCCGCGAGAACACCCGCTTTTAAAGCATCACCTAATCGCTCATTGGCACCTGATTGTGGAAGTAATACAGCTAGGCGTTTTACATTTAAAGGCTCAATTTGTACCAGCTCAGTCACTTTTTTTGGAAGCACTTCTGCTGCCGGGTGGCCAGGGTAGCGGCGCAACCAGTTATTCATTGCTTGGTGTAATTCGACCGGCGCACCCAAATACACTTGGTGGTAAAGCGCTAGATTAACCCAACCTTGTTGTACCACAGAACCACGATTAAAGCGTTCGAGTGCGTACGAAGAAAGCTGGGTTAGGCTTTGCCATAAATCTTTATTGAGATTCGCAACGGTAAAGTTGTTTTTGCTGCTAAGTGTTGATGCCTTAAAAAAGTAAGTCATTGCTTGTTTTGGCATACCTTGCGATGCATAAACGCGACCTGTTAAGTATTGGTGCCATGCCAGATGCTCAGGTTGACTTAGCTGTGGCTCGAGCTGTTTTAACTGAGCTAAAGCTAAGTCGCTTTTGCCTTGATGCTCTTGTGCAAGGGCAATGTAAAGTTTGTTTTGAATTTGGTCTACACTTGGGGTCGCTTCTAGTTCGAAACAGATTTTTTCTAGTAGCGACCAACGTTCTTCGCTGATAGCCGCATCACGAGCGGTGTATAAAAGCTGGATTTTATCGGCGCCTTGACGGTTTAGTGCCACTTGGTACATAGATTGTGCGTCGGTTAGCTGTGATAGAGCCGTACTCGATTGGCCCGATTGATTTTCTGCACTATTTCGAGGTTTTTCGGTTGTGCTACAAGCCGATAACCCTGACAATACAATTAATAGACTAACAAGTTTAAGTCGCACAATGATTTCCCGATACGTTAACGCGATTTGCTTATATTACTGACTGACGCAGGAGACCTCAATGTTAAATGAGGACAATTCAGATAAAATCGGCACTCTTTACATTGTTGCCACGCCTATTGGTAACTTTGATGACATCAGCCAGCGTGCCATCCAAACCCTATCTGAGGTTGACTTAATAGCCGCTGAAGATACTCGTCACACAGGAAAGTTGTTAAGCCATTTTAATATCAAAGCAAAAACCTTTGCTTTACATGACCATAACGAGAAACAAAAAGCGCAACAAATTGTTGATTGGTTAGAGCAAGGAATGAACATTGCGCTGGTATCTGACGCCGGCACGCCACTGATTAGCGACCCAGGTTATGCGGTAGTCAATTTATGCCGTGAACAGGGCGCGCATGTCACGCCAGTGCCGGGAGCATGTGCAGCAATTACCGCTGTGTGTTGTTCTGGTTTACCGACAGATCGTTTTCAGTTTATTGGTTTTACACCTGCAAAGAGTAAAGCAAGGCAGAGCTTTTTTATCGAAGCGGTAAACTCAGGTATTACTAGCATCATGTATGAAAGTACCCACCGTATAATGGCGAGCCTTGATGATTTAGAAGCAGCTCTCGGTGCAGAGCAGCCAGTGGTGTTTGCGAAAGAACTGACTAAAACTTTCGAAACTTTTTTCAATGGCACGGTTGCCGAGTTAAAACAGTTTTTAACGGATGATCCAACTAAGCAACGCGGTGAAATCGTACTGATGTTACCGGGTAAAGCGAAGCAAAGTGACGATATTCCAGAAGATGCGCGTCGTATGCTAGGTTTGCTTGAAGCTGAAATGCCACTGAAAAAAGCTTGCGGTGTGGTGGCTGAGTATTTTGGTTTGAAGAAAAACGCACTTTATAAAGCAATTATTGACGAAAAAGACTAATTCTTTACTGCATAGAAGTGCGCGCTCAGGTATACTGCGCGCCGAGTCAGCCGAGATAATCGCTGCCTGCAACGAAAATGCGCAGGGGGAGGAAAGTCCGGGCTCCACAGGGCAGGGTGCCAGCTAACGGCTGGGGGGCGCGAGCCTACGACAAGTGCAGCAGAGAGGAGACCGCCAACTTCGGTTGGTAAGGGTGAAAGGGTGCGGTAAGAGCGCACCGGGCCACTGGTAACAGTTGGTTGCAAGGTAAACTCCACCCGGAGCAAGACCAAATAGGGTTCCTTATGGCGTGGCCCACGTTGGAACCGGGTAGGTTGCTTGAGCCATAGAGCAATTTATGGCCTAGACGAATGATTATCCACGACAGAACCCGGCTTATTGGCTGACTCACCAAATTATACAAGAGCCTCGGTATTTACCGAGGCTTTTTGTTTTTAGGGTGGAGAAAATCCACTCCGCTCATACAAAAAGTGGTTTACTGGCTTTGAATAAGAGTATTAAAGGGAGAGTGTGACGAGTTTTCACTGTTTAGTTTATGGCTACTGCGGAGTAACCATTATGTGTAGTAGTGAAATTTATCATTATTGTTAAACCACCAAATTCACCATTTTTAAACTGTGTTTTACCATTAAGAACTGAAACACGTTCAACAATTCCTAACACTCCAAACCCTCCTTTTGAATTAGAATTTGGCTGTGCAGATAAGCCAATACCATTGTCATTAATGATTACTTCAAGCTTATTTTGTAGATAAGTTATATCGATTGAAAACTCTGTGGCCAGAGAATGCTTAACAGCATTGGTTGATGCCTCTTGGCATATACGGAATATAGCTATTTTAAAATCATCATTTAAGTTATCTATCGGTCCACTTATTTTGCATTGATAAGCTATTCCAGCTTCATTTAGGTGCTCAGAGAATAACTCGCTTTTTAATGCTGCTTCTAAACCCAATTCGTCTAATAGACGAGGTCTCAGCCAGTGCATTAACCTATATACCGAGTCATACATATGGCTTGAAACGTTTTGGAGTCGTGTAATTGTCGATGCTAGCTCGTTATGGTTGGCTGTTTTCTTTTCTAATATTGCAATATTTGTTTTTAAAGCTGTTAGGTTTTGACCTATATCATCATGTAATTCTTGTGAAAGCTGGCTTCGCTCAGATTCTTGAACATTGACAACTTTAGAGGCTAAGTTTTGAGTTAGCGTGCTAAGTTCAATTAATTCTTTATTTTGCTCTAATAATGCGGATTTAGACTTATTTAATTCAGTAACAAATGCACTGAGCAAAAGAGCCAGAACGCTGTAACTTATTATGTAAAGTTGCGTAGTCAGGAGTAACTCGGTTTCATTCACACCATAGACGTTAATGAGTAAGGATATAACAGTTACACTTGCATAGCTCAGAGCCCCTAAGGCCCCGTATCGATAGCTAAACCATATCAATGGAAATATAGCGAGCATTCGCAAGAGATAAAGTGATTTAGGTTCAAACAAATAAACCCCAATAAAAACAGTGAGGCAAAAACACAGCTGCACTAAGAGAGTACTAACCTCTTTAGTTATGAGTTTATTTAATTGCTGGTAAATTGTTTTAGCATGAAACGCGAAAAGCAACATGATAAGTGTCGTTATGATACCGCCAAGCTGATGAGCTAACATCATTTCAAAACGATCTTCATCAGCAATAAGCCGGTACTTGTTTTGGCTATCACTCGGTAAGATAATGAGCATTGATCGTATAAAGCGATATGAAATTGCAATAAATAATACTGTAACAGCACTTTTAACAGTTTGAATATCTAATCGAACTTTGAAAAGCTTTGCCAGCAGAAGAGGAGTAAGAATCAAAAACTCTCGGCATGCAAAGCTAACAAGCCTATAGAGGGCATCATCAAGAGGAACATCATAAAAATACCAAACATAACTGATTTGTCCTAATGTAAAACCGACTGCTAATGCTGGCCAATAACGCAAAGGAAAAAACAGATAACAAACTACTCTAAAGCCAACCGGAAAGTACCAGCTAACAAAGTCCTCATACACAACATAGTTAAAGGAAAATAAATAAAGACTATTTTCGATAATGGGTGCAATTAAAACGATTAAGCACGATAACAGTACAAACTTTACAATTTCAGTGCGCTTGATGCTTTTAAAGTGAGAAGCAAGAGTACCAAAAGAACTTTTGTTGAAGACTCTATCCATGAGTAAGCATAACCTTTTTATAATATGTAAACTTGCGTCGTATCAAACTGTTGTTTGGCGCTAGGGTTGCACAAAGTATAACGTTGTGTAACTTGGATTTCAGCTTTATTACCAATAAGTTGTAATAAATGCCCTTTAGCAATATCAGACATATTACGCTTATGCTTCACAATCACTTCACGGCCTAGAGCCCCTTGCAAGCGTGGTTTAGGGAAAGCTGTTTTGGTTACTGGCTTGATATGCTCGCACTGAGTAAAATAATCTAAACATCGCTGTTTGGCTTTATTGATGGTTTCATCGTTACTTTTAATTATGTCTACATTTTTGATGAAATGAACAAAAGCGGCATTACGTGAAGTAAAGTTAGCTGCAACATCCGTTAAGGCTTTCGCTTCTGGCCATTTTCGCATTACTACGTATTTATTTTTACCTGTTTTGACTAGGTTAGTAGACCCTTTTGTCATTTTACTTGTCCACTCAATACGATAATTTGACTCACCTATGTAATGTAGTAATACGGTGATGTTTTGAAAGTGGCTTGTTTCCCCTGCGAATTTATTCATGGCTATTTCCTTATCATTTAGGGTTAGTTTACTAGGAGGGCATCAAAAAAATTATTTCCACTTTTCTTAGGCTTATAAGAATTTTTCTTACCTGAGTGCGTTTTTACCGCGTTATAATGGGGATTAATCAATACATGGAGTTGTTATGAAATTTGCGCTTATTGACGATCATCAAATGGTAAGAGAAGGTTTTAAGGCTCTTATCGAAGAAGAAGACCCTGATTGGCAAGTTTCTTTTGAAGCTAGTAGCTACAGTGAGTGTCTACACAAAATAGATGATATTGATATCGATTGCTTCGTTATCGACATTTCTCTGCCAGATAGAAATGGGTTAGAAGTCGCTCAACTAATTGGCAAGAAGTTACCAAGTGCTAGGCGTATCATTTTGAGTATGTATGAGGAAAAGTCTTACATTCAAAGAGCGTTAGACTTAGGTGTTGATGCTTATCTATCGAAACGAGATGCAGCTGAAGAGCTAATAACTGCAATACATTCTATCGTTAAAAACCAACTATTTTTAAGCCCATCAATTAACACGCATTTCTTGAAACCTCAAAAAACTGACAATGTATTAAACAAGCTTACGCGAAGAGAGTTAGAAGTTTTTAAGCTACTTGCGCAGGGCTTTAATGCGAAACAAATTTCACAAGTGATTGATATAATGCCTAAAACGGCTCATGTTCATCGTGCTAGCATTATGAGCAAACTGAACTTAACTTCGCAAATTCAAATTACTAAACTAGCTCTTGAAAAAGGGGTAATTCTTATTGATGACATAGGGTAAATCCATCCCCGTTTTGTATGCTGTTTATCAATTGCTTAAGTTATCAAAAACGGAAATTTCTAGTTTGAACGCTATATTTTCTGAATCGTTGTGATTATTGATCTCGGACAAGGTTGCTGCGTTGACTCTGTTTGTTACAGTGATACAGTGAAATTGAACTTAAATTCTAGCCAAAGGAGTTGCCCATGCTAGGCGAAAAACACTCGTTATTGAACGAATTCCCGGAGTTTAATGAATTAATCCATAATCTTGCTAAAAATGATGCTCACTTCAAGAAAACCATGCAGCGTTATGATGAGATGGATAAAGAAATTCGTGAGCTTGAATTGCAAAATTCGCCAATTGAAGATGCGGATATGCATGAAAAGAAACACCAACGCGCCGCGCTAAAAGATGAACTTTATGACTTTTTAAAAGCCAACACTTAACAATTTAAAAAGCTAATGCCCCTACCAATTGCATACTCATAGTAGGGGCTTTTTATTTTCTGTTTTTACTACTCAATCGTAGTTAATCGCAATATCCCTTTACTCAATCAAGGTTATGGTAGTCTTAGCGCGATTTTTTCAGGCAACAATAGAATAGTGCTTTGCACTGACTAGGATTAACATGATTAAAAAAAATATTATTACTACTTCATTAGCACTAATGGGTGTTGTCGCTGTAGGTAGCGCATACGCTGATGAAGGGCAGTGGCAACCGCATCAATTAAAACAATTACAAAGCGAGTTTGACCGCGTTGGTATCGAATTACCGGCTTCACAAGTGGCAGATCTCAACCAATACCCACTCAATGCAGTGGTTGGTTTAGGTTATTGCTCTGCGTCATTTGTGTCACCAAAAGGCTTGGCGGTAACTAATCATCACTGTGCTTATGGCGCGATTCAAAATAACAGCACACCAGAAAACAACTTAATTGAAAAAGGCTTTTTAGCAGCTGACTTATCAAAAGAGCTACCTGCAGGCCCACAAGAGCGTTTGTATGTAACAGAACAAGTGGATGATGTCACTGAGCGCGTACTGGGTAACTTACCCGCAGAACTACACGGCAAAGCGCGTTATGAGGCGATTCAAGCGAACCGCAAGGCGTTGATCAGCGAGTGTGAATCAGATCCTAACTACCGTTGTACGGTTCGAGATTTTCACCATGGCTTAGAGTACTTCATGATCAAGCAACTAATGATCAAAGATGTGCGCTTAGTTTATGCCCCAGCAGAAGCATTGGGTAATTTTGGTGGTGACATCGATAACTTTGAATACCCACGTCATACAGCTGATTTTACGTTTGTACGTGGCTATGTCGGTAAAGATGGTAAACCTGCAGATTACAGCGAAGATAACGTACCTTATGAGCCAAAGTCGTTCTTAAAAGTGAATGCGAGCGGCGTAAGCTTAGGGGATGGTGTGTTGGTGGCAGGTTATCCGGGTCGTACAAGCCGCTATAAACTAGCAGACGAAGTAAATTATTCAGCGAGTTGGTATTACCCGACACTGCTTAATACTTACAACATGACCCTTGATGTGATTGCCAAGCAGAGTGAAGGCGATGAGCAAGCACAGGTAAAATATGCCTCTCGTGTAAAAAGCACCAACAACCGTTTAAAGAAACTCGAAGGTTTACAAGACGGTTTTAAAGTAACGGATATTCCGGGAATTAAAGCTGCGCAAGAGCAAGAATACCTAGCTTGGTTTGCACAAAGTGCTGAACGTAAAGCCTATGCAGATTCATATCACGCATTAAAGTCATTATTAGTTGAAGCACATGCTCAGCAACAAAGTCACTTTTACTTTGATTATGCAAAACGAGCAGACTTACTAAGCACTGCAATTCGTTTATACCGCTTAGCAAAAGAGAGCGAAAAACCTAATGCAGAGCGCGAAATGGGTTACCAAGAGCGCGATCTTCCTATGCTTAAAGCCCGTTTAGAGCGCTTGCAAAAGCAATTTACACCTGAGGTCGATAAAGCTTTATGGTTAAGCTACTTAGGTAACTATTTAGCACAAGACAAAGCTGCGCAAGTAGCGGCATTAAACAATGGCTTAGGTATCACAGACACTACAACACAAGCCGAACTTGATGCGATTGTAGCTTCTTTTTACGCTAAAACAGAACTTACAGATACAGCAACGCGTGTTAGCTGGATAGGTAAATCAGTAGCCGAATTTGAAGCATCAAATGACCCATTCATTAAATTAGCTGTTGCGCTATACGATACCAATATGGCACAAGAGGCTGACGAAAAAGAAATGGCCGGTCGTTTAGCTGAAATTCGTCCGCAATATATGCAAGCAGTCATCGCCTTTAATAATGCTAAAGGTAAGCCAGTTTACCCAGATGCAAATGGCACTTTACGCGTAAGCTATGCACAAGTTGATGGTTACCCAGCAGCAGATGCTGTGTATAAAACACCTTTTACATCACTACGTGGTTTAGTAGCTAAACACACAGGTGAAAAACCATTTGTTGTTACAGATAAAGTACTTGAAGCATATAAAAAGCAAGCGTTTGGTGCGTACTACCGCGGTGACTTAGGTTTACCAGGTGTCAGCTGTAGTTTATTCAGCTTTGGTTGTGAGCCACAAGCGGCTAAACCACTTGAAGTAAACTCAGTTCCTGTAAACTTTTTAAGTAGCGCTGATACCACTGGAGGTAACTCAGGTTCGCCAGTAATGAATGGTAAAGGTGAATTAGTAGGCCTTAATTTTGACTCGACTTATGAATCAATCACCAAAGATTGGTACTTTAATGCGAAGATCACCCGTGCGATCCACGTTGATATTCGATACATGCTTTGGTTAATGGAAGAAGTTGATAACGCAGGTTACCTACTTGATGAAATGACCCTAGTTAAATAGCCCCGCTATTTTGAAAATAACCGCAGCAATCGCTGCGGTTTTTTTATGTCTTTAATTTATGCCAATCTAACGTTTTTAATTTGTTTATTTTCAATACTTTTGTAATGTACAAAATAGATACTTTTATTTGGGAAACATAATGAGCGCCAAACAAATAATAAAAGCCATTTCAGTGAGTGTTGTGGCAATAACGGCAAGCTTTAATGCCAGTGCAACGAATACTGAAGCAATGTGGCCGGGCACAGCTTACGAAAAGCAAATACCGACATTTAAACAAGTACTAGGGTACGACGTAGGTGAGCGCATCACTAATTACAGCGATATGCGCCGTTATCTTAGCGCCCTTGAACAGGCTGCGCCTGATCGTATTAAAGTGTTTAAGTACGCAAACAGCTGGGAAGGTCGTGAGCTGGTTTATGCGGTGGTTGGAACCGCTGAGCATATTCGTTCATTAGAAACCCTTGCGAATGACACACAAGCTTTGGCTGATCCGCGTATTACCTCTGAAAAAGAAGCGAAGTCGCTAATAAAAAATTTACCGACTTCAGTTTGGCTTCAATATGCAGTGCACGGTAATGAAATTAGCTCAACCGATGCTGCATTATTTACTGCGTATCACTTATTAGCAGCTCCGAATGATGCCGTTAACAGCAAAATTTTAGACAACACCGTGGTCTTTATCGACCCATTACAAAACCCAGATGGTCGTGAGCGCTTTGTTACACGTTACTATGCAAGCGTCGGTCTTGAGCACAGTGCTGATAGGTTAAGTGCAGAACATAATGAGCCGTGGCCAAGAGGCCGAACAAATCATTATTTGTTTGATATGAATCGTGATTGGTTAGCGCTTACTCAGCCTGAAAGTAAGGGAAGAGTGGCAGCAATCAATAAATATAAACCACAAGTGGTGGTGGATATTCATGAAATGGGCGGCGATCAATCTTACTACTTTGCACCAGCTGCTCAACCATTTAACCCGCATATGACGAAAACTCAAATCGCCAACATGGATGCAATTGGTCAAAATCATGCGAAGTATTTTGATGAGTTTGGCTTTGATTATTTTACCCGAGAAATTTTTGACGCCTTTTATCCTGGCTACGGCGATAGCTGGCCAGTTTTTTATGGTGCGTCTGCATCAACCTACGAAGTCGGCTCAGCCAGAGGTCATGTATTTGAGAAAAACACTGGTGAGCTGCTCACTTATTTTAATACTGTAAAACGTCAATTTGTGGCCTCAATCTCGACCGCCGAAGGTGCAGCCAATCAACGCGAAAAATTACTGGGTGACTTTTATCAATATCAAGTTGATGCAATTGATTCCGGTAAAGATAGCAAAGAGCGTGTTTATATTTTACCTAAACAAAGTAACCGTGAAGGAGCTCATAGGTTAGCAACCTTAATGGCTGAACATGGTGTTGAAGTTAAACAAGCAACCGAAGATTTCAAAGCCTGTGGCGTTAAGTATAAAGCGGGTAGCTACTTTATTGATACCGCCCAGCCACGTGGGGTATTTGTACGCACCACATTTACAGACCAAGTAGATATGGCTGAGGCATTTGTAAAAGAACAAGAAAGACGCCGTGCTCGTAACCTAGGTGATGAAATTTACGATGTCACAGGTTGGTCACTGCCGATGATGTTTAATGTTGATAGCGATAGCTGTAATCGAGCTGTTAGCGCAGACAGTAAAGCAGTTAAGGCCGATGACACATTGCTTGGCAAAGTGAATAACCCAGATGCCTCAGTGGCTTATATTGTTGCCTGGGGCGATACGGCCGCAGCACGCTTTTTAACAGCGGCACTACAAGCTGGCATTAAACTGAAAAGTGCTGACCAAGCATTTGTATTAGGTGATAAAACTAACTACCCAGCGGGCAGCTTAGTAATCGAAAAGCGCCTAAACGATAAAGACCTACTAACTAAAATTAGCCAAATTGCTGAGCAAACTGGTGCAATTGTTGATGGTGTGGATTCAAGCTGGGTGATTGAAGGCCCAAGCTTTGGTAGTAACAAAACAGTGCCTATGGTGGCACCAAAAGTGGCGATTGCATGGGATGCCGCTACTCGTGAGCTAAGCGCCGGTAACACTCGTTTTGTTATCGAAAGACAGCTTGGCTACCCAGTAACCGCGATTCGTACGCCAATGCTTGCATGGGCTGATTTAAGTGATTACCAGGTGCTTATTTTACCAGAAGGTAATTACGAGCAAGCATTAGGTAAATCTGGCGCAGCTAATTTAAAAAGCTGGGTTGAAGCGGGCGGCGTGTTGATTGCCCTAGGTAATGCAAACCGTTTTACCACCAATGTTGATTACGGCTTATTAGATGTGAAGCGAGAGCAAGCTTACCGAGAAGATAAAGCCGATAGCAGCGATAATAAAAGCAGCAAAGTGGCAGGACAGTTATTCACTTCTCGTGATGATTTAAAAGCGGCAAGCATCGAGCCACACACATCGCCAGACTATGTAGCCGGTGTACTTGCTAATGTTGAAGTAGATCAAGAGCATTGGTTAACGGCTGGGGTTGATAAAGACCTCGTTGCGGTGGCTTATGGTAATGATATTTACACGCCAATAAAACTTAACTCAGGTAAAAACTTAGCGTGGTTTACAGGTAAAGACGATGTGCTGGCAAGTGGTTACCTTTGGCAGCAAAATAAAGCGCAGCTTGCATATAAACCATTGCTTGTGCATCAACCTCAAGGCAAAGGCATGGTGATTGGCTTTACACAATCACCAACCTATCGTGCCTACCTTGAAGGCATGAATGTACTTTTAACTAACACGATTTTCCGTGCTGCAGCACATGCTCAGTAAGGTCATAGTCTAATCAAAAAGCCCGCCGATGTTGCGGGCTTTTTTGTAGGTAAAATTTTGCTAAAACAACTATAAAGGTAATGATAAAGAAAATAAAAAAGCCCGCAGGGCAAAGGGCGGGCTTTTTAGTATTCCAAGGAGAGAAAGTGTTAAGACACAATCCCCAGCGGCTTGCCTGTTTGCCAAGCGCCACGGGTAAAGTCTGGAATTGTTTTGCTGTTACTTCTATCAGCAACCGATGCCATACTTTGCGGAAAGATTGATGACCATGCTGCAGCATCGTATACATCTTGATCAAGTGGCTCATTATTGCGCAAGCAGTAGATCATGCGCCAAAGCATAATGAAGTCCATACCGCCGTGACCACCGTTACGAACCGCTTCTTCACCCATGCGTTTCCAAAGTGGATGATCAAACTCGGCACGCCATTTTTCCATATCTTGATCCCAGCTATGGAAATTTTGCATATGTGGCTTACGACCTTGCGAGCCGGCTTTTTCCCACGCAGCGAGCTCTGCTTCATATTGCTGTTGATAAATTTTCGCGATAGCTGGTGGCACATCTTCAAGGGCAATACGATTAGGGAAACCTGCAAATGTACCATTAGTACCTTGAATTAGGTTATGGCGGCTATACGGACGAGGGCTAGTGGTATCGTGCTGAACCATAATGCTACGACCTTTCACTGTTTTAATAATGCTGGTGTTCATGTCGCCAGCAGTAAATTTAAGTGAACGACGTTCGTGGCCTGCAGGGAATTCACGTTCTGCGTACGCTGCGCGGCCAAGAGCAGGAGAGCTGACTGATGTAACAAAGTCAAAGCGGTCACCACGGTTGATGTTCATATACTGGGAAACCGGGCCTAAACCATGAGTTGGGTATAAGTTACCGTTTACTTTCGTATGCCAGTAAGTGCGCCAAGAGCCGGTGCTACGGTCGATTTCTTTCATCTGCCAACGCAGGTCATGAATATAAGCGGCTTCACCATGTAGTAACTCGCCAAATACGCCTTTTCGAACCATGTTTAATACCATTAATTCGTCGCGACCGTAGTTAACGTTTTCCATCATCATACAGTTCTTTTGTGTGCGTTCAGCAGTGTTCACTAGTTGCCAGCATTCTTCCATTGTGGTGGCTGCTGGTACTTCAACAAAGGCATGTTTACCACTTTCCATGGTCTCAACACTCATTGGTGTGTGCCATTTCCAAGGTGTTGAAATGATCACAATGTCTATGTCATCGCGAGCAAGCATGTCTAAATAGGCTTTATCAGAACCCGTATAAGCAGTTGGTTTAGGTAAGCCTTTTTCAACAACATAGTTAACAGACTTATCAAGCATTAGCTGATCTGTATCGCAAATAGCTTTAATTTCAACACCTTCAATATGGCAAAGGTGTTTTACATGGCCGCTACCACGTTGACCAACTCCGATAAAACCAACACGTACCACATCCATTGCTGGCACAGCTAAGCCCATTACGCTTTTACCTTGTGCAGCAAGTGGGGTGCTTTGATTATCACCTTGTTGGCTTTTCGCACAGCCAGTCACGACTGTCGCGGCGGTAATGGCTGCGGCAGATTTTAAAAAACTACGTCTATCTATTGTCATAACGATACCTAAATCACTGAGATTATTTTAATAGTGGGTTTCAGTTATTTCTGTTATATCGCAACTCAAAGTTAATTACAATCAAATGCTTTCAAAATCTTTCGTAATTGCAGGGTTTATCATTTAAAGTCTTATTAAACCCTATATTAAGTGTGCTATTAACTTATCCTTGATCTTTCATTGTCTTTCATTTTATTGCGAAGTGTTTCGCGCTGTGCTACTGTAATTTCAAATCACGTATCTAACCAATAGCGTAAGCTGCTTGGAGAAAACCATGAATGCATTAAAAACGATTATAAATAACAATCGAGTAGGGCAAGCGCAGGGAATTTACTCTGTGTGCTGTGCACACCCGCTCGTTATCGAAGCAGCGATGTTGCAAGCTCTCAATGATGACACTGAAGTTTTAATTGAAGCTACGGCGAATCAAGTTAATCAGTTTGGTGGTTACACAGGTATGAAGCCCCATGACTTTGTTGAATTTGTCCATGCAATAGCCGAAAAGGTAGGGTTAGGTACCCAGCGCATTATTTTAGGTGGGGATCATTTAGGCCCAGTGTGTTGGGTGAATGAGCCTGCAGAGGTTGCGATGGAAAAAGCTGTTGAACTAGTAAAAGCCTATGCAAGCGCTGGTTTTAAGAAAATTCATTTAGATGCCAGTATGCCATGTGATGACGATGGAGAACGTTTGGCTGATGCTGTGATTGCCGAGCGTGCAGCATTGATGTGTCAAGCTGCAGAGTCGGTCTCAGAAGATAACGATATTCTCTATGTAGTGGGTACTGAGGTTCCTCCTCCGGGTGGCGCTACAGAGGAGCATGATACGATTGAAGTGTCGCATGTTGAAGGTGTACAGCAAACAATAGAATTACATCAGGCTGCGTTTGCTAAATTTAATATTAGTGATGTGTGGTCGCGTGTTATTGCTGTTGTTGTGCAGCCAGGGGTTGAGTTTGATAATCATCAAGTATTTAACTATCAACGTAATGAGGCGCAAAAACTGAAAGAATTTATAACCCATGTCGACAACCTAGTTTATGAGGCTCACTCAACGGATTATCAGCCTGATCACTGCTACCATGAGCTAGTGCAAGATCACTTTGCAATATTGAAGGTAGGCCCACAGCTTACTTATGCACTTCGTGAAGGCCTATTTGCTTTATCTTATATTGAAGACCAGTTAGTTGATCCTGCCAAGCGTTCTAATTTACGTGATGTATGTGAGCGGATCATGCTTGAAAAACCGCATTACTGGAATAAATTTTACCCAACACAAGGCGCTCAAGCGAAGTTATTTAGAGCTTACAGTTATAGCGACCGTATTCGTTACTACTGGCCTGAAGATGAAATAAAGCAAACGGTAGAAACCTTGTTTGATAATTTAGAAGAGCAAATCATTCCACAAACCTTGCTTAGTCAGTTTATGCCAATGCAATACAAAGCATTAATCAATGGCCAAATTAACTCATCACCGCGTGAGTTAGTACTTAATAAAATAATGGAAGTAACGAATACCTATTCGCTTGCTTGTAATCAATAGGTGGTGTTGAGAGAATTTATTATGACGCAGTATTTATTATTAAATGAAACAGAACTTAAGCAAAAGAACGCTTATTGGACAGCAAGAGAAATCTCTCAGCAGCCAGAATCATGGTGTAATACCGCCGCTATTATCGAAACACATCGAGCAGAAATAAACGCATTTTTAGCCCCGCTTCTGCCATTAAAGGAATTACAAATAGTATTAACTGGCGCTGGCACATCAGCTTATGTTGGCGAAGTATTAGCACCACACTTAACTGCCAAAACAGATTTAAATGTGCGCGCAGTCAGCACTACAGATATTGTGTCTAACCCACATGGTTTTTTACAAAAGGGTACGCCAACCTTACTTATTTCTTATGCGCGTTCAGGTAATAGCCCTGAAAGTGTCGCTGCGGTCGATATCGCTGAGCAAGTCGTTGAAAAATGCTATCACTTAGTCATTACTTGTAATGAAAGCGGTGAGTTAGCTAAAAGAGCTGCGATTAAAAGCAATAGCTTTAGTGTACTTATGCCGAAAGAAACCCTTGATGAAAGCTTTGCAATGACCAGTAGTTTTACTTCGATGTTGCTTTCAACGTTATGTATTTTTACCCCTGATGTTAATCAGCTTACACAAGTGACAAGGCAAACAGAGCAGCTGCTCGAAACTCAACTCGATGAGATTAGGAACTTTGCGCAAACTGATATTGAGCGCTTGGTGTTTTTAGGGGCTGGTTCCTTAATTGGTTACGCAAAAGAAGCGGCCTTAAAGTGTTTAGAATTAACGAATGGTGACTTAATTAGTTATTTTGAAACGCCACTCGGTTTTCGCCATGGCCCTAAAACTATTATTAACGATAAAACAGCAGTGTTGTTGATGGCCTCGAGTGATTTTTATAGTAGTTTGTATGATGCTGATTTATATAATGAACTATTAAATGACCAACAATGTTCTGCGGTCAAAAAGCTGGCTTTAAATAGTGAACTGGTCGAGCTAGATGATGTTTGGCAAGGGCTGTATTATATTGTCTATTGTCAGATTTTTGCATTTTATAAATCAATGTCACTCGGTTTAACACCTGATAATCCTTGCCCTACGGGCGAAGTTAACCGTGTTGTAAAAGGGGTAACTATTTACCCATTAACTTCTCGCTAAGTAGTATTGGGTAAAGCATGGCTGTTTACGGACTTGATATTGGCGGTACAAAAATCGAAACCGCCATTTTTAATGATAATTTAGAGCAACAGCAAAGTTGGCGTATTACCACGCCAACCGATGACTATCAGCAATTTTTGCAAGCAATTTATCAGCAAGTGCTCAAAGCCGATAAGCTGACAGGTTGCCAAGGTGCTGTGGGCATAGGGATGCCTGGTATTGTTAATGATGCAGGTAAAGTGTTGTCGGCTAATGTGCCATGTGCCACAGGTAAAGTGATTGCCACAGATCTTCAAGCAATATTAAAACGCCCTGTTGCGATATTAAATGACACCCGTTGTTTTGCTTTATCAGAAGCAAATGGCGGAGCCGGTGAAGGTTATAGTCGGGTATTCGGTGCAATTGTTGGCACTGGTGCGGCAGGTGGTATGTGCATTGATGGTACTTTGTTTAACCAAGGCTTAGGTATGTCGGGGGAGTATGGTCATTTACCGCTGTCTGCGTATCTGCAACAAAAATATCAATTGCCAGTTTTGAAGTGTGGCTGTGGTTTAAATGGCTGTGTCGAAAGTTATATTGCAGGGCCAGGTGTACAAACCTTGTATCAGCATATTACTCAATCCCCTAAATCAGCGATTGAATGGGCGAACGATATCAAGCGCTCTGATGAGCAAGCTTTAAAGGTGCTCGCTTGTTACTTAGACATTCTTGGTGAAACCTTTGCTGCCATTAGTAAAAGTTTGCACCCAGAAGTTATCGTGCTTGGGGGTGGGTTGTCGCTCATTGATGCAATAGTAGAAAAACTACCTGACGCTATTCAAACTCATTTATTTTCAGGTTTTGCCGTGCCCGAAGTGAAGCGTGCAAAATTTGGTGATTCTAGCGGCGTGCGGGGCGCTGCAATAATAGGAAGTGTTCATGCTAATTCCAAAGCATCTTAATCGCTATTACTTAAAAGCCGCAAAAGTTGTTACTGATGATGCCGTTTTACTCGATCATGCCGTATTGGTCGAGCAAGGCAAAATTAGTGCTATTACCACGCAAATAGAGCCCGAGATCGAGGTAATAGAGTTAGGCGAACATAGCTTATTTCCGGGCTTTATCGATTTGCATATTCATGGCCGTGAAGGCTGCGATATTATGGACGGTACCCCTGAATCGCTTGAGACTATTTCTCGTTCTTTAGCAAAGCACGGCGTTACGGGTTTTGTTGGCACAACGGTGACCGCAGACTGGGACGTATCAATTCAAGCTTATAAAAATATGGCGACTGCTTATAAAAAAGGCTTGGCTGGTGCACAGTTACTGGGAGCTTATAACGAAGGTCTATTCTTTGCAGAAGCGCATAAAGGGGCGCATAACGAGTCATTTTTTTTAGAGCTCACTAAACAGCGATTTGATGAAATTTATGCAGCATGTGAAGGTTGTTTAAGCTCATTTGCGTTAGCGCCAGAACTACTTAAATCACCCGACATGATCCGCTATATCACTGATAAAGGTGTGCGTGTCATGCTGGGTCATACAGATGCTAATTTTGAGCAAGCATCACAAGCACTTGCTCATGGTGCTTGTGGTGGTGTGCATATTTTTAATGGTATGCGCGGTATTCATCATCGTGACCCCGGTTGTACCGGCGCACTATTAATGGACAACGATGCCATGGTTGAGCTTATTCCTGATGGTATTCATTTGCACCCGAGCATAATGAACATGGTATATCGTTTAAAAGGAGCAGATAAAATTGCTCTAATTACAGACTGTGTGAGCGCTGGAGGTTTACAAGATGGTCGCTACCGTTTAGGTGAGCTTCCTATTGTGGTTGAGCAAGGTGTTGCGCGAACTGAAAGCGGCTCTTTAGCTGGCAGCACATTAACCATGGAAGTGGGCGTTGAACGATTCTATAGCCTAACCGACGCGAGCCTAGTTGAAGCAACTAAAATGGCGAGTTTAGTACCCGCTGAGTTTTTAAATAAAGCGGAGCAAATAGGGAGTATTGCGGTAGGTAAACAAGCTAATTTTGCGCTGCTCGATAAAGACTTTTCTGTTCAAGCAACGATATGTGCGGGCAAGCAAATCTTTTAAAAGTTAAGTGAGAATGCAGGCAAAAGTATTCGATGCCATTGTTATTGGCAGTGGCATTACTGGCGGCTGGGCTGCTAAAGAACTGACCGAAAAAGGGCTCAATGTACTGCTACTGGAACGTGGTAGGCAGGTTGTGCACGGTACTGACTATATCACTGCCTTTAAAGATGATTGGCAACTGCCATTTCGCGACAGGCCCAGCTTACTAGAAAAACAGAATCAAGCTAAACAAGCACGCACTGGCTATGCCACCAAGCAGTCAATAAAGCACTGGTTTGTAAATGACTTACAGCACCCTTATCAAGAATCACAGCGTTTTGATTGGATCAGAGGTTACCACCTTGGCGGGCGTTCATTAACTTGGGGACGGCAATGCTTACGCCTCAGTGATATAGATTTTGCAGCCAACAAACAAGATGGTCACGGTGTTGATTGGCCTGTGCGTTATCAAGATATTGCGCCTTGGTACGATAAAGTCGAAGCCTACATTGGGGTTATTGGCGAAGCGCTGAACTTACCTCAGCTACCTGACGGACCTTACTTGCCTCCCTTCGCACTTAATGCAGTAGAACAGCAACTTAAACAAAGTTTATTAACCCACTACACTAATCGGCACCTAACAATCGGGCGAGTGGCGCATTTAACCAAGGCAAAACCTGAACAAGGTCGTGCCGTATGCAGCAAGCGCAACCGCTGTATGCGTGGTTGCCCAACCGGTAGTTACTTTAGTAGTTTAGCCTCGACCTTACCTGCAGCGATGCGTACTGGGCGACTCACTATTCAGACTCACTCCATTGCCAAAGAGATTATTTACAATCCAGAAACTAGGCAAGCCACGGGTGTGACAGTGATAGATGCTGAATCTAAAAAAGAGCGTATCGAGCGAGCGAACATCATTTTTTGCTGTGCATCAACGGTAGCCACAACAGCCTTGTTATTAAATTCAACCTCTGCACGTTTTCCTAATGGCTTAGGGAACGATAGTGGAGAGCTTGGTCATAACCTTATGGATCACCATTTTAGGGTTGGCGCAACTGGTGAACCAAAAGGTTTTGCTGATGACTTTAATGATGGCGACAGACCCGTTGGTTTTCATATCCCGCGTTTTCGAAACCTTGATGATAAAGAGCAACATAGCTTTATTCGTGGCTATGGCTATCAAGGATACGCAACACGTAAAGATTGGCGACGCGGTTTTAAAGAGCTTAGCTTTGGTAAAGCTTTTCGAGAAGAGCTTGCCAAACCAGGGCCTTGGCAAGTTGCATTGATAGGTTTTGGTGAATGCCTGCCTTTTCATCACAATAAAATGAGCTTAGATCCGGTATTAAAAGATCAATGGGGATTACCTTTAGTTAATTTCGATTGCCAGTTTGGTGAAAACGAACAGCGAATGCGCGAGGATATGAAAGCGCAAGCTGTCGAGATGCTAACCAAAGCAGGTTACCAAAATGTGCAAGCTTACGATAAAGGCTCAGCACCGGGGCAAGCTATTCACGAGATGGGAACCGCGCGAATGGGGCATGATGCTAAAAGCTCAGTGCTTAACCGTTATAACCAAATTCATAGTGTGCGTAACGTCTATGTCACTGATGGCTCGTTTATGTGCTCGTCGGCTTATCAGAATCCTTCGTTAACCTATATGGCATTTACTGCAAGAGCCGCTGATCATGCTGTACGGCATTATCAAAATGGAGTGTTTAATGGCTGATCTACAAAGGCGAAATGCGATTAAATGTTTAGCAGCATTATTAGGTGTCGCTATTACGCCAGTGGCTGCGACTCAATTATTTGATAAAACGGATGATAGCCATTTTGAGGTACTTAAAGCTGCGGCGCATCGGGATGTGGTCACGCAAATGCAGGCGGTTATTTTAGAGCTAAAGCCAAATGAGCAGCTGTACTTTGATTTAGTCGCATTTACAGATTTAATGCTAGCAAATACGCTAAATGCGGCTGAACGCACTTCATGTTTAAAAGGCGCAGAGCTGATTGCTGCAGGTGATCTTTCATTGCCGCAATTAGCATGTAAGCTCAAAGGTTTATTTTCTATATCGTTGCAACAGCAACAGCAAATAATGGCGCAGCAAGCCCTATCTATTTCAGAAGTAAGCCCTGACAAGCGTGACGAGTATTTAATTTATAAGTGTATTTTTACCGTGCGTGAATTTTTGTTATTGGGATATTTCACATCAGAAAAATTGCAGGCTAGTTAAATATCTAAATAACTGAGCCTGCGAAGACGTTACTAACGCCAACTTGTAAGCTTGTGACCAATCAGCGCGTAATAAAGAATAAACGCATAGCAGGGGATCAACAAATAGTAAGCTTGTTGTGCATTGCCTGTGTACTGTGCAAATACACCGTATACCAAAGGTAACAAAGCACCACCAGAAATACCCATAATGAGTAATGCCGCGCCAGTTTGGGTTTTATCGCCAAGGTTTGCAAGGGCCATAGGCCAAATGGTTGGCCAAACGAGCGCATTCGATAAGCCAAGTAATGCAACAAATAACACGGTATCTGGAAAACTGTTATCAGCAAGCCAAAAGAGCACTACGTTTGCAATCGCTGTTTGTTGCGGTTCAATCAAAATGATACCAAGTGAAAACACACAACCACTTAACGCAGAAAATATCAGCGCCTGTTGCTGACTAAAAAAGCGAGGAATTAACACAATACCTAAAACATAACCTAGCACCATAAAGCCCATGGTGTAAGAGGTGAGCTCAGCGAACTGCAATACCCCTTGCTCTTTGCCGTAAAGGCCAATGGTGTCGCCAGCAATGACTTCGGCACCTATGTAAAAGAATAGGGCTATCACGCCTAAAACTAAGTGTGGAAATTGCAGAACTGATTTACTCTCGCTGTTGTTACTTGATTGTGGTTGCTCGATATCAGGTAAGGGGGCTAGCATGATTAAAGCTGCTAAAATGGCTAACGCAATTGCCATTACAAAATAAGGTGTGATTAAACGATTTGCCAGTTCTTGTAACTGTAATTGCTTTTGAATGCTGTTCAATTGAGCAAGGGCTTCTGGACTAAAGCTAGCAATATCGCTAAACACAATCGCAGAGAAGAGCAGTGGAGCAACCACACCTGCGCTTTTATTAAGAATACCCATAATACTAATGCGCACGGCTGCAGTGTCTTTAGATCCAATTAGCACGATGTAAGGATTCGCAGCGGTTTGTAGTAAGGTGAGGCCACTACCTAGGGTAAATAAAGCAACTAAAAATAACCAATACGCTTGAGTTTGTGCCGCAGGAATAAACAGCAGTGCGCCTAATGCCATGGTGCCTAAACCAAACGACATACCATGCTTATAACTGAAGATTTGTAATATCTTAGCGCTTGGCAGTGCCATCACGGTATAGGCAATATAAAACACCAGAGTCACCATGTAGGCTTCTATATGGTTGAGATCGCAGACCATTTGTAAAAATGGGATCAAGGAGCCATTAAGCCAAGTTATAAAGCCAAATAAGAAAAACAAGCCACCAATGATCAACATCGGCAGTAACTGCGTGCGGTTGGTGTGTTCTGTTTGCTCTAACAGTGAGCTTTGTGTTGTCATTTTTGTCACCAAATAAGTTTATTGTGAAACAATCATAAAACAAATTTCGTAAGTTTTGAAAGTTTTATTTCATTTCGAAACTAAGTTTGGCTTTAAAACTGTAAATTGTGTAATATTGAACTACAAATTTGAAAGCAGCTATTAAAACAACAGGCCAGCTATGCTAACCACAATAGAAAGAAGACAAAAAATCGTCCTGATGACCGAGGAACATGGCAAAGTAAACGTTAAAGAACTTGCTAAAACCTTTGATATTTCGGAGGTTAGCATTCGCCACGATCTTAACGAGCTAGGTAAACGTGGCTTAGTTGTTCGTTCGCGTGGCGGAGCAATTGCTTGCGATAAACTCGCTAAAGAGCTTTCGGTGAAAGATAAGCATAATGAAAACTACGCTGTGAAAGTGCTACTAGCTAAAGCTGTAGCAAACTTAGTTGATGATGGCGACTCATTAATTATTGATTCTGGCACCACCACAGAAGAAGTTGCCAAAGCATTAACCAATAAGCAGGGCCTTACGGTGATGACAAACGGCCTTAATATAGCCCATGTGCTGGCTGATATTGATGATGCAAATGTGTTTATGCTGGGTGGACAATTACGAAAGAAATCAATGTCTTTCTATTCAAATGAAGTTGAACAAGCACTCAGTAAGTATAACTTTAAAAAGGTTATTTTAGGGGTTGATGGTATCGACTCGGAAGCGGGGATCACCACCCATTATGAGCCTGAGGCAATGTTGAATCGAACTATGTGTACCCGTGCAGATAAAGTTATTGCTGTGACCGACTCAAGTAAATTTGGTAAGCGTGCCTTGTATAATGTACTACCTCTAAAATCAATCGATGTGCTGGTTACAGACAAAAATATGCCAGCGGAGTTCATTGAATCATTAACGAGCTTAGGTATCGAGGTGATTACAGTTTAATTTTCCAGTTAAAAATAATTGCAAAAAGGTGGCTTTAGCTGCCTTTTTTATTATCTAAAAAGACCAAACTAGCCCACCTCACAGAAAATCTTCGAAAAAAAATATTATCGAAACTTTCGAAATTAAAACCTTATCTTTAAAGGCGTTCAGCGCCTTTTTTATTATTTTGAAATACCTTTTCGTAACTATCGAAAGTTTCGCTAGGTAATTAATTGTTGATAGATTGTTTCGTTTTGTTATAAATTAAATGTAAGGCCTTACTCATTACCATTTTTATGGTGAAGAAATCTGAACATTTAAAAACAGGAAATCATCATGGCAACAACAACTAGAAAAAAATATTTGAGTGTGCTGATAAGCTCAATTCTGGCTTCATCAGTCAGTTTCGCCACAACTGCTCAACAACAAGAAAACGATAGTAAGGCCGAAGAAGATGTTGAGGTTATTGAGGTCACAGGGATCCGTAGCAGTATTAAAGAATCAAACTTTCGAAAGAAGGAAGCAACGACAGTAGTAGATGTTGTTGTTGCAGATGACATCGGTAAGTTCCCTGATGAAAATTTAGCCGAGGCATTACAGCGTATTCCAGGAATTACGATTACTCGTAATGGGGGGGAAGGGCAAAATATCCTCGTGCGTGGCTTAGGTGGTGGCTACAACATTACCACTTTGAATGGTCGTAAACTGGCTTCTGAAAACTCAGGACGTGACTTTAACTTTGACACAATTGCTTCAGAGTTAGTGGGAGCGCTTCAGGTTTATAAGTCGCCAGAAGCACGTTTAATTGAAGGGGGCATTGGTGCGGTTGTTGATATCGAAACTCGTAAACCATTAGATCAAGATGGCTTTACTTTGAGTGCTTCTGCAAAAGGGATTTATGAATCGCGAACCGGCGATGTACACCCGCATGCTTCGTTCATCATAGGTGACAATTTTAATGACGATACCTTTGGTGTGCTTTTCTCTGGTGCTTATTCAAAGAAAACCTTACGTGCAGATACTTACTCAGCAAGCGGCTTTTTTGATGAAGAAGAAGGTTGGGGGGCAGACAGCGCGGGTGTGCCAGTCGACATGAATGGCAACGGAGAAATTGATGGGCAAAGTGAAATATTTGCCTCAAAAATCCCGAGTTACATGTATTTTGCCAACGCGCAGGATGTGCGTGAACGCTTCGGTGCGACGTTAGCAATGCAGTGGCGCCCAACTGATACCCTCGATATTAACTTCGATGCCCTTTATTCACGTTACAACACCGATGGTCATCGCTATCAAATCGGTTTTGTTAACTACGATGAAAGCTGGACGCCAGGCACGCCAGTCTTTACCGATGCAGAATTTGATGACACAGGTCGAGTTGTTTCCATGACGCAAACCGGTAACACTATGGTGGAGTTACTCAACTTAACGAATCCACGTAAAACTGATACTTATCAGCTTGCCCTTAATGCAAAATGGTATCCAATGGATGGCCTAACACTGGCTATGGATGTTGCTCATTCAAAAGCGAAAAACGAAAACGGTGGTGATAACCGCTTTATTGTAGCGCGTGGTTTTATTGACTCTATAGGTATTGATTACAACACTGGCAACATGCTGCCAGATGTTACCTTATCGCCAGGCTTGACTGCGGATCAATCTTACGGAGCTCACTATAGCCGTAACACAGGTACAGGTGTTGAAGACACGGTTAATGACTTTAAGTTCACAGGTACGTTTGTGCCTGAAAGTGATTTGGTGACCCGTATCGACTTTGGTTTAACTTATCTTGAGCAAACTAAGAGCCAACTTGAATATGCATCAAAAAATGCCAGCCAATTTAGTAATGGTGGTCAATATTTAGAACGCGATGGTTATGAATTTGATGACAGCACTGTTGTGAATGTAGGTGACTTTAACCTATTTGAAATTCCAAGCGATGTGTTTGTTGAGGCCAATTTCGATAACTTCTTAGAAGGCGAAAGTAGTATTACACCTGAGCCTTGGCCAAGTTTTGATTACGATAAGTTACTTGCTTACTATCGTTCAATTAATGCTGAAGCAACTGATAAAAGTATCGTTGCATCGCTTAATTCATCGGGTACTTATGAGGTAACCGAAGAAGTCTTGACTGCATATGCGCAAGTGACGCTCGAAAGTACCCTTGCAAAAATGCCGTACATGTTAAATGTCGGTATTCGCGGCTCGCAAACTGAAGTAAGCTCAAAAGGGTCTGTTTACGATTTATCATTAATTGACTTACAAGATGATGGTAAACCACTTGAAAATGGTTGGCGTGAAACCGTTGAGCAATCATTTAAAGGGGATTACAGCAACATTTTACCCAGCATGAACTTTAAGCTTAGTATTACTGATGATTTGATTTACCGTTTCTCTGCGGCACAAGTTATTAGCCGTCCATCGTTAGGTTATTTACGCCCATGGCTTGCGCCAAACTTTGATACTTACCGTGAAGGTTTACCTCAACTTTCTATGGGCGATTCATCGTTAACGCCTGAAGAAGCCAATCAAGCCGATATGACACTAGAGTGGTACTTTGAAGACAGTAGCTCGTTAAGTGGTGGGGTGTTTGTAAAAGACCTAAAATCATTTATCGATTACGTTGAAAGTCCTGTTGAAATCGAAGGTGTGCGCTACTTTGCATCTTACCCGGGTAAGAGTAAATATGGTGCGACTATCAAAGGTGCTGAGTTTGCTTATCAGCAATCACTAGAAAACTTACTGCCTGAACCCTTCAATGGTTTAGGGTTTCAACTTAACTACACCTATGTTGATAGCAGCTACGATGAGCCAGAACTGAAAGAGTCAGGCTTACCATTTAGAGGTATGTCGAAAAACTCTTATAATGCTGTGGTTTACTATGAACAATATGGTTTCCAAGCGCGTTTAGCTTATAACTGGCGTAGTAAATTCTTGTCGGATCCAGATGCGTGGGGTGGCCCTTATTGGATCTCTGATTATGGTCAGTTAGATGCCAGCATGAGCTATAACATCAGTGATCAATTCACTGTGTTTGCTGAAGCTACTAACTTAACGAATGAGCGTTATTGGGGTTACACCAAACGCACTGACCAAGTGAGTTATCTTGAGCGCTTTGGTACTCAAGTCGCCTTGGGTGTTCGAGCTAGTTTCTAATCTTTGAATTCCCAGTTGTTAGTGTTGTTCAAGCGCCTGCAAAGGCGCTTTTATTTTAAAATGAGGTTGTTATGGCAGGAATTAGTGTTTGGCAATTAGCCATTATTGCTGCAATTGTGGTGCTGTTATTTGGCACAAAAAAGTTATCCCGAATAGGTGGAGATTTAGGGACGTCAGTCAAAGGGTTTAAACGCGCTATGCAAGATAAACCCAATGATGAAGTTTAGTTCGCGATGACGATTAAATTATATTACTGCCTTGTTCAGGATCGCGAGATTGATCGGCTTGTTCGCGAATATCATCGGCGTCACTGCTAACGTCATCAAGGCTATGATCGTCGAGTGATTTTGGTGTTTGTTGCTCAGCGGTTGCATTGATACTTGGTTGCTCTGTATCGTTCTCGCTATTTAAAATAATACGTTCACGGGCGTCATCTGGCATACTAATTTGCTCTTCTAAGTAGGTATTTACTAGCTCTCGCATCAACTGTGAGGCTACCTTGATATGACTATGTTCTGCACTATTTACCCAAAAATAAATAGTTAAATTCAGTGTCGCTGAACCTAGTGAGTCAATCAGAACTTGGCTGGGTGGATCATTAATAACTGCGGGATGTTGATTGACCACTTTCATTGCTAATTGCTGGGCATAGCGAATGTCATTATCATAACCAATACCTACTGCAAAGTGGCCGCGCATTTTAGGGTTAGCAGTTAGATTTTTAATAACGTTTTTATATACAGTCGCATTGGGAATTTGAATATGATTACCATCAAAGTCAACTAAGGTGGTAGCGCGGGCTGTAACCTTTTTAACTACCCCTAAACGACCATCGACTTCAATAACATCATCAATACGAAAGGGGCGTTGCACACTGAGCAGCATGCTTGAGATAAAGTTTTCGGCGATATCGCGAAAAGCAAAACCTAAAATAAGCCCGACTAATCCAGTACCACTCATAATCGCCACAGCAAAACTGGTGAGCCCAGCTAGACGCAAAAATAAGTACACACCAAACAAAATTATAATGATACTAAAAAAGCGCCTCGTGACGACATGTAAGAGTTTGCTTTCACTTACAAAACCAAGTGGTTTTATCAATAGATAGGATAACGGACGGGCCAATAAATAGCAGATAATGATGGCTACAATACCTAATGTCAGGGCGGGTAACATTTGCCATGTAGTATGTAAAAAATGCGTAACCTGAGAATTTAAGTCTTGCCAAGATAAGCTTTCTAAGACTGGTTGCGATGCTACGGAAAGTGTTGGTGTAACTAAGTTATGTATTTGATTTTTTAATATTAAATAATAATTCATCGCACCACTCCATGGGTTTATTTGCAGTTTTTATAAGCTTAGCTTAATGCAAATCAGACGCCATTATTACTGGCAAGTTGTTTGCTACTTTATATCCATTAAGGCAAATTTTTAGGTCACTTATGACTAAGAATAATCGTGGTTTCAAAGCTCGTTCACCCATGGAGATCCCAATTCGAGGCTGGTGGGACATTAGCAAGCGGGTTTATCACAACCTATCACAAGACAACTTATCTTTCGTGGCGGCGGGTGTGGCATTTTATGCTCTGCTTGCGATCTTTCCTGCATTAGCCGCTACAGTCTCTGTTTACGCTTATTTTGCGTCCCCGACCGATATCCATGAGCAGCTTGATAAAGTCACAGCTATTTTACCAACAAGTAGTCGAGACATTATTTTGCTACAGGTTGCAGAGGTGACTCAGCAATCGCAAAAGGTGTTAAGTGTTAGTGCCATAGGGACTTTATTGTTAACGATTTGGAGTAGCAGTAAGGGCTGTCAGGCGCTAATAACAGCCTGTAATATCACTTATCATCAGCATAACAAACGACAATTTTTTATGGCGTTACTGGTACGCTTTTTATTTTCGCTAGGTGCCATTGTTGTTGCGCTGGTGGCCTTATTGATCATCGGTATTTTACCGATTGTGCTTAACCTAGTTGGTTTAACAGAGCTTATTGATTTGTTGATCAAGCTCATTACGTGGCCATTGTTAGCCATCACTTTTAATTGCGCTTTGGCATTTTTATATCGTTATGCGCCTCATCGAACTCCGGCAAAATGGCGCTGGATCACACCAGGCTCAATACTGGCTACTTTGCTGTGGATCATCGCATCAATTGGTTTTTCATATTATGTTTCCCAATTTGCAAGCTATAACGAGACGTATGGCTCATTAGGTGGAGTAGTGATTATGTTGATGTGGCTCTATATCAGCGCATACATCATTATTTTTGGTGCAGCAATCAATGCCAGTGCTGAGCAGCAAACTGTGGTTGATAGCACTATAGGGCCTGAGAAAGAGGTGGGTCAACGCGGAGCGACTGTGGCGGATGAATTAACCAAGCAGCAAAATAAACATTCTCTTAAATAGAATGGTTGGCGCGAATTTTACTCATGGTTGTTAACTAAATTAGCTCCTACAATTATTTCATACAATTTACGGGAGTAAAGTTATGAATGTGATTCAACAGTTAAATAGCCATGCCACACAAGATGGTGATGGCGTAAACATTAGCCGTATTCCGGGCTTTGATGGTAAGTATTTAGATCCTTTTTTAATGATCGATGAGCTTAAGTCAGATGATCACAGTGATTTTATGGGTGGTTTTCCTGCACATCCTCACCGTGGTATTGAAACATTTACGTATATTATTAAAGGCGGCTTCGAGCACCAAGACCAAATGGGTAACAAAAAAGCCATCCGTGCTGGCGATGTGCAGTGGATGAGTACTGGTTTTGGTGTAATCCACAGTGAAATGCCTTTGGCGGATGCCAAAGAGGGCATGCATGGCTTTCAGATTTGGTTAAATATGCCAAGTGCTGAGAAGCTTAGAAAACCGCGTTACCAAGATACCACTGAAGCGCCGGCGCCAACGACTCGAAATGAGCAGGGCGTTGAGCTAAAAGCGTTAGCTGGAAGCTGGGAGTTTGCAGATGAAAATCAGGTTTCTAGCCTACAAGATCTCGCCGCTAACGGCATGCTTGCCGATGTGACTTTACCGGCTGGAACACAGTTTTACCATGCACCGCTTACACAAACTAAGGTGATGCTTTATATCCACACAGGTGAAATTCATACTGAGCAGGGTGGGCCAGTTAAAGCAGGCAGCTTACTTATTTTGGAGCCTGGTAGTGATATTGAATTTAACTCTCAAACTGGTGCGGGCGTGCTGTTGCTTGCTGGTGAGCCGCTTAAGCAACCAATCGCGCATATGGGTCCGTTTGTAATGACAACACAAGCTGAGTTACAGCAAGCAGTACGTGACTATCAGTTAGGTAAATTTGGCACTCTATAGGAGGTTATTGTGGGATTACTCGTAAATGGCCAATGGCAAGATAAATGGTACGACACCGATAACAATCAAGGTGAATTCAAGCGTGAGGCGGCCCAGTTACGTAATTGGGTCACCGCAGATGGTAGTGCGGGAGAAAGCGGTGATGCAGGCTTTAAAGCAGAAAAAGATCGCTATCATCTTTATGTATCTTTGGCCTGTCCTTGGGCACACCGCACCTTGATATTTCGTCATTTAAAAGGCCTTGAAGACTATATTAGTGTATCTGTAGTAAGCCCTGACATGCTTGAACATGGTTGGACATTTGACAAAGATAATCACAGTACGGGGGATGCATTATTCAATACTGATTATTTGCACCAAATTTATACTCGTAATAAACCTGACTACTCTGGTCGCGTAACAGTTCCTGTGCTTTGGGATAAAAAGTCTCAGCGTATCGTGAGTAATGAGTCTGCAGAGATTATTCGCATGTTTAACAGTGCATTTAATGATCTAACAGGCAATGAGCGCGACTTTTACCCTGCGTCGTTGCGTACTGAAATTGATGAAATTAATGATCTTGTTTATAACAATATCAATAACGGTGTTTATCGTGCTGGCTTTGCGACAACGCAAGAAGCCTATGAAGATGCATATGACGACTTATTTGCTGCCCTTGATAAAATTGAGCTGCGTTTGACAGATAATCGTTATCTAGTGGGTGATACATTGACTGAAGCCGACTGGCGACTGTTTACCACTTTAATTCGCTTCGACAGTGTTTACGTGGGTCACTTTAAATGTAATTTGCGTACCATCGAAAGTTACCCTGCGATCAGCAATTATTTGCGTGAGTTATATCAAACTGAAGGAGTGAGTAAGACGGTTGATTTTTACCATATTAAACGCCATTACTACTTCAGCCACACGATGATTAACCCAACGCAGATCGTGCCTAAAGGGCCGGCAATAGACTACTCGCGCCCACACAATCGAGGATAAAAAGTGATTAAAACTAACAGTTTAATTTAGCAATTAAGCTGTTAGTTATAACTATCCATGACCTTGCTAATTGTGTCGATGCCAAACATCACTTTTTGAATAAATGACTCTGAACTTTTCACTAAATTAAAATTAGGGTGCTGTGACCAAATTGCTTGTAGTTTGTCATCAAGCAAGATAGCTTGCTGATCAGATTCGTTTCTTACTGGATTGTTAGAGTGAATGCTTTGCCCAGATTTAGCAGCAGTTTCAAAAAAGATCACCGCATCGTATTGGTTGAGTTCTATTTGTAGGCTGGTATTTAAGCATTGAAAAAACTCATCTTGTTCACCAGGCCAATAGGCAAGCCCATCTAAACTGCCACGATCGCAAAGCATCAAACGATTTGGATGCATGGTTCGCTGAATATGTTCTAGGTGTTTTTGTAAGCTGAAAATGGCTTGCTGGTGTGCTTTGATAAGATGAGGTGAGTCACTACGTTCTATTCCGCCACCAAAAAGCATGGTTGCAGACTCTGGTACCACGACAATTTGTTTAGAAAATTCTCGTCTTAGCAAGTCGATGGCTGTTGTTTTTCCACCACCTGGACCACCTGTTAATACAATCCTTTTTTTCACCTTAAGTTTCCACACATAGCTAGTTTGTGTTTAAGGTAATGAAAATAGCTTGTAAAGAGAAGTAAAAAACAAACTTTACATGATAAAGATCACAACAAGCGTAATAACCAGCTAAAGCGACTGACTTGTTTAAGTTTACCGTCTTTGTTATCTGAGTTATTGAGAGCTTCGTAGCCCATACCTGCAGTGAACGCACTGGCAATACCGACTTTACTTACAGAAAATCGCTTTAATCTGTACTTAAATGCCTGATGATGCTGACGTTTAATCTCATCTTGCAGATCCATTTGTTGACTAAGCTCAGTTACTTTATGCTGTGGCTTATTGATAAAATAATCAATTAACATCACTCATCCTTATTTAATATTCAATAATTGACGAACACTTTTAAGAGTGTGATCAAAACCAATCTTACTACTTACATAACCAATGTTTTTCCAAAGCCAAGCAAGGCAAAGTAGTTGTAATGCAATCAGTGAGATAGCTGATAGCCACAATGATTGGCTAAAACTGAATATGGCGATACCCACGGTAGCAAGTAAACCAGCCCAAAGCAGTACTAACCCTCCAGCAAAACAAACAAGTAAGATAATAGTTAAGGCGAGAGAGCGTGTTGATAGGCGCCACTCAGCAGCTGCAATCTTTTTGCAAGTACCAGTTTGTTTACGGTAGTCAATGTATAGCTGTTTGGCGTAATCAGATAATTTAGCAAGATGATCTTGCCACTGATCAGCGTTTGGCGGCTGATCAGTGGCACCTTGCGTTTTCTCATCTGTAGATTGAGAAGGCTGCATAACAATTACTTACGACGAATAAGCGCAGATACTAACATGCCTGCAGCAAAGGCAATACCCGCTGTTGCAAGTGGGTTTTCTGATGCAAGCTGACGAGTTTTACCACTGTATTCGTTAATTTTAGCACGTGCTACAGCTTGTTTTTCAGAAAGCGTTTGGGCAGAGCTAGACGCACCTTGACGTACACTTTGCTCGGCACTTGCAGCACGCGTTGATAATGCATCTACAGCGTGATGTGCTGCTTCAGTTGCTTTTTCTGTAAATGGCGCCTCTACTTGAGCCGCTTTCGAGTTTGCACTGCTGTCCGTTGCTGTACTTGTGTTCGATTTTGAAGTTGCGGTAGTCATAATCATTCCTTAAAAAATAGCCATTGAATTGGTAGCTAGTCTGTCGCAACCTTTATACCAAATTGTAAAAGGTATATTTTTCAATGTGTTAATATTGTAGTTGAGTTCTAGGATGGATATTTCCCGTAACTCTTGCAGGGTGATTAAGTAAAAATTACAGCATAAGATAATTTTGTAATTATTCATTGGTTATTCATTAACCATTTTTCCCTAATCCATTACCAAGAAAATTGAAAAAAAATTTTTTTTCGATGTTTTCCACTTTTTCCCACGTAATTCATAGGCTTTGCCTGAGCCCTTATTTTTTCTGGCTTCACAAGGCGCTTATGATGATCTGCTTACTTGACAAAATGGCTTGTCAAGCCCTAAACTGGAGCACTGTGGTAAAAAGTGGTTTTTAGTGGATCAAACTGGATCGGAAATAATCATTAACGATTAATAACCTATTTTTAAGGCAATTTATGTTTCGGGGTGCGAGCTCTCTGAGTTTGGATGATAAAGGACGCTTTGCGGTACCAACTAAGTACCGAGATGCGATCTTGTCTGAAGATCAGGGAACGGTTATTTGCACTGTGGCCTTAAACGAACCTTGTTTGTGGTTATACCCGTTAGCAGAATGGCTCGAAATCGAAGAACGATTATTAAAGATTTCGAACATGAATCCACGTGCTCGCCGCATGCAACGTATGTTGCTTGGTAACGCTACAGAGTATCAACTAGATAAAAATGGCCGAATTCTGCTGGCGCCGTCTTTACGAGCACACGCAGAACTTGGAAAAAAAATCATGTTGGTTGGCTTGATGAACAAGTTTGAAATTTGGGATGAAGATCGTTGGCATGAACAAATGCGCCAAGATACTGAAATTGAACGCCAAGGCGATTTTGAGGCGAATCCTGAGTTCGATAACTTCTCACTCTAACCACAATAATAAAAAGGCAAAAACTAGCTAATGACAGCGCAATTTGAACATGTCTCTGTACTGATGGACGAAACCATAGATGCTTTGGATATTAAACCCGAAGGCATTTATATGGATGGCACATTTGGTCGCGGCGGACACTCAGGGCAAATTCTTGCGCGTTTAAGTGAACAAGGTCGCTTGCAAGCGATTGATCAAGATCCACAAGCTATTAAAGCTGCTGAAAAATTTGCTGATGATGCACGTTTTTCGATTGCCCACACGCGTTTTTCAAATCTTAAAGCCGTTGCTGAAGATAACGATTTAATCGGTAAAGTTGACGGCATTTTGTTAGATATCGGTGTTTCTTCACCACAGCTTGATGATGCTGAACGCGGTTTTAGCTTTATGAAAGATGGCCCGCTCGATATGCGCATGGACCCAACCAGTGGTCGCAGTGCTGCACAATGGTTAGCTGAAGCTGAACTTGAAGATATTACCCATGTGATTAAAACCTACGGTGAGGAAAAGTTTGGTCGTCGTATTGCCCATAAAATCATTGAGACTCGTGAGCACACACCTATTACTAGCACTAAGCAGCTTGCTGATTTAGTCGATGAAGCTGTGCCGGTTAAAGACAAGTATAAGCATCCTGCAACACGTACATTCCAAGCGATCCGTATTTATATCAACAGTGAACTTGAAGAAATTCAAACTGCACTGCAAGCCGCTGTTGACGTTTTAAAGCCAGGTGGACGTTTAGTCGTTATTTCGTTTCACTCGTTAGAAGATCGCATTGTTAAGCAGTTTATAAAAAAACAGAGTAAGGGAGAGGCGATACCCAGAGGTCTGCCTTTGACTGACGCACAAATAAATAAAAACCTGACGTTAAAGGCAGTGGGTAAAGCCATTAAGCCAAGTAAGGCGGAAATTGAAGCTAATCCGCGTTCACGTAGTTCGGTATTAAGGATTGCACAGAGGCTGTAATGAAAGCTAAAGCGGTGAATCGACAACCCAACTTATTTGTGGAAATTTTTAAAGGCCTAGGAGCTAATAAGCTGACCTTGGCCTTATTGGTTGTGATTCTTGCTTCTAGTTTGAGTGTGGTTCAGGTGACGCACTTAGCGCGTCAACAATTGATAGAGCAAGATAAATTATTGCAAGAGCGCGATGAACTCGATCTTGAGTGGCGTTACTTGCTAGTAGAAGAAGAGTTTTATTCGCAGCATGCGCGCATTGAAGAAGTGGCAACCATGCAATTAGAAATGAAGCGGCCAACAAGCAAAGATGAACAGGTGGTAATACTGCAATGAGAAGCAGAGGGAAAAAGCCAACAAATACTTTGATCACATGGCGTTTTTCGCTGGTGTGTTCAGTCGTATTTTTAGTATTCATGTCGCTGGTCGCACGTGCCGCATTTTTACAAGTAATTGAGCCTGATAAAGCGCGCTCAGAAAGTGATAAACGCACGGTACGTGTTGAAAAACAACATGTGCAACGTGGCATGATCTTCGATCGCAATGGTAAAGAACTAGCTGTAAGTGTGCCTGTTGTGAGTGTTTATGCCGACCCTAAAGCGTTAAACAAGTCATTGATCAGTAAGGTACTGCGGCAAGCACGCAAAAACGGTGAAGACCAACAAGCGCTTGCTGAAAACACGGCAGAATTAAACAAACGTATTGCTGCTTATTACAATAATGATATTCGTTGGCGTGAGCTTGCGGATGTACTACGTATTGAACCTAGCAAAATTAACTCTCGTCTTCGTGATAATCCAAAGCGACGCTTTGTCTATTTAAAACGTCAAGTCACTCCTGCGGTTGCTAACTATATTGGCGATCTTCGTTTACCGGGTATCCATTTGCTGGATGAATCAAAACGTTATTATCCAGCCGGTGAAGTGACGGCTCATGTTATTGGTTTCACTAACATTGATGGCCATGGTATTGAAGGGATTGAAAAGCTTTATGAAAAGGCGTTAACGGGCGTTGAAGGTCAGCGCACTATTCGTAAAGATGCCCAAGGTCGTGAAGTAGAGGTGCTTGATGAACGTGAGCGCGTAGAGCCAGAGAGCATTCACTTAAGTATCGACCAACGTATTCAAGCAATTGCTTATAAAGCAGTAAAATCAGCGGTGTTATCTTACAAAGCGACCTCAGGTTCAGCCATGGTTGTGGATGTTAAAACAGGTGAAGTGTTAGCGATGGTAAATAGCCCATCGTTTAACCCAAATAATCTTAATGATGCCGCACCGCATAAGCGCCGTAATCGAGCGATTACCGATTTATTTGAACCTGGCTCCACTGTTAAGCCACTAGCCATTTTAGCTGGTTTAGACTACGGCACAATTCAACCGGATTCAATCGTTGATACATACCCCGGCTGGATGCGAGTAGGCGGTAGTCTAGTACAGGATACCCGTAATCATGGTGAGATGACTTTAAGAGAAATCTTAAAATATTCAAGCAACATGGGGGTGACTAAGGTTAGCCAAGAACTTCCAAAAGATTACTTTGTTGGCCTATATCAAAAAGTTGGCTTTGGTAGCGATAGTGGTACTGGCATGGTTGGTGAGAGTAGTGGTTTATTTTACCCAAATCGCCGTTGGTCTGATCATGAAATTGCTGCACTATCATTTGGTTATAATCTAGCAGTAAGCACCGCACAAATGGCGCGTTTTTATGCCATGTTAGGTTCAGGTGGTGTCATGCGCCCATTGACTGTACTTAAACAAGATTCGGTACCTGAAGGCGAACGTATTTTTCAACAAAAAGACGTTGAAGCTGTTGTCCACATGATGGAAAGCGTATTCGAAAAAGGCGGTACTGCACAAAAAGTTCATGTTGATGGTTATCGTGCCGCAGGTAAGACAGGTACTTCTAAGAAAGCGGCTGTCGGTGGTTATGGTGACGAATACGTTGGTTACTTTGCTGGTATTGCACCTGCGAGTAACCCGCGTTTAGCAGTAGTAGTATTGATTAACGAACCGGGTGGAGATGTTTATTACGGCGGTGCGACGGCAGGCCCTGCATTTGCAGAGATTGTCTCCAATGCCTTAAGAATTCTAAACGTCGCACCGGACAAAGATGCGGTTGCGTACGTAGAAGGCAAAGATAACGATGCGTGAATTAAAACCGATTCTTAATCATATTGATATTGAGGCCAATAGTTTATTGGTCAATCAACTACGTCTTGATAGTCGAGATGTGAAAGCTGGCGATGTGTTTGTTGCCATTAAAGGTCATCAACTTGATGGCGGACAGTTTATAGAAAAAGCCATTGAAAATGGTGCGGTGGCAATAATTGCTGACCGTTTATGTGAGTTCGATTGTGAATTTGAACCACTTTATTTAGTAACAGATTTAGCAAAAAAGTTGCCAGCACTCGCCGCTGCTTTTTATCAACAGCCATCAAAGCAACTTGATTTAGTGGGTGTAACAGGCACCAATGGCAAGTCAACGACAACAGCGATGATCGCGCATTTAGCAGCGTACTGTCAAAAACGCACAGCGGTGATTGGTACACTTGGCTATGGGCACCCTGATAATCTCACTGAGCTTGCTAACACCACACCATCAAGTGTTGATTTGCAGCGTATTTTATCTGAACTCGTAGAGCAACAGAGTGATGTTGTGGCTATGGAAGTTTCGTCACATGGCTTAGTACAGCACCGTGTTGATCATTGTCAGTTTAAAGCTGCGGTGTTTACTAACCTTTCACGTGATCACTTAGATTATCATGGCACTATGGATGCCTATGGCGATGCTAAGTTGATGTTAATGCGTAATCATATGCCAGAGCTTGTGGTGCTTAACCAAGATGATGCTCAAGTTGAGGCATGGTTGGAAAAGTACGACTTTAATAACCTGATTTGTTATGGTCATAAAAATTTAACGCCTGAAAATGCACGCTTTGTGTATTTCAGTGATGTGACTTACGATAATGCAGGTATTTCGGCGAAGTTTGATACCAGCTGGGGGCAGGCTGAGGTTAATTGCACACTATTCGGTGAATTTAACTTATATAATTTAGCCGCTGCAATGGCCACTTTATTAGGTATGGGCTACCCACTCACTTTGTTAGTTGAAGCCTGTAAAACACTGCAACCAGTCGCTGGGCGCATGCAAGCATTTAGTGAGCCAGGTCAACCAACCTGCATTGTTGATTATGCTCATACTCCAGATGCACTTGCTCTTGCATTACAAGCACTACAAAAACATGTACCGGGTGGAGTGAGCTGTGTGTTTGGTTGCGGTGGTGATCGTGATAAAGGTAAACGCCCGATGATGGCCAAAGCCGCAGAAGGCAATGCAGACCGTATTATTGTTACTAGTGATAACCCGCGTAGTGAAGATCCAAACGCCATTATCGCAGATGTGGTTGCAGGGCTTGAACAGCCAGAACTTGCACATTGTGAAGCAGACCGAGCGCTAGCAATTAGTTATGCTATATCACAAGCCGGTGCTGATGATGTGATTTTGATTGCAGGTAAAGGCCACGAAGATTATCAAATTATTGGCGATCAACGAATCGACTTCTGCGATCGTCAATATGTACAACAACAACTAAAAGAAAAATCGCAAGGGGCGCAGTTATGATCCCTATGGATTTTGATTGGCTAGCAAATGTTCTAGCAACAGATTACCAAGGTGGTAATCAAAAGGTAAAAAACATCAACACAGACACTCGTACTTTGTGCGATGGTGAAGTGTTTTTAGCGCTACAAGGCCCCAACTTTGACGGCCACAAATTTGTTGCGCAAGCAAAAGAAAAAGGGGCGATAGCTGCTATTGTTGCGCGTCCCGTTAATGTCGATATTGTACAGTTTGTGGTTAGCGACACGCGCATTGCGTTAGGCCAAATTGGTACTGCTGTCATGGCTCAGGTCGCACCAAAAACGATTGCTATCACAGGGAGCGTAGGTAAAACGACCGTTAAAGAAATGTGTGCGGCGATTTTATCTGATCACGGTGAAGTCCTAGCAACAAAAGGCAACTTTAATAATGACATTGGTGTACCACTGACGTTATTACGCCTTGAGCCACAGCATCAATATGCGGTAATTGAATTAGGTGCCAATCATATTGGTGAAATAGCTTACACTGTTGCAATGACGAAACCTGATGTTGCTGTGGTATGTAATGTTGCAGCTTCTCACTTAGAGGGGTTTGGGTCATTACAAGGTGTAGCAACGGCAAAGGGTGAAATCTATGACGGCTTAAAGCCTGATGGTGTCGCTGTGGTTAACTGCGACAGTGATTTTGCCGATTTTTGGCTCGAAAAATTAAATGATCGCAACGTAAAACGCTTTTCTACTAGCCAACAACTAGATTATTGGGCAGAAGATGTGGTGCTTGATGAACAAGCCCGTGCTTCTTTTGTGCTTTGTAATAAAGATAAAAAAGTGCCTGTCACCCTCGCATTACCTGGAAAACATAATATTGCCAATGCTTTAATTGCCACAGCCTTAACTACTGAGTTGGGTGTAAGCCTTGAAAATGTTGCATCAGCATTAGCAACCATGGGTGAAGTGAAAGGCCGTGTTAACGTCCTTAAAGTATCAGACACTTTGACTGTTATTGATGATACCTACAACGCAAATGTGCAATCGGTTAAAGCGGCAATTGATTTATTAAGTGATATGCCGGGCCGTCGTATTTTTGCGTTAGGAGATATGGGGGAGCTTGGCGAAGAAGCTCGTTTTTATCATCAACAAGTCGGTGAATACGCGCAGCAAAAAGGCATTGATGAGCTGTACAGCCTAGGGGTATTAAGCAAATCAGCCAGTGATGTATTTGAAAAGCCAAACCGCCACTTCTCAAGCCGTGAACAATTATTACAACAATTACAAAGTGAGCTTGCTCAATCGATGCAAAAAACCACGATCGTTGTAAAAGGTTCGCGTAGTTCTCGTATGGAACTTGTGGTCACAGATTTAGTAAATGGCCAGCAAAATGGCAACAATGGAGTATCGTCATGTTAGTTTGGCTGGCAGAGTATTTAACACAGTATTACAGTGGTTTTAATGTTTTTTCTTACCTTACGCTACGTGCGATTTTAGGTATTTTAACGGCGCTGCTTATCTCTCTTTATTTTGGCCCTAAGCTGATTCGTGCATTGCAAAAAATGCAAATTGGTCAGGTTGTTCGTCACGATGGTCCTGAGTCTCATTTATCTAAAAAAGGCACGCCAACCATGGGCGGCATTTTGATTCTAGGGGCAATTTTTACCAGCACATTACTGTGGGCTGACCTTTCAAATAAATATGTATGGGCAACCCTATTTGTAGTGGGCTCGTTAGGTGTGGTTGGCTTTATTGATGACTACCGTAAAGTGATCCGTAAAGATCCTAAAGGCCTAATTGCGAAGTGGAAATACTTTTGGCAATCAGTGATTGCGTTAGTGGTTGCAAGTGCACTTTATTTTACGTCGCAGCAAGGCAGCGAAACCTCGTTAGTTGTGCCGTTTTTCAAAGACGTGTTACCTCAGCTTGGGCTGTTTTATATCGTTATGACTTACTTTGTAATTGTAGGTACGTCGAACGCGGTAAACCTGACAGATGGCCTTGATGGTCTAGCGATTGTACCTACGATTTTAGTGGCGGCGGCACTTGCCATTATTGCTTACTTGACCGGTAACGTTAATTTCTCAAGCTATCTACATATTCCACACTTACCATTAGCTAGTGAGCTTGTGGTTGTGTGTACTGCGATTGTAGGTGCAGGACTAGGCTTCTTATGGTTTAACACTTACCCAGCACAAGTGTTTATGGGTGATGTAGGCTCATTAGCACTTGGTGGTGCACTGGGTATTATTGCTGTGCTTGTTCGTCAAGAACTGATACTTGTCATCATGGGTGGTGTGTTTGTAATGGAAGCATTGTCGGTGATTTTACAAGTAGGCTCTTACAAATTACGTGGCCAACGTATTTTTAGAATGGCGCCTATTCACCACCATTATGAATTAAAAGGTTGGCCTGAACCGCGCGTTATTGTGCGCTTTTGGATTATTTCAATCGTGCTAGTACTTGCTGGCCTTGCGACATTAAAGATCAGGTAAATGACAGTCATTAACGAGATTAAAAACAAACAAATTTCAGTGCTTGGACTCGGTGTAACCGGTCTGGGCATTGTGCGTTTTTTATTATCTCAGAATATTAAGCCAATCGTTGTTGATAGCCGCTCGGCTCCTCCTGGAGCTGATTGGCTAAATGAGCATGCCAGTGAGTTGACGACTCACTTTGGTGATTTAGAACAGGCTGACTTAGCTAGTAATGACATTATTATCATCAGTCCAGGTCTAAGCCTAGCTACACCTGCTGTAGCAAAAGCGATTGCTGCTGGTGTTGAAGTAATTGGCGATGTTGAATTATTTGCCCGCTTAACCGATAAACCTATCGTTGCTGTGACCGGCTCAAATGGTAAGTCGACTGTAGTTACATTGGCGTTTGAAGTACTTAAAGCGGCCGGTTATAAAGTTGGCCTTGGTGGCAATATTGGCACGGCAGTGCTTGATTTACTGTCTCAAGACTATGATGTATATGTACTTGAACTATCTAGTTTTCAACTTGATACCACTTACAGCTTAAAAGCGAAAAGTGCCTGTGTATTGAATGTCAGCGAAGATCACCTCGATCGTTATCCAAGTTATCAAGCATACATAGATTCTAAGCAAAGTATTTATAACGGCTCAGAGCTTGCTGTAGTTAATGCGATTGATGTGGCTACGCACACTGCAAAGCAACCACAAGTGAGTTTTGCGCTTGCGAATGCAGATTTTGCTTTGGTTGAACATCAAGGTGAACAATACTTTGCAGCACAAGGCAATCCTGTATTACCTGTAAGCTGCTTGAAAGTAGTAGGCTCACATAATCAACAAAATGCGTTAGCGGTCATGGCGTTACTGAGCCCGTTTGCTATCGCGAAAGAGCATTATCAGCAAGCATTCAGTGCCTTTACAGGGCTTGCACATCGTTGTCAGTTTGTCGCTGAAATAAATGAAGTAAAATATTTTAATGATTCAAAGGCGACTAATGTAGGCGCAACCATCGCAGCTATTGATAGCTTGGCGGGCCAAGCAAAGCAATTGATTGTGATTGCTGGTGGTGATGCGAAAGGGGCTGATTTAGATGCCTTAAAGCCATACTTAAACGACAAAGTGAAAGCGCTTGTTTGTTTTGGTAAAGATGCTAAAGCGTTAGTGGCACTAACTGATAAAGGCCACCTAACCACCAATATGCATGAAGCTGTGCTGTTGGCAAAAAAGTTAAGCACGAGCGGCGATATCGTATTATTAGCACCGGCTTGTGCCAGCATTGATATGTATAACAACTATATGCAACGTGGTGATGACTTTGCACAGTGTGTATTGGCGGAGGCAGTATGATTGCATTTGCTGACATCCGTGAAGCATTAACACCAAAACAATCGCCACAGCTTTATGATGTGCCTTTGTTGTATTGCATGTTGATGTTGATTGGCGTTGGCTTTGTGATGGTAACAAGTGCCTCTATGCCAACAGCAGAACGATTATTTGATAATCCATATCACATTATTATTCGCCACGGCATGTTCTTAATTATGGGCTTTTTCTTGTTTTGGATTGCCACTAACGTGCCTATGGATTGGTGGAAGCGCAGTAACGCCTACTTATTATTACTAGGTTTAGGTTTGCTCGTTTTGGTGCTTATTGTTGGCCGTGAAGTAAATGGTGCAAAGCGTTGGATACCAATTGGTCCTGTTGGCTTTCAGGTTGCTGAGGCCGCCAAGTTGTATTTCTTTAGTTACATTGCAGGTTATTTAGTGCGTAAACGTGAAGAAGTACAAGAGAACTTGAAAGGCTTCTTTAAGCCATTAGCTGTATTTGGTGTTTATGCATTTTTGATTTTGATGCAACCAGATTTAGGAACAGTTGTTGTATTGTTTGTGACGACAGTTGGTTTGTTGTTTTTAGCAGGTGCTAAGCTATGGCAATTTTTTGGTCTTATCTTAACTGGTATTGCAGCAGTTGTGGTGTTGATCATCGCTGAACCATATCGCATGGCTCGAGTAACAGGCTTTTTGGAGCCATGGGAAGATCCATTCGGTAAAGGATATCAGTTAGTACAATCGCTAATGGCATACAGCCAAGGTGGCTGGTTTGGTCAAGGGTTAGGTAATAGCGTGCAAAAACTGCAATACCTACCTGAAGCACATAATGATTTTATCTTTGCTGTGATTGGTGAAGAGCTTGGCTTCTTTGGCGTATTAAGTATTTTGATAGTGCTCGGTGTGTTTGTATTTAGAGCCCTGTTAATTGGCCAAAAAGCGCTGAAATGTGGCAAAGAATACGAAGGCTATTTTGCCTTTGCTATTGGTATCTGGTTTGCGTTTCAAACCATGGTCAATGTTGGCGCTAGCGCGGGTATTTTGCCAACGAAAGGCTTAACATTACCGTTTATTTCATACGGTGGTTCTAGTTTATTAATTATGACCATAGCAACAGGTGTACTTTTGCGAATAGATTTTGAAACCAAAATGGCGACTAAGCAGGCAACCTCACGTGGAGGTAAGCGATGAGTAAAAAGTTACTTGTTGTTGCTGGCGGTACCGGTGGGCATATTTTCCCAGGTATTGCGGTTGCTGACTTTTTAAAGCAACAAGGCTGGCAGGTTAGCTGGATTGGTACCCCTGACAGAATGGAGGCAACTGTCGTTCCTAAGCACAACATTGAGATTGAATTTATCAATGTGAAAGGTGTGCGCGGCAACGGGGTTAAGCGCTTGATTAAAGCACCATTTATGGTGATGAATGCCATTTTTCAAGCACGTAAAATTTTAAAAAAGCAAAAGCCTGATGTTGTTTTAGCTATGGGTGGTTATGTAACTGGACCCACTGGACTTGCAGCGAAAAGCTTAGGTATTCCTTTGGTTATTCATGAGCAAAATGCAGTTGCAGGTATGAGTAACCGTTGGTTAGCAAAGTTTGCTAATAAAGTGCTGGCAGCTTTTCCGTCGGCTTTTGCAAAAGAACAATGTGAAGTGGTTGGCAATCCGGTGCGAGTAAGTGTTGCTAATGTCACTGCTAAAAAAACGACTTCGCCAATCAATGTGCTTGTGGTAGGTGGGTCACTGGGCGCTCAGGTACTCAATGAAACTTTACCTGCTGTATTCAGTGAACTTTCAGCGCTAACAGCGCTTAATATATGGCATCAAACGGGTAAAAATAATGAACCTAATGTGACTGCTAGCTATCAACAGTTAGGGTTAGCTGAAAATAGCAAAGTTGCTGAATTCATTGATGATATGGATAGTGCATATCAATGGGCCGATTTGGTAATTTGCCGCGCTGGTGCGTTAACGGTTAGTGAGATTGCTGCTGCGGGTCGAATGGCGTTATTTGTGCCCTTCCCACATGCTGTAGATGACCATCAAACTGCTAATGCAAAGTATTTAGTCGCTGAGCAAGCTGCATTGATTATGCAGCAAAGTGAGTTTAATCAAGCGGCGGTTGTGGAGTTATTAACACCGTATGTCAGCGCACCAGAAAAAATTTCAACAATGGCAAGCAAAGCAAAACAGCTTGCTATTTTAGATGCCACAGCCAATGTTGCAAAGCGCTGTGAGCAACTAGCAGATAGAAGAGATTAGTAGTGAAAGAAAGCACGATGAAAGAAAACAACACTCGCCCTGCGATGCGTCGTATCGACACCATCCACTTTGTTGGTATTGGTGGCGCAGGTATGGGTGGTATTGCCGAAGTACTTGCTTTTGAAGGCTACCGCATCACAGGTTCAGACATTGCGCACAGTGCGATGACTGAGCGCTTAATTCAACTGGGTGCAGAAGTATTTATTGGTCATGACGAAAATAATGTAAAAGATGCCAGTGTTGTGGTGGTATCAAGTGCGATTAATGAGCAAAACCCTGAGATTAAAGCAGCCAAAGCGGCGCGTATTCCAATTGTTCGCCGTGCAGAAATGCTGGCTGAATTAATGCGTTTTCGCCACGGTATCGCAGTGGCAGGCACCCATGGTAAAACCACAACAACCAGTTTAATTGCCAGCATTTATGCACAAGCAGGCCTTGATCCAACCTTTATTATTGGTGGCTTGTTAAATAGTGCAGGGAGTAATGCCAAGGTAGGTAAAAGCGATTTTTTAATAGCTGAAGCTGATGAGAGTGATGCGTCATTCTTACATTTACAACCTATGGTATCGGTGATCACCAATGTAGAAGAAGATCATATGGACACCTATGGCGGTAGCTTAGAAAAAATGAAAGATACTTACGTCGATTTCATTCATAACTTACCGTTTTATGGTTTAGCTGTAGTGTGTATTGATTCTGAAGTTGCGGCAGAACTTATTCCTCGTTTTGGACGCCCTGTTATCACCTATGGTGAATCAGCAGAAGCTGATTATCGAATGGCTGATTTTAGCCAAACAGCGAATACTTGCTCATTCAATGTGGTGAATAAACAAGGTGAAAGCCTAGCAGTAACGCTTAATATGCCGGGCAAGCACAACGCGCTTAATGCAACGGCTGCAATTGCAGTTGCTAAAGATCAAAACATTGCTAACCATGCAATTTTAGAAGCGCTAACAAAATTTGAAGGGGTAGGCCGTCGTTTTCAGCATTACGGAACGTTTGAAAATGAACGTGGCAATGTCATGTTAGTTGATGATTATGGTCACCACCCATCAGAAGTGGCAGCGACAATTGCGGCGGTTCGTGAGGGATGGCCGGATAAACGTTTAGTGATGGTTTACCAGCCGCACCGTTATAGTCGTACTCGTGACTTGTACGAGGATTTTGTCAAAGTACTGGCTGACGTTGATCAGTTGTTATTGCTTGATGTGTATTCAGCAGGTGAAGAGCCAATTGTCGGTGCTGACAGCAAGAGTTTATGCCGTAGCTTACGACAGCGAGGTAAAGAGCCATTACATGTTGCTAGTAGCTCTGAGCTTGCCGGTGTACTTGCGAATACACTGCAAGATAATGATTTAGTTTTAACACAGGGCGCTGGTAACATAGGCCAGTTAGTGAAAAAGTTAGCAGCAACTAAGTTGTCTATTGAACAACTAAAGCAGGTAAATGTATGAGCCAGTTAAGCGACAAATTTGGCAAAGTAGCGGTACTTTTTGGTGGCACATCTGCCGAACGAGAAGTTTCTCTAAAATCAGGCCAAGCCGTATTGAGCGCTTTGCAAAGTGTGGGTGTTAATGCCATTGCTTTTGATCCTAAAGATCAGCCGTTATGGCAATTAAAAGAGTTAAACATTGAACGTGTATTTATTGCTCTTCATGGCCGTGGTGGTGAAGATGGTACCATTCAAGGTGCACTCGAGTTTATGGGGATTCCATATACAGGCAGTGATGTTTTAGGTTCTGCGCTTGCGATGGATAAAGTACGTTGTAAGCATTTATTTAAAGCAATGGGGCTGAGCACAGCACCTTATGCTGTAGTTGATAGCCGCAATGAATTTGATAGCCAAGCGATTATCAATGAATTTGGCAAAGTGATGGTAAAACCGTCACATGAAGGTTCAAGTATTGGTATGGCAGAAGCAAATAACGCAGAGCAACTAGATACTGCACTTAATGCCGCATTTAAGTTTGATAGCCAAGTACTGGTGGAACAGTGGATCACTGGCCGTGAATTTACTGTTGCTGTACTAGGGCAAGATGTTCAACCTGTCATTGAGATGACGACGCCAAATGGTTTTTATGACTATCAAGCTAAGTATCAATCAAATACAACTCAGTACCATTGCCCTGCAGATTTATCTGTGCAAGAAACTGAATTATTGCAAGATATGGCATTAAAAGCGTTTGATTTAGTCGGTGCAAGTGGTTGGGGCCGTGTTGATGCAATGCGCGATCAGCAAGGTAACTTTTACTTATTAGAAGTAAATACGGTACCTGGCATGACAGAAAAGTCTTTAGTACCAATGGCGGCAAAAGCGAATGGTTCAAGCTTTGAGCAATTAGTTGTTCGCATTTTGGAGCAAACACTTTAATATGCATTCTTTTTTAGAAAAAGTGCAACAATTAAAACAGCAGTTAAACTGGTCGCTGATTTTTGGTGTGAGCTTTTTTCTATTGGTGATTTTTGCATTAGTAAAAATCACCACAGGCGTCTCAGATTGGTTGGTAGAGAACAAAGACGCGCAAATAAAGCATTTATCAGTTTTAGGGCAGCCCCAATACACTGATGAAAAAGCAATTATTGGTGCAATAAGAAAAGCCGACTTATCGAGTTTTTTTGAATTAGACGTAAAACATGTGCAACGCTTAGTACAAAGCTTGCCTTGGGTTGCTACGGCATCGGTCAGAAAACAATGGCCTGATACCTTGCAGGTATATGTAGTAGAGCACCAAGCTGTAGCGCACTGGAATAGTGATTTACTGTTAAATCAAGCTGGTGAAGTGTTTCAAGCAAGTAGTGACAAATTACCCACTAGCTTGCCTCAACTATATGGCCCAGAAGGCAGTGAAATCGAAGCGTGGACAGCATTTCGTCAATTTCAAGAAATGCTAAAATTGAATAACTTAGAGCTGACCAGTTTAGCGCTTTCTGAGCGCTTTTCGTGGCAGTTATGGCTTGATAACGGCATTCGCCTGAACTTAGGCCGCAAAGAAAAAGCAAAGCGTGTACAGCGTTTTATTGACGTGTATCCGCGCATGGAACAACGTGCAGATGCACAAATCGATGTTGTTGATTTACGGTATGATACCGGCCTTGCAGTGAGCTGGAAGCCATTGCAAGAAGAACAATTAGAAAATAAGAGTAAGGCATGACCAAGTCAGCAGAAAGAAACCTAGTGATTGGATTAGACGTTGGCACATCGAAAGTTGTGGCCACCGTTGGTGAAATCACCGCAGATAATAAACTAAGCATTGTGGGTGTTGGCAGCCAAGTATCGCATGGTATGGATAAAGGTGGCGTTAACGACCTTAACCTTGTTTCTGAGTCGATTCGTCGCGCTATAGACGAAGCTGAGTTGATGGCTGATTGTCGTATCAGCTCTGTTTATTTGGGTATTTCTGGAAAACATATCCAGTGCCAAAACGAAAGCGGTGTCGTTGCGATTAACAACACTGAAGTGACTGACGAAGATATTGAAAATGTGATCCACATTGCTCGTTCGGTCCCTATTTCGGCAGAACGAAAAATGCTGCATGCACTGCCACAAGAGTACAGCATCGATATGCAAGAAGGGATTAAAAACCCATTAGGTATGAGCGGTGTACGTATGGAAGCTCGGGCGCATATCATTACTTGCTCAAACGATATGGCTAAGAATATCGAAAAATGTGTTGAGCGTTGTGGGCTTGAAGTTGATCAGTTGATCTTCACGGCATTGGCATCATGTTATTCAGTATTAACCGACGATGAAAAAGAGCTCGGTGTAGCTGTTCTAGATATTGGTGGTGGTACGATGGATATCACTATTTATATTAATGGTGCGCTTCGCCACTCAGCCGTTATTCCGGTAGCTGGTAACCAAGTGACTGGTGATATTGCAAAAATATTTAGAACTCCTATATCACATGCTGAGTCACTCAAAGTACAATATGCGTGTGCAAGTAGCCAAATGGCAAGCAACGAAGATACGATTGAAGTACCGAGTGTAGGTGGCAGACCTGCGCGTATTATGTCGCGCCATACCTTATCTGAGGTTGTTGAGCCACGTTTTAGAGAGTTATTTGAGCTGGCTATGGAAGAAATACGTCGCTCAGGTTTTGAAGACCAAATTGCTGCAGGTCTCGTCATTACTGGCGGAACAGCAAAAATGGCTGGGGCAATGGAAGTGGCAGAAGACATTTTCCAAATGCCAGTCAGAATTGGCAAGCCGATCGGGATGGTTGGTTTGACAGATTATGTAGATGATCCTTCGTACGCGACCGCGGTTGGTTTGTTACAATACGGCCGTACTATGCAATCGATGAATGCACAAAAATCGAAAGCTGAAGGTGATAATAATTGGTGGAACCGTATTACTAAATGGTTCCAAGGTGAGTTTTAAAACTCAAGTCGGAGAGTAAACATGTTTGATATGATGGAACAGCACAGCGAAGAAGCTGTCATTAAAGTAATTGGCGTGGGCGGTGGCGGCGGTAACGCTGTTGAGCACATGGTAAAACAACAAATTGAAGGCGTACGTTTCATTGCCGCGAATACGGATGCACAAGCATTACGTAATTCATCAGCTGATGTAACTGTACAGCTAGGTACACAAATCACCTCTGGTCTAGGTGCGGGCGCTAACCCAGAAGTGGGCCGTAATTCAGCTGAAGAAGACGCTGAAACTATCCGTGCCAGTCTTGAAGGTGCTGACATGGTGTTCATCGCAGCTGGTATGGGTGGTGGTACCGGTACAGGTGCTGCGCCAGTGGTTGCTAAAATTGCTAAAGAGTTAGGCATTTTAACGGTTGCAGTTGTAACGCGCCCGTTTGACTTTGAAGGTAAAAAGCGTGCTGCAGCTGCTGAACAAGGCATTAATGAATTGTCAGAAACTGTAGATTCACTTATTACAATTCCTAACAACAAATTGCTTAAAGTTTTAGGCAAAGGCACTACACTATTAGATGCCTTCGCAAAAGCGAATGATGTGTTATTTGGTGCGGTACAAGGTATTGCAGAGCTAATCACCCGTTCTGGTCTAATCAACGTGGATTTCGCCGACGTACGTACTGTTATGTCAGCGATGGGTACTGCGATGATGGGTACAGCATCTGCGTCTGGTCCTGACCGTGCTCAAGAAGCGGCAGAAGCTGCTATCTCAAGCCCATTACTTGAAGATGTCGATTTAACAGGTGCTAAAGGTATCCTAGTTAATATCACCGCAGGTATGGATATTGCGATTGAAGAATTTGAAATCGTTGGTAACCACGTTAAAGCACTTGCGTCAGAAAACGCAACAGTGGTTGTAGGTGCGGTAATTGACCCTGAAATGAGCGACGAGTTACGTGTAACGGTTGTTGCAACAGGTTTAGGCGGCGATCGTCGTCCACAGTTTGGTATTGTTGATAATGGCTTTAAGAAAGCATCAGGTTCTGATGTACAAAGCTCAATGAACCAAACAACTAGCAGCATGTATGTACCAAGCTTTGCAAGTCAAGGTAGCAGCGATGATGTAAGCATGTCATCAGCGTCTGAAAAGCAAGAGCCAGTACAACAAAGTACATCGAGCAGCTCAGTATCTAGCAGCACTGAGAGCAGCAAAAAATCTGATAAGTCAGAAGGGGGAGATTATTTCGATATCCCTGCTTTTCTTAGAAAGCAAGCTGACTAAATAGACTTTTACTGGTTATTTTGTTCGATAAATAAACAAATTGGCAGCTGGATGTATTTATGATACAATTCGCCGTCTAACTGTAACTATAAGTGAGCGAACCTATGATTAAACAGCGTACGATTGCAGAAGTAGTCAAAGCCATAGGAATTGGACTTCATAAAGGTGAGAAGGTCACTATTACTCTCCGACCTGCGAGCGCAAATACTGGGATAGTATTTCGTCGCGTAGACCTTGATCCGGTTGTTGATTTTGAAACAACACCAGAAGCCGTTGGTGATACGCAACTGTGTACCTGTTTAACAAACAAAGATGGCGTTCGTTTATCTACGACTGAGCACCTTATTGCGGCGGTAGCGGCAATGGGTATTGATAATCTAATTGTTGAATTAGACAGCTCAGAAGTACCAATCATGGATGGTAGTGCATTACCATTCATCTATTTGTTACAAAAAGGCGGCATTAAAGAAGTAAATGCAGCTAAGCGCTTTATTCGTATTAAAGAAAAAGTACGTATTGAAGAAGGCGATAAATGGGCTGAGATCGAACCATACGATGGTTTCCACATCGATTTTGAAATTGCGTTTGATCACCCAGCAATCAATGAAAGCCGCCAACGTATCGGTTTAGATATCACGGCACAAAGCTTCACTGAAGAAATCAGCCGCGCACGTACTTTCGGCTTTATGAAAGATATCGAGTATATGCACGCTAACAACCTAGCATTAGGTGGTAGCATGGATAACGCAGTTGTATTGGATGAGTTTAAAGTACTAAATCCAAACGGCTTACGTTATAGCGATGAGTTTGTGAAACATAAGATCTTAGACTGTGTGGGCGATATGTTTATGACTGGCCACAACATTCTAGGTAAAATCACGGCTTATAAATCAGGCCATGATTTAAACAATAAACTACTTCGTAAAATTATGGCGACTGAGTCAGCATGGGAATGGGCAACATTCGATACCCCAGTAACGATGCCAGCACCAGGCCTAGAAGTAGCGACAGCCTAATCGCAAGCATATTACAGTTATAAAAAATGACGCTTTAAGCGTCATTTTTTTTGCCAATCATTTATCTAGAACTATAAGCCAAGAATCGCTTCAAGCTCGACCAACTGATTGATTTGATAGGTTGGTTTAATATCTTCTGGTAACTCAACCCCAGGATGTTGCAACCAGCAAGTGTCGATACCGACATTGTGGCCGCCTAAAATATCGCTGGCAGCGGTATCACCAACCATTAAAATCTGCTCTTTTGGCGGATTACCCATGAGTTGAAATGTATGTTGAAAAATTTCTGGGGCAGGCTTTGCTTTACCGACTAATTCTGAAATAACAAGCCAATCGAACATATCCTGTAGACCAGTGTGCTCTAGGCGTTTTTGTTGTAACTTAGCAAATCCATTGGTAATGATGCCTAGCTTGGCGTGTGGTTTTAATTTTGTTAGTAATTCAACGGCACCGGGTAGTGGCACACAAATAGAAGCCATAGCATCTAAGAAGCCATCGTTAAGTGCTTTTGCTGGCACATCGAGTTTATTCGCCCATTCTGTAAAGCGAGTTATCTGCAGCTCACTAGCAGTAATTTCGTGCTTTTGATAAGCAACCCAAAGCGGCTTATTGGCTGCTTGGTAATGATGATAATCTGAATCAGTAAATTCTACGCCGTAATTAGCGAACATCACTTTTAAACCTTCAAATGCATTAAAGCTAAATAGCGTTTCATCGGCATCGAATAATACGTGGCTATACTTCATGGTTATCCTAATTACTGATTGAATAGAGTAGGGTGTAAAAATGGCGCCATTGCCAGTGTCAGCGCTTGTACATAGGTGCTTTCACGCGTAGCAAGGTGATTGGTTAGTAAGCCAATAGCGCCACCTTGTTGTTTAATATTAACGGTATTGAATGCATCATCCATGACATCACCTAGTTCTTTACCAGCTAGCAAGGCATCGTAAAAAGGTTGCGGTAACGGCAGGTTACTACTGCGACCAACGCTAAATTGTTGCGTGTTTGCAATCACCACAAAGGCAAAGGTTGCTGCGCCATAACTAAATTGTTCTGCGCCACCTTCCATTGCTGCATAAAAGTCGGCATCAAAGTGGTTTTGGCAATATTTAACACGGTTTTCAGCGCCAATACGGGTTTCGTCTTCGCCTAGCGGTTGATCTGGAACACCAGAAGGCGCATGTTCGCCTAGGCATTCAATCGTATGGTTTGGAAAGTAAAGACTAAAGACATGTTTAGCTGCGTTAATTTTAACAGGGTTCTTTGAACCGACAATAACACGTAATGTTTGTTTCAAGCCGACGACTCCATTATTTTCGACAGAGTCAGCAGTGTACCCGAGTGAGTTAAATCGGCAAGTCAACCGGGGCTAAATTTTCAAGTGCGCGCTTTTTCAAAATAATATCTTTAATTAACGGCGTTAAAACGAGCTCCATTGCTAAGCCCATTTTGCCTCCAGGCACCACAAGCGTATTAATACGAGACATAAAACTGCCTTCAATCATGCTCAAGTAGTAGGGAAAATCCACGTCATCTATGCCGCGAAAGCGGATAACAACAAAGCTTTCATCTAAAGAAGGAATATCTTTTGCGCTGAATGGGTTTGAGGTATCAACGGTAGGCACTCGCTGGAAGTTAATATGAGTACGCGAAAACTGCGGAGTAATATGGTTTATGTAGTCGTCCATTGAACGCACAATAGAGCCCATTACCGCTTCACGAGAGTGGCCTCGTTCAGAGGTGTCGCGAATGAGCTTTTGGATCCACTCAAGGTTAATAATAGGCACCATGCCAATCAATAAATCAACATGCTTAGCAACATCATGATTTTCATCGACAGCACCACCATGTAGACCTTCATAGAATAAGATATCTGTATTTGATTCTAAATCTTGCCAAGGGGTAAAGGTGCCCGGTAGTTGGTTATAAGGAACCGCTTCGTCGAAAGTATGTAAGTAGCGTCTGATTTTACCTTGTCCGGTTTCGCCATATTGGTAAAAAAGCTCCTCAAGGGCGCCAAAATCGTTAGCTTCTCGGCCAAAGTAGCTAATATGCTTGCCTTCTTGCTGTGCTTCACGGACTTTTTTATCCATTTCTGGACGTGTATAACGATGAAAGCTATCGCCTTCGATGAAGGCTGCATCAATGCTTAAGCTTCTAAAAATGTGCTTAATCGCATTGGTGGTTGTGGTAGTCCCCGCCCCAGATGAACCGGTAATAGCGATGATAGGGTGTTTAGCTGACATAATTATTCTCGTTATTGTTGATACCAGTCGGCTTAAATTGTTAACCATTCTAGCGTGTTAAATGGTCAGTTACTTAGCTCGATTGGTATTATCGTGCATAAAATCAATCAGTAGAAACTGATAAAAAACGAACACGTCCTAGTTATAAAGGTCGAGCATGGTAAGGTCAAGTGACTGGCGGATTAATTAACGCTATCATGGGCTGATAAAAATTAAAACGAGAGAACAACATGAAATTGATTTCGTCTTTACTTTTCGTCGCAGCAGGGACATTTTTTACCAGTCACTTACATGCAGCGATGCCTAAAAGCGAAATATTACTTGCCGAGTTAGACACCCCATATGGTATGCAGGTGTCGCGAGTAACAGATGATAAAGCTTATAATAATCAACCATTTTTAGTTGATACAGGGCTTTACTATACCCATGAGGTTGTTGACGAAAATGGCCAGTCACAAACCGATATTGCGTTTTATAACTTTACATCTAAGAGCAGCGTGAATATCACCAACACGCCTGTCAGTGAATACTCGCCTACGCTGATGCCAAATCAGCAAGCCTTGTCGGCAATCGTGGTCGAAGCAGATGGCAAGCAAAAGTTATGGCAGTATCCATTAGCAGAAGAATCTGTTGCTAGCCGAGTTTTTGAATGGATTGAGCCGGTTGGCTACCACGCTTGGGGCGCTGATGAAGATCTGATTATGTTCATCTTAGGTGAGCCGCATACGTTGCAATACACTCGTGTTGCAGCTGCTAAACCGCGTGTCATTGCCGGTGATATTGGCCGTACTTTAATTTTTGATGAACACACAAACAGTTATTTGTTTAGTTATAACAAAGATAGCCAAAACTGGGTTGCACGCTTTACGCCGCAAACTGAGGAAGTTAATGATTTATTTAGATTACCGGAGTCGGTGCAAGACTTTGCTTTAATTGACAAAGACACTGTAGCCTATGCGGTTAATAACCGAGTTCATAAGCGCAGTTTGACAGAGCCTGAAGTAGTATCACAGTGGCTCGATTTAAGACGCTTTTGTGAAGGTTCAATCTCGCGTTTAAATTACAAACAGAGCAAGCTGGCATTTGTATGTAATAAATGAGTAACGGTTTCAGCCTGATTGCTGTACTGTGGCTAAACTATCCACGTTATATGTAAGGAACGCCTTTGTCTTTTTCTGCCGAGCAAGTGAGTGTACAGCTGGTAAAAGCGGGCTGCCGCAGTAATTTTAAGATTAAGAATATTAACGAATTTATGCCAGCTAGCTCAAAAGAGGCATTTTATGTTCATGAGCAAAGTGGCCAAGCAAAAATCGTTATTAGACCTATTTTTGAAGTATTCAGTGCTGATTTCGAGTCAATAGAGGGCATTACGCGTATCAAAGACTACTTTCACAGTAGTGAAATGACCCGTTTTCCAACGCGCATTTATAAAAGTGCACAGCCCATTCATTATGGTATTGCATTTAAAGTCACCTCACCTGAAGCGGCTGAGCAATTTATAACTAAGTTAACTGCTATTTTAGCGCAATAAAAAAGGGCCACATTGTGGCCCTTTTCGTATTTGCTTTAATTAGCGTTTAAGGAAGCTATTCACCGAGTTTAGCTCACGGTTTTTCAGTGCAATACAATCATTGACGCTTTCTTCTAGCTTACTAAGAGAGCGAGCATAACCTGGTACTTCAGTGATTTTATCGTTGAAGAAGGTTTTGGTTTTCTCTAGGCTTTTCGCATCGCAGCTTGCCGTCGTGAAGAACGGCAAGTTTGGTACGAAGAACGGAGGTAAGTTCTTAGTGATCGCATCGTAATTGTTGTAAATCCATTCAATAAACAGTGCTTCACGCTCTTTACCATAACCCAAACCACCTAAAAGTGTGCGCATATCAGACGCAGTTATTTCATCAGTTAAGCTGTATTCAAGAACCGCTTTTTGTAACTCAGGTTTACCAAAATAACCCATCGCTGCCAGCATTTTAGTACGAACTTGAGGATCTTTGGTGGTTTTAAAGGTTTGCTTGTACTTTTCAAGTAACTTGGCATCACCATGGTAAGCCGCAAGGTTTAAGTAAGTTGATGCTAAATATGGGTCAACATTTTCAGGGTTGCTTAAGTACAACGCCGCTTGCGCTTTTGCTGTATCAATCACTTTTTGATCTTGACCATCAAAACCTAAACGGGCAATAACTTGCGCACGTAATTGCGATACCGCAGCGTCTTCACCTACTTTTGCTGTTAAGCCATACTGCTTCGCCGCAGGTGCAATGCTGTTACGGATAAACTTAGGCCATAGGTCACGGTTGCTGTCGTCTTCGAATACGCGTTTTTGAGCAGCAAGGTAACCTAATGCTGTGTTTGCCACTAATGGGTGAGCATCACTCACAAAAGCTTCTAAAGTTTGCATTAAGTGAGCCGCAGAGATAACACCTGCATCAAGTAATGAATCAACTGCAGAAAGTAGCGCTAAGCGCTCACGCACCGTTAGCTTGTCAGCAGCATTCTCTAATAGAGCATTAAACTGTGCGTCATTTAACACCCAACGGTAATAACCCATAGCCCCTTGATCTGGGTAAATCCACTCAGGTTCAAAGTCGAGAGTCAGTTGCTGTGTTTCTTTATTCAGCAGTACACTTGCGGTTTTAACTTTGTCGCCCGCACCATACTTAATAGAAACCGGAACATTCCAAAGCTGTGCAGGTGCATCAACGCCAGCATTTACAAAGCGGCTTTGGCTGATATTAATTTTCTTACCATCTTGCGTTACTTTAATAAGAGGGAAAGATGATTGTTCGATAAACGATTTCAGAACACTTGCTACATCTTTATTAGAGGCTTCGCCTAATGCTTGCCAAAGATCGGCTGCTTCTGCATTTTTATAAGAGAATTTCTTCAAATAAGCACGAATACCCTGTTGGAATGCCTCTTCGCCTATCCAGTTTTCAACCATAGATAACACCGCGCTGCCTTTACTGTAAGCAAGGCCTAAGCCATCCATGATATCTGCTTCGGTTTTGATGGGCTTACGAATAGGCTTAGTACTTAAACGCGCGTCTAATGCCATTACATAATTTTGTGGTAAGTCTAAGTGTGATTCAAACTCTGGGTTGATTTGCGCAGTGATCTTCGCTGCCATCCAGCTTGCGAACGCTTCGTTTAACCATAAGTCATTCCACCATTTCATGGTAACTAGGTTACCGTACCATTGGTGCGCTAATTCATGGGCAATGATTGATACATTACGCTCTTTTTTACTGCGCGTTGCTGTTGCTAGATCTACCAGTAAAATGTCTTCACGGTAAGTAACTAGACCAGCATTTTCCATCGCGCCAAATGGGAATTCTGGCACTGCCACTGAGTCTAGTTTTTTGTAAACGTAAGGAATGCCAAAATAATCTTCCAGTGCTTTTAACACTCGAGGCATATTTTCTTTTGCGTAGTCAGCAAGATGAATTTTACCTTGTGGAGTCAGAACGCGGCCAGGAATTGGCATGCCTTTAATTTCGAGCTCTTCAAATGGGCCGACAGCCATTGCTACTAAGTAAGAAGGAATCGGTGGTGTTTTGTCGAAAAAGTGCGTTGTCATATCGCCATCAACTTTGGTTTTTAATACCGGTGTATTGGCATACACTTTTTGTGATGTTGGCGCAGTGATTGTTAGTTGAAATGGAATTTTATAACTTGGCTCATCAAAAACAGGGAATGCGCGACGAGCATCACTCATTTCAAATTGTGTGAAAAGATAAGGCGTACCTTGATCTAGAGTTTTATATAAACCAACACTTTGACGGTTGTAAGGTGCTGTAAAATCAACTTTTAATGTGTATTTCCCAGGTTGAATTTTTTCATCACAAGAAAATTTAACTTTACCTGTTTTTAGCATTTCAGCGCTTAGGTCACAGTTTTCTGCACCTAAAATTTTTGCCATGCTAACGGCATAATCAATACCGTTTAATTCGATATAATTTGTCGCTTTTAGAACTTCTAGGGCAATTTCGGTATGACCAGAAAAATTGTCCTTTGCAGGATCAAGCGTAAGTGCTACTTGTTGTGAACTAGGCTTGGCAAGCTTTTCGATAACATATTCATTGGCATGGGCAGAGCTAACAGCAAGTGCAACACTCACCGTTAATAGGCTTTTTAAGAACATAAGTATCCCTGATTTTTTGTTGTTAGAAAGGCACCTGCTATGAGGGGCGAATCACCATGCTATCAGGTTTTAATTTGAACAGTAATAAATAGTTAGTAACAAAGTTTGTCAGCTAATTATGGCGGTCGATGAAACGTTGCCAATGCAGTTGTGGGTTTATTTGTCGCACATTTTGTAGCACGGTATTTAATAACTGCATATCAATAAAGCGTTGCTCATTGTAATCTTTAAAACCAAGTAAGTAGTTAAAGGCGTCTTTACAGTTGGCTTGCAGTGCGTGAATGCGAACTTGTTGTTCAAAGTTAAGTCGTAAGCTACTAATCGCAGTTTTCATACCTTGTTGATCAACACTGGGAATAGCGCATTTTTGTAAATAACCAGCGCGTTCACCTTCACCAGAAAACCAAATACGCACTTTTTCGCTATAGCGACCTGATTTAGCAGGTAAATCAAACATCAGCCGTTGCTGGTTTTGTTCGCTTAAATAGCTTAAGTATTGGTTAAGTCCTGCATCGAGTAATGCATTGTGGATAGGCACATAGCGGGGCTTTATCTTGCCATGAGTATGAAAATCAAAGCAGCGGACACCATCTAGGGTGACAATATTATCAAGGGTTAAATGGCCAATTTCATCACTGTATGCACCGGTGTAGTAGGCAAATAAAGGAAGCCAAAAGTGCCAGTGCTTAGCTTGTTCACGCACCAAACGCTGATCACCGTAAATGTAACCATTATATAGGGTATGTAATTCCATAGCCGAAAAGGGCCTACGGCCAAGATGGGACTTCAACCTAATACCTTGATAATAAAGATGTGTCGAAGAGTATACCTGATAAGTATCAAGTTTCCAGCTTAACGACACTGCTATAAAAGTAGCCGTGTCGTTGTAAGCCTAAGGATTGCTATTAATCACAAAGCGCTTTAGCTAGACCAACCGGTTCGATTTCAACGCAAACTTGATCATCGTTCCAGTTTAAACCCACAAGTGCATCATCTTCGTTAAGGTCTTCAACCCACTCATCAAGAAATTCGTCTAGGCCAATTTCAACGGGCGTATAGTCTTGCCACTCATCTTTACATTGTGCTTTTGCAGCGTCTTCAGTGCCCCAAAGTAATAGCACATCTGTGTCGCTAAATTGGTTTGATTCACAGACAACAAAACCACCATCTTCGGCACCCAGTGCCCACATAGATTCGTTCAAACGAACTTTTTCTACAAAGCTAACTAATTCTGATTCAATTTCGATATCGCTCATTTGCGTAACCCTTATCTTTATATTCGTGGATCTGTTTGTTGTACCGCCGCTTTATCGGCGAATTTATGATAAAAATCAACTAAGTTTTTTAGTTGGCTAAAATCAGTTAATTCACGGAAGCGGATCCAATCTAGCAAGCAGTATAAACTGATGTTGAGGTATTCACAGCTTTTAAATACTGGCTCTGATAAATGACTATTTAAATAGGCTAATGTTTCAACAATTCGTTCATTCTGTAAATTAAAAAATAGTTTGTCGCTGTTGGTATCAAACCCTGAACGCTGACAAAGTAAAATTTCTACCAGTGAATCATTGCAGGCATTGATAATGGTTAAATAGTTCTCTTGCTGCCAGCTAAGTAACGGCTGATCAGCTTTCTCGAGCAAGTAGCGAATAATTGAGTTGGAATCACATAAGGTAAAATCATGGTCGATTAATACAGGAATTTTTCTGGCAGGGTTGTGGGCAATCATGGTTTGTCTGTCTTGCTCAGAGAAAATATCCAAATTAATAAAATCAATAGGTAGGTTATTAAGTGCCGCCCAAATTCGAATACGGCGCACAAAAGGTGATGTGGTCGAGCCTAGTAATTGCATGATGGTATCCTTTGCAAAAAAAAGCCGCTGTGAAGCGGCTTTTTGAAATCAATTTGTAAATTAGTCAGTACGGCTTGTTACTTCGAGAAGGTGATAACCAAACTGGGTTTGCACTGGACCTTGTACTTGGTTAATTGGTGCAGAGAATACGACTTTGTCGAATTCAGGAACCATCATGCCAGGGCCAAACTCACCTAATGCACCGCCATCTTGACCTGATGGGCAATTAGAATGAGCACGAGCAAGTTCTGCAAAGTCAGCTCCTTGCTCAATTTGCTGTTTTAAATCTAAACAGTGAGCTTCACTGTCTACGAGAATGTGTCTTGCACTGGCTACTGCCATAACATCTCCTAATGTGTGTTTTAGTATTAAATTACTAGTTTAGTTCAATATTTACCGAACGAAAAATTAAATTTATTTTGCAGTCAGCTCAGCTTCAATTGCATCGCGTAAAGTCTGCGATTGTGGCTTGGTTTTACTGTTAAAGCGCTGCACTGTCTTACGATCTGCAGACACTAAGTATTTGTAAAAGTTCCAGTTAGGTGAGCTTGTAACTTCGTTTAAATGTTTGAATATGGGGTTTGCATCACTTCCGCGAACGGCACTGGTAGCCAACATATTAAAAGTCACCCCATAATTGATGAAACATACTTTTGCAGTGTCTTTTTCATCGTCTTCTTCTTGGAAAAAGTCATCAGATGGAAAACCCAATACAACTAAGCCCTGGTCTTTGTATTCCTTATGGAGAGCTTCTAAGCCTTCAAATTGACCTGTAAAGCCACAATTACTTGCGGTATTGACGATTAAAAGTGGTTTGTTTTTGAATTCGCAAAAATTAATAGACTCTTTCGAACGCAATTTCCTCATCGTAACATTGGTGAAATCGTCACATTGGCTGCTTGCTTTAGGCGCTTCTGCGGCTTCAGTGGTTTGTGCTGCAAGGTTTGTTGTTATTAGGCCTGCTGCAAGTAACAAGGCATATTTATACATAGTTATTTCCCGCTAGTTATTTGTGTTGAATATACGCTAATATGCGGCAAAGTGATCATTTAATTTCAGCTATTTATGACGATTCGAAAAGCAACACAAAACGATTTAACTGGCATAGTCGCTATTTATAACGAGACCATTCCTGGGCGTATGGTAACCGCAGATACAGAAGAGGTATCGGTTGCAGACAAACAAGCTTGGTTTGAAAGTCACACAGAAAAAAGACCGATCTTTGTTTTTGAGCAACAAGGTAAAGTGCTCGCTTGGTTAAGCTATAAGTCTTTTTATGGCCGCCCAGCCTATGATGGTACTGTTGAAATTAGCATTTATATCACACAACAAGCTCAAGGGCAGGGGCTTGGAAAACAATTGCTTACATTTTCAGAACACCATGCAAAAACGCTCGGCATTAAGGTTTTGTTGGCCTTTATTTTTAGTCATAATCTACCAAGCATAAATCTGTTTAATCGTTTTAATTACAAGGTCTGGGGAGAACTTCCTGAGATTGCGATTATGGATAATAAAGCATACAGTCTGACAATTTTAGGTAAGCGTTTAGACAGTTAATTCGTTAAAAGCTAATAAAAAATGCGGTACAAATTGTGACCCATTGCGATTTTAGGCTACGCTAAAATAGGTATTTATTATTAAGCGAGTCTAGTCTACTGTGCGAAGAATTTTAATTGTTGATAGCAATAGTGTTTTAGCAATGCGGGTCAAGGTTCTACTTGAGCTCATTGGTTGTAGGGTTGAGCTATTACATTTTGCAATGGTCGATGATGCTGTTTTAGAGCAAGACTTTGATCTTGTGGCTGCGTCTCATGGTGTGCCAACCACAGTTATTAAAACGCTAATGGGGGTATTCTCACAAGAGCACTTCTTGCTGTTAGCGCCTAAAGCGCAGCGTAGTGATTTACTTGAACATTTTAGTGAAGTAAATCGCTTGTTACCTAATGCTGTGGTGATTTACCCCTTTTTTGCAAATAAAGAAATTAGCTCTTTATTAGAGGGGGTGCTTGAGTTAGAAAGTAACAATATTCTTCAACTTCCTACAGTACTTCTTGTTGACCATAGCGCAGAACGTTTGGCTCAAGTTGCCCTAAATCTCAAAGGGGCACATATTAAAACTTACACCGCAGATAACACAGCATCAGCTCTGGATGTTTTTAAAGAGCACAATATTGATTTACTCATCAGCGATTTTACTTTTCCTAATGGTACAGGCCTTGAGCTCTTTAATAAGCTCAAAACACATCAGCCAAATAGTCGTTGCTTGCTTTATACCTCAAAGCCTGACCAAGTCTCAATGGTAGCGGCTATTCGCCAAGGGGTGGAAGATGTTCTTATTAAGCCGGTTGATGATAATAGTTTATTGCAATCAGTACATAAACTTTGGCAAACCGAATTATTAAGACGCCACAACACTGAATTAGTTGAGCGTTTGCAAAATACCGTTGATGCACTCATTGAAAAAGGCAGTTTACTCCGGGTCATTTTTAAACATACCCCAGATGCCATTATTTTATTTGAACGCGGTGGTAAGGTTATAGAAACTAACGACGCCTGTGAGCAGCTTTTTGAAAAACCGTTAAAAGAGTTTGAGAATTGCTCGGTATTTGAGTTTTTTGATGTTGCTTCAACTGAGCGAATTAAAGATAAGATCGCGACTTTAAATAAGAACCGTCAGTTTAGTTGTGACTTGCGACTACTCAAGAAAAACGGAAGCGAGGTGCCTTTAGTTGGCTCGTTTAACGAAATTGATCATCATGGTGAAATAGCATTAGCGGTGATCTTTAAAAATGTAACGCACCTTAAAGAGAAAGAAGATTTACTCGTTGAAGCTAAAGACTTACTTGAAGAAGAGGTTAAAGCACGTACCGCACAGCTAGAGCATGCTAAAAATGTTGCTGAAGCAGCAAGCCATAGTAAATCTGAGTTTTTGGCTAATATGTCTCATGAGCTAAGAACCCCCATGCATTCAATTCTTAGCTTTGCTCGGTTTGGGCTTGATAAGGTTGCCAACGACGATTTAAGTAAAGACAAGTTAAACAAATACCTATCGAGAATTGAGCAGAGTGGTGAACGATTATTGTCGCTTCTAAATAACTTGCTCGATCTATCGAAACTTGATGTCGGGAAATTCCCGTTCAATCCTCAAAAGCATAACTTAAGCAATATTATAAAAACTAGTATTGATGATGTGTCAGGCACAGCCCTTGAAAGAAATATAGCAATTCGGCCGATAGGTTTTGAACAAGGTATTGTGCTTGATTGCGACGAAGAACAAGTGAACCAAATTATGCGTAACTTGATAGGTAATGCACTGAAATTTAGTGAACCGAATAGTGAAATTGATATTAGTTTAGCGGTCAATGAGCAGATGGCCGAAATCGCTGTTATTGACCGAGGAATAGGTATTCCTGAACAAGAGCTCGAAAAGATTTTTGCTAAGTTTGAGCAAAGCAGTAAAACCAACAGTGGTGCGGGAGGCACCGGGCTTGGATTAGCTATTTGTCGTGAATTTGTAGCCTTACATCAAGGCACTATTTCGACAAGTAACAATGAGTACGGGGGCGCCACTATTTTGGTGCGGTTACCCTTAGAAATAGACTTGCCGCAACACTTGGCAAACGAGCAGCAATCTATATCGATCAATTAATAAAAGGGAAGAGATAATTATGGCCTTGAAACGTATTTTAGCGGTAGATGATGAACCATTTAATTTAGAGATAATTGAAGAGATCTTAGAGGATCTTGAATTTGAGTTGAAAATGGTTAATAGCGGCCCTGAATGTTTAGAAGTCGTAGAGAAGTTCGACCCACAAGTGATTTTACTTGATGTGAGTATGCCACAAATGAGTGGTTATGACGTATGCCGTAAGCTGAAAGAAAACCCTAATACGCAAAAAATTATTGTGATGTTTGTCTCAGCCAGAGGCACTGTTGAGGAGCGCATGGAAGGCTACTCCGTCGGAGCAGAAGACTACATTGTGAAGCCATTTAGCCATAATGAGCTCAAGCTTAAGCTACAGCATTTAAATCAAGTGCTGATTGAAAAAGAATCGCTAGAACAGCAAGTTGAAGATGCGACTTCAACTGCATTTAATGCTATGGCAAATAGCAGCGAAATGGGTCAAATTGTTAACTATATAGAGCATATAGGCTCGATTGATAATGAACAAGAACTCGGTAGAGCCTTTTTAAATTGCCTAAGCGCATTTGAGTTGCAAAGTAACGTTGAGTTTCGGTTACATAATGAAATATTACATTTTTCGGTGTCGGGTGTGTGTTCGCCAATTGTGATCGAGCTGTTTGAAATGCTGAAAAGTAAAGGGCGTTTGCATGAGTTCTCAAATCGGATTTTAGTTAACTATGAAATGATTAGTTTGCTTATCTTGAACATGCCGGAGCAAGATCCAGATAAACACGGTCGAATTCGAGATCATATTTGCTTTTTAGTGAGTGTTACTGAGCAGCAGCTTAAAGCGATTATTACAAAAAAAGAGCTCCTTGAGCAGCAACAACAATTGAATGATGCCGTGAGTAAGGTGCATAGTAAATTTACTGGCTTGATTGAGCTTTTAAACGAAAACCGTATCAATAATGAAGCGATTTTTAAGCAGCTTCAAGAAGATTTAGAGCAACGTATACCGACCATGGGCTTAGATGAAGATCAAGAGGTGTTTATCTACCAAAAGGTCGACGAAACCATTCAAAACTCAGTGGCCCGTGAAGAGTCGGTTAAAGGCGTAAAAGTGGCTTTTAAAGAGATTGAGAATGACCTATCGCAATTATTAAAACGATAGAGTAAAGCTAGCTATCAAGCATCTCTTGGCAGACCTTTTTCAACAATACGAATTAAGCGCGCAGTTTTACGAAGCTTTAACTGGCGCTTATTTTTTTGTTGAGCAAGTGCCCACTCGATATGCTCTGCGACTAAAGGCGTGGCTGTGGTTAATCTTTGCTCTAAAGCCTTGATTATTTGCTCGTGGTAATCAGCGTTACCCAGTCCTACTGCCAGGTTTCTTAACCAACGCTCGTGGCCAATACGGCGAATAGGGCTGCCTTCGGTATTTTTAAGAAAGGTTGCTTCATCCCATGCAAATAAAGTCAGTAAGTCTTGATCTTTAAGCTGCTTTCTTGGGTGAAAGTCAGCTTCATCGGTGAGCTGACCATAGCGATTCCATGGGCACACTAACTGGCAGTCATCACAGCCATAGACGCGATTACCTAATAGTGGGCGATACTCTTCTGGAATAGCGCCTTGCAACTCAATAGTAAGGTAAGAAATACATTTACGGGCATCAACTACATAAGGCTCGACAATTGCACCAGTTGGGCACAGTGTCATACAGGCAACACATTTACCGCAACCTTCAAAACTATTTTCTTCATCAATAGGCAGCGGTATATCAACAAACAGCTCACCTAAGAAAAACCAAGAGCCAGCTTCTTTATTGATTAATAAACTATGTTTTCCACGCCAACCTAAGCCTGCTTTTTCGGCCAGTTGCCTTTCAAGTACAGGGGCTGAGTCAACAAAAGGACGAAAACCGAGCTGGCCAACTTGCTGCTCTATTTGCTGGCCTAACTTTTTCAAACGGTTACGAATTAACTTGTGATAATCACGACCTAATGCATAGCGACTGATGTACGCTTTGTCGGTTTGTTTAAGGTTTTTAGCAAAACTCGCATCAGGCGGCAGGTAGTTCATTTTTACTGAGATGACTCGCTGCGTGCCAGGGACCAGCTCTGCAGGGCGCGCTCGCTTCATACCATGGGCTGCCATGTATTCCATCTCACCGTGATAGCCTAAATCTAACCAGCGTTGTAGCTGAGCTTCGTGCTTAGTTAGGTCAATATCAGTGATCCCGACTTCTGCAAAGCCAAGGTCTTTACCCCATTGCTTTATTTGCAGTGCGAGTTGTTCATAATCAATAGCGGGTGTTGTCACGGTCAATAAAAAAGTAGCCAAGAAGCGGCTACTTTAACATAGTTTGACTCAGAGCAGCAGTTAAAAGCCGATTACACAAAGCGTTTTAATTGCTCTTGGGTTTGTTGGCTTAGTTTGTGCGACTGTTGGCAATCCGCGAGTGATTCATCAATTTGTTGTTTCGCTTGCTCGCCTAAAGCAACTATTTGCTCAACCGTTTGATGAGTGTGGGTTTGGGTTTGCTCTAATAAGTGCACTGCGCTAACAATTTGCTGCAGTTGCTGTTGATTTTGCTCAAATTCACCAAGCATATTAGTAAAACCTGTAGAGGTATTACTAATCGCGGTTTCAGCTTCACTCGAATGGCTAATTAATTGCTCAGATTCTTTATTTGTTTCGCTTACCAGACTATTCATTTGATTAATAAAGTCACTGATCTGGCGGGTTGCGTCGTTCACTTTGACAGATAGCGATCTGACTTCATCGGCAACCACAGCAAAACCACGGCCGGCTTCACCAGCTCGTGCTGCTTCAATTGCAGCATTGAGAGCAAGCAAATTGGTTTGATCCGAAAACTCTTCGACCATTTTTAAAATAGTGCGAATATTTTCACTGTTTTCTTTGAGGCCAGATACTGTCGCTGAGAAGTTCCCCAAAATTTGGCTTATCATCGCGACTTTTTTAACCAGCGCCGATAGCTCAGTGGCCGAGTGCTTAACAAAGTTTAAGTGTTCATTATTAACGTGATGAACGCTGTCAGTATTGGCAGAGATATTCTCAAGGCTCGATGTTATTTGATTACTTGAGTCGGTAATTGTTTGGCTGAATTCTATTTGCTTGAGGCTCATCTGGGCGGTTTGCTGCATCGAGTGAGTCATCTTAGAGCTACTATCGGCACTGGCTTGTGCACTTTGATAAGTGGTGGCTAATAGTTTTGCTAAATGAGTCGTAAATGTATTGTACTGCTCACTTAAATCACGAAATTCATCGTAGGTAAAATGCGGTAGCTTGGCAGATAAATCAGCATCATGGCGATTGATTTGCTCAAGTGTATCGCGCATGGCCTGCACCGGTCGTACAATCAAAAAGCGCATGTAGAAAATAGTAAAAATAAAACTCGCAACGATAATGAGCGCCATCAACCAAAACAGCCCCATACTCGCTTGTTGTTCTGAAAGACTGCTGTATAACCAGATCAAAGTAATCGCTTGAAACGTAAACACAAAACCTAAATTACCGACAATCTTACGTGTAAGGGTGTAAAAGAATGTTTGTTCGATAAAATTGTAAATGCGCATATAGCTACTCATTAAGGTGGTGTGTTGATTCATTTTGGCGTAATTTTTTATTATTCAATGTCACATAATTCAACAGTATAGCTTAGTTTTGTTGAGTTACAGTGACTGTAGTGTCATTTGTGTATGACATGGAAAATTAGTAAAAATACCATCTACGCCATACTCTAGCATTAATTCGATATCTTCTACTTTATCGACCGTGTAAGCATAAACTTGAAGGCCGCGTTGTTTTGCATCAGCAACAAATTCATGGTTTATAAAGTTTTTATCTACATGAATGCTATAGGCATGGAGTTTTTGCGCAAACTCGCTGTAATTAATAGGAATAGAAGCGGTGAGTGCGCCAATCTTTACCCAAGGCAGTTTTTGCTTTAGCCACATCAGTTGGTGATGATCGAACGAAGAGACTAACAGGTTATCCCTAGAAATTTTCCCGGTACTGACATTTGACTCAATAAGCTCAACAAACTTGTCTAACGAAAAAGTATGTTTGAGCTCTAGATTAAGTAGGGTTTTATCACCAACCCAATCGATTGCTTGCTGTAAAGTCGGCACACATTCGCCATTTCCTGCATCGTATTGCTGAATTTGCTCTTTTGAGCAGGCGTTTACTTTACCGCGACCTGAGGTTGTGCGATCAAGCCAAGTGTCATGAATAATCATGTAATCATCAAGGCAGCTTTGCACATCAATTTCGATACCATCTACTGCCAAGTCTACAGCGGCGATAATGGCGCTCTGGGTATTTTCTGGGTAGGTACCACTGGCACCTCTGTGAGCGAAAACTTTCATCATTGCTTATACCTGCGAGTCACTGACCATGTTTCATAAAAAGCGGCACTAATCACCAGTGCGCCGCCAATAAGAGTGCTAATTGAAGGTTGCTCATGCAAAATCAAAAAAGCGAAAAACGTACCGTATAGAGGTTGCAAACACGATATCAAACCAGCGGTTGAAGCTGATAAGTTTTTTAAACTTGCTGCAAACAGTGAATGCGGTGCTGCTGTAAAAATAACCCCTACAGTAATTAATAACAGCCAATTAATTGTATCAACTTGTAATGGCGGCACTTCTACAAAGGCGCATAACATAATGCAGGCGATCCACGTTTGATAAAGCATGGTTTGTGGGCCACCATATTGACTAAAATAACGCTTGTGAACGATATTCCTAAAAGCAAAAAAGAACGCTGATAATATACCAATTGCAATTCCTAAGGTTACATCATTGCCTAAGCTGGCATCAGGAATAAGTAAATAAATACCCAGCATCACCACCAAGGCGCTAAAAATATCCTTGAGCTGCGGTTTGCTGCCATGAAAAAAAGGCTCTAAAAACACCGTGATAACAGGGTAAGTAAAAAAGGCAATCATACCGACAGCAATACCTGCCAATTGCATGCCTGCAAAGTAGGTGAGCCAATGAATTCCGACAGTTACACCAAGTAATAAGGCTATAAGATAATCACGACGAGAGTGAAGCTTGATGGCTTTCTTTTGCAATGCGAGTAAGACCAGTAGCGCACAGCCTGCAATTGCTGTTCGGTAAACGGTAATATCTAATGCACTCAGGCTAACCAGCTTGGCGAATAATGCAGTACCACCAAATAGGAGTACTGCAATGTGTAAGTACATTAGGCTTTGTTTGTGCGCCTGCATTACAAACCTTATTATTGTTGTTATTAACTCTCTTTTTAACGGTAATCCTTTACTTTGTAAACTCCCCAAATGGGCTAATCCATTCGTTTAGTTCCAATATTTCCAACCTTGTAAGTAATAGTGCAGCACATTTGGCTCATCAAGTGTCGATACTTTTTCATTGCTAGCGCTAATGTCTGGAGTAAAAATAAACAGTTGTGCGTCATTTTCAGGGCGGTAATAGCGGGTGTTAACAGGCAATACTTGGTGGTTGCTACACATTAAGTTGCAAGCCATAACAAAGCCCCATTCACCAAAAGAAGGCACATTCAAGTGATAAGGCAAGGTATGAGCAAAGCCTGCAGCACTGAGCGTGTTGTTGATAGACCAAAATGCCTGTTTCGCAAAAAATGGACTGGTAGCTTGGGTTACCACAATACCGTTATTTAGCATTCGTGTTTTTACCAGTTGATAAAACTGCTGGCTATAAAGCCGTGCTAAATTGATTGCTTTTGGATCCGGTAAATCAATAAAAATAATATCGAACAGCTGTTCGCTTTGCTCAATAAAGACATAGGCATCTTGATGAATAACAGTCACTTTAGGGTCACTGAGTGAGTGCTTGTTAAGTGTTGTGAGGTTGTGATTAGTTTGCGCAAGCCTAGCGACTGCTGGGTCTAAATCGACGAGGGTAATAGACTCTACTTGCGGGTATTTCAAAAGTTCTCTCGCTGCTAAGCCATCGCCACCGCCTAAAATGAGAATACGTTTGGCATTACCATGGCGCACCATAGCGGGATGAATAAGCGCTTCGTGATAGCGATACTCATCAATCGATGAAAACTGTAAGCCACCGTTTAAATAAAGCCGAATATCATTTTTATGACGAGTCAGTACAATTTGTTGGTAGGGCGTTTGTTCTGAGTGTACAACACGGTCATCGTAGATTTGGCTTTGCCAAAGATGGGTGAGCTGTTTACTGGCAAATAAACAAAGCACCAATATTGAGCTAACTAAAACAAGAGTGAGCCTCAGTACTTTTCGACGGTTTGGGCTGATATGGTCGATAAAGTACCACAGCAATAATAGCGCAATACTCATATTCATTAAGCCAAAGCTTAGGGCTGTTTTAAAAACCCCAAGCCAAGGTAAAAATAAAAAAGGAAACAGTAACGTCGCGAGTAGTGCACCAAAGTAGTCAATAGATAACACGTTGGCGAGGTTTGCTTTTAGCGCATAATGTTTTTCCATTAGGCGACTTAAAAGCGGAATTTCTAAGCCAATCAAAACCCCTATTAACGTGGTGAGTAAAATACTAATTGCTTGCAGTGGTAAGCCAAACGCATAACAGAAATACAGTAATGGCACACTCAAGCCGCCAAGTAGTGCAAGCAGTAGCTCAAAACCAATAAAATACACCAGCAATGGCTTATCAGGCACAAAACGCGAAAAATAAGAGCCAACTCCCATTGCCGCCATATAGACGCCAATTGTCAGAGAAAATTGGGTGATGCTATCACCCAAAAAGTAGGCACCGGTAGTTGCAATCAGTAGCTCATAGATAATAGAGCAAAGGCCAGCAACAAAAATACTAAACAGTAAAATGTGGCTTTCGCGAATTGATTTATTTACCACCTGGGCCGCCTCGTGAACGGAAACCTGCACTACCAATACTTTGTTCACGTAATTGTTTATCAACGCTTATTGTGAGGTGGTGATAGGAGTAAACTTGCCAATCTTGCTCTTTGTCACCTTTGCCATATGCCAAGAAAGAAAAGAAGAGCACGGGTGCTAAAAACAGTAAGACAATAGGCCAAACTGAGATACGTGATTCCATTGCTTTTATAGCTTCAGGATTTAACTTATTGATTGGCTTATAAGTGATATCAGTTCCTTCACGCTTTGCCTCTAAACGATGCAGCATTACAAACAGCGCTACACCACCAATAAAACCAGAAATCCATAACAGCGGTAGCATGAAATTGCTGTTACCTTTGATTGGGATAATACGAAATGTATAGCTGAAATGTTCGGCACGTTTATTTGGGCCGAAAGTACTGCTGACGTAGGCGCTATATTGTCCCTTTTTAGGGAAGTGAACATCGTGGTGAGTATAGTCACGGTACTCAGTCCATTTACCATCTGAATCGTGTCCGGTTTCAGCCCAAAGTTCATCAGAGTAACTAAATAAATAGTGACCATCAGGGTCAAAAATTTCGATATCAATGGCTTTCCATGAGTTTAAAGGCAGTCTGCCTTTTATTTCTAAGCGCATCATTTGGCCATCTTCTGGCACTGTAAATAGGTAGGCTTTGTCTTGTCCGTCGTAGTCTTTAAAGTTGCCATATTGGCCACTAATAAGTGGCGCTTGTAGATCTGCACGTATCACTAAGCAAACAACAAGTGTGATAGCGGCAATTATAAAAAGCTTATAGATGTTCATCCATTACTCCATAAATAAGCTTAAATAGCGATAGTGATGATAACAGCTACACAGATTGCAATGCTGCTTTCAATAACCGCAACAGCGGTGTTTTTGTCGTGCATTGCTTGGTCGAGCGAAATTTTGCTAAAGATAATTTTATCAACGAGGTAACGCACAATTGGTAAAATCAAGAAGCCAAATAATGCGTCAATAAAGAATAAGCTTAAGCTCTGTTGCCAAGTATGAAAGCCACCAATGAGCGCATGACACAAGATAATAGCTAACGCCAACATGGTGCCAGAAAAGCTAAGTGCAACGGCTTTGTTGCCTTTTTCGAGCTGTTCATGAAGATTAAAAGCAGTGAGGTGATCATAGCCTTTGGCAAAAATGATCAGCATTAGTTGCCCTAAAAAGTAAAACACAATGGCCGATAACCAGGTGCCTTCTCCGGTTAATGCGCCACCAATAATCAGTGCCGCGGCCATATAGTTTGCCGCTTGTACTAGGCCTACAGCCTCGTTTTGTTGGTTAATTAATTGCTCTTGGTTACAGAACAAACGCAGCAGTAATTTGTCATTTAAAATACGTGAGCAAGTCAGCAGCACCATACCTAATACGCTGTAGAGTGATACATTCATTAAATCACTTAGCAAACCTTGGCTAGGTCCAGCTAAAACAAAGCCATAAATAATGGTAATTGCCCCTAAGTAGCCGCCAATAGATAAACCTAAAGCACTGTTGGCATTATCGGTTAACTGGCTGGTGGTGTTATAAGGGGTCGCTAAATTATACGATAGCTTTGCAAGGGCGATGATTGCAATGAACAGACCTATGTAGGCGCTGTTATAGGCCATAGTTGATAGGTAGTGGGTTAAGTTAATATCCATATAATTTTGTTAGCTTGTTGTTATTTTCCGAAAATATTAACACAGAGTGTTTATTGCAAAGAATATCAAAGCGTCATTTTTGGTAGAATTAATCAATTTCTTAAAAGTTTCATAGCTTTTGCCTGTCTCATTGTTAGGTTATGGGTTAAAATAACAACATAACCAACTAACAAGATAGTGAATGTCAAAACAGGATCCCAATCTCAGTCGAGAACAAGAAAAGTACGAAAACCCCGTCCCTAGCCGTGAGTTTATACTTACTCACTTAGAATCTCGCGCCAAACCAGCAAACTTCACGCAACTTTGTGATGAATTACAAGTGAATGATACAGAGCGTCAAATTGCGTTTAAACGTCGTTTACGTGCTATGGAGCGCGATGGTCAACTGTATTTCAATAAGTTTAAATGCTACGCGTTGATAGATGAATCAGGCCTTGTTAAAGGCAAGGTCATTGGTCATCGTGACGGATTCGGCTTTTTAGAAGTTGAAGGTGAGAGTAAAGATTGGTTTATCGCAAAGCACCAAATGAATATGGTGTTGCACGGTGACATTGTGCTTGCTAAAGGCAATCGTAAAGGCTCAAGTGGTAAATGCGATGCACGTATCATTAAGGTACTGACCAATGAACGGGCCCCGATTGTTGGTCGCTATTTTGTTGAGCATGGTATTGCAGTTGTTGTGGCTGAAGACCCACGCATAACGCAAGATATTATGATACTACCTGGTAGTGAAAATGGCGCGCGCCACAACCAAATGGTGCAGGTGCAAATTACCCAAAACCCAAGCCGACATATGAATGCGGTAGGCAAAGTCACTGAGGTACTGGGTGAGCACTTAGCACCGGGTATGGAAATTGAAGTTGCACTACGCAATCACGATATTCCCCACGTTTGGCCAGAAGCGGTTGAAAAGCAAGTTGCTCATTTAGGTGAGTTTGTTGATGAACAAGCAAAGCAAGGTCGCGTTGATTTACGTGACTTACCGCTAGTTACAATCGACGGTGAAGATGCCCGTGACTTTGATGATGCCGTTTACTGTGAGCGCAAACCATCGGGTGGTTGGCGTTTATGGGTAGCTATTGCCGATGTGTCGCATTACGTAGGTATGAATACGCCTCTGAATAAAGAAGCGATTGAACGTGGTAACTCAGTTTATTTCCCTGAGCAAGTTATTCCGATGCTGCCAAAAGTGCTATCGAATGGCTTGTGCTCATTGAACCCAGAAGTTGACCGTTTATGTATGGTTGCTGAGATGACGGTGTCAGAAGCGGGTAAGTTGTCTGGGTATAAATTTTACGAAGCGGTGATGAATTCACACGCTCGTTTTACTTACACTAAAGTGAATGCGATTTTACAAGGCGATGAAAAGCTGCGTGAAGAGTACGCCCAAATGGTGCCACATTTAACTGACTTACAGCAAATGTACATGGCACTTAAAGCTGCTCGCCAAGACCGTGGTGCGATTGAGTTTGAAACCTTAGAAACGCGCTTTGTGTTTAATGCACATCGTAAGATCGAATCAATTGTGCCTGTGGTTCGTAATGATGCACACAAACTTATCGAAGAGTGCATGATTTTAGCGAACGTATCAGCAGCACGTTTATTAGAAAAGCACGAGGCGAGTGCGCTTTATCGTGTGCATGATGAGCCTGATGCTGAAAAGCTTGGCTTTTTCAGAAACTTTTTATCAGAGCTTGGCATCGAAAGTGCGATTTCTGATGAACCAACACCAAAAGAAATCACCCAAGTGTTGGCAAAACTAGGCGACCGCCCAGAAGCTGAGCTTATTCAAACCATGTTGCTACGCTCGATGAAGCAAGCGGTTTATCAGCCTGATAATATTGGCCACTTTGGTTTAGCTTTACCGGCCTATGCGCACTTTACATCGCCTATCCGTCGTTACCCTGATTTGGTAGTACACCGTGCAATCAAAGCAGTGCTTAAAGCACAAGGTCAGCAAACATCCGGTGAATATGCATACACTGATGACGAAGTTGATATTTTAGGTGAGCAGTGTTCAACCACTGAACGCCGTGCAGATGATGCAACTCGCGAAGTAGCTGATTGGCTCAAATGTGAATATATGCAAGACCATGTTGGTGACGAATTTGGTGGGGTGATCTCATCGGTGACTAACTTTGGTTTATTTGTGCGCTTAGACGACTTACAAATTGACGGTATGATCCATGTAACCAATTTAGGTAATGAATACTTCCACTACGATGGTGCTAAGCATTGCTTAATTGGTGAACAAACACACAGCGTTTTTCGATTAGGCGATAAAGTAACGGTTCAGGTTTCATCTGTAAGTCTTGATGAGCGACGCATAAATTTAGTGTTAGCCGGTGAAGCGCAACAAGACCGTTATGCGCGTCGTCGTAGTGCATCGTCAAAACCAAGTGTTCGTGCACAGCTTAAAGCAGGTAAAATTCCTGGTAAAAAAGCACAATCTAGCCGCCCTGAGGCAAAATCAGGCGACAAAGAGAACGAAAAACGTGGCAAGTCTTCTCCTTCTTCTAAAGGGCGAAAAAAGCCCAATAGTAAACAAGCTGATGCTGTAAAAGCTGGCAAGAAGAAGAGTAAGAAAAAAGCCACCAAAAAGGCAAAAAGACCGGGTAAGAATGCCCGCAAACAAAGTAGCCGAGGAGCAAACAATACGTGAGTAATGAATTAATTTTTGGTTTTCACTCAGTTGAAGCAATATTAGCAAAAGAGCCTGAGCGCTTTTTAGAAATATACGCTTTAAAAGGGCGTGAAGATAAACGTTTAAACCCGGTTATTGACCAAGCACGTAAATTCGGTATTTCTGTACAATTTATGCAGCGTAAAGCGCTTGATAACAAAGCAAATGGTGAGCAGCACCAAGGCATTATTGCCAATGTAAAAGCGGCGCGTATGTATAACGAAAAAGATCTTGATGAGATCATAGCCCGTGAAGAAACGCCTTTCTTATTGGTGCTTGATGGCATTACTGATCCGCATAATTTAGGTGCATGTTTACGTAGTGCTGATGCTGCTGGCGTACACGCGATCATCGTTCCTAAAGATAAATCTGCAAAACTCAACGGCACAGCGCGTAAAGTAGCGTGCGGTGCAGCCGAAACAGTGCCATTGGTACAAGTCACTAATCTTGCGCGTACGTTACGTGAAATTAAAGACGCAGGTGTCTGGGTTGTTGGCACTGCCGGTGAAACTGATACTGAGTTATTCGATGCAAATCTAACAGGGCCAATGGCTGTTGTTATGGGGGCAGAAGGTGATGGTATGCGCCGCCTTACTCGTGAGCATTGTGATCTATTAGTTAAAATCCCAATGGCTGGTTCGGTATCTAGTTTAAATGTGTCAGTTGCGACCGGTATTTGTTTATTTGAAGTGTTACGTCAGCGTAATGCAACGCAAATCTAACTACCGCGAAAATTTTAGACACAAAAAAAGCCGATGATACATCGGCTTTTTTGTATCTAATAGTTTAGATTTTTGCGAAAGCGCCTTGTAGTGGTGGTACTACTTGCTTCTTACGGCTTAATACGCCATCTAACCAAACGCGACCATCTTCTGATTTAGCATCATAGGCAGCTTCGATTACTGATACGTCATCAGACGAAATTAGCATTTCTGAGCCTTCTTTCATGATATCAGTTAACAGTAGTAATACTGAGTGTCGACCGCCTTCTTCTTTAAGCTTTGCGATGTCAGCTTCAAGGTCTGCTTTGATTTCATCAAATACAGCAAGGTCGATAACTTCTAGCTGGCCAATACCTACTAGCTTACCGTTCATGTTGAAGTCTTTAAAGTCACGCATAACTAAATCACGTGCTGGAGTGCCTTCAACAGCTGATTTAACCTTGAACATTTCCATGCCAAGCTCTTTGAAATCTTCGATGCCAGCGATTTCAGCAAGTGCTTCAACACACTTGATGTCTGCCGTTGTACATGTTGGTGATTTAAAGATCACAGTGTCGCTTAAGATAGCGCATAACATGATGCCAGCGATATCTTTTGGAATTTCTACGTTGTAGAAGTCATACATCATTTTGATGATAGTGTTTGAACAACCAACTGGGCGGATCCAACACTCAAGTGGTGTTGACGATGTTAAGTCGCCTAGTTTGTGGTGATCAACAACACCCACAACACGTGCTTCATCGATGTCATCAGGTGCTTGTGTTTTTTCTGTGTGGTCAACAATATAAACGTCTTCGCCTGCATAGCTAAGTTTTAGCTCAGGTGCTTCGAAACCGAATTTATCTAGAATAAATTGTGTTTCAGGCGATACTTCACCTAAACGCGTCGGGATCGCAGGTTCATTGATCTGGTTTTTTAAGTAAGCAAGCGCAATTGCACCGCAAATTGAATCTGAATCAGGGATCTTATGACCCACTACATACATTGACATTGACGGAACTCCTTTAAATTTGGCGGATATTTTAGCAAAGTATCGACAGATTGATACATAACAGACATGAAATTTTGTTGATCAATTACAACTGCCAATTAATGCCCTTTTTGGTTACACTTTAAGATATTGAAAACTGAGGAAGATACTGATGCGCTTGAGCCGAAAAGCATGGAATAATGTGGTGATTATTTCGATGCTATTGATGATTTTTTTCTTCAATGGCCTCCATAAAAAGCTCAATACACAGCCTGCTGAAGAAGGAGTTCAAGCATTACTCCCACAGCAAAGCTTTATTTTGGCAATGGCCTTTCCTGAATTAAAAATTGAGCGTATCGGCACCTCTTGGCGTAGCCAGTCACTACAAGAAATCACTTGGCAAGGCGATGAACAGCAGCTCGAGCAACTTGTTGAGCTGTGGCAGCATCAGCAACTAACTATTGCCAGTCTTCCTGTTAGTAAAATTTCACAGACGTCGGCTGATTATGTTGCTTCAGTGTGGTTAGCCGGGGAGCAGTTGCCTGCAGTGTACCAATTGTACAATATAGATCAGCAATACTATTTATTAGATAAGCGATTACAACGGGTATTTGAGCTTGAACAAGCTGATGCAGCTAAGTTATTTCCGTTATATCCGTTTTAAGAGAGTCACAGATGCCTGAATTACCAGAAGTTGAAGTTAGCCGTTTGGGAATAACGCCGCATGTGCTTAACCAAACAGTGACCAAAGTAAATATTCATAACGCCAGTATGCGTTGGCCAGTGCCTGATGATGTATATCAATTACAAGGACTTAAAGTTACTTCAGTGGAGCGCAGAGCAAAATATTTATTACTTGGTTGTGAGCTAGGTAGTGTAATTTTGCACTTAGGTATGTCGGGTAATTTACGTGTTGTGGGTGCTGATGAACCATTAAAAAAACACGATCATATTGAATTTATTTTAGCCTCCGGTAAAGCATTAAGGCTGAACGACGCGCGTCGATTTGGCGCTTGCTTATGGCAAGCGCCAGGTGAATGCCATACTTTGCTGACCAAGCTCGGACCAGAGCCGCTAACAGATGAGTTTACTGCAAAGCGTGTTTACGAGCAGTCTAGAAATAAAAAAGTACCTATTAAACAGTTTGTTATGGATAACGCTGTGGTGGTTGGCGTGGGTAATATCTATGCCAATGAGTCGTTATTTAAGGCTGGAATTCATCCTAAACGAGAAGCTGGCAAGGTGTCTTTAAAGCGTTATCAGCAATTAGTGCCTATTATTAAAGAAACACTTGCTGCAGCTATAACGCAAGGCGGCACAACGTTAAAAGATTTTGCCCAAAGTGATGGTAAGCCTGGTTATTTTGCCCAGCAATTGCTGGTTTATGGTCGTAAGGGTGAGCCATGTGTAAATTGTAAAGAACCATTAAAAGAAATTAGATTAGGGCAAAGAAGCACAGTGTATTGTTCTAATTGTCAAAAATAACAATGAACCCTTCATCTATGTAGTATTGCAACAGGTAGCAAGATAGAGACAGGCTTAAGGAATGAGAAGGTTGTATGCTATTAAACAAATACGTCATAGGATGTGTGTACTTGGCGGCACTGGTAGGTTGCTCTAAAGAACAACCTCAAGTTATCGTTGAAGAAGTGGTCACTGCTGAGGTTAAGCAGTTTGATGTGCCTCTGTATGGGAATTACGTGGCACGCACAGATGCTTCGCTTGATGTTGAAGTGCGAGCGAGGATTACTGGTTTTGTGCAAAGCGTTGAGTTTGTTGAAGGTAGCTGGGTAAACGAAGGTGATTTACTCTATACCATAGATGATAGGCCTTACCGGGCTAAGCTTAATCGCGTTAAAGCTGCACTACAAAAAGACCAAGCGGCGCTTGCTAAAGCAAAGCGAGATGTTACCCGTCTAAAACCCCTTTACGAGCAAGACGCAGCAAGCCAACTCGACTATGACAATGCAATTTCTATTCAAGAGCAAGCGCAAGCGTCATTATCAGCAACCCAAGCTGAACTTGAAGAAACTAAGCTCGATTTAGAATATACCCGTATTACGGCACCAATTAGCGGCATGGTTGGCAGCTCTGAAGCCGATCTCGGTGCTTTGGTCGGCAGTAATGGTATTTCACTCCTTACCACCATTCAGCAAATAGACCCTATTTTCGTTAATTTTAATATGTCGGCACTTGATTACTTGAATGCCAAGCGGCGCATGACCAGCATGATGGAGCAGCTACAAGCCGAGCAAAAGGGCAAGGCGCTAGAAGGCTTTGTACGTATTTCTTTGCCTGATGGCAGCGAGTATCGATATTGGGGCGATGTAAGTTTTACCGACCCTAAAATTAGCCCGAAAACGGGCACCTTTAAAGTAAGAGCAAAGCTGCCGAACCCTAATAGTGAACTATTACCTGGGCAATATACAAAAGCGCGTATCAAATTATCTGAGCTTACAGATGCGATTGTGGTTCCAGAGGAAGCCACACAAGTTGAGCAAGGTGGTATTTATGTGATGGTGGTACTTGATTCAGGTGAGATAGAGCGGCGCTTTATTGTTGTTGAGCATTATGGTGAACAGGGAATTGTTGCCAGTGGTGGCTTGAGTGCGGGTGAGCAAGTGGTGGTGAAAGGTTTGCATCGCATTCGCCATGGCCAGCAAGTTAAAGCTATTCCTTTAGAAGAGTTTGAAAAACGCCAAATAACGCCTAACACTGACAATATTCCACTGGCGCCAGATAAACCAAACAAACAAGATGATGAAAAAAATCAGCAGGGAGCTTAACTATGTTTTCGCACTTTTTTATCAAGCGCCCAGTGTTTGCTATCGTTATTTCGTTAGTTATTTTACTGACAGGTTTGGTCTCGCTTTTTACCCTACCGATTGATCAATACCCAGATATTGCTCCACCGTCGGTTAAAGTGTCTGCTTCATTCCCTGGCGCAACGGCAGAGACAGCATCTGAGTCGGTAGCCATTCCTCTTGAGCAAGAATTAAATGGCACACCGAATATGTTGTATATGGAGTCAAAGGCAACTAACTCTGGCAGCGTTGGAATTACACTCACCTTTGATGTTGGCACCGACCCAGATCTCGCCCTTGTTGATGTACAAAACACCGCAAGCCAAGCTGGCAGTAATTTACCGGTTGATGTGCAAACTGAAGGGGTGAATGTCTCTAATGAAAGTTCGGTTGAGCTATTGAAACTGGCACTGACCTCTGATGACCCTCGCTATGACGAAATCTATTTGAGTAACTACGCTAGCATCAATGTTGAGGCGGCTTTAAAGCGTGTTCCGGGGGTTGGAAAAGTGCGTAACACCGGCTCGCGTTCGTATGCTATGCGGGTCTGGTTAAAGCCTGATATTTTAGCGGGCTACGAGTTAACTGTGAACGATGTGACCGCAGCAATCAAAGCACAAAATAAAGAGGCCGCTGCAGGGGAGATTGGCGCTCAGCCAATGAGCGATGCAATTAAGCTTAACTTTCCGGTACGAGCACAAGGCCGGCTTAATAAGGTTGATGAATTTAATAATATTATGCTGCGAGTTAACAGTGATGGCTCGATGATCCGTTTGCGAGATGTCGCAAGGGTTGAGCTAGCTTCCTCTGCGTATACTTTAAATTCAAAACTAAATGAACAGCCAGCAACTATTTTGCAGGTTTATATGTTGCCCGGCTCCAATGCATTAGCTGTAACAGAGCGTGTTAAAGCCGAAATGGATCGCTTGAGCGCGGCTTTTCCTAAGGGCGTGAAGTGGCAATTATTTTATGATGCCTCTGAGTTTATCAAACTGTCGATTAATGAGGTGATCAATACTCTTATTCAAGCTTTGATCTTAGTGATCTTGGTGGTTTATTTATTTTTGCAAAACTGGCGAACTACCTTGATACCAGCTTTAGCTGTGCCTGTATCTATAATTGGTACTTTTATCGCCCTTGCTGCATTTGGTTTTACTATTAATAATGTCAGTTTATTGGCCATGGTCTTGGCGATAGGCATAGTCGTTGATGATGCTATTGTGGTGGTCGAAAGTGTTGAGCGGTTGATCAATGAGCAAAATATGGATGTTGTTGCTGCGACTAAGCAAGCGATGACAGAGCTTTCAGGGGCAATTGTTGCAACTTCCTTAGTACTTGCCGCGGTGTTTGTACCTGTGTCGTTTTTAGCAGGTATTACAGGCATCATGTATCGAGAGTTTGCGATTTCAATTACGGTTGCGGTGCTTATTTCAACCTTAGTTGCTTTAACCTTGAGCCCCGCTTTATGTGCGGTTTTCTTAAAACCTAGCTCCCCCTCAAACAATAAGATATTTGTTAAGTTTAATACCTGGCTTGAAAGTGTGGGTAAAAAATATACATGGCTTGTTAAGGTATGCTCAAAAAAAGCAAAACGTAGTTATATTGGTTTTTTTATTATGGTAGGAGGCTGCTATTTTGTGTTTAGCCAACTACCTAGCAGCTTTATGCCGCAAGAAGATCAAGGGCGCTTTTTTGTTGATATTACTTTGCCAGATGCGGCAACGGTTTCACGTACTAATGAGGTAATAAGTAAAGCAAACCAATTTGTTATGAACCATGCTGGGGTTGCTTATTCATTCACGTTAGCAGGGGAAAACCGCCGTGCTGGGAGTGCGCAATCACATGGTCAAATGGAAGTCATTTTACAGCCATGGCAAGTGCGTGCAGAACAAGGTTTTAGTGTTACAAGTGTGATGAATGATATTCGCAAACAACTGTATGCTATCCCTGATGCGGAGTTTAATGTGTTTCAACCCTCAGCAGTTGCAGGGCTTGGTTCCGGATCTGGTGTAGAGTTCGCATTACAAGAAAAAACGGGTGGCAACTTAACTAGTTTGGTTGAATCGCTAGAGGTACTGCTCGCTAACTTAAATAACCGTCCTGAAGTTGCTAAAGCAAGTAGCTCATTGCGCGGCTCAGTACCTCAGCTGTTTTTAGAGCTAGATAGAGAAAAAGCCATGGCATTAGAAGTGCCGATTGCGGATGTCTACAGTACCATGAAAGTACTCACAGGTTCTTCAACCATCAACGATTTTAACTTATTTGGCCGGGTTTATCGGGTTAAAGTCCAAGCCGAAGATGAATTCAGAGCACGCCCTGAAAACCTCAATGAATTTTATGTGCGTTCAAAGAATGGCGCTATGGTGCCATCAAATGTGCTTGCTAAACTTAATTTAACAACCGGTCCTTCTGCGATAAACCGTTTTAATATGTTTACTAGTGCGATGGTGAATGTATCGCCTGCTGAGGGTTATGCATCGGGTGATGTAATTAACGTGATCAAAGAAGAAATGGCAAAGCTACCACCTAACTTTGGTTATGAATGGACCGGTTTAACCTATCAAGAAATTCGCTCATCGGGTCAGCTTGGTATCGCGATAACTCTTGCTATCGTGTTTGTATTTTTATTTTTAGCAGCGCTCTATGAAAGTTGGAGCTTGCCGTTTGCTGTACTACTAATAAGCCCCATTGCCATGTTAGGGGCCTCTGTATTGACCTTAATGACGGGGCACGAAAATAACTTATTTTTTCAAGTTGCCTTTATTGCTTTGATAGGCCTTGCTGCTAAGAACTCTATATTGATTGTTGAAGTAGCAAACCAGCTTTATCAAGAAGGCATGAATGCCACTGATGCCGCGATAGAAGCGGCCCGTTCACGGTTTCGACCTATTTTAATGACCGCAGCCTCTTTTGTACTTGGTGTTTTGCCTTTAGTACTAGCATCTGGCCCCGGAGCAGTTGGTCGGCAGTCGGTATCTATGCCTATTTTAGGAGGTATGTTATTAGCAAGCTCTATCGGCATCGTTTTAGTGCCACTGTTTTTTATTACCGCAGCACGCTTTGTAAAAAAACAGCAAACACCACCGGCCTATAAAGCATTAGTAAAGGAGCAAGTTGATGCATAAACTGTTGCCATTGCTTTGTTTCGCTTGCATTCAAGGTTGTGCTGTAGGGCCTGATTTTGAAGTACCTGAACATAGTGAAGTTGTTAATTTTATGGGGATAACAGCTACGCCTCAGTCGGAGGCTTTAGCAGGCTGGAAGCAAATTTATAGCGACCCTCATTTGCAAAAGCTGATTAGCCAAGCGCTGATCAATAATCAAGATATGTTAATTGCACAATCGAAAATTATTGAAGCGCGTGCTCGGTATCGGATTGCTGATGCAGCCTTATGGCCTGATGTGAATGTAGGTCTCACCTCAGAGCGAGAAGAAGAGCTTAATAGCAGTCCAGAAAACACGTTTGATTTAAAAGGTTACTTAAGCTGGGAGCTAGATTTATTTGGCAGCAACCGACGCGCAAGCGAAGCCGCACTGGCAAATTATTATAGCCAAGAACAAGCTAGAACTGCGTTGCAGTTAGCCTTGATTGCTGATGTAGCGCAGCAGTTTTTTGCCCTCAAAGAAGTTGAAGAGCAATTAAAGATCAGCCTGAGTACAATTAAACTTCGCGAGAAAGAGCTTGAAATTGCGCGTATTCGCAAAAAGGGCGGCATTATTTCTGGGCTAGAGCAGCGCCAAGCTGAAGTTGAACTTGAATCAGCGAAGGTTAAAATCCCACCTTTGCAGCATAATGAAAGGCGCATTACTAATCAGTTGAAGTTCCTAATTGGTGATGCCAATGCCGATGTGCAAGGTGGCAATGAGTTATCTGTGCAAACCCTTCCTAAGCAACTACCAACAGGGTTACCTAGCGAGCTTCTAAAACGCAGGCCAGATGTGCAGCAAGCAATGTATCAATGGCAAGCGGCAATGGCTGAGATTGGTGTCGCAAAAGCAGCGTTATTTCCAAAACTTAATTTGTATGCTGAACTTGGCAGTGAAAGTACTGATTTTAGTGATTTGCTCGCCAGTAATTCGCAGGTTTGGCTGTTAGGTTCAGAGTTGTTAATGCCAATATTCAATATGGGACGCAATCAGGCAAATTTAACGGTAGCGGAACAGCGGGCATACCAGGCCAGTATTAAATATCAAAAAACAGTGCTGGTGGCACTGCAAGAAGTGAGCAATCAGCTATCTAATTATCAGTCGGCAGAGCAAAGCTATGATGCGCAACGGAGTTTGGTGCTCAGTAGTCAAGATTACTATCGATTAGCACGTCTTAGGTATAGCAATGGTGTTGCCAGTTCCCTTGATTTAATGGATGCGCAGCGTCAGTTATTTTCGGCAGAAATCGCCTTATCACAAGCGAAAAATGATCGCTTACAAAGCTTAGCAACCCTCTATAAAGCTCTTGGTGGCGGATGGTATGAATTGAGCGATCAGGAATTAGAAAAAGAAAAGGTGGTTGATTAATTTAAAGAGCATGCTAGAGCATGCTCTTTAAAGTTTATAACTCAAATGGTGCTACACCCACCGCTTTCATCTTGTAGCCAACTTGAGCAATGTCACCAGACCAAGTTTCTGTGCTGATAACACCTGTCACTACAATCGCATCGTATAGGCTCTCGATTGGTACACCGCCTTTGATGGTGACATGCACAATTTGATTTGGCGGTGGCGGCGGTACATGAATACATGCACCGAAATAAGGTACGAGTAAAAATTCAGTGATCACTTCGCTGTCACCTTCAAGTGGTACAACAAAGCCTGGTAAACTCACTGATTTACCATCAAGTTCTTTAACTACTGGCGCATCAAGGTCAGGTTGAACCCAGTTTTGCTCGCTACCTTCATGGTTTGCTTGTGCTTGAGTGTCGATTTGTACATGACCTTTTGGAATTAAATCTTCCCAGAAGATTTCTTTTGGAGCGCCAGCATTAGCAGCTACACACACGAATAATGCGACTAAAGCGACGAATTTTCGAAAAAACGGCATAACATTCCTTAAATTTTAATACTCATGCCATCAGCAAGAGAGTAGAAATACGCGCGGGTTGCAGGAATTAACCCAACAATAAAGCCTGCGACCATTATCGCAGCTAATAACATGAGTTCATAGGATGACAATAAAGCTATATTTAGGCTTATTCCGGCATGACTTTGCAAGTAATCTGCGCCGAGCAACATTAAGGCATAGAACAAAGCGGTGCCAACAACACAGCCGAGCCCTGTTATGAGTAAAGACTCGACACTGATCAAAGTGAAAATATGCCATGGTCTGGCCCCTACAGAGCGCAAAATAGCAAGCTCCCTGCGGCGTTGATTAAGGCTAGAAAGGAGACTCGTTAACATGCCAAGTAAACTGATCAGTACCACCACAATAGAAAATAACAGCAAGATTTTTTCCACGATAGAAAGCATTTCCCATAGTTCACGCAGGGTAACACCTGGCATGATGGCAAGCAGTGCTTCATCTTTGTATTGGTTGATATTACGACGCACTTGTAAGGTATAAAGCGGTGAATCAAAGCCAAGTAAAAAAGCGGTTATTTGTTTTGGTGTACCAACGAGATCAACATCATCATGATGGTCGTGGTCGTGGTCGTGGTCGTGGTCGTCTGTAGCAGTTAGGGCTGGTTCATGCTGATGCGAATGGCTGCCATGAATTACGTCAATTGCAGCTAGCGGAATATGCAATGTTTTATCAACAGGTGTACCTGTTGGCTTTAGAATACCGACCACTTTAAATGGATTATCGTCATGATTATGAAAGCTAGTATTGCCCATACCATGAGCAATCACCACTTCATCGCCTAGCTGATAACCTAAGGTATTGGCAACCTCTGCACCTAATACCACTTCAAACAAATGATTAAATGCATGACCTTGTGAAAAGCTTAGCTGCTGCTTTTTAGCAAAGCGATAGTGCTCAAAATAGTCTTTATTTGTTCCAAGTACAGCAAGACCTTTATGGCTGTCGCCTAGCGATATAGGAATAGCCCATTTAACACCACGTTGTTCAGTGATGTATTGGTAACTTTTCCAGCTCACGCCATTGTTAGCATGACCAATACGAAACACCGAAGATAGCAACAGTTGAATGTCACCGGTACGAGCACCGACAATTAAATCAGTGCCCGAAATTGTATTACTGAAGCTACTTTTAGCATCAACTCGAACGCGCTCAATCGACATTAGTAACATTACGCTAATGGCTATTGTAAATAATGTGAGTAGAGCGCTGGCCTTACGGTTTAATAAACTTTTTACGGCGAGTTTAACGAGTAGCATGTGTACCTCCTTGTAAATCGACAAGGCTGATACTACGGCTAAATAGTGTTTGTAGAGTTTCATCATGGCTAACAAACACCAGCGTGCTGTTAGCCGCACTTGCTTGCTCAAATAACAACTTTACAAAAGCTTGGCGATTTTGCGTGTCGAGTGCTGAAGTTGGTTCATCTGCAATGATAATTTCAGGGCTGCCAATAAAGGCTCGTGCTGCGGCAACTCTTTGCTGCTGACCAATACTAAGCTCAGCCACGGCTTGATGTTGCAGGGTATCGTTTAGTCCTAGAGCGCTGAGTAAGCGGCTTGCCTCTGCTGTTATTGTTGTACTATTTTCTAATGCTTTTTTTTGCCTTTGCTTTGAAAACTGGCACCCCAAGGTCACATTTTCAATAGGCGATAAATAAGGGAGTAAATTAAAGTTTTGAAAAATGTAGCCTATATGATCGGCACGAAAACGGTCTCGTTTACTATTATTAAATTGGTTTATCGCTTTACCGAGGAGTTCGATACTCCCTTGTGTTGGCACTGTAACACCAGCGAGCAGTGATAATAAAGTTGATTTACCACAGCCACTCGGGCCGTGAAGAAAAACATGTTCGCCTTGATCAATATGTAATTCAGTAATATTGATCGTTGGCTCAGGTTGTTTTGTGTGCCACTTGAATAGCACGTTTGCAAGCGTGATCATAACGACCTATCAATTGTTACCATCGCCAGTAATTTAAATTTCTACGCATTTTAAAGTTACGAATAAAATTACGTGGTTTTGGCTTAAGTGCTGGATTGCTCAATAGTAATTCATTGCTTGCAGCAAGTACACGTTGACTCGATAAGCCGTCCTGATACGGGTGTAACTGTTGGCAAAAGTGTTCAATTTTAGCCATTAATTCAGGTGGTCGTGTGAAAGCATAATCAATTGCCTCAGTTAGCTTATCGGCATCAGTGATATCTATAAGGTGTTCTCCAGGTGCTTGGTTACAAAAAGTCACGACAGGTTTTCTTTGTAAGATAAACATGAGCAATATAGAGGAAGTATCACACAGCATGACATCCGCCGCTTGCAACAGCGGTAATACATTATCTGTCTCTACAAAGGTTAGATTTTCGTTTTGTAGAGCCTTGTATTTATCAACAAGCTCGCTTGGCATTTTTGGGTGGAATTGCATTAAAATTCGCCACTTACCTTGCTCACTGTATGCTTTAATTTGTTCGTATAATTTAGGTGCAAGAGAAAGGTTTCTAGAAAAAGTTGAACAAATTAAAAGAGTTTGCCTTTTATCGCCTTCATCTACGTATGGATTGTTTTCTATTTTTGAAAATAATGGATCTAGAGTAGGCCAACCTGTTTCTTTAGTTAAAAAGAAACCATGCTTTTCAGCTAGTTCCTCAAATCTAGAAGTTGTATTAGGGCCTTGTGTACAATATAGGTCAAAGCAGCCTCTAATATTAAAATGATCTTCGTACCCTTTTCTATTTAGTTTTCCAGAGTTAAACCCATGAAAGACAGCTACTTTTTTTCCGGGTATAAAGTTAGGGATGACATTTCCTGGGATGTATGAAATATTCGGCTGCCACTGGATGACATCTTCTATAGTTTCTAAACTAGATTCATCTGGATGCAAGAAATGCTTATTTACTTCATCACCCTCTAAAAACCACTTAACCTCACCGCCACGCGCTAAAATCTCCCGTTGTAATGGGCGCAAAATCGCGTACGAATAGTTTTGCGAAATATACATTAAGTATTTTTTTTCTTTTGTAGCTGCTAAGTAATCCAAGAAAACCTCCTATTGCGAGGCAATATTATAACGAAATATTGTTTATGACAGCAAAATTGCAGAATAATTAAGTTTTTATTGTATTTGGTGCGGTCAATTGTAAGTAGATAATCGGGCAATGATTGAGCTTTCAAGGCGTCTAGATTATTATAGGCGGCCATAACCCCAATCCCATACATGTGCTCACAAGAGCATGCCAAATACTTTCGGAGATAGCATGACTAGCTATAAAGTTTTAGACGTAAACGATGATTTACCGATCCGTACTAAAGGTGCAGTACACAGCGGTAAAGTGCGTTCAGTTTATTGGTTAACTGATGAAGACAGCGCTCGTTTAATTAATGAAAAAGGTTATCAAGTTCCAAAAGGAACTGAGCTAGCTATTATGGTTATTTCTGACCGTATTTCTGCGTTTGATTGTATTTGGCAAGGTGAAAACGGTTTAAATGGTGTGCCAGGTAAAGGCATTGCATTAAACTCAGTGGCATCTCATTGGTTTAAGTTATTTGATAAAGCAGGTCTTGCTGGTAATCATATCGTTGATATTCCTCATCCTTATGTATGGATTGTACGTAAAGCAAGCACTGTAAAAGTAGAAGCTATTGCGCGCCAATATATTACTGGCAGCATGTGGCGTGATTATGCAAAAGGCACCCGTAATTTCTGCGGTATTGATTTACCAGAGGGCTTAGCTGCGAATCAAAAGCTAGATGAAGTGTTAATCACGCCATCAACGAAAGGCATTATCACAGGTGTTGCTGACATTCCTGAAGTAGATGATGTGAACATTACCCGTGAAAACATCACGAATAACTTAGCTGTTTTTAACTTTAAGTCTGAAGATGATGTTGCTAAATATGAGCAATTACTTGTTGAAGGCTTCAAGCTGATTAGTGATGAACTTGCACAGCTAGACCAAATCTTTGTCGATACTAAATTTGAATTTGGTTATGTTGAAGACATTGATGGTTCAGATAAGCTTATCTACATTGATGAAGTGGGCACGCCTGATTCATCACGTATTTGGGATGGCCCAGCTTACCGTGACGGTAAAATCATTGAAAACTCAAAAGAGGGTTTCCGCCAGTTATTAATTAATAACGTGCCAGACAGCGATGTGTTATTAAATAAAGACCGTATGGGCGAGCGTGAGCAGCTTGCTAAAGACTACACCTTGCCAGAATCAGTGATGCTTGAAGTGTCTGATACCTACGTTGGTATTGCGAGTAAAATTATTGGGCAAAAAATCACTATTCCAAGCGATCCACGAAGTGAAGTCATCGCTATATTAGATAACGATTACGGCTTAATTAAGCACGATTAATTGCTGTTTTTAACTTAGTTATGCTCTAAGTTAATATTATTAAAGCCAAGTTGGTTTTCTAGTAAAACTGCTTGGCTTTTTTCTTGCTTTTCATACCTTCTCTCATTAACTTAAGCTAAGATTAATCTATACTTATTAGCAAACTAAGCTAAGCAAGGTTCAATTATGACGTTTTTTGCGCACTGTGCTCGCACGGTATGTTCTTTTGTATTTATGTGCTGCGCTGCGAATGTATTTGCAGCGGATATTTCATTTACCGTTCGAGATCAATTTGGTGAGCCTTTAGCCGATGCTGTAATTGAATTACAAGGTAATAAAAATTTAGCGCACACGCAGTTGCCTGTCGCAGTGATGGATCAGGTTAATAAGCAGTTTTCACCTAATGTATTGGTAATACAGCAAGGTCAGTCTGTTGATTTTCCTAATAGTGATAATATTCGCCATCATGTTTATTCTTTTTCAAGCGCTAAACCTTTCAATATTAAGCTATATGCTGACCGTCCAGAAAAACCAGAGTTATTTGATAACGCCGGGGTGGTAGTCCTAGGCTGTAATATTCACGATTCTATGGTGGGTTATATCTATGTAGCAAATGGCGCTAATACACTAAAAACAGCACAAGATGGCAAAGTACAATTAAAAGATATTTCAGTTCCAACGAATATAACGATTTGGCACCCAAACCAAGCAAGTGAAATTAATAAAAAATTATCAGTCACTGTAACTGAACAAGCAGCTGATATTACAATTGAAACAAATGCACCTGCACCGCGTAATACGTTTGGTGAGATGTTTAAGGCAGATAATGATACATAGTTTAAGAGGGCGGATCATAGCCTTATGCGTAAGCCTCGTTTTATTAACTAGTTTAGTCAGTTTAGCGAGCTCTTGGTGGTCGACTAATCGGTTTAATGACCAAAAGTTACGTGAAGATATTAATGTCGCTGAAAATGTTTTTAAGCAATATTTAAGTGCTAAAGAAAGCCTGCTATTAACGGCTGCAAAGGTACTCACAGCAGACTTTGGTTTTAAACAAGCTATTGCTACCCAAGATGCTGATACCATTAGCAGTGTATTGAATAACCACAGTCGTCGAATAAATGCTGATTTGATGTTGCTCATTGATTTATCTGGGCAATTGGTCTCTGCAAATACTGAATTTAACCATACACCTGATGAGTTTTCTGCACTGATGAATGAATTGCTCATTAATGCAGAGCAATCTAATTTTATTGTTCTTGATCAAACCCTATACCAAGTTATCTTATTGCCGGTACGTGCGCCTCGTACTGTTGCCTACAGTTTAGTGGGCTTTGAAATTAATGACCTTGTTGCTGCAGAGCTAAAAAACCTTACCACAATGGATGTGAGTTTTATTGGTGAAGATGATGGTGTTGTAGAGACCTCACTAACCAAGCAACCTCAAACTAATTCAGTATTAGCGCATTTTAATAACGAGACAACGCAACGTATTTTTGGTGAAAAGCCGGTTTATAGAAATCGACTGGTTGAACTGCCATCCTTGCCCGGGCACATAGTCTCAGTGCTGTTAAGTGCTGATTTAACCCAGAGTTATCGTGAGTTTGAACAGCTATTTTTCACCATTATTGTGCTTGCTGCGATTACGGTTGTGATAGGCGTATTGACCAGTGGGATTTTGGCTAAAAACCTCACGACACCGCTTTCAAAGCTAACCTTACTTGCTCAGCAATTTGCTCGTGGCAATTATAAAGCTGAATTTGTAGGTAAAAAGCAAAGCAGCGAAATCACCACGTTAGTCGATGCCTTTAACAACATGGGTAACGACATCAAAGAGCGTGAACAGCAAATAAGTTTTCAAGCTAGCCATGATTCATTAACTGGCTTTTATACCCGTTCTGCGATGTTAGAAAACATGGAGAACTTGTTTGCTGAAGGCGCTGAATACACACTCGTTGCCATAGATATAAGAGGTCTTCGTCATATCAATGATAAATTAGGCCCGCGTATTGGTGATGATTGTTTAAAAGCAGTTGCTGAGCGTATTGGTGAATACTCGGCACATCATAATGGTGAGAATGCTCGGATTGGCGGCGATGAATTTTTAACCTTACTTCCTGCAGATGAAACTAAGCAGTTTAAAGATGCAGTAATGAAGCTTGTTGCTCAGTTACAGGCTGGCTACTTAATTCAAGGCTTAAATATTACTTTACGCTTTAGTGTTGGGGTGGTGCATTGCCTTTCACAAAATGTCAGCCCTGAGGATTTAATGCGTCGCTCGTTAATTGCTGTTGATACCGCATCTTGCGAGCATAAAACTATTCATTATTATCAAGAAGGTGAAGACGAAGAGCACCTTGAGCGCCTTGCAATAATCGATGAACTTAAACAAGCCCTCGTTGATGATGATGGCCAGCTTTTCATGACCTATCAACCAAAACTAAATATTAAAACCAATTGTATTGATAAAGTAGAGTCGTTAATTCGTTGGCAGCGTAAAGATGGTCAGTGGGTTTCGCCTGAGCTGTTTATTGATTTAGCAGAACAATCAGGGGTGATTGTTGAGCTAACTTCTTGGGTTGTAAAAACAGTGGTTTCTCAAGTTGCTGCATGGCAACAGCAAGGTGTTACCATGCAGGCTGCAATTAATGTCTCTGCACAAGATATTGCATACCCTAGCTTTTACTCTCACCTTGCTAAACAACTTGAGAAACATGATGTTAATGGGCGTTTAATTACGATTGAGCTCACAGAGCGAGATATGATAGAGAACGAAGATCAAGGCATTAAGGCACTCGAAAACCTCAAAACCTTGGGTGTTAAAATCTCGTTGGATGACTATGGTGTAGGGCAAACATCTCTCGGGCGCTTAAAGTCATTACCGATTGATGAGCTAAAGCTTGATAAGTGTTTTATTTTGCAATTAGATCAGTCACGACAAGATCAATACATAGTGCAATCTACAGTTACTCTAGGTCACCAGCTGGGTTTTTCGGTTGTAGCGGAAGGCGTTGAGAACAAAGAGTCACTGGATATTTTAGTGCAAAATAAATGCGATTATGCACAAGGCTATTACTTAAGTAGACCACTAAAATCAGAGCAGTTTTTGCAGTGGTTAGAGGTGTACAATGAAGCGTCTTAATTGGTTGTTTGGGTTAATTTGCCTTGCTTTTGCAAGTTCAGGGCTCGCAGCATCGGGTAAATTATTAGCAACGCCTGGTGTCTCCCAGGTTGAAGGTAGTGCGGGTGGTGGTATTGTTCCTTGGGCGCAGCTTGCAGGCTATGCAAGTGATGATGAAATAGCTATAAATGGCTTTTGTAGTCGCGCTGATGTGAGTGATTACAGCTTAGATGTTTGTGGCGCGCAACTAAATATTTATGATCGCGTTGAATTTAGTTACGCAGAGCAACGCTTCGAAGTTCCCGCATTAAATACCGATATCGAACAGTCAATTACAGGGGCAAAAGTACGCTTATACGGCGATATCGTTTACAGTAAATGGCCGCAGTTGAGCTTGGGTGTACAACATAAATCACTGGATGACGGCAGTATCGCTAACCTATTAGGCGCAGAAGACACCAGTGGTACTGATATTTATCTAGCTGCTAGTAAATTACATTTAGGAGCGCTTGTTGGGTATAACTGGTTTTGGAATACCACTTTTCGTTATAGCGATGCTAATCAACTAGGTTTGTTAGGTTTTGGCGGCCCTGATAGCGATAAAGAGTTGTTATTTGAAGCGTCTACCGCGGTGTTTTTAACCCATCAAATAGCCGTTGGTGTTGAGTATCGGGAAAAGTCTAATAATCTTGGCTTAGGGGAGCAAGATTGGCAGGATGTGTTTGTTGCTTGGTTTCCCAATAAGTATGTTAGTGTCACCGCTGCTTGGTTAGACTTAGGAAGTATTGCTGGGGCTAAGGATCAAACAGGTTGGTATCTTTCTGTTACAGGGTATTGGTAATGATGAAAACATTTTTTACGTTTGTATTTGCCGTGATGTTAGTCGGCTGTGCAAGTAGCAACAACGGCACCTTATACCAGCAACTAAATGGCGAACAAGGGATCGAAAAACTAGTTGATAGTTTTATCAATCAAATAGGCCGTGACGAACAAATTTTAGCTTATTTTAAACAAACCAATGTTGCGCATTTTCGCCAAGGCTTTATCACTCATTTGTGCAGTGTCACCGATGGCCCTTGTGAATACGAAGGCGATAATATGGTTGATATTCACACCGGAATGAATATTTCTAAAAAAGACTTTAACCGTGTGGTAGAGCTTTTAATCAATGCGATGGATGAACAACACGTTTCGCAAACGGTACAAAATAAAATCCTTAGCAGACTTGCGCCACTTCGCCCTGAGGTAATTAATATCTAGCTAGAACAAACTTTAATTGTGGGCTGAAACAGAAATGTAATTTATGTACAATAGCTATTGGTTGAAGTTATTAAGTTGTAAATAATGCAGTTATATTTTGATGTTCAACATCTATATTACATTCCACAGTATTTGCCTGTTTTAAAGGAGTTGAAGGAAAAAGGCCACAAAGTTTCAATGGTTTTCTATAAAGAACAAGATGAGTGTAGTCGTGCTGTATGTTGTGATTTTATAGACAAAAATGCAATAGTTGCAAAGTGGTTAACAAACACGAGTGAAACTTTTGACTTTTATCAGAACTCTGATGCAGATTGGGTTGTATTTGGTAATACGTTTGCAGATGCTGAGAATTTAAATAAAAAGACTGTACTGATGCAGCATGGAATTGGCCCAAAGCAGTGTTATTACGACGTATCAAACAACAAGATGACAGTGCGGTTTGTTGAAGGTGAACACCGACTTCAACGTTTAAAAACGCTTTATCCTGAAGGTAACTTTATTGATAGTGGCTATGCAAAATTAGACACTATTTTTAATCAGACTCTAGGTACTATTAACCTCAAAAATCTGGGCCTAGATCCAACAAAGAAAACCTTGCTGTATGCACCTACTTTTTATCCAAGTTCTTTAGAATGTTTTAGCGATGATTTTCCTGAGCACTTTAATGAATTTAATATTATCGTTAAGCCTCATTTCTTTAGTTTATTTAAGAAAAAATATAAAAAACAACGCCTAAAGCTTGAGAAGTGGGCTAGCGCTAAGAATGTTTACCTTGCTAATGAGTTCGATTTTGACCTTACTCCTTTTTTAGAAATTGCTGATATAATGATTTCTGATGCATCGTCAGCCATTTTTGAATTTGCAGCATTAGAAAAACCTGTTATCTGGTGTGATTTTTACAAGCTGCGTTGGTCATACAGAGGTATTTTTTCTTATAGATTGAAAGCTCGATTGGATGAAGATATCAAATACTTCAATGAGTTATGTGCGCGTGCTGAAAGTTATAAAGAGTTAAAGCAGTTATTAAGTTCAAGTTTTAATGAATCTGCCGAATTTAAAGAAAAAAGAAAAGAAATAGTTTATAAACTGGCAGGTCTTACGGATGGTCACTCTGCTAAGAGAATTGTTTCTTATTTAGAGGAACATCAATGAAACGGGTAATTACTTTTGGCACGTTTGATATTTTTCATGTGGGACATATCAATATTTTAGAGCGAGCTAAAGCACTGGGAGATTATTTGATAGTTGGTGTATCTTCTGATGAACTAAACTTCTCAAAGAAAGGTCGAAAGCCTGTATACAGTGAAGCTGATAGGCTGAAAATTATTAGTTCTTTAAAGTGTGTTGACGAAGTATTTGTAGAGCACTCTCTAGAATTGAAAGGTGAGTACATAAAAGACCATCAAGCCCATTTGCTCGTTATGGGGGATGATTGGGCTGGTCGGTTTGATCAATTTAAGCAAATTTGTGATGTGATTTATTTAGAGCGTACTCCCTCTATCTCTACAACAGAAATAATAGAAGTTGTAAGGCAGCCTTCAAACTGTCATTTATAATTAATAAAATAGCTGTATGCGCTTAAGTTCAATCTAAACTAAGATCAGTATATGGCTTTTTTATTTATCTCTCGCAATAATGTGCACGCCCGCTATTACAAAAAATTAATTAGGAAACTCCCCTTAAATTGTAAAGTGCACTGTATGGGCTTCCCCAGGTTAACTGCTTTAAAATACTTTAGCAAAGCGATTAAAATTGATTTTAGTAAAATAATTTCGGAACAACTACTACGTAAGCAAGCCCGAAATGATCTTTGGTGTAACCCATTACTTATCAAAGCTTACTCTAAAGTGATGCAGTTTGTAGAGCAATGTCGGTACGCTAAGTATTATGATTTATTAAAGTCAGAATCCCCTCAAGCTTTAGTTATTTGGAATGGTAATAAACTACCGAATGTTACTGTTTGTATAGCTGCGAAATCACTAGGAGTGACTACCTATTTTTATGAAAATGGGTTATTGCCCGGAACAACAAGTTTAGACCCTCAAGGTATTAACTTTGCGGCTTCTGTACCGCGAGATAGTCAATTCTATTTAAATTTTGATCCACAAGGGAAGTTGCCATTTTCTGCGCCTGATTTAATCCCTAGAGCGAATCACAAAAAGCGCTGCAAATTTGACGCAGTTGAGTTACCAAAAAAATACTTATTTGTGCCATTTCAAGTTCCACACGATACACAAATAGCTTGTTACTCACCTTGGCTTAAGTCAATGGAAGAGTATTACGATGCTGTTGTTTCAGCCGTAAAAAAGTTAAATGATCCAGAACTTAAAGTTGTTTTTAAAGAACATCCTTCATGGCATAAGCACTATGAACACTTGTACGATAAAGATGATGTTGCCGTTTTTGCCAACGGAAATTGTACTCGAGAACTTATCAATAACGCTGAAGCCGTGATCACTATTAACTCGACCGTTGGCTTAGAATCTTTATTACTTGATAAAAAAGTGCTTACCTTAGGGCTTGCTTGTTACAACATTGATGAGCTTGTACTACACGCAAGTGATCAAGCTACTTTGATTAAGTGCTTAGAAAAACTACAAAATGGCTGGCAGTCCAACAGTATTCTGAGAGATAAATTTTTTACCTACTTAAAGCATGTGTATTGCTTGCCCGGTGTTTGGAAAGAATGTACAACTGAGCATGTTGAAGCGGTTGAAAAGCGCTTAACTCAACAAGATACATTCGCTCAGCTATCGCAAAAGGAAAGCTAATGAAGAACATAGTCTCGCCAGAATGGCTTAACGAGCATTTAAGCCATGATAATTTGATCATTTTTGATGCTGGAATGGTACGCCCTGGTTTACCGGGAGAATACGCACCTAAAGCTATGCTGCCTAATGCACAGCGTTTTGATTTCAAAAAGACGCTGGCAGATAACAGCAATCCTGTACCAAGTATGATGTGCAGTAGCGAGCAGTTCACAGAACATATGCAGCGTGCTGGAGTTAATCAAGACTCACTGATTGTGATTTATGAAGACCAAGGTTTATTCAGTTCAGCGCGTGCGTGGTGGATGTTTAAAGCAATGGGCTTTGATAACGTAAAGGTTTTAAGTGGTGGTTTAGCTAAGTGGCAGGCACTTGGCTTTGCAACACAAGCCAGCTATTCAGCTGCTTCTGGTCAAGGCAACTTTGTTGCAAGCCCTCGTGTTAATTACTTTATCAGTGCTGAGCAAGTACTTAACTCACTTGATGAGCAAAGCACACTAACACTCGATGCTCGCCCTTATGAGCGATTTACAGGTGAACAGGCCGAGCCGCGTGAAGGCATGCGTAGTGGTCATATTCCAAATAGTCGCAGTCTATCACTTGCAAGTGTACTAAATAACGGTGAGCTAAAACCGCTTAGCGAGTTGCAGATATTATTTGATCAACATATTGCAGCGCATCATACTCAGTTGCAATTTAGCTGTGGTTCAGGTGTAACAGCTTGTGCAATTGCATTGTGCGCCGATGAATGTGGTTACTCTAACTTACGTGTTTACGATGGCTCATGGAGTGAGTGGGGCGCTCGTCACGAGTTACCTATTGAAACAGGTCCGCATCAATAAATTCAGCGTAATTTTGCCAGCTGCCGATACTGTTTTTATTCAGTGGCTGGCGAATTTGCTTTTTGCTCGCCGTAGCTGAAGCCGCATTGTTTTTATAAAAAGTTAGGCAGTTTTCCTGCCAGCTTAAATCACAAAAAGTATAGAGCTTCTGTGTTTGCTTAACCGGCTCTGCCACTAATTGCTCATAGCTTTGTAAAAAAACGTTTTCAGGATACTTGTTGGCAAAGTGACTGACTAATGCCGAGTAATCTTGATGGAATGAGGCAATATCTTCAAGAGTAAAACTGTAGTGATGAAACACACTTTGCGGACTATACATCTGCCTAAAATTGGCGATACTGCAATCGTGCCAGTCTCGCTGCATACAAACAATTTTAGCATTAGGAAATGCCGCTAATATAAAATCAATATAGTAAAAGTTAAATGGCTGTTTATCACAGCTTCTAAGGCCATCACTGAGCAGCTGGGCTCTTTGTTGATAGTTAGCAAGTACTGTCTTTATCGCTTCAGATTCATATGCCTTATCAAGCATTTCGCTATCAATCACTCGAGCCGATTGCGTGGCGTGTTGTATCAATTGCGCTATATCGTTTAATTCTCCAATCCCTTGCAGCTGTGAACTTTGATTAAGGATTTTTTCAACTAAAGTTGTGCCAGAGCGGGGCATGCCAACAACAAAAACGGGTGAGAACTCAGAGTCACTACTTTCAAGCACTTGCTGTGTACTTTGAGTAATGAGCTTTTGACAAAAATAGCGATGTTGCGTGGCTTGATAATTAAGTTTATAGGCTATGGCTTGCTTACTTAGTACAAAGTATTTAAATGCATTTTTGTAGTCATTAAGGTGCTCATAATTAAGAGCAAGACTATGAAAATACACTTGTTGATCAATAATGCTTTTTTCTTTATTCGCCAAGGTTTGTAGTTTCTGGATATGTAGCTTCGACTCTACATCAGTATTTAGTTCAGCCTGTGAGTAATGAGCTTGATAAAAGTTAGGTTGCTGGGTAGTAAGTTGCTGTAGCAAACTTTTTGCTTCATCAAACAGTCCGTGAATTTTATATGATACCGCCAAATTATAGCTAATTTGTGGGTTATATTTATTGCGTTGGTAAGCCGACTTTTGAAAGCTAAAGGCGTCTTCATAATGCCCTAAACGGTTAGCAATATTGGCTAGTGTATCAAAGTCAGCGGCACTAAAGTCAGCTGTTTGCAAAGCGTCTTGATAATGCACAGCCGCATTACTTACTTTACCTAACAGTACATACAGCTTGGCAAGTGCTAAATGATATATCGGCAAAGGCGCTAAATTAAGCGCTTTTTCAAGCAGCTTAATGGCTTTGTTGATATCGCCCGCTGCAGTGTTGACTTCGCTCAGTAAAAAGTAACAAACGTGGTCTTCAGGATTTTGCTTTAGGCGCTGCACAAGTAGATGATGTGCATCATGTAGTTGCTTGTTGGCTAACAACTGTTGGATATTAGCGCGAAGCGCTTGTTGGGTATTTAGCATGAGATTATCTTAAAAGCCTTGCCTAAAAGCGGCAAGGCTTTTATTCGAGTATTTAATTACAGTTCAAAGTTGTAGCTAAACTTCATACCGATTGTACGAGGTGCGGTGGTGTAGTGACCATAAACACGCTGTAGCTCAGGTAGCTCTTTGTTAAGCTCAGCATATTGCGACATACCAGCCCAAGACTTATCACGACGTACAGAAGTGAACGCGTACTTATCGAATAAGTTGTCTACGTAAAGGGTTGCAGACCACATATCGCCAGTAATTTTGGCAGATAAGTTACTTAGTGCATAACCTGGTAATACTTCGCCATCTGCTTTTAAGCCTACTTTGGTGATCACATCGCTTTGTGCTGTGATACCGTAGTTTACGCTTAATAGTTTATCACCTAGGATATCTTGCTCGTAACGAAGACCAAAAGAGAATTGATGCTCAGGAGCACCCGGTAAACGGTCGCCTTTAGCGCCATCATAGTAGCTTTGGTACTGCGCTAAGTCGTCACCTAATACGCCAAATAAGTAAGGTGCATCTTCGGTTAATTCGGCTTTTGCATATGCGTATGTTGCATAAGCTGCCCAGTTATCACCAATCATTGCGCGAGTAGAAAGTTCGACACCTTTAGAATTAGCAGAGCCTGCATTCGAAGTAATTAACTCTTGGCCATTTACTGTACTGCTACCAACTTGCGCATCTTTCCAATCAACATTAAATAGCGCTGCATTGAAATGTAGGCGGTTACGTAACCATGATGACTTAAAGCCTAGCTCGTAGTTGACCGTTGTATCTGGTTTGTAATCTTCTTCGTTTGGCAGGGCACAAACAATTTGTTGCTCAGGTAATACATCAGGGCAAGGAGCAATACCGTTACCACCACCAATACGGAAACCTTCACTCACAGTAAAGTAAGCAAGCACACCATTATCGAATGTGTAATTAGCATTAAACTTAAATAAGTTACCGCTATCGCTTGCGCTTACATTTTCCATAACAAGATTATCTAGTGAATCAAAGTCACCAGAATAAAGCGGGGTTGCAGAGCCTGATGTTGTTGATACATCGTATTCATAAAAACGAGCGCCAACAGTGACATCAAGCTGATCTGTGATGCTGTAGCCAATTTCACCAAAAAGTGCTTTTTCAGTGGTTTCGCTATCAGAAATTAGAATGTACTCAAGGTCTTGTTCAACATTTGGAATACCGCCACCCCAGTACTCAGTCAGACCCGGCGTGTACTCACGATCATCTGAGTGACTTTCTACTTTGTTATAGAAGCCGCCTACAATCCAGTTAAAAGCGCTACTGCTATTTGAAACTAAACGAAGCTCTTGCGTAAAGGTATCGCGATCTGAGGTGTCGTGCGTGTAGCCAACAAAAGAAGGGAAGTCGGCATACCCTGACCAAATATCGTAAAGAAGATCAGTTTGATCGCGCTGACCAGATTGCTCATAGCTAGACCAACCAGATGCAGATACCAGCTCAGCAAAACCAAGATCTGCTTTTACTTCTAAGCTTAATAAATCGTTTTCTTCTTCACCGGGTTCAAGCACACGAGCTACATTTTCGTACTTTCCAGGGATACCTTGTAGTGCACTGCTATCTGCAAGTGAGCCGTATTGAGACGTCGAATTACCGCCATTTTCTTGCTTTTGATAGAAGTAGTTTAGCGTTGCATCAACATCTTCGGTTGCAAGCCAGCGTAGTGATAAACGTGCTGTGGTGATTTGCTCATCGTTAACATCGCTTACGCTTTTTAAGTTGGCATTTACATCGCTGCTGTCTGAAAAATCAGGGTTCGGGTTTGATACGCCAGGTTCTAGAACCACGTGAGTGTAGTCAATGTAACCTGGGTTATCGTAATAATTTAAGCTAGCACGAAGGGCTAGTTTTTCTTCAATTAGCGGAGTATTGAATACCACGCCAAACTCACCGCCTGTACCGTCACTTTCGTTGATGCTAAATACATCGCCTGTTACTTTACCTTCGGTGATATCAAGCTCAGGTTGTTTTAATAAATAACGGATTGCACCACCTAAAGTACCAGCTCCGTATAGTGTACCTTGTGGGCCAATTAACACTTCAACACGGTCAACATCAGTCAAACGTAAATCAATGCTAAGTGGAATTTCACCAACATAAGTTGCCACTGTGCCACTGTCAGAAATACGGTCAGAGGTATTTGTGTTCAGTCCACGAACGATAATAGGAGAACCTTCACGACCACCTTGATCAGAAATTGTTAAACCGGGTACCCAACGAGCGACATCTTCAAGATCACCAATGTTTTGGTCGCTAATTACATCGCCATTTAGGGCTGTGATATTAAGCGGTGCATCTTGCACAGAACCTGCACGTCGTGTTGCAGTGATTTGGATAGTTTCAATTGATTTATCAACTTCGATAGCATCTTCAGCAGCAAACGCCATATTGCTATTAATTAAAACCGCAGAAATTGCACTTGCAAGTAGAGCAGGCTTAAAGGTGTTCATGATAGATTCCGAGTTAGTTACAGTAAATTTATGCTCAAAAAATAGACGTTACTAGTAATTTAAGCTTAAAAATTGATGATTTAGTGAATTTATATCCAATTATAATGTATTTTTATTCTCATCGTCCATGCGTTATTTGCAATTAAATGCAAAATAATTGAATAAATAATCTGTTTAGGTGTTAGCTATCGGAATAAGGGCAGTTCGTACAACCATTACTACAGCAATGGCCGCGCTTTAAAAAGAACCAGCGGCTAAATACCATGTAATTGTTTTGCATAGTGTAATCGAGGTTTTCTATTAAGTTACCCTGAGTAAAATAAGGCTTAGCAAAGGCAAGCTGCTGTTCAAGAGGCTTTTGGTAAAGTTCTGATAAAAATGAATTTATTTTATTTATAGTACAGTCTCGGCATAAACATTCTGTTGCGGTCTCATCGAGTGGTAAAATGTTGGGTAGCTCATTACACCAACAGGCATTAATATTGTCGGCTTGGCAGTTAAGGGTTGCTTTGCATCGTGAGCATGTAAGGGTTGTCATTAATTAAAAGGTGCTTTGAGATTGAAAAGGTAAGCATAGCAAATGGATAAATTAGACGCATTAGGAGAGTTTGCTCGTTTTGGTGATAATCGATTTGAGGCAATTTCAGTTATTACAAGCACTCCTGACATCCAAGATGATGTGTATATTCTAACGCAAGAAGTGTTCTGTCAGGTTCTACAGCGTGCTATTAACGGCGAAATAGATATTGATGAATTAGAACTTTGGGCGAACGTACTAGAGTCACGACAAGACATAGACGAAAGTGCCGTAGAAGGGGCTATTTACGCTTTAAGCAATAACGAGCAAATGGGTGAATTGAGTAAAAGTACGCTAAAGAAGCTATTAGAAGTGATGAAATAGCTTCTTTTAGCCCTAAGCTTATTTAGCTTAAGGCATTTGCTTATTGCTATTTATGGTAGTTTAAACAGGTTTCAACTTCGTTTTTCGAACCTAAGATCACCGCCACACGTTGGTGGATTGCATCAGGTTGAATATCCATGATGCGCTCAGTACCAGTAGAGGCTATACCGCCAGCTTGTTCGATTAACATTGCCATTGGGTTTGCTTCGTATAATAAACGTAATTTGTTAGGTTTATTTGGATCTTTCGTGTCGGTTGGGTAAGTAAAAATACCACCACGACATAATACACGGTGCACATCACCCACCATTGCAGCAATCCAGCGCATGTTGAAGTTACGACCACGCGGGCCTGTGTCACCAGCAATTAAGTCATTGATGTAATTTTGCATCGCTGGCTGCCAATGACGTTGGTTTGAAGCATTGATAGCAAATTCGCTAGTATCTTCAGGTACTTTTGCAAAGTCTTCTGTTAATAAGAAGGTACCGTGAGTTTTATCTAAGGTGAAAAAGCGTGTACCTTTGCCTGTTGTTAATGCTAGCACCGTTGATGGGCCATATAACACGTAACCAGCCGCTACTTGGTTTTTACCCGGTTGCATAAAGATACTTGGGTCGGCCGGATCTGCACCTTCAGGCGCCGCCATAATTGAGAAAATCGTACCAACGAGTGAGTTGATATCTGTATTTGATGAACCATCAAGTGGGTCGAATGCAACAATGTAGTTGGCATTAGGGTTACCCGCAACGGTGAAGTCTTCTTCTTCAGAGGCAATGGCTTTTACGTAGCCCGATTCTAATAAAATATCTTTTAAAAGTTGGTTAGTTAGAACGTCGAGTTTTTTCTGTGTTTCACCCTGAATGTTTTCGTCTAGGGTTGAGCCTAATACGCCAGATAGGGCGCCTTGACCAACACGAAATGAAATCTCTTTACATGCCGCAAGTACCGTTCTGATCAATGAGATCAGTTCACGAGGGCAACCATCTTCTAACAATACCGGTGGGAGTCTACGCATTCTATTTTCCTGATAACGTTGTAGCCAGACATTTTTAGTGTGAGAGAGAATGTCTTAGCAAGCGCTGAATTTCGTCTTAAATAGCTGATTTTTCTTGGCGGTACTTTATACTGCTTAATACCTATACAGTATTTAAAACGCGAATAACAAAGATAAGATTATGCAAAAAATACCATTACTACGATATCTGCTCTTAGCTGTGCTACTTACTATGATAACTCAAGCACACGCAGCAATTAAGTCTATAAATGATTTTACTGAAAAAATGACTCATTTTTCAGGCTATTTTTCAAATTGGACCAAGTGAAGAACGCCTGACAGTTAACTTCGAATTAGTAATTTTTATACGAAGCTCGGGGTAGTTACTTTGTTTAGCAGCGCACTTAGAACTCCCACCGCCGGCTATCTTCTCTTACCAGATTGGACGGGAGTTATTGCGAAATTATTAAAATGTTTCAGCTAGCACTTGTGTCACTGTTGACAATTGTTGAGATGGTTCTGTAATAATATTGGGAACTGTTGGTTGTCCTTCCAGTCGCTGTCCATTAGGGAGGTAATAATCGGCAACAGGTAATTGAAGTATCCAGCCATCACCAACACATTGCCTGATTGATGTTAGCATCGCCCCAGCAGTATTTTGTCCAACTAATATGGCTTTATTATGATATTGCATTACGGCCGCAAATGCTTCTGCGGCACTGCCAGTTTTGTTGCTTGTTAATATAAAAACTTTTCCATCAAAATCAGACTCGGTTTCCTTAGTTTGAACAGAAATAATGGCATGATCAGCCACTAGTTGATTGAATTGCTCAATACTAATATCTGAGTCTGCCACCTTAGAACGATTAGTTTCCTGTTGGCTGGGTGGTGCAGAGTGTTCATGCCACCATTTTCCCGAAACAAAATAACCACCTTGAAGACTCTTGGCACTGAATGCTTCGGCTAATTTCATAGCTGATAGATCACCGCCAGACGCCTGTGTTAAATCAATGATCACATTTTTAATTGCAGGTTCCTGCTTGAGCATTGTTTTTATTTCACTGCCAACATGAAATTGCTCAAAAAAATGCTTCACTGATACTAAAAGGGTATGTTCAGTAAGCCGCTCAAGAGTAATTCCAGTTGATTGGGGGAGTGGAGTTTGACACTGATCAAAGCGAGATAAGCTAATATGACTTACAGGGAGCTCCCGTGATAACACAAAAGCATGTGCCAACAGCGCCACATCGTCTTTTGAACGATTTATGCTTTCTTTTAATTCATTTAGGTAATTGGTAAACCATGTTTCATTAAGGTCCTTTGGGTGGTAGTAGGTCCGTACCAAAGTGTCTTTAATGTTGTCGTATAATTGGTTGTAATGAATAGCCTCAGCTGGCTTACCTGTTGCTGAGATGGTTGCCACCGTTTTATCATTTTTAACCAGCTTAATACCTTCTTCTTCCTGCTTGATTGAATCTAGTGAGTCAAACAAAAAGTAACTTCCGTTGTTTTGGCTTGACATATCTAGGTAGATCAACTCTCCAGATGAATTAAATGTTGTTGTAACCGATAGCAGCCAAGCTTTCCAGAGACCTATAGCCTGCTGTAAAAGACCTTTCTCTGAGACCAATATATTGTGAGCTTGATAGCCGTTGAATCGATAATCGCCATAGTCTGTTTTTGCTATGTATTGAGCGCCTTCCATTGTCGTGCCCACATTGGTGTTTACACAAGCAACGAGAAGCATATTAAAAAACAAAATCACCACCAAAATTCCTTTTTTCATCTTTCCTCCTAATCAGGCAGTTGGTTAGCCTCAATGAGCTCAAGCTTTTCAAGCTAATTGTATTCTGTCAGTCCCAAATCTTGGGGCGAAAATAAAGGTCCATGCTACTGAAAATATTGATAAAATCATTGTGTTAGACGAATGAATTTTAAATTATTTAATCTCACTGAAAAGAAGCCATCATGAAACTCGACAAAAGCAAAATTTGACCTATTAAAGCGGTAAAATAGGCCTTTGGTGACGTTAAATTAGGCTTTTCATTTATTCTCAAGTCGTTGTTATTCCTAGTGGGTGAGAGAATATCTTAGCAAGCGCTGAATTTCGTCTTAAATAGCTGATTTTTCTGGGCGGTACTTTATACTGCTTAATACCTATACAGTATTTAAAACGCGAATAACAAAGATAAGATTATGCAAAAAATACCATTACTACGATATCTGCTCTTAGCTGTGCTACTTACTATGATAACTCAAGCACACGCAGCAATTAAGTCTATAAATGATTTTACAGAAAAAATGACTCATTTTTCTGGCTATTTTTCATTTTACTACGATACAGAAAACGGCAAATTGTATCTTGAGGTGGATAAACTCGAGCAGCAATTTTTATTACAACAAAGCTTACCTTATGGTGTCGGTTCAAACGATATTGGCTTAGATCGCGGTCAGCTAGGTGATACTCACTTAGTTCAGTTTGAACGTTTTGGCGATAAGGTGATGTTAAGAGCCATAAATACTTATTACCGTGCTAACACTAATAACCTTGCGGAACAACAAAGTATTAAAGAGGCATTTGCATCAAGTATCTTAGCAGGGTTTAGTGTTGTTGCTCAGTCAGAAACCGCCGTATTAGTGGATTACACACCTTATTTATTAAGCGATGTTCATGGTGTGAGCCGTCGTTTATCGGCAACTGGGCAGGGAAGTTTTAACTTAGATAGCAACCGCAGTGCGGTTTATTTAGCACGCTCAAAAGCATTTGAAAAAAATACTGAATTAGAAGCAGTACTTACTTTTCAAGGTAATAAGCCTGGTAAGTATGTTCGCCAAGTAAGTGCAGACCCTTACGCGCTAACGGTGCATATGCATCATTCATTAATTGAACTGCCTGATGATAACTACACCCCGCGTAAGTTCCACCCTCAAGCAGGTTTCTGGAGTATTGAACATAAAGACTATGCGGCTGCGCTGGGTGAGTCTATGTATGTGCGTTACATCCCTCGCCATCGTTTAGCGAAAAAAGATCCAAGCCTACCAATCAGCGAACCCGTTGAGCCGATAGTTTATTATTTAGATCCGGGCGTACCTGAGCCAGTTAAATCAGCATTACTTGATGGTGCTAAATGGTGGAATGATGCATTTAACGCAGCAGGCTACAAGAATGCTTTTATAGTTAAAGTGCTACCAGATGATGCCGACCCTATGGATGTACGCTACAACGTGATCCAATGGGTGCACCGTGCAACGCGTGGTTGGTCGTATGGTAGCTCTGTGATTGACCCGCGGACAGGCGAAATTATAAAAGGCCATGTGACTCTGGGTTCATTACGTGTTCGTCAAGACATCTTAATTGCAGAAGCATTAGCTGCACCTTATTTTGAAGGGAATGAAGTGGCTAAGCGCTTACAAGCAATGGCACTTGATCGTATTCGTCAGTTAAGTGCTCATGAAGTGGGTCATACTTTAGGTATTTCTCATAACTTTGCAGCCTCAGTGGCAGATAGAGCCTCTGTGATGGATTATCCACACCCGCTACTTAGCTTTAATGAACAAGGTAAGTTAGATGTTAGCCGAGGCTATGCTTCTGGTATGGGCGTTTGGGATACCCAAGTTGTTAAATACGGTTATAGCGATTTCACAAATCAAGATGAAGCACAGCAATTGGCCGCAATTTTAGCTGAGAATAAAAACAAAGGGCTGGAGTTTATCTCAGACAGTGATGCCCGCGCTCAAGGTGGTGCTCATCCAACAGGGCATTTATGGGATAATGGTCGTTCACCAAGTGATGAGCTAATGCGAGTACTTGATGTTCGTAAGCAAGCGCTGACTAACTTTGGTATAGAAAACATCAAAACAGGCACTGCTTTGTCGCAATTAGAAGAAATGCTGGTGCCGCTTTATCTATTCCATCGCTATCAAGTTGAAGCTGCTGTTAAGCTAATTGCTGGCGTGAATTACGAATACGAAGTGCGTGATGGCTCACAACCTAAAGGGGCACAGGTTGTTGCAAAGCAAACACAACAAGCTGCAGTGGATGCTATGCTTGCGACATTAAAAGCTGAGAACCTTGTTTTACCTGAGTCGGTATTAGCGCTTATTCCACCAAAAGCCTATGGTGAATCAAAATCACGGGAGAGCATTGTTGGTCGTACAGGACTAACGCTTGATGCGATGGCACTGCCAGAGGTTGCAGCTGCACATAGTTTGAGCCTACTTTTTAATAGCCAACGCATTAACCGTTTAGCGCAGCAACAAGCACGAAGTGATGCATTTTATGGTTTAGATGCACTATTAGCACAAACTTATCAGCAAATTTTCGAACAACAGGTTGCTTCAGGGATGGCTGGTAAAATTAGCCAACGTGTGCAGCTTTTAACAGCGAAACAATTTGCTGACTTAGTTGCAAGCAATGAAGTGGCACCCGAAGTACAAGCTCAATTGCGTTATTACTTAGCTAAACTCGCAAAGAGTTACCAGCAAGAATCAATGCTAGGCAGTGCATCCGTTGGGAACAGTGCATTTAAGCAATATTTAAGTGAGCAAATCAGTCTCTTTTTAGAAAGCGGTGAATGGCCTGCAAACTTTAAAGTGTTGCCAATGCCACCGGGCTCACCAATTTAATCCATTTTTACTTCAAAGCGCCTAGCATAGCTAGGCGTTTTACTTGCATAAAATTGGATATTTGCTAATCTAGCGGCCTTCCTTTTTTGTCTTTTTGAGGTGTATATGGCGTTCTTTTCTCGCTCGTTGTTAGCAGCGGCCATTACATTCTCTAGCTTTTCCAGCTACGCAACCTTAGAAAAAAAACAATGTGATGTAGAGCTAAGCCATGGCTTAATCATTACCGATGATGTCATTCGTATTGTTGATAAGGGTCAAACTCGCGTGCAAATTAACAACGATAACCAATTGTTTATACGAGGTTATTGGGTTGATTTAAGTCCCGAAGAAAGCAAAGTCGTTGAGCAGTTCAGCCGAGGGATCAGACAAACCGTCCCTGAACTTGTTGACCTGGCAACAGATGGTGTAAACCTTGGCTTAAGTGCCATCGAGCAAGTTGTTGAGGGCATGTCAGACAAAGAGCCTGAAGTGCTAAAAACTCAGCTGCAATATGTTGAACGTGCATTAATGGATAAATTTAAGCGTGGTGATGACTTTTTCTTTATTGCCCCGCAGTCGCTGTCGAAAATCGATGATTTTTTTACCAAAGAAATCAGCCAAAAAATTCACTCTGCAGTTCACGGTTCACTTGGCGCTATTTTAGTCTCGCTAGGGGATGCTTTTAAGTCGCGCGAAGGTAACATCGAAGACCGTATCAATGATATGGGGCAGCGTATGGATATCATCTCAAAAGAAATTGATAAATCACTGCAAAAGAAAGCAGAGCAGTTAGAGATGAAGGCATCTGAGTACTGTGAGTGTTTGAACTCGTTAGATGTCACTGAATCACGCTTACAACAAATGGTGCCTGGTATGGCCGATTTTGATTTGGTGCAAATAAAGTCTTAGTGCAAATTTTATAACGAGAAAGCCCAGCAGTTGCTGGGCTTTCTCGTTTTAAGTTAGCGAAGGTTAACTGAATTTAGCGGTTTCAGTTTCTAAATCGTTAGTAAGGCCTTTGATCAAATCGGTTGCTGTATGAGCCTGATTAGATACATCAGCCGTTTGTGAAGCCGTGTCTGAGATAGTTACGATGCGTTTGGCTGTGTCTTCACCGGCATCTAGTTGCTCTTTTGCAGCAATAGCTATCTGATGGCTCATTTGTGCTATGGCGCTGAGTGAGCTTGCTACCCGTTTTAGCTCGTCATTCGCTTTTTTCGACTTTTCAACGGTTTGTTCGCTGGTTGTCATACTTAGGGACACTGATGATTTGGCATCTTGGGTTGCTGCTTGCAGTTTGCCAATCATATTACGAATTTCTTCTGTGCTGGTTTGCGTGCGCTGGGCAAGTCCGCGCACTTCATCAGCAACTACAGCAAAGCCTCGCCCTTGCTCACCAGCACGGGCGGCTTCTATCGCAGCATTAAGCGCAAGCAAGTTGGTTTGCTCGGCAATACCTTGAATAACACTGAGTACATTTGCGATGTTATTTACCTCATCATCGAGTACTTGAATATTATTACCAGCGCTGTCAATTTGCTGCTCTAAAAGCGCGATGGTGTCAGCAGCCTCGCTGGTTAAGTGACTTGCACTTTGACCTTGCTGCTCAGCTTCTTGCACTGAGTAGGCTGCTTGTTCGGCATGTTCAACAACCGTTTGCGCTGAGGCTGTTAACTCGGTAATTGCAGAAGCAACCATTTGAGTTTCTTCATTAAGGCTACGAGTCAGTTTATCGAGTTCAACAGAGCGAGATTCGTTATCGACACTTTGATTCTTTAAGCTATCTGTAACGCCTTTAATGCCGCCAACAACGCCACGTAAACCTTGCTGCATGTAATGCATGGCAGCAATAATGCTCTCTGGAGGAGCATCTTGGCGAATATGTGAGTTTAAGTTGCCGCGAGAGACGTTTTTAACAATACCAATTACTTCATCAATTTCGCCGCCTAAGGCATTAGTCAGCGATGAACCAAAGCGAGCAATAGCAAAAGTCAGCGCAATGGCAATAAGCATGGAAAGGCCCAGCAACCACTTAGCGGTATTCCAATAACGTTCATCAACTTCTTTAGCGCTAATGCCAGTACCAACATACCAGCCAAACAGCGGTGTTTTTTGTACTACAGAGGTTAAATCTACCGTTTCACCATCACGCACTGAATCCCAATGATAGGTGATAATTTTATTGGTTGTGTTACCCACTAAATTTTCGACCATACGGCCGATGCTGTTGCCACTGGCGTCTTTAAAATCATTAAAGCTGGTGCCATGCAGCTCAGGGTCGTGTGGGGTAGCGACAAAATTTAAGTTGTTGTCGACGACGTACACGTATTCTGAGTCGTGGTATTTATTTTCGCGCAGCACCTGAATAGCAAGTTTCTTTGCTTGTGCTTCTTTGAGTTGGTTGTTTTTAACCATCAACTCAAATTGCTCAACAATATTGGTAGTGCTTTTCATGAGCTGGTTGATACGCGCGATGTTGTCGCTTTCGCTAGCATGGCGTAAAGACTGTAAGCCAAGTAAAGCTATCGCAGATAACGCAATAAACATAGCGATAGCAAATAAGGTGATTTTTGTTTTTAAAGCTAGTCCTGATAACACAGTCAGCCTCCTTTATTATTTCCCCTGTTAACTTTTACCACGTTTGTCTGGTTTTATTAAGGAAAAATGACAGCGTTATCATGACTTTTGCTCAAGTACCTATTTAGAGCTTGAGTTCGGCTTCTGTAAGAGCACGATATTCACCGCTTGCAAGGCTTTCATCGAGGGTGATATCCGCTATTTTTTCACGATGTAATTCAACAACTTTATTGCCTACAGCGGCAAGCATTCGTTTAACTTGATGGTATTTACCTTCGCAAATTGAAAGGCGTAAACTATAGCTTGCAAGTTTTTCAACAATAGCAGGGCGGGTTAGCTCTTTTTCGTTGTGCAATTGCACCCCTTGCTCTAACGCTGTAATTGCTTCTTCATCAATAGGCTCTTGAGTTTCAACTAAATACGTTTTGAACTTGTTATGCTTTGGGGCTGTAATTTTGTGTGACCAGTCGCCGTCATTAGTAATGATCACTAAACCTGTAGTATCGATATCTAACCGACCTGCAACATGAAAGTCGCTCATGTTTGGTTCATCAAGTAAATCGAATACAGTCGGGTGAAGGTCATCTTTATTAGCACACACATAGCCCGCTGGCTTATTAAGCATGTAGTAGCGCTTGCCTAAAAAGACCAGCGGCTCGCCTTGCCAGCGAATATCATCATCTTGTGTTACAGACAAATCGAATGAGGTGATCACCTCACCATTAACAGTGGCGTATTTGCGTTTAATACCTGCTCTGGTCTTGCTGCGAGGTAACTCGGCAATATGGCTGATAAATTTATCTAAACGGCATGGAAATTTCATTGGGATCACATTTTTAGTCGGCTACAATGGCGGCGAGTATAGCGGATACTAGTTACCTATGACAGTACAGCAAGGACAAATATTACAGTATTACCAAGCGCAAATAGCCAAAGGTGATTTGCAAGAAGACCGTGCCCAGCGCACAGCGATTAATGCTCTTGATAATCTAGCCACAGAACTGGCTGCGCCAAGACATTGGTGGCAAAGCGCAAAGCCAATAAAAGGGGTCTATTTATATGGCCCAGTAGGACGTGGTAAATCCATGTTGATGGACGTGTTTTTCAAGTTGGTCAATATTGAAGCTAAGCAGCGTTTGCACTTTCATCATTTTATGAAGCAAGTGCATGAGCGCCTAACCCAGCTGCAAGGGCAAAAAAATCCTCTAAAGGTGATTGCTAAAGAGTGGGCAGAGCACATTCGCTTGATTTGTTTCGATGAGTTTTTTGTCTCTGATATTGGTGATGCTATGATCTTGGGTGGTTTATTCAAAGCCCTGTTTGAGCAGCAAGTCGTGTTAGTCGCGACCTCAAACTGCCAACCTGAGCAGTTATATCGCAACGGTTTACAGCGAGCACGATTTTTACCCACTATCGATTTATTAAATGAGCATTGCCATGTTTTAAGTGTTGAAGGCGATACAGATCATCGCTTTCGCTTTGGCAAACAAACCGAACATTATTTTATTAATAACAAAGATGCCCTAACAGAGCGCTTTTTAAAACAAGAGCAAGCAGTGCAAAGGCAAACAATGATAGAGGTTTGCCATCGTAAGCTTAGTTGTGTAATGCAAGCTCAAGACGCCATTATGTTTGATTTTATGACGCTTTGCTCAGGACCCAGAAGCACGGCGGATTATATTTATTTGGCAGAGCAGTTTCAGCGCGTTTATTTAGTCAATGTGCCAGTAATGGGGCGCGGGGCAACGGGCAAGCAAATTGTGCATGGCATTGAAGATAGTTATCAGCGAGAAAAGCAAGATTTACAAGAACACTTTTTAGATGATGAAGCTCGGCGCTTTATTGCTTTGGTTGATGAGTTTTATGATCGCAGCCGATTACTGGTGATTTCGGCCGAGGTGGGTATTAGCGATTTATATCAAGGGCAAAAACTGGCATTTGAATATGCGCGAACTGAATCTCGATTAGTTGAGATGCAAAGCTGGAAAAGATAAAAGGCGCAATAAAAATGCGCCTTTGATTTCAGCCTAGCTGGGGATCTTCATATGAAACGGTTAAAAGCTATATTGAGCACCTACATACACGTAGCGACCTGCACCACCGCCGTATGCGCTATAGTAGTTACCACGGCCATATGGATAAAAGTCACCTTTATTATCAAACACGTTATTCACACCACCGAATACGCGCAGTTGGCTCTGTTCACCAAGTGATAGAGTGTAAGACGCTGAAAGGCTGTGTTTTAAGAACGAACCATAATCTTGGTAGGCAAGTTTTTCTGGGTTACTGATACAAGTATCTTCACCAGCCTCACAGCGGGCATCGTTTTCAGTAAGATACTCATTGTAATCTTCTTCAAGACTCTGGCTTGCTTTAAACGAGCCTAGGTAATTTGTACGCCAACGAATACGCAAGTTATCGTTACGCCATGTAAGTGACATTGATGCTTTATCTTTGCTGCTGCCGTAACCTGCGTAATGGCTAGTCACTAAGCTGCCATCAAGGCCTTGATAAGTTTGCGAGTTTTCAATTACATGGTTGTAATCTAGTTTAAACGACAACTGACCTAGGTTATCTAAGTCTAGTTTGTACTGTGCAACCACATCGTAACCACGTGCAGTTAGCTCATCGAGGTTATATTGACGCTGTAGAATTTTGATAATGTTACCTTCGCTATTACGGGTAATGTCATTACAAAATACGTTGTCTTCACCCCATGCAGCTTCTGAGTTGTAGCACTCACGCATGATGTTTTCATTACTGATCTGCGAAATCGCATCAACAATGGCAATATCGTAGTAATCAACGGCAAGATTAAAGTTTTCTATAAAGGCAGGAGCCACTGTCACACCAAATGTATAAGTATCAGCGGTTTCTTCTTTTAGATTTTCGTTACCAGCCCCTGGAGAATAGCTGTTGTTCTCATCGCTGAATTCAAAGTTTGGATCAGCAGCAAGTTGTGTTGCTAAAGTTGGCTCTTTACGGCAGTTATCGTGACCTGGTTTAGTTGATGTTGCTGTTAAACCGTCACAAATATCATCATAGCTGTCGTAATCGCCACGTGCTGGTGACATAAGTTCAGTGATCGTTGGTGCACGTTGAGCGCGAGCGTAGTTTGCTCTAAATGCATAGCCTTCGATTGGTTCCCAAAATACACCTAGCTTGTAGCTGGCAACGGTGTTGACGTTTTCCATGCTGTAGTTAGCTAAACGTAATGAAGTTTCTGCACTTAAATTTTTTGCTAAAGGAGCATCTTTTAACAGCGGGATCGCAAGTTCTGCAAAAGCTTCATAGACTTCAACTTCGCCATAAAAATTTGGTACATAGTTGAAGGTAATACCACCAGCTTTCATGTCGTCGCTGGTTGATAAGTCTTGGCTATCTTTACGATATTCGCCACCAAATACAGCGGATACAGAGCCTGCTGGTAATTCAAATAAATCACCGGCTACGTAGCCGACCACGCCATATTGTTTTATTTCGGTATCAATAATAGGGTTGGTGCGGATCCAAGCAGCCATCTCTTCGGTGATAGAGCCTTCACCAAATAAGTTAATTGGCACACAGCCTTCAGCGCGAGCTGCTTCATCAATACATTGAATGGTGCCATCTGCTAACTGTTCAGCTTGCAAGGCTTGATTAAGTTTTACGGTATTTAATTCATTACTGCGGATTTGGTGCTGGGTAAAACGACCATAACTTGCTGATAGATCCCAGTCCCACTCGTCGTTAAATAACGTGCCTTGAAGACCTGCCCAACTACGAATAGTTTTACGGGTATTATCTGTGCTGATATTACCGACTTCGCTAAAGCGGCGATCCCAATAAATGCGATCTTTATATGGGTTGGCATCGAGAATTTCTTGCGGCACATATGGGTTGTCGATTGGGATATAGCCCGGTGCTACATCTGCAAGAGGCTCGCCAGTGGTAGGGTCATAACGCGGTACATAGGCACCTTCGTATTCATCTTCAGGCGACTTATTGTTAAACGAGCCACTTTCACTGTATTGAACTTGTGCGTAAAACATCACATCGTCAGTTAAGTCATAATCAATTTTAACTGCTGCAGATACGTTATCGCTTGGTACATCAAGCATCACGTATTGATTTGAATTCACACCGTAAATTTCTTCGTTGCCTTTCCAGTCATCACGTAGGGTTTGACCGTCATACCAAAACTGAGTGTCGTTGTTATTATTTTCTAAGAACACACCGCCCGGAATACCATCGCTTTTGCTAACCCAATCAGCTTGTGTGATGTCACGCATACATTGATCGCCATCTGCTGTTTGCATTACATTACACATGCGATCTGGGTCGTAATCGTAACTATCTTCAATTTGTGCGCGTTTACGATCGTAAAAAGTCATACCGAAATCACGGTCCCAGTTGGCACTGAAATAGGCGTAACCGCGATCTTTAGCAAATGAGGTGCCGTAGTTTAAATCAAGGGTAAATTCTTTACCGCCGCCATCGGTGGTTTCACCTGTATTCGCTTTAAAGTCAAAGCCTTCTTTTTTTGATTGGGTGATAATATTTACCACACCCGCTACAGCATCGGCACCATAGGTTGCAGATGCACCGCCACTGATTATTTCAACACGCTCAACCATGCCGCTCGGAATGGTATTTAAGCTTACATAGTTGCCGCTGTAGCTATTTGAAACAACACGGCGACCATCAATCAGTGTTAGTGTACGATTAGCACCTAAATCTCGTAGTTGTACTGTAGATAACCCTGTTGCTGATACACTTGATTGGCTGGTGGTGTTACCTATGCTCTCACTAAGAGCAGGCATATTATCAACAAGAATATCTGATAAGTTGGTTAAACCTGTATCGGCAATGGCTTCACGGTCCATTGTGACCAGTGGTGTTGGAATTGAAAAACTATCGCGTTTAATACGTGAACCTGTTACAACAATTTTTTCAGGTTCTTCAGTTTGTTCATTAGCTGCTGGAGTGGTGTTGGCAGGGCGGGCAATCTCAGCCTCATTGGCAAATGCATGCTGGCTAAAACCACTGGCAACAGCAAGTGCAATAGCACAAGGTTTGGTTAGTAGATTTCTCACAGGCGTTCCTAGTTGTTTTATTTTTAGTTTTTAGAACCAGAGTGATGCTCTTTTTAAGGGCAGTTAAAATTTACAGTGAGCAACACTCTGGTTGGTCGGTATTGACGTAAAAATTTTTATAGGAATGTGAACTTAACTACAATCTTAGGTGGCTCGTTTATGTCTCTATTTTACATCTATTGAATATCTATTTATTTAAAATCAGTGGCTTAAGAAGTGGTCATTGTTAACTGTTTTGCAACGTTAAAGCTGGTGAAAGAACCACTTTTACGATAAATTGATAGGGCTTTATACTGCTGTACTTCTAAAATGGGGTTTTATTTAGAGTAAATGGAAACATCTAATCGCGTTTATCAGCTGGGCTCATGTATTGTTAACCCACTCGAAAATAAACTGATCTGCAATGGTAGTGAACAACTTTTGCAGCCTAAGTTTATTGAGTTGTTAGCCTGCTTAGTGGCGCGTTACCCCGAACCAATCACGCGTGAAGAGCTCATCAATCATGTATGGGAAGGCAATTTTTATGTCGGTGAAAAAGCCTTAACGAATGCTATTTGGCATTTACGAAAAGCATTTAAAGAGCTCGACCCAGAACAAACTTACATAGAGACATTACGAAAAACTGGCTATCGCGTTTTGTTAAAGCCTCAGCCAATAGATACAGCTGATAAAGATAAACCTGGTCCCTTAAGTATCACTGCTGCGCAGATTCGCCAGCTGTTCGTAGCTTTATGTGTAATTAGCCTAGCAGTGATGTATTGGCTGTTTTCTTCGCCTTCAGAACAAACAAATTCAAGCTTTGTGCTACCGCTCAATAGCATCGAAAGTGTTACGGCAAGCCCTGGTCGTGAGATTTACCCTTCAATTTCAGATGATCAGCATTATTTAGTGTATTCGTGGCGTCAGCTTGGTAAACCAAATAACCTATATTTACGCGATTTACATTTTCCTGAGCATCCTGCTAAGCAATTAACAGACTCACCCTATACTGAAGGCCGCTCTGTGTTTAGCCCAGATGCAAACACGTTGTACTATTACCGAATGGCGTCAGATGTCTGTGAAATTGTAAAGCTGTCTTTGGTTAATGCTACCAGTGTTGTATTAGGGGAGTGCAGTAATAAATATGCCCCAGATCTTGATATCAGTAGTGATGGTAAAACCTTGGCTTACATTGCTGATCACACCAGTAAGTCAGGTGATTATGTAACTCGTATTAAGCTGCTCGATTTACAGGCAAAACAAACAAGTGAAACGGTTATTCCTTGCAATAATGACTGCGAAACTGTGTATGAGTCGGTATCGTTTTCGCCAAGTGCTCAGCGAGTTGTGGTTACTCGTACTGTTAAAAACAACCAAAAAGCGCTGTTTTTAATTGATGTAAAGACAGGGCAAAGCCAACGCTTAACTCATGACTTTGTTGATATTCATGGTGTGGATTGGCATCCATCTAAAGAGCAATTGGCGTTTAGCGCAGTTGAAGGCGGCAAACGTTATGGCTATTTTTACGATATTAATGATCAAACCCTAATTAACACGCAAATCGCTGGTATGAGCTCGCCTAATTACAGTAGCGATGGCAGTGTTTATTATCATCAATGGGATTTAGATAAAGTGATCACGCGTTTGAAAATAGACGAGCAAGTAGCCAGCTCACCGTTTTCTATGCTGTCGACCAACTTTAGTTCGCTATTTCCTGAATATACTCAGCAGCAAGATAAACTGCTGTATGTGTCGAATGAATCGGGCAGTTCGCAGCTTTGGATTGTAAACCCCGATAGCAGCTCGCGAAAGCAGCTTACTGACTTTGCACATAATACTGGGGAAATTCGTGATCCAACTTGGTCAGCCGATGGACGCTATATTTTGTTTTCTTTGTACGATAATGGCAGCACCCGCTTGTATTTTTATGATTTCAAAGTAGAGCAAAGCCAACAAATCAAGCTGCCATTTAGTCATGCTGTTAAACCCAAGTTTAGTGCTGACAGTCAGGGGATTTTGGTGTCTGATGGCGACTACCTATACCGTTATGACTTAACAGGAAGAAGCCTAGGTAAAGCCGTTGATGTACCAGCGCAGTTCGGCGTTGAAACACAAGCGGGTGATATTTTATTTACTAATTCACGCCATGCTATTTGGATTAAACACCATGAGACGGGTGTTGAAGAAATGCTTGTGAATGATATTAAATTGGCGCGCAATTATGCATGGTTGCTGGTGGCAAAAAATGCTTACCATGATGGGCGTATTTATTATTATAAAGAACGCTTAGGTGATTACCGCATAAGCTACTATGACTTAGCGAGTAAGCAGCACCATGATTTAATTGCTTTACCTGAGCGAGCTTATAGCCGCTCATCGGGTCTGACCTACATACCCAATGAGCGTTGGTTGGTTTACACCGCATACCTATCGCCAGAGACAGAAATCAAGCGCTTACCTGCAGCCTATTTACCTAAGTGAGTTAACACTTACGATAGATATCAGCATCCATATCGTAAATATTAACGCTTAAACTATACGAGCGGCGGCAGTATGTTTTTAAGCAACTTAGCAATTGCTCACTGAGCATTTGCTTTTGCTCTATGGTTCTGCCTGCCATGATTGATGCGCCGATGTGAATAAAGCCATCTTTGCCTTCACCTAATTCGTAATGCTGATAAGCAATTGCACGAGTCTTTATGGTCGAAAGCTCAAATAAGCCAGAGTCAAAAACGGCTTGGTGAACTTTTTCAACTAACACTTGTGGCAGAATTGGCAAGTCTTCTGAGTGTTCTATAACAATGTGCGGCATAGGGTTTTCCTTAAAAGCGGTAACTAAAACCGATGTTTGTCTGAAATTGGTTTAACACATCACCATCAAAGTGCCATAGACATTGATTGTCTTCTGATGTTGGCAATGTGCACGATACATTGCTTGCATTATTTACAATAGTTGCCAGCCAGCGAGTTTCAACATAAACCCGAGCTTGTTCAGTAAATAAATAATCAGCGCCAGCATAAAGGCCCGAGGTAAAAAATGTATCAGAATCGGCAAAGTCAGTGCTGACGTAGTTTGCGCCAATTTGGGCGCCAACAAAACCAACCACACGGTCAGCCAATGGCACTTCTACGGCACTTTGAAATAGCAGATATTGCATCTCGACTTGCTTGTTGGTTTGGTCTTTCATATCAAGTTCGGTTGCTGAATAAAAGAACCCGTAACGAGCATTATCAATGGTTCTATCAAGACTGACAGTAAAATGGCTGTCATCCTCAAGCTCAATTTTAAGGTCTTCTTCGGTTTGCACCGAGTTAGTAAAGTTTTTGCCAAAACCAGCGCTAATAGAGTAGCCAGCATGAGCTGTACTACTTAAGAACATGAAACACAGTAAACCAAACGATTTTTTCATTGTTTAGATGCTCGTTGTTGAAGATATTTTGAGATAGTATTGAAACATAGCAAGCAAATCGTTGTAAACGGACAACTATCGCTTTTTAATAAGGAACACTAGGATGAAGTTACTAAAATTAGCTGCTTTGACTGCGCCACTAGTTTTGTTGAGCGGTTGCTCGGATGATGCTGCTTCGGTAAGTTTAGGGTTATTCACTACCAAAGATATTAAAGTGGTATCACAACAAGATCCGCTGATCAGCGGTGTTACTTGCCACATTAGTCATATTGAAGCGAATCTTGATTTTGCTGATCCTTCAGATATGTCTATTGCCTGTCGTCAAACAGGGCCGATTACGGCTGAACAATTACAGCAAATTGACCGCAGTAAATCGGGTGAAGTGGTATTTAAGTCATCGAAAAGTATTTTGTTTAAATCGTTAAAAGTGCGTCGAATTTATGATGCACCTACACGCACTCTTTTGTATTTGTCTTATTCAACCAAAGAGTCAAGTGGCAGCCATCATCACGCTTTATCTACCGTGCCCCTTTACAACACGGATGCATGGCAATGGGCACAAACACAAGAGTAATTTATGTTAGCGTTATTTAAATCAGCCCCGTTAATTGATGAGCAAGAGCAGCAATGGTTAATTGATACCTTTTTATGGGCGGTTGAGCATTTTGATAGTGATTATTTTTTAAAGCATACCCAAGTTATTTTACCCAACGTACAATTTTTTCCAGATAGGGTGTCGAGCGTCAGTGAAATGGCTGAAAAGGTATTTAGTCGAGTTGTTGATTATGCGGGTATGAAGGCGTGGCCAATTAACTTAGTTGCGCCATCAGGGCTGACTCCACAGGTGTTTCCGCACTTTGAATTTCAAGACAATTTACGCGGTAGCGAGGCAAGTTTAATCGTACCGGCAAATCACTCGGTGAATATCTCGTTTAACCCAAACCAAATAAATCAACCACAAGATTTAGTCGCAAGTTTTGCAGGAACCTTAGCCACTATTTTGATTCACCATGTGGGTGTATTACCTCCTGGCGGTAAAGAGTACTTACCACAAGCAAGTGATGCGTTAGCATGCTATTTAGGTTTTGGGGTAATGATGAGCAATACGGTATATCAATTTAAAGGTGGCTGTGGCTGCGGTTATAACCCCTATGCCAATCGCCAAGCGGCGCTGACTGAACCACAGACCCTGTTTATGCATGCGCTGGTTACGCACTTTAAAGGGGACAGTCAGTCGAAAAAGTTTTTAAAGCCCCATTTACGCAGCCAATATAAAAAAGCGCAAAAGCAAATTAACGCTTTGATTAGTAATAGTGCAAATCCTTTGCTGTTGGCTCTAGATGAACAAGCCGTAGGGTAATTTTTCGTGCAGTATTTAGATGAGTTTTTATTGATTGCTATTGCTCATTTTTTTGCAGTGGCAAGCCCAGGCCCTGACTTTGCGATCGTACTAAAACAAAGTATTCAACAAGGTCGTAAAAATGCGCTCTGGACAAGTGCCGGTGTGGGGGCGGCAATTCTGTTACATATTGCTTATTGTGTATTAGGTGTGGCGTTAATATTATCGCAGTCACCAAGCTTATTTATGGCTTTAAAATACGTTGCGGGGGCCTATCTGGCTTACTTAGGTGTACAAGCCTTACGCAGTGCAAAACCCAACGATAGTAAGCAGCAAACTCTTGCACCTGCTGAGCCTGAATCTGTGTATAAAGCATTTCGACGCGGCTTTTTTACTAATGCCCTTAATCCCAAAGCAACGCTGTTTTTTATGTCGCTGTTTACTCTTGTGATTAGTCCTGAAACACCCGTTTTAGTGCAAGCTGGATATGGTGTATATATGGCAATGGCAACTTGGTTGTGGTTTTCATTTTTATCATTGGTGTTATCAAAAACATCGGTGAGAGCATTTTTCTTAAAAAGCGGATATTGGTTTGATAGAGGCATTGGGGTGATCTTAATTGCCTTAGCTATTCGCGTTGTTGTGTGAGGTGAGTATGGCGCTGTATAACTTTTCATTTGGTTCAAATATGTCATCGAGTCGATTGCTGGCAAGGCTACCTGGAGCAAAACGGGTGGGCACAGCCATTTTAAAGGGTTATGAGCTGACTTTTGATATGGTCAGTACCGATGGTTCTGCAAAATGCAGCGTGCGTAAAACAGCGCAAGTAGATACCTTGGTATATGGTGTTGTTTACCAGCTTAACGAAGCGGAAAAGTCGATTCTTGATGATATCGAAGGGCCACGTTATGACTGTGTAGATATCACCGTTGAGCTAATTGATGGCGAGCAACTCGCTGCGCATTGTTATATTGCTAACACCCTTGATGAGTCTTTACTTCCATTCGACTGGTATCTTCAGCATGTTCATCGCGGAGCGCTTGAAGCAGGTGTACCAAATCATTACAGTGAAGCAATACTCGCAAGACAAAGTTGCGATGATCCAGATAAAACCCGAGCAGCGAAAGAGTTCGCTATTCACAACAATAAAAATCACCAAGGGATATTATGAAACTCCGTAAATTAGCCGTTGCAGCGGCATTGTTATCAAGCTGTTCGTTTTACAGCTATGCTGATATTGATACTAAGAAAATCGAAAAAGTGATCGAAACGTCGATGGCACGTTTTGATGTACCGGGTATGGCTGTGGCGATTGTTGAAAATGATAAAGTCGTGTTAGCAAAAGGTTTTGGTGTATCTCACCTTGATACCGGTAAAAAAGTAAATAAAGACACATTATTTGGTATTGCCTCAAACACCAAAGCATTTACCGCAGCAGCGTTAGCTAAATTGATTGATGAAGGCAAGCTAAGCTGGGATGACAAAGTCATTGATCATCTACCTGAGTTTCGCTTGTATGACCCTTATGTTACGCGTGAAATGACCATTCGCGATTTATTAAGCCACCGTAGCGGTTTGGGTTTAGGGCAAGGTGATTTAATGATTTGGCCAGATACCGACAAATCGATTGATGAGATCATCGCAGGCCTAAAATATTTGAAACCGGCAAGTAGTTTTCGCAGTAAATACGCGTATAACAACCTAATGTTTGTGACAGCAGGTGAGGTGGTTGCGCGTGTCTCTGGCATGAGCTGGAATGATTATATTGAGAAAAATATTCTTGAGCCTCTCGATATGAAAAACTCGCGAGCTGGTTTTTCACGTATCCCTAGTAGTAATAAAAACTGGGCTACGGGTCATATCCCAATGGATGGGCAACTACATCCATTTTTTGTTAACTACCTTGAAGACTTCCGTGGTGCAGGTGCGATTGCATCAAGCGTGAGTGATATGAGCCAATGGCTACGCACGCAGCTTGCACATGGCAAAATGCCAAATGGCGATCAGTTATTCACTGAAAAGCAGCAGCAACAAATGTGGCATCCACATATTACGTCAATGGCCTCAAAAAGAGCTTATGAAGCTTACCATCAGCAATTTAGAGGCTATGGTTTAGGCTGGAGTATTGAAGACTTCCACGGCATTAAAAAGTTAGGCCATGGTGGTGGTATCTTAGGTATGGTGTCTCAAGTGACATTATTACCAGAGAAAAACCTCGGTATTGTGATTCTTAGTAACCAGCAAGCATTTAGTGCGTTATCTGCAGTAACTTATGAAGTGTTAGAAGATGCATTAGATCTTGAAGATAAAGACTGGGTTGAAGATCTTGCGAAAAAGCATTTTGAAGGTAAAAAAGAAGCTTACGCAAATGCAAAACCAGATACACCGGCCGATTATCAACCGAAACTACCAAACATCAACTACACAGGTACACTGCATGATAACTGGTATGGTGATGTGGTCATCGAAGAGTTAAATGGTCAGCTACGTATTGATTTTACTCATACAAAGCGCTTAAAAGGTCAACTTGAGCATTACACTGGCAATACCTTTATTGTTAAGTGGGATGAAAAGTTACTTGAAGCTGATGCTTACATAGAGTTTCAAATGAGCCCAGAAAACAGAGTGAGTGGTGCGAAAATGCGCGCTGTATCAACGGCGGTCACTGACTTTAGTTTTGACTTTAGAAATTTAGATTTACGCGCTAAAAAGTAAACCAAAGTCGCAAAGCCACCATTCGGTGGCTTTGTTATACTGGGGGAAAATAATCCAAGGAGCGTATTATGAGAACGGCAGTTATCTCACATCCATTTTGTCGTAAACATAAAATGATTGAGGATCACCCAGAATGTCCCGCGCGTTTAGATGTGATCACCGACCGTTTGCTAGCAAGCGGTGTTGATATTGCAATTACTCATTTACAAGCTCCAAAAGCTACCCGCGACGATTTTTTACGTGCTCATGATGAGTCTTTGGTCAGCCATGTAGAACAAACAATTCCTAATGACGGGCTTGCTGAATTAGACGGCGATACCTGGCTGTGTCCAGACTCAATGAAAGCGATTGAGCGTGCCGTTGGCGCCGGGTTATTAGCCGTTGATGAGATCCTTGCTGATAAGCTAGATGCAGCTTTTTGCTCGGTTAGACCGCCGGGCCATCATGCAAACCGCAGCTCCTCTGCAGGGTTTTGCGTTTTTAATAATCTAGCCATTGCCGTGAAATATGCGCAAAGCAAAGGTGTAAAACGCATCGCTATTCTAGACTTCGATGTTCACCATGGAAACGGCACTCAAGATATCTTTATAGATGATGATAATGTGTTGTTTTGCTCTTTGTTTCAACACCCATTTTATCCTAATACTGCGGTTGAAAATAACGCGACTTTAGTGAACTCACCGCTGCCAATTGCCAGTGATGGTAATGACTTGAAAGCTGTGTACCTTGAGCAATGGCTGCCAAAACTCAATGAATTTAAGCCTGAACTATTGTTTATTAGTGCTGGGTTTGATGCTCACCTTGAAGATGACATGGCAAGCCTGAAGTTTGTTGAAGATGATTACGCATGGCTCACTACACAACTAGCTGAGTTTTGCCAACAGCAAGATTGTAAAGGGATTGTCTCTTACCTCGAAGGAGGTTATGCCTTATCAGCCCTTGGTCGAAGTGCTGTGGCGCATATTAAAGCGCTGGTGGATGCACCTTAATCTGCCAGCATAGCAAAGGCTTGCGATGGTGTAAGCCGAGAAACCTTACTTAAACAGCACACTCCTTCTTGTGCTAGATGCTCAGTCACTTTAGTCGCAAGCTCAGCGTCAGTGAAGGCTTTAACGCTCTCACCCTGCAAATTAACATACTGCCCTGTAGCTAAAAGCATAATAACTGCGAGTTGCTGCTCCTCACTCAAACCATAAACAAAGCTTTCAATATCGGCTTCATCTTCTACTAATGCTAATTCATTAGCTGAAAAAATAATCTTAGGAAATGATGAGTGCATTTATTGTCCTGTGTCAAAGTTGCCAATATTGAAATGATTATAATTGTCAATTCATGCAAGAACTAGGAAAGTCGACTTATGAATCAACCAAGACGACATCAAAAGGTCAGTGATGTCTTTTCGCATAAATTGGTATCATGTCCTGCGCATACGCCTTTGGTCGATGCGGTAAGGTTGATGCATGTTCACAATGTAACGGCTATTTTTATCCAACATGAACAGTCCGTGGTTGGGATTTGGACTGAAGCTGATTGTTTGAAAATTGATATCAGCAGCCCAGCTTACAAGAATCTTGCCATACATGAGGTGATGTCAGCACCTGTTATTACGGTGCCTAACCAATGTTCAGTCAGTGATGCAACGCTGCGTTTTCAACAACATGGTATTCGCCATTTATTAGTAATGGATAGTGAGAACCAACCTGCTGGTATGCTGAACCTTTCTGATATCGTTCATAACCAAGGTCTGGACCACTACCTACAGTTTAGGCCTATTCATGAGCAATACCGCACCGACCTTGAGGTCGTTGATGCGCAGACACCGATTGAAGAGGTTGTGCAGCTGATGCGAACTGGCAGGCTTGATAGTGTGCTGGTTTATAACCGAGAGCTTGAAGTACACGGTATTATTACTCAGCGCGACATTGTTGAATTGATAATCCAAACTGAGTGGCTAAATCCCTGTTGGCAGTATGCCAGTTATCCGTTAATTGAAATTGATTGTGAAAGTAGTTTATTTGATGCTTATCGCACTATGACAGAGCATAATGTTCGCCATTTGGTGGTCAAAGATGATGAGATCTGTGGGGTGATTTCATTTGCTGATTTGATCACAGAGATTGAATCGGCTTATTGTTGCGAGCTTGAGCGTGCTATTGAGCAGCGTGATCTTGCTTTGCAAAAGTCACAACGTAACCTATTTCTTGCAAATAAAATTATTGATGCCTCACTTGATGGCATCATGTTAACTCGCAAAGACGGCACCATTATTCAAGTTAACCCAGCTTTTACTGAGCTGACAGGTTTTGCTGAACATGAAGTAATAGGTAAGCGGCCAAATATTCTAAGCTCAACAAAACATAGTCGTTCTTTTTATCAAAAAATGTGGCATGCCATTGAATATGAAGGGGTGTGGCAAGGGGAGATCTGTAATTGTAAGAAAGGCGGCGAAGAGTTTGTTGAGTGGCTAACCATCATTCAAATTAAAGACCCTAACTTTGATGAGGTGCTGTATGCAGCTATTTTTAGCGATATTACTGAGCGTAAACGTGCTGAAGAAAAAATTGCCCAGCTTGCCTATTACGATGAATTGACCGGCCTGCCAAATCGGCGCTTATTTCATGACAGGCTCTCCATTGCACTAAGCACCGCCAAGCGTAACCATGATCTTTTAGCTGTAATGTTTATCGACTTAGATCGCTTTAAAGAGGTCAACGACAGCTTAGGACATGACGCAGGTGATAATTTGCTTGAACAAGTTGCTGAACGAATTTTATCAATCTTACCTGAAGGGGATACCTTAGCACGCTTAGGTGGTGATGAATTTGTTTTACTATGCGAAGTAAATCGTGTTGAAACGTTATTAAACTTTGCAGAACAAGTATTACAGCAAGTGAGTATGCCGCTTGCTATTAACGAGCATGTAGTTGCAATTACAGCCTCTATTGGCGCAGCAGTTTATCCAGATGATGGCGTAGATAGCGCCACATTACTTAAGCATGCTGATATTGCTATGTACCGCGCCAAAGAAGTCGGTCGTAATTCATTTCAATTATTTAAACCAGCTATGAATGCGCGCTCTTTAGAACGTCTGGCAATGATGAGCCGTTTGCAAAATGCCATTGAATGTGACGAATTTGAGCTTTATTTCCAACCGAAGCAAGAGTTAAACTCGGGTAAAATTTTAGGTGTTGAAGCGCTTTTGCGTTGGCATGAGCCGAATCTTGGCGTGATCTCACCGGCTAAATTTATCCCCCTTGCTGAAGAGCTTGGTCTAATTGTAAAACTCGATTTATGGGTAATCGAGCAGGCTTGTAAAGAGTTAGAAAAGTGGCAGCAACAAGGGATTGAAGCAGGGCGCTTAGCAATTAATATATCGGCGAATCACTTACGTCAGGGGCAATTAGCATCGAATGTTGAGCGTTTACTTGAGCGTTATGATGTTGACCCACACAAGCTTGAAGTTGAGCTGACGGAAAGCTGTTTTATAAGCCACTTTAGTGAGGCCAAGCAAGAGTTGTTGGCGCTGAAAAAACTAGGTGTGCATATTACTTTGGATGACTTTGGTACGGGGTATTCGGCTTTAAGTTATTTAACAAAACTGCCTATTGATACGTTAAAAATAGATGCCAGCTTTATAGCAAAAGTACCTGATGAGTATGGTAATAGTGAAATAGTAACGGCGATTATTAGTCTTGCGAAAAGTTTAAGTATTCATGTTGTCGCCGAAGGGGTTGAGAAGGTAGAGCAGTTAAATTACTTACGTTCACTTAACTGCGATATCATTCAAGGCTATTATTTTTGCCGTCCCGTAGCGAAACAGCAATGGTATGACTTTTACCTTAATACAGAAAAAAGCGATTAATTAAGGCTTATCTCATAAGAAGTAAACTTACGAATATTAATTACGCCAGTATCAAAAATTAGGTACTGGCCTTTAATGCCTTTTAAAATCCCCGATACTTCTGGTGCTTTATCAAAATTGAAAGAGCTGATTTTGCTTGGGTATTCACTCACAGGGTAGTCTAGCTCAACCACATCTTCATCGAGCTTTTCAATTGCCGTTGAGCCAAACAGTTCAGCAAGTTCACTCAGCTTAGCATCAATTTGTGGGATCAGCTCACTGGCAGCGGCTTTTAAATCAATTGCTTCAGATTGGCCTTTTAGCATGTTTCGCCAATTGGTTTTATCAGCAATAAACTTGGCTAAGGCAACCTCAACTAAACCAGATTGAAGGCGGGTTTGTACTTTGAAGATAGGTAAAGCTTGCGTCGCACCTTGGTCAATCCAGCGTGTAGGAATTTGAGTATGGCGTGTAATACCTACTTTTAGGCCTGAGGTGTTTGCTAAATACACGTAATGCGGGATCATGCAGTTTTCTTCACCCCACTGCGGCTCACGACAGGTACCTTTATCAAAGTGGCACGTTTCAGGCTTCATGATACACATGTCACAACTAGCCAGTTTGCGCATACACACGAAACAGTGGCCTTGAGAGTAGCTTTTCTTGGTTTTTTTACCGCAGTTACAGCAAAAAATATTGCCAGTAAAAGTGAGTGTTAGCGGTTTACCAATATAGTCATTTAACGAAACTAGCTCATCACCAATAGGTAATTGATATTCGACAGGAGAGGTGAGTGTCGACTTTAATTTTCTGATCGTACCTTGCATCTTTACATGGCCCCTAAAGATGTTAAAAAGAGCAGTGTAACACGCCCTATTTAAATTGTGAGGCAATAAAGCTTAGATACTCATTAATCGGCAGTGCTTTGCTGTAATAATAGCCTTGGCCTTGATCAGCACCCATTTTGATCAGCATTTTCTCTGTAGCTTGGTTTTCAACACCTTCGATGGTGATATTCATATCAAGGTTATGGGCCATATCAATGGCGGTTTTTACAACCACTTGATTAGTTGTGTTATCCACTAAATCCAGAATAAAGCACTTATCTACTTTTATAGTGCTAAATGAATAATTCACCAAGTAGTTCAACGAAGAGTAGCCAGTACCAAAGTCATCGAGTACTACCTTACTCCCGAGTTTATTGAGCTCGCTGATAAAGCTGACCATTTCATCATGGTTTTTAATAAGCGCAAACTCGGTTAATTCAAACTTTAACTGATCCGCGGTAATACCATGTTTTAAGATAGTGTTTTCGACTTTTTCGACGAGTTTAGGGATAGCGAGATTTTTCGCACTTAAATTAACGCTAATGGTATGCTCGCGGTAACCTTGTCGATTAAGCTGTGCAGCAGCAAGGCAAGCCTGATCAATTACCCATAAGCTTAGTTCATTGATTAAACCTGTTCGTTCAGCCAATAAAATCAGTTGCTCAATATCGAGATACTTACCAGCTGTAGGCCAGCGTAATAGCGCCTCAGCACCACAGATAGCGCCGCTGTGTAAATTGATAATTGGCTGTAAGTAAATGGCTAAGGTATTGCTTCGTATTGCTTGCTGTAATTCTGCAGCAAGGCTGACATCCATATCAATATGTGGTGCGTTAAAGTCAATATTTTGTTGTTTTTGTGATAAACCCAAGTAGCCACGCTGCAGCCAAATATCAAAGCCATCATCACTAACCGGCTCGGTAATGCTAAAGCGATAGTAAAGCTGTAGGTCTAAGCCTGCCACTTTATATTGTTTAGGGAGCTGTTTACAAAGGTTGTTAAGCTCTTGATAAAGCTCTACTTGAGATTGAATTTTGGTAGAAATAAAGGCGAGTATACCATTCCCTAAATCAGCTACTTTTGGGCTATTATCTAAAGCCGACTCTAAATTAATAAATTGTCTCTTTTTATTGATTTGATGCTCTAGGGATTGAGCAACTGTGATAATTATTTGGCTACTCTGACTTGGCTTAAGGATGCTCATTAGGGCATTAAATTGCTCTATTTTCACTAAACAAAGATTAGCGAGCCTGTGCTCTGAAGTGATCGCCATATAGGCTTGTTTGAGCATAGCTTGATTGAGTAACTCTGTTTGTTGAGTATGAGTTGCATGATACAGCGCTTTTTCACGTTGATACCGGACTCGATCAGCCAGCGCCATTGCCATGAGCACAATTTCACACAGAATAGCGACTAAAAAAATATGTCTAACTGCAAAGCTATACTGAATAAATCCAGTAAGCTCTAAAGGTTGAATTGCAGCGCCTACTATCAGTGGCACCCAAGACATTACATAAAACTTTGCCCATCTAAAGCCACTCACTAACTTTTTGTATATCATGCAAATACATAAAATATAAAGCGGTACCATGATGGCAAAAAAGATTTTTGAAGAATGATATTCCAGCATGAAAAAACTGATCAGGCTGAGACTGAAGAGCAGGGCTAAAAAGCTAATACTGAGTTTATAAAGGCGGCAATTGTCTTTATGGTAGCGTAAGAACATAGTGCAAAATGCTACAGTGAAAAAGGCTATTGCATAGTTACTGAAGACCACTTGCTCATTAAAAAACATTTGCCATGACAAAGGCCATAGATAAAAACCAAAACCAAGCACTGAGCCCATAAGTAGCAATGCTGAGATTATATAACCTATGTAAATAAGGTAGACACGGTCACGAATCCCTAAAAATAATACCAAGTTATAGAGGGCTGCCATTATCAGCACGCCAATAAAGATCCCCCAAATACCCGACTGTGAACGAAGTAAATCTTGGAACTCTTTTTCACCATAAATATTGATAGGTGTCTTACTAATACCAACAGTATCTATCTTAATAATGAGGGTTGTTTGCTCGTTGCCCTGCATTGTTAAAATGCTGTGCGGTGTGCTGTATTGGAACAAACTGAGCCCAGCTACTTTATCTCCTAGCTCGGTTGTATCTATAAGCAGCCCCTTATCATCAACATGATAGACAGTGAGGTAATCAACCATTGGGTTGTCAAAGTGAATAGACAGCTCTACTGGCTTTGTTTGACGGTTTTCTAAATCAAGCTTTAGCCAATAATCTTGCTCGGCTAAATCCCACTCAATATCTTTAAAAGGGCGTTGCTTTAGCTTTTCTGGTTCTGCTAAAAACTGCTCCAGAGTTAGTGATTTACTGTAGTCGATTCGATACGCCGTTTTACTGTAAATAGGCGCCGTTTTGTCAATGGTATAGCGGGTAGGGCTGGCTAAATGAGCCGCTAGGGTGGCAATGATAAAAAACAAAATTGTTAAAATAAGAAATGAAACAAAGTTATATTTCAGTGCTTTATTATTCAAAATTAGTTCTTTATCTAGGTAAATATTCTTATTAGTGTAGCATTAAAAAAGCGCAGATAAACTGCGCTTTATTAGAATTAGACTGGTTTGACCTTAATTCTGTTCGCGAGCAATTGCACGGTAAGCGATATCTGTACGATATTCCATGCCTTCCCAGCTGATTTCATCAACTAGTTTATAAGCACGTTGTTGCGCTTCAGTAACTGTGTTGCCAAGCGCTGTAGCACAAAGCACACGACCGCCAGCCGTAACAACATTTTCGCCGTCTTGCTTAGTGCCTGCGTGGAATACTTTTTCACCTTCAGGATAAGTAACTTGTAAGCCGTTGATAGTGTCACCTTTCGGGTAGCTATCTGGGTAGCCTTTTGCTGCTAGTACAATACCTACAGCTGCGCGCGGATCGAACTCGATATCGGTTTTATCAAGTTCTTCACGGTTAGCCGCTTCGATAAGCTCAACAAGGTCAGACTTAAGACGAAGCATCATAGGTTGTGTTTCTGGATCGCCAAAACGACAGTTGTATTCAATCACTTTTGGAGTGCCATCAGCGGTGATCATTAAACCAGCGTATAAGAAGCCAGTGTAAGGGTGGCCTTCTTTTGCCATGCCTTCAACTGTCGGGTTGATCACTTCATTCATAATGCGCTGGTGAATTTCATCTGTAACCACTGGTGCAGGTGAGTATGCACCCATGCCGCCAGTGTTTGGACCTTGGTCACCATTGTAAGCACGTTTGTGGTCTTGGCTAGTTGCAAATGGCAACACGTTTTTGCCATCAACCATCACGATGAAAGATGCTTCTTCGCCTTCTAAGAACTCTTCGATAACCACACGGCTACCAGCTTCACCAAAGCTGTTGCCTGCAAGCATATCGCGAATAGCTTCTTCAGCTTCAAGTTCAGTCATCGCAACGATAACGCCTTTACCCGCTGCTAAGCCATCAGCTTTAACAACAATTGGCGCACCTTTTTCTTTTAGGTATGCAAGCGCAGGTTCGATTTGTTCAAATGTTTGATAATCCGCTGTTGGAATGTCGTGACGTGCTAAGAAGTCTTTAGTGAACGACTTAGAGCCTTCTAATTGTGCAGCACCTGCTGTTGGGCCGAAGATAGCCAAACCGTTTTCACGGAATGTATCAACCACACCTAAAACAAGAGGTACTTCAGGGCCAACAATGGTTAACTCAACGTTGTTTTCTTTAGCAAAAGTAACTAAACCTGCTAAGTCTTCAACATTAATAGCAACGTTTTCAAGTTTTGGCTCAAGTGCAGTACCTGCGTTACCAGGAGCGACGAAAACGGTGTTTACTTTAGTATTTTGTGCAGCCTTAAACGCAAGAGCGTGTTCGCGGCCGCCACTGCCGATGACAAGTACATTCATGGCGTATAATCCTATTTATAGCGGTTTTTTAAACTTCAGCGTCATACGGTCACTTTCACCAATCGCTTTATATTTAGCAGCGTCTTTTTCGTCAAGTGCTAAACGTGGTGGTAGTGTCCATACCCCTTTAGGGTGATCAGCTGTATCAAGAGGGTTTGCATTAATGTCACTGCTTGCCACTAGTTCAAAGCCAGCTTGCTTTGCAATTTCAATTACATAGCTTTGCTTCATATAACCTGATGATTTCTGATCTTCATCGCTGCGAGACTCAGGTAGGCGGTGTTCAACCACACCTAAAGTGCCGCCTGGTTTAAGTGCTTTATAAAATGCTTTAAATGCACTTAACGCGCCTTCTTTATCTTTACCCATGTACCAGTTGTGGACATTTCTGAATGTTAAGACAAGATCAGCGCTATCCGCTGGTGCAATATCAAGATGTGTCACTGGCGCAAATTCAGTCAGTTTAACTTCACTGAAGCGCGCGTCATCGCTCATCTTTTTCTTGAAACCAGCTAATGAACGTTGGTAATAACCCACTTCAGAATCTGCTGGGAAATGTGCCGCGTAGTAAACACCATGACCTTTTACGGCTGGTGCAAGGATTTCGCTATACCATCCACCGCCTGGAGCAATTTCAACAACTGTCATGTTTGGCTTAAAGCCAAAGAACTCAAGTGTTTCAACTGGATGGCGATATTTATCACGTGCGCTATTTTTAGCATCACGTTCGCTTGATTGCACAGCATTTGTAAGCGCTGATTCATGGGCGTGGCTTAGTGCCTGTGCTGATGTTAGCGCAAGGCTGGCAACGAGTAACGATTTTACGGCAAATTTCATCATCTGTTCCTTCATTATATGGGTAATTATTATTATTAATCAGAATACGTGAATTTGTGGCAAACAAAAAGGGTTAAGCTATTTGCTTAACCCTTTATGTGATTAGTGGCGGAAATGGCGCATACCTGTAAATACCATTGCCATACCAGCTTCGTCAGCTGCAGCGATAACTTCTTCATCGCGCATTGAACCACCTGGTTGGATAACAGCAGTGATGCCAGCCTCTGCAGCTGCATCAATACCGTCACGGAATGGGAAGAATGCATCAGATGCCATAACAGAACCTTTTACTTCAAGGTTTTCGTCAGCTGCTTTGATACCTGCAATTTTCGCTGAGTAAACACGGCTCATTTGGCCTGCGCCTACACCGATAGTCATACCGTCACGAGCATATACAATCGCGTTAGACTTAACGAATTTAGCTACTTTCCAGCAGAATAATAGATCTTTTAATTCTTGCTCAGTTGGTTGACGCTTAGATACAACTTTAAGGTCGCCTTGCGTTACCATGCCTAGATCACGGTCTTGAACTAAAATACCGCCATTAACGCGCTTGATATCGTGACCCGTTGCATTACCAGACCATTCACCACATTCTAATAAGCGTACGTTTTGCTTAGCAGATACGATTTGTGCAGCTGCTTCAGATACTTTAGGTGCAATGATAACTTCAACGAATTGACGAGAAACAATCGCTTCAGCAGTGTCTGCATCAAGTTCTTTGTTGAACGCGATGATGCCACCAAATGCTGATGTAGGGTCAGTTTTGAATGCGCGATCATAGGCTTCAAGAATGTTGTCACCAATTGACACACCACAAGGGTTCGCATGTTTTACGATAACACACGCTGGTACGTCGAATTCTTTTACACACTCTAATGCTGCGTCAGTATCAGCAATATTGTTATAAGAAAGTGCTTTACCTTGCAGTTGAACCGCAGTTGCAACAGATGCTTCAGTTAAGTCGTTTTCAACATAAAAAGCAGCGTCTTGGTGTGAGTTCTCACCGTAGCGCATATCTTGCTTCTTAGTGAACTGCATGTTGATAGTACGTGGGAACTTAGTCTCTTCAGCAGCTTCCTCTGTATAGTCAGGAACCATTTTGCCGAAGTAGTTTGCAATCATGCCATCGTACTGAGCTGTGTGCTCATAAGCGGCAATAGCTAGATCAAAACGCGTTTTATAAGTTGTTGAACCATTGTTGTTTTGCATTTCGCTGATTACACGGTCGTAATCTTTTGCATTTACAACAATAGTCACGTCTTTATGGTTTTTCGCCGCAGCGCGAACCATAGTTGGACCACCGATATCAATGTTTTCAATTGCATCTTCTAGGCTGCAGTCTTCTTTCGCAACAGTGTTTGCGAAGGGGTATAAGTTAACTACAACGATATCGATAGCAGAGATGTTATTCTCGTTCATTACGTCTTCATCTTGACCGCGACGCGCTAGGATGCCGCCGTGAATTTTTGGATGAAGTGTTTTTACGCGACCATCCATGATCTCAGGGTGACCAGTATGGTCAGATACTTCAGTGACTTTGATGCCGTTATCAGCAAGTAATTTGCAAGTACCGCCAGTTGATAAAATATCCACGCCTTGTGCTTCAAGAGCGCGAGCAAATTCAACGATACCGGTTTTATCTGACACACTTAATAGTGCGCGACGAATTGGACGATGTGTATCCATTGTAGTTTTGATTACCTCAATGTTTGAGCTAGCTTAGAAAGGCGGTATTTTAACTGAATCTGCTTTAAAAAACGACGTTTAAAGCGTGAGGATTTTGCATAGTTTTTAACAGCTATAAAAAAAGCACCCTAAGGTGCTTTTTTCAAATAACTTATTACCAGTTACTATGAAGCTGTAAGCAATTATAACGATAGCTCGTTAGAATGATTACGGTTTCAATAACCAGTATTAGTTCATGCCGTATTTTTTAAGCTTCTTACGTAAAGTACCACGGTTGATACCTAGTAAGATTGCAGCACGAGTTTGGTTACCACGCGTGTACGTCATTACTTCTTCAAGTAATGGTGCTTCTAGCTCAGAAAGAACAAGGTCGTATACGTCTTGTACGTCTTGACCATTAAGTTGCTTTAAGTAGTGATGAACAGCTTTTTTCACTGCATCACGCAACGGCTGTGGTTTCTCGTGTGACTGTACATGAGGGTTTGTGATAAATGGAGAAGTCACGTTTTGTTCGAACATCGTTATATGTCTCTTTCTTTCTTAGTTAGCTGCTAGTGTTTTAAAGTATTCTTCTAATGCGTCGACTTGTGCCTGTGGGTTATCTAACGCATTAAATACTCGCCTAAACTGACCGTCACTGTCATGGGTTTGCAAATACCAAGATACATGCTTTCGAGCGATACGCGCTCCCATTGGCTCCCCGTAAAACTGATGAAGATTGTCTAAATGCTCCATCAAAATGCTACGCACTTCTGAAATTTCAGGTGCTGGCAAATGTTCTCCAGTTCGCAAATAGTGGTCTATCTCCCTAAAAATCCAAGGGCGACCTTGGGCGGCTCGACCAATCATAATGGCATCTGCACCCGTATAATCCAAAACCTGCTTTGCTTTTTCTGGTGAAGTAATATCACCATTGGCAACGACAGGGATAGACACTGAACGTTTAATATCCCTAATTGTGGCGTACTCTGCTTCACCTTTATACATACATGCACGTGTTCGTCCATGTACTGCAAGTGAGGCAATGCCATAACGTTCAGCTATTCTCGCAATCTCGACACCATTACGGTTATCCTGATCCCATCCGGTACGGATTTTTAAAGTGACAGGGACATCGACAGCATTAACAACGGCATCGAGTATCTCTTGTACTAATTCAGGAAACTGTAATAAGGCAGAGCCTGCGAGTTTCTTATTCACTTTTTTAGCCGGGCACCCCATATTGATATCTATGATCTGTGCACCATTGCTGACATTGAATTGTGCTGCCTGCGCCATAAGCTCAGGATCGGCACCGGCGATTTGCACCGAGCGAATTCCCGACTCACCGCTGTGATCCATACGGTTCATCGATTTTTCGGTTTTCCATACTTTCGGGTTTGACGAGAGCATTTCAGAAACAGCAAGGCCAGCACCTAAGCGACGGCAAAGTTGTCTAAATGGTCTGTCTGTAATGCCTGCCATTGGCGCGACAATTACGTTGTTCTCAAGTTGGTATGAACCGATACGCACTGTTATTCAATTGGCCTCTTTTCAAGGGGCGCTAAGTTTACGGCTTTTTTAGCAAAAATCAAAGGCTATAAATTGAACAAAAGTGACTTTTTTTTGCCCTTTTCGTATTGACTTTTGATAACAGTTTGACGGGTAGGTTGATTTGTTTGTTATTTGAACAGAAAAATTTTTACTCACTAAAAAGTGAGAAACTACTAACTGTAAAAATAAGGTAAAGCCTGTTAAATACTGGCTTTACCTATTATGTTTGAGTAAATGCTCTAGGGCTGTTTAGGCTTTCTTTATGCCGCTTACTCGGGTCCATTCCCCCTCAGCAGCCACTTCATCAAGGACTAAAAATGGGGCATAAACGTCGGCAACAGACTGAGCTTGCTCTTCTAAAATACCTGACATAGCAATTTTACCATTCGGTTTTAAAAGGCCTAAGATCACTTCATGTAGTTCGCGAAGTGGTTGAGCTAGAATGTTTGCAACCACAATATCGGCTGTGAACTCTGGCTGATCTTCAGGTAAATACACTTCAAGTTTATCTGCAACACCATTACGTTTTGCATTATCGCGGCTTGCCTCAAGGGCTTGTGGATCAATATCGATACCAATCATGCGCTCAGCACCTAATTTGATTGCCGCTATTCCTAAAATACCCGAGCCACAACCAAAATCGACAACGGTTTTACCTGTTAAATCTTGGCTTTCTAGCCATTTTAAACAAAGCGCCGTGGTTGCATGGGTACCCGTACCAAAAGCAAGACCAGGATCGAGTAATACATTAACAGCATTAGGATCTGGAATATCACGCCAGCTTGGACAGATCCATAAGCGTTCACCAAATTGAATTGGGTGGAAGTTATCCATCCACTCTCGTTCCCAATCCTTATCTTCAAGCTGTTCAATCTTATAAACAAGTTTATCGGCGAGTGTTGCTTCAGCTTTTAGAGTCTCTACAACGCTGTCCATATCGTGGTTTGCGTCATAAAGGCCAATGACAGTGGTATCAGCCCATAGTTGAACTGTGCCAAGCTTTGGCTCATAAATAGGGGTATCTTTGGCGTCAACATAGGTCACTGAGGCACTGCCAGTGTCCATTAATAAGTCGCTGATTAATTCTGCGTTGTCAGCGTTTGCATTGATACGAATTTGGATCCAAGCCATGAATATCTCTCGAATAGAAAAAAGGCCGCAACAGCGGCCTTTTAGTTAAAAATGCGATACTAAATTACTTAGCATCTAAGAAGCTTTTCAGTAAGTCAGAGCGAGAAGGGTGACGTAATTTACGTAACGCTTTCGCTTCGATTTGACGAATACGCTCACGTGTTACGTCAAACTGCTTACCAACTTCCTCTAATGTATGATCAGTGTTCATGTCGATACCAAAGCGCATACGCAGTACTTTAGCTTCACGTGCTGTTAAGCCTGCTAATACGTCGTTTGTAGCGCCACGTAATGATTCCATTGTTGCAGAATCAATAGGTGAATCTATAGTGGTATCTTCAATGAAGTCACCTAAGTGCGAATCTTCATCATCACCGATTGGCGTTTCCATTGAAATTGGCTCTTTAGCGATTTTAAGTACCTTACGGATCTTGTCTTCAGGCATTAACATACGCTCAGCTAATTCTTCTGGGCTCGGCTCACGCCCCATCTCTTGTAGCATTTGACGAGAGATACGGTTTAACTTGTTGATCGTCTCAATCATGTGCACAGGAATACGGATGGTACGTGCTTGGTCAGCAATCGAACGCGTAATTGCTTGACGGATCCACCATGTTGCATAAGTTGAGAACTTATAACCACGGCGGTATTCGAACTTATCAACCGCTTTCATTAGACCAATATTACCTTCTTGGATAAGGTCTAAGAATTGTAAACCACGGTTGGTATATTTTTTCGCGATTGAAATTACAAGACGTAAGTTCGCTTCAACCATTTCTTTCTTCGCACGGCGAGCTTTCGCCTCACCAATACTCATACGACGGTTGATGTCTTTAATTCGTTCGATGCTAAGACCCGTGCTTTCTTCAATTGCACTTAGTTTGCTGATGCAACGAATGATTTCTGGTTTAACTTCTTCAAGAGCTACAGAGTATTTCTCATTTGCAGCAATCTCAAGGTCAATCCAGCTAGCATCCGTTTCGTTGTTTGCAAAGTGCTTGATGAAGTTCTTTTTCGGTAACTTAGCAATTTGTACAGCTTGCTTCATGATAATACGCTCTTGTACACGAACGCGGTCCATCATTTCACGCATGTTATTAACCATGCGGTCAAACTGTTTTGGCACTAATTTAAATGTTTTAAATAGTTCGCCGATTTCTGTAATAGCTTCCTGTGAATCAGGATGTGAGCGACCTTTTTCTTCGAACGTATCGCGTGCTTTGTTATAAAGCTCACGTAAATTTTCGAAGTGAATACGCGCTTCTTCAGGATCAGGGCCTGTATCGCCATCACTATCGTCATCGTCATCACTGTCTTCATCATCATCCTCTTCGTCGTCTTCGTCGTCGAGTTGCTCTTCGTTTAACTCAGAACCGATGTGTGTTGCAGAGATTTGTGATTCATCTTCATTGTTAGGGTCAAAGAAACCAGAAATAATGTCGCTTAAGCGCATTTCTTCTGCTTCAAACTTGTCCCATTGCTCTAGTAGATAGGTAATTGCTTCTGGGTATTCAGCAACTGAAATCTGTACTTGGTTAATACCTTCCTCAATACGCTTAGCGATTACGATTTCGCCCTCACGCGTAAGAAGTTCAACAGTACCCATTTCACGCATATACATACGTACAGGGTCAGTTGTTCGACCGATCTCTTTTTCTACAGTCGCAAGTGCAGCTGCCGCGGCTTCTGCTGCGTCTTCGTCTGTCGTTGTTTCTTGCATCATTAATTCATCGGCATCAGGCGCGTTTTCACTTACCTTGATACCCATATCATTAATCATGCTAATGATATCTTCTACCTGATCTGAGTCGATAATGTCTTGTGGAAGGTGATCATTAACTTCTGCAAAAGTTAAATAACCTTGCTCTTTACCTTTTTGAATCAGAAGCTTTAATTGTGACTGAGGAGTTGGATCCATAGAGATTTATTCTTCCACTCTGAAAGTTGATACAACAGGCGCCAGCTCGCTTACTAATTAAGCGACACGAAAACTAACTAGACGCAGTGAATAGCACAGTATAACAGCATTATTCAATTCTGACTAGCTGTTGCTGCCTTTTAACGCTTGCGTCAGTAAGTGGCATTCTAGCCTTTCTTCACTGCTTAAGCCTTGGGTCTTGTCTTTTATTAATAGGGTCTCTAGTCGATAATTTAAACACTGGTCTTCAATAAATTTAAAAGTATTTTTAAAAACAGTCTCTAAACGATCGTCATTTATTTGGTGCTGCCAAGTTGCTAATTTAACCAGCGCGTCATATTCGGCGGTATCGCGAAATGACTCTAAAATTTGTGCTGTCGTTATGCCTTCACGCTCTAGCGCTAAGTGCTGTATCCGCAAAAACAGCTCAATACCAGCTATTTTCATTTCTGCCAATTCCGGCATATAAGCTATGCTGGTCGCCAAGTTTGGGTGTTGCAATAAAATACCAATCGCTTGGCGCATCGGCGTTATTTTAAATTTACGTTCAATAGCGTGCTGTTGCTTTGGTGATTTAACGCGATTATTTAATTGCTCTCTTGTTCGACCTATTAAGCGGCCAAGATGTTCCAATATATTTTCTTGGTAAAAATCACTGGGAATTTTTTCAATCAACGGCAGGGCATCACTAAGTAGCTTTGCTTTACCTGCATCTTGTGTAAGGTCAATCTCTTGGCTGAGCTTATTAAACAGCACCTTGGTAAAATCATCGGCTTCCTTTAACCTTGCTTCAAAAGCGTCTTTACCTTCTTTTTGTACCAGTGAATCAGGGTCTTCACCGTCTGGTAAAAACACAAACTTTAATGATTTGCCATCTGCAAGATAAGGAAGCGCATTCTCCAGAGCACGCCAAGCAGCATCGCGGCCCGCACGGTCACCATCGTAGCAGCAAACCACTTTATCTGTAGTTCTAAATAAAGTGTGCATATGCTCTGCGGTAGTTGCAGTGCCAAGGGCTGCAACGGCATACTCGATGCCTTGCTCAGCTAAAGCAACAACATCCATATAACCTTCAACAATTAAAATATGTTCAAGTTTTTTATGTGCTTGCTTTGCTTCGTATAAACCATAAAGTTCAAAGCCTTTATGGAAAATACGCGTTTCTGGTGAGTTGAGGTATTTTGGACCTTGATCCGCTTGCATAACACGGCCACCAAACGCAATCACCCGACCGCGTTTATCGCGAATAGGGAACATGAGTCGGTCACGGAAGAAGTCAAATTGGCGACCAGGCGACTTTTCAGAGGCAAGCTTTAACTCAACAAGTTGTTCTTTTTGTTCTTTGTTGCGGCCAAGTTGTTGGCAGAGTGCTTCCCATTCACTAGGCGCATAACCAATCATAAACTTCTTCGCTGTTTCACCGCTTAAACCACGACCTTTAATATAGTCGATAACCATTTTTGAGTTGGCATGATGCTTTAATTGATGTTGATAAAAGCGAGCAGCATGCAACATTAAATCGTAATCAGAGCGCTTTTGTTCTGCGGTGCGTTGCGGGCCTGAGCTTGTGCCTTGTTCGCGAGGTACGTCTAAATTGAGCATACTCGCTAATTCTTCAATAGCATCAACAAACTCTAATTTGTCGTATTCCATAACAAACGAAATTGCATTGCCATTCGCACCACAACCAAAGCAGTGGTAAAACTGTTTATCTTGAGAAACGGTAAAAGAAGGTGACTTTTCGTTATGGAAAGGGCAACAGGCTTGGTAGTCTTTACCCGCTTTTTTGAGGCCAACTCTCGAATCAATTAACTCAACAATATCTGTGCGAGCGAGTAAATCATCAATAAACTGTCGAGGGATCTTTCCGGCCATAGCTGTTGTTTTTCCTGCACTATCTATGCGTTCTAAAATAAGATTTGAACACAATTACTGTGTTTATGAAAGACTAAAAGCAAGAAACCGAGCACTAGGCTCGGTTTGCTTGAATCATACATCTGTATGTGGGGGTTAGGCAGTTAATCGTTGCTTGATTAAGCCAGAAATCTTGCCTAAATCGGCACGACCTTCAGCTTTGCTTTTGATAACTCCCATTACCTTACCCATGTCTTGCATACCCGCTGCGTTTGTATCAGCTATAGCCGAGTCAATAAGAGCAATGATTTCTTCTTCACTCAGTTGTTGAGGTAAGAATTCTTCAAGTGCTTTAATCTCACTGGCTTCAATTTCAGCTAAATCTTCACGACCCGCATCAATGTACTGGGTGTAAGAATCGCGACGTTGTTTAACAAGCTTTACTAAAACAGCGGTAATACCGTCGTCGTCAAGCGTAATTTGCTCGTCAATTTCACGTTGCTTGATTGCAGCAAGTACCATGCGGATAGGCTTAAGACGTTCTTTGTCTTTTGCCTTCATCGCATCTTTTTGCGCATCTTTTAGCGTTAATAAAAGGCTCATTTATACAAGACCAAATACTGATTAGTATAATTTAACGCGACGTGCGTTATCGCGAGAAAGCTTCTTCATGTGACGCTTTACTGCAGCAGCTTTTTTACGCTTACGCTCAGCTGTTGGTTTTTCATAGTGCTCGCGACGACGAACTTCTGAAAGGATACCTGCTTTTTCACATGAACGCTTGAAGCGACGAAGTGCTACGTCAAACGGTTCGTTCTCTCTTACTTTAATTACTGGCATTAAAAATTCACCTACCTAAATAATGAGCGTTGCTCAAGTTGATCGAATAACGATCAAGTGGTTCAAAAATGGTGCGGTATTGTAATCCGAAGCAACACCACATGTAAAGAATAATATTAACAGAAACTAGGTTTGCAAAATAGTGTTAATTTGTCTCGCGTTGATACAAACGACAAATCACTTGCCCAGCAGTTTTTTCTTTTAAAAGCATCCAGTTATCTGGAATGTCTAAGTCGCTTAGTTCGCTTTCGACCTCAACATAAATTAGTGCTTGGGCAGTTAACCAGTTATTTTTTTCGAGTAAAAAACAACTTTTTTCAGCCAAATTTTGTCGAAATGGTGGGTCAACAAAAATTAGATCAAATTGCTCGTTTTGCGTGTTTTGGTCCAATAATGAAAGGCTATTACCTTGTTTTATTGCGGCATTATCCAATTTAAGAGTGCTAATGTTTTCTTGTAATTGGTTAGCGGCACCTTTATCTAGCTCGAAAAAGACAGCACGTTCTGCAAATCGAGATAAAGCTTCAAAACCTAAACCGCCAGAACCGGCAAAGCAATCGAGTACAGCTGCGCCACGTGTATCTTGCATTAGCCAGTTGAATACGGTTTCTTTTATACGATCTGTGGTTGGGCGCAAGCCTTGCACATCTTTTACTGGTAATTTTCTACCGCGAAATTGCCCACTAATGATACGAATAAAGCCATTTGATGATTTATTATTCGCTGCTTTTGTTTGGCGGTTAGCTGTTGATTTTTTTCTCATTTAATTCACTAATTATTGGTAACTGACCCCTAGCTCAGATAATATTGTATGCAATAGCTAGCGTGTCATTTTTCTACAGCGCTAAAAGTGATAGTATTGCGATCTTAGCGATAGATGGTACCTGTTTATGTTTGGCTAAAAAGCTGAACTGTCACCAAACTATTATTCATATAAGTTTATCAGATTTTTATAAGTGGTTATTAGCAAGTATGGCAAAAAAAAGTAAATTCCTGTCTTGGTTTGGTTTTGGCAAATCAGATAAGCAACAAGCAGAACAAGCAGCAAAAGAGGCTGATAACCAGAAGCAAATAGAAGAACAGCAGCGTATTGAAGCCGAAAAGGCGGAAGCGGAGCGTTTAGAGCAAGAGCGCATTGCAGCAGAAAAAGCCGAAGCGGATCGCTTAGCTCAAGAGCAACAAGCAGCAGAGCAGCAACGTCAAGAACAACAAGCCCGTCTTGCAGAGCAAGAAGCGGCTATGAAATTAGAGCAAGAACGTGTTGCCGCAGAACAAGCGCAACGCGAAGCTGAGCTTATTGCAGCCAAAAAGGCGGAAGCAGAACGTTTAGAGCAAGAGCGTATTGCAGCTGAAAGACGTGATGCTGAGCGCTTAGAGCAAGAACGTATCGCGGCAGAGAAAGCCGAAGCTGAGCGTTTAGAACAAGAACGTATCGCGGCAGAGAAAGCAGAAGCTGAGCGTTTAGAGCAAGAACGTATCGCGGCAGAAAAAGCCGATGCTGAGCGTTTAGAGCAAGAACGCATTGCTGCAGAGAAAGCAGAAGCTGAACGTTTAGAACAAGAACGTATCGAGGCAGAAAAAGCCGATGCTGAACGTTTAGAACAAGAACGTATCGCGGCAGAGAAAGCACAAGCTGAACGTTTAGAACAAGAACGTATCGCGGCAGAAAATGCAGAAGCTGAGCGTTTAGAGCAAGAACGCATCGCGGCAGAGAAAGCACAAGCTGAACGTTTAGAACAAGAACGTATCGCGGCAGAAAATGCAGAAGCTGAGCGTTTAGAGCAAGAACGCATCGCGGCAGAGAAAGCACAAGCTGAGCGTTTAGAGCAAGAACGCATCGCGGCAGAGAAAGCACAAGCTGAACGTTTAGAACAAGAACGCATTGCTGCAGAAAAAGCAGAAGCTGAACGTGTAGAACAAGAACGCATTGCTGCAGAAAAAGCACAAGCTGAGCGTTTAGAGCAAGAGCGCATTGCTGCAGAAAAAGCAGAAGCTGAACGTGTAGAACAAGAACGCATCGCGGCAGAGAAAGCACAAGCTGAACGTTTAGAGCAAGAACGTATTGCGGCAGAAAAGGCGGAAGCGGAACGTGTAGAACAAGAGCGCATTGCTGCAGAAAAAGCACAAGCTGAACGTTTAGAGCAAGAAAAAGCAGCTCAAGCCGCTGAAAAACCGAAGAAAGAAGGCTTCTTCGCGCGCCTTAAAAAGGGCTTATTAAAAACTCGCGTTAATATCGGCTCAGGATTTGCCTCTATCTTTAGTGGTAAGAAAATAGACGATGAGTTATTCGAAGAGCTAGAGACACAGTTACTGACAGCGGACTTAGGTGTTGATACAACTATGAAGTTGATTGATAACCTAACAGATGCAGCGGATCGTAAGCAGTTAAAAGATGGTGATGCTTTATACGAGCTAATGAAGCAAGAAATGGCAAGCATGCTCAAAACTGCGGAGCAACCGCTGGTTGTAAGTGGTGATAAAAAACCATTTGTTATCTTAATGGTGGGTGTAAATGGTGTTGGTAAAACCACTACAATTGGTAAATTAGCTAAGCAATTCCAAAGTGAAGGTAAGTCGGTGATGCTTGCTGCAGGTGACACTTTCCGTGCTGCAGCGGTTGAGCAGCTTCAAGTTTGGGGAGAGCGTAATAGCATACCTGTTATTGCTCAACATACAGGTGCAGACAGTGCTTCAGTAGTTTTTGATGCTTTTCAGGCAGCAAAAGCGCGTAATGTTGATGTGTTAATCGCTGATACAGCAGGTCGCTTGCAAAATAAAGACAACTTAATGCAGGAGCTTGAGAAAATAGCTCGTGTAATGAAGAAAATTGACCCAGATGCACCGCATGAAGTGATGCTAACTATCGATGCTGGTACGGGTCAAAATGCAATTAGCCAAGTTAAACTATTTAATGAATGTGTTGGTTTAACAGGTATCACTTTATCTAAATTAGATGGTACCGCAAAAGGCGGTGTGATTTTCGCCGTTGCAGATAAATTTAACATCCCAATTCGTTACATTGGTGTTGGTGAAGGTATTGATGATTTACGTACCTTTAATAGTAGTGACTTTATTGATGCGCTATTTAGCCAAGACGAGGATGACGCATAATTAATTAGAGGGAGCTTGCTCCCTTTTTTCGCTGCAAGATGATTGATAACTAAAATGATAAATTTTCAGCAAGTCAGTAAAACATATCCAGGTGGCCATCGTGCCCTTGAAAAAGTCAGCTTTCATATTAAACCTGGCGAATTGGCCTTTTTAACAGGGCATAGTGGTGCAGGTAAAAGTACATTATTAAAGCTCATTAGCTTGATGGAGCGTCCATCAGCGGGGCAGGTGCTTATTAATGGTGTTGATTTAAATGCAGTTAAATCCCGTCAGATCCCTTATGTTCGTCGCGATATAGGTATCATCTTCCAGAATCATCGTTTGCTAGAACGTTACTCAGTGTTTGATAATGTTGCTTTGCCTTTAATCATAGAAGGTACACACCATAAGCAAATAGCTAAGCGTGTTCATGGTGCGCTTGATAAAGTTGGGTTACTTGATAAAGCAAAGTGTAATCCTGCAACGTTATCGGGTGGTGAGCAGCAGCGGGTTGGTATTGCCCGAGCTATCGTAAATTCACCACCTATTTTACTAGCCGATGAGCCAACAGGTAACTTAGATCCTGAGCTTTCAATGGACATATTACGTTTATTTGAAGACTTTAATAATCATGGTACAACTGTGCTCATTGCAACTCACGATATCGGCTTAATTGCGCGTATGCGTTATCGCAGTCTAACGCTGAAAGATGGTCGCATGATTGAGGACCCTTTAGCTGAGGGGACGCTATGAGTTTATTATTTAAAAGTCGTAATAGCCAAAACGAACGTCAGAAAAAGTCATTTTTAGCTGCGCCTTATTTCTTCTTTATTAACCTTATTCGTCAAGGAGTGCACAGCCTAGGTGAAATGTGGCGAACGCCTCTTGCTTCATTGATGACCATTGCGGTATTAGGTTTAAGCTTAACGCTCCCTGCGACACTTTATTTAGTAGTTAAAAATGTCTCTCAAGTAAGCAGTGGCTTTGAAGATGCTGCAGAGATTTCGTTGTTCGTAAAAGAAACCATGACTGAACAACAAACGCAGACTTTAGTTAAGCGTTTAGCACTCTACCCTGAAGTAGATAAAGTGGAGTTTATATCAAAAGGCGATGCCCTCACTGAATTCAAACAAGTATCAGGATTTGGTCAAGCACTTGAGTATTTAGATGCTAACCCGTTACCTGATGTTGTTATTGTCACACCCACAGCACGATACCGTCAGCCTAATACGGCAAAGCAATTATTACAAAAGCTGGAAGCCGAAAGAGAAGTTGACTTTGGTAAGCTCGATATTGCTTGGCTTGAACGCTTAAACGCACTTTTAAGTTTATTAAAAGAAAGCGTGATTACCATCGCTCTACTATTATTAACCTCCGTTACCCTGATCATTGGTAATACGATCCGTTTATCGATCATGGATAAGAAAGATGAAATTCAAGTGATGAAGTTAGTAGGGGCGACAAATACCTTTATTCATGCGCCATTTTTATGGACGGGTATTTGGTACGGCATTATTGGTGGTTTGTTCTCTTTTATTTGCGTTGCTTTAATGATGTGGTGGCTTGGCGCTGCGGTGAGTGATGTTGCTGGCGTATATGAAACCAACTTTGACTTAATTGGCTTAACACTGAAAGAGTTTGGCATTTTGGTTGCCCTTGCAACAGGGTTAGGATTTGTTGGTTCTTACCTATCAGTTAACCGCTACATAAAAGAAATTGAACCCGATAAAGTGTAACAATTCGTTGTTACACTTCGTTTTTAGCGATAAATAGTATTCGCGTAAATTTTTAAAAATATCACTCCAAGCTAGAATTCATCGCTTATTCAGCGTGTTAGCGTAGACTAAAAATAGATACAAAAACCACTTGATTTGAACTTTAAAAAAGTTTTTAATTGAAGTTAGCACTCTCGCTTAAAGAGTGCTAAGATGGTTTCAAATGTTTATCACTGAGGTGAAAAATGAGTAAAGATTTATACGCAATGGCACTTACTGCAGGTCAACAGAGCGCAAGTATGGACGGCTACCTTCAAGCGGTTAGCACTATTCCTATGCTTGATGCAGAGAAAGAAAAGCAGTTGGCGACTCGTCTTCAGGAAGAAGGTGATCTTGAAGCTGCGAAGCAACTCATTATGTCGCACCTGCGCTTTGTTGCTCATATTGCGAAAAGCTATTCAGGTTATGGCTTACCGCAAGCTGATTTAATTCAGGAAGGTAACATAGGTCTGATGAAAGCGGTAAAACGTTTCGACCCAAGTGTAGGTGTCCGCTTAGTCTCATTCGCAGTACATTGGATCAAAGCCGAAATTCATGAGTACGTACTGAAAAACTGGCGTATCGTGAAAGTTGCTACAACAAAAGCGCAACGTAAATTATTCTTCAACCTACGTAAAAATAAAAAGCGTTTAGGTTGGTTTAACCAAGCTGAAGTTAGCACAGTTGCTAATGAGCTAGGTGTAAGTGAAAAAGAAGTACGTGAGATGGAATCACGTATGAGTGGCCAAGATATGGGCTTTGACTTAACGGGCGATGACAATGACGATGCACCGACAAGCACATACTCGCCAGTACAATATTTAACTGATGGCAGTGCAGATCTTGCTGATGATATCGAAGAGCAGCAATGGCAAGAACAGTCTCATGCACGCTTATTCAGTGCGTTAAAAACGCTTGATGAGCGTTCACAAGACATCGTAAGTGCGCGTTGGTTAGCTGACGATAAAGCAACACTGCAAGAACTTGCTGAGAAATACAATGTTTCAGCAGAGCGTGTTCGCCAGCTAGAAAAAACAGCGATGAAAAAACTGCAATCAGCTATGAGCTAATAGCAATCGCTATAGCAAACCATCTTTAGTAGACTACAAAGCCTCGCAAATGCGGGGCTTTTTGTTTTAAAGGACGCGGTATGTCACAGATTGATTATCAACACGTATTAGATGAAATCACAAAAGAAGTTCAGCCATTACTGAGCCAAGGTAAGGTTGCTGATTATATTCCTGCGCTAGCAGAGGTTGAACCAAACCAATTCGCAATTGCAATTCATACCGTGGATGGGCAAACCTATTGCGCTGGTGACTGCAGTACGCGTTTCACGATTCAATCTGTCTCAAAAGTAATGACCTTAACCTTAGCGCTTCAGCGTTATGGCGATGAATTATGGCAGCGAGTCGGAAAAGAACCTTCAGGCACTGCTTTTAACTCACTCACACAGCTTGAGTTTGAGCAGGGCATACCACGCAACCCATTTATTAACGCCGGTGCTATTGTCACCTGTGACGCTTTATACAGTCGTTTATCTGCACCGATGCACTCTATGCTTGAATCATTTCGCCAGTTATCAGGTAATGCTCAGGTTGTTATTGATAAGAAAGTGGCTAATTCTGAATATGAGTTTCGTCACCGCAATGCCGCGATGGCGCATCTAATGAAGTCATTTGGCAACTTTAATAATGAAGTTGATGATGTTTTATGGGCTTACTTTAACTTCTGTGCCATAGAGCTGAACTGCGTAGAATTAGCAAAAGCTTACAGCTACTTAGCGAACCAAGGTAAAGATGCCAATGGGCAAGAAGTACTTAGTGCTAGACAAAACAAGCAGTTAAACTCGTTGCTGTTTACTAGTGGTTTATACGATGCTGCGGGGGATTTTGGCTACCGTGTGGGTATGCCGGGTAAATCTGGGGTTTCGGGCACTATTTTAGCTGTGTTACCGAATCAATTTACAGTGGCTGTTTGGGCGCCAAGACTTAACTCATATGGGAATTCAGTTGCTGGGATAGCGGCTCTTGAGCGTTTATCCCAGAAACTGGATATTTCTATTTTTTAGTTGCGGTTACTGATCCCAGTAAACTTGCTCTAAACAATCTTCACGTTCTGGTAAGCCACGAGATAAACGTGGTGAGTGCTGAACCAGTACTTCATAACTCGCACGGTTAGCGTATTTACTGATTTGTGCAAGTGATGAGTAAGTTATTGCAGGTTGTTGATGCTTCGCTGAGTTTGCCACATTTAGTTTGTGGTAAACATTGGCTGATAAGTCATGTAGGACCGCAGCAAGAGCGCAATCGCCTGCGCCATTAGTGTTTTTAATACTATCAGGGCCGCCCATAAACGGTGCTGTGTGGCTGTATGCACGGATAGGGTTTTGGCAGTCCTCTTTACGCATTGCGCGCGAAAATTCATAACGGTTAAAGTCAGCAATTGCACCTGGTAATAATGGGTATTCTGTTTCACGCTTGAATGAATCGTCTACGTAACCTGCCATAAATAAGCCTTTTTCGCCGGCAGTACAAATAACTAAATCAGTCCAGTCTAGCGCTTTGTCGGCAGCCAGAAGCGGATCCTCAAAACCTGTAATAGCAAGACCTTCTTCTTCGTTCATAGCAAGAATATCAACATGTTCTTTAACAAAATCAGCCCACCAAGCTGGATCTTGTTCAATTAAGAACTTAGTACCCAGGGTTAAAACCACAGGAACACCTGCATCATTGGCATATTTTACTGCCTGCATAGTGGCTTCTGTCATGGTTTCATCACCTTGAGTACGCATCAGATATGCGCTGATCACTAATGCTGATGAATTTTCAATAAGAGCTTGATCGATTGATTCAGGGCGAAGGTGATTCATAAGCCCTGCACTAATTGCGAAGGTGCGTTCACCTGTCTCGTCAATTAAGGTAAAACAGCGACCAATTGGGCCATCTACAGGCTGAAGGTAGTCAAGGTCAACGCGGCTAGAGGTGTTACATAAAAAACGGTATGCATAGCTGCCGATTTTGATATTTTCACTCATTACTCCTAACAACACAGAGCGGTCGTCAGCAAGTGTTGAATAGTTGTGCATGGTATTACCCACCGTACCACCGGCAAACTCATAATCGATCATGTTATCGAGTTTCAGTCTGTCGTATAACGCATTGGTAATATCGTTTTCGATCACTTGCGACATGCCACGGCGCAATTGAAATTCATCTAGGAAAGCTTGATCAACTTTCGCTTCAATATCCACCACAATTTGGTCGATACCCGTAATATAACTACGTTGTAGTCGGTCGGTTGAGTTAAGTTGATTCGTCAGTGGATCTTTGGCTTCCACCGGAAAATAATGTTTATGCCTGCGGCGTCCAGGAAATTTCATTTGCTACCCGTGTTGTAAGCTAAATAAAAAAAGCGCGAGATTATAGCGCAATATGGGTCCATTGAGCCATGAAAAAGCCACTAAATTTTGCGTTAATTTTTAATTGTAGCAGCATTTATTGCCGACATTTTTCACTAACTAGGTATAATTACTCACAGTTTTACAAGATTTGTGTGATATATGAGCGAACAATTTAGCGACGAGTATTGGATGGAGAAAGCATTGAGCTACGCCAATGAAGCGGCTGCGATTAATGAAATTCCAGTTGGTGCAGTACTCGTAAAAGACAATCAACAGATCTCTTATGGCTATAACCGCTCAATTATTGATAACGATCCATCAGCTCATGCAGAAATGATGGCAATCCGTGAAGCAGGAAAAGTACTTAACAACTATCGCCTAATAGATTGCACTCTGTATGTAACTTTAGAACCTTGTTCGATGTGCGCAGGCCTTTTGGTTCATAGCCGTATTAAGCGACTTGTATTTGGCGCTAAGGATGCAAAAACAGGATCGGCAGGCTCAATTATGAATCTTCTACAAGAACCTAGGCTTAATCATCAAGTTGAAGTAACCAGTGATGTTATGAGTGAGCAGTGTGGGGCGGTGATATCTAAGTTTTTTAAGCGTCGTAGAGAAGAGAAAAAGGCGGCAAAGCTGGCTGCTCGCAACGCCTAGTTAGACAACCGGCGTTGCAGGAACTTGTGCTTCCATTAACTGCATCGCAAATAGGCGGCGACGCCAGATAACTTTTTTGTGTGTATTGCGTAGCATGATACGACGACGTGTAGCCGTTGAGTAAATAACATTTCGCTTGAACTTATGTGTCTTGCGTCTTCTTTTTAACATGTGTGCTCCTTAAGTGAGAGTAAAGCATTATATTGATCTCTACAGGAAGATAATGATCATTTGATGACAAGTAAACAGATTTCGGTGCTTGAAGTTAGTTGTTTTCTGACTTCTGCTGCTCTGAGTTAGTTTGTTGAGTGTTGTCGCTTGGTTTTATTTCGCTTGCCTCTGTTGCAGGTTTTGCTTCTTCAGCTGTTTGTTGCTCGCTCTCGGGATTAGCAATAGCATCATTTTCGTCAAGCCAAACTAACGCATCGTAATAACGACGAATATTATCAACATATTGCACAGCGACATCGCCCCGCGCATAACCATATTTGGTTTTACGATAGTAACGCTTTTTAATTAAAAGAGGTAAGCGCTTTTTAACATCAGCCCATTTGTCAGGGCTTGCACCTTCTTGCTCAGTGATGATACGAGCGTCGTTTACGTGTCCCCAGCCAACATTGTAAGAGGCTAAGGCAAACCAAGTTCTGTCAGGCTGTGGGATGCGTTCAGGGATCCAAGAGATCACTTTGGCAAGGTACTCTGCACCGCCTTTAATATTTTGCTCTGGTTCTAATCGATTAGTTACGCCGACCTGTTTTGCAGTTGCTTGAGTGAGCATCATAATACCACGAACACCCGTTGGTGACTTAGCTCTTGGGTTCCACATTGATTCTTGATAACTCAAGGCTGCCAGTAATCGCCAATCTATGTTGCCAGCGTATTGCTCAAACCAAGGTTGGTATTTAGGTAAGGTCTCTTTTATTGCTTCGATATAAGCTAGGGTGTTCACATAATTAAACTGGCGAACATGGCCGAAGTATTTTTCTTCTAGAACATAAAGCTGGTTGCTTTGTTTTACGTCACCAAAAAATGGCACCATCAAGGCATATAAAGAATCGTCACCATCTTTTCTTAGTAGCCAAGCGATAGGGTCATTTCGCGTAACCGAGAAACCTATGCTTAAATTTGGGTGGTAGCGGCGAAACAACGACAAGGTGTGTGAATCAGCTAGGGTATAATCAATTTCACCGTCGATTACAGCTTGCAGAAGCTCTTCTTCATCCATGTCTTCAGTTTCGTTCCAGCTAAGCTCTGGATTCAGCTGTTTTAATTGTTGTAGCGCCAACGAATGGCTGCTTTTTGCTAGAACAGTTAGGTTACCGGTTAAATCTGAAAACTCACGAGGACGAGTACGGCCTTGTTTATAGACCAGCTTTTGGCTAATTGTGCGATAGGTCGGGCCGAAGCGATAATGTTCAGCTCGAATCGTATTATATGTAAGACCTGAAGCTATTATATCTAAATCGCCACTTTCTAAGCGTGCGAACATATCGGATAGATTAAAAAAGGGCACCATTTCAAGCTCAACACCAACATAGTCAGCAAACTCTTGAGCGAGTTCATATTCAAAGCCTTGCACACCTTGCGGTGCTTGATAGTAATTACTCGCACCAGCTAAAGTGCCGACTCTAATTTTGTTCTGTGCCTTGATATGAGCGAGTTGCGAGGGTTGCTGTTGCATATCGCACGCACATAACATGAGCACTAAACTAAAAATAGCGAGTAACTTTTGCATAGATTATAAATGCCCCTTAAACCATTACGTTACCGTTATAACAAAACTTCAAAGCCACGTCACTTGGCGAATAGTTTTATATATCTATTTAAAAATTAATAATCGTAACAGGGTGAAGATAGATAAGTCATACAGAACAAGAACCTGCAGAAAAATAATGAGTACTAAGATAGTTAATTGTTGTGACCATAATAGCGGTTATCGAGATTATTTAAATAAAAGCGTAATTTTGAGTTAAATCTAGACGTTATTTGCACTATAATATGCGCCTAAAATATCGTTCAATCCCTAACCCCGGATGAAAATACCTATGTTGATCCTTCGTGGTGCACCAGCACTTTCCGATTTTAGAGTTCAGAAAATTTTAGCGCGTTGCCAACAGGCACAACTTCCAGTCACTGACGTTTATGCTGAGTTCATGCATTTTGCAGATCTCACTGCTGAACTTTCAGCTGATGAGCAAACAAAGCTGGAAAAACTGCTTACTTATGGTCCAACGATTGCTGAGCACACGCCAGCAGGCACGTTAATTCTTGTAACGCCGCGTCCAGGTACTATCTCGCCTTGGGCATCAAAAGCAACTGACATCGCACATAACTGTGGCTTAAGCCAAGTTCACCGTGTTGAGCGTGGTATTGCATACTACGTTGAAGGTAATCTATCAGCTGATCAAACAGCTGAAGTTGCAGCGTTGTTACATGATCGTATGACTGAAGCAACTCACGCAGATATGGCTGATGCAGCTAAATTATTCCGCCACGATGACCCGCGTCCAATGTCATCAGTTGACATTTTAGGTGGTGGCCGTGAAGCACTTGCTAAAGCAAACGTTGAGCAAGGTTTTGCGCTTGCAGATGACGAAATCGATTACTTAGTAGAAAACTTCCAAAAGTTAGGGCGTAACCCGAACGACATCGAATTATTCATGTTTGCACAAGCAAACTCTGAGCATTGTCGTCACAAAATCTTTAACGCTGATTGGACAATTGATGGCATCGAGCAGCCAAAATCTTTGTTCAAAATGATCAAAAATACTTACGAGCAGAACCCTGAAAACGTGTTATCGGCATATAAAGATAACGCAGCGGTAATGAAAGGTTCGGTAGCGGGTCGTTTCTTCCCTAATCTTGAGGGTGAGTACGCGTACCATCAAGAAAACATCGAAATCTTGATGAAAGTTGAAACTCATAACCACCCAACTGCGATTGCGCCATTCTCAGGTGCATCGACTGGGTCTGGTGGTGAAATTCGTGATGAAGGTGCTACAGGCCGTGGTTCTAAGCCTAAAGCTGGTTTAGTTGGTTTCACGGTATCTAACCTACGTATTCCTGGCTACGAGCAACCTTGGGAAACTGACTTCGGTAAGCCTGGTCGTATCGTTAATGCACTTGATATTATGACAGAAGGTCCATTAGGTGGTGCGGCATTCAATAACGAGTTTGGTCGCCCTAACTTACTTGGTTACTTCCGTACATACGAAGAGAAAGTATCAAGCCATAACGGTGAAGAAGTACGTGGTTACCACAAGCCAATCATGCTTGCAGGTGGTTTAGGTAACATTCGTTCTGAACATGTTCAAAAAGGTGAAATCCCTGTAGGTGCTAAGCTAATTGCACTAGGTGGTCCGGCAATGAACATCGGTCTTGGTGGTGGTGCTGCGTCTAGTATGACATCTGGTCAATCAAACGAAGATTTAGACTTTGCATCGGTACAGCGTGAAAACCCAGAAATGGAACGTCGTTGTCAGGAAGTTATCGACAAATGTTGGCAGCTAGGTGATGCAAACCCAATCGCTTTCATCCACGATGTGGGTGCAGGTGGTCTTTCAAACGCATTCCCTGAGCTTGTAGACGACGGTGGTCGTGGTGGTAAATTCCAACTTCGTGACATTCCAAACGATGAGCCGGGTATGGCACCACACGAAATTTGGTGTAACGAATCTCAAGAGCGTTACGTATTAGCAGTTGCGGCAGAAGACTTCGCGCGCTTTGAAGCAATCTGTAAACGTGAGCGTGCAGAATACGCTGTTATTGGTGAAGCAACAGAAGAGCGTCACTTAACGGTTGAAGATAGCCACTTCGGTAACAGTCCAGTAGATCTTCCGCTTGATGTATTACTTGGTAAAGCACCAAAAATGCACCGCGAAGTTGAATCGAAAAAAGCACAATCGCAACCATTAGACATTGCTCACATTGATGCTGCTGATGCTGCACAGCGTTTATTACGCTTACCAACGATTGCTGAGAAAACATTCTTAATCACTATTGGTGACCGTACGGTAACGGGTTTAGTTGCTCGTGACCAAATGGTAGGTCCTTGGCAGGTGCCAGTAGCAAACTGTGCGGTAACCGCTGCTGCGTTTGATACTTACCACGGTGAAGCAATGTCATTAGGTGAACGTACACCAGCTGCACTTTTAAACTACGGTGCCTCTGCTCGCTTAGCTGTGGCTGAGTCTCTAACTAACATCGCTTGCGCTAACATCGGTGGCCTTGAAAATATCAAGCTATCTGCAAACTGGATGGCTGCAGCTGGTCACCCTGGCGAAGATGCGGGTCTTTATGAAGCAGTTAAAGCTGTAGGTGAAGAGCTTTGTCCTGCACTTGGTTTAACAATCCCTGTGGGTAAAGACTCAATGTCTATGAAAACTCAATGGGATGAAGACGGTGAACAAAAATCTGTTACTGCACCATTATCGCTGATCATCACTGCATTTGGTCGTGTTGAAGATGTTCGTAAAACAGTAACCCCACAACTACGCACTGATAAAGGTGACTCATCATTATTATTAGTTGATTTAGGTGCTGGTCAAAACCGTATGGGTGCATCAAGCCTTGCACAGGTTTATAAGCAACTAGGTGATGTGACACCTGATGTTGATAACCCAGCATTATTAAAAGGTTTCTATGACGCAATGCAAGCACTTGTAGCGGATAATAAGTTACTTGCTTACCATGACCGTTCAGACGGTGGCTTATTCACTACGGTTGCTGAAATGGCATTTGCTGGCCACACGGGTGTAACTGTTGACCTTGCAGGCTTAACAGGTTCAGACATCGAAGCGCTTTATAATGAAGAGTTAGGTGCAGTGATTCAAGTAGCTAATGACGATTTAGACGCAGTTAAAGCGGTTCTTGCCGACCACGGTCTAGCTGCTATCAGTCATGAAATTGGTACATTAAACGCTGATGACCGCGTGGTATTCACTCGTGGTGATGATGTAGTACTTAACCACACGCGTACTGAGCTTCGTACTATTTGGGCTGAAACAACTTACCAAATGCAAGCACGTCGTGACAACCCAGAATGTGCTAAGCAAGAGTTTGATGCTAAGTTTGATGCAAAAGACCCAGGTCTTAACGTAAAACTAAACTTTGACCTAAACGAAGATGTTGCAGCGCCTTACATTGCTACAGGTGCGAAGCCGAAAATGGCGATACTTCGTGAGCAAGGTGTTAACTCTCACTTAGAAATGGCTGCTGCATTTAATCGTGCAGGCTTTGCTGCGGTTGACGTTCACATGAGCGATATCCTTGAAGGTCGTTTAACACTTGAGCAATTTAAAGGCTTAGTGGCATGTGGTGGCTTCTCTTACGGTGACGTACTAGGTGCAGGTGAAGGCTGGGCTAAGTCAATCTTATTTAATGAGATGGCTCGTGAGCAGTTCCAAAGCTTCTTCCACCGCGAAGATACATTCAGCTTAGGTGTGTGTAATGGCTGTCAAATGCTTTCAACATTGAAAGAATTGATCCCTGGTACTGAGCACTGGCCACGTTTCGTGACGAATAAGTCAGAGCGCTTTGAAGCTCGCTTTAGCCTTGTAGAAGTGCAAGAAAACCCATCAGTATTCTTTAATGGTATGGCAGGTTCACGTATGCCTATCGCTGTTTCTCACGGTGAAGGCCATGCTGAGTTCGCAAACGCTGATGCAGTTAAAGCAGCGCTTGAGTCAGGTACTGTGGCAGTGAAGTTTGTTGATAACTACGGTAACCCAACTACGCAATACCCAGCTAACCCGAACGGTTCACCAGAGGGTATCACAGGTATTACTTCTACAGATGGTCGTGCAACGGTTATGATGCCGCACCCAGAGCGTGTATTCCGTACGGTTGCTAACTCATGGCACCCAGATGAATGGCGTGAAGATAGCCCGTGGATGCGTATGTTCCGCAACGCACGCAAAAACGTTGGCTAGAAGTTAGCTATGTGCCTAGCTATACAAGCTAGGTTCATACAAACCGTTTAAACTAAAAAGGCTGCACTATCATGTGTGGCCTTTTTGTTTATAATGATCTGAGAAGCGAGAAGCGAGAAGCGAGAAGCGAGAAGCGAGAAGCGAGAAGCGAGAAGCGAGAAGCGAGAAGCGAGAAGCGAGAAGCGAGAAGCGAGAAGCAAGGAGAGTTTTTTGAGTTTTAAACGGATAAGCGTAGGGTTGCTAGGTATCGTGCTAAGCATGGTGCTTTTGGCGTATCTGTTCAGATTGCCACTGACATCGTGGTACTTAACACCTATGCTCAGTAAAAATGGCGTTGCGCTTCATTGTATTGATTGGTCATTAACCAGCAAGCTTGATTTAAATATCGAGAAATTATGTTTAACCTACCAAGGACAGCAAATTGAGTTGGCTGGTATTATTGCTAATAAGCAGCAGGTAACTGTTTCTCGCGCTAATCTCACTCTTAGCAATCAGGTAAGTAAACAATCTGACTCTTCACAAACAGAATTCAAAAAGCTCGCTTTAGTATTACCAGAGCAAAGACCGCTAATTAGCATTCAGCAGCTTGATGTAGTCTCACCGTTTACCGACAATCCTGTTAGGTTGGCGATACGGGAAAAACGCTTAAATCATTTTACGATTTCACGTGATATCAGTGCAGACGTTGAAATATCAAATTATGAAGTGAAAGCCAATCTCACCCTTGATGAGAAAGTGCTTGAACGATTCATGAAACTGCCCAAAAACAGCCATTTTACTACTCAGTCACAGGTTAATTTTGATGGTATTACGGTTGCTATTAAAAGCATGGTAAATGTAAATTATCAGCACGCTTTAGAGCAATGTGACTTAAGTTTTGCTACTGAAGGGAGCCTGAGTGCAAAGTACCAACTAAATCAACAGCATCTAAACGCGGATTTATCAGCTTTACGGAATCAATTTAGTGCACACCAAGATTGTTTTATCTCTATAGCAAACCAACAGTACCAATCATTTATTAGAGCGCAGCTGCCGCTTGCTTGGCAGTTGCAAATTGCAGAACCGTTAAGTGTTGATGGTGAGTTGCTATCAGTCCCTATAGTTAAGCTGCAAGCAAATGAGGGGCAAAGCGAGATAAAAGTAAGTAATACGTCACTTTCTTTACAGAACCCGCTCACATCACTTAAAAGCCAAGTTGGCATTCATTTTAATAGTGAAGATATAAGTGAATTTAAGCTTGATGCTCATTTAAATGATGGAACTGTTAAATCAGGTTTTCAGCTGTCATTGAATTCATTACCAGCATTTTTAGATTTACAGGCTGACGGGATTCAGGCTAAAGGAAAGCTAAACATTGATGAGTTATTTGCGAGTCCAATAGTTGCTCAACTGAATGCAAATGTAAGTGTTAAAAACGCGCTTATATCGGATGCAACGATAGCTGACTTTACTAGCACTATTGACGCTGAGCATAATGCCCAGCAGCACTTAATTGTTAAAGCTAACAGCAAGGTTAAATCATTAAATTATAATGATATTAACGCAGCAAAAATCAGTAATGAGCTAACTCTCAGAACAGACCTAAGTGCGGGGGAGTTATTTGCTGATATTGATGCCAAAACCTCTGCCGCCAAATTAACAACTCCGGAGCTTACCTTAAATAAGTTGTCCGTCGTTACAAATGCACTACAAAGTCGCGCCTTACAGGCAACGCATCATGTGTTTGCAGATGGCTTTGAAGTGCTAATTAGCCACCATATGTCTGAGGTTGCGCACCCATTTGAACTCGTGATACCAGAGCAGACAATTGCTAAGCTTAACCCTATAATTTATCAGTTTGAGCCCCTAGCTACCGTCACTGATGGGGTTGTTTCGGGCATTATTAAAGGTGATGTAAATCTTCAACAAGCACAGGGTAGTTTGCACATAGATAAATTCAGTGCGCTTTACAACGATTACCTCGCGAACGATTTTGCTGTGGATCTAAACGGGAAGTTTAATTCAGGGCAGCTTAATATTGCAACGACTAAATTTACACTTAATGAACTGCGTGCAGGTGCAGTGGTGAAAAATATACAGGGTCAGTTGCAGGTAACGGCTAACCAGCCTTGCGCAGCTAATCTAACCGGTCAGGTTATGGGGGGGGAATTTGTGGTGAACAGCTACTGTCCACTGAGTGATAACCAAACCGCGACTGTTAAGTTTGAAAATATTGATGCCAGCAAACTGGTCACCCTTGATGCTGAGTCTGGAATTAGTTTAAGTGGCCGCTTAGCGGGCACCTTACCTGTTGTAATAAGCAAACAGGGGGTAGAAGTAAAGCAAGGGCAGCTGGTTAATCAAGGTGACGGTAAATTACTGATCACTAATAATGCAGGTTTTGAAGCTGTAAAGGCACAGCAGCAGGAACTGAGCACAACGCTGAGTTTACTTGAAAATTTAGATATTAAAAAACTACGTAGTAGTGTTAATCTCAAACCAGATGGTTGGTTACATTTAGGTGTCAATTTAGAGGGTTATAATGAAGCGCAGCAGCAAGCGGTGAACTTTAATTATAATCATGAAGAGAATGTATTTACTTTACTTAGGGCACTGCGTTTAAGTGATGAAATTACTCAAAGAGTTGAGAAAGAGTATGCAAAAAAAGGAAGCAATGATGGCTAAGTGGTTAGTAATGCTGACGGCTGTAGGCATGCTGAGTGCCTGTACTCACCGTGTAGAGGTGGCAGCAAAAGAGCCGATTACAATCAACTTAAATGTAAAAGTTGATCATGAGATCCGCGTAAAAGTGGATAAAGAACTTGATACCTTATTCAGTGATGATAGTGAATTATTCTAAGGAGCAAACATGCGTAAATTACAACTTAAAAAACTAAATGTGATCACCATGATCAGTGCTGTTTGTTTATCTTTCTCTGTATGGGCTATCAGCCTTGATGATGCAAAGAGCCAAGGGCTAGTGGGTGAAAACAGCTCAGGCTATTTGGGTTTAGTGGTTAATAACAGTGAAGCAAAAGCGGTGGTTGAAGAAATAAATGCAAAGCGCAAAGAGCAATATTTAAAACTGGCGAAAAAGAACAACCTCTCTTTAGCGCAAGTTGAAGCACTTGCAGCCGCTAAAACTATCGAGAAAACTAAGCCGGGTCACTACATTGAAGTGAACGGTCAGTGGGTAAAAAAATAACTCACTTTATTAAACGAATCAGTACAAAACAGAAAAAGCCAGCACTGCTGGCTTTTTTACATTTACACGATTGGTAAACATTAGCGTTTATCGATGCAGTTTTGTAACAATTGCTGCCAAAAGTCGATGCCTTTGCGCCTTGCAAGTTTAATATTGTGCTCCGGAATAGACTCTGGTTCATTGTAGTTATCTAACGCTTCGCTCATACTGGCTTCACGAATCAAATGCAGTGTCGGGTAAGGTGCACGGTTGGTATAATTTGCAGCATCGCTGTCATCACTGTCAGCAAAGACATAGTCAGGATGAAAGTTGGCTATTTGATATTTACCTTCATAACCTTGCGCTGCTAAAAGCGCATTGGCTAAATCGACTAAATCTAAGAACTCCTCAAAGTCCTTAAAGCCTTGTTCAAACATCAAAAGGGTTGTTTCGCGCTGTGCTTGCTGATCTAACTCGCTACACTGCTCAAGCATGTCCATTACTGCATCATCAAGTGTAATAGACTGACTGATTTGATAATGAATGCAATTGCTTTCAACTTCTTTACGGGCAAAGGGGCAGAAATTGTATTTTACGATTACGCTTGATACCCATTCGCGCATTTGTTTTTCTGGGCGATTCATCGCTTGTTTTGCAGTCACATTCTTTCTCTATTCTATTTCTCTAAATTACTTTTCTAAGTAAAGCTCAATTAAATTGACCGTTTTACTGATAGCACCTTGATTATTAGCAACGCATTTTGCAGCTTGTTGACCAAGCTTAATCGTCTCCTGTGGATTAGCACTCAAAGAGATAAGTGTGTCAGCTAGTTGGTTTTCATCGATGACAATTTTAGCTCCTTGAGCACTAATCAGCTCAGGATAAATATGGTCAAAGTTATAGGTATGAGGACCTGCTAATACCCCAACAGAAAACGCTGCTGACTCTAATGGATTATGGCCGCCTCGCTCTATTAAACTTCCGCCAACATAACTGATGTTTGCCACACCATATAAGCATTGTAACTCGCCTAAAGTATCAGCTAGCACAACTTGTTGGTTGTCATAGTTATCTTCACTACGACGACTAAAGTTCATCGTTGAGCTTTTTAATATCTCTGCGACTTTATCAAATTGCTCTGGGTGACGCGGAGCAATAATCAAAAGAGCGTTGGGTAAGGCTTTTAACAGCTTTTCATGAGCACTTAAAATAAGCTCATGTTCAACAGGGTGAGTGGAGCCTGCAACCCAGATAAATCGCTCGTTGTTATATTTGTTTTTAAGTGCTGCGACTTTATTTAATTGCTCATTTGTTGGCGTAATATCAAATTTAATTGAGCCAAATACGCGTGCCTTTTCAGGCTTTAAACCAAGCTCAATAAAACGTTTGGCATCATCTTGATTATGACTGGCAAGGTCACTAATAGACTGCATGATCACTTTAGTTAAAGGTATTACCTTTTGGTAGCCTTGCTGTGATTTGGCTGAAAGTCTGGCATTTAACACAAGAACTTTTGTGCCGTAGCTGTTGCTTTGAGCCATAAGGTTAGGCCAAAGTTCAGTTTCTAAAATACACAGTACCTTTGGCTTGATACGTTTTAAAAATCGACGCGTAGCAAAGAAAAAATCAATCGGTAAATAACAGCTGCTAACAGAGTCTTTAAAGTTATTTTTTATTTGTTCGCGGCCTGTAGGGGTGTTACAGGTTACTAAAATAGTAAGCACTGGATTTTCTGATTGAACGGCCTTGATAAGCGGGGTTGCCGCTAGCACTTCACCTACAGAGGCACAATGAAAAACAACATCGTGATGCGATAAATTCGAAAAGCCAAAGCGCTCAGCAAAGTGCTCACGGTAACCCTTATTCTTTTTACCACGTAAAACATACAGGTAGAAAATAACCAGTGGGCTTAGTAGGTATAAAAGTAAAGAGTATAAAATACGCGCCATTGCCTAGCCTATATGGATAAAACGTTATGATAGCGTGGAACCTACGCGATCTAAATATAAAATGTTAAAAACGGTTATCAATGAGAGTTTTAAGTGTTTACTATTGGCTTATTTGGTAGTATTTCGGTTACTTAACAAATCAACGAAGCAATTATGAAATTTAAAATGATAAAAGCCTCGGTAATAGGTGCCTTACTAAGTTGCTCAATGCCTTTATTAGCAACGCCAACTGCTTATTTACCTATTGGTATGGATGCACAGCTTGATCATCAATTAGATACTTTGTTTGCACTAACAATTGGCACTCCTATGGCTAAGCCATATCGTTTAGCAGAAGTCGAAAAAGCACTTCTTTTACTAGCAAAGGACGAGCCGGGGTTAGCTGCTGTTATTCGTTCAAAAATAAAGCCGTATCAAAGTGATGATGCAATCACTCGTGTCGGTGTAAAATTACAAGTAGATACAGATAATACCAAGAAAATAGCTAATCAACGCGGACTTAGTTCTGATGAATGGGGGCAAGGCTTCTTCGAAGGTATTTGGCGTGCCAATGATTACACTTTAGTACAAGTTGGTGTTGATTATCGAGCCAAAGCAAATAAGTTTGTAAATTACAATTCCTTTATCAGCTTCGCAGGGAGAGATTTACAGTTAAACCTTGGCTATAAAGAGCACTGGTTTTCACCTTTTAAGCACTCTGCACAAATTATTTCTACCAATGCTAAAACTGCACCTTCGATTTCTTTGGGAATGGTAAAACCAGCTCATAACTGGTGGAATTTTGACTTTGAGCTTTATTATTCTGAACTTGAACATGTCGATAATGGCATTCTTTATCAAAATGAGCTTCATAGTGGCACACCAAAGCTTGCTGGAACGCATTTTAGTATTGAGCCGCTTGATGGTTGGAAGATTGGCCTTAATAGAATGATGCAGTTTGGCGGTGGGCCCCGTAAAGTAGATGCTGGTGATGTGGTTGACGCATTTTTTGATCCCGCAGGTAATGACAACTCAGGCCTCACTGGTAGTAAAGATAATGAGTTAGGTGACCAATACGTAACAATTACCAGCACTGTAAATTTTAATTGGGGAATGCCCGTTGAACTTTACTTTGAATATGGTGGTGAAGATACAAAAAATCATAAGAACTACCAATTTGGTAATACTGTTAGTAATTTTGGCTTCTTCTTACCAAAGCTGAGTAATAAAATGTCGCTTAGGTACGAATATACCAATATGCATAGTCTGTGGTACGTCAATGAGATATACCCAGTATATGGTAATACGGTTAGTGGTTTTGTAACGGGACATTATGCGGCTGATCAGCGATATACTGACTTGCATGCCAATGGCGTTGCGAGAGTTTACGCAGATGCACCTCCTACACAGGTGCACAGCATGGAGTTAACTTATAGTGAAAGCTACCGCTCATTCTGGCGCAGTAAGCTAACATTGATAGAAAATGAAAGTAACTATCTAAATGAGTGGGGTCAAACGACTGGCGATTATGAACGTGCCGTTGAGCTTCAACTAAGTAACACACGCCAATTAAATGAGCATACATTAGAGACAACTCTTACTTATGGTGAAGATGTATTTGGAGATAACTATACTTGGTTATCTGTTGCATATTTTTGGTAAGCAAAGCCGTTAATACTTTTTAAGGAATATCTATGTCAAATCTTGATTCAGTAGCGGCAAGCTACCTCGAAAGTTTAAATCGTCATCAAATGTTGTTTGAGACGATGGAAACCTACCACCCTGAAGTGATGCAATTACTTGAAGCATGCCACAGTGCTTTGCAAGCGGGTGGTAAGGTGATTTGGTTTGGTAATGGTGGTAGCGCGGCAGATGCTCAGCACTTAGCTGCTGAGTTTGTTGTGCGTTATAAATTGGAACGAGGTCCATTAGCTTCTATTGCATTGACAACGGACACCTCAATTTTAACCGCTCACAGTAATGACTATCATTTTGATACTGTATTTGAGCGTCAAGTGCAGGCGTTATGTAAGCCAGAAGATTTAGTGATTGGTTTAACTACCTCTGGTACTAGCCCTAACATCAACCTCGCCCTGGCAGCTGCAAATGAAATCGGCGCTTTTACAGTCGCATTAACAGGCCGAGATGGTGGTAAGGTAAAAGACATCGCTAAGTTACCAATTATCATTAAAAATGATGAAACAGCGCGTATTCAAGAAGCGCATATGTTCATCGGTCATTGGTTATGCGAAGCCATCGATATGGTTGTAGCGGAGCAAAAGTAATGGATTTAGCGTTACTAAAAAACCTTTCAAAGGCACGTATTTTAGTCGTTGGTGATGTCATGCTAGATAGATACTGGCATGGCGACTCAGGGCGTATTTCGCCTGAAGCTCCAGTACCTGTTGTAAAAGTCAGTAAGTTTGAAGACAAAGCAGGTGGCGCAGCCAACGTAGCAAAAAATATTGCACGTTTAGATGGTAAAGTGGGCTTGTTAGGCTTAGTTGGTGAAGACGAAAGCGGGCAAATTCTTGAAACAATTTTAAGTTCAGAAAAAATTGATTCGCAATTAGTCAGTGTTTGCGATTTACCAACTATTTCCAAAATGCGTGTTATTAGCCGTCATCAACAAGTTGTACGTCTTGATCTTGAAGAGACCTTCACTGAGCAACACAGCCAATTGTTACTAAACCGTTTAGAGCTGGTGTTAGATGACTACGATTTTGTGTTGTTTTCTGATTACAACAAAGGATCTCTTAGCTTAATTCAACAAATGGTTCAGGTTGCAAAGAAAGCAGGTAAAACGGTACTTATCGACCCTAAATCATCCGACTTAAGCTTATATTGCGGTGCTGATTACATTACCCCTAACTTAAATGAGTTTAAGCTTGCTGGTGGTAAAACTGATTCTGAGCAAAGCTTAACTGATAGTGCTCGTAAGCTAATTAGTGAAGCGGGTATTGCCGCTATGCTATTAACTCGTTCAGAGCATGGTATGTCGTTAATCAGTCAGACAGATAAATTCGACTTTGCGGCCCAGCAGCTTGAAGTCAGTGATGTAACCGGCGCTGGTGATACCGTAATCGCGACGCTTGCAGTGATGCTTGGTGCGGGTATGGCAGCAAAAGATGCGGTTGAAATTGCCAATCTTGCTGCAGGTATTGCGGTAAGTAAGCTTGGCGCAGCAACAGTATCGCCAGAAGAGTTGAGTCGTAAGCTTGGTCAATATTTACAGCAAACCGGTGAGCATTATCAAACACCATTTGAAGATGTGCTTCAGCACATTGAGTTTGCAAAACAAAATGGTGAAAAAATAGTTTTCACTAATGGTTGCTTTGATATTCTTCACGCTGGTCATGTGCGTTACCTTGCTCAGGCTAAAGCACGTGGTGATAGGCTTGTTGTTGGCTTAAATAATGACGAATCAATCTCTCGCTTAAAAGGCCCAGAAAGACCAATTAATCCACTGGATGAACGTGCCATGGTATTAAGTGCGCTAGCATCAGTTGATTGGGTTATTCCGTTTGGCAGCATTGAAGAAAATGACACACCAGCAAAGCTAATCGAGCAAATTAGCCCTGATGTGCTAGTCAAAGGCGGCGATTACACCGTAGATCAAATTGCAGGTGCTGATCATGTTCTACGCCATGGCGGAAAAGTCGAAGTACTTGAGTTTCTTAATGGGTGCTCAACATCTAACGTTATTAGCAAAATTAAGTCTTAAGCAAAGCTTGGTAGTCACACAGCAGTGATTGCCAATCACTTTGATGCCAATGCATCACTTCGTTACGGCCTTGCTCTTTTGCAAATGAACGGGCAAGGCGTTTAATGTTTTCTTTTTGCCAACTGGCGTGCGGCTGTTTTATTTCGCCCCGGTCAAAGTCGATGATAAACACCTTTCCTGTATCATCGAATAAGATGTTATTGATGTTTAAGTCTGCGTGATAGACGCCGTGATTATGAAACTCGCTGAGAGTCGCAGCAATCGCTTTGAGTTCAGGTTGGCTGAGAGAGCGACTGATTAAAATATCTAACACACTTTTTGCCCCTGTCACCGCCTCGGTGATGATATCGCCGCGATAGATAAAGCCACTGGTGGTAATTTTTGCCGCAATAGGGGGTGGCACATTTAGACCAAGCTCACGCAAACGCATCATCAGCGCGAATTCTTTATAGACACGGGTTTGCTCTAAACCAAAATATAAATACTGGTCGCTCAGCAACTTACCTACTAAACCACCACGCCAATAGTGGCGCAGAACACCTGTAAGCTGTTGATGCTTAAAAAACCACGCTGTTGCGCGGCCTTTTTTAGCTCCGACTATTTTCTCTTGTTGTTGCCAATAACTGGCATCAAACCACTGTTGCGTGAGCTCATCTTTATAGGCTGGGTGACACAAAAGTGTGGTGTTTTGTAGATGCTGAGTTTCGAACATAACAACTTCAAGATTAAATAAAATTAGCCCTATCTTACCGTATTTTTAGCTTTTCGCATAAGTGCTTGCATTAGCATCAAGTTAATTTAAGATCGCATATTATTTGCTGTAGCTAAGGGCGCACGTGACTCAATCAACCTCCTATTCAGATATTTGTATTTTAAGGCTTTCGGCTATTGGTGATGTATGTCATGCCGTATCAGCAGTGCAAGCAATTCAAAAGGCACACCCGAAGGCAAAAATTACCTGGGTGATAGGTAAAGTTGAGGCTATGTTATTGGCCGATTTACCTGGTGTTGAGTTTGTTGTATTCGATAAAAAGCAGGGTAAACAGGCTTATCAGCAACTAAAAGAGACTTTCAAAGGTCGTAAATTTGATGTGCTATTACATATGCAAGTAGCACTAAGAGCGAATTTAGCAGCCCGTTGTATTCCAGCAAAAGTCAAAGTGGGGTTTGATTGGGCTCGTTCAAAAGAGTTACATAGCTTGTTTATTAATAAACGTATTGCCCCGCAATCAGAGGCTCATGTATTAGAAGGCTTTAAAGGCTTTGCTCAAGCTATTGGTACGCCTGATTACAAACCTCAATGGCAAATGCCAATTACCGAGCAGCACCAACAAGCAGCCGATGCGCTATTAGGTGAAGAGCGTTTAACCGGGCGTATTTTTGTTATCTCACCTGCGGCAAGTAAAAAAGAGCGTAACTGGTTACCCGAACGTTATGCTGCACTTGCTGAACATGCTTATCAACAAGGCTTTTCGGTGGTTATCACCGGCGGTCCAACGCCTTTAGAGAACGAACTAGCAGATCAAATTATCGCACATAGTTCTGCTCCTGTGCTTAACTTAGTAGGGAAAACCCAACTAAAAGAACTGCTATGTGTTTTGAAACGTGCGGCGTTAGTGTTAGCTCCTGATACTGGGCCTGCGCATATGGCTGTAACGGTAGGAACACCTGTTATAGGTTTGTATGCCCATTCAAACCCAAAACGCACAGGACCTTATTTGTATCAAGATTATGTTGTTGAGGTTTATCACCAAAATTTACTTGAACAAACTGGCAAAACGGCGCAAGAGCTACCTTGGGGAGTACGCGTTAAAGGGGCTGATTTAATGGCGCAAATAAGTGTCGAAAAGGTAATTTCGATGTTTGACTACGTGATACACAAAGAGCAACTGTAATGAGCAACGTTTTATTTTTAGACCGAGATGGTGTGGTTAATATTGATCATGGTTATGTATACAAACCACAAGAATTTGAATTTGTACCCGGTGTATTTGAGGCGTGCAAAGCCTTTGCGGATGCGGGTTATAAAATTGTGATAGTTACTAACCAGTCGGGTATTGGTCGCGGTTATTATTCAGAACAAGATTTTTCTAAGCTCACTGAGTGGATGAAAGGTGAATTTTTACGTCATGGTGTTGCTATTCTTGATGTGTATTTTTGCCCGCATCACCCAACCAAAGCGGAACCTGCCTATTTGCAAGAATGTAACTGTCGAAAGCCTGCTCCGGGTATGCTTTTACAAGCTATCAAAGAACATCAAATCGACCCATCACAAAGTATAATGGTGGGTGATAAGCTTGGCGACCTTATTGCCGCTGAGAGAGCCAATATCGCTACGCGTGTTTTAGTTCGTTCAGGGCAAAGTTATGCAGAATCAACAGAGCAACATGCCGATATTGTCTGTGAGTCTTTAGCTGATTTACCTACTTTGATTTTACAATCTTAGCAGGTAAGACCAGTTTTATTTCGCACGCCTCAAGGTGTGCGACGAACTGCAAACAGTGCAATTGTTCGCCTAAGCTTTTACAATAGGCGCAAAATTTAAAGTCATGCTAATCATTCCTGGTTAGGTACAAGAATATGTGGAGATTACAGATGAGAGCATCTGCGTTTTTTAATCAGTTGCAGCAGCAAATTGATGAAGTGAAAGCTGAAGGCTTATACAAAAGCGAGCGTGTTATCACGTCACAGCAACAGGCTCAAATTGAGGTTGCTTCTGGTGATAAGGTCATTAACTTTTGTGCTAATAATTACCTTGGCTTAGCAAATAGCCCAGAGTTAATTAAAGCAGCTCAACAAGGCCTTGACGACCACGGTTTTGGTGTTGCTTCTGTACGCTTTATTTGTGGTACTCAAGATATTCATAAAACCTTAGAGCAAAAGATCTCTGAGTTCTTAGAAACAGAAGATACTATTCTTTACTCATCATGTTTTGATGCAAACGCAGGTTTATTCGAAACAATCTTAGGCCCAGATGATGCAATTATCTCTGACGCTCTAAACCATGCTTCGATTATTGATGGTGTGCGCCTTTGTAAAGCAAAACGTTTCCGCTACGCAAATAACGACATGAGCGACCTTGAAAAGCAACTTATTGCTGCTGATGAAGCGGGTGCTAAAACAAAACTAATCGCAACTGACGGCGTTTTCTCAATGGACGGTGTTATTTGTAATCTTGAAGCGGTTTGTGACCTTGCAGATAAATATGATGCATTAGTAATGGTTGATGACTCACACGCTGTTGGTTTTGTTGGTGAAAATGGTAAAGGTACGCCTGAGTACTGTGGTGTACTAGATCGCGTTGATATCATTACAGGTACGCTCGGTAAAGCACTTGGTGGCGCATCGGGCGGTTACACATCAGGTAAAAAAGAGATTGTAGAGTGGTTACGTCAACGTTCTCGTCCTTATCTTTTCTCAAACTCACTTGCACCATCAATTGTTACAGCATCAATTAAAGTACTTGAAATGCTTAGCAATGGTGGCGAGTTACGCGCTAAACTTTGGGATAACGCAAAGTATTTCCGCGAACAAATGGAAGCTGCAGGATTTACTTGTGCAGGTAAAGACCATGCCATTATCCCTGTTATGTTAGGCGATGCTAAAGTTGCCTCAGCCATGGCTGACAAATTACTTGCTGAAGGTATTTACGTAACAGGTTTCTCATTCCCTGTAGTACCTAAAGGCCAAGCACGTATCCGTACGCAAATTTCTGCGGCGCATACAAAAGAGCAATTAGATACCGCTATTGCTGCCTTTACCCGTATTGGTAAAGAAATGGGTGTTATCTAATTTTATTTCTTAAACCGAAGCTATTGCTTCGGTTTTGTTTAATTGAGTGTGAATCATGAAAGCATTATCTAAATTAAAAGCAGAACCAGGGATCTGGATGACTGATGCGCCAAAGCCTGAAGTTGGCCATAACGATCTGCTTATTAAAATCCGCAAAACAGCAATTTGTGGAACTGATGTCCATATTTATAAATGGGATGAGTGGGCACAAAATACAATTCCTACGCCAATGGTTGTTGGCCACGAATATGTAGGTGAAGTGGTTGATATGGGCCAGGAGGTACGTGGTTTCCAAGTAGGTGACCGTGTTTCTGGTGAAGGACATATCACATGTGGTCACTGTCGTAACTGTCGTGCCGGACGCGTACATTTATGTCGTAACACAACTGGTGTGGGTGTTAACCGCGAAGGCGCATTTGCTGAATACCTTGTGATCCCAGCTTTCAACGCATTTAAAATTCCAGATAACATTTCTGATGAGTTAGCATCTATCTTTGACCCATTCGGTAACGCTGTACACACTGCGCTGTCGTTTGATTTAGTGGGTGAAGACGTATTAATCACAGGTGCAGGCCCAATTGGCATCATGGCTGCAGCTGTTGCTAAACATGTTGGTGCGCGTCATGTGGTTATCACTGATGTAAATGAATACCGCTTAGATTTAGCGCGTAAAATGGGTGCTACCCGTGCTGTAAACGTGGCTACTGATAACCTTGAAGATGTTATGAAAGAGCTCGGAATGACAGAAGGTTTTGATATTGGCCTTGAAATGTCGGGTGTGCCAGTTGCATTTAACAGCATGTTAAACAACATGAATCACGGTGGTAAAATCGCCATGCTAGGTATTCCACCTTCAGATATGGCGGTTGATTGGAACCAAGTTATTTTCAAAGGTCTAATCATTAAAGGTATTTACGGCCGTGAAATGTTTGAAACTTGGTACAAGATGGCGAGCTTAATCCAATCAGGTCTTGATCTGAAGCCAATTATCACTCACCAGTTCTCTGTGGATGACTTCCAAGCTGGCTTTGATACAATGATTTCAGGCCAATCAGGTAAAGTGATCCTTAACTGGGATTGATACCAAGTTGTTTGATAAGGCGGCTTTGGCCGCCTTTTTAGTTTAGAGAGTACTATGTCGTATAAACATATTTCAGTGAGCGAAACTTTTGCCCTGTTAGATAAAGAAGATGTTGTGATTGCTGATATTCGCGATCCCAACTCATTTCAAACTGGGCATATTCCAGGCGCTGAGCATTTATCAAATGCCAACATCAGTGATTTTATGATGCATAAAGAGTTTGATCAGCCAATTATCATCGTTTGTTATCATGGTGTGAGCTCTCAAGGTGCTGCGAGCTACTTAGTAGAGCAGGGGTTTGAAGACGTTTACAGTATGGATGGTGGTTTTACTGCTTGGCAGACACAACTTCCGGAGCATATTGAACGATGATTGAGTTGGGCAGCATAAATAATCCTCGCGCCGCACAAGGCTTTATAGATTACATCAAAAGTAAGGGGTTACATGGCGAGTTGCGCTCACAAGATGGACAAACCGTGATTATTTGTGTTGCCCCAGAGCACTTTCATCAAGCTCAACCACTTTGGCAGGAGTTTGCTGCTAATCCACATGACGAAAAATACCAGCAAGCTTCATGGCAGGTAGGAAGCACTCAATCGCCACTATTATATCAAGGTCAGTCACTTAACTTAAAAGCTCGCTTTAAAGCATTAAGTTGGCTAAATCGTACTGTTACATTAGTGTCGATTGTTATATTTGTAGCCTTCTTATTAGGTGGTTTTGAAACTATTTATAGTATGTTGCAGTTTAATCCTGCACAGCCTCTAACTTGGTTTACACCTGCCATTGTGCATTTTAGCGCTATCCATCTTATTTTTAATTTGATCTGGTGGATGACACTGGGTAACGATATAGAAAAACGTAGCGGTAAGTTAACTTTAGTTGGTTTATTTTTAGTTACTGCATTCATTAGTAACTGGGCACAGTTTTTAGTTGTAGGGCCGAACTTTGGTGGTTTAAGTGGCGTTGTTTATGGCTTACTGGGTTTTTGTTGGATTTACAGCGTAATGAGGCCATCAGAGCCGTCATTAGTAAGTAATAGCATCGTCGGTTTTATGCTGGTTTGGCTTATTTTAGGCTTTGTTGAATTGTTGCCCGTGAGTATGGCTAATTGGGCACATTTGGCGGGGTTATTAGCTGGAATGGCTTACGCCGTGTCTGACAAGCTGCTATCGCGTAAATAATACCAACCCGCAATAATACTTAATCATTTTGAGGGATTAAACCTGTCGCTAACTGCGTTAAAAATTTCTCATTTAGAACAACTAAATAACGAAATTTTTGCCTTGTTATCAACGAGGTTTTATTGCCTCAAAATAGACTACTTAATTAAGCGGATTGGTATAAAAATGGCGGCTAATGCCGCCATTTTACAATTAATGATATAAATACTTAGTAAATAACACTTCTCGGACAATCTCTTGTCCTGTTTCTTGTTTTAGTAGTGATTTTAGCTTCTCGGTACAGCGCTTTCTGATTTCTTCGCGGCCGGTAAGCGATTTAATATTTTCTTCTGGCTCTTTAGAGAGTATTTCAACAATCGCATCACGCAATAGCGGAGTGTGGTGTTCTACCACAGCAATATCTGACATATCATTAAGCATCAGATCCACCGTAATACGTACATATCCAAGCTTTTTATTACCTTGGCCTATGTAGTTGGTGATGATGTCAGGCTCAAAACCAAAGTAGCCAACATTTGATTCAGCCCGCACAGAGCAACTTGTTATTGCACTAACAAGCAGCATGCTTATCAAGTAAATTGATAACAATGACTTTTTCATAGTTAAGAATATTCCACCCTTTCAATGACTTTTAGTCTATACCCAAATTCACCTAAGATACAGGCTGTTCTGTGTTTTTTAACCTTGCTTGAGATTAAATCATGACTTTTTCGAAACGTGCAGCGATGATATCATTTGCATGTTTTTTTTAAATAATGAGTCGTTGTGATCACATTCCCAGTTTCACTAGCTGCAAATTGGCAGCCTGCTTCAGCATTTCCAGATTTGACGCAACAACAGCAAGGTTGGCTGCTTGAAGCTGGGTCATTAACGGCTAAGCTTAAAAGTCATTGTCAGGCTTTTTCAGTTGAAGTTTTAAACGAAGCACCTTTTGACTTAACCTGCGAGCAACAAGCGTTATTAAATACTTCTTTAAGTCAGGCATTAAACCGTGAAGTTTTACTTCTGTGTGATGGTAAACCAATGGTTTATGCTCAAAGCTGGTTGCCAGCGGATGATACATTAAAAAAGCAACAGTTGCTAAGTATGGGAACAAGACCGCTTGGCGATGTTATTTTTCAAGACCCAAGCTTATCGCGAACTGAAATCGAAGTTGCTGAGTTTTCACAGCAGCACGCTATTCAAGCTTTAACAGCTGAAATCGGCTACTCTTCACAACCATTGTGGGGAAGACGCAGTGTATTTAGCTTATCTAATGCTCATTTTCTCGTGGCTGAAGTATTCTTACCTGGAGCGTATATTTACCTATGAAGCTAGCTGCACTTAAGGTCGCACATATACCTTACTATAAACAGTTAATGCGTACCGATAAGCCAATTGGCACTTTACTATTGTTGTGGCCAACTTATTGGGCGCTGTGGCTTGCTGAGCTTGGCACACCGAGCTTATTAAATTTTGTGGTATTTAGTTTGGGTGTCTTTGTGATGCGCAGTGCCGGCTGTGTAATTAATGACTTTGCCGATCGTAAAATAGATGGCTCAGTTAAGCGCACAGCCCAGCGACCGCTGGCAGCAGGTTTGGTATCAAGTGGTGAAGCTTTGAGCTTGTTTGTATTGCTTATCGTGGTAGCGTTTGGTTTAGTGTTAACACTCGGATTGCCAACCATTTTACTGTCGTTTGGTGCTTTAGCTCTGGCGTTTTGTTATCCATTTATGAAGCGTTACACCCAATTACCGCAAGTTGTGCTTGGTGCTGCATTCAGCTGGGCTATTCCAATGGCCTATATGGCATCAATTGGCTCTGTACCATTAGAAGCTTGGTTATTATTTACAGCTAATCTTGTATGGACTGTGGCTTATGACACCATGTATGCCATGGTTGATAGAGATGATGATTTAAAAATTGGTGTTAAATCAACGGCAATATTGTTTGCCAGCTATGACAGACATATCATCTTTTTACTCAATGTTTTGTTTATTATGATTCTTGCTTACATTGGTAAGAGTAACAACCTTGCTTTGCCTTATTGGCTAGGGTTAATTGCAGCGATTGGTTTTTTACTCTATCAACAAACGCTTATTCATAATCGAGAGAGAGACCCTTGCTTTAAAGCATTTTTGAATAACCACTATGTCGGGTTGGTGGTTTTTATTGGTTTAGCAGCATCCTTGCCACTGCCATTTTAATTACCTTGGTGGGTCGATAATACCGCTGATTGAGGCATTTTTCCTGAACCAACCAGCAATGGAATAGCGAACATCGTGTGCCGGTAATACTTCATGCATAAAGCGCTCACTTTCAAACATAACCAGCAAACCAGCTTGAGGCTTTATGACAATTTCAATGTCTTTACTTTTTGGCTTGTAAATTACCAATTCACCACCTGATTCTGGCGTGTTCAAGTAACAAACCGTTGTGAAAATTCGATTCGAACGGCCTTTGAAAGCATCAAAATGCTTTTTATAAAAGTCACCTTGCTGATACTTTGCATAGTGGCATTCATAGTCGAATAACCCTAAATAAAAGCTACGGTTTAACTGTGTTTTTATCGCTTCCATGGTCGCCAGATAGGTAATTTGTGCTTGGCTTGAACTATCGAACCAAAAAGTTTTATCTTTTCGCACGGTTTTATCTATTTGTTGGTCGGTTAAACGGCCAATACCAGCAGTATGAAAATGTGGGTTAATTCGATAGCAATCAGCAATTAAATCAGCGATTAGGTTTTCATCAATGGCGTTTTCAACAACAGCATAGCCAGCCTGTTCGATGGCATCTAAATAAGAGTCGGAAATTAGTGGTGCGGTCATTCATATGCACAATCAAAAAAAGGTGAGTAAGTGTATATGAAAAAATGTGCGATGCACGCTTTTTATGCAATAAAAAAAAGGGGGGGGGCTAGCCTGATTCATTACAGGCTAACAGCATATAAAATAGCTTTTAGCTTTGGCTTGCTAACGCCGTTTTTTCAATGAGGTCAAGTAAATGACTAACATGAGAATTTTCATTGATTTGTTGGTTAGTTTGGATCACCAGCTGCTCGTGTGCGATACCTTTATTGGTTTTCAATAACAGTAAATCTGGGTCTGAAGAGACAATACTTGTGTGTTCAATACTGGCTATTGCGATGTGGTTTGACTTTTTAAGGCCATCCATTACTTGCTCAATGCTACCTACTTTTATACTTGATGTTTTATCAAAAGATTCAATTGCATCATTCAGCATAGATTGAACCTGTTTTGATTGAGAAAAGCAGCTGTACATTGGGTAGTCAGCAAAGTCGCGTTTACTGATATCGCTTTTATTGGCAAGTGGGTGGTTCTTAGCCACAAAAATAATGAGTTGATCGGGTAAATGAATATCGCTGCCAATGCTGTTCATTGCTTGCGAGCATACGCTGATATCAATTTCACCTAACTGCAGTTTACGCACAAGCTCGCTTTGTTCTTGTAACTGCATCTCGATTTTTACATGTGGATACTGCGCTAAAAATTGGCCGCAAGAAACAGGAACAACCGTGCTAGCTTTATTGGTATAACCGATAACTAATTTTTCGTTAGTGCAACCGTTTAAAGATTCGAATAAACGTTTTTTGGTCTCTTCAAGGTTGTCGAGGGTTTGTTTAGCGTACTCAAGGAAAAGTTCACCTTCTTTGGTTAGCTTAACTGAGCGTGTAGAGCGGGTAACTAGCTCATAGCCAATTTCATCTTCAAGCGTCTGAATACTGCGAGTTAACGCTGAAGTGCTGATTTGGGTTTTTTCTGCAGCTTGGCGAAAATGCCTCAGCACGCCTAGTGCCACAAATTGTTCAAGTTGTTCAAATCTCACTTTAATAGTCCCTTGTTATAAGTAAGCCTTTTTACATATAGGCGGTATTATTATACTTCACGGAAGGCATAGTAAATTATTGTACCTTTTTTGGGAAGTGTTTTACAGAAAAGTTACATCTAATCAGGGTAACGATCTTTAATCTCTAAGAAAAGTGGTAAATTTTCAAGTAATAAGTCGACAAGAATTGGATCAAAATGTTTCCCGCGTTGATCTTTTATAAGCGTTAAAGCCTCATCCAATGGCCATGCTTTCTTATAACAACGGTCGCTGCAAAGCGCGTCAAATACATCTGCTAGGGCGGTGATACGGCCAACTATATTGATATCGTCTGCTATTAAACCTTGCGGATATCCTGAACCATCCCACTTTTCATGATGCTGGTAGGAAATTAAAGCACCACATGTCAATATCTCGTTACTTGAATTTTTTAATATTTCGTAGCCGATTTCTGCATGGGTTTTCATTACTTCCCATTCATCATCAGTGAGTTTACCAGGCTTGTTTAAAATGTTATCGGGAATGCTGATCTTACCTATGTCATGTAAAGGTGAGGCAAGTTTAATGATTTCGCATTGAAATGGGTTTAGTTCTGAAAGCTGAGCAAGCAGTTCACTATATAAAGCAACACGTTTAACGTGGGAACCAGTTTCTTTAGAGCGTTTTTCTACAGCCTCACCGAGAATGTACGACAATTCTTTTTGTGATTCTTTTACCATTTCTCTGAGTTTTAAATTATCGTAAGCAAGCGCGATATTATTGGCATAAAACTCTAACAGTTGATGCTCTGTTGCTTGCAACTTACTACCTTTATGTACATAAAGCATGGTTTCTAGGCCAGCTTTGGTAGGAAAGTAACCAATGTAATCATTGCTTGTTTTTAGTGATGACTTACGCTCATGTGCATCTATAAATAAGTTTTTTACCTCATCTGGAATGGTATTTTGCTGTGGTGTAGGACCTACGCCTGAGGCAGCAAGAAGCTGGAAATCTTTTGCTGGAGACGATTGTAAGTTAACAGCCGCAGCACAATAGATTTGCGCATCATTAATTCCCATCACGTTAGTGACATGGCTTAAAATTGTTGAGGCGAACTCATGAACACTGTCACATTTTAAAAAATTTGCTGAAGCATTAATTATTTGTTCAAGACCATGCTTATGGCGGTCAATAATTTGAATATCACGATGTGCCCTTAAGGCTGAGTAGAGCAGGGTTTTAATTTTAATCGCGGTGAGCTCTGTTTTATTTTTGTAATCGTTGATGTCGTAATCGCGGATAATGGCTTCTTCAGGGGCTTCACCGGGCTGGCCTGTGCGCAGTATTAAACGAATATCGTGGTTTTCTATTTCATCGCGAATGAATTGAATAAGCTCAAGACCAGCATGGTTGGTTTCCATTACCACATCAACTAGGGCAACAGAAAAGGGAATATCTTTATTTAAAAATTCTTTTGCTTCGGCCGCAGAATAGGCGTCATAAAAGCGCAGACCTTTATTTTCAAAACTGAACCCAGCTAATACTAGTTTCGTAACTTGGTGAATATCTTCTTCATCATCAACAACAAGAATATGCCAGTATTCAGGTTCTTCAGTTTCTATATTATTTTCTTCTAACTGTTCTTCAGAAAATAAGAAATCATCCACAAAAACACCACTTATTGTTGTATCTCATACAATAAGTATAGAGGCAGAAATTTACTCTGCCTTATCTGAAACTGGTTTTTTTTCGATATTCTTCAATTCGATTTCGATAGCGTGGCAGGAGATGTGGATCTCATACAAAGAGGTTAGAAGAGACAAGGCTAAGCAAGCGAGGCTGCTCCCAAATAAAATGATTCCAGTGGTATTAAACTCTATAAATAATGCAAACATCGATAAAGTACACATGAGAAAAGAGGCAACGCCATAGACCTGCATCACCCGAATGAGTTTGATACGTTTTCTTAAGTTGGTAATTTGTGCAACAACCAGTGGGCGGATACTTTCCCCTTCACGTGCATTGAGTTCTCGAATAAGCTGAGCAAGCACCAAAAAGCGGTTGGTATAAGCAAGTAACAGTAAAGAAATTGCAGGGAATAACAATCCCGGTGTTGTTAAAGTCATATGGTTACCTTGAAATAAGCGTTGCAGCGAAGTCAATTGCTAGCGTAGTTTAGGATTTAAAGATAAAAAAGTAAAAGAGAAGTGATTTGCAAAACAAGAATTTAAATCAACCAAACAAGCCGGACCCATTTTCTTGGGTGAAAGTATTTCAAGCTGAAAATGGCTTAGAAGCAAATATTATTAAAGGGCTTTTACAAAGTAAGGGGATAGAATCTCAATTACAAGGTGAGCTTTTACAGGGAGCACTTGGGGAGATCCCATTTGAACAAACGGGGGTTGATATACTTGTTTACGCATTAAAAGAGCGCCAGGCGCAAGAAATATTGCTAAACTACCGACAATTAAAACAATCGGCTCCTGACTGGGTATGCCCTAAGTGTCTTGAGCTTAACGGAGCAACATTTGAAATATGTTGGTCTTGTGGGACTGTAAAGAATGACGAAAGCGAATAATTTTCAACGTATTAGAGAATTAAACTATTTGCAAAAAGCAGTGTTAGGTGGAGCTTTACTTGAGCGTATGCTGCCTAATTACAGCTTATTTAGTGAAGCAACAGGGTTTGGTGATGCAGCGGTTTTTCGAAGCGCACTTAGTGTCTGCTGGGAAAAAATATTACTGCCAAAAAGTAAAATCAGCCTTGAAAAGCAAATTGAAAAAATAGAACCGAATGTGCCAGAGCTCACTGACTTTGATATGTTTGGGGCTTATCCGGCAATTGATACTGCTACAGCTCTGCTTGGTATGCTGCACGGTTTAATAGCTAAAGATGAACAAGAGTTTTTGAATATTAGTAAAATTTCACAGGCTTCAGTGGCTCGCTTTATTGAGTACCAACTAACAGTAGATGGTGAAGTGGCAGACAACAAAGCTGTCCGTGAACACCCTTTAATGCAATATGAAATTGATGTGCTTGCAGAGCTTATTGATTTTGTAGAGCAAATGGGCCGAATTACTTCAGAGAACGTAAAAGAGCTTAAACAACTAGCGGTTTCTGATGGCCAAACCAACATTGGTATTGCAATTTAATATTCAGTAATGCGTATTTTCACTGTAAAATGCGCATTTGTTTTTTCTTGGCGGAGTAATTGATGCGAATTTTAGGTATTGAATCATCATGTGATGAAACGGGTATTGCCATTTATGATGATGAACAAGGCTTATTAGCACATCAACTGTATAGCCAAGTAAAAGTGCATGCCGATTACGGCGGCGTGGTCCCTGAACTAGCTTCACGCGATCACGTACGTAAAACCTTACCTTTAATTGATGCGGCATTTGCGCAAGCTGGCTGTGGTCCAGAAGACTTAGATGGTATTGCTTACACCGCAGGGCCCGGACTTGTTGGTGCACTCTTGGTGGGAACCTCAATTGGTCGCTCACTGGCCTATGGCTGGAATATTCCAGCAGTCGCTGTGCATCATATGGAAGGCCACCTACTTGCGCCAATGCTAGAAGAAGACAAACCAGAGTTTCCGTTTATCGCGCTCTTAGTGTCTGGTGGTCATACCATGATGGTTAAAGTATCTGGTATTGGTGAGTATGAAGTATTAGGTGAGTCAGTTGATGACGCTGCAGGTGAAGCATTCGATAAAACAGCGAAGTTGTTAGGCCTTGATTATCCAGGTGGTCCACGTTTAGCAAAGCTTGCTGAGCAAGGCACACCAGAGCGTTTTGTGTTCCCGCGTCCGATGACCGATAAACCTGGCTTAGATTTTAGTTTTAGTGGTTTAAAAACAGCAGCGTCGCTCGCTATTCGTGATAGCGATGACGATGAGCAAACTAAAGCAGATATTGCCCATGCATTTCAAACAGCTGTTATTGATACCCTAATTATTAAATGTAAACGAGCTTTAAAACAAACAGGTATCAAACGTTTAGTTATTGCTGGTGGCGTGAGTGCTAACGTGCAATTACGTGCTCAACTAGAACGAGTTATGCAAGGTATGAAAGGGCGAGTGTATTACCCGCGCACAGAGTTTTGTACAGATAACGGTGCAATGATTGCTTATGCAGGTATGCAGCGTTTGAAAGCAGGTCAATTCGCGAGCCTCGATATGAAAACTAAGCCACGCTGGCCTATTGATTCACTCGAAGCGCTTTAATTTATAGCACTACTCTTGTTCAGGGGCTTTTTTCTTAGCCCCTATTTTAGGTTCTTCCCCAGCCATCAAGCGAGTAATATTTGCTCTGTGGCGGAAAATTATCAGTACGGTTAGAAAGGTAACAGGCAAAGTATACAAGGGCTTTATCCACCAGGTATAAAGAGGCGCTAATGAAACTGTTACCAGTGCCGCAAGTGATGAATAACGCGTGATAGCAACAATTAAGATCCAGGTTGCAATTAACATCCCACCTAGCGATAAACCAATAGGTAATAAAGTACCAAAGGCAGTTGCAACCGCTTTACCGCCTTTAAAACTAAAAAACAGTGGGTACATATGCCCTAGACAGGCTGCTACACCAATTAGACCTAACATTAGAGGATCTATTTTTAAAAAGTAGGCACCCCAAACTGGGATCGTCCCTTTTAAAATATCAAAGACAAGAACTAAAACAGCGGGGACTTTTCCGCCTAGGCGATAAACATTTGTTGCACCAGGGTTATTCGATCCATGACTGCGTGGGTCTGGTAGTTTAAACAGCCGTGATACAAGGATAGCGGAAGAGACCGATCCCAGTATGTAAGCTAAAACTAACATTAAAACTTCTAACACGCGCTTCCTTATTTTTTAATCTGCACTTTTGGGCTATCATTGGCGGCAAAACCATCTGCCGCTCTCATCGAGTAGAATGTACGCACCATATTGCAATGCATCTATCCGTTATTGTAGGGGTAATTTTTATATATTAAAACAGTATGACAGCTTATATAGCGCATTATTGAAATCAATAAGCGTTTAGGATGAGTATTGTTTTAAAATATTTATGTCACTTGGAGTATCAATGGACAAGGTATATATATCACAACTACATGTAGACACCATCATTGGCGTGTATGATTTTGAAAAAGAAAGTAAACAAAGCCTGTATTTTGATATCGAAATGTTATGTGATATTTCAGCCGCTGCGGCGTCGGATGATATAAATTTAGCACTTGATTATGCCAAAGTGAGCGAGCGAGTTATTGAGCATACTACAGCAAAGCCTGTTGAGTTACTTGAGACCTTAGTTGAGCAATTGGCTGCATTGATCCTTAGTGAGTTTGCGACCAGTCAAGTGACTATTCGTGTGAGTAAGCCGGCTGCGGTACCACAAGCTAAAACGGTGGGAGTCGAAATCACCCGTCGTAAGGCTAACTGATTATGGCGCAAATTTTTATAAGTCTTGGCTCTAATGTTAATAAAGAGCACTACCTGAGACAGGCGCTTATTGCCCTAAAGCCTTACTTTCCTGACTATAAACACTCGTCAGTTTATGAGAGTGAGGCAGTTGGCTTTGCAGGGAACAATTTTTATAACTCTGTGATTGCTGCTCAAACCGATATGCCATTAACCGAACTGTGTAAACTTCTGAAGAAGATTGAACTTGATAACGGTCGCACCCGCGAGGATAAAAAATTTAGCCCGCGCACTTTAGATCTAGATTTATTGTTTTATGATGACATTATCTGCGATTCGCCTGCGCAGTTACCTCGTGACGAAATTACCAAAAATGCGTTTGTACTACAGCCATTAGCTGAAGTAGCCCCTAACTTTTTTCATCCCGTAGCTAAGCTAACTTTAGCTGAACTATGGAAAAATTATAACAATCCGCAACAAAAACTATGGAAGGTGGAGTTTTCTAACCCATGAGTATTATTGAGATAATTGTTCTAGCCTTAATTCAAGGATTGACTGAGTTTTTACCTATTTCGAGCTCAGCACATTTAATTTTACCCTCACAAGTTTTAGGCTGGCACGACCAAGGCTTAGCATTTGATGTGGCGGTTCACGTTGGTACTTTAGGTGCCGTGGTACTGTATTTTCGTAAAGAAGTAGTGGATATTCTTGGCGCTTGGTTTAAATCGTTTGGATCACAAGGCGCGACTGATGACAGCCGTTTAGGTTGGTGGATTATTGTTGCGACTATTCCTGCATTATTAATCGGTTACCTATTTAAAGACTTTGTAGAAAGCTACTCACGTAATGCCTGGGTTATTGCAACCTCGACTATCGTATTTGGTTTACTGCTTTGGTATGCCGATGCTAAAGCAAAACAAGTTAAGAATATTTACCAAGTAAACTTTTTTAGTGCGTTATTACTGGGTTTTTCGCAAGTGCTAGCGATGGTATTTCCGGGGACATCGCGTTCTGGTATTACCATTACAGTGGGTTTAATGCTGGGTCTTAACAAGCAAAGTGCTGCGCGTTTCTCGTTTTTAATGTCGATTCCGGTTATTGCAGCTGCAGGTTCATATTATGTGTATCAATTGGCAACAGCGGGTGAAGCGATTGATTGGCATGCTATTTTATTAGGCGCTGCATTATCATTTGTATCAGCGTATGCATGTATTTTCTTTTTCTTAAAAGTAATTGAGCGCATGGGCATGATGCCATTTGTTATCTACCGCTTACTATTAGGCGTTGGTTTGTTTGCATTCTTAATGCTGTAAAATAGGCGCTCACTTCAATTAAAAAACACCTCAAATTGAGGTGTTTTTTATATTGGCTATTTGGCAAAAGTCTATTGCCGTGTAGTAATGGTAAGTAAAGCTTATATTTGGCATTATAACGCTTTATTTTAACTCTCATTCATTTTGCTCAGGACAGTAGATGCATATTCATATTCTTGGAATTTGTGGCACCTTTATGGGTGGTATTGCCGCAATCGCTAAATCGTTAGGTCATACCGTGACAGGCTCTGATCAAAATGTGTACCCGCCGATGAGTACACAATTAGAAGAGCTAGGTATCACCCTAACCCAAGGTTATGACATTAGCCAACTAGATCCCGCGCCCGATATGGTAGTAATTGGTAATGCTATGAGCCGTGGCAACCCTTGTGTTGAATACGTGCTTGATAAAGGCTTGCCTTACACGTCAGGTCCTGAATGGTTAAAACATAATTTATTGCAAAACTCCTGGGTCTTAGCCGTAGCGGGTACCCATGGCAAAACAACCACAGCCAGTATGCTGGCATGGTTATTAGAATATGCGGGAATGAAGCCGGGATTTTTGATTGGTGGTATCGTTCAAAACTTTGGTGTGTCTGCTCGTGTTGGCGAAACGCCATTTTTTGTTATTGAAGCCGACGAATACGACACTGCTTTTTTCGATAAACGTAGTAAGTTTGTGCACTACTTACCGCGCACATTAATTCTAAATAATCTCGAATTTGATCATGCTGATATTTTTGAAGATTTAAACGCGATTAAAAAACAATTTCACCACTTGATGCGTACACTACCTAGTAGTGGCAAAGTTATTTGGCCTAGCCAAGACGAAGCTCTACAAGATGTGATTGAACGAGGCCTTTGGAGCGAGAGTGAAACACTCTTTGGCGATTGGGATTACCGTTTACTTAAAGCAGATGGTAGTGAATTTGAAGTGTTATTAAATTCACAAGTTCAAGGCGTTGTCAGCTGGCAAGCCATGGGTGAGCACAATGTGAAAAATGCCATTATGGCGATAGCAGCTGCAAGGCATGTAGGCATTGCCGTATCTGTCAGCATTGCAGGCCTAGCTGAGTTCATTTCTCCTAAGCGCCGCATGGAGCTCAAAGCTGACATCAACTCGATTAAAGTGTACGACGATTTTGCCCATCACCCAACGGCAATTGAAACAACCTTAGCAGGGCTTCGTGCAAAAGTGGGCACAGAGAAGATCATTGCTATTTTAGAGCCTCGCTCAAACACCATGAAAATGGGCGTGCATCAACAAACCTTGATTGATTCACTGAAAGCGGCCGATGAAGTGTATTTATTTGAGCCAGAAAATTTAAGCTGGTCGCTAAAAGAATACGCAGATAAAGCTGGGATGCATTGTAGCTCAAGCACTGAGGATATAATTGCTCAAGTCATCGCTAGTATCGCGCCTTCACAACATGTGTTAATTATGAGTAATGGTGGTTTTGAAGGTATTCATCAGCGTTTAATCACAGCACTTGAACAAAACTAATCAGTATCAGGAGCTTAACTGTATGCAATTTAAAGATAAAATAACATTAGCTTTTAGTGGTGCTTCAGGTGCTCCCTATGGCTTAAGGTTGTTAGAAGTATTACTTGAACAGCAGTTTCAGGTATATGTACTGATCTCAAGTGCAGCACGAGTAGTGCTTGATACAGAGTCAAATATCAAACTTTCGGGTAACGAAGAGAAAGCGACAGAACAACTCAGCACGCTTTTTAAAGCAGCCCCTGAGCAACTTAAAGTATTTGGCAAAGATAATTGGTTTAGTCCTGTTGCGTCTGGCTCAGCAGCGCCGAAAAAAATGGTGGTTTGCCCTTGTAGCGCAGGGTCTGTCTCTGCAATTGCAGTGGGAGCATCAGATAACTTACTTGAACGTGCGGCAGATGTAGTTATTAAAGAGCGTGGTCAGCTAATTTTAGTCCCGCGCGAAACACCATTTAGCGAAATTCATCTTGAAAATATGTTGAAGCTAGCGCGACTAGGCGTAACGATTATGCCGGCGGCACCTGGTTTTTATCACCAACCTGAGCAGATTTCAGATTTGGTCGATTTTATGGTGGCGCGAATTTTAGATCATTTAAACATTAAACATACTTTGACGAAGCGTTGGGGTTATGGAGAGGGCAAACAGTGAGCGAAAAAACGATCGCATTAAATATTGAAGGCCTAAAAAAGGTTTATAAAAATGGTGTTGAAGCTGTAAAAGGTATTGATTTACAAGTTCAGCAAGGTGATTTCTTTGCCTTACTTGGCCCAAACGGTGCCGGTAAATCAACCACCATTGGTGTTATCTCATCTTTAGTGAACAAAAGTGCCGGTCGTGTACAGGTGTTTGGTCACGACATTGATACAGATTTGGAAGCCGCTAAGTCTGAACTTGGCTTAGTGCCGCAAGAGTTTAACTTTAGTCAATTTGAAACACTTAACCAAATTTTGGTTAACCAAGCAGGTTATTACGGTGTACCAAGAAAGCTGGCCCATGAGCGAGCTGAAAAGTACTTAAAGCAGCTAGGTTTATTTGAGAAAAAAGATAAGCAAGCGCGCACCCTTTCAGGTGGTATGAAACGCCGTTTAATGATTGCTCGTGCACTGATGCATGAACCTAAATTACTTATTTTAGATGAACCAACAGCTGGTGTTGATATTGAGCTACGCCGCTCTATGTGGGATTTTCTTCGCGAGATTAATAAGCAAGGTGTCACCATCATCTTGACTACCCACTATCTAGAAGAAGCTGAGCTGTTATGTAGAAACATCGCGATTATCGACAGCGGCGTGATTGTTGAAAACACCACCATTAAAGCCTTACTTGCCAAGCTTGATAAAGAAACCTTTGTACTTGACTTAAAGCAGCCTGTGCAGCCAATTAGCATTGCAGGTTACAAATATACACTGACTGATGACCACACTTTAGAAGTTGAAGTGGCGAAGTCTCAGGGCTTAAACCATGTATTTAGTGCACTGAGTGAGCAAGGTAACACAGTGCTTAGTATGCGAAATAAAGCAAACCGTTTAGAAGAGTTGTTTGTAGGATTATTAGAACAAGGGCGAGGCGAATAATGTTTAAATATGGAGTAGCGCTAAAAAGTATTTGGATCAAAGAGTGTATTCGCTTTTTACGTATTTGGGTGCAAACCCTAGTTCCGCCTGCAATCACGATGAGCCTGTATTTTGTGATTTTTGGTAATCTGATCGGTTCTCGTATTGGTGATATGGGTGGCTTTACTTATATGGAGTTTATTGTACCGGGTCTGATAATGATGTCGGTGATCACCAATTCGTACTCAAATGTTGCCTCGAGTTTTTATTCGACTAAATTCCAAAAAAGCATTGAAGAGCTCTTAGTTGCGCCAGTGCCGAATTACATTATCGTACTAGGCTACATGGGTGGTGGTATGACGCGTGGCATGCTGGTTGGTTTAATTGTTAGCTGTGTCTCTTTGCTATTTGTTGATATTCAAATTCATAATATTTTTGTGATTATGGCTACGGTTATTTTAACGTCGGCTGTGTTTGCGTTAGGCGGACTTATTAACGCAATTTATGCTAACAGCTTCGATGATATTAGTATTATCCCGACCTTCATTTTAACGCCGCTGACCTATCTAGGTGGGGTGTTTTACTCTATCAGCCTGTTGCCAGAATTTTGGCAAGGTGTATCGCAAGTAAACCCAATTATTTACATGGTAAATGCATTTAGATATGGCTTCTTAGGTGTGTCGGATGTCGACTTATCGGTAGCATTTGGTGTACTTGCTTTATTTATTGTGGGTTTATTTACTTTAGCATTAACCCTTATTAAACGTGGTGTGGGGCTTAGACACTAATGACGGATGCAAATTCGAGAAGTATTGTATCGAATCAACCTGGCTTACATGAAAAGCTAGACGAAATAGTTTTAAAGCACTTAAGTGCTGAATTTAAAAAGCCGATCGCAGAGCATACGCAAGCGGCTTTTGATCAGGTCAATGAAAAGGTGCAAGCGTTTAGCGGACCTATCATTCTTGACTCGTGTTGTGGTGTTGGTGAAAGTACCGCTAACTTAGCAAAACATCACCCTGATGCGTTAGTGATTGGAATTGATAAATCATCACATCGTTTAGATAAACATGATATCGAATATAAGCAAACTGATGCAGGGCAGTATATTTTAGTGCAAGCTGACTTAAACGACTTTTGGCGTTTAGCGGTCGCTGCAAACTGGCAACCAAGCCATCATTACCTGCTGTATCCAAATCCATGGCCGAAAGCAAAACACTTGCAAAGAAGATGGCACGGCGCTGCTATCTTCCCGTTTATCATTAAACTAGGTGGTCGTTTAGAGCTTAGGAGTAACTGGGATATTTACGTAAAGGAGTTTGCTCGCTCACTTGAACTTGCAGGGCATAAGTGCGATGTCCAGCAGTATGAAAGCGATACTGCAATTACTCCGTTTGAACGTAAATATTGGGCTAGTGGTCAACAAAGTCATCGTTTAGTGATTAATCTTTAATGAATGTAAGGAGTCGGCGGTGCAAAGTGGCTCCCTTGCATTAAAGTAACACCTGCTCGAGCAAGTGCCTGTGCTATTTGCTCGTTATCAACTTGCTCAGCAATCACATCTAACTTTAGTTGCTGAGCATATTTTACCAAGTTCTCAATAAACAGATAGTTATCTGTATTAGTATGAATTTGGCTCACTAACCCTTTATCAAGTTTTAAACCATCAATTTCGAGCTTTCTGATGTGTGGCAAGCTTGAAAAGCCCGTGCCGAATTCATTGATAATAACCTGAGCCCCTTTATTTTTCAGAATATTAATAAAGGTTTTTACTTCACTAAAGTAAGCAATGGCATCACGCTCATAAAACTGAAAAATAATATTGTGGGGCTGCGGGTAGCGCCTTAGCTGAAGTTCTAAAAACTCGCTTAAACTTGGATCAAGAATATCTTGTGCGGTAATATTGATACTCCAACACACATTGGTTTTTCTAAACTGCTCAATGCATCGGGTAAACATAGTACGCCTTAAAAGACCATCCATACGTGAGCGTTTCAGCACCATCATAAAGTAATCAGGTGTATGGATACGACCTGTGGCACTGGCCATTCTGGCTAGGCACTGGTAATGATTAATATGTTTCCTTTGGCTGTCATAGACTGCTTGAAAATAAGGCACGATGCGATTGTTATCGAAGGCTTCTTTCACTTCTTTGGCAAGCGTAACGTTATTTCTAAATTGCTCTTCAACTTGTTTAAAGATATTTTCATAACGCACAATACGTTGATTATTTAGTTTTGCTTGCTGTAATGCAACGTGGGCGTTCTCTATAAGCATTGATTTATTACCTGTGGCAATTCCCGCATACAAGCTCACGTAGATATAAGGCTCTTTTAACGCTGGAATTGCATAGTTAAAGGCATTAATTACATCATCTATATTGCGTTCATCACTATGAGTTTGCAATAACGCAATTTTATTGGTTGCTAAGCGATAGACAACCCCTTCGCTAGGTATCCTTAATTGAAAATAGCCAAGCAAGTTAGCCATCACTTTGTCGCTAACTTCACTGCCATAAAAGCTGCTAATATCTTCTAGTTCGTTAATAACAATTACTGCCAGCTCCATGCGATGCTTGGTGGTTCTTTTTATGTAGTATTCAAGTGCTACATGATTTGCAAAACCTGTACGCGCATCAGTTGAGAGCGAGCGTTTTAACTGTAAAAAATAGAGCCCTGCAATTAGTGCTGCAATAAAGAAAAAAAAGCAGCCGGTAATCATCGCTCGTGAAACACTGTGTTGCAGTTGCTGATTTAAGTCACTAATGGTTATGTCGGCACCAGTGATGTAAGTGTGACCATTATCATCGACAAAAGTCACAAAGATGCTTTTAAAATAGCCCCATTGATCTTTTGATACCTCAAAAACTGGCTCTGTCGAAAAAAAGGCTTCTTTGTTAAGTTCAGTCGCTTCAGGATAGGCATCTAAAAATTGTGTAACACGACCATTATTTTGATCTTTTTGTGTGTAACTAGATGCACTAAAGTACACTTTGTCATCACGAAGTACCATGGCGTAAACATAGGCAAGTTGCATTTGTTTTGCATATTCAGAAAGGGCACGACTTTTTTCTTTATACATTGATGCGGAGATAGGTAAACCTGCATTGACTATATTGTGGTAGTCATCACCGAGGATATGTCTGACACTGACCGCGGCATTGAACAATTTACTATCGATATTCGCCATGATCTCGCTACGCGAAGTTTCATAGGTGTAATAGATATAGCCAAATAAGCTAATAAAAAATGCGGCGAAGCCATATAGTAGCCAACTGGTTTTTTGCAATCCTTTGGGCATAGACGTTCCCTTAGCAGTTATCACTTGATTATACTAAAAAAACATTTGTCTGATAGTAGAAAATAACCGTAAATTTCATTAACGGTTCACTTTTTTGTCATCGAAATTAGGGCTTTTTTGCTTTATACGAGACATTTTCGTGATATTCCAGTAAAGTTAGCCAATTTCGTAGAAACAGTGCCGCAAAAGTGCTCTCTTAGGTGTTCCATCATCGGGTGCATTTTTAGCTGCTAATTATGGGTATTAGGATGGATCAAAAGCGTTGTGCCGTCGCCTCTAAAGAAAGCTTGATTCGTATTTTTACGGTGCCAGAAGCACCAGACTCGACATTAAGTAAAATCGAATCTGAAATTTCTAGTAATTTAGCTGGGTTCTTGAATGAGAACATAGCTGCAATTGAAAAGCCTTTGCACGAAATTGAAAAAGACTTTCAAACGGCCACTATTCCAGAAGAGCCAACTTTTGTTTCTGATTATGCTCAAGACATTATGGAGCAGTTAGTTGCTCATTCTGTTCATACGGCTGCACCAAGCTTCATTGGTCATATGACCTCAGCGTTACCGCATTTTGTATTACCGCTTTCTAAGTTAATGGTAGGTCTTAACCAAAATTTAGTAAAAATTGAAACCTCAAAGGCATTCACCCCACTTGAAAGACAAGTCTTAGGGATGATGCATCACCTTGCTTATGGCGAAGCTGAGAGTTTTTATAGCAAGTGGATGCACAGTGCAAAAACCTCTTTAGGCGCATTTTGCTCAGGCGGAACCGTAGCTAACATTACTGCGTTATGGATTGCTCGCAACCGCTTATTGAAAGCCGATGGCGATTATAAAGGTATTGCAGCACAGGGATTAATCGCTGGGATGCTGCACTATGGTTACAAAGGCTTAGCGGTACTGGTTTCTGAGCGAGGTCACTATTCATTAGGCAAGACTGTTGATTTGCTAGGTATTGGTCGCGATAACATTGTCGCAATTGCGACAGGCGAAAATAATAAAGTTGATGTCGATGCTATGCGCAAAAAAGCCCATGAACTAGAAGCGTCTGGTATAAAGGTAATGGCACTCGTTGGTGTTGCTGGGACGACAGAAACTGGCAGCATAGACCCACTAAATGAAATGGCTGATTTAAGCGAAGAGCTTGGCTGTCATTTTCATGTGGACGCCGCATGGGGTGGGTCAACCTTACTTTCTTCAAACTATCGCCATCTTTTAAGCGGTATTGAACGTGCTGACTCAATTACTATTGATGCGCATAAACAAATGTATGTGCCAATGGGCGCGGGTCTTGTGTTATTCAAAGACCCCGCTGCGACAGATGCTATTGAGCATCATGCTGAATATATTCTTCGTAAAGGCTCTAAAGATTTAGGTAGTCATACATTAGAGGGAAGCCGCCCAGGTATGGCAATGTTAGTGCATGCTTGCTTACGTGTTATTGGCCGTAAAGGCTACGAGATGTTGATTGACCGTAGTATTGTTAAAGCGCGCACTTTTGCCGAAATGATCAAACAAGATGAAGATTTTGAGTTAATCTCTGAACCTGAGCTGTGCCTATTAACATATCGTTACGTTCCAAAAGAAATTCAAGCTAAGCTCAAAGGTGCTAACGAAGAAACTAAATTAGATATTTACGCTTCGTTGAATCGCTTCACTGCAAGTATGCAAAAGCGCCAGCGTGAAGCAGGACGCTCTTTTGTATCTCGTACTCGTTTAACACCAGCAAAATATGACCATCAACCCACCGTGGTTTTTCGTGTCGTATTAGCCAATCCATTAACCTCAAAAGCTATTCTAAAAGATATTTTAGCGGAGCAAAAAGAGCTAGCGAAAACTGACCCAGTATTTAAAAAGTACTTAAGTAAATATATGAGTTAGTGATAAAAAAGGAGCATGATGCTCCTTTTTTAATTAGTCGTTAAAGCAGCTAGCTTTAATCATGTTACTGATAATCGCTTGCGAAGGTTTGATTTTTTCCATCGCTAAAAACTCATCTGGTTGGTGAGCTTGGTTAATTGAGCCTGGCCCCATGACAATTGTTTCGCAGCCAAGTTGTTGAATAAAAGGGGCTTCTGTACAATAGTTTACAGCGACAGCTGGCTGACCGGAGACTTTTTCGGCCAGTTTCACAAGTGCAGTATCTGTACTTCCGCTAAACGCAGGGATTGGTTCATGCATATCGATAACACTCACTGCGTTGGGGTATTGAGTATTAATTTCCTCTGCGGCACTAAGCAAAATCGCTTGTAGTTCTTGTACACTTAAACCGGGTAACGGTCGCATATCAATATGCATTTCACAGCAGCCGCAAATGCGGTTGGCATTATCACCGCCATGAATATGGCCAAGGTTCAAAGTAGGGTACGGAATTTCAAAGTGTTCTACTGAATATTTATTCTTTAATTCTTCTTTTATGATTAACAATTTTGTAATCATTTTATGCATGACTTCGATGGCGTTCAAACCTCGTTCAGGATCTGAGCTATGGCCCGAGCGACCAATTACGCGAATAGCTGTACTCATATGACCTTTATGTGTAAATACCGGAGTCATATCTGTTGGCTCACCAATAATACAGCGTGCAGGTTTTAAGTTCGGGTGACGGCAGATTTGCTGTGCACCCGCCATTGTAGTTTCTTCATCGGCTGTGGCTAGAATTAATAGTGGCTCAGTTTGCTTGCTTGCATCAAGTTCGCTAATAGCTTGCAGTACGAAAGCAAAAAAGCCTTTCATATCAATACTACCTAAACCATAAAGTTTATTGTTATCTTCGCTGAGTTTGAACGGATCATAATTCCAACGACTATCATCAAATGGTACAGTGTCAGTATGGCCGGCAAGCATTAAACCGCCGTCTCCTTCACCACGTCTAGCTAATAAGTTGTAACGCCCTTTACCGTTTTCAAGCTCTGTGATTTCACATGTAAACCCAAGGCTTTCGCACCACTGTGCGAGCAAGGTAATAACCCCTTTATTGCTCATGCACAAAGAATCTTCAATCGCGCTAATTGAAGGAGCAGCAATTAGCTGCTGATACATAGATAAAAAAGAGGGTAGCGACATAAAAAAATCCAAAAATAATTATTCAATCTAATTGCATAACAATATAAAAGTATTTATGATGAATATCAATTCACTTTTTAAGCATAAATATTAGTAAAGCTTTACGATGAACACGAAACGACGATAACCTGATTTCATTACTTTAGACAGTGTTTTTATTCGCATTTGAGCGAGTATTTTTAGGCGTATCGATAAATAGATTGAATAGGTAAAAGTAAGCAATGAATGTAGTGATTATTGGCGCAAGTGGTTATAGCGGCGCAGAGCTAGCAAGTTTAGTTGCTAAGCACCCAAAACTGACCCTGAAAGCATGTTATGTATCTGAAGGAAGCTTAGATAAAGGCAAATTATTAAGCGATTTATATCCAGAGCACCTTGGATTGTTAGAGTATCCACTACAGCCTCTGACTGCCCAAGCGTATAAGGATATCGAAAGTAATGCGGACTATGTATGTCTATGTACAGATCACAAGGTAAGCGTTGACCTTGCACCACAATTTTTAGCCATGGGTAAAAAAGTATTCGACCTGTCTGGTGGTTTCCGTTTAGCTGGGAATGAGGATTACCTAACTTATTACGGTTTCGCACATGAACACCCTGAGCTTTTAGAGCAAGCGGCTTATGGCTTAGCTGAATGGAATAGCGATGCTATAAGTAAAGCAAAGCTTGTTGCTGTAGCAGGTTGTTACCCAACAGCAGCACTCAATTCTTTAAAACCACTTAAAGAAGCTGGTTTATTAGCTGAGCAAGCCATTATTGTTAATGCTGTGTCTGGAGTTACTGGCGCAGGTAGAAAAGCCAGTGTTAATACGCATTTTTGTGAAGTATCACTTGCCCCTTATGGTTTATTTAATCACAGACACACACCTGAGATTGAGCAGCACCTTGGTCACCCTGTGTTATTCACCCCTCATTTAGGTAATTTCCCCCGTGGAATTTTAGAAACTATTTATGTGCAATTAAAGCCAGGTGTGACAGCAGAGCAAGTGGATGCAGCATATCAAGTGTTAGCTAATGAGCCTTTAATCCGTTTACTTGGAAATAAAGTTCCAAGTATTAAAGGCGTAGCTAAACAACCATTTGTTGATATTGCATGGCAACAAAAAGGTGAACAACTCATTGTTATGTCAGCAATTGATAACCTATTAAAAGGCGCGGCTGGGCAAGCATTACAGTGTATTAATTTAGCTATGGGTGAACCTCACCACACTGGTTTAGTAGGAGCGCTGTAATGAAAACTTGGATCATTAAAGTCGGTGGTGCTGTGCTAAATAGCGCTGATGCTGCAAAAGCTCTTTTTGATGTTTTAGCCACTGAGCAACAAGATAACTTTGTCATTGTGCATGGTGGTGGAGCTTTGGTTGATGCTTGGCTTAAAGACGCAGGCTTTGTAACAGCAAAACATCAAGGCTTACGTATTAGCCCAAATGAGCAAATGCCTTATATTGTTGGCGCCCTGGCAGGTTGTGCCAATAAACAATTGATGAGTCAAGCAATCAGCGCTGGCCACAAACCTGTGGGTTTAAGCCTTTATGAAGCGGGTGTACTGGTATCTGAAAAACTTAAAGTATTGGCGCAAGTTGGCCAGTGTTCAGGTAGTTGTGACAGCGTATTGCCAAGCTTACTTGGGCAAGGTCGTTTACCACTGGTGAGCTCTATTGGCTTTGGCGAAGATGGTCAATGGTACAACGTCAATGCGGATGAAGCCGCGGCGGCTATTGCTAAAGAACTCGATGCAGAACTTATTTTTATGACTGACGTAGAAGCTGTGCTTGATGCAAATAAGCAGCCACTACATCACCTTAATACGCAGCAAATCGAAACACTAATCCTTGAAGGAGTTATTCAGGGCGGGATGGAGGTCAAAGTAAAGACCAGCCTTCTTGCTGCCCAACATTTACGACGTGGTGTGTATATCTCCAGCTGGCTAAAGCCAGAAAATTTAGTCGCCTTATTAAAAGGCGAGCATGTAGGAACAAAAATTACACCATAGGTATTTCATGTTAAAAAATTTCTTAAACGGTCTTGAATTAGACCAAAAGGGCGCTCTTAAATTACTTAATTTAGCGCAAAAAATTAAAGCAAATCCAGCAGACTTTAGCCAAGCATTAGCAGGCAAATCTGTCGTTACACTTTTTGAAAAACCAAGTTTACGTACACGTTTATCATTTGATATAGGTATTAATAAACTGGGTGGTCACGCGGTTTATCTAGATTCACAAAACGGTGCTATGGGTGGTCGTGAATCGGTTAAAGACTTTGCTCTCAATATGTCAGCTTGGGCTGATGGCATTGTTGCTCGCGTGTATGCACACAAAACATTGACTACGCTTGCTGAGTATTCATCTGTGCCTGTAGTGAATAGCTTATGTGATTTATATCACCCATGCCAAGCACTTGCAGACTTTTTGACGCTACAAGAAGTACACGGCGACGTAAGTAAGCTTAAGCTTGCTTACTTAGGTGAAGGTAACAACGTAACACACTCTCTAATGTTATTAGCTGCCACGTTAGGCACTGATTTTGTAGCTGTTTGTCCTAAAGGTAGCTCACCGGATTCACAAATTCTTAAGCAAGCAGAGCAAATTGCAGCGATGAATGGTGCTTCGGTAATGGTCAGTGACAGAATTGAGGCGGCAGTCGGAGCAAATGCAGTCTATGCTGATACCTGGGTTTCAATGGGTGATAAAACACCGCTTGAGCAGGTGAAAGCTAAATATATGCCTTATCAGCTCAATCAAGCCCTATTAGAGAAAACGGGTGCGCAAACTGTACTGCATTGTCAGCCAGCGCATCGTGAGTTTGAAATTACCTCTGAGGTAATGGATGGCCCAGCATCAAAAATTATTCAACAAGCAGAGAATCGTATGCACGCGCAAAATGCTCTACTTGTCACATTATTAAATCCAAATTTTGTTTAAGGAACACCAATGAGTTCAATTAAAAAAGTCGTATTAGCCTATTCTGGTGGTCTTGATACATCGGCAATTGTGCCATGGTTAAAAGAAAACTACGGCTGTGAAGTAATCGCGTTTGTTGCTGATGTAGGCCAAGGTGCTGAAGAGCTTGAAGGCGTTGAAGAAAAAGCAATTGCTTCGGGTGCCTCAGAGTGCCACATCGTTGACTTAAAAGACGAAATGGTAAGTGACTATATTTACCCAACATTAAAAACGGGTTCTATTTACGAAGGCACTTATTTACTAGGTACGTCTATGGCACGTCCGATTATTGCTAAAGCACAGGTTGAAATTGCCCGTAAAGTAGGTGCTGATGCGCTTTCGCATGGTTGTACAGGTAAAGGTAATGATCAGGTACGTTTTGAATCATGTTTCGCAGCCCTTGCACCAGATCTAAAAGTCATTGCACCATGGCGTGAGTGGGACTTATCAAGTCGTGAATCATTACTTGATTACTTAGCAGAGCGTAATATTCCGTGCTCTGCATCTGCGACAAAAATCTATAGTCGTGATGCTAACGCATGGCACATTTCTCACGAAGGTGGAGAGCTTGAAGATCCATGGTGTCAACCAAGTGAGCAAGTATGGACTTGGACAAACTCACCTGAGCAAGCGCCTAATGAAGCAGAGTATGTGACATTAAATGTTGTTGAAGGTGAAGTGGTTGCTGTAAATGGCGAGTCACTTAAACCATATGACTGCTTAGTTAAATTAAACGACATTGCTGCGCCACATGGTGTAGGTCGTGTTGATATTGTAGAAAACCGTTTAGTCGGTATGAAGTCTCGTGGCTGTTATGAAACACCAGGGGGCACAGTGATCATGGCTGCTCTTCAAGCGATTGACGAGCTAGTATTAGACAAATCAAGCCGTAAGTGGAAAGAAGTACTTGGTGGTGAGTTCTCTCACTTAGTCTACGACGGTCGTTGGTTTACACCATTAAAAGACTCGATTCTAGCTGGTGCTGAATCACTGTCTAAGTTAGCAACCGGTGAAGTGGTGCTTAAGCTTTATAAAGGCCAAGTAACTGCGGTACAGAAAAAATCACCGAATAGCTTATACAGTGAAGATTTCGCAACCTTCGGTGAAGATGATGTATATGATCAATCACATGCAGAAGGCTTCATTCGTTTATTCTCGCTATCAAGCAGAATCTCAGCACTAACGAAAAAGTAATTTAATTATTGCCCTGCACGGCAGGGCAATAGCCGAATTTGGAGACAGTTCAATGGCACTATGGGGCGGACGTTTTTCTACGGGTCCAGATGAAGCGTTTAAACAATTCAACGATTCACTTCCTTTTGATTATCAACTTGCAGAGCAAGACATTATTGGTTCAGTTGCTTGGGCAGGAGCGTTAAAACAAGTTAACGTACTTAATCAGCAAGAATACGATGACCTAGTTGCAGCACTTAATAAGCTGCTAGATGAGGTTAAAGCAAACCCACAAGCAGTAGCTGTCGCAGGGCATGAAGACATTCATTCTTATGTTGAGTCAGCGCTAATTGATAAAGTGGGCGACCTAGCTAAAAAGTTACATACAGGTCGTAGTCGTAATGACCAAGTCGCGACCGATTTCCGCTTATGGTGTCGTGATACAGCTGAGCATATTCTTGAAGCAATCGCAGAGCTGAAAGGTGAGTTTATTGACTTGGCTGAGCGTGAACTAGGCACTATCTTACCAGGTTACACACACCTACAGCGTGCACAACCTGTATTATTTAGCCACTGGTGCATGGCCTATGTTGAAATGCTTGAACGTGATGAAAGCCGTTTAACCGATGCTAAAAATCGTATGAATTATTGCCCTCTTGGTAGTGGTGCTTTAGCTGGAACGGCGTACCCAATTGATAGGCAAATTCTTGCCGAAGGGTTAGGTTTTACCGGTGCAACACGTAATAGCCTTGATGCAGTATCTGATCGTGACTTTGTGGTTGAGCTACTAAGCTGCGCATCAATTTCAATGATTCACTTATCGCGTATGGCAGAAGACTTAATTTTCTATAACTCTGGTGAAGCAGGCTTTATTGAGCTTTCTGATGGGGTAACATCAGGCTCTTCACTTATGCCGCAGAAGAAAAACCCAGATGCTCTTGAGTTAATCCGTGGTAAAACAGGCCGTGTTTTTGGTGCATTCAGTGCCATGATGATGACACTTAAAGCGCTACCACTTGCTTATAACAAAGATATGCAAGAGGACAAAGAAGGCTTATTTGATGCAATGCCGACCTGGTTGGCATGTATTCATATGGCACAGGCGTGTATCAAAGGCATCAAAGTTAATGCTGATAAAACATTAGCAGCAGCAAAAGGTGGTCACTCAAATGCGACTGAACTTGCTGACTATTTAGTGGCTAAAGGTATTCCATTTAGAGAAGGTCATCATATTGTTGGTACGCTCGTGCAAATGGCTATTGCACAAGGGAATAACTTAGAAGATTTAAGTTTAGAGCAATTTAAGTCTGTGCATAGCATTTTCGAGTCAGATGTATATGCTGTATTAGAAATAGACGCCTGCATTAAAGCAAGACAAGCACAGGGTGGCACCTCTATCGAGCAAGTAACGAGTGCCATTAAATACGCAAAAAAAAACAGCAAATAGCGGTACGTGACGCAACCTTAAATGATGTTGAGTCTATTGCTAAGCTAATTCAGCATTGGGCAACGGTAGGTGAAAATCTACCACGGGCTAAGAGCGATATGATTCACTCAATTAATGAGTTTGCTGTCACTGAAGTTGAAAACCAAGTTGCTGGCTGTGCCTCGCTATATATTTACGATACAGGTCTTGCTGAAATTCGTTCGCTTGGTGTGAGCCCTGAATCACGTATTGCTGGGCAGGGGCGTCGACTTGTTGAACATTTGCTTAAAAAAGCTAAAAGCTTGGCGCTTAGTCGCGTAATTGTTCTGACGCGGGTGCCAGAGTTCTTTGCAAGCCAAGGCTTTATCTTTTGTAGTAAAGATAGTTTGCCAGAAAAAGTGATCAAAGATTGCGAGCTTTGTCTTCGCAAAGATAATTGCGATGAAGTAGCGATGGAATATATTTTAAAGCCAAGTAATAGCGCGGTGATCCCGTGTAAACACCTGGCTTAATTTCCCTGGATAAGAAAAACGCACGGTTACCCCTGTGCGTTTTTTTATGCCTGAAATTTTGATTTGTTAACTTTTATGATCAAAAAAGATCACTTTTGAAAAGTTGGATCGTTAATTGCTTTTATTATCGACGCGGCGACAATGTCGCGTTAAAGTATAAAAAAGCGTCAAAAAAATGAGAACGCTTAACTCAGCTTGCAAGCTATTGTAAGCTGTACTGAAAAAACAATTAACTTAAAGGAATTAACTCATGCAAATTTCAAACAATAGCCAATTGCAAATGCAAGCATACAGCCAAATGCAACAAACAAAGCCTGCTTTGGAACAAACTACTAGTAATAAAACCCTGCAATCTGATACAGTAACTTTATCAAGTGAAGCGCTGGCTTTATCAGGCGGTGCAGAGATTCAACGTGGCGGTGGTGCAATGCTTCCACCTAGCAAGAAAGAGTACTAGGAACTGAATGTCTTTTATAGAGCAACTAGGTTTTTTTTCCCTATCCGCAATGAGTGCATGGGGATTTTTAATGGCGTTCTTTTTTAATATTTTTGTTTATTGTATAGATGAAAATAAAAGAAAAACCACGTTGCTCTTAAGTTCATTTATTATGATGCTCTCTTATCTAGGAGGGGATTATTTTTTTAATTGGTTAACTTACACAGCTACAACATTCCTAGATTGGGCTCTTTATGATCTAGCGACACTTACATTTTTAGCTGTTTCTTTTTATTTTGTAAAACGAACTACACCTTCATTTATATATCTTATTGTAGGCTTGATAATTAACACAGTATTGTTCCTTGCTGTTTATTTAGATGTGGAAGTCTATAAAAACACAACCCATTGGATTTTATGGGACATATATTCGATCGGAGTCAATATCGTTGATTTTACAATGATCATTGCTTTAATTGTTGATCGTGATTTTCTATTATTGAACAAACTCAAAAGCCTTGTAGTGTCTTCTGCAAATAACCATAAATTAGCTTAATAATTCAAAGCTATGTACATAAGTGATGTTGTTGGAAGTTTGATAGGAGCCTTCATCGAATGGGGGTTCTTAATGGTTTTTCTTTTTAATTTAGTGACACATATTAATAAACCTGATAAACGCTTGGTAATCTTGGCATTTATAATGATGGTTTCATACTTCCTAAGTGGCATTTTTAACTTATCTATCTATATCTATCTAAACTGGTTTTATTTTGATCTACTAACCATAACAACTGTTTTGGCGTGGATTTACGTTGCAAAAATAGGCTCTTTTAGTGCAATTTACTACATTGTATTGGGATTGTTCTCAAACGCTCTTTTGATGCTTAGCATATTTGTAGATATTGTGGTTATCGAAAATAGAACTCCTTGGGCACTATGGAGTATCTATTCGTTTGGAGTAAATACTATTGATATGATGATGCTAATAGCATTGATTACTAATCGCGACTTTTTACTACTTCATAAACTATGCCGGTTTGTGAAAGGTAAAAAATTTAAGCCGTGGTTTATAGATGAATCTGAAAAGCCCACCAACGCTTAATGAAACTCGTTTTATTTTTAAGAGTATCTGAATTTTAAGACTTACTTCATGCTTAAACTAATCCAAGACAATTTTGGAGTGTACCTCGCAGCATTTATCATGTGGGGTTTCTTGATGTCCTTTCTTTATAACATGGTAAAGAAATCATCTGCGCCAAATGGTGACAAAACAGTGATGTGGATCTCACTTGCACTGTTTATTTCTTACATGATGAGTGACCCATTACTCAATATAGCGCTTGGCTATAATATTTTAGATTCAAGTTTTGCCTATGTGATTTGGGCGCTATCTGATTTAACAATACTATTAGTTGTGTGGGTAATTGCTCGTGAGCGAAATCTTGCTCAGGCACCAGCAAAGCTTTATGTATACATTGGGCTTTTAGTTAACTCATCACTGTTTTTAGGCATGTATTTTGATATTAACTATGCCTATACAGGAAGCTGGTGGTTTTGGAATGTCTATAGTATCACAGTGAACCTGATGGATATTATGATGCTCATTGCACTTTTCAGTAATAAAGATTTTCTGGGTTTTGTGAAGCTTTATCGGAAAGTTCGAGGCCAAGCTGAAGCAGCTTGACCTCAATTCGTTAGAAACGGTATTCCCAGCTGGTTCTAAGCGCTGTGTTAGTTTCTGACTTATCACCCACTTCATCTTTAGAGATAATGCCAGTTACCTGCCAAAGGCCATCAAATACAGATTGTTGATAACCAAGCTCTAACTGTAGCTGACTCATATCTGTAGCCATCTCTGGATGTGCAGCTTCGCTTTCAATCCAACGTAACTTTGCATGGCCACCATAGCCATTTAAAGTGTGGTAATAGGCACCAAGGATAGCAGATTTACTTTGCAGGGGGATTGAGCTACCAAGTAAACGTGAGCGCTGTGTGTAGCTGCCAGAGCCGTATACGCAATCGCTAATTTGCTCACAAGTTTGCTCTGTATTTGAGTATTCAAAATAACTCTTTAGTAAATCCTCTGTTGAACCAAAGTAGCTTTCAACACCCAGCGTATAGAATGGCTCGCTCGGTGCTAAACCGCTTTTATTTCGACCCATAACTTCAGCATAAAAGGCAACAGGCTGCGTCATTAGAGTTGTAGAATACTTTACATCTAAACTGGTTAATCGGTGTTTTGATTCGATGCTCTCAAGGGTAACAGGGTCAATTTTTAGGTTAGTTAAATAGTCAGAGCCTGCACTATTAATAGCAACTTCAAGCCCTGTTAATGGTGTACTTGCAAACCTTAACGCCCAAAAGTCACCGTCTTCGGAATTATTAAGAAATGGCTTTTGTTTGGCGTAAATACCCGTTAACTGCCAGTTACCGATAAACGATAACCAACTTGGGCCTACATATTGCGTATTCGCTCTCGTAAAGCGCAGGCCTTTCATTGGCGCGGCATTATTTGATAGCAGTAGGGCGTTATCGTTACTTGGCCCCCACCAATGACTTACTTGTTCAGCACTGATTGACCAATTACCTAGTAAAACTGCTAAATAGCTATCTTGATAGGTCACATGTTGTTTATCAAGTGCATCATCGGCGTAATTAACACTGACCTTAGCACTTACGCGCTTCCCTGTGATAGAACCATAGCTATTTATGCCACTTTCTTGCTGGTGGCGTTTACCAAACCCTTGCTGGGTTAGTGGTTCGCTGTTGTAATTCAGGCGAATGCCTGAGCTCGACTTTTGTTTTGCATTATCAAGGGCATGCTTAACATGCTGATAAGCAAATAAGCTCTGCTCATCAAGTTGACTGGTATCTGCAATGTTTAGATCACGTGCAATACCTTGCCACATTAAGGGGTAACTATTAATAGGTTGTTTTATGACACCTTGGTTAAATAGCATTTCGATTGAAGCGCGAAGTAAAGGGTCGTCGCTTTCTATCCATGGTTCTGCAAGACTTGGCGCAGAGCACATTAGTAATGCAGTTAAGCTAATGAACTTTTTTAATTTCATCCGTGAATTTTTTCCTGTAGTGCTTTGGCTACGATAGGGTCAACAAACTCGCTTACATCACCATTGTGGCGTGCTACTTCTTTGACTAGAGTAGATGAAATAAATGAATTTTTTTCTGCAGGTGTCAAAAATACACTTTCTAGATCTGGATTTAGTCGACGATTCATATTTGCTAACTGAAATTCATAATCAAAGTCAGACACTGCACGAATACCTCGAATAAGTACTTCGGCTTTATGCTCGCGAGCTAAATCAGCTAATAAGCCAGAAAAGCCAATCACACTTACATTATCAAGGTGCGCTAAGATTTTATTGGCAAGCTCAACACGCTCATCGAGTGTAAAGCACGGCTGCTTACTAGGGTTATGTGCAATAGCAACAATAACTTTTTCGAACATTTTTGCAGCTCGATGAATTAAGTCGGTATGGCCATTTGTAAGGGGGTCGAAGGTACCCGGATAGATTGCAGTAACGTTCATAACTATCAGCGATTTATAAATTTGCCTGCTATATTAACAGTGTTTTCTCGACTATGCAGCTTAGAAAATACGCGTATCGGATTAGGAACCTTCACCTATATAAGGTAGTAAACCGATTGAGGTTATTATTTTTCAAGGTAGTATTTAATTGCCACGCATTTGTTTATACTGCTTGGCTGGGGAACGTAATAATCATAAAAAAACAGAGTAAATAGGCTATGAGCACAAAGGACAAAATCATACACACCAGCATTGAGTTATTTAATCGCCACGGTGAGCGTGCCATAACAACCAACCATATCGCCTCGCATATGGGGATAAGCCCAGGAAACTTGTATTATCACTTTAAAAATAAAGAAGATATTATTCGTCACATATTTGCTTTGTACAGCGACCATCTACACACTCATTTCAAGCCACTGACTCCTGATGACGATGCGCTTGAAAACCTAGCGGGTTATCTTGATTCGTTGTTTGAACAAATGTGGCGCTTTCAGTTTTTCTACGACAACTTAGGCGATATTTTATCTCGTGATGAAGAGCTGAAAAAAGGCTACATTGCGTTTCAAACTGAGCTTTTAGAGCAAGTTAAAGATGTACTTTTTGCATTACGTGAAGGCGGTGTTATTTGCATTGCAGACGAAGATGTTACAGAGCTTGCGCATATGCTTAAAATGACTGTGAGCTTTTGGACGCCTTACATCAAAGCTCGCCGCTTAAGTGGTGAACTTGCCAGAGCTGATATTTATAACGGTATTTTAAAAGTATTACTGCTATTAAAAGCTCATTGCACAGAGCAACATCTAGAGCAAGTTAACCAATTAAGAGCTAAGTATTTAGCCCTTGCTGAAACAGAGCAAAGCGAACAATAATCCCGCAAAGCAGTTTATTTCCTAGACGCTATAATTTTTGTTATAATCGCGCGCCCTTGAGGTTGCTTAACCTTGGGGCGTGTGAAATCCACAGTCTAAGAGTGAACTATGCTTAAATTTATCGTCAAACTACACCCTGAAATCGCGATCAAGAGTAAATCTGTTCGTAAACGTTTTACCAAGTTATTAGAAAATAATATTAAGATCGTTTTGCGTCGCGTTGACGAAAAAGTTCAGGTAAGAAACAACTGGGATAATATCTCTGTTGTCAGTTTGCTAGACTCTGAGCAAGTTCGCTTAGATATTATCGATGGCTTAAAACGCATTCCAGGTATCGTACAGTTTATTGAAGTAACAGAAACAGACTTTGACTCAATCGACGATATTTACCAAAAAGCACTTGAACTAATCGGTCATACCATTGCAGGCAAAACATTCTGTGTGCGTTGTAAACGTTCAGGTAAGCATGATTTCACCTCAAGCGATGTAGAGCGCTACGTAGGTGGTGGCTTAAACCAGCATGTTGAAGGTGCACGCGTTAAATTATCTCACCCAGAGGTGACAGTTCGTTTAGAAGTGCGTGATGATAAAGCTTATATCGTTACTCAAACTCACTACGGTATGGCAGGCTTCCCGCTACCAACACAAGAAGATGTACTATCGCTAATGTCGGGTGGCTTTGACTCAGGTGTTGCAAGCTATCAAATGATCCGTAAAGGTGCACGTACTCACTTCTTGTTCTTTAACCTAGGTGGTGCGGCTCACGAAATCGGTGTTAAGCAAGCGAGTTACTACATCTGGAAGCAGTTTAGCTCTACTCATAAAGTGAAGTTCGTTACGGTTGATTTTGAACCTGTAGTCGCTGAAATTTTAGAAAACGTTGAAAACAGCCAAATGGGTGTTGTTCTTAAACGTATGATGATGCGTGCAGGTAGCCAAGTTGCAGAAAAGCTAGGTGTACAAGCACTGGTAACTGGTGAAAGCATTGGTCAGGTATCGAGCCAAACGCTTGCTAATTTAAGTGTTATTGACCGTGTAACTGAAACCTTAATTATTCGTCCGTTAATCCAACACGATAAACAAGATATTATTAATATTGCACGTCAAATTGGTACGGCTGAAATGGCAGAAAGCATGCCTGAGTATTGTGGTGTTATTTCTAAGAAGCCAACAGTTAAAGCAAAAATCAAAACGATTCTTGCTGAAGAAGCTAAGTTTGACTTCGACGTGCTAAATACGGTTGTTGAGAATGCCCGTGTGATGGATATTCGCGATATCGACACCGAAGCAAAAGAAGAAGTGAAAGAAGCTGAGTCTGTATCTGACTTACCAGAGGGGGCAGTTGTTGTTGATATTCGCTCACCTGAAGAAGAAGATGCAAATCCATTAGAGCTTGAAGGTATTGAAGTTGTTCATTTACCTTTCTTCCGCTTAGCGACTAAATTTGGTGACTTACCAAAAGATAAAGAATATTACTTATATTGTGCTAAAGGTGTGATGAGCCAGCTACAAGCGCTGATCCTTCACGAAGAAGGCTACAGCAACGTAAAAGTGTATCGCCCGTAAGGGATAGTGATAAAAGCGCGACATGTTCGCGCTTTTTTAATGCCGAAAATAACTGCGAGAAACGAAAGCTAGTAACTTTACTCTTTCCCTTAGCTAACTTTTTATTTTTATCATGCTAAGCATTGCTTGATTATAAGGTGTTTTTACGCCTAATTTAGCGCCTTGTTCACACACATAACCACAAATTGCATCAATTTCAGACTCTCGATTATGGCTGATGTCTTGCTGCATAGAAGAAAAGTTTTCAGCGGTTGCCGTCATCACTGAATAGGCTTGGTCCAGTGCCTCGCTAAGCTTTACGTCAACACCTTGTTTATTGGCAACAAGGCATGCTTCATTGAGCAAGTTAATGATACGAGTACTAAATTGCGGTGCACGTAATTGGCCATTTTTAATGTTATGAATCGCTGTTAACGGGTTTATGGCAATATTCACTAACAGCTTTTGCCAACGCAATGAGTGGATATCATCACTAACAGAAAAGTGTGGCAAGTAGCTAAACTGCTGCTTTAGCTCATTGAGCTTTCCACTCGCAGCGTTATTGCAAGCACCCAGCACGCTTTCGCCATTACCAGTATGGCTCACACTATAAGGCGTTGTTTTAAAGCCAGCTAAACGCGTTGTTAAAAACGCTAATCCTTGAGAGTCTAACAACTGGGCATTAACTTCATCAACATTACCCATACCATTATGAGAAATAACGATTTGGCATTTTTTACTAAGGTAAGGTTTTATTTGTCCAAAGGCAGCTTGCACCTGAAATGCTTTAACTGTGATTAATACTAAGTCAAAGGGGGCGGATTGACTAAGCTCTTTGTGGTGAATAAGGCGAGCTTTAATTGGATGTGATTTACCATTACTGGCTTGATAAAAGCGCGTGGTCAGGGTTGGCTTACGGGTCAGCAATGTAATGTCATGTTGTGCAGATAAAAAATGGCTAAACAACAAGCCAATCGCACCGTCGCCAACAATTAATATGTTAGCCATTACGTTGCTTACTACCTACATGAAAACCAAGTTTTATAATAAAATAGCTTACAGCACCGATAAAATCAGCGACAAAATCCCCAACCGAAGCTTGACGGTAAGGCAGCATATCTTGCATAAACTCTATGGCCGCACCATATCCGGCTAATAGTAAAATTTGCACCAAAAGAGGCAATTTAAAGGCTTTGTCCATCACCATAGCCAGTACAAAGAAAATACCAAAATGCGCCACTTTATCTACGTGTGGAAAGAGGTTGCTCACCCCTTTAATTTCTTTGGCAAATAAAATTGTAAAGCCAATAATGCTGGCTAAAAAGATAACTTGGTAAACACGCCTTGTCACAATAAACCCTAAAAATGCCGAAATTGAATGGTCAGTATATCAAACAATTTTTGCATCGCACCTGAACAAATCGGATAAAAATAGAAAGAATCGACAAATAAGCGTTATAATTGCCAACCATAAATGAATTTAAAAAAGACTATGTTAGGAGAACCCCATGCCTTCATTTGATATTGTTTCTGAAGTAGAAATGAACGAAGCGCAGAATGCAGTAGATAATGCAAAGCGTGAACTAGAGACGCGTTTTGATTTTCGTGGTGTTGATGCATCAATCGAACTAAGTGATAAAGTAATCAAGTTAAAAGCAGAAGCACCACAACAAGTTATGCAACTTTTTGACATTCTTGCTGCGAAAATTTCAAAGCGTGGCTTAGATGTATCTAGCTTAGAATTAAGAGATGAGTCGCGTAGTGGTAAATACGTAATGCGTGACGTTGCGCTTAAGCAAGGTATTGAAAAAGACGTAGCGAAGAAAATCGTTAAATTAATCAAGGACTCAAAAATCAAAGTACAAGCCGCTATTCAAGGTGAAGAATTACGTGTAACAGGTAAAAAACGTGATGATTTACAAGAAGCAATGCAAGTTGTTCGTACTGCTGATTTAGGTCAACCATTCCAGTTCAAAAACTTCCGCGATTAATACTCTGTGTTTATAGCTTTGAGCTGTAGGTTTTAAGCTATAAACCTGCAAGTTTCTGAACTTTACAAGGAGCGTATTTTGAGACGAATATTAGGTTACAGAGAAAAAGATATCTTCTAGCTATTTTCAGCTAGAGGATATTTATGTCAGTAAAGAACAAAACAATTGACCGTAATAAACACGGTAAAATAAACAGAAAATACACAGGCCCACACAGTACTTATTTTTACCAACAAACACCAAGTTGGTGGGTGAAAATGACGATGACCAAGCCAAGAAGACGCTTAAATAAAGCTCTTTGCAAGCTTGTGCTGAATGGTGCTGACCCAGAAGGAATTGTTTTTCCGTTAGGAAATTCAAAACCTCACGAGTACTTCTGGTAATCATTGTTTTATAAAAGCCAATCACCATGCTGATTGGCTTTTTTGATCTGACTCCACTTACAGTTTGAAGCTTTAGGCTTAAAGCTTTGCTTTAGAAGTATAGCCGTCCATTGACTTTCTTCCCCAAAATCATCACAATAACGGCCTATTTTCGAGGTGCTTGCTGTATCTTCAGATACGTTATATTTCAAAGGGTGAAATAGTCGCAAGATAATCGGGAAGTCGGTGCGTTTTCAGGGAGAAAACAATGCCAACACTGCCCCCGCAACGGTAATGTATATGCCATGCATGTACAGAGTCCGGAGACCGGCCTTGAATTAACTTACTATTCGCGTGTGCGGTGGGCACAGGCTAGGGGATATCATGCTAAATAAATCTGCGTTATGCGTAGCGGTTGCTGCTGCGTTATCTTTTTCTGTATCTGCTGACGAGCAATCAATAGAGCACATCACAGTTACTGCCAATAAATTCGAACAATCAATTAATGATGTATTAGCCAGTGTCACTGTTATTGACCGTGCTGATATTGAAGCAAGCTATGTGCGTGACTTACCAAGCTTACTGGCGACTCAAGCAGGCTTTCAAATTAATGCTAATGGTGGTTTTGGGCAAAGCTCAGGTGTTTCTTTACGTGGTGCAAGCTCTCGTCATACGCTTATTTTAATTGATGGTGTACGTACAGGCTCTGCAACACTTGGTTATAAAAGTATTAGCAATATTCCTTTAAACAGTATTGAGCATGTTGAAGTAATTAAAGGCTCACGTGCTGCTGTATATGGCTCTGATGCGCTAGCAGGTGTGATTAATATCATTACGCGTAAAGCACAAAACACGACCTTAGACGTGACTTTTGGCTCAGACTCTTATCAAGAGTACCAAGTAGCGACGGGTGGTCAGTTTGCGGGTGTTGATGTTGCTGTTAATGCTGGTTATGAAAAAACAGATGGTTTTGATGTTCTTCAAGGTCTAGCGCCAGATGAAGACGGCTACGAAAACAAAAACCTTGGCTTTAATCTAGGTTATCAAAATGAGCAATTAGGTGAATTTTTAGCTCAAGCACAGTACTCAGAAGGCGAAGCCAAATACGACAGTGCTTATAGCCCAGCAAACAGTACCGTAGAAAAAGGCGAGTTCGAAAATTACCAAGCTTCATTAAGTTGGAAAAAAGCCTTCGAAAAACACAGCCATGCCATCGATATTGCCATATCAAGTGATAGTTCAGATGACTCACGTATTGATTACACTGGTGCAACGGTGGTTGATAAGTTTGAAACTGAGCGTGAGCAAATCGATTACAATGGCCAATACTTTTTCAATCAAGCACTGACTCTTAGTGGCGGTTTGAATTGGTATAAAGATGAAGTGAACACTAACTCAGGTACATACTTAAAAGACAGCCGTGAAGTATTCGCTGTGTTTGTTGGCGCATATTATGATGACGAACAAGTACTCGCTAACCTGACAGTTCGCCAAGATGATGATCAGCAGTTTGGTGATGAAACAACATACACTGCAGCTGTAGGCTATCACTTAAATGACATCGCCACATTCCGTGTTAGTCAAAGTACTGGTTTTAAATCTCCAACATTTAATGATCTATATTACCCAGGCTCAGGTAATCCAGAGTTAAACCCTGAAACATCAGATAACCAAGAGCTTGGTTTATCACTCAATGTGAATGATATTAGTCTTGATATTGCGATTTTCCGCAGCGAAATCGACAATAAAATCGCTTGGGCACCAAATGCATCAGGGCAATGGATCCCAACCAATATAAACGAAGCTCGCCACGAAGGTGTTGAATTTAGTTTTAAAAACCAAGTGTTTGGCTTTGATCATAGCTTTAACTTTACCTACCTTTCAGCGGAAGATACACAAACAGGTCAGTCACTAACCTATGTGTCAAATCACAGTGTGAATTGGTCATTGCACAAAGCATGGGGTGATTTTGATGCCGGTATCGATATGCAATACCGTGGAGATCGTGATGGTAAGTTAACGCACTTACCTTCATATACATTATGGAATTTAGTAGGTCACTACCAAGCGACTGACAACTTAACTGTGTCACTACGAATAGAAAACCTATTCGATAAAGATTACAACGCCGTTGATGCTTATGGCACTGACTTAGATGGTGACTTCATCAACGATGAATATTACTACTACAACACGGCTGAGCGCCGCTTGTTTGTAGGTGCCCGTTATCAGTTCTAATAGTTATTAAGGCCAGCTGAGCTGTTTGCTTAAAGCGAGTAATTGACATTAATTTGCCCATTCATGTCATTTGTATAAGTAAAAAACAAGCTCAGCTTCATTATTAGTTCTGCGTCTAAAAGCTCGCTACCTACTTAGCGGGCTTTTTTCATTTTAGTTTATCAGCGAAATATTGCTCGAACTTAGCAAGCTTTGGGGCAATAAGTATGCTGCAATAACCTTGATTCGGGTTTTCATTGTAATAGTCTTGGTGGTACTGCTCTGCAGGATAAAAGTTTGATAGAGGGCTGAGTTCAGTCACAATGGGTTCACGAATTTGCTTTTGTAAAGCATCAATCATGGCTTGTGACTCAGTTTTTTGTTGTTCATCATGATAATAAATCACACTGCGATACTGCGTGCCGACATCATTACCTTGACGGTTTAACTGTGTGGCATCATGTAAAGTGAAGAACATTTCAAGTAGGGTGTTATAGCTCACAACACTGCTGTCGAAATCAAGCTGAACAACCTCGGCATGACCTGTTAAGCCAGTACAAATTTGCTGATAACTAGGGTTTTCAATCTCGCCGCCAGCATAGCCAGAGCTGACATTAAGTACTCCTTTCACACGTCTAAATGCTGCATCAATACACCAAAAGCAGCCGCCGCCAAAAGTAGCTATTTGTATGTTGTTATCCATATTTAACTTCCTTACCTTTTTGCTGACTATAGCTGAAAAAACAAAACGCCGTAAAGACGGCGTTTTGTAACATCTTAAACTCGTTTAAATTTCTTCTAACGGCTTATCTTTTGCCTGTTGTTCTAACTTGCTTTGTAAGTACTCAGGCGACTGGGTATTTCTGGCTAGCGCACTGTATGCTGCAGGTACTACGAATAAGGTAAGTAAGGTTGCAACAATAACACCAGTAAATACCACCACACCAATTACCATACGGCTTTCTGCACCTGGGCCACTTGCAAGTACTAGCGGTACCGAGCTCATTACAGTGGTCAGTGAGGTCATGATAATGGGGCGTAAACGCTGCGTAGCTGCTTGAGTAATCGCTTCGTCAAACTCAACGCCTTTATCGCGTAGTTGGTTAGCAAACTCAACAATCAAAATACCGTTTTTCGCACTCAAACCAATTAGCATTACGATACCAATTTGGCTGTAAATATTCAGAGTGAGATCTGTGTACCATAAGCCAAATAATGCGCCGACTAAACCAAGCGGAACGGTAAGCATGATCACAAACGGGTGAATGAAGCTTTCAAACTGGGCTGCAAGTACTAAGAAAGTTACAGTTAGTGCAAGAATGAATACATAGGTCATTGCTGATGCGCCTTCATAGAATAGTTGCGATTCACCTTTGTAGTCAATTGCACCGTCTATGTCATTTTCTTCAGCCGCAACTTGATTTAAGAAGTTCAGCGCTTCTTCTAAGGTATAGCCATCTGCTAAATTCGCACTTAACGTAATTGCGCGCATACGGTTATAGCGGTTCAAACGAGACGCAGTGGCTTCTTCTTTTAAACTAATTAAGCTATCTAGCGGAACCAATTCGCCACTGCGTGATTTTAAGTAGATATTTGAAATATCAGTCGGGTTAGCAAAATCTTCTTTGGTCCCTTTTAAAATTACATCGTATTCTTCACCGCGGTCGATAAAGGTCGTTACGCGACGTTGGCCTAACATGGTTTCTAGCGTGCGACCTACATCAGATACAGAAACACCTAAATCTGCAGCTTTGTTTTTATCAATGTTGATTAAAAACTGCGGGAAGGTTTCTTTGTAATCATGGTCGATTCTCACCAAACCAGGGTTTTTCTCTGCACGCTGGATAATACGGTCTCGCCAATCAGCTAGTTGATCGTAATCGTTACCTTGCAATACAAACTCAATTGGGCGTGATGAACCACCGCCACCGATACCACGGCGCATAATCGCAAAAGCCCGTACGTCGGTCACTTCCGTCATCTTACCGCTAATTTCATCCATTACTTCCCAAGTTGAGCGCTTGCGTTTATCCCAATCAGCCATTCCTATGATAGCCACGCCACCTTGACCACCCCAACCCGGGACTCGAATAAGCACGCGACTTAATTCACCAGATTCAGAGTAAGGCATCAAACGCTCTTCAATTTTTGCCATGTTAGCCGCATTATTCTCATAACTAGCGCCTTCTGGGCCGCTCATCATAATAAAGAATGTTCCACGGTCTTCTTTTGGCGTCAGCTCTGATGGCACTTTTTGAAATAGCATAAAGCTGGCAACACCAGCCAAAATCATCATTAGTAGTAAGCTCCACTTACGACTCATATTTGAAGTAAGTGAATTACGATAGGCGTTTTCAATTTTGTTAAATGTTCTATCCATCCACTGGCTAAACTTACTTTCTTTTTCTGATGGCTTCAGTACTTTTGAGCAAAGTGCCGGAGAAAGGGTTAAGGCTGTAATACTAGAGAAGAACACTGCGGCGCTTACTGCCATAGCAAATTCGGTGAATAGTGCGCCGATACGGCCATCCATAAACACCAGCGGTACGAAGACTGCAATTAGTACGAGCGTAGTGGCGATAATCGCAAAGCCAACTTCACGGGCACCACGAAACGCAGCAAGAAGAGGCGGTTCACCTAACTCTATTCGGCGGTGAATATTTTCAAGCATTACAATTGCGTCATCTACGACTAAACCTATCGCAAGAACGAGAGCTAATAGAGTCAGTAAGTTGATTGAGTAACCCATAGCAAGCAAGAACATAAAGCTACCAACTAGCGCTACTGGTACCGTGACTGCAGGTACCAGTGTTGCACGAATATTACCTAAGAATAGGTAGATAACCAATACAACCAGTGCCATTGAAATCCCAAGCGTTCTATATACTTCATCAATTGATTCTTTGATAAAAATAGATGAGTCATAGCTGTCTTGAATGGTTGTGCCTTCTGGCAGGTTACGCTTGATTTTTTCAAGTTCTGCGCGGGCATTATCAACGACGGTAAGAGTATTGGCTTTGGCCTGCTTTACAATGCCTAAGCCAATCATATTTCTGCCATTACCGCGAAACAGACTTTCGTCGTCAGCGGCTTCTAAGTGAACATCAGCCACTTCACCTAAACGTACTAAATAGCCATCTTCACCACGTTTAATAACCAAGTTTCTAAAGTCTCGCTGATCTTTATAACTACGGGCGGTACGTACTGTAAAATCACGGTCGATAGACTCGATTTCTCCAGCGGGTAATTCAACGTTTTCAGTTCGTAACGTGTTTTCGATATCGCTACTGGTTATACCGCGTGCAGCCATCGCTTTACGGTTTAACCAGATTTTCATTGCGTATTTACGTTCACCACCAACACGCACGTTTGAGACACCGTCAACAACGGCTAATCGGTCAACAATAAAGCGTTGTGCATAATCAGATAACTGTAATGAATCCATGGTAGTACTGTTTAGTACGAACCATGCAATTGGGCTTTCATCGCTGTTTGATTTAGATACCTCTGGCGGGCGAACTTGCTCAGGTAAGCTATCTAGGGCACGGGCTACACGTTCGCGTACATCGTTTGATGCAGCATCGATATCACGGCTGATATTAAACTCAATGGTGATATTTGAGCGACCATTACGGCTCGATGAATTAATACTTTTGATGCCTTCGATACCCGAAATGCGGTTTTCGAGTACTTGGGTGATTTTGGTTTCAATAATCTCTGCGCTGGCACCAGTGTAATCAGTGCTAACGCTGACAATCGGTGTTTCAATATCCGGGTATTCTCGCAGTGGGAGCATAGAAAATGCCACCAAACCAAAGGTAAGTAATAACAGGTTGATTACGATCGCAAAGACCGGGCGTTTAACGCTAGTATCAGTAATTTTCATGGTTTAGCCCTTGATACTTACTTTGCTGCCAGTACGGATCTTAATAATGCCTTCAGTCACAACTTGCTGACCACTTTCAAGGCCTTTATCAATGGCTACCCAGCCATTGTGACGACCTGCCACATGTACTTCTACTTTGTTAGCAACGCCATCTTCAATTTGGAACACATAGTGTTTGTCTTGCTGAGGGATTACGGCTTTCTCTGGCACCATTAGCGCTTGGTTTGAACTTAACTCTAACGCCGTGTTCAGCAACATGCCTGGTCGCAATAAACCACTTTTATTAATAAAGCTTGCAGTTACTTCAACGCTACGTGTTATAGAATCAATACGAGAACTAATGTGGGTCACTTTACCGTTAAAGGTTTTTTCTGGGTAGGCATCATTTTGCGTCATCACTTTCATACCAAGCTGCAACTGAGCTAGGTATTTTTCTGGCACTTTAAAGTCGACCTTAATAATGCTGATATCATCAAGTGTGGTAATGTTTGTTGTATTGCTAACATAAGTACCAATTGAAATTTCGCGCTTGCCTAGCAAGCCAGAAAATGGCGCTTTGATGGTCATTTCTGCCAGCTTTGTTTTAGCACTTTCAAGTTGTGCTTCGGTTGCGTCAACCCGCGATAATTGCTCTTCAAGTAATGATTTAGCAGTCGCTTGTGAGCGAGATAACTCAGTGAGGCGCTCAAGTTGGCGGCGTTCTTCGCGTAAATTAATACTTAGCTCTTTTACTGCTAATTCTTCTTCTTGAGATTGCAATTGAACTAGTTTTTGACCTTTACTCACTAAGTCGCCATCATTGAAAAAGATATCGGTAACATAATCGTTTTGCGCGCTGCGAATATAAATCGCTTGGTTAGCACGAGCGCTACCAATTGCTTCAATGAGTACTGCATTTTCCTCGGCTGTAACAGTGTGCGCTGTTACTTGTGTTGCACGGTTGCCAAAGTTGCTTTGCTCCCCTTGGCTTGAAGGTAAATACAAATAAATACATAACCCAAGTAAAAGGGTAATAATAAAAGGAAAAAGTGCTTTACCAGATTGTGTAGAATACATCATCGTGTTACCAGAAAATTAGTTGAGTGTAGTGTACAAAATTAGTACGTGCCCCGTATGTCAGGTATCTCATAAATTTGTGCATTTGGCGTAAAAGTTAAAAGTTCGGCTAATTTGTTCCTTTATTGTGACTAAAAGAGAGGTTTTAGTATGGGTAAAGAACCAAAGTGTAATTATTGTTTAACGCTTAGAAAGATAGTTTTGGTCACAATTGTGATGTTTATTTTTTACTTTTCAGTATATGGATAAGAAACTTCCTGCACTCAAAGTGCGTGCTCAAGCATCTCGCCATGGCAGCGAGTTTTTAATTGTTGGCGGTATTGGGTTAATCATTATTATGTTGGTTAACTTATTGAGGCCCGGTGAAATTAGCATTGTTGAGATTTTTTTAGCAACAACCTGTATTGCCGCAATTTTTATTGGCTTTTTAAAAACTCAAGAACCATACTTTAGCCTAACATTTACTCAGAATTTACTTATTTATCATCACAAAATTGGGAATTGGCAGCTAAATCGTGCTAATTTTCATCATAGTGGTATACCAAAAGTGGAACAAGGCTTAGAATACCTTGAGTTAAACGCAGTTGGTATTAAACTCAATAACATAGATGAATTTTTAACTCAGATTTCCCCGAGAATTGCTGGACGATTACTGATAGAGCAACGTCATTTATTTATGCAAGTCATTCAAAAATATTGCAAAAATGGTGATTGCCCATCAGAATGGTTAATAGAAGAGACGGACTACACTGCCCCTAGTGGTCAGCTTTACAAAGGATTGATTGCCATGTTTGCTAATCGTACGCAGCATTTAAGGCAATTAACAGGATACGATTTATTGTTGCCAGCCAATGTTCTTGATGTTGATATTTGGCAATTTAGTGCTGATTTAAATCGTTGGAAACTGAATCCTAATGAGTTTATTGAGGCGCGTTTACAGAAAAAGTAAGCAGTTAGGTGCAGTAAGTAGCAGGATAAGACTATGAGTCAAGAACGTTCTTTTATTAAAAGCGGTCGAAACACAATAATACACAAAGATAAAAAACTCGACTTAGTGGTTGTGAATGGTGAGAATCACCCACGCATTAAAGTTACTCAAAATGGTTTAGAGCCGTTTAAAGACGACCTGCCAAAAAACCGTCGTGAAGCCAAAGAGCGCTACTTAGAGATGGTGTATGTAGCAAGCCCTGATGTATTTGCAGAAGAAAAACGTTTGTTGTTTATCCAAGCCCTCGATGGCAGAGAATACAAAGTCGATTACAGTAAAGTAGGTACAAAGCTTTTCGTTCGTATCCATCAAGAAAGTTATTTATAAACCCGAGTCTGGCACTTTAATTGCTTGTTATTAGCTTATTTGGCAGTCGGCCATGACCGACTTTGCATTTTAAGGTGGTAAACATGAGATTAGTGCCTCTTACCCTAGTTGCATTAACGACATTAACAGCCTGTGGCGGCGGTGGTGGTTCGAGTGATTCGAATCCAGTCGCAGCAACAGTTAATGCAGGCTCAGATCAGCAAATTATTGAAAAAAGTGAATTTACTGTCTTTGCCAAAGGCTCTCCAGCAGATGGCACTTTTACCTGGGAGCGAGTCAGTGGCCCAGCAGTAGAAGGCTTTCCAGCTGAAGGCGCAGAACAAACCATTACCGCTCCTGATATTAAACTCGACTCTGAACTTGTTTTAAAAGTAAATTATCAAACTGATGGGCAACTTGTTTCCGATCAAGTTAGTATTTTTATTACCTCTAATAATCAACTGCCAGTTGCAGTGATCACTCAAACCGCGCCAGAAGAGTTACCATCACAATACAATGATGTGATTACATTAAGTGGCGAAGAGTCTGCTGATATCGATGAAAATGGTTCGGTTGATAGCTACTTATGGACTCAACTTGATGGCCCTGAATTAACGGCTGATAGTTACGACAAGCAAACCATTAGTTTCACTCACCCACTACTTGAATCAAATACAGCGATGACTTGGCGCTTGACTGTAACCGACGATGAAGGTGGTTCAGCGAGCACTGAAGCGTCGTTTACATTAAATAAAACGGTTGAAGTAATTATTGCTGATGCGGGCGTTGATCAACAAGTTATCGAGTTTGATACCGTGACGCTTGATGCTAGCAATAGTGAAATCGTGACGGCAACAAAATCATGTTTTTGGCAGCAATTAACAGGCGAAACAGTGACTTTGGCAAACCAGAATCAATGTATCACAACTTTCGTCGCTCCTGATGTTGATACCGATTCAGAGCTGAGCTTTGAAGTTACCGTGACAGACAGTAAATCACGTAGCGACACGGATATTGTGATTATAGATATAAGCCCAAAACCTCTGGGTTTAATTAATGATACCGGCATGAGTGATTGCTACAACAACTCACAAAAAATTAATTGTGACAGCGAAGACTTTCCAAGCCAAGACGCTGATATAGGTCGTGACAGCGTCGCAAATCAACTCGATAAAGTTGGTCAGGGTGACTTGGCGTTTGATTTTACGAAAATGAATGAATTTGCCGATGAACTACCTGATGATGCTACTCGCTTTAGCTGCGTACGCGATAACGTGACAGGGCTTATATGGGAAGTGAAAGAAGCAAGTTCAACATTGCCACCGTCAACCACCGAGCGTGCTGGATCAAATCATTATACTTGGTATCTAAATGGTTCAACTGGAGTGCAAACTGGCAGTGTACAAGGGGCTGCGGGCTCTACATGCCCAAGTACTAGTAACTGTGGCTTGCAAACTTATATTGATGATGTAAATAGCCGCGACTTTTGCGGTGGTACAAACTGGCGTGTGCCCACTTACACTGAATTATTAGGGCTATTAGATTATGCCAAACAAGGTGAGTCTACGTTACTTAATACAGACTTTTTCCCTAATCAGCCTAGTGATACTCAGCTAAGTACTAGTAGCAGTTCGTTTATGCCATATTGGACCTCACAAACAGCGGCAGATGGTACAAGTCTATCGCAGGCCTATATTATTGATATGAGTAGTGCTAATGATTTAGCGTACCCCAAAAATAACACCGCCTTTGTGCGCTTAGTCAGAACGCCGGGAGAGTAATATGCGAAAGTTACCTTTAATTACCGCACTTACCGTTATTGCTTTGCAATCGGGTTATGTCGCAGCGCAAGTATGTTATAACGCCGTCACAGAGACCACCCCTGATAGCCGTTTTGTGATTAACGAAGATGGTACAGTCAGCGACAGCGCAACGGGCCTTATGTGGCAACGTTGTACATTTGGTCAAAGCTATAATAGTGAAACGGATACCTGTGAAGGGACCAGCCAGCAACTTACCTGGGGTGAGGCACTGCGCGGGGCTGAAAATGCAACCTTTGCTGATTACAGCGATTGGCATGTGCCAAATGTTAAGGAGTTAGCAAGCATTTTAGAGCACAGTTGTGTGCAGCCTAGTATTAACGAAACGGCGTTTTTATCAACTAAGCTGCAAAACTATTGGAGTAGCACTTCAGGGATCAGTCGCACTGATCTTGCTTGGGTGTATCAATTTGATAAAGGCATAAATAGCCTTCATGCAAAAACATCTGATGTTTATTTGCGTTTGGTGCGCTACGAAAAGTAATTTTTAATAACCTCTAACCGCGCTTGCTCAAGCGCGGTTTTTATTTCTGCCCCTTTAATACCTTGCGCAATAAACTGCTGCGGATTAACTGCACGCGCTTGCGCTGCTGCTTTTATTATTGACTCATAGCAGGCAACTGACTGTTGATGACTAACCTCTAAAACCTTTAATACCTGTTCAAAGCGTTCTGGGCGACGCCATAAATCAAGTTGATTAAAGCTGCTAAAAATAGCCTCGCTAGTCGGTTTTTCTGCGCTTAACGTTGTTTGATGTATTTGACTAAATAGCGCTAAATCACGTACTTCATTAGGTAAGCGTATGCTAGTTGCAATGATCTTTATCTCGTCACTTGAAAGCGATAAGGTGACTTGACTGAATAACACTGCAATGTCATTAATTTGCAGTTTATTAGCATAGGCAAAGCGTGCTTGTAGCGTGTTGTAAAGCTCATCGCACCACTTTTCTTCAAGCTCCGCGCTTACGACATGCAGACCGCCAATACTAGCAAGCACATTTAGAAACTCGCTAAATGCACCGTCACTGAGAGACTTTTCGCACTCTAACCACACTCGTTCAGCGGTGAGAGTGTTAAGTTCACCCGCCTTCACCATATCAATTAAAAGAGCTTTGGTTTCTGGAGCAATAGTGAAACCTAGGTAATGATAACGAGCGGCAAAACGGGCTACCCGTAATATTCTCAATGGATCTTCACTAAAGGCATCAGAAACATGACGAAGTAAGCGATTTTCTAAGTCTTGTTGGCCAGAAAAAGGGTCAATTAAGCTGCCATCTTCAGCTTGTGCAATGGCATTTACAGTGAGATCTCGGCGAATTAAGTCTTGCTCTAGTGTCACATCCGGCGCGAAATCACAAATAAAGCCGTTATAGCCTTGGCCTTGTTTTCGCTCGGTGCGAGCTAGCGCGTATTCTTCTTTACTTTGAGGATGTAAAAATACCGGGAAGTCTTTACCAACTTGTTGATAGCCTTGACTAATAAGTTGCTCAGGCGTTGCGCCAACCACCACATAGTCACGCTCTTTAATGTCACGACCAAGTAGGGCATCTCTGACTGCGCCACCGACTAAATAAACCTGCATAAAACACCTCTAATTTTGCCTTTTGGCTATTTTACGTTATTTAACCAATAAAATGTAAACAAGGTTTTAAGTAGCGAGGTTTTTTGCCATTATAGACCGTGATTTTAAACGCAAGGAATAACACGGTGTATTTAAGCTATTTTGGCTTGTCAGAAAAACCCTTTTCAATTGCCCCAAATCCTGAGTATTTATTTCTTAGTGAGCGTCATAAAGAGGCATTAGCACACCTTACCTACGGATTAGGTGAAGCGGGTGGCTTCGTTTTATTAACAGGTGAAGTCGGTACAGGTAAAACAACACTAACGAGAAGCCTGCAAGAGCAGCTACCTGAAAATACTCAAGTAGCACAAATTCATAACCCTGCTTTGTCACAGCTTGAACTGCTTGCCAGTATTTGTGATGAATTGAATATCGACTATGACAGCACTAATGCGACCTTAAAGACCCTCACTGATGTAATCAAAAAACACCTTGAGGCAAATAATCAAGCAGGCGGCCATACCATCTTAATTATTGATGAAGCACAACTACTCGCGCCAGATGTGTTAGAACAGTTGCGGCTGTTAACCAATATCGAAACAGATCATAAGAAGCTGCTGCAAATTGTGTTAGTAGGGCAACCGGAGCTTCAAGAGCTACTAAAACGCACTGAATTAAGACAACTTGCTCAGCGAATCACTGCGCGTTATCACTTATTGCCACTAACTGAAGGGCAAGTGTTTGCCTATGTTAAGCATCGTTTGTTTAAAGCGGGGACAGAACAAGCTTTATTCTCGGGTGATGCATTAAAAGCGATTTATCAAGTTACTCAAGGCGTTCCAAGGTTAATCAATTTACTGTGTGAGCGTTGTCTAGTCGGCGCGTTTTCTCAACAAAAACTGAGTATTGACAGTGAGCTTGTGATGCGCTCTGCCGCCGAAGCACTACCGCCAACCAGCACTCCTGTTGCTGCAGTAGAAAATAAAGAGCCGAGTTATGTTTGGCTTTATCCAGTTTCATTTTTAGCCGTATTAGGGATGGGTATTGGTTTATCCTACCTAATATAACGAGTTTACATTTATGTCATTATTATTAGATGCAATTAAACAGTCTGGTCAGCACGAACAAACCGCGGTTGATCACGATCAAGCTGCACTAGCGCTCAAACAACAGCAAGAACTTAAACGTTATCGTCGATTAGCTTTTTTATTTGGCCTATTACTAGCGGCAATATTAACGCTTATGGCTGGATTTTCGATTGGTAAATGGTTACAGAAAACTAAACCATTTGCCGAGCAGCCAAAGGTCGTTAATAACAACAATGAAGTGGCCGAAAGCACCTCGACTGAGATTAAGACAAGCCCTGAAAACGAACAGCCTGCTAAACAAGAGCAAGTAGCACAAATTCAACCTCAGCAAGCTACAAATAATGTAGGACAAGCAGCTGCGATTCAGCAAGGTCAAGTAATGCAACAAGCAGCGGTACAGCAACAAATGATGCAGCAAGTTCCGGTGCAAGGTCAGCAATATCAATGGGTGCAAGTGCCAGTTAATTCAGCTCCTGTGTACGCCAATCAAGGCTATCAAGTACAACCTCAGTACCAGCAACCGGTATACCAAAATCAGCCTGCGTATCAATCACAGCCACAGTTCTCGCAACCAATGCAGCAAATTAATCCTCAACAAATGAGTAGTAACGGTGTCGATTTAAGTAAATATAAGGTGCTTGGTAAACCACTCGGTAGTCAGCCAGTTCAACCTGTTTCTACATCATCAGCCAATGATGAGTTAAGAGATGTGTCTGATACATTGAAAGACGCTTTTGCTAAGGCTGTTGAAGATGTTGACAGCAAACGTAGTGTCGATATTACTCGAAGTACTAAAAACACGTCCTATGCAGAGCCTATTGAACTCTTGCCAGATGCATTACAAAGCCTTATTCCAACAATTAAATACCAAGCACACATCTATGCTTCAGAAACGTCTAAGCGTTGGATAAAGCTTAATGGCCGAGAGTTATATGAAGGAGATAACATCGGCGTGTTATCTGTGGTTGAAATCACCCCAGAGCAAACTTTATTAAGCTACGATGGTTATGAGTTTACATTAAAAGCATTACAAGACTGGCCTGAATAGCCAGTCTTACTAAGGGCTAAGGTAAAATAGAGTTCTTAAAGAAGCGGATCAGATCGATATTAAAGTCAGTCGGTCTGACAGCTGCTTCTAAGCTATCGTGACAGCGGCTGTTTGCTAAATCGATATCTTGTACTTCGGTATAGTGTGCATGTTTGGCATTATAAAAAACCTTTACAGAGGGCTTTAATGGGCTGGTAGGGTTACTACGTGTTACCACTCCTAATTTTTGGCTTTCAAGTTTTACCAAGGTGCCAACAGGGTGAATACCGATACACTGTATAAATTTGGTTACTAGGTCTCCATCAAAGCTATCTGGGCAGCCATCTTTAAGTATCTTAAACGCCTTTATTGGCTCCATACCTGCTTTATAGACCCGCTCAGCGGTTAATGCATCATAGACATCAACAATCGATGCCATTCGCACATACAAGCTTATCTCATCAGCGCTTTTACCAAATGGGTAGCCACTGCCATCTAGGCGCTCATGGTGGAACCCTGCTATATCAACAGCAATCCCGCTCAAGCCTGCTTGCTCTAAAATCTCTTTACTAAAGCGAGCATGATCTTGAATGGTTTTATATTCGTCATCTGTTAACTTGCCTGGCTTATTGAGAATTTCATCCGGAATATTAATTTTGCCGATATCGTGCAGTAATGCACCTGTGGCAATTTCTTGGATTATCGATCTTTCTATCCCTAAATGTTTGGCAAAAATACTCATTAAAATTGATACGTTGATTGAATGCTCAAGTAGATAAGCATCTTTCTCACGCATACGAGTGATACAGGCGAGGGCGTCTTGATTACGAAAAACCGAATCAATAAAACCGTTTGCTAGGTCTTTAAAAGGAGCTATATCAATTTTATTACCATCACGTATATCGTCAAAGGCTTTGTTTTGTAATGACTTTGCTTCGTTATATAAGCTATTTGCCTTACTCATTTCTGCCGACACACTATGAGTGGTGTGCCAGGGATCAAAAGCAGTGGTGTCGTCAGCAGGTTGTGGGTTATTTTGCTGCTCAACCACTTTATTCTCACTGTCTAAAGTCAGTGTTTTGTTTGGGTCGATAGCTATTTCTAATATGCCAGCCTTGATCAGCTTGTCTATGCTTCCCTGTGTTTTTACCCAACCTTGGTTTTTAATACGGATCTTGCCAGTCTGTTTCGTTACACTTTGGACAAACATGCCCGGCTTAAGTTGATTGATAGGGAGTGTTTTCAAGGCCTTTACTTCTAATCGAGTTCAATACTATAAAACTAGCAGAAAATCTGTATCTCGGTAAACAAGAATAATGAAAAGGTATCTTTAAAAATCAAAAAGCCCTCGCAATTGCGAGGGCTTTTATTTAGCTCAGGAGGGGTTAATTTCCTTTAATCAATACGATTACTCGTCGTCTTCAACCAATGTCATTAGTGATGTGTTACCACCAGATGCGGTTGTATCAACACTAATTGTTTTCTCAGTTAATAAACGCTTGATTAGCGTGTCGTAGTACTCTGAGCTGATCACTGGCAGAATCGCACCTTTACGCTGTGCTAGCTGCTGGCTGAAGTAGCCTAAACGTGATGAGCGTGCAGCTACAACAGCACCAGCAAGGTGAGGATGTGCTAAAATTGCTTGTAACTGATTAGGTTTAGCAACTTGGAATACACCCTCAGCAATACCTGTTGAAATAAACTTATCTCTAAATGCAACTGCTTCATCAAAGAATAACTCAGAAGCAACCGTGATTACTGTGTTACCAGCAGCTAATGCTGTGATAATTGAAATTGCCCAGAAGTTAAACGATGTGCTCTTGTCGGCATAACAAACTACACAACCACGAGGCTCTAAGTGCAGCGTATTAGACTCACCCGTTGGCCCAGGCAACACAGTGTGTTTACGCATGTGTTTTTCAAGACGGTTAAGCTGTGCACGTGCATCAGCTAAGGTTAACGCTAAGTCATCAGCAAGTTCATCAATGATTTCAACAGTCGCTACTTTTGCAAGTAATTGACGAACAGCAGAAACTCGGTCGTTAAGTGGTGTTGCACGCCAGATTTTTTCATCACGTAATGAGTTATCCATCAGCTTAGCAACTTGCTCAGCAGCACCTGAGTAGTGGTGAGTATCTAACTCATCAGGTGTTAGATTTGTCATTTGTACGTTATCTGGTGATGCTTTTTCTTTCACAAGACGTTGTAAGTAGTTAGGGCCACCGGCTTTAGGGCCTGTACCAGATAAACCACGGCCACCGAAAGGTTGTACGCCAACAATCGCACCGATCATATTACGGTTGATGTAAACGTTACCTGCACGTGACATTTTCGCTAAGTACTCGCAGCGCTCTTCGATACGTGAGTGCACACCCATGGTTAAGCCAAAGCCAGTGCCATTGATTTGATCAATCACATTATCAAGCTCTGTGCCTTTGAAGCGGATGATATGTACACACGGGCCAAAAACTTCGCGTTTAAGCACCGATAAATCTTTGATCTCGTATAAACGAGGTGCAAAGAAATAAGCACCGTTTTCGCTGTTATCAGGAATTGCACATTCATAGTGAAGTGTTGCATTACCTTTTAAGTACTCAACGTGGTCAGTTAAGTTTTTAAGTGCTTTTTCGTCGATAACAGGACCGATATCCGTTGAAAGTAATGAAGGGTCGCCAACGTGAAGCTCTTTTAAAGCGCCTTTAAGCATCTCAATGATGCCATCAGCAACATCTTCTTGTAAGAATAATACACGTAGTGCAGAACAGCGTTGACCAGCACTTTGGAAACCTGAACTGATCACATCATCAACAACTTGTTCTGGTAGAGCTGTTGAGTCAACGATCATACAGTTTTGACCACCGGTTTCAGCGATAAGCGGTACTTGAATATCGTTACGCGCAGCAAGTGTTTGCGAAATGAGAGTCCCTGTTTCTGTAGAACCTGTGAACATAACAGCTTGAATTCGCTCATCAGGAACGATAGTTTTACCTACTTCGCTACCACGAGCAATAACAGGTTGTACAACATGCTCTGGTAAACCTACAGATAGCATAAGTTCAATGGTACGAAGAGCAATTAGGCTGGTTTGCTCAGCAGGTTTAGCAATAACTGTGTTACCAGTTACGATTGCTGCGGCAACTTGACCTAAGAAGATAGCAAGCGGGAAGTTCCATGGGCTGATACATAAGATCACACCACGCGCTTCAAAGCGTTCATCTTCTGATAGTTCCTCAGCGCGTGCTGCGTAGTAGCGGCAGAAATCCACTGCTTCACGAACTTCATCGATACCATCTTGGGTAATTTTACCTGCTTCTTTAATACAAATAGCGACAAGTTCATCGTGGTGACGCTCTAGGATATCAGCAACGCGGCGTAGTAAGTTTGCGCGCTCTTTAACAGGTGTCTGTGACCATGATTCAAATGCTTTCTCTGCATTTTCTAAAAGTGCAGTCATCTCTTCTGATGATTGTAATTTCACATGACCAATGATTTCTTTATGGTTTGCAGGGTTCTTCACAGGGATAGAACCTTCAGGCACATCGCTTAATTCAATACGATGCTCTTCAAACCACGTATCAAGGTTTTCTTTAAATGGTGTGATTACATTGATGTCAGTCAAGTCCATGCCTTTTGAGTTAGCACGTTCTTCACCATATAAATCAATTGGCATTTTAATTTGCGTATTGTATTTATTACGTAAACCTTGCAGCGTTTCGACAGGATCAGGTAATAGTGATTCAACAGGCTTAGTGGTATCAACTATCGCATTTACGAATGATGAATTAGCACCGTTTTCTAATAAACGACGTACTAAGTACGCAAGTAAGTCTTCGTGCTGACCAACTGGTGCGTAAACACGACATTGAATTTTTTCTTTCTCAACGATTTGATCAAATAATGACTCGCCCATACCGTGCAAGCGTTGGAACTCAAAACCTTCGTTGTCGCCTTTCGCGACTTCTAAAATTGTTGCTGCAGTATATGCGTTGTGTGTAGCAAATTGCGGATACAGAACATCACGAGCTTCAAGTAGTTTGATAGCACACGCTTTGTAAGAAACGTCAGTGGTCGCTTTACGTGTGAATACAGGGTAGTGATCTAAACCATCTTGCTGAGTCGTTTTGATTTCGGTATCCCAGTATGCGCCTTTTACAAGGCGAACCATTAATTTACGACCAACGCGACGAGCAAGTTCTGCAACCCACTCAACCACAAAAATAGCGCGTTTTTGATATGCTTGAACTGCTAAACCAAAGCCGTTCCAGTTACCTAAATCGTCATCGCTAAATACTGCTTCAATCACATCTAGTGAGATATCTAAACGGTCAGCTTCTTCAGCATCAACAGTAAAGCCGATATCGTAGCTTTTCGCTGCAAGCGCAAGCTCTTTTAACTTAGGTACGATTTCAGCGATAACACGCTCGCGATGAGTGAATTCATAGCGCGGGTGAATTGCAGATATCTTAACTGAGATACCCGGGCTTTTGATTGGACCACGGCCATTTGCCGCTTTACCAATTGCGTGGATAGCAGTCATATAGCTTTGGAAGTAACGCTCAGCATCTTTCATGGTGCGCGCGCCTTCACCTAGCATATCGTATGAATATACGTAGCCTTTTTGCTCTTTATCCGCTGCACGTTCAATTGCTTCGTCAATAGTACGACCCATAACGAATTGCTTACCCATGATCTTCATCGCGAAGTTCACAGATTTACGAATAACAGGCTCACCTAGACGACCTATTGTTTTCTTAAGCACACCGAACTGTTGCTCTTTCGATTTGTCGCTGTAATTAACCATTTTACCGGTTACTAACAGACCCCAAGATGAGGCGTTTACAAATAAAGAATCGCTGCTACCTAAATGAGAGCTCCAGTCACCTTTAGCAAGTTTGTCACGAATTAGTGACTCTTGCGTCGCTTTATCTGGAACGCGTAATAGTGCTTCTGCAAGACACATTAAAACAACGCCTTCTTCACTTGAAAGTGAAAACTCATTTAATAGTGCATCTACACCGCTTTGACCATCCTGATCGCGACGGATATTTAAAACCATTTGACGAGCACGTTCCCACGCTCGGCTACGCGCTTTCACGCCTACTTCAGCCAAAGGCAAAATGTGATCAATAACCGCATTTTCGTCAATACGGTAGAAATCACGGATCTTTTGTCTAATTGGACATTCAGTTGTCAAATCGCCATTAAATAGCATATGTAACCCTCTGGTGTGTGGAGTCTAAAAAATGAACTAATTGCATTTCTTACCATTGATATAATTCGTGCATTCTAATTAAAATCCAGCAGAATATGCTGGTTAAATTTTTCGATTTACGATAATTTACAGGGCATACCGTTAACTTAGCCGCATAAAATTCTGTTATGACCAGTCCGAATAGATTACGCATGTTAGATCGCATCGATTTAGCAATTTTAGACGCTCTGCAAAAAAATGGCAGAATATCGAACGTAAACCTCGCAAAACAGGTAAACCTGAGCCCAAGCCCGTGTCTAGACCGTGTAAAACGTTTAGAGCAAGAAGGCTACATCGAAGGCTACTACGCAAAGCTTAGCGAAGGTAAACTTAACCAGAGCTTGTTAGCGCACGTGCAAGTATCCTTGGTGACATCTAATACATCAGTTTTTAAAGTGTTTCGCGAGTATATTTTAAATATTCCTCAAGTCGTTGAATGTGACATGGTTGCTGGTGGCTATGACTATTTATTAAAAGTGCGAGTCTCTGATATGGATGAATACCGCCAAGTGCTGGGAGATTTAGTTGATATTCCGGGGGTTGGTACACATCATACTTATATGGTTATCGAAAAAATTAAACAAGATACCGGACTTAGATTCGATATATAGATACAAAAAAAGCACCAATAGGTGCTTTTTTGCAGTTTTACCAGTTATGCCCAGCCGTCATAGCGTTTACGGCGAGATAACACTACAGTGAGGATAATGCCTAACAGTAAACCAATAAATGCAATGGCACCGCCATAAGTTAATAGCTGGCGTTTCTCTTTAGCACTTGCGGTTTGTTTTGCATTACGCTCAGACTCGATGGTGTTCTTAAGGGTTTCGATTTGCTTGCTAAGTGCTAGGTTTTGATCTGTCAGTGCTCTATTTTGTTCTTGTAATTGCGGCAGCTCAATCTCTGCTTGACGAAGTTGCTCTTGCATTAACGTCATATCATTATTTAGGGCTTGAAATTGTTGTTGGATACCTGCATTTTCGGTTACGAATTTTGCTTCTACCCAGCCTTCACGATCTTTATCATCACGAATTTTAAAGTAACCATTATCTTCATCCGATAACAACATAACTTGTGTACCTGCATCGACTGAGCCCAGTATACGGTAGTTTTTGCTTGGACCAGAGTGCATAAAGGTGTACAGGTTATCGACTATATAGGCGGTGTTTTGGCTGTCGCTGCTTGGCGCTTCTTCTGCGTAACTAATAAAAGAGGTGGCCGCAAGGAGCAACCCAAAAATACACTGTTTTAACATCAATCTACCTTGTTAATGTGATCTTGCCTAGAAGTGGCTAAATTTATAATTTCTTTAAGTATAGAGATAGTAGGGATTTCAACTATCAATAGCAAGGCTGATATTGTAATCCGTGATTAGACTTGGTCGCAAAAATCAGGAAAAAATTTGCATTAAGTAGCTGCTTTGTTTATTTTGAGCACTTATTTATTTTAAATGTACTCCGCAAAACGAATGGATACTGAGATAGAACTGAAGTTTTTGGTGTCAGATGCCGTTGTTCCACTGATCCCCGCATTAATTACCCAATTTGCAAAAACCGTTACTAATAAACCGTCGCGAAGCTTACAAAATGCTTATTACGATACGCCAAGCCGAGAATTACGTGCTTTAGATATTGGCCTACGTACTCGTTGTTGCGATAGTGATTGTGAGCAAACCATCAAACTTGCCGGCGAAGTGGTTGGTGGTCTTCATCAGCGCCCTGAATACAACTTGCCACTCACAGGTAATCGCCCTGATTTACTTGCTTTTGATGCCGCTATTTGGCCGCATGGAATGCAAGTGTCTGCCATTGCTGAGAATCTATACCCAATTTTTAGTACAAATTTCATTCGCCGTACATGGTTACTCGAAACCGAAAATGGTGCAAAAATTGAAGTGGTGTTAGATAAAGGTGAAGTTGCTGCATCGGGTCAGGTTGAGCCAATTTCTGAACTTGAAATCGAACTTATCGAAGGTAGCCGCAATGAACTGTTTGCATTAGCGGATAAATTAGTTAGTGAGAGTCATGTTCGCTTAGGTCTTTATTCTAAAGCTGCACGTGGTTATGGGCTTGCCGATGACAAGCCATTAAAAGCAAGTAAATCAATCGGCTTTGTGCCGTTAAAACGTGATGCTACGCAAGAGCAAGCATTAATTGAAAGTATCAACTACGCGATTCGTTTTGTACAAAAACATGAAGCGTGTTACTTCATTAAACCGAGTTTAAAAACGCTTAAGCGTGTGACCGACGGTATTCGTTTAATTCGTCATACATTTTGGCTTTTTGACGACATTGTTAGCAAAGACGACACTGAATCATTGCGCACTGAGTTAAAGTGGTTATTAAGTGAATTAGCTTGGGTTGAAAATGCAATTCAGCTAAAAACGTACACCTCAAAGCGCCATGCATACTACAAAAAAATCAACAGTGCGCCAGAGCTCACACAGGTTATTAATGACTTAAAAGAACTACAGCCAAGCATTGACGATATTGAAACACTATTCCATAGCACCCGGTACAACCGCTTGCTATTACAGCTAACGACGTGGTTAATTGAAAAGCAATGGCGCAAATCATGGGGGCAAGCTGAGTTTCAGGCTGCGGAAAAACCGGTTGCCGATATTGCTAAGCGTTTATTTGCTAAAGATTGGCACGACATGCACGAGCTCATTCCTGATCAGCAAGTGTTTACAGATAAAGATTATTTGGCACTGCGCACGCGTCTTGAAAACTCATTACTTAGCGGCAACTGCTTAGGGGCTTTGTTCGATAGAGAGGATCGAAATGAGTTTCGTATGCCGTGGGTCGATATCTCGCATGGTATTTATGAATTAAGTACCCTTGAGTACTTAAAGCAATTATGTGCAGGACAAGACGACTTAGAGCTGACAAAAATTCAATCATGGCTTGATCAAAAGTCTGAATTTTTAGTGAGTGCAATGGAGCAAAGTCGCCACGCTTCATTTAATACAGACCCTTACTGGCTGTAAATCAATGCGCTTTGGCCTATGGATTGGGTTAGCATGGTTGAGTTTATCGGCATTTGCTAATCCTATCGAATGGAAAACTTACAAACAGCAAGACGATATTAAAGTTAGCTATAAAAAACACGACACTGGCATTGTAGAAATTAATGCCTCTGTGCTGGTTAAAAATGCCAAAGCAAGTGACTTTATGGCGTTGTTAAGTGATACCGACAATGCACCAAATTGGCTTGAAAATGTAAAAAGCGTGACTTTAATGGAGCGCTTAAGCCCCTCGGAAACGCTTGTTTACACCCATTTTAATTCGCCTTGGCCGGTGTCAGACCGAGATTTAGTGAGTTACTCTTGTTATCATGCTTTGGATGAACACAAAACAGAGTTACAAATCAAAAGCCAACCGTATGCAAAAGCCGAAGTTGCAGGCATTGTGCGTATTAAAGACCTTACCGCTTATTGGCGTTTAGAAGAGCAACAAAGCAATTTGTTGGTACGCCATCAAGCCTATGCAGATCCAAGTGGCTCAATTCCCCGCTGGTTAAGTAATAAAGTGTCGTTAAAAAGCGTCTATAAAACTCTAGAAGCACTCCGAGAACAATTAGCTAATAATCAATTTTCTCGTATCAAATCACCCAGCCGTATCGGTTCATGCCCTCATTTTGAGTAGTAATACAAAAATATTACATATAATTACAAAAGATTGATTGAAATTGTTCCTTTTTTAAATACACTCTGTTTCGTTTTTATTACAGGGATATTGTATTTATGGAACTTAAGCCGTTTGCTACAAGTAGGTGGTATGCCTTTGTTGAGGAAAATACTCGGTTGGCAATGTTATGGCTAGCTGGTGTCACTTTATTTATGGCATTTAGAGTGTTTTTCTTATTCTATTTTTATGACCATCTTAGTAGTCCTTTAACACTCGATACATTTGCAACGACATTAAAAGCAGGCTTTGCCTTTGATTCTGCTGCTGCTGGTGTTTGCTTAACAATTCCATTTATTTTTAACTGTTTCTTACAACCAATTCGAAAATCGCATTGGGTTGCTAGTGTTCGTCATTACAGTGCTCAGATATATCTTAGTTTAAGCGTGTTACTATGTGTTGTTAGTGTGACCTACATAGCTGAGTATGGTAGTCAGTTTAATTACTTCATGTTTGAAGGGCTGCATGACGATCAGGCCGCAATTCTCAAGACAGTCGCTATGCAATATAAACCATGGGGTAGTGTCATTACATTATGTGTTTTATTGTATTTTTCATTTAACATTTGCAATTGGATTAATCGGCATCAGCTTCATGTACTGAGTAATTTGTTTACGGATTGTAAAGTCAAGCGCACAGTGCTTGTTATAATCATGGTTGTTTTAACAATTTGTGCTGTAAGAGGGTCTTTTGAATCTCGCCCTGCAATGCGCAAATGGTCTGCAGTGACACCAGATCCTTTCGCCAATAACTTAGTCATAAATCCGTTGAGAAGCTTTATATACGCAATCAGAGATTATAATGAACTTCAGAGTCATGGCGCTAACTCCAAGAATCCTTATTTAGCTAATGATCAATCTATTAGCGAACCGCTAATTAATTTAAAGCATACTACAACTGGCGTACTTACTACGCAGCCATCGAGAATATTTCTTATAATAATGGAAAGTTATGATTCGTGGCCATTACAAGAAAAGTATTTTGGGCTAGGTCTTACAACACAGTTACAAAAACTGGCTGAAAAAGGTTTGTATTTCCCAGATGCATTGCCTGCAGCGAGTAGCACAATGAACTCGCTTTCAAGCATCTTATCCGGCATTCCTTATGCAGGCGTTAATATGAGCAAGATTGGCCCACAAAAACCAGCTAGTCCAATGTCGTTATTCGAGCAATTGGAACAGCAAGGCTATCGCAGCCAGTTTTTTTATGGGGGGTTATTGTCTTGGCAGAATATTGGGACATACGCAAAATCACAAGGTGTTGATAGATTATATTCAGCAGCAGACATGGGAGGTAAAGGTTCAGCAGGTGTGTGGGGTATAGATGATCAACAACTATTCGAACTGGTTGCTAATAAAGCGAAAGAAAATACCTTTAATGTTGTAATGACAACCAGTTATCACGGACCTTTTAATTTAAATTTAAAACAGTATGGCTACCCCTTGGAGTCTATTGATGATTACCCTTCAGCATTACGAGAGTTAAACTCAGAACTTTTGTCGCCCTATACACTTGGCCACCTTTGGTATGCGGACCATATGCTTGGAGAGTTTGTTGATAAGATGGAGTCGCAATACCCTGATGCACTTTTTGTTATTACTGGCGATCATTACAGCCGTCGTTACATTCATGACCAGCCTAATTTATATGAACTCACTCATGTACCCATTGTTTTTTATGGTCAAGCTATACAGCAACTAAAGGCAGAACCGCAGCTGGCCAGCCATATGGATATTGCTCCTACAATTTTGAATTTGGTGGCAAAGCCAAATAGTGCATTCTATAGCGTTGGTAAATCACTATTATCACCAACAACAGACCGGACAATTTTTGGCTTTCAGACAGCTCGCAAAGGACAACAATTATGGCGAGGTGACTTTTCGGGGATTTATGAATATCATTTGATCAACGAAAAGCAGCGATATGATGTGCGTTACAACAAACAAAGCACACCTTTTGCAAAAATAGATGACGCAACATTCAACGCATATAACCAATATATGGGCATAGCGTGGCACTTGTTGCTAAAAGGCGAGCAGTAGGAAAAGCATGAAAGAACCAAAAATTCCCTTGGTTAATAAGCCAAATGGTATTGGTATTGGACGCATTTTTAAAGCAACTAAATGTTCAGTTAAAGGATTTAAAGCGGCATTTAAAGAAGAGTCCGCATTTCGCTCTGAAATCTACCTAGGGGTGTGTTTATTACCTTTATCAGTCGTGCTTGCACAGTCGTTGAATCATTGGTTAGTGCTGTTTATTCCTTACTTATTACTATTAATCGTCGAGTTACTTAACTCGTCAATAGAAGCACTGACTGACCGAGTAGGGATTGAGTATCATGTATTATCAGGGCGTGCTAAAGATATGGCTTCAGCGGCAGTGACATTGGCGTTGCTAATTCTAGCCTTAGTCTGGGGTGTGGCAGTTTACGAAAAAATTATAAGTTATCTTTAAATCAGATAAGCCAGAAATAAAAAAAAGCGCCGAAGCGCTTTTTTATTTTATCTAACCTATTACAGACCAGCTGCTGCGCGAAGTGCGTCTGCTTTGTCTGTGCGCTCCCAAGGGAACTCTTCACGACCGAAGTGACCGTAAGCCGCAGTCGGTTGATAGATAGGACGCTCAAGATCAAGCATATGGATTAAGCCGTAAGGGCGAAGATCAAAGTGCTCACGTACTAATTCGATTAGACGCGCTTCTTCTAATTTACCTGTACCAAATGTCTCGATACTGATTGATGTTGGCTCTGCAACACCGATAGCGTAAGAAACTTGTAGCTCACATTTATCAGCAAGGCCAGCAGCAACCACGTTTTTAGCAACGTAACGTGCAGCGTATGCAGCGCTGCGGTCAACTTTTGATGGATCTTTACCAGAGAATGCACCACCACCGTGACGAGCCATACCACCGTATGTATCAACGATGATTTTACGACCTGTAAGACCACAGTCACCCATTGGGCCACCGATTACGAAACGGCCAGTTGGGTTGATGAAGAACTTAGTTGCGCTTGAGATAAGCTCAGCAGGAAGAACCGGTTTAATGATAGTTTCCATTACCGCTTCAACTAAGTCGTTTTGTGAGATTGAATCACAGTGTTGAGTTGAAAGAACAACTGCATCAATGCCAACAGGCTTGCCATTTTCGTATGCAAACGTTACTTGAGATTTTGCATCTGGGCGTAACCAGTTAAGCTCACCGCTTTTACGAACTTCAGCTTGACGCTGAACTAGACGGTGTGAATAAGTGATTGGTGCAGGCATTAAAACGTCAGTTTCGTTACATGCATAACCGAACATTAGACCTTGGTCACCAGCACCTTGCTCTTCAGGACGAGCACGGTCAACACCTTGGTTGATGTCTGGAGATTGCTTACCGATAGTGTTTAGGATTGCACAAGAGTCAGCATCGAAACCCATGTCAGAGTGCGTGTAACCGATTTCACGTACTGTTTTACGTGTGATTTCTTCGATATCAACCCAAGCGCTAGTTGTGATTTCACCACCAACCATCACCATACCAGTTTTAACGTAAGTCTCACATGCAACACGGGCATGAGAATCTTGCTCTAAGATAGCATCTAGAACCGCGTCAGAGATTTGGTCCGCGATTTTATCCGGATGACCTTCAGAAACAGATTCAGAAGTAAATAAATGTTTTGCCATTGTATTTCTGCTCACAAATATTGCGCTTCACAAACGTCGGTAATAGCGCTAAAAAATTAAGGGGCGTATTTTATCTAAAACAAATATGTTTGCATAGTAATTTTACGCCTAGACGTCCATTTAAAATTACTAATAACGTATTGTTCTTAATAAACGCCCATAATTGCTGCATTTAATGCGGATTTTTAATTGCACTGTACCCTTACAATAAGTAAGAATGGGGCTTCATAAACAACCAGCGCAAATACATAAAGGTAGGAGAATTCATGCCATCACGCAAAGAACTTGCAAATGCTATTCGCGTCTTATCAATGGACGCAGTACAACAGGCCAAATCTGGCCACCCTGGCGCCCCTATGGGCATGGCAGATATCGCGGAAGTACTATGGCGCGATTATCTAAAGCACAACCCTACGAATCCAGAGTGGGCAGACCGCGATCGATTTATTCTTTCGAATGGTCATGGTTCAATGCTGATCTATTCTCTACTGCACTTAAGTGGCTATGACTTACCACTAGAAGAAATTAAAAACTTCCGTCAAATGCACTCAAAAACACCAGGTCACCCAGAGTATGGTTACGCTCCTGGTATTGAGACTACTACGGGCCCATTAGGTCAAGGGATCACAAATGCAGTGGGCATGGCAATCGCCGAAAAAGCGCTAGCTGCACAGTTTAACCGTGAAGGCCACGATATTGTTGATCACTTCACGTACGCATTCATGGGCGATGGCTGCTTAATGGAAGGTATTTCTCACGAAGCCTGTTCATTGGCCGGTACATTAGGCCTAGGTAAACTAGTTGCGTTTTGGGATGACAATGGCATCTCAATTGATGGTGAAGTAGAAGGTTGGTTCAGCGATGACACACCAGCACGCTTCAAAGCATACGGCTGGCACGTAGTAAGCGATGTAGATGGTCATAACCCAGATGCAATTCGCGCCGCAATCGAAGAAGCTCGCAGCATTACTGATAAGCCATCACTCATTTGTTGTAAAACAGTGATTGGTTACGGTTCACCTAACAAATCAGGTAGCCATGACTGTCACGGTGCACCTCTAGGCGAAGACGAAATTAAAGCATCTCGTGAGTTCCTAGGTTGGACTGGCGATGCATTTGAGATCCCTGCTGATATCTACAGCGAGTGGGATGGCAAAGAAAAAGGTAAGCAACTAGAAGCAAGCTGGGACGAAAAATTTGCCGCTTACGCAAGCGCGTACCCTGAACTTGCTGCTGAGTTTAAACGCCGTACAAATGGTGAGTTACCAGCTGATTGGGCTGAAAAGTCACAAGCTTACATCGAAGAGTTACAAGCAAACCCAGCAAACCCAGCAACTCGTAAAGCATCACAAAATGCATTAAACGCGTTTGGTCCATTATTACCAGAATTCATGGGTGGCTCTGCTGACCTTGCTGGTTCAAACTTAACACTTTGGGATGGTTCAAAAGGCTTAGAAGCAAACGATGCAAGCGGTAACTATATTTTCTACGGTGTACGTGAATTTGGTATGTCAGCGATTATGAATGGTATTGCACTGCACAAAGGCTTTATCCCTTACGGCGCTACTTTCTTAATGTTCATGGAATACGCTCGTAACGCAGTACGTATGGCGGCATTAATGAAGCAGCCGAGCATCTTCGTATACACGCATGATTCAATTGGTTTAGGTGAAGATGGTCCAACGCACCAACCAGTAGAGCAAATTGCTAGCATGCGTTTAACGCCAAACTTAGTGAACTGGCGCCCATGTGACCAAGTTGAGTCTGCAATTGCGTGGCAACAAGCTATTGAACGTAAAGATGGCCCAACGTCACTGATTTTCACTCGCCAAGGCCTTGAGCAACAAACGCGAACTGCACAGCAGTTAGCTGATGTGAAAAAAGGTGGTTACGTACTTAGCTGTGACGGTGAGCCAGAACTTATCCTTATTGCAACAGGTTCTGAAGTACAGCTTGCACAAGATGCCGCTGCAGAACTTCGTTCACAAGGTAAAAAAGTACGCGTGGTATCTATGCCTTCAACTGATTTATTTGATGAGCAAGACGCTGCTTATAAAGAAAGCGTACTACCAGCAAGCGTAACACGCCGCGTAGCAATTGAAGCGGGCATCGCAGACTACTGGTACAAATACGTAGGCCTAAATGGCGCAGTAGTTGGTATGACGACCTTCGGTGAGTCAGCACCGGCAGGCGAACTATTCAAGCACTTTGGTTTCACTGTTGAAAACATCGTAAACAAAGCAAACGCTTTGTTCTAAGCTTTAGCCGCTAAAATTTAAAAGCCCGCCCTGTATAACCACAGCGCGGGCTTTTTTATGCCCCGTAGGTTGGGTAGAGCGGAGTGAAACCCAACGGTTTTAGCTCTCAGCTTTCAGCCGTCAGCTTTAAAAATTCCTCACCGTAGGCGTGAAATTTATTTGGCGGGAAAAGTCATGTTTCTAAGTTAAATACCAGAAGTCAGATTTGAGTTTGCTACTTTCGCCTTTTAAATGAAGGCTATGCGCCAAAAATTGGATTCACATCCATACTTTTGTGGAGAATACGGATAATCTCAATATTTTGACTGCCGATTTGACGATAAAAGATTACGTGGCTTCCTTGTGGAAATTTTCTGTAGCTATCGCGAATTTCGTCACAGTCTTTATCAATTTCAGGGTTTTCGGCTAATAGCCAGAATATGTCATCAAACTGTTTTAGATAAATATTTCGCTGTTTACGACCCCTGCGTCGAGATGTAAACAAGGCTGCATCTTTTAAATCAGATTTTGCCTTGTTAGTTAACTAAAATGGCCTCATTTTATTTCATTTTTATCTAATTCATTGATAAACGAATCAAGGTCATAATCCGCAACTCCACTATTTTCACCTTCAATAAGTAATTGGCGTAAAGTGTTCATTTTCGTTTTTTGGCTTTCAAGTAAACGTAAAGCGGCGCGTATGACTTCACTTGCTGAGCCATAGCGGCCGCTTTGGAGTTGATTAGCAATAAAACTGTCAAAATGGTCACCCAAAGTAATGCTAGTGTTTTAGCCATAATATAGCCCTTAATACCAATAGATACCTAAATATGGTATCGGTTTGAGCTTGGATGCAAGGCGCGTTACAAAGCGTTAAAGCCATATTCTTTGAGGTTCCATTATAACGATCCATTCAGATACTCGCGCTAAAGCCTGTCCTACAACAATTGTACGATCTTACAGCTAATCCGGCTTGATTATTTATCACCCAGCCCTACTTGAATACTAAACCGACAACTGGCAATGTCTATACGTTAATAACAAAACATCTCAGGAGTAAGTATGACTCAGTTTGACAGTGTAAGTGTTGTAAAAAAAGCGAATGTCTATTTTGATGGAAAAGTTTCGAGCCGTGTTGTGCTATTTGCCGATGGTAGCACTAAAACATTGGGCTTTATGCAGCCAGGAGAATTTGAGTTTGGCACAAATCAAAAAGAGCACATGGAGCTGCTAGCGGGAGAGTGGCAAGTATTACTGCCTGGCGAAACACAGTGGCAAACCATGAAGGCGGGAGATTCATTTAATGTAGACGCGAACGTTACCTTCCGCGTCAAGGTAACTGATTTCGCAGATTATTGTTGCTCGTACACTTAATGAGCAGATGTTAACCTCTCTGAACAGCCCGTGTGGTGCGGGCTTTTGCATACTTTATCCGCAACGCATGATCTAAATCATCAGTGGTTACAATCAATTACTAATTATCTGCAATTTTCGCTTGTGTTAATTCAATTCGCCCCCAATACTAACTGTGAGGTAACAATAAAAAAGGATACCCTATGAAGATTAATATTTCTGGTCATCATGTTGACGTTACTGACTCTGTAAGAGAGCACATCAACGAGAAGTTCTCGAAAATTGCAAGCCATTTTCCATCACTAATATCTCTTGATATTATTCTTTCAAAAGAACATCACAAACATCAAGCTGAGATCAGCACAACCTATGAAGGTGCAAGTTTATCAGTAAAAGCTGAGGATGATGTGATGTACCCAGCAATTGCAAGTGCCGCAAAAAAACTAGATGCATCTCTGAAGCATCGTAAAGGGCAAATGAAAGCCAAACTACACGAAAAGCCGGTCAGTACTACACCGGAAATTGCCCACGAAATCATTCAGGAAATGAATCTGAGCTAATTATAATTCGCCAGTCCAAGTGACTAGCCTTAAAACTTAACCTAAAAAAGCCAACCGTTGCGAAACGCTTGGCTTTTTTAGTTTTATTATTCAGCCTCCAGCCGTCACTCAGGTTGAAATTCAAAAAGTTAGCGAGTTACTAGGGGAAAGAGTAAAGTTTGCGAGTTACTTGACACATATTGTAAGTTATCTAGAGTTGCTAACTTGCTCTGCTTCCAATCTCACCTAAAACGCTGTAAGTTGCTTGTAACTAAGAATAAAATACACAAAGCGTATGCAATCAGCAGTATCAAATTGGCAATCTAAATTAAATGCTCTAGGGCCGGGTATTTTAATGGCTACAGCCGCCATTGGTGGCTCACATCTAGTAGCCTCAACACAAGCAGGGTCGTTATTCGGCTGGCAGCTATTTTGGCTAATCATTGTAGTAAACGTATTGAAGTACCCATTCTTTCGATTTGGCATGGAGTACACACTCGCGACTAAGCAAAGTTTAGTTGAGGGCTATAAGCAAAAAGGGCCTGGGTATTTCTATAGTTTTATTGCGCTTAATATTGTTGCCGCTGTGGTGAACACTGCAGGGGTTTTATTATTAACGGCTAGCCTGCTGCACTACGCATTACCTATTACTATTTCTGTAACCTTATTATGCTGGCTGATTTTGGCTGTATGTTTGCTTATTTTGTTATTGGGGCACTTTAAAGCGCTCGATAATGTTTCTAAGCTAATTATGGGGCTGCTAACGGTTACAACAGTAGCTGCGTTGATAGTAGCGATTAATAATGGCGTTATGAATAATGGAACAGCGGCGTCTGTTGACTATGTGGGCCCGTCGCCTTATGAACTTGCCATGCTTGGCTTTATGGTTGCTTTGATGGGCTGGATGCCTGCACCTATCGAAATATCAGCAATTAGCTCACTGTGGCTAAAAGAAAAGCAGCACCAACAAGCGGTGACAAAACAACAAGGCTTGTTTGATTTTAATTTGGGTTACTGGCTTACCGCAGCACTGGCGCTCGTGTTTTTCTCACTAGGTGTATTAGTGCAATATGGTCAAGCACAAGCTTTGCAATTAGGTGGCGTGGCCTTTGCTAAGCAGCTAATTGATATGTATGCCCTCACTATGGGCGAGTGGGCAAGGCCGCTGGTTTCGGGTATCGCTTTTTTATGTATGTTTGGTACCACGCTAACAGTGCTTGACGGCTACGCCAGAACATTAAATGAGTCGCATAAACTGCTATCGATTAAACAATCTAAACATAGTTTAAATATGTGGTTATTACTGCAAGCATTTGCTGGCATGGCAGTGATTTTATTTTTTAAATCAGCCCTTGGGCCAATGCTTACTTTTGCAATGACCCTCGCTTTTGTAACGACTCCCGTATTTGCATGGCTGAACTTTAGTTTAGTGCGCTCAGAACCTAGCATTCATCACTCACCCTTATTACGTACCCTAAGCTGGCTGGGTTTGCTTTATTTAGTTGGCTTTGCACTGGTGTTTTTGGTTTGGAAGGTAATGTAAAGGGAGCTATCAGCTATCAGCTATCAGCTATCAGCCGTCAGCCGTCAGCTGACGGCTGACGGCTCTAACTCAACTCCCTAATGGCATTACTAATCCCATCTAGCGTGAGTGGGTACATGCGGTTGTCCATTAGCTGCTTTATAAAATCAATCGATTGATAATAGCGCCAGTGTTCAACAGGTTGTGGGTTGAGCCAAGCGACTTTATCAAAGTGATTGGTTATGCGATTTAGCCAGGCACTGCCAGGCTCTTCATTCCAATGTTCTACGCTGCCACCGGGGTAGGCTATTTCGTAGGGCCCCATAGTGGCATCGCCAACAAAGATCACCTTGTAGTCGCTGGTGAACTTGTTAATCAAGGTCATGGTATCAATCACATTTGAGTGGCGACGTTCGTTGTCTTGCCAAACATGTTCATATAAACAGTTGTGAAAATAGTAAAACTCAAGGTGTTTAAACTCGCTGTGTGCAGCGCTAAATAACTCTTCACAGGTATGAATGTAATCATCCATTGAACCGCCGATATCAAACAGCATCAATACTTTTACTGCATTGTGGCGCTCTGGAGCCATTTTTACATCTAGCATGCCGCCTTGCTTTGCCGTTGCGCGGATAGTTTCGGTTAGATCGAGTGTATCGCTGGCACCAGTGCGGGCAAATTTACGCAGTTTTTTAAGAGCAAGTTTAATGGTGCGAGAACCTATTTCACGGTCGCTATCAAGGTTTCGGTAGCTGCGTTTATCCCATACTTTCACTGCACGGCGATGTCGATTACCGTCTTGACCTATTCGCACACCTTCAGGGTTATAACCATAGGCGCCAAATGGCGAAGTGCCACCAGTACCCACCCACTTATTACCCCCAGCATGGCGCTTTTGTTGCTCTTCAAGGCGTTGCTTGAGGGTTTCCATGAGTTTATCAAGGCCGCCCATGGCTTGTAATTGCGCTTTTTCTTCTTCGCTTAAATGCTTTTCAAACTCTTTACGCAGCCAATCATCAGGCAAGGCATGTTGTTGTTTTAAGCTTTCGAGAAGATCAAGGTCAGCGACTCCACTAAAGTAATCAGCAAAGGCTTTATCAAAACGGTCAAAATGGGTTTCATCTTTAACCATGATGGTACGCGCTAAGTAATAAAACGCGTCAACGTCTGCAAAAATAACCCCTTGCTTGAGCGCATTGATCAAATCAAGTAGCTCTCGCAAACTAACTGGTAAGCGGTATTCGCGAAGCTTAAAGAAAAACGCAATTAACATCTTAACGGCGGCTCATAAAAGCAAGTTTTTCGATTAAGCTAATGTCTTGCTCGTTCTTTAATAACGCCCCAAACATCGGCATTAAGCCACCTTTTTGGCTTTTATCATGCAGTGTTTTAGCGTCTATATCTTCAGCCATCAGTAGCTTTAACCAATCAAGCAATTCGCTGGTTGATGGCTTTTTCTTAATGCCGTTTACTTCACGTAGATTAAAGAACACCTCAAGTGCTTGGCGAACTAAATCTTGTTTAACGTGAGGGTGGTGTACATCGATAATCTGTGCCATTTCTTCGCTACTTGGAAAATCAATGTAATGGAAAAAACAACGACGTAAAAAGGCATCTGGCAGCTCTTTTTCGTTATTCGAGGTAATGATCACAATCGGACGTTGCTTAGCAATCACTCGCTCGCCGGTTTCATAAACATGAAACTCCATTTTATCGAGTTCTAATAGCAAGTCGTTTGGAAATTCGATATCGGCTTTGTCGATTTCATCAATCAATAGCACTGGGCGTTTATTATGTTGCTCTCCATAGGTAAAGGCTTGCCATAATTTGCCTTTTACAATGTAGTTGCTGATATCGTGCACACGCTCATCACCTAACTGACTGTCGCGCAGGCGTGATACCGCATCATATTCATAAAGGCCTTGCTGCGCTTTAGTGGTTGATTTGATGTGCCATTGAATCAGTGTGGTGTCTAAGCTTTTCGCAAGCTCTTCCGCCAGCATGGTCTTGCCTGTGCCTGGCTCACCTTTTATAAGCAGGGGTTTTTCGAGCAAGATTGCTGCGTTAACCGCTTGTTTTAATGAGTTACTGGCAATGTAGTTATCGGTTGAATTAAAAAGCACGATGTCACCTTATCTGGTCTGAGCAGTGATTAATAACGTCATGATGCCACAGTTAGACGACGTCTGAAAGGTATGCAAAACGCGGTACAGTTTTCCCCTCTACAATGACTGTTTCTGTAAACATACTGAGCGGGCGTGCCCACATACCAAATTCTCCGTATAGCGCTTGGTAAATTACCAGTGGCTCATTGTTTTCGCTATGAGTAGCAACATATTCAACTTTATATTTTGGGCCTTTGTAATGTTGGTAAATACCAGGTTTGATTGTCATGTGTTTATCTCGCATCTTGGAGTCATTTGGGTATAATTGCAGTTTGCACATTATACGCTGAAACAAACTGCCTAAACTATGAATTATATTTCGTTAGATGAATACAAAAAAGCCTGGGTTTTCCGTCATAAAGATATGCCTATAAGCAACGAAGACGCAGCGCAAATTAAACCTATGAGTGCTGAACGCGCTGCGGTTTTATGGACCACTATGGTAAGCCGTGAGCATGACCACCCGGACTTTTTTGATAAAACAGATTGGTGTGGCAAAGAAGACAGCTTTTCAGAAACCATTAACTGGGAAAATGCGTGGGAAGCTGGTGATGAGCAGTTACCAGAAGAGATCCTTAACCACTTAGCGTGGGAAGCAAACACCACTGTGTATTTTTGTATGGCTCGCGACAATATTATTGAAACCAGCTTTGCGGTTTTTAAACGTTGTTGGCAAAACTTTATGTTTTTAGCTGATGGTAGTTTGTTATTAGGTAAAAAGCGTGATGCAGTGGTGCAGTTTTTAGAAACTGGCAACGCAAAATTGGGTAAAAAAGGCGCAGTAAAGTAGCGCTCAATAAACGCTCTATGCTATAAAACAGTCAAGCATTTGTTTTATAAGAGCGCGCATTGTCTAAACCAACTTCACAGAGCGAACACTCGCAACAAGCCGAAATTTGGCAGACTGATGCCGATCGTGCTTTGTATGCGCAGTTATGCAACGCATTTTATGCTCGTGAGATCCCACGTTTGGTTGATGAACCAGATGCTGCAAGGCTAAAACGCTTATTAGCAAGCTTGCCCTACTACATAGAGCGTTTGGCTATGCGTATTGTGAGTGGTGATGCGCCATTGCAGCTAGATTCACAAAACGGTAGTTGGCTTGAAAAACAAAAAACAACGCCGCCAGTTTATAATAAAAAAGACTCAGAAGAGTTTTATAGTCACCATGCTAAGCGCGGGTTAATTGTTCCCGTGCTAATTAATGACGAACAATGTACTACGGTGCGCATAGACAGCTTAGATCAAGTAAGCGACAATAAGGTACATTGCAACGAGCTTGGTTGGTTTGATAATTCAGGTGAATCGTTAGAGCACACACATGTACACCTGTTAAAGCCTGCAAAAGCGGTGATGGCAGCTGCGTGCTGTGGCCATCAATGGCAATTTAATAAACGCACTACACCTAAGCGTTTGTCATTAAGAGAAATGCTACTTGCAAGCAATATAAATTGGCGTAATTTAAAACGCCCTTTGACTTAATTTAACCGCGAAGGAGTGTTCAATGCGGGTTTTTCAATTCGCCTTGTTATGTTTGGCTTTATTTATTCAGTATCGCTTATGGTTTGGCCATAATGGAGTGCAAGATTACACTCGTTTAAAACAGGCGGTTACCTCTCATCAAGACGCTAATGCAAAATTATTAAAGCGCAACAAGGTCCTCAAAGCCGATATTCAAGATTTAAAACTCGGTCAAGAGGGAATCGAAGAGCGAGCGCGCAATGAATTAGGAATGATTAAACCTGGCGAAACCTTTATTCGTGTATTACCAGGTCAACAGCAAAATGAACACTAAGCAAATTATAACCGCCATTGTTCCCGCTGCGGGAGTAGGGAGTCGAATGCAGCATTCGGCGCCAAAACAGTATATTGAACTTGCGGGTAAGACTATTTTAGAACATACCCTGAGTAAGCTTGCCGAACTGAACGATTTACATACTATTAAAGTAGCAATCAGCGATGATGATGGCTATTTTGCTGATTTACCTCATATTGATAAGCGTATTGAACGCGTTTCAGGTGGCAAAGAGCGCGCTGATTCTGTGCTAAATGCCTTAGTATCACTTGCCGACAACCCGCCAGATTGGGTGCTTGTTCACGATGCAGCAAGACCATTAGTGTGTTTGGCTGATATTCAGCGTTTAATAACTGAATGTATAAAAGATAATGAAGGCGGTATTTTAGCGTCAAAAGTAAAAGACACCATCAAGCGCGGCCATTCGCACAGTGAGCAAACGGTGCCACGTGATGATTTATGGCTGGCTTTAACCCCTCAATTTTTCCCTTATCAGGCGCTGACAGATGCGCTATCACAAGCTCTTAAAAGTGGTGTGACTATCACCGATGAGGCATCGGCAATTGAATGGGCTAAGCAGCCTGTTAAGCTGGTTGTTGGTCGTAGTGATAATATTAAAATCACCACCCCAGAAGATTTAGATTTAGCAACATTTTTACTGCAAAAACAACAAAACGAGAGTACCTCATGATTCGAATTGGCCATGGCTTTGATGTACACAAATTTGGCGGCGAAGGACCGCTGGTAATTTGTGGTGAAAAAATAGATTATCCGCAAGGTTTCTTAGCTCATTCAGACGGTGATGTAGCAATCCACGCATTATGTGATGCCATTTTAGGTGCATTAGCAATGGGTGATATTGGCAAGCATTTCCCTGATACCGCCAGCGAATACGAAAATATTGATAGCCGAATTTTGCTACGCCACGTGGTTGGTCTTGCTAAAGAGCAAGGTTACGTACTTGGCAATGCCGATGTCACGATTGTTGCTCAAGCGCCAAAAATGTTGCCGCATATTCAAGCTATGCGTGAAAACTTATGCCAAGACCTTGAAGCTGATATTTCTCAAGTAAATGTGAAGGCAACAACCACAGAAAAGTTAGGGTTTGAAGGCCGTAAAGAAGGTATCTCTAGCCACGCTGTAGTGATTATGAGCAAACAAAACGCATGAGTGAGTTAAACTACTTATACGGTAAACCCCTTTCTAAGGCTGATTTTAAAACCCACGCCGAAGACTTCATGGTTGATGAAGATTTAGGTATTGAGTTTACAGGCTCTGGTGAGCATGTTTGCTTACAGGTTGTAAAAAAAGGCGAAAATACTCAGTTTGTTGCTAAACGCATTGCCGAAAAAGCTGGCGTATCCCCACGTGATGTAAGTTATGCGGGTTTAAAAGACCGCCATGGTGTGTGTACACAATGGTTTAGTGTGCCAGTACCGATTAAAAAGCACATTGAATTTAGTGAGTTAAATAACGAGCAGTTTTTTGTTGTATCGCAACAGCGTCATAATCGTAAGCTTCGAACCGGCTGCCATAAAGGCAATCGCTTTAGCATTACTTTACGAAATGTGACTGAGCCACTGGATATTTTGTGTCGTATTAATGCGGTGCGCGCAGGGGTGCCTAATTACTTTGGTGAGCAGCGCTTTGGTCATGGTGGCCACAACCTTGAAATGGCAAAGCGAATGTTTGCTGGAGAGCGTATCCGTGATAAAAAATTGCGTGGTTTAGTTATTTCAGCTGCACGCTCTTATGTCTTTAATGAAATAGTAAGCAAGCGTGTTGCCGAGCATGGCCTTGCTAAAACAATGCACCGCGAAGTGTTTATGCTTAGCGGAAGTAATGCGTTTTTTGAAGACAATATAAGTGATGACAATATAGCGCGTTTAGCGTCTGGCGATATTATGATGTCGGCCCCTATGGTTGGTAAAGGCGAAAAGGGTTTGACCAAGACCGAAAAAATGTGGCTCGAACCTTATCAATCTTGGATAGATGGGCTAAGCGAGTTAGGCCTTAAGAACGAACGTAGAATGTTACGTCTTATTCCAGACTCATTGGCAGTTGAAACCATTGACGAAATCACTTTAAAGTTAAGTTTTGGTTTGCCAAAAGGTTGTTTTGCTACAGCCTTGTTAAGAGAGCTGGTGGAGTATCAAGACGCTAGCCCTAAAGAACAAAAACAAAAGGATGCGTAAATGAAAATCTTACTAAGCAATGATGATGGCGTGCATGCTAAAGGGATTGCGGTTTTGTATCATGCGTTAACGCAAATTGCTGATGTGACCTTAGTGGCTCCAGATCGCAATTGTAGTGGCGCAAGTAATTCATTAACGCTAATGAATCCATTGCGTGCAACCACGCTTGATAATGGCTTTATTTCGATTAATGGCACGCCGACTGACTGTGTGCATTTAGGGGTTAATGAACTAGTTGAACAGCAGCCAGATCTAGTTGTAGCCGGTATAAACCACGGTGCAAATTTAGGTGATGATACCTTGTATTCAGGTACTGTTGCAGCTGCTACCGAAGGACGCCATCTAGGACTACCGGCTATTGCTGTTTCGTTATGCTCTAAAGAAGGAAATCATTTTGAGACTGCTGCGGCCGTTGCTGTAAGCATTATTAAAGAGTTGGCCTCGCACCCATTACCGAAAGATCAAATCATCAACTTAAACGTGCCAGATATTCCGCTAACTGAGCTAAAAGGCGTAAAGGTAACCCGTTTAGGTTCGCGCCATAAAGCTGAAACCATGACTAAACAACAAGATCCATGGGGTCGTGATATTTATTGGTATGGGACTTTAGGTGCTGAAAGTGATGCTGGTGAAGGTACTGATTTTTACGCCATTAATAATGGTTTCGCATCAGTCACACCTCTCAGTGTTGATATGACGGCGAAAGAAAGCTTACAAGCCGTTGATAGCTGGTTAGCAAATATGGAGATTAATAGTGCTGACTAATTATAATCGCAGCGCACTCGCATTAGCTGAATTATTAAAACGCGAGGGTGTAGAAGATAGCACTGTGCTTGAAGCGATTGCCTCGACACCCAGACATATTTTCATCGATGATGTTTTACAGCACAAAGCTTATCAGAATACCGCATTGCCAATTGGTCAAGGACAAACGATTTCGCAGCCCTATATTGTGGCGCGCATGACAGAATTACTTCGCTTAGCTGGGGTACGTGACAAAGTGCTTGAAATTGGTACTGGGTCCGGCTATCAAACCGCAATACTGGCAAAAACCTTTACTAAAGTGTGCTCGGTGGAGCGTATCAAAGCACTGCAATGGCAAGCAAAGCGCCGTTTACACAAGCTTGATTTATACAATGTCACCATGAAACACGGAGACGGTTGGCAGGGCTGGCAGTCACAAGCACCTTTTGAAGGAATTATTGTTACAGCTGCAGCTGCCACTATGCCGCAAGGGCTACTTGCACAACTTGCTGATGGGGGCGTTATGATTGCACCTATTGGTGAGCAAGATCAGCAATTAATGATGGTCGTTAGAAATGGCGACACATTTACAGAACATAAAGTTGCACCAGTACGATTTGTACCTTTGGTACCTGGTGATATTGAATAGGACGTTAAACTTTGAAGTTGTTTACTAAGTTATATGATATGGCGCTTATATGGGCTAAACACCGCCATGCAGAGCGCTATTTAGCAGGGATGAGCTTTGCTGAATCCGTTTTTTTTCCGGTGCCGCCGGATGTCATGCTAGCGCCTATGTCGCTAGCCCAACCAGATAAAGCGTGGCGCTTTGCCAGCTTTACCACCATAGCTTCTGTAATCGGTGGTATTTTAGGTTACTTACTTGGTTTTTGGTTATTTGAACCTGTGGTTGAACCACTCATCACACAAATGGGTTGGCAAGCTAAATTTGATACTGCATTAAGCTGGTTCGAAAACTATGGTGTATGGGTTGTTTTCTTAGCGGGCTTTTCACCTATACCTTATAAGGTTTTCACCATAGGTGCAGGCTTGATGCAAATGGCATTCTTGCCGTTTTTAATTGCCTCGACAATAGGCCGTGGTGCACGCTTCTTCTTAGTGTCGGCTTTAATGAAGTGGGGGGGTGTTAAAATGGAACAAAAATTACGTCAATATGTTGAAGCACTTGGCTGGGGATTAGTTGTTTTAGTAGTGGTTGCGTACTTTTTACTGCGATAACCCGCAAAACCATTAAATTAGTACGATAAGGAGCATTTTACGATGAGCAGGCAGTTAACAGTCTATGTTACTTTGTTTCTTAGTATTTTGCTCTTTGGTTGTACTTCTCGCGAAGCACCGGCGCCTGTCAGTAGTTTAGATAATAAAGTTAAACCAGCCACTCGCAAAGTAAATATCTCTGGCTCAAAATATGTAGTCAAAAAGGGAGATACTTTGTACTCAATTGCCTTCAGCGCTCAGCAAGATTTTCGCACTCTTGCAAAAATAAACGATATTCCAGCACCTTATACTATCTTCCCGGGGCAGAGAGTGCTGCTTAAAAAATCGGCACAAAAACCAAAAAAGACGAAAAAATATACGAATTTGAGTAAAAAGTCTACTGTTTATACACAAAAAAATAACAAAAAATTAAAGAAAGAGCTTGATCAGCCAAAACAACGAGAGTATGTTCAGAAACAAGCCAACAAAATAATTAGTGATAAAAACAGTAATTCTAATGCAAAAGTTGTATGGAGCTGGCCTGCAAAAGGTAAAGTAACACAACGATTCTCTAATAAAGAGAATGGCTTTAAAGGATTACAAATTACTAATAAACAAGGGGCTTCTGTTTTAGCTGCTGCACATGGAACTGTGGTATACGCGGGCAACGCATTGAGGGGGTATGGTAATTTAATTATTCTGAAACATAATGATGATTACCTAAGTGCTTATGCGCACAATTCAAAGTTGCTTGTAAAGGAAAAACAGGAAGTAAAGGCGGGGCAGAAAATAGCAGAAATGGGCAGTTCAGACTCTTCGGTTACGGCTTTGAGATTTGAAATTCGTTATCGGGGTCAAGCAGTCAATCCTGCTAAGTATCTACCTTAGCCATTTAGGGTATTGATAAAGTGATTTAGCTCAATCACATATTTGCTCGGGAGGACGCTTATGGGTCACACAGCAAAACTTGAGAAAAAAACTGACACGATTGACGATAAATTTGAAGACACGGTAGTCGAAGAAGAATCTTCTGAATTATTAGAAGAAGTCGACAACGAAGATGAAATTTTTGCAAAAGAAGAAGTTGCCAAAAATCTAGATGCTACACAACTGTATCTAGGTGAGATTGGTTTTTCTCCGCTGCTAAGTGCAGAAGAAGAAGTCTATTTTGCTCGAAAAGCACTGAAAGGCTGCGAAGCCTCTCGCAAGCGAATGATCGAAAGTAATTTACGTTTAGTGGTAAAAATTGCCCGCCGCTACAACAACCGTGGCCTTGCGCTACTTGACCTTATCGAAGAAGGTAATTTAGGCCTTATCAGAGCCGTTGAGAAATTTGACCCTGAACGAGGATTCCGTTTTTCAACTTACGCTACTTGGTGGATACGTCAAACCATTGAACGTGCCATCATGAACCAAACACGTACGATTCGATTACCTATTCATGTGGTAAAAGAGCTTAATGTTTATTTAAGAACTGCCCGTGAATTGACGCAAAAACTTGATCATGAACCAACCGCAGAAGAAATTGCAGAGTGCTTAGATAAGCCGGTTGAAGATGTTACTAAGATGCTGCGTTTGAATGAAAAAATCACCTCTGTAGACACACCTATTGGTGGTGAAAATGACAAAGCGCTATTAGATATAATCGCCGATGAAAAAGACTATGGTCCTGAGGGCGAAGTACAAAACAACGACATTAATAAACACATTGTTGATTGGCTTGGGGAATTAAATCCAAAACAACGTGAAGTACTTGCTCGTCGTTTTGGTTTGCTAGGCTACGAGCCATCAACACTTGAAGATGTTGGTCGTGAAATTGGTTTAACACGTGAACGAGTTAGACAAATTCAAGTGGAAGCATTACGTCGCTTAAAAGATATTTTGCAACACGAAGGCTTAAGCACAGACAGCCTATTCGATCAATTCACCTAATTTGACAACAATGTATACCTGATCAAGGGTATTAGGCCTTTGGGTCTAGAACACACAAAAAAGCTGACGTAATGTCAGCTTTTTTTATATCAACTTTATACCTACAGTAAATCTTTTAATTGATACAGTAGTTGGTGAGCTTGCCTTGGCGTTAAGCTATCTGGGTCAAGCTGTTCTAAGGTTAATTCAAGCTCGGAAGGTTCATCATCAAAACTTAATGTTTGTTGTTGCTGCTCAATTGGGGCTGTAACAGGTTGGTGATTTTCGAGCATTTTAAGTTTCTGTTTTGCTTGTTGGATTACCGCCTTTGGCACACCTGCTAGGGCCGCAACTTGTAAGCCAAAGCTCTTGCTTGCAGCGCCTTCAAGAACGGTATGCATAAAGGCAATTGTGTCGTTATGCTCAATGGCATCTAGGTGCACATTCACCAGTCCTGTTTTTTGCTCGGCGAGTTCTGTCAACTCAAAATAATGGGTCGCAAATAAGGTTTTGGCGGCAATTTTTGATGCTAAATAGTCAGCTGTTGCATAGGCAAGCGATAACCCATCATAGGTTGAGGTGCCGCGACCAATTTCATCCATCAGCACCAGTGATTGTGCTGTAGCATTATTTAAAATCGTTGCAGTTTCTGTCATTTCAACCATAAAGGTTGAGCGCCCTGATGCTAAGTCATCACTTGCGCCAATACGCGTAAAGATACGGTCAATATTACCGATTTCTGCACTATCAGCAGGAACGTAACAGCCAATGTGGGCCATCAGAACAATAAGCGCAGTTTGACGCATGTAGGTTGATTTACCACCCATATTTGGACCTGTGATAATCAACATTTTACGGTCGTTATTAAGCTCTACTGGATTGGCAATAAACGGGTCTTTCATAACCTGCTCTACCACCGGGTGGCGACCTTGTTTAATACTGATGTTATCGTTATCGCACAGTATTGGCTTAGCATAATTAAGCGCCTGCGCTCGTTCTGCTAAATTGTTCAGTACATCTAAGTCTGCCAGTACTGCTGCCATTGTTTGTAGCTGCTCAATGTGCGGAGCAATAAGCTCAAATAATTGCTCATATAGCTGTTTTTCAAGCGCGAGGGCTTTTGATTGGCTACCAAGTACTTTATCTTCGTGCTCTTTAAGCTCAGGGATGATATAGCGCTCATTATTTTTTAGCGTTTGGCGGCGAATATAATCCGCAGGAACTAAATGTGAATTAGCGCGGCTTACTTCAATAAAAAAGCCGTGGACCTTGTTATAGCCAATTTTTAAGGTGCTAATGCCTGTACGTTCACGCTCACGTTCTTCAAGCTTTTCAAGAATATCGGTTGCACCTTGGCTTAGCGCACGCCACTCATCAAGTTCGCTGTTATAACCTGGTGCAATTACACCGCCATCACGGATAAGCACCGGTGGGGTTTCGATTACAGCACGTTCTAGTAAATCTTGTAGTTCAGGTAACTTTTGTGACTTTGCAATAATTTGGCTAATACGCGGATCGTTAGCATCCATAAGTAATTCGTGAAGTGGCGCTAGAGCCTGCAGTGCACTTCGAAGGCGCGTTAAATCACGCGGCCTTGCTGTGCAAAGCGCTAAACGTGCAATAACACGTTCAATATCGCCAATTTGCTTTAACGATTCTTGTAGCTCACCACATAATTGAGCATCGATAATTGCGCTGATAGCGTTTAGTCGCGAATTGAGCTCTGTTTTGCTGCGCACTGGGGTATGAATACGGCGTTTTAATAAGCGAGAACCCATTGCAGTCGCTGTTTTATCAAGTACTTGTGCAAGTGTATTCTCGTAACCGCCCGATAAATTAACTGTTAGTTCAAGGTTTTTACGGGTCGCTGCATCTAAGATCACCGCGTGTTCATTTTGCTCAAGGGTAATAGCACGAATATGCGGTAAGGCAATGCGCTGAGTATCTTTTACGTATTGCATTAAGCAGCCTGCAGCAACTAAAGCCGCGTGTGCTTTTTCTACACCAAAACCTACTAAATCTTTGGTGCCAAATTGGTCGCATAGTAAATGCTGAGCAGTATCTAAATCAAACTCCCATTCTGGGCGGCGACGCGCCCCTTTGATATGCTCAATTAGGTGAACATTTGCAAATGTTTCACTATAAAGCAGTTCAGCAGGGGCTAAACGCTGTAATGTTGAACTAAACGCTTCATCCGTATTAACTTCTAATACATTGAATCGGCCAGAGTTAATATCTAAATAAGCAATACCATAAGCGCCTTGTTTATTTTGCCAAACACTGGTTAGCAGGTTGTCTTGGCGTTCTTGTAACAGCGCTTCGTCAGAAATCGTGCCCGGCGTAACAATACGTACTACTTTACGTTCAACTGGGCCTTTGCTGGTAGCAGGATCACCAACTTGTTCACAAATAGCCACTGATTCACCCATTTGTACAAGGCGAGCTAAGTAGTTTTCGACTGCGTGATAGGGTACGCCTGCCATTGGTATTGGATCACCACCGGCTTTACCACGATGTGTTTGAGAAATATCAAGAAGTTGTGCTGCACGCTTGGCATCATCAAAGAAAAGTTCGTAAAAGTCGCCCATACGATAAAACAATAAAATGTCCCGATGCTCGGCTTTTATTTTTAGATACTGCTGCATCATAGGGGTTTGTTGTTTTATAGTGTGCGGTGCATAAAGATCAAACGACATGTATTTACCCAAAGGCTGAATATGAAATTACATCAAGAGATTAAAACACTTGCTGCGAAATTAGGATCTATTTTAACGGATAAACGCTTATGGATCACTACCGCAGAATCATGCACCGGTGGTGGCGTTAGTTATGCCTTAACTGATACCCCTGGTAGTTCTAACTATATTGATCGAGCGTTTGTCACTTATAGTAATCAAGCAAAACAAGAGCTAATTGGCGTAAATGAGCAAACTTTAAACAGTTTCGGTGCGGTTAGTGAACAAACAGTTGTTGAAATGGCATCGGGTGCTGCTAAAGCTGCAAACGCAGATATCGCAATAGCTATTTCTGGTATTGCAGGCCCCGGTGGTGGAACACTGGATAAGCCTGTGGGCTTAGTATGGTTTTGTATTCATTTTTCAGGTAAAAACTACCCAAGCCAGCAGGTTTTCTCTGGCGATAGAGCTGAAGTTAGGCTGCAAGCTATTGTTTATTCATTAAAAAGTATAATTGAACTGATAAAATCTGAAAATTAGCTTGATACTGTGATTTCATACAGTATACTGTCTGCATTAGCCGGATTTGGAGAACAGAATGAACGATAACAAACAAAAAGCCTTAGACGCTGCTTTATCACAAATTGAGCGTCAATTTGGTAAAGGCTCAATTATGAAACTGGGCGACAACAAAGCCCTAGATATTGAAGCAATCTCAACAGGTTCACTGGGTATCGATATCGCATTAGGTATTGGTGGTTTACCTACGGGTCGTATTGTTGAAGTGTATGGTCCTGAATCATCAGGTAAAACAACGCTTACTTTACAAGTTATCGCTGAAGCTCAAAAGCAAGGTAAAACCTGTGCATTCGTAGATGCTGAGCACGCTCTAGATCCTGTATACGCACAAAAATTGGGTGTAAACATCGATGACTTACTTGTTTCTCAGCCAGATACTGGTGAGCAAGCATTAGAAATCTGTGACATGTTAGTTCGTTCAAGTGCTGTTGATGTTGTGATTGTTGACTCGGTAGCAGCTTTAACACCTAAAGCTGAAATCGAAGGCGACATGGGTGACTCACACATGGGTCTTCAAGCTCGCTTAATGTCACAAGCATTACGTAAGCTTACAGGTAACATCAAGCGTTCAAACACGCTATGTATTTTCATCAACCAAATCCGTATGAAAATTGGTGTTATGTTTGGTAACCCTGAAACAACAACGGGTGGTAACGCACTTAAGTTCTACGCTTCAGTACGTATCGATATTCGTCGTATTGGTTCAGTGAAAGAAGGCGATGAGGTTGTAGGTAATGAAACCCGCGTTAAAGTAGTTAAGAATAAGGTTGCTCCGCCGTTTAAACAAGCTGAGTTCATCATTATGTATGGTGAAGGTATTTCTAAACAAGGCGAGTTAATAGACCTAGGTGTTAAGCATAAGATTGTTGAAAAATCAGGTGCTTGGTATAGCTACAATGGCAACAAAGTTGGTCAAGGTAAAGCAAACTCAATTAAGTTCTTAAAAGACAACCCTGAGATCGCAGATGAGATCGAAGGTAAGTTACGTGAGATGCTATTACTTCAAGCAACTGTGCAACCTGAAGATGGTGAAGATGCAGGCCTAATAGCAGAAGACGAGCTATAAGTACCGCTAAAAAAGTACAGTTAAGCGTGATTTGACCCGCACTTAACACAAAAAGACCGCTACATTGTTAGCGGTTTTTTTATGGGTGCTTGTAGCAGCGATTTTATATCGCGTTCAATCACTTTCTCCTTTCTAACTTTACTCTTGTAACTCTTTCATGAAAAGCCGCATATAATGCGGCTTTTCATGCACTTACAGCTTAAAACTTAAAACTTAAAGCTGCCAGTTGAAAGACACTGAGTAGTTACGCGGTGCACCGTAATAGCCTTGCGCCCAGAAAAGACTGTGGATGTACTTTTCGTTGGTCACGTTATTAATATTCAAGTTAACGCTCATATTGTCATTAATATCGTACGTTGCCATTAGGTTTAAAAGACCATACGCATCTTGCGTAGTAGTGATAAGTGCAGCATTTGTTGCCGCATCACGAACTTGTACGCGTTTTGTATCGTCTTGCCAACGATAGTTTAAGCCAAAGGTTAAACCATCAATCTCAGGCACTTTATGAGTTACAGCAAGTTTGAACTGGTTTTCAGGTGTGTAGTCTTTTACTAACTCATCACCATCAATGTTTAGATTGCTGTAGCTGAAGCTTGCACTTAGTGTTTCGTTGATTTGACCACTAAGTTCTACTTCAATGCCATCGCTGTTAATGCCATCTGCGCCATAGTAGCGCGTGTCATCAGGTAATGAATCAGGGATAGCTACAGCAAGGCCAACTTGTTTAGCATCAAAGTAAGCAACTGTTACAAACAAGTCGTCATCAAGTAGCTGTGCTTTTACACCAATTTCGCTGCTTTTTCCTGTGATAGGGTCTAAGTAATCGCCATTAATGTCACGTTCTGTTTGCGGCACAAATGTTTCTGTGTAGCTTGCGTAAGTTGAAAAGCGCTCGTTGATATCATAAACAGCACCGAAGTAAGGCACTGTTTGGTCACTGTCTTTATCTTTTGCGACGCCGTACGATTCGCCCTCAGTTTCCCAGTTTACCTGGCTCACGCCAGCTAAAACACTAAATGCGTCAGTGGCACGGATGCGCGTTGAAATATATGCAGAGCGTTGACGGCTAGTGATATCAGCACCTGTTAAACCATCAGTAAGTGTTGGAACTGGCGCAACACCATCCCAGCCACCTAGTTCAGGCATTGCTGGGAAACCATTACCGGTAGTGTAGTCATACAATGATTTATCTTTGTAATCCATATCTGCTTGGTTTACACCAAATGACAGGTCATGCTCCATACCAAATAAATTAAATTTACCTGTTGCGTAGATATCTAAAATGTCGTGCTTATCTTTGTGGTCATATTCACTCGCATAACCCGTTAAGCCAAGGCCAGTTTCTCTATCTGGTGTGCCGTAAACATAGAAAAGCTCCGAGTCTTGCTCATTTTCTAAGTGCGCGTAGCTTGCTTTTAAGAACCAAGTATTGGTGATTGCTTGCTCAATTGATAAGAACAGCTGCTCTGTCGTGTTATTCCAGTATGACCAGTCAGATGCTGTGCTGGTTGAAGCATCAAAGTTTGTTGCTGAACCATCGCTGTAATAAAGCGGTAAGGCACCCCAAAGTGGGCTGTCAGCATCTTTCTTTTGATTTACGTAGTTTGCAGTTACTACTGTACTATCAGTTAGCTGACCTTCGTAGGCTAGGTAATAAATTGTTTTATCTTGCTCGTAGCGGTCAAGGTATGACTCAGTTTTGTGCTTAGTGAATACAGCGCGTACAGCATGGTTTTCGTTAATAGCAGTTGAAGCGTCCAGCTCTAAACGCTTGTTGTCCCAAGAGCCATAGGATACAGACGCATTGACTTGTGTTTGGTAAGTAGGGCGCTTTAGAACCATGTTCACAGTTGCCGATGGGTTACCAGCACCTGTCATTAAACCATTGGCACCACGGACAATTTCAACACTATCGAAAATAGAAGTATCAAGAGTACCTTGGATTGAACCGTTGTCTTGTGGCATACCCATGCCATTAACTTGGAAGTTGGTGATCTCAAAACCGCGGGCTTTAAAATAAGTACGGTCAGTTTCGATTTGCTCAACAGTCACACCTGGCGTACTTTCTAACACTGCATTGATGTTATCAAGTGAGAAGTCATCCATTAAAGCACGTGAAACAACAGAGATTGACTGCGGTGTTTCTTTAATTGTTAGCCCTAATTTGGTTGCCGACTGTGCTTCTTCAGTGATGTAGTTTTTATGATGCTGGCCATAAACGGCAATTTTTTCAATTGCTTGTTCTTCTTTTTGTTGTTCTGCAAAAGCGTGGCCACTTAAAAGTGCTGAGGTCACAAGGCTTAATTGAGATAAGCGCAAAAATTTTGTTGATGACATGCAAAGTTCCAATTAGTTCAATGAATAGTGAAATTAATGCGTAATTTAATCTAAATGAAAATAATTTGCAATTAGGGTTTTTATTTTAGTGAATAATTGTTTGTAAAAAAGTTTAAAGGGCATAGAAATATAAAAAGGAGATATAAAAAAAGCGGCCGAAGCCGCTTCAGGAAGTAAAACGAGTTTAAATCTTAAAACACATATTTTGCAGAGAATTGCAGACGATCCATATCGCCGTCTGCACCGCTTTCTAACTCACGCTCAGCATGTTTAAATTCAACACCAAATGTAAGCTTTTTAACAGGCGAATATAAAAGGTTGGCACTATAGCTTTGGCTCATTTCTGTAGGATCGCCAGTCACAGCAAGTAAATCTGTGTTGTTATCTGCTGAGAAGAATGAGTAAAGGAAAGTTGAGCGCCATTGGCTGTTCCAGTGTTGTTGGTAGGCAATAAAGCCTGATGTTGAATCAATTGCATCTAGATCATCACCGTCAAGAACAGCACCATTAGCTACATTTAGACCAATGTAGCGGCCTAAACCTGAACCCTGAGTAAGCATAAATTTAAGGTTATTTTGGCCAAAATTAACTTTACCTGAGGCACTGATACCAAACGATGATGTATCAGCATCAATACCATTTTGTTTATAAGTTAACTGGCGAGCAAGACCGGTAAATACTAATTCACCCCAATCAGCTTTATGTGCGTAACGTGCTGTAAAGTCTGGCATTGATGCATCATCGGTAGCTACGCGTGCTCCGCCAACAGTGACTGTACTCTCTGGGTTTTCGATAGAGAATGACCAATTACCTGTGGTGTAGCGTGCCTGTGCTTGACGGACGAACACAGTACCTTCAGCAGGACCAACGAAGTCGAGCGTTTCAGGTAATGCGCCTACGTTTTGGAAGTTTGACCAAGCTTGACCAAATAACCAACCATCATAAGTCACAAATGCTTGACGAATACGAGGCGCGTAAGAGTTACTAACACGTTCATTACCGCCTGGCGCTGAAGCAATAAAGTCGATTTCAATTTTAGTTTTAATGGTTTTACCATCGTCTAACTTTGTTGCTGTGCCTAGGTTAAAGCGAGATTGGCGTGCATGCATGTCAAACACAGCATCGCTGTCGCTGTCTGCGCCTACCGGTGTTGTACCCGGTACGTAAAAGTCACGGCCAATACTGCCGCCAGCTGGTACGCCTGCAGAGTAATCACTCCACATGGCATCAAGTTTTACATAGCCACCATAAGAAACGTCAGTGTTGCCAATGGTTGCGGCGTTAGCGGTACCTGCAAGTGCACATAAAACAGCTGAAGCTGTGAGTGTTTTTAATGCGGTTACTTTTGTTGTTGTCATAATGTGTATTCCTGTCGAAGCTACTTGTTGATTGCATTAATGTTGTTGTATCACTGTTGTTTAAGAAATGACTTCTCTCAATTATCTATTGGTCTATTAGACTAAGGTGGAATGGGTCGTTAAATCGCATCCAACCTAACATTGGACTAGATTATAGAAGGCAATTTCGAAGTTTTTTGTTAAATGGCAAGATATACAACTAAGGTCTAATACTTTCAGGGGCTTTGCTGAGTGATCCTTGAAGCAGGCCGTAGGCAAGTAATTAAAATGGAGACGACAACAATGTCAGAAAGTATCTATCCAGTACCAGCGCATATCAAGAATGCAGCACTAGTTGATAACGATAAATATAATACACTGTACAAGCAATCTATTGATGACCCTGAAGGATTTTGGCGAGAGCACGGTAAACGTCTTGATTGGTCAACTCCTTATAATAAAGTAAAGAACACCTCATTCGACAAAGGCCACATCAGCATTCGCTGGTATGAAGACGGCCAACTTAACGCATCTTATAACTGTATTGACCGTCACCTTGCCACTAAAGCCGATAAAACAGCCCTCATTTGGGAAGGCGACAACCCTGAACACAACGAAAATATTAGCTACCAACAGCTTCATGACGAAGTAGCTAAACTAGCCAATGGCCTTAAAAAATTAGGCGTATCAAAAGGTGACCGTGTCGCTATTTACATGCCAATGACACCACAGGCTATTTACGCTATGCAAGCTTGTGCACGTATTGGTGCGATTCACTCTGTGGTATTTGGTGGTTTCTCTCCATCAGCGATTGCTGACCGAATTAATGATTCAGGCGCTAAAGTGGTAATTACTTCAGACGAAGGTCGTCGTGCTGGCAATTGCGTACCACTTAAGGCAAATGTTGATGAAGCGGTATCACAAGATTCAGTTACTACGGTTGAGCACGTTATTGTGCATCAGTTAACCGGTGGTGAAGTTGAGTGGAATAGCCATGATATTTGGTGGCATGAACTTGTCGCTGACTTACCTGCTGAGTGTGAACCAGAGCCAATGAATGCAGAAGATCCGCTTTTCATTCTTTATACCTCAGGCTCAACGGGTCAACCAAAAGGTGTAGTTCATACAACCGGGGGTTATCTCGTTTATGCATCGATGACACATGAATACGTGTTTGATCTAAAAGAAGATGATATTTTCTGGTGTAGTGCTGATGTGGGCTGGATCACAGGTCACAGCTACATTGCTTATGGCCCATTAGTGAATGGCTGCACGCAAGTGGTATTTGAAGGTGTACCAACCTACCCAACAGCGGGCCGTATGGGTGAAGTGATTGATAAGCACAACGTGACTATCCTATATACAGCACCAACGGCTATTCGTGCTCTAATGGCAAAAGGTGATGAACCAACAGCTACCTCAACACGCAAAAGCTTACGCGTAATGGGGTCAGTGGGTGAGCCAATTAACCCAGAAGCTTGGGCGTGGTATTACGAGCATATTGGTAACGAAAATTGCCCAATCGTAGATACTTGGTGGCAAACAGAGACTGGTGGCATCATGATCACACCATTACCAGGTGCTACAGATATGAAACCAGGCTCAGCAACACGTCCGTTCTTTGGTATTGCCCCTGCACTATTTGATGCTGAAGGGAATACACTAGAAGGCGCGGTTGATGGTAATCTTGTTATTTTAGACAGCTGGCCATCACAAGCACGTACAGTTTATGGCGACCATGAACGCTTTGAACAAACCTATTTCTCAGCATACCCAGGTGTGTACTTCACAGGTGACGGTTGTCGTCGTGATGAAGATGGCTACTACTGGATCACTGGCCGTGTAGATGACGTACTTAACGTATCAGGTCACCGCCTAGGTACTGCAGAAATCGAAAGTGCACTTGTAGCTCACGAAGCGGTGGCAGAAGCTGCTGTAGTCGGTTACCCGCATGATATTAAAGGTCAGGGCATCTATGTTTACATCACACCAAATGAAGGTGTTGTAGTGAGCGATGAACTAACGAAAGAGGTACGTAACTGGGTTCGTAAAGAATTAAGCCCAATCGCTTCACCAGATATGATCCAATGGTCTCCGGGTCTACCAAAAACACGTTCTGGTAAGATCATGCGTCGAATTTTACGTAAAATTGCGGCAAACGAGCACCAACAGCTTGGTGATACGTCTACACTAGCCGATCCAAGTGTTGTTGATGAGCTAATCGAAAACCGATTAAATCGTTAAAATCGCGTTAAAAACTTGATTAGAAGTTGATTCTAAACGTAGTATATCGGCTGTCACTTAGAAATAGGTGTCAGCCGAATTTATTAGGAGTGAACCATGAGTCAGTTTTTAATAGCGGACGATCATCCGTTATTTCGTGAAGCGCTGAAAGGGGCATTGAGTGCTAAGTTCGCTGATTTAGAAGTGTTTGAATCGGAAAACTTTGAGACCACTTTGCAGGTGCTAAGCGAACAAGAAGATCTTGATATCTTACTACTAGACCTTCACATGCCAGGCAATGGCGATTTATACGGCCTTATTCGCATTCGCGAAGACTATCCAAGCTTACCAATAGCTGTTGTTTCTGGCAGCGAAGACATCAATGTAGTTTCTAAAGTAATGGGGTATGGTGCGATGGGATTTATTCCTAAGTCATCTTCATCAGATGATATTGCATTGGCAATCAACCACATTCTTGAAGGCGATGTTTGGCTTCCACTTGAACTTAAAGACAAAGTGGCTGCTGTTGACGGCGAAGACAAAGAAATTGCAGCGCAAGTGGCCTCACTTACGCCACAACAATATAAGGTTTTACAATACTTACATGAAGGCTTGTTAAACAAACAAATTGCTTACGAATTACATATTTCTGAAGCAACAGTTAAAGCACACATTACAGCAATTTTTAGAAAGCTAGGTGTGTATAATCGTACTCAAGCGGTATTAATTGCTTCTAAATTACAATTAGAGCCCATTGAGTCGGCATAAAAATTACTGATAACAAAAATAATAAAGAGGCCATACAGCCTCTTCATTTTATAGCTTAAGCGAACACCACTGTTCGATTACCATTAATAAACAGTTTATGCTCAGATGCTAGTTGCAGTGCTTTGCAGAACACCGTTTTCTCTACATCTTTACCCATTTTTGCCATCATCTCTGCGGTATCAGCATGACTGACATGCGTCACATCCTGTAAAATAATCGGTCCTTCATCAAGCTCGTTATTAACAAAGTGTGCGGTCGCACCGATAATTTTCACGCCGCGTTCAAATGCTTGATGGTAAGGCTTTGCACCAATAAAGGCGGGTAAAAATGAATGGTGGATATTAATAATTTTACCTTCAAAGCGCGCCACAAATTCGGGGCTTAAAATACGCATATATTTAGCTAGACCAATAATATCTGGCTGATAGCTGGCAATTAAATCACCTACTTGTTGATCATGCTCTGCACGGCTTAAACCTTCGTGCGACACCACATGAAATGGTACGCCAAAGCCTGCAGCTAGCGGAGCTAAATCTGCATAGTTGGCAATCACAGCCAGTACCTCGATATTTAATGCTTTTTCGAATTGCTTAAGTAATACACCGCCTAAACAATGGGCTTCTTTGGTGGCAAGCAATACTACTTTGGTTTTTTCGTTGCTATGCAGGGCAAGCTCTGCGCCATCAGGCAGTAGCTCAGCAAGACTTGGTAAAAAATCATCTGAAATAACGCCGCTTAACTCTGTACGCATAAAAAAGCGTTTAGCGTCTTTATCTACAAATTCGTTATTACGTGTAATGTTTAAATTATGCTGATGACAAAGACCGGTGATCTTGGCAATTAGACCAACATCATCATCGCATTGTGTGGTTAAAATCGTGTTCATAGTCCTCATTCTAATCCCGTTTGTGTGAGCCTCATTATTTGCTAATTTTTTAGCGCTGCATAGCGCAAATTGAACTATCTAATAATTTATCTTATTTGATTGCTTAGGCGCCTAAAATGTAACCATTATTTACTTTTTGTGTAAAAGTAGGCTTCTTTCATTATAAATGTGATTTTCTGTCCATAATTATGATTAATTAAGTGCTTTTCTACATCATTTTCTACACTTTTTAACCTTAACGTAAGTAACTGTAAGTGAAGGTAATCGTTTGTAAAATATAGAATTTTATTGCTTTAGTTGAGTCAAAGTAGATTATTACAAACAATAAGGAATAAACTCCATGAAAAGTACTCTGCTTAAAACAATTGTTGCCACAAGTTTGCTTTCGGTGCTGGCTGCCTGTTCTAGTGACGACAGCAGCAATAGCAACAGCGGCTATGTGCAACTGTACAATGGCTCTTATAATAGCCCCTATACACGTTTATTTGTTGATGACACTGAACGTTCGGGCGCAGATTTTGGTGATGTATCAACCCGCCATAATTACAGCTCGGGTGAGTATGAGCTAAGTTTTAAGTATGTTGATGTCAACGATAGCTATATCACTATTGATGAAGAAGCCATTAAAATTAAAGACGATCAAACCCAGTTGCTAGTAATGAATGGTGATTTTGCTGAGCCAACGTTTACTGAGCTCAGTGTGCCATCTTCAAGCGAAGAGGATGAGTTTAATGTTGGCTTTTTTAATATCGTCGGCGAAGACAAGATTTACGATGTTTACATTGCCACTGATGACGGTTTATTTGATACCGCAGAGTTACTGATGACTTCGCAGTACCTGGTAGAGCCAGAACTATCTACGCTTGAGGAAGGTTATTACACTATTTATGTCACTGCCAGTGGTAGCACTGATGTGATTTTTGAATCACCAAAATTGTACTTTAATGATGAAGCAACTTACATGGCGATGATCCGCCCAAGTTATGCAACAGAAGAAGACGGCATTACCCTTGATGTAGTGACGGCAAGTAGCTCGGTGACTCAACTAAACCACCAAGACGCACAAGGCCAGTTGCGATTTATTAATACTATTGATGATTACACACAAACCCAATTTAAAGTAACCAGAGGAACAACGTCTACCAATACCGAAGTTGTAAGCAACGATAATTACTCTGAATACATGAGTATGTCACCAAATAGTTATAGCGTAGCCATGTTAGATGAGGCTGGCGACAAGATTGTTGATAACTTCTTAATGACATTAGAGCGTGAGCAAAGTGCGGTTGGTCTATTTTACAATGACAAAGACTACGGCCCTCGTATGATGACCATTGAAGAAAACCTAACACCTAGCAGCTATAGCCACACAGTTACTGTGGTTAATTTAATTGATAACTATGTAGGGCAAGAGATTGATGAAGTCGATGTGTATTTCACTCTCAATGGTGAAACCGTTGATGATACTAGTAATGTCGTTGAAGGTTTAGACCAGTACGACCAAAAAGAGCAGGTGGTTGATAACGAAGTTTATACAACCTATGTGGTGTTTGAAGATAACGGCCAACAGATTGTGCTATTACAACAGAGCGATATGGATTTTACTGAAGAAGGTAACTATATCTTGGTGATTGAACACGATGAAACTACTTATTCAGGTTATAAAATGACCTTAGAGCGTACGGTGACTGAACAGTCTTAATCGGCTTGAACGCAATATCGTTGTTTCTTTACTCTTGCTAAGTGTTTATTATATAAACAATTAAGGTTTTTGCTTTTTTGTTTAAAGCGTACACATGGAGTGAGTATGGACGACGGTATTGCGTTACTAATATTACTAGTACTAGTTGTTGTAGGTGGCTCAATTGCTGGCATTATTGCCTTTTTTCAACTGTCTAGTTTGAAGCGAGAAGTGGATGCTCTTCGAATAAAACTTAACGCGCCATATATTCATAATTCACAAGCAAATACTGTAAATTCGTTTGATAATTTAAACGAAGATCTGACCGACACTTCAAAACTAGAACCAAAGCCTGAAGCCATTAATAAGCCAAGTGAGGCAATGGCTAAAAAGCCACAGCAAACGAAACCCAAGCCTGCAACTTTTAATCCGCTAGTTAGCCAACTCGTTACACAAATTAAAGCCAATTGGCTAACTTGGGTAGGAGCGGTTGCTCTTGCCTTTGGTGGTATCTTTTTGGCCCGCTATTCACTTGAAGCCGGTTTATTATCCGAAACCATGCGACTCATACTTGGCGCTATTTTTGGTTTGAGCTTAATTGTCGCGGCTGAGGTTTTACATCGTAAAGGTATTATCTTTGATGGGTTTAGCAACTATATTCCCGCGGCGCTGGCAAGTGGCGGCTTTATTAGTTGTTTTGCATTGACCTTACTAGCCTACAGCCATTATGGCTTACTACAAGCCTTACCAGCATTTAGCATTTTAACCTTGGTCTCTTTGGCTGCAAGCTGGATGGCATTACGTTTTGGCCCCGTGCTGGCTGTAATTGGTATTATTGGCGCTTACAGTGTGCCTGTATGGGTAGATACTGGGAGTAGTGACTTTGTTGCACTCCTTACTTATGTTGCTTTTGTCAGTGTATCAGCTTCGCTAGTCGCACATTACGTAAAACGGCATTGGTTGTGGTATCTGTTATGGGCGGGGCATTTAGGCTGGTATTGCTTGGTTGCAATGAGTGCCGCGAAAAACCTGCACTGGTTTATTAATCTTTATGCGCTGTTTAGCATTGTATTGTTAATTGCGATTCCACGCTTAGGGCTGACTATTAAACAAGTTGAATACCGTCCACACCGCTTTAAAACGCTACTGAAACAACTGCCCGATAACCTTCTGTTATTAGCTGTTGTCATGCCACTTTATCTTTTACTCATAAGCAGTAACCAGCTACTAACCTGGCAGCTTAGTATGTTGTCGTTAGTGGCTTTACTGTTGTTTTTGGTATTAAAAAACAGTGTATGGGATCACTGGCTGATAATAGCTGTAGTGAGTGTGGTGTGCTTGCTTACAGGGCAATACAATGCAGTAGATTATTCTGAGCAGCTTTTTGTTTTTAGACAAAATTATGGAGCAGGGCTATTTTTTATTGCTTTGTTTGCTGGTTATGGTTTTTTGTTTGGTCGAAAATACCCTAAACGCTTAGGTTTTGCTTTACTCGCTTCACTTTCAGGCTTTGTGATTATTAGTTGCTTATATGTCATTACTCCCGATCATGCCTTGATGACGGCGTATCCGGTTTGGTGCTTTGTATTATTGGCACTATCTGCTTGGCTATTTAAGTTATCAATCAATAGTACAAATCCAATGCAGGTATTTAGTTACTGGCTTGGTGGTAATGCCAACATTAGTTTAGCGTTAACCATGCTATTAGAGGGTAGCAGCTTAACCTTAGCGCTTGCTGCGCAAGTGTTGTTAGTCAGTTTTTATGTCAATAAACATAAACTCAGTATTCCTACTTGGCCCCTTAAAGGCTTAGTTGGCGCTTTACTTGTTAGGTTAAGCTTTGCTCCTTGGTCAGCTGACTACAGTGATGCGCTGTTGCTCGGGATGCATTGGAGTTTAGTTGTGTACCCTGTATGTGCAGGCTTATTTTACATGGCAGCAAGGCACTGGCAGCAGCAAACTGTTCGCGTTTGGCTAGAAGGTGCCATGCTTCATTGTATCGCTTTATTTATTACCACAGAGACGAGCTATCAGTTGGTAGGGCACTATCCTGACTTTGCGGATTTGTCTGTGTATGAATATATTTTGCTGACTTGTAACTGGGGAATATTGGGATGTGTCTACCTAATGCGTTCACGATTTACTGAGCAATTAGGTAAACTTTATGAAGTTGCAGGTTTTGCGTTGTTAACATTGAGTGGCTTGTTAGTGCTGAAAAGCTTTACCGCTGTAAATCCGTTTTTTGAGCCGATAAATATAGGCAGTTGGCCGATTGTTAACTGGTTACTCTTACTCTGGTTAGTCCCTGCCAGTATTGCAATTTTGGCAAGCCGACTGACAAAATCTCAGCGCTATTTGCATAAGCTGTTTACAGTATTTTCAGGTGTGTTGATTGTGTTATACATCAATGCGGAAATTCGCCACAACTGGCAAGGAGAATTTATAAATCTTGCTTTGCCGACCTCAGATGCAGAGCTTTACAGTTATTCTTTAGCTTGGCTTATCATCGGTGCTTTGGTAGTCGTGGTAGGGCAGTTAAAAACCATTACGGTATTACAAAAGTTCGGTCTAGGGATATTGGCGCTGGTGGTATTAAAAGTGTTTTTGGTTGATATGGCAAACTTAACCGGGTTACTGCGTGCTATTTCGTTTATCGGTTTAGGCTTATCGCTAGTTGCACTTAGTTGGTTGTTCCAAAAATTTAAGGCAAAGCCCTCAGCTTTGCCTTAAATCGATGTTGTTAAAAACTTTGGTTAAGCGCTGTGGTTAAGCAGTGCTTTGAGTTTTGCGGGCTTAACAGGTTTACTAAGGTAATGAATTTGCTCTTTTTTGGTTTGCTGCTTTAGCGCTTCATCACGTACTGCTGTGATTAAAATTGCGGGTACTGGGCTTTGCCAGATTTCTCTTAGAGTTTTAATAAGCGTAATACCATCGCAATCATGGCCAAGCTGATAATCCATTAAAATCACATCTGGTGCACGGTGCTCTTTGGCATAGGCCATCACGGTCTCAACTTGATCAAATAGTTGATAATTCGCCTGCCATTTTTGTAATAGGCTTGCCATAGCATTAAGGTTTTCCGGGTCATCATCAACCGCAATAATGTTCATTGCGCTGCGATTCTCAACACCTTTCTTAGGAGTATCTTTTTGTTGGATAAATTGGCTTTCACCATAAGGCACTTCAATACTAAAGCGGCTACCTTTTCCTGGTGTTGAGCTTACATCTAAACGTAAAGAGAGTAAGTCAGCCATTCGTTTTACTACCCCTAAGCCAAGACCAACTCCTTTGTTATCACCGGCTTCAATACGATAAAAGTCATTGAAGATTTTTGCTTGCTCTACCTCACTAATACCAGGACCTGTATCCCATACTTCAATGCGTAAATGATGTTTACGTTTGCGACAAGCAATTAAAACTCGACCACTCTCGGTGTATTTAACTGCATTTGAAACCAAGTTTTGAATAATGCGGCGTAGGTAAGTGATATCACTGTGAACGATAATCCCCTGTGAACGTATTGTCAGTTTTAAACCTTTTTCGCTCGACATAATAGCGTATTCATTTTTCAGCGGAGCAAGTATGTCATCAATACTAAAGTGACGCGGGGTAGGGGTCATTGCACCTTGCTCTAGCTTAGCGATTTCTAAAAGTGCCGACATTAAATGCACCGTCGAATCTAAACTAGCACCAAGCTTTTCAAAGTTGTTTAGGTTGTTACTCGAAAGGGTTTTATCATCTATAGCTGCAAGGTATAGGCGCGCCGCATTCAGCGGTTGTAAAATATCGTGGCTAGCTAAGGCCAGAAAGCGCGTTTTACTATCATTGGCTTGCTCTGCCTCTTTTTTAGCTAAAGTAAGTGCTTGCTCAGTTTGCACCCGGCTATCGATTTGTGCTTGTAAATCTTTATTGATAGTACGAATTTCTTGAGTACGCGCTTCAATGCGGTTTTCAAGATCCATGTTTACTTCTTCAAGTGCATTTTGTGTTTCGATATGCGTGGTGATATCAGAGAAACTTGTTACAAAGCCGCCATCTGGCAGTGGGTTACCTATCATTTCGAACACTTGGCCATTGCGGCGATGGCGAATAAAGTGATGGGGCGTGCCATTTTTAAGGTGCTGTACACGTTTTTCTACATGACGCTCAACTTCACCTGGGCCACATTCGCCGCGCTCGGCATTGTATCTGAGCACGTCTTCAATAGGTTGGCCGACTTCGAGAAAGTCATCTGGGTAGGCAAACATCTCTGCGTAGCGTTTATTCCATGCCACCAAATTCAGTTCTTTATCAACAACCGAAATACCATGACTGAGGTTTTCAAGAGAGGTAAATAGTAAGTTTTGGTTAAATTGCAGAGCTTGCGTGGTTTCATCAAAAAAGTTGACGACTTCTTCAAAGGCCATGCGTTTACCAGAAGCAACCGTGTGGATCAGCGCTTGTGCTGAAGATGCACCAAGCACACCGGTTAAGGCACGTTCACAATAAGCGATAAACTCAGGCTCTGGGTGTGCGTTGTTATCATCTAAGTTATGGGATAACGCAAAGTGAGCCAATACTTGTTGTGAGCGCTGCACACCTAAGAAGGTTTGTAGCAGCACTTTAAAGTCATAAACAGTGGCTTTAACGTTTTTATTTAAGCGTCTTGCGAATACTGCTTGCTCTTTAGGATTAACAAAAGCAGCTGCTTGAATTTTATCAATTAAACGTTCATCCGCTCCGAGCGAAAAACTAATGTAACAACCTATATTTGCAAATAAAGCGATTAGGGTGCCACGAGTAATAAGTGTTTGTTGCAGCTCTGCGTTTAGGCTATTACCCGCATCTAAAATAGGCAGCATTAAGAACAAGACCCAACAAATGAAGCCTGCTAATAATCCGGCATAAACTCCATAAGCATGACCTTTTCGCCAATATAAGCCACCAACAATGGCTGGGAGTAATTGTGATACCAAAGAAAAGGCGACTAAACCCATACTAGCGAGTGCTTTACCATGGCCAAACCATTGCTGGTAGAAATACGACAAAATCAAAATACCAGCAATTGTGAAGCGTCTTACTAAGAGAATTTGTGACTTATAGCTGCTGGTGATGAGGTTACGTTTAAACTTACGACGCAGCATTAACGGCAACACCACATCATTTGAGATCATGGTGCTGAGTGTGAGTGTGGCTACTACAATCATCGCCGTCGCCGCTGATAGACCACCAATAAATACAAAGGTCGTTAAAAAAGCGTTCTCGTGCATTAGCGGCAGTGCTAACACAAAGCTATCAGGTGAAAAACCACTGCCAATGCCTGGGTGTATAGCTGCAGTGGCAATAGGAAAAATCATTGCTGCTGTAAGCAACAAATAAAGTGGGAATGCCCAGCGGGCAGTATAAAGGTGGCGTTTATCTTGGTTATCGACCACCGTAACGTGGAATTGCCTTGGTAAACAGATAATCGCTGCTGCCGCCATTAGTGATTGGCCAATAAAGTTAAAACTAAAAAAGTCGAAGTTCTGCCAGTGCTGCCAAATAGAGCCCGTTAGCTGCTCGGTTTGCACCGTACTTAAATTAAATAATGTGTATAAGGCAAGCCCAGCAACGGCCACTAAAGCCAGTAGTTTAATCATAGATTCAAAGGCAACAGCAAGCATCAGCCCTGAGCGATATTCGGTTACATCCACCTTACGAGTACCAAAGAATATCGCAAACATTGCCATGATGAGTGTTGCTGAAAGTGCCAGCATAGAGCCGGAGATACGATTGTCGTTTTGTAACAGCAAGAAGCTGCTGCTAAGTGCTTTTAATTGGAGTGCGATATACGGAATCGTCGCTAATAAAGCGATAATCGTCACCATAATGGCGGTGGTTTGCCGCTTACCATAGCGAGCTGAAATAAAGTCGGCGATGGTGGTGATATTTTGCTTTTTACTTACTAGTACTAATTTGCGTAAAAATCCTTGGCCGAAGAAAAATAACAGCGCAGGGCCAATTAATATAGGTAAGTAATTCCAACTGCTGGTGGCTGCTGTTCCGACCGAACCGTAATAAGTCCAAGATGTACAGTAAATTCCTAATGAAAAAGAATAAACAAATGGGTGGTGACTAATTCTTTTTGCAAGAGGAGTGGTTTTGTCTCCCCAATTTGCCAACCAAAACAACACGCCAATATAGGCGAGTGCAACAAATAAAAGCGCAGCTGTCATGTTTAAATTCAGTAATTATTGTAATAACACTACCTTACCAGAATTATGAGCGATTTCGATGGCAAGATTTTTTGCAATAATTATTAATAAAATACAAGTTATTGATATTTAATAAATAGTGTTGTTTTTTGTGTTGTTATTAGACTAATGTCGCAGATCATTCGTTTTTACTATTTTCGCTATTTCGTAAATTTATCTTTGTAGGTTAAGTCGTTGTTAAATATTGTTTTTTACTGTTTGTTAACAAATGGCGTTGTGCAGTTTACGTAAACGTAAACTAGCTGTTACGACTATGGTCTCAATTCCATAAATCAGAACCCTTGCTAACTTAGTTAATGACAACTAATACCACTCATTACTTTTTTGTAATGCATAAGGGGATAAAAAATGGCTTTTAAAGATGAAGAACAAGCAAAAGCTTATTGGGCGGAAAACCTCGCACTGCTATTTAAATTATTAGCAATTTGGTTTGTCGTGTCATTTGGCTTCGGCATTTTACTGGTAGACGTACTTAACGAGGTACGTTTCTTTGGGTTTAAACTCGGCTTCTGGTTCTCCCAGCAAGGCGCTATTTACACCTTTGTTGCTTTGATTTTTGTTTACGTTTTCAAAATGAATACGTTAGATAAAAAATACGGCGTAGACGAATAGGAGCTAAGCAATGGATGTTCAAACACTCACGTTTATTATCGTCGGTTTAAGCTTCGCGCTTTATATCGGCATCGCAATCTGGGCTCGTGCTGGGTCAACAAATGAATTCTATGTTGCAGGGGGTGGTGTACCGCCGCTGGCAAATGGTATGGCAACCGCTGCTGACTGGATGAGTGCGGCATCGTTTATCTCAATGGCGGGTATTATCTCGTTTGCGGGTTATGACGGTGGTGTATATCTAATGGGTTGGACAGGTGGTTATGTACTACTTGCACTTTGTTTAGCTCCTTACCTACGTAAGTTTGGTAAGTTCACGGTACCAGATTTCATTGGTGACCGTTACTACTCACAAGCTGCACGTGTTGTTGCAATTTTATGTGCCATCTTTATTTGTTTCACATACATCGCAGGTCAAATGCGTGGTGTAGGTGTGGTTTTCTCTCGCTTCTTAGAAGTAGATATTGAGACCGGTGTTTACATTGGTATGGTGATTGTATTCTTCTACGCTGTATTAGGCGGTATGAAGGGGATTACTTATACGCAAGTAGCTCAGTACTGTGTATTAGTATTTGCTTACCTTGTTCCAGCAATCTTCATTTCAATGATGATGACAGGTCACTTCTTCCCACAAACAGGTTTTGGTGCAACGCTTAGCGATGGCTCAGGACAGTTTGTACTCGATAAACTAGATGGACTCAGTACCGAGCTTGGCTTTGCGCAATACACTGAAGGCTCGAAGAGCATGATTGATGTATTCGCAATCACTGGCGCGTTAATGGTTGGTACTGCAGGTTTACCGCATGTAATCGTTCGTTTCTTCACTGTTCCTCGTGTTAAAGACACGCGTATCTCAGCTGCTTGGACACTTGTTTTCATTGCAATTGTTTATACAACAGCACCTGCTGTAGCGTCATTCGCTCGTGTAAACATGATTGATACAATTAACGGTAAAGACGGTAGCGGTACAGAGTACGCTGAAGCACCAGCATGGGTTAAAAATTGGGAAAGAACAGGCTTAATCACCTTTAACGATAAAAATGGTGACGGCAAAATGTTCTACTCAGCAGGTAAGATTGAGGATCCAAACAGCGCAAACGAAGTTAAAGTTGACCGCGACATCATGGTACTTGCAAACCCTGAGATTGCAGACTTACCAGCATGGGTGATTGCATTAGTAGCAGCAGGCGGTATCGCAGCAGCGCTATCAACAACTGCTGGCTTACTATTGGTAATCTCGACCTCGGTATCACACGATTTATTAAAACGTACCTTAAAACCAGATATTAGCGACAAACAAGAGCTACTTGCTGCGCGCTTGGCAGCGATGATAGCGATTGTTATTTCAGCTTACTTTGGTATTAACCCGCCAGGGTTCGTGGCTTCGGTTGTTGCCTTTGCCTTCGGCTTAGCAGCGGCGAGCTTCTTCCCTGCAATCATTATGGGTATCTTCTCTAAGAAGATGAATAAAGAAGGTGCGATTGCGGGTATGGTGACAGGTATTACATTCACAGCGGCTTATATTATCTACTTCAAGTTCGTAAGCCCTGAATTGAATGCACCGGCACACTGGTTATTTGGTATCTCACCTGAGGGTATCGGTCTAGTTGGTATGATTGTTAACTTTGTAGTTGCAGGTATCGTACTTAAACTAACAGCTGAAACACCGGTTGAAATCCAAGAAATGGTTGAAGGTATCCGTAACCCTAAAGGTTCGAGCGCAGCACACGCGCACTAATAAAACCATTTTATGAGAACACACTCTTGAAGTTCAAAAGCCCGACTTAAGTCGGGCTTTTTATTTATTTCAAACAGGGGTAGTGTAGATATTGTCTCTATTCTATAGCGAGAATGACCATGAATACCGAGCAACAGGAAGTCGCCCAATTTGTGATGCAACAAACGCCATTTAATCAGCTTGATAGCGCTGCATGCGAGTACTTTGTTAACCATCTCGATATTATTTATCTGACCCGAGAAAATCAAAACCAGTGGTTAAGTTCAGATAACTTAAGATTATTTTTAATTCGTTCTGGCGATTACGATTTAGTTGACCCAAAAGGAGATGTGATCACTAAGTTATCGAGTGGCGATTACTTTGGTTTTCCTTCACTGTTAACTGGCGAAGCGATTCAAAATAGCATTTCAGTGCAAAAGGAAGGCATTGTTTACATGTTAAACCAAGCGGCATTTGATTATTTACGCCGTGAGTACAAGGTATTTGAGCAGTACTTTGTTCGCGCCCATAAAAACCGTTTATTGTCGTCCCATTATAAGAGTCAAAACGAAAGTTGGTCCGAGAAAAAAATCTGCGAATTGATGAATCGTAAGGCCGTTACCTTGGCGCCAGATGCAAGTATTCGTCAAACTGCTAAAAAAATGAAACAACAGGGGGTTTCGTCGATTATGTTAACTGAACATGATCGCCTCGTTGGGGTTGTCACCGACAGAGACTTACGTAACCGCGTATTGGCAGATGAGGTTGACCCACAAGAGCCTGTTAGCAGTATCATGACTTGTAAGCCCAAGTTTATTTTTGAAAATAATCGCGTGTTTTCTGCTTTACACTTAATGCTTAAACACAATATTCACCATCTACCAGTGCTTGATGAATATCACAAACCACTTGGTATGCTCACCAGTACCGATTTGCTGCGGCAGCAAAAAAGCGACCCAGTGCAATTGATTGGGCGAATTTATAAAGCACATAGTGTGGTTGATTTAAAACGTTATTCGCAAGAGATACCCGGTTTATTAAAAGGCTTTTCGAACAATATTGATGACATCTCCTTAATTGGTAAGTTATTAAGTGGCTTAACCGATGCGCTGACTTCGCGCTTGATTCGTTTGTTTCAAGAAGATAATGGTGCTGCACCAACCAGCTTTAGCTTTATCTGTTTTGGCTCTCAAGCACGAGAAGAGCAGACACTCCATTCAGACCAAGATAATGGTCTGTTGCTACCAGATGATTTAACTGAAGAGCAACAAGAGTACTTTAAACGCATGGGCGAATATGTTTGTGAGCATTTAATCGAATGCGGTATAAAGCGTTGTCCAGGCAATATTATGGCGAGCAACTCTGAGTGTCGAATGGGAATAAGCGCGTGGAGCAATAAATTTTATAAGTGGATCACCTCACCGACTCCAGAGGCGATGCTTAATTGTAAGATATTTTTTGACTTACGTTTTATTGAAGGCTCAACTACTTTGTATGAGCGCTTTTGTGAGCAGTTAAAGCGCATTTCTAAAAATGACTTATTCTATGCGGCCATGGCGAGCGACATTAAAAATACCCCTGTGCCTATTGGTTTGTTTAATCAATTTAAATTAGAGAAAGACGAAAAGCAGCATAAGTATCTCGACTTAAAAAAACGCGGTGTGGTGATAATCAACGACATAGTACGTTTATATTCTCTCAAAGCAGGTATTCAGCGCGCTAATACCCAAGAGCGTATTGATGCATTAATGAAATTTTCACTACTTAATAAAGATGACCTTTATAACTTAAAAGATTGTTGGCGCTTTTTAACTCAGTTGCGTTTAGGTACACAAATTAACGAAGAGGGGTTGCCTAGCAACTGCATTAACCCAAATGCTTTGAATTCATTGGAACGACATCAATTAAAAGAAGCATTTTATTTGGTTAAACAGGCGCAGCAAGCCGCCGCATTTAAGTTTGCTCGCGGTAGTTTATAGGAGGCGTTATGGTTAAACGCTGGTTAAGTCGGTATTTAGCGCGCAAGCAACTTTTGGCAGCCGATGCTTATAAAGAGCGCTATGTAGTGATAGACATGGAATTAACAGGCCTTGACCCTCGCCAGCACGAAATTGTCTCGGTGGCGTGGGTGATGATAGAAGATCAGTGCATTAAGCTCAGCGGCGCAAAGCATTTAATAAATAAAGATGTGCAAAGTTTAGAGCAAAGCCCGATTTATCACGGTATTGCAAAACAAGACATAGATACAGGCGAAAGCTTAGCAATGATCCTTGGCAAGCTGCATGAGCATTTTGATGAGTGTATTTTAGTGTTTCATAACGCGGCGCTAGACTGGGGATTTTTAAAACAGGCATGCAGAACGCTTGGCTTAGATGCTAAAGCGCGTTTAATTCTTGATACCTTTGTTATAGAAAAAAAACGCCTGCACCAGCAAGGGCACGAAATAGGCCACGATGATTTAACTCTTAGTGAATGCCGCAAGCGATACAGCTTACCGCATTATAGTTCGCACCACGCCCTCACTGATGCCATGGCAACGGCCGAGTTATTCTTAGCCCAGTGTCATCAAATTAGTCGTGGTAAGGCATTGAAAGTAGGGGAGCTAGTGTGAATCAGTTAGAATTAAAAATTCCTCCTGTCGCGCTGCTGCTGATCATTGCGTTGATGATGTGGGGCATAGCAGACTTGTTTATGAGTTTTAGCTTCTCGTTTTTCGCATCATCTTTTGTAGCACTACTCATTGCATTTTTAGGTGTGGTGTTTGCTTTATTAGGTGTTTATCAATTTCGCATGCAAGGCACGACCGTTGATCCTCGAATTCCAGAACAGTCAGCGAGTCTTGTTACAAGTGGTGTTTATCAGTTTAGCCGTAACCCAATGTATGTTGGTATGTTATTAATGCTAGTTGGTTGGGGAATTTATCTTGGCAATATTGCGAGTTTTTTAATGCTGCCGGTATTTATTCTCTATATGAATCGATTTCAAATTATGCCAGAAGAAACGTTTATGGCAGAGAGGTTTGGATTAGCTTATCAGCAATACATAAAATCTGTTCGTCGTTGGCTATAAAGGAAAAAAGTAAGAGAATGAGGTCGCTGAAGCAGTTTGACTTATCTTGACCTCTTATAAAAACTTCAAAGGTCGATTACCAAAACTGCGCCATCTAAAACATGCTAAGCAACTTTTATTTCACCTGACCTCTTATAAAAATGTCTAAGGTCGATTACCAAAACTGCGCCATCTAAAACATGCTAAGAAACTTTTATTTCACCTGACCTCTTATAAAAATGTCTAAGGTCGATTACCAAAACTGCGCTATCTAAAACATGCTAAGTAACTTTTATTTCACCTGACCTCTTATAAAAACTTCAAAGGTCGGTTACCAAAACTGCGCCATCTAAAACATGCTAAGCAACTTTTATTTCACCTGACCTCTTATAAAAACTTCAAAGGTCGGTTACCAAAACTGCGCCATCTAAAACATGCTAAGCAACTTTTATTTCACCTGACCTCTTATAAAAACTTCAAAGGTCGATTACAATACCGCCATCTAAAAGGCAGCTGCCTTTATCTGCAAGCAAATAGAGTGGATTTTCTTCTTCATGGCAATCAAACTTGCAATTAATGGTTTTGGTCGAATCGGGCGCAATATCGTCCGTGCTCTGTATGAATCTGGGCTTGAAGATCAAATTAAAATTGTCGCTATTAACGAATTAGCCGACCCTAAGGGCATTGCCCATCTCCTTAAATACGATACATCTCACGGCCGCTTTTCTTTCCCTGTTAATCTTGGTGAAGATACTTTAACGGTTGCTAATGATTCTATTGCTTTGTTTGCAGAAGAAAACCCTGTAGAACTGCCTTGGGAAACACTTGATGTTGACGTGGTTCTTGAATGCACTGGGGTGTATCACTCTCGTGAACATGCAGAGCTACACATAACTGCTGGTGCAAAAAAAGTATTGTTTTCACAGCCTGCAGATGCTGATGTTGATGCCACGATTGTGTATGGTATTAACGATGATGAATTAAAAGCAGAACATACCATTGTTTCTAATGGCTCATGCACCACGAATTGTATTGTGCCAGTGATTAAAGTGTTAGATGACGCATTTTCGATTGAATCTGGAGCAATTACGACGATTCATGCCTCGATGCATGATCAGCAAGTGATTGATGCCTATCATCATGATTTACGTCGTACTCGTGCTGCAAGCCAGTCTATCATTCCGGTAGATACTAAGCTTGCTCGAGGTATTGAGCGTATTTTACCTAAGTTTCATAGCCGCTTTGAAGCTATCGCTGTTCGTGTACCAACTATCAATGTTACGGCGATGGATTTAAGTGTAACAGTGAATACAGATGTCAATTTAGCGACTGTCAATCAAGCACTTAAGTTAGCAGCCAAAGATCGTCTTGAGGGTATATTAAGCTACACAGAAGAGCCATTGGTATCAGTAGATTTTAATCATGACCCACATTCTTGTATCATAGATGGCACTCAGACACGTGTTAGTCATAAACGACTGATAAAGTTGTTAGTATGGTGTGATAATGAGTGGGGCTTTGCGAATCGTATGCTCGATACCGCGCGTGCGATGATGGCTGTAAGTCAATAATTTATAAATATAATATTAGTATCGTTAACAAAGGAGAAGTCCATGTCGGTCATTAAAATGGCAGATTTAGATTTAAACGGCAAACGCGTGTTAATTCGTGAAGATTTAAATGTGCCTGTAAAAGAAGGTAAAGTGACCTCTGACGCACGTATTCGTGCAGCATTACCTACAATCAAATTAGCGTTAGAAAAAGGCGCTAAAGTAATGGTAATGTCACACCTTGGCCGCCCTACGGAAGGGGAATATGATGAAGCCTTTTCACTTGCCCCTGTAGTTAATTATTTAAATGACGCACTTGAGCAAACTGTTCGTCTTGAAAAAGACTACCTAGAGGGCGTAGACGTTGCTGATAACGAAGTAGTTGTTTTCGAAAACGTCCGTTTTAACGCTGGCGAAAAGAAAAACGACGAAGCTCTGTCTAAAAAACTAGCTGCATTATGTGATGTTTACGTAATGGACGCATTTGGTACGGCTCACCGTGCACAAGCATCTACTCACGGTGTGGGTTTATTTGCTGACGTTGCGTGTGCAGGCCCACTACTTGCAGCAGAGTTAGACGCACTAGGTAAAGCACTTGATAAACCAGCTCGTCCTTTGGTCGCTATCGTTGGTGGCTCTAAAGTATCGACTAAGTTAACTGTACTTGATTCACTTTCTAAAGTGGTTGATCAACTTGTAACCGGTGGTGGTATTGCTAATACCTTCATTGCAGCGGCAGGTCACCCGGTAGGTAAGTCTTTATTTGAAGCTGATTTAATTGATGAAGCAAACAAATTAAGTGCGGCGGCAAAAGCCAATAACGGTGAAATCCCGGTACCAACTGATGTTGTTGTAGGTAATGAGTTCTCTGAATCTGCAGTGGCAACATTAAAAGATGTGAATGAAGTAACAGACGAAGATATGATCTTCGATATTGGTCCAGATACAGCAAACCAATTAGCAAAAATCATTGCTAATGCAGGTACCGTTGTATGGAATGGTCCAGTAGGTGTATTTGAATTTGATCAATTTGGTAACGGCACTCGTGCTATTGCTGATGCGATTGCTAACTCAAATGCATTCTCGATTGCTGGTGGCGGTGATACGCTTGCAGCGATTGATAAATACGGCATTGCCGATAAAGTTTCTTACATTTCAACCGGTGGTGGTGCTTTCCTTGAATTTTTAGAAGGGAAAAAATTACCAGCAGTTGCTATGCTTGAAGAACGCGCTAAGTAATTAGTGCGTATACCAGCGTAATTATTAAGTAATTACGCTGGTTTAGCTGTTTATAAAATACCTCTCACCCTCGTTTTATTTACAGCTGTTACGGTTAGCGCAAGCTTTTCGTGATGCAGTGATGCATCAAAAAATAACTTATCCGTTCAAACTAGATAGTAGGGAACTACTGTCGATACAATTTGGAGAATACCAAATGGCTTTAATCAGTATGCGACAACTTCTTGATCATGCAGCTGAAAATGGTTACGGCGTACCTGCTTTTAACGTTAATAACCAAGAGCAAATGCGTGCAATTATGGAAGCGGCTGATAAAACAAACAGCCCTGTAATTGTACAAGGCTCAGCAGGCGCACGTGCCTATGCTGGTGCCCCTTTTATTCGTCATATGATTTTAGCAGCCGTTGAAGAATGGCCTCATATTCCAGTTGTAATGCACCAAGACCACGGTACTTCACCAGGTGTATGTCAGCGCTCAATCCAGTTAGGCTTTTCATCAGTTATGATGGATGGCTCATTAATGTCTGATGGTAAAACCCCTTCAAGCTACGAATACAATGTTGATGTGACTCGTCAAACCGTTGAAATGGCCCATGCGTGTGGTGTATCTGTTGAAGGCGAGCTAGGTGTTCTAGGTTCACTTGAAACAGGAGAAGCAGGTGAAGAAGACGGTGTTGGTGCAGAAGGTAAACTTTCTACTGATCAAATGCTAACAGATCCTGAAGAAGCAGCTGATTTTGTTCGTAAAACTAAAGTTGATGCACTTGCTATCGCTTGTGGTACTTCACATGGTGCGTATAAATTCACTCGTCCACCAACAGACGATATCTTAGCAATTGATCGCATCAAAGAGATCCACGCACGTATCCCTAACACTCACCTAGTAATGCATGGGTCGTCTTCAGTACCACAAGAGTGGTTAGAAGTGATCAACCAATACGGTGGTGAAATCCCTGAGACCTATGGTGTGCCTGTAGAGCAGATCATCGAAGGTATTAAATACGGTGTTCGTAAAGTAAATATCGATACTGATCTTCGTTTAGCGTCAACAGGTGCTATTCGTCGTCACTTGGCTTTAAATCCAGCTAACTTCGATCCACGTAAATACCTAGCTGAAGCAACGAAAGCAATGACAGAGATCTGTGTTGCTCGTTACGAAGCCTTTGGTACTGCTGGTCAAGCAGCTAAGATCAAGCCTATCTCTTTAGATGATATGCACCTTAAATACTTATCGGGTGAACTTGATCCACAAATCAAATAATTGATAGTGAATTGAAAAAACCGGCTTCAGATGCCGGTTTTTTTATGCCTTGCTCAAGCCGGATCAACGATATACTTACTCGTACATTCCAGGATCAATGTTTTACTAACCTTGGCTTTCACAGATCATTATTTTACTAGTTGGATACTGATCACTGACTTTTTATTGCTCACCTTTTAAACGAATTACAGATCACCTTAACATTAAATCAACAAGTTACCTTATTCTCTAAGTAAAAAACTGATCTGAGATTGATCAACTTAGTAAAAACCTGATCCTGATCTGGTTAAGTTAGTAGATCAGTGATCCGTAATTTTTAGGCGAAATATTTCCCCCTTGCCTTGACCAAAAGCCCTTTATGTTCGATTTTTAAGTTACTGCTTAAATTAAGGATCGCTACCATGAATAAACCTGCCATGATGTTGTCGAGCTTTGCAATGTGCTTTATTTCATTTCATAGTGCTGCTGAAGCCGTAGATGTGTATGGTCGGGCCCATTTAGGGGTTGCTAATAGCGATACTGGCGATGGCAGTGAAACTTCCATTGAGAGCTATAACTCACGTATGGGGATCAAGGGTAGCGGTGAAATAAGTGATGGTTTAAAAGCTGTATATAAGTTTGAATTTGCAGTAAATGCGGCTGATCAAGATAGTGATGGTAAAACGGAAGAGAATATTACCGCTCGTAATCAATATGTTGGCCTTCAAGGCAGTTATGGGCAGGTAGTGCTTGGTCGTCACGATACCGCGTTAAAGGTATCGCAGGGTAAAATTGATTTAATGAACGACTTTAATGGAGATGTTAAAGCCTTGTTTAATGGTGAAAATCGTCTTGGCGACGTGGTTCATTATAGTTCGCCCGTTGTCGGCAATATGCAATTTGTGGTCACTTATATTGCTGAAGATAATTCCAAACAAGATGAAGAAACCGGCGTTTCTGCGGCATTTATGTATGGCGATAGTAAATTTAAAAAAGCGCCTTACTTCGTAAGTGTTGCCCACGATAGTAAAGTAGCCGGCTACGATACAACACGGTTTACGGCGCAAGGTAAATTAGGCGATTTAACCTTAGGCGGTATGTATCAACAAAGTGAAAAAGTAACAGGTTCTGACAAAGAAGATGGTTTTTTAGTGAGCGCATCTTACAAAATCGATAAATATAAGTTACTAGCGCAGTATCAAGATACTGATGGCAGCTTTGGAAAGTTGAAAGACTCGGGTAGCGGTACCTCTGTTGGTGTTGAACGAAGCCTGTCAAAACAAGCACGTATGTATATGTGGTATACGCAATTCTCACTAGATAATAATGCTGATGAAGATCATGTGGCGGTCACTTTAAGGTATGACTTTTAATCTCGAATTCATCTTTTAAGCGTAAAAAATGGCTATTTTTGCATTGATTCTTTTGCGCTTTTTCAATTACTCGTTAGACTTTCATAAAAATGTCATACTTAGTCATAATAATGAAACCAGTTCGCTAACGAAAGAGATAAATTGGAATGTCACGTAAAGTACTAGTCGTCGATGACGAAGCACCTATCAGAGAGATGCTGGTTTTTGTTTTAGAGCAAAATGGTTTTCAAGCAATTGAAGCAGAAGATTATGACTCTGCAATTGAAGCAATGGTAGAGCCATACCCAGATATGGTTTTATTAGATTGGATGTTACCAGGTGGTAGCGGTATTCAAATTGCGAAAAAATTTAAGCAAAGCGAATATACTCGTCAAATTCCTATCATTATGCTGACAGCACGCGGCGAAGAAGAAGACAAAGTACGCGGTCTTGAAGTTGGCGCTGATGACTACGTAACAAAACCATTTTCGCCAAAAGAATTAATGGCGCGTATTAAAGCGGTTATTCGACGCGTTTCACCAACCTCATTAGAAGAAGCCATTGAAGTACATGGTTTACGTCTTGACCCTATTTCACACCGTGTAACATCAGAAGGTAGTGAATTAGATATGGGGCCTACTGAATTTAGACTACTGCATTTTTTCATGACTCATCCTGAACGTGTTTACAGCCGTGAACAATTACTTGATCATGTATGGGGTACAAATGTATACGTAGAAGACCGTACTGTTGATGTGCATATTCGTCGTCTACGTAAAGCTATTGCACCATTGGGGCATGACCGTTTAGTGCAAACCGTTCGCGGTGCAGGCTATCGTTTTTCAAGTAAATTATAAGTGTCATAGGAATGACCTTAACAAGCTAATTTACATACTTAAGGTAAAGTGAGTGTATGTATCGAGTAGTGAATAAACAGGCGTTAGCAAAACGTCTGTTTATGTATTTCTTACCTTTGTTATTAGTTGGCGTACTTGTAGGTGCGCCTTTTTTGCTTTTATTTTTAGGTTCTTTTGCACTTTTAATTTGGCATTATCATCAATTATATCGCCTTAGTGATTGGCTTCTAAATCAACGTAGCTTTAACCCACCTGAAGGGGAGGGGGCTTGGGAGCAGGTCTTTGAAGGAATTTATCATTTACAACATCGTAACCGTAAAAAGCGCAATGAGCTGGCAGATTTAATTCGCCGCTTTCGAGATGGTGCAGAAGCCGTACCTGATGCGGTTGTAGTACTACAAAAAGATCTAAGCATCATTTGGTGTAACCAACTGGCTTTAAAAGTTTTAGGTTTACAGTGGCCAACTGATCATGGACAACGCTTAGATAATCTCATTCGCGATCCTAAATTTGCAAAGTATATGCATAAAGCATGTTTTGACGAACCACTTGAGCTTGATGGCGGCCATAGCTACGATCAAACGTTAGAGTTTCGTGTTATGCCCTATGCAAGTTCACAATTGATGATGGTGGTACGTGATGTTACACGTTTAAAGCAACTTGAGCAGATGCGAAAAGACTTTGTGGCCAATGTTTCTCATGAGCTGAGAACACCGCTTACTGTGGTGACAGGCTACTTAGAAATGCTTGATTCTGACAGCTTACCTCCCCCAGCTATGTGGCAAAAAGCACAAACAACCATGCTTGAGCAATGTCAGCGTATGGATAGCTTGGTTAATCAATTACTGTCGTTATCGCGAATTGAAGGAGCGCGTCGGCAAGATAACGACAAGCCAGTAAATGTGCCTCAGCTACTTACTTATATTCAAACCGAAGCAAAGTCATTAAACCAAGAGAAAGGCCATGAGCTTATTTTTAATGTTGATGCAAGTTTAGATATTAAAGGGGCCGAAGACGAATTAAGGAGTGCCTTTTCTAACTTAGTATTTAATGCCATTCATTACACAAAGCCAGGTGGCAAGATTGTGGTTGATTGGCAGTTTAAAAATAACCAAGCCGCGTTTAGTGTGACCGATAATGGTGATGGTATTGCCGCTGAGCATATTAATCGTTTAACCGAGCGCTTTTATCGTGTTGATAAGGCTCGTAGCCGCACTACAGGTGGTTCTGGTTTAGGTTTAGCTATTACAAAACATGTACTTACAAGACATGACAGTCGCTTAGATATCAGCAGTAAGTTGGGACAAGGCTCGACCTTTGCGTTCGCATTCGGTAGCGATAAAATCGTGCGTATTGCAAATAAAACGGAAAAAACCGAAAAAACGGCAAAGTCATAAAAATGTCATTTAAGGGTAATCTAACTGTCATCTAGTGTCATTAGAGTAGACCGCAGTTAGGAAATGGGACGAACAAATCGGAGTAACCCCTATGAAATTCAAAAATCTCGTTGCCGCAATGGGTGTGGCTGTAACAACATTTGTATCAGCACAAGCAGCTGCAGTTGATAAAGATATGCCTGAGTACACTAAAACAAGTGGTATCTCTGGTAACTTCTCATCTGTAGGTTCTGACACTCTTGCTAACATGATGACGTTCTGGGCAGAAGAGTACAAGCGCTTCTATCCAAACGTAAACATTCAAATCCAAGCAGCGGGTTCTTCAACTGCTCCTCCAGCATTAACTGAAGGTACAGCAAACTTCGGCCCAATGAGCCGTCGTATGAAGTCAAAAGAAATCGAAGCATTCGAAAAGCGTTACGGCTACAAGCCAACTGAAGTACGCGTTGCAATCGATGCTCTAGCTGTATTCGTACACAAAGATAACCCAATCAAAGGTTTACGTATTGACCAAGTTGATGCGATTTTCTCTTCTACACGTAAATGTGGTGCTGATGCACAAGTTAATCGTTGGAGCGAAGTAGGTCTTGAGGGTGATTGGGCTGCAAAAGATATCCAGCTTTACGGGCGTAACTCAGTATCGGGTACTTACGGTTACTTCAAGAAGAAAGCACTGTGTAAAGGTGACTTCCGTAACAACGTAAACGAACAACCAGGTTCTGCATCTGTAGTACAGTCAATCTCTTCTTCTGTGAATGCGATTGGTTACTCAGGTATCGGTTATAAAACGTCAGGTGTACGTACAGTTCCACTTTCTAAGAAAGGCGATAACTTTGTTGATGCAACATTAGAAAACGTTGCAAAAGGTAAATACCCACTATCTCGTTTCTTATACGTTTATGTGAACAAGCACCCTAACAAACCGCTTTCACCAATCGATGCAGAGTTCTTAAAAATGGTTCTTTCTGTAGACGGTCAAAAAATTGTTGAGAAAGATGGTTATGTGCCACTTTCAGGAAAAATGGCAATGGCTGAACTTAAAAAGCTAGGCCTTCTGTAACAACCATACAGACATAGATGAAAAAACCGCTCATTGAGCGGTTTTTTTTCGTTTAGCTTTTGGCAAATAGCTTGGCTTTTATTCGCTTTTGAGCGAGGCGTACTTGTTTACGCTTTTTACCTGATGGTGCCTTAAAGCTTTGAATTGGCATTACCGTTGGGTATTCATTGGGTAATGTAGGCACACTAAAGTTAGCGTGTTCATCTTTAGGCAAAGCAATTTCTTGTTGGTGTACACGAAGTGCCGCTAAGGTATCATCGTTTTCAACTTCGCTTGGGCATAAAAATAAACCCATTTTACGCATTTTAACACCTAAGCCGATGCTGCTTGAGTAGCGCACAATTGGTGCTGCCAAAATAAGGCCCACTAAAATCGGTGATAACCACCAAAAGAAAGTCGGTGTGTAATAGTAAGCAACCGAGCCCCAAATAATCGCCGTAATAGTCGAAAATAATGTATAACCAATCGCTTCTTTCCACGGCACCATTCTGCCTTCCCGAGGCTGTGCATCCCAACTTACTTTTTTACCTAAAAATACGCACACTACAAAATAGCTATGAAATACCATCATTAGCGGTGCAATCACTATCGCAAAAATCGTTTCGATTAGTGAACCTGCAATTAGCTTCATAGTGCCACCAAAGGCCTTATTACGGTGAACTAAAGTCACAATAACACCCATTAATTTAGGTAGTAATAACAGCACTGCAGTAATAAATAACAACGAATCAATTAAGTCAGTTTTGGCAATTTGCCAAGTTGGGAAAAGCTGATAAGCATGGTTAAAGTACACGTCGCTATTAAGTGCACGAGTCACCGCATCTAATGTGCTTAATGCCAGCATAGATAACCAAATTAACGATGATATATATGCTGTGGCACCAAATAAAAAATGCATTTTACTCATTAGCTTAAGACCAGATTTAGGCAATAAACCTAAATGCTGGATATTACCTTGCACCCAACGTCTATCACGGATTGCGTAATCGAGAATGTTACTTGGTACTTCTTCGTAGCTACCTTCAATATCACTAAGCAGTAACACATCCCAACCACTACGATGTAGAAGTGAAGCTTCTACGAAGTCATGGCTTAAGATTTCACCACCAAATGGGGCATTGCCTTTTAGAACAGGCAAACCGCAGCATTTAGTGAATGCTTCAACGCGAATAATCGCATTGTGACCCCAGTAATTTGCTTGGTTTGTTTGCCAAAAAGCAGACCCTGTTGCCAACATTGGGCTATATAAAATTGATGCAAACTGTAAAAAGCGACCAAAAAAAGTGTCTTGGCGAACTGGGATGGGAATAGTTTGGATCAAACCTGATTTTGGATTACTGATCATGCTAGAAGTCAGCTCAAGCATACATTGACCCGTCATAATGCTATCGGCATCAAGTACAATCATGTGATCGTATTGGCTGCCCCAACGTTCGCAAAAGTCAGTTAAATTACCTACTTTACGGTGTTTATTGTCTTCACGGCGACGATAAAAAGTGTGCTTAGCTAAATCACCTAAGCGCTCAGTGAGTGCATTCCACGCTTTAAGTTCATTACGTGCAATTTCAGGGTTTTGGGTGTCACTGAGCAAATAAAAATCATAATGTGGCATTTGCCCTGTTTTAGCCAGCGAGCGTAAACTTACCTCAAAACCTGCGATTACACGCTCTGTATCCTCGTTGTAGATAGGCATAACAATGGCTGTTTTAGTTTGGCTCAAGGCATGCTGATTAATTTCGATTGGCTTTTGACGTTTTAAGGTTAAAGGGTCAATACGAAATAATTGCAGGATGAAGCCCATGCAGCCACTACAAAAAGCTGTAACGATCCACGCGAAGGTAACTGTAAATAATGCTAGTAAAGCGTACTCAAGCGGTGTCATGCCGTTAGAATTTAAAATATCGAACATGATCCACACGCCGTAAGCGGTAATGGTGAGCGCTAGGCTCGAAAAAAGCCAAGCGCGGGTTTTCTTAAATGGCATTGCTGTTGCCTTTAATTCTTTACTATTGGACGTCGTTTGGATACCAGACATAGCTCCATACCTCGCTGATTTCTTTATCACGTAGTTTTAACGATAAGCGCATATCAACAGGCTTATCTCCCTCTGGCGCCACTTTAAAGGCTACGCGCCATCCTTGATTGTTTGGTAACTGTTGTACCGTTTTATCACTTATTTGCCCTGCAGAGAGTGTAAGATCCGCTTGCATGGCGAAATTAGCAGATAATTTGTTAATAGTTTCCCCACTAAAGTCGACGGTAAATTGGCGATGGCTTTTAGGTGGTGGGTTCTTCTCACCCGGAAGTGCTGCACTGCCAATTCGGGTTCTTAAAACACTCGCTTTATCTTGAGCTGCAAGCGTGGCATTGAAAGTCGAAAGATTGTAACTAAAACTTAAGCTGTCACCAGCTTTCATTGGCTGATCTGGCACCCAGTAGCTAACAATATTGTCGTTGGTTTCTGTATCTGTAGGGATTTCTACTAGCTCAACACGACCTTTACCCCAATTACCCACTGGCTCAATCCACATGCTTGGACGGTTGTGATAATGCGCTTCGGTATCAAGGTAGTTATTAAAGTCACGATCTCGCTGTGCTAGACCAAACCCTTTCGGGTTGTCGTAGCTAAACGAAGTAACGCTCAATTTCTTCGGATTATTCAATGCACGCCAAACCCATTGGCCTTGTTCTGATTGCATTAAAAGGCCATCAGAGTCATGTACTTCAGGACGGTAATCATCAAAGAACTTGGTACTGTTTTCGCCGTGATAGAACATGCTTGTTAACGGGGCAATACCGAGCTTTTTGATGTCTTTGCGTGCAAAAATTTGCAGCTGTGTTTTCACTTCAGTATTCGTTGAAGGTGTTAACTCAAAACGATATGCGCCTGAAACTGATGGGCTATCGAGTAGTGCATAGAGCACGATAGTTGTGTCTTCTGGTGCCGGTTTTACTAACCAGAACTCTTTGAAAACGGGAAACTCTTCACCTGAGCTGAGTGCTGTATCAACTGCAAGACCACGAGCTGACAGACCATATACTTGATGCGGGCCAACTAAGCGAAAATACGAAGCACCTTGGAATACAGCTACTTCATCTTTATATTCGTTGTTATTCAGTGGAAAATGCAAACGAAAACCCGCGTGGCCCAGTTGCGTATTAGCAATGGCAGTATTGATCTCTTGCTCTAACGGTGCAGCGGTTGCATCGTAACGATAGTAATCGGTTTTAAACGGTAAACTTTTTACTTCAGCATTTTGCTCAAGGGTATTTATTGCAACTGGTGAGCGATATAAAAAACCTGGGTGGAATAACTGCACTTCATAAAGGCTTTGATCTTTCCAAATTGCTTGCTCAGTACGAAAACGGATTGCACGATAGTCCTGATAACCAATGCTAGTTAATGCTTCAAGTTCTAATTCTTTAGGCGCAACATACGGCTCAGATGCTAATTTTTTCGCACGCGCGGTGATAACTTCAAATAACTTTTCTTGAGGTATAGTGATCATTGCAGGCTTAAGCTCAACAGCGGCATTATCCTTTACTTGCTGTTTTTCATTTTCGGTAGCTTGAACCTCTGCGGCTATTTGTTCTGTTTTAGTCGCTTTTGGCTGGTCTGGTTCTTCAACAGCGTAACTATGACCTGCACTCATGGCTAATAATACGCCCAAGAAGGTCTTCTTTTTGACAGCGCTGAAGAGCTTAGTTCGGGTTTCTGGTCTCATTCAATTTTCCTTTAGCCGTAAATCACGTTAATTCATTCATACCCCTTAGCAATTCCTGAACCCAAATAAAAAATAATATTCTCAATGACTTTGAGTTGGTACAGCTAAATGCGAAGAGTAAAATTTTGAAATTAGTGAGAAACAATTACATGGTTGCAGTTGTTTATTCGTCACCAATATGGAGAAGTTTAATGAACGAAAGCTTGCCCTAATATGAATAGCTTAATGGGTAAATAAAAATATGAACAAAATTACCAGAGGCTTAATTATGAAAGCGAAATTGTAATCGAGGAAGGGGGGAGTATAGGCACTGAACAGGCTTTCAGTGCCTCAAAATTAATCCAAACGAATCAATGGTATTATTTAACTTCGCCTAATTTTTCTGCATTTGCTTTACATTGATTGTAAGCTTCAATGCACTTATTGCTACAGACTTTATGAACTAAGCCATCAGCGGTACTTTGTTGTTCACAACTTGCTTCACATTGATAGTTTTGTTGAGCACATTGCTGCATTTCTGGATTGTCAATTTTGTTTGAGCAGGCAGACAGTAATGTCATTGCAAACAATGTAGCTGCAATTGCTGGTAGTTTTTTCATGCTTATCCCTAGTTTATGTCTTTTCTTTGCAATCCATCTTACCCAGATTACAGCTATTTAATCCAGCTCAACTTGTAAATTGTCAATTAAACGCACTGAGCCTAAATAGGCGGCAGCTAAAATAACAAGTTGTTTGTCAGCCGCAGTGGCAGCTTTTAGTGTTGAACGATCTGCTATAGCGTAGTAGTCAGGCTTTAGCCCTGCAGCTTCAAGCTGTGCTTTTGCAGCAGCTTCGAGTGCAGCAATGTCATCGTTACCTTTTTTAAGTGCCGCTGCAGTATTGTTTAGAGTGGCAAACAGAACTTTTGCTGTGTCTTTTTGCTCGTCAGATAAGTAACCATTACGAGAGCTCATCGCTAGGCCTGATATTTCACGGCAAGTTGGAACGCCAACAATTTCAACAGGGATAGATAAGTCGCGCGTCATGGTTTTAATGACTTGCAGCTGCTGAAAATCTTTTTCACCAAAACAGGCAAAATCAGGTTGAACTAGGTTGAATAACTTAGTGACAACCGTTGCGACACCTTTGAAGTGACCAGGACGTGAGCCACCACAGTAACCCAAAGAGACACCTGGTACATCGACAAAACTTTGCTCGCCTAAACCATTTGGATAAATGGTCTCAACGGATGGTGTAAATACAATATCAGTACCAAGATCAGCTAAACCTTGTTTATCTTCGTTTAATGTACGCGGATAGCTATCAAGATCTTCATTTTTCCCAAACTGCATCGGGTTAACAAATATACTCACGACTACTTTATCAGCGAGTGTCTTGGCTTTTTCAACAAGTGAAAAGTGGCCTTGATGTAAATTGCCCATAGTAGGCACTAGCGCAATGCTTAAGCCTGCTTGACGCCAAGCCTTGATTTGACTGCGTAAGGATTTTATTTCAGTGATTGATTGCATTTATTTAAACTCGTGTTCGGCACTTGGGAAAGCACCACTTTTTACATCTTCACAATACTTTTGCACTGCAGCTGGCATATTGCCGGTTTCTAACAAAAAGTTCTTTGAAAACTTTGGAATATAGCCTGCAGAAATACCTACTAGGTCGTGCATTACTAAGATTTGACCATCGGTCTGATTACCTGCACCAATACCGATCGTAGGAATGCTCAGCTCATCTGTAATACGCTTAGCAAGCTCACTAGGAATACACTCTAAAACAAGTAATTGTGCACCAGCAGCCTCAAGTGCTTTAGCATCGCTAACCATTTTGTCTGCTTGAGATTGCTCTCGGCCTTGAATTTTAAAACCGCCAAATACGTGTACTGATTGTGGTGTTAGGCCTAAGTGACCACAAACAGGAATACCTTGCTGGGTCATCGCACGGATGCTGTCGTGAAGCCATTCACCACCTTCAAGCTTGACCATGTTTGCCCCTGCACGCATAAGCTCAGCAGCATTTTTACAAGCATCAGTTGGGTTGGCATAAGTCATAAATGGTAAGTCTGCAATAACAAATAACTCACGGCTACCTGCTCGTACGCATCGCGTATGATAAGCAATATCTGTGTTGGTTACCGCTAATGTATCATCAGCACCTTGCAAAACCATACCTAACGAGTCACCCACTAAAATCACTTCGACGCCATTATCATGAAACAATTTAGCAAAACTGGCATCGTAGGCCGTTAATGCGGTGATTTTTTGTTGTTCATGTTTCATTTTATTAAGTGTTGAAACGGTGATTTTAGACATAATTTCCTCTAAGGCTTAGCCTTGGTTGATTACTGCTGAGGGAGTTGTTGTAAACCGTTTAAAGGTAACGTTTTTGTTATATCAGCAAGTGATTGATTACTCGGTAGTACAAGCGTTGGCGCAATTTCCAACAATGGATAAACAACAAATTCTCGCTGTGTTAGGCCATAATGAGGCACGGTCAAGCGAGGGGTGTCTATCACGTCATTACCAAACAATAGAATATCTATATCAAGGGTGCGAGGACCCCAGCGTTCTTCTTTTCTAACACGGCCATGTTCAAGTTCGATAGCTTGAGTTAAATCAAGCAATTGTTCTGGCTCAAGTGCAGTTTTAACACAAGCGACCGCATTTACATAATCGGGTTGATCTTGAGGCCCCATAGGTTTGCTTGCGTAGTCATGCGATACACAAACAAACTCAACATCTTTTAATGCTTTTAGGGCAGCGACAGCAGCATGAATTTGTTTACGTGGCGCGTTTAAATTAGCGCCTAAACCTAAATAAACGGTATGCATGCTTAGTCTACTTTTTTCTTGCGCGGACGACGGCGACGTTTAGGACCGCCTTGGTGCCCTAAATTTTTAACCATCTCTTTTTGGCCATTGATGTCTTGGCTTAGGTAGGCTGTCCACCAATCTGCTAGCTCTTTCAGCTGTTCTTCACCTGCCTGCACACGAAGTAGTAAGAAGTCATAGGCGGCTTTGAAGCGAGGCTGTTGAGTGAGCCTGTAAGCACGCTGACCACCTCGTTTATCAAGGCGTTGTTGAATATGCCAAATATCGCGTGCACCAAGTGTGAAGCGTTTGGGTACTGCGACATGTTGTGCGTTTTCACTCAGTACTTTATTCATCGCTTGTGCAAATGCATCGTACTCTGAAAGTTGATCACGTAGTTGTAACTTCTTAGCAATACTCAGTAATGGGAACCACAACAAGGCTGCAAAAATAAATGCTGGGGTGACTTTTTTATCTGCGTTAATACGTTTATCGGTGTTTTTAAACATTTGCAGGATAAACGCATGTTCTAGGCCATCAGGGTTTGCATCTAAGATTTTATCAAGCGCTGGGAATAATGCTTTGAATAACCCATACTGGCGCAGCATTAAGTAGTTTTCTTCAGCTTTGCCGTTTAAGAACAACTTAAGTGATTCTTCAAATAAACGAGCAGGCGGAATATGGTCAAGTAAATTAGCAAGGCCTTTAATTGGCTTTTCGGTGCCTGGTGCAATGCTCATGCCCAGTTTTGTTGCAAAACGAACAGCACGCAGCATGCGCACAGGGTCTTCCCTGTAGCGTGTTTCAGGGTCGCCAATAAGCTCAATTTGTTTTGCTTTTATAGCACTAATACCGTTGGCATAGTCATAGATACAAAAATCGTTAATTGAGTAATAAAGTGCATTAATAGAAAAATCGCGTCGCTCGGCATCTTCTTCGATGCTGCCATAGACATTATCGCGAAGTAGTTGTCCGTGTTCGCTTGATTGGCTAATTTGATTTTTACTTTCGTCAGCTTCATGATGACCTCGCATGGTCGCCACTTCAATCACTTCTCGGCCAAATACAATATGGGCTAAACGAAAACGACGACCGATTAGGCGACAGTTGCGAAATAGCTTTTTGATCTGTTCAGGCGTTGCGTTTGTTACAACATCGAAGTCTTTAGGTTGTTGACCTAACAATATATCTCGAATACAACCACCAACAAGGTAGGCATCAAAACCACCTTCTTTAAGGCGGTATAATACTTTGATTGCATTTGGGCTAAATTGTTTGCGTGAAATACCATGTTCACTGCGCTCGATCACCAAAGGTAATTCGCTCGTTGATAAAGCATCACTTGATGTCGTGGCATTTGGGCCAATAATTTGCCGACAAAATTGAAAAAGCTTGGAAATAATAATCTGTCTCCTACGACGCGGACTTTGCGACTCATCAAGTATAGCGTTTGTTTGTTACTTCGCCGATGTGAGATTGACGTGTAATCAATGTGTTTTAAATGACGCTAAATTAAGGTGTTGATGATTCGCACACTTTGGGTCGCTATCATATACCAGCAGGGCTGAAAAATTAAGTTACTCGGCCTTTAAAATTGGCAATTTATTTTTCAATAGGAACAAAGTCACAAAAAGTAGAGTTCGAATCCTCGTTAACTTGTATTTCTTGTACCTTTGGAATGTATTCAAGACGGTAAGTTTCGACTGCCCATGCTAGCATTTGTTCTATATCTAATGACAGTAGAGAGACTTCTGGCTTTAAACCTAAAAAGCGAAAGGCATCGAACAAGGCCGGTTTTGGATCTGATTTCGCTATTGCTGGCGCGTAATTCTGTTTCGATAGCTTAAAACCAGGTTTAGCAACCGCTAACGGTAGATGTGCATATTGTGGAGCAGGTTTATTGAGTTGCTTAAACAAACTGAGTTGTCGTGCAGTTGGCTCAATTAAATCAGCGCCGCGAACTACTCGTGTTATATCTTGTGCAATATCATCAACGACCACGACCAGTTGGTAAGCAAATAAACCATCACTTCGCTTTATTAAGTAGTCTTCTTTGGCAAGTTGGCTATTTACACTAACCTCACCTTGAATTAAATCATGATAGTGACTTGTTGCATATTGCTGGGTTAAACGCAGTGCTGAATCAGCTAAAGAGTGGTTTTTATCTCGGCAATGGCCTTGGTAAATTCCCCCGATAGCTTTAATTTCTTTACGGGTGCAATGACATGCATAAACAAGGTTTTGTGAAATTAGCTCATCAACAATTGATTGGTATTGCTCATGACGCTGGGTTTGGTAAATGACGGGCTCGTCCCAGTATAGGCCGTAAGCCTCTAGGGTATGTAATATATCGTCGCTAGCACCGCTTACAACACGCGTTGTGTCGATATCTTCAATGCGTACTAACCATTTTCCTTGATTGGCTTTTGCATCAAGGAAGCTACCCACAGCCGCTATAAGTGAGCCAAAATGTAATGGCCCTGAAGGGGATGGCGCAAAGCGGCCACGATATTCACGCATTGGCGTGTTAACGGCTGTGGTAGACATGGGCTAATTAAAGGATATTAACCGCGTCCAGATTGCTTTTCTTTAATTTCCGCAAGCGTTTTGCAGTCTACACATAAATCAGCTGTAGGACGCGCTTCTAAACGGCGGATACCAATTTCAATACCACATGATTCACAGAAACCAAAATCGTCTTCTTTGATTAATTGAATCGTTTTTTCTATTTTCTTGATCAGTTTACGCTCGCGGTCACGAGTACGAAGTTCTAATGAGAATTCTTCTTCTTGTGCTGCACGGTCTACTGGATCTGGAAAGTTAGCTGCTTCGTCTTGCATATGCGATTTAGTACGGTCTACTTCGTTACGTAAATCGTTACGCCAAGCTTCTAAAATTGTTTTGAAATGAGCACGTTGTGCTTCATTCATATACTCTTCACCTGGTTTTTCTTGATATGGATCCAACCCGGCTTGAGCCAATAACCCTAGTCTTTTTTGGTCTGGCATAACTTTCTCCTAAATCCTTAATATTTTGCCCAGCATTAGCCGGCGGCTATAAATAGCAGAATCATTAGGTTGAGGCAAATTTATTTTTAATTAATCCTATAGGCCTCGAGCTGATGATTGCTCAAATAATTATGGGCGGTTTTGTAAGCCCTTAACTATCCGTTAATTTTTTAAAATTTGCATAGTTATATGGGCAAAAAAAAATAATACAACTTAAATCGTGTTATTTACTGCTGTTTTAAGAAAAGAGTTGTTTAAGGCTGAAAACTACACTTTTCCTGCAATTGAATCTCGTTGGCTGAAATTTTTGCTTTATAAGCAATCACTTCAACTCCTTGCTCTATTGCATGAGCTAAAAGTTGCGCATATTTGGGATCGATATGAGCTGCAGCACTTACTTGATTAATACCTTCATGTAAAACTGCAAACAGTAAGACTGCACGATGCCCTTGTTGCACCATTTCTACTAGTTCCCTTAGGTGCTTTTGACCTCGTTCAGTTTTTGCATCTGGAAAATAACCTTGCCCAGACTGCGGCTCTAATTGCGAGAGTAAAGTCACTGATTTTACTTCAATATAACAATGGGGCTTGTTTTCATCTGTTAATAAAAAATCGATACGGCTATTTTCTTGGCCGTATTTTACTTCTGCTGTAATTGTTTGGTAATCAGTTAGTTCAGCAATAGTGCCAGCATTGAGAGCCTCTTGCACAATTCTGTTTGCAATAGCGGTATTGACACAAATTAAATGATTAAATTGATTCTCTGTTAGTTGTAGTGAATGGGGGTATTTGCGTTTGGTGTTATCACTGGTTGAATAAAAAGCGTTAAACCCTGGCTCAGCACAGCCCGTCATCTTTCCTGTATTGGCGCAATGCGCTGTAAACTCTTCGCCTTCAGCCGTTTTTAAGTCGGCTAAAAAGCGTTTGTAGCGTTTTATTAAGGTGGCTGATTGTAATGCGGGAGTGAACTTCATGGCTCTAATAATTTCGTTTTTCTTTATTGTATGTCATTCATTACGAGGATTGAACCACTCAACATAATGCTATTTATCGCAAGCTGTTGGGAACTTACGTTGGCTGTAGTAAACTCAGGCAACATTTTTAGCGCAAAGAGTATTCTAACATGTCAGAAAAATTTTTAGTTCAACTTAGCGAGCAGGGCGCTGCCGCACACTGGGGCGAAAAAGCCGCTCTTTCTTTTACTGAACAAGGCGCAACTGTTCATTTAACTGAGCAAGATACACTTAAAAACGTACAAAAAGCAGCACGTACGTTAGCTAATCAAGGCTTAAAAAATATTGCTTTAGTGGGCGATGTTTGGTGTACAGAAACACAATGGGCTTTTTATCAAGGCTTTGTTTCACCAAAAAATTTAGATGCAATTGAGTTTGTTGAAAATGCAAAAACAGACGGCAAAGAACTGGCTTCTTTAAAGCAAGCTGCGACTTGGGCTCGTCAAATGATCAATGGCACAGCTGATGATATTTTCCCTGAGAGCCTAGCTGGTAAAGCGGCAGAATTCATTCAGTCATTAGCGCCTGAGCATGTAAGTTACCAAATCATTAAAGGCGATGCTTTATTAGAACAACAATGGATTGGTATCCACGCGGTAGGTCGTGGTAGTGAACGCCCACCGGTATTATTAGCATTAGATTACAACCCAACTGGTGACGAAAATGCCCCTGTTGCTGCCGCTTTGGTTGGTAAAGGCATTACCTTTGATTCAGGTGGTTACTCAATCAAAGCAAGTGAAGGCATGCTAGGCATGAAGTGCGATATGGGTGGTGCTGCTACAGTAACTGCAGGCTTAGCACTTGCTATTAACCGTGGTATCAACAAACGCATTAAATTATTCTTATGTTGTGCAGAAAACCTTATTTCAGGCCATGCATATAAACTTGGCGATATCCTGACCTATAAGAATGGTACAACGGTTGAAATCGTTAATACTGATGCTGAAGGCCGTTTAGTACTTGCTGATGGTTTAATGGCTGCAGGTGAGTCGGGTGCGCCATTAATTATTGATGCGGCAACACTAACAGGCGCTGCACTGGTAGCTGTTGGTCAAGAGTACAACGCATTATTTGGTCTTGATAAAGAGCTTGTACGTGACGTACAAGACTTTGCAGAGCAGGAAATGGAAGCTGCTTGGCCATTACCACTTGAAAAATGGCATCAACAAAACTGTCCATCACCATATGCAGATACCGCAAATAGCCGTCCTCAAAAGGGGGGTGGCTATGGTGGTGCATCTAATGCGGCTGGTTTCTTATCTCGCTTTGTGCCAAATGAAGGCAAAGGCTGGGTACACATTGACCTGGCAGCAGCATTTAACATGGGTAGTACAAGTGAGTGGGCTGCTGGTGCGACAACACAAGGTATGCGTACAGTTGCAAGAACCTTACTAGAAAAAGCATAAGTAATTTACTTTTCTGTGATTAATAAAAAGCGCCTAACTTAGATGAAGTTAAGGCGCTTTTTTTGTAAATTCACAAACTGATACAAGCTTTTTTGAGTAAATTAGTATAAAATCCCGCCCCACATTTTCTCATCCTGTGGTTAGTTATTATTAAATTAGCTACACTTGAATGATCATTCACACTGGGGTCTCTATTTATGTCAGATAAGTGCTATATCACTGCGCAGCAGCTTCTTGAAGATTCATTTCGTGTTGCGGCACAAGTTTATGAAGATGGTTTCCGTCCTGATTTCATCATTGGTATTTGGCGTGGTGGTGCTCCAATTGGTATCGCAGTTCAGGAATATTACGATTATAAAGGTATCGAAACTGACCATATTGCAGTGCGTACTTCATCGTATTACGGTATTAACCAGCAGTCAAAAGAGATCAAAGTTCACGGTTTGCATTACATCATTGAAAATGCGAATGCAGATAACTCATTATTAATCGTTGATGACGTGTTCGATTCTGGCCGCAGTATTTTTGCATTGAAAGAAAAGCTTTCTGAATTAATGCGTTTGAACTTACCACGTGATATTCGTGTTGCATGTCCATACTACAAGCCAAAGAACTCAAAAGTAGACATGGTGCCAGATTATTATATTCATGAGTCTGAAGAGTGGTTAGTATTCCCTCATGAACTTTCAGGCTTAACGCCAGACGAAATCATCGAAGGAAAGTCTGATTTAGCTAATATTCACGACATACTTTTAGAAAAATAAGCATCATTTTTACAAAGTTATGAGTGTTCTTACACTCATAACTGCGCAAAACTTTCGACGTAGTCACTAAGCTTGTCGATATCTACCACTTGTAAGCCTTGAGTACTTCTCTTTACTAAGCCTTTTTCAACTAATTCTGTTACAACGCGTCTATAAGCTCTTTCGGTGGTGGCAAAGCGCTCAGCTTCTGCATTTACGGTAGGGTAGGCACGCAGTAATGTTGGGTTATTATTCTCAGCTCTTAATAAGCAATCTTTAGCTATGTTGTAGCTAAGTGGTAATAGCAGCTTATCTAAATTTATTTTTTGGTTTTCTTGGAATTTAGCAGCGATTGTTTGCGCTGTGTATAAGCTTAGCTCTGGTTTTTCTAATAGTAGTGCACGCCAATGTTTAAGCTCAATTAGGTTATAACTTACATCACTAAAGCACGTTACTGTGTAAATACAGGGATAATTATTCAGTGCTTCAATCTCACCAATCAGGGTGTTATTACAGTCAAGTTGACCTAAAAGAAGGCGTCGGCCGTTACCCACGTCATAGCTGAATGACACCGTGCCGCTTCTAACTAATACGAGTTTTGATAAAGGTTGATCCTGATGGATCAGCACTTCTTTTTTAGCTTGTTGAAAACTGCTGCCAGCAAATGTCAGTAATTGGTCAACAAGATAGCTTGAAAAATGATATTGAAACATTAACGCCGCTCTTCGGACAATTGTCCTATTTATTACATCTTAATGACGTTAGCATTAAGATTCTAAGAATTTACGCTAACTTGCTAGTAAGGTGTTTCACGTTACTGATACCTTCATTTCCCGTGTAATGATTTTAAAGCCAAGATTTTTCTGCAGCTTTACAAGGTTTTTAGTAAGTTAGCTTTTTTATTTTATTGTCAAAGTAGCACTGAGTGCGTCAAAAAAAATGACAAGCTCCAATGCTAACCTAAAGCCTAGGAGAGAACAATTGAGTTGGGAATATTTAGGCTATTTAGCGTCAGCACTTTTGGTTGCTTCTTTGACAATGAGCGATGTTGTTAAGCTACGTTGGCTTAACCTAGCAGGATGTATTGCATTTACCTTCTACGGGCTGGCAATTGGTGCTGTTCCTGTGGCCTTTACCAATGGTTTACTAGCATTTGTGAATATTTACCACATCATAAAATTAAAGCGTCAGCAAAAAGCTGACGCTAAGTAACACTTAGTAATACTAATCTTCTTTTTTATACTTAAGCTGGCCCGCAATCCAAGTTTGTGTCACGTTTATATCGTGGATCTCTGAGACTGGCGCTTTGTAATAGTCTTTATCAATCAAGATAAAGTCAGCCCACTTTCCTTGCTCTAAACTGCCAAGTTTAAACTCTTGATGTGCAGCATATGCACCACCTAAAGTAAAAGCACGTAAAGCTTCATCACGCGATAGTAGCTCTTGTGGTCGCCAGCCGCCTTCTGGCAGCTGATTATGATCCATGCGAGTAATGGCTGAATATAAGCCGTCAAACGGATCAGCAAGCTCTACTGGAAAATCAGAACCCGCCGCAATCACTGAGCCTTGCGCTAAAAAGGTTTTCCAAGCGTAAGCCCCTTCAAGTTGTTTTTCAGTTAGACGTTGCTCTGCCATATGCATATCAGATGTTGCATGAACAGGCTGCATTGATGGAATGATTTTTAACGTTTTAAAACGAGGAATGTCTTCAGGAGTAACAATTTGTGCATGTTCAATTCGGTTACGAAGTAAAATTCCACCGGTTTTTTTAAACACATTTTCATAGGCATCTAGCACTACGTGATTGGCTTTATCACCAATTGCATGGGTGTTAGCACTAAAGCCATGGGTAAAGCTTAAGTTGAATAGTTGCTCAAGCTTTTCTTGGGTTTCAAGCATTAAGCCATGGTGATTTTTTCGATCTGCGTATTCCTCGATTAGGGCTGCACCACGACTTCCTAGCGCACCATCTGCATACACTTTGACACTACGAATCGACAGCATGTCATTCATATCTTTATATCGGCCCGCTTTAAGCATTGTTTCTAGCTGAGGATCAGCAGCACTTAGCATAGCTACTATTCTAACGGGAAGGGTGCTTTGTTCAGAGCGCTGCTTATACACTTGCCAGGTATCATAATCGATACCGGCATCATGGGTTGATGTAATCCCTAAACTAAGTAGATGTTTACCTGCATTATCTAATGCAGTATTAATGCTGGCATGGCTTGCTTTTGGTACATGCTGAGTAATAAGCGTTTCGGCTTTATCAATGAATACCCCTGAAGGTAAACCAGAATCCAGTTTTATAATTTCACCACCGGCAGGAGAGCGAGTTTCTTTGGTGATACCTGCAAGCTCCATTGCTTTTGAATTTACCCACACAGCATGGCCATCAACTCGAGAAAGCACTACGGGTTTGTCTTTTAAATACTTGTCTAAATCAGCAGCATTTGGGAACTGTCCACCAGGCCACTGCTCTTGGTTCCAACCTCGACCAATGATCCAGCCTTGTTTATCTTTAGCAAACTCAGCTAGCATTTTGCCAACTTCATCTGCCGAGCGAGTACTTCTAACATCAAGTTGTGAAAGGTTATTACCTAAACCAATCACATGGCCATGGGCATCAATCAAACCAGGCAATAACGTGGCTTGTTGGCCATCAATCGTGGTGGCATCAGGAAAGCTTTTTTTGATTGAATCATTACCGGTTTTTACAACTTTACCGTCTTTAAAAACCAGTGTTGAAAAGTGTTGAGTTTCACCTTTGTAGGTTGGTGTGTAACCATTTACATTGTAAATTACTGTGGTATTGGCAAAACAACTTATCGAAGCTGTTGCCAGTAAGCTGATGATGAGTTTCATAATCTTCTAATAGTTTTTATTGAATTATGAAAACATTATCAGAGTTGCAGTAAACTGCAACTCAGCAGCAATTAAATAATCAAATAGACATTTTTATTTACTTGCGTAGACCTTAAATTCACTCAGCGATAATTTATTATCTTTATCGCTGTCGTAATTTTTAAAACGTGACCATAGAGCAGGATCTCTTGCAGACTCTGAGCGAGTAAGGTAGCCATCGTCATTACGGTCAAGTTGTTTAAATTTTTCACCAATACTATCTGCAGCAAAACCCAATGTGCTAAATCCACAACATAAAATTAGGCTGGCAAAGGTTAATTTTGACATTACTTTAACTCTTGTTTGTTAAATAGTGTTTAAATTCTAGGAGCGAAATTTGTTGATCTTTATCTGTATCCCACTCTGCCATGCGTTTTTGCAAGTGTGGTTGGGATGACAGTTCTTGCAAAGACAAAAAGCCATTTTTGTCTTTATCTAAGTGATCAAATCTTTGTTTTACATCCAATGCTAAGCTATTGAAGCTTATTGTAATTAAGGTACATGAAGCAAGCCAGAAAATTCTCATAATTACACTCCTTTATAAATAAAAGTGCTTGCCATAATTTAACTCCCATAATTTAAATCCGTTTACACATTCCCTCTGGGATTATGGCAAGCACTTTAAGCCGTTAAGGTTTGAATTTTTCAAACTCTTGTTCAGACAAAACTTGATCGCCGTTTTCATCTAGGTCGGCAAATTGCTTAAGTAAGTTATCGTGCTTAGTCGCTTCAGCTAAAGAAATCTCACCGTCGGCGTTTGTATCAAATTTAGCAAATCGAACATCCATTTGTGATGCTAAAACGGTAGCGCTGATAACCAAAAACATGAGTGAAAACGCTGCTAAAAGTTGTTTCATTACAATCTCCTATTGAATAAACGACTGAAACTCAGAAAATGAAATTTGACCATCTTGGTTACTATCTATTTGAGTAAAGTTGCTATGTAATAATGCATCTTCAGATGCCTCTGCTTCACTCAAAAAGCCGTTACTGTCTTTATCTAGCTCGTTAAAAGTCGTTTGCAGATCGAATGCATAACAGTCTACCGTAACTAGGTTTATCAACACTGCGGCTGAAATGGCCGTAATCTTCATTTTGTGTCCTAAATGACTAATTTACTTTGTAGTTATCAAAATTGGTGCCAGTTTTTAAATGTGTTAATTATCAGTGGGTTATAACTTTTGTGTGGTTTTTAATGCGAAATAGTTACAGAGTATTGTGTCTTTTTTGCAACGCTTTTTAGGCGACTAAGCTTTATTCACCTTGTTTCAATGAGTTAGCGTGTTGCTAAATAGCAACTATGTATCAGTTTTTGGGTAAAAGTCAGTACTTTTTAAGGTCGGATTCAGCGAGTGTCTAAGTTTATTCACTAATAATCAGCATCAGCAATTATGTTGAGAGTGAATATGCAAAATAAAGTAGCGATAAAAATGAAACAGTTAGTCAACTGGCGGCCTAGTCTCATTAGTCAGTTCGTTTGTAGTATTTTGCTGTCTTTACTGCCGTTATCTTTAGTGGTGATTTTGTTTTTAAATGCCCTTAATAAGCAGCTTGCGCTGACCCAAGAAATCGTCGGTGACAATTACGAACTTACCAAAGCATTCAATAATCTTAAACAAGACTTAAATAGTTTAGAAAGGGCGACTCGACAAAATTGGGTGCTTAAGAGTGAATCTCTCGATAGCCTGATTGCTAACAAGTGGCAATCTTCTTTGCAAAGTGTTGATGAGCTTATTTTTTTGAGCCCTGCAGCTGATTATGTGTCGCAGTGGCGTCAGCTTGCTGAGGTATTACAATTTGCAGAGCAGCATTTGCTAGTTGAACAAAAGCAAGATGGTGAGCTGTTTGCTCCTGCTAGCAAGCTTATCAGTGAACAAACAAACTGGCTTAAAGAGCAAAATGAATTACGGATCACAAAAAACCAACAGCAATTAAAAGCATTACAAGCTTCATTTATTAATTGGTTAATAGCATTAATTCCACTCACGCTATTGGTAGGTGGTGGATTTCTATGGCGGATAAGCGGACGCCTACGAGAGCTTACCAATGTTATTGATAAATTAGGGCAAGGGCACTGGCAGCAAAAAATTCATGTCCGTGGTTCTTCAGAGTTAGTTGAATTAGGCAATAAACTTGAATGGGTACAAGCACAGTTACATATGCTTGAGCAGCAAAAAGATACTTTTTTGCGTCATGTGACACATGAGTTGAAAACCCCCCTAGCTTCTATGGTTGAAGGCACAGATTTACTTGCAGATGAAATTGTTGGCCCAATCAATAGCGAGCAACAAGCAGTCCTTGAGCTAATAACACAAAGTATGGTGCGACTTAGAGTCATGATTGAAAGCTTATTGAGTTACAACGCTATCCGCACTAGTAAGCAAAGCCTGAGCGAGCTTAATTTTAACGTGATGATGAATAAAATTGAGCGTCATTTTGAGCACCGACTATCTGCGCGTGACTTATCCATTGTTTGGGTTAACGAGTTACCAAATAAAGCCTTGTTTATATCAATAGAACTACTTGAAATGGTGCTTATTCAGCTGACCTCAAATGCGTTAAAGTTTTCGCCAGAACATGAGTCAGTGATAATCAAGGCAAGCTTAAAGCAGGGGCAATTAATTTTGAGTGTAAGCGACTTAGGCGAAGGCATTGATGATACTGAAAAAGCCGCTGTGTTCGGGGCTTTTTACCAAGGCAAGAATGCAAAACAACATACTGAAATGAGCAGCGGACTGGGTTTAACCATAGTCAAAGAAACCGTAGATCAATTAAACGGTAAGCTCTATATTACTGATAATGACCCTCAAGGGTGTGTATTTACAGCCATTTTACCAATTCAATTAACCCAAGGAGTTAACTGATATGGGCTTAGCTAATAAAGCCAGTTTTATGCTTGTTATAGGCACGTTTTTTATAACTGGGTGCACGCTCACGCAAAAGAATGTTGAGCCAGAACAAGTAGAGCCGAAAGCAGAGGTTAAACCTGATGGGCAACCTAACCCTAAACCTCGACCAAAAAGTGAGCCTTTGTATCCGTCCGCAAGTACCGTTATTGCATGGCATGCTGCCAAGTGTGGTGGCTTTAAAGCAAAATCTGACAAAGTAAATTATGTTGGTGAAAATGAACTAAAACGTCTTTTTGAGTCGATATGTTTATTCGCTGCTTCAGAACCTGAAAAGGCCCTTAACCTGCTTGATAAAAGCGACCGTGCTTATTATTGGCCAGATGATATTAAGCAGTATCTTTGGCTACAAAAGCAATATTTACAGCAAAGTTTAGCGGCAAAACAAGCAAAGCAAGCGCTGAGTGATGAAATGGAAAAAACCTTATCGTCGCTTGCGACTATCGAACAACAACTTCTGCTACGTGAAGAAACCAAGGAGCAGTAACCATGAATGAAGTAACAAAACCACGAGTTTTATTAGTTGATGACGATGCTAGTTTATTAAAGTTATTGGCGATTAGAATTGAGTCTAAAGGCTACTTGGTAAGTACTGTTGAAAGTGGCATTGAGGCATTACAAGCGCTAAAAAGCCAAACCTATGATGCGGTGATCACTGACTTAAGAATGGATGAAATGGACGGCATGGCCCTGCATCGCCAGCTGCAAAGTCGTTATCCTTCGATGCCGGTGATTATGATGACAGCGCATGGTTCGATTCCTGATGCAGTTGAAGCAACTAAACAAGGTATATTTGCGTTTATTACCAAGCCGGTTGATAAAGATGAGCTGTTCGACAGCCTTGCTAAAGCTATCGAGATCCATGGTGTACATGGTGATGAAACACCGACACAAACAAATATTGTCACCCGCAGCGGCGCGATGTTGCATTTACTTGAGCAAGTTAAATTGCTTGGCCCAACGCAAGTGAATGTGTTGATTTCCGGTGCCAGCGGAACAGGTAAAGAGCTGCTAGCACAAGCGATACATCAACATAGCCATGTTAGTAAAGGGCCATTTGTTGCTATTAACTGCGGCGCTGTGCCGGGGGAGCTTTTAGAATCTGAATTGTTTGGTCATAAAAAAGGCGCGTTTACAGGCGCGGTAAAAGATCACCAAGGTTTGTTTCAACAAGCCCAAGGTGGTACCCTTTTTCTAGACGAAATAGGTGATATGCCGCTAAATTTACAAGTAAAGCTGCTAAGGGTTTTACAAGAGAAAACCATTCGCCCTGTGGGCTTTCAAGAAGAAATCCCAATTGATGTGAGGGTGATGTCAGCGACTCACAAGAACCTCCCTGAGGCAATCAGCAACCAGCAATTCCGTGAAGATTTATATTACCGATTAAATGTGGTGAACTTAAAACTCCCCCCGCTTTGTGAGCGCAGAGAAGATATTAGTTTGCTAGCACAGCATTTTGCAGGTTTAATTGCTAAACGTATGGGACAAGAGCAAAAGCAATTTGCTAATGATGCGATGCATGCCTTGGTTCGCTATGACTGGCCGGGTAATATTCGTCAATTACAGAATGTGATAGAGCAGGTAGTAGCCCTAACACCCGGTAAAGTGATTGCAGCTCAGCTCGTAGAAAGTGCATTAAACAGCAACGCTAGTATTGCTGAGCCGCTTTCTTTAAATGATGCAAAAAAAGAATTTGAGCGAGATTATTTAATTAATACGCTGAAAATGTCAGCGGGTAATGTTGCCGAAGCCGCTAAGCTTGCGAAACGTAATCGCTCAGATTTTTATAAATTAATTAAAAAGCACAATATTAATGTTGAAAGCTTAATATAAGGAAAAACATGGCACTTTTTTTAGTCTATTTGGGCGGTCGTATTCAAGGATGCCACATTGAAATGCACGATGTTAGATTTGTCGTAGGCGATAACATTGAACAAACCTATTCAAAGCTTAAAGCACAGTGGGTGGGTGATAAAAGCAAAGTACATATGGATAGCTACATGCAAATTCAGCATATCGATGGCTATCAGGTTGAAGTAGTTGATACTCAACATAGCCAAGCTGAAAAACTGTATTTTGTGAATTTAGGTGCCTATCGAGCAGATAGCCTTGCTGAGCAACATGATTTTGCCTTGTACGTTGCGCGTAGCAGTGAAGAAGCAAAGCAACGCGCTAAAGAGTCTTTATTGGCTGGAATGACTCATCTTCATAAAGATGATTTACACGATGTGGACGATTGTTTTGCGATTGATTTGCTTGATAGCAACTTATCAATCAAATTAACGCCAAGTGGGCAGGCACAAGCCATGAAGCCCGACTGGTTTGGTTATCATGTATTGTGATATCTATGCTCAATAATACTTAATTAAGCGAGTTGGTATTAACTATTCTTGGTTATCGTTTTTGCTGGCAACTTTAAAGGCGATAATTACTAATCCAAACAAGGCAAATGGAAGTGCAGCAAGTAAATACTCAACGGTATGACTGTCTTGATAGTTAGGCTGAAGTAGGAAGTGCCCTGCAACACAAAGCAGAATAGCCACGAATAAAACAGGCAGTAAAATCAGTTCTTTTTTAGGTGAGTGTTTTTTCATTACAGAATGCCATCTTTAGAAAGTGCGCCATTGTAATGATCTCGGCTTACTCAGGTCAAATAAGTTGCTTTGTAGTTCGCTTTATATTGCGCTGTATCAACTTTTTTTGTATCAGTTTTTACTGGCTGCTTTTTTGGAGCCGCTTGTTTATCTGTTACTTCATTATGGTTAAATAGCCCCATAATGAATTCAATCTCTTCACGTTGTAATCCAGATCGCATGATGCTCTCCAAAAATATTTTCCTTTTGTAATACAAATATTACGTTCTGTAATCTGAATTATTGGTGAATATAACGTCTCTAAACTGTAATCATATGTAACGCAAATGTGCTTATTTAATAGGCAGCTTCACAGTAAACACAACACCTGTGCCATCATCTAAATTTTCTGCCAATACCTTACCCTGATGGTAATCACAAATAAGCCTTACAATGTAAAGACCTAAGCCTAAATGAGGCTGCTGCTGATGTTGTTGGCTCCTCACAGATACCATTGAGTCAAAAATGTGTTCAACTAAACCATCGGGTAACAAAGGCCCTTGATTGCTAATCGTTAATAGCGCATGTTGATCTTGCTTGGTTAAGCTAACTGAAATTGTGCTTTGTGGAGTTTTAAATTCAAGTGCATTGTTGATAAGTTTATCGAGTAATTGGGCAATAAACTCTGGTGCGCCACTGACATTTAATGGTTCTTTATCAAGCGATAGAGTAAATAGGCTTTCACCATAGGTTATTTGATAGCCTTGCATACATCCAGTGATCACCTTGGTGAGATCAAACTCTTCTGTTTCGGCGTTTTGAATGCTTTGTTCTAGACGTGTCGCTTCACTCATGGTGGTAATAATTTTACCTAATCGCTCAACCCCTTCACTGGCACGGTCTAAGTATTTTTGGCTGAGCTCAGATTGTGGCTGCATTTGTAAATTTTCAAGTGATGAACGAACAACAGCCACAGGTGTACGCAGCTCATGGGATAGCCGTGATGACATATTTTCTAAATAATCAGTATAACCACTTAAGCGACTAACAATATTGGCAAAGCTGCGAGAAAGGTCGCCAATTTCATCATTAGAGTCGGCATAGGTTATGTTGCCAGTGATTCGCCCTTGGGCATCAATGGCTTGTTCAGCATTATCACGTAAGCGGCGGATACGGCTGGAAATTCTTGAAGCAAAAAAGAACAGGGTCACAGTGCCAACAAGCATCACCGCTAAAATGACATTAAATAGCTTTTCTAGTGACTTGTTACGTAATGTACGCACGCCGTTGGTAGTTTCTTCTGCGATTACTGCACCAATTACTTTATCTTGGATCCAAATAGGGTAGGCGGCCGATAAAATAACGGCTTTGTTATCTGGAGTTAAGCGCCATGATGATGCGGGTTTTCCTTTTAAGGCACTCGCAATATGTGTGCCTTGCATCGCTGCTACGTCATGTAAGGTATCAATGAATTCATTCTCTGGGCGCGTCAGAATCTTATAGTACAGAGGGTGTAAGTAATCTTGCTCAAATCGTTGCCACCAGGTTGTTGCGGGCTCCTCTTTTAGGCCGTCTGCCCAAACGCCATCGGCATGATGAATAGAGCCTGATTGCGCAAGTACACGATGATGGTTATCGACCACCCAAATTCGACTGCCACTGTGGCCCATGCCTTTCAAAATACGGTTAATTTCTGGCGAAGGCACTAAAACAGAGCCGATATCATTGGGGTTTTGTAGGTTTGAGGTCGACATAAGCTGAGGCTCAACCTTGTCTTCATCCCAATCTTCAATCGCAAAACCGAGCTTATTACCTAGCATCGCAAGCGGAAAACGCAACTCTATATTGTAACCTGTGTCGGTGCTTTTAAAATAACCTTGGATTTTCGTGACCGGCTCTTGTGTTGTAGCATCAAATGCATTGACCCAGCCATCTTGACGAGCTGCCACCACATAACTTTTAAATTCACCTTCAGGTGTTTTTAACATGATTTGTAAGTGATCATTGCGAGTAAAGCTAAGCACATTTTTAGCACGATACACCAGTGAACTGTCTGTTACTTTAAATGCTGCATAAAGGTAGTTTTCGTATTTGCCTACCATGTGATCAAAACTTAGATCACTATCTTGATGATCGTTACTTAACCCCTGTAAGTAGCGCTTGTCATAATGCCAAAATAAACTTTGATAAGGTTGCCACTCCGACAATTTACCATCAAGTTGAATCGGGTTATTTAGGTTATAGGCATATAAATCTCGACCTTTTACAACTTGATCTAAAAAATTGGTTTGCGAGTCAAACAAAGCGGGCCGCTCATGTAATGCCGTTGCTAGCGCGCGGGTTGTACCAACTAAGGTTTTTTCTTGGCCTTGTCTTAAGAACTTTTCCATTTCCCAAACATATTCATAGCCAAGCCAAGGCAATAAAAACAAAAAGCAGGATAAGAAAATAAACTTTGTTCTAAGCCCAAAACGCAGCATTAAGCTTGCTCCCAGCGGTAACCCATACCGTACACTGTATCAATGCAGTCAAACGCATCATCTAAGGCGATAAACTTTTTACGAATGCGTTTTACGTGCGAGGTAATGGTGCTGTCATCAACATAAATTTTCGCATCACTCATTAATTCGTTACGGCTTTTTACATGGCCTGGGCGCTGTGCAAGTGAATGCACCATCCAAAATTCTGTCACAGTTAAATCAACCAGTTGCTCTTGCCAAAAAACCTGCATGCGCTGGGTATCTAACTTTAATGGACCGCGATGCAAAAGAGCGGCTTGATCAGCTGGTTGGTCGAAGGCATCAAGGCGCCTAAACAATGCGCCAATGCGAGCAGCAAGATGTGCCATACTGATGTCTTTGGTTAAGTAATCGTCAGCTCCCATACGCAGGCCGCATACGGTATCAATTTCGCTATCACGGGCGGTTAAAAATATAATCGGTAAGGTTTTAGATAGACTGCGTAATGTTTGGCAAAGTAAAAAACCACCATCCACTTCATGGCCAAGGCCAATATCAACAATGGCTAAATCTGGTAAAGATTGACTAAATGCCAGTTCAGCACTGGCTCTGTCAGCAAAGCCTACAACTTGATAGCCCTGAGCACTGAGCATTTCTGTGTAGTTTTCGCGGATTGCTGTTTCATCTTCAACGATTGCTATTTTCTTCATTGTTAATACTTACTTAAATTCTTTCTATAGCGAACTATACCTAATTTTTTGCCTTGCGTACTGGCAAAAACGCGATTGCCATTTTTCTGCCACAATTGCTCAGCAGTTTGCCTTTTTTGATCCCTTTTATTGCCATTTCGACTTGTTTCAATAGCTCCATACCAAGTTCGCAACACCAACCAATGTTGCCAAGCAATTAAGTAGAAAAAGGATTAAACCATGAAAAAATTAATTATTGCCGCTGTCATCACATCAGCTCTAACTGCAACCCCTTTTGCAGAAGCTGCGAGTAAAACAAAACAAGAGACACCGAAAGAAACGGCCATTGGCCTAGGTGCTGGTGCAGTTGTAGGTGGCATAGTAGGAGGCCCAGTTGGCGCATTTATTGGCGCGTTTGCTGGTGGCTTAATTGGCGAAAAAGAAGCGGCAGAAAACACCATTGATGAGCAAGCCCACGCATTAGTTTTAATGAAAGATCAAACCGCAGATTACCAACAAGTGATTGCTGATAATGAAGCCCTTAGTGAGCAACTTGAATTATTAGCTGATGAAAAAGAGCAGTTACTACAAGCCCAATTAAACACCTTACTGGCTATGACGGTACAGTTTAAAACCGGCTCTAGCGAAATAGCTCCGCACTTTGCTAATCAACTCGACAAAGTCGCGCAGTTACTCATAGCCCAGCCAAATCTTGCTATCGATTTAAGTGGTTTTGCTGATCAGCGCGGTGATGAGCTAGCTAATTTAATGCTCTCGAAACAGCGTGTAAATGCAGTGCAAAGTTATTTGATTAAGCAAGGCGTGCCTCATACCCGTTTAACCGCAACCGCCTTTGGTGAGCAGCAAAGTGTCGCTGATTCAAATAACTACGAAGACAACGTGTTTGATCGCCGCGTAACCTTAACGACACGCCCTGTGGCACAAAGTCGCTTACGCACAGCGCAAAGTAACCACTAATTCATCTGTCGATGGAGTGACATAATATGTTGAGTAACCGTACCAAAAGGCTTCTTTTTGGGAGCCTTTTTATCCTCTTATTAGGCTATGCCGTTAATCCAGCATTTGCTGAAAATGCCAGTGCCGAACTGCGTTTTTATGATGACTCAAATAGCCAAGTGTCGTCGGGTTTATTAGTGAAAAACGATGTCACTATGAAGCTCACCGGGCTTATTAATCATGTTGTTGTTAAACAGCGTTATCAAAACCCGCACCCATTTTCGGTAAATGCCCGGTATGTGTTTCCGTTGCCTGATGAAAGTGCTGTTCATGCTATGCAAATGCAAATTGGTGAGCGTATTATCACAGGCAATATTGCCCTTAAGCAGCAGGCTGAACAGCAATTTGAGCAAGCTCAAAAGCAGGGTAAACATGCCGCTTTAGTGCGTCAGCAACGTGCTAATATTTTCTCTACCGATGTGGCAAACCTTGGAGCTGGTGAAGAAATTGAAATCACCTTGCAATATCAGGAGATCATCGGTTTTCGTGATGGTGTATTTTCATTGCGTTTTCCTACAACGATTACACCACGTTACGAACCTTTGACGGCAGCGCTTCAGCAAACAGTTAATACAGAGAAAAAGTTTGAGCCAACAACTGACACAGAGCAAGTGGCATCAGCTTGGTTAAAACCTGTTTTTTACCGTGCGAAAAGCCAAGAGTCTGATGCGAGCTTAAATCTTGCTATTGCGATGGATATTGGCCTTGAACTGAGTGATATCAGTGCTAATTTAGCGGGCATGCAAATCGATAATCCAAGCTTTGGTCAGTACCAATTATCACTTAATCGTGATGTTCCAATGGATAGAGACTTTGAGCTCGAATTTAAACCCCTTGATAAAGCCCATTCACAAGCTGCATTTTTTACCGAAACAGTAGCAGGGCAAGAATATGGCTTACTGATGTTAGTACCGCCAAGCGATCACTTTACCTCGCAGGCACGCCTTTCGCGTGAAATGGTGTTTGTTATTGATACCTCAGGCTCAATGCATGGTCAATCTATGGAACAGGCCAAACAAGCCCTGTTCTATGCCTTATCGTTATTAGATGAAAATGACAGTTTTAACATTATAGGTTTTGATGACGAAGTGTCGGTATTAAGTGATACACCTATGATTGCCAATGATTTTAACATCCGCCGCGCAGAGCGCTTTATTTATGGTTTACAAGCAGATGGTGGCACCGAAATAGCAAAAGCACTGACTCAGGTACTTGATGGTAAACAGCATGATGGTTTTGTACGCCAAGTGGTGTTTTTAACAGATGGCAGTGTTGGTAATGAAACGCAGCTATTTAAGCAAATTCAAACGGGTTTAGGTGACAGTCGGCTATTTACTGTCGGTATCGGCAGCGCACCTAATAGCTTTTTTATGACAAGGGCTGCCGATATTGGCCGTGGTACTTTCACTTTTATTAGTAGTACCAGTCAAGTACAGCCAAAAATGCAACTGCTTTTTAATAAGCTGGCACACCCCGCTGTTACAAAGCTTGCTCTTGAAGGCGATAAAGGTGCACTTGAATATTGGCCATCGCCGTTACCGGACCTGTATTTTTCTGAGCCTGTTTTGGTTGCAGTAAAGCTTGATGGTAGTCAGCACTTAACGTTAAAGGGGCAAACAAATTCAGGGCCAATGACCATTAATTTAGCAACGACTAATGCCGCAAGCGGTGAAGGTATAGCAAGGCTTTGGGCAAGACAAAAAATTAAGTCTCTGCTGCTATATAACGAAAAACAGGCGGTACGCGCAGAAGTCGAAACATTGGCACTTCAGCATCATTTACTCAGCCCTTTTACAGCCTTTATTGCGGTTGATAACTATGCGGGTAATGAGATTGCAGAGCGTTCAATGCAAGTACGAAACAAACTACCGAACGGCATGACACTTCCGCAAACCGACGGACAAAGCCGGGTGTTTATGCTACTGGGGTTGATGTTGATTGCATCCTCGTGGTTATGGCAATGGCGACGCTAAAAAAAGCGCTGCCAGTTTGCTGCGCATTACTAGGTATCGCATTGTTTGCTAATGGGGGATATATGCAGGCGAAGGCTTGGCTTGCTCAGGTGTTAATTGAGTCGGCTTGGCAGCAAGCTTTGCTGAGTCCTTATGAGCAAGTTAGGCCTTGGTTTTACGCCGATGGTTATGTCACCGCACACATAAATTGGCCAAGTCAGCAGCAAGAATTGACAGTACTTGCTGGTGCATCGGGGCGAAACCTCGCGTTTGCCCCCGGCCACTTTTTGCCAAGCGGTGAACTTGGCAGCTCAAAAGGGGTGTTAATAGCTGGCCATAACGACACCCACTTTGCATTTCTAAAACATGTTGTAGTGGGTGAGCAGTTCAGTGTGCAATTGCAAAATGGCCAGATTGAACACTATCAAGTTCGCAGCATAGATATTATTCATCAAAGCGAACAGGACTTTTTAGCTCAATCAGGCCTTTATTTATTAACCTGTTACCCTTTTGACTCGTTAGCTTCTGGAACTGAGTTTAGGCTACTGGTGTCGGCTGATAAATTATCGTCTACGTCAACTTTGAGTTCTTGATGGCGCTGACTAACAATAACACCGGCGAATACTACCGCAATACTCACCCATTGCCATACGGTTAGTACTTCGCCTAGTAGAATGGCTGACAAAATTAACGCAAAAATTGGAATCAGGTTTGAGTAAGCGGCAGCGGTTAACACCGACACCTTACTGATGGCGTAATTGTACATGCCATAGCCACCTAAAGTGACACAAGAACCTAAATATAAAATGCTCAGTAGGGCACTTAAATCGTGCTGATTTTCGCTTGGTAATTCGATAAAAAATAAAAAAGGCGCAAAGAACAAGCTACCACTAAACCCTTGAATTGCTATTAAGGTCAGCGGTGAGTAACGCGCTACTAAGTGTTTTACACTCACGGTATAAAATGCGGCGCATACCATCGCCATCAGCTCTAAAAAGTTACCAAGCAGTGGATTAGGGGCTTGTTCAGTACTTGGTGATAATAGCGTTAATAAAATACTGCCACCAATACACAAGGTAAAACCAACGACGATGGCTTTACTGATGTACTCTTTTAATATTAAGAACGCCAAAATAGCGACAATAATTGGCAAGCAAGAGACAATTACCCCTGCTTGCGATGCAGAAGTGTATTCTAGTGCATGGCCCTCAAATAAATAATAAAAGCAAGGCTCAGCTAGTGACATACCAATTAAGTACTTCCAGTCACCTTTTTTAAACTCAAAACGGATTATGTAGCGCCATAAACATAAGCTAATCAATAACGTGGTCAGCATTCTTAAAAAAATGACTAACACAGGATCATAAATATTGATTGCGTGCTTTAAAGCAATGTAGGAGCTGCCCCATAAAAAGGTCGCGATAATTAAGCATAAACTGGCTGGCATAGGTGTCGCTATTGAGTAAAAAAACGAGAACGCGATCCTAGCATGAATTTATTTAACTTGTTCAAAAACTGTTAGCTGGTATATATATACCCAAACTACCTCAATATGCAGAATATAAGAATCAAATGCAAAGACCACACGTCGTTGTTGTAAAGCTGGGCACAAGTGTGCTGACAGGCGGTACCGACAAATTAGATAAAGCGCACATGGTTGAACTTGTTCGCCAATGTTGCGAATTAAAAAAACAGGGTTATCAGGTTGTTTTAGTATCAAGCGGCGCGGTTGCTGCAGGTCGTGAGCAACTAATTACCCCCTGTGGTCGTTCTTTGATTGAAAAACAAATGCTTGCTGCTATCGGCCAAGGCCAGCTTATTCATATATGGCAAAGTCTGTTCGCTTTGTATGGGGTGAATGTTGGGCAAATGCTCTTGACCCGCGCCGATGTAGAAGACCGTGAACGTTACTTAAATGCCCGCGATACCTTAAATGCGCTACTTGCACATAATGTGGTGCCAATTATTAACGAGAACGACGCCGTGGCAACCGCCGAGATTAAAGTGGGCGATAACGATAACTTATCTGCTTTAGTCGCGATATTAGCGAATGCAGAAAAGCTGTTACTGTTAACTGACCAAGAAGGCTTATTTACAGGCGATCCTCGCTCTGATGCCAATGCAACGCTCATTAATGAAGTAGAGCACATTAACGATGAGTTAAGAGAGCTTGCTGGTGGCAGTGGTACAGCTTTGGGGACGGGCGGTATGGCAACTAAACTGCAAGCTGCCGATATTGCACGTCGCGCTGGTGTAGAAGTGATTATCGCCAAAGGCGCGGGTAAAAATGTGATTCTAAATTGCATGGCCGATGAGCTCCCTGGCACGCGCTTTTTAAAACTAAAGGCACCAAAAGATGGCCGTAAAAAATGGCTACTTGCAGGGCCAAAAAGTACGGGCCAGTTGGTAATAGACGATGGAGCGATCGTTGCGCTTAAAGAGCGTGGCGCAAGTTTGTTAGCGAAAGGAGTCAAAACTGTACGTGGCTGTTTTGAGCGCGGTGATTTTATTGACGTCGTGTCGAGTCAGGGGCAATACATTGCTAAAGGACTTGTAAACTTTAACCATCAAGAAATTGATCAAATTAAAGGTTGTCATTCATCGCAAATTACTGAGCTGCTTACATTTGCATCAAGCAGTGAAGTAATTCACCGAGATGATATGATTTTGTTATAGTTTTTTAGTAAATCTGATAAAGTTAACTAAACTAAAGTGAGAAACAGCTTTTGAGGCTTTAATAGATGGCAGCTAACCCTTGCGGACATGACTGGGTTGTAGATATTACGCAGCAAGAAGATGAGTTAGGGTTGGATCGGGCACTAATTAATGCCGTGACTGAGTTAGAAGGATTCTCTCGCTTTGCTATCTATATCAATAAGTTCTTTAAACCAGGCCTTCCAGCACGACTTTTAAATAGAGATTCTGTTATCGAAGAGCTCAGCGAACATGAAGTCAATGAGCTCATCGAAAAAGTCAGCCGTAATAAAATTCGTATTAGCCGTAACTATGGGTATGTTTCTACCTATGTGCCTATTTATTTCATGGGTAACGTTATTGGTGTGTTAGTAATTGAGTCAGAGAAAGAGCTTTCAGAGCGTGTAAGTATGTTAGCTATTTACATGCTTAATATATATGCCAATCAGGTATCTTTGCTTTATAAATCTCAATTAGATCCTTTAACTGAACTGCTTAACAGACAGACCTTTGATAAAAAAGTAATTGAAATAGCTTCAGAAGCCTCATTGCATACCAAGGAGCTTGACTCTAAGTATCGTCATTGGTATCTGGCTATAGTCGATATTGATTACTTTAAACGTGTGAATGATAATTATGGCCACGTTATTGGTGATGAAGTTATCTTGTTAGTGGCACAACTATTAAAAAATAACTTTCGCATTGAAGATTACGTTTTTCGTTATGGCGGTGAAGAATTTGCCGTGTTATTTCAAGCAAGTGACGAGTTAGATGCACGAAAAGCTCTTAACCGTTTTCGAGGTTGTGTTGCAGAATACCCATTTCCTCAGGTTGGTAATTTAACTGTGAGTAGTGGTTTTATGCCGGTTTACGAGTTTGAAATGGTTGCAAGCCTTGTACAAAAAGCCGATCAAGCCCTATACCATTCTAAAAATAGTGGACGAAATTGCGTTACTGCTTATTCCGAATTAGATATCCAACAAAGCCAACCTCTAGATGATGATTCAATAGAGTTGTTTTAAGGTGTTGCAGCGCGCTTTGCTGTGTTAAAATTGCCCACTATTTTTAGAACCCTATGAGAAGGTGAGATGAAGTTCGTTCGTTGGTTATTAGGCCGCATCATTTTGTTTTTTGATTTTGTATTCACACCACGTAGTAAAAAGCGTCCGGCAGCTGAGCAAGCGGCGCTTGATTCAGTAACATCACAATTTAAGCTATATCAATTTAAGGCCTGCCCATTTTGCGTGAAAGTACGTCGTGCTATTAAACGCCAAGGTCTATCAGTTGAAACCCGTGATGCAAAAGGTAACGAGCAGTTTCGCCAAGAGCTTTTAGAGCAGGGCGGAAAAGTTAAAGTACCATGTTTACGTATTGAAGAAAACGGCCAAGTAACTTGGTTGTATGAATCAAACGATATCATTGCTTATTTAGATAAAGTCGCTGCATAAGGCGGCTTTTCACTTCGATTATAGTCCGTGCTGTGCTAGCATTTGGGCAAATTTTTAATTGTCTTTTGAGAGATATTACCATGACAATTCGCACCCGTGTTGCTCCGTCACCAACTGGCGACCCGCACCTAGGTACTGCATACATCGCATTATTTAATTACTGTTTTGCTAAGCAGCAAGGCGGTGAGTTTGTGCTACGTATTGAAGATACAGACCAAGTTCGTAGTACACCAGAATCAGAGCAAGCTATTATGGATAGCTTAAAATGGTTAGGCTTGAACTGGGATCACGGTCCAGATGTAGGCGGTGAGTTTGGTCCATACCGTCAATCTGAGCGTAGCGATTTATATAAGAAATTTGCGCATCAGCTAGTTGAGCAAGGTAAAGCATTTTACTGTTTTGCAACGAGCGAAGAACTTGACCAAATGCGTGAAGAGCAAATGGCAGAAGGCCTACGCCCAAAATACGACGGTCGTGGTTTAAATCTTTCTGAAGATGAAATTAAAGCGAATCTTGAAGCTGGTAAACCTTACGTAATACGTATGAAGATCCCAAGCGAGGGTACGTTTAAGTTTAACGATTATCTGCGTGGCGAGATTGAGATCCCATGGGAAAATGTAGACATGCAAGTGCTACTTAAAGCTGATGGTTTCCCAACTTACTTCCTTGCAAACGTTGTTGATGATCACCACATGCAAATTAGCCATATTTTCCGTGGTGAAGAATGGATCAACTCAGCGCCTAAGCTATTAAAATTATATGAAGATTTTGGTTGGGAAGCGCCTGTATTAGGTCACTTACCGTTACTTCGTAACCCAGATAAATCAAAGTTATCTAAGCGTAAAAACCCAACTTCAATCAATTACTACAAAGAAATGGGTTACCTACCAGAGGCACTATTAAACTATTTAGGCCGTATGGGTTGGTCAATGCCAGACGAGCGTGAAAAGTTCACGTTAGCAGAGATGATTGAACACTTTGATATGAAACGAGTGTCGCTTGGTGGTCCTATCTTTGATATTGATAAGTTAAGCTGGTTAAACGGTATGTGGATCCGTGAAAACTTATCTGATGCAGAATTAATGCAACGTTTTGTTGATTGGAAATTTAATTCAGAGCTATTCGCGAAAGTATTGCCAGAAGCAAAAACGCGTATTAATACGCTTTCTGACATGGTTGATCTTGCCGGTCACTTTGTGGGGGGTATTCCAAGCTATGATCCTGCGCTATTAACGGCAGGTAAAGCAGATGAAGATGTAATCCGTCAAGCATTGCAGTTCTTCATCTGGCAATTAGAAGGCTTACGCAGTTGGGAAAAACCAGCGATTTTTGCAATCGCAAAAGAAGTGGCGACTTTCCATGAATTGAAGATCAAAGACTTTCTTGAGCCAATCTTTGTGGCTATCACAGGTAAGACTTCATCAACATCAGTACTTGATGCAATGGAAATTTTAGGCTCAGATCTTTCGCGTGCTCGTTTACGTGTTGCATTAGCACACCTTGGTGTGTCTAAAAAGCAGGCGAAAAAAATTGAGCGTGCATATCGCGATTATCCACAAGCTTAATTGTGATATTAGTTGCAAAAACCGAGCTTATGCTCGGTTTTTTGTTTTAGAAATTAAGCTAATTCACACTTTTAACAACATGCTTAATTAAGAGGTCTATTTTAATGCAAGAACCCCTTGTCAGTAACAAGGAAATAGTTGTTGGTTACTCAACCCTCCTTCGTTTTTTATAAAACTATTCGCGTGCAGCTTTCCTATAACATTCAATAGGAATGGGGGTTTTAAAAAGATTTGCCCTTTTCAAAGTAATTTCCATGTTAACAATGCGTACAAAGCGCTACACGAATTTGCAACAGTTTTAAAACACCCTGTGGTTATATTGTAATTGTAAGCCGGAGATGGATATTCATGGTGCTTCAATAATTATTCAAATTAACTATCCAGGGGATACTTTATGCAAGTGAAAACACTCTCGATTGCTGTTGCTGCAGCTCTCTATAGTGCCAGCGCTGCTCATGCAGTAGGTGTTGATAACAATCTAGTCAAACACCAATTAAAAGCACCTAATATTACATTTGAAGAAGTAAAAGCGTTTAGCAAAGAGCTTAGTCAAGGTAACTCTTCAAGCATGTTGCAAAATGATGGTCTTAATGTTCAGCTAAACAGCAAAGCTAATAAATTTAAAGAAGAAGGCATTAATGGCGAACATATTTACATCATTCGTTTACGTGATAATGCTGTTGCCCTAGAAGCACGCGATTTAACCTCGCCATTATCACAATCACTTCAAGCACAAGGCGTTTCAAAAGTATTCGAAAAAGGTCAAGCGGCAGTCTCTGCCGTAACTGATTATCAAAATAAATTGCTTTCAAAACAACGCACTGTAATGCAAGGCATCACAGCTGTGACTGGTCGTACTGAGATGCGTCGTCAATTCACTAAAGCATTAAATGGTTTCTCTGTAAAAATGACAGAGCAAGAAGCAATGCGCGTTGCTGAGCTTGGTGCGGTTGTTTCTGTGATGCGCTCTAAGAACTATGACTTGCTTTCAGATGAAGGTCCTAAGCACATTGGCGCAGATCAAGTTTGGGATGGTTCAAGCGTTCCAAGTGGCATCAAGGGCAAAGGTGAAGGTCAAATCGTTGGTATCATCGATACAGGTATTAACTCAGATCATCCATCATTTGCGGCCGTTGGCGGTGATGGTTACGAACATGAAAACCCATTTGGTGCGGGCGTTTATGTAGGTGACTGTGTTGAAGAACCTGAAGAAATTCAATGTAATAATAAATTAATCGGTGTGCGTTCTTATGATGTGATCACTGATTCGTTTGATGCCATGATCCCTGGTTGGCCAGCAATTGGTGAAGATTATCAAGGTCACGGTTCGCATGTTGCATCAACTGCTGCTGGTAACGTGGTTAAGAGCGTACCATTTATGCTTCCAAGCTACGGTGAAAATACCGATGGTAATATTTTAAAAGAAGACCTTTTCCCTGAAATCTCAGGTGTGGCACCGCACGCAAATATTATTGCTTATCAAGTATGTTACCCATCAAGTGATGAATACGTTGGCTGTCCCGGCGAGGCACTTGTTGCAGGTATTGAAGATGCGATATCGGATGGTGTTGATGTAATCAACTTCTCAATCGGCGGTGCAGATTCAAATGTTTGGGCAGATCCAGTGCAACTAGCATTCTTAGCAGCACGAGAAGCGGGTATCAACGTTGCAGCTGCGGCTGGTAACAGTGGTCAAGCTTGTGGTTCATCAGAATGTTTTGGTTATCTTGATAACTCTTCACCTTGGCTTGCACAAGTTGCTGCAACAACTCATGGTCGTACTGTCGCTGTTGAAACTGCGGTAGAGTTTGCAGGCTTTGCGGACGAAACTTTGGGTTCAGAAGTACCAAGCTGGTCAGAAATGGAACTTGTTGGGGGATCAATCAACAGTGAAGAAATTACTGGTGTGGTTGTTTGGGCTAAAGATTACGAAGACGTAAATGGCTATAAAGATTACAACGGTTACTGTACTGCAGATTACCCAGAAAATACTTTTAACTTCTACAAAGATGGTACTGAAATCGCAGGTGCGGCCGATGGTAGCACGAATGTTATTGTTATCTGTCAGCGCCATGATGCCAATGACCCAGAAGCTAACGCGCGAACCGCAAAAGTAGATCATGTTAAAGCAGGCGGTGCAGATGGTTTCATCCTGTTTAACCGTGACCGTGATCAAGGTACTGTTCCTCAAAGCTATTCATTACCAGGCGTTCACTTTACATATGAGCAATGGAATGGAGTATACCCAGAAGATGGTTTAGAAGACTGGGTAGATAGTAATTCAGAGAAAGGCCACATGGTTACTATTAAACCAACCGTAATTGAGCGTCGTGTGGATGCTGAAGATGCGGATTGGCTAGCTACTTTCTCATCACGTGGTCCGTCATACTCAAACGTTGAAGTTTTAGCGCCGACTCTAGCTGCACCAGGTGTAGATATTTACGCAGCTTACTCTGATGAGCATCCGTTCGTGACGCCGCATGGTCAAGATTATGCGGCAATCAGCGGCACGTCGATGGCATCACCACATGTTGCCGGTTCAATGGCATTACTTCGTCAGGTTCACCCTGATTGGACTGCTGCTGAAGTACAATCAGCATTATCAATGACAGCTGAGAATGTTGTTAAATATCACCGTTTAAACGACCAAAATGATGTGGTTGCAGATGCGAAAACTTATCGCTCTGGTGCTGGTCGAATTAATGTAGCATTAGCAGCAAAGGCTGGCTTTGTTATGGATGAAACTGCTGATAACTTTTTAGCAGCAGATCCATACAATGGTGGTACGCCGCATAAATTAAACTTACCAAACCTTGTTAACTTCTCATGTGCGCCAGAGTGTCAGTGGGTTCGTACCATTAAGGCAACTGAAGATGGCACGTGGACTGTAAGTCATGAAGATGTTGAAAACTGGGCGTTTGATGTTAATTCACAATCAGCTCAAAACGGTGTGAACATTGATATCTTCCCGAAAACCTTCACGCTGAAAAAAGGTGAAACACAAACAATCATTGTTAAAGCATCAATCATGGATACCCAAGATTGGTTCAGTAACTCTGAAGTTGAGCTTCATACAAACCTTGTTTTCCAAGCCGAAGAAGCGGATATCCCAGATGCGCATTGGCCTGTGGCGTTCAAATATGACCGTGGTAACTTACCATCATCATTAGAGACGACAGCTCACTCTAATGAGGGAACATATGTTGCTAAGGGCATTGTATTGCCAAATGTAGAAGCGCCAGTAGCACGTGCATATCAGCCAGTAAAAGCAGATATCACAACGGTGACTTTACCAAAAGATGATGAACGTACCTTCCCTTGGACGATGAACCGCACAGGTGATGTGGATACAGCTGATATTTTAGATGAAGCAACATTTACTAAGTTTGTGACAGTACCAGCTAACTCAAAACGTTTTATTGCAGAAACTGTTGCTGTTGAATCTGAACTAGAAGGCACCTTGAACGTATTAAACCCTATTATTTATGTAGGTAAAGACTACAATGGTGATGGGATTGTTCAGCCACAAGATGAAATTTTGTGTGCATCTAACCACAAGATTTATAAAAACTTCTGTAATATTAATAACCCAGAAGAAGGCGAGTATTGGGTTGTTGCTTATAGTCCGAATAAAGCGTCAGTGGGTGCAGTTGAAGAAACCTTTGAACTTGCAACAGCGGTTGTCTCAGACCAAGTTGCTTCAGGTATGACTGCGAGCCTTCCAGGAAGTGATGGTCAAAATACTGTTGAAATGACTGTTGACTGGGATATGGACCTTGATGCTGACAGTGTGTACTACTCACTTCTTGATGTAGGCACGTCGGCAGTAAACCATGGCAACCTAGGTTCTATTCCATTTAAACTTAATCGTGGTAATGACGTTGCTCATCTTGATGCGCCATATACAGGTGCAAAAGTAGGCGATATGGTACCTTACACGTTTGAAGTGTTAGCGAATAACTCAGGTGTAGACCGTGAGTTCTCATTGGAACTTGATATCCCCGCAGGTCTTGATATCAAAGCAGAAAACGTAATGGTTTCAACAGCATCTGAAATCAATGTTGAAATTGCTGACGGCAAAGTAATTGTAACTGGCACACAAGCGGATACTCGCGATGTTGAGCCTGACTATATCGTAACCGATAACATCACTGATGAAATGTGCCGTACGCCTGATTTTGGTAACTCAAACCCAGGTGGCTATGTTGACTTGGCAGAGTTCGGTATTATGCCTATGCTATCTGGTTTTGATGAGGATAACCTGTACAACTCTCGCATGGGTTATTCACTCCCAATTGCTAGTTTTTATAATGGCGCATACGACACATTCAGCCTTTATAATAATGCTGAAAATACTAATATCCAAAACTCGATAATTCAAATTCGTGGTATGGGTACAGTAAACACCAATGGCAGCCGTTATTTCTACCCTGTGCATAATCCGTTCCCTTATAACTCATTCCCATATGAGAACATGGGTCCATTATGGCGTGGTTGGGAATTTAGTGACCACGGTTTATTACGCTCTGTAATGTCGGTTGGCTTATCGTCTGACGAAGGTATTTCACTTGCAAGCACAACAACAGGTTGGGGTATCGTTGAGTGGGATAACGCATCAGACTACGACAACCCTGTTTATGATCGCTCTACGGGTAAATACACTTATACAAAACGTGATAACTCATTTGACTTCCAAGTGTTATTCAATGCTAATACTCGTTTTGGTAAAGGTGAACATGAAATTTACTACGCATACGATAATTTAGATTTTGGCAGCACTCGTCCTGCAGGTAGTATCGGCTTACAAGGTTTCCGTGGTGCGCAGTATGAGTATGGTCCACTTGAAAATTACCGTGGTATCCAAATTGCTTATAACAACCTAGATGAAGTAATTAGCGATGATTATGTTGTTTGTATGGATTACATAGGTCCAGAATCATCACAGTTTGAAGTGACTGCATGGGCTGAAGTTATGCCTTCGGCAGCAGGTCAAACACTTGAAGTTGGAGCGAAAGCTGCTATCTCAGGTCTTAATGACATGATTTCAACAGCGACACTGGCAATTCCGGGTAATATCACTGTTGTTGCACTTGATGACATGGTAACTACTGAGGAAACACCAATTAGCTTTGAAGTTCATCACATTGATGAGAAGAACTCGAAGAATGAAATCTCAGTAATTTCTGATGATGTTACCTATGAAGTTGATGGCGATACAGTAACGATTACACCAAACGAGAACTTCTCTGGTGAAACAGAAGTAACTGTAATGGTGTCTGATATCGAATATCCATCAGATGCTGCAAGTACAACCTTCATGTTAACGGTTGAAGCTGTTAATGACGCACCAGTTGTAGTTGTTGAAGCAAGTGCTCAGCAAGTTACTGAGGGCAGCGTTATTACCTTAGATGCATCTGCATCACATGATTTAGACAACGATGAGTTAACTTTCTCATGGGAAGGCTCAGGTGCAATAGCAAGCCCAGCATCAGCAATCACTGAAGTATCAGGTTTAACGGCTGGTGAGCATCAGTTTACTGTAACGGTAAGTGATGGTATTGAAGCGATGGAGCTTGGTGTAACTGTGACGGTAACCGCACAAGAAACAACAGTGGTTCCTGAAGAAAAAGCGAAATCATCAAGTGGCTCACTTGCTTGGTTAACTATGTTATTAGCAGGTTTTGCAGGTGTTCGTCGCCGTGTAAAACGAAACTAATAAATCCCTAAGTATGTTATGTGACAAAGGGCCCTAGGGCCCTTTTTTGCGTCTAGTAAAACCTAATGGGCATTTATTAATAACCAAAAAGAATATCTAAAATTGAAAACCTATGTAGCAAAATGTACAGGCAGTTTTATATTTTTTTCAGTGTGTTAATTTAAAGATAAGGTATAAAAGGGATGCCTTGTGCACTTTGTATGGTAAAAAAATTATACAAAGATGCGTGCAAACGATATGATCGTTCCCGATTGGGTAAAGACTAAAAAGTTTTTAGTAGTATTAAGTTGTCATAATAATTATTTGTTATGACATAAAGGTGAATTGGGTTAATGAAGAAATTGTTTGGCTTAGTGTGTTGTTTATCTGCATCAACTGCATTTGCGCAGGTTGAAGCTATACATCCGCAATTAATTAAAAAGTCGACAATACATGCCAGCATCACAGTTGGCTATGGGGGTATTGAAAACCCAGTACTTGATGCTGATGACGTCACTTCGCCAATTCTGCCAAGCTTTGCTTATTACAGTGATAATTGGTATTTCGATGACTTTTCTGTTGGCTACAGTTTATATGAAACAGAAAAGTTTTATGTCGATTTACTTGGTCGCTTTAATGACGATGGCTTTTTCTTTGAGCTTGATGGAGTAGATAAACTTTATGCGGTAGGTGTTGTAAGGTCGAGTTCAGGAAGACCAACTTTACCAACAGCTTCACCCATTGAGCTAACGCCCATAGAGCGTGACCTTTCTTATATGGCTGGGCTATCGTCTGCTGTAAACGTTTATGATGACATCTGGTTAAGTGCAGCTTATGTGAACGATGTGACCAATGTTCATAATGGTTATGAAATCTTGTTTAACGGCTACCAAATATTTGAGCTGTTTTCTGGTACTGCTGGTATTGAGGCGGGCATTAATTACAAAAATGAAGAGTTGATTGACTATTATTACACAGTTTACCCAACTGAAAGTAAAACCCGCTTACTAAGCTACAATTTAGAAAGTGCCACCAACTACTATTTGAAAGTGAGCTATGAATATCCGATCAGCGATAGTTTCAGTCTTGATTTCAAACTCAAACATACATGGCTAGACAGCAACTTAGCCAATTCAAACATGATCAATAAAAACGGATACTTCTCAGGCTTTACAGGTATTACCTACCACTTTTAGGCCAGTGTATTGTGATTTGTGCACCGCCCGTTTGTGGGCAATTGGCTAAGCTTATTTTACCGCCATGCCAACTGGCAATACGATGAACTATATAAAGCCCTAATCCATAACCACTAGCCAACTTATCTCCTTCACCTTGTTTAAAAGGCTCAATCAGCGCATCTGCATTAATTGGTAAGCCAGGTCCATCATCTGCAATACTTATAAGGTAATAGCCCGCTTGTTCTTTACTGCTTATATGGATAGTGTTTTTTGCGTATTTAGTGGCATTGATCAGTAAATTTTGCACTGCAATAGCCATAAAGCTTGCTTCACAATAGGCAGTATCTACTTCAAGCGCTGAAATGAATTCGAGTTCTTTGTATAAATCGAATTTAGCTACTTCCGTATTGATAAGTTTAGTTAAGTTAACTTTCTCCTGATTAAACACGCTTTGCTGGTGCTCTAAGCGAGCAAACGATAAGTATTGCTCTAAACGTAATTCAATTTCATCGATATCGCGTTCTATTTGCCTACTTTCTTGTGATTCTAGCTCTGCAATCGATAAAGCAAATCGCATACGGGTAAGAGGCGTACGAATTTCATGAGAAATAATGCGTGATAAATCGTTATGTAATTGCACAAATTTATTAATGCGCTCAGACATATGGGTAAACGTGCTAGCCAATGGCGCGATAGATGAATTAGGTTTTATATCTAGCTCTATCCGCTGTGGCTTTTTGCTAAAGTGGTAGGCTGCGCGTTGTAATAAACTCAAATCACGAAATACAGGGCGAATGAACAACAAGATCATGGCACCAAGTAAAAAGTAAAAGGCAAAAAATGCAAACCAGTCAGTCTTTGCTTGTGAAATCAAGGAAATAGGGCCTATTTTTTGAATGCTGCCGAAACTTCCTTTCAGGTATATATACTGCTGATTATTCTCGGTGACACTGATAATGCCATCTTTATTGAAACTAGCTTGCAATGAATCGGGTAACACAAGTTCGTTTTGGTTAAAGGTACTGATCCTAGATGCTTTTTGCTCTGCGATTTGCGCAAGTTCTGCGACGCTGATTTGCACACTCGGTATCTGCTCAGAGAAAAATTGATTATAAAGCTGACCAAAAGCCAAAACTAAGGCAATTAAGCTGACAGTGATAATTAAATACAGCTTAAAAAATTGCTGTTTCATATTTTTGAAATATCCAGGCTGTATCCTTTACCCCGAACAGACTTAATATCCAACGACTCCTTATGTTTGCTAATGGTTTCTTTAAGCTTTTTACGTAAACGGCTAATTTTTAAATCAATAGCTCGGTCAAGTCCATCATACTCACGACCAATAACATGCTTAAATAATACTTCTCGAGAAACCGGTTGGGGTGTGCTTTTAGCTAGATAGGCAATGATCTCAAACTCACTTTCATTGAGGTTCAATGCGGTATTATGAAAGTAGATATCACGTTTTTTAGTGTCGATACGCAAAATATCACTTTGATGTGAAAAGTTATCTTGGCCAACAGTATGGGCGATAATTGTTTTAACCTTAGCTAATAACAGTTCAGGCTTAATGGGTTTTACAAGGTAGTCATAGGCGCCTAAGTTCAAACCTTTAATTTGTGATTGTACTGAGTCCAGCGCTGTTAAAAAAATGACAGGGCAACTGTATTTTTCTTTCAACTGGGAAATTAACTCAAAGCCATTGCCATCCGGTAGCATAACATCACAAATAATCAGTGAAGGCATGAAGGTGATTTCACTGCTACGGTAAGCCTCTGTAGTATTAAACACATCAATTGTATAGCCATGCTTTAACAAAAATGTTTGAATTAAGCTTGCTAATTTCACATCATCTTCAATTATAAAAATATGCTGCATTATAAACTCCAGCCAAAGCGCCGCTTTATTCGGTAATCTTTAGCTTCATAGCTTGCTATTGAGAGTAGTTGTTGTTTAACAACCTGATTACTCAATGGATTTATTAATTTCACAGTAAGTGGGTGCTCAGTTTTAATCTTAAACTTTTCGCTAATTAAACCTCCTTGTTTATAACACTGCGTATACTGTGGACGCTGAGTTATTTCTAAACAAAGCTCTTTAAAGGGAGCAATTCGAAAATGAATTTGTATATTAAATTCACAGACCTTTTGTTTCGTATCTGTCACACACACGGTGGGAGAGACTTTAAAAAAAGGTTGCTCAGGATTGTCATCACTTAAGCAAAGCGACGAAAAACAAAGACAAAAAAACAGCAATAGCCAACTTAATCGGTATATCATCTAACCAAGTCTCTGTTTTTTAATAGTCTTTTCTTCAAAGTAACAATAACCATCGAAAATTGATGTAACCTGCTCAACTCACTTTGAGTACTCATTTTTTTGCCGCTTATTATAATTGTTATTTATGCAGCCTATGAGCGGCGATTACACGATAAAAAAGCGGTTCTATCATACCTTACTTATCGTTGTAGCTACAAATAGGTGCTATGCAAAGCCTGTATTTTCAGCTTGTTGGCATATTTCTTAATGTTTAAAAAGTTAGTTTGTTGTTTTAAAAAGAAAACTGAATTTATATTTAGTTTTAGCTAATAGTTTTTCATTATGTTTAGCTGAGTCTAAGTGTTTACTAATCTGCTTTATTTGTTAATCCTTTCGTACAAATTGATACAATTTAGATTTAGCCTATCGAAACCAATATTTTAGCTGATGTCATTAAACATCTCCTAAGTTCGTGATTTATAATTAACAGATTCGACCTCTATTTTCTATTTTTCTGGTAGTATGGTCAGGTTATAAGTAGTTTAAGCAGTGAACAATTATGTTAAGTCCTTATTATCAGCAGCATGCTGATTACGTTTCTATCTCACGTGAGCAAGGCTGTCGTTTCGCCAAATTAGTGGCTGATGATTTCAATCCGTTACACGATAAAGACGCTAAAAAGTTTTGTGTACCGGGCGATTTACTTTTTTCGCTGGTTTTAAACCGTTACGGCATAAGTGAAAAAATGGAGTTTACTTTCGCTGGTATGGTTGATGAAAATTCAAAGCTAACTTTCCCTGAGGGTGCTGATGAGTTTGCGATTACCGATGGCGAAAAAGTAATGCTAAAAGTTAAACGAGAAGGTGCTGTTAGCCAGTGTCCAGAATTAACGAATAGCTTAATTAAAAATTATGTTGAGTTTTCTGGTACTACGTTTCCGCATGTCATCATCCCATTAATGGGTAAGCAAGACGTGATGATCAACCCTGCGCGCCCTATGGTGATTTACGAGTCAATGCTGATTAACCTAGATCGTCTTGATATTAGCGCACCTGAATTACAATTTGCGGAACCTGATTTTGAATTTACTGGCAAGCGCGGAAAAATTACGCTTCGCTTTAACCTTTTAGAAAACGGCAAGAAAGTAGGCTCAGGTGAAAAGCACATGCTTGTATCTGGTATTCGTGATTATTGCCAAGCAACGGTTGATGACTTAATTAGTTTTTATAATCACCGTAAAGAATCACTTAAACCAGAGTAATCTCTACATTTGCTATAAAGGGCGCTCATTGCGCCTTTTTTGTTGCTGATGTTCAGCGTACAATAGCGTTTTTATAGCCAAATGTACTTCAGAATATGTCAGTAGCGACCTTTTCAGAGTTAAATCTTGCACCTGCATTGCTAAGTGCTTTGCAAGAAGAGAATTATCACACCCCCACAGCAATTCAAGCGCAAACCATCCCACTCATTTTAGCGGGAGCTGATGTAATGGGCAGTGCACAAACCGGAACGGGCAAAACAGCCGCCTTTGTTTTACCACTACTGCACAACTTGATGTCTGCTGAAGTACTCCCTGATGCTGTTAAGGTACTTATTTTAACGCCCACCCGAGAGCTCGCTCAGCAAGTATTTGCAAGTGTAGAGCGCTATGCTGCGCACACAGGTATAAAAGCGGCGCTTGCTTATGGCGGCGCCAGTATTGGCCCACAAATTAAAGCCATAAAAGCTGCACAGGTTGTCATCGCAACACCTGGGCGCTTACTTGATCATGTGATCAAGGGCAGTATTAAGCTCTCTAGTATTAATGCTTTGGTATTCGATGAAGCTGATCGCATGCTTGATATGGGCTTTATTGACGAGATCAATCGTATCTTGCGTCACGTGCCAAAAGATCGTCAAACCTTACTGTTTTCAGCAACATTTGACGACAGCATCTTTAAGCTAAGTAAGCAGTTATTGAATGATCCTAAATTAGTTGAAGTAAATAAACGCAACTCAGCAGCGGTTGAAGTTGAGCAGCTAGTTTATGCGGTTGATGAAGATCGTAAGCGTGAACTGGTATCGCATATGATTGGTATGAAGAATTGGCAGCAAGTACTAATATTCACTCGTACTAAACAAACCGCTGATGTGCTTGCAAAAGAAATGTGTAAAGACGGTTTAAAAACTGAATCTATTCATGGTGATAAAAGCCAAGGAGCACGAGATAAAGCGCTACATAACTTTAAATCCGGTGCAACAAGAGTACTGGTAGCGACAGATGTTGCTGCTCGTGGCCTTGATATTGCTTCGTTAAAGTATGTAATCAATTACGAACTGCCTTATGTGGCCGAAGATTATGTACACCGTATTGGTCGTACAGGTCGTGCTGGCGAGAAAGGGATGGCGATGTCGCTGGTTAGTATTGATGAGCAATGGTTACTGGATGAAATAGATATCTTACTCGACACGAGACTTACTCCACAGTGGTTACCAGGATATGAGCCTGATTTAACCAAAGAGCCAAAACAGGTTCGTAAAAATACAAATAAAGCACGGCGCTCGCGTGATAAAAAACGTATCTTAGGGCAAAAAAGTAGGAGACGTTCCTAAATTTGGCATATATTTATACTATCCTCAGGCTAAAGTTGAGAGTTTAGTATGTTAGAAGAAAATAAGTGGGTTTTTCGCCGCGCTGATAAACAATTTTCCTTAGAAAAGTGGCAGAAAACAATTAATCTCATGACTGAGTTGTTTTCTGCTCCTGCGGGTTTTATCGTCCATAAAACTGACAATGTTTATCGTATTATTGTATCCAGTGAGCAGCAAGAAAACCCCTATGAAGCAGGGGCTGAATTAAATGCTGACGATAATATCTTCTGTAAAAAAGTTGTGCGAGATATGGCACCACTTTATGTTGATCATGCAAGTAAAGACTCTCAGTGGGATGATAGCCCACTAGTGAAAGATGGTTTTGAATCTTACCTTGGTGTACCTATTAGTTGGCCTAATGGTGAACCGTTTGGCACATTTTGTGTAATGGATTTTAAGCGGACTCACTATCAACAGAGCTTTTTAGAATTAATAGAGCAACTTCGCGATATGGTTGAGGACGACCTTGCTTTGTTAGATAATTTTACGCAGATGCGTGAAATTGCCATGCTCGATTCACTTACCAATATTTATAATCGCCGCGCAATAGACCTACTTTGCCAACATAAACTGAATATATCGAAACGTCTTGGCTTTGACATTAGCTGTTTGTTTATTGATATAAACAGTTTTAAACCGCTCAACGATACTTACGGCCATGAAGTTGGCGATCTCGCGCTTATTTGTTTAGCTGACACTATGAAAGAGTGTCTTCGTGAAACCGATATTATTGGCCGCTTAGGGGGCGATGAGTTTATTGCTTTATTGCAAGTTCAGCCAGGTGATTGCATAGAAAGCATAGCCGATAAGCTCAACACCACCTATCAATCTAATTTAGCAAAGCGGGGCATTCCAGTTACGAGTTTAAGTATTGGTTCTGGGGTGATAGCTCAGCCAAAAGAAAACTTTGCTGAGCTATTAAAACGAGCAGATGAAGATATGTATGAGAAAAAGCAAGCCTCGAAGGCAGCACGTTAAGCTATTTGTTTCTCAGCTAGGTTCAGCTCCATGGTCGCTTTAAGTAAACGATAAAGGTTAATTGACGCATCAATTTCTTCTTTACGATTAGTTAAGCTTTCGATATTTAAACCGAGCGGTACATCTAAATGCGCGCAGCTTTGTAAAATTAAGTCAAGATTCTCACGGCAAATACGCACCGATTCACTCAATGTATTTGCCGAATCTAACATACGGTACTTAGTCGCCTCTGGTACCGAAATTCCTAACCACTCCATAAATTCTAAGGTTTTTTCACCGCCACATGGAGTAAACGTTAGAATAATACGCTTTGGGGTTGTGCCTTGTGCTTTACAGCTGCGGGCATAGCTGGTGATCAAATCAATAGTCGCTTGGGCATTGTAAACGGCTTGTGAGATGAAAAACTTACAGCCTTGCGCTGTTTTTTCGACTAAACGCTCATGTTCATTACGTTTGCTAGCGTGACGCTCTGCAATAGTAACGCCACCTAAAAATACATCGCTATTCTGTTTTACTAGCGTTTTATAAGCATCAGAAAGGCTTAATTTGATGTCACCATGAGATGATGGACTACCTACTAGCACTAAGTTCTTTAATTCAAAATCATTTCGAGTTTCATTTAACCACTCGGTAAACTCAGCTTCACCACGTTGGGCAACACTTTTATAAGTGATTACATCCAGTTGTGAGAGGCTGCGAAGTAGTTGACTATATTCACGTGGATCAACCGTTTCTTTAAACGGAAAAGGGCGCGGTTTAGCAATTCGGCTGCTTTCATCTTGAATGTCGTAAATGATCACACCATCGTATTCAATTTCGTGCAAGCGACCTAGTAGCTTTTGGGCAATAGTTTCAAGCATGGCTTTATCAGTACCTGATTTTGGTGGTGTGGTACCGATAAGGTAGACGCCTTGATTGGTGTCTTCAATTTTCTCTTGTAATGATAAAGCCATAATCCTCATTCCAGCTTGTGCTAATGTCTATGTAAACAATATAGCAGCCATTTAGACGTCTAGATAGATTTTTCTGATGAAAGTTTTTCAATGACTATGAATTTTACTCAAGTTGAATGTGAGGTGTTCTACGAAATTGACACACCTGTTTACATAAATTATTGCCCTGACCCTCATATTTTCTGGCGCTTTGATGCATAATCAAGCTGCAATCATTATGAGAAAAATAACTAACAAGGGAACATTATGAAATTTAGATTATTAGCAACCAGTTTTGCTGTAACACTTGCGCTGAGTGGCTGCGCAAGTAACTCACAGTCAAATATGGTTAAAGAAGTCGAAATTGAGCAGCAAGTAAGCCAAGATGATAATCGTGTATTTAGCCAAGATTACCTATTAGAAGAGCTTGAGAACGGCCTTCGCGTAATGGTAGTGAAAACCGACTACCCAGACGTCGTATCACTGCAAATTCCGGTATCGGTTGGCTCACGTAATGAAGTTGAAGCAGGTAAAACTGGTTTTGCACACTTCTTTGAGCATATGATGTTTAAAGGCTCTGAAAAATTCCCGCAAGATGTCTATTCAGATATTTTAAAGAACTCAGGTGTTGATAATCGCGCGTATACGACCAACGATTACACTAACTATCACTTAAATTTCTCAAAAGAGCACTTAGATAAAGTACTCGAAATCGAAGCTGATATTTTCCAAAACCTGACTTACAGCGAAGAGCAGTTCCGTACTGAAGCACTGACTGTAAAAGGTGAATATTTAAAGAATAATGCTAGCCCAATTCGTAAGTTACTTTCTGCCGTTCGTAACGAAGCATTCGAGAAGCACACATATAAACACACCACGATGGGCTTTTTTGAAGACATCGAAGCCATGCCTGATCAAATGGCATATGGTAAAGAGTTTTTCGCTAAGTTTTATAAGCCTGAGTACGTCTCTTTAGTCATTGTTGGTGATGTTGATCCACAAGAAACTATGGCAATGGTGAAAAAACATTGGGGTAACTGGAAAAAAGGTGATTACCAAGCCGACATTCCAACTGAACCGAAACAACAAGCACCTAAGTACGTTCATGAAAAATATGATGGTTTACCGGGTCATTGGTTGCTAGTGTCTTACAAAGGCACAGCATGGGATCCAACTCAAAAAGACCGTGCTGCGCTTGATTTGATTTCGCAGCTTTATTTCTCAAATAACTCGGCACTTTATCAAGAACTTGTTGTTGATAAACAAATTGCCAGTCAAATGTTTACCTATAACCCAGATACTAAAGACCCCGGTTTATTACATGTTTTTGTAAAAGTAGAAAACGAAGCTGATCTTGCTAAAGCCCGTGATGCGATTAACCGTACTTATGCACAAGCACGTACTGAGTTAGTTGATGCGCAAAAGTTAGCTGATTTAAAATCTAACTTAAAATACAGCTTTATCAATGGTCTTGATTCATCGCAATCAATAGCCTCAACGCTTGCAAGCTACATGCACTTTGAGCGCGACCCTGAAGTTATTAACCAACTTTACGCCACTGCTGATAGCATCACTCCAGAAGATATCAAAGCAGTAGCAAACAAGTATTTTGTTGATTCAAGCCGTACCACTGTGACAATGTCGGCGCTTGATAAAGTAACTGGTTTTGAGCAGGAAGTTGATTTAAATGCAGCGGTGGCAAGTATCGAGCAAGCACCAACAGAACGTCATTTTAAAGTACTTGATAAAACAAATAGTTCACCATTGGTTGATGTAAACTGGTTATTCAATACCGGTGCGGCAGCTGATCCACAAGGCAAAAAAGGTTTAGCGGCGCTAACAGCCGCGATGCTAGCGCAAGGTGGTTCAGAATCAATGAGCTATAAAGATATTAAGAAAGCCTTATATCCTTTGGCGGGAAGCTTTGGTTATCAACTTGATAAAGAGATGATTTCACTTCGTGGTCGAGTACACAAAGATAATGCTGCGAAATGGTATGCGCTTGTTAGCGATCAATTGTTAAATCCTGGCTTTAGAGAAGATGATTTCAAGCGTCTGAAAAAAGAGCTTATAGATAGCATTAAAGCGGGCCTTAAAGCGTCAAATGATGAGGAACTAGGTAAAGAAGTGCTTTATCATCAGCTTTATAAAGGTCATCCTTACGAAAGTTATAACTACGGTGACATATCAGATCTTGAAGCATTGACACTTGATGACGTCAAAGCGTTTTATAATAGCCAGTTTACACAATCTAAACTAACAGTGGGTCTAATTGGTGCTATCCCAAGTGATGTTAAATCGACAATGATGAAAGATTTAACCCAACTTCCACAAGGTAAAGAAAGCCGTTTAATGATCCCTGATGCGCCAGTACTTAAAGGTCATCATGCGACTATTGTTGAGAAATCAGCGCAATCTACCGCAGTGTCCTTTGGTTTCCCAATTGATACAATTCGTAGCAGCGATGATTGGACAGCCCTTTGGTTAGTTCGCTCTTATTTTGGTGAACACCGCAGTTCAAACAGCTTCTTATATCAACGCATTCGTCAAACCCGTGGTATGAACTACGGCGACTATGCATACATCGAATACTTCCCACGTGGTATGTTCCAAACAAAACCAGATGCTAACTTAGGTCGTTCAGAGCAAATTTTCCAAGTATGGTTACGCCCGCTGCGTTCTAATAACGATGCTCACTTTGCAACACGTACGGCATTATTTGAGCTTGATAAGCTAATTAAAAATGGCATTAGTAAGGAAGATTTTGAAGCGACTCGTAATTTCTTAATTAACTTTGTGCCGCAAATGGTTGCAAGCCAAGATCGTCAATTAGGATATGCACTTGATAGTGAGTTCTATAACACAGAGAGCTTTGTAGACTATGTGCGCGGCAAGCTTGAAAAGCTAACCCTTGATGATGTTAACCGCGTTATTCGCGATAACCTGCAAACCGAGAATATTCACTATGTGTTTATTACCGGTGACGGCAAAGATATGCAAAAACGTTTAGCATCAGAGCAAACATCACCTATGGTGTATAACGCTGAAAAACCGGCAGAACTTGTTGCTGAAGATAAAGTGATTGCAGACTATAAACTTGCAATACCAGCGAAAAATATTAAAGTACTTGATGTCGAAAAAGTATTTCAATAATTACTAATTAACTAATCAATGCCCCTATTTAGGGGCATTTTTCTATGCTTAATGGCTCGATGTTATCAGCAACTACAAGTTGATTTCGGCCAGCTTCTTTTGCTTGATAAAGCGCGCTATCAGCCATTTCAATGAGTAACATGGCATCATCACAACTACTAGGATATAGCGTGGCTAACCCGACACTTACTGTTAATGGGTAGCCAGCCAGTTCAGCCAACTTTAGCGTAGCAAGTTTTGTCATAAAACGTGTTACGAGTAATTGAGCATTATGGCTTTGCGTATTACCAAGTACTAGAACAAATTCTTCACCGCCGTATCTTGCGCACAAGTCACTGGGCCTGCGAGTAAATTCAGACAATAGTTTTGCCACTTCTTTTAAGCAATTATCACCAACTAGATGACCAAGGTTATCGTTAAGAGACTTAAAGTTATCAAGATCGACCATCGCTATGGATAAGGGATGTTTTAAGCGTGCACAGCGACTCCATTCTTGCGAATAAAAATCATCAAAATGACGTCGGTTAGCAACTTGCGTTAGACCATCGATACGAGCAAGCTCTCGAACTTGCTGCTCGGCAAGTTTACGTTCAGTAATATTTAAGTGGCTGATCACAACATAATCTGTTTTGCCAAGTTTTAAAGGTACTGCGCGCATCATAAACCAGCGGCTTTCAGTATCACTATGACAAGGATATTCCAAGTAAAACTCTGCGAGCTGCTGATTGATAACTTGGTTTATTCCGGTGTAGGCCTTTTCACCAAACTCATCGCCATGGGCCGCAGCTGATCTACAAATAGCTAGATAGTTTTGACTTTCCCACTGAGTGTTACACTCGCATCCATTCTCATCGCCGAATGATAGCCAGCTGCGATTTACAAATGTGATATCCCCCGAGTCATTAATCACCACAATATGCTCAGAGATAGTATCGAGTATTAACTTTAGAAACTCTTTTGATTCAACCACTTTATAACCTAGCCAGTGCTTAGTTATTTAAGGTTAGCAATAAATGGCGAATTTTCCTCTAAGCTACGCTTAAAGCTTTCATAAAAGTGTTTTGCTAGAGTCCTGAAGGGGTAGTGTAAAGCTCCTATTTAGCTCATGAAGTTAACAGCTGTCAGTACTGCATTTTAAGTTCAGTTCTGACAGTTGACCTAAGTCTCTAAGTAAAGCATCAGGAAATGCTAAAGTATAGAACCAATTTTAACACCTAGCGCAAATAGCATGGTTACTATTACAAAGCCGATAAGTGTGGCATAGCCGCGTTGTTCTTTGGTCATATTTCACTCCTAAAAAATAACAAATACTGTTGCCATACCAAGGGCGAAACTAATAAACGAAGAAGTCGCTACGATTACAGCTAGGTTTTGCTTACTCACTGCGTGTGCTTTGCTGTCATTAGTTGATTCGTCATCGAGCTTGATGAGTTCACCTTGGCGTACTTCAAACACTGCGCATAAGCTCATGGTAGTTTCTTTTGACGCAGCGCCTTCTTTTTCAACTCGTTGAATGGTTCGTAGGCTTACATCACAGGCATCGGCCAGTTGTTGCTGCGTCCACTCGAATTTAAGCCTCAATGCTTTAATTGTATTAGGGTTCAGTTGCATTACTTACTTCCCAATGAACGGTTCAATTAACGTGATTAGGGCAAAACCAAAAATTGCTCCACCAATAAAACACCCTAAGGTAACCATAGCCACTTGCTTTGGGTTATCTGTAAGTGAAGTCTGTGTACTCTGTTGAACTAATTTACCTGCTTTGTAAAACGAACATTCAAGCTTACCTGTTAGTATATTTTGCATCTCAAATTCGACTGCATAAGCATTCTCTTGGTAATTAAAGTCGTGGTGACTTTTAAAACCGAAGCTGCGCTTTTCACTAACCAATTCATCGTTTACATATATTTTTTCTTTACCACTCATGATGTGACCAAAGCATGCGATTTGATTATCACCATCTTGAAAGTAGAACTTATAACCTAATTTGTGTGAGTTTAGTACGTCGTTTTTCATCATCGTTTCCTTGTTAAGTTGATGATGTAAATTTAATGATTATTTTTGTTTTTTACGCCGTCAGTAATACGCCAGTTCCTATTTTGGCATATGACAGACAAGATGTCATATCTGTTTTGTTGTTGAAAAATAAGTACTTTAATTAAACCGCGTGCCTGTCATTAGAGTTTGCAGCTGTCATATGAGATTGATTTAAAAACACCTGCAAATGATCAAAAATAAGGTTTGATACTCTGGTTATTACATATAACCAGAACAAATAAATAACGGGTTAGTACATCTTGCTACAAATCCGTTAAACTAAAGGCTTAGCAGTTAGGTACAACCAGAAAGGCAATATTATGCGTCATGAAATTTGGCAAAAGCTTCGAGATGAAGCAAACGAAGTCGTTTCCCGTGAACCGCTTTTAGCAAGTCACGTTTATTCGTGTGTGTTAAATCATGAATGCTTAGGTTCGGCGCTTAGCTTTATTGTCGCGAATAAACTCGCAGATGCGGTGGTATCAGCATTTACTATCCGTGAATTATTCGATCAAGCCTTTGTTAAATGTGACCTCATGCTGACGCATGTGGCTCATGACATAAAAGCAGTTAAAGATCGCGACCCTGCGGCCGATAGTTACTTAACTGTTATTTTGAACCTTAAAGGCTTCCATGCAATACAAGCACACCGACTCGCAAATTGCTTATGGCAACAAAACCGAAAAGAGCTTGCTCGTTTCATTCAGAGCAGAACCTCAGAAGTATTTGGCGTTGACATCCATCCTGCTTGTAAAGTTGGTCATGGTATTATGTTTGACCATGCAACTGGGATTGTAATTGGTGAAACTGCAGTTATCGAAGATAACGTTTCGATTCTACAATCTGTAACCTTAGGTGGTACAGGTAATGAACAAGGTGATCGCCACCCTAAAATACGTGCCGGTGTATTGATTGGCGCAGGTGCTAAAGTACTAGGTAACATCGAAGTCGGTGAGGGGGCGCGTATTGGTGCTAATTCAGTGGTGTTAAGTCCGGTTCCTGCACACACAACTGTGGTTGGGGTACCTGCTAAAGTGGTCGGCAAACCGAGCTGTCCCTGTCCAGCCGAAAGCATGAACCAAAACTTTTTAGATGATGGCACAACTACCGCTAGTAATGCCTCACACACCAGTGCTATGTTGTAGTTTTACATCAATAAAGAGCAATGGAATTGTCTAAATTATCCTTCGGATTAGCTGTTATAGCGTCATTTTTTTGTGGCGCTCTTGCTATGTCACTCTTTCAGTCTAATCCACTAGAACAGACTCAAACTCACCAGCAAGAATTTATTGAAGCGCAAACTGTTGAGGCGCCACAGCAAACCAAGTCGGTAGTCCCTGTGAATGCTAAAAAAATCGCTGCACCTAAAGCTGACGTACCAGAAACTCTTAGCAAAAGTGAGCTTGAACAACAAATTGCTGAGCTAAAGCTACAAGTTGAAAGCCAACAAGCTGTGATTGCTAACTACCGTTCAAGTGCAATTCCCCCGCAGCAAATTGATTCACATCTTGAAGAACTTTATACCTTGTTAGAAGAGCAATCTCGTGATGAAGCGTGGGCTTACCAAGTTGAAACTGCGATGAGCGATTTTTTAATCATGGCAGATTTACCTGTACAACCAGAGCTAAAAATCGCAACGTGCAAAAGTTCCGTTTGTCAGTTTAAGCTACTGCAACCAGAGGGTGTAGATGACTTACCAAACCGTTATTGGCGTGATTTAGGCGATAAAATGACGGAGCAAAGCTGGTGGAAGCAGTTTAAATTTACTTCCAGCACTTCGAGTGATGGCAGTCTAACCGTTATCGCTAGTACCGAGTAAAGTTAAACGACCTTCGAGTGCAGCTGACCATCGGTAAGTTCGGTGGTTATAAACTCTCCTGAACTTACATCGTTAACTGATTTCACCACTTTGCCTTGCTGGTTCTTGGTAATGCTATAACCACGCGCTAATACACTGAGTGGGCTTACAGAATCTAAGCGGCTCGCTTGCAAAGAAAGCTGATTGCGTGAACTTGAAAGTTGCTGTTGCATCGTTTGTCTCAGTCGGGCGTGTAGTTGCGCGAGCTGATGCTCGCTTTTTGCGAGCTGATTTTCAGGTGAACGTTGCATCAAGCGTGGTGTTAAGTTAGCAAGTACTCGCTCATATCGCTGAATTTTGTTATTCATTGCACCATGCAAGGCTAAACTAAGCTCATCTAATTTTTGCGCTTGCTGATTTAGTTGATTACGTGGATGGCAAAGTTGTAAGCGATGCTCAAATTGTGTTGCAGTACTGCGCTTTACTGCCAAGGAATGTTTAAAAGCATGATTTAAGTGCCTAACTAACTGCGTAACTTTATTATGTAGCTCTTCCGTGTTTGGGCTAACTAGCTCAGCAGCAGCCGAAGGGGTTGCGGCACGAATATCGGCTACATAGTCACTTATTGTGGTATCGACTTCGTGACCAACGGCACTAACGATTGGTAAGTGACTTGCGAAAATGGCGCGAGCCAATTGCTCATGGTTAAAGCACCACAAATCTTCGAGTGAACCACCACCGCGACCTAATATAAGTACATCCACTTCATTACGCTGATTGGCGATGCTTATTCTTTCTATTAATTGGCTGTGGGCATCTGCGCCTTGTACCATCGCTGGATAAATCACGACTTCAAGCTGCGGAGCACGGCGTTTTAGTACGGTAAGAATATCGCGAATAGCTGCCCCAGTGGCTGAGGTAATCACCCCAATACGATTGATATTGGTTGGTAATGGTTTTTTGTGAGCTGAGCTAAATAGGCCTTCGGCAGCTAAGCGCATTTTAAGCGCATCAAACTCTTGTTTTAATAAACCTTCACCAGCAGGGGCCATGTGCTCAACAATCAGCTGATAATCACCACGGGGTTCATACAAGGATACGCGGGCGCGCACAGTTACTTGTGCACCATTGCTTGGGCGAAAAGTTTGGCCGCGATTATTGCCGCGCCACATCGCCGCTTTTACCTGTGCTCGGTCGTCTTTTAGAGTGAAGTACCAGTGTCCAGATGCAGGGGCTATAAAGTTAGAAATTTCACCATTTAAGATAAGCGATGAGAAGCCTTGTTCTAAAACATGGCGAATTTCCTTATTTAGGCGCGAGACCGTGTAAACAGGCTGTGTTGAGTGCGTAAAAGCCATTAATAACCCCAGTAAAAAATTCTGTGTGTACTTTAACACAAATAAATGAATAATTTTATTTACTCGTGCTCACAACGCTGATAAAATTTGGCCGCAATTCCTTATACTCAGATCCACATGTGAGAAGTTGCACTATGCTAAGAATCGCTAAAGAAGCTCTTACCTTTGACGACGTACTTTTAGTACCAGGTCATTCTACTGTTTTGCCACACACGGCAAATATTTCAACTCGCTTAACGCGTGGTATCAATCTTAACTTGCCGTTAGTTTCAGCATCTATGGATACTGTAACAGAAGCACGCTTAGCGATTGCTTTAGCGCAAGAGGGCGGTTTAGGTTTCATCCACAAGAACATGACAATCGAAGAGCAAGCTAAAAACGTTCGTAAAGTAAAAACTTACGAAGCGGGCATTGTTTCTTTCCCTGTTACTGTGACTGCGGATCTTACAATTGCTGATGCTATCGCGCTTTCAGAAGACAAAGGTTTTTCAGGTTTCCCTGTAACTGACGCTGACAATAACCTTGTTGGTATTGTTACAAGCCGTGATATGCGTTTTGAAACTAAGCTTGAGCAACCTGTTTCTACAGTAATGACGAAAAAAGAATCGTTAGTGACTGTTAAAGAGGGTGCAGACCGTGATGAAATCTTAGGTCTAATGCACGAGCACCGTATCGAAAAAATTCTCGTAGTTGATGATGCATTTAAACTTAAAGGCATGATCACTGTAAAAGATTATCAAAAAGCACAAGACAAGCCGCATGCATGTAAAGACGAGCAAGGTCGTCTACGTGTAGGTGCAGCTGTTGGTGTTGGCGCGGGTACCGATGAGCGTATCGCAGCGCTTGTTGAAGCAGGTGTTGATGTACTACTTATCGATACATCACATGGTCACTCTCAAGGTGTTATCGACCGTGTTGCACAAACACGTCAAGCATACCCTGATTTACAAATCGTAGCGGGTAACGTTGCAACAGCTGAAGGCGCGATTGCCCTTGCTGATGCAGGTGTTGATGCTGTTAAAGTAGGTATCGGTCCTGGTTCTATTTGTACTACTCGTATCGTAACAGGTTGTGGTGTTCCACAAATTACTGCTATTTCTGACGCAGTTGAAGGCTTAAAAGGCCGTGATATTCCTGTTATTGCTGACGGTGGTATTCGTTTCTCTGGTGACATCGTAAAAGCACTTGTTGCGGGCGCATCATGTGTAATGGTTGGTTCAATGTTAGCTGGTACTGAAGAAGCACCGGGTGAAGTCGAGCTGTATCAAGGCCGTTACTACAAATCATACCGCGGTATGGGTAGCCTTGGTGCTATGGACCAAAAAGAAGGTTCATCAGACCGTTACTTCCAAAAATCGAACGAAGCAGACAAGCTTGTTCCTGAAGGTATCGAAGGCCGTGTTGCTTATAAAGGTCCTATCGCGACAATCATTCACCAACAAGTGGGTGGTCTTCGCAGTGCAATGGGCTTAACAGGCTGTGCAACAATTGAAGAGTTAAACACTAAACCTCAATTTGTTCGCGTTACTTCAGCTGGTATGGGTGAGTCACACGTTCACGACGTGCAAATTACCAAAGAAGCGCCAAACTACCGCTTAGGTTAATTACCTTAAGGTATTGAAATTACATGGGCTAGCATTTGCTAGCCCTAATTTATTGATCATCTCCCTTTGGGAGAGCAGTTCCTGACTAACGAGATACTCCATGAGCAAAGACATTCACGATTCACGAATTCTCATTTTAGATTTTGGTTCGCAATACACACAGTTAATCGCACGTCGTATACGTGAGATTGGTGTTTACTGTGAGCTATGGGCATGGGATGTAACTGAAGAGCAAATCCGCGAATTTAATCCACAAGGTATTATTTTGTCGGGTGGCCCTGAGTCTACAACACTTGAAAACAGCCCACGTGCTCCTGAGTATGTATTTAACGCAGGCGTTCCAGTACTTGGTATCTGTTACGGCATGCAAACAATGGCAACGCAACTAGGTGGTAGCGTACACAGCTCTGATAAGAAAGAGTTTGGTTATGCGCAAGTTGAAAAAGTAGGTAACTGTGCGTTATTCGATGCTATCGAAGACCACATTACTGACGGCGGTGCAGGCGTACTAGACGTTTGGATGAGCCACGGCGATAAAGTGATGGAAGTACCAGAGACTTTCAAAACAACTGCTAAAACATCAACGTGTCCGCATGCTGCAATGTCTTGGGAAGAAAAACGTTTTTACGGCGTACAGTTCCACCCAGAAGTAACTCATACTCACCAAGGTTTACGCTTACTTGAGCGCTTCGCGATTGATATCTGTGGCTGTGAAAAGCTATGGACACCCGCTAAAATCATCGACGATGCTATTGAGCGTATTAAAGAAACGGTAGGTGATGACGAAGTTATCTTAGGTTTATCAGGTGGTGTTGATTCATCTGTTGTAGCTATGCTTATTCACCGTGCAATTGGCGACAAGCTAACATGTGTATTCGTTGATAACGGTCTTCTTCGTTTAAACGAAGGTCAGCAAGTTATGGACATGTTTGGCAACAAGTTTGGCCTAAACATTGTTAAAGTGGATGCTGAAGATCAATTCTTAGCAGACTTAGCAGGTAAGTCTGACCCTGAAGATAAGCGTAAAGCGATTGGTCATACGTTCATTAAAGTATTCGACGAGCAAGCTAAAAAGCTGAAAAACGCTAAATGGTTAGGTCAAGGTACTATCTACCCAGACGTAATCGAATCTGCTGCATCAGCAACAGGTAAAGCACATGTAATCAAGTCTCACCACAACGTAGGTGGTTTACCTGACGACATGAAAATGGGTCTTGTTGAGCCATTACGTGAGCTATTTAAAGATGAAGTACGTAAAATTGGTCTTGAGCTTGGTCTGCCTTACGACATGCTTTACCGTCACCCATTCCCGGGTCCTGGTTTAGGTGTTCGTGTACTTGGTGAAATCAAGAAAGAGTACTGTGATTTACTACGTCGTGCAGATGCTATCTTCATCGAAGAGCTACACAAAGCTGAGCTATACCATAAAGTAAGCCAAGCATTCACTGTATTCTTACCAGTTAAATCGGTAGGTGTAATGGGTGATGCACGTAAATACGACTGGGTTGTATCACTACGTTGTGTAGAGACAATCGACTTTATGACGGCACGTTGGTCACACTTACCTTACGAATTCTTAGGTGTGGTTTCAAACCGTATCATCAACGAAATCGATGGTATCTCACGTGTTGTTTACGATATTTCAGGTAAGCCACCGGCAACAATTGAGTGGGAATAATTTTATTATTCTGACCTGAATTGGTTCAAAAACGGCGAATTAGCTTGCTAATTCGCCGTTTTGTTTATTTAAAAAGCAGTTAAACTAAAAACTGTGTTTTTTTACTTTACCTTTGAAAAAAGCTCTATATAATTCGTCGTCATTGCAGGGGCGTAGTTCCAATTGGTAGAACAGCGGTCTCCAAAACCGACGGTTGGGAGTTCGAATCTCTCCGCCCCTGCCATTTCTTCCTTCTTTACTTTAATCGCAAATCTCCCTATATTACTTGCTCTTAATCATGATTGAGTCGTTATGAATCCAAGTTACGCTGCGATATTCTCTGTACAATCTTTAGAGTTGAATCAACACTATCGAACTGTGCCTGACGTTTCTAGCGAAGAGATGTCAAATACTCAACAAGAAACACTTACGCTACCGTTACAGTTTCACCAAGACCTCGAAAAAGCATTTGCGCCGTTAGTTATTACTGAAATCGTTAAAACAACAAGTATTAGCTGGCAAGAGGGGTGCTTGGGTTTACCGAGCGATAAGCTTAATAGTAAACAGAAAAAACAACTTTGGTCTTTAATCGGTGAACAACTTGATAAGCTTTAAATCTGTAGATGCAACTTATATCAGCCAGTTAATGGCTATTGAAAATGCGTGCCATAGTCACCCGTGGACAGAGAAAACCATGCTGTCGTGTTTAGCGGGCCGTTACTTTAACCTGGCTGCTTTTCATGGCGATGATATGCTAGGTTTTTATATCGGTGAGCAAGCGGGCCCAGATTACACCCTGATGGATATTTGTGTTGCGCCAAAGCACCAAGGGCAGGGCATTGCTAAGCAGTTGTTAAATGCTTTTATTGAGCATGGTGAACAGCACCAAGCTGAAAACCTCTTCTTAGAAGTGCGTGAGTCTAATGCACCTGCTATTGGCTTGTACGAAAGTGCTGGCTTTTCACATATGTCAGTGCGCAAGAACTACTACCCAACCGCAACAGGGAATGAAGACGCTATTTTAATGGGCATGAGCTTTAGCCTTTAAGATGCCTCTTCAAGGGCGCTTATAAGCGCGTTGTAGCATTGCTCGATTTGTTCAGTTTGATTACTACGTAAGGCATTTTCAAGTTGTCCAGCGGTCTTATGAATTGCTTCAAAACTAAAACACCCAGCACTGCCTTTTAGGCTATGCGCTACTGAGCGCAGCGCTTCCCACTCTTTAGTGCGATACAACTGCACGACCTGGCTTAAGTAATCAGGCAGCTTTGAACGATAGTTGTCGTTAATTTGTTGGAATTTTTCACTTTTCAGTAAATTTTCCCATTTGTTTTGGCTATCTTTTTCAATGTGTAAGTAGCTTACGAGAACTTGCTCTAATGCGTCTTTATCGATTGGTTTTGCAAGGGCTTCATCACAGCCCGCTTCTATGTAAGTATCGACATCGGTTTTCATCACATTGGCTGTAAGCGCGATAATAGGTCCATCGTAGGCTGCATGACGTAACATTTGCGTCGCTTCTAAGCCACCCATTACAGGCATCTGCATATCCATGATGATCAACTGATAATCATTAACCAATGCCATTTCTACCGCTTCAGCACCATTTTTTGCGATGTCAGGCTCAAGTCCCCAAGTTTGTAACAGTAGTTTGATCAGCAACTGGTTATCTGGGTTATCTTCGGCCACCAGTATATTGGCATCAAAGCTATTAGCAGCGAATGAAAGCTGTACGTCTTTACTCGGCGAGAGCTGCTCATAGTTATGAATAAAGGCCTCATACTTAAGCTGCTCGGCATTTAAGTGAGCTGCAACTTGCACGGTAAAACAACTGCCGTTTCCAGGTTCACTGATAAGTTGCACATCACCACCCAATAACTGGGCTAAGTTCTTCGAAATACACAAGCCAAGACCTGTACCACCAAAGCGGCGAGTTGTCGTCGCATCAGCTTGTTCAAACGGTTTAAATACCCGTTCAACTTCGCGCTCTGACATACCAATACCTGTGTCTTGAATCGCAAATTGTAAATTTTGTTTTTCGCTGTTGTAGCTAATATCAATCGAGATACTGCCTTTCTCAGTGAATTTAACCGCATTACTGGCAATATTGATCAAGATTTGTTTTAAACGTGTGGTATCGCTATTAATGGTTTTGGGGATTGGTAGCTTGTAGTTGATATTAAACGCCAGTTGCTTCTCATTAGCCAGTGGGCGAATAATCGAATCAATATCATGAATAAGCTGCACTACATTACATGGCCCACGCTCAACAGCGAGTTTTTCAGCTTCAATTTTTGATAAATCAAGAATGTTATTGATGAGCTCAAGCAAGTGCTTAGAGTTACGTAAAATGGTGCTTAAATGTTGTTCATCATTCACCGCATCTTTGTTGTGCAGAAGTTGCTCTGTAAAACCCATAATTGCGGTAAGTGGGGTGCGAATTTCATGACTCATATTTGCTAAAAAGCGGCTTTTTAGTTGGTTGGCTTGTTCGGCTTGCGCGATTGCCACTTCTAGCTTGCTATTCATTGCTTCGAGCGCTTTAGTACGGCTTTCAACCTTTTCTTCTAGGTGATGCTTATATTCTTCGAGTTCGTCTTGGTAATGACGAATTTGGTTCACCATGTGGTTAAAGTCGTTAAAAAGTACGCCTACTTCATCGTTTGTATGGGCGGGCAAATACACAGATAAATCACCATCACCAACGCGATGGCTTGCAGCGCCTAATAACTCGACTGGGGTGAGTAGTAAATTACGCACCACAATGTAAATAAGAATAGGTAGTGAAATCACAGAGATAATTACAATTAACGCAGTAATTAAACTGATGGCTTTACCTGACTGATACAGTAAATCTTTGGGGGTGGTCGAGATGAAGTAATCGCCGTCGGTCATTTGCACCGCATAGATGATACGCTCTTCTTTATCGATACTCGAAAGCTCAATGCTGGCTAGTTTTCCGTAATCGGCCAAATGCTTAATTTGTTCAAGCTCGTATTCACTTAAGTAGCTGCCCCGTAAGTCATAGTCTGAGCTAAATAAAATTTGTCCTTTAGTTGTCAAAAACAAATTTAGGGTGTTATTAAAAGGCGCTTCTAAAATGCTGGCATTTAATATCGATGGTTCTACATGTACAACAATAAATCCTAACTGTTGCGGCTGTTTTAAGTAGTAATCGATATTGTAAATAGGGTGCACAAAGTACAAACTGGTGGAGCCATCTTCTTTGGGGATCATAAATTGCTGCTGGCGCAAATTTGATTGCAGTACTTGATCAAAAAACGGGTAGCTTTTAGGCGCAGGGGTTAATTGGCTTGAATAAAATGCATCACTTTTGCCGTCTGGGGCAACATAGTTAATGCTGACTATATCAGGGTAAGCTTCTGAATAACTTGCAAATACATTCATTAACTCGCCAAGGCGTTCAATGTATTGGTTTTTTGATTCGGGTTCACGGGCTAAAAAGTCCGCCAATACTGGAGAAGTCGAAAGTAACCGGGTAATCGAATGAAATGAGTCAATGTAATTGAAGATTTTTTGTTGCTGTTGCTCAACAAAGCGACTGACAATAAGCTCTGCTTGTTTTTTTGTTGAATTGGTCACATTGGTTAACGTAAAGCCACCTAAAAACAACAAAGGTAAGATCACTAAAGGTGTGATATACCATAATAATCGAATACTGAGCTTACTGGTTTTCATGACCTAAATTGATATCCCTCCGTGCAATTTATCAATAGTATGCGTTACAACTTGATTACACAAGCTTAGCAAAAAAGTGAACAACCCATATACCCAGCCTATGGTGAATAATTACTTACAATCGTTGCTTTTTTGGCTAAGACAAACAAGGTATAATAGTCGGCAATTCTATTTTATTTTTACAGTGCGCACCGAGCTTTATAATTTATAGGGCAGCCAAGTGCGCTTTGTTATGACTAAAAGCAGCTTACATGTCTAATTTAACTACCGAAATTAATAAACGACGCACCTTTGCGATCATCTCGCACCCGGATGCGGGTAAAACCACCATTACAGAAAAAGTTCTGTTATTCGGACAAGCTATTCAAAAAGCGGGTACCGTAAAGGGTCGTGGCTCAAACCAGCACGCAAAATCAGACTGGATGGAAATGGAAAAAGAACGTGGTATCTCGGTAACCACGTCTGTTATGCAATTTCCTTACAATGAGCGTCTAGTTAACTTACTTGATACTCCAGGACACGAAGACTTCTCTGAAGATACCTATCGTACATTGACTGCGGTTGACTCGTGTCTAATGGTAATCGACGCGGCGAAAGGTGTTGAGGATCGTACTCGTAAATTAATGGAAGTAACACGCTTACGTACTACACCTATCGTAACTTTCATGAATAAGTGTGACCGTGATATTCGTGACCCAATGGAGTTATTAGACGAAGTTGAGACTGAGCTTAACATCGCCTGTGCGCCTGTTACTTGGCCGATTGGGAGTGGTAAAGAATTCAAAGGTGTGTATCACATTCACCGTGAAGAAACGATTTTGTATAGCACAGGCCAAGGTCACACGATTCAAGAAGTACGTGTTATTAAAGGTTTAGATAACCCAGAACTTGATGATGCAATTGGTAGCGAACTTGCAGAGCAGCTTCGTGAAGAGCTAGAGCTTGTGATTGGTGCATCACACGAATTTGATTTAGATCTGTTCTTAGCGGGTGAGCTATCGCCTGTGTATTTTGGTACGGCACTTGGTAACTTTGGTGTTGACCATGTTCTTGATGGCTTAACTGAATGGGCTCCGGCGCCACTACCTCGTGAAACAGAAGACCGCCAAGTAGCTGCAACTGAAGATAACTTCTCTGGCTTCGTATTTAAAATTCAAGCAAACATGGACCCTAAACACCGTGACCGTATTGCCTTTATGCGAATTGTATCGGGCAAATACAGCCAAGGTATGAAGATGAACCATGTGCGTATTGGTAAGCAAGTGAGTATTTCTGATGCGGTAACCTTCATGGCAGGTGACCGTGAGCGAGCGCAAGATGCTTATGCGGGTGACATCATTGGTTTACACAACCACGGTACAATTCAAATAGGTGATACTTTTACGCAAGGTGAAAAAATGAAGTTTGGTGGTATTCCTAACTTCGCACCAGAATTATTCCGCCGTATTCGCTTAAAAGATCCATTAAAACAAAAGCAATTGCTAAAAGGCTTAGTTCAGTTATCTGAAGAAGGTGCTGTGCAAGTCTTTAGACCGCTTATAAATAACGACCTTATCGTTGGTGCGGTAGGTGTACTACAGTTTGATGTGGTTGTTGCTCGCTTAAAAGCTGAATACAACGTTGATGCGATTTACGAAGGTGTCAGTGTTAATACTGCACGTTGGGTAAGCTCAGACGATAACAAAAAGCTTGAAGAGTTTAAGCGTAAGTGCGAAAGCAACTTAGCGCTTGATGGTGGCGATAACCTTACTTATATCGCGCCAAGCCGTGTAAACCTAAACTTGTCGATGGAACGCTATCCAGATATCAAGTTTAACCACACGCGCGAAAACTAATACGCTAAGACTGCTTCAAATTTAAGGGCCCGTACTACGGGCCATAAAGGTAAAAATTACAATGAATATTCGTACTCTTTTAATCGAAAAAGCAATTGCTGCGATGGTTGCAGCAGGGTTACCAGAAGACACAAACCCAGCGGTAACGCAAAGCACACGCCCGCAATTTGGTGATTACCAAATCAATGGCGCGATGGGGGCTGCAAAAAAACTAAAATCGAACCCGCGTGAGCTAGCACAAAAAATTATCGATAACCTAGATCTTGCTGATATCGCAGAAAAAACTGAAATTGCAGGCCCTGGTTTTATCAATATTCACTTAAAGCCTGCGTTTTTATCAGCTAGCTTAAAAGCGGCAAATGAAGATGAAAAGCTGGCTGTTGCACCGCATGCAACGGCGCAAAAAGTGGTTGTTGATTACTCATCACCTAACCTTGCTAAAGAAATGCATGTAGGTCATTTACGTTCGACTATCATTGGTGATGCGGTTGTTCGTGCCCTTGAGTTCCGTGGCGATGAAGTTATCCGTCAAAACCACATGGGTGACTGGGGTACTCAGTTTGGTATGCTAATCGCGCACTTAGAAGATCAAATCAACCAAGGTGTTGATCTAGACAAAGTTGCACTAGCTGATTTAGAGACCTTCTATCGTGATGCGAAAAAACGCTTTGATGATGAAGAAGGTTTTGCTGATAAAGCGCGTGATTACGTTGTTAAATTACAAGGTGGCGACGCACACTGTGAAAAACTATGGAAGCTATTCATTGCGACTTCTGTGAAGCATTCTGAAGAAGTTTATAAGCGTCTAAACGTAACGCTTACATCCGATGACATCATGGCTGAAAGTGCTTATAACAGTGAACTTGCAAACATTATTGCGCTATTAAAAGGCAAAGAAATTGCGGTTGAATCTAATGGTGCACAAGTGGTGTTCTTAGATGAGCTTGCTAATAAAGACGGTGAGCCTTCAGTATTTATCGTACAGAAATCAGGTGGTGGTTTCTTATATGCCACAACTGACCTAGCAGCCTGTGATTACCGTTCAAACAAACTGGGTGCGGATCGTATCCTAATCTTCGTTGATGCGCGTCAAAGCTTGCACTTCAATCAAGTTGAGCTAACAGCACGTAAAGCTGGTTTATTACGTGATGAAACAAGTTATGAATTCTGCCCATTTGGTACCATGATGGGGGCCGACGGTAAGCCATTCAAAACTCGTACTGGCGGTACAGTTAAACTTGCAGACTTGCTAGAAGAGTCAATCACTCGTGCTGCAGCTAAACTTGCTGAGCGTGAGTCAGACTTAAGCGACGAAGAGCGTAGCGAAATAGCCCGTAAAGTCGGTATTGGCGCAGTGAAATATGCGGATCTTTCTAAACACCGCACTAGCGACTATATCTTCAACTGGGATAGTATGCTGAGCTTTGAAGGTGCTACAGCGCCTTATCTTCAATACGCATACACCCGCGTTCGCAGTATCTTCCGTAAATCAGGTATTGATGCTGCGTCATTAACAGCAGACGTTGCAATCAACGAGCCACAAGAAAAAGCACTCGCACTTAAACTTCTACAATTAGAAGAAGTACTTGATCTAATGATCAGCGAAGCAACACCGCACGTATTATGTGGATACCTATATGAACTAGCAAGCCTATACATGACGTTCTATGAGGCGTGCCCAGTCCTAAAAGAAGGCGTAGAGCCAAATGTACGTGACAGCCGTTTAGTGTTATGTAATTTGGTTGCGAAGACCCTGAAATCAGGGTTGGATCTTTTAGGTATCGAAGTAATGGAGCAAATGTAATCACCGTCGTATTTTAACCTAATACTGCGTTGTCAAACCGACTGACCCTAATCACATACAAAACACGTATGCTCATAGGGATAAGTCGGTTTTCCGCCTTGTCTTAGGCTAAACTACTTAGGTGAACTCTGCCTCGTGTAGTTCGCTTTGAAAGCACTCCTACACTTGCAGAACGTTCAAGAGCTCATAGCTTCGTAGGTTGGGTAGAGCGTAGCGAAACCCAACATAAATAGCAGGCCCTAGACTCTAGGCGCTAGGGGAGTAGCTTGTAGAACCTAGAACCTAGAACCTAGAACCTAGAACCTAGCTTCGTAGGTTGGGTAGAGCGCAGCGAAACCCAACAAAATTGATAGCTCAATAACCTTGATTAATCTTTAGCCGATAGCGTAGAGGGAATTTTATGAAACTTGAAGATATTCGCCGTGAATATTTACAGGATGGTTTATCTGAAGACATGCTTGATGCGTCTCCAATTAAGCAGTTTGAAAAATGGCTAGAACAAGCTGTTGCAACTAACTTACCTGATCCTACGGCGATGGTGGTTGCTACGGTTGATGAACATGGCCAGCCTTCACAGCGTATCGTGCTGTTAAAGCATCTTGATGAAAATGGCTTTGTGTTTTTTACTAATACTGGCTCGCGCAAGGCGCAAGAACTTAAAGGTAATAACAAAATTTCCTTGCACTTTCCTTGGCATCATATGGAGCGACAAGTCATTGTGTATGGTGAGGCAAAACCATTACCAACAACCGCTGTGGCTAAGTACTTTTTATCGCGTCCAAAAGAAAGCCAATTAGCAGCTTGGGCATCTCAGCAAAGCCGTCCAGTGTCATCACGTAAGGTATTAATGGAAACATTTGCGAAAATGAAGCAAAAGTTTTCTGATGGTGAAATTCCATTGCCTGATTTTTGGGGGGGCTATTGCGTTGAGCCTACTAAAATTGAGTTTTGGCAAGGTGGTGCACACCGCTTACATGACCGGTTTATGTATCAACGCCATGCCGATGGCAGTTGGCTGTTTGGTCGTTTAAATCCGTAAATGCACTTCATCGATTCTCACTGCCATCTTGATTTTAGTGAGTTTGATGAGACTCGTTCAGAGCTCATCAAAGAGTGTAAGCAAGTAGGGATCGAACATTTTATTGTGCCGGGTGTGAGCTTGGCACAATCTACAGCACTTTTTTCTTTTGCTAAATCAGAGCCTAGTATCTCAGTTGCTTTAGGTCTACACCCTTATTTTTTATCTGATCACCAAGATCATCACCTTGCTGAGTTAGAGCAGTTAGCAAAAGCCCATTTAGGAAAATTTATTGCCATCGGCGAGTGCGGGCTTGATCGTAGTATCGACAACCTCGATAAACAAACATGGCTTTTTGAAGGGCAGATAGAGCTTGCCAACCAACTCGCTTTACCACTGATTGTTCATCACAGACAAAGCCATGATTTGATTACTCGCTCATTTAAACGCTGTAAACCAAAGTATGGTGGTGTTATCCATGCCTTTTCAGGCTCTGAACAACAAGCTCAAAGTTATATAAAACAAAATTTTAAGCTCGGAGTGGGGGGCGTTATCAGTTACCCGCGAGCTGCTAAAACTCGTAAAGTTATAAGCTCAATTGAGCCACAGCATTTAGTGTTAGAAACCGACTCGCCGTCAATGCCGCTGGCAGGCTTTCAGGGGCAGGTTAATACGCCACTTAAAGTGCGCAACGTATTCGCTCATTTATGTGAGCTCAAAGGCGTGACAGGTGATGCACAGCAGCAACTCGCTGCTGAACTTTACGATTCTTGCTCTGCGCTTTTTTTGATGTAACGGTTGATTTGCCAGAGTTTTAACCCGCGACCTAGCTGCCAAGTAAAAATACAGGTGATCACTAACATTAATAACACTTGGCGACCTAAATCATGAAAACTACTGTGGCTGGTCGCAATGGAAGCCTGTGTTAAATAGGTAATTGATACAAAACCAATAGGTCTTTCATCATCACTTATCACCGGCTCAACAAATGGGGTTTTAAGCTTGCTGATACCCGGCGTTGAATCGGGTAATAAACCAAAAGTGTGGTGGCTTTGCCAATTATCGCTGGCCGCAATTTGAATACCCTGCTGATCGTAAATCGTTGCCGCTAACACATACTCATCTTCAGCAATATGATTACATAGTTCATTTAACTCTGGTTTGTTTTTCTCTTGCAGTGGGGTCTTTGCATTTAGTGCCATAAACTTGGTTAAGCTTATTGCTGTGCTATCAGCACTATCGTAAAGTAATTGGTGACTTTGGAAGCTACTATTCATGGCAACCCAACTTAACAGCACAAAGCAGGCTGTAGCCAAACTCAAGCGCACAAAGCGCTGGCGATAAGTGGCTGAAAAGGGAATTTTAAGTTGGTTATTTTTCATAGTCACCGTATACGTTACTGACAGCTTTTAATTTTGATGGTACAACATGATAACTTTAACAGCCCCTTGTGTGCGAGTGCCAAATGCACGACCAAGGACAGACATAAGTCTAATGTGGAGCCACTATGTCACAGCTTAGCTTAGCTGCTACACCTTCAGCAAATTTAGCAGAACAAATCAGTCTAAATTGTTGGTATAAAATTGAAAACAAACACCTTATTACAACAGACTTTACGCCAAAAGCAAACCAAGGCGTGTTTAGTGTTGCCTTTGGTAATGAGCTTAATGCAGAGAAACTGCTTACTATTAGTGATTTTTTAGCGTCACATGGGTTAAGTAATTTATCGCTTTGTTGTTATCAACCAATTACAGATATACCTGTGGCATGGAGCTTTCATAGCGATGCTACAATTTTACTGAGCCCACTCGTATTAGTTGAGTTTGCCAAACAGTTAGGTATTCAACTGGTGCAATTAACGAATCCACCGACAGTGGATGAGCCAGGCTTATTGTTGATGGATATGGACTCAACAGCTATTACTATTGAGTGTATCGACGAAATCGCGCGTCTTGCTGATGTTTATGATGAAGTTGCCGCTGTCACCGCGCAAGCTATGGCCGGGCAGCTCGACTTTGCACAAAGCTTAAAGCAGCGTGTCGCGAAGCTTGAGGGCATCGATGTAGATTTAATTGACGGCTTAAAAGCGCGTTTACCGCTTATGCCGGGCGTGAGTGAATTATGCCAATACCTAAAAGCGCATAACTGGCATTTAGCAATCGCATCGGGTGGCTTTGTGCCTTTTGCAGAGCAAGTGCAGTCACTGCTTGGTTTAGATGAGGTGCATGCCAATACTCTTGAATTCAAAGATAATCGCTTAACGGGTAAAGTCATTGGCACTATTGTTGATGCTGAAGAAAAGGCTCGTGTACTTAAACGAATCGAACAAAAGCTGACTTTAAATAATCGTCAAACAGTTGCCATGGGTGATGGTGCTAACGATTTGAAAATGATGGCTGCGGCAGGGCTTGGCGTTGCTGTGCATGGTAAACCTAAAGTAGTTGAGCAAGCACAAACTGCAATTAATGAAGGTTCATTACTGCAAGTTGCTTACTTACTCTCTCTACCGTTAGATTACTCGCTTTAACCAAGTCGCTTTGCGTTTACTCATTTCCGTGATCAGCTTTTGGTCAATATCAAAATGGGTAAGCGCTTCTTCGGTTATATCAATTAAATCACCTACACCGGCTACTGCCCACAGCGCTTCTTCTAAATCTTTTGCTTTGTGCAATGCGTACTGACTAATATATTTAAGCTCATTCGCTAAGTAATCAATATCAGGTCGACCAGTACGTGAAACATATAAACGAAACACAAATACTAAATCGTTTTTCAGCGCTTTTTTCACAAATAAAGTTTGTGGTTTGTAGTCATCTTCACTGATACAGCGACTAGTAATTGCATCGCTAATTTCGGCTTGGCGCGGATCAAAGCGTAAAAATAAAGTAAATGGTAATGGCGGATCTTGGCGACTACGATCTTTTATTAACGGGGTGATCACCTCTGTAATTTGATCCGTCGATAAGAAACCATCGATGCTGGTCGTCTCATTTAATAACGCAAAGTTTTGCAGTAACACATGTAGTGGGCTTGGATATAAACCTTGACCAATTGCGCCAGCTTTAAAGTGAGCTGCTTCTTTATGTAAATAAAACGGAAATTGGCATACACTTTTGGTCACCATGTTTCTGAGTGCGGTCGATAACCCCGGAATCTTAGGCGTTTCTTCGCAGACACGTAATTTGTCTTTGTTGTTATCGATTAAAACAGTGAAAAACTTAATTGCCATATGTGGTAGGTCACCAATCCGATGGACTTTTAAGTTTACTGTTGTCAGTGATTTACTCACTGCCATCACTTCATAGGCAAGATTCGTCAAATCATGCTTTTTGGTAATTTTTTGCAAATCAGGCAAGTTTAACTTAATGATATCGCCTTTTTTGAACTCAACTGGTTGGTCGCATTCAATTTGCAATCCCATCACTGATAAGTCTCGGGTATGCCCTGTAATAGTTTGCTCATGGTGTTCAATGCTGACAGCTGTTTTGTATAAGTAGCGTTTATGAGCTCTAAGGTTTACATATTCGAGCGCCACAGGCTCTAAATGAGGGGGCGTTTTGTGCTTACTGTGACCGAAAAGCTTGAGCTGGTTTACTGCATCTTTACTGTAATCAAGTTGTTGATATGTTCGTTGTTCAAACTTTGTACCAACCGAAGTTAAAATTAGTAGATATTTAACATCTTTGATCAACCCCTGCACTCGTGGTGTAGGTGGTTTATTTAGTTTTTCGATATTTTTGCCAGCACTGCTTGGCAGTGACAATGGAATGTAAGAGTCTTCCGGATGGCTTGGCATCAACTGTAGCTTAAAGCACTGCCAGCTGTCTTTTTGGCTGCCAAACCCGAGGAATAAATCTCTTAGGTGTGGTTGGCTTTCAAGCTCAGTTTTTGTAGCGGAATAATAATAAATTTTGCCCGCAGCCGTATGCGTGAAAGTATAAAGGTATTCTTCTTTTACTGCATCAGGTGAGCTAAGTAAGTGGCCCAAACGCTGCTGATTAATAATACTGTATAAACATGACAACTTACGTTCATCACAAAAATAGCGCTGAATAAAAATATTATTCTCAGTGGTTAATGCAAGGCTAGGGTAAAGTTTGTCGCCTTGTAAGCTTAAAAAAGCATAAAACGAGGTAACGCGTGGAATATAGTATTGCTCGTAGCCTTTTGAGACAACAGCATCTAGCGTATTGTCTAAATTAACTTTATAGCGGCGTTTGTTGCCGTGGATAAAGCTTTCTAAAAACTCATCAAATTTTTCATTATTCTCAATAAAGGTGCGTTTTAAGCGTACATGATTGTATTCACGAGAGACCTTTTCTACGGCAACCACTTCGTATTGAATACCGTTTTTTAAGCCCAGTTCGAAGTCTTGCTCTAGGCCAACCAGGCGTAAACCAATTAATTGACCTTTTTTAACTGAGTAACGAGGCCCCAGCTTAATTTTGGCACCGCTTAAAGAAATATCTGAGGTTGATGCAGCAACTTTGCGGTCTTTATCAAGCTCAACGGTGATTTTAATTGAATAGTTCATCCGCTCTTCGCGGCGACTCTCGTAAGATGCAAATTTAATGACCTTGGCTGGCTGCACTGCAGCTGCACTATCGTCGGTTAAAGCTTGTTCTGCAGCCTTTTTTTGCATTACTCGGTGATTATTTTCAGTGTTCATCACCGCTTCGTAAACGGCAAGCGTGTAACCACCGTGGCGTTTTATGGCATCTTCAAACACTTCAATGGCGGTATCATCCATAAAGTGTTGCTTGCCGTCATATTCGTAAGGTTTCACTTGGCCGGTTACTTGACCACGTAAATCAATAAAGCGAGCTACAGGCTGAGATAAGCGCGACATTTCCATTTTGATCAGAAACTGCTCTGGCTTTGTTAAGCTAGCTGTCTTTGATTTAAACAGTTTATCGAACTGGGGAGTGCCTAAATGTGCCTTTAGTTCATCAACTAGGCTTTCATATTTAAGCAGAATGTCTTCAGCCATTTATAAAACCATCACCGTCTATCTAAAAAAGTAGGTATACTAGCGGGCTATTTAAAGCCAAAACAGTGTGACTACTTCTTTATTTTATTAGTTATTGTTATATGTATTCGCCAATTAAATGGCAAGCACTGTAAAGTTTTATTTGTAAGCAAAAACTGTGCCCTTAACTATTTCTTAATTAAGTGCTTAGCTAAATTAAGTACTTTTTAGGGGCAGGTTACAGCATGTTATCATTTGTGACTATAAATTGGCTCTAATTAAATCGCCTAAGTCGTATGTTTTACTTTAGCTATTATATGCTTGAAAATACAGAAATAGTCACAAATCAGCTACCAAAATAGGTAAGGCCGAATGGCAAAATCAGCAAAAATCGAATTTGTCTGCACTGAGTGCGGCATGAACTATCAGCGCTGGCAAGGACAGTGTAAGTGTGGAGCGTGGAATACGCTCGCAGAGTTTAAACCCTCAGCAGGGCAATCAAAACAAGCAGCAAGCCGCGCCGCTGTGGCAGGTTATGCCGGTGTCGTAAGCGGTGGTTCAAAGAAAATAAATGAAGTAGCCACAACAGAGGCTGAAAAACGTCTCACTGATATTGGTGAGCTAGATAGAGTATTAAGTGGTGGCGTAACCACAGGTTCAGTCAATATTATTTCTGGTGACCCAGGTGCAGGTAAAACCACCTTGTTGTCAGACTTGGTTGCACGTATGTCAAAGCTCATGCCGTCTTTGTACTGTACAGCCGAAGAGTCTTTATCGCAGTTTAAAAACCGTGTGAATCGCCTACGTTTAGATTACAACGAAGAAGAGTTGTATTTGCTTTCTGAAACCAGCGTTGAAGCTATTATTGAAGAGCTTGATAAAAATAAAATTAAGTTTGCGGTGATAGACTCAATTCAGGCTGTAGTAACAGAAACGGCAAATGGTAGTCCAGGTTCACCTTCACAGGTAAAAAGTGCAGCCCAAGCATTAACGCAATACTGTAAGCAAAATGATGTAACTATGTTCATCATTGCCCATGTAAACAAAAATAATGAAATTGCCGGGCCGCAAACGTTAGTACATATCGTCGATGCTTTATTACATATCGATACTAACGATGGGCAAATAAGAACGCTACGAGCTAATAAAAACCGTTTTGGTGATATCGACACTGTGGGTATTTTCAGAATGTGTGAGCGCGGAATGCTGAGTGTTGATAACCCGAGTGAAATCTTTTTATCTGGTTCTAGTACCGAGTCTCCGGGATCTGCTATTACTTGTATTCGTAAAGGTAACCGTAATTTACTTCTCGAAATCCAGTGCTTAACTACAGAAACAGAAGCTGAGTTTCCGCAGCGGGTGTGTGTTGGTTTAAACATGAACCGTATCAAGATGCTTACGGGAATTTTACGCAAACATACAAAAACAAAAATCTTTCATGACACCTTTTTTAACATTGTTGGTGGTTTAAAAATCGATGAATCAGAAACCTGTATCGATTTAGCATTAGTAACAGCGTTATTAAGCAGTTTGAACGAGTTTGTTGTGCCTCGCACAACTTGTATTATGGGCGAGCTAAGTCTTAATGGCGATGTTAGACCAATAGACAGCGGAGTACCCAGAGTTAAAGAAGCTGCCCAACACGGCTTTACTGAAATTTTTATTCCGCATCGCAATTACCATAAATCAATGGAAGGACTTGGAGCTAAGATCACGCCAGTGAAAACAGTGCATGAATTACTGTCGTTAATAAACTAAATACAATTTGATACACTGATAAAAAATTTACACCAATTAAAGGAAATATAATGAAGAAGTTAATTATTGCAGCGGTTGTTGCTGCGGCTGTCGGTGGCGTAGCTTACGCAAATTACGCAGCTACACAGGAAGTGAAAAAGGTGGTTGATAAGCAAATCAGTGCATTATCAACACAAAGCGGTGTAGATATTAAATACAGCGATATCTCAGCCAGTATTTTTGATAGTAGTATGCAGTTAACAGAAATCACTGTTTCGAACAGCCTGAGTAATGAGCAAGTTGCGACAATTGATAGTATTGATGTGTCGGGTTACGAAGTTGATGCTGTACCGCCGCACACAGGTTTTGTGATGAAAAACTTTCGTTTTAGCGATGAGTTTTTGGCACAGCTTCCTGAAAATTCAAATAACAAGCTAGCATCAACAAGTTATAACGTTGACTCATCTCTTGATTACAATAAAGATTCAGGCGATAGTGATTTTGCACTTAAAGTCACTGCGAATGAGGTGGCTGATGTTAATTTTAATCTAGGCTTGGCTAAAACCACAGCACTGATGGAAGCATCTTTGGCTGTTAGCCAGATGCAAAATGAAGCAGCTGACGGTCAATTAACATTAGAGCAGCAGTTACAACAGCAATCGAAAATGATGGCAGCATTAACTCAGTTAGAACCGCGTAGCATAAATATGTCGATTGCTGACGAAGGTGAGCTTAAAGCGGTATTTGAAAGCTTTTTAACTGCACAAGGAATGACTCATGAGCAATTTAAGCAAGTCGTTACCATGCAGTTACAACAAGTGCCTGTGAGTGAAGAACTTGCAACAGCGATTAGCAATTTTGTGAGTGGTTTATCGTCTTTCTCTGTGTCTGCTAAATTACCTGAAGGTAAAACCATGATGGAGATTAATCAGCAAATTCAAATGCTGATGGGTCAACCAGAAGAGCTTGCTAAATTTATTAACTTACAAGCAAGCGGCGAATAATCTCACACCACTTGTAAACTTAGCCTTAAAGTGATGAGTGATTAAGCTTGCTCACTTTAAGGTTGTTTTTTATCTGCATCACACCTTGGCTGTGCTCTAAAAACTTTTGTGCCAAAGCTCGCTGAAACCCTGTTTCTGTAATGCCTTTTAGTTCAACAGTATCACCATCAACAATTACTTGTAGGTTTTCAATTTGAAAATTTGGATTGCTCGTTAATTTTTGCAATGCCATTTGCTGTAGACGTGGTTGTGCCGATGTGCTGGTTGTTAGTACGCTGGTATTGGCGCTTACAGTAGTTGCGCAAGCAAGTAAAAACAAACAACTTAATAAAGTAAGTGCTATGGTTAATTTGAAGCGGCTCATACAATTCCCTCGTTAATCTAGTCTGCTGTGAACTATTGCTGAACCTGTTACAATTATTATTCCAAAATTTAACTTATTGATTTTTATGTTTTTATTTTTGTGTTGAGTATGTGAGGGTAAGAAAGTGTGAACTAATTACACACTTAATAAGTAAAAAAGGTAGGGCATAAAAATGCCGAGACAAACTCGGCATTTTTATAACAGTGTCAGTAAAACTATTTTTTCTTCTTAGTTTTAGACTTGGCTTTTTTCTTTGCCTTCATTTTTTCTGGATCTTTCTTCTTTTTGGATGGGAGCTTAGCTTCTTTATGCTGTGGCTCGAGCCCTTTGATAACTCGGCGTTTGAGTTTTTGTTCGATATAACGTTCAACTTTACCAACAATTGCTACGTCATGGGCTTCAACAAATGAAATCGCGATGCCTTTTTTGCCAGCGCGAGCGGTACGACCAATACGGTGAACATATACATCTGCGGTGCGTGGCATATCAAAGTTGATAACGTGACTGATATCAGCAACATCAATACCACGTGCGGCAACATCCGTTGCAACTAATATATTATTTCGCCCAGAGTGGAAGTTCTCCATTGTCTTCATTCGTTTGTCTTGCGGCATTTCACCGCGTAACCAAGCAACACGAATGCCTTCGTTGTTTAATTCACCAATCAGTGTTTCTAGGCGCTCACGAGTTTTAACAAACACAATAGCTTTCTGAATGTCATCACCATTTAACGTTTCAACTAGCATTTTCAGCTTGTGGTTGTAGTCATCTGCAAGGTGAACCCACTGGTGAATTTTGCCTTTCTCTTTTCGTGATGATTCAGCTTCAAGTAGTGCAGGATCATTTAAGATACGCTCTGCAAATAACTCAACGCTGTCACCTTCAAGGGTGGCTGAAAATAAGAAACATTGGCGGCGGTTTCGCGCCTCATCACAAATGCGAAGCATTTCTTTACGAAAGCCCATGTCTAACATGCGGTCTGCTTCATCAAGGATCAGCACTTCAACGTTTTCGGCATGAAAGTTCTCTGTCTCGAGATACTCCATTAAGCGTCCTGGCGTCGCAATTAGAATGTCGTTATTGCTTTCGAAAATTTCTTTGTGGGTCCCGTAGTTTATACCTCCAGTCACAACGCCAATTTTAAGATGAGTTTGTGCTGCAAGTAATTCACATTGCTCATGAATTTGATACGCAAGCTCACGGGTTGGTGTCATGATCAAGACACGTGCAAAACCAGGTTCACGACGCGGGAAATCGAGCAAGTATTGAATTGCAGGGATCAAAAACGCGGCTGTTTTACCCGTACCAGTAGGGGCAGATGCCAAAATATCACGACCTTGAAGTGCTTCAGGGATCGCTTGTTGTTGAATACTGGTTGGCGTATCAAAACCCATTTTATTAATGGCATTTAACAGCTTGTTATCAATATCAAATTCAGAAAATTGCATAGAGTGACATAAATAGAGGACAATTAAGCCTAATTATACGCGTTAACGCGGCTGTGGTGAATGAAAAGGTGAAAAAATGTCAGGCTTTGTGTTTAAACAATTTACAGTAACGCAAACACGCACTGCGATGAAAGTCTCAACCGACGGTATTTTATTAGGTGCGTGGGCTAATCTGAAAAGGGCTGAACGCATCTTAGATATAGGCACTGGCACAGGACTACTGGCTTTGATGGCAAAGCAAAGATCACCTGAAGCAAATATCAGTGCCATCGAAATTGATTCTGGTGCTTGCAGTGATGCTCGAGAAAATTTCGCCAATAGCCCTTGGCCTGATATTAGTCTTTTTCAAGGTGCGGTGCAGTCGTTCAGTGCAGTAAAGCCTTTTGATGCAATCATTACCAATCCGCCGTATTTTAATGCGAGCTTAAAAGGTGATAACGATGCTCGCAATACTGCTCGCCACACAGATGGTCTTAGCTTTAGTGATTTAATTGCGGCTTGTACTCGGCTTAGCCACGGAAAAACTGTATTGAATGTAATTTTGCCTTGCGTCGAAGCGCAACAATTTATTACTGTGGCAGAGCAAGCAGACTGGTACTTAACACGTCATTGCTTGGTACGCACTACCGAGAAAAAACAACCAAGTCGTAGCCTTTTGTTATTCAGCCAAAGCAAGTGTGAATGTGAAACAACGTCGTTAACGATACACGCAGCTGATGGTAGCTACAGCCAAGATTACAAAGAGCTATGTAAAGCTTATTACCTAAAAATGTAATTATATCTGTGGTTTTTGCATGGAAGGTGGCTGTAATTGCATAACCTCATCAAGTTGAATTTGCTGAACATACTCAAGCTTTAATAAGGCATCTAACACCGACTTACTGTGTGATTTTTCTATTTCAGCGCTGCAAAAATCAATAATATTAAAGCGGCGTTTGATCAACAGGCCTTTAATTTCTGGTAAAGGTTTTGTGGTTTCGATAAGAACGCGGGTAGTTGGGCAGGGATCGGCATAGCCTGAGCGCATTAACTTATTTAAATTGAATAAGTTATCGTCAAGCCGACCCAGTTCAAGAGCGGCTTTAGCGCTATCAGGGATAAACAATGGCTCAGCAAAGCGATTTATTATTATATCTCCTGCTGCGTTAATTTTGGTAACCTGATTACTGTCATAACTGACAATATCACCGGTAAGTAATGTAAATTGACTCATTGTGTTCCCTCGCAATGTGTTGTCTATTTCTGAAAATAGCAAAATGGTGTGTTTTACTAAGTCCTGATATAGTGCCAAAGTCTTAAGTTTTATACGAGTTTTTTATGATCCGTTTATCAATTGTTTTATTTGCCTTATTATTTTCTAAGCTGTGCTTTGCTGCTTTGACACCCGTGGGTCTTTGGAAAACCATTGACGAAGAAACCAATGAAGCGAAATCTTTAGTGCGTATTAGTGAGCAAGATGGCGTGCTGATTGGCAGTGTAGAAAAAATACTTAACCCAGCCAAGCAAGATGCAATATGCGAAAAGTGTAAAGGTGATAAGAAAAATCAGCCTATTCTTGGGTTACAAATTATTGAAGGTGCTAAAGATGCTGGGGATGGTAGCTGGCAAGATGGTGAAATTCTGGACCCAAACAATGGTAAAACTTATACCCTAAAATTGACTCCAAAAGAACAGGGTAAGGTACTTGAAGTGCGCGGCTATATTGCTTTTTTCTACCGTAATCAATATTGGCAACGTGTTGAATAAAAATTAAAAAGCCAAGCAATGCTTGGCTTTTTATAAATAACAGGATGTTACAAGCTTTCGCTGTATTCAGTCATTACTTGCTCAACCCAGGTTGCAATACGGTCATCGCTCAGCTCGTATTGGCTGTCTTCATCAAGGGCTAAGCCTACAAACTGTTTACCATCTTCTGTGAGCGCTTTTGAGGCTTCGAATTCATAACTTGTATCGTTAGGCCATTTACCGAGCAAGGTAATACTCTGATCACAAATCTCATCGTGTAACATGCCAAGTGCATCTTGGAACCATTGACCATAACCTTGTTGATCACCCATTCCAAACAGAGCCACGGTTTTGCCGTTTAAGTTAACATCTTTAATGTCGTCCCAGATTGATTCCCAATCTTCTTGCAGCTCACCAAAGTCCCAAGTTGAGATGCCGAAGATAACGAAATCAAATTGCTCTGCATTTTTTAATGGCTCATCTTTGATATTGTGAAGGCTCACTATGTCGTGGCCAATAATATCGCGAATTTTCTCTGCCGCTATTTCTGTGTAGCAGGTTGTAGAACCATAAAATAAACCAATCTGCATCGTATTTATCACTGTGTATTTGCCTGATATGATAGGCCTAAGTTTACCGTAAGGTATAATCAATTGATACCTTGATAAGGATGAGAGTACGCGTGGCTGATAATAATTCACAAGCACAAAAAGGTGTAATGACAGCAAATAACGCCGAACATTTAGAGTTATTTTTAGATACTCTGTATCTTGAGCAAGGCGTCAGCGAAAATACATTGGCGGCCTATCGCAGTGACCTTGAAAAGTTTTGCCAATTTATAAAAGATAAAGACCTTCTTGCCGTTAGCTCAGATGATATCGAAGCTTATTTAGCTTACCGCGTCGATCTAGGACTGAAGTCGCGCAGCACCGCACGTAGCATTAGTGCACTGAAACGTTTCTATCAGTATTTTGTGCGCGAAAAAGTGATTGCAGATTCACCCATGGTAAACATTGCTCAACCAAAAGCTGGGCAATCATTACCGAAAACACTATCCGAAGCCGAAGTAGAAGCATTGCTTGCAGCCCCAGACATAGAAGACCCTATGGGACTTCGCGATAAAGCCATGCTTGAGCTTTTATATGCTACAGGGCTTCGTGTTACTGAGCTGGTGGGGCTCAGAATGGAGCAAATTAATTTGCGCCAAGCTGTGGTTTTTGTAAAAGGTAAGGGTAATAAGGAGCGCTTAGTTCCCTTGGGTGAAGAAGCAATGTATTGGCTTGAGCAATTCTTAAAAGTGGGCCGTTCGCAAATGATAAAGCATGCCACTGACTTTGTGTTCCCATCTAAGCGTGGGATTGGTATGACGCGACAAACTTTTTGGCATCGCATCAAACACTATGCTATTTTGGCATCAGTTGAATCGCCGTTATCACCGCATACGCTCAGACACGCGTTTGCAACGCATTTGCTTAATCATGGGGCGGACCTTAGAGTCGTGCAAATGATGTTAGGTCACAGTGACTTATCAACAACACAAATTTATACCCATGTAGCGAATGAAAGATTGAAGTCGGTACACGAGCAACATCATCCACGAGCTTAGTGCAAGATTTTTAAAGATGTACCGGTCTATATAAAAAATGATCAGGATATAGGATATTTATGAAAAAGTTAGTTTTAGCCACAGCACTACTAGGCACAAGCTTAAATGTGTTTGCCAATGGCGTATCAACAACAGACGCTGCTGATGCCCCAATTATTGCTAAGTTTGCCGAATTAGGCGTAACCGTTAAGCAAATCAATCCAAGCCCAGTGGCAGGCCTTAAAGAACTAATTACTGACAAAGGCGTGCTGTATGCAAGCCCTGACGGTCAATTTCTTATGCAAGGAACACTGATTGACCTTAATAACCGAGTTAACCTAACAGAGCATGCACTGAGCGATGTACGTAAAGAAGGTATAGCTGAATACGAAGATTCGATGATCGTTTACAAAGCGAAAAACGAAAAGCATTCAATCACGGTGTTTACTGACATTAGCTGTGGTTATTGCCGTAAGTTACACCGTGAACTTGATGATTTCTTAGAAGCGGGTATCACAGTTAAATACCTTGCTTTCCCACGTGGTGGTTTACGTGGTAAAGGGTATCAAGATTTAATGAATGTATGGTGTGCTAAAGATCCAGCTGAAGCTTTAACAGAAGCAAAAGCGGGTGCAGAAGTAGCAGCGGTGCCTGGTTGTCACGCACCAATTGCAGAGCATTACCAACTTGGTCAAAGTTTTGGTATGTCGGGGACACCAGCAATTATTTTAGAAGATGGCACGATGATCCCAGGTTATCAATCAGCTGCGCAAATCAGCCAAGCACTTGATGCTTTACCAAAAACATCTTCATAACTGTTTTTTAAACGAAAAGGCCTATTTGTTGTAGGCCTTTTTACTTGCCTTTGCTTAAGAAGTACCGTTTCCAACATGGAAAAAATAATTCAAGCTCGTCCACGTGTTGATGATTCACACTTACCGCACCATTTACACCCTGTTATCAAGCAGATTTACGCGACTCGACAGGTGCAAAATGCTACTGAACTCGATAACAGCGCTGCGACATTACATGACTTTAAGCTGTTTAAAGACATCGACAAAGCTGTTGCGTTATTGCAAGAAGCAATTGCCGCACAAAGCCGCGTTTTAATTGTAGGAGACTTTGATGCTGACGGTGCAACCAGCACTGCAACTTTGATGCAAGGTCTTGCTATGTTTGGCTTAAAGAATCTTGATTATTTAGTACCAGACAGATTCAGCCTTGGTTATGGCCTAAGCCCTGCACTTGCAGAGCAAATCGTTTCCATGCAGCCTGAGCTTGTGATCACCGTTGATAACGGTATTTCATGTATTGATGGTATTGCTATAGTAAAGAAAGCTGGTATTAAAGTGCTGGTGACTGATCATCACTTGCAAGGTGAGTCCTTGCCAGATGCCGATGCCATTGTGAATCCGAATCGTCATGACTGTCAGTTTCCATCGAAGTCGATAGCAGGCGTTGGGGTCGCTTTTTATTTACTTATTGCTTTACGAAGCCACTTACGTGAGCAAGGATATTTTCAGCATCAGCCAATGCCAAATTTGGCTGAGTTACTTGATATTGTAGCCCTTGGTACCGTTGCCGATGTGGTCGCTCTTGATGCCAATAACCGTACCTTAGTTCATCAAGGTTTAGCACGCATTCGCAGTGGTAAAACACGGCCCGGAATTAGTGCACTTATTGAAGTGGCAAATCGCAATGCAGGGCGTTTAAGTGCCAGTGACTTTGGTTTTTCATTAGCGCCACGCTTAAATGCAGCAGGGCGTTTAGATGATATGAGTTTAGGTATAGCCTGTTTGTTATCTAGCGATATAAATCAAGCACGCCGTATTGCCAGTGAGCTCGACAGCCTTAATCACGAGCGCCGTGAAATAGAGCAGGGCATGCAAACTGAAGCACAAGCCGTGCTTGACCGTTTAGCATTCAAAACCGAGTCCGTACCTGATGCCATTTGTCTATACCAAGCTGATTGGCATCAAGGTGTGATTGGTATTTTGGCTGGTCGTTTAAAAGAAAAGTATCACCGTCCTACGATTATTTTTGCAGCTGGCGATAACGGCGAAATAAAAGGTTCTTGTCGTTCCATTGAAGGGCTGCATATGCGTGATTTACTAGAGCGAGTAAATACTCTCTATCCGCATTTGATCAGTAAATTTGGTGGTCATGCTATGGCGGCGGGGCTGAGTATCAATGAACACTGTTTTAATGAGTTTAAAACAGTGTTTGAGCAAATGGTGACAGATACTCTTACTGAAGAGCATAAGCAAAGCATCTTACTTACCGATGGTGAGCTGCCAAATGATTGCTTTTCGATGGAGTTTGCCAATCAACTAAAAAATGCAGGTCCTTGGGGGCAGCAATTTCCTGAGCCAGTGTTCGAACATGTATTCGAAGTAATACAGCAGCGAATTGTTGGCGAAAAACACCTAAAACTAGTTTTAAAACATCAGTCTGGGCGGTTAGTTGATGGGATTGCATTTGGCGTGGATGTGCGTGCATGGCCAGATACCGAAGTGCGTTATGTAAAAGCAGCTTACCAACTCGATATAAATGAATTCCGTGGTAAATTTACCTTACAGTTGATTATTCGAGAGCTACAAAAAGCGACATAAAAATATCGTTATAATCGACATAAAAGGCTAATAAAACGCTCGGTTTTTTGTTAAAATCGGGCGTTTTTAATATTTGTAGATAATTTACCGTAATTATCGTCGATATCGGTGCACGGTAAATCAGCCATTTTGGAGTAATGTACATGTTTGAAGTGAATCCTGTGATTAATCAAATCAAGGAAATTCGCGAACGTACTGAACTGCTTCGGGGGTACCTTTGACTACCCTCTTAAGAAAGAGCGGTTAGAAGAAGTTAACGCAGAACTTGAAGATTCAGCCGTGTGGAATGAGCCAGAACGAGCTCAAGCCCTTGGCCGTGAAAAGTCGGCACTCGAAGCTATCGTAGAGACCATTGATAATCTAGTGGCAGGTACCGAAGATGTTGAAGGTTTAGTAGAGCTTGCAGTTGAAGCTGAAGATGAAGAAACCTTTGCTGAAGCAGAAGCTGAATTGGGCGATTTAAACGCACAACTTGAAAAGCTAGAGTTCCGTCGAATGTTCTCAGGCGATCATGACCAAAACGATGCTTACCTTGATTTGCAATCAGGTTCTGGCGGTACTGAAGCTCAAGACTGGTGTAACATGCTGTTGCGTATGTACTTACGCTGGGGTGAAGCAAAAGGCTTTAAAGTTGAGCTAGTTGAAGCAACTGACGGTGATGTGGCTGGTATTAAGGGTGCAACAGTGCGCTTTGTTGGCGAATATGCATACGGTTGGCTGCGAACAGAAACAGGTGTTCACCGTCTAGTTCGTAAGAGCCCATTTGACTCGAGTGGTCGTCGCCATACTTCGTTTGCATCAGCATTCGTATATCCAGAAATCGACGATAATATCGAAATTGATATTAATCCGGCTGACTTACGTATTGACGTTTACCGCGCATCAGGTGCCGGTGGTCAGCACGTAAATACGACAGAATCTGCGGTTCGTATTACTCACATACCAACGAATACTGTTGTACAGTGCCAAAATGAGCGTTCACAGCATAAGAATAAAGACCAAGCAATGAAACAGCTAAAAGCGAAGTTGTTTGAACTTGAAATTCAAAAGCAGAATGCAGAGAAGCAAAGTCAAGAAGATGCTAAATCTGACATTGGCTGGGGTAGTCAAATACGTTCATACGTACTTGATGACTCTCGCATTAAAGATTTGCGTACAGGTGTTGAAAACCGTAACACTCAAGCGGTTCTTGACGGCGACTTAGATAAATTTATTGAAGCCAGCCTTAAATCTGGCCTATAACCACCAAGCTAAAAAAGAGCTAAAAAATGACTGATCAAATCCAAGACGAAAATAAGTTAATCGCTGAGCGTCGTGGCAAATTAGACGCAATCCGCGAAAATTGCCCAGCCAACGGTCATCCAAACCAATTCCGTCGTGAACATTACACGGCTGATTTGCAAGCTGAGTTTGGTGATAAATCGAAAGAAGAATTAGTTGCTGAACAACACGTTGTATCAGTTGCTGGTCGTATCCTTGCTAAACGAGGTCCTTTCCTAGCATTACAAGATATGAAAGGCCAAATTCAAGCGTACGCATCAAAAGACGTACAAAAAGAATTAAAAGCTAAATACGGTCAACTAGATATTGGTGACATCATCGGTGTTAAAGGCGCACTAAATAAGTCTGGTAAAGGTGACCTATACGTAGAAATGACTGAGTACGAGTTACTGACTAAGTCATTACGTCCGTTACCTGAAAAGTTCCACGGTTTATCTGACCAAGAAACAAAGTACCGTCAACGTTATGTTGATTTAATTACTAATGATGCGACACGTGAAACGTTCCGTATTCGTTCAAAAGTTGTTGAAGGTATTCGTCGTTTCTTAGCTGAGCGTGATTTCATGGAAGTTGAAACGCCGATGCTACAAGTGATCCCAGGTGGTGCGTCTGCACGTCCATTCGTAACACACCATAATGCACTTGATATCGATATGTATTTACGAATCGCACCTGAGCTTTACCTAAAACGTTTAGTCGTTGGTGGTTTTGAGCGTGTATTCGAAATCAACCGTAACTTCCGTAACGAAGGTTTATCTACACGTCATAACCCAGAATTCACGATGATCGAATTCTACCAGGCTTACGCTGATTACATTGATCTGATGAACATTACTGAAGACATGTTACGTACTGTTGCTACAGACGTACTTGGTTCACCAATTGTTGTAAACACAACTAAAGATGAAAACGGTGAAGTGGTTGATTCGGTAGAGTACGATTTTGGTCAGCCTTTTGCTCGTCTAACTATGAGCGAAGCTATTCTTAAGTACAACCCTGACTTCGATGCAGCGGTATTTAATGACCCAGAAAATCATTTTGAAGAACTTAAAGCATATGCGAAGCAAGTACACGTTAAGATCCCTGAAAACTGTGTATGGGGCCCAGGTAAGTTCTTATGTGAAATCTTCGAAGAGACTGCTGAGCATAAGTTAATTCAACCTACTTTCATTACCGCTTATCCGTGGGAAGTGTCACCACTTGCACGTCGTAACGATGAAAACCCATTTGTGACTGACCGTTTCGAATTCTTCGTTGGTGGCCGCGAGTTAGCGAATGGTTTCTCTGAGCTTAATGATGCACAAGACCAAGCTGAGCGCTTTACGCGTCAAGTTGAAGAGAAAGATGCGGGTGATGATGAAGCAATGCACTTCGATGAAGACTACATCCGCGCATTAGAGTATGGTTTACCTCCAACAGCGGGTGAGGGTATTGGTATCGACCGTCTGGTGATGTTATTTACAGACTCACCAACGATTAAAGACGTGATCCTATTCCCACACATGCGTCCTCAAGCTGACTAATCAGCTAAAAGTCTTTAAAAACGCCGCTTTTTAGCGGCGTTTTTTTATCAGAAATTTCTGATTTTTATTACTCACAAATTTACTACTAAATTGTAATTAGCTGATCTAAAAAGAAATACCGAATTAGCCTTCAAATAAAGTTACTAGATTGTAAATTTTTTATACAAACCTAAAGTTGGATAGTGTTTTTTTTAGCCAAGATATGACATCATTGCGCCATATTCGTTCAACGCATAAATGGACTTAATTCTAATGACAAAAAAGCCTTCGCAGTTGCCAACAGATACAAATAAAAACGAGCATCAACGTGAAGATTTTTATCGTGCTTGTATAGCTGAATTTCAACAATTAGGTTACCAAGATCAATACCTCGCTGAATTAACCGATGAGCTGATCCCATTGACGGGTCTTGAGCCGTTGAGTGATAAAGAAAAAGTGGCGAAAGGATAAACAAAAATAAGCTGTTTTAGCTCGTTATGGACAATCTATAACCATCTATACGATTTTCCTTGAAAAGTGTTTGACATATTTCCTGAAATCTTTATTATACGCCCCACAAGACGGAGAGGTGGCCGAGTGGCCGAAGGCGCTCCCCTGCTAAGGGAGTATAGGGTTTGTAGCTCTATCGAGGGTTCGAATCCCTCCTTCTCCACCATTTTTTAAATGGTTTTCTTGTAAAGTAAAGAATGGGCGCATAGCTCAGCTGGATAGAGTACCTGGCTACGAACCAGGCGGTCGGAGGTTCGAATCCTCCTGCGCCCACCATCCTTTACTAAAATCAAAATGTGGGCGCATAGCTCAGCTGGATAGAGTACCTGGCTACGAACCAGGCGGTCGGAGGTTCGAATCCTCCTGCGCCCACCACTTTTGAAAAGTCTTAGTGAGACTTAAACTAACTAAAATAGAATGTGGGCGCATAGCTCAGCTGGATAGAGTACCTGGCTACGAACCAGGCGGTCGGAGGTTCGAATCCTCCTGCGCCCACCACTTTCTATACATTCATACTGCAATGTTCGAAAGTGCAAACCGACTAAATGTCGGTTTTTTTGTGTTTTAATAACACCGTCATTGCAAGACGTAAATAAGCAGAACCATTGCGGACGCGTAGCTCAGCTGGATAGAGTACCTGGCTACGAACCAGGCGGTCGGAGGTTCGAATCCTCCCGCGTCCGCCACTTTCTTCTGGAAAGTGACATAAACCGACGAAAGTCGGTTTTTTTGTGCCTGCAATTCGCGTAGGAGCTTGAAAACTCGATATAAACCTGTAGCAGCGATTTTATATCGCGTTTATTATCGTAATATTCGTAGCAGCGACTTCAGTCGTGAACATCACGCTTCCACTCCACAAATTAAACCCCAACTCAAAATACAAAAAATACACCCAGTAGGCGTGAAACTTGTTTCGCGCGCATCGCGCATTAAGATAATGTCGCTCCAGACGATGAACAATACCCCTTCGAGACGATAGACTTTAATCGTTAAATTATTTTTTAAGCCAGCGTCTTATAGGCAATAAAACCGAGTTAATTTGCTTCATGAAGAAATTGTGTTAGATTTAATAAAATATTCCAAAAAAAATAACAAGTGGGAATTTTATTTTATGTATGCGAAAGGTGCATATCAAAAACGGCTGGCTATAAGTTGCGGCTTGATGCTTTTGACTGGTTGTGAAGCGAACACAGAAAAAAACCCATTAACCGACCAACAATACTTTGAGCAGGTAATGTTAGCTCCCGCTATTTTGCCAAAAGATTTAAAAAATACTGGTTGCTTATCACTGGAAGGTGAAAGTCAGCAGCCAGGCTATAAATCAGCAACTGAGGTTAATTATCAACAGGCAGGTTGGCAAAACAGAGTGGCGGCCGATTGGCAGTATTTCTTAGCCTCTGAGCAGCCAGGTAAATTTCTATTAATAGATTATCAAGTACAGGCAGGGCAGCTAGCCTATCGCTATTTAAGTGATGGCAGCCATAATAAATTGTATGAGCCTTGGAGCTCATCAAAAATTCAAGCATTTAGCGGTGCGCTATCTAAAGTAAGACAAACCCACCCAGAGCTTGGTGCAACACTCTATGCAGGTGATACAGCGCTGGCAGATTTGATCAGCAGTATTAATAGCTATGAAGCATTTGGTAAAGCCGATGGCAACTCAAATGCTATTGCCAGTTATTTTGTGAATGTGGCAGGGCGAGAGTACTTACGTGGACTTTTTAATGATGGCTGGCTCAAACTACAGGATGAGCGTTTGTTATTTAACGGCGCATATGGCTCAGAGCAGTTTATGCCATCAGACGAGTATTGGCATAACCCTGCAAATAATGAGCTTGATGCAAAAGTCGTTCATTATATAACAAGCAGTGATGATCCCGGCTATTTAGGATATCGTTGCGACAGTTGTGGCTTAACGGGCAACAAAGCAATGACTACACTTGCTCAAGCTGAATGGTTAAAGCGCTTGGTTAGTCACCAGCGTGAGCCAAGTACACAAATGCCTTATTTACAAGCAAGTGATGTTGATGTGCTACTTAACGGCACAGGTCATACCTACGAACAGGCTCAAGTAGGCGGCATGATGGTAGGTATCAGTCATATTGTTACAAATGCGTTGGCAGATGTTATTGCTCCAAATGATAGTCGCTCTGCAAAAGAGGTGCTCGATAGCGCAACCAATGGGCAGTGGCGTGTATGGCAAAAAATTGGTTGGGGACCAAGTGAAACGCGCTCCACCACAGAAGCCGTGATGCTGGCACATGTGTGTCTAGGAAATTATCAAGGTGGGCGTGAGTTTACATTTAGTGTACAGCAGTCAACTCAGGGGGCTGACGAAGCCAATTTGCCGACAGTCGGTAAGCAAATGCAGCAAAAATTGCAGCATGCTTTTACAAAATTATTAGATTCACGCTTTCAATAAGAATTAAGGTACAGCTATGCGTCGTTCAATTATCGCTTTATCAATTACTTTAGGTGTTGCCTTTAGTGCACCCATGCATGCCGAAGATTGGCAATCAGATGTTATCGGGGTCACGCAGTCACAGCTTTCTCCTAGCTACTGGTTAGCGCAAGGGGCATCGGCAAAAATGATTATGACGGAGGCTCAAATTGCTGCCTTCAACGAAAAACTTATTAAAGATAATAAATACATTGTTGATCCACTGTCTTTCCAAAAATCGCTCAGTAAAGACGAGCTAACAAGTGCCATTCACTCGGCAAGTGCAATTCCAAAAAGCCCGCGTTTTTTTACCGATGGCCGACAACTCACTGCGAAAGATTTTGCTAAATATCAGGCTAACTTAAATCTTAATAAAGTCGCAGATACTAATAAGGTGCGTTTTGCAGTGGTAGTTAAACGTACTGCATTACGTACATTTCCAACTTGGGATCGGGTTTTAAATAGTGGCCTTGATCAAGACTTAGATCGCTTCCAAGAAAGTGGCATGTTCCCGGGTGAGGCTGTGGCTGTATTACATCAAAGTGCAGATAAAAAATGGTTGTTAGTACGTGCTTACAACTACTTAGCATGGGCACCTGCCGAAGATCTTGCCTTTGCTGATGCGGATAAAATAAAAGCTTATCGTGAACAAGATAACTTCTTGGTTGTGACAGGTGCAAAAGTAAATACTGCTTATGTGCCAAACGATGAAAGCCGCTCAGAAGTGCAACTAGATATGGGGGTACGCTTACCCTTAGTTGATAGTGAGAAAGTACCTTATTTGCTAAACGGCCAAAATAGCTATGCCAGCCATGTTGTACAGTTACCTACTCGTGATGAGCAAGGTCAACTTGTAATTAAACCAGCGATGATCAGCAAAACTGCCGATGTAAATTTAGGTTACTTAGACTACAACGAGCAAAATCTAATTAAACAAGGCTTTAAGTTTTTAGGTGAGCGTTATGGTTGGGGGCATGATTACAATGGCCGCGACTGCACCGGGTTTGTTGGTGAAATTTATAAAAGCTTTGGCCTATTAATGCCGCGTAATTCAGGGCAGCAAGGCAGTAGTGAATACGGGCAAAATAATCGTTTTGATAAGAATACCGCTGCGGATGCCAAGATACCAACGGTTAAAAATATGGCGATTGGCGATCTGATCTATATTCCTGGTCACGTGATGATGTACTTAGGGGAGCATCACGGCGAGCCGTATGTTATTCATGATGTCAAAGGATTAGGTTACAACAAAGGCGATGGCAGCTTTTATAGTAGTGCCTTGAATGGGGTGTCTGTGACACCTTTATTGCCACTAAGATTATCTCAAGAAACCAGTTATTTAGACCGTGTTTATAACATTAAGCGTATTCGCTAGAGGCCGATATGAAAATTAAAGCTGTTCGCTTTGCAAAGCTCAAAGTGCCGTTAGTTACCCCATTTAAAACAGCACTGAGAGAAGTGAGTTTTATCGAAGACTTAGTGGTTTTAATCGACACTGAATGTGGTCAAACTGGCTATGGCTCAGCGGCCTCAACGCCGGTTATCACTGGTGATACCCATCAAGGGATGATAGCGGTCATTAAGCAGTTTATTGCGCCTAAGTTGGTGGGGCAAGAAATTGAAAACATCAACCAGCTCACTCAAATTATTCAATCAACCGTGGTTGGCAACAGTAGCGCAAAAGCCGCCCTAGAACTGGCTGTGTACGACTTGTGGGGTAAGCTCTATCAAGCACCTTTATATAAGTTACTTGGCGGCGGTAAGTCAGAACTTAAAACGGATATTACCATTAGCGTCGATAACATAGATAAAATGCTCAGTGACTGTCAGCTAGCCGTTGAGCAGGGCTTTGACGTATTAAAAATAAAAATTGGCAATAACCTTAATCAAGATATTGAACGTGTCAAAGCAATCCACGCGGGGTTTGCTGCTAAGGCGCAATTACGTTTAGATGTAAACCAAGGTTGGAATGCCAAACAAACTGTGTTTGCATTACAACAACTTGAGCAAGCTGGCGTGGTGTTAGAGTTAGTTGAGCAACCAGTAAAAAGCAGTGACTTTCAAGGCCTCAAATATATTACTGAGCGGGTGAATACACCGATTATGGCTGATGAAAGCGCCTTTTCACCTAAGCAAGTAATCCAGCTTTTAGAGTTGGGAGCGGTTGATATTATCAACATCAAGTTAATGAAAACGGGCGGTTTAAGCCGGGCAATTGAGATTGCTAACATCACAGCCCAATATCAAGCTGAATGTATGATTGGTTGTATGCTAGAGGGCAGTATTGCTGTCGCAGGGGCTGCGCATTTAGCTTCTGCCAAAGCACAACAAATCAGTAAAATTGACCTAGATGGTCCAGCTCTTGGTCAGTATGACCCTGTACAAGGTGGGGTTGAGTTTATCGGCCCTCAAATAAGCTTATCGGATAAACCAGGTCTTGGTATTGAATCAATAAAAGGGCTTGAACTAATAACAAACGGAGTATGGCCAGCATGAAAAAACTAGTTAGTCTTATTGCAGCTATGAGTTTAACGGCTTGTGCAAGCAAAGAGTCACCTAAACCTGTTATTGATAACAGTCATCAGCAACTCGTGGTGGTGGTCGCTAATGACAGTGATGCTATTGATGCCACGCTGTATCGCTTTGAAAAAGACGCCGGTAAATGGCAACAACAAGGCGAACAACATGCGGTAGTACTTGGTCGTACCGGTCTTGCTTGGGGAGTGGGGCTGCACCCTGCACAACCAGGTCAGCAAAAACAAGAAGGGGATGGTAAAGCGCCTGCTGGTATTTTTGAGCTAGGTACTGCATTTGGGTATTTAGATTCATTACAAACGAACCTAAGTTATCAAGCAATGACTGCAAACGATTACTGCATTGATGTGAAAGGCTCGCCTTTTTACAATCAACTGGTCGACAAAGCACAAGTAGGCGAAGACGCAGTAAAAGACTCTTCAGAATGGATGCGCCGTGATATATACAGCCAAGATAATTTGTATAAAAAAGGCATTGTTGTTAAGCATAATCCAAGCAATATCAATGGCGCGGGTAGTTGTATCTTTATGCATTTATGGCGTGCGCCTAGCAAGCCTACAGCTGGTTGTACAGCAATGACAGAACGCAATATGGACGCTTTGCTTGCTTGGTTAGATGAACGTAAAAAGCCTTTATTAGTCAGCTTGACCAAGGCGCAATATCAACAAAAGCAAAGTCAGTGGCAATTACCTAACTTAGCTGAATAAAAATAATAAAATAAAAGTATTTTAATTCTGTCATAATGATGGAATAATATATTCCATTAAGGTTTGGGTTAGGATAATAAATGAGTGCAAATTACGCTTTACTTGATTGGCTAGTATTCGCAAGTTACGGTGCTATTTTATTGCTAAGTGGCTGGTGGTTTAATCGCAAACGCGCTAACTCAAGCCAAGATTTTTTTCTAGGCGGAAATAGTATGCCAACTTGGATGGTGGCTATTTCTGTTTTAGCTACCTCACAATCTGCAGCAACCTTTATCGGTGGGCCAGATCAAGGCTATCAAGGTGACTTTTCCTACATAGCCACTAATATCGGTGCGTTTATTGCCGCCTTTGTCGTATCGGCATTTTTAATTCCAAAGTTCTATCAGCAAAAAGTATTTACGGTTTATGAGCTACTAGAAAAACGCATCGGTCCAAAGGCAAAGCGTCGCAGTGGCTTGATGTATTTATTTGGCCGTGTGTTTGCCAGTGGTGCGCGTTTGTACATGGCGGCCATTGCCGTGGCGATGATTTTATACGGAAATATAGATGCAGACAGTGTGGTTATAGCTACTCTGGTGTTAGCACTTGCTGGCTTGCTTTATACCTTTTTGGGGGGGATTCGCAGTGTTATTTACTCAGACGTGTTGCAAAGTATTGTTTACGTGAGTGCTGCTATAGCGGTCATATGGAGCTTACTTGCCGTTATTCCTGCTGATTTTTCGACTATTATCGCAACACTCAATGAGCCAAGCCCAGGTGCAGATTCTAAACTAGCACTGTTTAAATTTGATTTAGATTTTGGCCCGTCTGGGGTGTTTAACATGGCCTCTGTTTTAACAGGTTTTGTACTTTTAAACATCGCTGCATTTGGATTAGACCAAGATATGACGCAGCGTTTATTAACCTGTAAAAGCCCTAAAGAAGGCAGTAAGGCGTTATTACTATCTGTAGTGATGGTGATTCCCGTTATGGCTATTTTTATCTTTATAGGTTTTCTGCTTTATATTGTTTATCAGCAACCTGCATTGATGAACAGCGAGGCAGGCCAAGCCGTTGTACAAGAGTTTAATGGCGAAAAAATCACAATCTTTATGTACTACGTATTGAACGAAGTACCAGCAGGAGTTAAAGGTTTGGTGAGCGTTGGTATTATTGCTGCCGCTATTTCTACGTTGAACTCAGGGCTTAGTTCGATGTCTTCAGTCATCGTACAAGATATCTATCGTCCGTATTTAGAAAAACATAATAAACAAGTTAGTGATCATCACTTTGTCAAAGCAGGTCGTGTCGGTATGGCAGTGGTGAGCCTTGCCTTAGCGCTAATGGCTATTCTTTGTTATTTCTGGCAGCAATACAGTGATATGCCATTATTAAAATTTGCTTTAAGTGTGATGGTGTTCTCGTACAGTGGCTTGTTAGGTGTGTACTTTACGACGTTGTTCACCAAACGTGGCAGTGAAGGCTCAGTGTTAGCTGCGCTGATAGCAGGTTTTATGGTGACCTTATTAATGCAGCCATACATGATTGACTGGTTACTACCTGAGACAATGCGTTTTTACCTAGGATTTACTTGGCAACTGTGTATAGGCACTTTGCTTGCGACACTTGTGTGTTGCTTTGGTAAATCATCGAACGAGAAGAGTGCATAAATGGCAGTTCGCTATATTCTAGCCATTGATGGTGGCGGCACTAAAGTGTTAGCTGAGCTTAAGGAGCTGGCAGGTGATGCTGTTTTTCATGCTCAGGCAGGTTCTGCATCAATTTCGAATGATCTTGATTTAGCGTTAGAAAATATTGTTAAAGTGACCCGCGATGTATGCCAGCAAAGTGGCGCAGAGCCAAGTGAAATCGTCACCGTTATGGGAGTGGCTGGTGGCTCATCGGTAAGCCTTGCTGAGCAATTAAAAGTGATGCTTAAACTGGTGTACGAAATTGAATTTGCCAGTTTGCAAATCACCAGTGATGCAATTACTTCATTATATGGTGCAAACCTTGGCGAGCCATGTGTAGTTATTGCACTTGGCACAGGTGCTGTCGGAGCAAGATTAAATGCTCAAAAGCAAACAAAGTTGGTTAGTGGCTGGGGCTTTACTGTTGATGATTTTGGCGGTGGTGCCCGTATAGGTCTTATGGCTGTGCAGCAATTATTAAACGATATAGATATTTATGATTTACCAAAAAGCCGATTAACGATTCGTTTGAGTGAGCAGCTAGGATGCACTCGACAAGCAATTAGTAGTTGGCTTAAACAAGCAAAACCTGCGGACTATGCAGCATTTAGTCCTTTAGTGTTTAGCTTGAAAAATGACTGTAAAGCGGCAAATAGTGTATTAACAGAGCACACTCAATCGGTAGTTCAGTTAATTAATAAAAGCCGAGGAAACTCACTATTACCAGTGATTTTAATTGGTGGTTTGGCGAAAGTTAGCCAACCATTATTGCCACTTGCTTTACAAAACGAATTATCTCCTTGCAAGGGAGATTCATTAACTGGTGCTGCGATTTTAGCAGCAGAGCATTACCATGACATTATTGAAAAAGGACAACCCAATGAGCCCTGAGCACGTATTTAAGCAACAGCGTGAGTTACTCGAAGAGTTAAACGGCATTGTCTCCGAAGGACAAAACCCAGACACTTTGGATATCGATCTGCTCAGCTCCACTGAGATCCTCACTAAAATCAATAATGAAGATCACAAAGTGGCTGAGGCGGTTAAATTAGTTATCCCGCAAATTAGTGAAGCGGTAGACCACGTAGTCGAAGCCTTTCAAAATGGCGGTAGGTTGATTTACATTGGGGCAGGCACTAGTGGTCGTTTAGGGATTTTAGATGCGGTTGAATGTGCTCCTACCTATAGCGTGAGCGATCAGCAAGTGTTGGGTATTATTGCCGGTGGTGACACTGCTGTTAAGAAGGCTGTTGAAGGTGCTGAAGATAGTACGACACTTGCCGTTGAAGACTTAAAAAATGTTAATTTAAATAGTAAAGACGTGGTGGTTGGCATTGCTGCCAGTGGCCGTACTCCTTATGTTTGCTCGGCAATTGAATACGCTAAATCACTCGGTTGTGTGACTGTGGGTGTCACATGTAATCCAAATTCAGCGGTGATGCTTTTACCTCAAATCGGCATTTGTCCTGTTGTTGGAGCTGAAGCCGTAACTGGCTCAACACGAATGAAATCGGGCACTGCGCAGAAACTCGTACTTAATATGCTAAGTACAGCTAGCATGATCCGCACTGGCAAGGTGTATAAAAACCTGATGGTTGATGTGAATGCTAGTAATGAAAAACTATATGCTCGTGCTATTCGTATTGTTATGCAAGCAACAGACTGTACTCAGCAGCAAGCTGTTGATGCATTAAAGCAAGCAGATCAAAGTGCTAAACTTGCTATTTTAATTGTGCTAACAGGAAAACCTGCGCCTGAAGCAAAACAGTTACTTTCAAAAGCCGGCGGCTTTTTACGTAAGGCGGTTGAAGAATAATGCGTTTTTTAGCTGTTTTACTCGTTAGTTGTTTCGCGCTTTTAGGTTGCCAAGAAACGCCTGTACAAGCACCTGAGAAAACCCAGCCTTTGCAAGTGGGGGCTGCTAATTTTCAAGTCTACGTTCCAGCACTAAAAGGTAAACGTGTCGGGTTAGTGGTTAATCAAACATCAGTAGTTAATGGTCAACATTTGGTTGATGCATTACTAGATAAAGGCGTTGTCGTTAGCAAAATATTTGCCCCTGAGCATGGCTTTCGCGGCGATCATGACGCTGGAGCTCATGTTAAAAGCACAGTAGATGCTAAAACTGGCATCGATGTTGTGTCGATTTATGGCAGTAACAAAAAACCAAGCCCTGAGATGCTTGCAGATTTAGATGTCATTATTTTTGATATTCAAGATGTCGGTGTGCGTTTTTACACTTACATCAGCTCAATGCACTACGTGATGGAAGCCGCTGCTGAAAATAGTAAAGAGGTTGTGGTTCTAGACAGACCAAACCCGAATATTGCCTATGTTGATGGACCTATCCTTGACCCACAATTTCGTTCGTTTGTTGGCATGCACGAAATTCCTGTTTTGCACGGTATGACAGTGGCGGAACTTGCTCAAATGATCAAAGGTGAAGGCTGGATAAATGATGCTAATAAGCTTGAACTAAGCGTTGTGCCCGTTGCGAATTATGACCGTACTATGGCTTATGAGCTACCAATAAAGCCTAGCCCTAACTTACCGAATGCACAGTCAATTGCGCTTTATCCATCACTATGTTTCTTTGAAGCAACACCCGTGACTATTGGTCGTGGCACTGACTTTCCGTTCCAAGTGGTGGGCTATTCACCAGTAAAATTGGGTGAATTTAGTTTCACGCCAAGGGCGATTAAAGGCGCTTCAATGAACCCTAAATTCAAAGAAGTTGAAGTATTTGGTCAAGACTTGCGAGATGCTGATATTCATGGCTTAGATTTAAGTGTGTTTATTTCGGCATACCAACAGCTGAGCGCGAATGAGCAAGAATTTTTTGAACGCGCTGACTTTATGGACAAACTTGCAGGCACTGATAAATTGCGTTTAGCCATTGAAGCAGGCCAAACTGAGCAGCAAATAAAGCAAAGCTGGCAAGCCGATTTAAGTGCTTTTAAACGCAAGCGAGCCCCATATTTGCTTTACCAATAATAGCTAGATAACTAGATAAATAAGAACGAGGCACTTGCCTCGTTTTTTAATATCTCTAAAAATTAATTGTGGTATATTCAGGAACTTGTTTTCATACCAATTTGCTTAATTCAATTATGTATTATTACGAGTTGGTATCATTAAGGATATACCATGAAAGCTTATTTAAGCATTGCCGTACTTGCTTTACTAGCTGGCTGCTCACAACTCCCTAACACTTCAAAAAGTAACTCAACCGATGTACTCGACCTTCGTGATGATAAAAATGCAGCAGAGCAGTTGTGGACACTTAAAAATGCAACAAAGCCTAACTACCCAAAAGCAGCTTTAATATCTAAGCAGACGGGCTGTGCGCGCTTTGTAATTACCATTGATAATCAGGGTAATACCACCGATATTCGTTTTGTGGAGAGCTTCCCAGAAGGGCTGTTTGTAGATGTGTCACGAGAGTCGCTTAAAAATTGGCAATGGCAGGCAAGTACAAGTAACAACGAGTCGCGAGCGATTATTCGAACTGTGCAGCTCGACTACTTTATGAAAGAAGCGACTAATTTAGCTGCGGCAAAAGCATTTTGTACAATTTAAGCTTTTGGCTTTTACTTTTTTCAGGCATAAAAAAGGGCCGCAATAGCGGCCCCAACAGGATAAATTAACTTAGAACTTGAAGTTAAACGACAGCTGCACGCGACGTGGGCTGTAGTAGTTACGATATTCACCAAAGTTTTCTGACGAGACATATGGGTTATTGTTGTAACCTGTTTGACGGTCAAATACATTGAAGATATCAGCACGGAATTGTAGTTCCATGTCACCTGAGAACTTAAAGTCTTGGGTGTAGTTTAAGTCAAGTTGCCAATGGCTTGGACTACGACGACTACCTGCAGGCTCGCTGTAACGCGTTGTGCCACTTGAGTAACCGTAGATTGAACCATCCCATGCTTCCCAAGGTTTACCCGACTGGAATACAAAGTATGCACCAATGTTTGCATCCCATGGCACTGTATAGTAACCATAGACTTTTACTTTATGCGGTTTATCACCTGATAATGTGCCGTATTTGTAATCCCAAGGGTAACGACCACGGCCATCACCATAGTTTGATGAACCAATGAAGGTATTCGCATCTGTTGTTGCTGTGGTGTTATCTTGGTCGAAGTTACCGTAGTAATGACTCCAAACATAAGAAGCATTGATATAGCTGTTTTCACCTAGGTATTCAGCTTCGATGCTTGCTTCCCAATATTTAGTCTCGCCACCATCTACTTCGGCAATAACATAAGATGAACCACCAATTTCATCGCGGATTTCAGCGAGGTTATCGACATAAAGGCCTTTGTCTGCAATATGTTGTGGTACGCCATCAGCATCAACGCCAGAGTAGTCAGTTAAGCGGGCATTGTTTGGCATATCTTCCCAGAAATGCGATGCCTTACGGTGACGAACATGAGCACGTAATACTAAATCAGAGCCCACATATTTAGTGGTACCAAGCGTAAACTCTTTGATTTGACGAGGTTTTAAGTTATCAGCAAATACTTTACCAGATGAACCTTGACGCGGCTCTGCATAAATTACGTTGCCGTCTGCATCAAATTCAACTTCGATTTCGGCACGGGTATTACGGTCCCAAGAGGCGGCACGTGCAAGTGAGCTTGCTTCTGGGTTATACATTGAGAAGTTAGCAAATATAGCGTCTTGATCTGCATAGTTCCAATTCACACCTAAACGCGGTTGGATCATATCTGACCAATCTGTTTGGTACATTTTGTATTTTTCGCCTGGGGCTAACTCATAACCTGAGATCGTGCCAGATGCCGATTTAAGGCCTTGGCCATACCAAGTATCGCGGCTCACTAACACACCCACATTGTAAGTCCAATCACCTACTTCAATGGTGTCGTTGATTTCGAAGTTAAGGGTTTCCATTTCTGAGTTAATAGCAGAAACGGCATCACCACCTGCTACTAAGCTCATTTGTTGCACGCGAGCACGGTAAATAACCGGCGCAGAGCTGCCTTCTTCTAAGCTTTCATCTAGGCCGCCAACATAAGAGATGCTACCCCAACCATTTGAAAGACGAGACAGTACTTCTTTACCTTCTTTCCACTCGCCACCTAAATGTAATGTATGGTAGCTATCGCCCCAAGTAAATTCATGTTCTAGATTTAACTCAAAGCTATCACGGTAGAAGTCGATATTATCGTATCGGTAATACGCACCAACACCGCCGCCGCCTCGCATTTGACCATCTTCGGTATAACCGTATTGTGCAATTAGTGGTGCTGCGCCTGCATTATATGCAGCAATTTGTTCTGCTGTGTAGTTATCATCAGCATCTAATAAGCTAGGGACACTGAAGTAACCCATTTCAGTTAGATTATTTAAGTCAAGCTGGCTCGTTAATGAAGGTACTACTGATAATTCAGTATCTGGCTTACCTGCTGTTTCTATCTCTAATTTACTGTATTGGAATGAAAGAGTTGTTGCATCGCCTAAAATCCACGAACCATCTAAAGTAAAGATATCTTGGTTGGCTTCATCACCAGCAGATACACTGTCAGTTTCGTAAGCGCCAATTGAACGGCCTTCAATGGTTTTTTCTGAGGTACGCTGTGAAATATTAAGTAAAATATCGTCAGTAGGTGCCCAAGTTAATTTACCAAAATACTCATCACGAACACTTTTAAAGTCTTTTACAGCACCATAGGCAGTATCTTTATTGGTACGCTTTTCTTCTGGGCGGTAATAAGAAGTATAAAAATACAAGGTATCTTCAATGAGTGGGCCGCCTAAACTTGCTGTTAACCAGCTTTTATCAAGCTCATAGCTTTCTTGACCTGTTGGTGTTGCCACTAAACTCTTAGGTTGAACTTTGTATTCAACATTGCCGTGGAATTCGTCAGTACCTGATTTTGATACAGTGTTAATTGAGAAACCACCTGAGCGGTTAAAGCCAACGGCTTTTGCACCACCGCGGTCCATAGTAACGTAAGCAACGTCATGGGTTGATGGCTCAGATGCTAAGTTACCAAACATTGGGAGTGAAACATCTACGCCGTCAAAGCCGTAAGAGTTATCAACACCCGAACCACCTGCTGATGGACCAAGCGTTGCATTTTCTGATAGCTCAACACCCGGAACAAGTTTTAGTAGGTCACGGTAATCTTGACCAACTGGCACGCTGTTGATTGCTTCTTCGCCTAATGAGTTAGTCAGTGCAGACTTACCTTGGCGGAATAATTTACTGCCAGTAACTGTAATGACTTCAACGTTTTCGTTAGCACCGCCCATAGTGACATTTAAGCTTGATGTTTGCTCAAGTAAAACGTCGACAGTCATGGTTTGAGTTACACCGTTTTTATCAGTGAAAGTCAGTTCATAAGTACCTGGTTTTAATTGCGGTAAGTCGTAGCTGCCATCTTCTCGCGTAACGACTGTACGTGGTTTTGGCATCACATTACTTTTTGCTGTAACTGTGATCCCCGCCAGTGACTGCTGCGCTTTAGGTGATGATACTTTACCTTTGATCCCGCCGGTTAGATTTGCAAAGGCTGGCGCGCTGGCTAGAGCTGCGGCCATAACAACACCGGTGAAGGCTGTTTTCTTTGCGCGAAGTGCATTGCTTGTCGCTTTTGCTATATAGCTCATTGCGAGTGTGGATGCATGTTGTTTCATTGTTTCCCGTCCTTATATTTATATGCTTTGCTGGACTACTTACCCAATTGAGACTTATGAACTTTAAAATTATGTTGCCCACATATTAAACAGGTGTTATCTAAGTTGGTCAAGAATATTTTTTCATTTAAAGGTTGGTTTTTAGGAATAAAATATATAACCGATTTTAGGTAAAGCTCAGTAATGACTTGCTTTAGCAGGGTGCTAATTTATTCTTAGTACAATTTTGTAAGAAATTATGACTTCTTAGTCAGTGGCTTAACAGAAGCATTATATGGGGTGAAGGCAGTATTGAGTCGTTAATTTAAGGTAAAATTCAGGCACTAAAAAAGCAGCCAGAGCTGCTTATTTGTGTTCTTATCGTAGAAAATAAGAAATTAGTTATTCTTAAATTCCCCAACAACTTCATTAGAATGTTCTAGTAACTTGCGACCTTGGCGGCTCGATTGCGTTAGGGCGATAAACAAAATGTCGATTACAAAATCTTGTGCCGTACGCGCTAAAATTGATGATAAACGCACAGATTCGCCTTCAGCAACCGAATAAAGCTTTACATCTGCTGAGTCGGCTACAAGGCTACTACCAAATTTTGTGACTGAGATCACCGAGCTTGAATTTTTCTTGGCTTGCTTTACAACTTCGGCAATTTCGCGAGTCATACCTGATTCACTTATCGCAATGACCAAATCACCTTTTGAAAACGTCGCCACATACGCAAGTTGTGCGTGCCCATCCGGCTCCGCAATTGCTGGCATACCGAGTTTTTGTAATTTATAAGAAAAATCTTTTGCAACCAGAGCCGAGCCACCTAAACCACAAATTAGAATGCGTTTTGCAGATTTTAATAGCTCTACTGCTTTTTCGACTGCCGGCGCTTCGTTTAGGTTCTTGGTTTCGGTTAATACCGCCAGTTTACTGCTTAATAGCTTTTCGGCGATTTGCTCTAGCGAGTCATTAAGGGTGATTTTACCATGTAGCTTAGGTTCGCTGCTTTCATCATTAAGGGCATCAATTACCGCAAGCTTAAAAGCAGGAAAGCCTTTATAACCTAATTTTTGTGAAAACTTCACCACACTTGATTGGCTTACACCAACCACTTTTGCTAGTTCAACCGATGATAAATTACGAATAGCATTCGCTGAATTTAACGTAAAGTCAGCAAGCTTGGCTTCGCTGCTCGATAGAGATTGACGTAAGGCTTTTATTTTTACAAAAGTAGACATAGGGCTCACTTTGTTTGCTTAACTTAGTCAAAACGCAAAGCAATGGTTCAATTATAAACACAGGGCTTGGGCGCATTGTTTGCTTAACATGACGACTTATTTTTGTTTTAGCTAACCTAAGTTTGGAATATTTTTCTTAATTTAGATGGAATAATATAGTTTTATTCCATAATAGATACAACACTAATTATTGAGATAGCTCTATTTTTAGTAGCTTATCGATAATATATGCTTTTTATTCTTTATTTGTGAAATAAAATATTTTACATGTTAAGTAGGTGTTGCTACTGTATTGCTGAGAATCGTCAACGCTTAAATCATCAGGTATGAATCTGTTATGAGTTTTACCCCTTTGAAAACATTTCTTAAACAGCTGTGTTATCTCAGTAGTGCGGCATTATTAGTAAGCTGTGCCAGTAATCCATATACCTACACACAGTCAGCTAATTATAGCCACCGTGTTAAGTTTTTAGTAATGCATTACACCGCAATTGATTACGAAAAATCAATGCACGCTTTAGTCGATGAAGGGGGCTTGAGCTCTCATTATTTATTACCTGAGTCAGGCGATCCAAGTTATCCAAAAGACGATTTAGAAATTATTCAGCTCGTTGATGAAAAAGACAGAGCATGGCACGCCGGACGCAGTTTTTGGCAAGGCCGAGAAGATTTAAATGACCATTCAATTGGTATTGAAATAGTGAATGTACCAACGTGTCATATTCCTGAGCAAACTAAGCTTGCGATGGAAAATGACGCTAGTAAGTTATGTATTTTTCCAGACTATGACGCCAAGCAAATAGAGCTATTAATAAAGTTAAGTAAAGATATTCTTGCTCGTAACCCTGATATTGGCCCAACTCAAGTTATTGGCCATTCTGATATAGCCCCAAGCCGTAAGAACGACCCTGGTCCGCGCTTTCCTTGGTATCAACTATATAAAGCGGGTATCGGTGCGTGGTACGACAGCGACACCCTTGATAAATATTGGCAAGTATTTAGTGCATCAAAACCATCAGTTGAGTTGATGCAAAAAGCGCTGCGCAGCTACGGCTATGAGGTGATTGCAACGGGGCAGCTTGATTCGCAAACGCTAGATGCTTTAAGTGCTTTTCAAATGCACTTTTTGCCTTGGCATGTAAGCGGTAATAATGATGCAAGAAGTGCTGCAGTGTTATTTGCTTTATTAGATAAATACTTTCCTAAAAAGCTTGAGCGATTATTCCAAGAATACCAGCAACAACAGCAAGCGGTTGAGCCAGAGCCAAAAACACTTTCCAATGCACAAGTAATCGCGCGAATTCCTGCGCTTGATCCGAGTAGTCGCGCGCTTGTTAATGACAGAGGTACATTTACAGCTTATAAAGGTCGCGGGGAGATCATCATTGAAAATCAGGATGCAACCAGTGCTGACATTTTTATAAATGGCGAAAAAATTAATATAGCATCGCCATTAACAGCTGAAAAAATATATCAATACAGTTTAGCTAAGCGTACCCATAATGGCATTAATACTTATAAAGTAGAAAATGTATTGCCTGAGGGGGCAAGCTTAACCTTACGTTTTCCCTATCCAAAGCTGGACAAAAGCAGCACACAAAAACGCTTTACTGCCGTTGATGAATTAATAAATCAAGAGATTAAAGAGGGCTTTCCGGGCGCTGTACTTGCCGTTGTTAAAGATGGCAAACTGATTAAATTAAGCCATTATGGTGTGGCTAAGAAGTATCATGCTGATGGCAGTGAGCTTAACAGCCCACAAGCCATGCAAAACGATACCTTGTTTGATATAGCTTCAAACTCAAAAATGTTTGCCACTAACTTTGCACTCATGAAGCTTGCCAGCGAAGGTAAACTAGACGTAGAGAAACCTTTATTTTATTACCTGCCAGAATTTAGAGGCAGCGGGCGTGAGCAGCGCTTAGTAAAAGACTTACTCACACACAGTGCGGGTTACCCTGCAGTGGTTGATTTTCATCGTAAAGACAATAAATTTGGTGAGCGCTTTTTTTCGCAAAACAGCCTGCGTACTAAAAACCTGCTATTAACTGGCGTCCCTTTCGTCGCTGGCCGTAACGTAAAACACTTATATTCTGATATCGATTATATGTTGCTAGGTGTACTGGTTGAACGCATTAGTGGTATGGCGCTCGATACTTATGTTGAAAGCCAAATTTATCAGCCGCTTGGTTTAACGCATACAGTTTATAACCCGCTGCAAAAAGGTTTTCTAGCCTCACAAATTGCCGCTACTGAGATTAATGGTAACACCCGAGGTGGACGCATCGAGTTTGAAAATATTCGTACCGATGTACTACAAGGTGAAGTACATGACGAAAAAGCGTTTTATGCCTTGGGTGGCGTAGCAGGACATGCAGGGCTTTTTAGTACCGCCAGTGACTTGTCAGTGTTAATGCAAGTACTACTTAATGGTGGCGGCTACGATAACAAGCAGATTTTTACACCGCAAGTACTCGAACAATTTACAAAGCCAGAGGCGAGTGATGAGACCTATGGCTTAGGGTGGAGACGAGCGGGGCATCAAGCGCGTAAATGGCATTTTGGCCCTTATGCCAGCCCGCGAGCTTTTGGTCATACAGGCTGGACTGGCACTGTAACCGTAATAGATCCCGAGTATGACCTTGCCATCGTACTACTAACTAATGCTCGTCATACACCTATTGAAGGTTCGCAAGAAAATTACGAGTTTGTTGGCAAACGTTTCGAAACGGGTAAGTATGGCTCTATTATCTCACTGATTTATGAGAGTATATTAAATCACTAGTCGAATTAAGTTGAGTTTAGTGGCAAAGCCATTAAGCTTAGCGAGTTTTCGCATAATAAAAATAAAATGTTGTTCTTAATTTAAAAGGGTTTTTATGTCTTGGTATTCAATTTTACCACCCTTGATTGCTATCTTAATTGTGTTTTGGCGCAAAGAAGTGATCATGGCGTTATTGGTCGCGGTTGCGTCGTCTGAGTTTTTACTTGCTCTGAATGGTGAAGGTAATACCTTGTTTTTCACCTTTATCAATACCATTGAGCGAGTTATTGAAGTTGCCAGCTCCCCTGGTAATAGCCGTATCCTTATCTTTAGTATTCTAATTGGTGCTTTACTTGCTTACATTCGTGAATCTGGCGGTGTGGCTGCTACAGTTAATTTACTGATGAACAAAGGGGTTGCCAAAAGTAAGCGCCAAGTGGGTTACTTAACCATGTTCTCAGGTATTGCGGTATTCATTGAATCGAACTTAAGTGTATTAACCTCGGGGATTTTATCGCGTGGTTTATTCGATAAATTCAAAATGAGCCGAGCACGCCTTGCTTATATTATCGACAGTACCAGCGCTCCTGTGTGTATCTTAATCTTGCTAAATGGCTGGGGCGCTTACGTGCTGGGCCTACTTGGCAATTACGAAATGGAAGAGTCGGCGGTATCGGTATTGTGGGGCAGTATTGGCTATAACTTTTACGCCATTATTACTTTGCTCATCGTGTTTTACACTATTACTTTTGACAAGGTACATGGCCCATTAAAGCAAGCTGAAGAAAATATTGAACAACAAGAAACTGAACTGACTGAAGAAGTTAAAGGCTCAAAAGCGCGTTATATGCTTGTTCCGCTTATTACTTTAATTGGTAGTATGGTTGGCTTTATGTTCTGGACTGGCGATGGTGATATTGCCAGTGGCAGTGGTTCTAAATCAGTGCTGTATGCAACTATTTTAGCATGTGTTGTAGCTTACTTCTTAATGATCAGCTCTCGTGACTTTACTCACCATAAGCTGGTGGATATCGGCTTTAAAGGTATGGGAGAGCTGTTACCACTGGTTGCTATTGTATTGTTATCGCTGACCTTAGGCGCGAGCTTAAAAGATTTAGGTACAGGTGTGTTTGTAGCAGGCCTTGTGGGTGATTTCTTACCTATATACTTGGTTGTGCCAGTACTGTTTTTAACCGGTGCGGTGATTTCATTTACCACAGGTACCTCGTGGGGCACTTTCGCAATTCTTATTCCGATTGGTGTACCGCTCATTCAAGCTTTAGGGTTACCACCTTCATTGGTCATTGCGGCTATTTTAGGTGGTGGTGTGTTTGGCGATCACTGCTCGCCAATCTCAGATACCAGCGCGGTGTCGGCCATTGCATCTGGGTGTGATTTATTAACTCACGTAAAAACCCAAATGCCATACGCCTTATTCGGCGGCGCATTAACCTTCATCGCTTACCTAGTGACGAGTATTATTGTTTTATAAGTAATAGCTTTGAGCTTTAAGTCTTAAGTTATAAGTAAAAAACCACAGAGGGAGTCTGTGGTTTTTTATTGCTTGAATTTCGATAACTCGCATATTCAAGTCTGATAGCCGTCAGCCGTCAGCCGTCAGTTTGAAAGCTGATGGCTCGTTGAACCATCGTGCGAAATAAATTTCACGCCTACGAGGGGTAAACCCGCTGTTACCTAAAAGCTTGCGACTTTACTCTTGTAACTCGCTACCTTGTATTAAATCTTATAGCTGACGGCTGAAAACTGAAAGCTATATTTTCGGTACAACCTTATAAACACCCACACCATCAACACCAAGATATAAATCACCATTAGGATGGGTGGCAAGGCTGCGCACACGACCTACACCTTCAAATACCTTGCTGTGGCCTATTACTTTGTCACCATCAAGTTTCACCAAAACAAGATGACCAAACTTCATCGAGCCTACGGCAATTTGACCTTGCCACTGTGGGTATTTATCACTGGTGATAAACTCCATGCCTGATGGGGCAATTGAAGGCACCCAATACCAATCAGGTTGTTCCATTCCATCGCGACTGGTTTCGTCGGTAATTTTTGTACCAATGTAGTTGATCCCATAAGTGATCTCAGGCCAACCATAGTTTGCACCTGCTTTAACTATATTGATTTCATCGCCGCCACGAGGGCCATGTTCATGACTCCATATAACCCCCGTTTCAGGGTGCATTGCCATACCTTGAGGGTTACGGTGTCCATATGAATAAATGCTTTTGTGAGTTGTTTTATGGTTATAAAACGGGTTTGATTTAGGGATAGAACCATCGCTATTGATACGGTGAATTTTGCCTGCATCATAGTCAAGGCTTTGTGGGTGAACGTCTCTTTTGCCACGGTCGCCAATAGAGAAGTACAAGTAACCTTCTTTGTCGAACTCAATACGTGAACCATAGTGTTTTGTTGTTTTAATATTTGGCTCGCCATCAAACAATAATTGCTGATCGACGAGCGTCATATCTTTAAAGCGGGCACGCATAATCGAGGTATTGTAACCCTCACCATCGCCTTCATAGCCCGAGTACGAAAAGTAAATCCAGCCATTTTCGGTAAAGTTCGGATCAAGCTCTATGTCTAATAAGCCCCCTTGACCTTCATCATGTACTTTAGGTGTGCCTTTAACTGTTTGCTCAACGAGTTTGCCATCACGAATTAACCTAAGCTCACCACGTCTGTCGGTAACGAGTAAGTCACGCTCGTTAAGCCAAGCCATACCCCAAGGAATTTGAATTCCTTCGCTTACTAATTCTAGTTTGTAGTTATTAGCGCTAGCATCCAGTGGAATTTTTTGCTCCGGCTGGGCACAGGCTTGCAAACTCGACAAGCTAATTGAGGCGATGATTAAACTGTTAAACAAAGACCTTTTCATGGTAACTCCATAATATTTAAACACGATGTTACTAGCCTAGCTGGTTCAGCATTAAAGTGTTATTAACATTAGAGCAATGTGCGATTATTGGTAGGAAAAGCGAGGTAAAGAGCGGAGTATTGCCGTCAGCCGTCAGCCGTCAGCCGTCAGCCGTCAGCCGTCAGCCGTCAGCCTGAAAGTTGATGGCTCTCAGTCTAGCTTTGCTTGTGGATACCTGCTAGCTTAGCAAGTTATTATTCTTAAAAGGATTTTACTAGTCGTATGAAGTCAGAAAAGTTTTTTAAATGGGTGTGGAATGTTAACGGCCTAATTTTACTTATAGGCTTAATCATTGGAGCAGCAGCAATAGGGTATAACTTTGTTGCTTACTTACTAAAGTCCGATAACCATGTTCAGCAACAAACACTAAACTTAGCTGAAGATGAAAAGCAGCAAGAAAAGTGGAAACTGGGTTACCCCCTTAAGGTCGAGGGGAGTGATTTTTACTTTATCCCGTTGGAATCAGAAAAACTGGATATTGAGGTGAAAGCTGACGTAACAGTTTACAATAATTTTAGCGGTGGTTATAAATACAGACCTACGCGCTCAAAGAACATCTTGTTTCTTAATGACAAAACCAATCACGCCAAGTGGCTATTTAAAACAACGGATCAGTTGATCATAGAGTTTGGTGCTTTAAGCCATTACAAAGAGTTTGATACTCGTCCTTACAATGAGCAAAAAGCCGATGCTCCTAAGGCAGTTTCGTATGAAGTTATCAAAAACGATACCAACAACGACAAACTGCTCGATGGCAAAGATAAGCGCACCTTCGCGCTAAGCAAGATTGATGGCTCAAACTACAGCGAAGTTATTTCAGGTTACAACCGCATTGTAGAGTCTAACCTCAATGCTGAAGGCAATTTATTCGTTGTATTTATTAACAACGATGAAGTTTACTCAATGCTGATAGACCTAGGTAAATTTGAAGTGATTAGTAAAAGCATTCTACCGAAGGTAGGAGAGTGAGTTGGTTTAAATTTAAACTAATAATGATAATTACTAAATATTAATTCTTAAGTTTATTGTTAGGTACTTAAATGGATAAGATAAAACAATTTGATTGGAGTGGGCCTACTAATCCTAAAACTGAAGGTGAATTTTTCCCGCCAGACAAACTAGATAGAGCAAAATATGCATCTTTTCTTACAAATCTTTTAGCAAGCGAAGGGTTTGATGAGAGCCGGGGCTTCGATTCTTGTAAAAGAAATTATGTGCTTAATTTAAATGCTGAGTGGGGAGCTGGAAAGACTTATTTTTTAAAGCGTTGGTCGCAAGATTTAAAAAGTGATTACCCAGTCGTATATGTTGATGCTTGGAAGCAAGATTATTCTGATGATCCATTTTTGACTGTTATATCATCAATTATTTCTCAATTAGGCATTCAAGCAGAGTTTGAAATTAAAGTTCCCAAAAGTGCTGTCTCTATGTTTAAGGCTGTTGCACCTGCAATAGCTCAAGGGGTAGTAAAAAAAGTTTTAAATACAGACTTTGATGAGATATGTAATTTGTTAGCTGACGATGATTTAAGTGATGAGGAAGGTGGAGACCCTAATACAAAACAATCAACAACTGATTTTTCTCCTGCCGCTAAAGCTCTAGCTGAAAATTTGATTAAAGAGCATGAAGCCAAAAGCAAAAGCATTGAAGTAATTAAAAGCAAGTTATCTATATGGGTTAATAAATTTGAAGAACAGAACGGTATACAGCTACCAATTTTTATTTTTATAGATGAGCTTGATCGTTGTAGACCTAGTTATGCGGTTGAGATGTTGGAAACAATAAAACATATCTTTGATGTCAAAGGTATTGTATTTGTGGTTGCAACAGATACAGAGCAATTACAACACACTATAAAAGCAATATATGGTCAAGGTTTTAGCGCTCAAATGTACTTGGGTAGGTTTTTTAATAGTAGGTATAGCCTTATGAGACCTGCATTAAGTGACTTTTTAAATGTGCACGCTGATAGAGTAAAGTTTGATCCAGAATACCTTAAGAACAAAAATATTCAGATGCTGCCTCAGGCAGAAGAAGCAGAAACTGCATTTGCAAATATTTCAGTCGTTCTAGATGCTTTTCAAGTATCTGCGAGAACAGCGATTCAAATAACGGAACGAATTACAGCGATTATTACTAATTTACCAAGCGGCAAAAAAGTTGATATTCTTGTTTTAGCTACTTTATTTTGTATCTATGAAAAAGATCACTCATTGTACAATGAGATCATAAGTGGGCGATTTAAGCGAGAAGGGAAAAATAACAAAGGTCAGCCTAGAAAAATTAGTTTAAGTGAATTCCTCGAGGGACAAATTTTAGATACTTATGCTTCCACTGAGCTTTTATATTTTATAGAACCTGAAACTTACACTACTAGGTTTTATACTAGCAATATGTCATATCAAAGGAACCAGTACAGTAAGGGAAACTACCCAGTTTCATTATCTGAGTTTATTAAAAATATTTTTTGTAAAATTTTTAATAGCTTTGAAAGTGATTTTGGCTTCATCTATTCGGATAGTGAAGGCGGAATTTCTGAACTGCAAAAAGCTGAAAGGGAATTAGCTAAACTGCCTTATGGAATTTCTCAAAAAGTAACAATACCTTGGATAAACTATATTTATATCAAAGAGGAATATGATCAAATCACGAAAGAGCATTATCGTGATTTTATAGAGCTATCTTCGCCGTTAGACTATATGGGAGATAGCTGATATTTATAAATGATAATTTTATAGCTTTGCTACGTTAAAAAAAATTAGGATTAGGTCGTCATTTATGGCGACACATTTTTATCTTCTATACAGTGATAGACTATAGTTTGACTCTACAAGAGTATGGATTGAAACCATCGCGCGAAATAAATTTAACGCCTACGCGGGGTAAACCCGCTGCTACTTAAAAACTTGCGACTTTACTCTTGTAGCCCGCTAACTTGTTTTAAATCTGATAGCTGACGGCTGAGAGCTGACCGCTGCTTTTAAGCTTTACACTTTTCCGCCTCATGGGTTAACTGTTTGAGTGCGATGATTTGGCCTTGCTTGTTTTGGTCTAGGGCGAGTAGGTCACCCTGGTGAATGTGGGTATCTAGGGTGCCGTGTTTTTGTAGCTCTTTAAGGAGTGATTGTTTTATTTGTACAAGGACATTTTGCTCGCAGTCGGCGATATACCAGTCGTTATCAACGCTTACTAAACGCCCTGTGAAGCTGGTACGGGCTTGGTGATTAGCAAGTGCTTGTTGGTAGTTAGTATCTAGGTTTTGTTTTTGTTGTTTAAGGTTACTCACATAGCTGCCTTTGGCGTCGAGTTCGTGTACCTCAAGCCATTGATAATCTGATAAATCCACCGCATAAACATCGGTTAACTCGCGGTTGTTGTATTGCAGCATGACAAAGCCAAGAATGGCTAAAGCAGCAAAAACTCCGGTCATTTGTAGGCCTAAAAAGCGCTGTGGTGTTGGTGTGGCTGACTGTGGTTTTTGCATGTGTGAAAGCTCGTCGGTGCTTAAGCTGTGCTGTGCTTTACGCTTTTGAAAATATGCTTTTAAATCTGCATCGAATTGCTCGTCGTTACGCTTCATGATGGCCTCCTAGTTGTTGTTTCAGGTTTTGACGGGCATATCGCAGCCGAGTTTTAATGGTCTCTGGGTTACTTTGTGTGATAGCAACAATATCTTCGAGACTAAAGCCTTCTTGTTGTAAGGTCAGCGCTTCACGTTGTACAAAGCTAAGTGCCATTAGTGCTTTATCAAAGGCTTCGTAGTCGTAGTGATAACTTGTATCCTGAGATTCAGTAAATAGTTGGTTGTCTTCTAACTCAACGAACTTTTGTTGCTTACGAAATTCATCAATTAATAAATTACGTGCTAACCGGAAAAGCCACGCTTTTGGGTTGTTCTGATCATTGTAAAAGTCGCGTTTATCAATGACTTTTAACCAGGTTTGCTGGCATATATCAAGGGCCAGATCTTTATCACTCTGAGTGACTAGGTAGTGATAAAGATCGTTCCCGTATTGAGCAACGAGTTGGTTAAGGTAACGGTTGTCGCCCGTTTTGGCATACTGCGCCAAACAATCTGTGTTTGGCTTGTCAAATAACCATGTCTTGATGCTCATTAGCATAGGCAGTTATCCATCTATTTTAAAATCAAGTTGAACACTTTGGTTTGCTTGTAATTGTGCCACACCTTCAACAACTTTAGGGCGATATTTCCAACGTTTAATAGCGCGAATTGCTTCACGGTCAAATACTCGCTTAGGCTCAGCATCAATAATAACAGGGTCAATCACTTCACCAGTCGGTGAAATGCTAAAGCTAATTTGCACCCAGCCTTCAATGCCATCACGAGCTGCTACTGGTGGGTACTTAGGGTTTATGCGCACAATTGGCGTTGCATCTCCCGTTGGTTGATTAATGCTTTTGCTTAGCGTGTCGCCAATGTTATCGAATGTCATCGTTGGTGTTAAATCTGCTACCACAACTGTATCAGGGTTATCAATCGCTGGGCGCGGTGGCGTCTTCGGTGGCATTTTTGCAGTTGGTGGTGGCGGCAGTGTTTGCTTTACTTGTACTTTTGAGTCTTTGGGTACTTCATAAATTTCAACCGTGATATCTGGGCCTGTTTTTACATCGGCTCTTTGCTCAGCAGAAATTAAGTATTGCATAAATGCAAATGCTGCAAAGGTCATGACACCGCCGCCAATAATTGCTGCGGTTGTCTTTAAAGCCGCCTTGCTGTTATTCAAGCTTGCTGAGTTTAGTGGTAAAGTATGCATAGCCGTTCCTCTTTGGATAATTGCTTTCATAGCTAAAACGGCTGGCAAATAAAAAAGGGGTGAAATTTTTTTCACTTTTTATTTCTTCACTAATTTTAGTGTGACTTTTTAGGTTGTTATGAAACTTATTCAAATAGACAAAGCACGTTACCGTAAACATTTAAACCAAGTGATTATTGCCTGTGTAATTGCTTTAGCCATTGGCAGTTTAGCCATTTCACAAACGCTAATTGCGTTATTCCCTGACTCAAGCGGTAGTCATTTTCATTGGAACCTATTAGGTGTTGTTGTGTGTAGTTTGCTGGTGGGCTTTGTGCTTAATAAATACCGCAATCATGATTACATGACTGAAATAGTGTATGTGTGGGAGCTTAAAAAAGCCCTTAATAAAATCACCCGTAAAATGCCTAAGTTAAAAGCAGCAGGGCGTGAAGGCAATGCAGATGCTTTATTAGCAATTCAATACAGCTATGCTGGTTCGCGTTTGTTATGGCAGCTCGATGACAACACCATTACCATGGATGAGCTGGCAATTAAGCAGGCAGAGCTTGATAATGTTGCAGATAAATACAACCTTACTCTTGATGCAGAACGTTATGATGAGTCAATCTTAAAGCAATTTTAAGGACGAATAATGAAAAAGGTTTTGATTGTTTGCTTAGGCAACATTTGCCGTTCACCTACTGCTGAAGCGGTACTTAGAAGTCGTGCTAAGGCGTTGGGTGTCAATGTCAAAGTTGATTCTGCTGGCACCATTGGTTACCACCAAGGTAATCCTCCAGATTCACGCTCAAAAGCAGCAGCTGAAAAGCGCGGTTATAGTTTTAAAGGGATTTATTCGCGACCAGTGGCTCAAGCTGATTTTCATGAGTTTGACTTAATTCTCGCAGCCGACAAGCAAAATCTTGCTGATTTACATGCCATGTGCCCAGAGCACTTAGAATATAAGTTGTCGCTGTTTTTAAGTCATGGTGATGCAGGAGAGAGCGAAATCCCCGATCCCTATTATGGTGGCGATCAAGGCTTTGAAAAGGTACTCGATTTAATTGAGGATGCAGCCGATAACCTGCTTAAAAAGCTATGATACCAATCCGCAATAATACTTAATCATTTTGAGGGATTAAACCTGTCGCTATCTACGTTAAAAATTTCTGATTTAGAACAACTAAATAACGAAATTTTTGCCTTGCTATCAACGAGGTTTTCTTGCCTCAAAATAGATTACTTAATAAAGCGAATTGGTATAAAAAAGGGTCGCACTGCGACCCTGTTATTTAGTTGTTGATTTTAAAGTCTAATTGCACCCGAGAAGTCGCAGCAATCGCTTGACCGTTTTCAAACTTAGGGGCATAACGCCATTGTTTTACTGCTTTAACCGCTTCTCTTTCAAATGCAGAGCCACCCTCAGAACCTACCACAGTTATGTTGTCTACAAAGCCAGACGGGGTTACTTCAAACTCCATTACGACACTGCCATCTTCCATACGTTGAACTTTTGATTTTGGATATTTAGGATGCACGCGGTATAACGGTTCTTGTTCTTGGCTCTCTTTCCATGGCACCATTTTCGCTATCGCTAAGCAATGTTTAGTTGCTTCGTCGCTTTTACCTGTTTTTTCGTATAAGTGAACTAGCTTTGAATGGGCGTTTAATTCGGTTTGATGATCAAAGTCTAACTCTTGATCAAATACACTAACTACGTGATTTAAACGTTCAATGGCGGTGCTGTATTTACGTTGATTTTCTGCAAATGCGGCAACTAAAAAGTCTGCACTGATCCGATCAACTGCGTTATTTGGTAAGTTTTCTTGGTAGTACTTATCTGCTTCTTCAAGATATTCCTTTGCTGTGTAATAGCGCTCGCCACTACCTTTGTAAGCGAGGATACGAGCGGCGGTCATTTTTGCATCTGCAACAAGCTTGGCTGAGTTTTGTTTTTCAGCAATAGCAATGACATCATCAAGATATGTATCAGCACGCTTTGCTGAGGGAGTTGATTCTGCCATGCCGATTAATGAGTCATACACTTGTACACTTAGCTTGCCATGGTTTTGTTCTAGTATTTCGTAGGCTGTACGATATAACTCAAAGCGTTGTTCTTGTTTGTATTCAGCAAGGCTGTTTGCATAGTTAATAGCAAGATTAGCGGTGTTGTCGGCGCTTTCTCCATAAATTTCTTTGCCAAGCTCAAACGCTTTTTTGGCAAGCTCACTACTGTCTTGCTTATTTTCTACAGCGGCGATATAAGCGCGGTAGGTCTCGTTAAATTCTTGGGTGGTCGTTTCATTGGCAATGCCTTGCTGGCTAAACAGTAGTGTAATGCATAAGGCAAGTGAGCTTTTTTTCATAATAGTCCTTATTATTTTGCCCAGAGAAGGGGGGATTAATACTTGTTGATGATAATTATTATCATCATTAGGTGCAAGGTAGCAAATTACACTCGATGTGTCACTGTTAAGGTTTAAGGTACGAAGTGTGATTCGTTGAACTGATGATTGGCAGGCTTAGTCGCAGGGCGCTACAAATTAGCACGAAGGCTTTTTTCATAATATTCCCTATTATTGTTGTTTTTATTAATGGTTTGAAAAAAGGCTTAGCGGTTTATTGAGATTAAACTAATCTATTTTTTCGAATATCTGCAAAGGTTTATAAAGTAATTTTTTTAATTCAATAGCCTAGCTGTAGAGGGTAGAGCTTTTAAGGTACTTTATTAGCGCCACTAAAGCGAGGCGCAAAGCTCGTATCTTGGGGTGGTTTGAGTGTATAATACTTGAATTGCTGGTAACTGCCTCAATATTAGTTATCACTCGTCGTATGTTGCATCCTTACAACCTTCAAGCTGTTGTAATCACATTTGCAGTATCGCATTTATTTTTTAATTTGGATTTGTCGTGGCGCAAGTAAGAGCAAGAGTCCAGCTGAATGTTGGCAAAAACAGTGATATCCCTGCAGAAATCGTATCTTTCAGTGGCTTAAAAGATGGCCAAGAGCATGTTGCTTTAGTTTTTAATCAAGCCGACACAGAGCAAGACGTACCATTAATTCGTATGCATTCAGAATGTTTAACGGGAGATGTATTTCACTCGTCTCGTTGTGATTGTGGTGAGCAATTAAATGAGTGTATCGAAATGATGCACCAGCAAGGTGGCATTTTATTATATTTACGCCAAGAAGGCCGTGGCATTGGTTTATACAATAAAATTGATGCGTATGTATTGCAGTCACAAGGCATGAATACTTACGAAGCGAATAACCACTTGGGTTTTGCTGACGATTTGCGTGACTTTTCAGACGCAGTGTTAATGTTAGAAGCGCTTAACTTAAATCACGTTAAGTTAATGACAAACAACCCAAATAAGCTTAAAGCACTGCGTGATGCAGGCATTGAGGTTGAGTCGGTGGTTGGCACTCATGCACACATCAAAGCGGGTGTGGTAGGTAACCGAGCTTACCTCGAAACGAAAATCAAACATGGCTCGCACATGCTTGATATTAAAAAAATTAAAAAGCCTGAGTAATTTTCACTATAGGTGACTATAAACAAGTAGCGCACCCAGTTATACTCGGTGCGTTTTGTTGTTATTGAATGAGAAACTATGTCGATCGAAGTACGTATTTTTAAAGCAGGTGCAGGCGTTAAATGGTTTAAAGCTGGATGGGAAATCTTTAAGCTGCAACCGTTTACCTTTATTTTAATGCACCTGCTAATCGTGATAATTAGCTTTTTGGCATTGCTGCTACCTTTACTGCAAGTTGTTGGTGCATTTGTAACCCCGTTTTTGATGGCTGGTTTTTATCAAGCTGTATTAACAAAACAACAAGGCGGGACTATCAGCCAAGCTGATATCTTTAAGCCGTTTAGTAATAAAGGAAACCGTATAGGTTTAGTGCGCGTTGCAGTGTATCAGATGGCAGCAGGTATTTTATTAGCCTTACTTTCTAATTTCATTTTTGCTGATGCTTACGCAGTTATTTCGAGCCAGACTTTTGATCCGCAGAACCAAACACACATTACAGATTTATTGGCAACCATTTCAATGGGGCAAGTTGCGGTATTTCTATTGGCTATCTGTGTGTATCTAACAGCTTTTGCTTATGCAGTGCCATTGGTTTACTTTCAAAAACAAAGCAATATGTTTCAGGTTTTAAAAACCTCATTCATGGTGTTTTACCATAATATGGCACCACTGAGTGTTTATGGTCTAATTTGCGCCGTTTTAATGGTAATCTGTATTCCTTTATCATTTATTCCTCTATTGGTTTTAATGCCAATTTGTTACATTAGTTTCTTTGTGTCTTTTCAGGCTATTTTTATGCCGGTTGTGCCAAAAGGTGATGACCAAACAAAAGCACCTGAAGCACAGTCACAATCAGGACGCTTTGACGCGTAATGGATGATAAAGAACAAAAGTTAAAGAATTATGTACTTTGGTTACTGTCTCGACAAGATTATTCGCGTCGAGATTTAACACGAAAGTTACTGCAAAAAGAGGCGTCGCCGGAGTTCACAGAACGCTTGTTAGACTGGTGTGAGTCACACAACTTTATCAACGAACAGCGCTACTGTGAAGGGTTTGTACGCCGCCATTTAGCTAAGTATCATGGTGCAAAACGCATTCAGAGCGAAGCAATGGCAAAAGGGATAGACCGAGCATTATTAGATAAGACGCTCGAGGAGTTCGAAGTCGATTGGTTCGAACTCGCGCAGGACGCATATTTAAAGAAGTTTTCAAATTCAGGTAAAGAACTCGACCATAAAGAAAGAGCGAAACGTGTACGCTACTTGATGTATCGAGGCTTTAATTACGAACAAATTGATTTTGCAATGCAAGCACAGCAATAAACGGGTGAGATTTTCACATGCAGCATATGACTACCGCACAGATCAGGCAACAGTTCTTAGACTTTTTTGCCTCTAAACAACACCAAATTGTTCCTTCAAGCTCGCTGATCCCGGGTAACGATGCCACGTTATTATTTAATAACGCCGGTATGGTGCAATTTAAAGATGTATTTTTAGGTGCCGAAAGCCGCCCTTACTCACGTGCGACCAGCTCACAACGTTGTGTGCGTGCAGGTGGTAAACATAACGACCTAGAAAACGTAGGTTACACTGCACGTCACCATACATTCTTTGAAATGTTAGGTAACTTCAGCTTTGGTGATTACTTCAAGCAAGACGCAATCAAGTTTGCGTGGGAGTTTTTAACTGATGTTGTAAAACTACCGCAAGAAAAGCTACTAGTAACCATTTATCACGATGATGAAGAAGCCTTCAACATTTGGCATAAAGAAGTGGGTCTAAGTGAAGATCGCATTATTCGCATTGCAACTAGCGATAACTTCTGGTCAATGGGTGATACGGGTCCTTGTGGTCCATGTTCTGAAATCTTTTACGATCACGGTGAAGAAATTTGGGGTGGTCCTCCTGGCTCTCCAGAAGAAGACGGTGACCGCTTCATCGAGATCTGGAACCTAGTATTTATGCAGTATAACCGCCATGCCGACGGCACAATGGAACCTCTTCCTAAGCAGTCTGTTGATACAGGTATGGGTCTTGAGCGTATCTCTGCAATTTTACAAGGCGTTCACTCAAACTACGAAATCGATTTATTCCAAGCACTTATTGCCGCTGCGGCTAAAGTAACAAACGCGCAAGACTTAGATGATAAATCACTACGCGTTGTTGCTGACCACATTCGTTCATGTGCGTTCTTAGTATCTGATGGCGTTATGCCATCAAACGAAGGCCGTGGCTATGTGTTACGTCGTATTATTCGTCGTGCAGTTCGTCACGGTAATAAGCTAGGCGCGAAAGGTGCGTTCTTCTACAAGCTAGTTGCTGCTCTAATCGAACAAATGGGCCAAGCGTACCCAGAGCTTGCTAAGCAACAAGAAATTATCGAGAAAGTACTACGTATTGAAGAAGAGCAGTTTGGTAAAACACTTGAGCGTGGTCTTACTATTCTTGAAGAAAGTCTTACTGACATCAAAGGTGATGTGATCCCTGGCGACTTAGTGTTCAAGCTTTATGACACTTACGGTTTCCCTGCTGACTTAACAGCAGATGTGGCGCGTGAGCGTTTCATGACGATTGATGAGCACGGCTTCCAAGAATGTATGGCTGTACAGCGTAAGCAAGCACAGCAAGCTGGTAAGTTTGGTGCTGATTACAACCAACAACTTAAGTCAGAAAAACACACTGACTTTAAAGGCTACGATGCAGAGCATTACACTGGCACTGTGGTTGAGCTTTTCTCTGAAGGTCAATCAGTTTCTGTACTTGAAGATGGTCAAGAAGGTATCGCAATCTTAGACCGTACACCTTTTTATGCTGAATCTGGTGGCCAGGTTGGTGACACGGGTGTGTTAAAAGTCGCTGGTGGTGAGTTCGTAGTCACTAACACTACTAAGCTTGGTAACGCATTTGCGCACCACGGTCGTGTTCAAGGACGTATTGGTACAAATGATAAAGCAGAGGCAATAATTGATGCAGCACGTCGCGATAGCATCAAGAAAAACCACACTGCAACACACATATTGCACGAGACGTTACGTCAAATTTTAGGTGAGCATGTAAATCAAAAAGGTTCACTTGTTGACCCTGAGCGTTTACGTTTTGACTTCTCTCACTTTGAAGCGGTAACAAAAGACGAATTACGTCAAATCGAGCGCGCAGTGAATGATGAGATCCGTCGTAACTTTGCTCTTGAAACTGAGCTAATGGCTATTGAAGATGCCAAAGCAAAAGGTGCAATGGCATTATTCGGTGAAAAATACGACGACGAAGTTCGCGTAGTAACCATTGGTGATTACTCAATTGAACTATGTGGTGGTACTCACGTTAAGCGTGCTGGTGATATCGGCTTATTCAAAATTGTGTCAGAAAGTGGTATCGCGGCAGGTATTCGCCGTATCGAAGCAGTAACAGGTGCAGAAGCTGTTGCCTATGTTAGTGAGCAAGAGCAACAGCTAAATGATGTTGCAGCGCTAGTAAAAGGTGATAGCAGCAGTGTACTTGAAAAAGTGACAGCATTACTTGAGAAGTCAAAAGGGCTTGAGAAGCAAATTGCCCAGCTTAACGACAAGCTAGCAAGTGCGGCAGGGGCATCGTTACTTGACTCTGTAGTTGAAGTGAATGGTATCAAACTTCTGGTCGCTGATGTTGCTGGTACTGAATCTAAAGCACTACGTGGCATGGTTGATGACCTGAAAACTAAGATTGGTTCAGGTGTAATTGCTCTTGGTGTAGCCAATGGCGATAAAGTAAGCCTGATCGCGGGTGTAACTAAAGACCTAACAGGTAAAGTGAAAGCTGGTGAGCTTGTAAATCACATGGCTGCACAAGTAGGCGGTAAGGGCGGTGGTCGTCCTGATATGGCACAAGCAGGTGGTACTCAGCCAGAGAACCTTACTGCAGCCTTAGAAAGTGTAACTGGCTGGTTAACTGAGCGTTCTTAATCACTAGTGGCACTTATCGTCCAAAAATTCGGTGGCACCTCAGTTGGCTCAATAGAGCGAATTGAGGCCGTCGCCGACCTTGTTGTAAAAACTAAGCAACAAGGCCACCAAGTTGTGGTAGTGCTTTCGGCTATGTCGGGAGAAACTAACCGTCTTATTGAACTCGCTAAACAAATCGATTCTCGACCTAGCGCTCGTGAGCTTGATGTATTGCTGACCACAGGTGAGCAAGTCTCAGTCTCTTTATTGGCAATGGCTATCATTAAACGTGGTCATTCAGCGGTAAGCTTACTTGCCGATCAGGTTAATATTCGCACCGACAATATGTTTGGTAAAGCGCGTATTGAAGAGGTTGCTGCGACTCGTCTAAAGCATGAGCTTGAGCATAACCGTATTGCCATAATTGCAGGCTTTCAGGGGCGCGATATTGAAGGTAATATCACCACGCTCGGTCGCGGTGGTACAGATACTTCTGCGGTTGAGATTGCAGGTGCTGTCAATGCGGATGAATGTCAAATTTACACCGATGTTGATGGGGTATACACCACTGATCCGCGTATTGAACCAAATGCGCGACGTATGAGCCATGTTACCTTCGAAGAGATGCTTGAAATGGCCAGTCTTGGGGCTAAGGTTCTGCATATTCGCAGTGTCGAAGCCGCAGGAAAATACAATATACCGCTCAGAGTGTTATCGAGTTTTAACCCGGATCAAGGAACCTTGATCAGTTTTGAGGAACCGGATGTGCAAGCAAACATTGTGTCGGGTATCGCCTTTAATCGTGACGAAAGTTTGATTTACGTCAATGGCGTGCACCAAGGGACGGAAAACCTTGCAAAAATATTGAAACTTTTCGCAGAATTCGGCATCGAAATAGATATGATTAATCAAGTTAATCATAACTTTGAAAAAATAGACTATGCTTTTACTGTGCACACGAATGATTTTGAGCAAGCGCTCGAAATTCTGACCAAAAACCAAGATGGTATCAGCGCAGAATCTATTAAAGGGGTCAGCAATGTTGCCAAAGTGTCTGCAGTAGGTGTAGGGATGAAATCTCACTCTGGTGTGGCAAGCTTATTTTTTAATGCGCTTGGCGAAGAAAACATCAAAGTGATGCTTGTGTCGACATCAGAAATAAAGATATCAGTTTTAATTGATGAAAAATATTTAGAACTGGCTGTACGTGCACTACACAAAGTTTTTTTAACTGAAAATGAATAAGATCTAGAGTTTTTACTTACTTTTAAGTCTAGATTTCATTAGAATGTTTTTGACGCGGAATCTTTTAATTTTTTGGAACATGGGAGCAAGAGAATGCTAATACTAACTCGTAGAGTAGGTGAAACCCTTATGATCGGTGACGAAGTAACAGTTACTGTTCTTGGTGTTAAAGGAAATCAAGTTCGCATTGGTGTAAATGCACCTAAAGATGTATCAGTACATCGTGAAGAAATCTACATGCGAATCCAAGCAGAGAAATCTAACCCAAATCCGGGCAATGTTTAATCAGCGATAGATATTTTTAAGAGCCACTCATTGAGTGGCTCTTTTATTTAGTTCAGCTGTTATTTCATCATTTAGCGCTTGTTTAGAAATATATTGCATACCGCGCTGCGCCTTTAAAATATAACCTCGCTCAGTTTCAATAATCTCACTAATTTGTTGCCAGCTTAATTGGTAGCTTTTATGTGGGTTTTCGGCCTTCACTCCTTCATCATCAAAGGTGATGGTCACTTCGCTACCTGATGCTCGGCTCATCATTTGTCTTGCGACCCACCATGGGCGCTTGTAATAAAACGATAAACACTCAACGACAGCAAGCATAATCATAAAGCTGCCCAGATAATGGTTCTCTAATTGATAAAAAGCTAATAAGCCTAGGGTTATTAACAATGCCAACAGCGGGTATTTAGGCTTGGCTTGTGATGAATAAGGTAAAGACTCATCAAAGCATTCGTAATAATACGGTTTATCTAGTGTGTAATTTGTACTTAATGTCATTCTCAGACTCACTTATTCGACTGGCAGCAGTTTAACATTGATAGAAAAAAACTGCCGCAGTTGGTTTTCATTTAGTTGTCATTATGAGAGCTTAAGATATCTGTATTTTTAGGGGTAAGTTGTATGTTTGTTAGTTCAATGTCATTAGCGCTTGCAATGACTTCAAATACTTTTTTAGTTATGGGCGATATGCCATACACCCCGATAGATGAAATAAATCTCGCAAATGACGGAAAAATTACTAAGGCAATCGCTGCAACACCCCATGGCTTTTTAATGCACCTTGGCGATATGAAATCAGGAGCGCTTGCTTGCACGAATAAGCTTTTGCAAACTAATAAGGCGTTATTAACATCGCTGACTACGCAGCCTTTTATTTACACCCCAGGTGATAATGAGTGGACAGATTGCGACCGCGTCACATTAACTCCTCAATTTGATGAGCTCGAACGGCTAAGTTTTGTTAAAGGCTTAATGTTCGACGATGCTTATAGACAAAAAGCAAAACAGTTACAGGGTTATTTAACACAAACTGAAATGCTAGAGAATGCTCGTTGGCAATTCGATGGCATTGAGTTTCGCACCTTACATATACCAGGTACTTTTAATGGTCGCTCGCAAATTTTAAAAAGTGACAAAAGCGCAGCACTTGATGCAGCCGACAAACGTGATAAGTACAATTTAATTTGGTTAAAACAAGCACTCGTTCAGCAAGATGCTAAGGCGTATGTGTTTGGCTTTCAGGCTGATATTTACCACCCGACCAGTAAACCAGTTTGTAGTGAATCACAGCGCTCAAACTGTGATGCTTTTAAAGTATACCGTGATGCCATCAGTGACTTCGCAAAGCACACCAATAAGCCTGTGTTAGTGATGCATGGTGATACAGGTCCATACTGTAAACAACAGTTAGCAAGTAACTTAACACGCTTGAATGTACCTGGTGATTTTGCTGTGAGTGATGTAGCAAAAGTGAGCTTTGTTGATGGGAAGTGGCATATAGCGAGTGTAACAACAAATGAACCCCTCACAACGGGTTGTAAGTGAAACCCAACAAGTTAGCGTGTTTCTAGGGGAAAGAGTAAAGTTACGAGCTTAAGGTAGCTGCGGGTTTACCCCGCGTAGGCGTGAAATTTATTTCGCGCGATTCTCTCAATTTATGCGGCTGTAAGTCGGGCTTTAGCCCGTCACGTATGTGTGATAAAACACGTGTCGCCATAAATAACGACCTACGTGGCGTAGGGTAGAGCGGAGCGAAACCTAACAAATTAGCGAGTTTCTGGGGGAAAGAGTAAAGTTAGCAAGCTCCTTGACACAAGCAGCAGGCAGCCTAGACTTGCTAACTTGCATACACAAAAAAAGCGACACTTGGCCGCTTTCTTCATAAAGTGTTGTGATTAGCAGTTAGTTTCTTCTGCGTTAACACCTTCTTTTACTTCTTCACATGTGTCTTCAACAGCATTTTGTGTATCAGTAATTGCTTCATCAATACGCTCACCTGCATCTTCTGCCGAGTTATCTTCACAACCCATGATGAATAGACCTGAAAATAGAGCGATAGTAGCGGCTTTCAAAGTTGAATTTTTCATAACGAAATTCCTTGTAAATAAAATAAATTAAGTGGTTATTTGCTTATAACTACTTAGGGGCGTTACCTCTAAGAGCTCCAGATACCAGTGAAATAACTAGTAGTACTAAAAATATAAAAAAGATAATTTTAGCGATGCCTGCAGCGGCTCCTGCGATACCACCAAAACCTAACACTGCTGCGATTAACGCGATAACTAAAAAAGTAATGGTCCAGCGTAACATAATGGTCTCCTTGGCTATTTAAATTTTCTAAAGTTCGATGTAACTGAAGCGAGTTCTGTGCCAGATGTTTTACTTGTTTTATTTCAATGGTTTACCTTTATTTGTGATGCTGGTAGATGTTCATCACTTGGTAACATTTACGAGTAAGCATGTAAGTTATTCATAGTGATATTTTTTCATATTGAGTTGCATGAGGAAAACATCAGATTGCCACAGCATTGGTAAGACCAATTTAACTTTTTATTGGTTGGTAAAGTCTAACACCTTGTTGTGTGTGGTTTTTAGACGCTTGCTGGTTTTTAGTTAATAGCTGAACATATAACTTATGGCTATATCGACTATTTATATCATCTATATCGAGGCTTTGAATGATGGAAATGTAGGGTGTTAATTATATGTGCGGCATGTTATTTTAAAATTAATTGGTTTTACCAATTTACAATGGTGCTATACAAATGATTTTGGTTTGTTATTATTGGTGCATAATTATTTAACAAAAATAACTTTTTATTTTAAGTAAGCGAGGGGAGTCGTATGGATATAGGTGGATTACTCACCACTGCGGCCAGTTTGATGGTAACAGGCATGGTAGGCGTGTTTGTTTTTCTGACTATTCTGATTACAGCAGTCACTTTAATGTCAAAACTAGTGGGTCGATTTGATGATCCTGCAAGTGCAGAACCTACGCGAACAGCAAAAATTCAACCTCAACAGGGTGTGCCTCAGGCACATATTGCAGCAATAAGCGCTGCAATCGCTCAATTTCGAAATAAACAAAAATAACGGGGCAGCTCGAACATGGCTAAATTAAAATTAACCGAATTAGTATTGCGTGACGCACACCAGTCTCTTTTGGCAACGCGTATGCGCTTAGACGACATGCTACCCATAGCCGAAAAACTCGACAATGCGGGTTATTGGTCAATTGAATCATGGGGGGGGGCAACGTTTGACTCGTGTATCCGTTATTTAGGTGAAGATCCTTGGCAACGTATTCGCGAACTAAAGGCTGCAATGCCAAACACTAAGCAGCAAATGTTACTTCGTGGACAAAACCTTTTAGGCTACCGTCATTATGCTGATGATGTGGTCGAAAAGTTTGTCGAGCGAGCACACAAAAATGGTGTTGATGTATTTCGTATTTTCGATGCGATGAACGATGTACGAAACCTTGAAACTGCTATTAAAGCAGCTGTTAAAGTGGGAGCTCACGCTCAAGGTACAATTTCATACACAGTAAGTCCTGTACATACACTTGATATGTGGCTGAAACTTGCAAAACAGCTTGAAGAGCTTGGCTGTCATTCGATTTGTATTAAAGATATGGCAGGTTTATTAAAGCCATATGATTGTGAGCAGTTGATCAAAGGCCTAAAAGAAACCGTGTCTATTCCTATTGCGATGCAATGCCATGCTACTACTGGCTTAAGCACTGCAACTTATCAAAAAGCAATCGATGCAGGTATTGATATGCTTGATACGGCGATTTCGTCAATGAGTATGACTTATGGTCATAGCGCAACGGAGACAATAGTTTCAATTGTCGAAGGCACAGAGCGAGATACTGGCCTTGATTTAAACCAATTAGAAGAAATTGCAGCTTACTTCCGTGATGTACGTAAGAAATATGCTGCTTTTGAAGGTAGCTTAAAAGGCGTTGATGGTCGCATCTTATTAGCACAGGTACCTGGCGGCATGTTAACTAACATGGAAAACCAGCTTAAAGAACAAGGCGCGGCTGATAAGCTTGATCAAGTATTACTTGAGATCCCACGTGTTCGTGAAGACTTAGGTTTTATTCCTTTGGTTACGCCAACCTCGCAAATTGTAGGTACCCAAGCGGTACTTAACGTATTAACTGGCGAGCGTTACAAAACCATTACTAAAGAAACTGCGGGCGTGCTCAAAGGTGAATATGGTGCCACTCCTGCACCTATGAATAAAGAGCTGCAAGAACGAGTGCTAGAAGGCGCAGAGGCAATTACTTGTCGTCCTGCAGATAAATTAGAGCCTGAACTTGAGAAACTTGAAGCTGAGTTATTAAGTGAAGCCAAAGAGCAAGGTTTAGAACTTGCTGATGACGTGATTGATGATGTACTTACATATGCATTATTCCCACAAATAGGCCTTAAATTTATTAAAAACCGCAACAACCCAGATGCGTTTGAAGCAATTCCAACAGGTGAAGTTGCCAAGTCTGAAAGCAAACCTGCTTCTTCAAGCCCTGTAAAAGCGGAGCAATACAGCGTTAAAGTTGATGGTAAAGTTTACGATGTCGTCGTAGCACAAGGTGGTGAGCTTAAAGAAGTAACTTTAAAAGACAGTGAATTAATTCCTCAGTCTGCTTCAGCGTCAGCAGGCGAAACACTCAATGCGCCGTTGGCTGGTAATATTTTCAAAGTGAAAGTGAAACCAGGCCAAACAGTAAATGAAGGTGATGTGGTTATTATCATGGAAGCGATGAAAATGGAAACAGAAGTTCGCGCCGTACACTCAGGTACAATTGCAGAAGTATTAGTAGCTGAGGGTGACTCTGTTGCCACTGGCGATGCGCTAATCGCGCTAGCATAGGAGAGGCAGAGGATGGATGGTGTTTTAAACCTCTGGCATGCCACGGGTATTGCTAATTTTACCTTTGCGGCATTGATCATGATTGCGGTTGGTTGCTTGTTACTTTATTTAGCAATTGCACGTAACTTTGAGCCACTGTTGTTATTACCTATTGGCTTTGGGGCTATTTTAACGAATATCCCTGTGGCCGGGTTATCTGAGCCGGGTGGGTTACTTTATTATGTGTACCACATCGGGATTGATTCTGGGGTGTTCCCACTTTTGATCTTCATGGGGGTTGGTGCGCTTACAGACTTTAGTGCCTTGATAGCAAACCCTCGTATGTTGTTGTTAGGTGCGGCTGCACAGTTTGGTATTTTTGCTACTCTATTTGGTGCAATACTACTTAACTTTATTCCTGGCTTTGAATTTACACTACAAGATGCATCTGCGATTGCCATAATTGGTGGTGCAGATGGTCCAACAGCTATTTTCTTAGCATCTAAGTTAGCGCCTGATTTACTTGGTGCAATCGCAGTTGCGGCTTATTCATACATGGCATTGGTGCCAATTATTCAGCCGCCAATTATGCGTGCACTAACTACACAAGAAGAGCGTGAAATTCAAATGCCGCAACTTCGTACTGTATCGAAGAAAGAGAAAATTGTTTTCCCGTTAATGGTGTTGAGTTTAACCATCTTGTTTTTACCAGCTGCAACACCTCTGGTAGGTATGTTTTGCTTGGGTAACTTGATGCGTGAATCGGGCGTGGTTGATCGTTTAAGTAATAGTGCACAAAACGAAATCATCAACATTACCACCATTTTCTTAGGCTTAGCGGTGGGCTCAAAGCTTGCGGCAGATAAGTTCTTAACCGTAGAAACAATAGGTATTTTGGTGTTAGGTGCTTTGGCCTTTGCGATAGGTACAGCTTCAGGTGTGTTTATGGCAAAAGGGCTTAATAAGATCTCTAAATCGCCAATCAACCCATTAGTGGGCGCAGCAGGTGTATCAGCGGTACCAATGGCAGCACGTGTGGTTAATAAGGTTGGTCTTGAGAGCAACCCGCATAACTTCTTGTTAATGCATGCCATGGGGCCAAACGTAGCAGGGGTATTAGGAAGTGCCGTTGCAGCAGGTATTCTTTTAGCTATTGTTGGCTAAGTCGATTTACTTCCAACCGACTGGCGCAGTAATTTTACTGCGCTTTTTTTTGTCTATAGACTAGGTAGTTAAATGATTCTTGTGTAAGGAAGCCATCATGAATATTTTTATTATCTTACTCTGCCTTTTTGTTGCCTTGGTTATTCTAATACCGCTACTTGAAAAGTATCAGTCTAAAATGGGGCTTGATGGCGCAACTAAATATGCAAAGTATATTTGGCCACTAGTGATGATTTCGCTAATTATTCAGCTTATCTATGTATTATTAAGATAATAATTGTATCGGTAATGAGCGTGTTTAATTTAAGGTATGAATAGAGTCGGCAATAAGTTTAGTTTGATAATGCCATAACCGTTTTAGCTTGAATTGTCTCAGAAACGAAAAAGCCGCTTCAATTGAAGCGGCTTTATTATGTTTACTTAGCTACTTATTTAACGCTAGTTGTAACTCTCTGTTACGCTGTAATTGCGCTAAGAAGTTATCAGCAATTGGTTTAAACTTAGCTAGCTCATCGCGCGGTAAAGGCTCTGATTTAGGTAGTTTGACTGTTTTCGGATTACGGTGCACACCGTTTACTAAGAATTCATAGTGTAAGTGTGGGCCTGTTACGCGGCCTGTCGCACCAACGGTACCAATTTTTTGGCCTTGCTTCACTTTTTGGCCTGTTCTAACCATTTTCTTGTTTAAGTGTAAGTATTTAGTCACATACTGTGTGCCATGGCTAATAAAAACGTAGTTACCATTGTACTTACTATAACCAGCTTTAATTACTTTACCATTACCCGATGAAACCACTGGCGTACCTGTACGTGCAGCGTAATCAATACCATTATGTGGTTTTACCGTCTTAGTCACAGGGTGTAAGCGGCGAGGATTAAAGCTCGAGCTAATATACTTAAAGTTAACTGGCGCACGTAAGAAGGCTTTTTTCATGCTACGGCCTTCAGGCGTGTAGAAGTTACCATCTGTATGGCGAATAGCGGTATAACGCTCGCCTTGGTTAATAAATTCTGCGGCAATAATTTTACCATCACCAATGTACTCACCATCAACATAGTGAGCTTCGTAAATAAGACCAAATTGGTCACCTTTACGAATGTCATTAGCGAAGTCGACATCCCAACCAAAGATGTCAGCAAAATTCATAATTTGACGCTCGCTTAGACCAGCGGCAATACCAGACGTCCAAAAACTATTAGAGATCTCACCGCCAGCTGATTTACTTAGCGTTTCGATTTCTTTGCTATCAATAGCGGTGTCGTAGTTACCTTCGTCATTTAATGTAACGTATAAGGTATCTGTTTTTGAAATCACATAACGAAGCTGCGCTAGAGAGCCATCTTCGGCCGTTGCAAAGCTTAAGATTTCGCCTGGGTGAATTTTTGTTAACTTACGAGTTTCAGCGTTGGTATTAACTAGTTTGTGTAATGTTTGCGCTGAGAAACCCGCACGTTTGAATATAAGTGCTAAATTATCGCCATTACGTACTTCATGGTCGATAAGCTCGTATTCTGGAAGTTTTGCTGCTGCTTGCTCCGAATTTAGCTCAGTTAGTTTTTCGTTATCATCAACTTTAACTTGTAATTCGTAGCGTTTGCCAATTTCAAGTGCGTTCGCACTGTTGTCCTTTGATGCGGTGGCTTTTTCAGAAGGCAATAATGCCAAGCCGACAATAGCAGAAACCAAACCGAGAATAAGCAGTTTGTGTTTTTTGGGAAGTTTGTGCACTACGTGAACCATATCGTGCCTTTTCTGCTGTCAAGAAATTTAAATACTAATATCGCAGGATATACCTAAAATAGAGCAAATACCAGTGTTTTGTAGATTTAAACTGGCGCTATTTTACGCTAGAATTGGCCTGCGCGTTAAACTTTTTTGGTTGAAATTGCAGCAGATGCCTATGGTTAAACTAAATCTAGATTAGTTAACTAAAGTACCTTCATAAAATTGCAATAACGCGGTATAAAGAACAATCATGCGCGCTGCCTTCAGGGCTGTTTCTTAAACTATTTAAGTTAGGCTTTTTTCTAGTGTCGCTTTTGGTGCTAACTAGCTAAATTTTAAAGTTTTTAGCTCTATATTTATAACCCTGACAGGCCACCACGCCCCGGTAGCTGAATTTTTGGAGTAATACACAGTGGATTTACAAACCGCTCTAGCTGAGATAAAACGCGGTGCAGAAGAGATATTAATTGAAGACGAATTAGTTGAAAAGCTAAAGTCTGGTAAGAAACTTAAGATCAAAGCGGGTTTCGATCCAACTGCGCCTGATCTGCATTTAGGTCATACAGTTCTTATCAACAAAATGAAAACCTTCCAAGATCTAGGTCATGAAGTAATTTTCTTAATCGGTGATTTCACCGGTATGATTGGCGATCCAACGGGTAAAAACGTAACACGTAAACCGTTAACTCGTGAAGATGTTCTAGCTAACGCTGAAACATATAAAGAGCAAGTATTTAAGATACTTGACCCTGCTAAAACTACTGTTGCGTTCAACTCTACTTGGATGGAGAACCTCGGTGCTGCAGGTATGATTAAATTGGCTGCGCGTCAAACAGTAGCACGTATGCTAGAACGTGATGACTTTAAAAAGCGTTATGCCGGCGGTCAATCAATTGCTATCCACGAATTTTTATATCCACTGGTACAAGGTTGGGATTCTGTTGCATTAGAAGCTGATGTAGAGCTTGGCGGTACAGACCAACGCTTTAACCTATTAATGGGTCGTGAATTACAAAAAGATGAAGGTCAGAAGCCACAAACAGTATTAATGATGCCACTGCTTGAAGGTACTGATGGCGTTCAAAAAATGTCTAAGTCATTAGGTAACTACATTGGTATTACTGATGAGCCTAACGATATGTTTGGTAAAGTCATGTCTATTAGCGATGAGCTAATGTGGCGTTACTATGACTTATTAAGTGCCTTATCAATCGAAGAAATTGCTGCACTTAAACAGCGTGTTGCTGATGGTGCGAACCCACGCGACATCAAGATTGAGCTAGCGAAAGAAATGATTGCTCGCTTCCACAGTGAAGAAGCAGCTGAAGGCGCTCATCAAGATTTTATCAAGCGTTTCCAAAAGAATGCATTACCAGATGAGATCCCTGAAGTAACAGTAACGATTGCTGAAGACACTGTGTTCATCACTAATTTATTAAAAGAAGCTAACCTTGTAGCAAGTACATCAGAAGCAATGCGTATGATTAAGCAAGGCGCTGTAAAGATTAATGGTGAAGAAAAAGTAACGGATACTAAGCTTGAAGTTGCTAAAGGTACAACACAGATTTACCAAGTAGGTAAGCGTAAGTTTGCTAAAATCACCTTAGCTTAATAAAGCTAATAGGTATAAAAAAACCAGCTGCGGCTGGTTTTTTTGTGCTTATATTTTGATTAGTTTGTGAATAGGCTAATTACTTCAATCCCGACTATAAGCAGTAACCAAAATGCTTTCGCTTGATTTAAACGATTGACTAATGCGGGAATATCATCAGCATTTGGTAGGCGATCGGTACCAACACGCATTTTATTAAAGCGCTCACCTTGGTATAGGGCAGGGCCACCTAACTGCACTTGCAAAGCAGCCGATGTAACACTCAACAGCCACCCTGTATTGGTTTGATAAAAGTGTCTGCCATAGTGTTTTATATAATGAATACATTGCTTGCTGGCATTGGTTGCTGCAATCGTTAATGCGACTAATCGAGTGGGTAGCCACTCCAATACAAACAGGAGCTTAGCAATGGGAGCCAAAAACGGGTTGTCGGGTTTGCGGTTTTTTCGCCATGCTTGATGAATTAATGTGAGTAAGCGATAAACCAAAGCAAGGATAGCGCCGCCAAGTATATAAAAGAAAATAACGGCAAAATAATGCCGTGCACTTTGTAGCACCAGTGACTCCATCGTTGCTTTGCAAATTCCAGGATCTGATAAACGTGATACATCACGAGCAACGAGGCTAGCTAGTAGCTCTCTAGCTGTCGCTTTTTGATTGAGCTTGAGTAATCTGGCAATACGTAAAGATTTCTTCTCTTGAGCGCGGCTACTGAGTAACAAATATAAAATTAAGCCATTTAATAACTCAGGGTAAAAAGCAAACTCTAAAAACAGCACGATCAATGTCACTATCACTAAAATAGTGAGTGTAAAAGCCAAAGTTGAGGCTAAATACTGATAGCTTTTGGGGTTCGTTGGGTTGTATAAACGCTCGCCGAGTGCAGAGAAAATAACGGTTAAAAAGGTGTTTGGATGATACCAACTAACCAAAGGAAAGAAGCGCTCAGCTAAGAGCGCTACAAAAAATACAATAATGTCCAAATGGTTTTGAACAATATTTGTAATCACCTTATAAACTCACCGACGTCAGTTTTTCAAGTAGAGCAACCACCATTTTAGAAGAGTTGATAGATGCAGTTTCGATATACTCTTCAAATGATTGCGGCGATTCTTTACCAGCAATGTCAGACATTGAACGAATCACAACAAATGGTGTTTCTAATACGTGGCAAGCTTGAGCAATTGCCGCACCTTCCATTTCTACAGCAAGCATCGTTGGGAATTCAGCGCGTGTTTTTTCAATTCGTACTGGGTCACACATAAATGAATCACCGGTACAAATTAGGCCAATCATGGTTTTAACATCGCTGATTTGGTTTACGCTTTGCTCTGCCGCTTCAATCAGTTTAGGGTGTGCAGCAAAGCCTGCTGGCATTTGTGGTACTTGGCCAATTTCGTAACCAAATGCAGTAACGTCTACATCGTGATGGCGCACTTCTGAAGAGATAACCACATCGCCTACATTTAGTGACGGTTCAAAACCACCTGCAGAACCTGTGTTGATCACACAATCTGGGCTGAAGTTATCGATTAGTAGTGTTGTTGCTACTGCAGAAGCTACTTTACCAATGCCAGATTGAACTAAAGTAACAGTGTTACCCGCTAATTCACCGGTGTAAAATGTAAAACCAGCTTTAGTCATGATGCTTGGGTTTGCCATCGCTTCGCGTAAGATTTTTACTTCTGGCTCCATCGCGCCAATAATACCAACGTGCATAATATTTGATTCCTTAGATTGAATAGAATGATTATACCTAAAAACAGCTAAAACAAACAAAAAAGCAGACTTTAAAGTCTGCTTTTGCCAATATTATGACAGGCTAGATTTCAGCGAGCGCCGTTGAGTGTGCTTTTGCTTGTGATGGTGACAACACGGCTGGTTTAGTTACGCGGTTACGTGCCGGTCTAACTGGTGCTGCTGCAGGTTTACCAAGCTTAAACATGATTGCATCACGTACTTCTCTTGGTTGATAACCTGATTTTACCTTCATACGAATATGTGGAATGCCTGCAGCTTCTAATGCGCCGCTAACAAACCAATCTCGTTGAGCTTTGTGGCCGTCGCGGTTGGTGTTATTTACCAAATCAACAGCGGCAACAATAGTTAGTTTATCTTTGTCGATAAGTACATAATCTAACTGTTTGTTTTTGGCTTTAGCCATCGCTGCGCGTTTAGCTTTTACCGATAAACCTTGTTTACAGTCGATTAAATCAATCAGTTTAACGCGGCTTACGATTTTATACTGATCGCCTACAGCACGTTCAAGAAGATGTAAAAAAGCACTCTCAACTTGCGTAAAAACAGTTTGCTTACGAGTGAAAGGATAGGGGTTTCCGCCTTCATCGGTAAACTTCGACGCAACAACAGAGGCTACTACGACTAAAACTAAAATTGATAATAAAGCGAATTCCATACGGTAACTCCACAACAACAAATTGACACTGAAAATTAAAAGCAATTAGCGTGCCTAAGTGTGTGGAGGTACTCGAAATTTTTAAGCTGTGTATCCGCCTGCAATTCCTTTAACTGCGATTGCTACTGCGTCATGGGCATGAAGTGATTCGTAGTGATTGATTTGCAACCAATAATCTGCGTAGTTATGCTGTTCAAGTAAGCCTTTAATTTTACGTGCAGCATCTTCGCAGAACATTAAGTTTTGACCATTTAAGCGGGCAAATTCTTGCTCATCTTCACGTTTAACTGCCGCTTGCACAGGTGTTTTTAGCTCAGCTTCTAACGCATCAATTAAGCCAACCACATCAAAACTGTCAACGTTACTATCGAGTTTTACTTTCACGTTTGCAATTGAACGCTGTGAGTGTGGTGTAGCAACAATTCCGTCAGTTGTGCCTAGCCATTCTAAAACAGTTTGCTTATCAACATTTTGCTCTGCAAACTTTTCGCTAAACGCATTTTGAATTAATTGACGAGCAAGGGCTGCTGAACATGGGCATGTTGACGAGTAAGTTACATCAACCATTAACTCAAAGCTTAAAACACCTTGGTTGATCTTCGCGATCAGGTGAATAGGGTAGTTTTTCCAACCCACTTTGCCACTTAATAAAGATTTACGACGTAAAGGCAGCTCAAATTTAAATTCGATTTGTGCTTGGTCACTTAAATCATCATGACTACTAATAAAGGCATCAAGTGCTTGGGCAAGTGTTTGTGGATTAACTTGCTGCTCGGTTGATAAAGTGTCTAACGCTAAAAATAAACGCGACATGTGAATGCCTTTCGCGTCTTCTTTATGCAAGTTTACAAAAGCTCGTGCCTTGGCAATTACATTTACAGGGGCAATATTGCGAGTTTCAAAAATGAAAGGAAGTTCAATTTCGCCCATGCCAACCCAGTCTAATTTACCTGTTTGTAGGGCGGGAGCCGTATCAGCAATATCTGGCATCGTGGTTTGCATGGTAATACTCATTCTTTGCAATTATTAAAGCGCGGTATTTTACATGAAAAAATATAAAAAAGCGGCGTTGATGAAAAAATTCTATGTTTATCGCACAATATGAATATTTCTAAAGGAATAGTGATAAAATCAGCTATGCTGTTTTTTTTCGATTATGTGCCTAAGCTTTAATATATGATTGATTCTTCTTTGAGTCCGTGGGCTCGCACACTCTCAAGCTTTATTTCTAAATACGGTGAGTTTAAAACTGCCGCCGCCTGTTATGCCTTATTATTGGTCATGTCGCTGATCTTATCGTGCATGTTTTATTATGTAGCAGTCGGTACGGTAACTTTAGTTGATGTTTTGGCGGTGATGTTCTTCACTGCGGTGGTATCGCCGATTTTAATTACTGTGCTGCTTAACTCAATTCGTCAGTTAGAAGCCTCTTACAGCTATCTAGATAGCGCAACCAAACAAGAAAAACTACTCAACCAAACGCTAAAAGACAATATCAGTCGCTTAAATGAAGAGATTGATGAGCGTAAAATGGCGTTTCATGCCAAACACAGAGCAATCGAAGAACTCAGGCGTGAAATTGCCGAGCGTAAGAAAACCCAACAAGAGCTAGCACAACAAGGTATGTTATTGCGCTCTATTGTCGACTCGTCTCCCGATTTGTTTTATTACCGCGACAACAACGGCGTATTTGCTGGCTGTAATAAAATGTTCGAACAAGTGATAGGGAAAAGCAGCGATGAGTTAATAGGTAAAAGTGTTGAAGAAATCTACCCAAGTGATTATTTACCTGAGGTACTGCGCACCGATAAAAAAGTATCACAAACTCACCAAGCTCTCACTCTTGATGTTGAATATCCAGTAGGGGGTGAAAAGCGTTGGTTTGAAATGCGTAAGTTACCCTTTATTAATGAAAAAGGTGAGTACATTGGTTTACTTGCTTTTGGACGTGATATCACCAGTCGTAAAGAAGCAGCACAAGCACTTGAAGCAGCCTATAAAGATAAAGGTAAGTTCATTGCGACTTTAAGTCATGAGTTAAGAACGCCGCTTAACGGTATTGTGGGTTTAACCCGCATGCTACTTGATACTGAACTAGATAAACAGCAACGTAGCTGGTGTAACACGGTATTTTCGAGTGCCGAAACCCTTGGCAATATTTTTAATGATATTATTGATTTAGATAAAATTGACCGTGAGCAGCTCGATATTGTTGCCGACTCAGTCAACGTGGCCGACTTTATTAATGATGTAGTGAACTTTGCCGGTCTGATTGCTGAACAAAAAGGGCTAGAGTTCAATATTAAGCGCAAAGGTACGCTGGATGTTTACGCATCGCTCGACCCAACTCGTTTACGCCAAGTTGTTTGGAACCTTATCAACAATGCGGTTAAGTTTACTCAACAAGGCCATGTTGAACTTGAATGTCGTCGTGAGAATCGTGCCGATGGTCCGTGGTTAGTTATGCGAGTCAGTGATACAGGGCAGGGTATTCCGCAAGAGCAACTACACCGTATTTTTGACATGTACTATAAAGCACCTGATATCAATGGTACTAATGCCATCGGCTCTGGTATCGGCCTTGCGGTAACGAAAGCACTCGTTAGCGCGATGAAAGGTGAAATTAATGTCAGCAGTACAGAAGGTGAGGGCAGTGTTTTTGTAGTCGAAATACCGCTTCAGTTATGTATTGCGCCTACAGAGCAAAGTTATGCAGTTCGTAGCTTAAATATTCTTTTAGTGGAAGATGTGCCGTTAAATGCTGAAATAGCTACTAACTTACTTGAGCAGCGAGGGCACGAAGTTATTTGGGCTGAAACTGGTGAAGATGCGCTGTCGTTTGTCTATACAGAAGATGACTTAGATCTAGTTCTGCTTGATATGCAATTACCTGATATCAATGGTGATGAAGTAGCTCGTCAAATTCGTGACGATGAACACTTTGATAAGCTGCCAATCGTCGCCTTGACTGCCAACGTACGTAGCGCCGAAGAAGAGCTTGCTGGCATCAATATTCAAGGAGCACTTGCCAAGCCTATCAACACCACTAAACTCGATAAAATGCTCGGCGAGCTATTTGATATCAAACAGCAAAAAAACTGTCAGCCTGAGCCAATCAAAGCTGTGACTGAAAAAGATTTATCAGGTATTCGCATTGAGTTACTCGACATAGAAACCATCGAAGACTTTGTAGGCTCTATGGGGCTGGTTATATTTAATCGTAGCTGTGAGTTATTTAATAAGTTAAACCCTCAGTACCAAACTGAGCTGGCAGATGCCTTAGCGGCAGATGATAGAGAAGAGTACAAATCGGTGGCACACAAATTAAAAGGTGCGGCTGGTTCTGTAGGCTTAAACGATGTGCAGTTACACGCTAAGAAGATGGAACACGGCGCGCTTGATGAAAGTAGTGAAGAGTTACAACTGTGGCTTGATGAACTAGCAGTTAAAATAAATGAAGGGCGTGAAGCCCTCCAATTATTCTTGCAACAGTTAGAAGATTAATTCTAATTAGCTGTCGATTTTACCAATGAAGCGGTAGCCTTCACCATGGATGGTGCTGATTAGCTCAGATGTGCTGTTATCGCTTTCAAAGTGTTTTCTGATACGACGAATCGTTACGTCTACAGTACGGTCATTAGCGCGAAGCTCACGACCAGTCATGTGCTTGATTAATTGCTCACGGCTGAAAATACGGCCCGGTGAGTCAAGCATTAAGCGTAGCGCGCGGTATTCACCTTTAGGTAAACGCTTCGCATCGCCACTTGGTGATGTTAAACAACGGCTGTTTTCATCAAGTTCCCAACCGTTAAATGTGATAACACCATTTGTTTCGATATTCGCTTCTTCGCCACCAAGGGCTGTGCGCGAAATAAGGTTACGAGCACGAATAGTTAATTCGCGAGGGTTGAAAGGTTTAGTGATGTAATCATCAGCACCAATTTCAAGACCTAAAATGCGATCAACGTCGTTGTCACGACCTGTTAAGAAAATTAAACCAACGTTACGTTTTTGACGTAATTCACGCGCTAAGATTAGCCCGTTTTTACCTGGTAGGTTGATGTCCATAACTACAAGGTTCACATCATCATTATTTGTAAGCTTGTCATGCATATCATCGCCATCAATGGCTTCAATAACTTTGTAACCTTCAGCTTCAAATAAACTAACGAGGTTTAGTCGAGTTACGTCTTCATCCTCTACGATCAGAATGACTGGCGTTTGCATTGTATATTAACCTTTTCGGAAATTTTATTTACAAAAATTCGGTATTATCAAGCAAAACCGAATACTAGAGATTATAGGATTAGATCCAATTGTTAACAAGTAAAATCAATTTGGATAAAACTTAGCCATAGCTAACAATCGAGATTGCACTTTAAAGTTATGCTGCAATACGTGCTGCTTATTGATATACAGTCGGATTTTATTTCCTTCTTGAACCAGAGAGGCTATACCGCCATTTTCTAAAAAGCTGATACTTTCACCTATCGTTAAAGTATCCAATGAAATTGTATCGGTCCAAAGTGGAAGTATATCATTTTCTAATGTTTCATCAATGTATGTGATATCACAAACTTGAGAAAGTTCAGAAATTTGCTGGGTTTTTTTCACTAATATAACTTTGATTGGCTTTTTGTTAATTTGCAGTTCATTTCTATCTTTAAGAAACGCACCAGGGCCTTTATCTAAGTCATAAAAACAGAATGAAATAGGTGGAGGATCCATTTGCTCATTAAACTTAGTGAACTTGGCAATTTGATACAAAAATGCCGATTTTACCTGGTCAGGTGATTTTGCAGATACCGGGCACACAACAAGCAAAGTTAATAAGATACAACTCACTAATCTCATTACGCTGCACCTTCTTGCAACGGCAGGGTAATTATAAAGTGTGTACCTTCTTGGACTAGTTCATCGTATACGATGCTACCACCGAGTGCTTGAGTCACTAGGTTATACACCAAGTGCATGCCTAAACCACTACCACCTTCACCACGTTTAGTCGTCACAAATGGGTCAAAAATACGTTTTCGAATCGATTTTTCTACACCATGGCCATTATCAAAGTAATGAATGCTCAAGCTACTTTCGTTGCGCTCAACGTTAAAGGTGATTTCGTTATTTTGATCGTCACTAAATGCATGTATCACCGAGTTACTTAACAGCTGTTGTAGCACTTGTTGTAACGGTCCAGATTTGGTTTCAATACTAACATCATTGTTGCAGTTAATCGTGATTTTTGGATTACGGTATTGAATTTCAGAGCGCATCGACATCACTACATCGCTCAATAAATTATTTAAGTTTATTTTGGTGGTGACTTCGACATCTTGATTAACGGCAACTTTCTTAAAGCTAGAAACTAGTTCAGCAGCGCGATTTAGGTTGCGATAGATGAGGTCTAAGTTTTCAATGCCGTCATTAATAAAGCGTTTTAAGTGTGCTGAAGTTAGAGTTTTTTGTTCAAATAGGGCATTAATTTCAGCGAGTTTATCACGGAGTAGAGTAGAGCCTGTAATGCCCAAACCAATAGGTGTATTTACCTCATGGGCAACGCCAGCAACCATTTGGCCTAGTGACGCCATTTTTTCGTTTTCGACGATTTGGTTTTGGTATTGATGCATTCGCTCAAGGGTGTTGAGTAGCTCTTGGTTAGCCTCACGTAATGCGATTGTGCGCTGGTTTACTTTTTCTTCAAGGCTTTGGTTTAGTTGTTTAATCTCTTGTTTGTCTTTTTCGTGGCGCTCAATTTGCTTTTTAGTGCGCGCGAGCATGATGTTTAAGCTGCCAGCAAGTTGATTTATTTCATCAATATTGGTTTTTTTCGCACGAGTTTCATAGTTATGATTTTTCGATACATCTTGCAGCAAGTTACTCAGCTCATCAATAGGGTTTGCAATGCGTTTTTGAATACGTCGAGCAACAAAGTACACCAAAACTAGAACAAATAAGGTGAGCAAAATATCGATGATAATCTTACGATTAATGTACTGATTTAGCCTATCTAAGCCGCCGCGAACGTACACGTAACCAATGGTGTCGCCTTCGTATACGATAGGTGTTATTAGCTCTATATCTTCATCTTTAAAACGCGGTTCTAATAAATTATCGATGCTACCGACTTTAATGGGTACAGGTGGTGTTCGGTTGGCATTAAAACTACTAAAAAACACTGGTTCGTTTGATAACTCATCGATTGAGTAGATGTGGATGTTTTTAATGAGCGGCACAGACTCAAATGATTTTAAGCGCTCAGATTCTGTTTCGTTATCATCAAACAATACGGTGATTTGTGCATTGTAGGCGATTATTTTCGATAGAATAGAGATTTTATCGACAATCAGTGCTTTTTGCTCTTTGACATCTAAGTAAGTCGAAATAGAAATAGACAAAGACAAACATAACGCAGTAACTAGCATTACCGCATTGGTCAACGCTTTACGAATACTTGTTTGTGTCGAAAATGTCGGCATGCGCTTTTGAAGGCCAGAATTTTTGTTATTAGTAAGAGTTTAGTCTAGCAAAGACAATTGAAAGTAACTAAATATTTTAAAAAATATTTTTACTACGAATAAGCTATTTACTCAACTTTTATTTAGCTGAGTAAACTGCAAATTTAGTATTCTTGAAATCGGTACTGTATTGGCCAAATTGCGCTTCTAAAATAGGTGGGTATTTTAAGAAGCTGTTTGCAACTATGGTCAACTGACCTTGTTTACTTAAGTGCTGCTTAGCTGAGCTAAGAAATGCTTCGGCAATGGTGTAGTCTGTAGCAATACCGGTATGGAAAGGCGGATTACTGATGATTAAGTCAAACTTACCATTAATATTTGCCAAGCCATCACTCAATACCGTTTGGCCTTTAAGGTGATTTAACGCCAGTGTTTGCTCAGTGGCATAAGTTGCTAATGCACTTACATCGCTACAAACAAATTCAAGCTCAGGCTGCTTTAAACCTAAGTAAGTAGCAATAATGCCGGCGCCGCAAGCAAAGTCGAGTACTTTGCCCTTGCTAATACTTGGCGCATTATTTAAAAGTACCGCAGTACCAACATCAAGAGCACCATGGTTAAATACCCCTGGCACACTGATCGCAGTAAATTCGACTTCGCCCGCTTTTACCTGAAATTGCTTATGGTAACGGCTGATATCAAAGCTATCGTTTAGCGTAAGCTCAGAGAATAAATACAAAATACAGTGCTTAGCACTATCGATTTTGTTACTAAAATTACAGTGGTCTTTTAGCTGTTTCTCTGCTGATTTAACACCGCTTTTATTTTCACCTACCACAAAAAGTTGTACATCTTGATGACAAACAGCACGGATGTTATCAAGGCACATTTGTGCTTCTGGCTTAGCTTTAGGGTAATAGTAGATAACTAAATCGTAGTTACCATGTGGAATAGTGTGATCAACCACAGCATGTACGCCGGCAATTTTGCTGGCATACATGAAATTTGCGTGGTTATAGCTGAACGCGGTAATTACTGAGTCAGGATTGAGTGTTTTAAGTTCGTGTAAAAAGCCATCTTGCTCAAAGTTAACCACTAAAATCGATTTTCCAATAAGTTCGTCTTCATTTCGAAGCAATAATAAACTTGGATTGGTTAACTTACTCATGTTGCTTTTACCTTCTATTACTTAGTACGCTCAAACATTAGATCCCATACGCCGTGACCTAAGCGGTGACCACGTTGTTCAAACTTTGTCAGTGGACGTGAGTCTGGGCGAGGAACGTAATCGTTGGTTTCTGACTGGTTTTTGTAACCTTCAGCAACTTGCATTACTTCAAGCATATGTTCAGCATAGTTTTCCCAGTCAGTCGCCATATGGAAAACACCACCAATTTTTAACTTGCTACGTAATTTTTGCGCAAACTCAGGTTGTACAATACGACGCTTATGGTGACGTTTTTTATGCCATGGATCAGGGAAGAATAATTGCAGCTTAGATAAGCTTTCATCAGCAATACAATCAGCAAGCACTTCAACCGCATCGTGTTCGAATACACGTAAGTTTGTTATACCAGCTTCGTCCGCATCCATTAAACAGGCACCCACACCCGGGCGGTGAACTTCAATACCAATGAAGTTAAGCTCAGGTGCGTTTTTAGCCATTTCAACTAGCGATTTGCCCATGCCAAAGCCGATTTCTAGTACGACATCGTTATCGTTACCAAACACTTCAGCTAGGTTTAGCATGCCATTTTTGTGCTCAAGGCCCATCGTTGGCCAACACTTTTCGATGGCGGCGGCTTGGCCTTTTGTTAGGCGACCTTCGCGCTTAACGAAACTACGAATCGTGCGGATATATTTACCCTCTTGCTTTGCTTGCTCGAGGTTTGGGTTGCTTGAATCATTCATAAATTTGGCCTGATAAAAACACTGACTATAGAAAAAGGTTGCGTATTATCCCTGACCAGCGCCTTGAGTACAATAGTCAGGGCCTGTTTATCTTGCGAGATTAATTTTGACATTGAGGTAAAGCTGCTGCTGTTCGACTTGCTTGGCCTAACTAACTGCAATAGACTTGGCCGCAATGAGCTTCAGCAGGTAAAGACGTTATTTTGAATTTAAGCAATAAGGAGTCAACTTGGTTTGCAAACCAAGTGGTTGACTGGTATCACCTTCACGGCCGTAAAACGCTGCCATGGCAGTTAAATAAAACCCCTTATAAAGTATGGATTTCTGAGGTTATGCTACAGCAGACTCAGGTCGTTACTGTTATTCCTTACTTTGAAAAGTTTATGCAAAGCTTTCCTGACATCATTGCGCTTGCAAATGCGGATGAAGATCAGGTGCTACACCACTGGACAGGGCTTGGCTATTACGCCCGTGCGCGCAACTTGCATAAAACGGCAAAAATAGTCCGCGATAAATACCAAGGTAAATTTCCAACAACTCTTGAAGAGGTGATGGACTTGCCGGGTATTGGACGTTCAACTGCTGGGGCAATCTTGTCTTTATCGCTTGGCCAACATCATCCAATTCTAGACGGCAATGTTAAACGAGTACTAGCACGCTTTTTTATGGTTGAAGGCTGGTATGGAGTGAAAAAGGTCGAAAATCAACTTTGGTCATTATCATCGCAATTAACGCCTAAAGAGTCGGTCACTGAGTTTAATCAGGCAATGATGGATTTAGGAGCAAGCCTTTGTTCGCGGAGTAAATTCGACTGTGAGCCTTGCCCTTTAAATAGTAAATGCCTTGCTTTTAATGAAGGTAAAGTTAAAGAGTTTCCACATTCAAAGCCTAAAAAAGCAGTGCCTAAAAAGTCATGTCATCAGCTTATTCTAGCCTGTGACAATAAAGTACTCATGGAAAAACGCCCAAGCTCAGGGATATGGGGTGGTTTGTTTGGCTTTTTTGAGTTTAGCGAGTTAACTGAGCTAGAAACATTTTTAGCCCAGCATGGTTTATCTAACGATACGCAGGCACTTGAAGCATTTACCCATATATTTTCGCATTTTGAGCTGACTATTAATCCGCATGTTTTAACACTGCCGAACATTCCTGATCTTATCAATGAGCGTCAATTGGTTTGGTATCCGCTTGATGAGTCAGTTGAAGTTGGTCTTGCAGCGCCTACGAAAAAGCTGGTTAAACTATTAAGCGCAATAGATTACAATAGCATCACGCAATAAGAGTAGAGAGCAATTATGGCACGTACAGTATTTTGTCAAAAGTTACAAAAAGAAGCTGAAGGCTTAGGCTTCCAACTATACCCAGGTGAGCTTGGTGAAAAGATTTTCAACAACATCAGTAAAGAAGCTTGGGGCCAATGGCAACACAAGCAAACAATGCTGATCAACGAAAAGCATCTGAACATGATGGACCCAGAGCACCGTGCTTTTTTAGAAGAGCAAATGGTAGGTTTCTTATTTGAAGGTAAAGACGTAGAAATAGAAGGCTACCGTCCACCAGAAAAATAAGCCTATGATCTAAAAGCAAAAAGGGCCGTTATGGCCCTTTTTTGATAGGTGTTATTCAGTATCTTGCTCTGCTTTTTTTATTTGTTCTTTTAAATACTGCGCTACTTTGGAATATTCAATTTCATAGCTGTCACGCAGTTCAATTAAGTCATCACTAGAAAGTTCATCATCTTTACAGCGTTGTTCAAATACAGCAGCTAGTTCTGCAACTTTCATTGCGCCAATCGTTTTTGAAATAGACTTGAGCTGATGACAGGCTGATATAATGGCCTCTAGATCCTGCTCAATGACACCACTGTTGACTTCCTTACTTAGCTGGTAGCTTTGCTCTAAGTACATTTTAAAGAAGCGTAGTTTTTTGTTCTCGTCAGTACCAACATAATCAGCCAATACATTCATATCGATTGGTGCTGCCGGTCTTTTTACTTCGAGCTTAGTAGCCTCAGGGTTCGTTTTGTAAGCGCATTTGTGTAATGTGGCTTCTAGTACATTTAATTCAACTGGCTTAGTGATGTAATCGTTCATACCTATGCTCAAACAGCGCTCTTTTTCACCTTTAAGAGCATTAGCTGTGATGGCAATCACGTAAGGTTGTGCATTGATATCTTCAAGCTGTGACGCTTCATTACGAATTATTTCAACCATATCGTAACCAGACATTTTTGGCATATGTAAGTCGGTCAGAATAATTGAGTGTTTTCCTTCACGCCATGCTTCAAGGCCTTTTTCACCATTTTCAGCCAGCTCAACACCATAGCCTAGCAGGTGTAATTGATCGGTTAACACTTGTTGATTTAGCACGTTATCTTCAACAAGTAATACTAGCTTATTTTCTTCGCGGGCTTTATCAACACTTAAGTAGTCGTTAAGTGATTTTTTTGAAGTTATTTGTTTTGGTTTATGTAAACCAGCTGCCACAAGTAGCGACATCATAAAGTTGGACTTGCATAGCGGTGCTGCGTTTAGGTAGAAGATATTTTTATGATTAACAGCGGCTTCGTCCAGTTTACTTAGAACTATAACTTGTTGTTTATTATCTTCTAGGGTGTAGAGTAAGCGGCGCAAGATATAGTTAATATCTTCCATGCTCTCGATACCATCGAGGATCCAAATAATATCTTTTTTATCCTGTTCTACTTCGATTATATCGCTGTTGTCAGCGATAACAGGAGTTGCTCCCATAAATGATAGATAACGAGTAAGTATCTTTTTACGACCATCGTGGTTAGTTACAACCACTACGCGTTGGTTTTTCATTACCTGCTTATGAGCATATTCAACTTTACCTTGTGTACTAAAAGGTAATTCGACAACAAACTCACTGCCTATTCCTAGGTCACTAGATACAGAAATAGTTCCTAGCATTAGCTCAGTTAAGCTTTTGCAAATAGATAAACCTAAGCCCGTACCACCGTATTCACGGGTGATTGAGCCTTCAGCTTGAATGAATGGGTTAAAGATCTCGCGAAGCTGTGCTTGCGTCATACCCTTACCGTTGTCTAATACACTAAAACGCAGGGTGTAGTGGTCAGTGGTGTTTTGTGCCACCTCTACCGAAATCTTGACGTGTCCTTTACGTTTGTCGTCTGTTGAGGTGAACTTAATCGCATTACTACATAAGTTATAAAGAACTTGGCGAACTCGCACTGTATCACCAATCAAGTTCGTAGGAATATCAGGGGCAATAGCAAGTTCTAATTCAAGATCACGCTTTTTAGCAACCGATGATAAAACACGAGCGACTTCTTCAATGGTGTCTGACACAGAAAAAGGAATGTTATCGATGTTTAATTTACCCGCTTCAATTTTCGAGAAATCGAGAATGTCATCTAATATTCCTAATAATGAAAATGCAGAATCACGAATAATTGTGCTTAGTCTGTGCTGTGCACCATCTAGCTCTGTTTGGCGCAGTAAATCAATAGTTCCGATAACCCCGTTCATAGGGGTGCGAATCTCATGGCTCATGGTCGCCAAGAAAGTAGTTTTAGTTTCGTTTGCCTGCTCGGCTTTTAGGGTTGCTTGCTCAAGAGCAAGGGTTCGCTTGTGTACTTCATTTTCAAGGCTGCTTTGTAGTTTTTGTAAATCAGCCTGAGAAGCTTTGTTTTCCGTTATAGCTGACTGAACTTTATTTAGAAGCAAGTTGATGTGTCTAGCTACAGAGTTTAATCCAAAATCCAATTCTTCAGTTACGTGGGTCTGATAATCTGCATTTTCGGTAATTGCTTTTAACTCTTGACTCAAAGCGCTACTGCTTTTACTAAAACGTTTATTAATAAAAATGCTCAGTGCGAAGGATAAAATAATTAATGCAAGAAGAGTCATGGCTGCAAGGGCGAGTGAAACCCCTATTGATTGTGTAACAGGCTGCTCAGATGGATGTTGTTTTACTATAAGTTCACCGACAGGTTGGTCATTAAGTTCAAGTACAGTGTGAATGAGTGAGTTTTGTTCTAGTTGTTGGTTTACTTTACTTGGCGTTATGAGCTTTTTGTTATTAGCGTAAACCAGTGAAACGTCACCATTGAATTCGTATCTATACAAGTAATAATCAAAGTTAGCCTGAAGGAGGTGTGCTAAGTCTAAAACTTCTTTTACTTTGTCTTGACCTGGCATAGTTAATGCGCTGACAAGTGGAGAAGTGAGTTGAGCTGATAGTTGCTGAGCTGTTAATTGAGGTTTATCTATCTTTTGTGGTTTATTACTAGTTGGATAAAAGGAATAAGCAACAACCGCTAGCAAGGCGATGACAAGGTTCGTGATTATAAAAAGCGGTAAGAGGCCTTTAACAGGTGAATTCGATTTACTTGGCATGGCATTAGTCCAACAATTAAACAGCAACATTGAGCATATTCTTGATTATTAGATAATCCTATCATCTACGAAGAAAAATTCACCACGTTTTTAACATAGGTAACCCTTTTATGATGAGGGTCAACTCAAAGGCGCTAAGTTTGTAGATTAAATAAGCTAAAAGCTATTAAAAACAGCAATCTTGATTGAAAACTGTGCAAACAGTTAGAATCCTCAAAAAAAAGTTGACTTGAGAGGGCAAAACCCGTTTAATACGCCGCACGCCCAGACAGCGACAACCAGTTTTGTTGCTTAAAAGTGCGTTTAAAATTTAGTGCCAAAATAGCTCGGTATTAGAGCCCTTTGGAATTGCATTGAAAATCCTTGTTGATATTCTGCATAAAACTAAATATTGCCCAGATAGCTCAGTCGGTAGAGCAGAGGATTGAAAATCCTCGTGTCGGTGGTTCGATTCCGCCTCTGGGCACCATTATTAAATATATTGGTGTTTAATTTTTGATTAAAACATCAGTATAGTGCATAGCACGCAAATTTAGTGTGCCGACTTAGCTCAGTTGGTAGAGCAACTGACTTGTAATCAGTAGGTCATCCGTTCAACTCGGATAGTCGGCACCATTTATTTTAATAGTTAGCATTTAGCTAATTGTTTTGCCCAGATAGCTCAGTCGGTAGAGCAGAGGATTGAAAATCCTCGTGTCGGTGGTTCGATTCCGCCTCTGGGCACCATTATTTGATAATCTCTTTTAAAGTGATTATAGTGCACAACGCACACGATTTTAGTGTGCCGACTTAGCTCAGTTGGTAGAGCAACTGACTTGTAATCAGTAGGTCATCCGTTCAACTCGGATAGTCGGCACCATTTATTTTAATAGTTAGCATTTAGCTAATTGTTTTGCCCAGATAGCTCAGTCGGTAGAGCAGAGGATTGAAAATCCTCGTGTCGGTGGTTCGATTCCGCCTCTGGGCACCATTATTTATAATCACAATGTGATTAAGTGCACAACGCACACAGGTTTAGTGTGCCGACTTAGCTCAGTTGGTAGAGCAACTGACTTGTAATCAGTAGGTCATCCGTTCAACTCGGATAGTCGGCACCATTTATTATCCTAGGCAGCAAATTGCAGTCAGGAACTTAGCCCAGATAGCTCAGTCGGTAGAGCCATTGGGAGTTGCATTGAAAATCCTTGTGGATATTCTGCATAGAACTAAATATTGCCCAGATAGCTCAGTCGGTAGAGCAGAGGATTGAAAATCCTCGTGTCGGTGGTTCGATTCCGCCTCTGGGCACCATTGATTCAAAGCCTCGCAATTGCGAGGTTTTTTTGTTTTTGGCCCCTCCAAATCACGATTTTACATCCCGTAGGCGTGAAATTTAGAGCTATCAGCTTTCAGCCGTCAGCTATCAGATGAAAAAGTTAGCGAGTTAGAAAGAGTAAGGGTACGAGTTTCGAGGCCCGAGATACGAGTTGAAGGAGGCGTTTTAACGCCGAAAAAAGAGTTATTAGATATCAGTGGTTAGAAGTCAGATTGAAAAGTGCCTACACTCAGTTTCAGATAAATGCTCACCCGTATATGTAAATTTATTACACGCTAATAAACTCTTGTAAAAGAGAGAAGCTAGATCAAAGTTCTGATAGCTGATAGCTGATAGCTGATAGCTGATAGCTGATAGCTGATAGCTGATAGTTTGCAACTTACCTCCATTTTCCTACCGTTCATCGTAGCCACATGCCAGGCAGTGTAATGTTATGTAAAGTCAGTTGAGCAAAACTTAACGTGGTGCTTGAATTACACTCATAAATAGATGTTTTCAGGTTTTTAGAATGAATTGGCAATATAAGCCGAGTTTTTTGGCTTTAAGTGTAATTTTGCTAAGTGCATGTGCAAGCCAGCCGGCTCACAATGAACGAGTTGCTGAACTTGAGTCGGTGCCGAGTGCATGGCAGCAGCTTCCCGCAGACGACAAGGTGCTTGCAGTTCAAGATAACTGGTTGCAGCAATTACACGATCCTCAAGTTTTTAATTTAGTTGAGCAAGCATTGGCGCATAACCAAGCAATTTTACAAGCTGGTTTTGATGTGGCAATTAAAGAGCAGCAGCTTATTGCTGCAGGGGCTGATTTATGGCCAAGCCTAGATTTATCAACACGTGCTAGCCGCAGTAAAGATAATCGCCCTGTCAGTTACAGTAATGCCAGCTCAGCATCGCTAGAATTAAGCTACGAAGTTGATTTATGGGGAAAATTATCGGCCTCAGAAAGACAGGCAAACCTTGAGTATCTAGCAGAAAAAGCCATATTTGCGCAAAGCAAACAACAATTAGTGGCTGATGTAGTAGCTGGTTGGTTTGATGTTATTACTAATCACAAATTGCTTGAGTTGTTTAAGCAACGAGAACAAAACGCCGAGAAAAATTTAGATATTATTGAATCAGGATACCGCCAAGGTTTAAATGAAGCGCTTGATGTATATCTTGCGCGTAATGAGTTAAATACTGAGCGCTCGAATATTGCCGCGCAGCAAGCCAAGCTAACTCAATCGATTCGTGATTTAGAGCGTTTAACAGGTCAATATCCTGCAGGCGCATTAACTGTCAGTGCAGATTTGCCATTACTTGAGAACACTATTCCGTTGGGGTTGCCTTCAGAGCTCATCACCCGCAAACCAGCGCTAATGGCGAGCTGGTATCAGCTTTTAAGCACAGACGCAGGGCTTGCTTATGCGCATAAACAGCGTTTTCCGAGTTTAAATCTTTCAGCATCAATCAGTGACAGCACCAATAGAGTAAGTGATTTATTTTCGCCTTCTAGCTTAGCTTGGTCGCTGATTGGTAGCATTTCAATGCCGCTCTTTGAAGGGGGGCGTTTACAAGCTAATGAAGAACAAGCAAGGCTTACCGTTAAACGTCAAGAGCAAGCTTACCTTGCCACACTCTATGATGCATTTAATGATGTTGAAACTGCAATTAGCCAAGAACAAGCTTTAAAAGTTCGTTATGAAAAAACCTTAGAAGCCCAAGAAAATGCGGTTGCCGCTGAGCGCTTATCCTTTGAGCAATATCAAAGTGGCTTAGTAACATACACCACCGTTCTAGATGCGCAAGATCGTTCTTTCAACGCGCAGAGTTCGGTCATCGAACTTAAAAATCAGCTTATTAAAAATCGAATTAACTTACACATTGCCCTTGGTGGTGACTTTAGTGCAGCAAACAGCGAAGTAGAAGAGCAATAATCATGAATAGTAAGACACGTAAAATATTAATCCCACTTGTAGTTATAGCTGTGACGGTACTGCTCGTCATGTTTATTAAAGGCAACCCACCACAAGCAAACCGCTTTTCTTCACCACCGAAAGCGAAAGTAAATGTTGCTGTTAAAACGCTGACGCCAGAATCCTATCAAGTGATGATAGATAGTTTTGGAACGGTTAAGCCGCGTACGCAAAGTTTGTTAGTTGCTCAGGCCTCCGGACAAATTATAGAAATTAGTGAACAATTTCGTGAAGGTGGTTTTTTTGAAAAAGGCGATGTGTTGTTGCAGCTAGACGATAGAGATCACCGCGCCGAAGTGAAATCAGCCCAAGCTGCTTTATTAACCGCAGAGCAAGGCTTACTTGAAGAACAAGCTCGCGGTCGCCAAGCTGAAACTGACTGGCAGCGCTTAGGTAAGGGCGAAGAAGCTAGTAGCTTAGTGCTGCGTAAACCACAATTAGCTGCTGCTGAAGCGAGCGTATTATCGGCTCAAGCCACCCTTGAAAAAGCTAAACTCGACTTAGAGCGTACAAAAATTACAGCACCTTACGCAGGTCGTGTTTTAAGTCGCAGTGTAGACTTAGGCCAAGTTGTGAGTAACAACATGGAACTAGCGAGCATTTATGCGATTGACCGTGTTGAGATCCGCTTACCAATCAAAAATAAAGACTTGCCGTTTATTAACTTACCTGAGCAGTTCCGTGACGGCGCTAAAAATAGTGCGGGTTCATTAGTTAAATTCAGCTCAGACCTTGTTGGTAAACAGCATTGGCAAGGTCAAGTTGTCCGCACCGAAGGTGCCATTGACGAAAACGCTCAGCAGCTTTATGTGGTTGCACAAATTAATGACCCTTATAAAGCAACATCTATAAATCAATATCCAATCAAAATTGGTCAATATATCAAAGCGCAGATCACCGGTAAGACGATTGATAATGCCATTGTGATTCCAAATAGTGCGATTTACCAAGGCACTTATGTTTATGTTGAAGAGCAAGGTGTTTTACGTCGTAAAAATATTTCACTTGCTTGGCAAAATGCTAATCAAGCTGTTGTAGCTGATGGCCTGTCTGCAGGTGATAATTTAGTTATTACACCGCTTGGACAAGTTAGCTCAGGTACGCAAGTGACTGTGATGGGAAGCGAAGAGTATCAAGCTACGAGGGGGAAAGCTAAGCGTCTTAATAATCAAGAGCAACCTAAAGAGCAAGGAGCGCAATAATGATTGCTTGGTTTACAAAGAATCATGTTGCAGCAAACTTATTGCTGATCAGCATTTTATTAGCAGGTTTATTTAGCGTTTCGACACAAATCCCGCTTGAGGTATTTCCATCGTTTGAGTCAGATCGCATTAGTGTCAGTGTATCACTTCGTGGCTCGACGCCTGAGGATGTAGAAAAAGGGGTCTCTATTCGCATTGAGGAAGCTGTTCAAGATCTTGAAGGGGTAAAGCGGATCACGAGTCGTTCATCAGAAGGCTCTTCATCAGTAAGTATAGAGGTCGAGACAGGTTATGACCCAAGGGAGCTATTGGCTGATATTAAAAGTCGAGTAGATGCGATTAACACCTTTCCGGTTGATGCGGAAAAGCCGATAGTTTCGCTTGCCGAATGGAAGCGCGAAGTTATCGCAGTATCTGTTTCAAGTATTTATGGTGAAAAAGAAACACTTGAATACGCTGAAACTGTACGTGATGAGCTTTTGCGTTTGCCAAGTGTAACTCAAGTTGAGTTAAGCGGAGTTCGTAATTACGAAATAGCCATAGAGGTGAGTCAAGATACTTTGCGGCAATATGATTTGAGTTTAGCGGATATTTCTTCAGCTATTAAGAACTCAAGCACAGACGTTTCTGCTGGTAATTTAAAAACAGAGGGCGGTGATGTACTTATTCGCTCTAAAGGGCAAGCATACCGTAAAGATGAATTTGCTAATATAGTGGTTAAGAACCAAGCCGATGGCACTATTATCCGTTTAGGTGATATTGCCCGTATTAGTGATGATTTTGAAGAAACCCCCGTTCGTACTCGTTTTAATGGTAAACAGGCAGCTTTTATTGATGTATACCGTATTGGTCCACAAAGTGCGATTGAAGTAGCTGATGCTGTAAAAAACTTTATCACAGAACATCAAAGTCAACTTCCAGAAGGGTTTGAGTTAAGTTATTGGGACGATGACTCCGAAGTTGTAAAAAGCCGCATAGCAACTCTCACAAGTAACGCAATTCAGGGCGGAATTTTAGTGCTAGCGCTATTAACTCTATTCCTACGTCCAGCTATTGCTTTTTGGGTATTTATTGGCATACCTGTATCGTTTATGGGCGCATTTTTGATAATGCCTATCTTTGGTATAACACTCAATGTAATCAGCTTATTTGGTTTTATTTTAGTGTTAGGTATTGTTGTAGATGATGCCATTGTTACAGGTGAAAACGTTTATACCCACTTAAAAACGGCAGAAAGTGGTGAACAAGCGGCTATTCGTGGTACTCAGGAAGTAGCAACTCCTGTGACCTTTGGTGTGTTGACAACCGTTGCAGCCTTTTTACCTTTAGCTTTTATTGAAGGTGCGCGAGGCGCTATCTTTGCACAAATCCCTGTCGTGGTTATTCCGGTTTTACTATTCTCATTAATCGAGTCAAAGTTTGTTTTACCTGCACACTTAAAGTATTTAAAGCTGCGCCACGAGAAGGGTGAACCGACCAAACTTGAACGCCTTCAGCAGCGCTTTGCCGACGGTTTTGAACACGCAATAATGAAATATTACCAACCATTATTGAATTTAGCCTTAAAGAATAAAGTAGCCACTGTGAGCTTATTTGTCGGTATTTTTATAATTATTATGACTTTAATAACAAGTGGTTGGACGAAGTTTACTTTTTTCCCTCGAATTCCAAGTGAAACCGTGCGTGCATCTGTTACTTTTCCTGCAGGTACACCGTTTGAAGTAACGAATAAATATGTAATCAAAATGTCAGACAAGGCAAAAGAGTTACAAGATAAATATCGTGATGAAGACGGTCAAAGTGTAATTTTAAATATTTTGGCAACTACGGGGGGGCGTGGTGGCTCGTCAAATACGGGCAGTGTTAGATTTGAGATTATGCCAGCTGAAAAACGAGAATCAGATATTGGCTCTCGTGAACTTGCTAGTGAATGGCGAGACTTAATTGGCATTATACCGGGTGCAGAAAGTGTAACGTTCCGTGCTGAGTTTGGCAGAACATCGAGCCCAATTGATGTACAGCTAAATGGTAGCTCAATTGAAATGCTTGAAGCAGTAGCCGAAAGAGTGAAAGAACGATTATCGACTTATCCAACCGTCTTCGAAATTGCTGATAGCATGTCAGACGGTAAAGAGGAGTTGCAAATAGAGCTGACAGAGCAAGGTTTAGCATTAGGTTTAAACCGTGTTGATGTATCGCAGCAAGTACGTAATTCGTTCTTCGGTGCGCAAGTTCAGCGCATACAACGTGGGCGCGATGATGTGCGGGTTATGGTGCGTTTACCTATTGAAGAGCGTCGTTCTGTTGCTGATTTGAAAGACATTCTAATTAAAACTCCTGCTGGTGGGACTGTGCCGCTCTCGCATGTGGCAACTCTAGTACCGGGCCAAAGCCCATCATCTATTTATCGTATTGACCGCTATCGCACACTGAATGTGACTGCGGATGTCGAAAAATCAAATACCAATATGACGGTGCTGCAAGCAGATCTAAAAACTTACTTAGACGAGCTAATGCAGCAATATCCTGGAGTTGATTATTCACTAGAAGGTGAAGCCAAAGAACAGCGTGAATCATTTGGTTCACTGGCTTGGGGCCTAGTGTTTGTATTTTTTATTATTTATGCGTTATTAGCGATTCCGTTTAAATCATATATGCAGCCATTGATCGTAATGAGCGTTATACCGTTTGGCATGATAGGTGCCGTAATGGGTCACTGGATAATGGGAATGGATCTGACCATTATGAGTTTACTTGGCATGTTGGCCTTGATAGGCGTGGTTGTGAATGACTCACTGGTACTGGTTGATTTTATCAATAAGAAACGTGAAGAAGGCGGTGATTTACTTGAAACCGTTAAGCTTGCCGGTGCAGCTCGTTTTCGCCCAGTTATGCTAACCAGTCTAACCACTTTTATTGGTTTAATGCCGCTGTTATTTGAAAAAGCTACGCAAGCACAATTTCTTATACCAATGGCGGTAAGTCTTGGTTTTGGGATTATCTTTGCAACGCTTATCACCTTGCTATTAGTGCCGGTTAATTATCTATTGATGGAGCGCTTTCAGGGATGGTTTAAGTAGGGGGCGATAGGTTAAAAGCTTGTGTGTTGGGTAGAGTGAAGTGAAACCCAACACACAGGAGCTATCAGCTTTCAGCCGTCAGCTATCAGAAGAAATAAGTTAGTGAGTTAGCGAGGGGAAAGAGTAAAGTTAGATTGTGCCCGCACATAGCTATGGCTAAACCCGATACCGTAGGCGTGAAATTTATTTCGCGCGAATAAGAGTAATAAGTTCTTGTATAAAAGAAAAACTACATGGAAGATTTTCGATAGCTGATAGCTGATAGCTGATAGCTGATAGCTTGATGGTGTTCCCCAAGTATGCGGTGCCCGGTGTCAGTCCTGAAACCTTGAGGTTTCAGGGCGGGGATCTGCGGTCTACCGTAGGCTTCTCGGTACATGCCGAGCTTGCACAATAGTAAACGAACAGAAACCCTAACATAAAATTTATCGGCTCAGGGACTTAACCAAGCTCCTACACCCTAGGGAACACCTTCAGTATATAAGACAAGTTTCAATCCTTAAACCATAGAAGTAAAAAAAGCGGATCGTTCGCGTAGTTTTTCCCCACCTTTAACTGCTTATTTACTTTTCAGATTGCTTTTTGACCTCAATCATACAATTAATTGGAGTTGCGATTTATCGAGTGGTAGCATGGCGTTACTTAGCCGAACAAAGAAAAAGTTATGAGCACGTTACCTGATTACCAACAAGCCCAATTGTTATTAGAAAAAAATGAAATTTTCGTCGCACCAGCCGAAGCCCATGGTGTGATCAGTGGTTTATTAGCCTGTGGCATCAATATTGAAGCCGAAGAATACTTAGGTTTACTAAGTGATGTATTCAACGATGGCTTAGCCTTCAATAAAGATTTAAAAGCATTTTTTGCTGACGTTTATTCTCAGGTTGTGGCCAGCTTTAGTGATGAAGAATTTCAGTTTGATCTATTCTTACCAAGCGATGATGAAACACTGATCGATTTAGCTAATGGATTAGTATCTTGGGTATCGGGTTTTATGCTTGGTTTTGGGTTAAAACAAAAAGATTACGGCAAGTTATCAGCTGATGTGAAAGAAGTAATTAGCGATTTTAGTGAAATTACCCGCTTAGACACCATGTTTGAAGAGACCGAAGAAGATAGCCAAGCACTGCACGAGGTGATTGAATATGTGCGTGTTTCTGCGTTGTTATGTTTTGCTGAGCTAGGTAAAGAGCCTACAGACAAAAATCCTAAGAAGACCCTTCACTAATCAAATTACAGAGGTTTAGCATGTCGTCTATTGTAATCGATAAAGCTGAATTTAAAGCCCGTCGTGAGCGCCTGCTTGCGATGATGGATAAAAACAGTGTGGCTATTATTCCTGCTGCAGGAGAAGTAACACGTAGTCGTGATACTGAGTATGCATTTCGCCAAGACAGTGATTTCTTCTACCTAACAGGGTTTAACGAACCGGATGCAGTTTTAGTATTGTGTCCGTCGAGCGATACGCCAAGTACTCTTATTTGCCGTAACAAAGACAAACTGGCTGAAATTTGGCATGGTCGCAGAATAGGCTTCGAAAAGGCTAAATCTGAGTACTTATTCGACGCAACTAGCCCACTTACTGAACTAGATGAACAATTATTAGATTTGGTGAACGGCCAGCAGATTTTATTTTATGCACAAGGCACTTACCCAAACTTCGATGCAAAGATCTGGGATTTATTAAGCACACTTCGCGGCGCACCTAAAAAAGGCTACAAAGCCCCGCACACCATTAAAGATATTCGTGGTTTAGTGCACGAAATGCGTTTATTTAAATCTGACGCAGAATTAAACATTATGCGCAAAGCCTGCGAAATTAGTGCGCAAGGTCATATTCGCGCTATGCAGTTTGCCAAACCAGGCGCAACTGAATACCAATTAGAAGCTGAACTGCATCATCATTATGCAATGAATGGTGCTCGTCATCCTGCTTATGGCACGATTGTGGGCAGTGGTGACAACGCCAATATTTTGCACTACACACAAAATGACGCTGAACTAAAAGATGGTGATTTAGTGTTAATTGATTCTGGCTGTGAACTTGAAGGTTATGCGGCAGATATTACACGCACTTTCCCAATCAATGGCAAATTTAGCGAACCTCAAGCAGCGCTTTACAATATTGTATTAGCAGCCCAAGAAGCGGCATTTAGCCAAGTAAAACCGGGTGGTAGTTTGTCTAAAGCCAATGAATTGGCCTCGACGGTACTTACGCAAGGGCTCATTGAGTTAGGCATTCTAACGGGCGAGCTTGATGAACTAATGGCTAACCAAGCGTGCAAAGCCTTTTACATGCATGGACTTGGCCACTGGTTAGGGTTAGACGTTCACGATGTTGGCGAATATAAGCTTGATGAAAAAGAGCGTGTATTTGAACCAGGCATGGTGCTAACCATCGAACCTGGCTTATATATTAGCGAAGATGCAAAAGCACCAGAGCAATATAAAGGCATTGGTATTCGTATTGAAGATAACTTACTTGTCACTCAAGATGGCCATGAAAACCTGACCATTTCGGTTCCAAAAACCATTAGTGACATTGAAGCAGTGATGCAAGCAAACAAAGGCTAGGAGCAAGCGTGGCAAAGCAGTTTGATGTTGTCATTATCGGCGGTGGAATGGCGGGTGCAAGTTGTGCACTGGGCCTAAAACAGAGCAATAAGCAGTTATCAATCGCTGTAATTGAGGCAAATGAAGTAAGCGCAGACTATCACCCAAGCTTTGATGATAGAAGCATTGCGCTGGCTCAGCAGTCGGTGCAATACTTAAAATCAATCAATGCCTTTGATTGCCAAGCGCCATTTGCGGCAGCGATTGAAAAAGTAACCGTATCTGATCGTGGTCATTTTGGTAAAACACATATTGATTGCCAAGAATACGGCCATGATGCCCTTGGCTATGTGGTCGAAGTGAATCCATTTGGGCGTAGTCTTCATCAGCAACTCATGCGAACTGATGTCCGTTTATTTTGCCCTGATACAGTCGCCAAACTTGAATACCAGAGCGACTGTGCCAACATTACACTGAGCTCAGGTGAGCAGTTAAGTGCAAAGCTTGTGGTGATTGCTGATGGTGCTCATTCACAAAGCCGTAAGTTGGCCAATATTGAGTTTAATACCCGCGCTTATCAGCAAGCGGCAATTATTGCCAACATCGAAGTGGCTGGTGGTCATCATCATCATGCTTTTGAGCGTTTTACGGAATACGGCCCAATGGCACTGTTGCCAATGAGTAATAATAGATACTCACTAGTATGGTGCATGGAGCCTGAGCAAGTTGAGCACTATATGACACTTGAAGACGATGCTTTTTTAGCTGCTTTACAAAAAGCATTTGGTTACTGCGGCGGTTCATTTAGCAAAGTAGGCATGCGTGCAAGCTACCCTCTGGTTTACGGTAAAGCAGAGTCACTTAGCAGCCATCGCACGGTATTAATAGGGAATGCAGGCCACGCTATTCACCCAATTGCAGGGCAGGGCTTTAACTTAGGCCTGCGAGATGTACAACTATTGTGTGATATGGCTAATAGAAGCGACCTTGGTGATTACGCTTTTACCCGTTATTACAGTCAAAAGCGTAGCAAGGACATTACTACCGTGATGACACTCACAGACAGCCTAGTGCGTTTGTTCTCAAACTCATCACGATTGCTCGCACTTGGTCGCAGCATTGGCCTTTTCTCAATGGATTTATTCTCCTCGTTAAAAACCCCGCTGGCAAAACAGCTTATGGGTCAGGTTAAGCAAGGTAAACGGATATGAAACAAGCACAAGTTTGTATTGTCGGTGGTGGTTGTGTTGGTCTTACGCTAGCACTTGGTTTAGCAAAAGCAGATATCAGTGTTGTGGTTGTTGATGCAAGTAAAAATCAAACCTTACCGGGTGATGATTATGCACTTCGAGTAAGCGCATTGAGTCTTGCCAGTCAGGGCTTATTTGAGTCTTTGAATGCTTGGCAAGAGATTATTAAACAGCGTGCCACACCTTATACGTCGATGGATGTACGTGACCAAGACAGCTTTGGTAAAATTCATTTTGATCATAACGATCTCGACTTACCACAGCTAGGTCATATCGTTGAAAATGATATTATTCGCTACGCTTTAATTAGCGAACTTGAAAAGCAAAGTAATGCCACTTTATTGTTCGAAACCCGTTATCAGCAAATTCATCAAACTGATTCTGATGTATTTATTACGCTTGAAAGCGGCGAGCCTGTGATTGCTAAATTATTAGTGGCGGCTGATGGTGCCAACTCGGCTATTCGCAAGCAGTTCAATATGCCAATTACTTTTAAAGATTACGACCATCACGCCATTGTTGCTACGGTTAAAACGTCTGATGAGCATAACAACACGGCACGCCAAGTATTTTTGCCAACAGGGCCGCTGGCGTTCTTACCGTTACCAGACAAACACACGCATTCAATTGTATGGTCAACAAGTCCAGAGCACTGCGAAACACTCTTAGCGCTTGATGATAGCAACTTTAATAAAGCAGTAATGGCAGCCCTTGATGGTCAATGTGGTTTATGTGAAGTGCAAAGTGAGCGCATGGCATTTCCACTTAAAATGCGTTACGCCCAGCAGTGGGTGTCTGGCAAAGTGGTATTAATGGGCGATGCAGCGCATACCATTCATCCATTAGCTGGTTTAGGTATGAATCTTGGCCTAAAAGACGCCGCTTATTTAATTGAGCTTTTAAGTAATGAGCAAGGTGAGTTTGCAAGCGCGCGCACACTGCGTGATTATGAACGTACTCGCAAGCTTGATGCACAAAAACACATTGCCATGATGCAAGGCTTAAAAGAGCTATTTGCAGGGGCTAATCCACTGAAAAAACTCGTACGTGGTGTTGGTTTAAGCCTAGTTGATAACCTTGGCCCAATTAAACATTTGTTCGCAAAAGAAGCGATTGGTAAATAACATCTAACTAGTTGTTACTATTTAGTTTAAGCCGCAGCTAAGCAATTAGCTGCGGCTTTTTTGCACTTATATGAACGCAAAATGATAGCGCTGTCATTTTTGTTAGTGTATGATTAAATTTTTGTGATTGGTATGGAAATTAAACAGCTTTATCGAGTTGTATACTAGATTCCAACCAAATAAAAATAATTAAACTAAGAGAACAATTATGGAAGCAACGGTTGAGTGTGACAACAACACAAAACAAAGCATATGGCTGCCAATGGTATTGGCCGGCTCAATGTTTTTTATCTTAGGGTGTATAACGTGGCTTAATGGTGCAATCACACCATTTTTGCAGCAAATGCTTGAGCTTTCGCCGTTACAAGCTTCGTTTATCATCTCTTCTTTTTATATTGCAGTAACAGTTGCCGGCATCCCATCGGCGATGCTGATCAAACGTGTTGGTTATAAGAATGGCATGGCGATTGGCTGTGCGATTATGGCTTTATCGGCGCTGATGTATATTCCAGCTGCGAAACTGCAGATGATCGAGATTTTCTTGTTCGCACAGTTAATGATTGGTGTTGGACAAACCGTGCTACAAACGGCTGTTAACCCATACGTGGTAAAAATGGGCTCTGAAAAATCAGCTGCCGTACGTGTGTGTATCATGGGCTTATTAAACAAATTTGCGGGTGTTATTGTGCCTGTTATTTTTGCTGCTGTAGTAGTAAGCGGCGTTGTAGATGGCGCAGGTAAACTATCGCAAGAACAAAAAGATATTATGGCTAATAGCCTGATCATGCCCTATGTATTGATTGCAGCTTTAATCATGTTATTTGCCGCATTTGCTAAATTTGCTCCATTACCTGATTTAGTTTTTGATGAAGACAAAACATCAAACGGTAAAGGTGAAATTAAAGAAACGCTTGCACACCCACACTTGGTTTTAGGTGTTGTTGGTATTGCACTATACGTTGCTGTTGAAGTTATTGCGGCAGACACAATTGGCTCTTACGCATTACAAATTGGCGTTGCCGACTACTCAGTCATGACCTCTTATACTATGGCGTGTATGTTGATTGGTTACGCAATTGGTATTTTGACTATTCCGCGCTTTATGAGCCAACAAACAGCGTTATTAATGTCGGGTATTGCTGGTATTATTACCGTGTTGCTAGTGGTACTTGGCAGCAATGATTCATTCATTATTTCAAACTTATTATTAGTGCCATTTGGTGGCCCTGAGTTACCGGACCCTCTTTTGTGCATTGCGTTATTAGGCTTTGCTAATGCAATGGTTTGGCCTGCTATTTGGCCACTGGCTTTAGCTGGTTTAGGTCGCTTAACAGGCACTGCATCAGGCTTACTTATTATGGGTATTGCCGGTGGTGCACTCGGCCCATTGTTAATTGGTTTAGGCAATGTTGCTGGCCTTGGCGCACAAGGTGCATATATTGTCATGATTCCAAGCTATGTATTCATTTTATTCTATGCCTTAAAAGGCCATAAGATGAGAAGCTGGTAGTAAACTAGCAAACTAATTATAAAGTTATGCAAAGCCGCGGTACGCCCATCACCGCGGCTTTTTTGATCGTAAACTAAAGCCATCAGCTTTCAGATTGAAAGTTAGCGAGTTAGAAAGAGTAAAGGGGAAAGGTACGAGTTTCGAGGAAAGAGATACGAGGTGTAGGAGGCGTTTTAACGCCAAATTCGTAGCAGCGGGTTTACCGCGCGTAATTTACTGTTTTTTCTGTGGTTCACTATTTTTTTCACAAAGAGAAGACAATGAGAAAAGAATAAGAAAGACCATAAGATTTTGTAGTTTTTCCTCTAAAGCGCAGCGCCTCTTATCCTCTTTGTGATTATTATTTTAAATTATGTTTTCTCTATGTAACGCGAAGCGTCTCGGTGTTCTCTGTGGTTCACTATTTTTTGCACAAAGAGAAGACAATGAGAAGAGAATGAGAAAGACCATAAGATTTTGTAGTTTTTCCTCTAAAGTGCAGCGCCTCTTATCCTCTTTGTGAGTATCTGTTGAGTCACGCGATATAAAATCGCACTAACTCACACCCGCAAAAAAGCCGTGAGATTTTCATCACACGGCTTTTTAAATTTCGCTAAAACGTTTTATTAAAACGAGTAGCTGTAACCCAGTTGTAGGCTACGTGGTTTGCCAGGTTGAATACCACCGTTTGCACGGTTTGCAACGTAGGTTTTGTCAAACAGGTTGTCTATTGTTAAGTACACTTTTTGTTTGTCGTCGATTAAGTATTTAGCAGCTAAATCCCACACAACGCGGCTGTCGATTGCATTGCGACCTGAGTCTGTTAAGTCTGCGTGTGCATCAGACACGTAACGCATTTGTGTATCGAATACAAAGCTTGAGAACTCAGCACCTACAGAAAGCGCTAATTGGTTTTCAGGTACGTATGGCATTGCATCGCCTTTTTCTACGCTACCCCAAAGATCTGACTCAAATGCATTATCGAACTCAGAATCAGTGTAAGTGTATGTTAAGCGAACTGGGAATGAAGCTGCGTTTGTAGCAAACACTTTACCTGCGCTTAGCTCAAAACCAGACACCGATACTTCACCGTAGTTGTATTGATCGCCAATGTTGTCATCGCTACAACCAACAGACGCAGTACAGTTACCGTGCATGTTTGTGTAGTCAGAGTTAAAGTAAATTACTTCACCTTGAATGCCAGCGTAATCGTAACGACCACCTAGCTCAATGTTGACACTCTCTTCTTCTTCTTGGTTTGCATTACCAGGGGCTGCTGGTGCGTAACCTTTTTGAATACCAGCAAGCAGCGTTATGTTGTCGCTTACTGTGTATGTTGCACCTAGAGATGGCACTAAGATCTCAGTGTCGTTGCTGATGTCTTTTGTTAAACCATTTTCACGGTTTGGATCAGACTTAGCCCATTCAACACGTTTGATTGTGATGTCTTCGTAGCGAAGACCAGCGCTAATTACTAATGCATCAAGTGACCACTCATCTTGAATGAAAAGGGTAGTCGCTTCGGCGCTATCTAAACGGTTACTGTTTGAACCTGGAACGCCTTTTTCTGTTAGCGTCATTGATAAGTCTTGGTTAAGTGTGTATTTGTCTTCCCACTGGAAACGATCCATTTCATCTTCATGGTAACGTGCTCCAACAGTAAAGTAGTGGTTACCTGCTGGAATATGGAATTCAGTTTGTAAGCCTTTTGCTTGGTAATCTCGGTTATTTGCTTTTACGCCAACACCCTCAATACCTTCGCTAGTTGGGTTTGCTTCAAATTCACTGTATTGCTCAAGGTAACTTGTGCTTACTTTACTTGCTTTATACCAGTTACGGTGGAAGTCGTTTAAGTAAGCTGTAGCAAGTAGCTCATAACCTTTACCAAAACGGTATGCATAGTTAATTTGGTATGCATTGTGTTGTGTGTTCATTTCGTCGTTTTGCGATGCAGCATAACGACGATAAGGGGTTGCTTGGTAATCAGCGTCAGTTAAACCCATGTAAGTTTCGTCAGAACGCTCGTCTGAGTACTTTAATTTCATTTCTAGGCTGTGTGCTTCGTTGTCACCAAAGTCAAAACCAAACTTTAATAAGAAATCGTTCTTTTCAAAGCCTGTGTTGTCGCTGCCAACTGGTAAGTCTTTAAAGCCATCTGCGCCGTAAGTAAATACTTCTACAAGACCAGCAGCGTTGTTTTTCTTTTTACCGAAGTAAGCATGACCTTTGTAGAAACCATCGCTACCAAGTTCAGCGTTAAGTAAACCTTTAGAGCCTTCTGTTGGTAAGCTACGCGAAACTAAGTTTAAAACACCACCGGTTGTACGCGGACCATACTTAACAGAAGCAGCACCTTTTAGTACTTCGATAGACTCCATACGACCCATAGTAGGGAAGTAGTAAGCAGAAGGAGCAGAGTAAGGTGCAGGTGCTACAAGTACACCATCTTCCATTACAGAGATTTTGTCGTTACGGCCTGTGCCTGTACCACGCATACCGATATTAGGACGAAGACCATAGCCGTCTTCTTCTTGTACATATACACCAGGTACAGCACTTAAAACACGAGAGATATCAGTGTATTCAAACTTTTCTAGTTCTTGCTCGTCTATGAATGTAGCAGAACCTGGAATATCGTTAATTGCAGATGCAGAGCCAATTACAGTGATTTGCTCAAAGTTTTTCTCTTCTTTAGTTACATCTTTTGCAAAAGCATTCGCGCTTAAAGATAAAGCGACCGCAGTCGAAAGCGTAGAAACAATAAACTTAGGTGTCATTGTGTGTCCTGTGTATTTAGATTTTTTTAACGGGCGCAATTAAAACATGTAATATAATGCGAATCAATCCTATTTGTAATAAAAGTACTGTTATCTGTAAGTTGTTGTATTCATTTATTTAAATAAATTACAGTAGTATTGTAATATCATTCTGGTTCGGTGATGTGTTAAGTAAAACTTAACAAGTTAGCGAGTTAGAAAGGGGAAAGAGCAAAGAAGCTTTAAGCTAGATTGTGCCTGCACATAGTTAAATTGAAATGCTCGCCTGTAGGCGTGAAATTTATTTCGCGTGATATTTCTTAAACAACGGGTAATTCGTAGGTCGGGCTTTAGCCCGTCAATGTTAGTGATTATGTGTCGCCATAAATGACGATCTACAATATTTTTTTGCACAAAGAGAAGAGAATGAGAAGAGCCAAAAGAGAGTTTGTTTTCCTCTGAAGCGAAGCGTCTCTTGTCCTCTTTGTGATTTTTACTTTCTCTATATAGCGCGAAGCGCCTCGGGGCTCTCTGGGATTCAATATTTTTTGCACAAAGAGAAAAGAATGAGAAGTGAATGAAACAAGCCAAAAAGAGTTTGTTTTCCTCTAAAGCGCAGCGTCTCTTTTTCTCTATGTGATCATTACTTTCTCTATGTAGCGCGAAGCGCCTCGGTGTACTCTGTGGTTCAATATTTTTTTTGTACAAAGAGAAGACAATGAGAAGTGAATGAGTAACCCAATAAAAATTATTAGTTACTATCCTCTAAAGCGAAGCGTCTCTTTTTCTCTTTGTGAATATTCATTTTATTATGCGATATGAAATCGCTGCTACAATTTTGCTAACTTGCTAACTCACTCACACCTATGTCAAACGCAGGGCGATGAACTCAGCAAGTTTATCGACGGCGGTTCCTGGGTCTTCAGTGCGTTTAATTAAACTAATACCTATTTGCCCAAGTTCAGGTAGGTCTTTGGTTTGTAATTGGTAATTCAGCTCATTAGGTACGGTGCTTTTTGCGAGCACAGTAATGCCTAAGCCTTCTTTTAACGCGGCAGTCAGGCCGGTTAAGTCAGCATTACTGTAGGCAATACGGTATTTAATACCGGCACTTTGTAGTGCTTCTATTGCTCTGCGGCGATAAATACATCCCTCAGGAGCGGTGACTAGCGTTACCACATCGTTTTGTGCAAGGTTTAAATCGCCTACCCATACTAATTGGTCTTGCATAAAAATAGGGAACTTGGCTGACTCTAGCTCTTCGTTTAATGCCAGTACTAAATCGAATTGATCTTGGCGCGAGACCGACAACAAATGTTTACTCAAGCGAGAGCGAACTTCTAGTGATACATCCGGGTAGAGGGCAACGAAGTCACCAATGATTGAAGGTAGAATACGTGCGGCAAATTCACTGGGGATCCCCAAGCGCACTTTACCTGTGACATTTTCGCTGGTGAACTGCTGCAAAATAGCATCGTTTTGTTGCAGCATTTGTTTAGCTAATGGCATAAGCAATTCGCCATATTGATTAAGTACTTGGCGCTGACCTTGCTTTTTGAATAGCTTATGGCCAAGCATGTCTTCTAGGCGCTTAATTTGTAAGCTCACAGCAGGTTGCGATAGCCCCAATAATTCACCTGCTTTGGCAAACCCGCCAACTTCAACAACGGTTACTAAAGTACGTAAGCTATCGGTAGAAATGTTCTTCATTAAAAAATTCTATTTATAGGGCTATATATATAAGCATTATTTATCAATTGATAAATAATTACAATTTGTTGTTGCCAGCACGGCGCAATATACTTCAAGCATTAACGATTGATAGGTGTCACATATGACTTTTACGCCAATAATGTTTGCTCGCCACAGCCAAGCTGAGACTCCAGCAGATAATGTGCTACGAGCTAATAGCGATATTGCCATTATGGATTTTAGTGGCACTGAAGCAATCCCATTTTTAACGGCTATTTTAGGTCTTGATATCAATAAGCTAACTGCTAGCGGTTTAGGCTTACGTAGTTCATTAGACGATGACCTAACAAGCAGCTACGCTTATGCCCTGTACTACTTTAACGAAACTGCATTTCGTTTTGTGTTAGGTAAAGATGCTAGCGTGCAATTACAGTCGCTTATAAATGAGCAACAACTACGTTACGACATTGATTATGTAATGCGTGACGATTTAAGCGCGCTAACCCTAAGTGGTGAGCAGGCGTTTGATGCCTTGGTAGACAGCTTTAAGCTAACACCGGGGCTGCGTTTATCAGACATGCGCAGTTGTTATGGTGCACAAAGCGGTGAGGTATTTATTACCGCGATAGATAACCAAGCAACACAGCAATTTCAGCTGGTGGCGCGCCAAGCAGAGCTTGATAAATGGCAAACGCACTTACAGCAGCTCGGCTTTGATTTAGCCTTAGCCAACGTTGCTTAAAACATAAAATATTTAAAACAGCTACGCACTTGGGTGTTTAGCTGTTTTTTAGTTACAAAATCGCAATTTGGGTGTGACAACTGTGCAACTAATGTATAATCGCCGCCCATGTTATTCCCCCTCATTAAATTGAGGCCACGCCCCACACTAGTGGGTTAATTTAAAAGTGAAGGAATATTATGACTTCTAAAACAGTTTTACATGCTAAGCACCTAGAAGCTGGCGCAAAAATGGTTGATTTTCACGGCTGGGAAATGCCAATCAACTACGGCTCACAAATCGAAGAGCATAATGCGGTTCGCACAGATGCAGGTATGTTTGACGTATCTCACATGACAATTGTCGATATTCAAGGCGAGCAAGCACAAGCGTTCTTACGTAAGCTAGTTGCAAACGACGTTGCTAAGTTAACCGTACCGGGTAAAGCACTTTACACAGGTATGCTTAACGAAGAAGGCGGCGTAATCGACGACCTTATCATCTACTTCTTCTCAGAAACGAACTACCGTTTAGTTGTTAACTCAGCAACGCGTGAAAAAGATTTAGCGCATTTAGCTAAAGTTTCAGCTGATTTCGCCGTAACGGTAACTGAGCGTCCTGAGTTTGCAATGATTGCTGTTCAAGGCCCAAATGCACGTGCCAAAACAGCAACAGTACTTACTACAGAGCAACAAGCTGCAGTTGAAGGTATGAAGCCTTTCTTTGGTGTGCAAGCAGGTGATTTATTTATTGCGACAACAGGCTATACTGGCGAAGATGGTTATGAAATCGTAGTACCTAACGATCAAGCTGCTGATTTATGGCAACAACTTCTAGACGCAGGCGTAGCGCCAGCAGGTCTAGGTGCTCGTGATACATTACGTCTTGAAGCAGGTATGAACCTTTACGGTCTAGATATGGACGAAAGCGTTTCTCCACTTGCTGCAAACATGGCGTGGACAATCGCATGGGAGCCAGAAGATCGTAAGTTTATTGGTCGTGAAGTATTAGAACAGCAACGCGCTGACAAGAGCACAGACAAACTAGTTGGTTTAGTGCTTGAAGAAAAAGGCGTATTGCGTAGCGGTTTAAAAGTAATCGTTGAAGGTGGTGAAGGGGTGATTACCTCTGGTACATTCTCACCAACCCTTGGTCACAGTGTTGCGCTAGCACGCGTTCCGCGTTCAACTGGCGAAACAGCCCAAGTAGAGATGCGTAAAAAACTGGTTAACGTTAAGGTTGTTAAACCTTGCTTTGTACGTAACGGCAAATCAGTTATCTAAACTATAAAAAATTTGGTGTTATCACCCAATATAAACCAAAGGAACAAAAAGATGAGCAATATCCCAAGCGAATTAAAATATGCTACTTCACACGAGTGGGTTCGCGACGAAGGTGACGGTACGTTTACTGTAGGTATCACTGAGCACGCACAAGAACTTCTTGGCGACATGGTATTCGTTGAATTACCAGAAGTTGGTGATGAAGTTGACGCGGGTGAAGACTGCGCAGTAGCTGAGTCTGTAAAAGCAGCATCAGACATCTACGCACCAATCGGCGGTGAAATCGTTGCAATCAACGAAGAGCTTGAAGATTCGCCTGAAACAGTAAATAACGACCCGTACACTGACGGTTGGTTATTCCGTATCAAAGCATCTGACACATCAGAGCTTGATAACCTGTTAGACGCTGAAGGCTACGCTAACACAATCGACGAAGACTAATTAATTAGTCACGCCGACTAAAAGCCCCGTCTAGATCCCCAGCTAATTAAATGCGTAGCTTGGGTTTCACTGGGGCTTTTATGATTTTATAGCTTACTTTTCCATACGCTGTAAGTTACTGAATCAACCTGTTTTTAAGTTATTGCCAGTTACCCATTGGCAGTAACCACTTTTTTTTGGATCATAGGAATCTGGACAAATGTCAAACGCCAAATCTCTTGAACAATTAGAGCAAAAGCAAGATTTTATTCGCCGTCACATTGGGCCAAGCCCAGCGCAAGTAAGCGACATGCTGAGCGCTCTTGGAGTATCGAGTGTTGAAGAGCTGATCGGTCAAACGGTACCTGCAAGCATTCGCTTAGAGCAAGGTTTATCAATTGGCGAAAGCCGCACTGAAGTTGAAACACTAAGCTACTTAAAATCAGTAGCAAGCAAAAATAAAGTGTTCAAATCATACATCGGTCAAGGCTACCACCCAACTCACGTACCACACGTAATTTTACGTAACGTACTTGAGAACCCAGGCTGGTACACTGCGTATACACCATACCAACCAGAGATTGCACAAGGTCGTTTAGAATCATTATTAAACTTCCAGACTATGACCCTAGACCTAACAGGTCTTGATTTAGCAAGCGCGTCATTACTTGACGAGTCAACGGCTGCTGCAGAAGCAATGGGCCTTGCAAAGCGCGTTGCTAAAGCTAAAAAAGCAAACATCTTCTTCATTGCTGATGACGTACATACACAAACTATCGACGTTGTTGCTACACGTGCAGACCAGTTTGGTTTTGAAGTGGTTGTTGGTCCTGCAAGCGAAGCGGCTAATCATGAGATTTTTGGTGCATTATTCCAATACCCATCAACAACCGGTGAAATCACTGACGTAACTGACCTAATCGCACAAGTACAAGACAAAAAAGCGATTGCCTGTGTTGCTGCAGACATCATGAGCTTATTAATGCTTAAAGCACCAGGTAAACTAGGTGCAGACGTAGTACTTGGTTCAGCACAGCGTTTTGGTGTACCTATGGGTTACGGTGGTCCACACGCTGCATTCTTCGCAACACGCGACAAGTACAAGCGTTCACTACCAGGTCGTATTATCGGTGTTTCTAAAGACCGTTTAGGTAACGACGCACTACGTATGGCAATGCAAACACGTGAACAACACATTCGTCGTGAAAAAGCTAACTCGAACATCTGTACAGCGCAAGTATTACTAGCGAACATGGCAGCGTTCTACGCGGTTTACCACGGTCCACAAGGCCTGAAAACGATTGCTGAGCGTATTCACCGTTTTGCAGACATCTTAGCTGCAGGCTTAAAAGCGAAAGGTGTAAACCTTAAGCACGACACATGGTTCGATACACTGACTGTTGTTGCAGATAACAAAGACGAAATCGTTGCACGAGCAGTAGCAAACGGCGTTAACTTTGCGTCTAACCGTGCAGGTGAATACTCAATTTCTGTATCAGAAACAACAACCCGTGCAGACGTAGCAGAGCTATTCGACATCATCTTAGGTGAAGGTCACGGCCTAAGCGTTGACGCACTGGCGAACGAAATCGAAGTAAACGGCAGCAACTCTATTCCTGCAAGCCTAGTACGCGATGACGAAATTTTAACGCACCCTAACTTCAACTCGTACCACAGCGAGACTGAAATGTTGCGTTACATCAAGCGCCTAGAGAACAAAGACTTAGCGCTTAACCACTCAATGATCTCATTAGGTTCATGTACCATGAAACTTAATGCGACAGCTGAGATGATCCCTATCACTTGGCCTGAGTTTGCAAACTTACACCCATTCTGCCCACTTGATCAGGCAGCGGGTTACCAAATCATGATGACTGAGCTACATGATTGGTTAGTAAACATCACAGGTTACGATGCAGTTTCACTACAACCTAACTCAGGTGCACAAGGTGAATATGCAGGCTTAATCGCAATTCGTAAATACCACGAGTCACGCGGTGAAGGTCACCGTAACGTATGTTTGATCCCAAGTTCAGCGCACGGTACAAACCCAGCGTCTGCACAAATGGCAAGCATGAAAATCGTGGTTGTTGACTGTGATAAAAACGGTAACGTTGATATGGCAGACCTTAAAGCGAAAGCCGAAGAGGTATCTGAAAACTTATCTTGTATCATGATCACTTACCCATCTACACACGGTGTTTACGAAGAAACAATTCGTGAAATCTGTGACATCGTGCATGAGCACGGCGGTCAAGTGTACATGGACGGCGCAAATATGAACGCGCAAGTAGGTGTTACAAGCCCAGGTTCAATCGGTTCTGACGTATCGCACCTTAACCTACACAAAACATTCTGTATTCCACACGGTGGTGGTGGTCCAGGTGTTGGCCCAATCGGTGTTAAATCTCACCTAGCGCCATTTATGCCAAACCACAGCGTAATTAATGTTGCTGGCACAAACATCGGTAACGGTGCGGTTTCTGCTGCTCCTTACGGCTCAGCAGCTATTTTACCAATCTCGTGGGCATACATTGCCATGATGGGCTCTGAAGGCTTAAAACAAGCAACTGAAATGGCTATCGTGAATGCTAACTACTTATCTGAGAAGCTAAGCGAGCACTACCCAATTTTATACCGTGGCCGTAACAACCGCGTTGCGCACGAGTGTATTGTTGACCTACGCCCAATCAAAGAGCAAACAGGCGTTACAGAAATGGACGTAGCTAAACGTCTACAAGACTACGGTTTCCATTCACCAACTATGTCATTCCCAGTAGCTGGCACACTAATGATTGAGCCAACTGAGTCTGAGTCTAAAGTTGAGATCGACCGTTTCATCGAAGCAATGGTGTCAATCAAGTCAGAAATCGACCGTATCGCATCTGGCGAATGGTCAATTGAAAACAACCCGCTAGTGTTTGCACCGCACACACAAGCAGACGTACTAGGCAATGAGTGGGATCGTGCATACGACCGTTTCTACGCTGCATTCCCAGTACCAAGCGTAGCAAAAGACAAATTCTGGCCTACAGTAACCCGTATCGATGACGTATACGGCGACCGTAACCTAGTTTGTTCATGCCCAGCGGTTGAGACTTACCGAGACTAAGGTTTAATTGATAACTGGTAATGAAGATTGTGACAGTTTTAATGAAGTCTGTGACAGTTAATTAAGATTGTGACAATCTAGCTAGTTGAACACTAAAAAGGCGAACCGAAAGGTTCGCCTTTTTGTTAACTCGTTTTTGTCGGATAGACGACACCTGTTACCAAGTGTCGCCCTCCTAAGAACCGTACGTGCAACTTTCACTGCATACGGCTCAAGCCTTCACGAAGGCACCTAATTGGTACCCAGCAACTTATAAAGCAGCGAGATTAGGCTCATTCCAAGAGTTGCGGCATTGCCTCTTTGCTTTTCTCTTTGCCAAGTATTCTTGGTATAAAGGATCAAAAGGCGTAGCTTCACTCCTGATTTTCACATGTCTCTCTATTGGCACCTTAGCTATTTGAAATAGATTAAACTGACAATCCATGTTCATGTTCATGTTCATGTTCATGCTCTTCTGCCAACCGTGAAATTGCCATTGGCCTCGACGGTTGATAAAGTACTTCATGGCGATCCAAGTTTTTGATTTTGTTGGATGACGCCTTTTAGCCCAATGCCATAACGCTAGAAATAGTTTGTGGCTCACATATCCGAATACTTGTTTGGCAACGCAATGGCGATAGTAATTCGACCAACCCCTGAGTTTCGGATTTATCAACTTGATTAGATCGTTAACGGGGGTAGTTGCGTGCTTTTTAATGAGTTCGCGCAAGTTACTCAGAAATATTAACGTGTTAGATTTGCTCGGTTTAATGAGCAGTTTTCCTTTGTACTTCCTATGGTTAAAGCCTAGGAAGTCAAAACCACGGCTAATGTGGGTAATGTGCGTTTTCTCTTCGGAGAGCGTTAAGCCTCTATGTGCTAAGAAGTCAGCAATCAACGGTTTGATATCGTTCTCCAGCACGTCCTTTGAAGTGCATGTGACTACGAAATCATCGGCGTATCCTATAAAGTTGGCTCTCGCCCCATTTTTAAGTGCGGTGGACTTAATGCGTTGCTCAAGACCTGCAAGAGTCATCAGCATCAAGGTTGGAGATATGATCCCGCCTTGTGGTGTTCCCTCGTCAGTGCGATAGAACAGCCCTTTGTCCATAAAACCAGACTTTAACCATTGTTCCAACATTCGTTTATCTACAGCTATATTATTCATAAGCCATTGATGCCCAATCTTGTCGAAACAGGCTTTGATATCTCCCTCAAGAACCCATTGCGCGGATTGCTTTTTACTCAAACAGAGAAAACACTGAGCAATAGCATCAGCAGTGCTTCTATTGCGCCGAAATCCGTAGCTATTTGGGTCAGCAAGTGTTTCTGACACAGGCTCTAGTGCAAGAAGGTGAAGCGCTTGTAGCGCTCTATCGACCATGCACGGGATACCCAAAGGTCTGAGCTTGCCGTTTTTCTTAGGGATGTAGATACGCTTGAGCGGTTTGGCTTGATAAGCCTTTCTGCTCAATTGATTGACTGCTTTCATGCGGCGCGTATCCGTATTCCAGATGACGCCGTCTATTCCGGGCGTTTTACTGCCTTTGTTTTGTGATACTCGCTTAACAGCAAGAAGTTTTGCCGAATGCGAGTGAGTCAGTATCCACTGCAACGCTTTCGCTTTGCTGTGTTTACCTTCTCTTGTTGCTTTTGCAATACGCATCTGAAGCTTTAAAACGTGCGACTCAACAGTTTTCCAATTTATGGATTGCCATTGAGCACTGTCAGGGGAGGCACTAATCTCTTTTGAAATCATCATTTGCGTTTCTCCTTGAATAAAGTTCTTCAAATTCTCTTGCAACGGAAGACCAGTCGGAAGTCAGCTCACTTTCGTGCCAGACAGACGTCTGTATCTGCATCATTACAATCCAGCCTTTGCTTTCTCCAACATCCTCTACCTGCATCACTATCGGCTATATAAGCTTTCCCAAAGGGAGTGATACAGGCTTACCGTGTTCCGTATGTTGCGCAATGTCAGGTTAGATGCCCGCTATAGTGCGGAGAGTTCAGTGATCACGAAAGAGCATGGGGCAATCTCTTTCCGACTCTCGTGCCTTTTGGCTACAGCGTATTAACCACTTCCGCTGTTTCATCGTATAACGCACCTTACGCGGATTCACTTATGTTCATCATACTGACTGCCTAGCACTCACCCGATTTGTGGTTATCAGGAGGATCGTCCTCTCACGATTAAGATCCCGATTGGCGCATACCAACCTTCGTTACATTGTCAGAGCCGCTACTTTATTCAGGCTCCTAGGATCATCTGGTGATACAGATGGTTCACTCATTAAGCGGTGAACAGCGCTTCATACGACTTCACGTCGCACGCCCCAAAACGTGTTTAGTCGAGCATCGCAAATGAGCGAACTAGAGCCTCTCATTGAATATTGCTAAGATGGGAAGCTCTGTTAATTATGCTCTTAAAAGCGCTCATCAAAATTGAAATACATGCTAATGCCCATATAATGATCATATTGAGATAAAAAGAATTGAAAACAGAGGATAAAATTTTATGCTAGAAGTCATACTACTAACAGCACTTACTATAGCTGGTGTGTTTGCCTCCTATTTTTTTATGTTCGATAAAACGCCTCTCAGAAAAGAAGACAAGCGAGACTAATTCTTAGCGTTGAGTTTAGTATAGTTTAGGTATAAAGAGGCACTGGAGCTATAGGCAAAAAACGGCTGGCTTTGGTTACACATTAGAGATTACTAATAGACTGCTATTGGCACACAACTTTCCTTCATCTCTAACACGCTTTTGTCCAAAAACGAGCTTGTCCGGCCATCTGCTTCTGGCTCATAGCTGCCTGCCAGATAAAGTTCAAACCTATTTATCGGAATTGTAAGATCAAATATGAGCTACTACAACTTACAAGAAAGGTATTTCCTCTCTTCATGGTCGGCCAAGGGGTTGCCGGAGTATGGGGTCTCCGGCGGTATCGGTCTTCTTGATGATATCAACAACAGGCCATTTGTGCTAAGACGCAGGGGATGATGTGGATTTCCCAGAAAGCAGTCCCTTGGCAATCTCCATCGCGTCCTCGTGCGACGAGGCAAGCATTAACGGGTAGCCCCAGAACTTGGCGAAAAGCATTGCAAACGCCTTGATGGCAAGACGTTTGGCTTGGCTGGGTTCAATCAGAATCATGGCCAGAACCAGCTCGCGTAATTCCGCCTTGTGCTCTTTCAACCAAAACGCAGTGCGTCTTTTGTCTTCCGGTGAGTGCGCATGGTCTTCAGCAGGTGCGGTATCGGTCAATATCACGAAGGGTTCGCCGCGCTGCAAATTGGCCTCGAATGCTTCAAAGTCCTTCTCGTGGTCATGTTCCGGCTCATGCGAAAAGCTCATCCAGACGAAGGGGAAGTTTGTGCTATTCATCGACATTTTGTACCCCTTTGCTTTTGAGTTGACGCCAGGTGGTCACAATAGCAAGGACACCGGGCAAGGTGATGAAAAAAACGGCGGAGAAAGCAACGTACCAACCGTCGCGAACCCCATCGGCGATCCCGCCGAGAGTATTTAGGACAACCATCAGACTACCGAGAACCAGCGCTACCCACAGCGCCTTGCGGGTTCCGATCAGCGCAATAAGCACGGTGATGATCCAACAACCATAAAATGTGGGGAATACCCACAGTACGTTGGGCTCAAACGTCATCGTCGGCGTTACTCCATGTGCTCTCACAAAGCCGTTGACGTAAAAGAACAACTGGAAGGTGACAAAAAGCACGGCACCCACGCAGGTGGTCAGCCAAAATAGGGCAACCCTGTTCTGTTGTTGGGGAGCTGTAGGGTAGCGTTGGTATAGATTAGATGGGGATGACATAGTTTTCTCTCTTATTAAGTTAGGTATTAGCAAGAGCGAATGTGCTATAAAGGCCACACTCACAACTTGTAGTTCAGTGTTAACATAACGTTGCGCGGTGCGCCGTAGCTTACGGTGTCGAAGTCTCCCTTCTGTAGCGCATACTTCTTGTCGAAAAGATTGTTAAGGTTGACTGACAGATCGAACTTCTGGGTGATGTCGTAACGTCCCATCAGTGATACCAAAGCATAGGAACCCTGTTCCCCACCCAATGTGCTCGTCCCGGTATTGGGCGTTTGGTAGAAGCGGCTTTGCCATTTAATCCCGCCACCGAGCGTCAATGAGTGCCAGTCTCCGGGCAACTGGTAGGTATTGAAAAGTTGGGCCGTAGTGCGCGGTAGTTTTGAATTCAGACGCACGCCATCGCCATCTTCCGCTGTGAAATGAGTGATACCTGCGTAGATGTTCCAACCTAGTGCCAGCTCACCCTGCAAGTCCAACTCGATTCCCCGTGATTTCGTTCCATCAGCGCCCTTATAAGTTTGGGCACCGCCAGGGGTATAACTTCCGGCGACCACCTGCGCCGCGTTGTTCAGTTTGGTGTCGAACAAGGCCACCGACGCATTCAGACGCCCATCCATGTAAGCACCTTTGAGGCCGATTTCCTTGGTTTTTCCCTTTGACGGCGTGAGCACATTGCCGCTGCTGTCGCGATAGTCGGTTTGCGGATTGAATATGCTCGTGTAGCTGACGTAGCTCGAATAGGTTTTGTTAATGTCGTAGACCAAGCCTGCATACGGGGTGAATTCACCGCTCTTTTTGTAGTGCAATGAGGTACCACTGACGTCGTCGATTTCGTAGTTACTGAAGCGGCCGCCGATAATGAGTTTTAGCGGATCGGCCAGCGAAAACCGGGCTGCGCTATAAATACCGCTCTGCTTGACTCGGGTATGGGTCGGTACCGAAGCCATGGTCTCGAAGTCAGGTCGGGGATGGGCTGGACTCAAGTCATAGACATTGACTGCTGCAGTGCTGACATAGAATGGTGAAATATCCGCTTGGCGAGATGTGCGGCGTGAACTTTTCGCCCCCACCACTAAATCGTGTTTGCGCCCCTGCAATTCGAAGGGGCCGCTTGCCATCACATCGAAGGTATTTTGACGACTGCGACCGCCGGATGCCAGCGCGACCGGATAGGCCCCGTAAGGAAAAAAGCCTAGGCCTGTCTCACGATCGGGGCGGCCGACCAGACCAAGCAATTCGGCATCGAATTCTGTGCGGTACTGGTTAGCGGTGGCTTTAATATTCCAGCCATTATCGAAGACATGCGCTATCTCGGCAAACGCCGTCTTGAGGGTGTTGTCCCAGTGGCTCCACTCTTGCGCATAGTTCTTGCCGCGAGAATACTCCGCCTGTGTACCGTCGCTAAACCATAACGGCAAACCACCCCAGGTCGCCCCCTTCGGCATGATGCTCTGATAGTCATAACCTAGGCTCAACGTGGTGTCCTTGGTTAGATCCGCCTCGATGATACCGTAGAACCCTTTCCGCTCCGGCTTGTAGTCGTCGAGATACGAATGTCCGTCTTGATACGTTCCCACGATACGGGCGCGAATACGACCATCTTCGGCCAACGGCATCGATAGGTCGGTCAAGCCCCAATAAGTGTCCCAGCTTCCCGCACCAATTGAGGCGGCTGCCGAGAAGTCACGGGTTGGGCGTTTGCGCACCAGGTTGATGGCGGCCGAGGGATTGCCGGTGCCCGTCAGCAAACCGGAGCCACCGCGCACGACTTCGACCCGCTCGTAGAACGCGGTATTGAGCGAACCAATGCCGCTGCCATTGACGACATCGCCGACGGCGATGGGAATACCGTCGTACTGAACGTTGTTGATCAAGAACCCGCGAGAATAGAAACTCGTGCGCTCACTGTCGGACTGGTTCAACGTGATGCCCGTGGTGTTGTCCAGCACATCCTGCACTGAATTCAACTGTTGATCATCTATGCGCTGGCGCGTGATCACCGTTACTGCATTTGGCGTTTCCTGCAGCGACAGCGGCAGGCCCGTCGCCGCTGCAGTCTCACCCATGGTGTAGGCGTTAGTACCTTCACCTATTACCGTTATAATTGGCATGTTTACTGTTTTCTTAGACGTTTTATCCCCATCCTTGTTTTGTAGTTGCCCTGATTCACTGGCGCATACGCTCTGAGTGCTGATGAGGACTATCGCCGCAACAACAGAGCTAAGTACGGTGCTGGGTGTGCTCTTCTCAATTTCCCCACGAAGCTTCCTTATAGTTTTGCTATAACTCATTTAATAATACTCATTTTCAATTAGAGGCTTTATTTAATAATAAAATTGCCTGGGTGTAATGGTGTAATTAGGCCTGATTGTTATTCATTTCGGCCAAATATATTTGCCTCACTGTTTTTGGCCTTACTGAAAAATGAATTGACTTGATTTCGCCATGTGGAATCCCCATCGTGCAGGTCGATTGTGCTTTCTTCTGGTCTGCTATTCTTCAACCCAGCGTGCTTGGTTTGCCAAATATGGAATCCGTGATTAATACAGAAAAGGTCTATCCTGCCAGACACCGATATCAAAACCACGGATTCGCTCTGGTTTTGATAGCGGAATTTTAGGCATTAGTGTCTTATAGAGACTTCGCAGCAGCTCCAGCAAGGTAGCCGTGGGGATATTAATTCTGTGAGGGGTTACTGATTGCACCGATGCCAGTGGGCTGTCCATCATTCACCATTGACGAAAGCATGGGAACGATGCTGGCGGGAACTCCTATCAGGTTATGTCAGAAAGCACAATGCCTGGCACTGCAGTCGTTTCCGCGTTGCTCATTCGTTCTGAGATGTATCGAGCAGGTGGTTTACCGACGGCCTTGCGGAACATGGTGACGAAGCCGCTGGCATTTTCGTAACCCAACTCCAACGCTACTGTCTGCACGCTTTCGCCTTTGCTCAGACGTTGAAGTGCAAGGATCACATGCAGTTGTCGACGCCAACGTCCGAAGCTCATGCCGATTTCGTTCAGCAGCAACCGACTCATATTGCGTTCACTCATACCGATGCGGGTAGCCCAGTCCCCCTTCAATGTTTTGTCTGAAGGGCTGGCCAGTAGCATCTCGGCGAGCTGACGTAATCGCGGATCGCGCGGCATAGGTAGATGGAGGTTTTCTACCGGAGCTGCCGCCAACTCATCCAATAACGTAGCGATCAGCCGCTCTTCCCGGCTCCCGAGTTCATACAATTTGGGAAAGCCAGCCACCTTGAGCAACAATTCACGTAGCAGCGGTGATACTGCAATCGTGCAGCAGGTTTTTGGCAGATCCGGTGTGGCATCAGGCTCGACGAACAGGCAATAACATTCCGTTTCACCCGTGCCTCGGGATGAATGGGGCAAGTTTCCCGGTATCCATACTGCACATTGCGGTGGCACAATCCAGACTCCGTCTTCAATTTCGCAGTTGAGAATACCGCGAACGGAGTAAATCAGTTGCGCCTTGTGATGCTGATGACGGGCTTGTTCCCAGCCCTTTGTTACCGATGTAGCGCTCAGAGCAACCACAGGTCGGGGGATGTCATCAATGTCTCGGGCTGTGCTCAGATCGGTGGTTGTAATATTAGACATAGTCAGTTCTGAACCTTGGTTCAACGATGAGAAGGGGATAAATTTTGACCGAATTGAAAAGTATTATGGAGTAATAATGCAATGAGGTCCAACTACGCATAGGAATTTTAGGATTAACTATGCAATCTGTGCCGCCAGTACTGCCCGTCGGAGCATGTAGCGACATCTAAAATTTAGACAAACCTATAAAAAATAGACAAACTCCGGTTTGTCTATTTTTTGGTCTTTTCATCCTTACTAAAAAGCTCCAATTACGAATCAGGGGCCAATTTAAGCTCATGTATTACTTTTAAGCTGAGCCCAACCGAAAGCCAGCCTTAATAATAAATAACCCTAGTAAATATAAAATGGCAATGCGTGTAGCTTTGTCTGTCACAAATTGTTCATCATAAAAATTGTCTGCTTTTTGTAAAAAAAAGCTCTTTAAGAGTGTTCAGTCATTTAATAACTTTATTAGTAACACGGAACTTTTATGAATACTCTATTAAAGAAAAGTATACTCTCAAGCGCTATTTTTTCGGCGTTAAGCACTGCTCCACAAGTTGCAGCTCAAGCTAATGAGCAATTAACTGATATGGAAGTGATACAAGTCACTTCTTTTAGACGCTCTCTTATCAAAGCAAAAGATATGAAAAGAGAGGCAATTATTGCTAGGGACTCAATTTTGGCAGAGGATATTGCAGATTTCCCTGATTTGAACTTAGCAGATGCGCTTCAACGCGTACCCGGAGTAACTATTACTCGTGAAGCTGGTGAGGGGAGGCAGATATCTTTACGTGGTCTCGGCCCTGACTTTACTCGAGTACAAGTAAATGGCATGGAGGCTATGGGAACATCATCATCGCCAATGGATGCAAAAGGTGGTGTAAGCCGAACGCGTGGTTTTGATTTTAATGTGTTCGCAGCAGAACTGTTCAACCGTATCGATGTTAATAAAACATTTTCTGCTGAACAAGAAGAAGGTGGTATAGGTGGTACTGTAGGTTTGTATTCAGCTAAACCATTTGATTATGATGGGGCTAAAGGAGCGATTTCAGTTAATGGCGGTTATAACGACAACAGCGAAGAAACAGACCCTCGTTTTGCCGGTTTACTTTCAAATACTTGGGGTGATTTCGGTGCATTAGCTTCAGTAGCTTACAGTGAGCGATCAACAACTGAGTTCGGTACAAATACAACTCGTTGGCGTAAAGAAGGTGGGAAGTCAGCGGCAGATGAAAGTAATACTGAACTTCAAGCTGAATTGGATTCTGGAGAACTTTGGTTCCCAAGAGGCCATAGGTACTCTTTATGGAACAATAATCAAAAAAGATTGGGTGTTACAGCTGCTCTTCAATTTAAACCAAGTGATGACTTAAGTTTAACTCTCGATGTTTTACATGCAAAATTAGAAAACGAGCAAAATGAACATCACTCCGCAGTAAAAGATAATAAAACAGTTAAAGATTTGCAGTGGATTGATAATGATGGGCAAAAGGAAGTTATCTATGCAAGTTATGCGGATGCAACGTGGCGTAATGAAAATTCAGCAAGATATAACGAATCTGTATTTGATCAATATACACTAACTCTGGATTGGTCATTAAATGATGAGCTGAGCATGAAGGCGCTTGTTGGCACGAGTTCTTCCGATTTTAATCAACCACGAGTTCAAAAGTCTAATATTCATGCAAAACGTAAAGTTGACATTATTACTGATTTTACCCAAGACAGATTTTATGGCCTTAGTTACTCGCCGAATTTTGATCCGACGAGTCGAGATCATTTTGAGATAAAGGACATTTATCTTCAAGAAAACTACATAACGAACGATTTTGATACGGCTAAAGTTGATTTCACTTATTTAGTGGGTGACTCAGGGACATTAAAATTTGGGTTAAATTACAAGAAGTTTGAAAATAGTGCGTATCAGCTTACACAAAGTAATGCGCAAAATATTGCTAGTCAGAACAATGGTATCCTTGCTTTAGATGATAGTCTTGTAAACGTGTTCACTCAGCATCCAGAACATCAATGGGTACAAGGTGACTTAAAAGCATTACTCGATTTTTATGACCTATCTGATTATAAAATTGACGCTTCAGATCTTACTGAAAATAAAAAATCTCCAGTGAGTGAAACAACTCAAGCAGTTTATGCGGAGTATCAATTTGAAAGTTCACTTGCTGGTAAGCCTTTACATGTGAGCACTGGTTTACGTTACTTTGATACAGAAATTCAAGCCTCGGGTGTTTCAAATGGTATCGATATTGAATCGACTAGAAATTACTCTGATGTATTACCTACCTTGAACATGGTTTATGAGTTAGATGAAGATATTTTATGGCGTTTTTCTGCTAGCAAAAATATCACCCGTCCTTCGTTAGGCGCGTTAAGTTATAACGCAACTGTTTCTCAAACCTCCGGTGAAGCGATTACTAGCGTTAACATGGGTAATCCTGAACTTGAGCCGTTTGAGTCAATTAGTTTTGATACCTCGTTTGAATGGTACTTTGAGGATGTTGGGTACGCATCAGCTGCGTTTTATTACAAAGATATTGATAACTTTATTGTAAGCACTACAACTGAGGTCGTTTATTCATCATTAGGTTTACCTGAAGAGTTGCTACCAGCGGATAAATCAATGGATAGTATCTTCTATCTGCAACGACCTGAAAATATGGATTCATCAAAAATTAAAGGTGCTGAACTTGCCTTTTCAAGAGACTTTGATTTTTTAAGTGCTCCGTTCAGCAATCTGGGTGTCGTTGCAAACTACACGTATGCAGATGGTGAAGCTTTATATCGTGATATTTATGGTGTTGAGGGTAATAACCAAACTAAGCCATTCACTGGCTTATCTAAAAATAGCTATAACTTTACTCTTTATTATGAAGTTGATTCATGGGGAGCGAGAGTGTCAGCAGCATATCGTAGCCCTTATATTTCAGGAGCGTCATCAAGTGGCGATCAAGACGAAAGTGGTTTCCACAGTACAACGTATATTGATTTCTCAGCATTTTATCAGTTAACAGATAGTGTGAAGTTAAGTTTTGAAGGTATTAACCTGACAAATGAGCGAGAAGTTTTCTATAGCGACTCACATGACAGAGCATATAACACGACTACAAGTGGACGTACTTATATGCTCGGCTTCACAGCTGAATTTTAACTTTATTTGAAAGCCACAAAGGGGTTGCTTTGTGGCTTTACTGGGATTCGGTAATGAGTAATAAATATACTATTTTTTTTGTGGTTTTTATTTCAAGCTGTTCAACTAACTCTCCTAAAAGTTCGGATGAAGAATTTATCATTCCAGAGGGGGAAAGGACTTGGTTAGCAGGTGACCATCACGTTCACGGTAAGTACAGTGCAAAATGGAACTTAGAAACAACACCCCCAACTCCAATTCTCTTTGGCGATGCACATTATTTTACTGCGCTAAATGCAGCAATGGCAAAAATGCATGGTTTGGACTGGATGGTGACGACAGATCATGGTGGCCCTGGACACAGTAAACTTAATTTTGAGCAAGCATATCCAGAGTTACTTGATTCACGAAAAGCTATTCCACAAGTGTTACAGTTTTATGGAATGGAGTTTGACATGCCATCTGCTCGCCATGGCAGTTTAATTATTCCAAAAAGTGATAAAGAGGCTGAGCAACTATATCAAATAGAAAGTAAATTTAATCGTCGTGAAGTATCACCAAATGAATATTTAAGAGGTACGCAAGCGTTTATGATTAAAGCGCTTGAGCATATGCAAGCAATGTCACCTAAACCTATCCTAGCTGTAAATCATCCTGCACGGCAAGCTCCACGGTTGAATACTTTTACTAAAGTAACTCCCAAAAAAATGCGTGAATGGCAGGATGCTGCACCTAATGTTATTACTGGAATGACTGCTATTCCGGGTCATCAAGCAGCAAGTTTGAATCCTGATGGTTCGATTGACTCTACAGCCGAACGTGCAGAGTATTATGGCTATCCCACTCATGGTGGAACGGATCAAATGTCTGCGATTGTAGGCGGCGTTTGGGACAGTTTTTTGGGTGAAGGTCGCAAGTGGAGTGTCACAGCCGTTTCTGATAGCCATGCACATTATACTGAAGGGCGCACAGATTTTTGGCCAGGCGAGTATGCAAAAACCTATGTATACGCTAAAAAGGATTACTCAAGCGTACTGGAGGCATTTAGAGCCGGAAAGGTTTTTATAACTACAGGGGATCTTATTGATAGCTTGTTCGTCTTTGTTTCACAAGGGGAACGAAAGGCACAAATTGGAGAGTCGCTAACAAATAAAAACTCAGATCCTCTTGTTGTAACTATTGCATTTAAATCACCAAAACATAAAAACTTTAATGGTGACTCACCTCGTGTTGTAAGAGTGGATTTAATTTATGGTGAGGTATTAATTGACCAAAAGTTTATTGAACAAAATATTAATCCAACCACAAAAGTGGTGAAACGTTTTTATTCAAAGGACTGGAAAGATAAGCAAGGCTATAAAGTGATGACTTTTACTTTACCTGCGAATACTAAAAAGGGTTATATCAGGGTTAGAGGAACTAATCTTCTTAATGAGTTAGAACCCGAAGTAGACCAAAAAGGTGAAAATCCTTGGGGGGATTTATGGTTTTACAGTAATCCTGTGTACATTAAATAACTCATGAAATTAGAAACTTATAAACGACAATACAATTGTAATAATACTGTTGTATTGTCGGGCGCAAACCCTCAAAGTGTAACTACAATGCCTGAAGTTGAAGAGCCGAGTGAGCAGCAGTGTCTTTTAGAAAGTAGTCAATTAAGAAGGTACTTATCACGAAGAGCACAATGTTCAGAAGAAGCTGCGGATATTTATCAAGAATCAGTTGTCAGAGTGTTAGAGCAAGCGAAGAAAAGCCCTATTTCTAATCCCATAGCTTATGCTATCAGTATTGCTAAAAACCTTTTGACTCAACGAAAATTAAACTATGAAGAAGGAATTGAAGAAGCTTCAACTACGCAAACGAATCCAGAACTAAATTTACAAAGAACACAAAAGCTAGAGTTAATTTATCAAGCGTTAGAAAAAATGCCTGAGCAACGCCGACGTGTTTTTGAGTTAAGAAGGTTAAACGGAGAAAGTAGAGAGTCAATCGCGAATCAACTGAATATATCATCAGAAACTGTGACTCGCCATATATCAAGAGCCATGGTCGATATTCAGCGCTACCTAGATGAAAAGACAAAATAAATGCCTATAAAAGATATTCCAAAAATGAATGATCATGTGTACCAAGAAGCTGCTTCATGGATTGATGTGCTTGCAGATAGAAAACTTGATGATCTACAAAAACGTCGTTTTATTAAGTGGCTTAATACCTCACCGCAAAATAGGCAGACTTTTGAATCTATGTTAGCAACTTGGCAAGATCCTGATATTGAGAATGCTTTTAAGAGGTTAAATACAAAACGTATAAAGCCTAAATTCTATTTTAGTGTAATGGCTGCTTCATTTTGTTGTGCTTTAGTTATGACCCTTGCTCTATATTTTTACCAAAGCGAGCAGCAAGAAGAAAGCTATGTTTTAACTGCTAAACACCAATCTGCAAATTATAAATTGTCAGATGGTAGTCAATTAGAGCTTCAAACATCTAGCGAAATTAAAGTCGATTACTCATCATCAAGGCGTGGACTTTTACTTAAAGATGGACAAGCCTATTTTTCTGTCGCAAAAGATAAAAGCCGTCCGTTTATTGTGTCTACTGACTTCGGAGATATAAAAGCAGTAGGAACACAATTTAATATTGATACAAACCAATTCTTTGCTGAATTAACGGTGTATGAAGGAATCGTTGAAGTGAAGAATAATTCAACTGGTCGTCACACGTTAGTAAAAACAGGAGAGAGGGTGCGTATTAAAGCTGAAATAACGAGTGAGATAAGTAAGGTGGATTTAACTAACTTCGTTGATTGGCGTTCTGGTTGGATTGAGATCTCAGATCAAAATTTAGCGTATTTAGTAGAGCACTTAAATAGATATAGTAAAAAGAAAATAGTTTTAAAAACTACGCAGCTTATGGATCAGAAAGTTGCGGGCCGTTTTAGATTAGACGATACAGATCAAGTTGTAGATATGTTGAGTCAAATGTACTCGCTAAATATTGTTGAAAATAATGATTACCTAATTTTGACACCATGAGATTATGCTAAAAAAACATAGGATTTTGGGGTTGTTATTGCTATCGAACGGAGCAATTGCGGCTCAACAAATTCAGTTTGACGTTATTTTCGAGCAACAATCTTTAGAGCAAGCTTTAAATTTGTTTTCTCGCACTGTTGAACAGACAATTTTATATGATCCTAAGCTTATTAAAGACTATAAATCGTCACCTATTGAGGGGCTTTTTACTGCTCAACAGTTAATTTCTAAGTTGCTTGCAGAAACACCACTTTGTGCACGAGAAATCAATTCGGGTTGGGTGTTGTCAACTTGCCCAAAACAAGTTGAGCCTCTTACCTCTTCGAGGCCTGTGTTAAAAAAAAATTTATCACTTCAAAGTTTGCCTGTCTCGGAAGAAATCGTTGTTATGGGTTTTCGTGATTCTCTTAGAAAGGCTAGCGAGTTAAAGAGATTAGCAATGATTACTCAGGATACAATATTGGCAGAAGATATTGCCGATTTTCCAGACTTAAATTTAGCTGATTCTTTACAACGAGTATCAGGAGTTACTATTACACGAGAGGCTGGCGAGGGGAGGCAAATTTCTCTTAGAGGCTTAGGTCCTGATTTCACAAAAGTAACCATAAATGGTATTGAGGCTCTAGGAATGACTTCATCTCCAATGGATGCTAGAGGTGCCGTATCACGCAGTAGAGCGTTTGACTTTAACTTGTTTTCAGCCGAATTGTTTAGCCAAGTTGATGTAAAAAAATCTTATGAAGCTTCCATGGCTGAGGGGGGAATTGGTGGGAATGTTGCATTAAAAACTCCTTTGCCTTTTGATTTTAAAAAATCAGAGAGTGTTATTTCATATAAACACGGTTTTAACTCAATTAACCAGCAATCAGATCCTCGAGTTTCTATGATGTATTCAGGATTATGGGGTAATTGGGGAGCACTACTTTTAACTACTTACTCAGAACGAAGTGCTACAGAGTATGGAACAAACACTACCCGTTGGAGACAAGAAAAAAAACAGTATGTTGGTGAGTTAGCTCAACAGCAAGAGCATCTGGATAAATTAGGGCTATGGTACCCAAGAGGGCATCGATATTCCTTATGGAATAATAATCAAAAAAGGTTGGGGGTTGATGTTGCACTTCAATTTAAGCCTAATAGTAAATTAGAAACGGTAATAAACCTACTGTATAACTCGCTTAAAAACGATTTAGATGAGCATCACCTAGCGGTTAAAAATAATAAACGGGTATTAAACGTAATTTGGGAAGAAAGAAATACTGCGAATGAAGTTATTTATGCTGAATATCCAGATGCATCGTGGAGAGTCGAAAGCCGTAAAGACTTTAATGAATCAGTATTCAAGCAATTTTCTATTGATACTCACTACGTTTTAAAGAATGATCTGAGCTTAAATGTTGTTATAGGTGCAAATGATTCTGACTACCAGCAACCAAAATTAAATAAAGTAAATATTATTGCGGATGATCTTAAAATCATTACTGACTTTAGGCAAGATGCTTTTTATGGTAATAGTTATTCACCCCACTTTGATACAACTAATCCATCTAAATTTAAAGTAAAAGATCTCTATTTCCAAGAAAACTATGTTGAAACAAATGTATTTAATTCTAAATTAGAACTTATTTACGACTTGAGTCAAGAAACTGAGCTGCAGCTAGGCTTAACTCACAGTACTTTAAAAAACTCAGGGCATGATCGCGTCTTTTCTTATTACCCTTTTGTTGAAATAAAAGAAAACGCAGGTGGTTTATTAATATCAAATAATAATTCGAAGCTGTTTAGTCAACACCCAGATTCGGAATGGGTGGAAGCCGACATTAGCGAAGTTCAATCTTATTATGGCTTAGAGTCTCTTACGTTAAGCTCTGAATTTGTTATACCCTCAACAAACTTTAACTTGGAAGAGAAAACAAATGCTTTTTATGCTCTATTAAAATCTGAAAATGACACTTGTATTTATCCAATAAACTACCAAATAGGTCTACGTTGGTTTCACACAGATTTAAGATCTATCGGGTTGTCAAAAGGATACCTGACTCAACGCGATAAAAGTTACTCAAAATGGCTACCTAGCTTTAACTTAGTTTGGGACTTTGCGGATGATATGTTGTTTCGCTTTGGAACAAGTAAAAATATTACACGGCCTTCGCTATCCGATTTGTCTTATTCTGCGAGTGTTTCTCAAGCATCAAGGGCGGAAGGTGAAGTAGGGAATGTTTCAATTGGAAACCCTGAACTAAAACCATTTGAGTCAATGAATATTGACTCATCCTACGAATGGTATTTTAAAAACCAAGGTCTTTTCTCATTTTCATTGTTTTATAAGAATATTAATAACTTTGTTATTGAGCAAGCCGAGTTGATTAAATACAGTGAACTAGGACTACCAGCTTCATTATTACAAAGTGGGGACTCTATTGATGACTTGTTTATTGTCTCAAAACCAGTTAACTCTGACTCATCTATTATAAAAGGCTTTGAAGTTTCGTTAATTAAAGACTTTGATTTCTTACCTTCACCATTTAGTAATTTTGGTATAAACGCTAACTTTACATGGGCAGACGGTGAGACTCTTTACCGTGATGTACAAGGATCAGGAAAGAATCAGCTAAAACCTTTTGCAGGCCTATCAAAACAAACTTATAACCTAACCTTATATTATGAAACAGATGATTGGGACGCGAGAATTTCTTCAGCTTACAGAAGTAACTATATACTTTCTTTGGAAGCTGGGAATACAGACCAAGATGAGTCAGGCTATCATTCCACAAATTATATTGATTTTTCAGCTAGGTATAAGCTTTCAGAGCAACTTGACTTTACTTTCGAAGGTTTAAACCTTACTGATGAAAGGCAAGAGCTCTATAGTGACTCAAATGATCGTGCATACAATACAACAAAAAGTGGGCGTAGTTTCTTTTTAGGATTAACTTATAGATTCGACAAATAAGTTAATACTATTTTAACCATTTCAAAGTATGCATTTGCCTTAGCGCCGTATTGTCTAGCGAGTAAACGATAATCAAAACGGACAAGTCTGAAATTAGTTTTAACTTAATTCAAATACAAAAAGCCGTTGCTGCAATGCAACGGCTTTTTAGTTGGCGAATATATGGAGCTGTTATCTTTCTGTTATCGAGTTCATACAAACACAATTGAGGTTAAATATTCACTAAATATAGATGGCGGAGCGATGGCTCGCCTTTTCGCAGAAAGTATCTGCCATACAGATAAGAGAAACCCTGCGTGATACACGATTAATAGCGTTCTTACTTCACTTTTAATATTCGTAACTTCAGACTTTTTGATGATTATTTTGACACTCCAAGCCACTTCGACGCTGTTCTTTTGTTAGGCCCTTGAGTAAATATGCTACCAGCTTTTAAATCTTCAGCTGAGCTTATTAATATCCTAAATATCGAAATAGTTTGTTAGCAGTAATATCTTCAATAACAACAATAATTCAGAGGCAAAATATTTGGGGTTTGAAAATGATACATGGATATTATTCAGTTTTTTTTACTAATGGCTTCGATGCACAAAGCTATATAAAAATGCGATTTAAAAACCAATTACATCACCTTTAACTTTGTTTAAAAAACACTCGCAAAAAATGAAAAAAAGTATCTATACTAGAAACTGTATCGAGCTCAGATATTTCAAGGAGAAAGGAATGAATCGTTTAAGTCGAGTGGGAGCTATTATTTCAGTATTACTGCTTTCGGGACTGCCACAAGCATATGCTAGCGAAATAGATAGAACAGTGATACCTATAAGTAATGGGAAGTTTGAAGGAAAAATAGGCAAAACATTTGAAACTTCAAAACAGGATTATCCGCAGCCAATTCAGGCACCAAAAGGCGCACCTAATGTCGTAGTGATTTTACTTGACGACTTTGGCTTCGGCCACCCCAGCACCTTTGGGGGGCCAATACCGACCCCTTCAATCGATGAATTAGCTAATCAAGGTTTAAAGTTCAATCGTTTTCACACTACCGCGATTTGCTCACCAACTCGTGCCGCTTTACTGACAGGTAGAAACCATCATCAGGTTGCTTCAGGCACGATTACCGAGCTTTCAACAGGTTACCCTGGTTATCACAGTGTTTGGCCCGATGAAACAGCGACCGTTGCTGAGATATTAAAAAGTAATGGCTACAACACGGCTGCATGGGGTAAATGGCACAATACTCCTGATTGGGAGACAAGCCCTATAGGACCATTTGATCATTGGCCTACAGGACTTGGGTTTGAGTATTTTTATGGTTTTCAAGGCGGCGAAACAAGTCAATGGGAGCCTCAATTATTTAGAAATACCACCCCTGTTGAGCCACCTAAAAAACCGGAAGAAGGGTATCACTTAACGGAAGATCTTGTTGATGATGCTATAAACTGGATAGGCCAACAAGAGTCTATCGATAGTGATAAACCATTCTTTATGTACTTTGCAACGGGTGCAACACACGCTCCTTTGCATGCGCCGCAGGAGTGGAATGATAAATTTAAAGGTAAGTTTGATCAGGGCTGGGATAAAGTCCGTGAAGAGACACTTGCACGACAAAAATCGCTTGGTGTAGTACCACAGAATACCAAGCTGACAAAACGACCTAAAGAAATTAAGGCGTGGGATTCTCTGTCTGCCAACGAGAAGAAGCTATTCAGTCGACACCAAGAAGTATTTGCGGGTTTTGCTGCACATACCGACTATCACGTAGGCCGGTTGCTTGATGCTATCTCACAATTACCCGATGCAGATAATACCATGATTATATTTATTGCTGGTGATAATGGCCCAAGTGCTGAAGGTAGTGCTACTGGTACGCTTAACAATATGATGACTCAGAATGGTATTGCTGACACTGTTGAAGGGCAGCTTGAAAAAATCGATGAACTCGGTGGGCCTCTTCACGAAAATCACTTTCCGGTTGGTTGGGCGTGGGCTGGCTCTTCACCATTCCAATGGATGAAACGAGTACCTTCACACTTCGGTGGTACGCGAAATGGGCTTGTTATTTCATGGCCTAACTATATTAAAGAGCATGGTGGCTTACGATCGCAATTTCATCATGTAATTGATATCGTGCCAACGATTTTAGATGCAGCACATATACCTGAGCCAAAAATAGTGAATGGAGTAGAGCAGACTCCAATAGCCGGTGTAAGTATGTTGTATTCACTAAATGATAAAAATGCTGAAGGTAAGCGTAAGACTCAGTACTTTGAGACTGGTGGTCACCGTGCAATTTATAATGACGGTTGGGTTGCTGCCTCTTTCCACGGTGTGCCATGGGAGTTAAGTGGCTCAGCTGGCTTTGGTAACGATAAGTGGGAGCTTTATAATATTGAAGAAGACTTTTCTGAGGCGGTAGATTTATCGAATAAATACCCAGATAAACTTAATAAGTTAATCTCTATTTTCGATCAAGAAGCAGAAAAATATAACGTTTATCCACTTGATGATCGTTTTGTTGAGCGTGCATCGAACCCTGAACGTCCAAGTGTGACCAAAGGGAAATCAAAATTCACTTATCTACCAGGTACTAGTCGCGTGCCAGAGGGTAGTGCACCTCCTGTATATGGTCGCTCTCACACAATTACTGCAACGTTTAATATGCCTAAAGATGGTGCAGAGGGTGTATTAGTAGCTGTAGGGGGTGGTAGTGCTGGTTATAGTCTATACATTGAAGATAATAAACCTGTCTATGTAATGAATTTTTTCAACGAGGATCACTATTACTTAAAATCTAAGGAGCCATTACCAGCGGGTGAGGTCACTTTGACACTTGATTATATTCAACAAGGTGAAGCACCAAATGGTGGACAAGCGACTCTTTTAGTTAACGGTAAGAAGATTGCTACCGGTAAGATAGATAAAGTACCACCTGTTCGTTACTCAGCGACAGAAACGCTTGATATCGGAAAAGATCTCGGTTCCACTGTTTCACGAAGCTACTATGATAAAGCTCCTTTTGCTTTTACTGGTCAGCTTCACAAAGTGGAGTATGTACTGAAGTAGTTGTTCAACTTGCAAGCCCACATTAGTGGGCTTTGCTTTCCATTAGGATACTAACTTTCAAGCTCCCTACTTTTTAATAAGCAATCAACCTCTGTAACCTTTTCGGGTGCAAGTGCCAAATAACCTGTATTATGTATTCTTTGATTTTAGATGGTGAGAGCTCTTGCTTAACCATTTGATTTTGTTGTTGAAAATTGAAGGTGAAATAATGTTAAAAGGGAACTTTGTGGCCATTAAAATGGGTTTGGCGTGTTTGCTTGTGTTAAATCTTAGAGTTGGTGGTGCTTTGGCTAATGACGATACATCATTAGAGAGCGTGGTTGCAGATGCTAATTTCTTAGAATGTTTACAAGAAAGTGGCTATAAAACGGTGGGGGAGGTGACAAAAATACATTGCAAAGATCGCGGTATTACTTCAGCCAAAGGGCTTGAGCATTTTAGTAATTTAATAAAACTAGTCCTCAGTAATGAAGGGGATAGCTTCATAGTTGGTGAAATTGGTGGCATTACAAGCAGACCTACCGATAAGAAAATGCCAAACCAACTGACCGAAATCGACATAAGCCACAACAGCCAGCTTTTCTTTGTTGATTTAAGCCAAAACAGCCTTGCGAATATCGATGTAAGTAAGAACGAAGAGTTAAAGACTTTAATGCTAAGTGGTAATAAGCTTTCAAAGGTGGATGTAAGCAACAACAGTAAACTTACATGGCTTAATCTTAATGATAATAAGCTGACTGGCGAATTGACGCTTGTTAACCCTGAACTGTATCAACTTAATCTGTCGGGCAATAAGCTCACAAAAGTAAATATACCGAGTGGTATTCGCAACCTTGAGCTTGCAAATAACCAGTTAAAAAACCTAGATTTAAGCAAGTTCAAGATGCTTAGCGAACTAAACCTAGATGCCAACCAGCTTAGCTCTTTAGACATAAGCCATAATAAAAAGTTAACTGCACTTTACGCCAGTAATAACCACTTAAGCACTATCGATTTAACAGCAAACCCCATGCTTCAAGTGCTCTTTTTGTCGAATAACAAACTAAAAAATATTGATTTACGTGAACATGAAAATTTAGTTGATATCAGCCTTTTTAATAATCCACTACAAAAGGTAGATGTTAGCAAAAGCTATAATTTAGAGCTGTTAGAACTCGATAGCCGTGTTGAGTGCATAGGCATTGGTTGTGCAACAAGGTTTGAAGGGTATTAATACCAGCGTGTAGGTAGAGCACAGCGAAACTCGATAAGTTAGCGAGGGGAAAGGAGAAAGGAGCTATCAGCCGTCAGCTATCAGATTAAAACAAAAGAGCTTTAAGCCATAAGGTTTAGGTTAGATTGTAGCTGCATATAGTTAAAGCGAAATGCTCACCCGTAGGCGTGAAATTTATTTCGCGCTAAGAAGTTAGAGTAAAGTCAAATAGAAAGACCTGGCCCCATCTGTTTGTTAATATTTGCTGGTTGCTTAAAAAATTATGAAAAGGGAATAAATATGTTCTGCTGTAAAACACTCATCAAATTATTAATGAGCGTGTCTATTATTTTGGGTTCATCTTGTTATGCAAAGCAAGATGTTTATTTTGGTACAGGCTCAGTATCTGGTGATGGTATTTATCATTCGGTTTTAGATAAAAAAACAGGAAAGTTATCTGAACCAGTTCTTGTTGCAAAAATCAAAGAGCCGAGCTTCTTAGCTAATCACCCAACTCTGAATGTATTATATGCAGCAGCGACAATAGACAAAACGCCTGTAGTAGCTGCATATAGCAAGCTAACTAACGGAAAACTTGCTTTGCTTAATCATGTTGAAATTGGTGACGGTAGTGGGGCACACATCGCTGTTCACCCTTCTGGGCGCTTTTTATTAACAGCTCAGTATGGCGGCGGCTCTGTGGCGGTATTTGCACTTGCTGCTGACGGTAAAGTTATCAAACGTAGTCAGTTAATAGAGCATACTGGTGGCTCAAAAGTCGTTAAAGATCGGCAAAATAGTCCTCACCCTCATTGGGTTGGTTTTTCACCTGATGCAAAATTTGCCTTTGTTCCAGACTTAGGGTTGGATGCTGTAATGATCTATCGTGTAGCAGACAATGCAGCTGAATTAATCGGGCATGGACAAGCGGATACAATAGCAGGAGGCGGTCCAAGGCATATGCGTTTTTCTAAAAATGGCCAGTTCATTTATTTATTAAACGAGTTGGATTTAAGCATTTCTACCTTTACGTATGATGCACAAACTGGTCAAACTAAACGAGAGTTTGTAGTGCCTACGTTAGGCAAAGCAATTAAAGAGCAGGAAGACTTTAATTCAGCTTCAGAAATTCTGGTACATCCAACAGGTAAATATGTGTATTCAGCTAATCGCGGTCATGATTCTGTGAGTGTATTTGCAAGCGATGAGTCAACTGGCTCTTTAAGACTACTTGAAACAGAACATGTTCGTGGTGCGTTTCCTCGTAATATTAATATGGACCCTGAAGGAAAGTGGTTATTAGCGGCAGGTCAGCATTCTAATACTGTGGCTGTATTTAAGATTGAGCAAACAACAGGGTTACTTCAGTATAGAACCAACAGTACAGTAAATGTTCCTGAACCTACTTGCATCTTGTTTGATTAAAACATAAAGGGGTTTGGTGTTTCTTTTACCTAACCCCTTTATCAACCCAGAACTGACAATATGCTGTTAGCAGCTATTGAATCAAACTCACTTGTTTAACATAGGTGTCAGTTTGCAAACCAAAGTGGCCGAGAACGTAGGTGTAGGTGGCATTTTCATTCCATAAACGGCTGCTGTGAATACCATACACATAGCAAGTGCCTGTTGAGCAGACAATTTGATCAGAGTAGCTTTTTATTGAATACACTTTGTCGCCTAATGCTTCTCCATAAATACTGTTTAATAATGGGCTGCCAACCGATAAGCCATAGTAGCCACAAGTGTTATTCCACACGTTGTATGGGTAAACACCACAACTTAATAGGCCCCGTGCGGCACCTGCAACACCTACAAAGGTATCAACATCTGATGCCATTGCTAACTTATAAATTTGCTGCGCTGCGAGTGTTACACCCATTGAATGGCCGATAATATCAATCTTACCTGTGCAAGATTGGTTGATTGCAGTAAGAATGGCGTTACGCACTGGTGTTTCTTCACTGCCATTATGATCGTTGCAGCTCGCGCAAGATTTAGATCCCCAATCTGGGGTGAAAATTTCACTGTCGGCGTAACCTTTTCGTTTTAATTCATTAATTGTGTTACTCCAACTAGAAGGGGAGGCGGTATTTCCATGTACAAGTACAACATTATCTCTGCATGCTGCAAGAGCCGTTGTGCTCATACCTGCGCATAGCGTAATCATCGTCAATAGGCGTCTCATTGTGTATTCTCCTGTTTAACATTTAATTTACAATGTATGAAGTTTAAACAGGGCAGGATATAGTACTTTCGTGCAGCGGCACTATTTAGCATTGTGCAATGTATGAGTTTATATTTTGCTAGCACTGTAGGCGTGAAATTTATTTCGCGCGATGAACAAAAGAGCTATCAGCTATCAGCTTTCAGCTATCAGCTATCAGCTATCAGCTATCAGCTATCAGCTATCAGCTATCAGCTATCAGCTATCAGCTATCAGCTATCAGCTATCAGCTATCAGCTATCAGCTATCAGCTATCAGCTATCAGCTATCAGATTGAAAGTTAGCAAGTTAGAGAGAGTAGAGGGGAAAGCAACTCGAGTCTTGTCCTCACTTTTTTCTCCTAAAATCTAATAATTTGTACTTAAAAAACACCCAAAAGTTAAATTATTGTAAATGTTTTCTTGCTTTCGTACCTGTTTGGTCTATGTTTTTGGTCGGAGGTCACTCCTCCAACCTGATAGATAAGATTACAATCAACAGGAACACACATGAAAATAAAAACACTCTCACTAGTGCCAGCTTTAATGTTGGCAGCGGGTATCAGCCACAATGTTTTTGCTGCGCAAGGAGTCGCATTTGTGCACGGTACAGGCCAGCAAAGCGATGCGTATAATGACTATTGGACAGGCAGCTTTGTTGACACAGTTCGCCAAGGTTTGCCAAACAGTAGTAATTACACGGTCATTAATTGTGACTTTGATCAGTACATGTGGGCAGATGCTGCATCTGGCTGTTTAGCTGGGCAGCTCACTACATTTATCAATAATAAAAACATCACTGATTTAACCCTGATCACCCATTCTAATGGCGGTAATGTGGTGCGTTGGATTTTATCTAATCCAACATGGGATAGCCGTTATCCAAATATTATTAGCAAAGTAACGCGTACTATTGCACTGGCACCTTCAAGTGGTGGCACGCCTTTGGCTGATGCGGTTATTGCAGGTAATTCGTTCGAGCAAAGCTTAGGTTGGCTTTTGGGCTACGGCAGCGATGCAGTAAAACAACAGCAAGTATCTTGGATGGCGTCGTATAACGCACAATGGCTGAATGGCACTCCAAACCGCCCAAGTTTACCGTCTCGATTCGAAACTGTGGTGGGCAGTGATGTTGAATCAGCTGTATGGGATAGCGACAGCTATTGCGGTGGTTACCAAAACCAAGTGGGTCTTGAAGTAACACAAAACTGGTTAGACAGCTGCTCAGATGGCTTTTTAAATTGCAGTTCTCAGTCGTTAGCTGGAGTAGTGTGGTTTACCGATAAATCACGGACCCAAGGCAGTGAGCCTTTGAGTCATCAGCAAAGTCGACGCAACTGCTTTGGCTTGCCAAACATGCTTAAAAATCGAATTTAGGAGCTAGCTATGATTAATAAGTTAACCACACTTACAGCTGCAATCATGCTTGTAAGCACAGCAGCACAAGCAAATGATCAAACGGTTTATCAGTTTCCTCAAGTTCAACCTGCGTTAGGCGCTCAGCTGCAAACACTTGAAAAAGACAGCGTTGAGTATTGGCAGAAGGTTTCGGGCAAGGAACTTAAGCGAGGTGTGCCAGTATTTGTAAACCAAGCTGATAACTTTATTCGTATCGCGCCAAAAGCACGTTTTGATAATGGTGAAGTATTTAAGCCTCATGGCTTACAGCTTGATAAGCTGTCGGTACGTGATGACAACTTTAGACAAATGCCAATGCAAACAATGGTTGCACAAGAGCAAATGGAAAATGCTGGGTTTAACGATGGTAGTGTTGGGTTAAAGCTCGGTCAGGTCAATGGCAAGGCAATGTTAAGAACAAGCCAAGCACTTAACGACAACGACACCTACTTGCTGCACGTGATTGAAAAGGGCTCGAGTAATGCTTTGCATGCTAAATCGCAGTTTAGAGTAAAAGATCATCAACAACGTGTCGCTATGCAGCTCAGTATGGGCAAAAAACGCTTTAAAGATAGCGATGTGCAGTTAACACTTTCAAGTCCAGATGGCGAAAAGCTTGATGTGCGTTACGAAAATGGTGAAGCCGTATTTAATTACCCACTTGAAACCTTAGGTGCAGTAAATGGTTACTATGAGCTTGAGGCTAGTGTAAATACTAAAGTGAATGGTCAAACTGTTAAACGATCTATAAAAATGCCATTTGTACACAGCATGCAAACCATCAGTATGGATAAAGCTAAAGTGACAGCGCTAGGCAACAATAAATATCAAGCCAAGGTGCCAGTGCAAGTGACCGAATCAGGCCGTTTTGCTATTCGTGCAACCTTAACTGGTAAAGGTGATAAAGGTGAACGCATTAAACTAGCAACGGTCGAAGTTGCAAAACAGATTGATAGTTATGGCAGTTTCACGATGCCTTTCGCGGTCACTAAAGCAGCCAAAGCCCCGTTCGAGCTGGTGGATATTGAGCTTACCGACCAAACGCGAATGTTAAAGTTTGCAGGGGAATAAAGGGGAGTTCTTATCGTATGTTGGGTGGAGCGAAGCGAAACCCAACAAGTTTGCGAGTTACAAGGGAAAAGGAGAAAAAGTTGTAAGCTCTGACCCCGATTGTGCCTGCATATAGTTAAAGTGAAATACTCACGCGTAGGCGTGAAATTTATTTCGCGCGTAATCAATTCTGCTTTGCTCTATGTAGCGCGAAGCGCCTCGGTGTACTCTGTGGTTCAATATATTTTGCACAAAAAGAAGAGAATGAGAAGTGAATGAGTAACCCAACAAAACCATCAAATTTGTATTTAATAATACCTCTTAAGCGCTGCGCCTCTTATCCTCTTTGTGATTATTATTTTTAAAACCTGCTTTGCTCTGTGTAGCGCGAAGCGCCTCTGTGACCTCTGTGGTTCAAATTATTTTTTTGCACAAAAAGAAGAAAGTGAGAAGAGAATGAGTAACCCAACAAAACCATCAATTTTTTAATAATTCCTCTTAAGCGCAGCGCCTCTTATCCTCTTTGTGATTATTATTTTTAAAACCTGCTTTGCTCTGTGTAGCGCGAAGCGCCTCTGTGACCTCTGTGGTTCAAATTGTTTTTTGCACAAAGAGAAGAGAATCAGAAGTGAATGAGTAAACCAACAAAACCATCAAATTTGTTGTTAATAATACCTCTTAAGCTTAGCGTCTCTTTTCCTCTTTGTGATAATTACTCCCACAATGGTTCATAAACCGATTTGCCTCTTACCTTAAAATATGAAATGGCTGATATCTTGGCTGCTTGTTGCGGTTATATAGTCGATTAGTGATAGCTAAGTAAATTCTAAGGCGCTTACGAGCTCGTTTTTTAACTGAGCTAAACTACCCTTTGTAAAGCAAGTAAGCCTTAAATTAATACTTACCTCAATCGCTGTACTTTGAACATAGCAATGTAATATAGCAACCGTGAGGGAACAATAATGAGCAAACCTATAATTGCAGCCGTTTCGCCGAAAAAAGTCACCTTAGAACAGGGGCAAGAGTATTACTTTTGTGCCTGTGGGCGTTCTAAAAACCAGCCATTTTGTGACGGCTCACATGCCGGAACCGATTTCAAACCCAAAGCATTTACAGCAGAAGAGTCGGGCGATGCCTATTTATGCCAATGTAAGCACACTGCCAATGCGCCATTTTGTGACGGTAGTCACAAACAATTTGATCAAAGCCTAGTTGGTCAAGAAGGGCCTGGCGTGCAAATTCAAGCCTCTGATTCGCCAGTTGCTACAGCAACTAAAGAGGAACCCACCGTTGAGCTTATTCATCAATTAGCTCGAGAAGGATTATCAAAGCTTGGTCATCATGGTCCTATGGTGTCGATGGGGGTGCCACGATATCAATTACCTAAATGGGATGACTTACAGTTGATGGTCGCACAAATGGCAACGCAACCTTTAATGGAAGATGTAGCTGTTAATACTGAGCTTGTGGTTGGCCCGCGAGCGAAAAAGCCATTAAAACTGGCTATTCCGCTGTTTGTTTCTGATATGAGTTTTGGTGCTTTATCAGAAGAAGCCAAAGTTTCCTTAGCGAAAGGAGCTGAACTTGCTGGTACGGGTATTTGCTCAGGTGAAGGCGGTATGCTTCCTGAAGAGCAGCAAGCCAATTCACGCTATTTTTATGAGTTAGCAAGTGCAGGCTTTGGTTATAGCGAAGATAAATTAAAAAACGTGCAAGCCTTTCATTTTAAAGGCGGGCAAGGGGCAAAAACAGGCACGGGGGGGCATTTACCGGGCAACAAAAATGTTGGCAAAATCTCTGAGGTTAGAGGAATTGAAGCGGGTACTTCGGCGATTTCACCACCAACATTTAAAGATTTACACAGTGCGGCCGATTTCAAAAAGTTTGCTGACAGAGTGCGCGAGGTAACGGGTGGTATTCCAATCGGATTTAAACTAAGTGCTAATCATATTGAGGAAGATATTCAATTTGCACTCGATGCAAGTGCCGATTACATCATTCTTGATGGTCGTGGTGGTGGCACGGGTGCAGCTCCTGAGATCTTTAGAGATCATATTAGCGTACCAACTATTCCTGCACTTGCCAGAGCAAGAAAGTACTTAGATGAACAAGGTGCAAGTGATGTTACTTTGATCATAACAGGCGGCTTACGCTTGCCGATTGATTTTGTAAAGGCGCTTGCCCTTGGTGCTGATGGGGTGGCGATTTCGAATAGTGCAATGCAAGCAATTGGCTGTGTTGCTGCGCGCATGTGTAATACCAATAACTGCCCAGCAGGGATTGCCACACAAAAGCATGATTTACGTCAGCGCTTAAATATTGAAAAGTCAGCAAATCAATTGAAGAACTTTTTTGAAGCTTCAACTGAGTTAATGTCGGTTATGGCAAGGGCATGTGGTCATGACTCTTTAGCTAAGTTCAATGCTAATGATCTAGCAACATGGCACAAAGATATGGCGTTGTTATCTGGTGTTAAGTATGCAGGTGTTGGAATAAGTTAGCGAGTTACAAGGGTAAAGAGTAAAGGGGAAAGGAATCATCAGCTTGTAGGTTGGGAAGCGCGAAGCGAAACCCAACGTTTGGAGCTATCAGTTATCAGACTCAAAACCCTACTGGTGAGCTGAAATGCTCACCAGTAGGCGTGAAATTTATTTCGCGCGCGTTGAATCCTGTTTTCCTCTAAAGCGCGCGTCTCAACCCTCTTTGTGAGTATTAAGAGAACTACGCGATATAAAATCGCGGCTACACTCTTGCTAACTCATCCCATTTAATCGTCTGGGCCTTTTAGGGTAAATACTAAATGCCTGCGCATGTCTTTTAAAATCACACCTTTTTTCAGCATTGCCCCACTTAGGCGTTTTTGCCATTTTAATAGCTCTGGGGTCGCTGCATCGAGTGATTGCTGGTTTTCAAATTGAAAACACAAAAGCAATGAACCAGGGAATAAGTGGTATTCCACATCAAACCAGCATTGCAACATGCCTTCAAGCTCAGCGCGGCCTTGCTCTTCAAGGGTATCGGCAACATTTAATACAAGGGCTTGCTGTTTTAATTGTACTTTAGAAAGCTTTTTCATTTAAAAACCAAAATCGAGTCGAAAAACTAATTATACCTAAGCTTTATGTTTGGCGGAATGCATTACGCCAGTCTCGCGGTGATAAACCAAACTGAGAGCGAAAATGATGGCGTAAAGTAACAGATGAACCAAAGCCGCATTGCTCGGCTAAATTTTCTAGTGGTAAATCAGTTGACTCAAGAAGTCGCTGTGCGTGGTTTAAACGTTGATTTAATAGCCATTGCCCAACGCTCTGCCCTGTAAGCGATTGAAAATGGCGGGTAAAGGTGCGTCGGCTCATGTGCATTTGCTCTGCGAGTGTATCAATCGTATGGTTGCTAGCTAAGTTTTCTTGCATCTGTTCAAGTAAGCTTGCTAAACGCTCATCAGCAACACTTTCGGGGACGGGTAGGGCAATAAATTGTGTCTGCCCACCAGTGCGATACGGAGCCGTTACCATCATTCTGGCAATAGCATTAGTTTGCTCGCTTCCTAAAAATTTGCGAACCAAATATAAGCAGCAATCAATAGCTGCTGCTGTTCCTGCCGATGTATAGAGCTGGTCATGTTCAAGGTAAAGTACTTGATTGTTAAGTTTCACTTTTGCAAAGCGAGCTTTAAAGTCATCGCTGTATGCCCAGTGGGTGGTTGCTTCAATATTATCTAAAAGCCCAATGTGTGCTAACGCATAAGCTCCTAAACAGAGCCCTACAATAATAGCGCCACGGCTATGAGCGTTTAGCAAACTGGTTGCTAATTCTTTAGAGGGGGCTGTTTCAGGGGATGGCCAAGACGGAATAATTATAATATCTGCCTGATCAAATTTTGTTATTGAGTGGTGCGCTTGAATATCAAACCCCGCACTTGAGGGCATTACCTGTTCACATTCGCTGCACACTGTTAAATTAAATTCTTTGATACCTGCCGAGCGAGCGCCCTCACCAAACACCATACATGGTACTGCAAGATGAAATGGGCTGATATTAGGAAATGCGAATACTGCAACATTCATGGTAAAGCCTTATTAAACACTTTGGCCCAATATTATCGATAAATGGTATTTGGGTCACTGTTTGATACGTTAAAAATTCAGCAAACTAGGGTTCAATAAAATGAAAAAGGGCTCATACAATGACAAACACAGCATTACTAATTATCGACTTACAGAATGATTATTTTGAAGATGGTGCATTTCCTTTATGGCAGGCTAAACAAGTAAAAGATCAGCTAGTAGATGTGATCAAACAAGCAACAGAACGCGGAGTTTTACCTATTCATATTCAGCATGTTGCTGATCCTTCTCAGGGGTTAGCGCCATTTTTTAATGAAGGTACAGAAGGTGTTGATATTCATCCTGATATTTTAAAAGCAGCACCAGAAGCCCCTGTGGTTGTAAAACACTATGCTGACAGCTTTCATCAGACCAATTTAGAAGATGTATTAAAGCAACATGGAATTAAAAAACTTTTGATCGCAGGCATGATGACGCAAAACTGTGTGACTCATACTGCTATCTCAGAGCAAGCTAAAGAGTACGATTTGGCAGTTATAACGGATGTGAGCACCACAGTATCTGAAATGCTACATTTAATCGCACTAAATGCGCTTGCCCCACGAGTAAAACTGTTAGACGCAAAGCAAGCCTTGCTTAGTTTGCAAAGTAGTTAATATTTGCAAAGGCCGAAATAACATCTTTGGCAAATGCAATACGGGGGTGCTTTAGTGCCCCTTTGTTCCAAACTAAGTAAATTATGTTTTCTGGGCCTTCGGGCCCTAGTTGCACAAGCTCTCCGGCTTTTATCTGATCGCGACATAGGTAATCGGTTAATACAGAATAGCCAATGCCTGAGCGAATAATATTGCTAATAGCACGTATATCTGGGCAAATAGCAATGACGTTTGAGTGGCATTTTGCGTTGAATACAGCTTCAAAGTATTGTCTTATCAAAGGCAGCTCTTCATCATAAGCAACGACATTGTAGCTAGAGAGTAAATCTGCGGTAATGGTGCTGTCTTTGATTTCTCGGCCATGTAAACGGTTCATCACCAAAATTAGCTTTTCTTTGTCGAGCACTAGGCTATCAAATAGTGCTGGATCAGGCGCTGATGCGGCAATAGCAATATCTGCAGTACCTGATTGTAATGCGTCAAAAATACTCACCTTATTACCAATATGCAGAACAAGGTTCACATTGCCAGATTGCAGTAAGTTGGCAATTTGTGGCCCTGACACACTACTAATATATTCGGCAGGTCCTGCGATATTTATAGTGCCATGTGCGGCATCAGAACGTGCCCGTATCGACATGATTTTTTGCTCTAATATATCGATATGACCAGAAACCTGAAGCGCTAGATCATGTGCTGCTGCAGTGGGGGTAACACCGCGGGCTTTGCGCTCAAATAAAGGTTTACCAACTACAGCTTCCATTGCTTGAATGTGTGAGGTTACCGAAGGCTGAGATAAGCCTAAATTAGCCGCTGCCTTCGTAATATTTTTACAACGATAAACTTCAACAAAGGTTTTTAATTGCGTGAGATAAGACATGTAACTGTACGAGCCATAAATATTCTGATTGCTCCTCTTAATTTATCCGAATTCTACTCGCCCCGCAAACCAACTATGATGGCTTCACTTTCTAAGAGGACGAGTTATGAAAAAGATATTACAGCGACTAACGCTTGTTGCTGCATCAACTATGTCGATGTTTGCAGTGGCGGGTGAAGGCGAAGTTTTGGTTATTTTATCAAGTGAAACAACCATGGATTTAGCTGACGGCCAGAGTATTGAAACAGGCTACTACCTAAATGAGTTTGGTGTGCCTGCGAAAGCATTAGTCGATGCGGGTTATGAGCTTGTACTTGCAACACCCAAAGGTAATGCGCCTCAAGTAGATAAAAAATCAGTGAGTACCGATTACTTTGATGGTGATGAAGCTAAAATGCAGAGCATTCAGCGTTTTGTAGCATCCTTACCTGATATCAACGACACCGCGAGTTTAAGCGAAATTTTAGCGGGTGACTTAAGCCAATATGAGGCTGTGTTTATCCCAGGCGGCCATGCACCTTTAATTGATTTAGCAAACAACCCAGAAGTGGGTGAAATTTTGCGTCACTTTAATAAGCAAGGTAAACCAACAGCGGCAATTTGCCATGGCCCAATTACATTGTTGTCGGCACAAGTTCAGCCAAATTCTTATTATCAAGCGATAAAAGATGGCGAAAAGGCAGCGGCCAATAACTGGATTTATGACGGTTATAAAATGACTATTTTTTCAAACCCAGAAGAGCGTGTTTTTGAAAGCAGTTTAGAAGGTAAAAAGCTTAAGTTCTATCCCGCTATGGCAATGGAAAACGCCGGTGGAAATATGGCATTCGCTAGTGAGTGGCAGCCAAACGTGGTTGTTGACCGCGAACTTATTACGGGGCAAAACCCGTTTTCAGATAAATTATTAGCAGAAAAGCTTTTAGAAATGTTAGCTAAGTAAATTAGCTAATTAGCAATTTAAACATAATTTAAGGGGCATTTAAATGTTGAACTTTATTTATAAAAATCAAACCGAAATTTTGTTTGGTAAAGGTCAAGTGAGTGAGATCACTTCACGTTTACCAGAAAACGCTAAAGTACTATTACTTTTTGGTGGTGGCTCAATAAAGAAAAATGGCGTATACGACCAAGCTATGAGTGCATTAGCCGATGTTGACGTTATAGAGTTTGGTGGTGTTGAACCTAACCCAACATACGAAACACTAATGCAAGCTGTGGCAACTGCTAAAGAGCAGAATGTTAACTTTATTCTAGCTGTTGGCGGTGGCAGTGTTATTGATGGCGCTAAGTTTGTTGCAGCAGCTTATAACTTTGCAGGTGAGCCGTGGGATATCCTTGTTAAAGGTGCTGAGTTTAGTAACCCGTTACCTATCGGTGCGGTATTAACTTTACCTGCAACTGGCTCTGAGAGTAACGGTAACTCAGTGGTTACTAAAAAAGAGACGTCACAAAAACGTGCTTTTTCATCACCGAGTGTGCAACCTGTTTTTGCAGTACTTGATCCTGAATATACTTTTTCGTTACCAGAACGCCAAGTAAGCAATGGTGTTGTAGATGCGTTTGTACACGTTATTGAGCAGTACTTAACTTACCCAGTAAACGCGCCATTACAAGACCGCTTTGCAGAAGGTATTTTACAAACCTTGATTAGCGAAGGGCCTAAAGCTCTGAGTGAGCCGCAAAACTATGATGTAAGAGCCAATGTTATGTGGTCGGCTACAATGGCACTGAATGGTTTGATTGGTCAGGGTGTACCGCAAGATTGGTCTACGCATATGATTGGTCATGAATTAACAGCACTTTACAATCTTGATCACGCCCAAACGCTGGCGATTGTTTTACCTGCGCTAATGCATGTTCAAAAAGAGCAAAAGTCTATTAAAATACAACAGCTTGGTGAGCGAGTATTTGGTTTTAATTATAGTGATGAAGCCGAACAAATCGATAAAACGATTAAAGCAGTGCAAGACTTCTTCGAAGCCATGGCTGTGAAAACACGCCTTGCTGACTATGACCTTGATGAACAAGCAATCGATGCGGTTGTTAAAAACTTAGAAAAGAATGAAATAACGACGCTAGGTGAACATGGTGACATTGACTTAGTAAAGGTTAAGCAGATACTAGCGCTTGCACTTTAGGGCTTAAATTTAAAGGCGTAACATAGTTTGTTACGCCTTTTTTAGTGCTTAAAAAATCGATTTACTTGAACGATTTAATGCCGCGATGAAAGAGCAATATCAGCTACGTTACCCTGATAAATAAACTAACGTAGGTGAGTGTTCACTATTTCATTGAGCGCCATGCAAAGGTCGAAGCGGCAACGACAATCGCAATAGAAATGCCAAGGTAAAGGGTTACTATTGTGCCGCCAAACTCAACGGCGTGCTCTAAAAATAGAATCACTAAAATGACAGATGTTACCTGTACTAAGGTAATTTTTAAGTCATGAAAATCTTCGATATGAAAGGCGGCCAAAAACTGGCTACTCTTTGTGGTTGCAGGCGAAATGAATAGCCGGTACAGGCTGATGGTAATAACTTGAAGAGTAATACCGATAAGTAATAAGTCGAGAATTTTTAAAAGCTCGACTATCATCTCTTTCCCTCCCTTAGCAGAGTCAGGCAATGATATAAGTGTCGTTTTAACAACATTAAAAACGATGTTCACACAGGTTATATAAACAAGTAATGACGAAATTGCTGTAGTGATAATCGCGATGATGACTAAAAACCGGCTATTTTGAAAAAGGCGCTCCATATCAGCTCACATATATAAATTTCTTTGTTATACGAAGCTTAGCTGGTTTTTCATTAAATACAGCACGTTCATTGGCTAAGGGGGCTTAACTTATTAGTTCTTTAAGTATTTACGAGCGAGCTCTGGTTATGTATAAGTTTAAGGAATAAAAAGGTTGCTTCTATTAAGCATTAATACAAAAGGGATTTTTATGGGCTCGATGGCTAAGCACTCACTAGAACTGGATTTAAATGATAAAAAATGGTTTCGATATGCAGCCTTTAAAGGAAAATCGTCACTAACCGAAGATTCATTAACAGAACTAGAATCTTTGCCAGGCTTAGCGACGTTATCAGGATGGAGCGAAGTGATTTTTGCGCTCATGGTATCTGCGATTTCGTTATCTAGTTTTTATTTAGAAGATGTTGTTAAACCATGGTTGGCTTTTTTAATTTGCCTTACAAGCTTTTTATTGGTGTTTATTACTAAGCGCGTCATGACTTACAAGAAGTATGGCTTTGGTTCTAAATGGGCAATGAGCATAAGCAAGGATGAGCTTAAAGTTGATAAGTTGACGTTTAAAAAGCACCAAAATCGTCCCATCACAATTGCTAAAAATGAAATCGCAGAGGTGTTATTTCACTATACGATGGATCTAAAACGCAAACGAAAGTTTGGCGAACCACGAGTTAGATTACCCACCTTGCAAGTGTGTGAAATTTACTTAAAAAATGGTGATACCCATGAAATTGACGGGATGCGGGTAGGGCTTTTTAACGTATTATATTTAATGGTTTTTCATGGCTACCCATTAAGCTTTAAAGGCACTTTTGCTGGTGGTGTAGGGAATGTCTTAATTTTGTTACTAAGGATGTTTGCTCTAACAGCGATTGCAAGTGCGCTTAGTATGCTTTTCATTAATTTAAAGCCATGTGCAGTTATAGCGTGTTCTTGAGTGAAATAGCGCCTATTAGAATTAATAGACGCAGCTGGTACGCTTGTATTAAGCAATAAAGTCGAGGGTTACAAGTAGCCGTTGTTCGCCAGCAGCAAGTGCAGGTGAGCGGTGCACAAGCCCTTTACCTTCGTTATCTTGCCAAGTTTCGCCTTTTAATAGGGCTACATCACCCTCATTAAGAGAGTGAATTTTAGTATTTGCTGTCATTAATCCTGATTCTTCATCGCTTAACCCTTGATGGCCAGCGCCAAGTTTAGTGCGATCAAGTCCTGCATTTTGCAACCATTGTGAACCACTACCACAATATGTACTGACTAACCGGCAAGGAACTCTGTCGACATGAAAACGTGGGCACATGGCACGTTCAAGTACTCTTAGGCGTAATCCGGTGCGCTTTAACTCAAATAAATAACAAAACATATCAACTAACTTTGCCAAATCAGCTTTTAACTCCTGCGCTGATGGAAGTTTTTCAAGGGCTTTATCAATGTCAGTTCGAATAGAATCCTCGTTGATCACAGCGTTTATACTGAGATCAGGATTGGCTGCAATACTCTCAGCTACCTCTTTTTGCAGCTGTTCAGCTAAGCTGCGCTGCCAAATTGCAATGTTATGCTCTGGTTTATAAATATGCGAAAACACCACAGGGCTTAATGCCGTTGCTACTGTTGTTGGTAAGTTATCAGTATCATGTTCAAATGCGTAAGCTGTCATTATGCTTCCTCCCAAACAGGAAATGGGTCGGGCAGGGTTTGCCAAAGCGCTTTGCCTGCTAATAGTTCATCGTCGCTGAGTAAGCAGTTATCGAGTGCGTGTGTGATCGCTGCTTGATTAAGGTTTTGGCCAATAAAAACCAGCTCTTGGCGCATATCACCAAAGGGTTCTTGCCATACTTGGTTAATTGAATCTAAGTATTCGATATCTGTTGGCCACTGATCTTTCGGTAAGGCTTTCCAAAAAATGCCGCCAAAACCATAGCGAGCAATGCCGCCTGCTTGATTCCATTGGCAGGCAAATTGCGGTCGAGAGGCTAACCAAAAATAGCCTTTGGAGCGAAGTAATTTGCCTTCGGGTTGATTGTTATGAATAAAGTTATAAAACTTCTCAGGGTGAAAAGGGCGGCGGGCCTCGTAAGTAAAGCTGCTAATACCGTATTCTTCGGTTTCTGGGGTATGCTCGCCGCGCAGCTCTTTTAGCCAGCCAGGTGCTTGCTGAGCTTTTTCAAAGTTAAACAGGCCTGTGCCGAGAATTGCATTGATATCAACTTGACCATTTTCAATGGCAATCAGCTCTGCAGAGGTATTTAATGAGCTTAAAATGGCTTTTAAACTCTCAAGTTCATCGGCGCTAATTAAGTCTGTTTTACTAATTAAAATGACATCGGCAAATTCAACTTGATCAATGAGTAAGTCGGCTACGCTTCGCTCATCTTCATCGCCTAAGTGCTCGTTGGTTTCTTGTAAAAACTTGGCTTCGTTAAAGTCTTTTAAAAAGTTAACGGCATCAACGACCGTGACCATGGTATCAAGCCTAGCAACATCAGAAAGTGATACGCCATCTTCATCGGCAAAGGTAAATGTTTCGGCTACAGGAAGAGGTTCTGAAATACCGGTTGACTCAATAACCAAATAATCAAATTGGCCTGTTTGCGCTAAAGCGCGTACTTCAATGAGTAAGTCTTCACGCAGTGTGCAGCAGATGCAACCATTGCTCATTTCTACTAGTTTTTCTTCGCCGCGGCTAAGCGAAACATCGTTTTTAACAGTCGCTGCATCGATGTTTATTTCGCTCATATCATTGACGATTACAGCCACTTTTTTTTCTTCACGGTTATTCAAAATATGGCTGAGCACAGTGGTTTTACCTGCACCTAAAAAGCCAGAGAGCACGGTGACGGGAAGTTTGCTCATGGTAGTGACCCTTAATTAGATTAAACAAAATCGTTAAATGTTTTGTTATAATATATCAATAAAGGTGCGGTTAGGAATAGCTGTTATGTATTAATGCAAGATAAAGATTCACGGTAGTGAAGTGTAATACGCAATCGCATTGCTGTTTATTAGTGAAATCTGAGCTTTTATTGTGTGCTTGCCAAAGAAGACGAAGTTAATAAATGCCGAATGTTGAGTGATTTTTATGGGGGGAAGGGTAAACCTAAAATAGGTGGTTCAGATTGTTTTAGCTAGAAAAAATTACACAAGTTGTGTAATAAGTTTAATTACAAGTTATTTAATTCCGTTTTAACTTGTTGATATTGTTTGTTTTAATTTTGGCTTTTTACTTGCTTATTAGTTTTCCTAAATTTACGTAATAACAATTTAACGAGTTTAAAATAAAGGGAAACTTATGCCGGAGTCATTTAAATATTCAGGTCAAAAGGGGCATGGTGGTGAGCTACATCAACATGCAAATAATCAGTATTCAACAATGACTACAGCACAAGGTTGTCCTGTTAGTGATAATCAAAATTCATTGTCAGCAGGTAAGCGTGGTCCAACATTAATGGAGGACCATATTTTTCGTGAAAAAATGTTTCATTTCGATCATGAGCGTATTCCTGAGAGGGTGGTGCATGCTAGAGGTTATGGGGCACACGGTTACTTTGAAACTTACGAAACACTTGAAGAGCTGACATGCGCGGATATATTTCAACGAAAAGGCGAAAAAACACCTGTATTTACTCGGTTTTCAACGGTCGCTGGTAGTAAGGGCTCACCTGACTTAGCAAGGGATGTGCGCGGGTTTGCTGTTAAATTTTATACAAAAGAGGGAAACTGGGATTTAGTTGGTAATAACATTCCTGTGTTTTTTATCCAAGATGCGATGAAATTTCCAGACTTGATCCATAGCGCTAAAGCTGAGCCTGATCGTGGTTTTCCGCAAGCGCAAACGGCTCATGATAATTTTTGGGACTTTATTAGTTTATCGCCTGAATCTATGCACATGGTCATGTGGGCAATGTCTGATAGAGCTATTCCACGTTCATTACGCTTTATAGAAGGATTTGGCGTTCACACATTTAAGTTTATCAATAAAAATGGTGAGCAAAAGTACGTTAAATTCCATTGGAAACCTAAATCAGGCATGCAATCAGTGGTTTGGAATGAAGCTGTTAAAATTAATGGAGCAGATCCTGACTTTCACCGTCGCGATATGTGGGAATCAATTCAAAATGGCGATTACCCTGAGTGGGAACTTGGCGTACAGGTATTTGACCAAGCTTTTGCTGATGACTTTGAGTTTGATGTATTTGATGCAACAAAGCTTATCCCTGAAGAACAAGTACCCGTTAAGATCATTGGTCGAATGGTTTTAGATAGAGTGGTTGATAATTTTTTTGCAGAAACAGAACAAGTTGCTTTTTGCACACAGAACATAGTTCCCGGAATCGATTTTACGCCAGATCCACTATTACAAGGGCGTAACTTCTCATATTTAGATACGCAAACCAAGCGATTGGGAGGGCCAAATTTCACTCATATCCCTATTAATGCACCTAAATGCCCAATGCACCACTTTCACCAGGATGGTCACATGGCAATGCATAACCCCAAAGGAAGAGTAAATTATGAGCCAAACTCTTGGCAAAGTGATGAAAACAATCCAAGAGAATGTCCTGTTCATGGCTTTAAAAGTTCTGATGAAGAAACGCAAGGTAGCAAGCTAAGGTATCGATCAGAAACCTTCAGCGATCATTACAGCCAAGCTAGGCAGTTTTATATAAGTCAAACTAAGATAGAGCAATCACATATTCAGGACGCATTGATTTTTGAACTTTCAAAAGTGGAACATTTAGCTATTAGGGAGCGTGTGGTGTCTCATTTACTAAATATTGATAGCGAGTTAGCTAAATTAGTGGCCTCTGGTTTGGGCTTGCAAACAATCCCTGACCCTGCTGAAGCTGCACTAAAAACTCGCCAAGATTTACCTGTATCTGATGCACTGAGTATTCAAAAAAGTGCTTTAAATACTTTTGAGGGAAGGAAGCTCGGTATTCTCGTTAGTGATGGCTTTGACGATCAGCTATTTAATTCATTAGTTAGTGAACTAAACGAGCAAGGTGCGAACTTTGAAATCATTGCAGCCCAGATAGGTGGAGCGAAAAGTTCTACTGGTGTTCATCTTGGAGCTGAGCAAGTTATTAACGGCGGCCCTTCTGTTTTGTATGATGCAGTTGTTTTACTGACATCAGAGGAAGGTGCTAAAGAGTTAATTAAAATTCCAGAGGCGAGAGATTTCGTTTCAGATGCGTACTCACACAAAAAGTTTATTGGTTTTACTGAAAGCTCTATGGAGTTGTTAAAAGCTGTTGGCTTAAATGGGAACCAAGACGACGGCATAATTAACCTAGAAACGTGCAAGGCATGTGACTTTCTTCAGACACTAACACAACTTCGTTATTGGCAACGATAACTCATCTTTCAAGGCGGGGGCTACTCGCCTTGAGTAATGATTATTTATATAGTGAGAAGGTGCAGTGAAATTAATTTATGTTGATGATAATTTGCCCGGTATTACTCGAAAAAGTCACTCTAAATGTTGGCTTTACTACGACCCTACAGGTAAGCGGATTAATGATAAAAGTGAAATCGCCCGTTTAGATGCACTAGCATTCCCTCCTGCATACAAAGATGTTTGGTTTTGTCCTGAGGAAAATGGCCATATCTTAGCAACTGGTTACGATACAAAGGGAAGAAAACAATACCTTTATCATCCAGATTTTAGAGAGCAGCAGGAACTAAAAAAGTTCGAAGTGTGTGAGCTTTTCGGAAATAAATTACCTTTACTTAGAGCAAAGTTAGCTGAATATTTAGAAGGTAATACACTTGACTATCAAAGGACATTAGCCGCAGTTGTTAGATTGATGGATTTAGGCTCTTTGAGGATAGGATCTAAACGAAACGCGAAAGAAAATAATAGTTTTGGAGCGACAACCTTACGTCGCCGCCATGCGAAGATAACAGGGAAAAATATTCGCTTAGAATATAAAGCTAAATCTGGCAAAGTGAGAGAGGTTAACCTTACAGATCGTGTTTTGAGCACCATTATTAAAGAGTTGCAAGATTTACCCGGACAAAACCTGTTTCAATACAAAGAGGATGGTGAATGTATTCCCGTAACTTCACGTGAAGTTAATCAATTTATTCAGCATGTAATGGGAGAGGAGTTTAGTGCAAAACACTTTAGAACCTGGCGTGCAAGTGTTTTAGCATTCGAAGCTTTTTATAATGCAAAGAAAAAGCTTCCTTTGTGCAACATGCTAGAAACGGTATCGAGCCATTTGGGTAATACGCCAACGATAGCACGTAATTCTTATATTCACCCGGCGCTTATTGATTTATGTAAAAAGGATGAAAACAGCCAGGTTGCTTTAAGAAAGCAATTAAAACTGCCCCGTAAAACGAAGTATTTGAATAGATACGAGCGAGGACTACTACTCTTTCTCAGCTAGTAGATTTTTCTATTGCTGGTAGTCAAGCAATGCCAATTCCTGATAACAACAATGACAGAATAAGTAAGACTATTTGGCAGTGTACTAATAAGTACGGCTGGCTTAACCTTTAGCTAATTAACTGCTTATTAAGGATTTATATGCGCTTAGCCACACGGTTGTTACCGCTTTTTATTACTTGTTTACCTTATACTTTATCGGCAAATGAAGTTTCAGCACCTGAGCTTCCTGAGGCTATACAAGAAATCTACCCTACAGTAATGAATCAACAAGTTTGGGTTGCAGGTGGTATCTCTACTGAACTGCCAGCATCAACGGGTAAGATGACTGCAAAAGTTCATTTTTGGTCACCAGAATACTTAAGTTGGCAATCCGCTCCCAGTTTGCCCGAGGGGCGTCATCATACTTATTTAATTGCAGTAGAAAAAAGATTATTTGCCTTCGGAGGTTTCGTTAATGCGCAAGGCCAATGGACCAATAGCCGTGATGTGTTAATGCTAGATGAAGGCGCTAAAGCATGGCAAAAAGTGGCGAGCTTGCCTTTTGCATTAAGTGAAACCGTAGGCGCAGTGTTAAATGGAAAAGTACATTTAGCCGGCGGCCGCAGCCCAAGCAGTGAGAAAAATGGACAATGGCAGCATAGTTTAGATGTTAGAGCGCATCTAGTCTTTGATCCTAAAAGCTTTACATTTACAGAAGCGGCACCTTTACCTTCAGCGAGAAACAGTGCGGCAAGTGCACAAGTAAACGGCCGGTGGTTTGTGCTTGGTGGCAGGACAGTAGGTGGCGAGCCAATCACAGAAATGCTCGAATACTTACCAGATACAGACATTTGGCAGGCACATGCAGCATTACCCAAAGCGCGTGCCGGGCATGCAGCGGCAGTTATTGATAATGCTATCTATGTGTTTGGCGGTGAACATAGCAAAGGGGTTGACCGCGAGGTTTTTAAATATGATTTAACCAAGCAGCAATGGGGCAAAGCTTTCGAATGGCAAACGCCTCGTCATGGCTTAGGGGCCATCACGTTAAAAGGCCAAATTTGGCTTGTGGGTGGCGCCACAAAAGTGGGATTGTCTGAAACAAGCAAAGCAGTGACTTCACTTAGTAAGCTTATTGACTAATAGTTTGCTTCTACTGAGATAGGTTTGGTTGAAAGTTCATAACCTAACTCTTGAATAAATGTCTCTAATAAAGGAAAATTGACCGCTTCGTCTCACAATAAGAAGATAAATTATTTGTTGTGAGTAAAAATAAAAATTATAAGCTGTTTAGGATAGGGAAATGACCAAGCTAACTTACCTTGCATTGCTACTTTGTTCGCAATCACTTTTAGCCACAGAAAATACGACACATTACAACCAATTTGGTGATGCGACACTTTTGAGTTCGCAACAGATTAACTACGACAAAACTTATTTTACTAGCCGCAATGAAAACAATTCGTATGCAAATTTAGACAGAGCTTCAAGGCTAAACTTATCCAATGCTCTTGCCGATGAAAGCCTAGAATTAACATCTGTATATCGTCGTTACTCTTTGGGTAATTCAACAGGTCTTAATGGTCTTTATTCTGTTGACTTGTACGGTAATGGCAATAAGCAAATTATTTCGGTGCAACAAAACGATTTTAATATTATTGAGTATAAAGACAATCAATATTCAGTCGTTGAAGGTTTCGATTCTCAGGATTACATCACTGATAGTACATTGGTAAAAAGCATTGCCGATGATACATATTATTTAATACTTATGACGAGCAATCAGATAGTAAAAATTAACTTACTAACAATGAAAGTCGAAAGTACAAAGGAAGTAATTTCTAGCCAATCAGTTATGGCAAGAGATATTAATAACGACGGTCAGGACGAGCTTATTGCTATTGCCAATAGCCAAATTTTAATACTAGACCAGTCAGACCTTTCAGTTATTTCCCAACTTGAGTATTACGGTAACAAATTTGTTGTTGGCTCGTTTACCGAACAAAATGTTCACGAATTAATGCTTGAAGATGGCAAGTTGTATCGTATCTCTGAAAATACAATAGATTATATAAAAACATTGAGTACTCAACTCACTGGTATCCATTTACAAAGTGTTGATACTAACCAAGATGGCTTAGATGAAGTAATCAATGGAAATGCTTGGTACTCGATTGAACTAATTAGTCCAAATACAGACAGTATTGTGTGGACAGCGAATAGCGATTTAGATATTTCAAGAGTTATAGTTGCAGATATCAATAATGATGGCGCCCAAGACCTCGTATATGGCGATGGTCAATGGGGACAAATACATGCTTTGTCTTTAAGTACAGGTCAGGAGTTTTGGCAGATCAATAACCCTGAACACAGTGTTTCAAGTATTTTGGTGGACGATTTTAACCTAGATGGCAAAACAGATATTGCGTGGGGAGCTGGTTATACGTCTTCAGGTAGTGATGGGTTTCATATTTATACTGTTGAAGACAAGTCTAAGCAATGGTCGCAAACGATCTTTAGCTATTCGCAGTTTTTATTAGGCCTTGCTGATATTGACGGTAAAGGTGGAATTGATGCCATTTTTTCTGAAAATGGCACAAATAAACTTCAAATTGTCGATATCGAAACAAATGAGCAATTGCTAACTAACGTTGATTTAACAGATGGCTGGAATGATTATCAGTATGTGGTTACAGCTGATTTATTCAATGATGGTAAAAACTATTTAATCGTAGCAGGGTCAGAAACTTACACAGGAAACATACAAGTATTTTCGCCAGAAAATGGAAACTTACTGTACACGGTACCTTTTGAAAGTGGTGACCAAATTTCAACGATTGAAGCCTATGATATCAATCAAGATGGTTTCTTAGAGCTAATTGTTGGCAATGGCGCATCGCATACCGGAAGTGAAGGCTCTTATATACGAGTTTTTAACGGACAAACCGGTGAACTAATTAAGCGTTCACCTCGTTTACAGGACTTTTGGAGTGGGGTTTCTGGCATAGTTGCAGGCATAGATACACAAGAAAGTAATAAAGAACTATTTGCTTTAACCGCTAACCAATTAGTTAAATATAACTACACTGATAATAGTGTAACTAATTACTCTTTAAACGGCAGTTTTAAGTCGCTAGAGGGGGTTGTTATCGGTGGTAAAAAAGCACTCTATGCTGCTGATCAATATGGTCTTTTATTCTCTTTGACAGAATCAGGAGAAAAGTCAGAAGTTGCGAAACTATGTGACAATTCATTAAACAATATAGTGTCTACACGCGCAGGCTTCATTTTATTTAGTTGTGAAGATAAGTTTGGAGAGTATGACTTAAATAATGATGAACTGCTTTATGAAATAGCGCGTGCAAATCAACGCAGTTCTATCGTGAGTGCAACTTATAATGGTGTGGACTATTCATTGCTTTCAGGGAAGTCTATAGAGGTATTCTCGAATGAAGCGGCAGAACCTTTAGCTAAACCGCAAGATAGCGAGATCACATCTCATGTACTTGCGCCAGTCGAAGTTAATCTTAATTTAAGTAATATTGATTTTGTGGTATTTGAAAATAGCCCTAGCCTTGGTCAATTAACATTTATTGATCGTCAAACTGGACAGTTCACATATACCCCTAACGGCACTGTAGGTGTTGATGAATTAGCGTTTTATACAGTAAAAGGCCGTTCACGCTCTGAGCTAGCAAAGTTTAAAGCTACGTTAACTAATCAGGCTCCGGCCGTTGAAAACTCTACGATTACAACGCACTGGAATACACCTTTGATACTTAATCTGCCTGCTTCAGATGCAGACGATGAGCCGCTTATTTTTACTGTAAAAAATGAGCCTCAGCATGGTCAAATTGAGTTACTTGATCAAAATACGGGTGAAATAAAATACACGCCGAGTGGTGAATCATTACAGCCTGTTTCAATTACTTTTACCGCGAAAGATTCACTTGAAGAGACTGCGCTTGCCAATGTTGTTGTTGAATTAACAAATACAACACCAAAGGTTACAAATTTAAGTTATGAAACTTATTATTCAACGGTAGTTAATGGTCGTTTTATTGGCAATGACGAAGATAGTGATAAGTTAGAATTTGAACTAGTAACGAGCCCAAGTACTGGTGAGCTTAGTTTTGATAAGGATACTGGATTATTTGTCTACGAACCGGCAGGGGAGTCTTCTTACTCAGTAAACTTTAGTTATCGAGCAAAAGATAAATTTGCTTCATCAGATACTAAAACTGTAGTTATAGATATTGTTGGTAAAGCAGACAATTCTGGGTCAAGCTCTGATTCCGGCTCAGACTCAGGCGGTAGTATGTATTACTTAATGTCTTTGTTACTTGCTATGGTTGCGTGTAGACGTAAACTTAAAGTTTAGACATTATAAACTAATTGAATTTTGTAGGTGCTGTACCAATTAAATTGGTACAGCATTTTTTTGAAAGGTTAGCCTTACAAAAAAGACTCCTGAGAAGGCTTTAGTGTAGGTTCATCACCTACAACATAATTATTTAGAAGTTCAGCCGATAACTAAAGCGCTAACATTTTTACTAATCTAATGTTTGTCTACGAATCAGAAAATTCACATAGTACAAGGTTTTTTAATGTCTAATTTTCAACTACTTAATCTTTTACTATTGAGTGATGTAGCGAATTGGATGACGATTTCCTAGAGCAAGCTTATTGTTGATTAAATGTAAATGGTTAAACTCGTGCAAGTGTCAGCTTTCATGTGGTTTAGTAGTGATGAAAAGTCGCTCCTCTAAAGTTATATTTGTTATTACAGTAGTCATTGCCAGTTTAAGTTCGAGTGCATCCCAGTTACCAGGCGAAGTTAACTGGATGAAAGATGCAAAGTGGGGGATAAGTCATCATTACCTTGCTGGAGGTACTCTAGATAATGCATGGTATAAAATAACAGACTACAACGAATGGAATCACTACGTTAATGGTTTTGATGTCAACGATTATGCAGATAAAGCAGTCAAGCTTGGTTATAGCTATGTAATTTTTACGATTACTCAAAATAGAGGTTATTTATCGACCCCGAGTGATATTTACGACTTACACTCGCCAGCATGCCCAAGCAAAAAAGTTGCGCCTGGTTGTATCACCCAAGTTAACTCAAATCAGGCTGATTACACGCCAACCCGTGACCTTGTTTTGGATTTAGCCAAAGCACTTAAACGAAAAGGCATTAAGCTAATTGCTTATATACCTTCGCACTTAGGGGATAGGTGGACGGGTACAAAAACCAAAGCACCTTACCCTGATTGGTTTATAACCGGTTTTATCAGCGAAAGATCACAGGCTTGGGGAGCCAACATCGCTGGCTGGTGGTTTGATAATTGGTTTGAAGCAGATGAATCGAAACAAAAACTCGAGGCAAAGAATGCTTATTTCGTTGCTGATCAACTTGCTCAGTCTGTTCGAAGTGGCAACCCAAATGCGACGATCAGTTTTCATGCTGGTGATGAGCATAGCTTTGCACCCAAAGAACCACACAGCCAATACACATCAGGTAAAACTAACGAGTTACCTAAGGCACCTTCTTCTAAAAAAGTCATAACAGCTTTAGGTTCAAAAGTGCAGTGGCATGGATTTACCTATACCTCTTTAGGGGGATGGGGACAAGTAAAGAGCAGCTTAAAGTATTCGAACACAGAAATAGCTAACAGAGTAAAGCTAATTGTTGATGAAGGTGGGTTGATAACGTTAGATGTGGCTATCAATGCCGATGGCAGCTGGATTGCTGATCGTCTGGTGCAAATTCAGACTATTGGTAATGCACTTGGCACAACAAGTGACACCACCTATTCAAGCCTCGAGTTGGTAAATGATGATGATCCAAGGATACGTTATAGCGAAAGTGGATATTGGATCAGCGCGAGCCAAACAAATATGGGTGAGTATATGCAAGATAGGCACATTACAATGATTAATGGTGCTTACTTTAGTTATGATTTCCAAGGTTCAAGTATTGTATTTGCTACATCAAAAGCTGCTGATCAAGGTACTGTTGAGATTCTCATCGATGGTCAATATCAAGGACAGTTTTCAACTTTTGATGAAAATAACTTCCGTCAAGTGCAAAGTATTATATTTGAAAAACATGATTTATCAGCTGGAGCACACACTTTAATAGTGAAAAAGGTATCGGGTGACGTAATGGCAGTTGATCTCGTCTTATCTAAAAAACCTAAGAGGAGTTTTAAAAAAGACTCGTTTTAGTGATCCCAAACAAAGGGGGGAAGCCCCCTTTTTCCATAAATGTTTGATAACGAGCTAGGTTCATACTTTTTAATTCCTCGTACATTGAAACTCACAGAGCAGCTTACATTTCTTTTCACTGTCTGTTAAAAATAATGTTATATTTGTGTTCTCGCTAAAAAGTAATAAAATAATACAAATTATAAATATAACGATCAGGTTTCAAGATGACATTACAAACAAACAGTCCGTTAGTAGAGCAGCGTGCCGACCCATTTGTGCATAAGCACAGCGATGGTTTTTATTATTTTACAGGTTCTGTACCAACTTATGACCGTATTGAGCTTCGTAAGTCTGAGACATTAGAAGGTTTAAAAGATGCTGAAACCTTTGATATTTGGTTTAAACACGACAGCGGACCAATGAGTCGTCATATCTGGGCGCCTGAAATTCATTATCTTGATGGCAAGTGGTATATCTACTTTGCAGCCAGTGAAGAAGATGATATTTGGGCGTTACGTCCATATGTACTTGAGTGTAAAGGTCAAGATCCACTTAATGATGAGTGGGTTGAACTTGGCATGATGCAAGCTGCTGAAGGTGATGAAAAGTCGTTCACTGACTTTTCTTTAGATGCCACCATTTTTGAAAATAACGGTAAGCGTTACTTCTGCTGGGCAGAAAAAACAGGTGGCCAATTTGCTGCATCAAACCTTTATTTAGCTGAAATGGAATCACCAATTAAACTAAAAACTGCACAGTTTATGCTGACTACGCCTGATTACGATTGGGAGCGCGTGGACTTTTGGGTTAACGAAGGCCCCGCAGTTCTAAAACATAACGGTAAAATCTTCATTGCTTTCTCTGCAAGCGCAACGGGTGCATGCTACTGCATGGGCTATATGGAAGCAGATGAAAATAGCGATTTACTTGATCGCAATTCGTGGACTAAAACACGTACGCCAGTGCTAGAGACGAATATTGAAAAGAAAACCTTTGGTCCGGGTCACAACTGTTTTACTGTTGCTGAAGATGGTGAAACGCCACTGTGTATTTACCATGCTCGTGACTATGAGCACGCAGTGGGTGAGCCGAGTGTGGTGCCAAAAACAGACACCCGTCCACTTGAGGAGATTATAAAAGATCCTCTTTATGATCCAAACCGTCACGCACGTGTGTTAGAAGTGAAGTACGACGAAAATGGTCGCCCGTTATTTGAACTCTATTAACTTTATAGAGCCGTAAACTCAGATCATAAAGCCACCTACTTGGGTGGCTTTTTTAGCTTTAAAGCTTGGTTAAGCAATGATAGCGGGGTACCAGTTTGCCAGCGTTACTCCAAATAAACCGATTAAGAACACGACAGATATAAACGCCATCAAACATGCCGTTCCGATTGTAATAAATTTATGGTTAGTTTGTTCTGCATAGCGGACAAGCTCGGCTATGAAAAGAGGTATCAGGTAAGAGCAAAGACTAACGGCAAGCACGGCAGGTCCTGTGAATGTTTTGCTATCGACCCCTAAGCTGCCAAATACTAAAAACCATGCAAATATCAGTAATCTAAAAAACAACACACCATTAGCAGCGAGATATAAACGTATCGCCCAAGTTTTATGCGCATTGAAGTTACGAGCCCGCGCAGTTTTCACTGCAAATAGACTTGAGATGATAACCACTAAGCCGCCAAACATTGTCAGCGCATGCATCAAGGTGTTACCAACGGTGCCTCTTACTATCATTAAATACATGCCGGCAAATGAAATACAGCAAGCTAAAATAACGAATACACGGCCATTATATCGATGAAAGGTTTTGTATTTTGCACGTAATTTTTCAATAAGCTGTAAGCTTCCGCCAAGAATCATCACTACAGCAAATAATACATGCACTGCATACATCAAATTCCCCGTGGTATCATTTGCTACATAAGCGGTGTTGTTAAGTCGATTCCAACCAGATAGACCTGTGGTCATACTTGTCACTCCATAACCAAGAATGAGATAACCCACAAAGCAAATTTGTGCCAGTAATAAGCAAATAAACCAAAGCTTTTTACTGTATTTGAGCGCCTTCAAAGGTGTAAGTTTGCTATTTTTGTTAAACATCATCAATTCCATTACATTTTGCTAATACCGCAAATATAAAGGGCTAGAGAAATATTTCTTATCAAATTCGGAATTTGATCAATGAAATATTGTGTTTATTTATGACCGCCAATGCAGGGTTTGACACATTCACTAACAAACTCTTTTTGCCATGTTGATTTTGAAAAAGTAAACTTACCTGATTGGTAAATTATTCATCAAACTCCCAATTTAAGGTATGCAGAGTTATGCAAAATACTTCCCCTTATTACTTACTCGTTTTTGTTTGTATGGGGCTAATGTTGCTAAATGGCATGAAAAAAGATAAGCAGCTTATTCATTATCTGTTTGCTGTCTTTTGTGGTTCGCTTTGCATGGTTGGGGTGCAAAAAATCAGTGCACCGAGTATTGGTGTTTACAGCTATTTAATCGGTTTATTTACTTGTGCAACATGTAATATGTCTTGGCTTATATCACGCACTTTGTTTCGTGAGCACAAGCCTTTTTCCATGGTGCATATTGCTGTAGCCAGCACTATTGCAGGTTTGATTATGTTTAATCAAACTTGGCATTATTTGGTAAGTGTTGATGCGCAGATTTTCCCAGATAGCCAATTCATGTGGCGTTTAAAGCAAGGTATGGGTGAAATAACTGTGCTGCTATCTTCGAGTATTCTGGTGCTGTCCTTTTGGGAAGCATTACGAGGCTATAAAGGTAAAACACGAACGCAAAAGTGGCAGGCAACTATTTTTGCTAGTTGTTACTTTTTAGCAGTATTTAATGCCAGCATACTGCCTAAGTTTTTATTTAGTGAAAGCGAATTTCAACAGTTTGAGCCACTTATAATTACCTCATCCGCCTTGTTAATCGTACTTGCAATGCAGTTAGTGATGTTTTTGCAAAAGCGTCCCCATCCTTGTGTAACTGAATCTGCTGAAATTGAAGAGGTGAACTCTGAAAGGGCAGTTCAAGCTACTAAAAAAATTGAGCCGTCAGAAAATAGAGAAATAGAGCCTGAGCTGACCAAGGGCATAGAAGCACTTATTATTAAGCAACAGGTTTATTTGCAAACTAATTTGAAAATTTCTGACTTTGCACAAGCTTTAGCAGTACCTGAGTATAAAATTAGCCGCGCTATTCGTCATCATTTTAAAGCCACTAATTTTAATTTATTTATTAATCAGTATCGAGTAAAGCATGCGCAAATGCTGCTCCTAAAAGACGAAGCAAGTCATTGGAGCATTCTAAGTATTGCACTTGAAAGTGGTTTTTCTTCGCTTGCTACTTTTAATCGTGTTTTTAAAAGCAGTGTAGGGATAAACCCCAATGAGTTTCGTAAGCAAAACGGCTCGTTAGCAGAACAAAAATTAATAGAGCTCGCTGATTAGGGTTGTTTTTGGCTTAAATGTGCTGCAATTACTTCAAACATGTTTTGTACTTCTATAGGCTTGGCTATGTAACCTTGCATCCCCGATTCTTTGGCTTTAGTTATGTCGGCTTCCATAGTATTGGCAGTCATGGCGATAATAGGAATATGGGCATACTTTGATTGCTTTTTAATTTTATTAGCAGCGGTATAACCATCCATTTTTGGCATTTGGCAGTCCATTAAAATACAATCGAAAGAGTCTTTTTCGACAGCTTCAATGGCCGCTATGCCATCCTCGGCGACATCAACAATAAATCCATTTGAGCGCAGTATTTGCGATGCGACTTGTTGGTTGAGGGGGTTGTCTTCAACAAGCAGTATTTTTGAGCCAGCAAACTTTTTAAAGCATGTGTTGTCTACACTGTTATCTTTTTTCGTGGCGATACCCATAACATGCTCAAGCGTTTTGAGTAGATTTCCTTTAATAATTGGCTTTAATAATATTTCTTCAACGGTTTTATTAAGTGTACTAAGGGTGTTTTTAACCTCTTGGTTTTCATAAGAAGCGAGAATAATGGTTTTTGTAATGTCGATAGAAAGCTGCTGTTTGAGATTCTCCAAAATGTTATTTTGCTCATAGTTTAGAACATGCCAGTCTAAAAAAATAAAGTCATAGTCATGGCTAATACTGATTTCTAACAGTCTTTCATCTTTACAGTTAATAGTATGGGTGTTGATTTCTAATGTATTGAGCATATTCCGTAAAACTGCTTCAGGGCGGTTGCTTTGTTCAATAATAAGAGCATGCTTTTGTTTAAAAACGTTTGTGTCGTGAGTACTTTGTTTGGATGATTTAGCGAATGACACTGTAAAACTAAAGCAACTGCCTTTGTTTAATTGGCTTTTAACCTCAATGTTACCTCCCATAAGCTCGAGGATCTTTTTGCTAATAACAAGGCCAAGGCCTGTACCACCAAACTTACGTGTTGTAGAAACATCGGCTTGTGAAAAGGGCTTAAACACATTAGTTACTTGCTCCTCAGACATGCCAATACCTTGATCAATCACCTGAAAATTAATACAAATACTTTTATTTGTTTGTGACTCTATCGCCATTTTAAGCATAACGTTTTTCTGATTTGAAAACTTAATTGCATTACTCAGTAAATTTAATAAAACTTGATTGAGCCTAAGAGTGTCACCGATTAAAAACTCAGGAATGCCATCATCAATATCAAAGATTACTTCAGTGTTATTTTGCTCAATTAAACTACTGACTAGATTTGCTAGATTTGCGAGGAAGTCATTTAGATTAAAATCACTATTTTCAAGTTCGAGTTTATTGGCTTCTATTTTAGAAAAGTCGAGAATGTCATTGATAACACCAAGCAACGATTTAGCTGAAAGCTGGATTTTTTCGACGTAATCATACTGTTTGTCAGTCAAATCGCTATTGAGAGCTAGGTGGGCCATACCTAAAATTGCATTCATAGGTGTGCGGATTTCATGACTCATATTTGCTAAAAACATCGATTTAGCTTGATTGGCGGCATCGGCTAATTCTTTTGCTTTATTTAAATCTTGGGTGCGAGTGATGACTTCTTTTTCTAGATTTTCGGCCGCATGTTTTAGCGTCATATTTGCTTCATATAACTCTAAGGACTTCTGTTCTAAAAGTGCTTCGGCTTCTTTTCTGGCCTTGCGCTCTCGTTCTATTCTTCGTTTGTAGAGTTCTTCATCCACATTAAGCTTCTTTTGTTAGGGTAAAAATGGCAGATTGGAAGTTTTCGTCAATCTCGCTTTTAACTGTAATTACTTCATTAAAATGTTCACAGGCTCCCTCAATCAAGCCCTCAGCTAAACAAGCAAATGGGTTACCTGAGCGATAAAACATTTTCATCTCGTTCTTGCTAATTCGTTTTGTTTCAAAACTTGGTAACTCAGCATCGTGGTAGAGCTTTTTAACCTCAATATGCACGTGCCGGTCGATGGTATCAAGGAAGTCAAAAGTGCTTTCGACATTATTAAAGAAGTGTGGAAACAAAACAAAAAAGCGTTTTAACAAATACTTACCGTAGGCATGAACCAGCTCATTAACAGGTTTATTGATATGTCTGCTTAATGAGCTGACCAACATTAGCAGTTCTTTATTGTCGTAATTTCCAACGCTGGTGTAGGCGCCGTTTGAAGGAAGTGAGTTTTCTTCAATGATTTTGTCAGCCACCTCAAAAGAAAACTCATTTTCAACCATTTCTAAAAACTCGGTAAAGACGATACCTTTCATAAAGTAACTCAATAAAACGTCATACTAAAAGTTTAGATACAAACAAGGGTTTTACAATTTCTCTACTTACAATTTTTGTGTGGCTAGAGCTTTTAATTTGATTATTAATTAAAGGCTAGCAAGCAAACCTACTAAACAAGGTTATACTTTTTAATACTATCGTCTTTAAATTGCAGTTTGGTTTGGTATTTTATGGTGATTGGCTCGAGGATAAGAAAACGCTTATTGCTCGCTTTTACAGCAGCGTGTATTGCTATTTTGCTTGCGCAAACAATCATCAGGCAATTATGGATATTGCCAACCTTTGAAGCGATGACAAAGCAAAACGATAGGATTGATATTCAGCGAGTGGAGTCTCAACTTCAGCAAGAGATTGATGCGCTGTCAAAAATGGTTTTTGATAGCTCCGCTTGGGATACCATGTATGTGGCAGCGTACGAACGTGATACCCAGTGGTTTAATGATGATTATGTTATTGCTGACGCACTGCAACGTTTAGACGTGAATGGTTGGTATTTATATGATACGCAGGCAAATATTATCGGAGGTGGCAGTTTTAATAATGATTATCTGACTTACTCACCAAAGATCTTAGAAACCTCCCATTTGTTGAAAGAAAACGACTTAATAGTCTTATCTGATGATATAGCTAATAGCCAATCAGCGTTAGTTCATAAAGTCCGATTTATTACGATAGACAAATCTCCAGTCCTGACAATTGCTTACAATGTAACGAAGTCTGATGGCTCGGGTAAATTTGTAGGGACTTTGCTGCTGTGGAGCTTTATTGATGAAGGTTTTGTAGAAAATTTAACCCCAGGGTTAGCAAATGATATTCGCTTTTATGGCACGGACGAAGTGTTTAAATATAAAGATCATTTAACCAGAGTATTTGGTGATAATCGTAGCGTAATGGGTGCTTCCCAACATAATCGGCGTCTTTACTTAGGAGTTAATGACCAAAAGGGTAACTTGTTATTTGTACTTTCTATTAAATCGCGTGAGCGTACTTACGATCGAAGTTTGTTTGATAGCTCTTTAATCACTGGGTTATTTATTTCTGGCTCAGTGTTTATTTTGTTTTATTTATATATAAATCAACAGGTTTTGAAACCACTTAGAAAGCTTTATACATTAGTAAATTCAGCAATAAGCAATAACGATTTTAGTGCTAGAGACGAGTATTACGGTGATAACGAATTACACCAGCTCGGAAGGGGAATGAATGAGTTATTTACTCTGATTGAAAACCAACGTGAAGAAATATTTCTTCGCCATGAGAAGTTAAACCATATCAGTAATACAGACTCAATGACGGAGCTTGCTAATCGTAGGGCTCTAGATAAACACTTTGCAAAGCTTGCCAGTGATGCTGTATCAGCTAAACAGCCTATTTCATTGATCGTAGCTGATATCGATCACTTTAAACTCTACAATGACTTTTATGGGCATGATCAAGGTGACAAAGCGCTATGTGAGGTTGCCAATCTCCTAAAAGATAATACCAACCCAGACAATCACTTTGTTGCTCGATATGGCGGCGAAGAATTTGTAATTGTGCTCAGTAATACTGATAAGCAGGAGGCACTCAAAGTGGCAGAAACCCTGCGTAATGCTGTTGAATCAGCTCACATTACCCACCAAGGTCGCGAAGACTTAAGCTATGTTACTTTATCGATTGGCATTGCCAGTAAAGCCACTAATGAGGCGTTTGATTCAGATAGTTTATTTAAAATAGCTGATAATGCGCTATATAAAGCCAAAAAGCAGGGGCGCAATTGCTGTGTTGCTGGTGAGAAAGCTCAGCTATAGTCTAATAGCTGAGCTTTATTTTTTAAATTGCAACTAAGCTTTGCTCAAGCATTGCTTTAATTTGCTTAACAATTTTAGCTTCTGTTTCTGGCTCAAATTGTTGAATACGTGGGGTGTGAATATGCCCTGTAGGGATGTCTGAATTAAGCTCATCGCGCAGGCGAATACTACGGTACGAAATTTCATTGGATAAGTAGCCGCCGCCACCGCCTTTTACCGCAATCGCACCTTCTAATTCTTTAAGTGATTTTGGCTCAAATGCTTTTTCAAGTGTAACGACTTTGTGGTTGTCGTTAATTATGAATGGCCCTTTAGCTTGTTGCATTTGCTTAACTGGTAAGCTGAATAACACAAATTCGTTACCAGGTAGTGGGCGGCCATTAAGGCTTGAAACCTTTGGGGCAGTGGCTGTGCCACCATAGATTATATTGGCGTTATCTGGCGCTGTTACACTGCGACGCTTACCTGGGAAGCGTTCAAGATCAAAGTCTTCTCTGCCCATACTGATAGTGGCGATCATATCGACATTATTAAGTGCGTAATAAGGTGCAAATAATGATTCGATGATACCTTGATCAAAGTCTTCATAGCGTACTGGCACCATCACTGTATTAATCTCAGCGCTTATGCCTTTGTAATTTATAACTTGGCCATCAAGTAACAGGGCTGCGACACCTGACGGGTTGCTTTGATTAATATTTTTATCCAATAAGAAAGGATCAAAACCTGTAATCAAAATACGTTTATCGGTTTTTTTACTGTAATCAAGCTCTGTTCGGCCTCGGCTGCCATTTTCAAGCCTTGTTAATAATGCGGTTTGTTCACTGTCTGTCATTGCAAACTTTGGTTTGCTGGTGCGAATAATCTTGCTTGAAAGTAAACGTGCCCAATACAGTTCGCGGTCGTCGAAACTGTTAGTTTTAATAATGCGGGCTTTCGCATCTCGCCATAATTGCTTGGCGTAGTCATCGATAAGGTCACTCGCCTGCTGGTAACTTGTGGTAGCTTGCCACTGTTTTTCAAATTGGTTTACTTCATCAGCAAAAGCATTCAACACCTTTGGCATGGCTTTGCTGGCTTTTTCAATACGCAGTTCTTCAACGGTTAAATCGGCTGCAAATGCAGAAAATGACGAGGCGATTAAGCTGGTGGCAAGTAAAACTTTTTTCATGATAATCCTATTTAGTTACAGCACGTTTAGTAGGCTTGAGTTAACTATCCTATGGATAAAAGCCCAGCGCAAATAAAATCGCTCAATACAGAACTGGAATAAAAATTAATTAATGGAGATAGCGGTTTTGATCAAAATCATTTCTCAAAGGGAAGGCTTTTGATGTGTGAAAAAGAGTAATTAGTTATCGTTTTTCGGTAATTAATGTTTGTTTTTTAAGTTTGATAGTGCCATAGTGTTTTTTTACTAGAAGGATCGTGAACATGAAATTTGGTTCTATTGCAGTGGTTTCGCTGATTGTGATGTTATTAACTGGTTGTACAACAATTAAAATTGAGGAGTCTCATTTTTTATACCCCGATAAAAAAATAACAATGCAGGAAATACAAAGTGTTGATGGTACTGCCATAACGCAAAAGGTAACTTTAACTACCGATGATGGCATCAGCCTTAAAGGTACCCTTATTAAAGTTGCAGATGCTCGCGCCACTGTAATTTACTTTGGTGGTAACCAGTTTCGCGTTAGTGTCGCTGGTGGAGAACCTGCCAAGCTAATCTTACCTTTTCAGGTAAATATTTTAATGATGGATCATCGTGGTTATGGGCTTAGTTCAGGAGTACCCAGCGTGGCTAATCTACAAGCTGATGCATTACAGGTGTTTGATTATGTAAAAGGCAGAGCTGACTTAAATCACTTGCCTGTTGTGATCCATGGCCATTCTTTAGGAAGTATGATCGCAGGTTATGTTGCCAGTCAGCGCAATGTTGATGCTCTGGTACTCGAAGGTAGTGTGACAAATGTTGAACAGATGACAGCAGCACGAATTCCGTGGTTTGCTAAACCGTTTGTTAGCCTTGAGTTTAGTGAAGAGATTAACCAAGTCGATAATTTAAAAGCGTTACAAGTTTACCAAGCACCGCTATTAATAATCACAGGTGAAAAAGACACACAAACTCCACCTGAGTTAGCGAGAGCTTTATATCAACACGCAAAATCTCAGCAAAAGCAGATTTACATCGCAAAGGGGAAGCATCATTCAGATGCGTTAACAGGTAAGCAATTAGCGACTCATTATGAGCAACTTTTAAAACAAATAACATTGAGTAAATCGTCATGAAAAAAATTGTTTGGATGAGTACGCTGATCCTAAGCTTGCTAGTTTTTACGCTCCTTAGTTTGTTAGTTACAAGCATTATTGTGCTTTTTAGTGACAATGATGTTTTAAGCTTTACTCAAAGTAATGGTGCGCATATGTGGATTGGTCTTGAAGTCAGCGGATCTTGGCAGGGAATAGCGCAAACATTGAGTGAGAGTGATTTTGATAGTGTTTTATGGCTTGGTCTTGTGCAATTGCTGCCATTTATTCTTATCAATATAATTTTGATTCGGTTATTTTTGCTCTACCGACGTGGGTCTTTCTTCGCTATTGAAAATATTCAATGTTTTAAATGGTTAGGTGGCGTATTATTGGCGCAATTTGCGCTAGTTGTGTGCTATCCACCACTACTTATTACTCTTCTAAACTTTGCAACAGATACTGATTTGGGAAGAGTCGTGGTTATACAAGATACTGATATTATAGGTTTAGTGATGGGTTTAATTATTTATGTTATTGGTTGGATCATGGGTCAAGCACAGCAGCTACAAGAAGAGCAAGAGTTAGTGATTTAATGGCGATTATTATTGATTTAGATGTTGTGTTAGCTAAGCGAAAAATGAAGTCTGCAGAATTAGCTGAAGCGATAGGTATTACGCCACAAAACTTATCAGTTCTGAGGGCTGGGCGAGCTAAAGCTGTACGCTTTACAACCTTAGATGCAATTTGTAAGCACTTAAGTTGTCAGCCAGGTGATATTCTGCGTTTTGAAGATGATTAGCGCAAAATAAGCTTTGTTTGTTTAGTTTGAGAGTCTTTTAATAACTTGCGGTATTTTGCTGGCGTGATGTGCATTATTGCTTTGAATTCTTTGATTAAATGAGGCTGATCGGTAAAGCCACAATCTAATGCAATATCTGCAAAACTCATTTCAGGGTTAACTTTAATTGCTTGTTTAGCAAGCTTTACCCGGTATATACGCTCAAAATACTTAGGGGTGACACCGCATTGCTCCTTTACTTGCCTTTCGAGCTGGCGTTGACTGAGTGGGGCAAGTTGATAAGCGGTTTCGAGTGGCGTTAACTCAATAAGGTAGCGGATTAAGTGTTTTGAGTGCCTGTTACTGTGGTTAATATTTTTATTATCAGTAAAGTGGCGGCTAATAAACGCAACAAACGCTTCTAAGCTGGCATTATCTTGTAGGCCTTCGGCAATTTCACACAGCGATTGCTCAGCAAGGAGTGGATGTGCGTTTCGCTTAAGTTCAGACAATACGGTTGGGTTAAAGCGAATTCCGCAAAACTGCGCGTCGTATGAAAATGTGACTTTGGATGCTTGAGTTGATGTTTCTTGCATTGCATAAGGGGCAGCAAGCGGCTTGTCATCCAGTAAAACCTCACCGGTAACAGGAAACACAAGCCCTGTTGCACCGTCGCAGGCAAGCCATTGTTCACCTTGAGAGTGCGCTGAGGCATACCAAATAGCTTGTATGCTATCGGCAAGATAGCCCTGTGGGGTCATTAATTCGAGCGTTAAATGGTTACTCATTAAACTTTACTGTCTCTGTCGATAGTGGAAGTATCTTCAATTGTATGCCGTTGTGTCAATTTTTAGTCCAAGTCTAAGTTGCTTTATGGGCTGTTATTCGCACCATTTTTTTAATCCTGCTATGCTACGCCCATTAGCAATCACTGAGTATTTGAGATGATTAACGATAACGATGTAATTGAAACATTAGATGAGTTAGAAACATTTTTACGCCTAGTTGAAAATGGCGGTTTAGGGCTTGAGAATGTAGCTGGTGTTGCGCTTGCAACAAATAATAGCGATGGTCGCCCATTTGTTGCAGTACTTGATGATAGACATCAGCTACTACTGGGCCGTTACGTAAGCAATGATGTGTATGAAAATGGCAAAGATATGGTGCGTTATGGCACTAAAAAACCTCATTAATCATCACTGAGGCACTAGTTAAAGTGGGGCGAAGATGCCCCATTTTTATTGGTATAGGGCAAGTTCTCTGTGAATACTTAACACCAGTTCGCTAGGAATACATAACTGACTTGCCAATGTGTCTAAGTAGTGTTTAGAAATTGCTTGGTTTAAATCAATCGCACTGGCACTGGCTGCATATACTTCAATACCCATTTGTGCGTTTGGCACAGCGTCAACTAACTCGGATAGTTGCATTGGTTTTCTCAATTCATCGAACAGCATGGCCTTTTCTTGCACAGACAATTGCATTGTCTCAACTTGTGTGAAGATTTTTTGTCTTTCCGTTTCATCAATGTGGCCATCAGCATAGGCGGCTGCAATCATAGCGCGCATTAATAATAGTTGCCCATCACTATGATTATCGTCGATTGCATCACTAAATGACTGCTCATGCAGTGTGGCTGGAGTAAAATCAAAACCACGCGAGCTCGTTTGCTGCACAGGAGCCGCTTTTTGTTCTGAATATTGTTTATAGGCTTTCCAGGCAAGCCCACCTACAGCAGCTAGCGCACCATATTTAACGGCTTTTTTACTGTTCTTTTTACTTTTTCCGCCCATTAAACTAGTTAGCCCGCCGCCAGCAACACCCCCTAAAAAACCACTCAGCGCACCTGATTTATTTAAATTACCCACTAACTTTTGTAAGTCTTTCATTGTTCTCTCCTTGCAGATATGTGCCCAGATTAGGCGATTTGAAATTAAAAGGAAACGAGATAAATGTTACAAAACACATCAGGTAACAATTATCTGTTTTAGGTGCTAACTTTCAGCTTGCTTAAAATACACTCAATACTATAAGTTAGGATTTCTGTTTGCTTATTAATAAGGAAAAACTCATGGCAGATAATTACACTCCACCCGAAGCAAGTCTTGAAATGGTATCTGAAAATAACTCAGGGCAGGGAAAGGTAGACAATTTACCCGAGGGTATTAAAGGCTTTAGTTGGGGCGCTTTTTTGCTAACTTGGATTTGGGCAATTGGCAACAGCACATGGATTGGTTTATTAGCCTTAGTGCCTTATGTTGGTTTTATTGTGTCGATTTATTTGGGCTTTAAAGGCCGAGAAATGGCTTGGCAGAATAAACGTTGGGATAGTGTTGAGCATTTTCAACGAGTTCAAAAACAATGGTCATTTTGGGGCGTATTGATCATTGGTGGCATATTTTTATTGGGTATTCTATCGGCAATATTAATACCTGCCATTCAGGCTAATGCCTAAATTATAAACAAAGCGAATCGGTATAAGAGTCAGTATTTACTGGCTTTTTTTATATCTGAAATTCAAACAACAGATTTAACTCCACATATGGTAATTATGTTTTTCATTCTTTATTTTATGATAATCGTAAAATAAAGTTTGACAATCATAAACCAGCTGCGTACTTTTTAGACTATGAAAATACGAATCAACCTAGATATAGAATTGGCAAAGAACAAAATGCAGCTGAAGGAGCTATCGCAGCGCATAGGTATTTCTATGACCAATTTATCATTACTTAAAAACGGAAAAGTGAAAGCGATCCGATTTAGTACGCTAGAGGCTATTTGTGAAGAGCTCAATTGCCAACCGGGCGATATTTTGGTGTACGAACGTGATAGCGAATAACTTAACAACGCAACAGGATTTTGGAGGGCATATGTTCAACCGTGACTATTTAATACCAGGCATTGCAGCGGGGTTACTTGCTGTCATATTTCCCTTGTACTGGATTTCAGTTTTTGGTGAAACACTTGATGGCTTAGGAGAAGCACTTAAGCTTGACCTACAAAGTTTAAGCTTTTCAGACCTTATTTTTGTATTCATAGGTGCACTTGAGATATATGTGTACTTGAGCTTACGCAAGGCTCTTAAAGATATGTTTGATGTAGAAGGCGTTCGCATCTTGTTATGTGTATTAGCGGTGCTGGTATTGGCTTTTCATGCTACCGTTCTTTGTGATGTTTACCTTGCTGTTGTCGGCGATAAAGCATCGAACGACGTGATTGATAGTATTTTGGTTATTGCCATGGTGGTATCGGCTGGGAGTTTAGGCTTGTATGCGTTAGTTGGTTTAATCACAGCGGCTTTATTACTGACAAAGCGCCATGGTATTTCGTCACTACTTACGGTGTTTTCTATTCTACTGCTACTAATATGTATCCTACAGTTAACGGTGATTTTTGCTTATTTGAATTTATTTTTATTCCCTGCAGCTTTATTAATTTTAATGGTTTTCTTTATCAAAAAACCTGAACAGATCGAAGTAGTTTAGTTCGGTTTGCACAGCAAGGAGTAGGGTATGAACTGGTTTAAAACGATTTTGTTAACGCTATTTTTTTCATCTGCTTGGGCTGCGACCTGTTTGTATGGTGGTGTCAGTGGTTGGTTTTTAAAGCCAATTGCTGAGACTGGTAACACTGAGCAATTTATTGCCAACAGCCAGGCGTTGATTTCTGAAAACCAAGCGAACATAGCTTATGTTTTGATTGAAAGTGGCGAAGTGATTTTTCAAGATTACTCGAAAAGCAAAGATGAAATAACCGCAAATACGTTGTTCCCTGTGGCATCACTTAGCAAGTTTATTACTGCTTATGGCGTGATGATTTTGGCAGAGCAGCAGAAAGTTGACCTAGCTAAAGCAATACATGAACAACTAACAGCTTGGCAATTACCTGATTCAGAGTTTGATAATCAAAAGGTCAGCCTTGCTCATCTGTTATCTCATACTGCTGGGCTTAGTGATGGTTTGGGGTTTGCTGATATTCCTCTAAGTGAAACGGTACCAAGTTTACTTGAGTCGCTTGATAACCCGCTTTCATCAACGGGTGTGCGAGAAATTAAAGCCACGAAACCACCGGGCGATTTTCAATACTCTGGTGGCGGCTATCTGATGCTAGAGCTACTGGTAGAAGAAAAGACGAATCAACGCTTTGCAACTTGGATGAATGATAATGTCTTTAAGCCAGTCAACATGACTGATGCCAGTTATGATGTACTAACTGAGTTAGACAACATAGCACCTGCGTACGATAAAAGTGGGCAAGCTGCTGGGCATTTTCAATACGCATCGGCAGCGGCCACAGGTTTATTTGCAAGTAGCCATGACTTAATCGCTTTAGTGCCAGCATTAACATCACCTCAAACAGGGCAGTTAAGCCCGCAAATGATCTCCACCATGCGAGAGCCATTGGCTATTAGCTTAGGCGCACCAATTTGGGGGCTAGGTACCATGCTTTATGCGCCAACAGCATCGGGAGATTTTGTGTTTGGCCACGATGGTGCAAATGAGCCGGCAATAAATAGCACGCTTCGCATCAATCCCGATAACAATGATGCAATCATCGTACTTAGCAGCGGCGGTGAACATATTGCATCAAAACTTGGTTATGAATGGACGCTTTGGCAAACGGGTTCCCCTGACTTTTTAGCCTTTGATATTGCCCTGCAAAGCGCTTTTGTACCTTGCTTAATAGGCCTTGGTATCATCTTGATAGGTATGATTATTGTGCGTTTCAAAAAAGCGAAATAAGCAATTGATGTTAGGTTTAAATTATTTTTCTGCTTTACCCGGGAATTAGTAGCATTGTCATTGTTCATTAACGTGAACAGCTATAGTATTTGCTTTAAATTGATTTATCAGGATAGGGCGCATGTTACGATTTTTTTCTATAGACCAAGGTGTAATTACAGAAACCGAACCAGCTGCTGATACGCCTCTTGTCACTTCTATTAAAAATGCCCACTGGATTGATACCATAAATCCAACAGAAGAAGAACGACAAGCACTGGCAGGTACCCTCAATATTACCTTACCCGGTGCTGATGATGTTGAAGAAATCGAGGCGTCTTCCCGGTGTTTTATCGACCATGAAGGCTTGCATGTGCATGCGCTTTTTATGTCACCAAATGAAGGGCGCTTTAATACGGTGACAGTGGCTTGTTTGTTACAAGACAACTGTTTGCTGACAATCCGTGATGATGAATTAGCCGATTTTCGTTTATTACGACTTCGTGCTCGAAAAGGGCAAGTGGCGTGTGATAATCCCAAGCAACTTTTAGTAACTTTGTTTGATCAAAAAGTCGAAAACCACGCAGATATGCTTGAAGACATGCACCATCAATTAGAAAAACTCAGTGCTTATGTACTTGAAGAAGACGACTCAGATTTAGAAGAAGCCGTTAGCCGAATCTCTCGTCTTGAAGATAACAACGGCAAGGTGCGTTTATGTTTGATGGATACGCGTCGGAATATCTCGTTTTTACTGCGCTACTTAGGAGCACCAACAGAAGACCGCGAATCACTGCGTGAAATTGTGCTCGATATTGATACCCTTATGTCTCACTGTACCTTCTTGTTTGATAAAGTGAACTTTTTAATGGACTCGACTCAGGGTTTTATTAACATCGAACAAAACCAAATTATCAAAACCTTTTCAATTGCTTCTGTGGTGTTTTTACCTCCGACCGTCGTCGCAAGTATCTATGGGATGAATTTTAACAGCATGCCAGAACTGCAATGGGCATGGGGTTACCCGTTTGCAATTGGCATTATGTTGCTGTCTGGCTTTGCACCTTACTTGTTCTTTAAACATAAAGGTTGGTTGTAATACCAACCCGCAGTAATACTTAATCATTTTGAGGGATTAAACCTGTCGCTAACTGCGTTAAAAATTTCTCATTTAGAACAACTAAATAACGAAATTTTTGCCTTGTTATCAACGAGGTTTAATTGCCTCAAAATAGACTACTTAATTAAGCGGGTTGGTATAACAAAGCATAAAAAAGCCCAGCAAATGCTGGGCAAGGGGTCTTCGGATAGACCTAGGGGGTTTAGCCTTTCAATTCGCCGGTAGACGATTCAATATGCGCACGAACAAACCATTGGAATTGTTCTAAATCGGCCAGTTGGCCGGTGATCATATCTTCAGAAACTGGGTCTAGCTCACCAAGCTTTTCGATAGCTGCACGGTGGTCTTTATTGACGCCGTTGTACACTTTATCAAGTGAAGATAGATGGTCAGTCACTAAACCTTTACCAATTGAATAGTCTTCCCATGTACGGCGATCTACAATTGATTGTGGTGTGCCAACAGGTACGCCACCCATAGTTGCAATACGCTCTGCAATCGTATCAGTCATCTCTTGGACTGCGCTTACTTGCGGGTCGAGCATTTCGTGTACACCAATAAAATTAGGTCCAACAACATTCCAGTGAATGTGTTTTAAAGTGAGGTGTAAATCGATTAAAGCGACCATACGCTGGTCTAAAATAGCAATTGTGTCAGCTGCAGCTTGGTCTTTAACACCCGGTGCTGTAAATTCTGCGACTTTTGATGATGAATTACTCATTACTCCTCCGAGATTATCTATTAATTTCCTTTCGCTTTTAGTTTTAAAAGCATGTTTAGTTAGATAGAAGCAAACGTTATGCCTAAAAGAGATTTGTGGTTAAGTTGTTGAATTTATTTGGTTAGATTTTTTTTGTGTTTTGTTGCAGTAGCTATGGCTAAGGTGGAGTATGAAAACTCTGCACACCGAATGTAAAAAATTCAGTGTGCAGATATAAGTTTAAACTTAACGGCTTAAGAGAGTAATGCTGCTGCTAAGCGAACAAAGTCAGATGAGGTTAGAATTCCCACTAAGTTGTTATCTTTATCAACTACAGGCATGCAGCCGTGGCGATTTTCGACAAAGAACTTAGCGACGTCATGCAACGGTTGCTCTGGCGAGATACTGGTAAAATCGGTAGCCATGATATCAACTACTTTGGTTTGTTTTTCTTTTCGTTCAAGGGCGCTGGCGCTGTAATTAGCCATGATATTCATTACCTGAGCAATCATGATTTTTTGCGTTAACATGCCAACTAAACCACCGTGCTCATTGATCACTGGGATATGACGGACATTCTTCTCTTTCATTAGGTTATGAGCGTCATGCAGGGTATTTTGTGCACTAATAGCAAACGGGTCTGGCGTCATCAAATCACTAACTAGGTGTGTCATTGCTAAATCCTTTCAATTAATCAAGTTGTTGTAAGTCTAGTCCTTATCTAGTTAATTGCACTTTAGTGAGATCAAAGTTTTAGTGATTAACGGTGCAAGTACCAGCATTACTTTGCTGGCAATAGTGAAAGTCTAAATAATAGTGAGACTTAGCGGGTCGCTCACCTTTAGTTAGGTACTGATACATCAATTCAGCAGACAGACGGCCCATTTCAAATGGGTTTTGACCAATGTTAGCCGATGATAATCCTTGCTTTAATATGTCTAATTGCATTTGCTCTGTATCGGCAGAAACGATCACTACCTCTTGATTAGCAATGCGCTGTTTATGTTTAGCAATTACGTTTGCATAGTTAGGGTTAAATTGGGCAAAACCTGCTACAGCTAAAAATAGTGGTGGATTTTCTAGGTTAAGAAGTTTGTCGAGCTGGCCGAGGGATACCTCTCGCTTGCCTAAGCTATACAAAGGACATCGATCAAACTCACTCCAGCCATTTTCACCGCTTAAACGTTTATCTTTTTGCCCTGATAATGCATAGCGCACACCTTCAATACGCTTGTTTAAATTAGGTGTCGTTGAATGCCCTGACTGAATACACACTTGGTTGGTTGTTTTGTTAGTAAATTTTTTTAATTCGTTGCCTAACGCAACACCATAATCAAAATTATTAGTACCTACATAGGCTAAACGATATTGCTGATCTTCTTCGAGCAGATCAGAGTCAAAAGTAATTACAGGAATGTTGTTATCTTTAAGCTGTTTAAGAGCTCTTGCAACAAGATAATTAGAGTCTGTGGTTGCGATTAATAAACCACTAATATTGTTTCTACGAATGAGGTCGGTGATCACTAACACTTGGGTGCGAATATCTTGAAAGTCTTTAGGGCCGTCGTAAATACATTCAAAATCGAGATGTTGTTTTGCAAATTGCTCACAACCTTTAAAGGCTTGCTGATAAAAGCTATCGTTCTTGGTTTTACCCACAACAGCCACCACATATTTGGCCTGAATTGGCAGAGCAAAAAGCCAAAAACAGGCGCACAAAAACACCCAGTTTAATTTAAAATTTAATAATACTTTTAAAGACATAGCACTACATATTGAAATTTTATTATAAGCTCGAACTAATTATAGTGGCCTAGCTTGAATTTACCAGAGAGCTTTTGTATGAACTAACAAGCTTTAACATATAATTAAAAAGCCTTTATAAGGAAGTACTTATTTTTGCTATCTTTTATGATTCAAATGGAGTGGCTATGATTATTTATAAATACTGGCAGCAATTAACAAAACTTTGGCAAAAAGCGGCTTTTTTATGGGGGGCTTTTTTTATTTTATTTAATGTATATTGCTTTTTTTGGCGCCATTTAACTGCAGGAGGCCAATATCAGTTTATGGACTCACAGGTTTTTTGGTTCAAAGAGTGGGGGGCTTTATGTGCTTTAAATATTGCATTGGTGGCTTTTGTTGATTTAAAAGGCAGAGTCCGTAATAACGTATTTGTTTTTATTATCGCGTGCACAGTTGCTATTTGTTCATTGGTGATCTTACGTATTTTTATTGATTACTCTTTTTATGGTTATGCAATTGCAGCGTCATTTATCCAGCTTTTACCAAAGTACTTAATAGCGTGTTGCTTAGTTTTGGCGTTGTGGCGATTATGCAGCATGTCGTTTTTGCCACAAGCGAAGCAAGATAAGCCAGAGAAAGGTTCACCTAAGTATATTGAAATAAACCACAAAGGGGTTGTTAAGAGACTTTCTCCAGAATCAATATTATTTATTAAAGCTGCAGGCAACTATGTCGAAATACAAACATTATCTGAATGCTTTTTAAAAAGAGATACCATCAAAAACAGCCAAGCTCACTTGCCTTGCTATGAATTCAAGCAAGTGCATCGCAGCTACCTTGTAAACTTAGCCCACATTGAAGATTTTAATCTTCATAAAGCAAATGCAACTTTACAGATGAAACTAGGGTTTAGCATTCCTGTTAGCAAAACTTTTAAGCCTGCTCTAGCAAATGTATTAAGTGAGTCGAGTGCATTCGTCACAGAATGATGGCTTTCGTCACAATCTTATTTAAAACAAAAGCTTAATCTTTACTATTAAGTCATGAATATAGTTTTTAAGGATAAAGTTCATGACAATAAAGACACAGAAAACACATAAGATTTTGCACTGGCTAAGTGCGATATTAATTCTGAGCGTACTTGTGTTGGGTTACTACATGACCTGGGTGACTGATTACAGCTTGTATCATTGGCATAAATCAATCGCGGTGATCATTGCTATCATCTGGTTATTAAGGATAGTTTATAGGCTCTATCAGCCGTTTCAATCTGCCATACAAACGAGCTTAACTAAGTGGCTTCATTTTTATCATTGGGGCTTGCTAATCTTGCTAGCTGTAATGTTACTGTCAGGTGCTTTTTATAGTGGTTTTGGCGGTTTTGGTATTGCTGTTTTTTCGTGGCAATTAATTGCTAGTAATTACAATGAAACGGGTCAGGCCGTTGCGTTTAATGCTTGGTTAAGCGATTTTGGCTGGCAAATTCATATTTTATCTGGCTATTTGTTATCAGCGGCCCTTTCAATCCATATTTTAGCGGCGCTTAAGCATCATTTCATAGATAAAGACGCGACCTTAAAGAGTATGCTTTAAGCGTTTATTTTAATTTGGTTTCGACCGTTATTTTTTGCCGCATAAACGTGTTTAGTTGTAGTCTTATTAATTAGCTCTCAGTCGGCTATGGCTAACAGTTTATGTGGTTACTGCCAATGGCTATGTACGTAATGCAGTAAAACTGCCAAGCAATGGCGATAACTTTACCAGTTACAGCAAAGTGGCTGAGCTGGTAGGGCGTACGTATGTTCATTCGCAGGTAAAAAACATCATTGTTGATGCTTACCAAACGCTCCAGAAATCCCATCCAGATAAACGATACAAATATGCTGAAACGGGCTTAGTAAATGGCGGGAAATTTAGCCCGCATAAAACCCATCAAAATGGCCTGTCGGTTGATTTTATGACATCTGTTGTTAACGAAAAGGGGCAATCCGTTCATTTGCCAACTCTCGTTTTCAATCGTTTTGGCTACGACATTGAATTTTATGAACAAGGCCAGTTTGAACAGTTTAAGGTTGATTACACCGCTTTAGCAGCTCATATTGTTGAGCTGCATACATCGGCAACAGCAAAAGGTTACGATCTTTGGCGGGTGACCTTTGACCCAACCCTGCAGGGCTTTATAAAACCAAGTATGCAGATGATTTAAAAAGCACATCCAGTTTTCGACTAGACCATCTTGGGTACGACATGATGAGCATTACCATGTTGATTTTTTAGTGCCATGTGAAAAATAAGCCAAGCAAAGCTTGCCCAAATCAAAACAAACTAAACATCACTGAAGCGATTAATAGTATTGCCATTAGGTAGTTAAATGCTTTCAAGCGCTTTGGGCTGGCAAGCAAATGTTGAAGCTTTTCGCCAAGTAAAGTCCATGAGCTGACGCATGGCAGGTTAATTAAGCCAAATACAAGGCTTACTATTAACACTGAGGTGAGGTTTTTGTCTGGGGCATACAAACTAACCGCGCTTAACGCCATTGCCCACGCTTTTGGGTTCACCCATTGAAATAGTGCAGCCTGAATAAAAGTAAGTGGCTTACTTTCACTACTGGCTTTTTGTTGTGCATTACTTGTGGCAATTTTAAACGCCAGATAGAGTAAGTAAGCAATGCAAAATACTTTTAATATCAAATAGCTTGGTGGAAACAAATCAAATAGCTGCATGATGCCAAGGCCCACCAAAACCAGCATAAACATAAAGCCAAACGTCACGCCAAGTAAGTGTGGCATGGTTCTTTTAAAGCCAAAGTTAGCACCTGAGCTCATCAACATTAAGTTATTCGGTCCTGGGGTAATTGATGACACCAACGCAAATAATGCCAAGGCTGTTAAAATTTCAAAACTCATTACTATTTCTCCATTTGAATTATGGTGCAATTATAAGTTGTAATATGCACAATTATTGCGCTTAATATTGTTATTGATATTTGAAATTCACAATCAAAAATGAAAAAAGACAAAATTAACGATAGAATATTGCGTGAGCTTAAGAGTAATGGCCGAATTGCCAATGCAGAACTGGCAGAAAAAGTGGGTTTATCGCCATCAGCATGCCTTCGTAGAGTGCAAGAATTAGAAAAGCTTGGGGTTATTGCGGGGTATCGAGCGGTTATTAATAATCAGGCTGTTGGCCTAGGATTTATCGCTTATGTTGGGGTTGGTTTAAATGAGCACTCAACAATATCTCAGCGAGCATTCGAACAAGCTCTTGAGTTTATTGATGAAGTAAAAGAGTGCCACAATGTAACTGGCTCGTTTGAATATTTGCTGAGAATTGAAACAACAGATCTTAAGTCCTATAAAGCGTTTCATGCTGATGTACTTGGCTCTATCCCACAAGTAAGAACCATTACAACTCATGTCGTGATGGAATCACCCAAGGATGAACGCGCTTAATATAGAGTTTGTACCTTTTTTGTTATTAATTTATTGCGAGCTACCAGGCCTTAGTCTAGAATCTTCGCGTTAAAATAATAATATATAAGGAAATTAAGTGAAAACGTTAAAGCCTCTTTTGGCGTTTATAGCTTTAGGTTTATTAGCTGGCTGTCAATCTACAACCGAAACAGGTGTATCGATGGCCCGCTTTGAGAGCCCCGAGATCAACAGTGACCCCTTTCATTTTCGTGCAACCGTTGGTACTGATACAAGCAAGATTATTGCTAAAGATACCAGTGAGAGCACATCAACGAGTACCGCGTTAACTACTTCGATGAGTATGACCTTAGGTTATTCGACGGAGCTTACCCTAGGTGCAGGTATTGGCGGCGATCATGATTATGAAAAATACGCTATTAAGCATCAGTTTTATGGCAGCCCTTTAGAGTCTGCCGCCGAGAAAAACCTCTCTATGGCGGTTAGCCTTGGCTATATTCGCAGTAAAGATGCGGGGTATGGTCCACTATTAGCGGGTAATTATGATGACGATACCTATGATTGGGATTTGTCGCACGATACTTATGATATTGCACTTATTTCAGGTTACCGTTTAAGTTCAAAAGCCTTGTTATATGGCAGTGTCTTTTATCAAAAAGGCTCTATCGATGTTGATTATACGCAGATGTATTATCTTGCCAGCGAAGAAGGGGCTATGTTAACTCGAGCATGTAGTGATACGCCAGAGCTATGCCTTGATTTTAGCGCTGATTACGACGGCCACAATGCCGGTGTCAGCATTGCTCTTGAGTATGCATTCACACATTGGTTCGCCATTACAGGTGAGGCGGTCTATAAATCGATGAATTGGTTTGATCGTAGTGAAAGTGAGACTGCAGCAAATGTAAACTTTGAATTTAGGTTCTAGGTTCGGCTGTTCGAGAAAAAGGCATTAGCAAGCGCTAGTGCCTTTTTTGTAGTTATAAAAACACATAAGCTGCTGGAAGCAGCATACCGCTGATGACTAATACTGAGCGGCTGCCCCATGGGCTATTTTTACCTTTGATCATAAACAAGCCGCTGATCGCTAAAAACAGCAGCAGCCCAGCAAAAATATCAGAAAAAATAACCCACGAAGCGTTTGTCTCGTTTAAGTGTAAGCGGTTAAATGCTTGAATCACATGGCGAGGCTCAATGGCTTCATAGTTTATGATATCTTGATTGAGTTTAAGGCTGAGGTTGTTACCGTTTTTTAAAAACACCTTAAACTCTTGCGGCGATACCCAATAAGAGGCCTTTACCGGCTCGCTTATATCAGCATGGGAGATAATTTGCTCAATCAACAACTCGTCATTATCTAACTGCCAAGTTTCATCGCTCACACTGATTTGCTGGTGGCTTACTTTGTAGTTTGGGTTCCAATCATCTTTGTGGTTTACTGCAATGCCAGAAACCGCAAAGATAATCACTAAACCAACACAAAAATAACCAATATCGCGGTGTAAGTTTCTGTTTAACTTAAACCAGTTGATACTTGATTTGTTACTCAATGATTTCAACTCCGCTCGGGACGAGCTGATAAATAGCCATTGCTTCAGTTACAGAGTTTACATCAAAACTTTCGCCGGCTTGCTGCGCTTTGTGAGCAAGTAGCGCTTTAGTGCGGACAAGGCTAAGCTGAATTTTATCGAGTTTACCAGTTACGATAGCTTTACTGCCTTTAGCCGTCATCGGGAATACCATGTCGCCATCTTCAACTTTGATACGTAAATTTTCAAAGCGTTTGTCTGATGCAAGCGTCATCCAGCAACCACGTTTTTCGCAAACCCCTGTGATAGTCCCTTCTACAGTAATTGGACTTGCTAGGTAATCGTCTGGCGTGGCCATAACCGTCGAAATTTTAATGAGTTTGTCACTGTCGACTTTACTGCCAAACTGCAAGCTAAAGGCGTGTTGGCTAAAGCTTAAAAGCGCCAATGAGAATGCAATAAATGTTTTTGATTTTAGTAACATAGTTGTTTCTTAGAAATACATTAAGTCTTAGTTTAAGCGGTTTACTTGTATGATAAAAGCATCATGAGATTATAAATTATTCGCAATTATATCAAGCGTAGATCAATTGTTTTTAATGCTGCGGGGTACTATCAGGTATAAGAAGCTTTATGACAATTTCGTGAATATTGTGATAATGTAACTTTTTATCGTTTCATTGCTTTATAATGCCTTTTTTATTTGTATGATAAAGCTGGTTTTTAGCTTGGAGTTAACATGGTTTCACGTCGAGAATTTTTAGTAGGGGCGGGCACAATAGCCTTTTTAGGATTATCAAAAAGTGCCATAGGTAAGGTGTCGTTAGGAGATTTAAAAACAACGGCTGTCGGCTTTGGCCCGTTAATTCCTGATCCAGATAAATTGCTCGATTTACCAGAGGGCTTTAGTTATCAAGTCGTTTCAAGCCTCGGTGAGAAAATGTCTGATGGATTTACGGTACCTGATAAAGCTGATGGTATGGGCTGCCTAGCACTTGGTAATGACCGCGTTGCATTAGTGCGAAACCATGAATTAAAACCAAAAGATTTAGCGAAAGCCGAAGCAAGTATTGCCAACCATAAAACGCCCCTGGCTTTTGATACCAACAGTGAAGGTGTGGCGTTACCGGGCGGTACAAGTCATATAGTTTATAACTTAAAAACCCATCAAAAAGAGCAAGAATATCTGTCATTGGTCGGCACAATTCGTAACTGCTCTGGTGGTATCACGCCATGGGGTTCGTGGCTTACCTGTGAAGAAACCACTGATACTAAAGCTGATGGGTTTAACCAAGACCATGGTTATATTTTTGAAGTACCCGCAAATAGCAAAGGCTTAATCAAACCTGAGCCATTAAGAGCCATGGGTCGATTTAACCATGAAGCGGCTGCTGTTGATCCGCGTACAGGTATTGTTTATCTAACCGAAGACAAAGGTGATAGCGTCTTTTATCGATTTATTCCAAATGAATATGGCAAGCTACACAAAGGCGGGCAATTACAGGCTATGATGGTGAAAGGTAAGCCACAATTTGATAGCCGTAACTGGAATAACAAAGCCATGGTGTTACATCAAGAACTAGAGGTTGAGTGGGTCAATCTAGATAACCCAGAAAGCCCGAAGGATGACTTACGCCTACGCGGTTACAAACAAGGTGCGGCATTATTTGCCCGTGGTGAAGGTATTCACTGGGGTGATAAAGAGCTTTATTTTTGCTGTACCAATGGCGGTAAAAAGCAACTTGGTCAGGTTATGAAATATCAGCCATCAGAGTTTGAAGGCACGGCAAAAGAAGCAGAGCAACCAGGTAAAATCTCGTTGTTTGTAGAAAGTACCAGCAAAACCTTCTACAACTTTGGCGATAACCTTACTGTGTCACCTAATGGTCATTTAATTGTGTGTGAAGACCAATACACTGATGTGGTTGATAATCATCTTCGTGGTGTTACACCGCAAGGCCAAGTTTATAATTTTGCCCGTTTAGTTGCGCAAACCGAGCTGGCAGGTGCCTGTTTCTCACCAGATGGAAGCACTTTGTTTGTGAATGTTTACTCACCTTCAAAAACACTCGCTATAACAGGCCCATGGCATCAGTTTAGTGTTTAGTTAAAGCCTATTTTGAAAAGCCACTGCAAAGTGGCTTTTTTATGACTCTAATTTATCATTAATGAATAATAGAAAACCCTATATGAGTAAGTGCTCATCAGCACAGCCAAAATTAGCGACTTTAAGTGTTGAGAGCTTTATTTTTAGCGGCTTTTTTGGCACTGACTTTATGTGCGTGTTTAGCAATCCATTTAGTCATTTTTTTCATTAAAGCGGGTGGAAAGTCATGGCCCATACCGGGCACGACTCTTAATTTGCTGCGCTTTATTAACAGTGCGGTGTTGATACCAGCAGACAATGGCATGACAGGATCAGCACTGCCGTGGATCACTAACGTCGGGGCTTTAATCTTCTTTAAAAGTTGCTCGCGATAGGGTGTTGCGGCAATGGCTGCAAGCTGACGTTTAAAACCTGTTTGATTAGTGTGGGCACGCGCTATATAACGCTCGGCGTTGGCGTATAAAGCGTGTTCATCTTGTGGGTAGGCTGGGCTGCCAATGAGTTGGTTTAGCCTAACATTGTAATCAATCGCGGCTTCCTTATTACTGCTTCGGGGGCGTATTTTTGCGAGCTTTACTAGTAGGTTTATGTTTGAACCCGAAAACGATAAGGGCGAACTACTCGACATAATAGAGGTTAAGCTCAGCACGCGCTTTTTATATTTTGCTGCGGCAATTTGGGCAATCATACCACCCATAGAAGCACCCACTAAATGTGCTTTTTTGATATTAAGAGCATCCATTAACTCTTTTACGTCGCGAGCCATATCATCGAGCGAATAGGGCAGCTTTGCACGAATGGGTAATCGGCGGCTAAGCCAGTGTTTTACAAGACTTGGCTTACCTAACTCATCTAACGATGTGGATAGCCCTGCATCGCGATTATCAAAACGAATAACCCGAAAGCCTTTTTCGACCAAGCCAAAGTAAAGCGACTCTGGCCAAACGGTAAATTGAGCACCTAAGCCAATAATTAAGATGATCACCGGCGCATTTTTATCGCCTTCATCTTGATAACTAATACTGATACCGCTGGCTGTAAGGGTATGTTCCATAGACTGACAAATAAGCTTACGCAGGTATCATCAGCATAGTAGGTGAAGTTGGCAGTTTAGTGACAGTAGGAAAAATAGACAGCATCTAACTACGTGCTGCCTATTTTCAGGGAGTTTAGAAGTAAGCGGTAACGCCAATCCAGAAGTTACGGCCTTTATCTTTAACGTTGTAGTCGTCTGTGAATGTGACTTCGCTAACTACACCGCGACCTGTTAGGTATTCGTACTCACCATCGCCATTTAGGTCGGTATAGCTAGTGCTATATGAGGTGAAATCTTCGTCTAATAGGTTGTTTACACGGGCATTGATTTGCACGTACTCATTTACATAAAACTGCGCACCTAAATTAAGTAGGTTGTAGTTTTTGTAATATAGCGCTTTGTCGTGCACGTTATCCCAGCCGCGGTAACGGTCTGAACGATATACACCTTGTAGGTATAAGTTCATAAAGTCAGTCGCTTCCCAGTTTAGGGTAAGGTTTGCCATGTGCTCAGCTGAGTTAGTTAATGGTTGACCTTCTTCAGGACCGCTCTTTTGTTCGCTATCAGTCCACGTGTAGTTACCGTTAACAGACACTGTTTTAGTGATAGTGTATTGACCTGCAATTTCAACACCTTGCAAGTCTACTTCGTCGATATTGATCTTTTGGCTGTAGCTATCGTAGCCAAGCTGATCGTACTGACCTAAGTTCACACATGGGCGCACATTATTAGTTTGCTCACAGCTTAAAATAGTATCGCCGCGGGCAATTTTGTCTTCAAACTTGGTGTTGTAGTAAGTCACATTAATGTTGTGATCACCATCAAGCGAAGTCCAGTAAAGTGCAACTTCTGAGTTCACACTTGTTTCAGGTTCTAAATCTGGGTTACCCGCAAATGGGCTTGTGCCTTGACCACCAAATCCGGTGATACCGTCGTAAAGGTCAGTTGTTTGAGGTGTTTTATAACCCGTACTGACACCCCCTTTTATCGTCCAAGTGTCTGATATGTTGTATACACCATAAACGCGTGGTGATACTTGGCTGCCAAATACATCATGGTCATCGTAACGAGCGCCTAATGTAAAGGTAAAGTTGTCAGTTGCCATCCAGTTATCTTCGGAAAATAGCGAGTACATGTTTTGCTCTTGCACTTGACCTGCTTGGTCACTTTCAAGGCCAAATACACCGTCTTTTAACTCACCATCGATAAGCTGGCCACCAATTGCAAGGTTATGGCTACCAAAGCTGCCAGTGATAGGAATATCAAAGCGTAAATCATACGTATATTGGCTGCTTTCTAGCGGGCGAGTAGGGCGTGGTAAGAAAGTTTCTTCAGCTAAGTCTTTACGTGCTTGCTCGTCCATTCCCTCGTATTCGCCAGTACCATCGTACATAGCTTGCAGCTCTAATCGTTCGCTTACACTTAGCGGTAAAGTACGGCCATTGTTTTGCGTATCAACATATGAAACAGAGGCCTTCACCGTTGCCCAGTTAAGCTCTCCATCGTAACTTAGTGACCACCATTCACGATCAAACTCTTGGTCTGCAGCATAGCCTGCGCGCGGGTTTACTTGGCCACGACGATCTTGCCAAATAGATTCAATGTTATCTTTAGTACCAAGTGGGTAAGTAATGGTGCCTGATTCAATGTTGTAGCTTGGTGTGTTGTCGTACACTTGACTTGAGTTATCATAATCAAAGCGTAAATGATGAGAATCAAACGGGGTATAAGTTAGGGTAATACCATACTGCTCATTAGTGTTATCAACAGTACGCCCACCACTACCAAAACCTAAAGAGCGAACATGAACAACGCCATTAGGGTCGGTAGCTGGTTCAAATGTCGGTGATGATGCCTGTTGCTCGTAAACACTACCGCGTACGCCTAAGCTTAATACGTCTTTGATCAGCGGCCCCATCACACTAAAGTCAGTGGTAATGTCATCACCAAAATCATCGTTTTGTTGTAATGAGCGGCTAAATGAAACAGCACCGCTCCAGCTATCAGTATGCTTTTTAGTGATGATATTAATTACACCGCCAAGCGCATCAGCACCATAAAGGGTTGATGCAGGGCCGCGGATAACTTCGACACGCTCAATGGCATCGACAGGCGGTACGTGGTTAAACGCGTTGCCTCCAAAATTGTTTGGGTAAATATCGCCATGATTATTTTGGCGTTTACCATCAATAAGTAACAGGGTGTACTCGCCTGTTAAACCACGCATACTCACACTGCCTTGGCCTGTTTTATCACGGGTTGTGCCAATGTCGATACCTTCTAAATACTGCACTGCATCAAGCACTGAGGTGAAGGCGTGAGACTTAATATCTTCATTAGTGATAATTGAAATACTTGCAGGTGCTTCAGTAACTTTTTGCTCAAAGCCGGTTGCTGTAATAACTAAGCGTTCCATATCTTGTTTAGGCTTAGCGTCGTCAGCTGAGGCTGAAAAATGTGTTGCTATGGCAAGGGCCAGTAAACTTGGTTTTATTGATTTCATTGTAGATTTCCAGTTCTTTTTGTTGGTTATCCTTTTAAGGAACGACGGGTATACTACAGAAATTAAAAATACAATCAATAACTATTCTTATTTAGATTAAGGTGTTTCGGTTTCAATTTACAGTATTCATGATTAAGTTGAGTTTTTAGCCAGTAAATACGGTGTTACAAACTAGATTTAGATTAAATATCCATGACAGGTTCACCTCCTGTATAGTGTTTTAATTATTAATATAAAAATTAAAACAATGAATTCGGATATCTCTTTAGCGCGCTTTAAGCAGTTTCCTTCTCTTATGTGGATCTTCTTATTCGGCTCGTTTATTACCCGTGGCAGCTATTATATGGTTTGGCCATTTCTCGCGGTTATCTTGTACGAAAAATTTGCTTTAACGGCGACAGAGGTCGGTTTGGTGCTTTCCAGTGCTGCCATAATTTCAGTGTTCACCAGCTTTATTGGCAGCAGCCTTTCAGATAAAGTCGGTCGTCATACACTGATGTATATTACAGGCGTGTTGTATATCATTTCTTTCTCGTTGTTGGCTGAGGTTGAAACAGTGGCAGGCTATGTGATTGTGATGACCTTATGTTCGATTGCTACCGCGCTTTGGCGGCCATTAACCAGCGCTGCAATTGGTGATATTATTGACGATGCAGCAACTCGTGAGCTTGCCATGCAATCGCTGTATTTTATCGTTAATGTGGGTTGTGCGGTTGGTCCATTAGCAGGCGTATGGCTGGGTTTAACAGGCGAGCAGTCAAGTTTTTATATTACCGCAGGCGCATTTGCTATCTTGTTAGTACTACTTGTTTGGGGTTTCAATGTTAGTGATAAAGCGTCAAAAAATAGCGCCGCAGCCGACGAGGTTGAAACTAAAAGCCCAGAAATAAAGGGCCAGCAATTATTGCGCATTTTGTTTGCTGATAAGCTGTTGCAATGTTTAATTTTAGCCAATATTTTGTGCATGTTTATTTACGCGCAAATGGATAGTTCACTAATACAATACCTGACTCGTGCAGAAGCTCCTGATTTACTTGCATTGATTTCTGCGCTGATTTTTACCAATGCGATGGTGATTATTTCAAGTCAATTTTTGCTATTGAGAATGATGGCGCGATTTAACTTAACAGTGCGTATTCAAATCGGTTTGGTACTTTTAATGGGGTCGCAATTTTGGTTGGCACTCAATCCGATAGACCTGTTCTGGGGATGGATAGGTGCGATAGTGGTCATGAGCTTGGCTGAGACTATTTTATTTCCGACTATGAATGTTCACCTTGATAGACTCGCGCCATCACACCTTCGTGGTGCGTACTTTGGCGCAGCTTCGTTTTATGATTTAGGTTTTGCTTTTGCACCGCTTGGTGGTGGCTTAATTTTAGATTATTACGGTGGTCCAACCTTGTTCTTTGTTGCGGGAGGGTTATGCCTAGTCGTGATTTATTTATACGCCATTCTTGAAAAGCTACCTAGACCTGATTTTGCAAATCCATTATCTAAGTAAATATATAAAGTGAAAATGCAGAACAGCTGCTACCTTTATAGCTCAAACATTAAACATTGAGGTTTAACATGGCTGTTTCTGCAATTCCTAAAGGTTTTCATGCGGTCACCCCGTATTTGATTATTGAAGGCGCTTCTAAAGCTATTGAATTTTACAAAGAGGCGTTTGCTGCTGAGCTAGTAATGCAAATGCCTATGCCTGACGGAGGGGTTGCACATGCCGAGATAATAATAGGTGACTCCTACATCATGCTTTCTGATGCTTACCCTGAAATGGAATATAAATCTCCACAGCAGCTTGGTGGCACCCCTGTAAATATGATGCTTTATGTTGAGGATGTCGATGCTGTCTTTGCTAAAGCGTTGTCGTTAGGTGCAAAAGAGTTACGTCCGGTTCATGATCAGTTTTATGGTGACAGATTGGGGACTTTAGCCGATCCATTTGGTCATATCTGGAATATTGCAACGCATAAAGAAGACCTCACAGAGCAAGAGCTAATCGAGCGCATGGGGGAACTCATGAGTAAAGAACAAGATGCTTAAAAGGTTGTTTCTACTGACATTCCTATTTGCCACGAATCAACATCTTGATAACTTCCAAGAGGCGAACTAAAGTCGATATGTATAACGTTATCGTTACTTGAACGCGATGAATATAGACGAATACCCACACCAGCACTGGTTAGCATTGAATCTGAAATATTCGCCGTTTCAGTGCTGCCGAATGCTTGCCCTACATCGACAAAACCGACAAAGCCAACATCCACAAACTGATATAGATTGATGTTTGGGTACATTCTTAGCTCAGCAGTTGCTTGTAAGCTTGAAGTACCATGTTGGTAACTTTCTGGAAAGCCTCGCATGCCTTCTTCACCGCCAACAGCCAGCGGTTTCTCTGCAAACTCATGGTTTTGCCAATGACCATTTACATGAGCATAAAAGGCAAATGCATCTGACCAGCGATAGTTCATTTGTGCTTTTGAATATATAGCAAAGCGGTCATCAAGCTCAGTACCTACATTGCCCTTGATACCCGTGGCAAAGCGATACAAAGTGTTATTGTTAAACCAAGCTTTGGTGAGATTAGTATCAAACAAAAATCCTTGCCCCAAATTAACGCTATCTATAGCAAACTTTGAGTTTAGCTCCCAGCCTAGGTTAACGTCTTCGTTGTGGTTTATGAGGTCAATATCCTGTAAAACAGTATAGTTGTCTTCTAACCAATGTAATCCGACCCACGGCGCAGCAATACTGTAATCGCTAAGACCTGCGGGTAAAGGTTTTGTATCGAAAGGGCGGTAACTAACATCTTCGTAATCAATCCCAGCTAGCCAGTGAAAGGTTTGCTTTCTGTCCTGTGACAAAATTCCACCATAGGCGAACTGTGCGATTAATTCATCAGTGAAAAATTCTGAACGAGTCAGTCCATTTTGATAAATATAGCTTTTTTGTTTTTGTGACTTGGCAAAGTAGCGCATCAGTGCGTCACTACTACGTTGATAAAAAGGCTGATGATAATCCACTAAAAAGACTTGCCCGTCATCGTAGTCATCAGCTTGTAAAGTGAGGGTCGCATGAGGCTGCCAAGGAACCGGCATTTGCAGTACAGAGTGATAGCCTGAGCGTTCGTGATCTGATTTATACTTTAATGATGCGCGGATCCCGTACCCCAAAAAGTTCTCTTCTTTAAAGCCTAAGCTGTATTTGTTATTGCCGCTACTACGGCCAAAATTAATAGTTGGTAATAAACTCCACGTGTCCCACGTATCTATTTGTACCACGCGTGGTTCATCTTCAAGGCAGTCTTTTGTATAGCTAACTTTGGCATCTCTTAAGTACTTTTTGCTGCGTAGAATACGCTCTGCTTCTTGCAGTTGACGCTCACTGACTAGATCGCCTTCTTTAAAGGTAATTTGCTCACTGACAACTTTGTTTTTGGTATCTATGTGCAGCCAATTTATAAAGCGATGTAGAGCGGTTGTTTCAGGATCATTTGGATCAAAAATCGTATGTGTATCAATGTTGAGTTTATCAACAGTGATATCTTTTTCTTCGCTTAACTCAGCAGTTGGTTTACTTTTTACTTCACAGACGACGTCTAAGCTTAAAGGTTCATTTGCGTATACTGTCCCTGTAGCAGTGCATGTTAATAATAAAACAGGTGTTATTTTATTCATCTTTATTATGCCTACTAAATACGAAGGAGACGCAGCTTGTTTGCTTTATCAACCTTTTAAATTCTTTACAGTTCTCAGCATAAAATCGCTAACTTAAGAAAAACTTAACTAAAACTTAAACTTTATTGAATATTATAAGCTATTGATTAATAAGCCGTGTGCTAACTCATTATGGCGAAGTTAATCTTTAAATGGTCGGCTTACGTATGAGTTTTTAAGGTTTCTAGTAGAGTAAATAATGAAAAAGCGTGTTTTATACTGGCTGCAAAATGACTTACGTTTGGTCGACAATGAAATTTTATCTGAATTAGCTGAGTTTAACGGCGAGCTAGATTTAGTGTATGTGATTGAACCACGCTGGTTTAGGCAAACTAACTTTCAGTCAAAACCGTATGGCACGCACAAGTACAACTTTTTACTTGAGAGTCTAGCTGCATTTGCAAAAGAGCTTGAGAAGCTTGGGCAAACTCTACATGTGATCACCGGAGAGCCAGAGCAAGTTATAACTCAGCGTTTGCGAAAATATGAAATTGAAGCATTGGTTTGTACTGAGCAGGTTGGTACTTATGAGCAAAAACAGCTTGGCAAAATCAAAGCATTATGCCCTCAAGTAACAGTGAAAACCTATCAGCAAGATACCTTGTTTAAAGCAAGTGACTTGCCATTCCAACTTGATAACCTACCTAAAAACTTTACAGCCTTTCGTAAAAAGGTAGAAGCAGAGTCAACATTCATAGCAGCGCCGCTGCAGCCTGTAAGTTACTTACCTCATCCCGTACAACTATGCCCTGAGAACACTGTTGATGATGCTCCAACTAGGTCAGGTAGTTTTAAAGGTGGTTTAATTGCTGCCCAACAACATTGTCGTCAGTACTTTTCGTCAAAAGCGCCGAGCAGTTATAAAGAAACACGTAATGAGTTAGACGGTTTTAGCAATAGTACTAAATTTAGTATATGGCTTGCTGGTGGCGAAATTAGCGCAAAACAGCTGTACAGAGAAGTTGAAATATATGAATTGCAAAACGGTGCTAATGAATCTAGTTATTGGATAAAGTTTGAATTGCTTTGGCGCGAATACTTTAAATGGCACGCAATGCAAATTGGCGCAAAACTTTTCCGCTTTAACGGGCTAAAGCACAGTGCGCCACTGACCACTTTTAACAGTCACCGTTTTAATGCGTGGTGCCAAGGGTGCACACCATTTGCTTTGGTAAATGCAATAATGCATGAGCTAAACGCTACAGGCTATATTTCTAACCGTTCGCGGCAAATTGCGGCAAGCTGTTTGGTTAATGAGTTTGCTCTTGACTGGCGTTATGGCGCGGCCTATTTCGAACAACAACTCATAGATTATGATGTGGCTGCGAACTGGGGGAATTGGCAATATATTGCGGGCGTCGGTGTTGATCCTAGAGGCGGGCGGCATTTTCATATCAATAAGCAAACAGCGCTATATGACCCCTTGGCTCGTTATATTGATATATGGCAAGGAGAGCAAACAATTACAAACAGTGTGGATAGTGTCAATGAGGTGGATTGGCCGATATCTTCATAGCCTGTGTTAGATCAATATTCTTCACGGATTTTTAGTATTTTTTATTTTGTTAACTAGAATAATAATTAAGGCTTGCTTTAATTTTGAAAGGCCTAGTTAACAAGGCTAATTATGGTATTTAGTGAAGGGTATGATGCGATAAAATCGCAGCTTGGTTTTGACCTATCTCAGCTAATTCTCGACAGTAGTGATGCGGGAATTTGGCTTTGGAATGTAAAAACAGGCGAAACTGTTTTCAATGATAAATGGGCGAACATTATCGGCTATACACTGAAAGAGTTATCGCCAATTTCAATTGAAACCTGGCTCAGCTATGCTCATCCAGGCGACTTGCCAAAATCAGAACAACTTTTACATGCTCACTTCAAAGGGGAGTCAGAGCGCTATATCTGTGAAGCGCGCATGAAACACAAACAGGGACATTGGGTTAAGGTGCTCGATAAAGGAAAGGTGCACAGTTGGGATGAAGATGGTAATCCAGAGTGGATGCTTGGTGTTCATATCGATATTACTGAGCAGTGGTTAAAAGAGCGTGAAATTGATTTTTTACATGCCAAGTTGCAAAAATTTACTGATAACTTACCCGGGTTTGTTTATCAGTATGTAGTCGATAAAAACGGTAAGGCATGTTTTCCTTTTGCTAGTTCAAAAGTCTTTGATATCTATGGCTGTACTGCTAATGAAATAAAAAAATCTGCAGATTTAATTATGCAGATTATTCACCCTGATGACTTAGCCCGAGTTGTTAAAAGCATTGAAAAATCACGAGTAGAATTATGTGATTGGCACGAGATATACCGAGTTAATCACCCAAAAAAAGGTGTGATTTGGGTTGAAGGAAAATCGTCACCCATAGCCCGTGTGAATGGAAGCGTTGAATGGAATGGCTATATCGAAGATGTTTCAGAAGAAGTAAAAAGGAACGAGAAAATACAACTGCTTACAGCGGTTTTTTCAACAACTAGTCGCGGTATTTTGATTACAACGGCAGAGCCTAAAATTGTGGATGTTAATCCTGCATTCGAGCAGATAACCGGGTTTAAAAAATCGGATGTCATCGGAAAAAATCCATCCGTATTTTCAGCTAATCAGCAGCCAAAAGAGTTCTATGTACAGATGTGGGAAGTTCTCTTAAAGAGTGGCCGCTGGCAAGGTGAAGTATGGAACAAGCGTAAAACGGGTGAAGTATTTCCTGAACTGTTAACTATCGATGCATTGTATGATGAACATGGCCATATTAGTCATTTCATTGGGGCATTTGATGATATTTCGCAAGCTGTAGAAAAGCGCCAGCTACTTGCTCAATTAGTTAATCAAGACCCACTCACTAAGCTTTTAAATCGTCGTGGTTTAGATATCCAGTTGCATTCACTTACTCTTAGTGCGACAAGTGAAGAAAATTGGTTTTCATTGATTTATGTAGACCTTGATAACTTTAAACTGGTGAACGATACCTTTGGTCACGAGCAGGGCGATAATCTACTTCTTGAAATCAGTGAGCAGCTTTCACTTCAGCTACGTGATAAGGATATATTAGCCCGCATTGGGGGCGATGAGTTTGTCATTTTATTGCCGAATTTATCGAAACATTTGGTTTGCCAAGACATTGCTGAGCGTTGCAAAAAAGCGGTTGAGGACGTAGCAAAGCGCTACGCAACCAAAGTGCCTGTCAGTGCTAGTTTTGGAATCGTGCTTTACCCAGAGAATGGTAAAAACGCGAAAGAGTTACTCGCCAATGCTGACGAGCAAATGTATCAGATGAAGATTAAACATAAAGCCTCACCACTGGGATGATATTTCGACACTAGGTAGTTTATTTAAAAGAGGTAACAATGCGCGCTCTTTGCGTAAATCTTTGCGTTCATGTTCTAAATCTTTACGTTCTCTATACAACTCTTTTTGTTGGCCATTATCGAGCTGATTGCTATTAAGCTCAGCGCGAATATCTTTTAAGCGCCGGTCAATATCGTCAATTCGGTCATCTATGTATGCCAGCCTTTGCTGTACTTGATATCTGTCGTTTCCTTCTTGCCATGCTTTACGAAAAGCGGTGCTGTTACATACTCCATTGTAAGAGACCCCTTGTATGCCAAGGGTAAAACCATTTTCGGGCTCACAATATACAGCCAGACCCAGATCGTACCCCACTTTATATTCAGCAATATCAGCACTAACGCCATATTCGCCGCATTGCGATAATGCATCTAGCCCATCGTGATATTCCGTTCCATCAGCACCATGTTTATAACCTATACCTTGCCAATTGGCTTGCAAACATTCATCTTTGCTGACAGAGGTACAGCCTGCTAATACGATTAATGACAGCAGAGGAAGTGTCCATTTTCTCATTAAAGTCTCGGCTTAAATTATTAATAACTGACTAGATTCTAGCCTGTAATGTATTTTTTTAGAAAGTAGTTTTTGTATTTCGTAATAATGCCCTCAGTTGAGGGCATTACACGCTTTTAATTACCACTGACAGAACCGCTGAGCAATGCGAATATTTGACTGTGCATTTTTTAAGTGTGCTAATTGTAATAAGCATAACGCAGTAAAGTGACTGCGTTTGATCAATTGATGGCGGTCAAAGCGCATAATCTCGTACCACAACTTAAATAGCTCGCCAAAACGCATCAGGTTGTTATTGTTAAATTGCCATTGTGATTGGTAGTTTACTTTAATTGGGCAAGGCATATGACCTGGGTATGCTTGCCATGGTGCAAGCATAGCTCGTGGGTAACTGGTTTTCAGCCAGCGCTGATAAAAGCGGTGTTTACGTACATATTCAACAGGGACAGCTAGAGGATATTGCAGTACTTTCCACGAATAGAATGGATGGAAGAACTCCATTTTAAAGTCGCATACTTGCTCATTTGGAATGCTCAAATGATGGTGTTGATCATTGAGAAGTAAAAATAGCTGAAATGCTTTTTCGAGTGGTAATTCAGCCAAGGGTTTAAAACTAACTTTTAGGTTATCTATTAATTTTTGTTGCAGCATAGCCGCATTATGAACTACTGACTTTGGCAAATAAGCGTACTGCTGATCTAAATAAGCTTGAATGAGTTTATCAAGATTGTTTTCTTTTGCTGCTGAATAAATATCGTCGCCATAAAATACGGCACCTAAGCCAACACTGCCGCCATTACCTGACCAACTGATCTGTGGTCTTGTAACGGTTTTATATTCATTGTGATGCGCCTTACGCCAGTATTTACCAAGCCGCTGTTCAACAGAAAGCTTTTGCGTATCTCGTACTTGCACTACTTCAAGCTTAAGGGCGTTTTGCGAAGCATATTGTTTTGCGCAATAGAGATCTTGGCTATCTGACTTTGAAAAATTAAACGATTTGAGCTCAACCCCTTGGCGTAACAGTTCACAATTAATTAGTCGCGAATCTAGACCTCCAGAGAGGGTGCTCAGCACTTTTTTATCGGTGTGCATCGCTTTTGTAACAACACTGCGAAAAGCCTGAGTGACTCCATCAATTGCATCTGTCACCTCATGGTTTTGTTTGGCAAGGGCGACCCAGTCAAAGTAACGTTGTTTTACCACGCCATGGCTGACATCAAACCGTAATATTTCGCCTGGATATGAGCATTTAATGTTTTTATAAGGTGTGTGGTCAAGAAGCGGGTAGCCAAGCACAGCAAGCTCAGTGAGGGCTTCTGCATCGCTTTCAAGCTCAATACTCAACTGTTTAAATAAGCCTAAGTTGGAAGAAAATAGTAAGCCATGTGCAGTTTTTAAGGTATAAAATGGTTTTAACCCAAGTGGATCAGTAGCAAGTACTAAGCAGCCTAATTGGCTATTAAACTGGCAAAAGCTAAAAACCCCTTCACACTGCTGTAAACAGGTGTTGAGTGAGGTTGCATTTGCCATGGCCTTTAAATCATCACTACGGGAGCTGCTGAGTAAAGGATGGCCAATCAGCGTTGCAATTTGCGACTCAGTTTGCAACCAACTTGCTTGTTGGTATGCATCGAAATCATAGTGAAAAATAGCTCCATTCTCACAATCAAAGCGCTTAACATCTGTTTTTTTATAGCGATTAAATGCATCAGATAGTTGATTAATATAATGAAATTCTGTTTTGCCTAATTCATTGAATTGGATATAACCTGCGATAACAGCCATGTTAACTACCTTTTCGTTTGCTAACTTACTAGTGAAGTTGCAAGGCGTAGGCCAAAACGAATAAAGGCCTTACAACAAGGCCTTTGGGTAACATTACAAAAGCTGATCAGCGATTGTTAAGTTGTTGGTTGATCTCATCAAAAATACTCGCGTCATCAATGGTGGATGGAATTTGTAGTTCTTCACCATCGACCAGTTGGCGTAAGTTCTTTCTGAGTATTTTCCCTGAGCGGGTTTTTGGTAAGCGCTCAACATGAACGATTGTTTTCAAACAGGCAATAGCGCCAATTTGATGCCTGACTGTGTGGATAAGCTCTTGCTCCACCTCTTTGCTATCACCGAGGTAGTCGTCTTTGAGTACAATCATCGCCATCGGTAATTGGCCTTTTAGTGCGTCGTTAACACCAAACACTGCGCATTCAGCAACAGCTGGGTGAGCAGCCACAATTTCTTCCATTTCACCTGTTGATAAGCGGTGACCTGCGACATTAATAACATCGTCTGTACGGCCCATAATAAACAGATAACCATCATCATCAATATAGCCACCGTCACCAGAGAGATAATAACCTGGATATTCGTTTAAATAGCCCGCTTGAAAACGTTCATTGTTTTGCCAAATTGTTGGTAAACATCCAGGTGGTAAGGGCAGTTTAATGACCACAGCACCACTTTCGTTTGCAGCGCACTGCTCACCATTCATATCAAGAATTTGTACATCAAAGCCCGGTGTAGGTACCGTTGAGCTGCCCGGTTTAGTTGCAAGTTGCTCGATACCAATTGGATTACAAGCGATAGCCCAACCTGTTTCTGTTTGCCACCAGTGGTCGAGCACTGGCAAGCCTGTGTTGTCTTTGAGCCACTCATAAGTTGGTGGATCTAAGCGCTCACCAGCAAGGAATAAGCGTTTTAAACTAGAGGTATCGTATTGTTTGAAGCCCTCGGCTGTAGGGTCCTCTTTTTTAATTGCGCGAAACGCAGTAGGGGCACTGAATAATGCGGTGACCTTGTAATCTTCAACCACTCGCCAAAAGGCACTTGCATCAGGTGTTCTAATTGGTTTGCCTTCATATAGTATTGTAGTGCAGCGATAAATAAGTGGCGCGTAAACAATGTAAGAGTGACCAACGACCCAACCGATGTCAGAGGCGGCCCAAAATACTTCGCCGGGTTTCATACCATACACAGTTTCCATGCTGTAATGCATTGCGACAGCATGACCCCCATTTTCTCGAACCACTCCTTTAGGTGTTCCTGTCGTACCTGAGGTATAAAGGATATAAAGGGGATCATCACCTGCCACTGGCACTGCACCCACTTCGCTCGCTGCATCTGAGGCTGATTGCCAATCGATGTCTCTGCCATCTTGCATCTCGGCAAAAGCTTGTTCACGCTGAAATACAACACAGTGTTCAACTACATGCTTGGCGTTTTCGAGAGCTTCATCAAGCAAAGGCTTATATTCAATCACATGGTTGATTTCAACCCCGCAAGACGCTGTAAGCACAAGCTTAGGTTTTGCATCATCAATACGAACTGCTAACTCGTGCGGTGCAAAACCACCAAATACGACTGAGTGAATGGCACCAAGACGCGCACATGCCAGCATACCAATAACGGCTTGTGGGATCATTGGCATATAAATAACGACACGGTCACCTTTACTTACGCCAAGGGACTGCATAAGTCCCGCAAATTTGGCAACTTGAGTTTGTAACTCGCCATAGCTGTATTGTTGTTTAGTATTGGTAACAGGGGAGTCGTAAATCAGAGCGATTTGATCTGCAAAGCCTGCTTCGACGTGTTGGTCGAGGGCTAGGTAACTAGTGTTTAGCTGACCATCAGCAAACCAGTGATAAAAATCATTATCGTCATATTGATAGGGTTTACTAGGTTCTTTAAACCAAGGAACCCGTTTACTTTGTTCAAGCCAAAATTGGCCCGGATTGCGCTGAAATTGTTGATATTGTTGTTGATATTCGCCCGCCATAATGAGGCTCCTATACTTTTTAGTGAGAGATTTGTACAACGTATAAAAAAATATAAGGGGGATTTTGATTAAATAATATGCGACCTTGGTCGGCATCAGCTTCATTTATTCTTGGAAAGATAGCTGGTGTTATTGAAATTTAGCTACAAAATCAATCAACTTTCGGGAAGATATGCTTATTCTCGAATTAAAAAATGATTTCAAATTTGCGTTATTTAGGGGCTGTGGGTAGAGGGAGCTGCCACTTTTCTAAAATGGCTTGGTATTGACCTGTTTCTTTAAGTGTCGAAAGTGCAATGCTTAACCTCATTGCCGTTTCAGGATTTAAATTCAAGTTTGCAGCTAAATAAAGCTCTGAAGGAAAGTCATCTAAGTGAAGGCTTTTATGAATTTTTTTAGCTTCTACATTTGATAAAACAAGTTCATTTTGCAGGGTGAGTGTATTGGTTAGTACAAAATCGATTCGTTCTTTTTCAAGCATCTGCCACAGCTGATGATAATGACTTACTAACACTAAGTTTTTATCTTCACTAAATCCTGCTTGCTTTAAATAATGTTCGCTGGAATAACCACGTATAGTCGCAACGCGGTATTTCTCAGCTTGTTTTAGGCTTTGTACTTCATGGTTTTGACTTTGAGAAGCCAGATCAACTAAATAAGCATCAGAGAAATACGTTTGCCCCAGCCATTTAAATTTAGCTTCACGAGCTGGGTTTTTTAAAAGCGAGATCATTAGTATGTTTGGATTGTTTTCAAGCTCATGAAAAGCCCGAGCCATCGGCATTATTCTAAACTCACCCGCTAGATCTGCCTGCGCTAAAGTAGCTTCAATAACTTCTATAAGTGCGCCATCTGCTTCGCCTTGCTGATTAATAAAGTGGTATGGAGGCAAGTCTTCAGCAATAAAGGTCAAATTATCCGCAGCAGTTGCACAACTGATGCACAGAAGCATGATAGCAATCAGTAATGAGCGAAACGGCATAAATATCCATTATTTATAAATAAACAATTAACATACTAATAAATCTTAGTGCAAAGGTATAGGCTTTTAAAAGGCCTGGAATATTTAATTGCTTTTCTTACTGCGTGGTGCGCCCATTAAAATGCCCATGTGGCAAATACAGACCGATAAAAAGGCACTCAAGCCTAGTGCACCACCATAGCCATCCAATAGAGGGACTAAGTATTCAAATAAGATAGAAAATAGTACAGAAGAAATAGTTAACGTGAAGAATCCAAAGCGCTTTGGTGCGCTCATACCAATAAACGTCCCGCCAAAAAATACCACAGAGTAAAGCGCTAAATTTACTGGTAATAAGCTCAAAATGCCATAAGCAATAATGCTTGAGGCAGCAGATGCTCGAATGGCATCAAAGCGATTATGATGTGCTATTAGGTAGGTAGATAATGCACCTGCTAAAGCGGTTAGTGCTATAAATATATCCACTATAAGACTCCTTTAGCCATCATAAACAGAGCAACACTGGCAAAGGCAACACTACCAAGGCGACCACCAAAACCTGCAAATAGATTCATAGTTAGCATATAAAGACAGGCACCGATCAAAGAAATGAAACTTAGTTCCCAGTAACTATCAATTAAACTTGATGAGCACATGCCGGCAAAGCTTCCTGCGTAAATAGCTGCATAAGGGTGATTTCCAAAACGAGCCGGGAAAGGAATAAATGTGCCAACTAAACCGGTAACAGCGGCAGATAAAACAAGGGCAACATTGGCTTGGTCATGAAGCAAAAAGCAGGCAAAACAGCCAAAAGAAAAGGCCAAAAATTTGACCAAGAAAAATGTAATATGTGCCATTAATTGATGATACACCTCGCTTAAGTAGGTAAACGAGGTGCATTATCTCATTGATGCGTTTAGTCCTGCAACTGCCCTGCGTGGAGTTTTATATCAGTTTGCTTAACGAAGTGAGCTGCTACTTTGCTGTGGTGACCATATAAAGCTACAACCAAAAAGCAAATGAGCGGAACAACAAATGACACAGCAGTGTTAAATGCATCGATAGTTGCGGCTTGGATCAGGGGTAAAAATGCTCCTCCTAAAATCGCCATAACTAAGCCTGCCGCGCCGACCTTTGCATCATCGCCTAAACCCTCAAGTGCCGTCCCGTAAATAGTTGGAAACATCAAAGAGAGACAACTTGAAATAGCAACGAGTGCTATCACACCAGCTAAATTAACTTGGGTTGCAACAACAAAACAAAGTACGGCTGCACCTAAGGCCATAAAACGGAGCAATTTAGCCGCGTTTATAAAGCGCATTAGCCAAGTCATAACGAAGCGTGACACTAAAAACACCAACATAGAATACTGTAAGACTTGGCCGCCTGTAACTTCAGTTGTGTTAAGAGCTTCCATCGTATAGCCGATGGTGTAAGTCCACACACAAGTTTGGGCTCCAACATTAAAAAACTGTGCTAGCACACCAAATCGATAATGCTTATTTTGGTACAAATGTTGAAAGGTTTTTTTAAGCTTTCGAGCTGGTGTTGCCGCTTTTGCTACTGTTGCAGGCGATCGGCTACAAAAGATACATAGCCACAGCAAGATTAAACAACACGCCATACCGACATACGGCACCATTACGGCATTAAGTTCAGCACTCACAACTGTTTTTAATTGCGCCTCACTCATTAGGGCGCGGCCAGCACTATCTGCTTGATTTAAGTTTGGCAAGATTAAAGTAGCCGCCAAAAACACACCTATATTAGTACCCACAGGATTGAAGGCTTGGGCTAGGTTGAGCCTGCGAGTTGCTGTTTGTTCGCATCCAAGCTGCATAACATAAGGATTTGCAGAGGTTTCTAAAATAGACAAACCGCCCGCAAGAATAAACAAGGCTAATAAAAAGTGACTATAGAGCATGGTTTGGCTGGCGGGATAAAACAGTAATGCTCCACATGCGGCCATGGCTAAACCAACTAGCAACCCAGTTTTGTAATTAAACCGTCTGTTAATCATTGCAGCGGGTAAAGCCAAGCAAAAGTAAGCGCCATAATAACTAAATTGCACTAAGGCTGATTGCAGCGCACTCATCGAAAATGTTTTGCTAAAAACTTTAACTAATGGGTCTGTCATATTGGCTGCAGTGCCCCAAGCTGCAAAGCAAATTGTAAGTAGAATAAAAGGCCAAAGCATTTGGCGCGATACAATAGCGGACTGTGTTTGCATAGCTCACCAGTTTAATGTGTTCATATTGTTGTAAGCGACAGTATTCACGACTATAAATAATAAATCAACTAGGTTGATTTATTATTTATAGTGGCAGATAGTATGACAAACAGGTCTAATAGGCCGCTCATGAGACTTTACTATGAAGGATGTTATGAATCGCAGTCTAAACCCAACAGTGAGAAGCTGTAACGAGCGTGCCATCTTAAGCTTAATTAGGCAGCATGAAAGTATGCCTAAAGCGCAAATAGCTAAGGCGCTATCTTTATCTGCTCAAGCTGCGATGGTAAATATTAATAAGCTAGAAGAAGACAACTTATTACTGCGAGGAGCACCTTTAAAGGGACGAGTAGGGCAGCCTAGCGTGCCGTTTAGACTCAACCCAGATGGCGCATTTAGTTTTGGTTTGAAAATTGGTCGACGTCGTTTTGACCTTATTTTAGTTGACCTACAAAGTAACCAAAGAGCCAGCATATCAGTTGAAGTGGAAGAGCCCTCTGTCGATGAGCTTAAAGCATTTTTAGAAATACATATCCCACAATTAAAAACTCAACTAGAGCCTGAACCAAGGGCGCGTGTGTGTGGTTTAGGTGTCGCAATGCCATTTGATATTTGGCAATGGCAAGCCGCTTCAGACACTGCAACAAATACCCTTAGTCAATGGCAAAATTTCGACTTAAAAGGTTACTTAGAAAGTCAGTTTGATTTACCGGTTTATATTAGTAACGATAATAACGCTGCCTGCTGTGCAGAACTAAGCCTTGGTAACCCTAATAACTACAGCGATTTTTTGTATGTTTATTTGGGGGCTTTTTTAGGTGGGGCTGTGGTGATTAACCACCAACTTCTCGAAGGTAAAAGTGGTAATGCCGGTGCTATAGGCTCAATGCTAAACGCTGATCGGGAGCAGTTACTTAGTCAATGTTCATTACTATCATTGCAAAGCGAGTTTGATAAGCAGCAACTTAGCATTTCAGTGTACGAGCTAACTGACAGTCAGTTTACAGAGCATAAACGACTAGTTCAGCCTTGGCTTGAAAAAGCTGCTGAGGCTATCAGTATTGCCATGCATAACAGTTTGAGTTTGTTAGATATGCAAGCGGTGATTATTGATTCGCCACTGCCAAGTAAGGCTTTACAACTGCTCAAACAGCTATCTGTTGAAGCATTTACAAAGTTAGATAGTCGGGGGTTGCGCTCGTGTGAAGTGAGTTTAGGTATTTGTGGAGAAAAAGCGCAGTCGATAGGTTCTGCTCAACTCGCGCTTAGTCGTCATTATTTTTAAACAGGAGTGAGCAGCTCACTCCTGTTTAAATTATTACTTCTGATATTGTTTGAACCACGCAAGCGTGTATTCAATTTTAGAAATCATGCGTGATGGACGACCTGCAATACCATGTGGCGAGCCTGGTACACGAATAAGTACGGTATCTACTTTTTGCAGTTTTAGTGCTTGGTAGAATTGCTCTGATTCTGAAATTGGCGTACGGCGGTCTTCTTCACCTGTCATGATCAATGATGGCGTGGTTACGTTACCTACTAATGAAAGCGGCGAACGTTTCCAGTAATGCTCAACATTATCCCATGGCATGCCAGGGAACTGGTTACGAATTTGACCAATGTAGCTGTCAGCTGAAAGAGTTTTACTTAACCAGTTGATCACCGGTTTGGTAATCGCAGCTGCGTTGAAGCGGTTTGTTAAACCAACAGCATAAGCCGTTGCAATACCACCTGCTGAGCCACCAGCAATAAATAAGTTATCTTTGTCGATAAAGCCTTTAGCAATCATCGCATCAACCGCAGAGTTATGATCGGCAAAGTCCTCTTCAGAGCTGTATTTACCGTCTAGCAGTAATGCAAAGTCTTTACCGTAACTTGTTGAACCACGGTAATTAACATACACAACCACGTAACCTTCAGCGGCATAACGTTGTAATTCAGCAGTAAAGCTTGGGCCATAGGCCAGGTGTGGGCCGCCGTGAATTTCAACCATTAATGGGTATTGTTTGCTTTCATCAAAATCAGGTGGTGTGATGTACCAACCTTGAATTGCTTGGCCATCGAACTGCGATTTAACATTCAGCTCGTGCACTTTACCAAGCTTTTTATGACCTAACACATCTTCGTTTAATGAAGTGAGCGTTTTCTTTTTACCTTTGTAAAGGTAGCCTAAATCAGCTGGGCGGTATTCACTGCCAGTAGTGTAAGCAATGGCACCATTATTGGCCATGCTGAAACTACCACTGATATACGGACGACCAATTGAAGTGCCCGACACGGTATCAGTTAAATCAGTTACCTTACCGCGGCTGTTTACTTTAGCGAGCTTACGCTTACCAAAATCATCGTACTGAATAACAAAGTCGCCATCGCCTGACCACTTATAATCAGCAACTGAACGGTCTAATTTTTCAGTAATATGCTTGATTGATTTATCATCTAAATCGAGCATAGATAGTGTTGAGTTAATATAAGGCACAGGCGCGTTGTCACGGGCAACAAAGGCAAGTTCATCACCGTCTTTAGCGTAACGAGGCTTAGTTTCACGGCCAGGCAAATTAGTTAGCTGCGTAAGCTCACCTGATTTTACATTAATTTCATAAAGGTCTGACTCAGTTGTGCGGTACTCCCACTCATCATTGCGATCAGCAGAAAAAGCCAGTTTTGTGTTACTTGGATCCCATGCTAGTGGGCCATAATGCTGATAATCACCCGATGTTAACTGACGCGGTGTGCCACCCGAAACCGGAATAACAAAAACGTGACGATATGAAGGCTCTAAAAAGCCAGCGCCATCAGCTTGATAGCGTGCCTTTTCAAAAACTCTAACAGGTTTTGACCACTCGGCACCTTTTGGTTTCTTCGGTAGTTTTACTGATTTAGCGAACGCAGATTTACCTTCAGGAATGCTCATAGTGAAAGCAATTTGCTCAGAGTCATTCGACCAGGTTAAGTTACGTACTGATTTTGGCAGTTGCGTTAATAATGCTTGTTTGTCTTGCGCTAACCAATAAACGTGAAGTTGATTTGAGCCGCTTGAGTTACTGGTAAAAGCAATTTTCTTGCTATCTGGAGACCAAGTAGGTTGGCTATAGTTATGCTCATCAGAGAAAAGCGGTGTGTGTTGGCCAGATTTTATATCGTACAGCCAAAAGCTACGCTTGTTGCCATCTTTCATGATGTCGTAGCCGCTGCGCACATAAACGATTTTTTTACCGTCTGGACTTATTTGTGGGTCACCTGCGTATTCAAGTTGAAAAATATCTTCTGAGACAAACTTGTCGTTAGCATATACCTGAGCCGTGGTTGCTGCGCATAGCAAACTGGCTCCAATGAGGATTGTTTTTTTTAATTGCATGGAATGGTCTTTTTTTAGCCGTAAAATTTTATCCTAAAAGCAGAGCATTCTGTGCGCAAGCACATTGAGATAAAGTTGCATTTACCCCAGTTGAATTAACGCAAAGTCTATTTGTGCGTGCTAGTAGCTGATTTTAAAGGCTTAGGAAAACTTAAAATAGTCATCCCAACGCGTATCTAAGCGCTGTTTGGCCTTATCTAAATCAACTGCTGTATAAACGTCATCTTGCTGATTAACCAGCTCAAGCTTTACGAGCTTGTTTAAGGCATCATCAATTTCGAAATCGAGTTGGCAATTGTGTTGTTCGTTGAACCACTGCTCGATTCTCTTATCTAATTGTTCTGCGCTCATTGCTGTGTTGGCTTTTAATAAAAAGGTGTAGGCAAGCAGAGCTTCTTTAACATCCTCTTCTTCAGCTGCGTCGACAAGGGTATGAAAAACACCAGCATTGTTATCCAAGTTTTTAAAATATAAGTTGTCGGCCAGTGCTTTCATAAAGCGAATTTTACGGTTTTTAAATTTACTCCACTCTTTAAAGATAAAGCTGCCAAACACTCCCATGCCGATTGCAAAGGTTATAAAGTGCTGCTGACTCATGTGCACTTCTTCACTACGCCAACCACCCCAAAAAGCAATCATAGCAATAAGAAGTAGAATTGAGGCGCCTAATTTTGTTACTAAAACTACAGCACCACCAATTAGTGCTGATGAGCCAATAATGAGTTTATCTATAGGGCGCATTTTTACTTCACTATTGGGAAACAGCATTTCTAAATCGGCTTTTGGTACATTCTGGAATAGTTTGACGATAGTTGAGTTTGGCTCAAAGCCTAGCGGCATTTTGCCTTTTTTTAAAAAATACTGCTCGTCTTTAAAGCGGATGAATACGGCAACGCGGTCGTAGTTAGTAAACTGAATTTGCTTTTTCTTAAGCCCCCAGAAGCTTCGCAAAGTTTCGGTTTTTTGCGATTCGCCACGACGGTAAAATACCACTTCAGCAAAATCATCAAACTCAACGGCCAAACGTACTTTAAATAATGACTCTTCATTAAGCGCGTCTTGTAAGTCTTGATTGGTAATGGTTTCAAAGTTGGCAGCATTGAGTACCGTGGCAAAATCTTTTGCAAACGCAGATTGATAGCAGGCACGTTGCTCGTTGGTAATCGGTTTTAGTGTGCGGGTGTCGCTATTTGGGTCAAATGGCGCGTAGTTATCTTTTAATGATTCCAACAGTTCGTGATATTGATAATGTGTCACGCTTTGTAGTAATACACAAAACTCTATAAATGACGCTTTCTGCTGTTCGCCTAAGTAGACTTGGCAAAGGTTAATAATGTCGTGTTTTCGAAAAGGAATAAATCGTGTGTTAGTCATTATGCTAGTAAATGTATTAAACAGAATCCGCATAGATGATAAAAAAATGATGCCAGAAATGCGATATTTATCAGAAAATAGCGTAAATGTAGAACTTTTTACTGAGCAAAAGGGGTTGTTTTTAGGCTGAGTTCTTCAGTCAAAATGCTGGTTTTTGAAATTCACAGGCGCTTTGTCATGTACTTTTAAACACGCTTTGCTAATGTTGGTTCAATTGCAGTAAGTTGTCGTGATCTCTTATGAGTAAACAACCCCCAACAATCAAAGTGAAAGCTGAGTTAAGTTCAGTACCGCTAGTTATAAAGCAGTTATTTATCAGCGTGTTTATTATGTCATTACTAATGATTGTGGTGATATACCTCTACCATTTTTATCGATTAGAAAATGATATCTACCTCAATGGCGTATTAACAGATGCGATTAATTTACTGATCCTCATATGTATGTTCGCTTTTGTACAAACATCGGTAGTTGCAAAAAGAAGCTATATATTTTTAAGTATTGGTATTTTTTTGTGGAGTGTTGGGCTGACTTTTGACTTTCTTGATGAGCTAGTGTTCCAACCTATCTGGGTTGGGATTTATATTGAAGATATTAGTCGAACGATTGGTATGTTGGTCACTGGTTTTGGTTTGTTTTTAGTATTGTCAGATTTAGCAAAAACTCGTGAACAGCTAGAGGAAGAGCTTAAAACCGATGTGCTTACTAAGGCTTATAACCGCCGATATTTTTATCACTATGTACAACAGAATCAAGACCGACCATTTAGTATTGTGATTGTAGATATTGATCATTTTAAAGCGATAAATGATGAGTACGGCCATGATGTGGGTGATCAGGTACTGGTTGATTTTGTGCTGCAGTGCCACAAGGCATTAGAGCAAACTATTTTATTTGCACGTATAGGTGGAGAAGAGTTTGCTTTATACGTACCAACTGATGATCGCGTAATATTGAGCCAGACCTGTCAACAACTGCTATGTATGGCAAGTAACGTTTTGGTTACTCCTAGTAAAACGCTCAGCGTAAGTGTGGGGTCAGCAATTAAACGTACTACAGAAACGTTTAGCAATACTATGAAGCGTGCCGATCAGGCGCTTTATTTGGCTAAAAACCAAGGTCGTAGCCGTTATATTCATAATCCGTAAGGTACGGTTAAGGGTTTTTGTTGTAATCTAAAACGCAACAAAAAAATTAAGGATGAATAATGGCGATTGCTAAAAAGCTTAAGCAAAAAACACGGCAGTTTATCGACTCAAAACATATGCTTAAATCGATTACGGTGGCATCATTTTTAGAGTCAACCATAGTGCCAATACCTCTTGAAGCTGTACTTGTTCCGTTAATGCAAGCCCGTCGTGAAAAGCTTTGGTTAATTGCATTAATGGCGACGATTGGCTGTATTGTCGGCGCTATTTTTGGTTATGCCCTCGGTTATTATCTATTTGATGTGGTTGGGGATTGGGTTATTAATACCTTCTCAAACCCAGAGCAATTTGAGCAAGTTAAACAAAAAATGCAAGCACAAGGCTTTTGGTTTGTACTGACGCTCGGCATCGTTCCTATTCCATTTCAAATTGCCATGCTTGCAGCTGGGGCAACCAAATATTCAATTTTTCTATTTTTACTGGCAACGGTCATTGCTCGTTCAATCCGCTACTTTGCCCTTGCCGCGGTTGTGTATTACGCGGGTAATCAGGCTGAGCGAATTATTCAAAAGCACAAAACCAAAGCGTTAGTCGCTATTTCGGTGTTAGTACTGTTACTTTGGTGGCTCAGTACACTCATTTAACAAATAAAAAATACTGATTATGATTATCCTGTCTATACTTTGAATTAAGGAAAGCGCTTAATAAAAACAACAGGATGACCCATGAATACCCTAGTGGCTGCACTACCTATTTTGGTGCTGATCTGGATGATGGTAAAACGCAGCCCCATCGCTTCCTATATTGCCTTACCAATAACGGCGCTACTCGCTGCTTTACTGCAACTGTTTTACTTTCAAGCTGATTTACGGCTATTGCTTGCAAATTCGTTTGCCGGTGTATTGTCTGTCATGACGCCTATTTCGATTATTGCTGGGGCTATTTTACTTAATCGCATGTTGGCAATATCTGGAGCCGAAACCACGATTAAACATTGGCTCGAATCTATTAGCAGTAATCAGGTTGCACAGTTGATGATCATAGGTTGGGCATTTGCATTTATGCTCGAAGGCGCATCGGGGTTTGGTACGCCTGCGGCCATCGCGGCGCCTATTTTGGTCGGGCTTGGTTTCTCGCCTTTTAAAGTGATTGTTTTTACTTTGATTCTAAACTCGATTCCCGTGTCTTTTGGGGCTGTTGGCACGCCTACTTGGTTTGGTTTCTCGGCGCTACAATTAGATGATGAACAAGTGCTGGCTATCTCAAGATGGACGGCGCTTTGTCATGTTATTGCTGCTTTGGTAATTCCTATGATTGCGCTGTGTCTTGTTTTACCATTAAAAAAGGTGCGTCAAAATAGCGTATTCATTTATTTAAGTGTGTTTTCATGTGTCTTACCCTATTGGTTGTTTGCCCAGTGGAACTATGAATTTCCATCGTTGATAGGTGGTGCAGTGGGGCTATTGCTCACTATCTTTTTAGCGAATAAGGGAGTGGGGTTAGATAACTCAGCTGTAAATATACAAAGCATGAAAGGCAAGGTTGAGCTCACACCAAAAGCGCTGTTTTTAGCTTTATTCCCGTTATTACTGTTAATTGTTGTGCTGGTCATAACCCGTATTCATCAGCTAGGCATTAAAGCATTGCTTAACGACGAAACACTCTGGATGAGCATGCATTTGGGCTTCGCTCAATTTGAATTAAGTAAAGCCCTAATCCTTTCATTACACGAAATATTTGGTACGTCAGTGGGGTGGTCGTATAAAACCTTATTTGTACCGGCCTTAATCCCGTTTGTATTGGTTGTGCTGATCTGTGTACCGTTACTTAAAATGAGCAAGCTACAAGTTAAACAGATGTGCACCGATACCTTAGGGCGTATTGCTCTGCCATGTATTGCCTTAATTGGGGCGCTGGTGATGGTTAATGTTTTAATGCAAGGTGGCCATAATGCGCCCATATTTTATATGGCGAGCACCTTTGCTAATGTAAGTGGAGAACATTGGGTATTATTTGCCTCATATTTGGGGGCGCTCGGGACTTTCTTTTCGGGCTCGGCAACGGTGTCTAATCTTACCTTTGGCGGTATTCAATATGGCATAGCAGAGCAAGTGGGCTTATCAGAAACTTTAGTGCTTGCGTTGCAATCAACGGGTGCGGCGATGGGGAACATGATCTGCATTAGCAATATTATTGCTGTAGCCAGTATTGTTGGAGTTAATAATCAAGAAGGGCCAGTGCTTAAGAAAACCTTTTTGCCTATGCTAATTTACGGTGCAATAGTAGGGGGCTTTAGTTATCTATTTTACTGATTAAACATGTTCAGATAAAAAAGGTGCCCAGATAAACCGAGCACCCTTACGGAGTAATTTATTGAATGGCTTTTTTTACTTCGCGCCAGTCAATAATCTTAAAGTTTTGCGGTGCTTGTGGCATACGGTTGTAACCATCTTGCACAATTAACACCCCTTCAGGGTAGCCTGGTAGCGCAGCCGGTGTCACCGTTAGGCCATCGGTTTCTGATACGCCATCGATTGCTAACTCTAGGTTATTGCTGATTGCAAATTTACCCGCAAACTCAAGGCTAGGGGGATTGCCATCGATAATTTTATAAAGCACATAGCTGTAGTCACCTTGGCTAGAAACCACTAAATAACGGGCATCTTTAGCGTGATAGATTTCCATGCCTTCTACATCATCCACCAGCATATCGTTCACGGTTTGTAGCATTACAGGTTTATTTTCTGCTGTAGGCTCAGCACCAATAAACCAAATACCTTCGTCTTCTTCACCTAAAAATAGCTGTGCGGTTTTATCATCTGCACTGCAACCTTCAGGTTGGCTCGGAACACTAAATTCGCGCACTAGTTGTGCTGATACGCTCTCATTATTACCGATTAGTCTGTATTGCTGAAACAGACCTGACTTATCATTCATAAACACATAGTTACCGGTGTTTGATGAATACATACACATACCGTAAATTTCTTTTAGAGTCGTTGGCAGCTCTGCAATATGTTGCACCTGATTGTGAGTATCGACGCTGTAAACACTGATGCTGTTATGAGTACGGTTACTGCCAGCAATCCAGGTATTCGTTGCGTTGCTGATACTTGCATGTTGGCGCACATCAACATTATTTAAACGGCCAGTTTCTAGCGCTTGTAGCTCTTTGCCTGCAAGGTCATACACCATTAAACCACGACGTTTATCGGTGCCTAAAATCAGGCTTTTTGCTGCATTGCTTGGGTTTACCCAAATTGCAGGATCATCGGCGGCATCACCAAAAGCACGAACTGCATCGGTTTGCGCTTGTGCATTAATGTAAGTAACAGCAGTTGTTTTAACGCTATTTTTTAGCTTAGCTTGTCTCTGGGTTTGGCCCTCGATTTGACCTTTTACATAATGACCAGATTCATCATCGTATAACACGATGTCAGCTTGATTATTATTAAAGCGCACTGCGGCAGATTCAATTGCCAGTTCTCCAGCAAATTGCCAGCTGCTAAAACGTTTAGTTTTACTTTCGTAGCGATGTAATTGGTTATCTTCAGAAGTGGTGAACCATAAGCTGCCATCATCTGATGTGCTTAAACCGCCAACTTCAGGCGCTAAGCTGCCAAATGGCGACATCATAGCAATGGGCTTTTTATCAGCCCGAGATTCGGCATCTGCGTTAATTTGCCAAATGCCTAGCTCACCTTCACTTAGGTAAAGGGTTTTGTTGTTATCATCAACCGCGCAGCCTGATGTTTCACTTACACCTGCAAACTCGCGTAATTCAAGGTTTAATGCACGTTTGTTTGCAATATCAAACACTAAAGTCTCGCGGATAAGGCCGCGGGCATCAGCCACAAATGCTGACACAGCTTGAGTTGTCGGGTTAGCAAATAAGCACACAGCCTCAGGTTTTGCTTTAGGTGGGCTGATACGGCTAATTTCGGTTAACTGCCATTTTGGTGCTTTTTGTAAGCTAAAAATCACTGCTTGGTCAGCTTCGTTATCGATGCTGGCAACAAGGTAACTATTTTTGTTGATTGCTTTAACAGAGAGCGCTTCGAAATTACCTTTTTGTAATGCGTGCTGTTTACCTGTGGCATCAATGAGTTGTAAGCCTTGGCTTTGTGAGCTCAATAACCAAGCGTCATCAGCAAGGGCTGCTGCTTGTGAGCCTTGCATATTTTCAGTTGTGCCAAAGGCTGTTAATTGGTTTTTACTTGGCGCCTCGGTCGCTGTTGTTTGGCTACAGGCTGCTAGGGTGCTTAGCATCACTGCACTGGCTACAAGGTTAAGTGGTTTTGTAAAATTCATGGGATCCCCAAATATAAAACAAGGCAGCAATGCGCTGCCTTAATAACTCTTTTGTGTATTAAAATGCGTAGCGCAGCATTAACTGAATAACCGGGCCTGCTTCTTCAGACTCCAGTTCATACTCGTCAAAGTCGCGGTTGATTTGGTCATCAACGGTGTCGAACTTGTTAAAGGTTTCGTCTTTACTTGTATCTAGTAGGTTTGAACCTACTAAACGAAGCGTGACGTCTTGCCAGCGCTTTTCTACGAATACTTCAAGGTCTGCGCCGTAGTGTGTGGTTACTTCTTCACCTACGATGCGGCCATAAGCATCACCTTGTTTACGGTAAGTTGCACCGAATGAAGCGCCTAAATCAGGCAGGTCTTGAATAAAACCAACGTTAAATACGTAGTCAGATTGGTCGTTGAATTTACGGCTACCAAAGGTGTCATCTACTTCTGAATCGAGCCATGAGTAGTTAAAGAATACTCCTGTGTTTGGCATGCTAATAGCGCTTAACGGGGTTGATAAATCAAGCTCGATACCTTGAACATTGCCATTACCGGTGTTACGAGGTTGCAAAATATAAGTACCATCACCTTCTGACCCTTGCTGGCCTGTATTGGCAATTTCGATAAGGTCAGTAACATCACGGTAGAACACATTGATACCCACTACACCGCTTTTACCTAAGCGATATTCATAACCTAAGTCCATACCCCACGATGATTCTGGTTGTAGGTCTGGGTTACCTAAAAAGTCGTTATCGCCTAGTTCTTTTTCAAGTAGAGCGGGGGTGATGTAGTCAAAATCAGGGCGACGTAAGCTACGCGCTACAGAGGCACTCACACGGCCGTTTTCTGAGACGTTGTAGCGTAAGTGTGCCGATGGCAAGAAAAAGTCATAATCGTTTTTAGCGCTCACACCTTCTGCTTTGTCAGTAATGGTTGAGTCGGTTGTTTCATAGCGTACACCTAACTCCCACGAGAAGTCTTGGTCTTCGTGTTTCACTAGCGCAAATACGTCTAGGCGGTCTTCTTCGAGTTTATTTACACCACCAGCGGCTGCTTCAAACTCGTTATTGAAGCCTGCCAGTGACAGTGGTGTTTTGCTGAACTGATCCCAGCTGGTAAAGCTTTGTTCGCTTTCATCTTCTGCTTGATAGACGGCGGTATCTCGCTCTTTACCTTGTACAAAGGCACCGAATTGAATCGTTTTGTTCTCGCCTGCAAATAGGCTATGTTGCCATTGTAATGACCATTCTTTGTCATCAAGGTCTACGGTTTCTTCTTCTTCCTCGAACACCATAGGTAGTTCAGAAGTATCGATTTCTACTTCTTGCTCGTAAACAGACTCTTCAAAGCTTGCAAAACCAAGCTTGAATTTACTGGTGCCACCAAAGAGCGGTAACTCATAACCTGAGTTGATGTTGTAGTTGGTTTGGTCGATGAAAGACACATTAGCGTTGTCGGTTTCAAGATTACCACCTTCAACAATCGAGTTATTGATTGCTGTTGGGTCATCATATTCGAATGAGCGCTCATCTTCAGTTCGGTCGGTATCAACCCAAATCGCGCTGATATCGAACTTGCTGCCATCATCAAAGGCTATTTCGTAGCTGGCATTTAGCGAAGTATCGTCACCGTCACGAGTATCTGATTGATCTTCGCGGTTATCGAATTCTTCAGTTTTGTAATTAGCGTTATTCTCAGGGCTGTCGCCATAGCGTAAGCTTGATTTCTGTTTTGGGTTATAACGACCTTGTAAGTTAGCGCCAAGTAACAAACGGCCACCAGCAAACTCAGTGCCGTAAACACCGGCAAAGCTTTCTTTTAATTCGCCATCGTCATAACGCAGGCCACCCGCACGAAGGTAACCACCATCTAGGCTGTAACCGTCACGCAATACAATGTTTAGAGTACCGGCAATGGCATCTGCAGAGCGGTTTGCACTTGAAGCACGAATAATTTCAACACGCTCAATTAGCTCAGCAGGAATACGGTCAACAAAAAATGAGCGGTCAGCACCAGCACCAGGTACTTCTTCACCATTAATAAGGACCTTGGTGTAAGCGGGGCTTAAGCCGCGCATACGCGCGCCATCAGACTCTAAAACATCTGATAAAAACGTCACACTGGGTACACGTTTTAATGCATCACCGGCAGTAAGAGGTTCAAAGCGCTGAAAGTATTCTTGTGAGTATTCAAGCGTCGGTGCCAGCTCTTGTGAGCGGTTGCGATAACCGATTTCGCCATATACAACAAGCTCTTCAGAGACTTTTACTTTTTTCTCTTCGCTGCTTTGCTCATCTTGTGCGTAAGCGGCAAATTGACATAAGGCGAGGGCGCTAACTAACGCCTTCGTTTTAAATTGTTTCATGGGGTTGCTCCTGGTTGTCCTTGGTTTGACGAGCAAAGTACGCAGCTTAAATGACGCAAATGTGACAGAAAGTCGCTAACAGGTAGTAAAAACAAGTGATTAGAGGGTTTTAAAAACACTTTTGAGCTGCAATAACCCTATCTTTTTAAGGTAAATACAGTGCTTAAGGGGTTTAATAAGGTTTGACTGTCGTTTTGCTGTCACATCATTGAGCTAATATGACCCTGCTGCTTAAAACGCTAACGGGTTAGCATGGCAGCGTGAATTATTGTTAGGTATCTAAAATGCGATTTAACCCTTTTACTCATCATCGATTTTTAACCAATGCAGTCATTGCTCTGTTTGTGATTGCGTTTTTGCTAAGCGCGCAAGCAGGAGAATTAAAGCCTCTTGCGGATATAGCTTGGTTAGATATTTTAGGCGAGGGTGGCATTGTACTGATGACACTCACTTGGATAGCTGCACTGCTTATTTCAAGGCCGCCTGGGAAAGTAACAAGCTTTTTAGTGCTTGGGCTTGGGCTTTTTATGTTTTCAGCTTCCCTCGATTTATTTGATGAGTGGTTACATCAACCCACCAATACATGGCTCACATGGATAGAATCATTGCCTGCGCCGATTGGCATGATTTTCACAAGCCTTGGCTTGTATCAATGGCACCAAGAACAATACGTACTTAACAGGCAGTTAAAGCGCCGTGAAGCACAGCATCGCGAGCATGAATTAGTGTGCTCAATCACCGGACTTTATAAGGCTGATTATTTACAAGCGGTATTAAAAGAGCAGTTGAATGAACCACAACCGTTGCAATTGGCCGCCATTGATATTCGCGGTTTTGCTGATTTTAACGCTGAATTTGGCTTTATCGAAGGCGACCGCTTACTAGGTGAAGTGAGCGAGCTTTTATTGATGAATTGCCGTCTTACCGATGTAGTGTGCCGCTACGCGGGAGACTGCTTTATGGTGCTGATGCCAAATACCAGCGCAGTACAAGCGAAAGAACTGCTGGCGCAAATTACCTCGGCGCTGAACCATTGTGCATTTAAGGTCGAAGGAGAAAAACACGCTAAGTTTCAAGATGTAACAGCGGCCTTAGTAGGCAGTGTTCAAGGCGATACGCCACAAAGTTTAAGCTCGCGTTTACACGCTAAGTTACAACAACAAAAACAACAAAGAGTCAGCCATTGTGAAGCCGTATCTTAATCAAGATGACAAATACCTCACCGCACAGGGACTGATCACCACGCTGGTGGAGCTGGCCTTAAGCCGCGGCATTGCACTGCATAAGTTACTCAGAGGCACAGGGGTGTTTGAGCAAGACTTAATGAGTGTGCAGCATCAGTTTAGTATCTCGCAGCAAGTGCGCTTATTAACGCAGTTTAAGCAATTGATGAAATCAGCCGACAGCGGCTTTTTATTAGGCAGTCAACTAGCAAACGATACCTCTGTTGCCGCCCAAGGCGTGTTACATGCAGAGCATATTGGGCAAGCTTTAAAGCAGTTACACAATTTGCGCATGCAACTGGCACCTTTGTTATTTAGTTATAGTTATGTACATAACGAGCAGTATTACATTGTGCTGCAAAACGCAGTAGGTTTGGATGATGAAATAAGCCAGTATGTTATGGAGATTTACAGCGCCGCTTTTTATCAAATCCTTAAAAAAGTGGCGGGTGAGCGGGTACCTTGTCAGTTCGAATTTGCCTACAAACGAGCCAGACATAGCCAAGAATACGAACAACATTTAGGCCTTAAAGTCGCCTTTGAAAAGCCAATAACTCGTTGGATTTTGAATAAACAAGCGCTTAGGCTTACTAACCCGGCGTTTAGTAGCTTTAGGTTTTCACAAATTAACTCGCAACTAGCGGCATTAAGTTCTGCCAACAGCACTTTTGTGGAAGCAGTAAGCCGGTTAATTTATCAAAATCCGGCCTTAAATTTAGAACAAGTAGCCAGCCAATTTGCCATGAGCCCCGCAACTTTCAAGCGTAAACTAAAAGCTCATGGCGTGCGTTTTTCTACTTTGTATGATGAGCAAAGTAAGCGTAAAGCGATTTACCTGCTTGCCATGCGTGAGCAGTGCAATGAGCAAGTCGCCATGCGCTTATCATTTTATGATATTGCTAATTTCAGACGAGCGTTTAAGCGCTGGACTGGGCTTACGCCAAGTCAATTAAAGGGGTAATTATTTTTTATTCTCTACTTAGGGAGAAAAGGTTTTATGTACATCTTTATTACGGATGAAGTGTAGATAAAAATATATCAATTCCTAGGCAGTTATTTTTCTCAAGCTGCGTTAGACTATTGTTATTGATGTAATTAACCGAGGTCTCAAATGATTGAGTATCCTGTTGACCAACTTCCCCTGTTAATTGATGACTTGCTTCAGTGTGACACCACAACGCGCAAAAATAAGTTACTTGCTGATGCTAAAGAAAAGCTTTCTACCGAGCATTTATCGTTATTGTTTGAAGCGTTACCCAAAGAGCAGCGCTTAGAAATTTGGCAATTACTTGATGAAGATACCCAGCATGAAATCTTCATTAACTTAGGGGGGGATAGTTGCCGCTGGTTATTGCAAAGTCTAGAAGAAGGCGCTGGCTTTAAGCTACTTGACGAAGTCAGTGTAGAAGAGCTACTTGAACTTGAAGAAATTATTCCTGAGCGCTTTGTTGATTATGCACGCAGACAACTTGATGAAGTTCAAACAAAGCAGTACGACCTTGCACAGCAATATAATCCAGAGCAGTTAGGTCACTGGCTCGATTTTGATGCGCTAAAAGTGTCAGAAAAACTCACCGTGGCTGGCGCGCGTAAAATTTTTCAAAAAGGTTTACCGCAGTATACCGAGGTGATTTATCTAGTCAGCCGAAAAGGTACATTGATTGGTGAAGTGGCTATCAATGCTTTATTTAAAGCCAATGATAACGACAGCCTACTGGATTACGCGAACCTTGATGTATCGGCTTTACATGCTGATGACGACCTATACGAAGCGGCTGAAGTGGTTATTCACAGTGAGCAAATGGCGATGCCTGTTGTGAATGCCCACAACAAACTATTAGGCCGATTGTCAGTGTCATCAGCTTATGAATTGCGTCAAGAAGTCACCGACGAAGCCGCTGCAAAAGCAGGTGGTCTACGTGAAGACGAGGATCTGTTCTCAAGCGTCACTAAGTCGGCAAAAAACCGCGGTATTTGGCTTGGTATTAACCTAGCAACGGCATTTTTAGCCTCTTGGTTTATCGGTTTGTTTGGTGCAACTATCGAACAAGTGGTTGCTCTTGCGGTACTAATGCCTGTTGTCGCTTCTATGGGCGGTATTGCGGGTAGTCAGACGTTAACGGTGATTGTGCGCGGTTTAGCGCTTGGTCAGGTTACCGACTCCAACCGTAGAGCGCTGTTGAAAAAAGAGCTTAGAGTGGGCGCGCTAAATGGCTGTGTTTGGGCCTTTGTAATTGGTGTACTCACTTATTTCTGGTTCAACGATGGCATGTTAAGTGTAACCATTACTATCGCTATCTTACTTAACTTAGTTGCTGCTTCGTTATCAGGAGTGGTGATCCCATCGATTTTAGATAAGCTTAAAATCGATCCAGCCCTTTCTGGCTCTGTGATCCTTACCACAGTCACCGACATCGTCGGCTTTGTCACCTTCCTAGGTTTAGGTAGCTTGCTACTTCTTTAAGGGATCGGATGCTGGCTAAAATACTGTTTAGCCAGCTCAACAAATGTTTTAACTCGATTTGACAGCGCATACCTATGTGGATAAACCGCAGCAATCGTTAATGGTTTTAAAGTATGCTCTGCTAACACTTCAACTAATTGACCTGATTTTATAAACGGGGCTACTGAATAACGGGGGGCTTGAATTATCCCATCACCGGCCGCCGCTGCTTCATTTAAAAATCGACCATTATTTGAGGTCATTGCCCAATTAAACTTGCGGCAAACATGCTGGCCATCTACCCAAAATATCCATTGTTCATTACGAATATGATGGTTGAAAAACAGTAATCTATGCTCAGATAAGGCTGCTATATCTTTTGGAACGCCATGGTTTTTTAAATATGCAGGGCTTGCCCACAAAGATAATGATGAGTGGCAAACAGTTTGCGCTATGTGGCTGGCATCTGGTAATGAAGGGGCAATTCTAAATGCTAAGTCAATTTGGCTATCAAATAAATCAACAGGCGTATTAGACAGTACAATATCTAATTTCACACCGGGAAAAGCGCACTGATATTGACTGACTAAAGGTGCTAAATATTGACAGCCAAATTCTATACTAGTTGAAATAGCAAGCTTGCCGCTAGGCACTTGGCTAAGCGCACTAAGCTCTTCATCAACTTCATTAAATTTATTAAGTAAAGGCTTCATTTGCAGTACATAACTCTGGCCTGCATCGGTTAAACACACTTTGCGGGTGTTCCGCTTTAACAGCAAGCAGCCTAAGTTTTGCTCTAACTGTTTTACATAGCGGCTAACCATGGTGGTAGAGAGCTGCATTTGCTTAGCAGCTTGAGTAAAGCTCTGATATTCAGCGACTAAGCACAAGGCTCTGACGGCTTCTAGTTTGTTCATTGTTATTATTTTTAAACTATAAGTTTATACACTATAAACTTTTGTGAGATGTAAAACCAAGCAATTCAGGTGTAAGTTGATAGCTAGAACAAGAATAAGAGGTGATCATGAAATCGGGTATCAACACATTACTTGCCAGCATTGCATTGGGTTTATCGTCGTCGGTGGTGGCTCAAACCATTGCATTACAAAATGTTAACCTAATCGACGTGGAAGCACTGTCGGTTAATGAAGCACAAACCATCATCATAGAAGATGACAAAATCAAACAAATTGTTCCTGCAAGCTATCGTCGCTTTGCCGACGATGCCATTAAAATCGATTTAGCAGGTAAGTATGTAATACCCGGTTTAATCGATACGCATGTGCACCATGCTACATCACCTGATGATTCAGATAACGATGAAATCACGCGCACTCGCTTGCGTCAGCTTTTACAGGGTGGTGTGACAAGTGTGCGCGATATGGGCGGCGATACCCGCGCTTTGAGCTCACTTAAAAGACGAGCCGATAACGATATTATTCAATCACCGGATATTTATTATTCTGTGATTATTGGTGGTAAAGCGTTCTTTTCTGACCCCCGCACAGTCGCCTCTGCAAAAGGTGAAATCCCGGGCACTGTGGATTGGATGCGAGCCGTTGATGAAAACAGTGACTTTGATGCCATTATGCTGCGTAGCAAAGGGCAGGGGGCAACCGGCATCAAAATTTATGCAAATGTGCCAGGGGCAGTGGTAGCAAAGTTATCAAAAGCTGCTAAAAAACATGGCCTTAAGGTATGGGCGCATGCTTTTATTGGCCCAGCAACACCGCTTGAAGCGGTTAATGGTGGGGTTGAAACAATTTCGCATGCTGCTGATTTTGCTGCGCAAGTTATTGAGAATTTCTATGATATGCGCCGTAAAAATGTTGCCTTAACAGAACAGCAAAAAAGCGATGCAAAGCAACTAGAAGCTTATCAAACATTAATAAAGCAGATGAAAAAAAAGGGCACTATTCTAGACTCGACCCTAACGGTATTTGATAAAACCAAAGCCTCTCGTGGTGAAAAAGGGTTATTGCTCAATGAGTGGGGCGGGCTGTTTACACAGTTGGCTCATCAAGCCGGTGTGACTATAGCAGCAGGTACCGATGTGACTAGTGACAGGTTTAATACTGTAACGCCTATGGTCCACCATGAAATGCAGTTATTAGTTGAACGGGCAGGTTTAACGCCTTTAGAAGCTCTACAGGCTGCAACCATTAATGGTGCAAAAGTGATTGGCATTGAGAAAAAAACAGGTTCGATAAAGGCAGGTAAAACGGCGAATCTTGTGGTGCTTAGCAGAGATCCAAGTAACGAGATTACCAATAGCCAAAACATTGTTCATGTGATTAAAAATGGCCAATTTATCCACTTGGGTGATAATGAAAAATTACCGTTTGTGATGGCCCGTGAAGCGGCGGGGTTATTATTTTTATCGGGGCAATTAGGCAACTTGCCAACCACTATGGCTTTGGCTGGCAATGACATCAGCACCCAAATGACGCAGGCGATGAAAAACATTGGCTTTGTTTTGCAAGATCACAATTTAGATTTTAACGATGTTGTTAAATGCACCCTTATGTTGGCAGATATACAAGACTGGCCTTTAGCCAATCAAGCCTACACGCCATTTTTTACTAAATTACCTGCTAGAAGCGCATTTGCAGCCAGTGGCTTAGCACTGGGCGCAAAGGTTGAGGTGGAGTGTATCGCTGCGTTGTAGTGATGCACAGTAAAACTATATACTCTTAACCTAACTTTATATACCTGATTGTAGTTAGATAAAAGGAATGCAGAGTTAGGTAAAGAGGCTTTACTAATTAAAGATCATTGTCCGAAAAATGGACAGTAATGGCAGCCGCAGCTTATTCGATAGGCTCTAATGATTATTCAGGTTATTTCGCTGCCATTGGTGCAAGTTATCAATTTGATAAAAAACAAAGTTTCAAGGTATTTGCCGCAACAGAAGACAGTGATTATGGCTCAGATCAAAACCTAGTATTTGGTTACAATTATCAATTTAATTAAAAAATACTGTTATAAAGTATTAAATTTTGTTAGTTTTCTGAGTGAATTATCACTGAGAAAGTTGTGAATGAAGAAAAAGTTAGCTTTGTTATTACTAGGATTATCTAGTCTTAATGCCAGCGCCTCTGAAAACTTTAGTGATCATGAAATGTTTTGTGAGCAACAGTCACAAATTAGTTGCTTAGATTACATTAACCAACAGCTTGCAAGCAGTGAGCTTGGCTCTGCGCATTGGTATGAGATTAAATCTTATCAGTTTGATTATTTCTACGATAAGATGGAATATGAGATTTTGAAAGATAGCACTGAGCCTTTTGTTGCGAGTGAAGAGTTACCAGTCGTTTTTCAAGTTCAAGTTTACTTTTACTACGCAAAATCAATGCATTATTTAGGCGACTTTGAAACAGGCCGTAAATATGCCAAAAAAGCATTTGAAAAACTGCAAGCAATCTTCGACTCCTTTGGTAACCCTATGCGCATGGTCGAGCTGGCTAATTTGCAATATGTGTTTGGTAACAAGGAAACAGCACTGCAAATTCTTGATAGGGCAGAGCGCCGCTTTGGCAAAAGCAAAGATCCTATTTTTCACTTTGAACTTGCGTCGAATAAAGCGAATGTTTTTCACTCATTAGGTGATGTAGACGGTGCGCTTGCAAACCGAAAAATCGCAGCCGATTGGATTTTAAAAACCAATCATAACCGCAAAATCTCTGTGGCTTTAGGTAACTTAGCTCGCACCCATCAACTTTTGGCGAATTATGCTCAAGCAGATGAAGTTTATGTACAGTCTCTTAAGTACATGAATTCAGACTCAGATCGAAATGTGATAGCTATTTATAAGTTACGCTTAGCTGAAATCAATTGGCAAGCAGGAAAGCAAGATCAAGCATTAAAATGGTTTAAGCAAGTGCATAAAGAAGACATTCGGCAATCACATGCGAAACTTTATGCACATCTCGCTAATGTACTTTAGATATTGTAAAAACACCCAGGTTTTTCGTTTTCACCCGGCGCTAAAATTTGTAGATGGGTTGACTCACCTTGTTCCATCAAAGGCTTCATTGTTTTATCAAATTGTTTAGCGGCATGTTCGATTAACTTTGCTTGCTGTTCTAGTGCTTTAAAATCAGCATCATGAGCGGCCATAAGTTTATTTAGTTCTTTAGCCAGCTTATCTTGCTCTTTTAATAAGCTTTTATTAATTCGCAGGTGGTTCTCGTCTTCAATAACTGCTTCTTCGGTGATCGCTTCTATTTGCTCAGAGTACTCAGTGACTTGTAGTTCTATGTCACTAATTGGTTGTTCTAGCGCTTCTAGTTTTACCTGCTCACGTTCAAGCTCTAGGTATGCAGCAATCTGTTCGTTATTGAGGGTGCTTTCGCTTACCTTTTTGCAATCTTTAAAAGTAATAACACGATAATCGTTTTGGTTGCTTGTTGTACTGGCATTTGAGAGGCCAATACAGGCAGTAGTGGCTGTGATTAAGAGTGCACTTGCGCTGATGCGTACTAAATTCATAATGATGTCCTAATGGGTTATGTTATTTAGTTAGTCGCAACAAGTTTGCATATAGTTTATCTATCCGAAAATTTTTTTAATTATTTTTGAGATTATAGTTTCAGAAGCTAGCGGTGATGACCTAGGTCATCACCGCTTTTTTTTAGAAGCTATAAGTGATGTTACCGTAAATAAAACGGCCATCTAAGCTGTATGGCGCAAAGCCACTATAAGGGAAAATTTGGTTGAAATCGCTATAACCAATATTACTTACAGTATCTTGAGGATACTGATCAAACAGGTTATTAGCGCCTAATGCGAACTTCCACTGCTCATCAGGGCGGTAAGCCACTTCTAAGTCAGCAATCCATTTAGCATCAAGTACTTCATCACCTTCAGGTGTGCTTGATGTATCCACCACTTCACCGTAACGCGTGGCACGAAGTGTTGTTTGGAAGTTTTCATAATCCCATGTTGCAGATAAGTTCCACTTATTTGCTGGGGTGCCTTCTTCAAAGCGGGTTATTTCACGACGCGCAAAGTATTCGTAGCTATCACCAAGCGCTTCAAGCTCTGCTGGGTTTTCTTTAACATTCGTCACTTCAGTGTCGTTAAAGTTAACCGCAGCACTTAAGCGTAAATCACCATATTTTTCTATGCCTAATGAGTAAGTCGCAACAATATCAACACCTTGCGTACGTGAATCAATGGCATTAGTAAAGTAACGAACGCGCTGCGTATTTACTTCGCCTGCTTCGGCTAAAATCGCTTCAACTTCAGGGCCGCTTAAGTTTTCAGACAGTACGATACGGTCGTCAATTTCAATGCGATACGCATCAAGGGTTAGGCTAAAGCCGCCTTGCGTAAAGATGAAACCCGCCGTCATATTAACTGATTCTTCTGCATCAAGGTCACGAGCACCCAGTGCACGCGCCGCAGGTTCATCAACAGGGAACAAACCAACTTCACTTGGAATACCATTTTCAAATACCGTGCTTACCGATTTGTAAGACGTTTGTGCAAGTGAAGGTGATCTAAATCCAGTACTAATAGCACCACGTAGAGACAATGATTCATTCACGCTGTAACGAGAAGCCAGTTTTGATGTAAAAGTACTACCAAAGTCACTGTAATCTTCAAAGCGGCCAGCGAGAACCACATTCCAGTCGCTTGTAAGGTAGGTATCAAACTCAGCAAAAATAGCGACATTATGGCGGCTTTTATCGGTTGCACTGTCAGGTGAAAAGCCTGCTAAAACTTGTGCACCACCGGCAGCAACAGGGTTGCCATCGTCATCTAATACAGTGAGGTAAGAGGCTGTTTCACCTGCTTTAATTTGGTAGTTTTCGTGACGATACTCAGCACCAATGGTGACAAACACATCATCAGGTAAACCTAAGTCTAGCGTGTTGCTAGCATCCATGTTCACTAGGTATTGCTCGTACACAAGCGCACCGTTATCAAACTCTGTTGGGCTATTTACGCCCATTGAAGTGTTTAAACTATTGCTAACACCTAAACCAAAGTCATTACGACCATAATTAGTGCTTACATCCCAAGCCCAATCATTAGTTTCGCCATTTAGACCAATCGCAAATGAGTAGTCATCTACGTCGGTATCAATTTGTGGTAAGAAACCGTCAGGATATACTTCAGGTAAGTTACGAGAGTCTTTCGCACGACGATAAAAACCACCTGAATTACCTTTACGGTTTGAGTAACTTGCAAATGAGTAAAGCGATAGTGAGTTATCAAACTCATAACCTAAGTTATAAAAAAGCGCGAAGTCTTCGATAGCGGCTTTACCAAAGCGGTGGTTATAGCGGTCAAAGTCAAATTCGCGCGAATCTAAATTGCCATTCTCATCACGGCTATATTGCTCACGTGCATCAAAACCAGAGCGGTTTGTTGGCTCGTTATTGCGTGACTCAATCGACACGTTAATAAAACCGTTATCGCCCAGCGCAAAGCCCGCATTAGCACTTGCTGTGCGCGAAATGCCGTCGTTTACTTCACGGTCGCTGCCAGTTTCAAAGCTTAGGTTTCCTTCGCTATCAGTTGTAGTGTTTAGTAGCTGAGGAGAGCCTGCCATTTGAGTGTCGTACTCACCGTATGTGTAGCTTACACTACCGCCTTCATCGGCATCTTTTAGTACAATGTTAATTACACCAGCAATCGCGTCAGAACCATATTGCGCGGCAGCGCCATCACGCAGTACTTCTACGCGCTTAATTGCTGAGGTAGGAATATTATTTAAATCAACCGCCGTTGAGCCACGACCCACTGTGCCACCTAAATTTAATAGGGCACCCGCATGGCGGCGTTTACCGTTGACTAATACCAGTGTGTGATCAGGGGCAAGGCCACGTAATACGGCAGGTTTTGCGTGGTCAGTACCATCAGCAATGGTGGCGCTAGGGTAGTTAAAACTAGGTAATTGAGAGGCAAGTACTTGGCTAATTTCAAGCTGACCTGTGCTTGCTAAATCGCGGCTTGTTAATAAATCAACCGGAACAGTACTTTCAGATAGGCTACGTAAACTACGACGTGTGCCCGTCACTGAAATAACTTCAATATCTTTTGCTGTATTTTCAGCAGGTTGCTCAGCAGCGATTGCAGTCACTGATGCAGCAAGCGTACTTGCGATTGCAAGTTGCAAAGGTAATTTTTTGAATAATGCCATTTTTGATTCCCATCTGACTTATCTATTTTAGCGCAGTGTAAAACGCATAATGGGAACAAACAAATAACATAAAAGTATAGTATATGTGTAACTAACGCGATTTGTTAATTAGTTTTTTGTGTTGTTAACTATGTGTTTACGCGCTAATGCTTATTTTATTTCTACCTTCTGTTTTTGCTCGGTATAAAGCAGTATCTGCTGCACAAATTAATGCCTCTGAAGTACGATATTGATTATTAAACTCACAGGCAATTCCTTGGCTTACACTTATTCTAAAATCACTTGGTAAACCTATATCAGTAAATGGCATGTTATTTACTTTTATTTGAATATGTTTAGCAATAGCGGCGGCCGTATCTTTTTGGCAGCGGGGTAATATAATGGCGAATTCTTCACCACCATAACGGGCTGCTAAACAATCGCGAGAAGGGAGTGATTCTGCGATTATACTTGCTACTTTTTGTAAGCACTTATCGCCTTTTACATGACCAAATCGGTCGTTGAATAATTTAAAGTAATCAATGTCGATTAATATAGTGCTAATGGCTTGGTTGGTTTGTACGCTTTCTTGCCAATGCTCTTTTAATGATTCCTCAAGAGTTAATCTATTTGCAAGGCCGGTTAAATGGTCAGTGGTAGCCTGTTTAATTAAGCGGTTATATTGTTCTTTGTGTGATGATAAATCATGTAATACACAAATAAATAAATTTTCTGCAACGGCAATGTTTTTTGGCAGGCTCGATATACATAAATCCGCCTCAAGGGTTTTATTATCAGCGCGGTTTATTTTAACTTCGTTTGGCCCAAGACTTATCGGCGAGTCTTTATGGTCTAACCAACTGAGTAGGGTATACATGTATTTATCACGATCGGTGTCGTGTAGGTAATGTAAAATGTTTTGCCCGATTAACGCTTCTTGGTTGTCTCCTAAAAGCTGAGCCGCCATCGGGTTTGCAAATTCAAACGTGCCTTGACCATTAATGATAAACACTCCTTCAGGAATGTTCTGAAACATTTGTGCAATCAGTGCAAGTTGCTCTGAATTGATAGACTGCGGTAGTGCGTTTTTCGCTTCTGATTTTGCAGTGCTTGGTTGTTCATTTTTGTTAGTAGACACGTTCGTTTCCTTTTTGCAGATGCAAACGACTTTGGTGTCTATAAAGTTACTTAAAAAAGTGCAAATTAACCTTCTGGTAATCTTCTGGTTTTAATTTGTTGTTTTGTAATGTAAAAAAGCTCCTAAGAAGGAGCTTTTTACGAGAGGTCTTTAGTCTTCTTTATCATTTTTTACTTGCGGGTCGGCACTTTCATAGCTTGTGCCATTGCACTCTACGATGAAAGTCATACACGCAGTACCGCTATTATCATCTGTATCGGCAATCTCAATTGTTTGACCATTATTAGTGACTTTAAAGCTAAAGTCTTGCTCGCAATCACCCTCAAGGTTTGCAAATTTAGCACCTGTAAATTGAAAGCCAGCATCAACAGTTGCGTCATCAAGTGTATAAATACCGAGGCTGTTTCTTTCATTGACAGTACCGCCACCAGAAACTTGCTGACCGTCTTGGAAGTATGTGAATACAGCTTCATTTTCAGTGTTAAGTGTAACATTCACTGTAAAGTTGTAAGTTTGACTTTCGCTCATTGTTATTACCTTCTAGTTGTTTTTATAGATCAAAGTTAGTAATACCTAACTCTATTAGTTTACTTTTAATTGTGCCTACCTCACTTTCCTTGTTTAAACAGGTGTAGGCTTGAATAAGTGGGTAAGTTCTTTTTATACTTTTATCGCCGTTATTATTTTCTTCAATTGCATTAATAGCTTCTTGGCATGCTTGTTGTCTTGCTATCTTGTCTTCAGCAAGCTTTGCTTTAATTAAGTTAACCCTAATTAGAATAGAGTTGTTTTCTATTTTTTTAGTATCAGACAATCTCTCAATAAAGTCTGAGTTGCTTTCTAATTTTAATAAATGGACTTCGGCTTCACTTAAAAGATTTCTATTTATTAAATAATGAATGACACTTATTTGAATGTTTATTAAAGTTGTATTTGAAAACCCTTGATTATCAATGTAACTCAAAACATCTTTTACCCTTTCACTAGTTTTATTTTTATCTAACAGCATTAATTGGTATGCAAGCGTTCTATAAAAGGTGCGTTGAAAGTTTTGATTTTTTGGATCTTGTATTCTTGCTTGATTAATCGCATTAGTTGCTTTTTCTGCTTTTAAAAATGCCGCTCTCTTATTTGGGAAGTAGCTCAATAAAAAGCTTTGCTGCATATAAGTGTTTGCTAAATGACTTTGCAAACTTGCATCATTCGGTGCCGTTTTAAGCATGTTGACTAGCTGTTGAGAAGCTTGTTCAAGCATTTCGAGTGCAGCGTTTAAATTACCGAGCCTTTCTTCTGTGGTTGCAATCCAGCTGATAGTATCTGTCTTATCGCGTAATAAATTTTTGTTATTAGGTTTAAGCTCAAGAGCTTGGTTTTTAAGTTTTAAGGATTCAGTAAAGCTTTGTTTTGCAAGTGCGTAGTTAAACTGTTTTAAATACAGCGAGCCAAGTGAATTGTGTGAGTAAGATAGCTCCATAATTGAATTAAAGTCATTAGGGGCAAGCTGATACATCATTTCGCTGTAAGCCAAGTATCGTTTGAACATTGGCTCAGTCGCTAAATAATTACTTTGCTCATAAGTTAAATTACCAAGCCAGAAGGCATTGGCCCCTGCGAGCATTAGTAAATCAAGGTTGTTGGGTTGAACTTTTAGTAAAGATTCTAGGCGCGTTCGCGCATTTTCAAAGGCGGTGAGGGCTTCGTCGGTTTTGCCGCGAGAGTACGCCACTTCGCCCATGGCCTCTAAGGTTTGAGCGTATTGAAAACGGTTATTAAACTGGGCTTGTTTATCGCTAAAGTCAAACAAAGACGCTGTTTCTTCGTCTTGATTGGTAAAATACTCAAGGGCTTTATTGCTAATACCATCAAGTAAATCCATACGTTCAACGCTTCTGAGTTTGTCGGCAAATTCACCGACCATAAAACCCAGTAAACTCTCAGCTTCTTGGCGTTTTTGTTTTGCTACTTGCTCAGCATGGTAGCTGCGCACGCTCATAAATGTGGCAATAAAGGTTAAGCACACAAGTGCAGCCGCTGTTATTTGTAACACGCGTTTTTTACGTTTGGCTTTGTTGTTAGAAGCTTTAATTAACGCTTGTTCGTCACTCGATAAGCTAAACATAGGGTTTTTAACTAGGCTTTGTGCTTCTTGTAGCGGTTTGCCTTGCGCTAATAAAAAGTCGCTGTGTTTATGTTCAAGCAGCCAGCGCTCGCTAGCTAGTTGCACACGGCTTTGAATTGCTAAGCTTTGTTGGTGCTCTTGCACCCAATCTATGGCGCGTTGCCAATGGCGTAGCAGCGCTTCGTGGGCAAGGCTAAAGCAGGCTTGCTCATTTTTAAGGTGCGATACAAACAAGCGGCTGTCGACCATGGCCTGAACAAGCTTGGTCGCAGCAGGGCTGGTTAATTCGCTCCAACGAGCTGCACGGCTAGTGAGTGTTTCGCCATCTGGGTTTAAAGTGATCAGCTTAGAAAGGACTGCGGCAAGTTCAGTTTGTTGGTCTTTGGGTAATTGGTAAAATACCTGTTCGGCTTTTTGGCCGATGGCTCCTTCGATGGTGCCAAGCGCTTGGTATTCAGAGAACAATAATTCGTTGTCTGGGCTGCGCTGTAAATAAAGCTGTTGCAAGGTGTATTGCAGCATTGGCAATGCATCTGGGTTATTGGCAGTATCGTTACAAAGTTGTTCATCAAGCGGTGTGTGATGCTCTGGGTGATGTTGCCAACTTAAGCCTGCTGCAAGTGCTGGCAAACGGATCATTTGCTTAAGCTCAGAGCGAGTTGGCGCTAATAAATCAAAGTGTGCGCCATTGGCTTTACCTGCCATTAAACTTGGTTGACTCACTACCTGCGGGTAAAAGTCATTACGACAGGCACTAAAAATGATCATGCATCCACTTGTTGCTAAGCGCTCAATAAGTGCTAACAGCTGGTTGCGCTCGTCATCGCTAAATAGCGGTGATGACAATAGCACTTCGAGCCGGTCGATAAATAAAAATAGATAGGGCGTAGTGCGCTCTTTATTTAGCGCTGCAAGTGCTGCTTTACAGCGGGAAATAACCTGTTCTGGATCTGTTAATAACAATTCAGCCAACGCATCGGCGCTTATATCGCTAAGTACAGGTGCGTCGTTTACTTCTAAATCGAGCAAGGTTGAGGCTAAATCAAGCAGTAAGCGCTCTTTACTGACATCGGCAAAGTCGAGTTGGCAGTAACTGTGTACTCTTATGCCATCGTAGCCATTACTTGACATTAAAGCGGGCAATACACCTGCGTTAACTAACGACGATTTACCTGAACCACTGGCTCCCAAAATTAAGCAAAATGCGCGACCAAACTCAATTTGAGCCGACACTCGCTGTAACAAGGTGGCAATTTGTTTGTTACGACCAAAAAATACATCGGCTTGCTCTGGTGCAAACGCACTTAAGCCAACAAAGGGAGAATCACCTTGCCAACTGGTTTGGCTGGCTTTTTGTTCTTCGTTGAGTGGAAAGTTGATTTCGGCAATTACTCGATAACCGCGTTTACGAATGGTTTCTATGTAATGCGGATCGCTTGCTTTATCGTCAAAGGCTTTACGTAATTGGGTGATCACTTTATGCAGGGGGTTGTCACCCAGCGCTACATTTGGCCAGCAATGGCTGATAATTTCTTCACTTGTTAGTAGCTCACCTTGTTTTTCGCATAGCAGCAGTAATACATCCATCGCCTTGGGTTCAAGATGCTTTGTTTGCTCACCGCGTCGGATTGAGTTGGTAGCCGGGGTAACTTGCCATTCTCCAACGAAAAACAGTGCCGTATTCATAGTGTTATCTTCATTGTTATTGTTAGAAACGCAGTCCGATTGGACCGATTTTTTATAAGATCATACCAACTTGCAATAATACTTAATCATTTTGAGGGATTAAACCTGTCGCTAACTGCGTTAAAAATTTCTCATTTAGAACAACTAAACAACGAAATTTTTGCCTTGTTTTCAACGAGGTTTTATTGCCTCAAAATAGCTCACTTAATTAAGCAAATTGGTATTACGTGATACTTTGATTAATACAATATTATGAGATTAACAGCAAGCACCTTGCCTTTCCTAACATTAAAAAATCATATTGATGTCGTGTATATAAAACTTTTTGTAAAGTTTGTTTGACTTTTTGTGTTGCTAGATTAATCTTTAGTCAAGTTTACTTTACTTTCAAGGTGAGAATAATGAATCAAACAGGATTAACCTTTAAACAGCGTAATAAGCAGAACACGCTAAACCTCGCTAAATGGACATCAGCATGGGTGATTACTTTAGCAATTGCCTCATTTGGACCACATTTTTTATGGCAAGAGCAGGCTGTTTTTAGTGTTGTAGCAATCTTAATTAATGTCGTAGTTGGCATCATGATGATTTTATCGAACAAACGACAACTACAAGGAATGGATGAGCTTCAGCAGCGTATGCACCTTAATGCAATGGCCATTACTTTGGGTGCAAGCTTGGTATTTGGTTTAGCTTATTCGGTGGTGCAATCAAGCGGTTTAATAAGCTTTAAAGAAGATATATCGCACCTCGTAATCTTTATGAGCTTAACCTATTTAGTGAGTCTTTTAATGATGAATAAGCAGTTAAACGACGAGGGCGAAGAATGAAAAACCGCTTGAAAGTGCTTCGTGCTGAGCACAACTACACCCAAGCGAAACTCGCAGAGCTTTTGGATGTGTCTAGGCAAACTATTAATGCGATTGAAAAAGGTAAATTTGACCCAAGTTTGCCATTAGCATTTAAAGCCGCGCGTTTATTCAACCTGAGTATCGAAGAGATATTTCAGGATGAGTAAGTCTGATAGCGTAGGAGGCGTTTTAACGCCGAATGTTAAATCATTCAGGTTAAACGCCACTTATCCTACGCGATATAAAATCGCTGCTACATTTTTGAGAGCTTAAGGCTTACAGCTTTGTCTTTTCATCTGCATCGCACTTAACGACCACATTAAAAAACCACCTAAGAATAGTGCCGCCGAAACATAGCCTGTTTGACTTGGCAGTGCGCCTTCGGCAATAGCCATGCCGCCAAGCCAAGGGCCAATGGCATTGGCTGTATTAAACGCACATTGCACAAGTGCGCCTATCATGGCGTGGCCTTGTGGTGATACATCCATTAATAGCGATTGGATCACGGTACCTAAACCCACGCTAAAGCCAATAAAGAAAATAACCGCATATAACAGCCAAATATTGTGGCTGGCGCTTACATAACTGGCTGCAAATACAACAGCACCAATTAGCGCTGCGCCTGTGGTTTTCAGCGGTGAGTGGTCGGCGGCTTTACCTAATACGTAGTTACCTAAAGTACAGCCAATACCAAACATGATCATGGCAATAGAGATAGTGTAAGCAGGGGTATGGGTGACTTCTAAAATAGTGTCAGCAATGTAAGTGTAAACACAAAATACACCACCAAAACCAATAATGATGATACCTAGAATGGTCCATACGAGCTTGTTCTTTAATACACTTAACTCATCGAGAATCGATGTTGGCGCGGTATTTTTTACGTTAGGTACGTATTTCACAATCAATACCAAGGCAACTAACGCAAGTACAGCGGTGCCCGCCAAACAATAACGCCAGCTAAAGTTTTGACCCACAAGGGTGACCATGGGCACGCCAACGATAGTAGCAATGGTTAAACCCATAAATACTTTTGACATAAAACTTGCGCGTTTATCGGCAGGGGCGATATCGGCGGCTAATAAAATAGCAGCGGCGAAGTAGGCACCGTGTGGTAAACCACTTAAAAATCGAAATAAAATAAGTTGCTCAAGTGAGTTTGCAAAAGCACTTAAACCATTGAATAAAAACATCATACTGACAAACATCAACAGTGCATTGCGCTTACGCATGTTGGCGGTTGTGATCATAAATAGCGGGGCACCGACGACTACGCCTATTGCGTAAGCACTGATGGCATAACCACTTTGCGCTGGCGTAGACGAAAATGTTTCGCTGATCAAGGGCAACATTGGCATCATAGAAAATTCTGATAGGCCTAAAATGAATGTGCCTAAAGCCAATACTATCAGAATGGTAAACGTGCTTGCGTTGCCTTGGGGGTTGGCTACGTTAGTCATGTAATTCCTTTAAAAATAAATTTAAAAACAAAATAGATTTTTGATAATTGAAAATGCCAGTAACAAATACTTTGTTCTGGAGTAGAGATGTGTGCCCAGCGCTATTGTAATACAAATTAACGGGGTTGATACAGTACTTTTTGGAACGTTCTATATTTGTTTGCTATAAGAAAATAACCTGAACTTCTTGAGTCTTTGCTGTTCAAATTAAATACAGATGAAAAGCCAACTATACTTGGTTAACTGAATTGGTTTAAAGGAGAGCGCAATGAAAAAGATATTTGCCTGTATCGACGGTTCATGCATGACCGATGCGGTGACAGAAGCGGCTATTTGGATTTCTAAGCGCTCCAGCCATCCGATAAATTTTCTGCATGCTTTAGAGCCACCTTTGCCGCAGGGCAGTGATGATTTAACCGCAATTATTGGTTTAGGCTCGCAAACCTCATTGTTAGAGCAATTGGCAAAACTTGAACAAGAGCGCAACAAAGTAGCGTCGCAGCATGGTCAATTATTGCTTGATGAAGCAATGAAAAAAGCCGAGCATGCAGGCCTAACCGAGATTGAGCAACAGCAGCTTTCAATGAGTCTTGTTGATGCCTTACTTGAACATGAAGACAATGCCCGCGTGATGATTATTGGCCGCTCAGGTAAAGGCCATTACGATGATTTTAAAGTACTGGGCTCGCATATTGAAACGCTGATCCGTCAGGTGCATACCCCGGTTGCGATTGTGCCGCCGCAATTTCATGAGCCTACAAATTTTATGCTGGCTTATGATGGCAGCGAAAGTACCGACAAAGCGATTACACAAATTATCAATGGTGGCATTTTATCTGGCTTAGATTGCCACTTGGTGATGGTGGATAAACAAGATGGTCACAGCCAAGACAAACTTGATACCGCCTCAGCAAGGCTGGCTGAAAACGGCTTTAATGTCAGAGCGCGCATGCTCGATGGCGATGTTTACCAAGCTTTGTGGCGATATAAAAGTGACCATGCCGTTGACTTAATGGTGATGGGCGCATTTGGTCACTCTAAATGGCGGCAATTCTTTTTAGGCAGCACGACCTTAAAAATGATTGAAGATAGCCGTATTCCTTTAGTGGTGCTGCGCTAAGTTATTTACCTGTGACAGGGTGCGACAATATGTCACGTGTTCAGACTAATTAATGAGTTTTATAATCGGCGTCATTAATTATTTGCTTTGATTTTAAAAGAGTTATGAACACGCAATCTTCTCGCCCTGGTTTTTTATTTTCTAAAATTGCTGCAGCACTTAGCTGTGTTTTAAGTATTTCTGCCTTTGCTGATGATTCTATTGAAGTGATAGAAGTGCAAGGTCATGCCCAAAACAACCATCAATTAGTTGGCTCTGCTGACTCATTACTGAAAGATTTAGGTGTTGATTTTTCAGCAGCCGGAGGTGTGTCTAACTTGCCGGTGATGAACGGCATGATGGGAGATAGAGTTAAAGTTTTAGTTGATGGTGCTGATGTCACAGCAGCGTGTGCTAACCAAATGAACCCGCCACTCTCTTATGTGTCGGCAAACCAAATTGCCTCTTATAGTGTTGTTGCTGGTGTATCACCGGTAAACAGTGGCGGTGATAATATTGCTGGTGTTATCAGGGTAAATACGATTGCCCCTGAATTTAGTGATACAGACTCAGTTAACTGGCGTGCTGGCTATGTTACTGCCCAGTATAAGAGCGTTAACGACAGCCAAGCATACGCCCTAGGTGCAAGCCTTGCTAGCAAACAGTTTAGCTTGTCTTACCAAGGTAGCTTTGAAGATGCTAACAGCTATGATGATGGGCATGGTGAGCGTGTACTTGATACCTTATATCGAGTGCAAAATCATGCTTTAACAGGCGCTATTCGTGATGAGAAGCAACAGCTTGTAGTTAAACTGACGCATCAAAAGATTCCTTACCAAGGCTTTCCTAATCAATACATGGATATGACCGATAACACCAGCTATGGTTTCGTTGCTCAGTATCAACGTGAGCTTGAAAATGGTGATTTGCAGGTGCAAGTGAATGCGCATGATGTAAAACACGAAATGGGTTTTTTCAGTAATGAGAAAACCGGCATGATGCCAATGAATACCGATGCACAAGATTACAGTTATCAAATTCACTGGCGCACTGATTTATCAAAACAGTCGTCACTAATGATAGGGCAAGAATACTACGGTTATCGAATTGATGATTGGTGGCCAGCGGTTGCAGGGTCAATGATGATGGGCCCAAATGAATACGTAAACATTAATGATGGCAAACGTGACCGCCTTGCGGCATTTGCTGAGTATCAAAACCAAGTAAACCAAGCATGGTGGGTATCGGCAGGTGTTCGTGTTGAGCAAGTAACCACAGATACTGGCGAAGTGCAGGCTTATAACGAAGGTGGTATGGGCGGCATGGGTCATATGGGATCGATGATGGATATGTCAAAAACCGATGCCCAAGCTGCGATGGAGTTTAACCAATTAGACCGTAAACGTGACGACACTTTAGTTGATATTAGCTTACTTGCTCGCTATCAATTATCGAACAACGATGAGCTGCAATTTGGTTTAGCTCGTAAAAATCGCGCACCCAATTTATATGAGCGTTATAGCTGGGGTGTCGGCACGATGGCAACCACCATGATTGGTTGGTTTGGCGATGGTAACGGTTATATTGGTAACCCAGATTTAGAAGCCGAAACAGCCCACACATTAAGCTCTAGCTACACCAAATTAGCCAAAGACGATAGCTGGCAAGTAACGGCAAATGTTTGGTACACGCAAGTAAATGATTATATTGATGCTGAAGTTACTAAGAGCTTTAATCGCACCGACATGGCGCATACTAAGCGTAATATTCTTACTTTCACGAACCTAGATGCGACACTTTACGGTGCAAAACTGGCGGGCCTGATTGAACTTTACAACACAAAGCAAGCAGGAAAGTGGCAGCTAAAAGGCTCACTAACCAGTACTCATGGCGAACGTGATGATAGCAATGAAGACTTATATCAAATTATGCCACTGCACACTGAGCTGAGCCTAGAGCACGAATACAAAGGCTGGCAAAACGCACTGAGCTGGCAGTGGGTTGATAGTAAAACTAATGTTGATGAGCGTCGTTTAGAAAACCAAACCGACAGCTATCAGCTATTGGCTATCTCAAGTCAGAAAACGTGGCAAAATTTAACCTTTAAGTTAGCAATTACCAACTTACTTGATGAATACTACCAACAGCCACTTGGCGGTGTAAGTATTGCTAATTATAAGCAAGATATGAGTAATGGCTTTGAGCAACTTGCAGGACAAGGCCGCTCGTATAATGCCAGTGTGAGTTATAGGTTTTAGGGAAGGGAGTTAGCGAGTTGCTAGAGTAAAGTTAGCAAGCTGCTAGGGGAAAGAGTAAAGAGAGCTGTCAGCTATCAGCCGTCAGCTTTCAGATTAAAAACCAGAGTTTCTAGTTACGAGAGTAAAGTTAGCGAGTCAGGTCACGTGTCCGATACAAATGTGAAATAAGCTGTCGTAGGCGTGAAATTTATTTCGCGCGTTATCTTTTTATAATGCGCGATATAAAATCGCGCCTACAATATCTCGCAACTCGCAACTCGCAATCATTTTATCGGCAAATATATATCCGTTTGCAGGTCACATTCATCTACCTCATGGATGAGGTTGAGGTAATGAAAAAAGCAAGGGAAGTCTCGGACCTCTTCGCCACTTTGCACCAGCCATTCACGGTATAAGTAGTAAACTGTATCGCTAATGGTGTCATGAGAGCCATTATGACGTACTACTGCACAGCGTCCTGCTGGGATTTCACCATTACGCACGCCTTGCGGGTTTTCAGTAATCGGTGAGGTGATACTGCCTGCAAAGTCAAAACGAAATGCATGGTCTTCAGTCGTTGCCGGATCGCTATATGGGATCCCATAAGTATTACTCGTTTTAACGGGTGAGAAGCCTGATTCTTTGCGCCACTCAATAAATTGTGCAGCGGTATTCATCAGGGTATTAGCAGCGCCTTGGTGGGTAAGTAACGCCACAGGCTGTGCTTTAAAATCAACAATGTTTACGTTCATAGGGCAAACCTTTTTATCGGGTAATGAAAATTCAAACTGTGAGTGCCAATTAGGCCAGTTTGGTTTGCTTCTGAATTCGCTTGGAGACTGCTTAAATGTGCGCTTAAAAGCACGGCTAAATGCTTCTGGGCTATCAAATTGCGCTTCTAATGCAATATCAATAACTTTAAGTTGATGCTCAAATGCAATTCGAAATGAGGCCCGCTTTAAGCGCGCAAGTTGCGCATATTTGGTGACACTTAGGCCAACCCCCGCGACAAATAAACGATGAAAATGATATTTCGAGCAACATGCCACCTCACTGAGTGTCTCCAGTGATAAAGGTTCATCAAGATGCTGACTAATATAGTCACAGACTAGCTCAATGCGTTGTTGTTGCCTCGTTCTCATAGTTACTCGTTAATGCTTTTCAGAAGTGAGGCCAGTTTGCCATGGCCCCTAAGTCGTTACCTGATTGAAATTGCGCATTTTGCTTAACATTTACGAATTGTAGCAGGTGCTTTGAAGCCAGAGAAAGCGTTAGAAGCTCCTTGAAGAAATCAGGGTAAGATAATTGAATAAATACTTTTTTATCTAGAGCGCTGCGCTTCTTATTCTCTTTATGGGGTTTAGTGTTTCTTTGTGTAGCGCGAAGCGCCTCTTAATCTCTTTGTGCAATAAGTATCTTTGATGTAGGCGTGAAATTTATTTCGCGTTAAAACAAATTGCACAAAGAGAAGTGAATGAGAAGACCATGAGGGGAAACAATAGATCTTTTTTCTAACCACAGAGGACATAGAGAGCACAGAGGAAGAGAAGGAGAGACCATAATCTCTTTGTAAAAATTGTTTTCTCTGTGTAGCGCGAAGCGCCTCGGTGTTCTCTGTGGTTCAAATTGTCCTTTTCACAAAGAGAACAGAATGAGAAGACAATGAGGGAAAACAATAAATTACTTGTTGTTTTGCTCTAAAGCGAAGCGCCTCGGTGTACTCTGTGGTTCAAATTGTCTTTTACACAAAGAGAAGTGAATGAGAAGACAATGAGGGGAAACAATTGATTACTTGTTGTTTTCTCTAAAGCGCAGCGCCTCTTAACCTCTTTGTGCAAATAAATGTCTTGAAGAAGCGTGAAATTTATTTCGCGTGTTGCGCGATGTAAAATCGCGCCTACAATCTTACCGCTGACCGCTAGGTATTTTAACTTTCCTGCTCAGTTTCTTGCTGTGCTAATTTTTCGCGTTCTGCTTTTGAGATATATGCCGGTTTATTGCTTTTATGCAATTTTGCATTGGCGCGCTTATCTTTTTGCTTAAGTTTAGTGAAGATCTTTTTTCTGCGGTTCATGAGTCTAACAAACGAATTAATAGGGTGAGTGGCTATTGTACCTTGTTGGTATTTTTAAGCGATCTATTTTGCTTGAATTAGAGATGTTATGTCGGCGTTATAAGCGTTACAATCAAGGCGACTTTCTAAAAACCTTCTTAAACTCTGGAGCTTATCTTGAAACATTCATTACTTGCTGCATTTTTATTAAGTGCTTTCTCTAGTCAGGCAGCTGTGTCTGAGCAAAGTGAAAAGCTGGCTAACTACGCGGTAGAGCAATATCAACAAGCGCAAATTCATACCTTAGAGAATTTAGTTTCGTACCCAACAGTGAATAAAGAAGGTCTAGCGACTCCTGATAACCCTGATTTCATTGGCTTTAAGTCGTTCTTAAAAATGAAAGCGGCGCAGTTTGGTTTTGATTACCAAGATTTAGGCTACACAGTATTAATTGGCATGGGTAACCAAGCTGACAAAGTAACCATAGTAACCCATGGTGATGTGCAGCCAGCAGATGCCAGTAAATGGCAGCAAAGTCCATTTAAAATGGATAAAACCTCTGAGCCAGGAAAGCTAATAGCCCGTGGGACAGAAGATGACAAAGGTGCTATTGCGACTGCATTGCATGCAATGAAGGCGATTAAAGACAACGGCATTACTTTAAATAACCGCATTGAATTAATGGTTTACCTTGCTGAAGAATCTGATTGGGCACCACTCGAAGAGTTCATGAAAACCTATCAGCAACCTAAATATGCTGTCACTATTGATGCTTCATACCCTGTGGTTGTTGCAGAAAAAGGCTGGAGCTTAATTGCGCCGACTTTCTCAGCAACCTCAGCACAAACAGGTTTATATGTCAGTGACTTAAAAGGCGGCGCCTTTGTTAGCCAAATCCCTGAAGATGCCAGTGTGTTAGTGCATAACGCTGATGCGGCGACTGTGGCTAAATTACATGATAATGTCGCTAAGCTTAAAAACGTCAAAGTGGCGATGACTGAGCAAGCAAATGGTTTGTTAGTGAAAGTGAAGGGGATTTCTGCGCATTCATCGGAGCCAGAAGCGGGTGAAAATGCGATTGCTCACCTTGCTGAAATCTTCAAAGGCATCGATCTTGAGAACAATAGCGATGGTCAAGCAATTGAGTTTATCAATCAGCTAATTGGTCTTGATTTATATGGCGCGCAATTCGGTGAAATCGGTTACAAGCATGACTTTATGGGTCCGATGACCGTTTCGCCAACTTTATTAAGCCGCGACGGTAACGACATTAAACTGTCGATTAATATGCGTCGTCCAGTGGGTAAACAAGAAACCGTGCTTAGGCAGCAAATTAATGAAGCGCTTAGTGCTTGGCAAACCACGAATAATGTCACGTTAAAAGACACTAAAGTGGTAATTGGTACGCCAATGCTGTTAGATGGTGCGCCTCATGCAGAAGCGCTACTCGATATCTTTAAGCACTTTACCGGCGATAAAGACGCGGGCTTTGTATCAATCGGTGGTGGCACAAATGCTAAGCTATTTGATAATGCGGTGTCATTCGGTCCATCAATGCCAGGTAAAAAGTACACAGGCCACTCAGAGCATGAGTTTATTACTGAAGAGCAGTTAGCACTGAACTTAAAGATGTACACTGCAATGATGATGAAGCTAGGTAATATGTAATTCTACATACTAATAAACGCCACTTTTAAAGTGGCGTTTTTGTTTAAAACTGTTGATTCATTCCTGTTTAGAATTGGGCAACAAACTTAAGGTTATAAAGTTCAGCAGAGCCGCTTTCAGTGTAATTCGCGGTTAAATAATAGCGATCGTTAATAAAGTACTTACCTTGTAAAACGAGTTCAGAGTCATCCACCCCTGCACCTATGGCATAGTGATCGCCGAAGTAGTAGCTGATCATGGCATTGCTTGCTGATTCATAAAGGCTGTCTTGGTGGCCAACATCGACGGTAATGTAATGGCTGCCGCTTAAATGATTAAAGTATCTGGCAGAGACATTCCAAACGTCGAGTTCATCATCTGTTTCTGCGCTAAAACCAAGGTAATCCTTATCGTTGATTTGGAGGTTATACTGGGCTTTTAAGCGAAAATAATCATCACCATATTCACGCACATCCCTATTTACAGAGACTTTTAAGGCATCAATAAATAAGTAGCCTATTCCTAAGGTATAGTCATCAGTATCATCAACATCGTAAATTTCACCTGTAACAAACCAATTTTTATAATAACCTTCACCAAACATGCCAAGATAATCAGTGTAATCGCTATTAAAGTAATTCACTCGGATGTTTGAATCTGTATCTAGGTAGCCATAATCATCGAGCACACCCGAGCTCTGCTGCTCCTCAAAGTAGTAATGGCTCACTAATTGGTAAGCATTAAAACTATATCTGTTATTCTCGATGTGCGTATAGTCGATACTATTGAACCATTGTTTATTTACTTGTTGTTCTGTTGCGATTGAGCAGCTTGAATAAGCAAGTGTTGCAAGAGCAATAGGGGCTAGTTGTTTAAACATACATATCCTTGTTGTATTTGGTTTTGTTTCAGAAACATAATACAACAAGCTGGTATTTACATTGTAATAAAGTGTTGTGGGTTTGTAAGAGTCGCATACCTAATCGCCATAATACTTAATTAAGCATATTGGTATGAAAAGGCCAAGCAACGCTTGGCCAAGTGTGATTAATTAAGCTTTGTGGTGAGTGATATTTCGGCATTCATCAGTTTAGAAATAGGGCAGCCCTGCTTGGTTTGCTCGCAAAGTTGCTCAAACTTTTCGGTCGAAATTTCAGTTATTTTCGCGCTGACATCAAGTGCAATGTGGCTCACTTCGAAGCCGTCATCAACTTCATCAAGGCTCACTGTTGCTTTGGTAGTTATGTCGTCAGCGACAAAGCCTGATTCTGTTAATGCCAGCGATAGCGCCATGCTAAAACAGCTACTGTGTGCCGCTGCAACCAGTTCTTCAGGGTTAGTACCTGGCTTATCTTCAAAGCGAGTATTAAAACCAAATGGCTGTTTATCAAGCGCACCGCTTTGACTAGAAATATAGCCTTTGCCAGATTTAATATCACCAGACCAACTCGTATGTGCAGATTTTTTAATCGTCATTGTCATCTCCTTTGTAAATTTTTTCGGCTACCGTGAAAGGCTTTCAGGGTTTTGTGCCGAAAACTGTGAGTTAACGATATAAGTGCAACTTAAACGCCAATATTTCTTTTCGCTTCGCGCTTGCAACGCTCAGAGCAGTATTTAACATGCTCCCAGTCACGCTGCCACTTTTTACGCCACCTAAATGGCCTGTCACAAACTGGGCAAGTTTTGCTTGGTAAATTAAGCTTTTTATGAACCATGCTGTTGCCTTTTAAGGCTTGTAACATGCTGGCGTAGTACGGCTTCTGTGCCACGCTTTACATCATCACGCTCTCGAAATGACCATAATCGCTCACGAGCATCCTTGGCAGCGCGTTCTATATCGACCATGGGCTCTGGGTAGTCCTCGCCGAGTTTAAAATTATTAAACACGGCTTCCATTGGTGGCTGTTGCCATGGCTGGTGGAGATCCTCTATGGGTAATTCTTTAAGCTCAGGGCACCAGGTTTTAATAAAAAAGCCATCAGGATCTTTGTCTTTTGATTGCTTAATTGGGTTATATAAACGAATAGTGTTAGTTCCTGTGACCGATGCTTGCATTTGGATTTGTGGGTAGTGAATACCCGGCTCAAAATCTAAAAAATAACGCGATAAAATAAAGCTGACTGATTGCCAATGGATATTCATATGATGGGTCATAAAACTCACTAACAAAGCGCGCATTCGAAAGTTAATGTAACCCGTTGCTGCTAGACAACGCATGCAAGCATCAATAATAGGAATACCTGTTTGACCTTGCTCAAAGCGCTTTAAGTGCTCTGCAACGAGTTCATCATCGCGATAAGGGTAACGCAGGTAGCCTGCATTTTGCGGTGCAAACTCCATACTGCATTGAGTTTCGAACTTTTGCATAAAATGACAATGCCAATGAAGCCTAGACTCAAAAGCATGTAATGAACGACGCCAGCTTCTTGGTTGCTTGGGGAGGTAATACTTTAATGTCTGATAAACTTGTCTCAGACTTAAATTTCCCCATGCTAAATAAGGAGAGAGCCTAGAGCATGCATACCTACTTTGTGATGGGCTGGAAATTCCTTTTTGATAACCTGCAGCACGACTTTCGATAAAACTCCTCAGGGTAGCTCTAGCAGCATGAGGTCCGCCATATTGAAAATATTTATCATGGGATGCTAATTTATTTATGTAGTTCGGTATTTGATATTTTTTAGGTAGTATTGCTTTAAACTTGAGCCAGTCAGGGTTATCAAGGGATTCATTCATCACTGTGTGCCAGTGATCTTGCCAGTCACATTGTTTGGGACGAGCTCTAATTACACCGCCCAGAGGTGTTTCATTCCATGTAATTGCTCTTTTTTCAAGCCAATGCCTAACATCTTTGTCTCTGTTGTAGGTGTTTAGTAGGCCAATTTCTTGATGACTGTATACGGTCTTTATTTCAAATTCATCATTAAGTGTTTTAAATAAACTGATCATTTCTTGATTATAAATAGCAACTTGAGTCTGATACTTTTCAAGTTGTTTATTCATATCGACTAATGACTGATAAACAAAGCGCCAATGTCTTAAGCTGTAATGAGGGTCTTCAATCAGCAAAGGCTCGAAGTTATAAACTAACAAGCAAGGGAGATCAGATTGTACTGCTTTGGCAAGAGGTGTGTGATCAGAAAACCTTAAATCACGCTTGAACCACACTATATTAATTGCTTGTTTTTTTAAATTACTCATGACTATTGCTACTTTTAACTTCTGAGCAGCAATACGGGTTATAAAGCGTTTTAGATTACTAAGAGTTGAGTACAGATAATAATAAAGCGGTCATGATGACCGCTTTATTGCTTAGCTTTAAGGTATTGGCGTTTTAGATTGAAGCAGCGAAAGATTTAATCTCATTTGCCGCCGTTTCTAAGCTTTCCTCTGCGCCCGGCATCGCTAAGCCTTCAGCATAAATAAAGTTAACATCTGTCATACCCACAAAACCAAGTACATCTTTTAAGTATTTAGTTTGTGTATCCATGTCGGTGCCTTGATAGATACCACCACGCGCTGCAAGTACTACGACTTTCTTGTCCGTAATTAAACCCACAGGTCCTTGCTCTGTGTATTTAAATGTAATACCAGCACGGGCAACACGATCAATCCAAGCTTTAAATGTTGATGGAATACCAAAGTTATACATTGGCATACCAATAACGATAAGTTCGTTGTCGTTAAGTTCCGCGATTAAATCGTCAGAAATTGCAGCAAGGGCTTTTTGCTCATCGCTACGTTCATTTGCATCAGTCATCCAAGCAGCCATTTCTGTCTGCGTTAAGTGGGCAATCGCATTGTCGCTTAAATCGCGAGTTGTTACTGAAATTTGTTGGTTGTTAGCAAGCTGCTCAACAAATTGTTGGCTAAGCTTGGTTGAATTACCTTGTTCACCATTTAAAGATGAATTTAACACAAGTACTTTTTTCATCATGTCACCTAAGAAAACTGAAGTTGTGCAGTCATTATAATTAGCAATAAATAAATTAATAATGCTATTAATCGAGTGGTTTATTCGTTTTAAACGAATGAATGGGGTGGGTTAGTTTTTAGGCTGCTTTTCATAGCTGTGAAATAGAACTTGGAACAGGCTTTATAAAGTAAATATATTAGCCAATTAAACTTTATAGCGGGGGTTACCACCTTTTACATCAGCTAAATTGTTTAAAACTAATAGAGAAAAGGCGACCTAGGTCGCCTTTTTTAATTACTGATTCTGCGTCAATTTTATTTATAGGCTAATTCAGCATCAATATTGCGCATTAAGTTGGTAACCCAGTTAATGTATTGGCGGTGAATCTTTTCACCATTGTAATCTAGGTTTATCGAATCTTTGTAATCAATAGAGTATTCTTGCTCGTTAAACGTAATATCAACACGTAATTGATGTTTACGAATATCAAGTTTACCTAAGATTTGACCTTCGGCATTTGAACGACATGTCCAGCCTAGTTTCATGCATGCTTTTAAAATATTGGTTTTGATACTTTCAAGGTCATGTTGGCCAGAGGCCATTTGCGGTACAGGGTTAGCGTCAAAGTTACGAATAGGCACACTGGTGCTACAAGCAGAAAGTGTAAGTAGCGTAAGAAGTGCAAAAGCTGCCTTTTTCATAGTAAATCCTTTTTATGGGAACAAAATTAGCGCGATTATGCGCTTTTTTTAAGGCAGGATCTAGACATCAGGCAAAAACCACGCACTGATAGCACCAACTAAGCCTAAGATACTGTAGAAAAAAATCAACTCAGCAGTTGTTAAATAGCTATTTAGTAAGCCGACACTACCGAGTAATAATAATATAACCCCAATCACCGTATTACTGACGGAAACATAGTCAGTACGCTTGTTACCTTCAGCCATATCAACAAGGTAGGTTTTACGCCCAAGTCGAACCCCTTGATGAGCTACTGTGAGTAAAAAATAACATAGTGGTAATAGCCAGAACTCATTGAGCGTTTGTGGGCTGAAATAAGCAACTAAATACACCGCGAAGCCATTAACAGTAACAAGCATAGCAGCAAACATTAATACTTTACGGCTCGATAAATCACTTAGTCGACCCCAAATAGGCGCAGAGACTAAACTGGCAAGCCCAGAAAGTGCCATAAACGTAGCAAGCAATGAAAAGTCGAAAGTTTGTTCACTGGCAAGGACAATATAAAAAGGTGCACTCAAAGCAGAGCATAACAACAATGCTCGCGTGACAATAAAATGTGCAAATTGCTTATCTTGATAAAGCAGTTTTAATTTTGATAAGGCATGTAATAAGCCGTTTTCAGCGCCTTCGGTTGCGCCTTTGTATTCTTGAATACGACTATAACTGAGTGCTGCAAACAACCACATCAAAGCAGCCAACATTAATGCGACATAAACCCCATTTTCATAGCCAAGGCTTTGTAGGTACCACAGACCAAGACCAAAGGTGAGCGTCGCAAACCCGGCAAAACTGGCAGCAAGACCACTAATGCTGCCGCGTTGTTGTTTAGGTATGACCTTGCCCAGTACATCTTTTGCGGCAATCGAGTTAAAGCCGCGAGCGAGGCTAAAGACAATCAAAATAGCAATGATAGCAAAACCAGCACTTGCGCCTTGTAAGGTCAAAGCACAAACTAGCATGCCAACAATACATAAAGCTTGCACAATCGCACCAATCACCCACACCCACTTTCTGACCGATAGCTGACGAATTAAACTTGCAATTGCCAGTTGTGGCAGCATTGAACCAGACTCACGGATAGGCACAAGCCATGCTATAAAACTAGTTGGTACATTAATGCTTTGTAAAAGCCAAGGCAGGGTTACTTTTGGGTTTAATAGAGCATCGGCAAATTTACTGAATAGCTGGCTAACTAATAAGGTAATAAAATTGCCGGGTACTACCTTACAAGCTGCTTCATCAATTGCCTTACAAGCACGTGCATCTTCAGTGTTACTGAGGCGTTGGTAAATGTCTTCTTTGCTGAGTTTATTCATGTGGTTTAAAGTTATAAAAAAGGGCTAGTAAAGCCCTTAAAAATCATCCTTAGAGTGACGCTCAGCTAGTTGCTCAGTTTCATCACCCCATGTTTTATTGACTCTGCGACCACGTTTTACCGCAGGGCGACGCTCAATTTGTTTCGCCCAGCGAAGAACATGGCTGTATGACTCAACATCTAAGAACTCAGCTGCATCATATAGGTTACCAAGCACTAAATTGCCATACCAAGGCCAAATCGCTATATCAGCAATCGAATATTCGCTACCTGCCATGTAGTCATGGTCGCTCAAATGACGGTTTAGTACATCTAACTGGCGTTTAACTTCCATAGTAAAGCGATCTATCGGGTACTGCATTTTGAAAGGCGCGTAACTATAAAAGTGACCGAAGCCACCGCCTAAATAGGGGGCAGAACCCATTTGCCAAAATAACCAATTACGACATTCTGTTTTACTGGCATGATCGCTTGGTATTAGAGAATCAAACTTTTCTGCCAGGTATTGTAAAATTGCGCCTGACTCAAACACGCGCGTAACGGGTGTAGTACTGTGATCCATTAAGGCTGGAATTTTTGAATTAGGGTTAACACTTACAAACCCTGAAGAGAATTGATCACCATCGCCAATTTTAATTAAAAATGCATCGTAGTCGGCTTCATCAATACCAAGCTCTAATAGCTCTTCGAGCATGATAGTCACTTTTTGGCCATTCGGTGTCGCAAGAGAGTAGAGTTGAAGATCATGTTTACCAACGGGCAAGTCTTGCTCGTGGGTCGCACCTGAGACCGGACGATTCGTCTTCGCCCATTCACCACCGTTTTCTGCATCCCATTGCCACACTTTAGGTGGCGTATAACTGTCGGTATTACTCATTGAAACTCCTAAATTGTGCTTTAATGAATGTCATTACGAGACTACCATCCTAGTTGATCAGATAGATCAAGGGAAGTACAGTTATTAATTATGAATAATAAGGAGGATGACATGAAAAAGCATGGTTTAGCTATAGGGCTTGAGCGAACAGGTACGACTTTTTATCTCACTATTAAAGTGGTGGGTAAGTTAACGCACGACGATTACAAAACCCTCACCCCTCTCATTGATAATGCAGTAGCCGCAGTCCCAGGTGCAAAAATAAGAGCCTATGTTGATATTACTGAACTAGAAGGCTGGGAGTTGCAAGCCGCTTGGGATGACTTCAAATTGGGGCTTAAACACAACAAAGAATTTTGCCGTATTGCAGTGCTTGGCAACAAAAACTGGCAACAAGTGGCAAGTAAAGTGGGCAACTGGTTTATTAGTGGCGAAGTGAAATATTTTGAAGATCCAATTATTGCCACACAGTGGTTAGACGAATAAGGAATTGAGTGATAGAAAACTATCAATTAAAGGTCGCGACGTTTAATTTATATAATTATTTAGCGCCACCTGACGCATTTTATGATTTTCAGCGAATTTATAGCGCTGAGCAATGGGCTAAAAAGCAGCGCTGGTTGGCCGATTACCTTAAAAACCAGCAGCCAGATATTATTGGCTTTCAAGAAGTGTTCAGTATTAATGAACTTAAACAGCAAGTTAACGCACAAGGTTATCCCTATTTTGCGGTAGTTGATGAACCGACTGTGATTGATGACTTTATTTATCGCGATCCGGTCGTTGCCATTGCCTCGCGGTATAAAATTGTTGATGTAAGTCAGGTTGAGGCAGAACAAGACGATGTTTTAGCTATGGGCTTGAGTGCTCGTTTTAACTTTAGCCGCAGCATTATTCGCGCAACACTTGAGGTACCTCACTTAGGACTGGTCGATTGCTATGTGGTGCACTTTAAATCAAAGCGTAGCATGCTCCAGCACCAAGATGATGAAAGCCGCAGCGAACAGCAAAACTTAGTAATGCATTTAAAATCACAAGCTCTTGGACGCTGGGCATCGAGCATACAGCGTGGCAGTGAAGCAGCACTTATACTCGTTGAAATCATTAAACGCAGGGCGCACACCAATAACCCTGTGATTGTAATGGGGGATTTTAATAATGAGTTACACGATGGCGTGCTTAACCATTTAATAGCTGACCATCTTCGCTTTAGCGGTCATAGGCAAAATAGCCCATCTCGTTCAGAGTTTAAACTACAAGATAGTTGGCAACTCTATCAGCGCCATGTTGTCACCGAGAACGATAGAGAAGCCACCCACTATTTTGGCAGTAGCAGCTCAGTATTTGATTATATTCTGTTATCCCGTGAGTTTGATGCCGGGTTTCAGGGCAGCTTTTTTGAAGTAGTTGAATATCACACTTATGATCAGCATTTAATCAACCCCCAGTTTGCCTATGATGATCAGAGTACGGATCATGGTGTCGTGATGGTGACAATGAAGTTGCGAGACTAGAAGCTCTCAGCTTTCAGTTTAAAGCTTAGGGTACTTTTGTTTATCACGCTTTGCCATAATATAACCGATGAATGCGCCGCTAATTGCGCCGAATAAATGGCTTTCGAATGAAATATGAATGCGCTGCGGGAAGACACCCCAAATCAGGCCGCTGTATAACACTACAACCGCAATACTAATTAAAATGGCTTTGAATGAGCGGTGCATAATGCCATAGCAAATTAAGTAGCCCCATAAACCGTAAATAACACCACTTAGTCCAACATGAATATTACTGCGACCAAATAGCCAAACTAATAAACCGCCAATAATTGCTGTACCGGCAAACACCAGCCAGAAACGTTTAACGCTAAATTGGCAAACTAGCCACCCGAGAATAGCAAATGGCACTAGATTACTGAAAAGATGTGCCCAACCACCATGTAAAAATGGCGCAAAAAACACCCCTGATAGGCCTGACATTTGTCGTGGCAAAATACCTAAACCGTTTAAGTTTATGCCGGGTAGGCTATTAATTATTTGCAGTACAAGGCACACAAGCATAATGCCTAAAATTGCGAATCGCTTACTACTGATAGGAGGAAGTTTTGCAGCTTTTTTTTCAGTCATGATGAGAAGCTCTTAAATCAATTTGACCGAATGAGTATAACTTATTAAAAGTGAAGGTAAACACCTTGACGTACAAGGTATTTACCTAAGGTTTAGGGCTAACCTAATTTGGTAAGCAGTTTTTTCGCAGCAAGCTCAGAACTTGCTGGGTTTTGTCCTGTGATTAAAAGGCCATCTTCAATGGCTAGTACACCCCAATCATCGGTTTTTTGATATTGCCCGCCTTGCTTTTTGAGCTCATCTTCAACCAATAATGGTACGACATTGGTAAGCTGTACGGCATCTTCTTCAGAGTTACTAAAACCTGTGACTTTTTTATCAAATACTACAGATTTACCAGCTGAATTTTTCGCATTAAGCAGTACTGCACTGGCGTGACACACCGCAGCCACTGGCTTGTCTGAGTTAAGAAATTGCTCAATTAAGTTAATCGAATCTTGGTTATCAACTAAATCCCATAAAGGGCCGTGACCACCTGGGTAGAAAACGGCATCAAAATCACCGGCTTTTACTTCATTTAATGGTTTAGTATTTGCCATTAAGGTTTGTGCTGCGCTGTCTTGTTCAAAGCGTTTAGTCGCATCAGTTGCAGCATCAGGCGCTGCGCTATTTGGATCAACTGGTGGTTGGCCACCTTTAACAGATGCTAAAGTTACCTCTGCCCCGGCATCAATAAAGGCGTAGTAGGGGGCTGCAAACTCTTCCACCCAAAAGCCTGTTTTATGGCCGGTATCGCCAAGCTCATCATGAGAAGTAAGTACCATTAAAATTTTCTTAGCTGACATAGTGAATCCCTTTTTGCTTATTAAATATCGTTAATAACACTATAGGGGCGAAAATAGAGTTAAACAACGCAGATAAATTTGACTTCATTGGTTTAATAATTGATACAATGATTCAGGTTAGATTAGGAGTCTGTATGAAAGTATCGTTCGAGCAATTAAAAAGCATGGTGGTGTTTGCCCATATTGTGCAGCAAGGCAGCTTAACTAAAGCAGCTCAACAACTAGGTTTATCAAGGGCTGTTGTCAGCTACCACTTAAAGAAATTAGAGCAACAACTAAAGCTTACGTTACTTAATCGCTCAACGCGCACCATGACCCTTACCGAAGCGGGTATAGCTTATTATGAACGTTGTCAGGCTATCACCGAGCACGCTGAGGCTGCTAACTTACATCTTGAGAACTTAAAGAGTAAACCGGTTGGGGTTATTAAGCTAAGTTGTCCGGTAAATGTAGGTTTGCAGCTTGTGGTACCTGCACTTGCTCAGTTTAGGCGTTTGTATCCGAAAATTGATATCGATTTACAGCTCAGTGATGATGTGGTTGATATCATCAAAGAGGGCTATGACTTAGCGATTAGAGGCGTAGCCCTTGAAAGCTCAAACTTACAAGCGACTAAACTAGCAAGTATGGCGACCTGCTTATGCGGCTCAGTCGATTACTTTACAAAATACCCTATACCAAAGAGCATTGCCGATTTAGCAGAGCATACATGGGTGGTGTATCAACCAAGTAGTGCTGTTGTCACGCTCGAAAAAGATAAACGCCGCTTTGAGGTGGCTGTTAGTGGTGGCATAAGTACAAATAACGCTGCTGCGCGAACTGCCTTTGTTGAAGCTGGGCATGGTTTAGCGAAGATCCCTGTTTATGATGCATTGCCAAGGATCAAAGCGGGATTACTACGCACAATATTAGATGATTACAAGACTGCTGATATTGAGCTTTATGGGGTGTTCCCGCCAGGAGCAGCGGGAAGCAAAAAATTGCGTGTGTTATTAGATTACCTAAAGGATTATTTTACTAATCAAGTTGCCACACTGACGGTTTAAATAAGCGTTCGATTAAATAAAGCAACGGCTTGTTGATACATAGTTATTGCAAGAGCTGGATCGTATCGCTCACCTTCATCACGCATAAAGGCATGTTGTGCGTTAACTTCTTGCCACTGGTAATTAATTCCTGTTGCAACAGCTTGTTGGTAAATTTTAAGGCGGCCTTCCTTTGGTACATGTGGGTCTTGCTTGCCCCAAATAAAGTGAATCTCACCTTGGATATCTGCCATGCGCTCAAATGAGTTATTCCCCTTTTGTGCTGGTAAGGTATCGCTGTGTATATCTGTCGCATATAAACAAAAAGCGGCCTTGATATTTGGGTTTAAAGCAGCACGGTACGCAAGGTGACCACCAATACATACGCCCATAGCACCAACATTTCCCGTGCAGTAATCTTGCTGAGCCGCAAATGCAATTAAAGCTTCAGTATCTGAGTCATGACTCTCAAGAGGCTTAGCCCATTTGTCGGCGTTGCCTTTATCTTTACCTGCATCATCATAGGCGAGTACCGTCCCAATAGGATTTAACTCATGAAAAACTTCTGGCACTAACACAACAAAACCATGACCAGCAAGTATTGCCGCAGAGCGCGCAATCGGTGCTGTTTCTTGGAAAATCTCAGAATAGAAAATAACACACGGGTATTTACCTTCTTCTACAGGGCGATAAATACTGGTGCGCATTGCGCCTGTTTTAGTCGCTATATCGTGGTTATGGTGCTGAATAATCATGTTAATCCTTGTAAAAAACGGTTTAGTTAATAATACCTCAGCCCTACCTTTTGGACGAGCAAAAACCCTTGAAATTTATTGATGTCAGCTAGCAGGGTACTGCATACAGCTTGCGTAATAAGTGAGAGTAGCAGGCCAGTCTGAGAAAATAGCCATCACACCCACTTGCTTAGCAAGAACATCTATCACATTCATCATTTGCCCATCTTGTTTAATTACGCTGGCAATCGACTGATAATAATAACCACCGCCATTATTTAATGGCCCAGAGCGCTCCAAACTCCATGTAATAATGTTCAGCCCGGCTTGTTTAGCTTTAATTGCATAAAGCGAGGGCACGATTTCACCTGATTCTTCAAGGCTCAAAAGCATCCACATTGGTGGTGCGATAATGCGTATTCCGTCGTTATATAGAGTCTGCATTGAAGGCTGCCAAGTTGTTTCATCCATGGCATCAAAGTGTGCTTGCTCATCTCGGCCATCAAGGTAAATACTGTTGTTTGCAAATTCTGGATGATTGTTTAGCCAATACTTCACATCTTCAAGGTTAAATGATTGTGGATAAACATCTTGGCTATTCACCCCTAAGGCCTGATACTCATCAAGCATTTTTTGTGCATAATCTTGCTGGCTAAAACCGTTAAATGGCATGCTGACTTCTGGGCTTTTTAGCTCGGGTGTCATTTTTACACCCAGTGATTTGAATAACTCAATACTTTGCTGGTGGGTCATTACGGTACCACTGTTTGCGTATAAATCAGTGCGCCAGTTTGGTGTTCCTTGCAAATACTCTGCGACCGTTTTGGCATTTGGGTTGGAGCCATCCATTTTAGCTTTTAAGGTTAAAAATTCAGCTTCAGTGATATCGCTGGTGCAGCATTTAGCCTGAGCTGGTTGGCCGTCTTTGGCCGGGGTAAAAGGTTGGCTGCATTTTGCTGCCAGCTCAGGAATCGCTAAAATGTTGGTAGTGGTGTGTAAATCACACTGTGAATGACGGCACACGAGTTGTTTGTCTTTAGTAAAGGCAACGTCACATTCAAGTACGCCAGCGCCCATTCTCGCAGCGGCTAAATATGACTCTTTACTATGCTCAGGAAACTGCATGGGGGCGCCGCGATGACCAATTACAAAGTCAGTTTTGTAAAAAGGGCCATTGCCACATGTCGCAAGTTGCTGCTTTAAGGGCCCATCTGCCATCTTGTCGATTAAATAATAAGGCCGCGCGCCAACTTGAACAGCCTGCTCCACAGGCAGGTTTTTACAGCCTTGAATAACGAAAACTAAACAACATAAAACCAGTGCGCGCATAACAGCATCCCTCTAATCGAATAGAGTTTAGCCTATCATGTCTGCGTGGCAGTTTTATTAAGTTTCTGATTTATAATAAGTGCTAATAAGATAATCGCTGCGCCGATGGCAAGCTTGATGATATCGGCATCACGGTTCCAAATAACAATGTTAACGATTATCCCAGCTGGAATTAGTAAGTTATTCATTACTGCCAGGGCACCTACATTGACTATGGTTGCCCCCTTATTCCAAGCGAAATAACCGAGCCCTGAAGCAATCGTGCCTAAGTAAATTAACACGCCCCATTGTGTCGTTGTGGTGGGTAGCTTACTAGTATTGCCAAATAAACCGTAACAAATCAGTGCGACAATTAACGCGCCAATAAAGAACCAAGCAAACACCCGAGAGTGAGGTAATTGCTCATCTTGCATTAAACGTTTGTAGGTTACTTGCCCGGTAGCAAAGCAAATATTGGCTGCCTGCACCATTAACATACCAATGAGGTAGTTCTCATCAACCCCTTCGTAACGAATAGCAACGGCGCCCAAAATAGCTAGCATTGCGGCGAATAAAAACTTGGCATTAAAACGCTTTTCAAGCAAATCATTTAACAAAGTAATGTAAAGCGGTGTCATTACCGTAAATAGCAGTACTTCGGGCACACTGAGGTACAAAAATGAATGGTAATAGAAGCTGTACATCACGCCAAGCTGTACCGCACCTATCGCCATGAGCTTGAGTGCTAGGGCTTTAGGGGTCTTACGCCATTGTAAAAATGGTAAAAATACGCAAGTTGCCAAGCCAATTCGCATTAACACACTAAACCATGCATCCACTTGGCCTGCTAAATAAACGCCAATAAGACTAAACGAAAAGGCCCAAAGCAGGGTAACAGCAAATAAGTAGGTCATGTTTGATTAATTTGTAATTTTAAAAATTGCACTATAACAAAAAGCCCGCATTAATTGCGGGCTTTCATCATTTTGCGAATAATTTTAGGTTATTCAACCAAACCTCGACGCTTTAATAACGCATCTGTTGTTGGTTTTTGACCACGGAACTCAATGTAGCTTTGCATTAAGTCGCGGCTGTTACCTTTTGATAAAATCTCTTTACGGAAATTATCACCGTTTTCACGTGTTAAACCACCTTCTTCAGTCATGTGTGCAAACGCATCAGCTGCGAACACTTCAGTCCAAAGATAAGCGTAGTACCCTGCAGAGTAACCGCCGGCAAATGTGTGGCTAAAGTAGCAAGACTTATAACGAGGTGGTACCGGGTAGTAAGCAATACCGTGCTTGTCTAACGCATCATGTTCAAACTTTTGTACGTCTGTAATGTCAGCATCAACACCAAATGAGTGCCATTCCATATCAAGTAGTGCCGCGGCTAAATATTCAGTTGTATCGAAGCCTTGGTTGAACTTTTGTGATTCTAGTACTTTTGCAAGTAACGCTTTTGGAATCGGTTCACCTGTTTTGTAGTGCTTGGCATAGTTTGCAAGTACTGTGGGTTCAATATTCCAGTCTTCATTTGCTTGTGAAGGGAATTCAACGAAATCGCGTGCTGTTGCTGTGCCCGCTAAACTTGGGTATTTTACATTAGAGAATAGACCATGTGCAGCATGACCAAACTCATGGAACATCGTAGTTACTTCAGAGAAAGTCATCAATGTTGGCTGACCTTCAGCTGGCTTAGGAATATTCTGTGCATTGTAGATCACAGGCATGGTGTCTTTTAGACCGCTTTGGCTAACATAGGCACTCATCCACGCACCACCACGTTTACCTTCACGTGCATAAGGGTCCATGTAGAATAGGCCGATAGCGCTGCCATCTTCGTTAAATACTTCAAACACCATTACGTCTTCGTGATAAACAGGTAGGTCTTTACGCTCTTTAAAGGTAATACCGTAAAGTTTATTCATCGCAAAAAATAGGCCGTCGTGGATCACTGACTGCATTTCAAAGTAAGGCTTAACTAAAGCTGGGTCTAAGTCGTACTTCTCTTGGCGAACTTTTTCAGCGTAAAATGCCCAGTCCCAAGGCTGTAGTGCAAAAGTTTCACCTGACTTTTTGATAACTTGTTGGATTTGCTCTGCTTCTGCTTCTGCTTTAGCAACCGCTTTCGGTGCTAAGTCATCAAGAATGCCGTAAACATTTTCAGTTGTTTGCGCCATACGATTAGTCATTACATACGAAGCCCAATCTTTATAACCAAGTAATGCGGCTTTTTCCGCACGTAGCTTAGTTTCTTTAATGATGATAGGGCCGTTTGTTGCTTGGGCGCGCGTTGAAGAGGTAGTCCAAATCTTTTCACGTAACTTACGGTTTTCAAGGCTTTGTAAGATAGGTTGGCGAGTCGTGTTCACAAGGGTGATCATGTAACCTTCTTTACCTGCTTTTTTGGCAGCGGCAGCTAGGCTTGCGATTTCACCTTCAGATAAACCTGCTAATTCACTTTTATCTTTAACTAAAATTACATCTTCTTTGAATGATTTTAAGATGTTTTGTGAAAACTCAGTTGAAAGCTTGGCAAGCTCTGCATTGATTTCACGCATTTTTGCTTTTTCAGCTTCAGTTAGTTTTGCACCCGCGTTAACGAACTTTTTGTAGTAGTAATCAACAAGGCGTTGATCTTCAGCGTTTAAAGATGCTTTGTTGTCGTAAATGCTTTGTACGCGAGCAAATAAAGCTTTGTTTAAGTAAATGTCATCAGTGTGAGCTGACATAATCGGCGCCATTTTCGCGGCGATACGTTGGTACTCACTGTCAGAGATTAAACCTGATAAGTTAAAAAATGCCGCAGATGTGCGGTCTAATAGCTCACCAGAGAACTCCATTGCAACAAGGGTATTTTCAAATGTTGCTGGTTCTGGGTTGTTTGCAATCTTTGCAATTTCAGCTTTTTGCTGTGCGATGCCTGCTTCAAACGCTGGCTCGTAATCTTTGGTTGAAATTTTATCAAACTCAGGGGCCATGTATTGTAAAGGGCTTGGCTTGAAAAGAACGTTTTCAACATTGGCTGTTTGTGTTTCAGCGGCAGTTTCAACTTGAGTTTGAGTGTCAGCTTGCTGTGAACTACAAGCAGATAATAAAAACACACTAGCAATTGTAGTTGCTACTAAGGTCTTACGCATGAGAGCTCCAAAAATGTGGATAAATCTTTTCTAACTTATCAAATTTTTGGCTAGAAACAATCAAGTTTGTCGTTTTATTGGGGAATTTGAACGCAAATAATGACAATGAAGGTATAAAGGTGTGTAAAAAGCCATCAATTGTTTATTAATGGCTCACTTAAGTAAAAAGTGGCACTAGCTGCCAATTTAAATCTTGTTGGTAATACATCACCATAGGTTAGTTGTAACCCAACACAAACTTTTTCTCTGAGCCAAAGCTTTCTGGCATGGCGTTGCCAAACTCTTTGTTTATTAAATTCAGTGAGTGCTCTTGCTCAGCAAGTAAGTTTAAGATGCGGTTACGGTACTCTAAACTTGATTCAAATAAGTTTAGATCAACCAAAGGTTGTAAAGTGGCAAGTTTTTGTGTGAGTGTCATTTGTGACATTGTGCTCTCCTCGTGCTATTCAAAGCCTGTGAAACCTCAAGCTCTCTCTATGTATATAGCAGCTGTAGACTAAAATAGTTAATAATTAGCGCATATTGCGCATAAAGAACTTAGTATTTACCAAGTTTTCACCTATTATGCCGTGCTAAACTTAGTCACAACTGAACCAAACTGATTTTTACTAGGAATGTTAATTTATGACCATTGCTGATCTGCAATCTGCACTATCGTTTGTTTTGTTCACCTACAATGATGTGCAAATTACTGTGCTTAAAGTAATTCAAGTCCCTTTGGCGCTGTTTTTAATGTGGTTTGTGGTCACCTGGATTGGTCGATTAATTAAAAAAGCGTTACTGGCAAAAAACTTAGGTCCTGACACGGTTCATCTATTCACCCGCATTTACCTGGTCGTTACCATAGCCGTTCTCGTTTTTACTTCGCTGGAAGTACTTAATATTCCTCTAACAGCTTTTGCATTTGTTTCTGGTGCAATTGCAATAGGCGTCGGATTTGGTGCGCAAAACATTATCAACAATTTTATCAGTGGTTGGATACTAATGTGGGAACGACCAATCCGTATTGGCGACTTTTTAGAAGTGGGCAATGCAAAAGGAGTCGTCGAGACAATTAATACTCGTTCAACCCGTATCCGCCGTAATGATGGCGTGCATATGCTTGTACCAAATAGTCACTTATTAGAGAACACGGTGACAAACTGGACATTGATTGACCGTAATGCACGTTCTTTTGTGAACGTTGGTGTTGCTTATGGCTCAGATGTTGTGTTGGTTGAGAAGCTAATGAAACAAATTCTTGATGAGCATCCAGCTATTTTAAAAACGCCAGCATCGTCAGTGTTATTTGATGACTTTGCCGATAGTTCTCTAACCTTTAGCGCTATTTTCTGGGTGTGTGCTGAATCAGAAGCGCCGCTTCGCCAAGTGCGAAGTGAGCTGCGTTTTAGCATTTATAAACTATTTGCAGAAAATAACATTACCATTGCTTTCCCTCAGAGAGATATTCATATCGATGGCGAGATAGCGTTAACGAGACGCAACAGCCAAAAATAAAAAAAGCGGCTCAGCCGCTTTTTTGTTATCGAAAGAATGAATAGTAACAATGAAACTAAGTAAACATAGGGTGGACAATTCCGTTAGTCCATAAAATAGCTGTCGCAGCTAAAATAATTACCAGTAATATTAGCCCACAAGTGACTACTGAACTGGCATAAATAAAGCCTCGCTCTTCAGGAATGTGCATTAAAATTGGCACTCCAGTGTAAAGCAAGTAAACAGAGTAAGCTAAAGCAACAAGACCAACACATACCACAAACCATAGCTCAGGTAAAAATGCGGCAAATGAAGACATAAACACCGGCGTTGCTGTGTAAGCTGCAAGCTCTAGAGTTTGTGTAAACGTAGGTTTTGCACCAAAGGTCACAGCCATCCAATGTGCTAAATAAGCAAGAGCAAAAACGCCCGCAATCAGTGCAAAGTACATCGCAACTGCGATAAGTAATGCACTATCATGGGTGAGGTATACTGCCTCACCTGAACCGATACTCCAGCCCAAATAAACTGATGAATAGTAGCCCATAATAGAAGGGATACAGGCAATTAATAATATATGCGATAAGCTATAGCGCAAGCTTTCGTGACGGTTATCAATTGTCTGCCATTCTTCGAGTGGGTGAGCGTACAAGCCCCATAAGTGGTTTAGAATCATAATTATTGCCCCTGTAAAAAAGGAATATAAGCTGTTTTATTTTTGTACAGCTTTGATTAAGTTATGGTTCAGTAATTAAGTCTTGTCAAGAAGCTGAAATAGACGAAATAGTCGATTAAATGTAACTCTTTAGTGCATATAGAAAATTACTTTGCACTGATGTGGGTCATGGAATGCGGACTTATTTATGTGGTAAAATCAAACCAAGATTTTTGATGAGAAGTTATTCTGTGCCTTATTCTGTGCCTTATTCTGATTTGTTAGCACCCATTCATTCTTTTCTAAAGTGTGAAACACCCGATGAGTGGATTGCTGCGGCAACTAAAAAAGAAAACTTAGATATAGTTCTAATTGACCACTTAATTTGTGAGCTTAATGATAATATGTGCATATATAATTCAGTGAGTAACAACTATGTCAGACGATAAATTATCTGGTAACGTTTATTTATACCAGCGCTTTAGTTCTCAAGCACAAGAAGGGAATAGTTCCTTATATAGGCAGGGAGAGGCGCAAAGAGAGTGGTTGCGTAATCATCCTGACTGTGAAGTAGTTGAACTTGAAGGTAAACCTCTTATTGATGCCGGTGTATCAGCATTTTCAGGAAAGCATTTAAGTTCGGGTTCTTTGGGGAGGCTTGTAGCTGCAATAGAGTCAAAAGTAGTTCCTAGAGGCTCTATTATCCTTGTTGAGCACTTTTCTAGATTGTCTCGTATGACCATTACTGAAACAGGGAAGCTACTAGATAAAATTTGGGATAATGATATTTCTATCGTTACAGCTAGAGATCAAAGTGTTTACTCACCAAGTAAGCGAAATGACTTATCTACACGTATGCGTTTAATCGTTGAGATTGATAAAGCTCATTCAGATTCTAAATGGCGTTCAGAAAAAGTAAAAAGTTCTTGGAGTCGACGAGAGTACAACGCAAAAGAAAATAAAATAGCGCCAAAAATGCGGATGCCTTTTTGGTTAGACAAAAAAGGAAATTTAAATGAATACGCCGATGTAGTCCGAGATATTTTCAAATTGCATGCCGAAGGGTTTGGCCAAGTTTTGATTGAAAGGTCGTTAAGGAAAAAGTACGGTGATATAAAACCTTTAAAAAACATCAATCCGACAAAAATTATAAGAATAATTCAAAACCCAAAATGCATCGGTTTGGTTTATAATGAAAAGCTTTACGAGTCGGTTGTAAGTGATAAAGATTACTATAATGCTCAGCGGATATGTAAAGAGCGATTATTTACGAGCGTTAGACCCGATAGAAAGTGGCCTCTGCATGGTCTAGTTAAATGTGGGCATTGTGGCTCAGGTATGAGCATCCAACAATCGGCTAAGTCTTTACCACTGCTTCGATGCAGTAGAAAACAGCGATCTGGGGGGGAGAGCTGTGATGCACCAACAACATTTCCCTATGTAGTAGCTTATCATTTCTTTTCTGTTTATGTTGAACATTTAATACTTGCAAAAATAACAGATTTAAAACGTAGTTCTGCCAATCATGAGCAAAAAGTTAAATTAATACATAAACTAAAAGAGCTTCAAGTAAAACAGGCAGATCTAAAGGAGCATTATAGAAAAAGTGAAAAAGTTTCAGTAACGATTTTTAGTTTGATGGAAGATTTAGATGCTGAAATAAATGATATTGAAGCTCAACTATCTGTAATACAATCAAAAATAGAAAAAAGTCTTAATTTAGCTGCCATTTCAAAAAAAATAGTTAAATTATCACATAGTGACCCTTTACAGTATAATCTGGAACTAAATCGAATAGGTAATAAGATTTTTTTAAAGGATAAAGAATTATCTTTCAGCTTAGAAGAAAATCAAGTGATCGCTAGGCTCAAATTTACGAATTACGATCGTAAGTCAAAAGCCTATAAATGTATTTTTTACGGTTCAAAAGATTACTATAAAGAAAGTGAATTTGTTACTGAAGTTCGTACTTGCGACTGGGATGTCGACCGATTATTGAAACCAAATCGAGATAGAGCTTTTACTGCTAAAGATGCGGCCCGTATTTTCAATTATAGCAACCTGTATTCAGAAAGTAGCAATTTAGATATATTATTACAAGATGATGAATAATGAACATAAATGATATAGACAAACTATTGAAGCCAATAGATAGTTTTTTAAAGTGTGGTACACCTGAAGAGTGGATTAAAAAAGCACAAAAAAAAGAAAATCTCGACATAGTTTTATTAGACCATCTCGTGTGTGAGCTTAATGATAATATGTGCATATATAATTCAGTGAGTAACAACTATGTCAGACGATAAATTATCTGGTAACGTTTATTTATACCAGCGCTTTAGTTCTCAAGCACAAGAAGGGAATAGTTCCTTATATAGGCAGGGAGAGGCGCAAAGAGAGTGGTTGCGTAATCATCCTGACTGTGAAGTAGTTGAACTTGAAGGTAAACCTCTTATTGATGCCGGTGTATCAGCATTTTCAGGAAAGCATTTAAGTTCGGGTTCTTTGGGGAGGCTTGTAGCTGCAATAGAGTCAAAAGTAGTTCCTAGAGGCTCTATTATCCTTGTTGAGCACTTTTCTAGATTGTCTCGTATGACCATTACTGAAACAGGGAAGCTACTAGATAAAATTTGGGATAATGATATTTCTATCGTTACAGCTAGAGATCAAAGTGTTTACTCACCAAGTAAGCGAAATGACTTATCTACACGTATGCGTTTAATCGTTGAGATTGATAAAGCTCATTCAGATTCTAAATGGCGTTCAGAAAAAGTAAAAAGTTCTTGGAGTCGACGAGAGTACAACGCAAAAGAAAATAAAATAGCGCCAAAAATGCGGATGCCTTTTTGGTTAGACAAAAAAGGAAATTTAAATGAATACGCCGATGTAGTCCGAGATATTTTCAAATTGCATGCCGAAGGGTTTGGCCAAGTTTTGATTGAAAGGTCGTTAAGGAAAAAGTACGGTGATATAAAACCTTTAAAAAACATCAATCCGACAAAAATTATAAGAATAATTCAAAACCCAAAATGCATCGGTTTGGTTTATAATGAAAAGCTTTACGAGTCGGTTGTAAGTGATAAAGATTACTATAATGCTCAGCGGATATGTAAAGAGCGATTATTTACGAGCGTTAGACCCGATAGAAAGTGGCCTCTGCATGGTCTAGTTAAATGTGGGCATTGTGGCTCAGGTATGAGCATCCAACAATCGGCTAAGTCTTTACCACTGCTTCGATGCAGTAGAAAACAGCGATCTGGGGGGGAGAGCTGTGATGCACCAACAACATTTCCCTATGTAGTAGCTTATCATTTCTTTTCTGTTTATGTTGAACATTTAATACTTGCAAAAATAACAGATTTAAAACGTAGTTCTGCCAATCATGAGCAAAAAGTTAAATTAATACATAAACTAAAAGAGCTTCAAGTAAAACAGGCAGATCTAAAGGAGCATTATAGAAAAAGTGAAAAAGTTTCAGTAACGATTTTTAGTTTGATGGAAGATTTAGATGCTGAAATAAATGATATTGAAGCTCAACTATCTGTAATACAATCAAAAATAGAAAAAAGTCTTAATTTAGCTGCCATTTCAAAAAAAATAGTTAAATTATCACATAGTGACCCTTTACAGTATAATCTGGAACTAAATCGAATAGGTAATAAGATTTTTTTAAAGGATAAAGAATTATCTTTCAGCTTAGAAGAAAATCAAGTGATCGCTAGGCTCAAATTTACGAATTACGATCGTAAGTCAAAAGCCTATAAATGTATTTTTTACGGTTCAAAAGATTACTATAAAGAAAGTGAATTTGTTACTGAAGTTCGTACTTGCGACTGGGATGTCGACCGATTATTGAAACCAAATCGAGATAGAGCTTTTACTGCTAAAGATGCGGCCCGTATTTTCAATTATAGCAACCTGTATTCAGAAAGTAGCAATTTAGATATATTATTACAAGATGATGAATAATGAACATAAATGATATAGACAAACTATTGAAGCCAATAGATAGTTTTTTAAAGTGTGGTACACCTGAAGAGTGGATTAAAAAAGCACAAAAAAAAGAAAATCTCGACATAGTTTTATTAGACCATCTCGTGTGTGAGTTGAAAGCAGCTCAGTCTGCCATGTTTTTAATCCGTAAGTACGCGGTTGATAAAGAAAGTAGTGATGTTTTGCTTGAGTGGTTAAAACCATTTGAAACACTTGTGTATAAACGTGAAGGGGATTGGCGTGAGCTTGCAGATAAAAACAAGCTGACTAAATCAATGATACCAAAATCTAACTCACCTTATGGGCAAGATCTCATTGATAAAATGGTGATGCTAATCAAAGAAGAGTTACATCACTTTTATCAAGTTCTTGAGATCATGGATGAATATGGTATTGAATATAAGAGCATTACCCCATGCCGTTATGCCAAAGGGATGCTGCGCCATGTAAAAACATACGAGCCAGATGCCTTGGTTGATAAGTTAATTATCGGTGCTTACATCGAAGCCCGATCGTGTGAGCGTTTTGCTAAATTAGCCCCACATGTTGATAAACGCTTAGGTGATTTTTATATCTCGCTACTGCGCTCAGAAGCGCGTCATTACCAAGATTATTTAACTCTTGCGCAAGAAATCAGTGAGTTTGATATCACCGAACGTGTTGAGTTCTTTGGGCAACTTGAAGCTGAGCTTATCTTAAGTCCGGATGAAGACTTTAAGTTTCATAGTGGTGTCCCTTCACATATATAAATTTCATATATCCAATAATGTAAATTGAAGCATTTGAAAACCTCCCCTAAAACTTTAACCCACTAAAGCCTATGTTCATAGGCCGCCTTGCGGTGGGTTTTTGCTTTGCAAAAAAATTGAAAAAAAGAAAATATGATATAATACGTTATAACATAGTAGGAGGTGTTTATGAGCTGTTTAAAATTGAAAATGATGGATGAAGAACTCAAAAATATTCTGTTAGACGAAGGCGCTGAATTATTTGTGTCAGAAGTTAAGGAGGCATTGAAGAAGAAGTTACGTGAGTACCATCTTCAGTCTAATTTTTCTGTAAAGGTGAGTCGAACTAAAGAGTTTAAGGATTTTATGAGGTTATACATTGCTCGTGATCAAATACCTATTCATTTAGGGAAACCCCCATATGTAAGTATTGAAGACTGGCGAAATTTAATGCTTAAGTTTAATTTAAAAGGAATTGATAAAAAGAATATTTGTTTATTTTCAGAATTGTGGCTCGATAAAAATGCAGCTATAGACTTAGAAAGATTACAGAATGCTTGCCGTTCTTTTAAGTTATTATCGACATGTTCACTCTGTCGGTACGGTAATTTCCTCGGAGGTGAAGATTCTACTCAAGCTAGATTTATTAACTGCGCAGTAGACATCAAAATTGAATACCCTACATATCAAAGTTGTACCTCATTTGAGGGGAATAGGGGGACACATGAGTAATCTTAAAGCATTTGCTTCAGTTAGAACTCGGTACTACAAAGCGGATAAAGCATTCATTGTTTTAGATCACTCAAATCCGAGTAGGAATGGCTTTACATGCTCAGTAAACGTAAACCCTAAGTTTAGTCATAACAACCTCGGTTTGTATTCCAAAGGCTGTAAGAACGGCGCTGAAGCTCTTAATCAAGCATGCGCCCGATACAAGCTGGTCACTGGTAAAAAAGTTAGAAAAGATTTCAATCTATTGTTTGAACACATCGTTATTTTAAGTGAACATCAATACGTAAAAATTGAGAAAAAATATGGAGAAAAGAAAGCAAAGCAGCTTTTAATTCATTATTTACGTAAATACGCTGTGCAGATAAAAAATGAATTTGGCTTTGAGCCAATAGGGATTGATTTACATTTAGATGAAGGGCGATATGAAGGAGGGCGCTTTGTTCGTAACATTCATGCGCATGCTTTTTTTTTAACTATGACTTTATAAACAGGATTTCACCGTTACGCAAAATTTCAGCTAAAGGGAAAAATTTCAAATCAAGGACTAATCAACTAAACCCACACTTTGAGAAAATGCAAGATGTTGTTGCTGATGCATTTAAACCGCTTGGATTTGAACGTGGGGTGTCAAAAAATGTTACTGGCCGTGAACATCTACAAAAAGAGAAATTTGTAAAAGAAAAACTCAATAAAGTTGCGCAAAAAGTCGAAGAACTTAGTAGTCGTAATAAGGCTTTAGAGAGTCAATTAACTTTACAAAAACAAAAGTCAGATCAACTTTCAAATGAAATTCAGATACAAGAATCTAAAAAGAGTTGGCTAGAAAGTAGAATTAATGAGTTACATAGCTTCGCAGAAGAACTAGAGATTGCAATTAAAGTGCGTTGTAGAAGAACTGTTAGTCGCCTATTTAAAAGAGTTAGTCTCCATAGTGGTAACAAACCTAAGTTGTAAGTAATTGATTCTGTTGAATTTCAAGATAAGAGTGTTCAGCTTATTCAACTGTTTTTTAAGTGTACTAAGAGCTTAAAGGTAAACTTATGTAGTAGCATATATCTCTGGCATAATTGCTGGGAAGTTTCGACTAAACCTGACTGGTAGAAAAATACAATATGCGGACATTCAGATAAAGCTCGTTTCTGCCCAAAACGTATTTAAACTTATTTTATGTCAGATCTCTTTACCAATTTGAAAATATTTTGTTAGCTAGAAAAAGGTTAGCTAATTTGATAAAAACGTAGTAATAGAAAAGTGCCATTTTGTCGCATAAATACTAAAATGTTAGTTGTAAAGGAGTTAATTTGAAAGTTTTGTACAAATATATGCCGTTACGACATGAGTTTTTTAGTGATCCGTTACTTAGATTAACTCAACCATATAGTCTTAATGATCCTTTTGACTCCAAGCCAACTAAAGAAGCGATCAGACAAAAGATCGCCTTTATGAGTGATGATATGGGGGAAGGAGCTGGCTTTGTTTCTGATGAAAAAATTAATTTGAAACATAGTGATGTGAAAGAATACTTAGAAACTGAACTCCATAAGTTTGGTATTATTTCACTTACTGAAAATCCTCATAACCTTCTTATGTGGTCGCACTATGCAGACGAACACAATGGAATCGTTATTGCAATTTCGAATTCAGAAAATACATTTTCCTTTTCTAAAGATGGCGTTAAAACTTCACGTATCGGTGATAAAAAAGCTGTGCGTGTTCGATATGATAATAAACGACCTAGTAAAGATATTCCTCCTGAGTGTATATTTTCCATATACGAAGATGAATTCTTTAAGCATTTCGCACTAGTTAAAAGTGATAGTTGGATGTATGAAAAAGAACATCGATTCTTAATTCCTACAACTGAATCTGATGTTGCAATTTTGAACATCAGTAATGGACCCTACTCGATTGATGAATTTGAAAAATATTTACATCAAAGGAAAATTGATTTCATTAATGTGGGAAATAAATACATATTTGAAAATGAAAACCTTAACTTTCCTTTTAATAACCTTGCAAAAGTCATGAATGATGATGTTGTAAATTCTATGGGAAGCCTAATGTTTTTCAAAAGGCTTTTGCCGAGTGCAATCCAGTCCATATATTTCGGGTGTAGAGTTTCAAATGAAATAATCGAGGAAGTCATTCAATCTGTTCGTAATAATAATAGGTTCAGCTCAAATTTAACTTTCTACAGAACTTTAGAAAATAGTGATAGATTTGATGTCGATTTTGAAGCAATTTACAACTAGCAAGGCATTTAAAATTAAATTTAAACAGTTGGCTAGGTTTCGCTTCGCCGCAGATTATAACCAATAGTTTAGCTCGCGTAATGCGGCGTTACTTACCTCAAATACTAGGGCACCACCTTGAACAAAAAATTTTCACAAAGATTCGATGATTTGGCAGACGAAGTAGTACGCATTGAAGCAACTAAGGTTGCAAAAATGGTGGTTATGGAAACTATGACCAAGTTAGCGAAGAAAAGTTTGATGCGTGGAAGGTTAAGGCGAAATCGCTAATTGTTAAGACGTGTGGCAATGATAGCGAGTATATTAATGCATTTGTAAAAGCTGAACAGATTATACCTATGTTGGATGATAGCTATAGCGTACTAAAAAGAGTTAAGCCGGTATTTATGGCTGCTATAGATGACTTTCAGGGGGGATTTCTGTCATCAGTAAAAATCTTGTTCAAGCGAATTGTTCGACTCTGAGTTGGAGCAAGCTACAGAGCTTCTTCGCAGCGGATATAAGGGCCCCGCTGCAGTTGTTGCAGGAGTTGTTTTAGAAACAACTCTGCGAGACCTTTGTATAGATAACTCAATACCAATCGCAAAGCTCGACAAAATGAATTCAGAGCTAGCCAAAGCTGGTGTTTACAACAAGTTGCAACAGAAAAGGATTACAGCTCTGGCTGATATAAGAAATAGTGCGGCACATGGTGATTGGGCTTCTTTTAAAAATGATGAAGTTGAAGGGATGATAAGCGATGTCGAACGATTCTTATCTTATTACTTGGTTTAATAAGCGCATGTTGTTGGACTGGTTTTCCTGTGGGCTGCAAACCAGCTGCAAATAAAGGCGTTCACAGTTCGGCTCTGAAAAAGCAGGTATTCGTTCTAACTTATTTTACATTTTGTTTCAGCCTGTTCGGGCTGGAGCATTTCTTCTCCATTCTGAATAAACTCAAATACTATAAAGTTCTGTTTTGAAAGATATCTAGACATTGAGTTACGTTATTTGTTAAAAGTAGATTCATTAATACATAAGTGTGATTTCGGTAGGAAGATACGCGACACGCATTATAAAATATTTATGAGTCAAGGAGATCGCTTTGATTACCAGCGAAGGTGTTATAGGAAAAGTCGTTACATTTATAGTAAGTAAAACTGTTGGAAAACTAGTTGATCTTCCGTTCGATAAAAGGAAAAAGGCATGTAGGTCGCTTACAAAATTGTATTATTGTGTCCAAACATTAGATGATGTAACTGAGGAATTTTATCAAACGCTCGAAGATTTTGATGATTGGGGCGATGCAAAAGCGATGATCAATGCGTTAAACAACAATGCATCCAAATTAGAACAAGCTTCCAATATGTTCATTGAGTTGGGTCAGGAATTACGCGGCGGTTTGGAAATCATAGATCCGGTATTGGCTAATTGCTGCAATGCTTTATATATATCAAAGTCTGATTTCTTATCATTTATGTCCAATTCAATTGAGTTTGACCGAACTAATGAAGTTGCAACTATAAAAGTAAAAACGCCATCTGATGAAATGCTTAATGTTGACTTAAATAAAAAGTACGATGAAACAAAAATAGCTTTCGCTGAAAATGATATCACCTACTGGCCTAGTTCCGCTCTTGACGATTTTTACGAGGAAGTCAGTATGGTAACTATATCATTTGATGATATGCAATCAGCTCAGCGATTAAAAACACATATAGATAAGCACAGAAAGTTGTTAGGATCTGCAAAGGTTTCATTAAGAGAGCTACTTAAAGATAACTTCTCTATTGAGGAGGTTCTTTTTCAAAATGACAGTCATCCTTGGCGTTAACTAAACTAATAACAAATCGTTTCAATCGACAAAATGATTGTCACACATTTAGGAAAACAAAATGATGCACCAATTATTTTGCAACTGAGCCCAGTCTTAATCGAATATATTTAATGGAACATGAAATCTGTTTGTAATAGCTAGAACTTTACTCGTTTAGGGATTATTGCGTAATGCTTATGTAATGCTGTGATTTTATATGTAGTAGCGCATATCTTCATAAAAATGGGCGCTCAGTGTATGTTGGTTCATTTAACTCCACCTAAAAACTTTAGAAAACATAGTGATGTAATACCTTCGGTAATTTGTTAAAGCTATTTAAAGTAGATAATTTAGCGTGGCGGCGCAGAGATTTGTGCGATAAGGGCGCAATTAAACTCAAATGGCAAGGAGAATATATGCAATATTTGAAAAAATTAGCGGGTATGGCTTGGAGAATATTCCCGCATTTTATATTGGTTGTTTCTGGTGTATTCCTTTGGTGGTATTTAAATGAGACAGCTAACAGCTCTACCAATCTATTTGGTTCTTTGGCTAGCGGTATTATCAGTGGTCTAATTACAGCATTGTTACTTTTCGTTTTCGCTATTTTATGGCGAAAAAACATCGAGCCTTGGTTTGAAAATCTTCTATATCAAGATGTATGTATTGAGGGTGAGTGGTCTGGGATATTGATACCCTACCTTGGTTTAGAAGATCTTGATAGAGCAGCTAAAAAGGCAGCTTGGCGAAGATTTCAAGAGCGCCTTAGAAAAGAAAGAAAGGCCGAAAGAGGTGAGCCAGTTCCTGCTTCGTCAGTTAGTGAGCAGGGCGAGCAGAGAGAAGTAAGTGCTGAACTTATTCTTCATGACGACTCAGAAGAGAAGCAAGTACCCGAAAAAGATAAATACATTAAAATAAATATTGGTTCTGTACCAATTATTGTAAGAGTCGAAATTTTTAGAACAGGACACAAAATAAATGGGCGCATCATTGAGATCGGTGGTGCCAGCAAAGTTCACACTTACACTATCTTAGGTAATTTTAAAAATTTAATACTTTCTGGTTGTTATGAAACATGTAGCAGAGATCATATAGATCGTGGGGCATTGTCGCTCATGTTAAAAAACAATGGTAAGGTTTTTGAGGGATTCTTTTCTTCTTATAGTGACAGTGAGCATAAAATAGCTCCGATGCAGTGTGTTCTAAAAAAGAAAAACCAATTGAGTGACGAGTCTAATGGCATTTAAAAATCTCAGGCACAGCAAGGGCTTTTCCGTTCTGGCCTCGCCTCCACTGCAAAGCTGCGCGTGCAGCCGGCGTTATGTGCCCGAGCGTCCTTCGAGTTAAATGCTATGTTCAAATTTACAGTTGATGAAAAAGATTATTGGGTTGGCTACCACGATACACTAGGTTATCTGATATATGCTCCATATCTTCAAGTATCTGTAGATGAAAACTTTGTGATTTTGTTCTCTTCAGTTCATAAACGAAATGTTAAAGTAAAGAAAGATATAATAAGAACAAAATTAATTCATACTGATAAAGTTGATATGTTGGTGAGCTATAAAGTTCTAAAGCAATTTATATTCAGAATTTCTAAATATCGAAAAAAACCAACAATTAGTTATTTTGCTTCATTAAACTCAAAAGGTGCAGTGTTTCATCGGGAGAATTGTGGCTGGCTATCTAATGTGGGAGCGTCTAAAGCGATCGTCTTTAGCAGCAGAGAGTCAGCAATAAAGCAAGGTTACAATCCTTGTAAATCATGTAAACCATAAGCTCGTAACAAGTAATTATGGTGTCAATTCATATTCTTGAACCTTGTTAGGATAATCCATGAGTAAACTTAAACATCCAAGGTAAGATTGTTGTGCAGCGTTAGATTTTGTAACTAAATTAACATATGGTTTTTTAGTTATGAGGCAGCATTTTTGGTACATTATCATTTATTGTAGAGCAGAAACTATTTATTCATGAATGTCCGCTCATGGCACAGACTGTGTGAAAACTCTGATCACCTTTTGGTCTAAGTATGTTCTGCTTATGATCTATTAATCTATACATTTAGTTCACTTAATATACTGATATTTATATAATTAGACTATTGATTCAGTTGAGGGTTGAGGCAGTATGTCAAAGTTTATAAGCGGTGAAAGTCGTGACCAATCAACGTTATTTCCAGAATCGTTGGAAGATTACGTCAGTGAAGATAATACGGTCAGAGTGATTGATGTTTTCATTGAGGAACTAAATCTAGCTGAATTGGGGTTTAAAGGATTAACTTTAAAGTCCACAGGCCGCCCTAAGTATCATCCAGCCACATTATTAAAACTGTATCTTTATGGTTACCTCAACCGTATTCAATCATCCCGCCGATTAGAAACCGAATGCCAACGCAATATTGAACTGATGTGGCTACTTGGTAAGTTGGCACCCGACTTTAAAACGATTGCTGATTTTAGAAAAGACAACGGAGATGGTATAAAAAATGTGTGCAAAACGTTTGTTGAAGTCTGCCGTCGTCTGAATATGTTTGAGAAACCAGTTGTTGCCATCGATGGTAGTAAGTTTAAAGCTAGCAACAACAAAGGCAATAATTTTACGCCAAGCAAAGTTAAATTCCACATCGACCGAGTCGAAAAGAACATTGAACGTTACCTTGAATTACTTGATGAAGCCGATAAAGAGCAAGCTAACGTCACAAAAATTAAAGCCACAAAAGATAGGCTAGCTGACTTTCGCAGCCAGTTAAAAAAACTACACGAGATTAAAGAACAAGTTGAAGCTCATCCTGACAAGCAAATATCCACTACTGATCCTGATTCACGTTTAATGAAAACTCAAGGTTTTACAAGAGTTGTGAGTTATAACGTGCAAAGTGCGGTTGATACCAAGCACCACCTTATAGTGGCGCATGAGGTGACCAACGTGCCAGATAGAGGCCAGCTTGCGTCAATGACAAAACTCGCACAAAAAGCATTGCGCAAGGAAGATATAAGGGTATTAGCAGATAAAGGTTACTTCAGTCAGCCCGATATAAAAGATACTATCGATTTGGGTGCAGAGCCAATCATGCCCAAGACGGATACATCGTCCTCTGAAAAGAAAGGGATATTTAACCGCTCACTCTTCAAATACGATGCAAATAAAGATATTTACTTATGCCCCGCTGGTAATGAACTTCAAAATCGAATGCAGGTATTTGAGCAAGGTAAATACCTTGATGTTTACTTCAATCACATTGCTTGTCGAGATTGTAAAATAAGAAGTCAGTGCACTAACTCTAAAAAAGACCCTAGGCGAATAAGGCGGTGGGTGCATGAGATTCTGACAGAAGAAATGCTTCAAAAGCTAAAGAATGAACCTGAATTGATGCTTCATCGCAAGCAAACTGTTGAGCACCCCTTTGGCACAATTAAACTCTGGATGGGAGCTACCCACTTACTAACACGAGGTTTAAAAAGCGTGGGGACAGAAATAAGTCTTCATGTCCTAGCTTACAACTTCAGAAGAATGATAACAATTATGGGAGTTAACGGCCTAAGTAAAGCAATTAGAGTAGCGTTGCCATAGCAGTTTCGCTCGCGCGGAGAAAATTGCGATACTGAGAAAAAATCGATCGCAACCATCTTAAATGGTTTCAAACTAAGAACATACCCAAGACAATTTATTAAAAATTAGTTTTCACACAGTCTGGGCATATATGTGACTGTCAGATTTGATTGAGTTCTATTATTCGAATCTGACAGATCAAGTTAAGACTTTTCCACTTATAGAGCTAGCTGATGAGTGGGTTTTTCAAAAATCTTTCAGTAGACTTTTGACCTTGCTGAGCTATAGTAATTTTTCTGATGTAACCCATCGATTCGAGCTGCTCTAGTACCGGTTTGCATTGCTCCGCATTTTTGAGTCCAGTCCACCCTTTACGTTGAAGATCTCTTTGTGAGAACTGTGTTGGAAGTTTTTCTAATTTATTAACTAAATGTTTAATCACATCAAGCTCATTACTTTTTGAGGAAAGCTCTTGAATCCGTCGGTTGTTAGAGAGTAGAAGTTCAGAGAAACATATTGCTTGCTCAAGTGATAAATATGATACTTTTCCCGACGGGTTAAATGTACTGTAATCACTCTGTGATTCAGCTTCAGTTATAAGCTGAAAGACTAGACTTAGTTTAGCTACTAAGGAAGGGTACTTGCCCATTACTGATTGCATATTTGTGTTTTCTGAAATTGTTTTTTCTGCTTGTTGAGGTGCCCATTTATTCCACAGAACTTGTGCTTCGGATGTAAAATTAGCGCAGCCATTAATATTCTGCTCTTTGAGAGAGGCTAAGCAACAGAAAATATGCTCCATCTTATTTTGTAAAGTATCACATGTCAGGCTATCCGTGTATTTCATCTTAGTACTGCTAAAAATAGCAAGTTGGAATCGTTCATAAAATCCATCATTGCTTTCACCATTGGTTCTACCTGTTAAAAGTGGTCTCAACCGATCAGGTTGAATACAACCTAAGACACCGACGTGCATTAAAGCTAAATCTACTTTCTCTCTAGTAATTCGCTTTTGAGAATAACTATTACTACCTTCGAAAGCTTCAGTATACAGCGAGCGCTCACTCGTATTGTCTGAGCCGATAACTTTAGAAAGCCATCCATGCAGTTCATCTCGTACTATAAGGCAGCCATTGGGATTTGACTCAAGATGTATGACTAAAGCCTCTGGTGTGCAATCATTTATGACAACATTGCGCTGAGGAGCAATAGACTCTTTGAGCTTTCCTGCTTGTTCAAATAAAAGCTGAGCAGCTTCTTCATCCCCTTTATCTAGTTCATCATGAGCTTGAGCAGAAAGAGCTTTTATTTGCTTCTCTTTAATTTTAGCTTCGTTCTCTCTTATTACATTTCCAGGGTTGATTACTTCATTTTGTGCAAAATTTACTAAATTTATTCCAACCCGGGTCGTTGGAGTTTTTAGTAATGATGGCTCGCCAATATTTAAGCACCATAAAGCTTGTGTAACAGTCCACCTTTTATCCCTTTCTTTTGGAGCGATTTTATAACTAGCACCTATTAAAGCAGAAGCACAAGTAATAATTGATGAGACAACAAATTCAGCAGAGGCATCATTGAATCTGTAGGCTTGATCTTTACTGTATTTAAACAGTACATTAGGAAGCATTTTTTCAGAAAGACCGATCACTGTTGAGTCAGGTGCTTTTATTGGTGTAGGAGTTGGCCATGGTTTGTCGTTTTCATGGGCTATTCTTTTTGTCACTTCATTTGCACCCCCTATGTTCAAGTTTTGAGATTTAAAAACGTTTGAGAATACCTGCATGAGCTTTGTTGTGTACATCATAATGAGTTCCTTGTTTCACTTTTAAGTTCCAGAGTAACTTATATCAAAAAACAAATTTTCTTGGCTGTATGCTATTATTTTTTGTTATATGCTTATCACTTTGTGTTATATGAGATAAATCCATTCATTAACTCGGCTTATAATCGTTATACTCTTGACAACTGACACGGTAGACAAGGAAACACGAGTCAGTAATGTCGGTTGTTTTATATATGCACATATTTACATTTAGTGAATTAAAGGCCGCGCAAAGTGCGATGTTTTTAATTCGTAAGTACGCGGTTGATAAGCAAAGTAGTGACGCTTTACTTGAGTGGCTAAAACCTTTTGAGACGCTTATTTATAAGCGAGAAGGGGATTGGCGTGAGCTTGCAGATAAAAACAAGCTAACTAAATCAATGATCCCAAAATCGAACTCACCTTATGGGCAAGACCTCATCGATAAAATGGTTATGTTGATTAAAGAAGAGCTGCATCACTTTTATCAAGTACTTGAGATCATGGATGAGTACGGTGTTGAATATAAAAGTATTACCCCATGTCGTTATGCAAAAGGTATGCTGCGCCATGTAAAAACTTACGAGCCAGATGCTTTAGTTGATAAGTTAATTATTGGTGCCTATATCGAAGCCCGCTCATGTGAGCGCTTTGCTAAATTAGCGCCACATGTAGATAAGCGTTTAGGTGATTTTTATATTTCACTACTGCGCTCTGAAGCCCGCCATTACCAAGACTATTTAACCCTTGCTCAAGAAATCAGTGAATTTGATATTACAGAGCGTGTTGAATTCTTTGGTCAGCTTGAAGCCGATCTTATTTCAACCCCAGATGAAGATTTTAAGTTCCATAGCGGTGTGCCTGCGTAAAAATAACCAAGAGCGCTTGCTTGGCGCTCTTTTGCTTCATCCTACCTTATACAGTCCGTTTTCTTAATAATTAAGCCTTATCCTTGTCGTAGTTTATAATTTTTATTACTTTTCCGAGACTTACTTATTTTTATCTTCAGGGAAATATTTGTACCTTTAAATATTTTGTACTACGTTTGACCTAGATATCTATTAATGTTCGTAAAATAGAATCATAAGTTGTCAAAAGGAGACGTTATGCGTGATTCTAATGAGTTTTTCGAGTTTAAAGAGAGTGCTTCTGAACAAACGCATACTCAAAAAAAATGGAAAATATTAACGGTTGAAGACGACCTAAACTATCAACAAGCATTATTAAATAGTTTTAATGCTATATCTTTCGATGAAAACCAGTCACTGGAGGTACTGACCGCGAATTCAGTGTCAGAGGCATCATCTGTATTATCCCGACATAAAGACATCGCTATTGTATTTCTTGATGTGGTGATGGAAGAAGATGATTCAGGCCTACGGCTTGTGAATACTATTCGCCACGTATTAGGTAACAACGATATACGCATAGTGCTATTAACAGGGCAGCCAAGCTTTGCCCCTGAACCACAAGTCATGCAATCGCTTGACATCGACGAGTATTGGAATAAGTCAGACATGACGGTAGATAAGCTTAAATCTATCGTTAGTAGCCACCTTCGTACTTATCAATACATTTCGCAAATCTCAAATGCTAAACAAGGGCTTCAGCTAGTACTCGATGCAGCAAGAAGCATTAATAGTAAACACGATATACGTGCGTTTTCCCATGCGGTGCTAGATGAGATAGGTAAAATTTTGCACCTATCTAAGGGAGGCGGCGTGTTATGTGTTGGTAATGAAAAGCACTTTGATAAACATCCTAAAGTTCTTACTAGTATCGGCTGCTTTAGGGGGCTTGATGGTAAAGACCTCAGCACAGATTTGCTCAGTGAAGAAGCACAACAATCCTATATTTTAGCCAGAGAAAAAAAAGAACACGTTTTCTCTGAGCATTATAGTGTTTTTTACTTTGATACCAGTGATGTTGATATTAGCTTCTACATCACGATTGTAAAATCAGATACGCCAATTGATGAGCATAATGTATTTTTACTCAAAGTTTTTAGTGAAAATGTCAGTACGGGCTTTTCGAATATCGCACTGATGAACCGCCTTACTGAGCTTGCATATACCGACATAACGCTAAATATACCCAATAGAAACTGGTTACAGCGCGAAATCGATAATATGAACAAATACGAACAGTCTGAAACTCAGCTAGTGGTATTTGAGATACTCCAGTTTGACGAAAAGTCTTTTCGGTTTGGCCATGAATTTTGTAAAAAAACACATCTCAAAATGCTCGAGAATATTTTGCAAGCATTGGCGCCGTATCACCCTCGTATTGCCGTATTTAAAAGTGATAGTTTAGGTGTTTTAGTTTCAAGTCATGCATTTGAAGATGAGAGTATTGTTGACTCTTTAAAACGTCAATCTTTTGAAATTGATGGAGTAAGGCAGTTTTTAGATGTGCGTATTTTAGTTATGCAACTAATCGCCTTTGAACAACATAATGCTGAGCAAATTTTTAACCTTGCAGAATCCACCCTTAACGAAGAAAACACACAGAGAGCTGAACTTCTTTATTATACATTAGACAATACTAAAGCTATTACACGGCGCTATGAATTGATGCAAGAGTTGCGCACCGCAATTCGTAACAAAGAGCTCCAAGTAGCGCTACAACCCAAGGTTAATTTAACCACAAATGAAGTGGTTGGTTTTGAAGCACTGGCGCGATGGCAAAGAGACGATGGAACATTTGTTAGGCCCGATGAGTTTATCGAACTTGCCGAAACTGCGGGACTTATTAGTGAGTTGGATAAGCTTATTTTCGATAAGATAATGCAAACGATTAAGCAATTTGCAGAGCAGGGCATTAGCTTGCCAATTGCGTTTAATGCATCTACGTTTGATTTGTTAGCCGATGATTACTTTGTTGAGATTGCCGCACGTATTGAAGAGTATGATATATCGCCTTCGTTATTAGAGCTTGAAGTAACAGAGACTCAAGCGATTTTTGACTATGAAAAAATTAACGCATGCTTATGTCGTTTTGCGGGTTTAGGTATAAAAATTAGTATTGATGATTTTGGTACTGGCTATTCGTCGCTTGCCCATATTAGTGAAATACCTGCGCAGATAATAAAAATAGATCGCTGTTTTGTGACTAACATCCAAGAGTCAAAATCTAACCAACACATTATCGAAATGATTATGTTGCTGGCAGATAAATTTGGCTTTGAAGTAACGGCAGAGGGCATTGAAACAGAAGCCGAGCATAACTGGCTTATTGAAGCTGGGTGTAACATAGGGCAGGGCTACTATTATGCAAAACCCATGTTTTATGATGATGCATTGCAATGGCTAAAGGGCAGGTCTAAATAACTAGTATGGTAGAAGTAACAAGCCAATATAAGTCACTGAAAAAGAGTCTGATTTTTAAATTTATGGTCATGGCTGCTGTTAGCTTATTATTAAGCTTGATGGTTTATGTAATTCAATATCAAATACAAAAAAGTAGTGTCACGCTTTTGCAAGATAACACCTTACTTGCCGCTCACAACACCTTAAGCCGTGAGCTTGGTGATGTACGTAAAGTGGTTCAGTTGCTGGTAGCCGATGACATATTAAAGCAAAGTGATGAAATCGCATTACTTGAGGAACAGATACAAATCCATTTTGTGAACTTTGGTTTAGCAGCAGAAAACATTTCGCAAATACGTTGGTTAGATAGAAAAGGCCAAGAAAAGGTTCGGGTTAACTTTAAAACAGGACAAGCAGAGCTAGTACCAAAACAACAGTTACAAAATAAAAGTAGCCGTTATTATTTTACCGAGGGAATGGAGCACAGTCAGGGTGAAGTTTATATCTCCCCAATAGATTTAAATGTAGAGCGCGGGGCTGTTGTTACACCCCATGAGCCGACATTGCGAGCATCTTATCGAACCACAAGCGATAACTTTGTATTAGATGGGCTAGTGGTTGTCAACTTTGACTTATCGAAAACCTTACAGCAAATAAAGTCACTCAGTACCTTACAAGCACAAATACAATTAATTAATGGTGAAGGTTATTGGTTATTACACCCTCAGAAAGAAAAAGAGTGGGGGTTCATGCGAGAAAAATCAATGCTGACATTAGGTAATGAAGATAGCCAATTATGGCAAGCAATTACCCAGCTGCCTAAATCTCAGGAGCTTATTGCATCACATAGTCATGCAACTAGCTTTTTAAAAATGAATTTAGGCAATAAAAACGCAGCTGGCACAAACGATATTGTTGTCCTAGTAGAGGCTGATGATTCGGTGCAAAACGAGATTATTTTACGATCTTTTATTATAGCGTTAGCTTGTGCTGTTACCTTAATATCAATTTCTGGTTTGTATCTGAAACGTAGTTATCGAGATCAGCGTAAAATTATAAAAGCCAGATCACACCTAGAGCAAGAGCAGCAAGAACTGTTAGCTGCCAATACCAAATTACAACGTTATATAAAGCAGCAACATCAATTACAAGGTGAGCTTATTGAAGCGCAAAGGTTGTCATCACTTGGTTTAATGGTGGCAGGTGTAGCTCATGAAATGAATACGCCACTCGGTGGTGCTGCAATTTCATTATCGAATGCGCAATTAATTAATCAACAACTCAAAGATAAAATAGATGAAGGCTTCACTAAGCAGTTCTTAGAGTCTAGCGTTGAAAAAATTGACGACAACCTATTGATATCAAGGGTTAATTTAGATAAAGCTATCTCTCATGTTAAAAGCTTTAAGGAAATGGCACATGACCGCTCAAATGATCAGCTCGTTAGTTTTAATATCGAAAAAGTCATCAGTGATCTATTACTTGGTTTAAAGTCTCGCTTTAAAGCCTCACAAGTAACAATAGAAACTTACATCGATGTCAAAAAAGATATCACGAGTCGTCCTGGAGTTATCTCGCAGGTTATCGAGAGTTTAATCGTTAATGCAGTTTCTCACGCTTTTAACGAGCTTGATGACAAACTGATTCAATTACATGTTTATTTAAATCAACAAGGTGACGTTTGTATTACTATTTCTGATAATGGCTGTGGTATTGATGACTCATTACGTAGCAACTTATTTGATCCCTTTGTTACAACATCTCGAAAGCATGGCCATACAGGGTTAGGTTTGTACCTTGTACATGAGTGGGTTACGAGTGTTCTAAACGGAAAAATCCAGCTAGTTGCAAATACTGACTTACCTGAGGGTATAGCAACGAAGTTTAAAATCACTTTGCCAATCGTGCAGAAGAGCACGGTTAGTTAGAGTAGGCTTGCTCGTATAGTTGCGTAATATGACTCATTTCACTTTCATTCAGCTCATATCGCTCCAGTATCTCTAAAAGTTTACCAGACGCCATAATCGCTTTTAGGCCTAAATATAAACTTTGTTGAAAAAGCTCCCCTTGAGGGTGTTTTTTTTCGGTGATTACATGCAATTGTTGAGTTGCAAGGTAAGGAGTGATTATTTCTAACTCTGTTGGCTTTGCTTGCTTTAAGCGTTCGCTATTCTCGAGCCAATACAAGGCAACTTCTTTAGTGCCTGCTACTAAATCAACACGACCATGCTTCAATAATAATAAGCTTTCAATTAAGCTTCCTGTTGTTGTCACACTCAATTCTGGGTGATGTTCAAACTCTTCACTAACTACATAGTCTTCACCTTTACTAATTGTATAAGGCTTTAATGAATATAGTGAACCTGTGTAGGTTACTTTGTTATCAACACGCTTGAATAACACGGTATGTGCAGTTGCCAAGGATTGCGAATATGTAAAATTTCTTGCACGTTGCTCGGTATAAAATGCCCCCAGCACCGCTACTCGTTTATGGCGCTTTGCGAGTTTTAATGCCCGAGCCCAATGGGTGTGTTCAATGGTGGCTTTTTGTTTTTGGGTTTTAAGCGCTGCAATTATAACTTCGTGAAGCCAGCCAGGCTTACTTGAGTTATCAATAAAATAAGGAGGATAAGGCTCTGTTACCAATTGCCAAGTTTGACAATTGATTGAAAAACTAAATAGTAAACAGCAAAAAAAAAGGCTCAACCGACTAATCATAGATAATGCGTTTTTTACAATAATAGTTAAAGCATAGTTAAAATGTCAGCGATTTAAAGGGAGTGTGGACTAGTTTTTGTTGCTCGGGCGTAACTCTTAAATATGAACCTTGCTCATACCAGTCACCTAAGACGGTGCGCGTCAAAGTTTTATCGGCTAGATTATAATGGTGCACATTTGGGCGGTGGGTATGACCGTGGATCATATTCGTAACTTGATGTTTTTCGAACATGGCTAATACCGCATCCTCAGTAACATCTAGAATTTCTAACGCTTTGCCAGCTTGGCTTTGTTTTGATTTTTCTCGGGCGTTGCGGGCAATTTTCTTGCGATACCAAAGCGGCATAGCGAGCATTAATTTTGGCCACCACCAACCACGACTTTTTTTACGAAACTTTTGGTACTCAACATCTTGAGTACACATTTCATCACCGTGCAGGATAACTGTGGGCGTCCCGTATAGATCAATAACAACCTGCTCAGGTAATAAAGTCATACTCGCGCTTTTTGCATAGTCTTCGCGCATTATGAAATCGCGGTTGCCATGAATAAAAAACACCTCAGTACCACTTTTGCTTACTTGGCGTAAACGTGCGGCAACACTCTTTGAAAGCTCAGTTTGATAGTCATCACCGACCCATACTTCAAAAAAGTCACCCAAAATATACAGCGCATCAACGTCATCATTAATAATCTTACTATCAAGAAAATTAAAAAATGCCGCAGTAATGTCTGGGCGGTTTTCTGTTAAATGGAGATCGGCAATAAAATAACTTTGTTTCATGGTTACTCGCAAAAAAGCGGGCAATGGCCCGCTTAAAATGACTAAACGATTAAATTAGCTAACCGTTACTTTTTCGATGATTACATCTTCAAGAGGTACGTCTTGGTGGAAACCAGCGCTACCTGTAGCAACACCTTTAATTTTGTTAACCACGTCCATACCTTCAACAACTTCTGCAAACACGCAGTAGCCCCAGCCTTGTGATGTTTCACTGCTGAAGTTTAAGAAGTCGTTGTCGTTAACGTTAATGAAGAACTGCGCAGTCGCTGAATGTGGATCCGGCGTACGTGCCATTGCTAATGTACCTACTTTATTAGCAAGGCCATTATTTGCTTCATTTTCGATAGGGTTGTTCACTTCTTTTTGCACCATACCTGGCTCAAAACCACCGCCTTGTACCATGAAACCATCAATTACACGGTGGAAGATAGTACCGTTGTAAAAGCCAGAGTTTGCATACTCTAAGAAGTTTTTAACTGTGTTTGGTGCGTCGCTTTCGTGCATCTTGATAGTGATGTCACCAAAGTTTGTGTGTAGTACAACCATGAGGTTTCCTATATCTGGTTTAATAATGGGGCTATTTTATAGTAGTTGCCTTGGATTAACAAAGTGCTTATTGAGAAGGATTAACAAAGTGCTTATTCAGTTGATAAAGCGCTAGAGCGGCGGCTTTGCAAGTGTTACCATAGAGAATCTCGAAACACCGTTAAGGACATTTTATAAATGGTACAAATTTACAACACACTTACGCGACAAAAAGAGCAGTTTAAACCCCTTGTTGATGGCAAAATCGACATGTACGTGTGTGGTATCACTATTTATGATTACTGTCACATCGGTCATGCTCGCACTTTTGTAGGTTTTGACGTGATTGTGCGTTACCTACGTCACATTGGCTACAGTTTAAAATATGTACGTAACATCACCGATGTTGACGATAAAATCATTAAGCGTGCTAACGAAAATGGCGAGTCAATTAATGATTTAACGACTCGTATGACCAAAGCGATGCATGAAGATTTCGACAGCTTAAATATGCTGCGTCCTGATGTTGAGCCAACAGTGACAAACCATATGGATGAAATCATCGCTATGGTTGAGCGTTTAATTGCTAAAGGCCATGCCTATGTTGCTGCAGATGGTGATGTATTGTTTGATGTTTCTACATTTGAGCAATATGGTGCTTTGTCACAACAAGACCTAACTATGCTACAAGCAGGGTCACGTGTTGAAGTTGCTCAAGATAAGCAAGACCCACTTGATTTCGTGCTTTGGAAAAAAGCTAAGCCAGGTGAGCCTTCATGGTCATCTCCTTGGGGTGAGGGTCGTCCTGGTTGGCATATTGAATGCTCGGCAATGAGCTCTAAGCACTTAGGCGAACACTTTGATATTCATGGTGGAGGTTCAGATTTACAGTTCCCGCACCATGAAAACGAAATTGCTCAGTCATGCTGTGCAAATAACGGCCAGTACGTAAATACGTGGATCCACACAGGTATGGTTCAGGTTAATAAAGAGAAGATGTCTAAGTCATTAAACAACTTCTTTACCGTACGTGACGTATTAAAAGAGTACGATGCTGAGTCAGTTCGTTACTTCTTAATTTCAGGCCACTACCGTAGTCAGCTTAACTATTCACAAGAAAACCTTGAGCAAGCGCGCTCTTCTCTTGAGCGAATTTACACTGCACTGCGTGGCGTAGCACCAATTGAGTGTGATTTAGCCAGCAATGAATATGTGGCTAAATTCAGAAAAGCGATGGATGATGACTTTAACACACCAGAAGCGCTACCAGTGTTATTTGAATTAGCAAAAGAGCTAAATCGTGTGAAAGATAGCGATGCAGAGCAAGCAGGAAAACTTGCTTATGTATTGCGCAGTGTTGCAGAGGTACTAGGTGTGGCACAACAAGATCCAGAAGCCTTTTTGCAAGGTGGTCAAGCTGATGACGAAGTTGCACACATCGAAGCGTTAATTGCAAAACGTAATGAAGCCCGTGCTAGCAAGGATTGGGCGGCTGCTGATGAAGCGCGCGATGCTCTTAATGCGCTTGGTGTTGTACTAGAAGATTCTGCTGGTAAAACAACATGGCGTAAAGCATAAGCCTCAATTGAGACATTACCCATCAAAAGGTTGCCAACGTGGCAACCTTTTTTGTTTTTAGATGGTATAGCTATTGACCTCAACTTTGCTTGAGGTTTTACATTGGCATCTCTTCGTATTAACAAGGACAGACTTTGAATATTATACTTGCCATGATCCCCGCCTTCTTATGGGGCACCACCTATGCAGTGACCAAATATGCCACACCTGATTGGCCGCCACTTTTATTAGGCGCATTGCGTGCTTTACCTGCAGGATTATTACTTTTATTGCTTAAGCCTAGTTTGCCGACTCGTTCGCAGTGGCCCAGTTTACTGACTTTAGGTGCTGTGAATATAGCGCTGTTTTTTGCCTTTATTTTTATTATGGCAGTCAACCTTCCAGCAGCAATTGCAGGTGTGGGAATGGTTTCAGTGCCTGTTGTCGCTTTATTATATGCATGGCTTGCCAAAGGGCAGCGCCCAGCAAAAGTTCAAGCATTCTGCGCTATGGCATTGGTCGTGCTTGCATGGCTATTATTTGATCCCGCTTATGTGGCATTGAATGTATTAGGAGTTGCGGCTTTATTTGGTGCCTTACTTACTATTGTAATTGGTAGTACCTTAGTACAAAGCTTGTCTGTGCATATACATTGGTGGGTCGTACTTACTTGGCAATTAATCATTGGAGGCAGCCTATTATTGCTTGCTGCTTTTATTGATGGAAGTGTGCTAAACCCAGAGCAATACCATGTAGTATTTGAGCCTATTTCAGCGCTTCAATATACTGCGCTATTTTGGTTAATCGTTCCCAATACAGCCATTGCCTATACTCTGTATGTTTGGTTATTAGGGCGCATGAGTGTAGCTGAGTTTTCATTTGGCACCATTGCCAACCCAATAGCGGGAATAGTGTGTGCTGTTGTGCTCATAAACGAACAGTATCAAGACTGGCAATACCTACTGATGTTTTTGATGATCATATTTTCAGTGCTACCTCAGATGTTAAAGCTAAGATTGTTAAAGCAACAAACAAGCTAATAAAAAAGGGCTGCCAATTGGCAGCCCTTTTACTAAAGTAATTTTTCTTAGCTGTGATAATTTTCACAAGCTTCAAGCGTGTTTTCGATTAAGCTTGCCACTGTCATCGGGCCAACACCACCAGGTACTGGTGTAATGAAATGTGCTTTTTGTTCAGCAATATCGTATTCAACATCACCAACAAGCTTGCCAGATTCAAGACGGTTAATGCCCACATCGATTACGATAGCACCTTCTTTAATCCAATCACCCGGAATGAACTCAGGTTTACCAACCGCAACAACTAATAAATCAGCGCGGCGAACATGCGTTTCTAAATCTTGAGTAAACTTATGACATACCGTGGTTGTACAGCCAGCAAGTAATAGCTCAAGTGACATAGGGCGACCAACAATGTTAGACGCACCAACAACGACTGCATGCATACCTTTGTAGCGAACACCGGTAGAGTCGAGTAGGGTAATAATCCCCTTTGGAGTACATGGACGAAGTGCCGGCATACGCTGAGCTAAGCGACCAATGTTATAAGGGTGAAACCCATCAACATCTTTATGTGGTGTGATGCGCTCAAGAATTTTTTCAGCATCAAGACCTTGCGGTAAAGGCAATTGTACTAATATACCGTCTACTTCTTTGTCTTCGTTTAGTTGATCTATTAATGCAAGTAAGTCTTGCTCAGTCGTGTCGCCAGGTAAATCGTAAGACTTAGATATAAAGCCGACTTCTTCACATGCTTTACGTTTAGAACCAACATACACTTGGCTAGCCGGATCTTGACCAACTAACACAACTGCTAGTCCTGGAGCGCGTAATCCATTCGCTACACGCTCTGCAACTCGCTCTGCTACATTGCTGCGTACTTGTTTAGCTATTGCCTTACCATCGATGATGTTTGCCGTCATGGGTGACCTTTAATTGGGGTTAGTTAACTTGATACTGATACATCTAAATATGATTATCCAATAAAGGGGGCGTGGATACACAAATCATGTTTGTTTGATCATATTTATTTATGTTGCGTATTTTCGCAGAAAAGCATCATAGCGCCAAGATGCAATCTTATATAAAGCGCTACTTTATAAAAAAGAGTTCAAATTTTAGCTTATATTTGCAATATTTAACCATTATGAACTAAAAGTGACCGATTGAATTATTTTCTTAAAAAAATGTTTGACCTAACTCGGCCAAATCACTATTATGCACCCCGTTGTTAACGAGGTCACTCGCAAACAATAGTAAGCATCGGCGATTAGCGCAGTTTGGTAGCGCACTTGGTTTGGGTCCAAGGGGTCGCAGGTTCAAATCCTGCATCGCCGACCACTTTACTTTTTGTAAATGGTGCTTACAGGCAAACTTATGAAGTTTTCGATGCGCCCGTAGCTCAGCTGGATAGAGCAACGCCCTTCTAAGGCGTTGGTCGAAGGTTCGAATCCTTCCGGGTGCGCCATTTGAAAATATGTAAATGCCGTGGTGATTGTAGCTCAGTTGGTAGAGCCCCGGATTGTGATTCCGGTTGTCGTGGGTTCGAGCCCCATCAGTCACCCCAATTTACTCTAAGATATCGGCGATTAGCGCAGTTTGGTAGCGCACTTGGTTTGGGTCCAAGGGGTCGCAGGTTCAAATCCTGCATCGCCGACCACTTTTTAAGTGGTCTTAATTTTCAAAACTTCTCTCAGTATCGGCGATTAGCGCAGTTTGGTAGCGCACTTGGTTTGGGTCCAAGGGGTCGCAGGTTCAAATCCTGCATCGCCGACCACTTTTAAAGAGTTTAAGGTCATAGAACGATTGGTTTGGGTACCTCCAATTCAGTCGCAGGTTCAAATGCTGAATTACCGACCTCTTTTAAAATTTAAGCTTCACTCCCTCTAGCCGAAGCTACTTAATTCTTTTCAATACCTTTTAAATCAGCTTAATTCTCTTTTGTTATTTTTTGCGTTCGTTTTTTACGCACTTAAACGCTGTTTGCTGCTATATACGCCAAATAATTGCCCCCCAGACTCGACTATCATAAATATTAGGTTATAATGCCGCGTCTATTGTTTAACATAGTGCCCATAGAGGCAAAGCAGCAATGGTATCTCATGGTTACAATGCGCCGTTTTAAGTTGAAATATTCAGCGTTAAAACTTGCTATCACTCATGGAGATCACCTTGTTTGTAAGGAAGGCGAAAAGTCGCCAAAATTGAAGATTGAGGTAAATCATGCAAGTTTCTGTTGAGACGACTCAAGGCCTTGAGCGCCGTCTGACCATCACCGTTCCTGCAGAGAACGTTGAGACTGAAGTAAAAAAACGTTTACAACAACTGTCTAAAACCCAGCGTATCGATGGTTTCCGTCCTGGTAAAGTACCAGCGTCTATCATCAACAAGCGTTACGGTGCTGCAGTACGTCAAGAAGTTGCTGGCGAATTAATGCAACGCAACTACATCGAAGCTATCGTTTCTGAAAAAATTAACCCAGCTGGTTCACCTACTTTCGCTCCTAAAGCGTTAGAAGCTGGTAAAGATTTAGAATTCGATGCAACTTTCGAAGTTTACCCAGAAGTTGAAATTCAAGGTTTAGATAAAATCGCTGTTGAAAAACCAGCTGTATCTGTAACTGACGAAGACCTAGCTAACATGCTAGAAACTTTACGTAAGCAACACGCTTCTTGGGCTGAAGTTGACGCAGCTGCAGGCGAGAACGATCGTGTAACTATCGACTTCGTTGGTTCTATCGAAGGCGAAGAGTTCGAAGGCGGTAAAGCTGAAGACTTCCCACTAGAACTTGGTCAAGGTCGTATGATCCCAGGTTTCGAAGACAACATCGTTGGCAAAAAAGCGGGCGAAGAAGTTGTTGCTGAAGTAACATTCCCTGAAGAGTACCATGCTGAAAACCTTAAAGGTAAAGCTGCTACTTTCGCAATCACTGTTAAGAAAGTTGAAACTCAAGAGCTTCCTGAGCTTAATGACGAGTTCGCAACTAAATTCGGTGTAGCTGAAGGCGGTGTTGACGCTCTTAAAGAAGAAGTTAAAAAGAACATGACACGTGAGCTTGACCAAGCGGTTAAAGCTAACGTTAAAGACCAAGCTATCAAAGGTCTTTTAGCTAACAACGAAATCGAAGTGCCAAAAGCGCTAGTAGATCAAGAAATTGATGCACTACGTCAGCAAGCAGCACAACGTTTCGGTGGCGACGCTAAAAACATGCCTGAGCTTCCGGCTGAATTATTCCACGAGCAAGCTGTAACTCGCGTTAAAACTGGCCTATTACTAGGTGAAGTAATTAAAGCGAACGAGCTTAAAGTTGACGACGCTAAAGTTGAAGAGTTAATTGCAACTGTAGCTTCTGCATACGAAGATCCAACTGAAGTAGTAGAGTACTACAAAGCAAACGATCAGCTTATGCAGCAAATGCGCAACGTAGCTATGGAAGAGCAAGCAGTTGAAGCAATCCTAGCTAAAGCAAACGTGACTGACGTTGAAAAAGCATTCGACGACATCATGAATCCACAGCAAGGTGCTTAATAAGTCATTGACTTAAGCTCTCGCTAGCGATTAAATGGCTCGTGTTACCCTGTATTTATACAGCGTACTCGGGCCATTTTAGTTTGTGGTATCAGTTTCAAAAAAACCAACAATACTGATGTTATTTCAGAACTTTTTTCGGCTAGGATTGAAATTATTCTGATAAGTTCCTATATAGTTATAAAGATTGAATAGGCAGCTTAATTAACATTATTATAAATGTGCTTTCCTTATAGTAAGGATGAGTCGCAGCGGATAAGGAATTAAATAAGAATGAATAGCGGTATGACAGACCCTCTAAACGCACTAGTCCCTATGGTTGTTGAACAAACAGCTAAAGGCGAGCGCTCATATGATATTTACTCACGTCTTTTAAAAGAACGCATTATTTTCTTAACTGGCCAAGTTGAAGATAACATGGCAAATTTGATTCTTGCGCAAATGCTGTTTTTAGAATCAGAAAACCCAGAAAAAGATATTTATCTTTATATAAATTCGCCAGGCGGTTCTGTGACTGCGGGTATGGCGATTTACGATACTATGAATTTTATTAAACCTGATGTAAGCACTATTTGTGTTGGCCAAGCGGCAAGCATGGGTGCATTTTTACTGTCAGGGGGTGCTAAAGGTAAGCGTTTCTGTTTACCTAACTCACGCGTGATGATCCACCAACCATTAGGTGGCTTCCAAGGTCAGGCATCTGATTTTGAGATCCATGCACGTGAAATCTTATCAATCAAAGATAAATTAAACCGATTAATGGCTGAACATACTGGCCAGCCACTAGAAGTTGTTTCTCGTGATACTGACCGTGATAATTTTATGACTGCTAGTGAAGCAGTTGAATACGGCCTAGTTGATTCAGTATTTTCAAGCCGCGAATCGAAGTAATCTGAATAGCTAATAATAACGTATTGTTAGCTATCACCCTTTACTATGCGAAAACTGATATTCTTTGATATAGTTAAACATAGTGAATTAGCAGTAGCCTTATGCTACTGCCAACGTAATAAATGAGGTAGCTGAATGTCTGACACTCCTACAGACGGCGACAAAAGTAATAAATTGTTATATTGCTCTTTTTGCGGCAAAAGCCAGCACGAAGTTCGCAAATTAATTGCTGGCCCTTCAGTATACATTTGTGATGAATGTGTTGAGCTGTGTAACGATATTATCAGGGAAGAAATCAAAGACATTGCGCCGAAGCATAATGCGTCTGATAAACTGCCTGTGCCGAAAGAGATTCGTGATCACCTAGATGATTACGTGATTGGCCAAGACCACGCGAAAAAAGTGCTGTCGGTTGCGGTATACAATCATTATAAACGTTTGCGCAATCAAACAATCAATGCGGACATTGAGCTTGGTAAGAGTAATATCCTATTAATCGGTCCTACAGGTAGTGGTAAAACATTACTTGCTGAAACCATGGCACGCTTACTTGACGTTCCATTTACCATGGCTGATGCAACTACATTAACTGAAGCAGGTTATGTAGGTGAAGACGTTGAAAACATTATTCAAAAGCTACTGCAAAAATGTGATTACGATGTAGAAAAAGCACAGCGCGGTATTGTTTACATTGATGAAATTGACAAGATTTCTCGAAAGTCTGATAACCCATCAATTACTCGTGATGTATCAGGTGAAGGTGTGCAACAAGCCTTACTTAAGCTAATTGAAGGTACTGTTGCGTCTGTGCCACCGCAAGGCGGTCGTAAACATCCACAGCAAGAATTTTTACAAGTAGATACATCTAAGATTCTGTTTATTTGTGGCGGTGCATTTGCTGGCCTAGATAAAGTGATTGAGCAACGTAGCCATAAGAATACTGGTATTGGTTTTGGCGCTGAAGTTAAGCAATCATCAGGTAGCCGCAGCCTAAGCGAAACATTTAAAGATGTTGAACCAGAAGATCTAGTGAAATACGGTTTAATTCCAGAGTTCATCGGTCGTCTTCCGGTTGTTGCGACATTAACTGAGCTGGACGAAGCTGCACTTATTCAAATTCTTAGCGAACCAAAAAATGCATTAACTAAACAATTCTCTGCATTGTTTGCTATGGAAGATGTTGAGCTTGAGTTTCGTGAAGATGCACTAAGTGCTATTGCTCATAAAGCAATGGAACGTAAAACGGGTGCTCGTGGCTTACGTTCAATTGTTGAAGGTGTATTACTAGATACTATGTATGAGCTACCTTCAATGGATGATGTTAGCAAAGTGGTTATTGATGAAACCGTTATTAAAGGTGAATCAGACCCAATTTTGATTTACCAAAGCGGTAACCAAGACAAAGCTGCATCAGAATAAAGCTGTAATAGTTTAAAAGTTGAGCAGTTAAACACGAAAAAGGAGCCAAAGGCTCCTTTTTTTACAAATATGTTGAACTTTCCCTTACATATCCCCATATACTTGAGTAATCTTTAAAATAAATGAAGTGCGAAGAGAATATAATGACGCTTGAGAGAACAGATCGAGTCGAAATCCCCGTGTTGGCACTGCGCGATGTAGTGGTTTACCCACACATGGTGATCCCGCTATTTGTTGGTCGTGAAAAATCAATAAAATGCCTAGAAGCGGCGATGGACAAGGACAAACAAATTTTCCTAGTGGCGCAAAAAGACGCCTCTGTTGATGATCCGCAGCAAGATGATATCTACCGTGTTGGCACCATTGCCACAGTACTTCAGTTATTAAAGTTACCTGATGGCACCGTTAAAGTGCTTGTTGAAGGCACACAACGTGCGAGCGTTGAAAAGTTTTTAGATAACGATGATTTCTTTGTTGCTGAAGCACAGTTCATTGAATCGAGCCATATCGACGAGCAAGAGCAAGATATCTTTATTCGCAGCGCAATTAGCCAATTTGAAGGCTATGTAAAGCTTAATAAGAAGATCCCACCTGAAGTACTTACTTCTGTGTCAGGTATCGATGAAGCCGCACGTCTTGCTGATACCATGGCAGCACACATGCCACTTAAGGTACCTGAAAAGCAAAAAGTACTTGAGATTGCCGATGTTACTGAGCGTCTTGAGTACTTAATGGCGCTGATGGAAGGCGAGATTGACTTACTGCAAGTTGAGAAGAAAATCCGTACTCGCGTGAAAAAGCAGATGGAAAAATCGCAGCGTGAGTATTACCTCAATGAGCAAATGAAAGCGATTCAAAAAGAGCTTGGCGAACTTGATGATGTACCCGATGAATTCGAAGCAATTAAAAAACGCATCGAAGAGTCAGGTATGCCTAAAGAAGCGCAAGAAAAAGCGAACGCTGAGTTAACTAAATTAAAAATGATGTCGCCGATGTCGGCTGAAGCAACCGTTGTGCGTTCGTACATTGATACGCTTATCAATGTACCTTGGAAAAAACGCTCTAAGGTGAAAAAAGACTTAGCTGGCGCACAAAAGATTTTAGATAGTGACCATTACGGCTTAGATAAAGTTAAAGAACGTATTATTGAGTATCTAGCGGTGCAGCAACGCACTAATAAGCTAAAAGGCCCAATTTTATGTTTAGTAGGTCCTCCTGGTGTCGGTAAAACCTCACTTGGTCAATCAATCGCACGTTCTACGGGTCGTAAATATGTGCGTATGGCATTAGGTGGCGTTCGTGATGAAGCGGAAATCCGTGGTCACCGCCGTACTTACATTGGTTCTATGCCTGGTAAATTAATCCAGAATATGACTAAAGTCGGTGTGAAGAATCCATTATTCTTATTAGATGAAATCGATAAGATGTCATCAGATATGCGTGGCGACCCAGCATCAGCATTACTTGAAGTACTTGACCCAGAGCAAAACAGCCATTTTGCCGATCACTACTTAGAAGTTGATTACGATCTATCTGATGTGATGTTCGTGGCAACTTCAAATAGCTTTAATATTCCGGGTCCATTATTAGACCGTATGGAAGTTATTCGTTTATCTGGTTATACCGAAGACGAGAAGCTAAACATTGCAAAACAGCACTTAATTCCAAAACAAGTTAAGCGCAACGGCTTAAAAGAGCATGAAGTTGAGATTGCCGACAGTGCAATCATTGGCATTATCCGCTACTACACACGTGAAGCGGGCGTTCGTAACTTAGAACGTGAAGTGTCAAAACTATGCCGTAAAGCAGTTAAAAACATCCTGCTTGATAAAGACACTAAAAAAGTACTTATCAACGATAGCAACCTTGAAGAGTTCTTAGGTGTACAGCGTTTTGACTATGGTAAAGCAGAAGACGGCGACCGTATTGGTCAAGTAACGGGCCTTGCGTGGACTGAAGTAGGTGGTGATTTACTTACTATCGAATCAGCTGCGGTTCCAGGTAAAGGCAAGCTAACTTACACCGGTTCGCTTGGTGATGTAATGCAAGAGTCAATTCAGGCAGCGATGACGGTAGTTCGTAATCGTGCTGAAAAGCTACGCATTAATAGCGATTTTTATGAAAAACGTGACATTCATGTTCACGTACCAGAAGGTGCAACACCAAAAGATGGCCCAAGTGCTGGTATTGCCATGGTAACCGGTTTGGTATCTAGCCTAACTGGTAACCCGGTTCGCTCAGATGTGGCTATGACTGGTGAAATCACTTTACGTGGTGAAGTGTTACCAATTGGTGGCTTAAAAGAAAAACTTCTGGCAGCACATCGCGGTGGTATTAAAACCGTTATTATTCCAAAAATTAACGAACGTGACTTAAAAGAGATCCCTGATAACGTATTAGAGGGCCTTGAAATTCACCCAGTTACATGGATTGATGACGTTTTAAATCTGGCGTTGAAGCATCCAGTTGAGAGTTTTTCTGTCGAAACAGAAAAAAACCAGTAAAAAACCGCAAAAAAGTGCATTTAGGGGCTTTTCAAATACAAAGGGTATGATAAGTTAAGCACTAGTTTTCAAGCCTAGGCCTTATGTGGCCTAGGGTTGAGAAAAATATAATAAACTGAGCATAAACTTAATTTGCTCATCAATTTTCAAAACAGTGATGTTATTTTTTAATAAAAACAATCGCTCTTGATAATAACAATGAAAGAGGATGATATTGTGAATAAATCTCAATTAATCGATCAAATCGCAGCTGACGCTGACATTTCTAAAGCGGCTGCAGGTCGTGCACTAGATTCATTCATCGAGGCTGTTTCAGGCGCTCTAAAAGATGGCGATTCTGTAGCGCTAGTTGGCTTTGGTACTTTCTCTGTACGTGAGCGTGCAGCGCGTTCAGGTCGCAACCCGCAAACTGGTGAGACTATCCAGATTGCTGCAGCAAACATTCCTTCTTTCAAAGCAGGTAAAGCGCTGAAAGACGCAGTAAACTAATCATTAAAGATTAGTTGGTGAGAGATACCTAATCGCACTTAAATTGAATTTAGGTAACTTATCACCAGTTACTTCAAGTGAAAAAGCGTATCTGGTAAGATACGCTTTTTTTACATGAGCAGGGTTAATTTGTACCTGATCAGAATAGAGATAGATAAATGCTTGAGAAAATCAGAGAAGGTTCGCAGGGACCTGCAGCCAAAATTATTTTAGGCGCGGTGATTTTATCTTTTGCTTTAGCTGGGATCGGTGGTTATTTAGGACAAACCACAGAGCAACCCGTTGCAGAAGTAAATGGAGTTAAAATTAGCCAAACCGAATTCAGCCGTGCATATCAAAACGAACGTAACCGTTTAGAACAACAATTTGGTGAATACTTCGCACAGATCGCTGCTGATCCAAATTACATGGCACAAATTCGCCAAGGTGTAATCGACCGTTTAGTACAACAAGAATTGCAAACTCAACTAGCGGCAGAATTAGGTCTTCGTGTAAGTGATGAAAGTGTTCGTAAAGCAATTTTAGAAATGCCTTACTTCCAAGTAGGCGGCCAGTTCAGCAACGACCGCTACTTACAAGTTATTCGTCAAATGAATTTCCAACCAGATGCTTTCCGTGAATATTTACGCGAAGACATGACACGTAGCCAATTAGTTGGTGCGGTTGCTGGTACTGATTTCATCTTAGAAAACGAATTAAACAATAGCGTAGCTCTACAACAGCAAACACGTAGCATCGACTATCTTGTTGTGACAAAAGAATCATTACAAGAAGGCATTGCAGTAACAGAGCAAGAAATTGCTGATTACTATGAATTAAATCAACCGCAATTCTTAGCGCCAGAGCAAGTATCTGTAAGCTATATCGATTTAAATGCTGCCACCTTAACACTTGATTCAAGTGTTTCAGAAGAAGACATCAAAGCTTACTACGACCAAAACAGCGCACAATATGTTGAGCCTGAAAAACGTCGTGTATCACATATCTTAATTGATAACAGTGAAGACGATGATGCCGCAAAAGCGAAAGCTGAAGAGCTACTAGCGCAGCTACAAAACGGCGCTGATTTTGCTGAGCTAGCTGAGACATCTTCTGATGATGTAGTTAGTGCTGAAATGGGCGGTGACCTTGATTGGATTGAACGTGACATGATGGACCCTGCGTTTGAAGATGCAACTTATGCACTTGAAAATAAAGGTGACATTTCTGACGTTGTAGAATCTGAGTTTGGTTATCACATTATCAAGCTTACTGATATTCAAACGCAGCAAGTTAAACCATATGCTGACGTTAAAGATGAGCTTCGTGCTGAACTTGAGCGTACTAAGAAAATTAATGCGTTTTATGAAAAGCAAACTCAAATGGGTGAGCTAGCGTTCGAGATTTCAGATACCTTAATTGATGCAGCAGAAGCTGCAGGCGTTGAAGTACAGAAAACAGAACTAGTAACTCGTAATGCGTTACCTGAGCCGCTTAACAACCCACAAGTTGTGGCTGCTATTTTCTCACCTGAGGTGCTAGAAGATCGCATGAACTCAGAAGTAATTGAAGTAGGTGATGAGCATGCTGTTGTTGTTCGTGTAAATGATCACAAAGCAGCGACAACGAAAGCTCTAGCAGATGTATCTGAGCAAATTAAATCGACTTTGGTTGCACAAAAAGCATCTGAGCTTGCTAAAGAAAAAGCGCGCACACTTTACGCTGATATTGAAGCAGGTAAGAGCTTAAACGAGGTTGCACAAGCTGAAGGCTTAACAGTACGCCAAGAAGCTGCTCTGGGTCGTCAAGCTTACACTGTGTCACCAGCGATTGTTCAACAAGCTTTCAAAATGGCTCACCCACAAGGTGCACCAGAGGTTGAAGTTGTTGACCTAAACAATGGCGATGCGGCAATTGTTGCGCTAAAAGCAGTTAATCCAGCGGCTGACGTTGAAATTAACGAGCAACAAAAGCAAAACATCACGATGGCTCAAGTGAATAAAAACTACATGGTATTTATTGCAGCACTAAAAGCACAAGCTGAAGTGCAAGTACCACAAGCGACTCAAGCTGCTGAATAGTTAGCAAAATGAGTTAAATAAAAGGCGCCTACTGGCGCCTTTTTTGTTACCTTTGTAGGTCATTTCAACTCGTGAATTGGTATCAAAAGGAGCATTTATGGAGTACAGTCAAATAGAGCAGCTACCAAGCGCTGAAGAATACTGTGATATGCGCCTTAAAGCTGGCTTATCAGCACGTTCATTAGCGGCTGCAAAGGCGGGATTGCCAAACTCTCTTTATGCTATTTGTATTCGTAAAAACGATGAGTTGATTGGCATGGGCCGTGTAATTGGTGATGGTGGCTGTAATTTTGAAGTGGTTGATATTGCAGTCGCACCAGAATATCAAGGCCAAGGGTTAGGACGTGTCATTATGGAACATATTGACCGTTACATTGAATCTGCCGCCTTTGAAGGTAGTTATGTCACTATGGTGGCTGACAAACCAGGCTTTTATGAAAAGCTTGGCTACAAGTTTGTCGCACCACAAAGCCAAGGGATGTATAAAAAGTTTTGAGTATCATAGACAAACAAAGCGCAGATCATTATACATGGGGTAACAATTGCGACGGTTGGCATTTGGTAAAGTCTAATGCGCTGAGTGTTATTCAAGAGCATGTCCCAGTAGGTGAGGCTGAAGTAAAACACTATCATAAGCATGCCGAACAATTTTTCTTCGTACTTAGTGGCTGTGCCACCATTGAACTTGATGGCCAAATACACAAACTCACTGCACAACAAGGTTTGCATGTAAGTGCTGGACAAGTTCATCAGCTAAGTAATCAAGGTACTGAACCACTGCATTTTATCGTTACATCTACACCACCAAGTCATGGTGACAGAGAAGAAGTGTAAAAGCTGTAAGGTAAAAGAGTAGAGTTAATAGAGATATTAACATGCTCGCGTAGGAGGCGTTTTTAACGCCGAATCAAACTGACAGCTCACTGTCAGCAATTCAACAATTTCTGCGTTACGCTTGATTGCGGGTTTTGAAAAATCGCTTCGGTTTGGCCGTATTCAACAATCTCACCGTGATCAAGTACTACGAGTTGGTCGCTTATGTGGCGCACCAGACTTAGATGATGAGTAATTAGCACATAGCTAAGCCCGGTATCTTTTTGTAGACGCAGTAATAAGTTTACCGTTTGTGCGCGCACAGATGGGTCTAGAGACGATAATGCTTCATCGAGCACTACCACTTTAGGATCTAAAATTAAAGCTCTTGCAAGCGCTATACGTTGCAATTGGCCACTACTAAACATATGCGGGTAATAGTATTGATGATCTAATAGCAATCCAACTTTTGCGAGGGTTTGCTTTATTTTATCTTCACGCTCTTCTTTGTTTAAGTCAGTGTTGTACTGTAAGCAGTCGTTAAGCATGTCACCAATGGTTAAACCCGGATTCAACGACGCCTCAGAATCTTGGAATATCATACGGATGTGGCGACAGTCATTATCACGTAAGCCATCATTTTCGATGATATTACCATCGAGTAGAATTTGTCCTTTATCGGCGTTATCGGCTCCAGAGAGCAATTTAGCTAAGGTACTTTTGCCTGAGCCTGTTTCCCCGATAATCGCAATGGTTTCGCCTTGACCTAAACAAAACGAAATATCTTTTAAAACAGAGAAGCGCTTACGTGAAAATAAGCCAGCACGTAGGTTGAAACTCTTTGATAACGCTTGAACTTTGAGCAGTGGTTGCATTATTTCATCGCCTTAATCAATGGGAAATGACAGGCATAACTATGGCTATGATGCTTGGTTAACTTAGGTGTAACCACACATTCTTTTTGCGCTTGCGGGCATCGTGGGCCTAATCGGCAACCTATTGGTAAATGCTGTAAGGTTGGAATGGTGCCTTTTAATGCATAAAACGGTTCTTTGTGTGCTAGACCTTGCTCATAGTCAGGCAAACTTTTCAAAAGTGCTTGAGTATATGGATGGTATGGCTGACTAAAGATACGATTAGTTGGACCTGCTTCAACCATTTGTCCGCAATAAAGTACATGCATGCCATGAGACCAGTCGATGATTTCTTCAAGCTCGTGAGAGATCATTAAAATTGACATATTCTTTAGCTGATTCAAGCTTTTTAATAGCCTAAATACTTGTGCGCGAGTGGTACTTTCAAGTGCAGTTGTTGGCTCATCGGCAATTAATAGCTTAGGAGTACGGGCAATTGCCATCGCAATCATCACTTTTTGACATATACCTTCAGAGAGTTCATGGGGGTAGCTGTCGAGCACTTTTTTATGATCTTTAATACCCACTTTATGAATTAACGCTTTTACTCTATCTTTACGCTGTTTATTACGCTTTAAGAAAAAGCCGCTGATGGCCTCAGCGGGTAGGGTTTCGGCAATTTGATCAAATATTTTTGCAGTAGGGTCTAGGCAGCGGCTTGGGTCTTGGTAGATCATAGCAATGTCTTGACCCACCAGTTTACGGCGCTGCTCGTTAGATAAGCGCATCAAATCAACACCACGCCAGTGCATGCGATCTGCGGTGATATGCCAGCGTTTGTTCAAAACCCCAACAATGGCTTTTGCAATTAAGCTTTTACCAGAGCCAGACTCGCCAACCAAAGCATGCACTTCACCTTCTTTTAAGGTCATGCTGACCCTATCAACCGCACGAATTACGGTTTCTGAGGTGCGCAACTCTATCGTGAGATTGCGAATATCGAGTAATTGCATATTAGTCGGCCTTACGTTCTTTAAGCACTTGGCGTAAACCGTCACCTACTAAATTGGTAGACAGTACTGCTAAAAATAATAATACGCCCGGTAAGCCAACAGTCCAAGGGGCAAGGTAAATTAAACCGAGATTTTCAGCCAAAATAGCGCCCCATTCTGTGGTTGGGGGCTGGGCGCCAAGTTTTAAAAAGCCAAGTGCCGAGATATCCAAAATAGCGGTAGAAAGCGCCATGGTAAAAATAACCACAATATGCTCGTAAATATTTGGAAAGATACCACGGGCGAGAATATGCCAGTTGGATGCGCCATCAAGTTTGAATGCTGTGATGTAATCCTTGTTAAGCTCTTCAACAATTAAGTTACGTACCGAGTGAATAAACTGTGGCAATAAAGCTAAAATAATCGCCCATACTGTATTCATTAAGCCCGGGCCAAGAATCGCGATAATAATAATTGCCAGTAACAGCGATGGAATAGATAACGTAATATCGAGTAAGTGATTTAAAAAGCTTGAGCGAATACCGTGGCTAATACCAGCAAAAGTACCCACTAATACCCCAATCACGGTGGTTATTAAAGCTGCCACGACCGACAAACCAAAAGTATAAGTTGCACCATTCATTAAACGCGATAACACATCACGACCTAAATCGTCGGTGCCTAATAAAAAGCGCACATCACCAGCGTCATGCCAAGATGGCGGTAACAATAAAGCATCGCTGTGTTGTTGATTTACACCATAGGGTGCAAGCAGTGGTGCAGATACTGCCAGTAATACTAAAGCGATAAACAACCATAAGCCAACAAGGGCTGGGTGATTAGTCTTAAACTTTTTCCAAAATCGCGCTAGTGGCGATTTATTCGACTCTTCTGAGAATAAATTAAACTTTGCCATGAGCTTGGTTCCGCGATAGTGGGTCGAATAAGGTGTAAGTGAGCTCAGCAATAATTGTAGCTAAAATGACAAACATAGATACAGCGAGTAAGCCGCCTTGAATAGCTGGGTAGTCGCGTTGATAAATACTATCGATAAGCCAACGACCAATGCCTGGCCACGAGAAAATAACCTCGGTGATCATCGCAAGGGTGATCAAGGTACTAAACTGTAAACCGATTTGTTTAATAACCGGTAGCAGCGCATTACGTAGTGCGTGATGAATAATCAGCTGTGCACGGTTTAAGCCCTTTGCCCGCGCCGTTTTAATATAGCTTTGATCGAGTACTTTCAACATTGAGTCTCGGGTAAAGCGCACTAGAACAGTGGTTGGATACATAGCAAGCACTATAGTTGGCAGGGTTAAATGGTGTAAAGCATCTAAAAACGCCATACCATCATATGGAAAGTTACCTAGCATGATATCAATTAGAATAAAGCCAGTAACAGGCTCAATCTCGTAAAGTAGGCCCATACGACCCGACATAGGAAACCAGCCTAGTTGCAGTGAAAAAACCATAATTAACAAAAGAGCTAGCCAAAAAACCGGCATTGAGTAGCCGATAAGTGTGCCTGAGTTAATAAATTTGTCTGGCCAACGTTTGTAGTAAGCTGAAGCTAAGATACCCCCTGGTACGCCAACAGCAACTGAGACAAACAATGCATAAAGGCTTAATTCGAGCGTTGCAGGAAACAAGTCTTTAATATGCTGAAATACACTCTCGCCAGATGCAAAAGAGACCCCCCAATCACCCTGAATAATGCGCTCTAAAAAGGCAAAATATTGCACTATGTAGTTTTCGGTAAAATGAAATCTTTCTTCAAGTGCACTGGTTTGCGAGAAGGTACTATTGGTAATACCGCTTAGGTTAGTAAGCGCATCACCAGGAAACAAAAAGCTTAATGAGAATGTAAAGATGCTCAAAGTTAACATCATAAACATTAAGAGCGCCAGGCGGCGAAGAATATAATCTAGGATCATTATTCTTTCCTCGCGTTAGCTAATGAAATACCACCGAAAGGGCTCAAACTGATGCCTTTTACATCACTACTTGCTGCCTGAAAGCGCATGCCATGGGCAATAGGTAAGATAGGGAGCTCTTGTACTATAATCCGCTGTGCCTGATTATAATATTCTTTACGTTTTTCAAGATCGGTTGTGTCGAGAGCTTGTGTGAGTAACAAATCAAATTCAGGGTTACACCAATTAGACGGATTTTTACCACTAAAGGTAGCTGTACAGCTTAATAATGGACTCATAAAGTTATCAGGATCCGGCGTATCGGCAGCCCAACCTAACAATACGCTATCGTGGCGATGCTCGCCAACCCGTTGTAAAAAGGTATTCCACTCGTATTCGACGATATTAACGTTCACACCAATTTTGCGTAAATCGCTTTGCATCAGCTCAGCCATTTTTCGGGCATTAGGGTTATAAATACGACTTACGGGCATGGCCCAAATGTTCATATCAAAGCCATTTTTGTAGCCAGCTTCAGCGAGCAATGTTTTGGCAAGGGCAGGGTTAAATTCAGGCATAGCCTTTTGTGCTTCAAAAGCCCAAGAAGCTGGAGGAAGTAAAGACTGAGCCTTAATACCGTTACCGTAATATACCGCTTGCATGATTTTATCGATATCAATGGCGCTTGCGAGTGCTTGGCGTACACGTACATCATCAAAAGGCGGGCGCTCAGTGTTAAAGGCCCAATAACCAATGTTTAAGTTTTGTTCTTTTTGAACTTTAATGTCTTCACGTTGCGATAAAATACTAAGCTGCGCACTGCTTGGGTGCGCAGTAACATCACACTCTTTAGTGAGCATTTTGGCAACCCGGGTTGTCCCGTTTGGCGTAATGTCATACACCAGTTGCTCAAGTACTACAGGGTGTTTCCAGTAGTCAGGGTTACGGTAATAGCGAATTAAACGATCGCGACGATACTCTTTATATACATAAGGGCCAGTACCCACAGGGTATTGGTCAAATAAGTTTTCTTGATTTCGCGCTTTAAGTTGCATGGCGTATTCTTCAGATAACACCACAGCAAAGTCTGTTGCAAGGTTTGCTAAAAAGCTGCTTTCAGCATTATAAAGCTCAAACCGTACTTGGTAATCAGAAACACGAACAATGCGACGAATGAGCTGGTCAATACCAACACTTTGAAAATATGGGTAACTGGCTTCGCCAACAAAGTGATAGGGGTTGTAGACGTCGAATAAGCGGCTAAAGGTAAAAATTACATCATCTGCGTTAAAATCACGACTTGGGGTGAAGTATTTAGTGGTATGAAATTTAACTCCTTTACGTAGGGTAAAGGTGATTGCTTTGCCGTCTGGGCTAATTTTCCAATCGGTTGCTAATTCTGCCTGAAATTCAGCAGACACCGGATCAATACTCAGTAGTCGGTCATAAAGCTGGTTAGCGATAATATCGATAGTTGAACCAGTCGTCGTCACTTGAGGATTAAACGACACAGGGTTTGCTTCAGCGCAATAGACCAAGCCCTGGTTTTTTTGTTCTGTGGTTTTTTCTTCGCTATCTAGGCAGCCTACTAAGCACACCAAAGACAAAGCAAGTAACGGTTTAAACACCTGATTAGCCTCTAACTATTGCTGCTGATCTAATAAATTGTATTTTTTCAAATAGCCACGTAATTGATGATACGTTAATTCTAAGTGTTCTGCAGTTTTCTTTTGGTTAAATTGACTATGTTCAAGCGCTTTTTTAATCACATCAATTTCAAAGTCATTAGACAGTTGCTTTAAATTGCAAGGAAATTGAATTTCTGGCTTACTCAGTGTCACTGCCTCTTGATTTTGTGTTGTTGTAATAGGCGCAGCTTCTACACTTGCAACTGGGACACTGCTCACTGCCGCTTTAACGCGCTGTTTAGGTCTATACTTACTCGCAAAAGGGTCTAAAACAATCTGGTGAACGGGAATATGTTCGTTGCCATGGCGATATAAACTACGTTCAACCACATTTTTTAATTCACGGATATTACCAGGCCATTCATAAGACTGAAGGGTTTCGATGGCGCTACGCGTAAAGCCACTAAATAGCTCCCATTCAAGATCACGGGCCATGTTAATTGCAAATTGTTCTGCTAGTAACATGATATCTTCTTGGCGTTCACGCAGCGGGGGCAGGGTAATAACATCAAAGGCGAGACGGTCGAGTAAGTCGCTTCTAAATTCGCCTTGCTCAGCAAGCGTCGGTAAATCTTCATTGGTTGCACAAACGAGGCGGGTATCGACTTTAACGGTTTGCTTACCACCGACACGTTCAAATTCGCCGTATTCAATAACGCGTAGTAGCTTTTCTTGCACCATGGCTGAGGTATTGGCTAATTCGTCAAGGAATAGAGTACCACCGTTAGCACGCTCAAAGCGGCCTTCATGGCGTTTGCTAGCACCAGTGAACGCGCCACTTTCATGGCCAAATAATTCACTTTCAAGTAGATTTTCATTAAGCGCTGCGCAGTTAAGCTTTATATAGTTTTGTTCCCAACGCTTAGATAAAAAGTGCAAACGCGCAGCAATGAGCTCTTTACCCGTACCGCGCTCACCAATAATCAGTACAGGTTTTTCCAAACTTGCTAGTTGTGACACTTGATCAAGTACACTTAAGAAACTGTCAGATTGGCCGAGTAAATTATCCTGTTGGCGAAATTGGCTCATATTCCCTAACTCTTAGTCATTTTTACTAAGATCTAGTGTATTTCATTATCTTCGAGAACTAAAGAAATTTATAAATTTAGTTTAACTGTTTGAATATATTAGGTTATTCTAGCTTTATAAAAGTTGGCAAGCATATTGATACTAGATATACCAACTGATTAAGTTAAAACACCAAAGAGGTAAATGTTATGGGAATTTTTTCACGTTTTGCAGACATCGTTAATTCTAATATCAATGCCATCTTAGATAAAGCAGAAGATCCAGAAAAAATGGTTCGCCTGATCATCCAAGAGATGGAAGATACATTAGTAGAAGTTCGCTCTACATCAGCAAAAACACTTGCTGAGAAAAAAGAGCTAGTACGTCGCGTTGAAACTTTGAAAGTTCAAGTTGCAGACTGGCAAGAAAAAGCTGAATTAGCACTAAGTAAAGACCGTGATGATTTAGCACGCGCAGCACTGATTGAAAAGCAAAAGTCAGCAGACGCAGTAGCTGCAGTTGAAACTGAGCTTGAACATGTAGAATCTCATATCGAGAAGCTACAGCAAGAAGTCAGCACGCTACAAGAGAAGCTAGCTGATGCAAAAGCGCGTCAAAAAGCAATCATCTTACGTCAGCGTTCTGCTGAATCGCGTCTTGAAGTTAAAAAAGCACTCGACAGTTCTAAAGTTGAAGACGCTTTAAACCGCTTCGAACGTTACGAAACTAAGATCGATGGTCTAGAATCACAAATAGAGTCTTATGATCTTGGTAAAAAATCATTAGCTGACGAAATTGCTGGTCTTCAGCAAGACGAAAAGATTGATGATGAGCTAGCTGAGCTTAAGAAAAAACTAGCAGATAAAAAATAATAAATGGGGGCGTGTCCCCCAATGCTTAAACACATAACGGATTGACAGGAGAGTACCATGTTCGACGCAGAAGTTTTGATGGCACCCATTATTGTTTTTATGGTGGTTGTTGCCCCACTTTGGCTAATTTTACATTACCGTAGTAAAAAGCAAGTGAGCCAAGGTTTAAGTGAACACGAACATCGCCAGCTGTTAGAGCTTGCACAAAAAGCAGATAAAATGGCAGAGCGTGTTGAAACATTAGAAGCCTTACTAGATCAAGAGGCTCCGCAGTGGAGACGTAAAGTATGAGTACCAAACGCGAATTATTTAGAGATGCAGAGCGCGGTAAAATAGCTGGCGTGTGCGCAGGTATCAGCGATTACTTTAACATGGAGCTTTGGCTGGTACGTATTTTAGTCGTGACAGCAGTACTATTATCAGGTGGTCCATTTATTGTTGTTGCTTACATTGCTGCTTGGTTTATTTTAGATAAAAAACCAGTAGAAAAAACAGAGAAAAGCACAGACAGCATCCATCAAGACCCGCTTGAAGTAAAGTTTAAAGTATGGCAAAAAGGGGAACCACCTCGCCGTGCATTGCAAGACTTAAAAGATCGTCTTGCTCGAGTTGATGGCCGTTTACAAGAGATGGAACGCTATGTCACATCAACAGAATTTACGGTTAGCCGTGAAATCAACAAACTTTAAAGGACATATACGCACCTTGTTTGCATCCTGATACCAAGCGCAAATAAGGTGCTAGACACTTTATGAGCCAATCATTTGCAAAAAACACCTTTAATTCGTTAAAAAATAAAGCGGAAAAAGCTCTTCATCGTAGTTTAGATCAACACGTGAAGTTAGCCGTCACAGGGTTAAGTGGCAGCGGTAAAACCGCGTTTATTACCGCCTTGGTTAAACACTTAACCAGCCAAGCTGACGATAAAAACTTACCTTTTTTTGATGTGATGCGTGAAAAACGCCATATCGCTACAAAAATAGTGCCGCAGCAAGCACTGACAATTCCTACATTTGAATATACCAATGCATTATCAGCGTTATTACCTGCTGAAGGTGAGCCTGCATGGCCTGCATCCACTGAGCGTATAAATACTTTACGTTTGGCAATTAAATACCAAAGTAACTCGGGGCTGCGTGGTCACTTTGCTCCGCAATCAACACTTTATTTAGATATTATTGATTATCCAGGTGAGTGGTTACTTGATTTGCCAATGCTAGAGCAATCCTTTGCTGATTGGTGTGAATTACAATATTCACTGTTGCAGCAAACAGCGCGTAACGAAAAGGCTAAGCCATTTTTAGCAGCCCTCGCTGAACTTGATTTATCAGCCTGTGTTAATGAGAGCAAGCTTGCTGATGTCGCTGCGCTTTACCAGCAGTTATTGGTCAGCCTTAAACAAGATACCAAACTTGCTATGCTACAACCTGGGCGCATGCTAATGCCCGGTGAGCTAAAAGGAGCACCGTTACTGCAGTTCTTCCCGGTTGCGAGTGTGCCTGACGATATAACCGAGGGGTCAAATTTAGCGCATCTTAAAAAGCGCTATAAAGCCTATGTAAAAGAGGTTGTAAAACCTTTTTACGAGCAGCATTTTCGTCATTTTGACCGACAAATTGTGCTGGTGGATGTGCTCAGTGCCTTGAATGAAGGTAGCGAAACGCTGCATGAGCAAAGCCGTGTTATTAACCAATTACTGGCGCACTTTAATTATGGTGAAGCAAGCTTCTTTAAACGTTTGTTTAAACCAAACATCGACAAGCTACTGTTTGCGGCCAATAAGTCAGATCATATTAGTGCTCAGTATCACAAAGATTTAGCACTGTTGCTTGATTCAATCGTGCATGACCAAACGAATCACTTAAAGTTCGAAGGTGTGCAAATCGAAACCATGGCAATGTCATCTATCTGCGCTACAGAGCCGCGCCAAGTGGCTGAAAAAGGCCAGCAGTTAGCTTGTATTTATGGCAAGCCTTTAGGCGAGCAAGAATGGCTAACATATTTACCGCCGCAGCCACCGTCACGCCTTCTCAACAAACAAGAGTGGCCAAAACAGGGCTTTGAGTTCTTATCGTTTTCGCCACTGCCATGCCCTGATAAACGGTTAAAGCATATTCGTTTAGATCATGTCATGCAGTACCTGATAGGAGATAAACTAACATGAGTGAGCAACCTAAGGAGATGAATTTTCAGGCTGGTCGTCGTATTTCAAGCTCAGCAAGCAATGAGGCTCCTACAAAGGAGTTAACCGTTGCAAAAGTCATAGAAAACGCAGAATTTATCGACACAGAGGACGAACTGCAAGATAGCATCGAACTTGAGCCTGTGTATAAAAAGTCAAAGTGGCAAACCTTAAAAGGGGTGTTTGTTGTTAGCTTTTTAGCTTTAGTGTTACTTGAGTTTGCAATGTCATTATTTGTGACGTTCCAACAATCGATTATTTTAGGTTCCGTCTATTTAACAGCTGTTCTCAGTGGTGTGCTACTGATTGCCCGTGTTATTTGGCGCGAGTACCGCATGTTGAGAAGTTTAAAGCGCAATCAATTGCATCGAACCGAGGCTGACCGCTTACTTAACAGTGAGCAAGTAGGTGAAGCACTACCATGGCTTGAAAAGCTTAATAAACATCAGGAACTGACTGGGTTTGAAGAGTTTAAGCAGCAAATAGCAAGTCATCATACAGATAAAGAAATCATGACATTATACGCTGATAGTTTATTGGTGAGCCAAGATCAACAAGCGAAAAAACTGATTAACCGTTTTGCTACTGAGTCCGGTTTATTGGTTGCGCTAAGCCCGCTGGCTTTAGTCGATATGATGGCAGTTTTATGGCGAGGCACTAAGTTAATTGAACAAATTGGCCGGATCTACGGTATTGGTTTTGGTTACGCAAGCCGTATTAAGTTGTATCGTTTATTAGTGAAACAAGTGCTGTTTGTTGGTAGTGCAGAGTTAGTCTCAGATTTAGCGGCAACGGCACTGAGCGCTGAATTATTGGGAAAATTGTCGGGGCGTGCAGCACAAGGGCTAAGTGCAGGTATTTTTACCGCGCGTATAGGTTATAAAGCAATGGAGCTTAGCCGCCCGTTACCTCGCTTAGAGCATAAGCGTAGCTTGCTAAAAGAAACTGCCAATAGTATTGCCCGTAAAATTGCCTCACGCACGAGCGATAAAGAGACCGAAAATACAAAATGACAACTTTTGTGTACAGTTAATAAAAACTGCTGAGTGATATTTAGCCATCTGAGCATCCGGCATGCTTGTGCATCTTAGGTATCTACGTTTTATTTATGAGTATGAAGTACTGATAATAAAAACGAGAACACACAATGACTAAGCATCACTTACATACACAATGTATTCATGGTCCAGAAAAACCAAATGACCCACATGGCGCACTGAGTGCGCCACTTTACCAAACCTCTACCTTCTCTTTTGCTAATGCCGCCCAAGGTGCAGCCCGATTTGCTGGTGAAGAGCAGGGCTTTATTTATACCCGTTTAGGTAATCCGACAACCCAAGAGCTAGAACAGAAAGTGGCTCAGTTAGAAAACTGTGAAGCGGCTGCTGCAACGGCTACAGGTATGGGAGCAGTGTCTGCGTCTGTACTTAGCTTTTTACAACAAGGTGACCACTTAGTGGCATCAAGCGCGTTATACGGCTGTACCTTTGCATTTTTTGCTCACATGCTGCCGCGCTTTGGTATTGAAGTCACTTTTGTTGATATGACCAACGAAGCTGAACTTCGCGGGGCGGTAAAAGCAAACTCAAAAATGATTTTTGCAGAAACACCAATTAATCCGACCATGGCGGTGCTTGATCTAAGTTTAATTGCCGATGTTGCCAAGCAGCATCAACTGATAAGCGTTATCGACAATACATTCCTAACTCCATTGCTACAGCAACCGACCTCGTTTGGCATTGATATTGTGGTACATAGCGCAACTAAATACCTAAATGGCCACGGTGATGTGGTGGCAGGGCTAGTTTGCGGTACAGAAGAGCATATCAATTTGATAAAAATGACGGTGCTAAAAGATATTGGTGCAACGATTAGCCCGCATGATGCATGGCTAATTAATCGTGGTTTAAAAACCCTAGCTGTGCGCATGGAGCGCCACTGCGCGAGTGCTCAAGTTGTGGCTGAATATTTAGAGCAACACCCGCTAGTAAGCCAAGTTTATTACCCGGGTCTTAAATCACACCCGGGTCACAAATTTATTGGCTCACAGATGAAAGCTGCTGGTGGTGTTATAGCCTTTGAAATTAAGGGCAGCCTCGAAGATGGCGAAACATTTATAAATAACACCCAGCTTTGCACGCTTGCGGTTAGTTTAGGGGATGCTGAAACCCTTATTCAACACCCGGCATCGATGACACATTCGCCTTATACACCTGAAGAAAGAGCGGCTGCTGGGATTAGTGATGGCCTAATTCGATTATCTGTTGGTCTAGAAGATGTTAACGATATTATTAACGATCTTAAAACTGCATTTACATTCATTGGATAGGTTGTAATTATAAGTTTACGACAATACCTTCTTTAATCCCTTTAAATATGGGGTGTGTAAACTTTTAGATCTTTTGCTGTAATTTAATGCTTACGTTAAGGCTGTTTCTGCAAACCTCGGAAACAGCCTTAACTATTAAAATTTCGCTTACTTTTACATAGTATCGACTTAACAAGTTAATGAGATTCTGATCAATGCTGATCAAGATTTAACGAAGAAGGTTATTATGGCTAAAGCAAGTAATTACACCTCCAAGCAACCTGATGAAAATGGGGTTATCCATTGGAGCGAAGAAGAAAATAAAATATGGTCAGAGCTAGTTGCTCGCCAACTCGCTTGCATAGAAGGTAAAGCCTGTGATGAATATTTAGCAGGTCTTAAGAAAATTAATTTACCAACAGATCGTATTCCACAACTTAGTGAACTCAACGAAGTGCTACTCGAAACAACGGGCTGGCAAGTTGCGCCTGTTCCGGCACTGATCGATTTTGATGAGTTCTTTCGATTATTGGCAAATAAGCAGTTCCCAGTTGCGACCTTCATTCGCAGCCGTGAAGAGTTTGACTACTTACAAGAGCCAGATATCTTCCACGAGATTTTTGGTCATTGTGCCATGCTTACCAACCCAGCATTTGCTGAGTTTACACACAAATATGGTCAGTTAGGTTATGCCGCTGAAAAGAAAGATCGTGTTTATTTAGCACGCCTTTACTGGTTTACTGTTGAGTTTGGTTTGATGCAAACCGAACAAGGCCTTCGTATTTATGGTGGTGGTATTTTATCAAGTCCAGGTGAAACACAATATGTGTATTCAGATAAGCCAGAAATCAATGCGATGAATGTGCTTGATGTGTTACGTACACCTTATCGCATTGATATTATGCAGCCTGTGTACTACACCATTAACTCAATCAATGATTTATTTGATATTTCACAAATGGATATCATGTCGCTGGTGACTAAAGCAAAAGAATTAGGGCTACATGAGCCAAAGTTTCCTCCTAAAGAAAAATTAGCAAGTTAAGGATTTATAATGTCTTCATTAAGCACACAAAAGTGTGAAGCGTGTCGTGCGGATGCGCCTAAAGTATCTGATGCTGAATTAGCAGAATTGATCAAAATGATCCCAGACTGGGTTCCAGAAGTGCGCGACGGCATTATGCAATTAGAGCGTGTTTACAAGTTTAAAAACTTCAAGCAAGCACTTGAGTTCACTAATAAAGTGGGCGATATGGCTGAAGAAGAAGGCCACCACCCAGGTCTGTTAACTGAGTGGGGCAAAGTAACCGTTACTTGGTGGAGCCACTCTATCAAAGGGTTACACAAAAATGATTTTATCTGTGCAGCTAAAACAGACGATGTATTCGCTGCACTGTAAATTTTAAGTTCTGCCCAGAACGATAAAAGGCGTAACCTCAGGTTGCGCCTTTTTGCTTTTTTAGAGCCCAAGAATTAACATTAGGCTCTTATTTATGCGAGAACACTAATGAAAAATAAAGAATGAAAAACAAAACGCTTATTCTGCCATTCCTACTTATTTTACTGCCCTTAATTGATAGTTTGTTCATCCCGCAAACATTTGGCATGCAATGGCATAGCCCTAAGCTGATGTATCAAGTAGGCGTAGCGCTGATGATTGTAAAGCTCACTATGGTTGCCATCGGGCTTTGGTTATTATTAAAAGCAAAGCGCCTTTATATGGAAGCCAGTAAATCGACCCGTATGCTTAAATTTTCAGTCTTTTTACTCGGCGGTTTACAAGTGGTGATAATGACTGCAATATGCTTTTGGTATTTAGTAGCGGGCACGCAAGCGAAACACTTTATGCTGCAAGATAACATTGCTGTATTTACCGCTGATTATGGCGTATTTGCCCCGGTACATCATGAGTTTTCATTTATATGCTTTGATGCCAATGGTTTTTACCATATGCAACCAATTGCCCAGCTACCTTGGCTCGGAACCTTTACTTTTACTAGCCAAGATTCACGTTTGATCATTCAACATAAAAACCAAAGCGGCGCGAATACTCAAGAAATTTCATTAAAAGGGTATGGCTGTTTGCAATAAAGCGGGAAGGTGTTTGGCGTTATGAGCTGTATTTTTTCAAAGAAAACAGTATTGGGATTTATATTGTCGAAACTGCCAGCTCTGAAAGTATCCTCTAAAGCTGGCAGTCTATTTCTTACATAGCTTACTTGCTATTGCTTTACCTGAACTTCGACTTCTTGCCCGGTTTGTAGTTGCTCGGCGCCGCGCACTGCAACTTTATCGCCCGCATTTAAAGCGATGTTAGAAGTCGGGGTGACTTCAACAAGTTTATCTTTACCATTACCTACTTTTACGGGAACTTGCAGAGCTTTGTTGTCGTTGTCGATTTTGACGATATGGGTGCCTTTTTTGCGTAAGATAAGCGCATCGCGATTCACTAGTAGTACATCCCCTTTGCTTTTTAGTGGCACGGCTACATCAACCAGTTGGCCAATCGCCCATGTTTGCTCGGCGTCTCTTGGTAGTAGGGCGCGTACTTCTACAGTTTGTGAACGCGGATCGGTTGATGGGATCACCGCTGTTACGGTAGCTGTTGTCATATCAGGGGCTGATAAGTCGCCGGCTTGAATTGGTAACTCTATGCCTTTGTGTAAAAACTTTAAGTATTTAACAGGCACGTACAAACGCACTTCTAAGTTATTAATATCGAGAAGGGTGACCAGTTCATCAGCACGATTTATTTCGCGGCCAGCGCGTTTAAAACGCTCGCTGATCACGCCATCAAATGGGGCGCGAACGGTTGCACGGGAAAGCTGATCGTCTATCACTTTTAATTCAACCTTAGCCAGTGCGATATCAGATAACGCAAGGTCATGCTTATTTTGCATATCATCGACTTGGCTTGCTGCAGCACTGCTGGCTTTGGCGAGTTTTTGTAAACGAGCGAGCTCTTGTTGATATAAGCGTAAGTTTATTTTGGCGCGATTGAGCATTTCTTGCTGACGTGCTTTTTCAAGTTCAAGCGGTAAGGTATCCATACGTACGAGGGTGTCGCCACTTTTAACCAGAGTACCTGGCTCAACAACATATAATAAACGACCGCTAACGCCTGCTGTTAGGGTTACATCATCTTTGCCATACAAAGTGCCACTGACTTCAATTTCGCTTGTCAGTGGAGCTTGTGTGACAGTTTCTACAGTAACCGGCACGACTGCAAAGGCATTAAATGCGATAAGGCTTATTAGCGCACAAAAGCGAGCGGTTAATTTACGAAAAGGTGTGTTCATTGTTTTAATACTCATTGATTCGATACCAAGCTTAAAGGCGTTTTTTCTGGTTGCTGTTTGTTATTAACGGGCGGCAGTTGTCTGCCAAGTTGCAATAAACTTGGCATTAATATCAAGGTGAATAGGGCACTAATGGCCATGCCACCGACAATCACAGTGGCAAGGCCACGGTAAATTTCTGATCCTACCCCCGGCATTAGCATCAGTGGCAGCATGCCAAATAAGCTGGTTAAGGTACTTAAGTAAACGGGTCGTGCGCGCAGTAGCACAGCTTGGCGAACAGCGTCTTCTCGGCTGAGTCCTGCAGCCATCGCGACACGGGTTTGGTCAACCAACAAAATGGCATTATTTACCACCAGACCGAGCAAGATAATAAAGCCAATCATGGTCAGTAAGTCGAGCGATTGGAAGGTAAATAAGTTAAGCACAAATAGAGCCAGTACACCGCCTGCAATTGCCAATGGCATAACCAGTAAAACTAACGCGCTATCTTTGGCTGACTTAAACAATGCGGTCATTAGCAAGAATAAAATAAACAGAGCCAAGATAAAGTTGATTGTCATCTCTTGCATGGCTGAATTCATCTTTTGTGCATTACCTGCCAAAATCGCGCCGGAGCTGTCGGGCAAACTTGCACGTACTTTTGGCATAACTTGCTCAGAAAGAATGGTTTGTGCTTGCTGCAAACTCATATCTGCTGGTGGTGTGACAACAATACTCACGGTACGGCGGCCATTAACACGTCTAAGTTGGGTTGGTCCCACGGTGCGTTCAATATTGGCAAGCTCGCCTAAGGTTTGAATACCTGAACGCGGGGTCACAATAGGAAGTGCTTTAAGCTCCTCAGGTGTTTGCCATGGAATACCGCGCAAAATTACATTCATGCGTTCGTTGCCATCAAAGTATTCATTAACAAATAACCCGCCTGTGTAGGCTTGCACTGCTTGAGATACATCACGACGAGTTAGCCCAGCTTGAGTTATACGACGGTCATTTGGTGTGAGTCTAAGCTCAGGTTCAGCCATATCGAGTCGTGGTTGTGGCCTGGCTGTGGCGTTCGGCATAGCTTCGGTGACAGCTTGTAGCGCCACATTAGCACCTGCAATGAGCTCATCCATATTAGGGCCTGTTAAATCTATATTAATATTACGACCATCACCGCCATTGGCCACTTGGATCATCGACCCTCTAAAGAAGAATACTTGGGTGTCGGGTAAATCAATGAAGATTTCTTCTCGGGCTACTTTCATTAATTCTTCAACGCGTTGTGGATCGGCAGAATAAATAAAGCCGCCAGCATTAGAACCAAACGCATAAAAGTTAAAGTCTTTAATACCCGGCTCTTTTTCGCCTGTGTAATAAGGCATTAAGCGCTTTTTGATACGCATCAGTAGCTCTTCTTCCATAAACTGCACATTGCCGCCAGGCGGGGTATTCAAGTTAAAGAAAAAGCCATCGGTTGGTGCACGCGGCATAAAATCAGTTTTCGGGAGCATGGTCATGGTCGCGACGAGTGAGCCACCTAATAACGAAACAATCCATACTATTTGTTTCACGCGGGTATTGGTAAGCGCCATGATGAAGTTAGTTAGCTTGTGCCAATATTCACGATAAGGATCTGCTTTGAGCTCTTTGTCTGGCCAAAAGTGGTTAGCCAACGGAATAAGTGTAATTGCGCAAATCATAGAGGCAATTACAGCAATGGATAAAGTGAGCGCTAAGTCAGAGAATAACTGCCCTTCAATACCTGCCATAAATAAAATAGGCAAGAAAATAGCAACGCTTGTGGTGGTTGAAGCAAATAAAGCGCCTGTTACTTGAGCTGCGCCTTTTAGCGCGGCTTTTTTACTATCAAAGCCTTCGCTTCTGAGCCTTGCGATGTTTTCTTGCACTATGATGGCGGCATCAAGTACTAAGCCAACGGCAAAGGCAAGGCCCGCCAGTGAAATAACATTTAAGCTGCGGTCAAAAATGTTTAACGTTAAAAATGCGACTAACAAAGAGACAGGAATTGTCGCTGCAATCACAAACGTGGCCTTTAAGCCCCTAAAGAACAACCACAAGATTAAACACGACAGCAAAACGCCTAGGCCTAAGTTACTTTTAACCAACGACAAGGCATTACGAATATGCACAGAGGCATCAAAACTTAATTCAATCGATAAGCCATTTTCAGCCAGCGGCCCTTCGTTGAGCTCTTTAATAGCAAGGTTAATTTCGTCGAGCAGGGCAACGGTATTGGCTTCGTTAGCACGCGAAATACGAATGTAATATGCGGGTTTACCATTTCGACCACTCATCCCTAAACGGTCAGAGAAAGTACGCTCTACACTTGCGATATCGCCAAGGTAAATGGGTCTGTCGCCTGAATAGCCAACGCGCATTTGTGCCATGCTCGATAAATCATATTGCCCCGTAAAGCGTACCGTATATTGACGACGGCCAACATTAGCTAGGCCACCGGAACTATCGCGTGAGCTGGCTAATACATTACTGATTTGGTCAAGGCTGACGCCCAGTGCGGCGGCTTTGTGAGGGTCAAAGGTAATACGTAATTCTTTTGGTCGTTCACTGGCTAAATCAACACGGGCAACTCCAGGTATACGTGCCAAACGGGGCTCAACAAATTCATCGATTTGTTTTTGGAACTGCGCCATGTCTAAATCAAGGCTGTCGCTATTAAAGTCTTTCGGGGTGACCAGTAACGTTGCTGCGGCTTCACCATTATTACCGCCAGCAAATACCACAGGATCAAATGCATCTAATGGCAGGGGCGGCGCTTGGTTAAGGCTAGTTAACACATCAAGCATTGCCTGCTGCATGTTTTGCCCAACAGCAAAAGTCAACGTGATAGAGCCATTACCACGGTTAATGTAAGTATTAACCTCTAGCGCACCCGGGGTGTTTTTTACTGCGTTCTCGAGCGGCTCAATGATCACCGATTCAATCTCTTCAGGCGCAGCTTGGCGCCAGCCAGAAAAAATAGTGATCTGCGGTTGCTCAATATCTGGTGTGAGCTGAATTGGCAGCTTAAAAATGCTCAACATGCCAAACAACATAATCAACACCAAGATGACAATAACACTCGCAGGGTTTTTCAGCGAACTACGTGTCAGATTCATTGTGTGTGTTCCAAAATCAGTTTGTGTGCATTGTAGTGCGATGTAAAAAAAGTGCCAGTGAGGTAAAGGAAATGTATGTCAGAAGTAACGCTGAATGGCCTTAATTACGCGATAAAATGTGTATTTGAAATAAGATGTAACAATTTAACAAGGGGAGCTTTAAGTTTTAAGCCCTAAGCTTTAACTAAAAAGCCTGAAACTAGTCGGCAGTATCTTCTCGAAGCAGGTTGGTAACGTTTTGCTCAAACACACGTTTTACTTCTGCACTGTAGTGATTGTGGTCATTAATGGTGATAAAGGGATTAGTGAAACTAACATCGCAGAAAGTTGTATAACACTGGATTTTAACAGCAACTCGATCTGGGGTTGCAAGGCTATCTAGGGTTGTTTGTAATGCATCAAAAACATATTCTTTGTGAACGTGTGATGTTAAAGCAACTTCAAGTTTTTTGACCTCAACGCGATGTGAATTTGTATCTGTTACAAACAACTCGTATAGGTAGCTACGTGATACAAACAGCAAGATTGCCACAAGATAGAATAATCCTGTGTAATAAAATAACTCTGTGTGGGTAAAACTGCGAAAAGACTTAAACATTTTCACTATTGTTTTGTTTGTTTTTTATACTAAAACATATTTTTGAGCGTATCTCAATAAACTAGCTAAAAATCACTGCATTACAGATAATAAAAAAGCGCGAAACTAGTTAGTATCGCGCTTCTTATCTCTAAAACTTAAAGCTCAGTCTTGTTATTCATCAATCGAGCGAAGTAGGGCATTAATACCTACTTTTTCACGAGTTTGTTGATCAACTTTTTTCACTATGATGGCAGCGTATAGGCTGTGTGAACCATCTTTTGATGGCAAAGAACCTGGAACAACAACCGCACCGGCTGGTACTCGGCCGTAATGGATTTCGCCAGTTTCACGGTCATAGATACGTGTGCTTTGGCTGATGTAAACACCCATTGAGATAACTGCGCCTTCTTCAACTACAACGCCTTCAACAATCTCAGAGCGCGCGCCAATAAAACAGTTGTCTTCGATGATAGTTGGGTTTGCTTGAAGTGGTTCAAGTACGCCACCAATACCTACACCGCCCGATAAGTGAACATTTTTACCAATTTGAGCACATGAGCCAACCGTTGCCCATGTATCAACCATTGTGCCTTCATCAACGTAGGCACCAATATTGACATAAGACGGCATAAGCACCACGTTTTTACCTACAAAACTGCCTTTACGTGCAACAGCATTAGGCACAACACGCATACCGCCTTGTTGAAATTGTTCTGGTGTATAGTCGCTAAATTTAAGTGGTACTTTGTCGTAAAACTGATTAACACCATCGTTCATTGGTTGGTTGTCACGAATACGGAAAGACAGTAGCACTGCTTTTTTCAACCATTGGTGTACAACCCACTCACCGCTGATTTTTTCAGCAACACGAGCAGCGCCGCTATCAAGTAATTCAAGCGCATCGATAATAGCTTGTTTTACTTCACTTGATACCGTACTCGGGCTGATGCTATCGCGGTTGTCCCAGGCGTGTTCGATCATGGTTTTTAAATCTGACATAAGATCCTCTTATTCGGTTTCTGCGTTGAGTTTTTTACGCAATGCTTGATGAATTTTAGCTTGTTCTTCGTCTGTTAATGCTTGGTATTCGTTATTTGATACCACGAAGAAATCTTCTGCACGCTCACCAACAGTGGTGATCCGTGCGGCATGAATATGTAATAAGTGTGCTTGAAAAACTTCAGCTATTTTCGTCAACAGACCCGGAATATCCACCGCTTGAATTTCAATTAAACTGCGATCTTTACGAGCATGTGGTCTAAGCACAATTTTTGGTTTGATATTAAAGTCTTTGAAGCGCTGTGAGCGATTCTTCTTAAAGCGAATTTTCTTTTTCGGGTCGCTAATAGCAAGATCTAATGCACGTTTAATGCCTTGTGCTCGATTACTCGCAATAGGGTCACCATTGACCTCTAAAATAACAAAGCTAAATAGCACGTAGCCGTCTTTCGTAGTCAAAACTTGTGCATGTTGAATTTGCGCTTTTTTCGAACCAATTACACTGACTAAACGAGAGAATAAACCGCCTGAGTAAGGGCTGTAGGCAAAGACTTGCGTACCGCCATGCATTGCAGTGTTTGAAACTGCAACGCTTGGTTGGCTTAAATCATCACAGCTCAATAAGTGCTCTGTATGCCATGAAATTTGCTGTTCACTAAAGGCTGTAAAGTAGTTAGCTTTAAAGCGGCTCCAGATTAAGTCGATTTGATCTTCGTTACAGCCATGATTCAATAAGCGCTGTTTGGCTTGCTGCTTTTTATCACGTATCTGGTCACGTTGGTCCATCGGGTTTTCAAGCCCTAAACGAAGCGCGCGCTGGGTGTGTAAATAAAGCTCACGAAGTAGGGTGTTTTTCCAATCGTTCCACAAATTATCATTGGTTGCGCGAATATCAGCTAAAGTTAAGCAATATAAGTAATCAAGCTGGCGCTCATTTTTTACTTTACTCGCAAAGTCTTTGATCACATCTGGGTCATTTATGTCTTTACGTTGCGCTGTTACCGACATTAGTAAGTGATTAGCCACTAACCACGAAATTAGCTTGCCATCTGATGCTGGGAAGCGGTGTAGCTTAGCAAATGCGATTGCATCAACCGAGCCCAGTTCTGAGTGATCGCCACCACGACCTTTCGCAATATCATGGAAAATACCAGCTAAATAAAGTAACTCAGGCTTATCCATACGAGTGACAATTTCACTGCATAACGGAAATTCGCTGACTTTTGATTTATCAAAATACTTATAAATATTGTTGATCAGTTTATGGGTGTGCTCATCCACTGTGTAGGCATGAAATAAATCAAATTGCATTTGCCCGAAGATATTACGCCACTGCGGTAAGTAGGCGGCAATAATGCCGTGTTTATGCATTAGGGTAAATGCACGACCCATACCGTTAGGATGCTTTATTAGGCGTAAAAATGCCTCACGACAAGCGGCGTAATCTTGTAAATCACCTAGTAAACGACGGCGAACTTGACGCATTGTGCGTATGGTACTTGGGTAAATATGGGTGATCTCTGGGTTATCAGCAATGTGTTCGAACAACACAAATAGCTGATCACGGCGGAAGAATACCGATGGATTTTTAACACGAATTTGATGGCCAATGCGCTCAAAGTTACGGTCAAGTTCAATCACAGGTAACTCACCTGCACCCGGTAAAATGCTTTGCTCAAAGTATGAAAGCAGCATTTGGTTAAGCTCACGTACGCGGCTCATGATCCTAAATAAGCGTTTCATCATGCGCTCGACCGAGGCTTTACCATCACTACCAAAGCCGAGAATTTCTGCGGCATGAGGTTGATGATCGAACAACAAACGGTTTTCAGAGCGACCCGCAGCGATGTGCAGCGCAAAACGAATGTTCCAAAGGTTTTCTAAACATTCAGACAGCTCTTGGTATTCTTCGTGAGTAAGATAGCCGTGATTTATAAGTTCTTGTAATGTTTCGGCTCTAAAGTGCTTTTTAGCAACCCAAATAATGGTCTGTAGGTCGCGCAGGCCACCTGGGTTTTCTTTGATATTGGGTTCAAGGTTATAAGCCGTACCATGGCATTTTTTATGGCGTAAACTTTGCTCTTGAACTTTTGCCAAAAAGAATTCGTCTGAGCGCCAAATAGGCGTATCAAGCAGGTGTTTTTTTAGTTTTTCGAATTCGATATGATTACCGAAGATTAATCGGCTTTCGAGTAAGCTGGTGGCAAATGTCACATCTTCGCGTTTTTGTTCTAATGCTTGTTCTATCGTACGAACACTATGACCAATCTCTAAATTAAGGTCCCATAGCATGGTAACGAACTGACCAATTTTTTCACACACAGCTTCACTTGGTTGCTCGCTAACTAGCAGCATAAAGTCGATATCGGAGTAGGGGTGCAGTTCGCCTCGACCATAACCTCCCACAGCAATGAGGGCTAGGTCACTTTCGTGAGCAAGGTTGTAATCGTGAAACAGTTTAATTAATAAGCGGTCGATAAACTCAGCACGGGCATTAATTAAGTTGCTAACGGGTTGTTTTGAGAATTCGTTCTGTAGCCATTTATAAAAATAACTAGAACAGTCGCGATAATCGCTAAGTTGCTCAGCTTGGCTGAGCAACTTTTTTACTTTATTGGGTAATGCCACAGGGGCTGGCTCCTAGTGTTCGATGATCCTGTCGATAGTATCATCTGATCGGAGCGTTAAAATTTCAACACCATTTTCAGTCACTAACAGTGTATGTTCCCACTGTGCAGACAATGAACGGTCTTTTGTTACTACAGTCCAGTTATCTTTTAGTAGCTTACATTGGCGTTTACCGGCATTAACCATAGGCTCGATTGTTAAACACATGCCTGCTTTTAATACTTCGCCAGTACCTGCTTTGCCATAGTGCATCACTTGCGGCTCTTCGTGGAATTCAGCGCCAATGCCGTGACCACAGTATTCGCGAACGATTGAGTAGTTAAAGCCTTCAGCGTATTTTTGAATTGCAGCACCGATATCACCTAAGCGTACGCCTGGTTTTACCATTTTAATTGCAAGGTATAGGCTTTCTTGGGTAATTTCAGCAAGGCGTTTACCTTGAATATTAGGTGTACCAACGTGGAACATCTTAGATGTATCACCGTGATAGCCATCTTTGATCACAGTCACGTCGATATTTACGCTATCGCCTTCTTTAAGCGGTTTGTCATTTGGAATACCGTGACAAATTACATGGTTCACTGAGGTGCAAATTGATTTTGGGAAACCGTGATAATTAAGCGGTGCTGGAATAGCATCTTGAACATTGACAATATAATCATGACAAATTGTATTTAGTTCATCTGTGGTTACACCTGGCACCACATGCGGTTCTATCATTTCTAGTACCTCGGCGGCTAAGCGCCCGGCAACACGCATTTTTTCGATTTCTTCAGGGGTCTTGATCACAGCACTCATTGAGGCTCCAAAGTTGTTTTTCAGGTCAGTTTTTAGTGCACAAATTTTGCACTAGACGTTGAGTTTTCAATTTTAATATGGTATAAAGCGCGCCGTCTTTTTACAAATAAATTCTTAACTGATTTTTTGTATTTAAGGCAAACACAATTTTATTTTAACACACACACGTATCGTCACATACACTTGGGTGCACTTAAGTTACAAATTAACTGCGGTGTTGGTGCTATGGGATATGTGGAGGCCTAACCCTAAATTATAGAGGATTATACAAATGGCAAACGTTTCAATGCGCGATATGCTTCAAGCTGGTGTTCACTTTGGTCACCAAGCACGTTACTGGAATCCTAAGATGAAGCCTTTCATCTTCGGCGCTCGTAACCGTGTTCATATCATCAACCTAGAGCAAACTGTACCAATGTTCAACGAAGCACTTAAGTTCTTATCGAACGCAGCTTCTAACAAAGGTAAAGTACTTTTCGTTGGTACTAAGCGCGCAGCAAGCGAAGCAGTTAAAGAAGCAGCGATCCAAAGCGAGCAGTTCTACGTGAACCACCGTTGGTTAGGTGGTATGTTGACTAACTGGAAAACAGTTCGTCAATCAATCAAGCGTCTTAAAGATCTTGAAGCGCAAAGCCAAGACGGCACTTTCGAGAAGTTAACTAAGAAAGAAGCGTTAATGCTTACTCGTGAAATGGAAAAGCTTGAAAAGAGCCTTGGTGGTATCAAAGACATGGGCGGTCTTCCTGACGCGCTTTTCGTTATCGATGCAGACCACGAGCACATCGCTATCCGTGAAGCTAACAACCTAGGTATTCCAGTTGTTGCTATCGTTGATACTAACTCTAACCCAGACGGTGTTGATTACATCGTTCCTGGTAACGACGATGCGATCCGTGCTATCCAACTTTACACAGGCGCTGTATCAGCTGCGATCACTGAAGGTCGTGAGAACAACATCGTTGCTCAAGCTGAGAAAGACGACTTCGTAGAAGCTGAGTAATTAGCTGTCATCAAGTCTTCATCTAATTAAGGTGAAGACTTGTTATTCTTGTTAAGCGGCCTATACCGCTTCCCTATAACAGAATTCAATTGAGGATATTCTAATGGCTGTAACTGCTGCCCTAGTTAAAGAATTACGCGAGCGTACTGGCGCTGGCATGATGGATTGTAAAAAAGCGTTAACTGAAACTAACGGTGACATCGAGTTAGCGATCGAAAACATGCGTAAGAGCGGTGCTGCAAAGGCTGCTAAAAAAGCAGGTAACATCGCTGCTGAAGGTACAATCTTAATCAAAGAAGGTAACGGTTTCGCTGCACTTCTTGAAGTTAACTGTCAAACTGACTTCGTTGCTAAAGACGCTAACTTCCTTGGTTTCGCTAACCAAGTTCTTGACGCTGCTGCAGAATCTAAAGCAGACATCGACGCACTTAAAGCACAGTTCGAAGAAACTCGTGTTGCTCTAGTTGCTAAAATCGGTGAAAACATCAATGTTCGTCGCGTTGAGTACATCGACGGTGACAAACTTTCTTCTTACCGCCACGGCGACCGTATCGGTGTTGTTGTAGTTGGTGAAGCTGACGAAGAAACACTTAAGCAAGTTGCTATGCACGTAGCTGCGTCTAAGCCTGAGTTCGTAAACCCAGAAGACGTACCAGCTGACGTTGTAGAAAAAGAAAAAGCAGTTCAAATCGATATCGCGATGAACGAAGGCAAGCCTGCTGAAATCGCTGAGAAAATGGTTATCGGTCGTATGAAGAAATTCACTGGTGAGATCTCTCTTACTGGTCAAGCTTTCATCATGGAACCTAAAAAATCAGTTGGCGAAATTCTTAAAGAGAAAGGCGCAACTGTTTCTAACTTCATCCGTTTAGAAGTTGGTGAAGGTATCGAGCGTAAAGAAGAAGACTTCGCTGCTGAAGTAGCTGCTCAAATCGCTGCTGCAAAAGGCGAGTAATTTTCTAACTTAGTGACGTAGGCCAATTAGATGAAATTAATCTGTTATTAGCTTTTGCGTCACTGATGAAAATTCTTTAAAATAACCGCGTTTTATGTGTAACCATAGCGCGGTTATTTTTTATCTCATTACTAAGGCTGGCCCAAATATTATGACTATCAATCGTAAACCTATTTTTAGACGTGTTCTTCTTAAACTTAGCGGTGAAGCATTAATGGGAGACGAAGGCTTCGGCATCGACCCAAAAGTACTTGACCGTATGGCTCAAGAAATTAAAGAACTTGTAGAGCTCGACGTAGAAGTAGGTTTAGTTATCGGTGGCGGTAACTTCTTGCGTGGTGGTTCATTAGCAGAAGCGGGCATGAACCGCGTAGTAGGCGATCACATGGGTATGCTTGCTACTGTAATGAATGGTTTGGCAATGCGTGATGCACTTCATCGTGCATTTGTAAATTGTCGTTTAATGTCAGCTATTCCACTTAACGGTGTATGTGATGCTTACAACTGGGCAGAAGCTATTAGCCTATTAAAATCTGGCCGCGTTGTAATTTTCTCAGCGGGTACAGGTAATCCATTCTTCACGACTGACTCAGCAGCGTGTCTACGTGGTATTGAAATTGAAGCAGATACTGTAATCAAAGCGACTAAAGTTGATGGTGTTTACTCTGATGATCCAGTGAAAAACCCAGAAGCTACACTATATCGCCACTTAAGCTACAATGAAATCATTGATAAAGAGCTTAAGGTTATGGATTTAGCTGCATTTACGCTGGCGCGTGACCACAAAATGCCATTAAGCGTATTTAACATGAATAAATCAGGCGCGCTTAAGCGTGTTATTATGGGCGAAGATGAAGGAACGCTTATCTCTTCACAAGCCTCAGATGAAACTAGCAAATAGATTAGGATTGAACCGTGATTAACGATATCAAAAAAGATGCGTCAGAACGTATGCAAAAAAGTGTTGCGGCACTAGGCAGTCAATTATCTAAAATTCGCACAGGCCGTGCGCACCCAGCATTACTTGATGGTATTCAAGTGTCTTACTACGGTGCTGACACACCATTAAACCAAGTTGCTAACGTAACAATTGAAGACTCACGTACACTTGCAATTAGCGTGTTCGACAAGTCATTAGCGCAAGCAGTAGAAAAAGCGATCATGGCTTCAGATTTAGGTTTAAACCCGATGTCTGCAGGTACAGTTATCCGTGTTCCACTTCCTCCACTTACAGAAGAGCGTCGTAAAGACCTAATCAAAATCGTACGTGGCGAAGTTGAAAGCGGCCGTGTTGCTGTACGTAACATCCGTCGTGACGCAAATGGCGACATTAAGAGCTTATTGAAAGAAAAAGATATTTCTGAAGATGAAGCGCGTCAAGCAGAAGACGAGATCCAAAAGCTTACAGATAAGTTCATCAAAGAGATGGATGCACAATTAGCTGCAAAAGAAGCTGAGCTAATGGAAATCTAATTGCTGCTGTTTATCTTTCAGACACTGATTCTGTAAGTAAACAGGCGCAACTAAATTTATTAGTTTTGAAACGCCGTCTAGGGTATACTAGACGGCGTTTTTTTATGGAATACTCGATATTTATGGTTCTTAACGCTGATAAAATTTCCCAGCAAAGTTTGCCTAAGCATGTCGCTATAATCATGGATGGCAACGGACGTTGGGCACAAGCGAAAAATCGCCCGCGTGTTTACGGACACAAAAAGGGCGTTGATGCAGTTCGTCAATCAGTGCAATTTTGTACTCGCTTAGGTATACAGTCGTTAACACTATTCGCATTTAGTAGCGAAAATTGGCGACGTCCAGAGGACGAAGTAAATACGCTTATGGAGCTGTTTTTATTCGTACTGGGCAAAGAAGTTAAAAAGCTTCATAAAAATAATGTAAAGCTAAACATAATTGGTGATTTATCACGCTTTTCAGAAGGTCTGCGCGAGAAAGTTGATGCAGCCCATGAATTAACTCGTAATAATACGGGTCTACAGTTAAACGTGGCAGCTAATTATGGCGGACGTTGGGATATCACTAACGCCGCAACAATGCTTGCGAAAAAAGTCGCAGCCGGTGAAATGGCCGCAGAAGATATTACTGAAGAGCTCATGGCCGAACAAATGAGTATGGCCGATCAAGGTGAACTTGATTTAATGATCCGCACCGGTGGAGATTTACGCATCAGTAACTTCCTTTTATGGCAAGCGGCTTATGCTGAGCTTTACTTTACTGATACGCTTTGGCCAGACTTCAATGAAGCTGCATTTGCTGACGCTATCGCATGTTACGTTGCCAGAGAGCGACGATTCGGTTGTACAGGCGAACAAATAAAACAATTACTCGCCGAGACCTAATTACTAGTTGAAGGTACACACATTGCTAAAACAACGAATTTTAACCTCGCTCGTGTTGGCACCACTTGCACTTATTTTGGTTTTTTATACCCCATTAACACTATTTAGTTATATCGCCGCCGGTATTGTTTTACTCGGTGCATGGGAATGGTCTGCATTTATGGGCCTGTGCGATAAAGTTAAACGTTTTGGATTTGTTGCAGCAACAGCGGCATTTTTGGCATTACTTAACTGGCATTGGCCAATAGAATCACTTTGGCAAAATGGTCAATTAGTGGGTGATGCAAATTATTTATTTACCCTGTCATTTGCTTGGTGGATTGTGGCAACTTACTTAGTTTGGCGCTATCCAGCAATGGCAAAAGCATGGAATGAAGGTATTGTGATGCGCGCCATAGCAGGGTTTTTAACTTTAGTACCGCTTTGGCTTGCACTAAATACACTGCGTAGCGCAGGTTACAACGAATCAACACATTTTGGTTCAATGCTGATTTTAGTTGTGCTAGGAATTGTATGGAGCGCTGATATTGGTGCTTACTTTACCGGCAAAAATTTTGGTAAACGCAAGTTAATGCCAAAAGTAAGTCCTAATAAAACGATAGAAGGTTTATTAGGTGGGGTCGTGGCCTCAGTTATTTTTGTCTTAATATTTTGTCACTTCACTAATGTTGATATGAGTGTTTGGCCCATCTATGCGGTGATGACTGCATTTATCGCATTATTCTCAGCGGTAGGTGATTTACTCGAAAGCATGTTCAAACGAGAAGTTGGTTTAAAAGACAGTGGCTCATGTTTACCAGGTCATGGCGGTATTTTAGACCGTATCGATAGCCTTACCGCAGCTGCGCCTATTTTTGTACTTTGCTACGCATGGACACTGAGTTTATGAGCAAAATAGAGCAACTTGTCGTATTGGGCGCAACTGGTTCAATCGGTTTAAGCACCTTAGATGTTGTTTCTAGAAACCCAGAGCGTTTTGCGGTTTTTGCATTAGCAGCCGGTAAAAATGCCGATCAAATGGCTGAGCTGTGTATCGCGCATCAACCTAAATTTGCTGTCATGGCTGACCAACAAGCCGCTTCAGCACTTTCGAACTTACTCGCTAACAGTTCATGTAACACACAAGTGCTAGCGGGTGTTGAGGCTATGAGTGAACTAGCTGCTCATGCAGATGTTGATGCTGTGATGTCAGCTATAGTTGGTGCTGCAGGTCTGCTCCCGACTTTAAGTGCGGTTGAAGCTGGCAAAAAAGTGCTGTTAGCAAATAAAGAATCTCTAGTCATGTCGGGTCAGTTGTTTATCGATAAAGTTAAACAGCATGGCGCAACTTTGCTGCCTATCGACAGTGAACATAATGCTATTTTCCAATGTATGCCAGCATCACTACAAAATGCGTCGGGCTTACTGGCTGACAATGGCGTGAGTAAAATTTTATTAACTGGCTCTGGCGGTCCTTTCTTAAAGCGCGACATAGCTACGTTATCATCAGTAACTGTTGCACAAGCGGTGGCTCATCCTAACTGGTCAATGGGACAAAAGATTTCCGTTGATTCAGCAACCATGATGAACAAAGGCCTCGAGTTTATTGAAGCTAAGTGGTTGTTTAACTGCCATGCTAGTGATATTGAAGTGGTAATTCACCCACAAAGCATTATTCACTCTATGGTGCAATATCAAGATGGCTCTGTGCTTGCGCAAATGGGTAATCCTGATATGCGTACTCCTATAGCGCATGCTTTAGCATTTCCTGAGCGCGTTGATGCAGGTGTAAAACCTCTCGATTTTTCACAAATGGCAGACTTTACTTTCACCAAGCCTGATTATGCGAGATACCCTAATTTAAAACTCGCAATTGATGCGTGTGAAATGGGGCAAGGTGCAACTACTACAGTAAATGCAGCTAATGAAATAGCTGTTGCTGCATTTTTAGATGGTCAAATAGGCTTTACGGATATTTACCGAATCAACGCAGAAACACTCAATGCTACACAAGACATTAACGTGCAAACACTTGAAGAGATTTTAGCTTGTGACCAAGCGGCACGCCTAAAGGCTACCGAGTTTGTAAAAAGAGGCTTCGACTAGCATGTTTGATTTTTTCTGGAACCTTGGTTCATTTATCCTTGCGCTTGGCATTTTAGTAACTGTACATGAATATGGTCACTTCTGGGTCGCTCGTAAAGCAGGTGTTAAAGTACTACGTTTCTCGATTGGCTTTGGTAAGCCATTGATAAAATGGTATGACAAACACAAAACAGAATATGTGATTGCGGCGATTCCATTAGGTGGTTATGTCAAAATGCTTGATGAGCGAGTTGACGAAGTTCCGCCAGAGCAGCGTCATTTATCATTTAATGCCAAATCAGTTAAAGCACGTATTGCTATTGTTGCTGCAGGTCCGATGGCGAACTTTTTATTTGCTATTTTTGCTCTTGCAGTGATGTATATGGTGGGCGTACAGTCGTTAAAACCTGTCGTTGGCGAGGTCTCGCAAGGTAGCCGTGCAGCTGCTGCCAATATTGAACCAAACCAGCAAATTATCAAAATCGGTGAAGACGATATCAACACTTGGCAAGATGCAACATTCTCGCTAATGAGCCGTTTAGGTGAACAAAGTGTTGTGGTAACGCTTCGTGACCAGAATTATCAAAAGCATGTACGTACACTCAACCTAGATGGCTGGAAATTAGATCAACAAGATGTTCCGCCATTAACCTCAATTGGTATTGTACCATTTCGCCCTAAAGCACTTTTACAAGTGGCCATGATCAGTAAAGGTTCGGCGGCTGAGGCTGCTGGCTTACAAGTTGATGACAAAATCATTGCCGTAAATGGTGAAAATATCAGCAGTTGGACCAAGTTAGTTTCACTAATTCAGCAATCACCTAACAAATCCTTACAATTTAGTGTACAAAGGCAAGATAGTATAAAAAAGCTAACTGTAACGCCACAAAGCAGAACTAATGATGCTGGTGTTTCACAGGGCTTTCTAGGTGTGTCTCCGGTGGTTGAGCCATGGCCAGAAAACTATATTGAAACTAGACATTATGGCCCTGTCGATAGTATTGTGCTGGGCATACACGAAACATGGCGTTTAATTACTCTTAGTTTTGATATGATTGGTAATTTAATTACCGGTCAGGTATCGGTTAAAAATTTAAGTGGTCCGGTGGGCATTGCAGTTGGTGCGGGAACTAGCGTAAGCTATGGCTTGGTTGCATTTTTAAGCTTTTTAGCATTAATCAGTGTAAACCTTGGCGTATTTAACTTATTACCGCTGCCAGTGCTAGATGGTGGGCACTTAATGTATTACATAATTGAACTTTTTCGCAAAAAACCGGTCTCTGAAAAGACGCAAGAATTTGGTTTTAAAGTGGGGGCCTTGCTGCTTCTGTTTTTAACATGTTTCGCATTGTTCAATGATGTATCGCGTTTATAACAAATAAGCGAAAAATTCCAATTTGAACACGATTGTAAAACACCGCAAAAGTTAAATTTATAAGGTGTTGAGCGGTAATACAGTTGTAAAGGATAAAGATAACAAAATGGCTATAAAAAAACATTTGGCAGTTTCAAGTTTATTAGGTGCTAGCTTTGCAGCCCTAGGCCAAAACTCCTTTATTGTAGATGATTTAAAAGTTGAAGGCTTACAACGTGTTGCACTCGGTGCTGCGTTAACACATATTCCTATCAACGTGGGCGATAATATTGATGAGTACACAATTTCAAGAACCATAAAGGCTCTCTATCGTTCAGGTCACTTTGACAATATTAAAGCGTTACGTGATGGCAACAGTGTTATCTTCCGAGTGACTGAGCGCCCAACGATCAGCATGATCGAATTTGATGGCAATAAAGACATCAAAGATGAGCAGCTAAATGAGTCGTTAGACCAGCAAGATATCCGTACTGGTGAGCCGCTTGATAAAACAGTCCTTGATAACATTGAAAAAGGCTTAGTTGAATTTTTCCATAGTATTGGTAAATACAATGCAAAAGTGGATGTAAGCATCATTAAGTTACCGCGTAACCGTGTAAAACTAATGTTTGAATTTGATGAAGGTGATGCAGCTTCAATTCGTCAGATTAACCTAGTTGGTAACGAATTATTCTCTGATGAAGAATTGCTTAAGTTAGCAGAGTCTCAGCAAGATCTGCCGTGGTGGCAATTCATGTCTAGCGACCGTTATCAAAAGCAAACCATTGAAGGCGATTTAGAAAAAATTCGCAGCTACTACCTTGATCGTGGTTACTTACGCTTTAATATCGATTCAACACAAGTATCAGTAAGCCCTGAGCGTGATTCTGTTTATGTTACAGCGAATATTACTGAAGGTGTTAAATACAAAGTTAAAGGCTTTGACTTTATTGGTGACTTGCTAGGTCGTGAAGAACTAATTAAAAGTGTTATTCCGCTGAAAACTGGCGAGCTTTATAATGGCTCTGTGGTTACTTCTTCTGAAGAGTTTATTAAAAGCTACTTAGCACGTTTTGGTTATGCTAATGCTGAAGTACGAACAATCCCAGAGATTGATGACGAAAATAAAGAAGTTCAGCTAACGTTATCAGTAAACCCAGGCAAGCGTGTTTATGTTCGTCGTATTATTGTGGGTGGTAACCAAAATACCTCTGATGAAGTTGTACGTCGTGAAATGACACAGCTTGAAGGTGCGTGGCTATCAAACCAAAGCCTTGAGCGCTCTAAGCTACAAATCCAGCGTTTACCTTATATGGAAAGCGTTGATTTCAATGTTGTTCCAGTCCCTGGTGTTGATGACCAAGTTGATGTTGACTTTACTGTTAAAGAACAATCTGCAGGTAGCTTCAATGCCGGTCTTGCTTATGGTTCTTATTTGGGTCTGCAATTTAACATTGGTGTGAGTGAGTCAAACTTCTTAGGTACTGGTAACCAAATTGGTTTTAACATTAATACTTCACGTGGTTCTGAGCGTGTTAGCGTTTCTTACACAGACCCTTACTTTACTCCAGACGGTGTATCGCAAGGTAGTAGTATATTCTACAGCAACTATGATGCGAGCAAGTTCAGCCTAATCGACTATAAGTCAAAGAGTTATGGTATTGGTACTAATATTGGCTTCCCAATTGATGCTGTAAACCGTATTAACTTTGGTGTCCGTTGGGTGCAAGAAGAGTTATCTGATATTGCTGAATATGAGCAAACACGTGTTATTCGTGAAACTTTCTTAGATCCTGAAAATCCAGATGCTGGCTTTGATTTTACCAAGTACGAGTTAAGCGCAGGTTGGTCACGTGTTACTGTTAACCGTGGTTTATTCCCAACAGCAGGTTCGCGCCAATCACTTAACTTAACAGCAACAACGCCGAACTCTGATTTACAGTACTTTAAGTTAAACTACGACTCGCGTTTCTACTGGCCAATCAGTAATGACCATCGTTGGGTATTTTCAACTCGTGCAGCACTTGGCTATGGTAATGGTTATGGAACAACGAATGGTTATGACCAAACACTACCGTTCCAAGAGTTCTTCAGAATCACTGAGATGGAATTACGTGGCTTCGATCGAAATACGATTTTGCCACGGGCTGTATCGCGTGTTCCGCAAAATATTCCTGGTACACCATTACCTGATGGCACTACGACTGGTAGCATTGGTGGTGCATCAGAATTTGACCAACTTTACACAGCAGGCCGAATTGGTGGTAACGCCAAAGCGGTAGCAGGGATGGAGCTAATTGTTCCAACACCTTTCTTAGATGAAGAAAACACCAGCTCTGTACGTACCAGCTTCTTCGTAGATGCAGCTAACGTATGGGATACAGAGTTTAATATTGACCGTTATCAAAACCTGTCAACAGATCAGCGTGCAAAATTGGATGATTATTCAGATCCAATGCGCTTTAGGGTTTCAACCGGTCTTTCTCTACAATGGATCTCTCCAATGGGTCCAATGCTGATCAGTTTTGCGTATCCATTGCAAAAAGAAGAAGATGACGATACGAAGACCATCAGCTTTAACATTAGTAATACATTCTAAAGGAGTTTTTTCGTGAATAAATCAATTAAATCAACAGCTTTTGCACTACTTGCCACCTTATCTATGGGTCTATCTACTAACGCATTTGCGCACAAAGTAGGTATTGTTGATATGCAAGAAATCTACAAGCAAATCCCACAAATGGCAAAAGTAGAGCAAACGCTAGAAGCTGAATTCTCTGAGCGTCGTCAAGAGCTTGAAAAGCTTCAAGGTGATATTCGTTTTGAAGCTGAAAAGTTCAAGCGTGAAGCGACAACAATGAGCGATAAGCAAAAAGATGAATTACGTACTAAGATTCAAGGTATGCAACAGCAGCTTGCAGAAAAAGGTCGTCCTTTAGAGCAAGAAATCAAAATGCGTCAAAACCAAGAACTAGCTAAAGTTCAAAAGCTAATCTTGGATGCAATCGAAGAAGTCGCGAAAGCTGGCAAATTCGATGAAGTTAAAGTTAAAGAAACAACGATTTATGTTAACCCTAAAACTGTCGATGACTTATCAAGTAAAGTTGTTGAAAAAGTAAGTAAGCAATAGAAATCATATATGCAAAACTACACGCTTTCGCAGATAGCGGATCTTCTGGGCGCTGACCTTCAAGGTGACGGCGCCACAGAAATTAAAAAAATATCTACACTTGCAAATGCCCAACATGGGCATATTGCATTTTTAGCGAACAAGAAATATCGCTCGCAATTAGATGATACTCAAGCAAGTGCAGTGATTTTGTCACCAGCAGACGCTGAGTACTTTTCAGGTAATAAACTTGTTGTTGCAAACCCTTATGTTTGTTACGCAAAGCTCGCTCAATTGATGGACACCACACCGCGCTCTGCAGTGTCGGGTATTCACCCAAGTGCAGTCATTCACGATTCAGCCTCTATTGGCCATAATGTCGCGATCGCAGCCAATGTGGTAATTGAAGCGGGTGCTGTTATTGCTGACAATGTGCAGATTGGCCCAGGCTGTTTTATCGGTGAGCAAGCAAAAATAGGTCAAGGCACAAAGCTTTGGGCAAATGTTAGCGTTTACCATGAAGTTGAAATTGGCAGTGACTGTTTATTCCAAGCGAATACGGTCGTGGGCAGTGATGGTTTTGGTTACGCTAACGAGCGTGGCGAATGGGTGAAAATACCGCAACTTGGTCGAGTTATAATCGGTGATAAGGTTGAGGTAGGTGCGTCTACCACGATTGACCGTGGCGCACTAGACGATACTATCATCCACAGCAATGTAATTATCGATAATCAATGTCAAATAGCGCATAATGTCGAGATCGGTTCAGGTACAGCGGTTGCTGGTTGCACGGTATTTGCTGGCAGCACAGTGATCGGTAGGAATTGTCAGATTGGCGGCATGGTTGCAATTAATGGTCACATTAGCGTATGTGATGGTGCTATAATCACTGGCATGAGTATGGTGACTAAGGCAATCACAGAACCTGGAATTTATTCTTCAGGCTTGCCACATTTAACCAATAAAGAATGGCGACGTAGTATTGCCCATATCCGTAACCTTGGCGATATGAAAGACCGCATTAAAGCACTTGAGTTACTGACAAAGTCACTCAATATTGAAGACAAATAAGGATGCTATTTTGGCAAATGAATTAAATAGTCTTGATATCCAAGATATCTTGAGTTTACTTCCGCATCGTTACCCGATGCTACTTGTTGACCGTGTACTTGATTACACGCCAGGCGAGTCGTTACATGCTATAAAAAACGTAACAGTGAACGAACCTATTTTTACGGGTCATTTTCCTAATCAACCTATCTTTCCAGGTGTGTTGATTTTAGAAGCAATGGCACAAGCAACTGGCTTACTTGGTTTTAAGACAGTTGAAAATCGCAGTGATAACGAACTATATTTATTCGCAGCGATCGACAATGCGCGATTCAAACAGCCGGTATTACCTGGTGATACCATGCATTTGCATGTAGAGTTTGTAAAAGAGCGCCGCAATATATGGAAATTTGCAGCAGAAGCAAAAGTTGACGGCAAAGTAGTGTGTACTGCCGAAATCATGTGTGCGAGAAGAGAGTTTTAATAGTGATCCATCCTACGGCAATAATCGAACCAGGTGCAAAACTTGGAAATAACGTATCAGTTGGCCCTTATAGCTATATCGGTAACGATGTAACTATTGGTGATAACTGTATCATCGAATCTCATGTGGTTGTAAAAGGCCCATCGACGATTGGTTCTGGTAACCATATTTTCCAATTTGCTTCGGTTGGTGAAGCTTGCCAAGATAAAAAGTACGCTAATGAGCCAACAACCTTGATTATTGGTGACAACAACGTGATCCGTGAGTGTGCAACTATTCACCGAGGTACAATTCAAGATCAAGGTGTGACAAAAATTGGTAGCAATAACCTATTCATGGCTTACACACACGTTGCACATGATGCAGTCGTGGGCGATAACGTTATTTTTGCTAACAATGCCTCTGTTGCTGGCCACGTTCATGTAGGTGATTGGGTGATCCTTGCAGGTAATTCTGGTGTGCATCAGTTCTGTAAAATCGGTTCTCATGCCTTTGTTGGTATGTACTCAGGTGTTAATAAAGATGTACCGCCATTTGTAACAACTATTGGTACGCCGGCGGGCCCTGTAGCAATCAATACTGAAGGCATGAAGCGCCGAGGTTTTGAAAGCGATGAAATCATGGCCACACGTCGTGCATATAAAACACTTTACCGTAAGAGCTTAGGTGTTGAAGAAGCAATCGCTGAGCTAAGCGAAGATGCTGCGAAGTACCCAGCTGTTCAGCTGATGATAGACTTTGTGAAAAGTTCTGAGCGCGGAATTATTCGCTAATTATAAGCGATAGACTAAAAGCCACCGAAAGGTGGCTTTTTTGCTTTTATAGTTCAGGTTTTGCTAAGAAATACCAATCCGCAATAATACTTAATCATTTTGAGGAATTAAACCTGTCGCTATCTGCGTTAAAAATTTCTAATTTAGAACAACTAAATAACGAAATTTTTGCCTTGCTATCAACGAGGTTTTATTGCCTCAAAATAGACCATTTAATTAAGCGAATTGGTATAAGCGCTTGCTACCTTTATGGTAAAAAAAAGGATTATATAATATGAACAAACTCATCCTCTTTGCATTATTAAGCTTAATTATAACTGGTTGTAGTAGTGCGCCTTCGATATCTAAAGGAGTGATTGAAAAAGGCAAAGCCAGTTATTACGCTGATAAATACCATGGCCGAACTACAGCAAGTGGAGAGGTGTTTAATCAACAGGCATTGAGCGCGGCTCATCAGACGCTTGGCTTTGGCAGCAGAGTAAAGGTCACCAATATTAGTAACAATAAAAGTGTGATTGTTACCATTAATGACCGCGGCCCATTTATCCGCGGTCGTATTATCGATTTATCAAAAAAGGCGTTCTCACAAATTGCCTCTGTAAAGCAAGGTGTGATTGACGTCACAGTTGAGCGACTCGATTAAAAACGGGTGATAAGCTCCACGTAATCAGCTTCATTCGCCACTAATTCAGCATGACTTGCAAGCGCTCTTACTTGTCCTTGTTCTAACCAAATAACCTTATCAACACGACTTAGCATTTCTGGATCGTGAGTAATGGTCAGCATAGTTTTATCGGCCCATATTTTTTCAAGCGTAGTGAGCAATTTCTGCTTGGTATGGTTATCTAGGCTCTCTGTTGGTTCATCAAGAACAATTAAATTACCTTCCCTTAATAGGGCTTGGGCAATGGCGATTCGACGTGACTGACCATGTGAAAGTTTTCTTCCCGCGGTGCCTAAACGGGTATTAAGGCCGGTCTTTAAGTTGTTTAGCCAAGAGCCAAGTTCAGCTTGTTCACAGGCTTCAATAAGCATTTCATCAGTCGCCTCTGGCGCTGCATAGCGAAGATTCTCACGAAGCGTACCATCAAAAATATGATGTTGCTGAGCAACAATTGTCAGCTGCTTAAAGCGTGTTGCAGCCGTCATGCTTTCTAGTTCAAAGGTACCTTGATCTGTAATGAATTTTAATGAGCCTGATTGCTTTGGCCAAAGGCCTGTGAGTAAGTTAACAAGAGTAGTTTTGCCACTGCCACTGGCACCCACTAGCGCAACCTTACTCCCCGGTGTAATCACAAAATTGATATTATTAAGAGCTTTGTTTTTCGCTCCTGCGTATTGGTAATTTACCGCAGCCAGTTCAAGACCTATTGCAGATTGGTGAGCTAAGCAGTTTTGCTGTTTACTTAGATGGCTGCTGTGCTTATCTTCAAGTGCAAACAGTCGCTTTGCAGCACTTAGGGTGAGTGGCAACTCGATAAATGCAGTGGGCAAGGTGAGCACTGTTTCAAAACTTGCTAATACAAATAACGCGAGCATCGCCAGTTCAACGTTTTTCATGGTTCCCATTGCAACCAGTGGAATTATCATAAATACACTGGCTAGCATGGTAAGCTGTATCACCAAAGTGCTTAAGCCATTGCTGTTTGCAACGGCTTTGTGGCGGTTATAGAGCTGGCTGTTGTATTGCTTACTCAGTAAGTCACAATGGGTTAATTGCGCTTCTTGTGCTTGATAAACAGCAAGCTCTCTTGCACCTTTTAGAGTATCGGCAAGTTCAGACCTTAATTCTGCTGAAATTTGTGTTTCTGCATCTGCTTGTCGGTGAAGTTTACGGCTTAATATTGCTGGTAGCAGTACGCCAATAATCATCAGTGAAATAAAGCAGACTAATGCAACCTCAGCGCTATACATAGCCATAAATGCCATTACGATAGGGATGCTGATAATCGCGACGATAATGGGAAGCAGCACATTTAGGTAAAACTTATCTAGCGCATCAACATCGTTTTGTAGGCGGTTAAACAAATCGCTACTACGACTCATTGCTAAGTCAACGTTGTTTAGCTGGCTGAGGGTCCTGAACATTTTTACGCGAAATTCGCTCAGTAATAAAAAGGTGGCATTATGAGTTATCATCCGCTCACCGTAACGTGAAGCTGTGCGTACTATCGCTAAAAAGCGGATCACCCCAGCTGGAGTAAAGTAATTCATCTGCACTCCGGCAATACCAGCGGCTGCCATGGCTGCTAAAAACCAACCCGAAATAGCGAGTAAGCCAACGTTAGCAAGTACCGTTAAGCTTGCTAAAAAAGCACCCAGTAACAGCATGCCAGCATGAGGCTTGCATAGCTTTAATAAGCGTATAAAGTTATGCATGGGCTTCACCTTGGCTCACGAGTTTAGCTAAGAGGCCTGCTTGTTCAATGAGTTGCTGATAATGACCAGATTCAACAATTTGACCTTGTTGCATTACGTAAATATTATCCGCCTGTTTTACCGTATTAAGCCTGTGAGCAATAACCAACACGAGATGGTTTTTTGCATAATCTTGAATTGCCTGATTGATTAGGCGCTCTGTTTGGCTGTCTAAGTGCGCTGTAGGCTCATCAAGCATTAGCACAGGGGCATTTTTTAAAAACGCACGGGCAAGGGCTATGCGCTGCTTTTGCCCCCCAGAGAGGCCTTCTCCTTGCTCACCTAATAAGGTATTAAATCCATCAGGTAAGGCGTTTATAAACTCTAGCGCACCTGCTCTCATTGCGGCCTCGTCGAGTTCTGTTTGACTTGCATCTGGTTTAGCTAATCTCAGATTGTCTGCAACAGTTCGATAAAATAACGTGGCTTGTTGTGGGATCCACGCAAGTTGTGCTTGCCAATCATGTAAAGCAATAGTGCTTAGTTGCTGTCCGTTAATGATAATGGCACTGCTGGCTTGATGATGAAAACCCAATAGGCAATCAAATAAGGTACTTTTACCAGAGCCACTTTCACCCACAAATGCAATTAGGCCTTTTTTAGGTAGGGTTAAGTTTATATCAGTCACCCCTTCATTTGTTTCGGGGTAGTGGTAGCTAAGCGCACTCAGTTGTATGTCTTTTAGCGGTAACTCAAGTTTAGAGGAACCTAAATGTTCATCGGCGTCGCTCTGATTAATTATGTCGACCATATCAGCAGCGGCGCTAATACCCTCGAGCTTTGCATGGTAATGAGTGCCCATTTGTCGAAGTGGTAAGTAAAACTCAGGAGCCAGTAATAGCACTACAAATCCGGTGGCAAAATCGAGCGTACCAAAAAACAGTCTAAAGCCAATGATCACTGCAACAAGTGCAACACTAATAGTGGCTAAAAACTCAAGTGCGAAAGAAGATAAAAAGGCAACTTTCAATACTCCCATGGTTGCACCACGGTAATCATCAGAAATCTGACTGATACTATTTAGCTCACGCTTGGTTGCATTAAATAGTTTTAATTGAGTAAGCCCTTGTAGGCGGTCGAAAAAGTAATTGCCGAGTACAGCAAGTTGCTGCCAACGTTCTTGGTTGAGCTGCTCAGCTTTATGGCCCACTAAAATCATAAAAAATGGGATAAGCGGGGCTGTTAAAAGAAAAATGAGCCCAGCTTTGTAATCGGTTGGAAAAATCACTACTAATATAGCCAAAGGGATCAGTGCGCTGTATGCCACGCTGGGAATGTAGTTTGCGTAGTATTGATGCAGCGCTTCAACACCATTATGTAATGTATTAAGCGTTGCGCCATGTCCTTTTTGTTCACTATAGGCCGGACCAAGTTTGGTTAACTTTTCAAGTAATGTATTGCGCATCACGTTTTTTATTTTTAATGCGGCAAGGTTACTTACTCGCTCACTAAGAGCAACAAGCACAGCGCGTAGTAAGATAAGTCCAGCAAGAGGCCATAACAAGGGGGTTACAGCTTGCAAGTCTGCTTGCTCAAACATGACTTGATGAACAGCGTTTGCAAGAAGATAACAAGAGGCAATCATTAATAGGGCATTGAGTGTACCCAGACTAATGCTTAATTTAAGAAGTCCTGAAGCGGACTGACTATACTGCTTTAAAAAAGCGCGCAGCGTTTGCTGCTGCGCGCGATTTGGTCGGGGTTTAGTTGTCATCGTTGTTTTTGAGTCTCGCGTACAGCTCTAGCTCATCATCAGCGATAGAATCTTTATGTTGGTGAAATTCGTACCACATTACGTTAATCACCCCAAGAGTACAGGCTAATAGAACACCTAATATCCAGGCAAAATACCACATATTTAAATCTCCTTAATAGCTACCGTGGGTGTTGTTTTCAATTTCATTGATGGTTACTTTGCGCCACATTTTCACATAACACCATGTCGTGTAAATAAGAATAAGTGGTACAAAAATAACGGCAGCGAAAAACATCACGTTTAATGTCATATGGCTCGAAACTGCATCCCACATAGTTAGACTAATATTTGGGTTATTGCTCGAAGGCATAACGAACGGGAACATTGACATACCCGCAGTCAATATCACACCTGCTAGCATTAAGCTTGAAGCGATAAGTGCCATCGCTGGTTTTTGTAATTTAGATAACACAATTGCCAGTGCAGCCATGATAAAAGCAAGAGCAGGGAACAGCATTGTTAATGGCATTTTTGTATAGTTATCAAGCCATGCACCAGGTGCCTGAGTTACTGTTTTAGCCAATGGATTTGCAAAGCCTTGTGTATCGCCCATGCTAACGATTTTATAACCGTCAATTTGAGATACCCACACACCTGCTAAGGCAAATAATACAATAAACGCCATAAGTGCATATTGGCCATATTGTGCTGAACGTTTTGCTACTTCTGCATCAGTTCGAAGTTGCAACCACATACCCGCATGACCAACTAGCATAAGTACACTAACGAGACCAACGACGATGGCAAACGGGTTCAATAACGCAAAGAATGAACCTTGGTAGCTAACACGTAGTAGATCATCGATATGATAAGGCACACCTTGTAATAGGTTACCAAAGGCAACCCCAAATACGAGTGCTGGAATAAAGCTACCTGCAAACAGGCCCCAATCCCAGTTATTACGCCAGCGTGGTGAATCTATTTTTGAGCGGTAATCAAAACCAAGCGGTCTGAAAAATAGCGCAAATAACACCAGCATCATTGCAAAGTAAAAGCCAGAGAATGCGGCTGCATACACCATAGGCCAAGCAGCAAAGAGGGCACCACCTGCGGTGATGAACCATACTTGGTTTCCATCCCAGTGAGCGCCAATGGTGTTAATTACTGTACGGCGTTCAACATCAGTTTTACCAACCAGACGAAGCAAAATTGCCACGCCCATATCCATACCATCGGTCACTGCAAAGCCAATCAGTAATACACCAATTAACAGCCACCAAATTAGTTTTAGTGTTTCGTAATCAAAAATCATGACTGAGCTCCTTCGCTTACAAGTGAATCCGCTTTGGCAAGTTCATGGTGATATTTACCGGTATGAAGCGAGCTTGGACCTTGTTTAACAAAGCGCAGCATCAACCAGCCTTCAACTGCAGCTAGACCTGTATAGAATACTAAGAAACCAGTAATACTAATCAATAAGTCATTCACCGTCAGCGACGAGGTTGCCAAGAAGGTCGGTAGAATTTCTGAAATTGCCCAAGGTTGGCGACCGTATTCTGCAACAATCCAGCCAAACTCAATGGCAATCCAAGGAAGTGGAATACTCCATACTGCAGCCCAGAGTAACCAACGCTTTTGCTCAATAATACGGTGTGCATTGTAATAAAACGCCAGAACAAATACGCCAAGCATAATGACACCACAGCCAACCATGATTCTAAATGACCAGAACATAGGGCCAACTTGAGGGATTGAGTCTTTCACTGCTTTTTGAATATGTTCTTCTGTTGCATCTACCACGTTAGGTGTGTAGCGCTTAAGTAACAAACCATAGCCAAGATCAGCTTTTAAAGTATCGAATTTAGCAATGTTTTCAGGGGTGTCTTCACCACCACGAAGCTTCTCTAGGTATTCGTATGCAATCATGCCATTACGAATACGCTCTTCATGCTGTGCTTCGAGGTCTTTAATGCCTGTTACTTGCTCATCAATTGAGCGCGTTGCAATGATACCTAGCGCATATGGAATTTTAACAGCAGCGTGGGTTACTTGCTCTTCAGAGTCAGGAATACCTACCAGTGTGAATGCAGCAGGGGCTTCTTCGGTGTGCCACTCAGCTTCAATGGTAGCGAGTTTTACTTTTTGCACCTCGCCAACTTCGTAGCCAGATTCATCACCAAGTAAAATAACACAAAGAATAGACGCTAAACCAAAACCTGACGCGACCGAGAACGAGCGTTTTGCAAAAGCAAGGTCGCGACCTTTTAAGATGTACCAGCTACTAATACCAAGTACGAACATAGATGCTGCAACATAGCCTGCTGATACGGTATGAATAAACTTAACTTGTGCGACTGGGTTAAATACCAATTCAGCAAAGCTGGTCATTTCCATACGCATGGTTTGGTAATTAAATTCAGCACCTACCGGGTTCTGCATCCAACCATTTGCTACTAAAATCCATAGCGCAGATAAGTTAGTACCTAATGCCATCAAGAAGGTTGCAGCAAGATGCTGGCGTCGTGTCAGTCGTTCCCAGCCTAAAAAGAACATACCCACAAAAGTTGATTCTAAGAAGAAAGCCATTAAGCCTTCAATCGCTAGTGGAGCACCAAAAATATCGCCCACATAGTGAGAGTAATAAGACCAGTTGGTACCGAACTCAAACTCCATGGTAAGGCCTGTGGCCACACCAATCGCAAAGTTAATACCAAATAACTTACCCCAGAACTTAGTCATATCACGATAAATTTCTCGACCAGTCATCACGTAAACGGATTCCATGATCACCAAAATCCACGTCATACCTAAGGTAAGTGGGACAAATAGGAAGTGAAATAGGGCAGTGATTGCAAATTGCAATCGCGATAGATCCACAAATGTTTCATCTATCATTGTTAAGCTCCTTGTTAGCGGGTGCGGTAGACACGACAAATTATCGGTTATAAAGTTTCAGTAATTATTGAAACTTTGCGAATAGTAAACCTGTATTCATTTTAGTCAATAGGAAAATATGAAATAAAGATGAATTAATTATGTTCATCTTTTCTACAGATTAGAGATAAAACTCTAAAATTTCAAATATTTAATCGTTATAAAAAGCCTGTTAGCTATGGCTTATTTTATTCTTTTTCATATATTTTTTTTAGCAAGCGGCAATAAACCTGCACGATTCGCGCTTAAGAAGCTCAATCATTGAGCAAGTAAGCACGCTAATTTCGATTTCTAGTATTTATTAACTCTGTGACATTTATCCGACTGCTAAAACACGGTAAACTCATTTTTATTAGTGCCAAAAGTTGCGAATTATCAACGAATGAAAGAACATACAAAGCCGTTACGTATTGCCTTGGTGGCAGGTGAGTTATCTGGTGATATTTTAGGTGAAGGGCTAATAAAAGCACTTAAACGCCGTTTTCCGGATGCCATATTTGAAGGGATTGCGGGCCCGCGTATGCAAGCGGCTGGCTGTAAAACATTATTCGATATGGATGAATTATCGGTAATGGGTTTAGTTGAGGTACTTGGCCGGTTACCTCGCTTACTTAAAATACGCAAACAATTAGTGCAACATTTTATCGACAATCCACCGGATGTATTTATTGGTATTGATGCGCCTGACTTTAATTTACGTGTTGAAAAACCGCTAAAAGAAGCAGGCATTAAAACAGTACAATATGTTAGTCCATCAGTGTGGGCGTGGCGTGAAAAACGTATTCATAAAATCAGTGCAGCCACAAATTTAGTGTTGGCATTATTACCGTTTGAAAAAGCCTTTTACGATAAACACGGTGTACCATGTACTTTTGTTGGGCACACGCTTGCCGATGATATTGCACTTGAGCATGACCAAACCGAGGCTCGTAACAAACTTGGTTTAGCACAAACAGATAAAGTGCTAGCGTTATTACCGGGTAGCCGTGGTTCTGAAGTGGGGCTTTTAAGCGAAACCTACATCGAAACGGCATCTAAACTACAAGCACAAAATCCTGATCTTAAAATTGTGGTGCCATTAGTTAATGAGAAACGAAAAGCACAGTTTTGTGAAATTTTAGAAAAAACAGCTCCTGAGCTAAAACTGCAATTATTGGACGGTCAGTCAAACCTTGCAATGCAAGCAGCGGATGCCATTTTACTTGCCTCAGGAACCGCAACACTTGAAGGCATGTTGTATAAAAAGCCGATGGTCGTGGGCTACAAAATTAAGCCTATGAGTTATTGGATATTCAAAACATTATTCACTTTTAACATTAAATATTTCTCGTTGCCTAACTTATTAGCCAATGAAGAACTAGTACCAGAATACCTACAATCAGAGTGTAATGTTGATAACTTATCAGCTGCGCTAACACCTATGTTGAATACGGATAACAGTGAACTAAAAGCGCGCTTTTTAGCCATCCATAAAGACATAAGATTAAATGCCAATGAACAAGCTGCAGCAGCAGTCGCGGAGTTACTAAATGCAAATTGAACGACCGAATGTTAATTATATTGCTGGTGTAGATGAAGTTGGCCGTGGTCCATTGGTCGGTGATGTTGTTACCGCTGCGGTGATACTCGACCCAAATAAGCCTATTGCAGGTTTAACCGATTCTAAAAAGTTATCAGACAAAAAACGTCAATTATTGGCTGCAGAAATAAAAGAAAAAGCGCTGTGTTATGCCATTGGTCGCTGTAGCCCAAGTGAAATTGACGAATTAAATATATTGCACGCCACTATGCTAGCAATGAGTCGCGCAGTTGAAGGCTTAAGTGTTAAACCTGAGTTTGTTTTTATTGATGGCAACCGTGTGCCAAGCCAACTGACAGTTCCAGCACAGGCGGTAGTAAAAGGCGATAGCTTGGTCGAAGAGATTTCAGCTGCTTCTATTTTAGCTAAAGTTGCCCGTGATGATGAAATGATTGAGCTTGATAAGCGTTATCCTGATTATGGCTTTGCAGGCCACAAAGGCTATCCGACTAAAGCGCACTTTGCGGCACTCGAACAATACGGTGCAATTGCAGAACATCGTAAAAGCTTTAAACCTGTTCAGCGCATTTTGGCGTTAAAAGGAGAGCAATTGTAATGCCAGCGCCGCAATTTGTTCACTTACGTGTTCACTCAGATTTCTCAATGGTGGATGGTCTAGCTAAAACTAAGCCGATTGTAGCTAAAGCAGAAGAGCTGCAAATGCCTGCATTGGCTATTACCGATCAGATGAACTTATGTGGTTTGGTGCGTTTTTATGGTGCTGCCCATGGTGCCGGTATTAAGCCAATTGTCGGCGCTGATTTTTGGTTAAGAAGCCCTGAATTTGAAGACGAACCTAGTCGTATTACCATCTTAGCGAAAGATAACGAAGGCTATAAAAACCTTACTTTATTGATCTCTAAAGCATATCAGCGCGGACATTTATTTCATCGCCCTGTGGTTGACCGTGAATGGCTGGTGGAGCACAAAAATGGCCTAATCTTATTATCTGGTGCGAAAGATGGTGACTTAGGTAAAGCCCTATTAAAAGGTAACCCTGGGCTCATTGAATCGGTAGTTAGCTTTTATAAGCAGCATTTTAGCGATCATTATTACATTGAGCTTATTCGTACTGAGCGTGCTTTAGAAGAAGACTATTTACACCTAGCTGTTGAGCTTGCCGCAAAAGAGCAGTTACCCGTGGTGGCAACTAACGAAGTAGTGTTTTTAAAACCAGAAAACTTTGAAGCCCACGAAATCCGAGTTGCAATCCATGACGGTTACACATTAGAAGATAAACGTAGACCAAAACGCTTTTCTGAGCAGCAATATCTTAAAACAGCGGAGCAAATGGCTGAGCTATTTAGCGATATTCCAGAAGCGTTAGAAAACACCGTTGAAATTGCCAAGCGCTGTAATGTGACCGTGCAGCTAGGGACTTACTTCTTACCAGATTATCCAACTGGATCGCTGAAAATTGACGACTTCTTGGTAAAGGTTTCTGAAGATGGTCTTGAAGAGCGTTTACAGTTTTTATTCCCCGATGAGCAAGAGCGTAAAGAAAAACGTGTTGAGTATGATGAGCGTCTAAAAATAGAGCTCGAGGTAATCAACCAAATGGGGTTCCCTGGTTACTTCTTGATCGTAATGGAGTTCATCCAGTGGAGTAAAGATAACAATATTCCGGTAGGACCAGGGCGTGGTTCTGGTGCTGGTTCGCTAGTTGCATATGCACTAAAGATTACCGACCTTGATCCGTTAGAATTTGACTTACTATTCGAACGTTTCTTGAACCCTGAGCGTATCTCAATGCCCGACTTTGACGTCGACTTCTGTATGGACCGACGCGATGAGGTAATCGATCACGTAGCGGCGCTTTATGGTCGTGACGCGGTATCTCAGATTATCACTTTTGGTACCATGGCCGCAAAAGCGGTTATTCGGGACGTAGGCCGTGTATTAGGTCACCCTTACGGCTTTGTTGATCGTATTTCGAAATTAGTACCGGGCGATCCGGGTATGACCTTAGCTAAAGCCTTTGATGTTGAGCCACGTTTACAAGAAGCCTACGACGGTGATGAAGAGGTAAAAGAACTTATCGATATGTGTCGCATCCTTGAAGGGTGTACACGTAATGCCGGTAAACACGCTGGTGGTGTTGTAATATCTCCAACTACTATTACTGACTTTGCGGCCCTTTATTGTGATGATGAAGGTAAATTCCCAGTAACGCAATTTGATAAAAACGATGTTGAGACGGCAGGCTTAGTTAAGTTCGACTTCTTAGGTTTAAGAACGTTAACTATCTTGCAGTGGGCGCTTGATATGACTAATGAGCGCTTAGCCCGAGAGGGGAAAGAGCCGGTTGATATCAACGCTATTCCTCTTGATGATAAGCCAAGTATTGAGTTACTGCTACGCGCCGAAACCACCGCGGTATTCCAGCTAGAATCTCGTGGTATGAAAGATTTGATTCGCCGTCTGAAACCCGACTGTTTCGAAGATATGATCGCACTGGTAGCACTATTCCGCCCAGGTCCATTGCAATCAGGCATGGTAGATAACTTTATCGACCGTAAGCATGGTCGAGAAGAAATATCCTACCCAGATGTGCAATGGCAACATGAAAGTCTGCAGCCAATATTAGAGCCAACCTACGGTATCATTCTATACCAAGAACAAGTAATGCAGATTGCGCAGGTTCTAGCAGGTTATACGCTAGGTGGCGCTGATATGTTGCGTCGTGCGATGGGTAAGAAAAAGCCAGAGGAGATGGCAAAGCAACGTTCAACCTTCGAAGAAGGAGCTGTTAATAACGGAGTTGACGGCGAACTTGCAATGAAAATCTTCGACTTGGTAGAGAAGTTCGCAGGTTATGGTTTTAACAAATCTCACTCAGCTGCTTATGCCTTAGTATCGTACCAAACACTGTGGATGAAAACCCACTACCCAGCAGAGTTTATGGCTGCGGTAATGTCGGCGGATATGGATAACACCGATAAAATTGTTACCTTGGTAGATGAATGTGAAAACATGAAACTGACCTTGCTACCACCAGATGTAAATGCCGGTGAGTACAAGTTTACGGTTAATCTACAAGGTGAAATTGTCTACGGTATCGGTGCAATTAAAGGGGTCGGTGAGGCGCCTGTTGAAGCTATTTTAGAAGCTCGTAGCGAAGGTGGTCCGTTTAAAGACTTATTTGATTTTTGTGCCCGTGTTGACTTAAAGCGTTTAAATAAGCGTGTTGTTGAAAAGCTTATTTATGCCGGAGCACTCGATCAACTTGGCCCAGATAAAACACAGCCTGGTCGTGCTACCTTATTGGCTAGTTTAAAAGATGCAATGCGAGCAGCCGATCAGCATCATAAGGCTGAGTCACTAGGGCAGGCAGATTTATTTGGTTTACTTGCGACAGAGCCAGATGAAGTTGAACAAGCATTCATTAAAGCAACTGATTTAACCGACAATGAGTGGCTTGATGGTGAGAAAGAAACCTTAGGCCTGTATTTAACTGGCCACCCAATTAATCAGTATCGTAAAGAGTTAAAACACTATACAACGGGAAGACTAGTCGATTTACAGCCAACTAATCGCGATGTGCAGTCCACAGCTGCAGGCTTAGTGATTTCTGCCCGAACCCTGATAAACAAAAAGGGAAATCGTTGGGGTCTTGTAACTTTAGATGACAAGAGTGCCCGTATTGATGTACGCTTATTCCCAGAACAGTTTGAAATGTACCAAGATTTGCTGCAAGTAAACAATATCTTGGTAATATCAGGACAGGTCAGCTTTGATAACTTCTCCGGTGGCATTACAATGACCGCTAGAGACATATGCACCATCGCTGAGGCGCGAGAAAAACGTATAAAAGCGATTAAAATGACCTTAAATATGGTGCAGATCGAGGCGAACTTCTTCGATAATTTACAAAAAGTACTGGAACCTTATAAGTTTGGTACTTGTCCTATTAAAGTATTCTATCAACGTCCGGATGCGTTGGCTGAGATTACTTTAGGAACCGAATGGTGTGTTACGCCGAGCGATGACTTAATTCACAAGTTATCGCTTATGGCGGCGCAAGATGTAGAACTAGAATTTAATTAATTAGGTAGTTTAGAGCATGAGCCTCAATTATCTTGATTTTGAGCTTCCAATTGCAGAATTAGAAGCAAAAATTGAAGAATTACAAAATGTAAGCCGCGCTGGCGAATTAGACCTTGGATTAGAAGAGGAAGTCAGTCGATTAAAAGAGAAAAGTGCTGAAATGAAAGAGAAAATTTTCTCTGAATTAGGTGCTTGGCAGGTTTCTCAGTTAGCCCGTCATCCGTTGCGTCCTTATACTCGTGATTACATCGAGCGTATTTTCACGGAATTTGACGAACTAGCAGGCGACCGTACTTTTGCTAACGACCCAGCTATTTTAGGCGGTGTTGCACGTTTTGATGGTCAACCAGTGATGGTTATTGGCCAACAAAAAGGTCGTGATACTGCAGAAAAAATTAAACGCAACTTTGGTATGCCAAAGCCAGAAGGTTACCGTAAAGCACTACGCTTAATGGAAATGGCTGAGCGTTTCAAAATGCCAATCATGACATTCATCGACACGCCAGGTGCATACCCAGGTGTTGGTGCAGAAGAGCGTGGTCAAAGTGAAGCTATTGCTCGTAACCTTAAAGTAATGGCTGCATTAAAAGTACCAACCATCTGTACTGTGATCGGTGAAGGTGGTTCTGGTGGTGCATTAGCAATTGGTGTGGGTGACCGCGTTAACATGTTGCAATACAGCACTTACTCAGTTATTTCACCAGAAGGTTGTGCATCAATCTTATGGAAAAGCGCAGACAAGGCACCATTAGCTGCAGAAGCAATGGGTGTAACTGCTGCACGTGTTAAAGAGCTTGATTTAATCAACAACGTAATTGATGAGCCGCTAGGTGGCGCACATCGCAATTATGATGCCATGGCTCGTAACCTTAAAAACCAACTTAAGCGTGATCTTGCTGAGTTACAAGGCCTTTCACTTGATGAAATGCTTGATCAGCGTTACAAGCGTTTAATGTCGTTTGGTTATTGCTAACACAGCAAATAAATGAAAAAAGCCGCTTTTGCGGCTTTTTTTGTTTTATAATGCAGATAACTCAGGCGCTTATATACTCATTGGTTATTAATGCAAACATCAGGTTTATATCACCATTTTTTAGCACAACTACAGCCTTTGCTGAACGCTCAGCAACGCTACTTTAGTGTCGCCTTATCAGGTGGTGTTGACTCTGTCGTGTTATTACATCTAATGAGCTTAGCTCGAAAACAGCATCCTGAACTTGAACTTGAAGCCGTGTATGTTAATCATGGTTTGAGTGAACATGCTTATGAGTGGCAAGTATTTTGTAAATCGCTATGCGAAGAGCTAGGTGTGACATTTAAAGCGTTGCAGGTTGAAATTATTGAACGCTCGCGTACTTCACTCGAAGCACAAGCTCGAGAGGCAAGATACCAAGCTCTCGATGAGCACTGTTTGGTTGGTAGTGTAATTCTGCTTGGTCAGCACTTAAATGACCAACTTGAAACTTTCTTATTACGGCTTAAACGCGGCTCAGGCTTACAGGGCTTGGCATCGATGCAACAAAAGCGATTATTAGCTTCTGGGCGAGTTTGCTTTAGGCCACTGATAGATATTACTCGTGAGCAAATAGAGCAGTTTGCCGATGAGTTTGCCATTACCCACATCACCGATGACTCAAATGTTGATGAACGCTTTGACCGTAATTTTTTACGTCATCAGGTAATGCCTACTTTAACTGAACGCTTTCAAGGCTTTGAAAAAAGTGCAGCGCGTAGTATTCGACTGTTACAGCAACAGCAATCGTTACTTGATGAGTATACCCAAAACGATCTTGCAAACTGTCAAAATAAGTATAAAGGCTTAAGTTGTGCGGCAATTGCTGATTTTAGTAAGCCCAGACAAGCTAACCTAGTGCGTGCGTGGCTTAATCAGTTTACGTATCAGTTACCTTCTGAAAATCAACTGCAGCAAATTATCGAGCAAGGCTTAACGGCAAAAGCCGATGCGCAGTTAAAAATCTGTTTGCAAAGCGGCGATGTTCGTCGTCATCAGCAATATTTGTATTTTGTGACGGAGCAAGCAATACCACAGGCAATGGATATTGCTTTGCAAAGCGTTGAACTTACAGATGGCCGCAAATTAATTGTCAAAGCGGGCAAAGGTGTTAGGAAACCTCAAAAAGATGAGCGAGTAAGGGTTGAGTTTAATAAACCACAAGCGCGCATAAAGCCTTTGCATAAACCTGGCTCAAATACCTTAAAACATTGGTTTAAAGATGCCAAAGTTGCCCCTTGGCTTCGTGCGCAGACACCACTTATTTTTTATAATGACCAACTTGTGCAAGTTGTTGGCTACTTTGTTAGTGAGCAGCACAGTGTTGAAGATGGAATTATCTGGGAGACACCCTATGAGTGAACAACCACATGTAGGTTTATCGCTAGTTAATAAAGCACCACTAGGCTTTGTGTTATCTGTGTTAGTGGCTGTTATTGCTGGTTTTGCCTATACAGAACTGACTTTAAACACACTTTTTTATGCGCTAGCTGGCGGCATAGTTTGTTCAATATTGCTGCTAGGCTATTGGTCAGGTAAAGGCGGTATTTTCTTTATTTTAGGCGTGCTTACGCCATTGGCTTTAGTGATGGTATCGCCCCTTACCAACATGGCTGCCTTGCTTTACTTATTAACTGGCTTCTTTGCTGGTTTTTGGTTAGTACTACTTGGTTATAAATTTATAAACAAAAAAGCCTAGCGGGGGATGCTAGGCTTTTACTTGATTAGTAAGCTCGTGCGCAATTTCTGCCTGCTGCTTTTGCCTTATAAAGGCCTTTATCAGCACGTGCGAATACTTCATTTTCGCAGTCTTGGTTATTGGCGAGTGTATAACCAATACTAGAAGAAACACTATATTTTTTCATTAAGCTGGAATCTTCTACTAGTTTCATAATGCGTTCTGCAACCACTTTATTGGTTGTAAATTCGGGGTCATCAATTAATAACGCGAATTCGTCTCCGCCAAAGCGAAAAATTGAGTCTGTTCCACGCACGCTGCAACGCAAAACTTCAGCAAATTCTTGTAAAACATCGTCGCCAATTTTATGACCATAGGTATCGTTAACTTGTTTAAAGTTATCTAAATCAAGCAGCATTAAACTAAACGGACGATGTTGTCGGCGGCAACGCTCTAATTTTTGTGCCAAGCTGTCATTAAATTGACTACGGTTGTTTAAGCCAGTTAGTGCATCTTTAGTAGCCAAGCGTAATACGCGGGTGTACATAAGTGCGTTACGTAACGGATAAACAAGGACTGCATGAAGCATTTTTAGTCTAGCTTCAATTGCCTTGCCCATAGGAAATTGGCTAAAGTAAATTAATTGCCCTAATCGTTCACTTTCGATATCTAAATCAAAAGAGTAGGGTGTTTGACTGGTATCGCTTCCAGCACTTTGTGACACTCCGAGCGCAGATTGAAACTGTAACCCAGATAAATTGATTAATTGTTTTGCGTGCTCGGCAAAAATAGTCAAAATTTCTTCGATTGATAACGTGGTTTGTAACCTCGCGACCAAGTCTTGTGGATTATTCGTTTCATTTATTCGGTAATGCTCTGCCGAAAACGGCAGAAACTCGCCTCGCGCAGACACCCGCTGCGTCAAAATATGGACATTTTCCATGATAATTCTCCCCCCGGAGTGTTTAGATACTCATAGTTAGCGAGATTTGTGCCACATTTTTAAACTGGCTGAAAAACAGATGGTTGCTATATTTAAAGGAGGGTACAGCTTTATCATCAAGTAGAAAGGAGTTTATTGCTTGCAAAATGTGCTGATTCAAGTGTTTGGCTTGCTCGTCGCTGCCGTATTATTTGTTTGGTTCTTCAAACGAATTGGTTTACCACCTATTCTTGCTTATCTTGCTACAGGCTTGTTGGCGGGTAGTCATGGTATAGGCTGGATGGCGCAAAGCCATGAAATGCATTTTGTTGCTGAGCTAGGCATTGTGTTCTTATTGTTTAGTTTAGGGCTTGAGTTTTCATTGCCGCGTTTAATGGCGATGCGCAACATTGTATTTGGCCTTGGATCCTTGCAGGTGGTGGTAACCAGTATTGTGTTTATGCTGGTTTTACTATTGTTGGAGCACAGCCTTTTAAATAGTTTTACTATTGCCAGTTTGATGGCACTGTCTTCAACGGCGGTGGTGGTTAAGTTGCTTAAAGAATCAGGAGATTTAAATCAGCGCCGCGGTCAGCTGGCAATCGGGGTGTTGCTATTTCAAGATATTGCTGTTGTTCCTCTGCTCATTGTTTATCCTTTACTAGTTCAAAGTGGCTCTGAAGAAATTGTTGGCGCACTTGCTTTTGCTCTCACCAAAGGTGCCTTGGTGTGTATTTTGTTGTTTGGTATAGGTAAGTGGATTTTACCTAAAGTGTTTAGCGAAATAGCGCTAGTAAGAACCGATGAGCTATTTATGCTAACGACCTTACTGGTTACCTTATTTGCCGCAGGTCTAACTTACTTATTTGGCTTATCAATGGCGTTAGGGGCTTTCTTAGCTGGTATGATGTTGGGTGAAAGTCATTATCGACACCAATTAGAAGCCGATATTAGGCCTTTTCGCGATATTTTAATGGGGCTATTTTTTGTTACTGTAGGTATGCAGTTAGATGTGCTTTATGTGCTAAATAGCTGGTACTGGATCATCACCGTATTAATTGGCTTGTTACTGTTTAAAATTGCAGTGCTCGCGATTTCTGCTCAAGTGATGGGTGAACGTAAGCAAGATGCTGTATCGGCAGGTATAATGCTTTGGCAAATGGGGGAGTTCGGTTTTGTATTAATAGCGCTTGCTTCGCAGCATTTATTAATAAGCTCAGAGCAAGCTTCATTTTTAATTGCAGTTGGCGTGCTTTCAATGGCGTTAACGCCTTACCTCATTGATAAAACCCCCCTTATTCTTAAAAAACTGGGTCTTTTGAGCCACACAGGTCAGTACTGGCAACAGCCTGCGACCAGCAGTCCTTTGTATCAAAATCATGTGGTGATCTGTGGCTTTTCTCGCGTAGGCCAAACTGTTGCACGTTTTTTAAAACCTGAAGCTATTGAGTATGTAGCGGTAGAAAGTAACCCTATCTTGCTGCAAGAAGCTAAAGCAGCTGGCGAGCCTGTTATATTTGGCCATGTAAATCAAAAAGATATTTTAAAATCAGCGGGTGTAGAGCGTGCAAGGCTAGTGATCATTACTTTTACAGATTTTGAGCAAACTCAAATAGTTGTAGATGCCATTAAGCAAATTGCGCCTGATGTTAAAATACTTGTAAGGATGCGTGATGATACAGAACTTGAAACCCTTAAAGAGCTTGGTGTTACTGAAGTTGTGCCAGAGACGCTGGAAGCAAGCTTAATGTTGGTGTCACATGTGCTTTATATGTCTGGCGTGCCGATGACGCGAATTATTCGCCGTGTTAGTAAAGAAAGGCGTAATCGCTATAAGTTTCTACATGGTTTTTTCACTGGTGATAAACTTGATGGTGAAGAGGCGAGCTCAGACAGACTTGAGTATCTGCATGTTATTGCGTTGCCTGAGCATGCTTATGCGGTAAATCAGAAAATTAGCGAGCTAAAGCTTGAGCAGCGCCGCGTGTCGGTTAGAGCACTGCGCCGACAAGACCGCGAAATTGACGCTCCTTCACCACAAACTATTTTACTGGCGGGCGATATTTTAGTGCTCCAAGGTAAACCTCGGCGAGTAGAGCGGGTAGAGCGCTTTTTACTCGATGGTATGGAATAGCTACTCCAACTCTAAGAATTTGCGAATTTCTGGTAGTTTATTGAGACCATCTTGGTAGCCAATTTCAATTAGCTTTTGGGTATAGCGTTTCTCAAAGAGCAAGTAGCTGGTTAAACTTGATTGAGAACGCTTTTTCACACCTATCATGCGCAGTAGTAATTTGATTGCCATGGGCATATCATCATAAAACTGAGCAGCAATCGCATTGAAGTTTTGCGATGGATTGATGACGCATGTTTCGATTTGTTTTAGTTCCTGGTGCTTGTCGCGGGCAGGCAATAGGCTCAAAGTGCGATTGATACGTTGTAAGCGCTCTAAGTCAGACTGTAAAGTGTCTGTGAACACACTGTCGAGTAAGTGACCAGCAATATTAGAAAGACCTGGGTAATGGGGTTGATAACCCGGTGGGTGCAACTCTTTTGGCTCATCAACACCAATAATAAAGATTTTCTCAGCACCTAAATGTATTGACGGGCTAAGCGGCGAGAGTTGGTGAATAGAGCCGTCACCAAAATAGTGGTTATAAACATTTACACTTGGGAACACCATAGGAATGGCACTTGATGCCATTAAGTGCTCAACATTAATGCGGGTTGCTTGGCCTTCACGCTTTGCTCTGCGCCAAGGATTTTGTGTCAGTGACTGAAAAAACGCTACAGAGTCGCCAGTGGTATAACTTGAAGCCGTAATTGAAACTGCATCTAAATAGTTTTTATGTAGGTTTCGTTCAATACGCGATAAATCGAGTATTTCGTGCAGTAGTTTTCTAAGTGGCTTATTGTTTAATAAGCTCGCTGGTGGGTGGTTTATATGTTCAGATTGAAAGCTTGTCAGCATGTTGCGAGTAATATGCAAAAACACACTTAAAAAGTCACTTTTATATACTTGAGAAGTAGAAAAGTTCTTCCAAACCCATTCAAGTTTTTTACATGCTAAGTGAGCACAAGATGCATAACAAGCTAATGCTGCGGAATTAATTGCGCCAGCTGATGTCCCATTAATAATAGTAAAGGGCAGCGGTGCTGTTCGAGGCATGCTTTGCGTTATCGCTTTAAGTACACCGACTTGATAAGCCGCTCGTGCGCCACCACCTGTTAGTAATAAAGCGATTTTAGAGTGTTGTGTTTTTTTTAACTTACTGCTCATGGTTGCATTTAAATAGTTGTGCGTCTTTACTTTATTTATCAACTGTAAGTCTTTAAGCTAGAAGAAGCAAAGATTAGCTCAAGGCTAAATGGTTTTTTCGTATTTTTATCTGTTTTATTTTTAAGGGAGTGTCTATGTCGGAGCATTCGTCAGAACCTGAAGTACAAAAAGGTTCATCAAATAATAACCTCATTTTTGCGGTTGTTATTCTTATCCTTATCGCTGGTGTAGCAGCGTTTATTTTATTAAAGCCTGAAGATAAACCAGTTCAAGTTGTTGAAGACATTGTTACTGAAGAAGTACCTGTTGTGGAATATCAAGAACCAGAAGCAGAGTCAGAACCAGAAGTTACAAACCCTGAACCAGAGCCTGTTGTAGTAGATACAGCTCCAGAGCGCACTCCTGAGCCAGTTCCTGAAGTTAAGCCATTACCAACCTTAAATGAAAGTGATGAAGTTGTTGTTGCTCGCATGGATGAATTACTAAGTGACCAAGTGATGAGTTTAATGGTGACTGATGATCTTATTCGTCGTGGTGTTGTGTATGTTGATAACATTGCAAAAGGTAAAGTAGCATTAAGTCATGCTCCTGTTGAGCGCCCTAAGGAGTCGTTCAAAGTCATAGAAGGGGATATTTTAACAATCGATCCAAATAGCTATGAGCGTTACACGCCTTACGTAAAACTATTTACTAGTTTAAGTGCTGCACAAGTTATACGTATGTATGACGAATACAAGCCACTGATTAACGAAGCTTATGCAGAAATTGGCTACGAAGGTGATGCATTTACTGGGACTTTAGAAGAAGCTATTGATGTGCTTCTAGATACGCCAGATCCAAAAGGTGATATGCCACTAGTTCGTAACTCAGTCACTTATCAATACGCATACTCTGAATGGGAAAATCTTCCTGATGCGCAAAAACAATTGCTACGCATGGGGCCAGAAAATATGAAAAAAGTGAAAGCAGCTTTACGTAACATAAAAGCTGAACTTGAAAAGTAAGTAATTACCCCTCTAAATACAGTGTGATTGTATACCAAGTATGCAATCGCACTTTCTTTTTCGAATACCCCTTGAATAACAGGCTAAAAGTAGAGATAATCCCTCCCGCGCCAAACAAGGCCCTCAATGGTAGTCTTATTGGTCCTCTCGCAACACTAGCAGGTGAACCTGGTCAGGCCCGGAAGGGAGCAGCCACAGCGTGTGACGTGTGTGCCGAGATGCGGCTGGTAAGACTGCCACCCAAAATCCTACTTGGGTGACTTTCTTTATTTTCATTATCTTTTTCAAGTTTTAATACTCTGTTGTAATCCAATATTTATCTGATTTTATTTTAATTGCTCTAGATACTTGGCTTTTTCAGTCCAAGACGCGGTGCCGTGTTTATGTGCAATAGAATTTGGATGGTATTGTTGCTTATGCCTTAATGCGGTTCGTTAGGCTTGCAGTGCAATTTGACAGACTTAATTTTTGTATGGTTTTTGATAAGTGAGGAGTCTAGAGTTCTTAAAATAGGTCAAACTGCTGCTTGTATTTATGCATGTTCAATGGTGGCACAATGGGTGTTAGGCAGGTGTATAGTGAGCGCCTTAATGCTCCCTAAAACTTAAGTGAATTGGGAATGCTTTATTGTCCCAATAGTAAGTATAGAAAGGTAACCTTCTTTCAAGAACTCTTTCAGAATTAATGTAAGATTCAAATGATAAGAATGAAAAGTATAGCCCTTGTCTATACTTTTCTAATCTTGAAATGAAACAGAAAACGATGAATAAAATTAAGAATGTCAGGCTCAAAATGAAGAGCTTAAAGTCGACGTAAAACAGCACCAATGTTAACAACGAAAGTGCTAAAGAATGATTGATAATTCTTAATTTGTTTTTTTTGAGTATTATCATTTTAGTTACTTGTTACATAGTTTATGTAATCAATTTCTTCTCTATTTAATGCTTTTTCTTCAGTGTCGTTATGATGCATTGCATCATTAAGAAAAGTAGAGCTGAGCTTAATAAAGTTTATTTTGTCTTCAAGTGATGTGTTATCTAGGCCTGCGAGAAGTAGTTTGCTGGAGAGCTCTGAAATAGATGCTCGGTTATTTCTCGCGAAGTTGAGACGTGGTAAAGAGTCAATAACAAGTATTAAGTTAACAATAGACTCATCTATATTTTTGTCCAATACGTTCATTTTATTCTCTCCTTATATTTATTAACTTGAAACCGACTCCTCTCACACTTTCAATAATGTAGCTGGTGTCATTCAAGATAATTCTTAACTGATAAATTGAAACATTTACATTGCCAATAACAGCTTTCTGTTCTGGCCAACCAATCCTTAGTAATTCGTACCTATTAACTGTTTTTCCAATATTCCGATAAAGAACCTCAAAAACCCTAAATGTGGCAGGGCTGACTCTGTATTTTTTTCCATAAATAGTCAGGCTTCCGTAATCAAAAATAAGAGGTTTGTTTTTGATTGGAGCTTGGCTGGTTCCTGAGTGTTCTGATTTCATCTTATCCTCCGTATCCAAATATGGTACTTGGTTTAATTGTCATATCAATAATTATTAAAAGTATTAAAACCATTAAAAATATTAAATTACTAAACGATTAAATTACTAAACCGCTAAATTCTTAAGGTTATGAAATTACTATGTTTATTTAAAATATTGAAATTTTCAAACTTTAAAGATGAGTAGTATGAAATGAAAATTTATTAATAAAAAAGTATCAATTTTGCGCGGTGGTTACTCGCTCTAGAAATGAAAAAAATAGTAGATAACTGGCCTAATCTAGCGTTAGACAGTCGTATTAGCGCCATTGCTTTTACTAAACTATTTCTATACTTAAAAATAAAAAAAGGTGCAGCAGTAGCACCTTTTTTTATAAGAATTGATAAAGGAATTCATGCTCTCTTAAGTGCACTCAAAATTGTTATTTCGCGAATACTTTAAACTCCCAAGCAGGCAGGGTTAGTGTTGAGCTTTCAGTAAACTCAACTATTTCTTTAGAAAGTACTTCTTTATATTTTCCTGTAAACAACGGCTCTTTAAAGCTGACAGTTTTAGGCTCTTTTGAAAGATTGAATACGGCAAATACTTTATCGTTTCCTTTTGCACGAACAAAGCTAAGCACCTGCTTAGGTGCGGTGTTTGGTACATGTACCATGCGGCCGCCAAATTGACCATTCCACAGGGCTTCATTGTTATGTTTGAGTGCAAATAGCGATTGGTATAAATCACCGATAGGGTGCTTTTGCCACTTTATTGGATCGCGTTCGAAAAAGGCGAGTCGTTTATCGTTGCCAGCTTCTTGTCCGTTATAAATCATCGGGAAACCTTCGCCAATCACAGAAAGTGTAATTACAGCTTCAAGTGCATCGCCGTAGTTTTCGAACATGGTGCCTTCCCATGCATTGGTGTCGTGATTTGCAACACCTACAAGGCGGTACGCCTCGGCCGGGAATGCACTTTCATTCCATGAATAATAAAGGAAGAGAGCGCTGACATCGGCATGAGCATTTACGATATTATGCATATGCTTAGACCATGACCAAGCGTAAGTCATATCGAATGCTTTAGCATGTAAATCACGAGATTCCCACTCAGCCAGCATTAAAACAGGCTTTATTTCATCCAGCTCACGGCGAACGTTATTCCAAAAGTCGACGGGTACAAAGCCTGCCACATCACAGCGATAGCCATCAATACCTACTTCTTTTACCCAGTATTTCATTGATTCAGTCATATACTTACGCAGCGCTGGCTTTGAATAATCAAAATCGATAATGTCAGACCAATCCCACCAAGGCGTTGGCCTAAAGTTTCCTTGATAATCACGCTCGTACCAATCAGGGTGCTCATAGCGAAGCCAATTATCCCAGGCACTGTGATTCGCTACCCAATCTAAAATAACATACATACCCATTTCATGAGCTTTATCAACAAAGGCTTTTAGATCATTCAATGTGCCAAATTCAGGGTTTACTTTACGGTAATCTTTTACAGAATAAGGGCTACCTAAACTGCCCTTGCGATTTTCTTCGCCAATAGGGTTAATGGGCATGAGCCAAATAATATCTACACCTAATGCTTTTAAGCGAGGCAGCTGTTGCTGTGCTGCAATAAAGGTTCCTTCTGGAGTAAATTGGCGAGTATTTAATTGATAAAGTACCGCATTTTTTGACCATTCAGGATGAGTTATTTTTACATAGGCTTCTGGTTCATAGGCACTTTTTGTACTTGTGGTTTGTGAACATGCAGCGAGTAAGCTCAGTGTAAATATAAGCAAGCTTTTGGTAAGAAGTGAATTCATGTCAGACCTTGTTGTCAATTTAAATTGTGTGTACTAACAAACAGTCTGATAAATATATACCCAAGGTTTGTGTGTAACAAATTTGTACATACGTATTCACAGTATATTTACGTAATCGATTAAGTTCATCTTTCAAAAGTGTATTTAAAGGGCTAGGAAGGTAAAAACTTAAATGATTAAACAGGGTCGGGTATATGTTAAAACGACAGCAATGCATAGCCAAGCTGTCGTTTAAATATGCTGAGCTAGGCTGAAATCATAAAAGCAGATTTACTGGCATCCCAGCTGATCAGTTTTTTAATTTCTAGCTCTTTTAAAATGGTTAGTAATTCAGAGTCACTTAGACAACAGCCTTGTTTTAATGTATCGAGTGATATCTCTTTATTACGGCTATGAAGCTTAGAGGCCAACATAATACGGTAGATTAATTTTGACTTACGGTTCATAACGCATCTCCTCCACATTTTTGTTTATAGCAATTAGTTTGCTACTTGGTTTTATAATTTGGTCTAATGTGTACTGATGGTTTTTTCGACTATGGGGGATCTTTTTAGCTAAGTCAATTAATATCGAATGATATTTGTACAGCGCTATAAGAGAGGGAGTTAGTAGTAATCTACAAATATAACTCATTGAAAATATGTAATAAGTTACGCTTTAAAAAATTGGTATATTTATAAGAAATTAAAAATCAGAGGGTTATCGCTGTACTATAAAAGCTTAGTCAATGAGCTCATCGCGGCTAACTGCAATTGCATCATGCAGCGCTTTAAATAGTAAATGCTTTTCAATGGGTTTGCCTACGTGGCCATTAAAACCACAGTTCATGTATTCGATTATATTTTCTTTCATCACGTTGGCAGTCAAGGCAACAACGGGAATCTCTTTATCAATACTACGAATATGGGAGCAAGCTTCGATCCCTCCCATATTTGGCATTTGTATATCCATCAAAACTAAAATGGGGTTGAGTTGTTTAAATAGCTCGACAGCTTCAGCACCATCTTTTGCAAAGTGAAGTTCTGCGTTGGTTTCTGCAAGCATCGATTTGATGATCATAGTATTGAGTGGGTTATCTTCAGCAATTAATAAGGTTTTAGCCGATAAATCAGGTGCGGTTACATCAGTAAAGCTATCATTTAAGTGTTGCTTTTCAGATACTTTGAGCGGTAAATAAACCGTGAAATGGGTGCCTTTACCGAGTGCGCTGTCTACATCAATACGGCCATGCATCCGTTTAACGAGATTCGCGGTGATCGACATACCCAACCCTGTACCGCCAAAACGCCGCGTTATGCTGTTATCGGCTTGCTGAAAACGGTTAAATAGATGCATTAACCCCTCTTTATTCATACCAATGCCGGTATCAATCACTTCTATCTCAACACCTTGCTTTTGGCTTTGCGAAGATTTATTAACCTTTATTTGCACGCCACCTTGCTCGGTAAATTTAACGGCGTTAGAAACCAGGTTTAAAATAATTTGTCGAACCCGAACTGGGTCTCCTATCCATAAATCTTCAACGTCATCGTCTATATCTATGTTTAATTCAATTGCTTTTTCGTTACAAAGCGGCAGAAAATCAGAATTGATCGACTCAACGACCTTCGACATCGAAAAATCCACCTGCTCAATCGAAAGCTCGTTCGCCTCCATTTTCGAAAAGTCTAAAATATCGTTGATAATGGTAAGGAGTGACCGACAAGAAAACAGCGCCTTAGCAACAACTTCAATATTTTTCGGTTTTTGAATGTTCGGCTGCAAAATTTGTAATAGCCCCATTATGCCATTAAGTGGAGTGCGTATTTCATGACTCATATTAGCTAAAAATTCTGATTTTATTCTTGTGCCTTCTAAGGCACGTTCAGTAAGCTCAATCTGTTGTTTATAAGAGTTTGAAAGCTTTCTAAAGTAAATAAGCAATATGCTGGTGAGCAATATAATTGTTAAAACATGAACGGTATAAGCAATTTGGAAGTTTTCATCAATTGCGATACTTTTTTCTTTAAGTGTTAAGTTTATATGTTGCTCGAACGCGGCAAGTGCCTTCAATGCCTCTGTATCATCTACTTTAACTTTGGAATCTATTTGCTCGCTAGTTGCGCCATCAGCAATCATTTTTAAAACAATGTCGAGATTATTTTTATACTCATTAACCGTTTTTTTAACGTCAATAAGTGCTGTTTGATCGTATTCTTTTATTGCGCCAAGTTTGGCAAAGATCTCTTTTATTTCGCGGAGTTCATTTTCAATGGGCGGTAGGTATAGATCTGTATTTTTTCTTAGTACTAGGTTTTTAAAATGGTGAATAAAGCCACCATAACCGAGTTTTTGAATTAGCTTGTCGTGAAGTACATAAATGTTAGCGGCGGTTTTTGAATAGTCATGCCATTGTGAGTCAACATTTCTGTAAAAGAATAAAGAGGTAACAGTAAGTGAAGCTACTAATGCAATCATGATAATGGCATTTACTTTTAACTTGTTTTTAGTTTGCTGCAACGCTTTTATCATCAGTTTACGGCACCTATCCTGTTGTTATTCTAAGCATAGCGCATTTTTATTTGTTCACATAAGAAAGGGTAAAAGCTGTGACGGCTTTTTTATGAAAATATTAAAAGTCCTATACAAAGGAAAAGTAATCTAACGTGTTCAAAAGCCCTTTGTAAAATAATGATTTGAAATTAATTGATTTAACTGTACTTTTTTCGTACTTGTTGTATCTTAAGTTGGTACGCTATTTTAAGGTTTAATTGAGTGTAGGCTAACACTCATTTGTTAAGTGGAGTAAAGGATATGCACGCACACACAGTCAAAGAATCAGCAGCAACTATTCAATCGGGTGTCGCAAAAGCGGATGGTAAGCTTTTAGTTACTGAACAAGACATTGTTTTTGAACCGTTTAATAAAGAGTTAGGCTTAGGCCCATACAGATTTTCACGAGCGCAAATCAATAACGTTGATAAGTGTTCAGGTAAAGGTGCGGGTATTTTGCCAATCACAGCAGATGGAATTCGCATTACTCTAAATAACAAGGATGTATTTGAGTTCATTTTAGCAAACCCTGATGAGTGGCTAAGCGTACTTGCTCACTAAGCAAACCGCAAACCTTCAAAAAGACGGCATATTATAGCAACGTGTCATAATATGCCGTGTTAGCTTTTTATGAATTAATTCCCTTTCTTCGCAACACATTGATCTCAAACAATACTAAGGCAAACTTCTTAGGTTATTTTACACATCTAAACTATTAAATTGCTCGTTGCTTATTAACGGAGGCTCTTGGGCAAATGATCAACTTAGATGAACAACACCTAGTTTCACTCGAACGCGGTTTTCATATTCCACCTAAACCTGAGCTATTGAGCCAAATTGCCGAAGAAATGCAAAAATCTGATGCAAGCTTAGATAAAGTAGCCAATTTAATATCACGTGACATTAGCCTTTCGGCCTTATTATTAAAAACAATCAACAGCCCCGTGTTTGGCTTACAACGCACCATAAGTGATATACGCCAAGCGGCGATGTTTTTAGGGTTAGATCAGCTTAATCGGCTGGTAACTTTGGCTCTCCTAAAGCAAAACTTTAAAGGCAATGCTTGTATTAGCTTAGAGCGCTTTTGGGATGAATCGGTTGAAGTTGCAAATGCCTGTGTGTTGCTGGGTAATCGTTATAAGTCTTTAATGCCAGTGGATGAGCTTTATTCATTAGGGCTTTTTCATAATGTAGGTATTGCTGCCATGGCATTAAAATTTAGAGATTATGTTGAGGTACTCAAGCAAGCAAACCTAGCCAAAGAGCTCGCAATTACAGACCTTGAACAAGCACGTTATCAGTGTGACCATGCGGTGATTGGCTACTTTATTTCTGTATCATGGCACCTACCTAAGCCACTATGTCACGTTATTTTAAATCATCACAACACGCACTTTTTAGAGCAAAGCAATGATGAGCAGCAGCGTATGGCGTATGCCATTTTAAAGTGCGCAGAGAGTGCTGTGGACTATGCGCGCCACCAACAGTATTCAAGCGAGTGGTTTAAAATTAAAGAGCAATGCTTATCTGAACTTGGCATTGTTGACCAAGATTTTGCAGATATGGTCGAAGATTACGTCGACAATGCGATGGCGAGCTAAAGCTGCTTAGATTTTATTTCCTCTCATCTTAACTTCGATGCGGTAGCGAGTGCAGACTTGCTAACTTTGGTTTTTTTACACTTCATTAAAGCATAGTATTACTATACTTTCATACCGTAGCAAGGCATCATAACTTTTTCTAGGGAGAGATTATGATGCTTAAATCTTTGTTACTATTGGTTTTATGTACCAGTTCTGTGATGGCTGAACGAGTTTACCAGATAATCGCCACATCGTTGTTAAAGGTGAGGCTGTTGTGCGTACTGCTCCCGATATGGCTAATATCACGTTAGAGTTTGAATCTGTAAAAGCTGAAAGTTTGCAAGCGAAGCAGCAAGTCGATACGCAAGTGAACAAACTTCTTGCGGGATTAAGCAATTTTTCTATAGACGAAAAAAGTATCTCTGCGGGGCGGATATTTGTTGAGCCCAATATGCGTTATGACGAAAACGATAACCTAGCTAAAGATGGTTTTCGAGCCACGCGTAAGCTCAAAGTCAGCCTTAAACAACTCTCTCTTTTGGATGGTTTCTTAAACTTTGCTCTTAAAGTGGGTGTCAATCAAATCGAGCAAATTCAACTTTTATCAACGAAAGCCTCAGACTACGAGCAAGTCGCTCTGAATAAGGCAGTAGTGAATGCCAAACAACAGGGGAGCAGCCTTGCTAGCGCATTCGAAGCGAAACTTGGTCGAGTGTATAGTATTCAATCGCAAGAGGTAGGTAGTCACTTCGGCTATGATAGCAATAACAATATTGAACAAATCTTGGTAACGGGCTCACGTATTAATGCAGTCCCAGAAGGTAAGTATTTACAAGAATCGATTACCTTCAGAGCAAGTGTCAATGTTGTGTTTGATTTTTTGTTAGAATAATTCTTTCTTTAAATAATGCTTTTTAGGTACCAGCTTAATTGTAAGTGCATGTTTTTATTGTAAATTCAAGTAATTGATTTTAATGGGGTATTTTTATTGCCTTTTTTAGGGTGTTTTTTTGGATGTTTTTTAGGAATTTTATATTTTAATTTGCATATTAATCAAGAATAAAATATCTTGATTTTGTGCGGCGTTGCTACTATTGTAGCCGCAATGTAGCAATAAAGTTGTTACCAGTTGTTGTTCAAAAGAGCATTTATGTAGTTTGTAGTCACAAAATCTCTCACTTTTTAAAAACGATAGGGTTACATTTCCATGAATAAAAAATTCTCCACGCTAACTGTTTGTATTAAAAAAGCATTGCTCCCAACACTTGTGTTAGGAACATGTACGACTGCCTTTGCAGCTGCTCAAGAAGATGGAAAAAATAAAATTACAAAAGAGGATATAGAGCAGATCGAAGTACGCGGCTATGCGGCGTCAGTTGAGAAAAGTATCAACATGAAACGTTTTTCAAACAGCGTTGTTGATGCGGTTTCTGCCGAAGACATCGGTAAATTTCCTGATCAAACAGTTGCTGATGCACTACAGCGTATTCCAGGCGTGCAAGTAGAGAAAGACTTAGGCGGTGAAAGTGATCGAGTGAGTATTCGTGGTACAGCACCTCATTTAAATATAACGCTGTTAAATGGCCAAAATGTGGCTTCTGCAACGGCTTCGGCATCAATTACACGCCCGTCGCGTGGTTTTAATTACTCATTATTACCAGCAGAAATGGTCGATACTCTAGAGGTTTATAAGTCTGCTGAAGCTGACATTGATGAGGGTTCAATTGGCGGCACTGTTGTAGTAAAAACACGTAAACCGCTTGATAGTGAAGCTAACTATGCTGCGCTTTCAGTAAAAGCATTTCATTTTGAAAACGCAGACGAAACTAAGCCATACGTGTCTGGTTTATATTCATGGAAAAATGAAGCCCAAGACTTTGGGTTTAATGTTGGTTTTGTCCACAAAGAAACGGCAACGCAGCGTGATAGTAAAGAAGTACGTTTTGGATATCGCAGCACAGATGCCAACCAAGATGGGAATGCAGAATTTTATCCAGGGGCAGTGGGTTACAACCGCTACGCAAGTGATAGTGATTTAGATACCGCAACAGCGACATTCCAATACGCAGCTAATGATAATCTTGAATTTGTTTTCAATAACTTATATTCAAAGTCAGAACATGAATCATATGGCACGTATTCAAGCGGTTTTATCTTACAGAATATTGCTAATATTGAGAACCCAGTGATTGTTGATGGTACGGTTGTCGCAGGTGATTTACCAGCACACAATAACTTGGGTTATTATGGTAATGCGGGATATCGCGGTGAATTTAAAACTCAAGCGCATGACTTAAAAGTGACTCTTAAAGCCGATGATTACACTCTTACAGGTCAATTTGGTTATAGTAAAGCGGATGGTGAGGTGAGTGATGTGTATTCTGAGTATTACGCCAATACAAATGCATCATTTACATTAGAAAACGGCACGCCTGATGTAACTTTATCTGCAGATTTAAGCCCTGAAGATTATCGATTAGATTACAACCATAAAAATGATATATTCAACGATTCTGATGAGCTTTATGCACAATTTGATGTTGAATATTTATTAGATACTGGTTTTTTCACTGCAATTAAAGCGGGTGTAAAATACCGTGAGCATACAAAAGCCGCCAGTTTAATGAAAGCCAATTATCCAAAAGTCTCAGCAGCAGGTGAAAATTTTAATTTGGGTATGTTTGCAAGTGATTCTGCTAGTGACGGCATTTTATGGCAGTTTGATAATAACCAATATGCAGACTGGATTTCATCAACAAGTCCTACTTCAGGTCCTTATGAGCACCTTGACTACACCTTCGATCTAGAAGAAACCGTTACGGCTGGATACCTCAAAGCTGTGTTCGAGCACAATAAGTGGCGCGGTAATATGGGCGTACGTGCAGTTAAAACAGAGCTTGACTCTCGTTCAGTTGAATACACAGGACGTAGTTTTGCGCCTGAAAATATTCAAGATGTGTATAGTTCAAATAGCTACGATGACTTTTTACCAAGTGTAAATATTAACTATGACTTTACGGATGATGTTGTGCTTCGCTTTGCTGCAGCTAAAGTAATGTCTCGTCCTGACTACGATTTTTTATCAGCGCGTAAAAGTGGCTACTGTGCAGCGGCAACAGGTTGTAAAGGCTCACAAGGCAATCCAGATTTAAAACCTTATCGTTCAACTCAATATGATTTATCAGCTGAGTGGTACTTTAATGAGTCATCAATATTGTCATTAGCTTATTTTTATAAAGACATTGATTCGTATATTACCAATACCACTATTGAAAAGCAGTGGACATGGACAGACCCTGATACTGGCGTTGAAGAGGTTCGTGATTTCTTAGTGACTCAACCGCAAAACGGGCTAGGTGGTGAGAATTCCGGCTTTGAAGTGAACTACACGCAAAAGCTAATGTATGGGTTCGGCATTCAAACGAACTACACTTATTCAGATGCTGAGCTAGAGCAAACTGCAGAGCAAAAAGCTGCGGGTGAAGAGGCTGTGTTACCTAACAATTCAGAAGATACCTTCAACGCGACTGTTTACTACGAAAATACAGCTTTCAGTGCGCGTGTTTCTTATACCTATCGTTCAGAATATTTTTATACAAATTACCTTGGTTTAAATCAGTATAAAGATGGTTTTGGTCAGTATGATTTGAATATAAGCTACAATGTTTCTGAAGATTTTAATCTTATTTTCCAAGCTATTAACTTAACAAATGAAGAGCAAAAAGCGACTTCAGGTAATAGCACCGGTATGCCAGATGCTAATCGCCCTTTAGCTATTCATGATTATGGTCGTCGTTTCTTGGTCGGCGCGCAAATGAAGTTCTAATTTTCTTATTTGAATTAGATTCATGTAGGCACAACAAGTTTTTGTTGTGCCTTTTTTGTGAGGTATACAGTGTATTTTAAACATTTATTATTATTGTTCATCTGCTTTGCTTTGAATGCGTGTGTTTTTATGCAAAAACAAGAGGCTACGAACATTGAAAAGCAGTTTTTTGGCACTATCCAGCAACCTCAGGTTGCAAGAGAGTTTCGTGCTGCATGGGTAGCAACCGTTGCAAACATTAATTGGCCATCAGAGCCTGGATTATCTGTTGCTGAGCAAAAACAACAAGCAATTAAAATCCTTAATTTACTAAAACAACATAACTTCAATACCGTTATTTTTCAGGTTAGACCGCAAGCAGACAGTTTATATAAAAGTACGAATGAACCATGGTCTTATTATCTTACTGGAAAGCAGGGAAAAGCACCTGAACCGTTTTATGATCCTTTAAAATTTTGGATAGAACAAGCACATAAACGAGGCTTAAAGTTACATGCATGGATAAACCCATACCGCGCTCATCATCACATTGGAGGCCCCGTTTCAGAGCATTCAGTTGTTGAAAAAATGACGGATAAAGTAGTGAAACTAAAAAATGAGACCTATTGGTTTTTGCCTACAGATCAAGCTGTAGTGTCGCATACTTTAAGTGTATTAACGGAACTTGTAGAAAACTATGATTTAGATGGTATTCACTATGATGACTACTTTTACCCATATCCTTCTTACAATAACGATGAAGGTTTTCCTGATGCTAAACAATACAGTCAGTATTTAGAAGCAGGTGGTGAGTTATCTATCGGTGATTGGCGCCGTGAAGCAGTAAATCATTTTGTGAAAAGCTTATACAAATTAGTTAAACAAACAAAGCCTCATGTTCTTGTTGGGATAAGCCCATTTGGTATATATAGGCCTGATGAACCTGAAACTATTCGTGGTATGGATCAATATGACACCTTGTTTGCTGATGCAAAGCTGTGGCTTAACGAAGGCTGGCTTGATTATTTTTCACCGCAACTTTATTGGCCAATTAATCAATATGCACAAAGCTACCCGCTCTTATTAAGCTGGTGGCAATCACAAAACACTCATGGGCGACATTTATGGCCTGGCATTAATGCATTGCGTTCATTTGATGAGGCTGGTGTTGATGAGGTCGTCAATCAAATTATGATAAATCGTGGGTTTTTATCAACTTCACCCGGTACAGTTTTTTGGAATGTTACAGCGCTTGAAGGCAGTCAATTGATGAGTGATGTGATTACTAAAGGCGTATTTCAACATCAAGCCTTAATTCCAGAAACTCCTTGGCTAGATGCGTCAGTAATAGCAGCTGTTAAAGTTGATGTTAAATATGATGGTGACGATGTTCATTTGACTTGGACACACCCAGATTCAGATCAAGTGTCTGAGTTACTTGTCTATCTAAAATATGCGCAGCAGTGGCACTATCATATTTACTCAAGTGATGAGAGTACGTTCTCTGTTGCAGCTTCTTATGGACAACGACCATTAGAGGCAATGAAGATAATTGCAATTGATAGGCTTGGTAATCAAAGCGCTGAGATTGAGTTGTTAATGAAATAGCACCTGTACTGTATATACAAAAATTTGTTACGCTTTGAATAATCTGGTTTTTAAATTTTAAAGTAGGCATATGAAGTATTTCGCGGTAATTTTGTTCGGTTGCCTTATCTCTTTTTCAACAACAGCCGCAACAAAACATATAAAAATTGTAAAACCTGTGGTTGCGGCGTTTAAAGCGGGTGATAGAGCTGCAATCGCCAAGCGAGTGCATTATCCTCTGCAGCGCAAAGCGCCTCTGCAAGCAATTGAAAATGAGCAAATGCTTATAGAAAAGTTTGAGCAAATTTTTGATAAAGAGTTTGTCGAAAAAATCGTGAATTCAAATATTCGCCACGACTGGGAAATGATGGGGTGGCGCGGCATTATGTTTGATTCAGGCAAATTTTGGTTAGACTTTGATGGCTCTATTTGGGCTGTGCCTTATGAATCAGAGGCAGAAAAAGCACGACGCGAAGCACTGATTGACGAGCAAAAACAAGCATTACATAAAAGCCTTCGTGAATTTACAAAACCGATATTAACGTGGCAAACAAAAAAGCACTTAATTCGTATCGATGAGCTTGCTGATAATCAGTACCGCTATGCAGCATGGGAAATAGATCAATCTATGCAAGATGAGCCAAGCCTTGTGATCACAGGGGGCAGTCTAAGCTTTGATGGCAGTGGCGGAAATCATTTTTATACCTTTACTAATAACGGTTATCGTTATGTATGTCATGTTACCGTACTTGGTACTGAACACTCACCGCCGGGGCTGTTAGAGGTATTTAAAAATAACGTACAAATATTGTCTGAGCCTGTTCTGGATTTATAAGGTGTTTTTCTTATTTTGAACTACACTCATTCTTTCAAAGGAGGCTCGTTTAAAGGGGTCTCATTTAAAGGAGTAAGTTATGGGTATTAAATTTTGGGTTTTAAGAGCCACTAGAGTTTTCACGCTGGTGGCTATTTTATTATTTATGGTGGAAATACTGAAAGGTCACGAGACACTCAGCGCATTAGGCTTTGCGTTACTTTGGTCTTTTATTGCCACGGCAATTTTTATCGCAACCCGTTTATATCATTCATCAAAAGGGCGCCACTGTGCACTTTGTAATGACACCCCTGATGATAAAAAAGCGAGTTAACTTAGATTGTTCACAAACACACCGCCCCATACCAGCGCACAAATTGTTAGGGCAATAAGTACGGCTGCTGATCCTAAGTCTTTAGCTAGGCCTGATAATGGATGAATTTCAAGGCCTACACGGTCTATTGTGGCTTCAATTGCCGTATTTACGACTTCAGCAAACATCACAAATAGTACAGATACAAGCAGCATGATTTTCTCATACAGGTTAATTTGCCATACAAAAACCACTGCTATGGCAAGGACCAACAGTATCAGCTCTTGTTTAAAAGCAGACTCATGCTTTGCTAACCAAGTGAATGCACGTTGGGAGTTTTTAAATGCTAGGCGAATACGTTTAATGCCAATGGGTTTGTTAGTGCTATCAAATTGCATAGTATGAAATCTCTATTTCGTTAGCTTTGTTTTGAGCAAGCATTGAAGATATCTTGCTCTGGATGATATTCAGTGCTGTCTACATGGGTTAAACCAAGTAGGGTGTCAAAAATATTATCGTGAGAAAAAGCGTTGTTACGCTGTTGTTCGATACATTGATTAAAACGGGTATCGGCTAGTTTATTACTCCAAAACAACATAGGCACTTGGGTTTGCTCTTTAGGTGCTAATGCGTATGGGAAGCCATGCAAGTACAAGCCTTTTTCTCCAAGTGATTCACCATGGTCAGAAACATACAGCAGGGCTTTGTCATCCGCCTGACTGTTTTGCATTAAATTAATAAGTTTACTGAGTACTAAGTCTGTATAAGCAATAGTATTGTCATAGGTGTTTGTTAGTTGCTCGCTGCTACAATTTTGAATATCACTACGCGGACAATCAGGCATAAATACACTGTCTTTTTTTGGGTATCGACGATAGTAAGTTGGACCATGTGAACCAATCATATGTAACACAACAAGTTGATGTTTAGCATTACTCTTGGCAAGTTTTGTAGCTAACTCTTCCACGAGTACTTCATCAAAACAATAGCGTCCATCACAAAGTGGGTTGCTCTTTGTTGGTTCTACCGTTTGTGAGTTTACCCGCACACAAACCCCTTTACAGCTGCTATTGTTATCAATCCACGTTACTTCGACACCACTTCGTTGAATGATATCAAGCGCATTTTCTTGGCTTTGCGCTATGCGCGAATCATAGTGATTACGGTCTAAACGCGAGAACATGCAAGGTACAGATATAGCCGTAGCCGTGCCACATGAACTAACGTCACTGAAATATTTAACGCCAAGCTTAGGTGTATATTGATTAGTTGGCTTGTTATATCCTTGCAGTGAAAAGTTTGCTGCACGAGCTGTTTCACCTACTACCATAATTGTCAGCGAACTTTGTTGCTGTTCTAGTAAATGCGGCGTTTTATCCAGTACTTTAAATGGTAAAGGCGGATAAAAATAATTATCGCGCAGATACTTATAGCCCGCAGTGTAAAATGCAAAAGGGGTAATATAGCTAGTTAATTGACGGTTATTACGCCCAACAGAGGCATAATCTTTATAAAATGGTACTGCAATAGCTGCTATAGCAATAAATGCAGTGACGTTGAGAAGCGCAAAGTTTTTTAGACGAACACGAAAGTTACCAACAATTTTAAAACGTGAAAACAAGTAAGCGGGGAGCACGCCAAGTACAAAAATAAAGACGACAACTTGTATATTTAAGTATGAAAATGCCTCACCTGAGTTTGTCTCTAAGATATTTTGTAGCATGCTTTTATCGAAGATAACACCGTAGTTTAAGGTTGCATAAAACAACAGTGACGAAACTACGATGCTTGTTAAAAGCACTGGTTTTACAAAGGTGATTAACGATAACCAACTTAACACCATTGCCGTCAGTGCTAATAATAAAAACGGTACGCTTGCTATAAATAACCAATTGACATGTTCTGGCTTGCTTGCTGCTTCAGCCATGTTAAATAAAAATAGACCATTAAATGCGATAACCAAGTACAACGACACCAGCCACACAAACTGACTGTAGCTAACTTGCCATTTTTTAATAAGGAGTTGTTTAATTTTCATGCTCATGATTATTCCTCATCGCTACGATTTATTTGGTAAGCGATACAACTGTTCGGTATAAGCTAAATTGCTAAATAAGACGTGAGCCAGAGCTTTTTTGGCAAGTTCAACGCTGCTGCCAGCCTTATCAATAGCTACTTGGGTTTTAGTGGCTGGGTCGTAGTGCCAATAGCTAACCTTTTGGTTTGGCATGAGTATCACTGCCTCACCATTTTCAACGTAAGCAAAGTTGTCGTAGTACTGCATCATGGCGCGCTCAACTGGGTATTGTTTAGTTAAATCATAACCAAGCATAGGTGTCGCTTGGTCTACGCCTAATAGCGATAACAAAGTGACAGGTAAGTCTATTTGACTGACTAAGCGAGTATCCTGCTTTGCGTCCATACCACTATTTAGGATCACGGCAGGAATATGGAAAGATTTAAGCGGCACAGGCTCTGAGCCAAACACTCGCACATCATGATCTGCAACCACTAAAAATACTGTGTCTTGCCAGTAATCTTGCGTTTTTGCTTTTGCTATGAATTTACCTAGTGCATAGTCTGCATATTTGATTGCTAGATCACGTTTGAGGTTTTCTGGGTCATGGCCTTCAGGTAGTGTTACTTTACCTTCTGGAATATCGAATGGATCGTGGTTACTTGAAGTAAACACAAGGCTAAAAAAAGGATTGCCTGCTTTATTTAATGCGCTTAGCTCTTTATCAGCTTGATTGAACAAGTCTTCGTCGCTTGCACCCCATGACGAAATAAACTCAGGGTTTTGCATGTCATTGATATCTACAATATCGCTAAAGCCATTGCCTAAGAAAAAACTTTTCATATTATCGAAATGACTTTCACCGCCGTAAATAAACTGAGTGGTGTAGCCTGTGCGGGCTAATACATCAGCTAGTGAGAAAAAATTACGCTGTGATTTTGATAGTTTTACCACTGAGCGTGAAGGAGACGGAGTAAACCCAGTTGTTACCGCTTCAATACCTCGAACAGAACGAGTGCCAGTTGCGTATAAGTTATTAAAGCCCCAGCCTTGCTTGTATAACTTATCAAGCTCAGGAGTCACACCAATGCCACCTAGTTCACCAACAAAACGTGCACCTAAGCTTTCTTCTAAAATGATAACTAAATTCTTTTTCTTACCCGTGTTAAAAGGCGTGTTGCTTGAAAGTGTAGGAATATTCTCAGTTATAAACTTTTGTTTATAGGCTGCTTGCTTTACTGTTTGTAAAATCTCATTACGTGGCATGTTGCCGTATAAACTACTGGCATTTTTCTCATTGCCCATATTTTTAATAGCAAATGCCACACTGTACGTTGAATTCAAAGCCAGCGAGTTAACCAGCGAGTCACTTGAAAAGTACACTAAAGCAGGATTTAAAGGGCGGTGGCTTACAGTGCCTCGTGCGCTAATTAAGCAGACTAATAAAGTGGTAACGAGTATTACAACTTGGCTAACAGTTTTAGCGTTTTGTTGTTTGCTAAATGCTGCATTTATATAACGATACGCAAACACACAGCTTAGCGTTGCAATAATTAAGGTGCTTATCATAGCGAACAGGTGGCCATGTAATAGCATGGAAAATACTTCTTGGGGGTAATCAAGATATTCGACGAATAAGCGATTTGGTCGTACATCGTACTGGGTAATAAACGCGGGAGTAGAAGCTTCAATAACCACGATTAAAGTAACGACTATGCTGCTATAAAGAGTAAAAATAAGTTGCAATAAAGAGGTTTTGCTACGCAAAAGAACATGAGCTATCAACATTAAAACGGCAAGGGCTAACAAGTACCCTAAACTACTTAAGTCTACCCTTAAGCCGCCAAATAAAACCGCTAGGCTATCGCCATCAGCTAACCTTTGCTGTTGCCATATTAGCAAGCTTATTCTCGACAGTATAAAAACTGCCATTAATATTAATGAAAAACGGAACAAAGGTTTTAAAACAGAGAGTTTTGCTGTCATAGTCGTACTTACTTAATCGAAACTATGGCAATACTAGGCAGTGAAACTTAAGAAACCCTTATGGTAATCTTAATATTTTCTAAACTAGAAAAACTTAAGTAAATCTTAAGGGAATCTTAAGATTTTGAGCGTAACCTAATGACACAAAAGTGGTTTTCATCTAAATGAGTAACATATGAAATTGTTGATAATAGAAGATTCGGTGTCATTAAGACGTAGTCTACGAATTGGCCTTGAAAACTTAGGTTTTACCATTGATGAAACCGGCGATGGTGCTGAAGGTTTGAGTATGGCCATGTCTGGTGAGTACGAATTAGTAATACTCGACATTATGTTACCCAGCCTTGATGGCATTACGTTATTACAAACCATAAGAGCAAAGCAGCTCGATGTGCGTGTGCTTATTTTATCTGCCAAGCAAGAACCTGCAGACAGAGTAATGGGGCTGCTGACTGGGGCCGATGATTATTTGACCAAACCATTTTCGTTTGATGAGCTGCATGCAAGGTTATTAAATTTAATGCGTCGCGGTGGTCTGAAAACAATCAGTGATGTGATCCGCATTGATAACTTGGCTTTAAATTTACAATTAAAACTCTTACAAGTCGGCGGTACTTCAGTCGACTTAACACCTAACGAATATAAAATAGTTGAGTGTTTATTTAGCAATCAAAATAAAGTGATCACTGCAGAAAAGTTGAGTAGCTACATAGCTGGGCAGTATGACTTGGTCTCAAAAAATTCCATTGAAGCGCATTTATCATCGGCCCGCAAAAAGGTTAGGGTGGCAGGCGGTGAATTACCTATTCAAACTAAGCGTGGCTTTGGTTATATCATTCAAGGAAAATAATGAAGTCAATTCGCAGTAAGTTGGTAACTACATTATCGATTACTATAACTGGGCTAGTTTTAAGTATTTTAGTCGCCACTGATATAGCCGTTGATAGTTGGATTGATAATGAATTTAACCGTGGCATGAAATCAAAAGCCGGTATGCTGATGACTTTGGTTCATGAAGATGAAGAGGGGTTAACTTTTAATTTTTCTAGTGACTTTATGCCAGAATTTGATGGTCAAGTTGAGCCTGAATATTTTCAAATGTGGACTGATGATGGGGTGTTTACCCGCTCACAGAGCCTTAATTTATTCGCTTTGAAGAACCTCAAGTTTGAAAAATTAAAACTGGGTGAAGCGAAAATAATGACCACTGAGCTGCCGGATGGTCGTGACGGGCGAATTATTTATACTCGTTTCCAGCCGCAAATCGACTCTCACTCACATAGAAATTTTTTTGATGGCGTGAGCAAAACGCATCACACCACGCTTACTTTGGCTTATGCAGCTTCATCAGAAAAAGTTGATTTTATTTTATGGTTAATTGACGTTATTTTTGTTGTTTCTACCGTGTCAGTAATCGTATTCATTCGATTATTTGTGCGTAAATCGGTCGACAGTTCTCTAGCGCCACTTAATAAACTAAACCGTGATATAAGTCGGCTTAGTATCGCAGATAAAAGTGCCGTGATAACAATAAAAGAACCTGTGAAAGAGCTGCAACCCATTGTTGATAGCTTAAATGCCTTTATTCAAGAAAATCGCCAGCTCTATTTTCGTGAAAAGCGCCTGACCTCAGATATTGCCCATGAGTTAAAAACGCCGATTGCTGAGCTTATTAATATGGCTGAAGTGGCGATTCGGTTTCCAAATGAAAAAGAGTTTGAGGCAGACTTTAAACCTGAAGTGCTAAAAATTAGCCAGCGTTTAAAGAGCATTGTGTCGAACTTATTGCTACTGCATAAGTACAGTGATGAAGCCCTACCTAAGCAAGATGCATGTGATTTAAATCAGGTTATTTTACGCACCTTAGAAAAGTGCGATTTAGAATGGGTTAAGTTTGAGTTTCAAGATGATATCCCAGCCATTGTAAGTAACTTATTTGCCCTTGAATCAATCATCACCAACCTTGTAAATAACGCTAAACAATACAGCCCAGAAAAGAGCATAGTGACTGTAAGTTCGCTGCTTAATAAAAAGGGGAAGTTGCAATTTTCTGTTACTAACGAATTAAAAGTACCATTAACAGATGAAGACATTAGCCAGTTATTTGATCCGCTTTGGCAAAAAGATAGTGCCAGAACGTCTGAAGATAACTTTGGCTTAGGCTTATCCATTGCCAAAGCGTTAAGTAAAGCAATTGATGCTGAACTTCAGGTTTCGTTAAGTGAGCAAAACATAACCTTTAGTTTGATTATTTCTTAAGGTTTTGCAGCTAATTATTATATGTGCAAAACTAAACATAGCAGCACGAAATCAAAACAACAAAAAGGAACAACACGATGGGAAAAATTATAGGTATTGCTTTAATCGTTATTGGTGTAGCGCTCGCAGTATGGGGATATAACGTTTATGACTCTGCAAGTGCACAAATTAGCCGAACTTTTAGTGGTGATACACCGATTGAGGCTTGGCTCGGTATGGTAGGCGGTGCAATTTGCGCGATTGTAGGTATTTTAAAAGTTAAATAGCCTCAAACATTGAAATCAGTTTACTAATACCTGATACTGTATTTATATACAGTGTCAGGTTTGGCTATGAAAACACAATTACCAGCAAAATATTATTTAAGTCATTTCTTTGAGCTCGCTGAGTTTATTCAATCTCAGTGCACGCATTTACTCTTAGCTGAGCAAATGCAATTTCTTGAAAAACTCACCCTACTTGATGAGCAAAGTTTGTGTACTTTGCTGCGTATTTATTCCCGTAAACCAAAAATCGTGGCACTGTCATCGTTAAATTATGAAGAAATCCCTAATCTACATGGGGCTATTTTTAAGCTAAAGCAACAGGGGCTGGTGGCACATCCAAGTCATGATGAATTAGATTTGCTGCTTGAGCATTTAACAAAGCCAACTTTATTAACCTTATTAGCAAACGATGAGTTAATGACGACACAACCTGATTATAAAAAATCAGCCAGCAAACATAGCTTAATTCAACTTTGTAAACAGTATATTGACCGCAACCACAGTGATTTAGACGCTTTATTTAGTCAGTTCGTGGTCAATAGCCGAAGCCAGTATTATGAATACTTTGAGTTTTTACATAGCGGCCGACTAAGTCAAGGCGATATAAACCATCAAAATCGCTTTGTAATGCGTGACTTAGGAATTGCAAAAGTACGTGGTGATGTCAGCGACAGCTTATCGCGTTTTAAAACCTTAGCCGAGGCACAATCGCATTATCAATTAAACCAGTTGCGTATGCAGCTTAAGCAAAGCCAATCAGAAACACAGTACCAAACCTTAGCTCAAGCACTTTTAGCTATTAACTGTGAAGATGAATTAGCCCAGAGCATCAAAAACAAGTTACTGATTCGCTTATATAAGCAGCTTAAAGATCATGACTTAGGTTTTGCATTTGAGTTACTAGAGCATTGTGAGGGCAGTAGTGAAGCGCAAGAGCTGGCAATTCGCCAGCGTTACAAGCTAGGAGACAAAAGCTGGGTTGAGCATAAGCTTGAAAATATTATCCAAAATCCGCTTGATGATAGCATTTTGTATTTCGCCGAAGACTTTCTACAGCGTAAATATAATAAGCAGCAACGTTCACGCTTAACACAAATGTTAATTGATACAGAGCATCAAATAGAGGTTGATGACATTTACCGTGGTGATGTCGAGCAAGGAGTATGCGAGTATTATCAACAGCTCGGTAACACTGTGTTTTTTACCGAGAATAATCTTTGGTTAAGTCTTTTTACCTTAACATTTTGGCAAGAGCTCTATATCGAGACACCGTACCCGCCGTGTAATGAATTTGATTTTTATCCACAAGTACTACTTGCTGATTGCTTTTACACATCGCAGCATACACAAATTGAGCAAAAGCTTGCAAATTTTACTAGTAATGAAGCGTTGTATAAATATGTTTGTAAAAACGCAGGACAGTACTACGAAATAGCCAATGGTGTTTTTATGTGGCATAGCGATATTTTAGAGCCACTAAAAATGTTGATAAAACACAGCAGTCTAGCTAGTTTAAAAGCGCATTTATTGCAAATGACAAAAACCTTTAAGCAGCTTAAAGATGGTTACCCAGATTTAATGGTTTTAAAAGAGCATAAGCTCACATTTGAAGAAGTTAAAGCTCCGGGCGACAAACTAAGACGCAACCAACTTGTCAGTATTGATGTCTTAAAACAACACGGCTTTGAAGTAAATATCGTTAAGGTGAGCTGGTTTAATGATCCAAATCGCATTTATAGTGTGGTCGATATAGAAACCACTGGCGGCGTACAAGGGAATAATAAAATCACTGAAATTGCGGTTGTGCAGTTACAAGCTGGCGAAGTTATTAAGCAGTGGGCGAGTTTAATCAATCCCGAACGAAGTATTCCTGCCTTTATTACCAAATTAACAGGAATTAACGCGGCAATGGTACGTGATGCTCCTCGCTTTGAGGACATAGCCGACACGTTGCGTGCCCTGTTAAAAGGCAGTGTATTTGTTGCTCACAATGTGAATTTTGATTACGGATTTATTCGTAAGGAATACGCTGCACTAGGGCAAGGTTTTAAAATGCCTAAGCTATGTACAGTAGTTGAATCACGAAAGACATTTCCAAAGCTAAAGTCTTATTCACTTGGTAACTTAGCGACACACTTTGAATTGAACTTAACGAATCATCATAGAGCATTAGCCGATGCAACTGCTACGGCAGAGTTATTGATACGAATTCAACAAGCACAATCAAATAAGGCGAGTTGACCTCGCCTTGTAAATTATTTACCAGGGAATTGGTGAATATGAACATCTCGCTGTGGGAATGGAATAGTGATATCAGCAGCATCAAAGGCAATTTTGACTCGTTCATACAAACCAAAGTACACAGGCCAATAGTTATCCGATTCAACCCAAGCCCACACTAACATGCCGATATGACTTTCACCGTGCTGGCTAACATGCACTGTTGGTTTTTTATCTTCTATATCTTTTAATACCAGATCATAGTCATCCAGAACGCTCATAAGCACGTCACGGGCTTTATGAACGTCATCGCCATAGCTAATACCAAACTCGATTGCAACGCGGTGTGTTGGCTCTGCAAACTTATTCTTAACACAGCCATTTGATAGCGTGCCATTTGGAATAATGATTTTTTCATTATCGTAGGTAAGTAAAACAGTGACAAAAATTTGAATTTCTACTACTTTCCCCATGTAGCCTTGGGCTTCAATAACATCACCTACTTTAAAAGGCTTGAAGAATAGGATAAGCACTCCACCTGCAAAATTCGCTAGACTGCCTTGCAGTGCCATACCTACGGCTAAACCGGCTGCTCCGAGCATTGCAATAAATGAGGTTGTTTCGATACCAATCATCGAGGCAACAGATATCAGCAGTAGTACCTTTAAAATGACAGAAATGAAGGAGACTAAAAAGTGTGTCAAACCAACTTCGAATTTGACCCTATTCATTGATTTTTCAGCCATGTTGGCAACTCTACCAATTAACCACCAACCAATGATTAAAACCAGTATTGCTAGAATAAACTTTGGCCCGTAGAGCATTAGCAACTCTATAGCTTGGTTGTAGATTTTCTCGATTGATATTTCGTCCATTATTTTTCCTTGTTATACAACAGAGTATTTAAAGAAAATAATAGTAGAGGAATTGCTTTTCGGTGTGGGGTCTGCTGGGAAAATGTGAATTTTCTGAGGCGTTTCAGTTATAACTAACAAAAAAGGAGTAGCAAGCTACTCCTTTTTTGGGGTGAGTCGAACGTTACTCAGTGCGTTTGCTTGGAATAACTTTAACTAACTTCACCATGTTTTCTTTTATCTCGATCACTTCAATAGGGTATCCGGCAATACGTAAACTTAGGTTTGAGTCTGGGATATCCTCTAAGTATTCAACGATTAAACCACTTAGCGTTTTCGGGCCATCAATCGGGAGCTCCCAACCCATTTCTTTATTTAAATCGCGAATATTAGCACCGCCATCTACAAGTACTGAGCCATCGTCTTGCTCTGTAACTTCCTCACTTGGCGTGCGAGTTTGCGTTGTTGTGAAGTCACCAACAACTTCTTCGAGAATATCTTCAAGTGTTACTAGGCCTTGGATATCGCCATATTCATCAACAACTAAACCGATACGTTCTTTTGATTGCTGGAACTTAAGCAATTGTGTGTTTAGTGATGTGCCTTCAGGAATAAAGTAGATTTCACGAACCGCACGTAATAGTGATGGCTTATCAAACTGTTCTTTAGTTAATAGGCGCAGTGCATCACGTGAGTGAATAAAGCCAACAGCATCATCAATTTGGTCACGATATAATAAAACGCGAGTATGCTGAGCATGAGTTAGCTGACGGCTAATAAGTTTCCAGTCATCATTGATATCGATAGCAACAATTTCGTTGCGTGGGATCATGATATCTTCAACAGTTACTTGCTCTAAATCTAAAATTGAAGTCAGCATGCTTTGGTGGCGAGCTGGTAATAGAGCACCAGATTCGTTCACCACGGTTTTTAATTCTTCTTTACTTAAACTGTGCTCTTCAATTTGTGCTGTTGTGATACCAAACAAGCGCAGCATGCCATTGGTCATCCAGTTTACGATAACCACAAATGGGAAAAGTATTTTCAAAAGCCCCTTAAGGACAATCGAGCTTGGGAAAGCGACCTTTTCTGGGTAAAGCGCTGCAAGTGTCTTTGGCGTTACTTCGGCAAAGATTAAAACCACTAAGGTCAGTGCACCAGTTGCAATTGCGATACCGAGGTCACCATATAGGCGAATACCAATAATCGTTGCAACCTGTGCTGCAGCGATATTAACTAGGTTGTTACCAATCAAGATCAGACCAATGAGTCTGTCAGGGCGACTTAACAGTTTGCTGACGCGTTTCGCTGCACGATGATCTTCTTTAGCAAGATGGCGCAAGCGGATACGGTTAATTGACATAATTCCAGTTTCAGAACCAGAAAAATAAGCAGAAATAAGTATCAATAATCCCAATATAATAAACAGGGTACTAGTCGATATGTCGTCCAACGATGGATCCTTTTTTTATAAATCAGTGCATATTAAGCTAGAGACAGCTTGCTGAGTCAAGTTAAAACTTATTTAGAATCACTTCTTGGATGAAACGGCTGCCAAAATAAGCAAGTGACAAGATAAAAGCGGCTATCATGATCGAAAACACCACGGGTTTACCACGCCAGCCTTGACGTAAGTGACCCACTGTTACAACAGTGAAAATAAGCCAAGCAATTAACGATAAAACCGTTTTATGGATAAATTCACTGGCAAACATACCTTCTAAGAAGATAAACCCAGAAAGTAGTGCAAAGGTAAGTAGAATTGTACCAAGCGTGAGTAATTGATAAAGCTGACGCTCAACGACCATTAAAGGTGGAAGATGACTGTGTACGATTGCTAAGTCTTTGCGCTTTAAACGCTTATCAATAAAGTAAAACTGTACCGCATAGAGTGTCGAGATTATCAGCACACAATATGCCAAAAGTGATAACGATATATGAGTGACTAAGCCAAGTTCAACATCTATTGATTGTAAAATCACATGATGCGGAATAAATAAGCTGGCAAGTGTAAGTAAGGCTGCAAAACCATACACAACTGGTAGTAATAAGGTAGCAGGGAACTTGAGCGACACAGCTGTAACGGATACTACGATGACCCAACAGGTCAATAAAGCAACGTTGACGATACTCAAATCTTGACCGTCAGCACGAAAAACTGAATTAACCAGTAATAGCATATGGGCAAGGATAGCCACAGTGCTTAGTATCACTGTGAGTTTTTGGCTCGGACCTTGTTTGTGGAAAAGGCGTGATAGCACATGTGACGTTGCTAACACATAAAACAAACTAGCAATAATAGTTAAACTAATAATCATCGTGTTTTGGCCACTTAATTTATATAGATAAATCCTTGTCTCTTTGATGCCATTGTATTTTATAGCAAGGAAAAAGCATAGAGTTTGTAAAAAGAAACTCAAACTACACACTTGAACACTGTATTGTCGACCACCATTTACGGTATACTGCTAGTAATTAAATTTTAATATTGCCTGTATTGTCTTCAAACTTGTCTGTTTTATGTACACTGCAGGTGAAACACGTTTTATCGGAACCTTTACATGTTTGAGAATCTCCAAGAACGCTTAGGTAAAACCTTAAAAAATATCAGTGGCCGCGGACGCCTAACTGAAGAAAATATAAAAGATACATTACGTGAAGTCCGCATGGCATTTTTGGAAGCGGACGTTGCATTACCTGTTGTTCGTGAGTTCGTTAAGCAAGTTAAAGAACGCGCCGTTGGTGTTGAAGTAACGAAAAGCTTAAGTCCAGGCCAAGTCTTTATTAAGATTGTTCGTGAAGAACTTGAAAAGGCAATGGGTGAAGCAAATGAAGAGTTAAGCCTTAATGCGCAGCCGCCTGCGGTAGTGATGATGGCGGGCCTACAAGGTGCTGGTAAAACAACCAGTGTTGGTAAACTAGCTAAATTCTTAAAAGAGCGTAAGAAAAAGTCTGTGTTAGTTGTTAGTGCTGACGTTTATCGTCCGGCAGCAATCAAACAGCTAGAAACACTTGCTGATGAAGTGGGTGTTGAGTTCTTCCCAAGCGATATCTCACAAAAGCCAGTAGATATTGCGAATAATGCGATTTCACACGCGAAGAAAAAGTTCATCGATGTAGTATTAGTCGATACTGCAGGTCGTTTACATGTCGATAACGACATGATGGACGAGATCAAAGCACTGCACAGTGCGATTAATCCAATCGAAACCTTATTCGTCGTTGACGCGATGACAGGTCAAGATGCAGCAAACACCGCAAAAGCATTTGATGAAGCGCTACCTTTGAGTGGTGTGATCTTAACAAAGACTGATGGTGATGCTCGTGGTGGTGCTGCATTATCAATCCGTCATATTACCGGTAAGCCGATCAAGTTTATGGGTGTAGGTGAGCGCACTGATGCACTTGAACCTTTCCACCCTGACCGTATTGCTTCTCGTATCCTAGGTATGGGTGATGTACTTTCATTAATCGAAGAAGTCGAAATGAAAGTAGATAAAGAGAAAGCGGCTAAAGTTGCTGAGAAAGTATTTAAAGGTGACGGCTTCACATTAGATGACTTTGCTGAGCAACTTCGTCAAATGAAGAACATGGGCGGTATGATGTCGATGCTTGATAAGCTACCGGGCATGCAAAACTTACCAGACGCCGTAAAAGGGCAGATGGGCGATAAGACTTTCGTACAAATGGAAGCCATCATTAACTCAATGACACCAAAAGAGCGCGCGCGTCCTGAAATCATCAAGGGCTCTCGTAAAAAACGTATTGCCGCAGGCTCTGGTACCCAAGTGCAAGAAATCAACAAACTGCTTAAGCAATTTACGCAAATGCAGAAGATGATGAAAAAGATGAAAGGCAAGGGGGGTATGAAGAAAATGATGCGCGGTATGAAAGGCATGTTACCACCTGGCATGATGGGTGGTGGTCCTAAATTTTAATAGCGCTTTTTATTAAGTGTATAAAAAGGAGCGTATAGCTCCTTTTTTTGTAGATAATTTATGCATAGTTGTTAGCTGCATGTAAGATTTAAAGGCCAGATCAGTGTTTAATCAACTAAACTTACATTTTGCAGCAGTTCTTACTTGCAATGTTGCAAAAAACTCGTACAATTCCCCAGCTTCCCGTACTGGGGAGTAAATCTTATTAATGAAAACAGTCAATCTAATGTAGAGGACGGTATGGTAACTATTCGTTTGCAACGTGGTGGCGCTAAAAAACGCCCTTTCTATCAAATTGTGGTTGCGGATAGCCGTTTCTCGCGTGACGGTCGCTTCATCGAGAAAGTAGGTTTCTTTAACCCAATTGCTTCTGGTCAGGAAGAAAAAGTACGTTTAGATTTATCTCGTGTTGAACACTGGGTAGGTCAAGGCGCATCTCTTTCAGATCGCGTAGCTAAGTTAGTTAAAGACGCTCGTAAAGCGGCTTAATAGGCGTAAGAGTAACCATGAGTCAAGAGAACACCTCGTATATTACAGTAGGAAAGCTCGGTGCCCCGTATGGTATAAAGGGCTGGCTTAAGGTGCATTCATTTACTGATGATCCCGAAGGGATCTTCGATTTCAGCCCATGGTTGATAGGGCAGCAAGGTAAATGGCAGACCTTAGAAGTGGTCGACTGGCGTCGCCACAACAAAGGCTTTATCGCTAAAGTTGCGCAAGTAAACGACCGAGACGAAGCAATGGCTTTAACCAATGTAGAAATCTCAGTAGACGCAGCGCAGCTACCAGAATTACCGCAAGGTGAATTCTATTGGCGAGATCTGATCGGCATGTCTGTTATAACTGATAAAGGTTATAACTTAGGCACAGTCGATGACCTTATGGAGACAGGCTCAAATGATGTTTTGGTTGTGAAAGCAAACAAAAAAGATGCATTTGGCCAAGCAGAACGTTTAATTCCTTTCTTAACAGACTCTGTTATTAAAGAAGTTAAATATGATGCAAGAGAAATTACCGTTGACTGGGACCCAGGGTTTTAATGTCACAAACGAGTTCGCTATGGGTAGGGGTGATTAGCCTTTTCCCGGACATGTTTGATGCGATTACCACTCAAGGGGTTACAGGTCGCGCAGTTAAAAATGGTCTAATTGACTTTAACTGCTGGAATCCGCGTGACTATGCTACTGATAAGCATAGAACTGTAGATGACCGTCCTTACGGGGGTGGTCCTGGCATGTTAATGATGGTTGAACCATTGAAACAAGCTATCCTTGACGCTAAAAAAGCGGCAGGTGATGGTGCAAAAGTAATTTATATGTCACCGCAAGGGCGCAAATTAGATCAGCAAGGTGCAAGTGAACTTGCGCATTCAGAAAAGCTGATTTTAATTGCCGGTCGCTATGAAGGTATAGATGAGCGAATTATAGAATCATACGTTGACGAAGAATGGTCAATTGGTGATTTTATTTTAAGTGGTGGTGAACTACCCGCAATGACGCTAATTGATGCAGTAGCACGATTAGTACCAGGGGTGTTAGGTCATAACCAGTCAGCTGAGCAAGATTCATTTTCGAATGGCTTGCTTGATTGTCCTCACTATACACGGCCAGAGACATTGGATGATAAACAGGTGCCTGCTGTATTGCTCAGCGGAAACCACCAAGAAATCGCTAAGTGGCGCACAAAGCAATCACTTGGTAGAACTTGGCTTCGTCGTCCTGACTTGTTGCATAACCTAGCTCTGACTGAGGAGCAAGCGGCACTCCTTGCTGAGTTTCAGCAAGAGTACCAACAAGCTTGTGGCTAGAAGACAGTTACACCTAGGAAAGTGAGAAATATAATGGCAAAAGTAAACCAAAATATTATTAAAGCGCTTGAAGAAGAGCAGCTTAAATCAGACGTACCAGCATTCGGCGCTGGTGATACAGTTGTTGTACAGGTACGTGTAAAAGAAGGTAACAAAGAGCGTCTACAGGCCTTTGAAGGTGTTGTAATCGCTAAGCGTAATCGTGGTCTTCACTCAGCATTCACAGTTCGTAAAATTTCGAGCGGTGAAGGTGTTGAGCGTGTATTCCAAACGCACAGCCCTCTTATCGATAGTATCTCAGTTAAACGTCGCGGTGCTGTTCGCCGTGCGAAACTTTACTATCTACGTGAGCGTTCTGGTAAATCTGCACGTATTAGAGAAAAACTTAACTAATACGCGCTGTTTTACAACGCAAAATAAAACGGGTTGCAGCCTTAGGTTGCAGCCCGTTTTGGTTTTTATACCACAAAAATAATTTTCCCCCCTTTGTGAGACACCTAAGTACTCCCTTCAAACTGATCGACTGACCTCTATTTATCCCTTTATAAGCTATGCGACATGCACGTTAGGGCTTTGTGCTTTGGCTGTTATCCTGTTACTATAATTTGTATTAAAAGCTTTACTTTTTTGTATATAATTATTTACGTTTTTAGGGTTTGAGGTGTAGTAACGTGGTAACAGTGAATGATCTAGCTGATTTAAGAGCAGGAATAGATGAATGTGATGCGCAATTGGTGGCATTACTGGCAAAGCGTAATGGGATTACAGAAAAAATAGGCGCAATTAAGCAACAAATCGGTGCGCCATTACATGCCCCAGATCGCGAGGCTGATTTACTTGCAGCTCGCCGTAAAGAAGCAGTCGCACAAGGGGTTAACCCTGAGTTAGTTGAAGATATCCTGCGCCGTATGATGCGTGAAGCGTATCAAAACCAGCAAGGTAGCCTCGCTTGTGTTGCACCTCAGTTATCACCCATTGTAATTGTTGGTGGTGAAGGTGCCATGGGTCAGCTATTTGCTCAACAATTTGCTCGTTCAGGTTATGAAGTCCGTATTTTAGATAAAGCACAGCAAGCACAGAGTGAAGCGATATTAAAAGGGGCAAAATTAGTCCTTGTAAGTGTACCAATTAATGCACTTGAACACGTAGTTTCGGCATTACCAACACTCGATGATGACTGTTTATTAGTTGATATTACATCAGTTAAGCAAAAGCCTTTAAAAGCCCTAATGGCGGCTCATAGCGGCCCAGTAGTCGGGTTGCATCCCATGTTTGGTCCAGATATTTCACACTGGGTAAAACAAACCGTTGTTGTGTGTGAAGGGCGAGATCATGAAGTAGCTAAAGGGCTAATGGCGCAACTCCAAGTTTGGGGATGTCAAGTGGTTGAAATGGATGCTAAAAAACATGATGAAGCGATGCAAATCATTCAGGTAATGCGTCACTTAACAACCTTTGTATACGGTCAGTTTCTTGCCAAGCAAAGTCATACGTTGGCAGAACTTCGCAGCTGTTCTTCACCAATTTATCAGTTAGAGTTAATGATGGTTGGGAGATTGTTTGCTCAGTCACCTGAACTATATTCTGATATCATGTTAGCGCAATTCGACGATGTAGAATCATTACTTTCAAATTACCAAGATACTTTTGCGGAAACCCTCGAAAAACTCAAAGCAGGTGATAAAGCTGCATTGATTGCCGCGTTTGCAGATGCGAAAGAGTATTTCTCTGATGCGACAGCGCATTTCTTAACGCAAAGCCGAAGCTTACTAAACAAAGCGAACGATGCAAAAGTGTTAGATTAAATACTCATACTCAATAAAACCAAAAGCCCGCATTTCGCGGGCTTTTTTGTTTAGATTAATGACCACCAAGTGAGCCTGGTAACACACCCGTATGGTGGTTGATTAAGCCCCATTGATAGAGTAAATCTGTCATATCAGATAGGCTAAATAAGGTCATACTCAAACCAACAATCGTTAACACTATGGTATATGGTAGGGCCATATAAACCATGCGCCCGTAAGACAGCCTTAGTACAGGTGCTAATGTTGATGTTAACAAGAACAAGAACGCAGCTTGGCCATTAGGGGTAGCAACACTTGGTAAGTTAGTACCAGTGTTAATAGCCACAGCCAGTAAATCGAACTGATCACGAGTAATTTGACCTGCTTGTAGTGCAGCAGCAACTTCGTTTATATACACAGTACCTACGAAAACATTGTCACTGACCATCGACAGAATACCGTTAGCTATGAAGAACATGACTAATTGCAGCTGGCCTTCAAAAGTAAGTACCCATGCGATCACGGGTGTAAATAAATGCTGGTCGATAATAACGGCAACAATTGAGAAAAATACGCAAAGTAATGCAGTGAATGGCAGGGCTTCTTCAAATGCTTTACCTAGTTGGTGTTCTTCAATGATGCCGGCACTGGCTGTCGCAAAAATAATTACCGATAAGCCAATTAAACCAACAGTGGCTAAATGAAGTGCTAGACCTATAATCAACCAAACAGCGATAAATGCTTGAATAGCTAAGTTCACTTTATCGCGTGTAGTACGTTTTTTCTCAAGCTTTTTAGCGTGGTCCGATAATATAGTGTGAATGGGTGCTGGGAGTTTGGCACCATAGCCAAATGCTTTGGTTTTCTCGAGGAAGAAAGTCGTGGCAATACCTGCAATCATTACAGGCAAAGTAATAGGCAGCATACGAAAGAAAAACTCGCCAAAGAACCAGCCAGCTCGTTCCGCAATAATTAAATTTTGTGGCTCTCCTACCATAGTACACACACCACCTAAGGCAGTACCAATTGATGCATGCATCAACAAGTTACGTAAGAAAGCGCGAAACTCTTCAAGCTCTTGGCGATTGACAGGACGTACCTGGTTATCATCGTTAATATCGTGCTCACTGTTAGAATCTTTGCCAGATGCCACTTTATGATAAATGCTATAGAAACCCATAGCGACGGCAATAACCACAGCCATAACCGTTAACGCATCTAAGAAAGCGGATAAGAAGGCAGCTGCAATTGTAAACGACAGCGATAACACGGTCTTGCTACGCACCGAAACAACAAGCTTTGTGAAAATATACAAAAGCAAGTCTTTCATAAAGTATATGCCTGCAACCATAAAGATAAGTAACAGAATTACATCAATATTCTGTACTATTTCATGCTCAACTTGGCCGGCTGTTGTCATTCCAATAAACAACGCCTCTATGGCTAATAAGCCACCTGGTTGAAGCGGGTAACACTTTAGCGCCATTGCGAGTGTGAAGATAAACTCGAGCACTAATACCCATCCTGCCAGATAAGGGTTAAGTTGAAATAAAACTGGGTTGATTAGTAAAAACGCAATAATGGTGTATTTATACCACTGTGGCGAAGTCCCCAAAAAGTTTTTAAATATTGCTGGTAAAACGCGCTGTTGCATGGCTGTACCTTTTATTAGTGCTGGTTGTTATTGTAAATAATTAGAAGTTGAGTATATCGAAAGTATTGTTGTTTGGTGTGCTTTTAATCCAAAAGGTCACTTATTTAACGAGATCTTAAAGATTTTTATGCACAGCAGAGTTAGTTTACTTGTTAGTTGCTGATCATCTGGTACAATCAGTGAGTTGAATGCCAAATGCGGTAAAAGTAGTTGCTAACTCAAGTGGAAATTGAATGAGAATTTTTAAAGCGAAAAGCCCAGCAGGTTTTGCTGAAGAATACATTGTAGAATCTATTTGGAATGGTGACTTTCCGCCTGGCTCAATTCTTCCTGCCGAACGTGAATTGTCAGAGCTTATTGGTGTAACACGCACAACGTTACGTGAAGTACTGCAGCGTTTAGCTCGTGATGGTTGGTTAACAATTCAACACGGTAAACCTACTCGTGTAAATAACTTCTGGGAAACCTCAGGTCTAAATATTTTAGAAACACTTGCGCGTCTAGATGAAGATAAAATGCCAGAGCTTACAGATCAATTACTTTCTGCTCGTACTAATATCAGCGCAATTTACACTCGTGCGGCAATTAAGCTTGCCCCTGAGCGTGTAATTGAAATCTTAGCGCAAAGTGAAGAACTTGAAGACAGTGCTCAAGCATTTGCTGATTACGATTATAAAGTTCACCATGAACTAGCCGTTGCTGGTAATAACCGCATTTACGTGCTTATCTTAAATGGCTTTAAAGGCTTCTACTCAAAAATTGGTTGCCATTACTTCTCTGATTCACGTACCCGTGAATTAGCACGTCAGTTTTATAAAGATTTAACTGTGCTGGCAGAGCGTCGTGAACACGATGGAGCGATTTCTATGATGCGTAAATACGGTCATCAAACAGGTGAAATCTGGCAGCAAATCCGTGGTGATATGCCAGAAGATATCATGGACTAGGTAGCACTAATTGATTTTCTATTTTTAAGAGCCCAGCTTGATGCTGGGTTTTTTGTGTTCGTAAACTTTTTACAGCAGAAAGTTAGACTTACGAGCAAGTGTGCACGACATTCTTTTCTATCGTCACTGCTTTGTTCTGACCAAGATTAATACTAATAATACTTAATCATTTTGAGGGATTAGACCTGTCGCTACCACTATAAAAAGGTCCTCACTTATTTCACGAATTGATAAGAATCGTCAGTATTTAATGTGAATCAATTTTTCCGATTAGGCATATCGCTTTTTTCGATTGTTCATTTGTCTGTAACCTCATTAAACTATCTTGCAAATTATCAATACTTACTCTTGGTTTTTGCTTTTTAGTAACCATATATAAGTGAGTATTGCATAGGCAATTGGAAATAAACTCAAATATTTGGAGATAAAAATGGGTGTATTAGTTGGCCGTCAGGCACCAGACTTTACTGCAGCAGCTGTTCTTGGTAACGGTGAAATCGTTGAAAACTTCAACCTAAAAGAAACTATCAAAGGTAAAAAAGCAGTTATCTTCTTTTACCCGTTAGACTTCACTTTCGTTTGTCCTTCAGAGTTAATCGCTTTCGACAAGCGTTTTGAAGAGTTCCAAAAGCGTGGCGTTGAAGTAATCGGTGTTTCTATCGATTCACAATTCTCACACAATGCATGGCGTAACACTGCCGTTGCTGACGGTGGTATTGGTCAAGTTAAATATGCACTAGTTGCAGACGTTAAACACGAAATCTGTCAAGCATACGACGTTGAGCACCCAGAAGCAGGTGTTGCTTTCCGTGGTTCTTTCCTAATCGATGAAGAAGGTAACGTACGTCACCAAGTAGTTAACGACCTTCCACTAGGCCGTAACATCGACGAAATGATCCGCATGGTTGACGCGCTAGCGTTCCACAGCGAGCACGGTGAAGTATGTCCAGCAGGTTGGACTGAAGGTAAAAAAGGTATGGATGCAAGCCCTGAAGGTGTTGCTAAATTCCTTTCTGAAAACGAAGGCGACCTATAATTTAGGCCTTTGTTAGCGAATTAAAAAACCCGCCAATTGGCGGGTTTTTGTTTTTAAGCTCAACGCGATTAATTAAAGCGCATTGTTAGTTTAGTATAGAAATAACGACCACGTGGGTTATGTACGCTCGACACATAGCCATATAAGTCGCCATCACCATCACCGATTGCAAACGGAGGATCTTCATCAAACACGTTATTCACACCCACAGATAGTTTGATTTTATCTGAGAAGTTATACGCAGTTTGTAAATCAACCAGTGTTTGCGAATCAACCATACGTGATGTGTTGCTATCAAAGTCTAAGTTTCCATCAAAGTCGATGTCTGGTGTATCTTCAAACTCACCAGTGTAGCTCACATTTACATTGGTATTGAAATCACCCATCTCCCAGTTTGTAGAGAAAATCCAACGGTTTTCAGGATAACGGTACTCGCCTGTGTAATCGCGACCATCTTTTTTAAATTCGTTTTGGTATGCCCATTCTAAATTGAATTTTAAGAAGCCGTAATCGTTCATAGCATGAGTGTAGTTTGCCGACACATCAACACCCGATACTTCTTGCGATGAAACGTTTTCAAAGGTGCTGTAAACTTTTTGGATTACACCTAAACTTTGACCATTTTGTGGTGCTAAACGCACACACACAGTGCTGTTTTGATCGTTACAGTTATTATCATAGATAGGGCCGAATTCTTGTTCATCTATCTTGTTATCTTGCGTAATGCTCCATACATCGACACCGAAACCAAATTCAGCGGTTGGTGCCCATATGAAACCAACATTCCATGACTCTGATTCTTCAGCTTCAAGGTTAGGGTTACCCGCAAATTGGATATTGTAATCAAGGGCATTACAGTCAAGTCCTGTCGCTTGACAGCGGTATGTATCAACGAAGAATTGGCTTTCTTCAGAAGGGCCTAAACCAATCTGTGCTAGTGAAGGTGCTCGGAAACCTTGTGCCCATGAACCACGAACAGTAATTGAGTCTGTTGGCGCCCAGCGTACAGCTACTTTAGGGTTTGTTGTTGAACCAAAGTCACTGTAATCATCGTAACGACCTGCTAATTGTAGCTCTAAATTTTCAGCAAGAGGAATTGAAAACTCAATATAAGCTGCATATTGGTCGCGTTCTGCAGCGGCTGATACTGACTCAGTGCCAAAGATTAAACCACGCTGGAATTGATCGTCTGGAATATCGCTCACATCTTCTTCACGGTATTCAATACCGGCAGCCATCATCACCACATCATCGCCAAAGCTAAATGCTTCACCACTGATATTTGCATCAAATGATGTCATATGAGACTCACCACGACGAACTAAGCTTGTCGTAATACGGTCAATAACTGCTTGGTCATTATAGGTGCCACCGAAAGGGTTATAGTTACCCGCATCGATTTCTTGTTGTAAGAAATCAGTACGCACCCAGCCTTGGCTTCTATCGCCTGTTTGCATTGATTTACTTCGACCTTTTTGAACGGCTGCTTCCCAGCTCCAGTCACTGATCTCGCCTTTTAGGCCCGCAACAAAGCGAAGTGTATCTGATTCGATATCCCATTGACGGGGGCCCGCATCTACTGTTCTGTAGCGACCAATTTCGATATCTTGGCCAAACGGGTTGTTAGGGTGGTTTGCTGGCACTGTAAGGCCGGCATCTTCATCAAGCGGAGTCGGTGCACCAGCTGCTTGCGAACTATTGTGTTGTACTGCAACTTCTAAAAATGCCGATATACCATTATCAAAGTTATATTCAAACTGCGAAATAGCACCAACACGTTCAGATGCAGGGGTTACGTAACCATACGGGCCATAGTCAAATAAACAACTACCACTTGCTGTCGCATTTTCTGCAGGGCATGCTGGATCAATGGTTTTTTCACCATCTACATAAAAGTAGCCTGGGAAACCACGGGATGAACGGAAATCCATACCACCATATGGTTCTTGGTTTGCTGTACCTAGGCGGCCCATTTCATCAGAGGAGAGTGCTGAGTTGTTAAAGTAATCAATAATAATTGATGCGCTGCTTTTTTCTGTACTGGTACCCCAAACGAGGCTTGCTGTTTTTTCTTCGTAGTTAGGACCATCAGTACCACCATATCCAAGGTTTACTTCTAGACCATTAATATCCTTTTTTAAGATGATATTAACTACACCTGCAACCGCATCAGAACCATATATTGCCGATGCACCATCTTTTAAAATATCGATACGCTCAATCGCTGAAACAGGAATCGAGTTGATATCTACAAATGAATTGGTGATGCTTTCCGCAAAAGCACTTATTGAAACACGACGGCCATTAATAAGTACTAATGTTGCATCAGAGCCTAAGCCTCTGAGACTTACCGCAGCAGCCCCATTAGCTGTAGAGTCTTGGTTATTGCCGCGAGTAGAGAAAGTACCATTACCTGCAACTGGCATACGTTCTAATAATTGTTGTAGGTTGTCGTAGCCCATATTGTCTATGTCTGCACGACTTATTGACTGTACCGGTGATGGCCCTTCAATGTCTGAACGTTTAATACGAGAACCTGTAACTTCAATACGCTCGACCTTTTCAGCTCCATCTGACTCAGCAGCAATAGACATAAAGCTTGTGCCACTTAGTGCTGCAATAGTAAATGCGTAGAGAGGTCGCTGTAGAAAGCGGTGGGTGTTCTTCATAAATTTCAATCCTTGTGTAATTGTGAAAAAGTTGTGAAGTTGTCACGGTAAAGATTGATATCATGTAAACGTACTGATTTGGAATAGCAAAAAAGGATGGGTTTTTTAGAGAGGGTATTGATATTTTTGTAAAAAGTGAGTGTTTGTAAGGGGTACGAGCCTAACACGAAAGTTAGGCTCATTTCATAAATTAAGCTTTATGTTTCATTAGGCGCTCTTTTTCTCGTGCCCAATCTTTATTCTTTCCGTCTTCACGTTTATCGTGCATCTTTTTACCTTTAGCAAGGTGGAACTCCAACTTCACCCAGCATTTTTTCCAGTACATTGCAGTTGCGATTAGTGAAAACCCGTCGCGTTCTGTTGCACCGATAAGACGATCGATTTCACGTTTATTTAAAAGTAACTTACGATAACGAAGTGGATCGCAAATTACGTGAGTAGAAGCACTGTTGAGAGGCTGAATTTGACTGCCAAGTAAAAATGCTTCGCCGTTTTTAATATGAATATAAGTCTCAGAGATGTTTACTTTACCAGCTCGGATACTTTTTACTTCCCAGCCCTGTAGTTCAACCCCTGCTTCGAACTTATCGTGTAAAAAATACTCATGGCGCGCTTTTTTGTTAAGCGCGATGGTATTACTTGTCGATTTAGATGATTTTTTCTTAGCCATAGTGGCCCATATTATACGTAAAAACAGCGTTTTTACATCGCTTTTTTAAGGCTTTGCGGATATTTTCGTGTTACTAAAATTTGGGGAAATAGCCAAAGCTTGCTAAAATTCGCCGACAAAGTTGGGAGTGAATATGCCGCAAATAGAAAAAAGTGCGCTTGTAATGTACAGCAGCAAAGAAATGTTTGATTTAGTGAATGATGTTGATGCTTATCCAGAGTTTTTGCCAAATTGCTCAGATGCTAAAATCATCACGCAACAAGCTAGTGGCATGACGGCCAGTTTGGAGATCTCAAAAGCGGGTTTAAAAAAGTGGTTTACTACCGAAAATACGTTTATTGATGAGCAAACTGTTGCACTTCGCTTAGTTGATGGCCCATTTAAAAAGTTACAAGGTAAATGGCAATTTTTACCGCTGGACGATAAAGCGTGCAAAGTACACCTTCATCTTGAGTTTGAATTTGCGAGTAAACTTATCGAACTGGCTTTTGGAAAAGTATTTAACGAAGTAGCTAAAAATATGGTTAATGCATTTACGCAGCGTGCTAAAACTGTGTACGGAGTTCGTCCATGATAACTGTTGAAGTAGTTTTTGCTTTACCAACAACGGCAACCAGTTTATTAGTAGAAGTGCCGATAGGCACGACAGCTGAGCAAGCGGTGATTAAGTCGGGTATTATCAATAAGTGTCCTGAAATAGACGCAAATAACTTAACACTGGGTATTTGGAACCGTACCTGTAAGCTTAATCAAGAAGTAAAGGAAGGGGATCGTATTGAGATTTATCGACCTCTTATTGCTGATCCAAAGGATGCGCGCAGACGTCGAGCTGAAAAGGCCAAAGAAGAAGGACGTGCCAATAAAGTGACTGGCGGAAGGCCACTAAACAAGGCATAAAAAAGGGTAGCTCAGGCTACCCTTAATTAATTAGAATTAAGATTACTCTTGTTCAAGCGGCGTATTAAATTCGCTAGGTTGCTCGTAGTCACCTGATAACGAAACAAGCTTATCATTTTCGAAGTTAATAGTGAGTGACTTACGTTGCTCGTTGCTACGGCCAATGTTAAATACATACAGGTAATGCCACGTATTTTTATCAAAAGAGTCTTCTGCTACTGGCTTGCCTAGAACATACAGTACTTGCTCGCGAGTCATATTAACACGTAGCTTATCTACATCTGATTGTTCTAAAAAGTTACCTTGAGGAATATTGATACGGTAAACCCAGCTTGAACACCCTGCTGTAGCACTTAAAGTAAGGGTAAGTACTAACCAAAAAGAAAAAGTTTTAAACGACTGCATTATTTGTTTGAATCCTTATTTTTTATACACTGCATGATACCGATTAGTCACAGAAGGTAAAACCCTTTTCAGTAATTGTTTTTACTGAAATGCGATTAAAAACCACGAGGCACAAATTTGACCACTGCAAACCCAAAAAGTTTACATCAGCCTTTAAAAAACAGCGATAACTCAGATGTCATGTGGTGTTTGTATATAGTGCAAACACGTTTAGGTCATTGGTATACAGGGATCAGTACCAATGTTGAAAAAAGATTCGCTCAGCATCAAGCTGGAAAAGGTGCTAAAAATCTTAAGGGAAAAGGGCCTCTAACGCTTATCTATCAACAGCAGGTGGGTAACCGTAGTGAAGCAACTAAACTAGAAATAAGTGTAAAAAAGCTCAGCAAAGCACAAAAAAGACAGTTTGTTTTAACGTCTGAGCTACCTAAATAACTAACTTGGAAGCTTTTCAATAAATAGGGCTATTTTCGCTATGGCATATTCGAATAGTGTAAAGTCGATGTGCGCCGTCGTGTCTGTGCTTTGGTGGTGGTGTTTGTCATGTCCTATACCAAAGTAAATATAAGGGATCCCCGCTTTAGCGAATGAATAATGGTCGCTTGCTCTACGCCAATCAACTTTGAGATCAAATAACCGATTTAGCCTCGCTGACGAGCTAGTTACCATAAAGGTTAACTGTTCATCAGATAGAATTTTAATGTCAGCTTGATAATGTGCTAATGATTGATTATCTAAAAATGCATAGATACGCGGTTTTCTGGGATTCACAACGAGCATATCTAAATTAATATTAAGTTTGATTTCGTCTTTATTAAGTGTCGATACCAAGTACTCGCTACCATGTAGGCCATTTTCTTCTGCATCGGTTGCAACAAAAACTAATTGATAGGGCTGAGGGCTTTGCGCAAAGTGCTCAGCTAAATAAAGTAAAGCGGCAACTCCGCTGGCATTGTCGTTCGCACCTGGGTAGAGCCGATTACCTTTTTGCCCTAGGTGATCATAGTGGGCAGTAAAAATAACTTTTTTACACTTTTCACAGAGGCTATTTTTAGTCGCAATAATGTTCCGCCCATTAGCCTTGCCAAAGAGCCCTGATTGATAAGTAAATCTTTGCTCATTAACCGAATAGCCAAGTACTACAAAGCGATCAGCTATGAATTCGGCGGCTAACTGAGCGCCTTGAGTCGCCGTTTTTCGCCCAGCAAATTGAGCCGATGTTAGCGTTATGACGTCTCGTTCTAAATCTGTACTGGCAAAAGCTTGCGCAGTGCTTAGTGTAGCACTAGCGGTAATCAATAAGCTTTGCAGTATGCGAGCGAAGCGCTTGTAACTTACTTTCGTAACGCTGTTTATCATGATCAAAGTCTGCTTTATTGTTTGCCATAGTTAAGTACTTTTTAGCGAGCTTTAGGTCACCTAATTGATAATAGGTTCTCGCTAAACCAAAATCAGTATCATGCAGGGTTGGGTTTAAGTCACGGGCTTTTTTGTAGTGCTTTATTGCATCTTGATAACGGGCGGTCGTGTAAGCATCATTACCTAAAGAAATGTGATAATAGGGGTTTGCTTGGCGCTTATTATCAAGCTTGGCTAATATCGCCTGGCCTTGCTCTTCGCGATTGGTCAGATTATAGAGTCTGGCTAAATTGCCTAATGCGGTGTTGTTATCTGGATCTAAACTAATCGCGTATTGGTAGGCTGTTTCAGCTCTTGGATAGTCATCTGTTAATCTGAACAATACCCCAAGGTTACCCCAAGCACCTGAGTAGTTGCTATCAATATTAACAGCTGCTTTGTAATAGCTAAAAGCAGTATCATAATCATGTTTTAGCATCGCAGCTGCGCCTTTATTATTATAAAACATTGCTGTGATGCGGGCTTTATTGATGTTGCTGGTTTTAAACGCTTCTTGGCGGCTGTTAGGGTCAAAATCTATCACTAAAGAGCGCTCTTCTGGGTAAATGACTTTTCTATTTACCACGAGCTTTTGAGCCTCACTTACTTTTAAGTTGATATGGCCTGTGAGTAAATTAAAGCCATTATCAAGTGCCCAATATTCTGGAATATGTACTTTTTGAAATTGTCCTTCAAGGCCGAGATACTCAGCAAGACTGTAGGCTAAAATCGATAACGATAAACAATTAGCATTTAAATTTGAATAGGCTTGCTTGGCCGTTAAGGTGGCGCCAGATTGATAAGATAAAGAAGCATCACCATTTTGCAAAAGGAACTTGAGCAAACGTTTAGTGCTTTGTAATGACCGGCTGTCTTTTGGAAAGGTACTATCAAGTTGCTCTTTTATATGTTTACTTAATGCAAAAATCTCTTGTTGAGTTTCAACTGAGGTTTGAGTAAACGTATTACTTTGCGTCAAAGCAAGTGGTGGGGGAGCGGTGTTATTTTCTGTACTACTACACGCTGTTAATAAGCAAAAGCTTGAGGCTAAAACAATGCTAGGTAATTTCATCTGACCCTCTTAATTCTTGGCCTAATACCATTTAAGTATAGGCCGTGAATGAAAAAGGGTCAGGGTTAACTGTTACAAAACGTGTCAGCGTTTATCGAAGGTCGCAACAAGGTCATCAAGAGTTTGAGCACTGTTTGCTAAATCTTTGATTGCTTGTTCACTGTCGATTTGTTCACGCATTACGTTGTCACTAATATCGCTTATTTGCTCAATGTTTCGGCCCACATCTGCCACTACGTTACTTTGCTCTTCGGTAGCAGTCGCTATTAAGGTTGCCATATCGTTTATTTCATTGGCAGCATCGTTAATGGCATTGAGCAATTCAACTGAACTTTGCATTGCATCAACGCTTAACTGTGCTTGTGATTTCGAGTGATTGATATGATTAACCACTAGATCAGACGTATTCGTTAGTTCACTGATCATCGTTTGAATTTCAGTTGTTGATTGTGAAGTACGGTTTGCTAATGCTCTTACTTCATCGGCTACAACTGCAAAACCGCGACCATGCTCACCAGCACGAGCTGACTCAATCGCCGCATTAAGTGCTAATAGGTTAGTTTGCTCAGAAATACCTCTGATAGAGTCAACAATACTGGCGATAGCTTGCGTTTTATTTGCAAGCTCGTTTACTTGCTCAGTGATGTTATCGATATCGCATGCAAGTTCTATAATTGCTTCTTTGCTTTGTGTTACCTGAGTATGACTTTGTTCGGTATTTTGTTTACTGTTTTCAGTGAGTTTAGCCGTATTAGCTGCGCTTGAGGCAATTTCTTGCACTGTCGCACCCATTTCATTAATCGCTGCTGCGACCGAAATTGTTTGTTCTTTTTGATTATCTAGCGCTTCAGAGTTCTTCTGTGCTTGCTTAAACACATGATCAGCGCTTTGTCTTATTTCACTACTTTCCTGAGCAACTTGGCTGATAGCAGTCTCAATCTTAGAGATGAATTGGTTAAAGCCTGCTGACAAGTTAGCGAGTTCAGGTTGTTCTGAAGCAGGCAAACGATAAGCTAAATTTGCATCACCAGAGCCTAAACGAGTAAACAACTCTGCCATTTTAGACAGCGGCGATGATAGTGTACGTGCCAGCACCAGCCCTGCAAAACTTGCAATGAGGGCAATAACAATTGCAAAGCTGATAATTTGCCATTGTAAAACTTGGATGCTAGAAAATACTTCGTGCTTAGGTACTTGGGCAATGACAAATAAATCTGTGTTTTGGATTGGGCTTGCGGCTACTAATGTCGCTTCACCATCAAGATCGATTTCCTGTAAATTGAATTCACTTTGAGTTAACAGAGAACGAGTGATAGCAGTTTTATAAACGTCATCTAATTTAGCTTTGGCGACTTTGCTCTCGTCTTTATGAAGCTGAATTAGGCCGTTTTTATCGGCAATGTAAACAAAACCAGTCTCTTCAATTTTAAAACGCTGTAACATTGCTTGCATATCGTCAATACTTTTTGCAAGGCCTGCTAAACCAATCCCATTGGTTTGCTGGTGATTTACAAACATTTTTACATCAGTGGGTGATTCTTGATAGATACTGATTGAAAAAGGCTGTGTAGTGTTGGTAAACGCATAAAACCAGCCATCCTGCTCTTTGGTTAAAACTCGCAAAAAGCCATCTTGGTTCCAATATTGTGCAGTTTCTCGATTAGCCCACGAAGCAGTTGCTAAGTCGTATTGCTTAACAAGGCGGTTGAGCTCTTTAAGCAAAGTCTTGTCATCAGTATTACCTGAGCGAGCCCATTCTAATACAAATTCGTTACTAGATAGCTGCTCTGCCGCACTGATCATTTGATTTATATCATGAGTAATATAATTATCAATTGCTTGCAATTTGCTAGGTAGTTCAGATTCAATCATTCGTTGTTCAATGATTTGTTTTGCACTATATATAGCCGTTGCGCCGATTAACGCAGCAACAATTAGGGCGATAGAACTGCCAAGCAGTGTAATTTTTTTAGTAATGGTGAGTTGATTTAACGCCATGAAAGTGTCTTAGTTTACAACATTTAAGTCAGTAATTTTAGCATACACTTTATAGATGACGAATCAATGTAGGGACAAAAAAAAAGCCCAAAGCATATAAGCAATTGGGCTTGGTTTCTAACAAGCGAAACTTACTTTCCAGGGTTAAACAATTTTCTTCATTGCTGACATGTAACCACGTAGCTTGCTACCAATAATTTCAACCGGGTGCTCGCGCAGTGCTTTATTCACGGCAATCAAGGTTTGGTTATCAACTTGGTTGCTAGCACTATCAAGACCTTTACCAATTACATCTGTATCGATATTTTTCATAAAATCTTGCAGCAACGGTAAACACGCGTGGTTATATAAGTAACAGCCATACTCTGCAGTATCTGAAATAGTTCGGTTCATTTCGAAAAGCTTCTTACGAGCAATGGTATTCGCGATAAGTGGCGTTTCGTGTAGTGATTCATAGTAAGCAGATTCAGCGATGATACCTGCCGCAGTCATGGTTTCGAAGGCCAACTCAACACCTGCTTTAACCATGGCAACCATTAAAATACCTTGGTCGAAGAATGCTTGCTCGCTGATTTCTTGATCTGTATTTTGTTGTTTCTCGAATGCGGTTTCTGCTGTTTCGGCGCGCCAAGCTAGTAATTTTGCGTCATCTTCAGCCCAATCAGCCATCATGCCACGAGAAAATTCACCGCTAATGATGTCATCCATATGCTTATTGTAAAGTGGACGCATAATTGTTTTAAGCTCTTCACTTAATTCAAATGCTTTTACTTTTGCTGGATTTGATAAACGGTCAAGCATGTTAGTAACACCGCCATACTTAAGTGCTTCAGTGATCACTTCCCAACCGTATTGGATTAGTTTAGACGCGTAGCTTGCATCAATACCTTTTTCAACCATTTTGTCGAAGCATAGTAATGAACCGGTTTGTAGCATACCGCATAGAATCGTTTGCTCACCCATCAAGTCAGATTTAACTTCCGCAATGAATGATGATTTTAATACGCCAGCACGATGACCACCGGTACCAGCTGCATAAGCTTTAGCTTGAGCTAGGCCATGGCCTTGAGGATCATTTTCTGGGTGAACCGCAATCAATGTTGGTACACCAAAGCCACGCTTATATTCTTCACGTACTTCCGATCCAGGGCACTTAGGTGCAACCATGATAACCGTTAAGTCTTCACGGATTTGCATGCCTTCTTCAACAATATTGAAACCATGTGAGTAAGCAAGCGTTGCGCCTTGCTTCATTAAAGGCATAATAGCATTTACAACAGCGGTATGTTGTTTATCAGGTGTTAGGTTTAATACTACATCTGCTGTTGGGATAAGCTCTTCATATGTGCCTACAGTAAAACCATTCTCAGATGCGTTTAAGAAAGATTGACGACGCTCAGCAATAGCTGATTCACGCAATGTATAAGAAACATCTAAACCTGAGTCACGTAAATTTAAACCTTGGTTAAGGCCTTGTGCGCCACAACCGACAATAACGAGTTTTTTCCCTTTTAAAGCGTCTACACCATCAGCAAACTCTGCTGGGTCCATAAATTCACACTGCGCTAATTGCGCTAACTGCTCTCTTAAAGGAAGAGTATTAAAATAATTCGCCATTGTTAGTGTCCTATAAATACAATTTTGTTAGAAAATCAAAGAACCGACGTAGTGTTCTTTGTATGTCTTAACACTATGCAATTTTTTACCTTGCGTAAAATGATATATTTGAATTAAAGTATTTCATAAAATGAAATGGTGGTGGTATGGATCATAAACATCTTAATTACTTTTTGGCGTTAGCAAAGACGCTACACTTTGCAAGAGCCAGTGAGCTTTGCCATATCAGTGCGCCAACCTTGAGTCGGAACATCAAGCAACTCGAAGAAGAGGTTGGGGTGGTGTTATTTAATCGGGATAATCGCACCGTAAAATTAACCCGCGAGGGTGAGTCATTTATTGAGTACGCTAATGCGACGCTTGCTAACTGGCATCGTTTTAAAGCTAATGTACAAGAGCCGCAACAGCATGTTTATGGCAATGTCAGTATTTATTGCTCTGTAACTGCCTCATATAGTTTTTTACATCAAATACTTGAACAACTGCGTATGCAGCACCCATATATTGAAATTACTTTGAATACTGGTGACCCTGCATTAGCAATAAATCGTGTTTTAGATGGTCATGAAGATATGGCAATTGCTGCTAAACCAACAAAACTACCGGGACAAATTGCCTTTACTAGTGTTGGTTATTCGCCACTAGTATTGATTGCGCCAAAAATTGTGTGCCCGATCAGCGAAAAACTGTCAGCAAATGAGCAAATTGATTGGTCAGATTTAGAATTTATTGTTGCTGAGCAAGGTTTATCAAGGCAGCGCCTTGAGCAGTGGTGGCGTAAAAAAAATATTCATGGCCGTATATATGCGCAGGTTGCAGGTCATGAAGCTATGGTCTCTATGGTGAGTCTAGGTTTAGGTATTGCTATGGTGCCAAAAATAGTACTGGATAACAGCCCGCTCAAAGATAAAGTGCAAATTGTTAGTGATGCAGAACAAACTATTGCAGGTTTCGAAATTGGTCTAGCCGTACTAAATAAAGAGCGTCATGATCCTGCACTCAACGCGATTTGGAGTATTGCTCAATCGCTTACCCAGCAAGCAATTTAACTTAATAACTAGTGGCTTTGACTTTAATTTAAACTTTTACATAGATACAACCGCACACTTTAATTAGTTATTTAGTATTGGTTTTTGTAAAATTTTTTCGTGGTTTTTACTGGTTTTAGTCTGTCAAAATCCTTTTTCATTGATTTTTCTTTGGGTGTTGTTAACTTAATTGAAATAATAAAAATTTTCATGGCCTAGACTCATGATACTCTCAGCGCAAGCCGACCACTCTTTAAGCTACTCGAGCCATTGTCTGAAGCTAGCAATTCCTCTAATGGTAAAATACAAGATGCCAATTACGCCGCTTAATTATGCGCTTTGGTATTGCTATGTGAGTGATAAAAATCAAAAGTTAAGTAAAGAGCTCGATAGTATTATTAAACAACACAATACTTGTAGTCATGAGCAGGCAAAACGGCTTTTCGATAAGTACTTATCTCGGGATGACTTGGCACTATTTTATCAGCTCTCTAGCGGCTTTAACGATGTTGTTGGCAAGGTACATCAAGATATTAACGAAGCACTAAATTACTCAACTGAATTTAATCAGGCGCTGCAAGAGTGTCGTGAAACACTAACGAGTGCTGATATAAGCCAAGAAAGTGGCTTTGATGATGTACTTGATTGTGTAGAGCGTTTAAGTGATGAGTCGGCAGCTTTGCAAAGCCGTGCGCAAGATTTTCAAAACCAACTCGCTATGGCGTACTCCGAAATTACAGAGCTAAAGCAAGAGCTTGTTAGGTCAAGAAGTAAAGCTGAAAAAGACCCTCTGACTGGGCTTTATAATCGTGGTAAGTTTGATGAAGATATAACGCGATTTTGCCAAACTAATAATTTAGCTGAAGTCGCCGTGCTTACAATGGTCGATATCGATCACTTTAAACAGTTTAACGACACCTTTGGTCACCAAAAAGGAGATCAAGTTTTACGAGCTGTTTCAGCAAAACTACTTAAGCATGTTTCAAGTGTTGGCCAAGCTTATCGTTATGGTGGCGAAGAGTTTTGTTTCACGGCTCAGTTTGCCAGCATTAGTGATATGACTAACTTTACCCAGCAACTACGTCAGGCTGTTACTAAACTACAAATTAAAAATCCTAAATCTGACAAGGTGTTAAGCCAAGTGACAGCAAGCTTTGGTATTGCTATTAAAGCTAAAAATAGTAAACCGGAACAACTGATTGCTAAAGCTGATAAAGCGCTTTATTTAGCAAAAGAGCATGGTCGCAATCGCATAGAAATCGTCGAAGAGTAACAAACTTAATCGATATATGTATCAAATTTGTGAATAGTTGTAACCTTGCAACGACAGTTTGTTCACATCTTGATATTATGCTTTTATTGCATAAATTTCTTTGGTCGTAAAATAACAATGAAATCTCAAACGATCAGGATGTGCGCACTGGTTTATGCCATATTTGGCATGCTAGTGAGTCAAGCAAGCGCTGATGACTCAACGCGCACTGAACGTGAAAGCCGTGTGGCAAATCAACAGATTGATACCCAGCAATGGCATCTAAGTATTAATACAGGTGCGGGGGTGATCACGAATCCACTTCATGGAGGTGATAACTTACCTTTGCTCGTGCTGCCTGAAATCGCTTTTTATGGTGAAAAATGGTTCTTTGATAATGGCCGTTTAGGTTATTCATTACAAGAGAGTGATAGTCACGTCGTTAACTTTGTTACTGAGTTCAACCCTGAGACGCGTTTCTTTATAGATTTCCATCCAAGTAATATATTTGCACTGCAAACATCAAATAGTTTTATTGTTGAATCGACCACCAGTAATGAACTGGCAGAAAAGTCTGTATCTACAAGCGATATTAAAAAAAGACGCTGGGCTTTAGATGCTGGCTTAAGTTATCACTATATTCGAAATAATCATGTTATCTCTGTACAAGCGTTGACCGATGTTTCCGGAGTTTATAACGGTTTGCGTAGTGCTTTACAATGGCAATCACATCACCGTATAGGAAACTTATCGATCGCACCTAGCCTAGGGATCTGGTACAAATCAGCCAGACTAAATGATTATTTTTATGGTTTATCGGCAGAAGAGTCCTCATATGGGGAAATTGATGTTGGCAGTAGCTGGCAACCTTATGCTAAAATCGACGCCCGTTGGCCCCTGAGTGAGGCTAACTCTCTTCGTTTTCATTTAGCATATTATGACTACTCAGCCGTGGATGACAGTCCGCTTTTTGAACACACGTACTCGATGACTGCATTTATAGGATTCAATCATATTTTTTAATATGAAGTATTTTGCTTTTAGTCTGTGTGTGTTTGTTGCTGTTATTTGGGCTTCCCCAAGCTATGCACAAGCGACTCAGTTTGATATCACACCAAAAGTGTGCGTTGTATTACAACAGCACGAATTTTGTGATCTTGAGTTAAAAATGAGTTGGCAAAGTCAACAGCCTCAAGATTTGTGTTTGTACCAAAATAATCAGAAAATTCAATGCTGGAACGACACTAGTTCAGGGGTTTTCAGCCATAAAGCGCGGGTTCAGATTGAAACAATATACTCCTTAGTCAATCCGCACACGGGGAGTAAAATTGCGACAGCAAAAGTCGAAGTGCAAAGCACCGAAGCAAAAACAACGAGGCGTAGGTTACGCTCACCGTGGAGCTTTTTTTAATTTAGGAGCAACCAATGGCAAAGATTTTACTTGTTGAAGATGATCTCGGCTTACAGCAGTTAACACGTGATTACCTTCAGCATAATGGGTTGGATGTTGCGGTCCTTGAACGCGGCGATGAAGTATTTGAATACCTTGAAAACAACCCTGTTGATCTAATGATTTTAGATGTCATGTTACCGGGTAAAGACGGCTTTAGTGTGTGTCGTCAGGTTCGTGATAAATTCAGCTTACCTATTTTAATGTTAACAGCAAAAGGTGAAGACTTTGACCAAGTGATTGGTTTGGAGCTCGGCGCAGATGATTATGTAATCAAGCCTGCTGAGCCTCGTGTATTATTAGCGCGTATTAATGCGTTATTACGTCGTGGACAAGCTACTAACAAGGCACCTGAAGAGCTTAGTTTTGGTGATTTAACTATTGATAAAACTAGCCGCATCGTTACACTAAAAGGCAGTGAAATTACACTGACTTCCCATGAGTTTGAGCTACTTTGGTTACTCGCATCAAATGCAGGTGAAGTGTTAAGCCGTGAACATGTGCACCAGCATATGATTGGCCGTCAGTATGATGGCTTAGACCGTACAGTTGATGTACGCGTATCACGTATCCGCAAGAAGCTAGGTGATAACAGTGATAAACCATACCGAATTAAAACAGTTTGGGGACAAGGTTACCTCTTTGTATCTGATGCATGGGATATGTAAACATTAATGGGGAAACTATTTGCAAGCTTATATCTTTATATAATAGTTTCTCTGTTTCTTGTTAGTGGGGTCATAGAACAGTTATGGCCCTACGAAGAAACTCAACAACAAATCGCCCTCGACCAAGAATTTGGTAAATCTCTATGGCTATTAAGCCAAACGGATAATGGTTTAGCTTCGCTACAACGAGAGTATGAAAGCGAATTGATTAATCTCTCAGACCTTGCTTTACCAGATGATTTAAAATCACAGCTCAAAAATGATCATCATCTGTATTTGTTTAATAAAGAGCAAAAGGTGGTTTGGTATATTGCTATCAACGACACACAGCTTTTGCAAGTAGGTCCACTTTCTGTTGAAAACCCAAATTTTAGCTCAGTTTGGCCTTACTTTTTATTATTAACTGTAATTGGTTTGCCTATTGGGCTATGGAGCTTATTACTATGGCGAGATTTTAATAAACTCACACTTGCCTGTGAAGCTGTAGGAGGAGCGCAAGACTTCGAACTACAAGACGCTTCCAAATCCTTTTTCCTGCCAATCACAGATACACTCAATGCGATGCAAGAGCGTATCCAATACCTTCTAGCAGCACAGCAAGAGCTTACTTCTTCTGTTTCTCATGAGTTTAGAACGCCACTTGCTCGTTTAAAGTTTGCAATTGCTATGCTTGAAGAGCAAGTTGAGAATGAAAAATCTTATACTTACATTGATAACATGCAGGCTGATATTGCAGAGCTTGAGGCATTAGTTTCCGAAATGCTGGAATATGCGCGGCTTGATTCACATCAACCGAGTTTAAAACCACGTTCTTGTGACCTTACTGCGCTTATCAACAGTGTGGTGAATAAGCTCGAATTTGCTACTGACATTGAGGTAGCAGTGAGTGCACCTAAGCAGCTTTACTACGAGTGTGACGAGCATTTTATGGCGCGTTGTATTCAAAACCTATTAGGCAATGCACAAAAATACGCAAACCACAAAATTCATGTGAGCCTTGAAGAGTTAGGTGATTCGATACAAATTAGTGTTGAAGACGATGGTCCAGGGATCGCTAAATCTGAGTGGCAAAGTATTTTTAAGCCATTTACTCGTTTAGATAAAAGCCGTGATAAGAAAACAGGTGGCTTTGGGTTAGGTCTTGCAATTGTCGCTAAAATTGTCAGTTGGCATCAAGGGCAGTCTGAAGTGTGTGATTCACCATTAGGTGGAGCAAAATTTGTGATTCGCTTGTTCAAGACTAATTAAGTCTTAGATTACAGGTATTTTTGCAGGCATAAAAAAAGCGCCTAAGGCGCTTTTTAAAGATTAAAACCAAAAATAAACAAGTAGCAAAGTAATAGACCGCACTTAATTATAAAAGTTCGAAAAAAGGTTAATTATTTTTCATCTAATAATGGCATTAGCATTTTTTCTAGGCCATTGAGCTTCACTTCATACATCATCGCTAGTTGTGCACCTAACTGGGAATCAGGAAATCCTTGTTGTTTAAACCACACCAAATAAGGCTCTGGCAGCAATAATAAAGGGCGACCAGCATACTTTCCAAATGGCATCTTAGTATTTATGGCGCGTTTGAGTGGAGCTGTATCCATCTTTATCTCAAAGAAATTTTAAAGCTAGATGATACGGTAAAAAGGGGAGAGAAAATAGGCTGTGACGGGCAAGAAACAGCCTATTTAGTGAGGGATGTAGGCCCTCAGAATAACAGCCACTAAATTAATTACGGCGTATTAGTGTAGTTGGTTACGACGCTTTTTCGTAAAGCCAAGCTTATTTAGCTTGAGGGCAATAGCTGGGTCGTCGATTCGTTCAGGTGTTTCACAGTCACGAAGAAAATGATCACTAGGTACTTGATATACATCGAGCATCTTGTTGAATAGCACGGTTCTAATATCCAAAGCAGTCATGCCGTTATTTTGTAACTCATCAAGTTGCTGCTGAATATCTGAAAGTTTCCCACCACGTGCATCATCCGTATTTGCTAAAAACTCGTTGGTAAACTTATTTTTCATTTAAACAACCTCAATCAATCTAACCGCGCTGTATTTGAGATAACGAAATCACAACATGGCTAAACTTTTTTGTGTTAAAAATAGATACTTAGCTAAGCACCTTAGAATTAATTCTACTCTTTTTTTTAGCCTGATTGCTAATCTGGATGTAAAGCTTTGTAAATAGGCTTAACCCAATGTGGGGACGGGGTTGTTGAGGAAAGAAAACTAGTTAGCCAACTAACTGAATACAGTGAAAATAATTATCAGTACCATCTGGAGGTACTGATAATTTTTTTTTACATTAAGAGAAAAGTTTTTGTTTTACATGCTCAGCGAAGCCACTTCCAGCTTCTAAATAGAAGTTATATGTCGAGTCAACCCCCATATCTTCTAGTTCTTTTTGCTGATCTGGGTAGTTTGCGATAGCAGTAACCTGACCTTCATAGCCAGAAGCACGAAGTTGCTCTAAAGCAAAAATATTTTGCATATGCTTCGGCATCGCAAGCATCACCATCCCTACATGTGAGTGATTTACACGCTGCCAGAAATCAGGGTCAGTGGCGTCTGCAAGCAATACACGGCGACCGCGTTTGATATGTTTATCAACAACATCAGGCTTTATATCAATACCTGCGACAAGATTTGGATGGGTTTGGCTGATTGTTTCATAAGCACCTGTACCAATGCGACCCATGCCAAATATAACAATTTTTGTATCATTAAGGTTTACGGGCAGCTCTTCAGCAAGACGACTATCACTTTCAAATTTAAGCAGCCAATGTTCAATTTTCACATAAACTTCATTTGATCGCTTATTTAATGGCGAAGCTAAAATAAAGGTGATCGACACAGCAATAGCCATCACTGCCAACCACTCAGAGGTGATCATATTACTGGTGGCGGCAACAGCACACACAATTAAGCCAAACTCACTATAATTAGCTAAGCTGAAGGCACTTAACAAAGAAGTACGAGCACGTAATTTGAATGTGTTTGTTAGCACATAATAAAGAGCAACTTTTAATGGTAAGACTAATATAATGATGATTGCAACGATCACTGCATGAGTTGTCAGTTCTGCATTCAAGCCAATATTTAAGAAAAAGCCGACTAATAATATGTCTTTTAAATTAAGTAACGACTTTGATAACTCACCAGCTTTTTTATGTGAAGCGAACATCATACCAATGATCAAAGCGCCTAAATCACCCTTAAGGCCCGCGAACTCAAAAGCCTGATAGCCAATAATAAGTGCAAAGAAAAAACCAAACAGCGGCAATAATTCACCGTGCTTTGAGCGGTTTAATACCCAAAACATCACAGGTCTTAAAACTGGTAAGCCGACTAATAATGCCAGTGCCCAAATATTTGGGGCTTTACCTGTACTGATGGCTAAGAAGATAACCGCAAAGATATCTTGCATAACTAAGATACCAATAGCAATTTTACCATGAAGGCTTGCCATTTCACCGCGCTCTTCAAGTACTTTTACTGCAAATACGGTGCTTGAGAAGCTAAAGGCAAAGCCGACTAATAATGCACTTTGCCAAGTCAGCTCATTAAATAAAGGTAGTGCTAAGGCACCTAATAACAACATAAAACCACTAAACAGCGTGCTACTCAAAACAATATGCATTGAGGCTGGCGCCCATACTTGTGGCTTCATTAGGTTAGATACTTTGAGTTTAAGACCAATGCTAAACAATAACAAAGTAACACCAAGACTTGCCAAGGTATTTAGCAGCTCGGTTGTCTTATATCCATATAGGTTGAGTGCAAAACCCGCTAATAAAAAGCCGATAAGAGGAGGCAGCTTTAACTGGTAAACAGCAAAGCCACAAACGAACGCGGTAGCAAAGTAGATTAGTTCCATAATTGTTCTTTTAACTTCATTTGTTTGAAGTGTAGCGAAATATTCGTAGTTGGAAAACAACAACGAGTAATAGGAGTTCAAAAAATAAGCACTTATACATGATTTATTGATTAATCCGGCAAAAGCATCATTTTTTCGCTGACATTAGCTTTTAATTGTGGTTAAGATGCATTAACAAAGGAATTTAAGCCATAGGTTAGAAGCTGGCTTAAGGAGAATAGATGTTTAAGAAAATCCTTGCATCAGTAGGTATTGGTGCAGCAAAAGTTGACACTGTACTCGAGACAGAGCATTTACAGCCGGGTCAAAAGTTTAATGCCGTTATTGTCATCAAAGGTGGCGATGTGGACCAAGAAATATCGGGTTTAGACCTAGCACTTATGACACGTGTAAAAGTCGATGGCGAAGATGGTGAGTATTTCACAAACCATGTTATTGAAAAATGGCGTATTACAGATATAGGCACAATTGCAGCGGGTGTTGAAAAACATATTCCATTTGAAGCTCGCCTTCATTCTGAGACACCGATCACCGAAATTAATGCTGGTTATAACCAATCGCATGTTTGGCTTGAAACTGGCTTAGACATTGATTTAGCGCTTGATCCAACAGACCGTGATGCATTGCATATTTATCCTAATGACGCTGTAAGCACGTTTATGGAAGCGATGGATCGACTGGGCTTCAGTCTAGTAAAAGCGGATGTAGAAAAAGGCTTCTTAAGGGCTCCCACTTTTCAATCACACTCTGGTTGTTATCAAGAATTAGAATATCGCCCAAATAGCCGTAGCCTCTTTGGTTTACAAGAGGTTGAGTTGTCGTTTGTGCCTGAAGCGCATAAAACACATGTATTAATCGAACTTGATCGCGCCTTCAGAGGGGATGGTTATGTAGATTTAACCATTGAACATGATCATGTAAATCTGTCACAGCTTTGTGATCAGCTAGAACGATTATTTGCTTAAAGACTAACTATTGGCTAGTTAGTTAAAACCCAGCTACGGCTGGGTTTTTTGTCTTCATAAAGGAGCGTTATGTTTTCTATTAAAAGTTATAGCGAACTCAGTAAAGATGAGTTATTCGCCATTTTACGGGCGCGGGTTGATGTATTTGTTGTAGAGCAAACCTGTCCTTACCCAGAAATTGACGAAGTTGATAACAATGAGCTTACTCAGCATATATTTTTGTTTAAAGCTCAGCAGGTAGCTGCCTATGCACGTTGCTATAAAAAGAATGAGCAATTTAGCGCATTTGGTCGAGTGCTGGTTGCAGAGCAATTTCGTGGTGATGGGTTGGCAACTAAACTAGTGCAAACCGCGATAGATACTTGTAAAAAACATTGGCCAGATAAAGCGATCATGATTGGTGCTCAGTGCTATTTAACCGGGTTTTATCAGCAATTTGACTTTGTAAATGTGGGGGATGATTATTTAGAAGATGGCATTCCACACCAGGATATGTGTTTGAGGTAGCCAAATGGCTACCTCCGTAATTTGTTAATTTAATAATGAGTTAGCAAATACCAATGCAATGGCAAGTGGACAAATGAACTTAATGTACCATGGCCATACTTTCCAGAAGAAGCTGTTTGCAGCTTCTGGGCATCCTTGTTGAATTTCTTTTAGTAAAGACGCACGATGCCAAATCCAACCGACAAAAATACAACACATTAAGCCTAGAATAGGCTGCCCAATCTTAGTGGTTAAAGTAATTACAAAACCAAATAACGTGCTTAGGTTAAATACGATTGTGAAACTAACGAGTGCAATGATACCACCGATGATCCAAGTAGCTTGAACACGTTTCAAAGCAAAGCGCTCAACTGCATAAGAAACAGGTGCTTCTAGCATCGAGATTGATGACGTTAATGCGGCAATACTCATTAAAGCAAAAAAAGCAAAGCCAACAAAAATACCTACATCACCCATGCTAGTGAATAATGCTGGTAGCACTTGGAATACCAAGGTATCTTCAGAAAGTAGGGCACCTTCAGCAGAAAAAATTTGTACGCCTTGCGCTTGTGCAACATACATAGCTGGAATAATCAATAAACCAGCTACAAAGGCAATGAACACATCGATTAAAGTAACATACGCACCTAGCGATACTAAATTCTCTTTTTTGCTTATGTATGAGCCGTAGATAATCATTACGCTGGTACCAAGCGACAATGAGAAAAACGCCTGTCCTAACGCATTCACTAATAACTCTGGGTTTAAAATCGATGAAAAGTCTGGCACTAAATACGCTTTTAGGCCTTCCATCGCGCCTTCTTGCGTCATTACATAGATGATTAGCATAAACAAAATACCTAAAAGGGCAGGCATTAAGCGTTTAGACCATTTTTCGATGCCGTTTTCTACACCCTTAGAGATAATAGAGACGGTTAGAATAATAAATCCAGCAGTAAATATAAGGTTTCTTGATAGTGATTGCTCACTTAGCCAAGTGCTAGCTTGCTCTTGACTCGCTAATTGTGCAACGGGTTCGAGGGTTGCACTCAGCATCCAGCCAGCCACAATCGCATAGAAGCTTAAGATGAGACCCGCACAAATAATACCGCCAAAACCCACCACGAAGGCGAACTTCTTTTGCCATGCTTGATTCGTTACTTTTCGAAGTGAAGTGACGGCATTAGCTTGACCATGACGACCAATTACTAACTCAGCCATTAAAGCAGGATAAGCAAGACAAAATGCTAACACTAAATAAGCCACTAAAAACGCGGCACCGCCATTACTTGCAGTTTGTGTTGGGAAACCCCAAATATTTCCTAAGCCAACAGCAGAGCCTGCTGCAGCCATAATAAATCCAAAGCGGGAGCTGAACTCCCCACGTGATGCGCTCATATTATTGTTACTTCTCTATTTGTGACGGCGCTGACAATCTACTCGAATTAACACTAAATAAAAAGGGTTAATCATCCGCATTTTGGTTGTTCTTCGTTGTGTGCGAGTTGTCAGCGTAGAATTCGTGCAATTGCGCATTACAATACGAAACAATTAACACAAATGAAACATGTTTATTGGCTTTTATTTTGGATTGTTATGCTAAAACAGGCGCCACCTAGCTGCTTACTTTTTGATACTTCGACCGTGCCGTGGTGCCAATCAGCGACTTTAGCCACGATAGCAAGACCTAGCCCGTAGCTTTCTCCATCGCGATTACGGTGCGTTTGTTCTTGAAAGAATGGGCTAAATACTTTTTGCCAATTTTGTTCGCTCACACCAGGGCCGTCATCTTCAATACTTATAGTGATGCACTCATTAGTACTGGTTGCACTGATTGAAATTTCAGACTCTGCAAAGTCACAGGCATTACTTAATAGATTAACAATGGCGCGTGCTAACCAGTGTAAATCAGCACAAATATCACCAACTTTAACTCGGTGACTGATTCGTAAACCGCGTTGCTCAAGCTTAGGTTCTATTTGATGAATTAAAGTTAGAATATAAGTTTGCAGATCAGAGTGGTTAAACGTTAGCTGATTAGATTTTTGCTCAAGTGTTGCAAATGCCAGATAACTTTTTAACATAGACTCCATTTGATCTAAGTCGTTTTCCATGCGTGCAAGATATTCAAGGCGCTTTTCTTCACTTGGACAGTCTTGTGCCGCTTCTAAACCAAATCGTAAACAAGCTATAGGTGTGCGAATATCATGAGATAAGCTCGATGCCATTAACTTATTCTCATCAAGGAGTTTTTCTATTTGGTTTGCCATGCGGTTAAATGTCAGTTCAACATCTTTGATATAAGTAAAGTGTGATAATTGAATGCGACTTTTTAAATCACCTTTTGCAAAGCGTTGTGCCGCCTCGTTTAATACGCTTAAACGCTTTGCAAGTGGTGCAATAATGAAGCCCATAAATACACATAACCCAGTGTAGAATAACAAGGTAAGTAATACATCGTTACCTTGTTCATGAGTTAAGTCTTTGTCTAGTCGCATTTTTATATGATGAGTATCAAGGGCTGCTTCACTGTAAAGCAAATAATAGCCTTGCTGATCTTCTAGAATGAGACCACTTGGCTGAGTTATTTGAGCTAATAATGAGTAAGGCAGCGCAAGGGATTGGGTTGGTCGATACTCAAGTTGTACAGAAAAGTCTTGATTAAACTCTGCAATAGCGTGCTCTCGTTGCTTCGCGTCAAGTTTAGCCAGTTGCTTTGCAAAACCTTTGATCATTTTCGTTTCGCTAGAAAACACATCCTGAGGTGCCTGGGTTTGTTGGCTAAAAGCATCAATTAGCCAGCCCAAAACAATGATTGAAAGCAAAGCGCTACCAAGTAGCGAAATATAAAACTTTTTCACAGGCGCTAGTCGTTATTGCCAAGCAGTGGCAACAAGTAAATAGCCTTTGCCCCAAATGGTTTTAATTTTTTCAGGGTGCTGTGGGTCATCATTAAATTTTTTTCTTAATGAGGAAATGAGTACATCTACACTTCTGTCCAAGCCATCATACTCTCGGCCTTTAGTTGCCTTAAACACCGCATCACGAGATACCACCTGACCTGCATTGCTTGCTAAATAGTTTAGCAGTAAATATTCAGCGCTTGAAATATGTACCTCGTCGTTAGCCAAGTAAACCGTGCGTGATTCAGTGTTAATTGATAATTTACCAACACTTATAAGCTCAGAGTTTGCAGCTTCATGCGTGTCGGTTTTAGAACGAAGTGCAGCTTTAATACGTGCTAATAAAGCGCGAGGGCGAACTGGTTTCATCATATAGTCGCTGGCACCCACTTCGAGGCCTATAACTTCATCCATTTCATCATCACGTGCAGTTAGCATAATAATCGGAGCTTGATAAAAATGCCTTAAATCGCGACACACACTAATACCGTCTTGACCTGGTAGCATAATATCTAACAACACTAAGTCTGGGTTTGTTTTACGTACTTGCTCAACTACTAGGTCACCGCGTTGGCATATAGTCGTTTGATAGCCTTGCTCAATTAAGTATTCCGCAACCCAGTTGGCGAGCGAGATATCATCTTCTACTAATAAGATAGTTCCGTAATGTTCCATTTTTTACTCCTGCTTAGAACAGTCGCCAACGACGTTTCTTCTGACGATTTTGATAGACCCACTGTAATTGTATTTCAGTGCTTGCAACAACCTTACCGTTATCACTACTTATAAGTTCAAAGCCTATGGTTTCTGCTGAATCAAATTGGTATCTAAATAAGCCCTTTTGTTGCATTAACCAGCATTGCATTATGTGCTTGCTTTGTGCGTTACGTAAGCAGTAATTACCAACTTGCTGCTGGTGCCATGTAATATCAACTTCGGCATAACAATTTCTGCCTTCACGCAGCGCTACACAGGTATCTGGTAGTGCAACTAGTGCACTTTCGGTTGTCTGATCAGTTTCTAACTGCTGCTTGGCGAATAAGGGCCCTGACACCAAGAAGATAAAGCACAAGTAATACTTAGAAAACATAACGCACGCCTACCTTGGCTTTATGCTGATATTCTTGAGAGATAATAGGGCTTTGGTGGATATCATTTGAAAACCAAGTTGATAGCCAGCCAGTTAAAAATACCCAGTGCCTATTGATGGGGTATTCTGCGTGAAATTCAAAAATAAGGCTGTAAGAGGTATCTGGGTTATATGCTGGGCGTGTATCCAATGCTTCTGCGTCTGAAATGCCAAAGTAATAATCTGTAAAGTCATTTGAATAGGCACTCAAGCCAACGCCTGAGCGAAATTCCCAATTTCGCCAAGGGATAATTTGACTAAAAAATGAATTCATTACCCAACCATTATGCGCACCTGACACATCGTGTAAATACTCAAATGAAATTTGTGAATTCTCAAAGCGACGCGATAAACGCAGCCCTACATCAAAATCGTAGTCTCTAGCTCTAATCCCTTTGAGCTCTTCAATCACATCGTTGCCATAAATGTTTAAGCCTGTTTCATCAAATCCAGATTGAATGTTCGTGCCAACAATATCTAAGCCCCATTCAAATTTATCGATAACACTGTAACCGAGTGTTAAACCACCACTGAGTTGGCTCTGATCGTAATCAAGATAAAAACGGTCGTAAGAAACGGCGAGGTGAACATCTGGCTCTATACCATCATTGTATGAATCCATGCCAACAAGGTAAGAATCTTCAATGTAGTAACCTAGACCTATGCCCCAGTCCCATGCAAAACCTTGGCTTGGTTCTAAAGTATTATCTGCATAATAGCGATTACTAGCTCGGCTTGTGGTACTAAGCAGGGTTAAACATATCAGTAATAGGGCACTATGAGCTCGCAACGTTGCTTCCTTGTCTGTTAGAAAGGGTAATAGCTTATAGTATATTGTTAAGGAGTTCCTGTAATCTGTAAAAAAATGTATTAGTAGGAATTGGAAGTGTAAGAAAGTGTTGCAAATTCAAGGAGGGCGCTGTTTGCCTATGGGTAGGCAAACAGCTAATGAGTTTTACTGAACTTTAATTTTATCGATTAAAATACTGCTCAAGTAGTACTGCATCATAGGTGTTAGAGCACTAATTTCTGTACGGTTACACGGGCCTTGCTCTTTTTTAAACGCGTTCACTTGTGTGAAGGTCTGATAAGCAGGAATAGTGACTTCTTTATTAATACGCTCCATCCGAGCTTGTTCTGAGTTTTGCTCGTGCACAAAACTCGCTACTTCAAGTTCATTCTTTATTAACTGTTGCTGTTCAAAACTATAGATAAGTGGCTCACGATGAAAACTTGCACTATCAATCGATGATTTTGCGAACCAAACAACATCACCGGTTTTTTTATGAGTCAGACGCATACTCACTTGGCCTAAAATAGTTGCACACTTTTGAACCGGGAACTGTTTTGCTACTTCATCAAATAAAGGCAATGGCTTTTCAGGTTTTACCAATTGGTATTCTGTGTCTTCAATCAATTCAAGATCAAGCTGGTGAATTGAAAGGGTATAGTCTGCTTGTGCACCTTCTTCTACAACCTTTAATTGCTTTGCTGTGAGTGCTTCTGCCAGCTGCGCGTAAAGCGTATCTGTTACACTGGTTTTATCAGCAACAATGACAACAGTTTGATGTGTACTAACCACATGTGCAGGTAATTGTACTGACTTTACTTTAGGCGCAGCATGCTCTGTTTGGTACTCAACTTGAAAGCGTTGGCTTTGTAAGCTTGGTTTCTTAGGCATTGAAAGTAACGGAGCTGGTTCAGGTTTTAGAGCACAACCAACTGAAATTAAAGTAAAAAACAAAACCACAAGTAAGCGCATGAAAAATAGTCTACCCATAAAAAGTTAAGATTAAGCGTATTGTACGTTAGTCGAGGCAAAAGTTCATGATATTATGTTATGAGAAACTTCCCAAACAGACTTAAAAAAATAAATAATGAAGTACAGCTCATCTTTAATTCTTTTTCTTTTTTCTTTATTACTGCTTGTGGTGAGTGGTGAAGCTACTTCGAGTGACAAACAGTGGCAAAGTTTCGTTGCTGACTATAATAAACACCTAACCCGAAAACTAAAAAGCAAAGGGATCCCAGGTGGTTCATTGGCGATTGTAAATATTGGTAATGAAGATTTTATTCGTGGTATTGGGCGAACAAAAATAGAAAAAGGTCGCAAAGTTGATAAACACACACGTTTTCGATTAGCGTCAGTATCAAAAACTTTTGCCGGCTCGTTGACCGCAAAACTTGCAGCACAAGGTGAGTTTAATATTGACGACCCAATAAGTAAGTTTATTCCTGCTTTTTCTAATACAGCTTATAAAGATGACTTAAAAATCTATCACATCCTTAGTCACTCAAGTGGCTTAGTACCTAATGCATACGATAACCTTATTGAGTCGCGTATGAGCTACCCAGACATTGTTGAGCGGTTATTGACTGTTGAACCTATCTGTAAACCAAGCGAGTGCTACGGTTATCAAAATGTGATGTTTAGCTTGATTGATTCTGTAATTTATCAATCAACACAGATGGATTACTCGCACTGGATTTCAGAGTATATATTTGCTCCCTTGAAAATGGTGGATGCCAGTGTTGGTTTTGAGGGGATGGTAAGAGATGATAATTATGCTCACCCTCATGTTCGTGGAAGAAAGCGTTGGTATACTTCACGATTAAAGAAAAACTATTATAAGGTACCTGCCGCTGCAGGTGTCAATGCCAGCGCAAATGATATGGCTATTTGGTTGAATGCGCAGTTAGGGCAGTATCCTGACGTGTTACCTCTAGAAGCACTTATTAAGCAAACACGCCCTTATACACATACTAAAAAGGAAACTCGTCGTAGAGTTTGGCGTAGTCATGTCAAAGATGCTTATTATGGGTTGGGTTGGCGTGTATATAACTATGATGATGAACTGCTGTATTACCATAGTGGCTGGGTGCAAGGTTATCGCAGCGATATTGTTGTGTTTCCACATCTGAACATAGGGTTTAGCTTAGTTCTCAATGCTGAAACCGGGTTAATTAATGAGTTAACCACGGAGTTTATCAATCGGGTACTGAAATACACTCGTGAGCAAAAATAACCTAGGTAAAAAAGTTTAGTTACAAATTAATGCAAAATTTTTTTGCCTACAAAAAAGCCAGCATTTTTGCTGGCTTTTCCTTGATTCATGATTTCCTCGGGTTAGATTAACCGCGTGGTAATTGAATCTTTTTCTCTTCGCTTTGGCGATACAACACAATTGTGTGGCCAATTGTTTGTAGTTTTGTTGCGCCTGTCTCGCGAACAATAGCATCAAAAATCAATGTCTTAGTTTCACGTTCGTCAGTAGGAACTTTAACTTTGATTAGCTCATGAATATCTAGAGCGCTTTCAATTTCAACTAAAACGCCTTCGGTTAACCCGTTTGCACCAAGTAATACAACAGGTTTTAAACTGTGCGCTTGGCCTTTTAAAAACTGCTTTTGTTTGTTCGATAATTTCATCATGTTACAAATTTTGCTGAATATGGCTTGAATTAAGGGTATTCTAACGCCATCTAGAGAATATTACTAATTAGTTACGTATTAATTTATGGCAAATAAAAAACATTCAGCCAGTTCTAAGCGTTGGCTGAAGGAACATTTCGACGATCCTTATGTTCACGAAGCGCAAAAGAAAGGCTGGCGTTCTCGTGCGGTTTTCAAATTAGACGAAATTCAGAACAAAGATAAATTAATTAAACCATCAATGGCTGTGGTTGATTTAGGTGCTGCACCAGGTAGTTGGTCGCAATATTTAGCGGAAAAGGTAGGTGACAAAGGCCAAGTTATTGCTTGTGATATTTTACCTATGGACTCGCTGGCAGGTGTTGACTTTCTACAAGGTGACTTTCGTGAAGAAGCGGTGCTTGATGCTCTATTGACACGCATTGATGGAAAAAACGTGGATGTTGTTTTTTCTGATATGGCGCCAAATATGAGCGGCAATACATCTGTTGACCAAGCTGGTAGTATGTACTTAGTTGAGTTGGCATTAGATATGTGCCACCAAGTTTTAAAGAAAAATGGCGCATTTTGTGTCAAAGTCTTCCAAGGCGAAGGATTTGATCAATACTTGCAGGAAGTACGTAATAGCTTTAAAGCGGTGAAAATTAGAAAGCCTGATGCATCACGCGCCCGTTCTCGGGAAGTTTATATAGTGGCGACAGGCTACAAACTGTAGTACAGTTGTGCTGCGTTAAGTTGAATTTAAATTAATTGGATACAAGAGGTTAACTCCTTGAGCGATATGGCGAAAAATCTAATACTCTGGCTGGTCATTGCAGTAGTGCTAATGTCAGTGTTTCAGAGCTTTAATGGTGGTGATCAGGCTGATCGCCAAACAAGTTACACTCAATTTGTTAGCGACGCTCGTAGTGGCGCTATCCAAGAAGTCTCTATTGAAAGCACAACGGGTACTATTACAGGTACCAAAACAAACGGTGAACGCTTTCAAACCATCATGCCTATGTATGATAAAGACATCTTGAATGATCTTTTAAAAAGCAATGTTAATGTTAAAGGCGTTAAGCCTGAAGAGCAGTCATTCCTCGCCAGCATTTTAATCTCTTGGTTCCCAATGTTACTGCTTATTGGTGTATGGATTTTCTTCATGCGTCAAATGCAAGGCGGTGGCGGTAAAGGTGCGATGTCTTTTGGTAAGAGCAAAGCGCGCCTGATGAGCGAAGACCAAGTTAAAACGACTTTTGCTGACGTAGCGGGTTGTGACGAAGCGAAAGAAGATGTGACTGAGTTAGTTGACTTCTTACGTGACCCATCAAAATTCCAAAAGCTTGGTGGCAGCATCCCGAAAGGCGTGTTGATGGTTGGTCCTCCTGGTACGGGTAAAACGTTACTTGCTAAAGCAGTAGCTGGTGAAGCTAAAGTGCCGTTTTTCACAATTTCAGGTTCTGATTTCGTAGAAATGTTTGTTGGTGTTGGTGCATCACGTGTACGTGATATGTTCGAACAAGCGAAAAAAGCAGCACCTTGTATCATCTTCATTGATGAAATCGATGCAGTAGGCCGTAAACGTGGTGCTGGCATGGGTGGTGGTCACGATGAACGTGAGCAAACACTGAACCAAATGCTGGTTGAAATGGACGGCTTTGAAGGTAACGAAGGTATTATCGTTATTGCTGCAACTAACCGCCCAGATGTATTAGACCCTGCGTTATTACGTCCTGGCCGTTTTGACCGCCAAGTTGTTGTTGGTCTTCCTGACATTCGTGGCCGTGAACAAATCCTTAAAGTTCATATGCGTAAAGTGCCTTTAGGTGACAACGTAGAAGCCGCTGTTATTGCACGTGGTACGCCAGGTTTTTCTGGTGCAGACCTTGCAAACTTAGTTAACGAAGCCGCGTTATATGCAGCTCGTGGTAACAAGCGCGTAGTAAGCATGGCTGAATTTGATGCCGCAAAAGATAAAATCATGATGGGTGCAGAGCGCAAGACCATGGTGATGAGTGAGCAAGAAAAAGAAATGACTGCTTACCATGAAGCGGGTCACGCGATTGTTGGTCGCATGGTACCTGAACACGATCCGGTTTATAAAGTGTCTATCATTCCTCGTGGACGTGCGCTAGGTGTCACTATGTACTTGCCAGAGCAAGATCGTGTGAGCCACTCAAAAGAGCTATTAGAGTCAATGATTTCTAGCCTTTATGGTGGTCGTATCGCCGAAGCGCTAATTTATGGTGAAGACAAAGTTACAACCGGTGCAAGTAACGATATTGAACGTGCAACAGATATTGCTCGTAAAATGGTTACCCAATGGGGTCTAAGTGAGAAACTTGGTCCGTTACTTTATGCTGAAGATCAAAACGAAATGTACATGGGTGGCGGCGGTAGCCGTTCTATGAGCATGTCTGATGAAACAGCAAAAGTGATCGACACAGAAGTTCGTTTATTCTCAGATCGTAACTATCAACGTGCAGAGCAAATCCTTAAAGATAACATTGATATCTTACATGCAATGAAAGATGCACTAATGAAGTACGAAACGATTGATGCCGGTCAAATTGATGACTTAATGGCACGTCAGCCTGTACGAGAGCCGCGTGATGTTCATGACCGTCGTTCAGATGATAAAAAGCCTACAGCAAAAGCAGAGCCTGTAGCCAATGAGACAAAAGAGGATGATTCAGTAAAAAAGGATGAAACAAGCCTTGATGACAAAGCTGAATAATCGTTAAAATATACACAGCAAAAACCCCGGATGCCGGGGTTTTTTTTTAGCATTAAATTGGCTCTTTGTTAGTAGAGCAAATGCATGGAAGATTTGAAGGTAAAAATGACCGCTCTTAAATTACCCCGAGGTCGTATTTTACACCTCGATTCCCCTGTCGTGATGGGGATTTTAAATGTCACTCCTGATTCATTTTCTGATGGTGGCAGCTACTGCCAACTAGACAGCGCTGTCAAGCAAGCTCAAATATTATTAAACCAAGGTGCAAAAATAATAGATATAGGCGGCGAGTCAACACGTCCAGGGGCTCCAGATGTATCTCTTGAAGATGAGCTTGAGCGAGTTATACCTTTAGTCAAAGCACTTAGAAAAACTAGCGACTGCATTATTTCCATTGATACCAGTAAAAGTGAAGTCATGCGCCAAGCGATTATTGCTGGTGCTGACATCATTAATGATGTTAGAGCATTGCAAGAACCTGGGGCTATTGAGGTCTTAGCTCAATACCCTGAGGTGGCAATTTGCTTAATGCACATGCAAGGTCAGCCTCGCACGATGCAAAGTAACCCACACTATGATGATTTGTTTACTGATATTAATGAGTTCTTTGCAGAGCGTTTAGCCAAATGTGAGCAAGCGGGTATTCAGCAACAGCGTATTATTTTAGACCCAGGTTTTGGTTTTGGTAAAACACTGGCTCATAATTACGAAATCTTAAATAAGTTTGATGTATTTAATCAATTCAAGTTACCGGTTCTCGTGGGGTTATCTCGTAAATCGATGATCGGTAATTTATTAAATAGAGAAACACATGAACGCTTAGCGGGAAGCTTAGCAGGTGCGCTGATTGCAGCACAAAATGGTGCGAAAATTATCCGCGTTCATGACGTACAAGAAACAGTTGATGTGCTTAGCGTTTGGCAAGCATGCACGAAAGGAATTACAAATGAGTAAAACAAGAAAGTATTTTGGCACGGATGGAGTTCGCGGTATGGTTGGTGAGTTTCCAATCACTCCTGAATTTGCATTGAAGTTAGGCTGGGCAGCAGGTCGCGTATTATCAAAAATAGGGACGAAAAAGGTTATTATTGGTAAAGATACCCGTATTTCTGGCTATATGCTCGAAACATCACTTGAAGCTGGTTTAATAGCTGCTGGCATCGATGTTGTATTATTGGGCCCTATGCCGACTCCAGCGGTGGCGTATCTTACACAAACTTTCCGCGCCGAAGCGGGGATTGTAATTAGTGCATCTCATAACCCTTACCACGATAATGGTATTAAGTTCTTTTCAAGCAGAGGTTTAAAACTACCAGATGAAGTTGAGCTTGAAATTGAAGCTATGATGGACGAACCAATGACCTGTGTTGCCTCTGATAAACTTGGTAAAGCACGTCGTTTAGAAACGGCAGATGGCCGTTACATTGAGTTTTGTAAAAGCCAATTCCCGCAAGGCTTATCACTTGAAGGTTTAAAAATCGTTCTTGATTGCGCAAATGGTGCTACCTATCACATTGCTCCTTCAGTAATGCGTGAGTTAGGTGCTGAGGTTATCTGTCATGCTTGTGAGCCAAATGGTGTCAATATTAACCTTGAATGTGGTGCAACTCACGTTGAAACCCTAAAACGTAAAGTTCTTGAGCACAATGCTGATGTAGGTATTGCTTACGATGGTGACGGTGACCGTGTAATGATGGTTGACCATAATGGGCGAATTTTTGATGGTGATGACATTGTTTATATCATTGCTTGTCAAGCAGCCAACGACGATATGTTAGGTGGTGGTGTTGTTGGTACTGTTATGTCAAACATGGGTCTTGAAAATGCCTTAAAAGCACGTGGCATTGGTTTTGCTCGCAGTAAAGTAGGTGACCGTTATGTAATGGAGTTATTGCAAGAAAATGGTTGGAAAATCGGTGGTGAAAGCTCAGGTCACGTATTAAACCTTGATTTAATTAGCACGGGTGATGGCATTATTTCAAGCTTACAAGTGTTGGCTGCGATGGTTGCTCAGAATAAAACATTGCAAGACTTAGGGGCTGGTTTTACAAAGTACCCAATGAAAATGATCAATGTGCGTTACCCACAAGGCACTGATCCAACGCAAGATCAAGCTGTCGTTGATATGGTTGCACTGGTTGAAGAACAGTTAGGTGATACAGGTCGTGTATTACTGCGTAAATCAGGGACTGAGCCAGTTGTACGAGTAATGGTTGAAGCTGAACAGGAAAAGGTTGTTCTTGATAGCGCACGCAAAATTGCCGAAGTTGTCGAAACTGTGAGCAAACAAACCGAGGCATAACAATAACCTCTTGTAACTTTGGGCAAGTCGAGTTAGTATCTTGCCCGCTTTCTAATGTGGAGTGGAATAATGGCAACACGTAAGCCGATGGTCGCAGGTAATTGGAAAATGAACGGCTCTTTAGAGCTTGTTGAACAGTTATCAACTGCTATCAAAAATGTTCAATCGGATGAACTGGATATAGTGGTGTTTCCACCATTCCCATTGTTGAGTTCTTTGCAGCAACAAAACGTAACTTTTGGTTCGCAAACAGTCTCTGAAAATCATGCTGGTGCGTTTACTGGTGAAGTAGATGCCCAGTTAGTAAAAGACTTAGGCGCAACTTTTACACTTGTTGGTCACTCTGAACGTCGTAGCATATACGGTGAGTCAGATGACGTTGTTGCAGATAAGTTTGCACGAGCGCAGCAAGTTGGCTTAACACCTATTCTGTGTGTTGGTGAAAGTGAACAGCAACGTGAAGCAAATGAAACTGAATTAGTGGTTGCAGCACAAATTGATGCTGTAATTAGCAAATTAGGTGTAGCAGCACTGAAGAATTCTGTGGTAGCATACGAGCCCGTTTGGGCCATTGGCACAGGTAAGACTGCCTCTCCTGAGCAAGCGCAAGCTGTACATAAGTTTATTCGTGAGAAAATTGCTTCTTCGGATAGCGAAATAGCACAGCAACTAACCATCTTATATGGTGGTAGCGTGAATGAAAAAAATAGCGAATTATTATTTGCACAACCAGATATAGACGGTGGCCTTATTGGCGGCGCGAGTCTTAAAGCAGATTCGTTTACTGCTATCTGTGAAAGTGCAAAAGGGACCGTATAAGATGTACGAAATTTTATTAGTAGTTTATTTAATCGTTGCTTTAGCATTAGTTGGTATGGTTTTAATCCAACAAGGTAAAGGCGCTGATATGGGTTCATCATTTGGTGCAGGTGCTTCTGCAACTGTGTTTGGCTCATCAGGTGCTGGTAACTTCATGACTAAAACAACAACAATCTTAGCGACGATCTTCTTCGTACTAAGTATTGTTCTGGGCAACCTTACTGCAGGTCAAATTAAAAAGACTGATGAGTGGGAAAACCTAGAGGCTGCGCCAGCTGTTGAAACTGTAACACCAGCACAAACTGATGTGCCTGTGACAGAAGAAAAAGCGTCTGACGTACCTAACTAATTAGTTTTTACTAATTATTGTTAAGTAGTTTTCATTCCTCAAGTAAACAACAAGCTTAACAACATACAGAATTGTATGCGGATGTGGTGGAATTGGTAGACACGCCATCTTGAGGGGGTGGTGGCTTCGGCCGTGGGGGTTCAAGTCCCCCCATCCGCACCAAAATTAAGAAGCCGTAACTTAATAAGTTACGGCTTTTTTCGTTTTAGTGCTTTTTAATTATACTCTGCACTTTTATAGTGCCTTGATCATTGTTTTTAAATCTTCAAATCCTCCAATCAACTGATTATCAAGGCGTTACAAATTTGGAGCCTTCCTTGCTTAGCTTAGTGTGTCTATTACTCTAAGGAAGCAAAATGGCAAGAATGAGTTATTTAAGTGCTATAGAACGCTATGAAGAGCAACAAGTGCTTATTCATAATTTACTGCTCTCAATACTGGCAAGCGTTCAGGCATCTTTAACTAACAAGCAAGAATATCAGCAGCTAGTCAATCAATATCCATTTCTAGAATTACAATATTGCTTGAATGAGCAAGGTATTCAGCAGGGTTATAATGTTTGTTTTAAACGTCAATATAAGAAAAAACTCGCGCATGTAGGGGCTGGTCAGGACTTAAGTGCTCGGCCTTATTTCTTACTTGCTTCAGCTTCGCCTGATCCCCATTTTACTTCGCCGTATATTTCGACAGCAACAAAGCATTTATGTATTTCAGTTATTAAAATGATTCCTTCCGAAAAAGGTAAGCAGCAATTTTTGGTAATTGATGTGTGCTTAACTGAGTTAATCGAATTTATTATGGGAGATATTAAGAGAGCAAGAATGACACCTTACTTCAGGGTTGGTTATGGTCTGATTGTTGGCTGTTTGTTTTGCTTGGTAATTTATCTGTTATATAAAGTGTTTGCTGGTATGGTGGATTTAGTCTTGAATGAAGATATACAGTCAGATCCTCTTAAGCCATTTACTATTATTATCTTTGTTACTTTAGCTTTGGCTATTTTCGATTTAGGGAAAACTATACTGGAAGAAGAAATTCTTATGCATAAGGATATTTTTCGTCACAGCTCGACAAGACGCACGATTACGCGCTTTATCTCAACAATACTGATTGCGGTATCAATAGAAGCTTTGCTTACCATGTTTAAAGCAGCACTAGGGCAAACAGAGTATGTTATACCCGCTGTTTTGATGATGTTTGCTGTAGTTGGACTTTTGGTTGCTCTTGCTATTTACGTTTACTTAGGCGCTAAGGCTGAAGATGTGCTTACACAGGTTCAGCGCTTAAAAGTAAAACATTAATGAATAGGGCGCTTTGTTTAAAACGCAGAGCCCTATAATTTATTAAAGTGTACCGCCAATACCAATGCTCGGATTAACATATACAGGGCCTACTTTAAACGGCGCATTAATATCTAGGCTTGCATAGGGGGTGCAGGCGTTTAAAGCTAACAGTGCAGCCGCAAGAGCAGCTAAGCGAATCATTTTTTTATTCATTACATTTGCTCCTGAATTACAATACCAGCACCCGCTGGATCACGAATAATTGCGACGCTGCCATTACGGACTTTGTCATTTGGTGCCATCAGAACTATGCCGCCTGCGGCGGTTACTTTTAATAGGGTCGCATCAACATCAGCTACTTTGATGTAATTTACCCATGTGTTACCAATCTCGGCATCTGGTTTTTTTACAAAGCCAATAGCAGGTGTGCCATTTAAAGCTAAGTAACTGTAATTGCCATTGTTAAGTGGTTTACTTTGTGCTGAATAACTGTCAAGTGATTGATAAAAGGCTTTGCTTTGATCTGGGTTATCACTCCATACTTCTTGCCAAATCCAGCCGTTATCAGTTTGCTGAGTTTCTGGGTCACCATTAACTGTATTGATCAGCGAAAATACAGCCCCTTGAGGGTCTTCTAATACAGCAATAGTGCCACGGCCTTTAATTTCGGTACTGCTTACTAAGACTTTACCTCCGGCTTTGATAGTTTTTTCACTGACAGCAGCTATATCTTTGCTACTGATAAGGCTCAGCCAATGGCTGGCATTTTGCTTATTATCGAGCTCAGCAATGCCTGCAATTAACTTACCCTCTAGTGATGCTAGTGTATAGTTGTCGTTAACTTCTTTAAACTGCCAACCAAACACGCTGGCGTAAAATGCTTGAGATTGAGCCAAATTGGGGGTGATTAAATCGTGCCAGACAACGTGACCTGAGTTTTTTGTTCCTGAATCACTGATTGCGGGAAGTTCGCTTGAGGTAAGCTGGCAACCTACCAATGAAACCGCTGAAACAGCCAATAAAATCGCAGTTCGTAAGGGAGTGGGTAATTTCAAAATTTGCTCCTTGCAAAATAGGGTCAAATAAAAGCATAGACCATTATTTGTTTGTTATTCAATCAAAAAACAGTTGTTTAATGACCTCATTTTGATGCTTTGCCACTATTTTTATAATTGTGTTTTTAGTCTTATTAACTGTTTTGTATAAATCAGTTGAAAGTCATCGTTTGAATGTATTTAGCCTCTTAATAAGAATTCATCATAAAAGCAATAAGTTAATTATTCTCTGTGTTAGCGAGTTAATATTGATTTTGAAAATTAATCACCCAGTCATAGCTTAAGTGCCAGTTACCATCTAATCAAAATGGTCAGGATGTTGAAGGTGGTTCATCGGCAGTACAGGGGTACAATTCGCCTGCAGATTAGCCTGCAAGCTTATTGATCTTATTAATATTCCTCTTGCACCACTGTAGAGCTTTTTGTTTATTTTTAACATTAATCTTTTGGTATATCTTGTGCAGGTGAACTCGAACAGTTGCTTCACTAATGAACAACGTATCAGCTATTTGATGGCATGTTGCGCCAGAGGAGAGCAAATGAAGTACTTTAGATTCTTTAAACGTTAAGTTATTTGATCGGATTTGATTTTTTTGCTCAGTTTCCAGCATTTCTCTCATCCATTTATCACTGACTGTTCTTGGAAACCACAGCGAACCCTTTTTAATTTCTTGCAGTCCTTGTTCAAAAATATCTGTTTTGGTGTTTTTATAAAATAGCCCTTTCAATTTTGGCCAGTCTTTAAGAGATAGAACGTCAGCTCTATGGGGCATGTTAAAAATAACTAGATGATGATATCCATGAGCTTTCATAAACTCACTTATTAATTCACGATTAGTCAAAGTGTCTAAAGAGTCGTAATTGAGTAGTAGAGTTTTATCATCGCTTGCAACACAGTAAGGATGAATTAAAACAGATGATACAGAATCATCCGCGTTTTTATTAATTAGAAAATCCATATTCACGTCAATAACTACCGCTAAATGATAACAAGTAATTTGTGTTCCTGATTATTACTTTTAAATAATGGAATGCCAACATAGGAAAATGTTGAGCAAATTAATGTTTAGTTAGCTTTTGATTGCTTAGGAGTATTTAATTAAACATTAGCTGAAGAAAGTACCTCCTACAAGACGAGAAATTTCTGAAAATTGTCGTTATTTATATGAATATTAGTAAAGGTTGCTTCATGTTTGTTCATTTTAATTGTGTTACGGAGTTAGGTTCTTGAACTAAAACAAAACTAAACATTTATTTTTATTTACTATTTGCAAAGACTGCGATGACTTATAATTCTGAAATGAGATGTTAATGTGGTTTATTTATACAATTTTTGATAAAAATTAAAAAAAATATACATATTTTCACAAAGCTGACATATAATACCCCTCCAGAGGAAAGATGCTTATACCTAAGCGTCTTTTTTTATGCCTGAAATTTACGGGTAAAAATACACACACGGTATCCTTTGGAGTTTTAATTGAAATTACGTCACCTCTCACAGTTAACTGTAGCTATTGTTGCTGCATTATCTACTTCAGCTTTTGCTGAGCAAGAAAAAACCACTGCTAAACAAGATGCTTTCGAAAAAATCGAAGTAACAGCGCGTAAGCGTACAGAAAGCATTTTTGAGTCGCCAACTGCAGTGACATCAATCGGCGAAAACCTGATTGATAAAGCGAACATGAGCAACCTAGAAGACATTGGTAAATACGTACCTAACCTAAACATCACTCGTTATGGTGTAGGTAATGCGGCCCATGCATCTGTATTTATTCGTGGTATTGGTTTACAAGACCACGTGATCACAACTGATCCGGGTGTAGGTGTTTACTTAGATGGTGTTTACCTAGGCCGTCAAATGGGCTCAAACTTATCATTACCAAATGTTGAGCGTGTAGAGGTATTACGTGGTCCACAAGGTACCTTGTATGGTCGTAACACGTTAGGTGGTGCAGTAAATATTATTACTAAGCAACCTGGTGACGAAGGCATTGTAACGACAACGGCAAAAGTAGGTAGCCGTGGTCGTTTAGCCGGTGACGTTTACTTTAATAACAGCCTTACCGACACTGTAAGCATGTCTGCAAGCGTGTCTTATAAGCAACGCGATGGTGTAGGTGAAGCGATTAACCTTGCTAACCCAGAAAAAGAAATCGGTGAAGAGCAAGAACTAAGCGGTCGTATGGCGCTTAAATGGCAAGCAAGCAGCGATTTATCTTTTGTGTTCTCTGTTGATGGTGTTGATAACGAGTCAGGCCAATCGCCATATACAATTGAATTAACCGCGCCACTGGATCCGAATGACCCATTCAATGGTGATTTTCCATTGCTAACAGAAGATATGTTACCAAGCGATCCTGATGACTTAGCATCAACGGTAGCGGGTATTGAGTCGACAGCCTACTCAGGCTGGGGGTCATCTTTAACAGCTGATTGGGACATAAATAATACTTACACAGCTAAGTTCATTACCAGCTACCGTAGTTCAGAGTATGAAGGTGGTCTGGATGATGACGCTGTTGCTCTTAACTTATCTGAATTTCCTGAAGAAGGCGGCGCAGATCAATATTCATTCGAAATCCAATTAAACGGTAGTTTTGATAATATGGATTTTGTATCTGGCTTATACTTCTTTAATGAAGATGGTTTCACAAGCTCTGGTCCGTTTGTATTTAGCCCGTTTAATACACCAGATGGCTTTCTGAATGATGGTACTACAGCGTCGTTTGGTGATTACGGTTACTTTGATATTAATCAAGAGACTAACTCATACGCGGCTTATATTAATGCAAGTTATGATCTAAGCGACGATTTAACTGTAGGTGGTGGTCTACGTTATTCGAAAGATAAAAAAGAAGCCGATGCTTTGTTCCCAACCTTTGCGGCACGTAAATATGTAAGTGCAGATTTTGATGCAGTAACATGGGATTTAAATGCATCGTACCAGCTTAGCAATAACATGAACGTGTATGGCCAAATCCAAAAAGGTTATCAAACAGGTGGTTTCCCACCGCGTCCATTTGGTGGCCCTGATCAATTTGTTTCTTTCGATGAAACAAAAGCGATTAACTATGAGCTTGGCCTAAAAGGTCAGGTACATGAAGACGTATCTATGATGCTTGCAGTGTTTGTTACTGACTACACAGACCTTGCATTACCATTCTCAGATCCAACTGCAGGTGGCGGCTTTGTTACTATCGTAGAAAATGCGGGTGAGTCTAAAGCACAAGGTATTGAGCTTGAGACAACTATCGCATTCACTGATGACTTTACTCTACGCAGCGCAATTGGTTACCTAGATTCAGAAATCACAGAAGTTGATGACGGTGTATTAGGTATTGGTAAAGGTGATTCACCAGCACTTACACCACGCTGGACTGTTATGGTCGCACCTTCTTATTTCATTGATTTAAGTAACGGTGGCACAGTTGCTTTAAACGCTAACTACTCATACCGTAGCGATATGCAAGGACAATCAGTTTACAACCAAAGTGAACACATTGATTCTCGTGAATTAGTAGGTTTTAATATCTCTTACTTAAACCCGAATGGTGACTTTGAAGTAACTCTTTACGGTGAGAACGTGTTAAACGAAGTATACGATGTGGGTCGTTTACAACAATCTGGTTTTGTTGGTGTAATGCGCAGTAATGACCGCAGTGAGTTTGGCTTAAAATTCAAAAAAGAATTTGAGCTTTAATTGATACAAAAAAGGGCAAGTAAATACTTGCCCTTCTTTTTAATTATTTTTCTCTTGCTCGCGTTTTTCGCGTGCTTCTCTTAACTCTTCAGCAAGTTCCTTTGCTTTTTGCTTGGTTTTTTCAGAAAGCTCACCAGCAGCTTCTTTGCTTTCAATCCATGCATCTAAGGCAATTTCTTTACCGTCGTCATACATGCTCAAGCCCATCTTTTTACTCTCTTCGAGTAACTCTTGCAGCGAGTCGTCGTTAAACTCATTGGTGGCGTCTTTTACATCGCTCCAAGCATCGGTTAGCGCTTGCTTTACTTCATCTTTTGCTTCGTTGGCATCTTTTTTGGCTTGCTCTGCATCATCACAACCCGTTAAGGCAATACAGCCAAATAAAACTAAGCTTGCTAATTTGTTCATATTTTTCTCTAATGGTTAATCAACTATTAAGCAGTATAAGCAATAAAAAATGAATATAGCTAGAACAGCACGATTAAGTTTTCGGTTAATGGATGAAAATGATGCCGATCTACTTTATGAACTCGATAACGACCCTGAGGTAATGAAATATTTAACTCGTGGCAAAGTAAGCAGTATGGAGACAATCAAAGAGGTATTTATTCCTCGTATGAATGCTTATCGAAATGAGCAAAAAGGGTGGGGGCTATGGCAAGTAAATATTAACGACAGCGATACCTTTATCGGTTGGGTATTGGTAAGGCCCATGGGTTTCTTTGAACAGCCTGATTTCAGTGATTTAGAAATTGGTTGGCGCTTTAAGCAAATGAGCTGGGGCAAGGGATATGCATCTGAGGCAGCACTAGCTGTTGCGCATACGGTGTGTCAGGACCCTGTAGTTAAATCGCTTTCAGCGACTGCATTGAAAGAAAATGTAGGGTCTATAAAAGTGATGGAAAAGTTGGGTCTAACTCATGTAAAGGATTATATGCATAATGATGAGCATGGCGACATACCAGCTGTACTTTATTCGTGTTTTAAAGAGCAGCTTGGGCAAGTTAATCGTAACTAATTGACCTTAAGGGTTACACATGTCTAAATGGTCAAAATAACATCAAGAAAAAGGAAGTACCATGGCAAATTTAGTCAAATACGCGGCACATCTATTCATCGTTACCGCGATATTCTTTCATCCGTTAAGCTTTGCAAAGCAAGCAGCTGTCGCTATGCCAGATAGTTACAGCAGTGATACTGCACGCGCTATTTTAGAGCAGGGCGGTAACGCTGTTGATGCTGCAATAGCTGCACAATTTGTATTAGCTGTCACCCTGCCTGAAGCAGGTAATATAGGTGGTGGTGGCTTTATGCTGATCCAAAAAGATGGCACAGGTGATTTTATTGATTACCGCGAAACAGCACCTGCTGCAGCTCATCGCGATATGTACCTTGATGATAAAGGCGATGTTATTGACAACATGTCGGTATACGGTATTCACGCAAGCGGTGTTCCGGGAAGCGTTGCTGGTATGTGGCTTGCACATCAAAAGCACGGCAGTTTAGAGTGGAAAACTTTGCTAGAGCCTGCAGTTAAGTTAGCAGAACAAGGTTTTGTGGTACATCCCAAATTAGCCGCCAGCATTGAGCGTTACATTAAGCGCATGGCTAACAAGTCGGTCAACATTAACTTTGCAGATTACTTTGCTGATGCCAAAGCAAACAAGGTATTCAAGCAGCCGGAACTTGCCGCCACACTGAAACGTATTCGTGATCAAGGTAAGGCTGGCTTTTATGAAGGTGAGACTGCAAAGATCATTGCTGATTTTATGAAGCAACATGGCGGTATTATTAACGAGCAAGACTTAAAAGCCTATCAAGCTAAATCACGTACACCAATCAAAGGCAATTGGCGCGGTTACGAAGTGCTCACATCGCCACCGCCAAGTTCTGGTGGCATTGCTATTTTACAGTGGCTAAAAATGTATGACCTTGCAAAGCCAAAGGAAAATCTTGAACACAACTCTACAGCGTATGTACATATTTTGGCTGAAGTAGGTAAACGCGTGTTTGCTGATAGAGCTGAATATTTAGGTGACCCAGATTTTTATGAAGTGCCAAAAACAGCTCTACTTGCAGATGATTACCTTGCTAAACGAGCAAGTACAATTCGCCCAGATGTCATTTCAACAACCGAGAATATCAAACCAGGTTTGTATGAAAGCGAGCAAACAACGCATTTTTCCATTATTGATAAATGGGGCAATGCAGTCGCTAATACCACGACGATAAACCTTAGCTTTGGTAGTGGTGTGGTTGTATCGGGCGCTGGCTTTATTTTGAATGATGAAATGGACGACTTCAGTGCCAAACCAGGTGTGATGAATGTATTTGGTGCAATTGGAGGCAAAGCTAACGAAATTCAACCTCATAAACGTATGTTAAGCTCAATGACACCAACAATTTTACTTCAGGATAATAAAGTAAAAATGGTTACTGGCTCTCCTGGTGGCACCACGATTATTAGCTCTGTGTATGAGTCTATTTTAAATGCGGTTGAATTTGATATGACTGCAGAGCAAGTGGTAGACAGCCCACGCTTTCATCACCAGTTATGGCCTAAAAATGTGATTAGATATCACACAGGTCTTGAACCAAAGGTTGTTAAAGCCCTAGAGAAAATGGGTTATACACTTGATGAACGCCATTTTGGTGATATGCATGTAATCATCAATAAAGACGGTAAATTAGATGCGGCATCTGAAGCATCTGGCCGTGGTAAGGCGATGGTGTTTTAATTAAACTTTAAACCAGACACAAAAAAAGCACCCGAGGGTGCTTTTTTCGATTTGATGAGCTGTTTAACCAATAGCTGGAATAAGCCCCGCCATTTGTAAACCTTGAGCACTAATAATAAGCACACCAAATAGGGCGGCGAGTGCTAAACCAATATTACCGCCTTTAACTTGGTAACCCGCATCAGGTTTGCTGCTTCGTTGCTTATAGACCATAGCAACCGGTAAAAACACCGCTAAGATAACCAGTGCAATGGCGGCGTAGCCAAGTGCCATGATAAACCCTTGTGGATAGAATAGCGCAAAGCCTAGTGGTGGAATAAAGGTGATCAAGGCGGTTTTGATTCGATCTTTACTGCCATTACCTTTTTTAAATGCATCAGCAAAAAAGTCGAATAAACCTAAACTTACCCCTAAGAAAGACGTAGCTAATGCTAAATCAGCAAAAATGTTCACAGCTGTGGCAACATGTGGGCTGTGAGCAATGCTAGCGACACTGCTAACAAACCCAGGTAAACCTTGGCTTTGAAGTAAATCGCTTTGACTCATCATACCTTGGCTTAGTAATTGCCAAAAAATATAAATCACTAAAGGAAGTGCTGCGCCTGCCACCATTACTTTACGAAGTGTTTTAATATCTAAACCCACGTATTTCACAATCGACGGAATAGAGCCATGAAAACCAAACGAGGTAAACACCACCGGGATTGCAGATAAAATCAGACCTTGTTCAATCGGCATTTCAAGTAAGTGTTGGCCGTGAACATAAGGCGTCAGCATGTAAAATAAGCTGGCTAATACACACACTTTAATCGTGAACAGTACGCGGTTAAGCTTATCAACTTTGCTGGTACCGAGTGTCACCACAGTACCAATCACAAAAGCCAGAATAACTGAACCAACTTGTGGCGCTAAAGAAAGCGATAAACCATTGTTGAGCTTTTCTTGTAATTGCGCGCCTCCACCTGCGATATACGCAGCGCATAATGCGTAAAACAAAAACATTACTGAAAAGTTTGCCACCCATTGCCCTCGTTTACCTAACCATGATTTAGCTAATGTATTGAGGGTTGCGTCTTTGTCGGCATATTGATGTAGCTCTAGCATCAGTAATGCTGTGTAGGTCATTAAAACCCAAGTTAAAAAGATGAGTGATAACGCTGTTGTGAAACCAAGCCCAGCAGAGGCTATAGGCAATGCCAGCATCCCTGCACCTATGGTGGTGCCAGCAACAATTAACATGCTACCTATTGTTTTATTTTTAAGCACTTTATGACCCTTAAACTTCGTGAGAGGCAAGCAAGATATAACTTGTTTAACAAAACTTAAATAGTTTTGTTATAAATCAAAGAAATTAAATGTAACCTATGATTTACATGTGCAAACAGGCTGTTGAAATCAGCAAAGCAGTTTTTGCCAAATAGCATGAGTATTAGTGTTGACAAAATCACCATTTAGGCGGATTCTTAAACTTCTTCAACTTACTTTTTAAATACCATGATGCAGCTAAACCAACGACCAACAAACAATTGTATGCGCCTGACTTCGTCAGTCGTGTGGTCTGTTATGTGCTGCGGTTAATTAAGTAAGTATTACTAACCGCGTTCTAAGCGGTTGGTTATTTCCCTTTTAAATTCTCTTCCGCTTTTTTCGCCTTTTTAAAGGAATAAGCTTGTGCCTGTTAAAGCCTCATATTTTTTAATGGTGGTGATTTGGTCAACAACACCACTGGGTATTGTTTGGAGTAGTGAAACGGTAGCACCAACCCTGGCTGTGTTTTTACGCATGCTGGTGGGGCTGGTGTTGGCTTCGTTTGTCGTTGCTGTAGCCAATATTCGAGTACCTTGGCATCGGCGTGCTTTATTCCTTTATGGCTATTCAAGCATAGGTATTTTTGGTGGTATGTTATTAAGCTACATGGCTGCTAAAACTGTGCCTTCAGGCTTAATATCATTGATGTTTGGCCTTGCACCGATTTTATCGGGCTTACTTGCGCAAAAGATTCTGAACGAGCCTAAGTTTAGTGCCATTAAGCTTAGCGCACTTGGCTGTGCCTTAATTGGTTTGTTTTTAGTGAGCCAACGCCATATTCAAGGTGGAGTAGAGCAGTTAAGTGGCCTGTTATATGTGTTTATGGCAGTGTGCTTTTTTAGCTTAAGTGGTGTGATGATCAAGCGAGTAAGAATAGCCATTCACCCAATGGCTACAACATTTGGTGCTTTGGTATTTGTAACCCCACTGTTTTTTATTACTTGGTTGCTTGTAGATGGTCAACTAAATAGCCAAGTATGGAGTGCAAAGTCACTGTACTCAATTGTTTACTTAGGCGTGTTTGGTTCATTAATAGGTGCGCTGGCTTATTTTCATGTCTTGCAAAAGTTGAACGCCAGCACAGTAGCGTTAACAACTTTGATCACGCCAAGTTTTGCAATCGCGATTGGTGGTTTGCTTAACGCTGAACCAATTGACCAAGCACTGATTGTTGGCGCGACAATCATTATGGTTAGCCTAGCGTTTTTTCAGTTTGGCGATAAGTGGCTAAAGCGCTTTAAACGCGTGAAGTCGGTAGAAATAAGTTAAGGCAAGTAGCCGCTACGGCGGCTACTACATTTTTGCAATTTGAATGACTAAACGACGGTTTTTGTTTCGGTCTAAAATGTTGTCATTGCTGGCGACATGGCGCTTTTCACCGTAACCATCGGTATCTACTTTGCTTTCATCAATCCCTAAACTAACAATGTAATCTTTAATGGCCTTCGCGCGTTTTTTCGATAACTCTAGGTTGTTCCAGCGACCACCGTAGCTATCGGTGTAAGATGATATTGAAATAGATTCAATGTTGGTGTCGTACTTTAAGTACTCGCCAATTTTATCCAAGCGTTTTTGCGATGATTTAGTTAGCTTGCTGGTATTAGGTTCATAATTCATGATTGTGAACGAAATATCCTCAAAGCTGTATGGCAGCATAGCATCTCGGCATTGTAAAAACGCCCAATATGCTTGTTTAAAGTTAACACTCGATAAGCCAACGGCAATTTTATCGGCACTGTTTTGCCAGTCTTGGTAATAAAATGTAGGTTGATAACCTTTTTCAAGTTCGGTAAGCATTTCCCAAGCGGTTTTATTGCCAAGCTCGCCATCAAACTTACGTAATAGCTTCATATTCGCCAAGTCGCGAGCAGGCATTCCTGCACGCCAACTAGGAGGTACAGCTTTTAGACCTGCAATACTGTAGTTGTCTGGGCGTACGACCATATCAAGGTTAAAGTTTACGTCTTTATTTTTACTGGCAGTGGTGCTGAAAATTGCTTCGCCATAGTAAGGTACTTCATGATTTAATTGGCATTCCAAGCGGGATGTTTTAACCATTTGCCAGTTCGACATGTCAGCATTAGCTGTATACTCACGCATGGCTGTGTGTGCATTTATACTTGCAACTGAGGTTAATAGGCCTAGGCTTAAAGGAAGTAATGAAAGCTTCATCACGGTAATTCTCCAACAAATCATCAATGCCAAATAATTGGCAATTTTTGTGTTTAATAGCATAAGAACACTAAACACTGGGCTAGCTGATTATTTTAAAGCAAGTAATGTGCCTAAAAGCTAAGTAAGAATCTGCGATTTCACACTATTTACTCTAGCAGAGTAGCCGTGGTTTTTGACATAATAGCCAGCTTACACTGGCAAACCAAGAAGACTATGGAAAATACTGAACAAACTCTTTTCGCAAAACGCTTTCGTGGCTTTTTTCCTGTTGTGATTGATGTTGAAACCGCAGGTTTTAACAAAGAGACGGATGCGCTATTAGAAATTGCTGCATCTGTACTTAAAATGGATGACGATGGCGTGTTAAGTATTGATCATACTGTGCATTTTCATGTTGAGCCATTTGAAGGCGCTAATATCGAACAAGCAGCCATTGAGTTTAATGGTATTGACCCTTTCTCTGCACTTCGTGGCGCTGTACCTGAGGAAGAGGCGATTAAAGAAATCTGCAAAGTAGTGCGTAAGGCACAAAAAGCAGCAGGTTGTCAGCGTTCAGTTGTAGTGGCCCATAATGCAGCGTTTGATCATGGCTTTTTAAATGCAGCAATTGAGCGTTGTAAAATTAAACGTACGCCATTTCATCCATTTGTTAGCTTTGATACCACATCACTTGCGGGGCTTGCATTAGGTCAAACTGTTTTAGCCAAAGCGTGTAGAACTGCCGGTATTGAGTTTGACAATAAACAAGCTCACTCAGCACTTTATGATACCGAGCGCACAGCAGAATTGTTTTGTTTAATTGTAAACCGCTGGCAACAACTAGGTGGTTGGCCATTGCCTGAAACTGAAGCAACAGAAGAAGAGCAAGACTCAGCCGCTAAAACGACTGAGTGATCTTTCCTTCAAAAAACCGCACCATGTTAGGAGGGTAAATACGTGAAAACTGTTTACTCTCTTGCGCAATCTTAAGTTCCACCCCAGGATGCATTAATTCATTCACTTTTAAACGACTTGTTGCTAATAAGCGGGCAATCTTAGTTTTGACTAAGTGTTTCTTTTTCTTTGTATTTGCCGATTTTATTTTAATCTGCTGCTCGCTGGCTGTGATCTTATTAATATAATGAGCACGCTGGGCTGGGTCTGATATTTTATTGGCTTTTTTTCGCGCTTGTTGTAAAGCAGCTGCTTTCGTTGCTAATAACTTTTCAAAATCATTAATTTGTTGCTGCTTCTGGCGTAAATCATGCCAGTACTGAGCAATGAATACTCGTGTTTTAGTACCAGATGGTGCCCCGAGCTCGCCAGTTTCAATTCGCATGGCATCTAAAATATTACCCCCAATAATTTTGCCTCGCGGATTGTTGGCTTTGCCAACACGAATTAGGCGGCGAGCGCTTAAATCACAATGTAAGGCTTGGCGCTCGATGAATAAATCTTGCTCTGTTTTTATATGGCAGTACTGAGCATAACCAACAGAAATAGTGCGCGAAGCCGTTATGTTGCAAGTAAAATTTTCGACGTTCTCACGTTTTCTACCAACAGCCCCTAGCATAACGGTGACTTCACTTTTACTCTCAATTGTGGCTGATTCAACAAAACCTAATACGGTGATATCACCCGTGGCTTTAACTCGCATTCCATCTTTTACATCACCACTGATAATGACACTGCCATCAAACTCCACATGACCAGTACTTACATCAACATGATGAAAACACAATACATCATCAACTCGCATACCGCGGGGTAGGGCAATAGGCACACCCTTAGCATCGGCAATCAGCATATCACTATTATTTGGATCAATACGCGTCCCTTCGAATGGCTCAAGGGGGAAGTCTTTACCGGGTTTTGCAGGCACTACATCACCAAATACCGTAAAGCCATCTTCACCAGGTGTTGCAGCAACTCTTTGCATCAATGGCGTGCCAGGTTTAACGGTAATAATGGCACCCAAATTACGCATATCGACTTTACCGCCAGAGGTCGCTTGTGGGCTCAGTACGCGGTCTTGTGCTGTTGAGCATAAACGAACGAATTTAGCATCAGTGCCTTCTTTGGGCATTCTGCCATGGGCTACTATTGCGCTGTAATGCGCGCCTGGTGGTTGTTTAAATTGTTGGCCTAAGAATGTATCGAGGGCGCGCATACTAATGCCTTTAATAACACCTGCTTCTGCAAGTACCTCTTGAGCCATATCCATACTTACAATTTGACCGCCACGCGCCGTTGTTAGATTTGCTTCAACCACCATGTTTTTAGCATCAACTTTAACTTCAAGATGAGCATCAACCGCTTTAGCAACTACCAAAGATTGGGTTTGATATTGGCTGCTCGGTGTAAACAACTTGCCAATATTAGCATCAATATATTCGTAGCTGGCATAAGGAGACTGCTCAAGTAATTCAATTAACTGAGTACTGGTAGTTGGAAAACCCGCATCTCGAGGATGCTCACACAAAGAGACATAGCCGCTTTGTTCATCGAATGAAAACATCGACATCTGAAAAGCCCTGTAAAAAACTGCCTGTTATTATAGTTATGTGTTGTTACAGGTTATTTTAGAGAAGGGTAACAACGTTTCCTATTTCAGCACAACTTTTGTACTATGTTAAGATAATGTATGCATTAAATGTAAAAATATGTATAAAAAGAGACTTTTCTTGCTTAAAAATTCAGCATCTAAAGGCACTTAGCAAAAATTTCCCGATTAATACCTTGAGTATGAATAGGCTACTCAGTTATACTGCGTGAACACTCTGAATGAGATACCAAATTCAGGGGCTGATTAGGATTCGACGGAATTCAAGACGCCCGAGGTGCATGTCGAGGTGCGGTTGGCCTCGTAAAAAAGCCGCAATTTAAAGTAATCGCAAACGACGATAACTACGCTCTAGCGGCATAATAGCCCGCTAGCACTTCTCCGGTGTATGTCTGTGGACCCGGTTCTGAAGTGTCACCCTACACGGACTCGCTACGGAAACCCTGGCCGGGGTTGAAGGGCTAAAACTAAGCGGCCTCGCCTTTGCAGATCGTGTTCGTCCGAGCTGTATAAGGTTAACTAAAAGACGATACTAAGCATGTAGTACCAAAGGTCGAGGCTTTTCGGACGGGGGTTCAAATCCCCCCAGCTCCACCATTAAAAACCCTTGCAATTCAATGAGTTGCGAGGGTTTTCTCTTTCTGATGGATCCGTATTGGATCAATTTCACCATTGTAGCTTAAAAATAATACTAGACATCCTTATTTCGATATCCTACGATCATGGTATCAAGTACCCATGGGTACTTTAAGGAGTTTATAATGTTAGCTAAAGTACAGCCTAAACAAGAAAACAAAGTTTTTAATCGCGAAAGAATGGAAAAAGCTATTAACAGCAAGGTTAATACTGTTCCGACTGGTTTATCTCGCGAGCAAACAAGACAATTGATCTTATCAAGAGCGAAGTAGTATTGACGTATACATGGACGTTTAGTGACGACTTCGCTAATCAATTTAATTATTTCCCCGAAGACCAGCAAGATAAAGTAGTCGATTTTTTACATCTGTTTACTGCACATGGGTTAAGTGATTTCAGCCTTTATGAAGGTAAAATTGCTTGTTCATGGAGTGGTAATTATATGGATCAGGATGACTATAATTTTGCAATGAATAACCATTTGTGGCATTACCACATAGGTATTCCAGAGTATGAAGAAAACCATGAAAAGTATAAAACCTCTGATTGGGTTCTTCATTTTCAATGGTTTGATAAAGGCAACAATATAAATGTTGTTGATTTGTACCACCACTATGATAACGACGGTAACTTTTACTTACCAGGCGAAAGGTCATTGATTATTCTTAAATAGAAAACCCGCTCAACTAGCGGGTTTTTTTGTGCCTTAATATTTATGGATTAGCCGGCTTAGTTTTTCGTTGGTGACTTTGGCTTGCAAATATCTTTGATACTCTCGCGGCCATATCGGGTATTTCTTCGTTCATCCATTTGCCGTAATGCTTTTCTAACATGGTGATGGATGTATGACCCATTTGGCGAGCTATCCAACGTTCGGCTACGCCTTTGGTTAGCAGTTGGCTTGCAAATGTGTGGCGAGCTTGGTTTATAGCGCGGTAGCGAATACCACACTTTTTTAAATGCTTTTGTAAAAATCGTTTATTAACATTTTGGCCATCGGTATGTGGCTTTTGGTTTAGGGTGTTAATAAACACAAATCTAAGCTCTGTTTTTTCATAACTGCGGTTATCGTCTTTTAGTACGTCAACTTTGATTGCTGGCATTGCAAATGAAAGTGCCTTTTGACGAATTAATATGTCGTATGCCTGGTCTAGTAGATCGATGGTCCGATAACTGCCGTCATTTTTAGTGTAAGCATAATCGCCTTTGGTAACACCACGTCTAATTTTTATTTGTCGTTTTACAAAATCAATGTCTTCCCATGCAAGCGCGTAGCACTCAGATGCGCGCAAACCTGTCCAACAAGCAAATAAAAACCCATTAAGCTCACTTTGATCAGCGGTTGGCTGCGACTCTATTAACTGCAGTTCGTCTAAGGTGAACGGGTCACAATTTTCTGAGCGGCTTCTTTTTAAATTTGGTAAATGGTCGAGTGGATTAAAGTCTATTAACCTATCTGCCATTGCATCTTTAAATATGCCGCGTAGGGGAATAAACACATCGTTAATTGTTTTATTTGATAAAAACGTGGTGAGTGTTAAATCACGCCAGTCTCGGATCATGGTTAAGGTGACTTTGTCTAACTTTAACTCGCCAAATTGCGGGCGAATGTATAATTTGCACCTGGCTAAATTGTGCTTGTAGTTATCTGCCCGGGTGTTTGCTTTGTTTCTTTCTAGCCATTTGTCTAAAGCAGTGTTCACTGTTGGTACTGCACCTTTTCCCTCAAACAACCTTACCTTTGCTGAATCAGGAAAATGCTTAGCGTAGTTAAATTGGTTGGTTGCAATTTCATGCAATATGGCGGTGCGTTTATTCGACGCAAACTTGATATTTGATTTAGATATCAAAATTCCCTTAAGGGGCTCTATGCAACGCACACCACGGTAACTGAACATAATACGTATGTTTTTACCGTGGATAGTGACACCCTCATACTTTTTACAAAACTCAAGCAGCGATGCCGTCATTATCAAAATACTCGTCTAGTTTTTCATAGTTATACACAACAACACCGCGTACTTTTTTCCAGTGCACACCCTCTACGATTTTACCTGTTTGGCGCATTCTATTGAGTGCATCATCGGTAAAGCCTTTGTGCTGTTCGATGATCTTGGCTTTCACCCAGCCAAGTTTTACATATGTAATGGTCATAGTTATTCTCCAGTTCGTTTCAAATATTAAGCTGTGCACTTGGAACAAAACAGGGATTCACATACTCCCATTTTTCATTATTAAATATGCTAACAATCCAACCACCAGGTACTCGTAGCCAATGGGTCTTGTGTCTTTCCGAGAAAATTTCTTTAAATTCACCTATTTCGGTCTCTAATAACCAAGATTCCCAATGCTTATTTTTATTTATTACATCGTTCATAGAGAATTTACCTCGTTAAGTTCGTCTAAGTGGGGAAGTGTTTCAAGTGCTTCGTCTAGGTCTTCACACTCATAATTTACGCGACGGCCATTGGTGCGAATTTCAATAACTACGCCATCGGCCTCTTCTAAAATAGTGATTACTTTCTTAGCCATAGTTTTACCTCAAAATAAGGGTCGTTCTTGCCTTGGCTGTTTTGCCTCAGGCCTGTTATCAGCATCAACCACTTCTATAAATGGTTCTTGCTGATATTGGTTACAAAGCTCTGTTATGAACACTTGGGTTTTGTGTACTTGGCAGTGGCCATAACGGGTTTTTGTTTTAGCTTGCCCGCGCCAGTCGGTATGCGGGCAGTGCGGATCGTCGCTTTTACCAATGTGTTTATAGGCCTGACAGCTAATACAGGCCTTTGGCATGGTGATAGCGTTCATTTAACTGAATCCACGTTTTGTTTAATTAACACCAGATTTGGCATAGAGCAAATCCACTTAAGAGCCTCTTCGGTGGTATCGATTTCATTTACTGTACTGATATTGGAAAAGCCAGCTTCAAACAGTCTATCCTCTGTTGCTTCGCTTATTTCTATATCCCAACCGTTAGCATATCCGCTAGGAGTAGGGCATCCGCGTACATACTCAACCCTTACAAAAGGAATATTTTTTCTTTTTAATGCTGAAACAATTTTTCTTTTGCTCATTGCTAAATACCACACAATTCATTAAGTTCACGTTCTAGGCGGTGTTGGTCTAGTCGGTCTTCTAGTTGTTCGCGTGGCGATTTGGTTCGTTCTTCATAAGCAACGGGTACGGCTTTTTTTAGTGCCGCTGGTTTTTGCTTGGGTACTTTAGCCGGCTGTTTTTTTACTTTGCGTGGTGTATTGCTGGCTTGGTAGCTTTTACGTACACAACCACAGCCGGTAACTTTGCCTAAGTTACCTTTTTTAACTGAACGCTCAGTGCCACAAATACAGCGACATAAAAAGTATTGGCCACATGCTTCTTCTGATAGCACTGTCCAATTGTTAAATACATCGCCGGCTGTTATTTGTATTTTGCTTTTGGCCATAATGACTCCTTTTGTTTCTCAGCCTGATTCTTACGTTGATAGTATTGACGTATGCGGGCCCGTTGTTGGGCCACGCAGTTGCGTTTAAATTTGTGCATAACTTACTGTTTCAAATATATTGAATGGCAATGTGATATCTGTTTGTAGATATCGCTAATGTATTTAGCCTGGTGCTTGGCATCATCTAATGCGTTGTGTGGGTTGCCTTTAAATTCATTCGATTTTTTAGGGTCAATACCAAGTACTCGACGGCCAACATCAACCATGGTGCGAACATCACGGTCATTGCTAAAATGCCATGGTTTAGTCATATTGGCGGCTTTGTAGGCGTTGGTTAGAATGGTGTTGTCGAATGTGGCGCCATTACCCCAAATAACACGATTTCTAAACCCTTCGATTTGGTATATCCATTCGTTGAATTCGAGCAGGGCATCTTTAAGTGGCATGGTGTCGTTGGTGTTGAAAATCGAACGGGCATCATCGTTTTGCTTCATCCACCATTTAAGTGTTGAGCCATCTACCTCGCCGTATTTCATGGCATCTTCTATATCGATGACTTGGTAAAATTCTGCACCAATATTGCCTGTAAGTGGGTTAAAGAATACGGCGCCAATTGATACGATCACCGCATTTGAATGTTGGCCAATAGTTTCTAGGTCGAGCATGACATCGTTGAGTTCTGTATTCATGGTGTTTCCTGTTATGTCCAAGGGACTAAGCCCAATTGTTGACGATTATCGTTCCACTTTTTAACCAGTTGGCAGGCTTCTTTTTGAAGTTTTTTGCTAGTTAGTAAGCGGCTGATCTCTTTTTGGTCTTTGGCTTTAAAGCTGACCAGGGTTTCAAGCGTCGCTTGTTCAAAACTGTTCATCTTCATTACTTAACGTAAGTAGGTCTGTGGCTGTTAGTTCCCAGTTGTTGGCTTTAACGCGGCGTAACCAATTACCACAGAGTTCTAAGGTGTCTTTTTTAGGGCGTAAGCCGCCTTTTGGGGCTTCGACTAATTCGGCTTCATCATCTTTGTTGAGGATAATTAAACCACCACGGCCACTTTGGTGTAGGTAGAGTAGTGGGGTTTGCCTTGCATCGTGGCCTTCGACCATGCCGCCAATGTGATACGGGTAGGTTTGTACAATGTCGGTATCGCCACGGTAGATTTGCACTATGTCAGCGGCTGCTAAACGATTTTTAAGTTCGCTTATTTCGGTTTTAAGCTGGGCCGTTGTTTTGCGTTCGCTTTGATAAAGGCGCTTTTGTTGCTCAGTCGCTAAGCGCTGGCTTTCTAGCTTGTCTTTGTAGCTTTTAATTTTGTCGCGAAGCTTTTTAGGTGTGCCGGCAATTTCTTTATAAGCTGTTAGCGTAATCGTTAAATCTTTTACTTTAGCTAATGCTTGATCACGTTCTCTTTGTGCTTGCGCCAGCTGTTGATCGGCACTTTTTGCATTCTTAAGTACAACTGCAGCACCTTGCTCATAGTCTTTTACCAAAGCAGTAAGCTTGTCATTTTGCATTTGTAGCTGCTGTTCGTTTTCAACCATTTGGTCAAACTCAGCAACCTCTTGGTTATAAGCCGCAACTAAGTTTTCGATTGCATCTACGACTGATAAAGGGTGATTACTCATGGTATTTATCCTGGTGTTGTAATAACTTCAATTCAGCCCACTTTTTAAATGAGCTGTCAGAAACTACTGCTTACCAATCAGTATCTGGGTGTAAGCGAAGCTCTAAGAGGTCTTCATCAAAGTCAGCTAAACCAGTAATGACCATTGAGGAAGCGTAAGCTTTAATAATTAGGCTATCTTCGCCATGAAGAATGGTAGGGTTCCATGTGTGTCGAAGTCTGATATCACCGCCCTCACCGATGTACAAACTTACTTCAGAGGAGTTTTTAGATTTCGAGTAATAACCAGATTCACGCTGTTTCCAAATTTGTAAATTGTAACCACCAAGTACGCTGTCATTCTCTTTAAGTTCAACTGTGGCATATTCATCGGTGTTATCTATGTCGTAGTGATCTTCTACTTTCCAGTGCGCTACTATTTTGTTTATAAATTCGTGAATATCCATTGATTCAGGCAGTGGAGCAAATAGCTTGTTCATGCCTTCCATGAGTTTTGCGGCAGCTTTACTTTCAAAAAACTCTCCAATTTTTTGTTCAATGGCTTTTAGCATTACGTCGTTGTATGTAGGTATATCTAATTGTAACGCATTGATTTTTAACTTGTCATCGAGCAATTCGTTAAGCTGCTTAGTGATGTTGCCATATGACTCAAATTGGCGACGGATTGACTCGTTAATTGATTTCTCGATCCCTAATTCAATTGACTTCTCAATCTCGCCACTTTGAATCAAGTCAGCGACTTTCTTGTCAACTAGTGCGTGTAATTCTTGCATTGGTTTGTTCCTGTGTTGTTAAACCCAGCTTTCTAGGTTCTGTTCAAAAATCAGCAATGCGATTAATAACGTGATGAATAGCATTGCTGATAGGGCTTTCTTAAGGGGTTTCATGCTGCCAAAACTGCTTTTGGGATGCGTGTGTTTTCAATCAGGCTTAAAAATGCTTTAGTCATGCATAAATCACGGCGGGCGCTCGCATTTAAGGCGATTGAGCCAAGTACGGTATGCGTGTTTGTATCAACCAGAACAATCAAACAATACTTTGTGTTCGACTCGTAAATGCGTAGCTCTTCGCCTTGCATACGTTGGTTCATGAAGTTAATGCGTTGTTTTAGCTGGTTGATCACCAGTGATGTGAATACGTTTAACATTGCTTTTTCCTTTTCCTGTTGTGTTGTTTTAGTTGCTTACGGCAACCACTCGGCTGGTTTGGTTGGGCAAGTGCGTACCAGCGAACTGTGAAACCTTGCTTTAGGCCGCTTGTGGCGGTGGCTCTGGCGGCGGGTTGTTTGCCGCTTTTAGCTCTGGCACCACTAATTCAAAAGGGCTAATGCGCTGAGCTTGTTTTAGCTTGTGTAATAACGGGGCTGTTGCTGCGTTATTGCGTGCTGTTGGGAATATAAATACTTTGGTCATATTCACTCTCCTTGGCCTTAGGCTGCTAGTAAGTCGTTTTGCAGTTCACGCAGTCGGCGTAAACGGGTGGTGCGAACAGTTCGGGTTACTCGAATCGTTCTAAAACTGCGCTCAACGTCACTGGTAGTTGCACTTAACAACACAAGCACTAGGCACATGGTGTAACGCAACACACCTTGCTTAATTGCTTGGTGTACCGTTTGGCGCATTGAATGGGTGTTAAATTTAAAGCTGAGTTCATTACAGGCTTGGCGAACTGTGGTGGGTTTTACACCCAATGATTCAGCAATAGACTTTTGTGTTAGCCCTTTTGCTACAAGCAGCAGCGTACGTGCTTGCTGTGCAGGTAAGCGAGAATGGGGCTTTGCACTTACGTGCATATCGTCAAGCTGGTATCCAGTTTCTGTGCGTAATGGGTTCATAACTTAAGGTTGGTTTTAATAACTTATGTTATTAATAATGACATAAAAAAAAGGATTGTAAACAACCAAAGTTATCAAACATTTATAATTAAAGTTATATTGATGATTTTAAACGTTTTATTTTTGTCCTTTTTTTGAACATTTAAGGATTTACCGTTAATATGAAAGTGAACTGAATAAAAAAGGAATTAATATGAAAGGAATGGATTTTGTTTCTTTAGATGTAGAAACAGCAAACTCTGATCCAAGCTCTATTTGCCAAGTTGGTTTGGCTCGGTTTAGAGACGGAGTGGTGGTAGATACCGTTTCTCAGCTTATTAACCCACACCAATATTTTAGCGCTGAAAATATTAGTATTCATGGAATTAGGTCATCTGATGTTAAAAATGCGCCTAGTTTGGCCGAGTTTAATGAACAATTTTGGCAATTTATTGGTAATGATTATGTGGTTACTCACACTTCATACGACAGGACGGCTGTCAGCAGGGCGTCTATTCATTATAATTTAATGGCAAATCAAAAAGCTATTTGGATAGATTCAGCGCGTGTTACTCGAAGAGCGTGGAAAGAGTTTAATGAACGAGGGTATGGACTTTCTAATATTTGTGCTCATTTAGGTATTGAGTTTAAACATCACGATGCGCTTGAAGATGCTATAGCTTGCGGGAAAGTGCTAATTGCCGCATGCAAGGTTAAGTCTTTCACTTTAGACAATTGGCATAATGAGCTTAGTCAAAAGCCGTTATCTCGGTTTGAAAAGCTACAAATTGATGAGCTCAAAGGCAACCCAAAGGGAAGTTTAGCGGGCAATATAATTGTATTTACGGGTAACTTATCTCTGTCTCGGGCTGATGCGGCAGAACTTGCAGCTAAGGCAGGGTGTGATGTAGCAAAAGGAGTTACTAAAAAAACAACGATGTTGGTTGTTGGTGACCAAGATTTATCGGTGCTTGCTGGTCATGATAAAAGCAGTAAACACCGAAAAGCAGAGGAACTTATAGCTAAAGGCCAAAAAATTAATATTTTGACTGAATCCGATTTTATGACTCAAGTATCATCTCAAAACTGAATACCAAAATACTCTGCCGATCACTCTCACTGTTTGTGCTTCATCGGCTGATAAGTTTTCATCAGGGTATTCATCTAAGTTAAAACTTCTAATACGCAGGCCACCACCTGGTCTGCGTGTTAGGGTTTTAACATATAGTGCGCCAGCCCAATCAATTGCGTACATGTCACCATCTTTAATATTTGTATTTGAGGTATCTATACCTACTGTTGCTCCATCAGGTATTACTGGCTCCATTGAATTACCAGAAACTTTAACACATGCTGCACTACTAAAATCTATGCCATGGCGCCGTAGTGTTGATTTTGAAAATCGTAATTTTGGGCCTGTTGTTTCTAACTGTATGGCTGAGCCATTGCCAGCTGATAATTCTACTTCCATATAAAACGGTACTTCTACTTCATCTTCATCTAATGGGGTTCTACTGTCCCAAGGTTCCAAATCTATAAATGTGTCAATGTTAGATGATTCTTTGACATTCTGGCTTTGGGGTAATGTTTCAACTGAACAGTGAACGGTTGGCTCTCTAATCTCATTATCTTGATACAATAGCCAATCTACGTTCACACCTAAGGCCCTTGCGAAATCATTAATTTTTCGAGGGTTCTTGGTTTGCCCATTTTCTATTTTCATGACTGCGACTTGAGAAACACCAACGAGATCGCCCAATTCTTTTTGAGTTAACCCTTTGTCTTCTCGCGCTTGTCTAAATTTTTCATGTAGTTTCATAGTTATAGTTTGATAACAATTGTTTTATCAAGCAAATAATTTTAGTTATATTGAAAACAACTAAAGTTGTGTTAATATGATAACTAAAGTTATTTAATTAAGGCTAAATAATGAGTATAAAAGCACTGCAAAAAGCAATTAAGTTCAGCGGCGGCCAAGCCGCTTTAGCTGATAAGTTAGGTAAAAAACAAGGCCATATTTCTATGTGGATCCGTCGTGACAAGGTTCCTGCAGAAATGGTTTTGAAAATAGAGAAAGTTTCTAACGTTCCTAGACATGAGTTGCGACCCGATCTTTATCCACCTGAAGAATACGGTTTTCTTTCCGATGGTACAGACCAAAAGCAAGCTGCTTGATTGGATTGTTTTCATGGTTTGGTTCCTGTGTTGTTGAGCTTTTAGATTAGCCAATCAATAACTGGGAATGTAGCTAAACGAATATATGTTTTTTTATACAGGTGATTTATGGCTCAGGTCTCAGACGTAAAAATAGATTTTAGCGTTGATAACGATGCTGTTATTCCGCTTATTGAACGCTTGCAAGGGGCGTTAAGTAAACTTGATAAGCATGTTGCTAACTTGGTTAGTACGCGCATAGAAGAACTGCACCAAGCTAACGACTTGATCTTTCATATTACGGATTTCCATAAATCTGACATGCATATCCAAGTATTTTCTTACCCTACAGAGAGCTTTTTACACATGGCGCAAGCTGTGTTTTCTAAAAATTATGAAGCGCTTTTACCTCAAAGCCTTTCAGCACCTGAACAAGAATAAGCAGGAACCTAAGGAGCTAATAAGATGCATACCAATAAAACAAATAAGACAGTTTTAGATGTGATTACAGATAAAGATCAGTTGCTAATTCACATAAAAGAATTAGCTGAGCAAGGCGCTAAAGAATGTGACGCTAATTACAAGGGGGTTATTTTGAGACCCCCATATACATCCGAATTAACTAGCTGTGATGAGCTATTTAATCAGTTTCGCGCGCAAGCTCTTTGATTAGTCGATCATAAACTTGAATGGTTAACTCGGGTGTTGATGCATCTTCGAAAACGGTATCTGTAATTTTTTTGGCTAGGTCCATTTGGTCAACTAAGTCGCAAGCAACATTTTTTAGATGTTCAGGCATTTTTGATTGAGCTACAGCTAGGTGTTTATCAAACGGGTTATCAGCTTTCATAGATTTGCTTCCTTATTTTAGTTTGTTGGTTTGGTCGCTAAACATACTAATTTAGGGAAGCGTTTTTTAACAGGAATTTTAATTATGCAGCAGGCAACGTTAGATGATGTAAGGGATGCTTTGCAGTACCTTGACCCAAATTTAGATCGTGATACCTGGGTTAGGATTGCCATGGGCATTAAAAATGAGTTTGCTGATGCGGGCTTTGATATTTTTGATTCATGGAGCGCTGGCGGTGAGCGTTATAAGGCAAGTGATGTTAAAAGTATGTGGCGCAGCGTAAAAGCGAGTGGCGGTGTTACGATTGGTACTGTTATCGGCATGGCTAAAGATAAGGGCTTTACATTTAGCCGAGAACCTATGACGGCAGAGCAACAAGCCAAACTCAACGCTGATTACGCTAAGCGAGCTAAAGAGCGCGAAGCGAAAGAAGCAGAGGATGAAGCAGCGCGCCAGCGTTGGCATGGGGTAATTAGCGATTTTTCCAAACACATCATTGATAATTTCACGATTTCGATAAAATCCAATAAGTACTTAAGCGATAAAAAAGTGAATGCCTATGGGGTGTTAGGTTTTAAAAAGTCGTTTATTTTGATCGTACGGGATAACTTTACGACAGAATTAGTTGAGGGTAGTAAAGCTATCAGTCTATTTTTTGATAGCTTGCCGAGTGATGAAGAGCGTGACTTTTCGTTTTTGCATATTAAGCGTGGCAGTCTGGCTATTCCCCTGATTGATATTAATAAGCAGATTTGGAACATCCAAGTAATCAACAATACTGGTACCAAGTTATTTTTAAAGCATGGTCGTAAGTCGGGATTGTTTCACTTTATTGGTAAAGCAACTAGCTGTAATGTTTTGGCTGTTTGTGAAGGGTATGCAACGGGCGCGAGCATTCATATGGCGACTGGTTGGCCGTGTGCGGTGGCGCTTGATGCGGGTAATTTGTTACCTGTGGCTTTGGCATTTGCAGAAAAGCTAAAAGATAAGACCTTTTTGTTTTGTGCAGATAACGACGTTAATACAAAGGGTAATCCTGGTATTACTAAAGCGAATGAAGCAGCAGCTGCGGTTAATGGACTTGTTGCTGCACCTGATTTTTCTGGTATTTTAAATAAGGAGGCTGCTTGATGGCCTCACGTTCTTTAACAGATTGGAATGACTTACATGTAAGTGCTGGTTTAGCTGAGGTCAAAAAACAGCTATCTGCTGTTGTTGATAAGCCAAGCGCTAATGATGGTGATAACCCGCCGCCGAAAAACGCTGACGCGCGGGAGCGTTCATTGGGGGATGAGCCGTGGCAACGGCTTTTCCAAAGAACCAATGCTGGCAATCCGCAAGCGAATATTAGTAATACGAAGCTGGTTTTAGAGCACGATCCTGCTTTTGATGGTGTTTTAGGTTATTGCAATTTTAGCTATCGGATCATTAAACGTAAGTTGCCACCGTTTAAAATGGCAAAGCTTGGTGAATGGACTGATGCCGATACCGAGCGCTTACGTATTTACTTATCTGAAAGCTATGGTTTTACACCGAAACCCAGTGATGTACTTGGTGCTATTTTGGTTCATTCAGAAGAGCATGCCTTTCATCCCGTTCAGGACTATTTAACGTCAATAAAGTGGGATGGTAAGCCGCGAGTGGCTATGTGGTTACATGATTACTTAGGTGTAGAAGACTCTGATTATGCGGCTATGGTTGGCACATTCTTTTTGGTTTCTGCTGTAGTCCGGGTAATGCGGCCACCCGTAAAAGTTGACTCGGTGTTGATTTTAGAGGGCTTGCAGGGGTTGGGTAAATCGACAATGTGCCACAACCTATTTGGTGATTGGTTCACTGATACCCCTATGGCTTTGGGTGAAAAAGATACGTTTCAACAAATGCAGGGGATGTGGGGAATTGAGCTTGCAGAGCTTGATGCGTTTAATAAGGCTGAGAACACGAAAGCTAAACAGTTCTTTGGTTCACAGGTTGATAGGTACCGCCCCAGTTATGGGCGTATGGTGCAAGAATTCCCGAGGCAATGTGTTTTTATTGGTACCACAAACCAAGATAGGTATTTAAAAGACTCAACGGGAAACCGGCGCTATTGGCCTGTGATGTGTACGAAGATATGCCAAGAGGCCATAAAGCGAGATAGGGATCAGTTATGGGCAGAGGCGGTTCACCTATTAAATGAGGGGACACCTTGGTGGCCTACTGATGAATACAAACACCTATTTGAAGAGCAGCAAGAGGATAGATTCGACTCCGATGTATGGGAGGAGCTTATCTACAAATGGCTTATTAAAAATATGCGTTCGGATTATTCCTGTGCCGAAATTATGGAAGAAGCTCTAGGTATGGATGCTCACGCCATGCGCCCACCTGAACAAAAACGTGTTGGACAAATTATGCATCGCCTTGGTTTTGAGAAAAAGAAAAAGCTTATAAAAGGTAAGCGGCCTGCGTTTTATTTTCCGCCAAAGGGGTTTTGGGATGCTAGATAATTATTTTAGTGTGACAGTGACATTTACCATGACCACTTGCAGCCCTTGCCATATAAGGCTTTGTCATAGTGTCACAGTGTGTCACGGTGTTTTCGCGCACACATACGCGCGCGCGTGCGAGCGGACGCATTTGATATCTATATTCTATTTAATAATGTTACTTACTAATGTATGTAAAAACACTATGACACAGTATGACAGTATGACAATACCAGTAAATACAAGGGCTGTAGCTGTCATGGTTGTGTGTCACGGTGAAAGTGAGTATGACATCAATGTTTTAAACTATTTTGCGGCGGGGATGTAGGATGCAATTAGATCTAAGAGAACAGGCAGAAAACGATTTAGCACAATGGGGCCTTTGGGCGAGAGAGAAGAACTTACCAACGCTAAAGGCTCAGAACCTCGTTACATCGCGTTCAGTGAAGCTAGATATTAACGGTTGCCCTTTAGTGATAAAAGATGACTATGCACAAGTACTCGATGCCAGTATTGCAAGAATGCGACATTTAGATCCTACTTACCCGTTTATTGCTCGCCAGTACTTTAGCTTGGGGTTGAGCTACCGAATAATTGCTCAGGAAACAGATATCAATAAAGACAAGGTGTCTTCTATTGTTGGTGAGATTGTGAGCTGGGTTGCTAGTGATCTTATTAAAGCGGCGTAGATCTTTTTTTCAAAAACTGTTGCTTTTGTCCAGACAGAAACTATACTGATTCAGGTAAGCTTAGCAAAGCTACAACATAAAGCCCGAGGTTAACGCCTTGGGCTTTTTTGTTTCTGCTTTTTAGCTCACGTTCCTGTTGTTGACCCGCTTTGGCTTTGCCTAAGCGGGTTTTTTCGTTAGAGGCCCTTATGAAAGTAAACAAGCTATTAGCCGCTGGTGTTACCGGTGTACTTGCGCTTGCAGGCGTTACGATTGCACAGTTTGAAGGTGAGGTAAGAACGGGCTATGTCGATCCTGTTGGTGTGGTTACCGCTTGCTTTGGTCACACAGCGACAGCTGAGCTTGGCAAGAAGTACACAGAGAACGAATGTTTAAGTTTGTTTGCTAAAGACTTAGGCGAACATAACAAGCAGCTGCTAAGAGCTGTTAGCGTATCAATGTCAGCAAGCGAACATGCTGCTTACTTGTCATTTCATTACAACGTGGGTGCTGGGAACTTTCGTAGCAGTACGTTATTAAAACTTTTGAACAATGACCAACGAGTGAAAGCGTGTAATGAGTTACCACGTTGGGTTTACGCTGATGGCCAGAAGTTACCAGGCTTAATTAAGCGCCGTGAAGCAGAACGCCAGTTGTGCTTAAGCGAGATTAGCGATGTTTAGTTTAAACAAAGTATTGTTTTCAGGCTTGGGAGTGATGCTTGCGATATCAGTGTTTCGATATTTGGGCGTTAGCGCTGAGCTTGATGAAGCGCGTGAAAGTAACGAACAGCTACTCGGCACTATTCAGAGCTATAAGAATCAGGTTGAGATGCTTGCTAACAACTTAGTGAATGCTGAGAAGCAAAATAAGCGATTGCTAAAAGAGCGCACTTTACTAGAACAAATTCGTGCAAAGCACCAAGAACAACTTACCTCTATCGAAAATAAGCTTCAAACAACTAACTCACAACTTGATGCATTAAGGCTATCGACTAATGAAACAACTAAGAACTGGGCTAATGACTGTGTGCCTAGCGCTGTTATCAGCGTGTTCAAGTACGCCAACGCTAGAGCCTGTAATCAAAACAGTCGTACAAACTGAGTATAAGTTTGTACAGATGCCTAACGAGTTCATTAAACCTTGTGAGGTTAGTATTCAAGCTGTTGGAGACAATACATCTCACAGTCAGTACACAGTGTATTTAGAGACCCTTATTGATACCTGCAATGAGCAGTTATTAAGAGCGCGAGAGTGGAACAATGCGAATAGAAACAAGTGATATAGCTGTGCAAAAGGCCGTCAGTGTAACGACCTACAGCGCAAGCTTAGGCACTGCAGCTGGAGGGATATTTAGCTTGAATGAGTGGGCTATATTACTGGGTATTATATTCGCAGCATTAACATTCTTAGTTAATGCGTGGTTTCAACATAAGCGTGACGAACGTGAAGCGCGTAAGCATGATGATGATAGAGAGTTCCATCGCGCAAGAATGGAAGCGCTACAGCAAAGCGACCATGCACAGCTGTTATGCGAGGATAACATTGATGGCTAATAAGCCTGGTAGCTGGTGTAGTAAGTGTCGCAAGGTGCATCATAACGAGCCTTGCCCACACCGCAAGCCTTTTGGTCGTAAGCGTGATGGTAACAAACAATCAGGTCGGGGTGGCCGTGTGTGGCAACGAACAAGAGAATATATATTTCATCGTGATAACTTCCTTTGCCAGATATGTAAGAGCAAAGGTGTACTTACATCCGTTGAGCTTCATGGCCCTTACCATGGTGTATGTGATCATATCGTTCCTTTGACTCAAGGCGGCGATGACAAAATAGAAAACCTACAGACCATTTGCCAGTCATGCGATACAGAAAAGACGGCAAGTGAGTCAAGACACAGCACTCACCCGGGGGCATCAAAAGTCTAGAGGGGTGCTCCGTTCACCGCCGCCCTAATGAGATTTTTATGCGGGCTATAAATGAAATGAAAAAGCCCACTTTATAGAGAGTTAGCTAGTTTATGTCAGGTAGATACCCATCAGTAGCAGAAAAGAATGACGATAAGGTCGTTCAGTTTCCTGGTACCGAAGAAAAAGCGGAAATGAGCGATAAGGAAGCGAAAAAAATCGCGATCCAATCGCGTCCGCGTGGTATGTCAAAACCTGAACAAAAAGTGTGGGAAATGGATGTTCCGGCTTATGTGAAAATTAATCGTTTTAAACCGCACTTCACACGGTTCTTTAGAGAGTACTGTGTTGTTATCGCTCGCATGGAAGAAACAAAAGCGTTCTTAGACCAAGAAAATGTTGGTTGGACCTATACAACAGTTGGCCGCAATGGCGCACAGCATAAGAATCGTCCTGAAGTGGCTCAGTACAACGATGATTGGCGAAAGCTAAACAGCTTAATTAATCAGATTGGTGGTAGTCCAGCAACGGACCAAAGGTTTAACAATTTACAACCTGGTCTGTTTGATGACTTGTATTAGATGCGGAAAAACTACCCAACGTTTCAGCATGACCACCTTGCTGATATAGAGCGTTACGCTAACGATGTTATAAGCGGTAAACGCCTTGCAAATCGTTATGAAAAATTAGCTGTTGAGCGTGAAAGCCGAGATTTAGAACGAGCTGGCACAAAAGATTTTCCATATTACTTTGATGTAGAGGCTGCACTTAAAGCCATAAGGTTTATTGAAACTTTTAGTCATGTAAAGGGAAAGTGGGCAAGGGCGAAAGGGCAGGACGCTTTAATTGCTTTAAGCCCTTGGCAGAAGTGGATAACAGCCCAGGTATTTGGTTGGAAGCATATCATCACCAAGCGCAGACGTTTTAGATCTGCAGCGGTATATGTTCCAAGGAAAAATGGCAAGTCAACGTGGATTGCACCCATTGGGCTGTACATGTTGTCGAACGATGATGAGCCAGGCGCTGAAGTTTATTGTGGTGCTACCAATCAGAAGCAAGCTAATGAGGTATTTCAACCAGCCCATAAAATGGCTACGAGGCAACCTGCTTATCGTCGGCAATTTAAAGTTGAATTACTAGCCCAACAAATATCGAGCACTGCAGACGGCGGTAAGTTTGAACGTTTGATAGGTGATCCTGGTGATGGTGGTTCGCCGAGTTGTTACCTCTGTGATGAATACCACGAACACCCTGATGACAGGCAACGAGACACTATGGTCACAGGGATGGGCGCTAGGGAACAACCACTCGAATTTATAATATCAACAGCCGGTTCTAATTGGTTTGGGCCATGTGGTCAACATTGGAAAGAATGCCAAGAAATACTAGAAGGCACTCGGGTTGATGAAACAACATTCTGTATCATCTACGCAGCAGATAAAGATGATGATTGGCAAGATGAAAATACATTAATAAAAGCCAATCCTAACTATGGTATTTCGGTTGATGTTGATGGTTTAAAAACCCAACTCAACAAAGCTAAGCAATCAGCGCGTAAGCAAAATGCATTTAAAACAAAACACTTAAATTTATGGGTGGGTGCAAAAGAAAGCTGGCTTAATATGGAAGATTGGAAAGCAGCTGCCGATCACTCTATTACCATGGATGAGTTCTTGGGAGATGAGGGAACAAAAGGCGTCGATTTATCTGAATCGGATGATTTAACAGCCGATGTAACCTGCTTTACCCGCACAATTGATGGCAAACTTCACTACTACTTGTTTGCTAAAACCTATGTCACTGCAGCGAAAGCAAGCGAAATTGATATTTACCGAGACTGGGTTGATCAAGGTGACCTCTTAGAGTGCGATGGAACAAGCATTGATTACGATGAAGTCGAACGAGCGATTGAAACTGATAACGAAAATTATCAGATTACAGGCTTGTTTTACGACCCAGCAGGCGCAGCGCCTATCGCACAGCGTGTCCAAAACAACACTGGCATTGAGCCAATAAAAGTCGCGCAAAACTACACCAATTTTTCACCGGCTATGCGTGAGTTTGAAACTTTACTCAGGCAGGGCCGCATTCACCACAATGGTGATCCTGTTCTTGCCTGGTGTTTAGGAAACGTAATCGCGAAAGAAACCATGGACGGCAAATATATTCGTCCAGTCAAAGAGCATAAAGACAATAAGATTGATACCGCGGTTGCTATGTTACTCGCCTTTATAGGCTCATGGCAGCCTGAAGAAGATGATGGTTCTAACCAAGAGTTTTTGGAATTCTAATGTTTAAAATCCCTTTTTTAAGTCGTTCAAGCAGCAAAAGCACGACACAAGTAAGCAATACTGCTGAGCAAAACGACATATCAGTACAAGATATTAATTCCTTGGCTGATCTATTTGGGGTAATGCCTTCATTTGCAGGCCCAGCTGTTACACCAAAAACATCCATGAAAGTATCCATCGTTTTTGCTTGTGTGCGATTAATTGCCGGCGCTATTGCTCAGATGCCCGTTCATATCTTTGAACAAAGTGAAAAGAACGATAAACAAAGAGTCCCAAACCATAGTTTAGCTAACTTATTTAACTTACAGCCAACACCAGCGTGGAGTGCAGCTGCATTTTGGGAGTTTATCGTATCGAGCATGCTGCTTCACGGTGATGGGTTTGCTGTCTTACTGAGAGATAGAAACGGTGATGTAGAAGAAATATTACCAATCAGCCCTGTAGGTATGAATGTAGTTAATAACAATGGGCGTTTAAATTACTTTTTCACACTTGATGATAATCCCCGAGGCTTTGATCAGGACGATATTTTGCATTTTCCTGGCTTTGGTTTTAATGGTCTTAAATCTATGTCAGTTATTCAGTGGGGGGCATTTAATAGCATTGGCCTTGAGCTTGCCATGGAGCAACACAGTGGTGAGTTTTTCAAATCAGGTTCAACTCAACGCGTTGCAGTTGTTAAACAAGGGAAGTGGGATGAAACACAAAAAGAGTCATTCAGAAACGCGTGGGTTAAAGCTTATGGCGGTATCGAAAACTCTAAGTTTCCACTGGTTCTTGATAACAGTACAGATGTAAAGCAACTGAGTGTGTCAGCCAAAGATTCTCAGCTGCTTGAGTCGCGTGAATTTCAAATTACAGATATTGCACGTGCGTTTGGTTTGCCTAGCTTTATGGTAAATCAAGAACAAAAGACAACATCCTGGGGCAGTGGCATTGGTGAGATTGGCTTATCGTTCTTGCGTTTTACGCTAGGACCCCACCTCAATCGCTTTGAACAAGAAGTAAACCGCAAACTCTTTTTGAAAAAGCCCATGTTTGCTGAATTTATCGCTGCTAATTTAATGCGTTTGACCTTAAAAGATCGCAACGAAGCATACCGTCAAGCGATTGGGGGCTCGCAAGGTCCTGGCTGGATGAGCATTGATGAAGTTCGTAAGCTTGAAAACTTACCAGAACTGGGTGGCCGTTACGCATTTCCTTACGATCCAATCGCCGCAAACAATCAACAAACGGACAATTAACCATGAGAAATAGCCGAAAATTAATGCAGTTAGTTAAAAACAACTGCCAAAACCGTGAACAAATTGGCTATCAAGTCAAGCAGCAGTCACCACTGGCCAATGCAGATGAAAACCGACCTGCATTTCTAATATACGATGTAATAGATGCATGGTGGGGCGTATCAGCTGAAATGATAAAGCGCGATCTGCTTAGCATTACTGATGCAACAGACATTGATATTTATATTAATAGCCCTGGTGGTGATGTATTTGAAGCGACAGCTATTTATTCAAGTTTAAAAGCGCATCCTGCAAAAATTCATGTGCATATTGATGGTATTGCCGCAAGCGCTGCAACACGCATTGCATTAGCCGGCGATACAATTGAAATCGCGGACTCAGGCTTTTATATGATCCATTACGCATGGACACTAGCTTTGGGTAATGCACAAGAAATTCGCGATACAGCAGACATGCTTGATAAAGTCGATAACACCATTGTTAATGACTACGAAAAACGCACAAATGCTGGTGAAGAACAAGTTCGTAACTGGATGCAAGCTGAAACATGGTTTACCGCAGAAGAAGCCTTAGAACACGGCTTTGTTGATAGCATTATGCAAGATGAAAGCACAGATAAAACTACCAATAAAGCTTGGGATTTAACAACGTACCAAAACGCACCTGAACCCAAAGCCCCAGAAAATATATTTCCGCAGCGTGAAAGGCTAGAACGATTTGCCAACATGTTGCTGGCAACTAGCTAGCTCCGCTGGCACCACTATCGAAAGCACCGAAAGGTGCTTTTTTTATACTTAAAATTGAGGAATACATTATGCCTAGCATTCAAGATAAGCGGGAGCAGCGCAAAGGTTTAGCTGTCACCCTAAACCAATTAGTCACAGATCATCCAAAAGATGAAGCTTGGACTGATGACAAGCAGAAAAAATATGATGATCTGGTTAATAAAATCGATGCATTAGACGGTGAGCTTGACCGTCATCAAAAAGTGCTCGATTTACAGGCTAAGTCAAAGCAAACCATTCAAGATCGCGCAGACCAAAACGGCATTTCTACTGATGAAGCTGAGCACCAAATTCAGCAAGAAAAAGCAGCGTACGCAACATGGCTACGTGGTGGTATGTCGGCGCTTAATGAAGAACAACGCACTGCAGTACAAGCTCGTATTGATAGCCCTAAAAATACGATGAGCACTGGCCAAGGTTCAGAGGGTGGTTACCTCACTGCTGATGAAATTGCACCTGGTATTTCACAGGCATTAAAAGCTTATGGTGGCATGCGTGAACTGGCGACTGTGGTACCTACACAAACAGGTTCTACAATTCCTTGGCCTACAGCAAACGCAACCGCTGAGCAAGGTGAATGGTTAGCAGAAAATGCCACAGCAGATGACGAAGATACTTCATTCGGTGTGCGTAACATTGATACGCATATGATCAGCTCAAAAGTCATTGCAGTGCCATTCCAATTGTTGCAAGACACTCAATTTGACCTTGAGGGTTACATTAACAACTTAATCGGCCAGCGTATTGGCCGTACGTCTGAAGATGCATTTATTAATGGTGATGGTACGGGTAAGCCACACGGTATTCTTGCAGATATCACTGCAGGTAAAGTGGGCGGTTCAGGCCAAATTGCAACAATTACTGTTGATGACCTTATTGATCTGGAACACAGCGTTGATCCTGCTTATCGCCGTAGCATGAAGTGCGGTTACATGATGAATGACTCATCAATCAAAATTGTTAAGAAGCTTAAAGACAGTCAAGGCCGCCCACTTTGGTTACCGGGTATTGAGTCAGCTGAACCAAATACAATTTTGGGCAAGCCATATGCCACGAACCAACACATCCCTGCTATGGCAGCAAATGCTAAATCTGTGTTGTTTGGTGATTTCTCTAAATACATTGTGCGTGATGTATCACAAATGCTGTTCTTCCGTTTCACAGACAGTGCGTATAGCCGCAAAGGCCAAGTTGGTTTCTTAGCGTTTATGCGTACAGGTGGCCGCTGCATCGATGTAGGTGGTGCTGTTAAGTACTACCAAAATGCAGCCGCTTAATTGATGCTCCAATTGCCCCTGAAAAGGGGCTTTTTTATTTAAGTAAGGACTTAACCATGGCAGCTAAAAAACAAATTACTGCACGTGTACTGGTTGCATGCGTGATTGCTGATCAACCTTTTGAGCCAAACGCACTTGTAAAAGGTGATGCTGAGTTACTTGAACCCCTTATAAAGGTTGGTGAGTTATCGAGTGACAAATCTGCGGTAGAGTATTGCAGCAACGAGCTAAAAGTTGAAGCTGTTGATCTTAATGCGACAGGTGAAGACGCAGAAAGTGACACTGGCGACAATACTGACGGCGAAGAGTAACAACAATGAAAATGCTCCGAAAGCTAATCCAGGCGCCTTTGATTGAGCCACTCACCGTAGAAGAATTGGCAGCACATACTTATGCAGATGAAGATCACCATGATTATTTGCAAACCTTGGTACCGAGAGCGCGAAAACGGTTTGAACAACGCACTGGCCGTTTACTCGTAGAACAAACATGGCAATTTGCTATGCCTAAATTCTGTAAGGAAATTGTTTTACCTACCGCGCCGCTTAGGAGCATCACATCAATTAAATACATAAATACATTGGGCCAGTATGTAACGCTTGAGCCAACAGAGTATCGCGTTGTAGAACATGGCTTAACAGCCACCATTACACCTAAATTAGGCGGGAATTGGCCAGCTGTCGGTTTTAAAGTAGCTGATGCAGTACAAATAGAATGCATCATGGGTCATACAGCTGTGGTGAATGATGCAATTGACGCAAATACGTTAATTGACAAAGACAAATACGATCTTGCAAAACAAGCTATTTTAATTTTAGTGGCTGATTGGTTTAGAAACCGTGAAGACACCGCACCCGTGCAGCTTTATGACATGCCAAATGCATTTAAAGCAATCGCAAACGAATTAGCAGTAGAGCTATTATGAAAACCATGCCAGCTGCTAAATACAACTGCAAAGTAAGCTTTGGTAAAAATACCAAGTCAGATGACGGCTACAATACGGACTCTTTCGCACATGAATTTTTTAAATGGGTGAACATTCATACTGGAGCGTCTAAAGAACTAGAGCAAAGTGGCCAGTTAATGGGGCAGGTTACCCATACAATCACCTGTCGTTATAGCAGTAAAATTAAAGCAACCCACCAAATCACATTTAAGCAGCGCCAATTTGAAATTATTGGTAAACCAATAAATCAAGATTTCGAAAATATTCAAACCATTATTGCTGTAAAGGAGATCACCAATGCTTGATGCAGGAATTGATATCTCGGGTTTAAAGCAAATGGAACAAGCATTACAGGATATTTCTAAAGAGATAGGTGCGAAAAAAGCGACAGGCATTATGACAAGCGCTATCCGTGATGGTGCTGTGAAATATCAGCAAGGTATGCAACGTAATGCGCCTGAATCTGAACTTGCCCGCATAGTTAAAACTAAAAGCGGCCAAAAAGTAGAAATCCGCCCAGGCTTTTTAAAATCTCGCATTAAAATTCGCGCCAGCACAAATCGCACAGGTGCAGAAACAAAGCGCTTTGGTAAAGGTGTGGTATCACTTGTAAAAGTTGGGGCATTTAAAGTGCCTTACATTGTTCAAGTTGAGTACGGTACCACACGGCAAAAAGCCCAACCGTTTATTCGCAACTCATTTAAAAAGCGCACGAATCAAGTTGTGGTGGTTATTAATCATCGCTTAGCTAAACGAATTCAAATGGCACAACGCCGCATAGCTAAAAAGAACAAAGCAAAATGATAGAAAATAGCATAAGAAAAAAAGCTTTAGCATCACAAGCTTTGATGGCGCTGATTGGGGATAACTTTCATCTGACAGAAAATCATAACAGCAAAGATAACTACATCTTTCTGACTGTGATTGATGATGAAACACCAATAGAAATTCACTTGGAAAATAATCAAAGCGAAGCATTTGTGCAATTTGATTGTTACAGCAAATTACCCGCTAACGCTAAGGCAATAGCAAAGCAAATTGAAGTTACTTTTAACAAAAAAGGGTTTACCGATACGCATGTGAATGTGCAGTTAGCACTTAAACAGCGCCGTATTCCAGATTTTGATACTGACTCAAAACTATACCGTGAGTCATACGAGTATATTTTTTATTACCACAACATAAATAACGAGGTGTGAAATGCCAGATCCAACTCCAGCAACAGAGCTTGCAACCGATACCGTTGACTCACATGGTTCAACATTACAATTTTGTTCAACGGGTGAAGAAGCCGTTGATAAGTTTTTACCAGGTATTGATGTTATCCCACAAGTGAACTCAGGAAAGCAGTTTGAAGATGACACAGATATAGGTATGACTCGTCGTTCATACTATGAAAAAGCACTTCCTGAAGACCAAGACTTTGAATTAGTTATGCGTGATATACCTGGTAATGCAGACCAAAAAGCATTTACTGATCAAGTTATTGCCGGTACCAACATAACTATGAAAATTACCCGCGCCAGTGGGCGAGTAATTGAGTTTGTACTTGTTCCACAAGATTACTTTTCGGGTGAATCAGGCAAAGAGACAGGCAAGCAAATGTTTGCATGCATTGGCAAGCTTCAAAATGTTAACTTTACTTCAGTTAGTTCGGGTGCTTAATGATTACAGCTGCAGATATTATGGCGGGAAGACTTGCTACGTCTACCCGCGTATTTGACGTAAAAGGTATTGGAAAGGTTGAATTACATCGATTGCCAGCTATTGATGAAGTAAAAGCAAGAGAGCTGTTTTCAGATAAAAATGCTGATCCCAAAAAGCTAGAAAAACTTGCTGAGCGAAATACCTACTATATGCTCCATGGAAAGTATGATGATAAAGAAGCTGCAAAACTGCCGAAACTAATGGATGTAGAGCAGCTTGGCATGATCCACACAACAGGTTTGTTCTTTACAAATCTATCTCAAGACAACCTTGAAACTATTGAAAAAAACTAAAAAAGCAGCCTGAGTTACATGCGCTCTGCAATTTAGCAGATAACTTAGGTTGCTCAATCTACGAATTACATTCACGTTTGCCGGCAGAAGAACTTGAACTTCGATTAGTCCATCAAGGGTTAAAAATGGGGCTAACGTTTGACCGTTCAGAGCAGCGCAAAATTGAACAAAATAAAAAGCAACGTGAAACAGAAGCGTTTTTAAATACCTGTCCTTGGCGCCAACGTAAGAGAACTTAACTATGTCATCAATTGCAACACTCACTATCGACTTGATCGGTAAAAGTGGCAAGTTGTCGGCTGAATTGAAAAAAGCCACTAAAAACACGCAATCTTGGGCTGATAAAACTCGGAAATTGGTGGGGACAAGCACAAAAGCAATGGTTGGCTTTGGTGCTGCTGGTGTTGCTGCGTATGCCTCTATATATGCTAAAAATGCTGAATTTATAGACTTGCAAGCAAAAACCGCTGATAGATTAGGGATAACAACACAAGCGCTTGGTGGTTTACAACACGCAGCTAATCTATATGGTGCGACAAACGAAGAGCTTACAAAGTCGCTGCAGCGGATGCAGCAGGGGCTAGGGCAGGTAGCTCAAACTGGCACTGGGGAAGCTAAGTATGCACTTGATGGCTTAGGCCTATCAATTAAAGACTTGCAAGGTTTTGCGCCTGAAGAGCAATTTAAAGTTATTGCTGACAAGCTAAAAGATGTTGAAGATCAAAGCCAAAAGGTTTACATCGCACAGAGCTTAATGGGTAAGTCAGGCGTTAAGATGATCAACGTGATGGACGCCGGTGCTGAAGGCATCAATGCCATGATGCAGGAAGCTGAAGACTTAGGCATGACATTTGATCGCATCGATGCAGCTAAAGTTGAAATGGCGAATGATGCATTTGATAAAGCACAAAAAACCACACATAGCTTTGGGCAAACGCTAGCCATTGAAACAGCGCCTATTATTGGCGCTATCTCTGATATGTGGACCGAATCAGCCAAAGAAGCCGGTGGTTTTGGCTCTATAGCGCAGCAAGTCGTCACAAAAGTAGCTTCAGGTATTGGCTTTTTGGCTGATATGGGCCGAGGCTTACAAGTTATATTTTTATTATTACGCCAAGGGGTAGCAGAACTAGCTAACGTAGCAGTTCAAAGGTTTGCTGATGTAGCTAGGGCAATCAATCCTGTTTTAGAAGCCTTAGATATGGAGTCTTCTGGACTTAAGCAATTAGAAGAATTTGGAGATTCTTTTTCTGCCACTACAGCTAGCCTAGCGAAAGAGTTGAGCGACTTGGCGTTGGAGCCTATGCCATCAGAGAAAATAAATGCTTGGATAGCAGATGTGCAGGATAAGTTTGAAGCTGCTGCTCAAGATCAGGTTAATAATCCAGATAAAAAGGATTTAAGTGATTTACTTCTTAAAAACGACCCTGCAGCAGTTGATGAAAAAGCCCAGAAGTTAATAGAAGCAGCACGCAACCAGTACCAACAAATATTTGATGCTCAGTTAGAAGCTGATGGCAAAGAGGTTGAACTTGAAAACAAACGCTTTGAGAGAAAACTAGGCGATATGCAGCGTGAGTTCGATATTTTGCGAGAGAAAAATCTGGTTACGGCTGAAATCGAAAATGAGTATAACGCGGCTAGAGAGCAAGCGTTTGCGCTGCATGAGCAACGGATTACAGAAATTAAAAAAGAACAACAAGACGCTCAGCTTGAACAGCATGAAGACTTTCTTACACAGCTCCAGGAGCAAGTTAATTTAAGCACTGAGAACTATGACACGATGTGGGGTAATACTTTTGATCGTTTTACAGCTGGTATAGGTGAATCTGTTGCTAATGCCGTAATGACACAACAGAGCTTTGCAGACTCAATGCGCGATATCACCAAAAGTGTATTAAGTTCAACTATTGCTGCTTTAGCTGAAATGGGTGCAAAACGTTTGGCTTTATGGGCAACTGAAAAGGTTTTAAACAAAGCAAGTGCTACAAGTGCGGCTACTACAATGACAACAAGCGCTCAAGCTATGGCTTTAACTGCTGGTTTGAATGCTTTTGCATCAACAGCTGCCATTCCTATGGTCGGTGCATTTATGGCACCTGGAGCTATGGCCGCAGCCTTGGCTGTAGCAGAACCTATGGCGCTAGCAATTGGTGGTATTTCGGCTGGAATGGCTGGTATGGCGCATGAAGGTATTGATGCCGTGCCAAGAGAAGGAACTTGGTTACTCGACAAGGGCGAACGTGTTTATACAAACGAAAGCGTTGATAAACTGGATAGAATGTACGAAATCATTGCAAACAGAAGTGGCAATGATGATCAGGGCAATGGTGCCCGCGAAGTGCATATTTCCCCGCAGTTTTTCATTGAAAACAACACTAATGACGCAATGACAGAGTGGTTTGACAACAACATAAACCGCATTGCTCAAAAGCTCCAAGACGTTATCGATATTCCACATTAATAAAATTAAGGTTGTTCAATGGCAACGTTCCCAGAGCAATTTATATTGCCGCAAAAATTGCGTATTCGCAGCTTAGACAGCACGCAAACAGCTCAGACACAGGGCGGCATTAGCCATAAAAACCGTATTGGCTACCGGCATCGCTGGGGCTTTGATATGACCACCCCAAAACTTAATTACGAAAGAGCCATGGCGCTTTATGCGTTTGTTTGCTCAATGGGTGGTCGCTTTGGTATTTGCACCATGCGAAATCCGCTACCTATGCTTGGTGCCGGTGCAGAAAACGCCTTAGTAAGAGAAAATATCACGCAAGGTGATACAGCAGCACCGCTCTATGCACTGACAGGTAGCGTAACGGCCGCGTTAAAGCCAGGTGATTACATTCAGTTTGCCAACCATACAAAAGCGTACATGGTCACGGCAACTTTAAACAGTAATGGGCTAGGGCAAGGAACGGTGTCTTTCACTCCTAATCTGCGTGTAGATGTACCCACAGGTACGTCGATGTTATCGGGTGGCGATGTGCATTTTAGCCTTGAGCTTAAAAGTGATGACCAAGACATACAGCACCGCGCAGACTCAGAACGAGAAGTACCCATAAAAATTGAGTTTGAGGAATACATAAATGATTAGCCTAAGCCCCGAACTTAAACAGCTATTAAGAGGCCCGCACACAACCGCTTTGCTGCTTACTGTGCATTTTTCCACGCCATTTAGAGCAACAAACAGTGGCGCCAGCTTAAAACATAATGGCGCCACGTTCGTGAGTGGCTTTTGGTCAGATGATGGCATACGAACCGAGCAACAGGGGAGTCCTAAAGTGGGCGAGGTACCCATCAACTTAAATGCAATTGATAGCGCCATTTCGGCGCTTTTTTTTTCTGAAAAATGGCTAAACACCCCTGTCACCGTCGAAAAAGCATGGCTTAACAATGCGGGAAAAATAGCGTTTACCCAAGTTATTTATAAAGGGCTTATCGCAGAGAAGGGCGGCGAAGAATCAGAAAAAACGGCAAGTATCGCCCTTAAATCGGCGTCTATTTGGGCCGACTTCGAAGCGGCAAGAGGCCGTAAAGCAACCCACAAATCGCAGCAACTCTATTACCCAAACGATATGGGAATGGAATTTTCCGGCACAGTTATTACCGATATCCCTTGGGGTAGAGAGGGCAACAGCCCTGCAGTTACATCATCAGGCCGTGGCGGGCGTGGTACAACACCGACTCAGGATCACGAATGAGCTTATTCTCTAAATTAAGACACTTTACAACAAAGCTTATCTTAAACTGGTTAAACCCAGAGCCCGATCGCAGTGGCCAAGGTACCAATGTAACGAAAGCCAGCTCAGATGATCATGTTAAAGTTGTATATGGTACCCGTGAAGTTGGCGGCACCATTGTGTTTATGAACACAACCAACCCAGATGATAACGACGATGTTAAAAACGACTTGCTGCACCTGATTGTTGTCTGGTGTGAGGGCGGCATCGATGGCATCGAGGATCTTTGGCTTAACAAAATTTCAATTTTAGACCCAAAGTTTGACGCTAAAGGCGAGGGGCGCTGGGCCAATGCAGTGCATTTTACAAACGGTATGGGCAATTACAGCGACCCATATTTAAAAGAAGCCGGTTGGGATGCGCTAAGTAAAAACCATAAGCTACAAGGTCTTGCTTGCTCATATATTCGCCTTGAGTGGAGTATTGCCGATGATGCACCGTTTACTGGAATCCCCGATCTTACGGCCATTATTCGTGGTAAAAAAGTTAAAAACTTGCATACCGGTTCAGTGCAATATAGCGAAAACCCAGCCTACATTTTACATGACTATTTAACCGCCTCTATTTACGGTAAAGAGCTAGCAAGTAGCGAAATTTACCTGCAGTCATTTAAAGACGCAGCAGCCGTGTGCAACACCTTAGTGCCGCAATATCAAGGTGCAAGCGAAACACAAAAGCTGTTTACATGTAACCAAGTGATCGATACCGCGCAAAGTATTCTTGATAACGTCGAGCTGCTTGGTAAAACCATGCGCGGCATAATGCCAATTATCAATGGCCAACTGCACTTAATCATTGAGCAGGATGATCCTGTCACGCCAGAAGGGCTAAGCGAGCGCGACTTTAAATCAAAGATCCAGTACAGCAGTGGCGGCAAAAATAAACGTTATAATCGCGTTATTGTTGAATACATCGACAAAGAAGCGCTTTTTTCAGAGCAGGACGCTATTTATCCCGAACCTGGCAGCGCGTTAGAGCAGCAATGGCTTGATGAAGATAACGGTGTGGTATTAGAGCAGCGCTTTAAAGTATCAGGTTGCACCAATTACTATGAAGCCCGCCAAATGGCCCGTGTAATTGCAATGCTAAGCCGAGAGTCGCTTAATTTTACAGTCACAGCGGGCCCAATTGCCCTGCAGTTTACCGTGGGCGATATCGTACCAATCAACCTTAAAAAGCTTGGTTGGGATGAAAAACCATTTCGCTTAATAAAAAGCACCTTGCAAGACAATGGCGATTACAAGCTCACATTTAAAGAGCATCAACCGTACATTTATAATTGGTTAAGTGGTGTGGTTCGCCCGCCTATTCCTGATTCAAACTTACCACCCCCGCGTAATGTCGTTGCCCCTTCTGAGCTTGTGGCCACCGCGCTGGATGATGGCAAGGTAAAACTGAGCTGGGTATCTGCTTACACGATCTTTGATGTGGAAATTTACCGTAACAATACGCTCATTAAGCGTACAGTTACACCACAGCCAGAGTACACCATTACCGACTTAGATGCAGGCAGCTACGAAATAGATGTTCGCGCTCGCTCGAATATGGGTTACACAAGTGCCTATAGCACGTTGGCGTTTGATGTATTCACACCAAGCACACCTATTGTTAATGTGGATTCAGCAACGTATAACACGCTAGTGCTTAAAGCGCGTGTTATGGCAGCAAGTTTAGGTACAACGTTTGAGTGGCAGTTTTTTGGTTTAGTAGATAGCCCGCTTGCCAATCCATCGAGCCAAACTGGCCATAGCGTTACTTATACCGGCTTAGAGCCTGAATCAGAGTATCAAATTCAAGTACGCACAAAAAACATTGCAGGTGTGAGCCCTTGGGTAACTGTGTCTGCAACAACCACCGAGGTAAATTTAGAGCAATATATAACTGAACTACCCCTCTCAAAGCTAGACCAAGAAGCCCAAGACTACCTAAATGAAATGAACGAGTTGGTTGACCGCTTACGTGAAAACAGCGACAACAATATTGACGACCAACTTGATGACATTAAAGATAACATCGAGCAAAACCTAGATGACATTCGCGACGACATAACGACTGTTGAGCTTGGCTTTAATTACAACTTAAATACACTTGATGCCAAGATAGCCGAACGAACAGACTTTGAAAAAGTCGTGTTTGATATGACAGTTGATTATCTTAACTGGCGTACAACCTATGAGCAGCGCACAGAGCAATCAGAGCGCTTAGTCGATGCCGTGGCGTATATTGACCCAGAATCGGGCGTTATCGTTAATAAAGCGTATGAAGCAACGGGTGAAGCACTACAAGAAGCATACACAAAAATTGACGCTGTAAATGCACTAGTTGAGCTATCTACTCAGCAAGTGACCCAAACAGCCACGCGTTTAACAAAAGCAGAATCAACCCTTGCGCTACAAGCTGGGCAAATTAATAGCCGTGCAACGTACACCGAGGTGCAATCAGAAATAGCGGGAGCTATTCAGGCGCTCACCCCCGCATACAGCTGGCAGTTTAATAGCTCAGATGAAGGGTTCACTGGCGTATCAAGTCACAATGCAGAAGGCTTTATCGTTGCTATTAATGCAGTTACGAGCCCTGCTATTAGCTATATAGCTGATGACAACCCGATGTTTAGGGTTCGTGTACGCTTGCATGACGGTGCAACGTGGCGCGGTAACGTCATTATTAATGACAGCATTACATTAAAACTACCCGCACCTGGCACAGATAGCTGGGAAACCTTGCAAGTTAATGCATTGGGCCTTGCGGGTTACACGGGCGAAGTGACAAGCCTGAAATTTGATTTAGGCGCATGTGATATTGACTCGATTGAAGTTGGTAAACGTGGTGCAAACGACTTGGCACTTCAAGACATTGTTGCACGTACCACGACCCTTGAAACCGACATTAATGCCCGAACGGGTATCATGGCGCAATACGCAAGTACGGCATGGGTATTAGCTAACGGGTATCAAAAAGAAAGTGATGTTAACACCATTATTGATACGTTTAACACCACATACAGCATTACAGCAACACTGCAAGAATTTACAGATAACGACATACTCACCAAAGCCAATAATGCACAACTATTCATAGATGGTGCAGAAGCTTACATTGAGCAACAGATTGTTAGCTTTAATGCAAAGCCGGATGGTACCGACGAAAAGTTTAGCCTAGTAAACCAGCGCTTAGATGCCCAAGCAGGTATTATTGATAGTCAAATAGCACAAATTCAAGGGATAGATTTAGACCTAAAAGACGCGTCTATAAATGATGTATTAGAAGCATACAACGCGCTAATTAAAAACAACGAACTGGCAGAAGTAGGCGTACAAGTTGCGTATGCACAAGAGCAGCTAAAAGCCCAAGTTGATGACATTCAAAGCTTATCAGAGCAATCTAAGCAGCTTGTAGCAGTGTATGAGCAGAGTTTTGCAGCCATTCAGTCTGTCAATAAAGTCGTATCAAACCAATACCAAGCCCAAGTCATAAATCAGCGAGAAGTACAGGCACAGTTTAAAGACAATCAAGCAAAACTCACAGAATACGAAAAGTTTGTTGCTGATGAATTTGAAGCCGTTGCAACTCGCGCCGAAAAGATTGAAGCCAACTTAGGTGAAAGTAACAGCAAGATAGAAACAATTGAACAAGCCCGCACTACTGAAGCTGAAGCAACAGCCACGCGTTTTCAATCCCTCGAAACTAACTTAGGTGAAAGTAACAGCAAGATAGAAACGATTGAACAAGCACGCGCAAGTGAAGCTGAGGCTTCAGCCTCGCGCTTTGAGCAGCTTGAGTCTTCAATTGGTACAGTTAGCAGCTCGCTTTCAAACGATTATTACACCTTAGCTCAAACAAACAATGCCATAGCGAGCGCTAAGCAGCAATTGCAAGCCAGCATTAACGGGGTTTATTCCACTTTAAATGTTAGCTATTACACATCAGCTCAAACAAACAGTGCCATAGCAAGTGCTAAGGAACAATTGCAATCCAACATTAACGGTGTGTATTCAACATTAAATAATAACTATTACACAGCAGCAAATACAAACGAAGCCATATCACAGGCTATAAACTCCTACAGTGTGAATGTTGATGATGCGTTCACGGCGCAAACACAGCGTATTAATCATGTTGAAGCTAAAACAAATGGCAACGCGACGTCTATTAACGCGCTGGTGCAAACTGCAGAGGATCTAGAGTCGGGGCAATCAGCGCTTTCGCAACGTGTATCAGAAGTAAAAACCACTGCGGATGGCGCGGCATCGTCAATTTCGCAGCTCAAAAACCGCGTTCAAACCACAGAGCAACAACAAGCCAGTGCCAACTTAACACTGCAATCGCATGCCAATGATTTAGGGCAACTGTATGCGCGTGCGGCCTTACAAATAGACGTAAACGGTAAAGTTACAGGCCTAGATATAACACCCAACAGCATGGCGTTTGCAGCTGGTAGGGTTCTATTTGATGCGGGCAATAATGTCACCCTCACTTATGAATATGGCGGTTTACGCTTTAGGACTAACGGGGCCTTAACAGCAGCTATATCAGGGAATGGTACCTCTTTTTTACAAGCAGGTTTAGTTACAAGTCAATTCTCAACGCGTGGTGATTGGGAGCATGGCGCGAATCTTCGTGGTACATCGCAAGGGGCGCGGGGTGAAGGCCGGTATTACGCCTTTTATGCTGTCACGGGGGGGTACGGCCCATTCACAGGATCACACGATGCACTTATTGAAAAATCAATTGAGTTAGCACCTGGCGATATTGTTTGTGATTTAGAGCTTGTCAATATAGCAGACGTATCGAATGCCATTTGTACCGCCGTACCCTCAACTCAAGCTAAACAGCGTAGTGTGCGCGGCGTATTCGTCAAAAAGCACTCTACAGAAACAAGCTCAATCCCAGCCGCATTAAAAGGTTTTAGAGGGTTTCAGCGATACCAAGATTATAAACAAACCCATGACCTAGCAGTTATGAACGCATTAGGCGAAGGCGTCATGAACGTGTGTGGTGAAGGCGGTAACCTTGAAACTGGTGATTACATTTGCTCAAGCTCAATGCGTGGCAAAGGCATGAAGCAGCCAGAGCAAGACCACGAAAAGCCCTACACCATCGCACAAGCTAGGCACCCCGTTAGTTTTGATTCACCAACCCAAATTAAACAAGTTGCCGTGATTTATCTGCGCGGCTAAACAAAGAGGTATACACAAATGGCATTTACTGCAGAGTCAGTCAGCATACTAAACGGCCAAGATGTTGTTGATGTAAATAGCGCCGAAAGTATCGAGAACATCAAAGCCGGCGATTTTTTACAAATAGGCAGTTTTCCGCTGGTTGAAATAAAACAAGCTTATAAAAATGGCCAAGGCCAAAAGTTTATTCAACTTACTAAAGCGTGGGAATTAACAACCCAAAGCAATCAACCGGCTATTGTTATTCCGACAAGTGGTGAATTTCGTGCTGCGGTTAAAGCACTTCAAGATGCCAATATTCTTGTTAACGATAATCAGCAAGCCCTGCAGGATTATCAAAACAACCTAGGAACGGTGACATTTAAAAAGTCAGACGGTACCACCACCACGGTCAAAACCCTCAAGCAGATTGAAGCCGACAACCAAGCGCAGATGAATGCGTATCATCCCAACCCATGGGCTATGCGAAAGGTTGAGTTTGAAGCTATGCGAGCAGCGAATGAAGAAAAGTATGCTGCCAGTGGATTTGTGCATTTTGGTAAGCATTACCTTAGCTCAAACACCAGTGTAAGTATTAATGAAGGGTTATGGACTATCACTACACAACCAGACGCACTCAGATTGGGGAGAGACGGTGGTAGTGGGGAAAGTGAAAATGATTTTGCCGCAATTGTTATTGCTGGTGTAATTACTGAGCTTAAAGAGCTTAGTATAGTTGATACTAAAATTAAACTCCCTCCCGCTGAAGATGGCACCCGTACTTATGACAGTGCAACAGGTATCTCTACAACACACGCAACATCTGCATTGGCATTTGCAGCAGAAACAGCTACTAATAAAGTTGTAACTGATCGGGTAGATATGTGGGGCTTTGAAGCGTTCTTACGTGAAATCAATGATAACGATCCATTCGTATATAAAAAAGGACTGCCTCAATCATTAGCTACAGAAATTAATGGTGTACCAACTGTTAGCGATAATGTCAGAGCTGTTACTTATTTTGCTTGGTATGAAGGGGATACAACAAGCGGAGGTAAAGGTGTTAACTGGCAAACAGCAACAGAAGCACAGCGTATAGCTATAGCGAGTGACCCTGAAAACAATATCTACTTCGATGATGCTACAGGTAAGTTTTATCAGTGGTGTGTTCGCGGACGTAGTTTTGCGGGTGCTGGTAATGGTGATTGGCCTTTCATTGACAGTTCGAAAAGCAGTGGGCTAGTTTTTAGTATTACCCCTCTAAAAATAATTCCAAATCAGGGCATTTTAGATATAGTGCCTGACGCAACACTGAACAATTACTACATACCCGCAGCGCATAGCTACAGTATGCATACAGATGTAGGTGCTTACAGAGCAACCCGTGGTTCTCAAAAAAATGTAACAAATGCGGTGAATGGTGAATGTTATTTCTTAGTTTGTGGCACTATTGAAAGATTAAATCAAGGTGCTTACCATCCAAGCCATAACCGTTTTGGCTCAGCAAAATTAACGTCGGATGGTTCTAATTATCAGTTTTGGTACGAATATACTGGTTCTGAAATAACAGACCAGCTTTCTGTATTTGAAAATACCAGAGTAAACACAGGAGCTATCGAGCAAGAATCTGGTCGTCCTGATGGGCGTTACTACGATGCCATTTACGCAAGCGGCCAAGGTGGTGTATGTCGTGATATGCGCTATTCAGCTCATAAATTAACAGCCAAGGACTTTGCAAAAGAAGATTTAAAGATTAAATCTGGGGAGTATCGTGGTAGAGAAGCCTTAAGTATTACTAAATTTTACGCAGGTAACGTTGGCGGAAATACAGTTAGTAATGGGTGGCAGTTGCGTACTTATGATGGTGCAGGGGTAAGTGCTACGGGTGTTAATATCGCTCTAAATACTAATACCCCTGTTTTCGCTGAATCTCTAAAATACGGAAGGGTCTTTGCTGTTACAGATGGGGTTAATAGTTTGGTACTTAAAGTGACAGGGGTTTTAGTGACTAATGTGTATTCACTTACAGTGCTTGATGAAATTGGTTCTTTTCCAATAGTTTCTAGTGATTCAGGGCAAGACAGTTCAAGTCTATCTATCTTGATAGATGTTAAGCATAACGTATCTGTTGCTGGTGAGTACACCCATACCGAAGTCATAGGTGATCCTGCCAAAATTATGCTTTGTGACGATTTAAAAAATGGTTGGGTTGGGAGTTGGAATAGCTTTATTCCTGACGGTTCTGCACTTTGGTCATCAATGAAATTAAGTAAACCGACTGAAGTTACATCTTTAAACAGGGCATACACAAATGATAACGGGTTAACTTGGTCTACTACTGGTATTGCAATTGACCCAGTAACTAACGCATCATCAGTGAACGATGCTCCAGCAATTGGGCGTGTTGAGATTTGGCAGTATAAAACAAAAGCCAATATGACACAGTCAGTAAGTAACTTAGCTATTTATGGTGGCGATATTGGAAATGTTTTCTATTCGCAAGGTTGGCGTGAATGGACAGGAAGGCATTTAGGTTATTCTTTAACAGGGGAAATAAACACTTCTATTGGTGCAGGTACTAATAAATTCTTTCAAACGGTCAAACTGGAATCCTACAGCCTATATGAAGGGAAGCTTGGAGCATGGACTAGCACAAACCGTGGTTCTCCAACTCACGTATTACCAAAAGATTTTAATGCGCCTGAAAATGAAGGCCCTGCGTTTAAAGCCCTTAACTACAACGTAGCTAAAAACCAACAAGGCTTTATCAATTATGCTTACGCTGAACTTACATACGATGCCACAGCCGGTGATTGGGGTGATGACGGCAAAATTCACATCGTAGATAACCAAACCACAATGCTAGACGAGAATGGCCATACTAATTTAGTCGGCATGGCATGCTGCGTAGAACCATTAGGATGGGTTTAATATGACAAACATACTTACACCAATTTTAGAGTTTATCGAACTCGACGCCGAGCAAAATCCTGTCGTTGACGAGCAAGGTTTACCAAGTCTGATACAAGGGCCTGTGGGCCTTAAAGACATACCTGGGCTAATAGCCAAGGGCAAAATTGATAACCTAACCACGTTTGCTGAACTGCAATCAAAGCATGAACAGTACGTGTGGGCCAAAGAGTACGTTGACTATTTAGCCGAGCGTAACAAAGTTGAGCATTACAACGCGAACTTGCCCGAGCCAGTAGCCAATGAAGATGGCAGTGTTACTGAGGTTGAGCCTAAGCCGTTACCCGTTGCACCTGTTCGCCCTGCAGTAAGAACCGTTGATGAAGTACTCGAACCGTACCAAAAGCAAATAAATAAACTCAAAGGTATTGAATACAAAGGCGTGTTTGTGTCACTCAATGAGTCAAACCAAAATGGCTTGTCAGCACTCAAAAGTGCGCTTGAATTAGCCACCGAGTTTGGGGAAGCTGAGGCGTTCTTTCCGGTCAACTTCAATGCTGAAACGGCTCAAGGAGTTCAAGTTGTCACACTTGGAAATGAAGCTGAGTTTAAGCAATTGGGTCTTAACTTTATCATGGCGCGTAAAGCGTATTTTGAATAAACAACAAGGGGCTTTACGGCCCCTTTTTTATTGGAGAGCATTATGTTAACTCTACTTAAAACCTTGAGAACTTTGGTTTGCTACGTACTTTGTGGCTTACTTTTCATCACACCATTCATTGTGTTATCACTAATTGCCTTACATGGCAGCACTTGGGCCTTTAATAGTATATATAGTATAGACATAACAATATGCAGTATTTGCCACGGGACAAAGCTCGAATCTATTTCGGCTCGTAGTTACAGGCTGGGACAAGATAAGCGCTACTATTACCAAATGCGCGTTATTGATTGGTTAGCAAAACCGTTTGATGGTGCCCGTCACTGTGAGCGGGCTTATTTGTGGGAGAGAAAGGTGATAAGCATTCTCTGATAAATTGGATCGCATTTGGATCTTATTAAGAGTTAAAACAGACTACAACAGACCATAAAGCTACAGTAAACAATACCCTCATGTAGTCTGCTCTTATCCTATCAGGGGTTCAAATCCCCCCAGCTCCACCAAATATGAAAAAGGCTGCTCTCAGAGCGGCCTTTTTTATTGTCTTTAGAAATTAAATTACCCATTAAGGTGTTTAAATTAAGGGCCAGATTCGTTGGACTATTTTAACGAGAGTTATTTATTCCTAAATCACTTGCTATGGAGTTTAAAAGTAACTCATACGATTGTTTGTGAGTCGGACTTTCCATCCCTGTAAATCTATTATTCCAATCTTCTTGCCAAGAGGGCAGAGATCTTTTTTGTCCTGGGTCATCTTTTATACGAGCATCTGTTACTTCTCCTTGCCATAGAGCAAAAGCTTCTCTGTCCATATAGTTTAAGTACAAGTCAAATGTTTCAGGTGACCAAAAAGCTCTATGTGAATGCATTTTACTATTTAAGTCTCTGCGATCTTTTAAGATTGTTTCTGGAGTCATATCTTTATATTCGCCCACTTCTTCAATATAGCAATATATATTGTTTAGCTTTTTTCCGATTTTTTCGTATATTTCTGCTCTCTTGGTTATTATAATTTTATTCAAGCTAAAGTTATGATTACTTTCCTGTAATGTCATATTAGTTATTACTCCAAAAGAAGCTATGGAAATTGGCATGGCAATTCCGACAATTAGTTTTGCTATTTCGAGGCTATTCCAAACTTTATTTTCCTTGTCCACTATATACTCCTTTAAATAGTAAGAAGTTTGCAACTTATGTTGTGAAGTAACTTAAAAATAAGTGAATTTTAATTTTTTCTAAGATAAAGCTTCCCGTTTTCAACAACTCTTGTTGGTATTGAATGTCTATCTAAGTCACCATTAATTGTAAAGAGCAGGTCTTCGCAAAAATACTCATCATAGAAATGCCAAGAGTGTGACCAGTTAGCATTACTTTTAACTTTTTCCAATGTTAACCAGTGCTTCTCTACATTGACATTTACTACATTGGAAGGGCTGTTATCAGGTACTCCAACACGGCCAACTCGTGGTTGCGTGCCAAAGCGTTTAACATTTGAAAGCTTTAAAGCAGAGTCTCTTGGGTTTTGGTAATTAGTAATTCTTGTCGCATGAGCGAATAAAGAACTGGATTTTTTATCATCGCTTTGCATTGATTTTCTTGAAATATCGCCACCAATAATAGCTACTTGGCTGACATTCCAATTTATACGCTCTAGCTTTCTGTTTTGGTCTGCTTTGTAGAATGCTTCCCGGATTACATAAGCACCAGTACTATGGCCAATCAAATGGATATCTACATCGCACTTCAGATTATTCTCATTAGCTTGATTCATAGCTAAAAGCATAATGCCGTCTTTTACTAAACTCTCAGCTGTTTTTAGAGCATCGCTTCGGTCTTCTAAGTAGTTTAGTGCCGCGTTAGCGCTGGGCCAATCGAAACTAACTATCGCACCTTTAAACCCTAGCTTGTTTAAGTTCTTTTGTAATAAGTCATGGCGAATCATAATATCTTTAATACTATTATTATATCCATGTACAAATATTAGGATGTCACCGTAGGTATACCCTTCAAGTGGGTGTCCCTTGGGGTGAACTCTTTTCCTATTATTAGTTGCTCTGTTAATTACTTTTTCAAGCCAGTCACCTCTATTTAAAGCTGTTTCAGTAGGGTGGGGATTAAAATTTCCATCGTTTACTTCTAGATATCTAGTAGCACCAGGTTCTGAAATGAAAAACTCTTTTTTACCTTTCTTTTTGGTATCTCTAGTACATATGATTAAATTCGAAAGCATGATTATAACTCCTTTTATATTGGTAAATATAAAAGTTGTCATCGTTTGTTTTTTAATCAAGTTTTTTGGGTGTTTTATTATAAAAATAAGTAATATTTATGGTGGGGTTGGAGCTTTCTATAAAAAATTCTAGTTTCTTTTTATTAGGTTTGTTAAAACCGCTTTTGAGTTTTATCTGGGTTAATTGGGTTGTTTTTTTTAATGATTTGGTTTTAGGTGCCTTCAACTCGAAGACACCTTTGTCCAGTTACAGCGATTGTTTTCTAAACAACCAACTGCACAGCATCAATAATCGGTTTGTTTTCGATATCTATGGTGTCGATAATATGTTTGTGTAGGCGCTTTTTGTGCTCTGCGAAAATAGCACGTTTTTTATCGAACTGGCTGGCAAATTCGAGGGCGGTATTAAATAAAGTTTCGTTGTCTGGGCAGGCTTGTTCGATTACATGATCAGTAGCAAGTTCGCCTGCGGTAACGCGGCGCCCTGTTAGCATCATCTCGTTAAAGCGATAGTCTGGAATGGCTTTTTTAATAAAGGCGAGCATGCCCGGTAAAAACGGGATTGATAAGTCAACTTCGGGGAAGCAGAAAAAACCACGATCGCTTTGCATAAACCTAAAATCACAAGCACACGATAAAATAGCGCCGTTACCAAAAGCGTGGCCATTGATCGCTGCAATAACTGGCATTGGGAAGAGTAATAAGCGTTTAAATACAGCATCCATTGAATGCATAAAGCCACTTACTTCTGCAAATTTTTGTGTTTTTAATGCGGGCATAAGCCAATCAGTATCTATGCCCAAACTCCATGATTTTTCGCTGCTTGAAGTGATCACTAGTGCTTTGTGCTCAGGGTTACTTTCGATTTCGTCAAGGCTAGTTAAAAAAGCCTCTGCAAAAGCAGGGTTGTGGCGATTTTCAGCTGTTGTCATCGTTAAAATAGCAACAGAGCCTTGTGTACTTACATTCATCAGTGTCATGCTACGCCTTTATTTTATTGTGTCGTGGGCATAGTTATATACCATCGCCTTGACAAAATAAACCACAAGTCTGACCAGTTGTGAATTTAGGGGCACTTCTCTTTTGGTTGATATGGTCTTTTAGTCGAAAGGGTTTTCCAATTTGTCGCTAATAGTGATTAGTCATGGTAGCTTTAGGTTAAACACATTATTTAAAGCAGAACAATGGATTTGATCAGTTGGCAGTTTTTGGGTGGAGATTTATTAAGTCCGATCAGCACAATAATGCTCATTGTAGTTGCGGGCTTTACTTCAATGATTTCAGCGGCTTTTGGTGCAGGTGGTGGGTTAATGCTGCTGGTGATCATGGCATCAATACTACCTATGAGTTTGGTTATTCCTGTGCATGGTTTAGTACAATTAGGCTCGAACGCAAATCGCTTTTTATTCACGTTTAAACATATTGATACGTCGATGTTTGTGTACTTCTCTTTAGGGGGAGTCATCGGGGCGTTGGTTGCCTCAACGATTGTCACATCAATACCGCTTGAATTAATGAAAATAGTGGTCGCTGCCTTTGTGCTTTATTTACTGTGGGGTGTGACGCCAAAGCTTAGAGAAACCTCAAAGTTATGGCGCGTTCTTGCAGGGCTTTGGACCACGTTTATCTCGATGTTTGTAGGAGCAAGTGGGCCTTTGGTTGGCAGCTGCTTATATGTAAATAATTATAATAAGCTTAAATTTACCGCCACATTTTCAAGCTGTATGACAGTGCAACATACCTTAAAAGCGATTTTATATGGGGCTGTGGGGTTTGCATTTTGGCAGTGGTTGCCTTTGGTTATGCTCATGATAATGAGCGGTGCATTAGGCACTTGGCTTGGCCTTAAGTTATTGCACCGCATTTCGTCAGACAAATTTAAAAAGATTTTTCGTTTAGTGTTAACAGTGCTTTCCCTGCAACTCGCGTGGCAGGGGATCATGGCTTTTAATATTTAAACAAACCCAGTTTGGCAACGATGCCATGTTCTAATTCATTGAGTTGGCCTATGGTGTTATCAAGGTGCTGAGCTTCTTGCGATAGGCTCTTAGCGCCTTGGTTAATAAGCTGCATAGTATTTAAGATATCAGCGGTAACACTGGTTTGCTCTTCAGAACTTGCTGCAACGCTCTCGTTCATTTGATTAATGGTATTGATTTGTTTAGCAATATCTTTAAATACCGCTTGGCTTTTTTGATTCGCTTGGCTCACTTTATCGCTGAGTGACTTACTTTGCTCTGTTGCTGTTACGCAATCAGAGGTATTATTGTGTAGCGATACAATAATCGACTCAATCTCAGACGTTGAATCATAGGTTTTACTAGCAAGCGCTCTTACTTCATCGGCCACCACGGCAAAACCACGGCCAGATTCACCAGCACGAGCCGCTTCAATAGCAGCATTTAGAGCCAGTAAATTGGTTTGCTCAGCAATACTTTTTATAACATCGAGCACTTGGCTAATTTCATTACTGCTGGCGTTTAACTGTTTTACTACGTTTGATGTGTGGTCGAGCTGTGCTGCTAACTCATCCACCATGTTACCATTGGCATTCATGTTTTGTTCGCCTTGCTGGCATAAGCGATGTACGTCGGTTGTTTGCTGCGCGGTTTGATTAGCCCCTTGCGCAATTTCTTTGGTTGCCTCACTTAACTGACTAAGCGCATTGGTTGCAGAATCTGTGCGGTTATATTCAAGCTCGGCTTCGTTTTTAGAGCGCACTGAGGCTTCGTTTACTGTGCTGGCAATCATTTCAAGCTCGCTGGCTGTGCTGCCTAACTCAGTGATGATTTCTTGCACCTGCGCTATAAATCGATTGAAACCATCAACTAAATAGCCAATTTCATCACTAGATTGATAGCTAATGCGTTTTGTAAGGTCGCCTTCACCTTTGACAATTTCATCAACAAGGCTGTTTACGCTATCGATAGGTTTTATCACTAACAGTCGCACGATATAAATAATCACCGCACCCAAGGCGATAAAAGAGACCAGCAAGGTAATAAACATGGTGCGTGTCGACTCAGCAATGGTGCTATGCAGTGCTTGTTGTGAGTAACCAATTTTTATATGGCCAATTAAATTATCTAAATAGTGTAAATCAATAGTTTTGCTAACTGATGCGTTATTGCTTTGCTTAGTGATAGCGGCAAGTGGCTTATTACGATGATCTGTCACTGAAATGCTATGTACATGTTTGTTTTGCGAAAAGGCTTTAATAATCTGATTGATTAACGGCTCGTCATAAGAGAATACCGGTTCAGCTAAAATAACCTGCATTTGCTCATTAAGGGCAGTGATGTCTTCTTGCCATTGTTGTGTTTGATTCGATTTTGCAAGTAGGTAGTTTGCGCTGATCACAAAGATCACGCTAAGTAAAAGGCACAAAGACAGTGCCAAGGTCATTTTATATTTTAATGATTTCATTGTGCGCTCATTGAAATGGGTTAAACCACAAAGGGCTATTTTTATTAGGTGTGTTCGACGATAGCGTTGGGTTATCTAGCTCAATAACGCGACGCGAGCTTAAGTTGGCTTTTGATAAAACCATTTGTACTTGGCTGTCTGCCAAAAACATCGCGTTAAATGTGCCATCTTCAATCATCTCTTTTAGGGCATCATTTAATTGCTTGTGTAGTGTGTGATTGTTTTTGTTGACGAAAAAGTAAAGAGGGGCGGTGTATTTAATTACCAAGTGTGGTTCAACTGTAAGGTTAAGTTCTGAGTGGTTGGCAATTTCATCCCAAGGCTCATTCACACCACGTGGGAAGTAATCAAAACGTTCGCCTTCAAGCATAGGGAATAAGTTAGGGTATTTTAATGTGGTAACAACGGGCAATTGGTTCGCTTTTAATATTTTAGTATCTGGCCAAGTTTTACCTTGCCCAGCGGTGAAGCGTTTTAAATCTTGCAAGCTATTTACCGAGCTAAACAGCTCGCGGTTTTGAGCTTTTACAATTGCTACTCGCATGCCAAGTAAGCCACGAAACAAAGGAATATAAACGGCCTGATAATCTTGCTCTAACTGAGTTGATGTCATGCTCCACATCACATCAAGCTGGTTGTTTTTTACATCGTTTAGGATACGCGCGTTAGAGATATCTTTATTGGTTTCGTAAGGGTGAACATAATCTAAGCCAGCCCGTTCAATGGCGCTGATCAATAATTTGTGGGGAAGGGAGGTATCGCCACTGTAGCTCTGTACTTTTACCGGTGCGGCATAACAAGCAGATGTAAAAGCAAAGCAAAAAAGAAAAGCAAAATGACGCATAAAGCACCTTTGTTATTATTATGTAAACAATAAACTAAAGTGCTTTACGCGCTTTCTCAATCTTATTTCTTATGCATACGTATTCATACCAATCCGCAATAATACTTAATCATTTTGAGGGATTAAACCTGTCGCTATTTGCGTTAAAAATTTCTGATTTAAACAACTAAATAACGAAATTTTTGCCTTGCTATCAACAAGGTTTTCTTGCCTCAAAATAGACCACTTAATTAAGCAAATTGGTATCAATCGTTCAGTAGACTGTCGATTGACTTATCACCATTAAATAATTCAAACACTTGTGGTTTTTTCGGTGTATGTTCAGCAAGGTATAGCAGGGTATCTGCTACATCTTCACGGTTGATCACCGCATCTTGGCGGGTTGCAGGTCGCGTAGTTGTTAATAATCCAGTTGCTGCATCATTTTTCAGTGTGCCGGGTCTGACTATGCTGTAGTTTAATTCGCTATTGATCAAATGTTGATCAGCCATGTGTTTTGCCACTAAATACGGTTTTATACTGCTTTCGATATTATCTGGGGCGTCAGCGCCAATTGAACTGACTATAATAAAGTGCTTAACTTTGGCATCAACCGCATAATTAATCGCTTTTACTGCAGCCCATAAATCAATCAGTAAGGTTTTATCTGCACCCGTTGACCCACCAGAGCCAGCACTAAAAATAACTTGTTCAACGCCTTCGAAGGCGCGACTAAAATCGTTTTCGAGGTCTTGCTCAACAATCGTTAAATGACTACTTTCAAGCCTGCTCAGCTTGCTTTTATCTCGAACCAAAGCCACCACGTCATGACCACTTGCCAGCATTTTTTCGGTGGTCATTTTACCTATTTGACCCGTTGCACCAATGATTAAGGTCTTCATATCAAACTCCTTCTAATTGCTTTGTAAGTAAAGACCTTGGGGTGTGAATTTATTTTTAAAGGGGAAACTAAAAACGAAATTGTAATCAAGAAAAATAACGGGGCTAATTAAAGCCCCATCGAATCATTAAATTTTATTACGAATTAGGTCGCGTACAATAAAGCGGGCGGGGTGAATAGCTTGACTCACGCGTTCGCTAAATGGTCTTGGTTCATTGTTTAAACAAGCAATTAAATGCTCTGCACATAAAGGGGCACTGCACAGGCCTCTTGCACCAAAGCCAGTGAGTACATGCAAGCCTTGCAGAGGTTTCGTTAAAGTTTGGTACTGATATCGCTTACCTAAGCGAAGATTAGCAAACGCGCTTACATAATCACTTTGTTCAGCCCACTCACCAGCCATGGGTAGATGGTCGATGAAGGTGCATCTTACTGCTGCTTTTGCCGCTGTTATCTCACCTAAGGTCGTTGCAAACTCGCTGTCTGTGTAAAAACTTAATAGTTGTTCGCGATTGGTGTGGTTGTCTTGCTCTTTAACTTCACGGCTTTTTGAGTTTTTTTCAAAGGTCGCGCCCATACAATGATGACCCTGATATTCAGGAGTAAAATAGCCCTTATGGCAAAGCACGGTCTTTAGGCGTTTTGACTGCTCGCTTGCTTGCACATGCGAGACTTGGCCGCGCACACCCACAACGGGCAGAGCGCGAGTTTGACTGAACTGATCGCTGTGTTCACCAGCACAGTTAATTACATCGCTAAATGGTCCGAATGTTTGCTCTTTAGTGTGTAATAACCAGCCATCAGCGGTTTTTTCTAACTTTTCAATATGGCAATTAAAGTGACTGTCCATTTTATTATAGGTAGTCGCACTTAAGGAGTTTGCGGCATTAAATAGTGCTTTAACCAGAGCTGGTGGATTTACCCAGCCGCCTTTTGCAAAGAATACACCTGAATAACCCGTATCCACGCCGGCAATTTCGTCACCTTCTTCAGCGCTTACATTACGCATTAATTCAGCTGGCCAAAGCGCTTTATCGGCAAGGTTTTGATGTTTATCTGCTAGACCTTGTTTAACTGCATGTTGCAATACACCACACCACTGGTGAGGGTAGTCAAAACCATCATCAAGTAATTGCTGGTAAAGACGCATCGCATATAAAAAGCTATGGGCAAACATTTCACTGTGCGGTGAATTCTTCGCTTGTAGATGCGGATAAACAGCTCCTTGCACATTATGTGAAGCGCCCATGGCAAGCGCTTCATCTTGGCAAAAAAGCGTGGCTTTTAGGCCTCTTTTTGCCAGCGAATACAGTACACTGCTACTGGCAATACCGCCGCCGATAACAGCTACATTACTCAGTTCACTTTGCTGATGAGCAAAATACGCAGGCCCTGATTGTTGCTCATTAGGTTCGGTGAGCTCGCCAATCAGCATTTCGCGCTTTTTGCCATAGCCTTTTGCTTTACTCATGCTAAAGCCCGCTTCGATGAGTCCTCTTCTTACAAAGCCTGCGGCCGTGAAAGTGGCGAGTGTGGCGTTTGCTCTTGAGATAGCTCGCATCTTGTTGAATAAGCTTTGCTGCCACATATCTGGGTTTTTACTTGGTGCAAAGCCATCTAAATACCACGCATCAACAACCCCTTCGCTTGGGTAGCTCATGGTATCAATACTGTCTTGCACGTCACCAAAATAAAGATCGAGTATTAGTTTGCCGCCTGCAAATTCAAGGCGATGACAACCTGCCAGATTAATAGGGTATTGAGCAATCAGTTGCTCACTATATTCATTTAAATTAGGCCAGGCTTTGAGTGCTTGGGCGAGATCATCACGCTTAATAGGAAACTTTTCAAAAGAGATAAAGTGCAGGCGGTTAACACTTTTTTTGTCAGTTTTTTTACCACTAAGGTCGTGTTGATTTTGAACTTCTAGCTCTGCATGCTGCCTATCAAGGTAAGCAGCAAAGTGTTGCCAAGTATTTAAAAAGTTAAGCCCCGTACCAAAGCCTGTTTCAGCAATCGTAAAGTGGTTACGGTCATGATTTTGTAATCGTTGCGGGATATGGTTTTGTTGATAGAACACATAATGTGATTCGGCTAAGCCATCGTCATTAGAGAAATAAACATCGTCAAACTGATCGGCGACAGGGGTACCAAGGTGATTAAAATGAATATGTGCGTTTTTGATCATGGTTTAACTAATTAACTACAAACTTTTTTCATTATTTTACGTGTTTTCTTTGAAATAGTCTGGCGTTATTTATAAGCTAGACATTCAGAGTACATGTGTACGCTAGAAAGCTGACCACTTCGAAAGTAATTTCAGCGTAAAATAGAACACAATTTAGTATAGAGCTAAGGTAATTACCCATGAGAAGAGCCGTTATTACGGGCATCGGTGTTGTTTCAAGCATCGGTAACAACAAAGAAGAAGTATTAGAATCATTAAAACAAGGCCGTAGTGGTATTGCGTTCAACCAAGAATTTGCTGACTACAACCTACGTAGTAATGTATCTGGCAAAATCGATATTGATGTTAAAGAGTTTGTTGATCGTAAAGCAATGCGTTTTATGGGCGATGCTGCTGCATACGCTTATATTTCAATGTCTCAAGCAATTGCAGATGCAGGCCTTAGTGAAGAGCAAGTTTCAAACGAGCGCACTGGTTTATTAGTGGGTTCAGGTGGTGGTTCATCTAAATGGCAAGTTGAAGCGGCTGATATTTTACGTGAAAAAGGCGTAAAACGTGTTGGTCCATACATGGTACCGCGTACTATGGCGAGTACGACTTCAGCGTGTCTTGCAACACCATTCAAAATTAAAGGTGTTAACTATTCAATAAGTTCTGCGTGTGCGACATCAGCACACTGTATTGGTCATGCGGTTGAGCAAATTCAACTGGGTAAGCAAGACGTAATTTTTGCAGGTGGTGGTGAAGAGCTTCACTGGACACTGGCTATGGAATTCGATGCAATGGGTGCATTGTCTACTAAGTACAATGAAACACCAGAGAAAGCATCACGTACATACGATGCAAACCGTGACGGTTTTGTTATCTCTGGCGGTGGCGGTATCGTTGTTGTTGAAGAACTTGAGCATGCACTTGCTCGTGGCGCGCATATTTACGCAGAAATCACAGGCTACGGTGCAACATCTGACGGCTACGATATGGTAGCTCCATCAGGTGAAGGCGCAGTTCGTTGTATGAAACAAGCAATGCAAGGTCTTGAAGGCGGTATTGATTACTTAAATACCCACGGTACTTCAACACCTGTTGGCGACGTTAAAGAGCTTGGTGCTATTCAAGAAGTATTTGGTGGTAATTCACCAATGATCAGTGCAACCAAAGCGATGACAGGTCACGCTTTAGGTGCAGCAGGTGTTCACGAAGCAATCTTCTCGTTATTAATGCTTGAGCATAACTTTGTTGCTCCATCTATCAACATTGATGAACTAGATGAGCAAGCTGCAGGTCTAAATATCGTAACTGAGCGTAAAGACGTTGAACTTAACAATGTAATGTCTAACAGCTTTGGTTTCGGTGGCACTAACGCCACACTAGTAATGAGCAAATATAAAGGTTAAACCTCTCCAGTATTTGCTTAAAGCCGAGCAATTGCTCGGCTTTTTCACATAAATAACCCCAAAATCGTCTTAGTTGTTACCTATCCGAATACTGATAAATTCGCTACAATAGCGCCACTTTCTGCCTTTCGGACACACAAATGAAAATTCTTGCAGATCAAAATATGCCATTGGTTGAGCAGTACTTTGCCGATTTTGGTGATGTTGAGCGATTTGATGGTCGTAGTCTACAGCCAGAGCAGCTTGTCGGGGTCGATATTTTGTTAACCCGCTCTGTTACGAATGTAGATAAAAGCTTATTAACTCAAGCAGATAAATTAAAATTTGTGGGCACAGCAACTATAGGTGTTGATCACATTGATACTGAACTACTCGCTGAGCGAAATATAGCATTTAGTAGCGCACCAGGTTGTAATGCAGTTGCAGTCGCTGAATATGTTATTAGCAGTTTATATTCTTTGAGCCAAGAAAATTCCAGCTCATTACAAGGTAAAACTATAGGTATAGTTGGCGTTGGCAGCATAGGCAGCTGTTTACGTGATAAGCTAAGCCTGCTTGGTATGAATGTGCTGCTATGCGATCCACCAAAACATGAAGCCGGTGAGTTGGCAGAGCATATTGAGTTAGACGCATTATTAGCTCAAGCTGATATCGTAACTTTTCATGTGCCGCTGGTTAAGCAAGGGCCACATAAAACCTTGCACATGCTAGACGAAACGCGCTTAAAGGCACTTAAGCCTGGAATGACTATTATCAATGCAAGCCGTGGTGATGTGATTGATAACAAAGCATTGCTTGCACTGTTTAAACAAGGCGCAAAATTAGATTGCGTGCTTGATGTTTGGGAAAACGAACCCAATATACTGACTCCTCTGCTTGATTATGTGCGTTATGCCAGCGTGCATATTGCAGGGCATACACTCGAAGGTAAGGCCCGCGGTACACAAATGCTGTATCAGAAAGTATGTGAGCTTGAAGGTATCGCAGCACTTAAATCTCTGGACGACTTTTTACCAGAGCCAATTAGTCATTCTGTCACATTAGGTGAAACCTTTAACCAAGACGATATCGGCCGCTTGGTGCACTTAATTTATGATGTACGTCGTGACGATGGCATTTTACGAAGTAAATTAGCAAGCGAAGGCTTTGATAGTTTGCGTAAGAATTACCCGCCACGACGAGAGTTTAGTACTTTGTCGGTGGCTGCTAACAGTGCATGTGAAGGCGCATTAGCTGCACTGGGATTTAGAATTAACGAATAAAGTCATTTGCTTTATTCAAAAGAGGAAAACACATGTCGCAAAAATTTAATGTAGCCGTATTAGGTGCCACAGGTTTAGTGGGTCGTCAAATTATCGAAACTTTGGAAGATCGTAAGTTTCCGGTAGACCAATTATTTTTACTCGCAAGTAGCCGTAGTGCCGGTGAAGAAATTCAATTTCGCGGTGAAAGCCTTGAAGTAATCGATGTTGAAGAGTTTGATTTTAGCCAAGCTCACATTGGTTTATTTTCAGCAGGCGGTAGTGTCTCTGAAAAATACGCACCCATTGCGGCAGACGCAGGCTGTGTAGTGATTGATAATACATCACACTTTCGTAATGACTTTGACGTACCATTAATTATTCCCGAAGTGAATGCATCAAGCTTAGCGGATTTCAGAAACCGCAACATCATTGCAAACCCTAACTGCTCAACTATTCAAATGTTGGTGGCGTTAAAGCCTATTTATGACGCTTATGGTATTGACCGCATTAACGTATCAACTTATCAAGCAGTATCAGGTGCGGGCAAAGAAGCGGTTGATGAACTAGCTAAACAAACAGCGAACTTAATGAATGCACGCCCAATGGATAATGCTGTTTTCCCTAAACAAATCGCCTTTAACGTGATCCCACAAATCGACAGTTTTGAAGATAACGGTTATACCCGCGAAGAAATGAAAATGGTCAACGAAACACAAAAAATCTTAGGTGATAACAGTGTTGTGGTTAACCCTACTTGTGTTCGTGTACCAGTGTTCTTTGGTCACAGTGAAGCGATTAATATTGAAACGCGTATGCCGGTAGATATCGAACATGTTAAGCAGCTATTAAACGATGCACCAGGTGTAGAGTTTATTGAAGACTTAGCCGATTTTCCAACAGCGGTGTCAGACGCCAGTGGTAATGACACGGTTTACGTGGGTCGTTTACGTGCTGATATTTCGCATCCTCATGGTTTAAATATGTGGGTTGTTAGTGATAACACGCGCAAAGGTGCAGCAACAAATAGTGTGCAGATTGCTGAAGAGCTAATCGCAAATTACTTGTAAACTGATGATTTAGGCTGAGCTAAATTTGAGAAAAAGCGGCAATTTGCCGCTTTTTTTGTGAATTCACTGCCAAATTATTGCCGCATACGTTGTAAAAGCGTATAAACTTAACGATAACAATAAAAAAGCCTCTCAGCCGCTATTATTTAAGCTATTTACTATCAAGGTGTTGCAATAGATATTGCAAGGCAACTAAGTTATAGTTTGCAGCTGGAATAGAGCTTGCAAGAAAACATAATTAAGAATCAATTCTGCAAGAATTACTTGATGTTTAAGCAACTAAGGTTGCTGTGTTAACATTTAAAACATAAAGGATCAGCATGCGCGGTTTAGCAACACTCTTCATATTAGCGTCTGCATTGGTGGTAACACCGACATACTCTGATGAAGGCACCACACTTAAAGGCCCTAAAGGTGTCGATTACGGTGCGCAGGGGCGCTCTATTGGTCCAATTAAACCGACCGATACATTATGGCGCATTGCCGCTAAAATTCGCCCTGACAACTCTGTAAGTATTTATCAGGTCATGCAAGCTTTGTATGACAAAAACCCATCATCATTTTTAGACCAAAACCTTAATCATATGCGTGATGGCGCATATCTAAAAATCCCAACTATTGCTGAAATGCGTGCGGTCAATCCGACGCTAGCAAAAGCGCGTTCTGAACAAGATGATGAACTATGGGAAAAGAAGAAAAACGGTACTTTGACTACCGCTGAAATCAATGAATCACAAAAGAAAGTCACCCAAGCCCGTAAAGTTGATGTAGACGAAGCAAAGCAAGAGCTTAAGCAAGAAATCAACACCATCAAAACAGAACAGGGCACGCAGCTTGTCGAGTTACAAAAGCAGTTTAAATCGTCGGTTGAAAATGTTGAAGAAATCTTAGCAGAGAACAATAAGCTCAAAAAACAACTTACAGGTATCTCTAAAGAGCTTGAAACCGTTCGAGATCAACTTGGTCAAGACAGTGAAATTCAAAAGCAGCTGAAAGAACTGATCACTAAACAAAATGAAATCATAGAGCAGCAAAAAGCAAAAAAGATTGAAGAGGACAGTGGGTTCAACTTTTCGGATTTACTGAGTAACCCATTTGTTCTCGGTGCATTAATGTTTATTCCTGCATTGCTAATCATTGCTGCCGTTGTGATGTTTTTGAAAAAACGTAACAACTCTAGTGATGACACTGATGCCAGTGACGACGATGAATTTTTACCACAAAGTCCAAGTTATAATCCTGATGATGAGTTAGAGTCGATAGTAGAAAATGATCCACTAGTTCCAGATCCGGTTGAAGAAAATGACGACTTGAGTGTTCGTTTAGATGATGACTTAGACCAAGACATGTTGCCAGATGATGACATCATTTTTGACGACAGCATTGATGATAGCTTTGATGAAGACGACAGTGTTCTAAATCAAGATGAGCTAGAAGGGCTATTAAGTGATGACATCGAGTTTAATGATGAATCTTCAAGTAATGCTGACGATGATGATTTAGATGCATTTTTGCAGCAAGATTTCGATCAAACCGATGACGACAGTTTGGGTGATGAAATTGACCTTGATAGTGGGCAGCCTCAAGCTGATTCATCTGGTGATATTTTAAGTGCTGACGATATTGACGACTTATTTGATACTGATGAAGATGACTCGTTAGATAACGCGAATGATGAAATGGCAGCGCTTAGTGAAGAGCTCGCAGAAGATGACGCTGAAGATGATTTTGACATTGATAGCTTAATTGATGAGCAAAATAACACAGATTCTAATCAAGAAGTAAACCTAGACGATATTGATGATTTACTCGATGAAAATAATGATGCTTCAACAACTAACGTTGAAGCAGAACTTATTGATGAAGATGATTTTGATATCGACAGCCTAATTGATGAAGCGCAAACAGAAGAGCCAGCAGCCGAAGCGAATGATGCAATAGAAAACGACGATCTTGATGATGCGCTGGATGTTGATGACATTGACTCGCTATTAGATGAAGTTCAAGAGGAACAAGCTCCTGTCGAAGAGACAAGTGCCGATGAACTCATTGATGAAGATGATCTTGATATCGACAGCTTAATTGATGAAGCGCAAACAGAAGAACCAACAGCTGAAGCGAATGATGCATTAGAAAACGATGATCTTGATGATGCACTGGATGTTGATGACATTGACTCGCTATTAGATGAAGTTCATGAAGAACAAGCGCCTGTCGAAGAGGCAGGTGCAGATGAACTCATTGATGAAGATGATCTTGATATCGACAGCTTAATTGATGAAGCGCAAACAGAAGATCCAACAGCTGAAGCGAATGATGCATCAGAAAACGATGACCTTGATGATGCGCTGGATGTTGATGACATTGACTCGCTATTAGATGAAGTTCATGAAGAACAAGCGCCTGTCGAAGAGGCAAGTGCAGATGAACTCATTGATGAAGATGACCTTGATATCGACAGCTTAATTGATGAAGCGCAAACAGAAGAGCCAATAGCTGAAGCGAATGATGCATTAGAAAACGATGACCTTGATGATGCACTGGATGTTGATGACATTGACGCGTTATTAGATGAAGCACAAGACGATCTAGAGCCACAAGAAGAGCAAGAACCTGAAGCAGAGCTTGTTGAAGAGCTAATCGAAGAACCTAGTGCAGACGATTTAATCGATGAAAACGAGCTTGATGATGCTCTTGATGTTGACGACATTGATTCATTATTAGATGAGGCACAAGAAGAGCAAGAACCTGAAGCAGAGCTTGTTGAAGAGCTAATCGAAGAACCTAGTGCAGACGATTTAATCGATGAAAATGAGCTTGATGATGCTCTTGATGTTGACGATATTGACGCGTTATTAGATAAAGCACAAGACGATCTAGAGCCACAAGAAGAGCAAGAACCTGAAGCAGAGCTTGTTGAAGAGCTAACCGAAGAACCTAGTGCAGACGATTTAATCGATGAAAACGAGCTTGATGATGCTCTTGATGTTGACGACATTGATTCATTATTAGATGAGGCACAAGAAGAGCAAGAACCTGAAGCAGAGCTTGTTGAAGAGCTAATCGAAGAACCTAGTGCAGACGCTCTAATCGATGAAGACGAGCTTGATGATGCTCTTGATGTTGACGACATTGATTCATTATTAGATGAAGCACAAGAGCCAGAACAAGAATCCGCTGAAGAGCCTACCGAAGAGCCTATTGCAGATGATTTAAGCGATGAGTTTGATACTGATGACATCGACTCATTACTCGATGAGGTAGATGCAGAGTCAGAAGAACCTGAGTTAACAGATGATAGTGATTCAGATATTGATGACAATGCTGCGCAAGATGATGAACTAGATGTAGCAGATATCGACTCTTTGCTTGATGAAGAGAGCAGTGATGAGCAGGACTCTGACGTTGATGATGAGCTAGAAGAGCTTATTCAGCAAACAAACGAGCTGAAGCAAGACACCGAAGCGCAGATCTCAGATTTAAGCCATGAACAGAGTGACAGTGCAGAGCATGATGAAAATCTACAAGAGTCGCTAGAAGATTTAGCCGATGCAGATCAAGCTGTTGATGACATGAATGTTGAATCGATTGCCTCTGAGTTGGTTGATGACGCGGATGATAGTGACGAAGTTGATATTGATGAGGCGTTAAATCAAGAGTTTAATGAAGATAGCGATGAGCTATTAGATGAAGATGATAGTCTAGATGAATTTGATGATTCATCACTGAAAAGCGTTGATGAGTTATTAAATGAAATTGGTGAAGAAGATGATTATGTCGAAGCACCAGATTGGTCAATAGATGAACCAGAGCAAGACATTGAAGAAGTTGAAATTGATTTAGGCGATGATCCACTTGCAGATGAAGACCTAACCGATGAATTTGATTTAACTGCCGATGAAGAGCCATTACAGCAAGATACGGTGACTCCTAGCCAAGAGTTGGAAGAGTATCCAGAACTTGAGCTAGATGAAGCAGGTTTTGAATTAGATGAATCTGATGAAGACACTTCTAATCAGTTAGACGAAGATGAGCCATTACAGTTAAGTCAGGCAGAGCAAGACCTTGCTAACTCATTAGCAACGGGTAATGAGCTTGGTCAGTTAGACGATGATTTTGATGATGACATCTTACTTGATAATGAATTCACAGAAGATGATGTTCTTGATTCTGAGGGCGACTTGCCGGAACAATCAGAAAATGAAGGCACAACAGAGTTAACTAGCGAAGAGCCAATTGATGATGAGGTTGCTGAAAGCCAAGACGAATTAGAGGATTTCCCTGAATTCGAATTAGACGATATTGAACTTGATGATGCTGCAGAAGCTGAGCAAACATTAGCTGATATCGAGTCTAATTTAGCTGACGAGGCTGATTTAAGTGAGCTGTCAGATGATGAAATCGATGATGATTTTATGGCTGATCTCACTCAAACAGACTTTGATGCGCTGTTAAATGAATTAGCAGAGCCAGATGAAGCTGATATTGCTGATGCCAGTGAATTTGATGTTGATTTTAATGCCCTATTAAATGAAGACTTACAGGGTGAAAGTCAACAGACAGTTGAACCTGAAGTAGCAGCCTTAGAGGCTCAAGATGAGCAAGCGCAACAAGCTACAGCCGATGAGTTTGTAGATATTGATTCATTACTTGAACAAAGTGATGATGAAGCTCTAGACCATGAACCTTATGACGAGGTTGATATGGATGTAGGATTGAGTGATTTTAATGACTTACTTGCAGGTGATAATCCAACTGATGTTGATGCCGAAAGTGGTGGTTACTCAGCTAAACTGGACCTAGCAAGGGCATATATCGAAATAGATGACTTTGATGCAGCACTGCAAGCTATTGAAGATGTGATAGCGAATGGCCCTGATGAAGTGCAAGAAGAAGCTCAGTCATTAAAAGCTAAGATAAGTGAGTAATACTAATCAATAAAAAACCGAGCTAATAGCTCGGTTTTTTATATCTATGCGAAGGCTATTGCTTGTCTTGTAAGCGGCGAGCTTTGAAGTCAGACTCGGCTTTCCATTTTGGCCAATCACCGTTATTAGCAAGCTTGGCTGCAATATCAACGATCAGTTCAATATCTTGTTCAACACCACCCATAGACCACTCGGCTGAATAGTCGTCAGCTTCTTTATGATATTTATGAGCAATATAATCAGGATCTGTATCGCCTAGGCTCATAAATAGTAAGCTTGGAACGCCTTGTTTAGCTAGTGAGAAGTGATCTGAACGGAAAAACAAGCCATTTTGAGGGCGAGGGTCCATTTTTACATGACGACCTTGTGCTTTAGCTGCATCTGCAAGGTAGTCTTCCATCTCAGACATGCCTTTACCGTATTGCAATATGTAGTCAACGCCGTCTAGCACGTTCATACCATCAATATTAAGCAACGCGACCATTTGTTTGGTTGGTACAATTTCGCCAGTCGCAAATTGCTGAGAACCAATAAGCCCCGTTTCTTCAGCCGTAAAGTTGGCAAAGATAATAGAGCGCTTGAATGGCTTGTGCTTATGCATTTCGGTAAGAATTCGGGCTATTTCCACTGTTGCTGCACTACCTGATGCATTATCTACAGCACCATTATAGATTTTTACGCCGTCATCAGTTTGCTTCGTACCAAAGTGGTCCCAGTGTGCGCCAATTACAATGTACTCATCAGGAGTTTCGCTGCCTTTTAGGGTTGCAACAACGTTATGCGACTGAGCTTGAGAGATATCACTTTGCAGTGTCAGCTCTGCCTTAGCGTTTAAATCTACGGGTTTAAAATCTGCTTTTAATGCATTGGCTTTTTCAGTTTGATAATCAAGGCCGGCTTGAGCAAAGATTTCATTTGCAGCTTGCTCATCAATCCAACCCATAACAGGAATGTCGGAAACATTTTTCTCTTGGTCGATTAAGGTATATTTACTGCCAGTGTTCGAGCTTTCAACTACGCTCCAAGGGTAAGCCGCAGGAGCTGTTTCGTGAACGATGAATACCGCTTTTGCGCCTTGTCGTGCACCTTCTTCATATTTGTAAGTCCAACGGCCGTAGTAGGTCATGGCATTACCTGTGAAAAGTGCTTCGTCTTGGGTCGCAAAACCTGGATCATTAACAAGTACGATAATGGTTTTGCCTTTGACATCAATATCAGCAAAATCATCCCAGTTATATTCTGGTGCATTAATGCCATAGCCAACAAACACAACATCAGAACCATCAATATTAATCTCAGGGTTAATTTGCTGAGTGCGGGCGGTAAAATCACTGCCAGCATTAAAGCTTAAGTCACCCACTTTTAGGGTCATGTTTTGATCTGGGGTGAGTTTTGCCATAGTAACTGGCTGTAAAAACTCGCCATTATAACTACCTGTTAAGCCGAGTTTTTTATACTCGTCAGCTAAATAGTTAATGGTCAGCGTTTCTCCTTCAGTCAAAGGACCACGGCCTAAGAATTCATCAGAGGCAAGTGTTTTAATATGTGAGCGCACATTGGCAATGTTAACGGCTTCATGGTTTTCAGCACTTGGCTTATTAGCGCTAGATATTGGTTGCTCAGAGCAGCCGAATAAACCAACTGCAAGTGCCAAGCTTGCATATTTAAGGTGAGTTGTCATAGTTTTTCTGGTTGATTGCACAAGGTTTCACTATATGGGACGAGAAGGGGGGCTGTCCAGAAAGAGTCTGCAAATAACTAATTATTCAGGATGAAAGGGTAATAATGCACTTTTATACCAGTCCGCAATAATACTTAATCATTTTGAGGGATTAAACCTGTCGCTACCTGCGTTAAAATTTCTTATTTACGACGGCATGGATGCAGAAGGTAGCATGCAGGAGCAATTGTCGATCACAACTAAATAACGAAATTTTTGCCTTGTTATCAACGAGGGTTTATTGCCTCAAAATAGACCACTTAATTGAGCGAATTGGTATTACTCTATCAAGTGAACGATTAAGTGTTATTAATCTTGGTATCTTGAGTTCTAAAACCTCGGCAACGACTGGGTACTGAATGATACTTGCGCTTGGTATGCTTTTTGTTGAGAGGTTAATTGGGTTATATCAAGATAGAGTGGCGATTGCTAACCATTTTTGAAATCTCAATTTTTATTATAAGTAAATGTCCTGTGTAGTTTTTTGTGGCTTGTTGTAAAAGTAAACTGTCTAGTGCATTTTTTGTTTTTACGGTACACTAGTAACTTGATTGGAGGGGCACATGAAACTATCACAGAGAAAGCGATTAGATATTTTGAATGCAGCAGAGACATTATTTTTTCAGCAGGGTGTTGAGCATACAAGTATGGATCAGGTTGCAAGCTTGGCGGGCGCCTCTAAGCGTACGGTATATAACCACTTTGAAAATAAAGATGTGTTGTTCCAGGCTATTCTTGTGTTTATGTTTGAAAAAGTACGCCAAGAGCAAGCTGTTGTGTTTGATGCTTCTTTGCCAATAGCAGAGCAGTTAACCTGTATTGCCGAGCAAGAAGTAGCGCTACTAACCTCTGAAGAGTTTTTAAAAGTGGCGAAAGTAGCCTTCATGCAAATGTTAAAACAGCCTGATTTAGCTAAATCATTAGCTAGTAACAACATGGGCTGCATGCAAGATCTTGTGTCGTTTTTAGAAGCAGGAAACCAAGCGCAGGCTTTAAATATTGATGATGTTGAGTTCGCTGCAAAACAATTTGTATATCAATTAAAGTCCTTAATTTTTTATCCATTGCTGTATGGCTTTGAACGTCAAGCTGGCGACTCTGATAGTAAAGTGATTGGTGAAACCGTGAAAATGTTCTTAGCGCGATATGGGCGCTGATTGTCTGTTTCATAAAAAAAGCCCGCTTGATGCGGGCTTTTTATATTTATAAGAAGTCTTACTTCACTTCTTTACCAGCTGCTTGTTGGTCAGCATGGTAGCTTGAGCGAACAAATGGACCACAGGCCGCATGAGTAAAGCCAATTTCGTCTGCATAGTCTTTTAATGCATCAAACTCTGCTGGCGGCACATAGCGTTTAACAGGTAAGTGGTGCTTAGAAGGTTGTAAGTATTGGCCTACTGTTAGCATATCAACGTTATGCTCGCGTAAGTCACGTAACACTTCTTCGATTTCGCTAATCTCTTCACCTAAACCTACCATCAAACCTGATTTAGTTTTCACATTAGGGTGCGCTTCTTTAAAACGACGTAGAAGCTCAAGTGACCACTTATAATCAGCACCAGGACGCGCTAATTTGTATAAACGCGGTGCAGTTTCTAGGTTGTGGTTAAATACATCTGGCGGCGTCTCGATTAAGATATCAAGGGCTCTGTCCATACGACCACGAAAATCTGGCACTAAAATTTCAATGGTGATTTCTGGGTTGTGCTTACGAATTTCACGTATACAGTCAGCAAAGTGCTGTGCACCACCATCACGTAAATCATCACGGTCTACCGAGGTAATAACAACATAGCTTAGCTTCATGTCTTTAATGGTCAGCGCTAGCTTTTCAGGCTCTGCTGCATCTGGCTTTAATGGACGGCCGTGTGCAACATCACAGAATGGACAACGACGAGTACAAATAGCACCTAAAATCATAAAGGTAGCTGTACCATGGTTGAAACATTCAGATAGGTTAGGGCATGATGCCTCTTCACAAACTGAGTGCAAACCATGTTTACGCATCGCTTGTTTAATACCATCAATACGTTCGGTTGATTTAGGTAAGCGAATTTTCAGCCACTCTGGCTTACGTAACATTTCGTTTTTTTCAGTCGGTAAAACTTTAACTGGTATCAGCGCCATTTTTTCTGCATCACGCAGTTTTACGCCTGGTTCCATTTTGACTGGTTTATTCATTCGTTTTCAAACCCTTCAGTATGCTTAACCACAGTAGCATTAAGCTTTTTAATCATGTGTTTTACAAGCCCTGCACCTGCTTGCTCGAGGTTTTGCGGACCGTTAAGGTCGGTTGTTTGCACCATGTTCATGCCAGCATAGCCACATGGATTTATACGCAAAAATGGCGCTAGATCCATGTTTACATTTAGTGCTAAACCGTGGAAAGAGCAACCGCGGCGAACACGAAGGCCTAATGAGGCGATTTTACTATCGTTTACGTAGACACCAGGTGCATCTGCTTTGGCGTAGGCATTAATGTCATATTCTTTCAGCGTGTCGATAATACACTCTTCAAGCCATGTAACTAGCTCTCTTACACCAATTTTTAAACGACGTAAGTTGAACAGCACATACATCATTTGCTGGCCTGGTCCGTGGTATGTTACTTGGCCACCACGGTCCACTTGGATCACTTCGATATCACCGGTATTTAATAAATGCTCAGCTTTACCAGCTTGGCCTTGAGTAAATACAGGCTCGTGCTCAACGAGCCAAATTTCATCGGCTGTGTGCTCATCACGGGTGTCGGTAAAAGATTGCATTTTTTGCCAAATTGGCATGTAACGCTGACGACCTAATTGACGAACGATTAATTCTCTTTCGCTCACGATTTACTCCGTAATCGGTCTATAGCATGTGACGTACGTCATCGATGTTGCTGATCACGTTATAAATTTCTTCAATATGCTCTTTACTTGTAACGGTAGCTACAAGCGTTACAGATTCGTAATTACCTTTGCTGCTTGGTTTTACCTTTGGCGCATAATCGCCAGGTGCAATTGGTTGCAGCTTTTCTAGGATCTGATCTGTTAGATTTACATTAGCTAAACCCATGATTTTAAATGTGAATGGGCAAGGAAAATCTAAATACTCGTCAAACTTAGTATTTTTTACAGGTTGAACCACGACGGTGACTCCTCAAACAGTGAGTATGCTTAATAGAGGTGTTCTCTGCCATTTCTTGGCGTTAAGCAAACTTAGATTACGACGCACTCGACCCAGCGCGACTTATATGGGGCGCATTCTATCATTTTTCAGACAAAAAAAAACGCCTTGCGGTGCAAGGCGTTTATAAACTTTACTAGCAGATTACTGAATTTGTAAACGCAGGTAATCGTAGATCTTGCTAAAGAAGCTACCTTCTTCCACTTCTTCTAGTGTAACTAGTGGGTATTGAGCAATTTCTTCACCTTCAAGCTGTAAGAAAAGCGTGCCTACTTTAGTTCCTTTAGCCAGTGGTGCTTCTAACGTTTTATCAAGCTCGAAGTTTGCTTTTAAGTTTTTACGCTGACCACGCGGGATAGTAATTGGCGTGTCTTCTAAGATACCTAGCGATACGTTTTCTTTGTTACCCATCCAAATACGTTGTTCTGCAAAGCTATCGCCTGCTTTGTATGGGGTAATTGTTTCGAAAAAGCGGAAACCATAGTTAAGTAACTTTTTGCTTTCAACTTTTCGTGCACGCTCGCTTTCAGTGCCCATAACCACCGCGATTAAACGCATGTCGTCTTTAGTTGCTGAAGTGACTAAGCTATAGCCAGCTTCAGACGTATGGCCAGTTTTAATACCGTCAACATTCATGCTTTCATCCCACAACAGTGAGTTGCGGTTGTACTGCTTGATACCATTAAAGGTAAATGATTTTTTAGCGTATACTTCGTATTCATCTGGTACATCACGAATAAGAGCTGCACCTAATGTTGCCATATCGCGTGGTGTTGTGAAGTGTTCGTTAGTATCTAAACCGTGGCTATTTACAAAGTGGCTGTTAGTCATGCCAAGTTTTTCAGCATGCGCATTCATTAAATCAGCAAATGCACTTTCACTACCAGCAATGTGTTCTGCCATAGCTACACAGGCATCGTTACCAGATTGAATAATGATACCGTGATTAAGGTCATCAACACTGATCTGCTTACCTACTTCAATAAACATTTTTGATGACTCAGGAAAATTCTTTGCCCAAGCTTTTTCACTCACTGTAACCATATCGGTTGGAGCAATATTACCTGCTTTGATTTCAGTACCAATAACATAACTGGTCATCATTTTGGTTAAACTAGCAGGTGCTAGCTTTGTATCAGCTTCGCCTTCGGCAATTACTTTACCTGTGGTGAAATCAACCAAGAAATAACCTTTCGCATTAACTTGAGGTGGGGCAGGGATAATTTGGGCTGTTGCAGAAAATACGCTAGCAGTGCAAACAAGGCCACAAACGCCACTTAAGATTTTATATTTTATAGATTTCATCGTACTCATTAATGGTTAAAGTTAAACATGTTGCGTTGACCTATTCTAAAGGTCTTACTCACTGTAAAGCAAGAACGCGTTCTGAAATTGGTTTTGTTTTAGCTTTTCTAAAACAGCCTGTGCTTCTGCGGCATCTTTTATTGGACCAAGACGTAATCGATAGATTCCATCTTTTTCAACAATGTTTGTTGGCACATGATATTGCTGACGAAGTTGAAACGCGAGCGCCTCAACATTAGCAAGAGTACTTCCCGCTGCAACCTGAATGTAGCTTAAACGAGGGGCAGAATTTGCAAGGGTAACAGCCTCAACCTTAACACGGGCTGTACCTTGTCGGTAATAACCCAATTTATAGGCCGCAGAATAAGATAAATCGATAATCCGATCTTCATGAAACGGTCCTCGGTCATTAACACGAACAATCACTGATTTACCGTTATCTAAATTTGTTACTCTGGCAAAGCTTGGTAGAGGGAGTGTTTTATGAGCTGCTGTCATTGCAAACATATCGTAGACTTCACCGTTTGAGGTGTGATAATTATGAAATTTTCGGCCATACCATGAAGCGATGCCTTCTTCTGCATAGCCTGTTTCATCAAGCATTGGCGTGTAGCGTTTACCACGAACTTCGTAAGGGCGACTGGCGCTGGCACTTTTAACAACAGGGGTAACTATCGCATCTTGCATTTCAAGTTCGGTCGGTTTACGAAGCGGCGCAGCATCATGCTCCATAGCATAGCGACCTTGCTGCGAAGAACTACATGCTGCTAGCAGCATTGAGAATAACGCTATTAATAAGAAATTGACTCGCTGTGTCATTATTTTAAAAGCATCCTTTTATCGGTGGCGATCGACATAATAATGCCAAACCCAGCCATTAAGGTCACCATTGAGGTGCCACCATAACTTATCAGAGGTAACGGAACGCCTACAACAGGCAGTAACCCAGATACCATACCAATATTTACAAATACATAAACAAAGAAGGTAAGGGTTAATGCACCGGCAAGAAGTTTACCAAAAGCATCTTGCGCGTTTACCGCAATATACAAGCCACGACCAATAATAAACAAGTACATACACAGCAATAAACAAACCCCAAAAAGGCCAAACTCTTCGCTTAGAACAGAAAAGATAAAATCGGTGTGACGTTCGGGTAAAAACTCTAATTGCGATTGAGTTCCTTGTAACCAGCCTTTACCTTCAATTCCTCCGGAGCCTATAGCAATTTTCGATTGAATAATGTGATACCCAGAGCCAAGAGGATCACTTTCTGGGTCCAAAAAGGTAAGTACTCGCTGCTTTTGATAATCAAGCATAACATAATGCCAAAATGGCCAAGCTGCTAATGCCACTGAGGCTGATAAAAAGCCAATTAAGCGCCAACTAAGCCCAGATAAAAACAATACAAATATACCTGAACTAGCTATCAAAATAGAGGTACCTAGATCGGGTTGTTCTTTAATTAAAATGGTTGGCACCATCACTATGGCAAAACCAATAATTAAATGCAGTGGACGAGGGGGAAGATGATTGCGACCAATATACCAAGCAACCATCATAGGCACAGCAATTTTCATTAATTCTGATGGTTGGAAACGGGTTACACCTAGGTCAAGCCAGCGCTGCGCTCCTTTTGAGCTAACCCCAAATAATAACACTCCTACCAGCATTAGTAGCCCCACACAGTAAAGCGGAATTACCATGCTTTTTAAAGTATTAGGCGAAAACTGAGCGAGAATGAACATACCGAGAATAGCGCCAAACATACGCGTTGCATGGCGTATCATCATTGCAGAGTCTTGGCCACTGGCGCTGTATACAATCGCTAAACTTGCAACCATCATAGCCAAAAGGGCTACAAGTAGCGGTACATCGAGGTGTAGACGCTGCCAAATTGAGCGCTTTTTATTTAATGGGATCATGGCGCGTCACTTTGGGTAATTTGAATTGGGTTAGCTGAGAAGTAGTAATCCATTAATTGACGAGCAATAGGAGCTCCAACCGTACTACCACCCCCAGTGTTTTCTACAACTACAGAGACAACAATCTGCGGGTCGTTATAAGGTGCAAAACCAACATAGATAGCGTTATCTCGTTGACGCTCTTTTAGCGACTTAGCGTCGTAACGTTCACCTTGTGCGATACTTACCACCTGCGCAGTACCTGTTTTGCCAGCAGGGTCGTAACTTGCCCCTCTAAATGCTTTATGTGCAGTACCAGTGACTTTGTGCACTGTATTATGCATAGCATCGAGAGCAATTTGCCAATGATGAGGATTTTTTAGTTCCACTGGGGGCTTTTCGTCATTGTTTATTTGCGTTACTTCATTTTCTTTTTTGGCTACTTGCACAAGATGTGGTGGATGATCGAGTCCACGGTTTACCAATATATTGGTTGCGTTAGCAATCTGCATTGGTGTGGCAGTCCAGTAACCTTGCCCGATCCCCACTGAAATTGTATCGCCACGCCACCAAGACTCTCTAAAGCGACCTTCTTTCCACTCTTTAGATGGCATTATTGCAGAAGTTTCTTCATGGATATCAATACCAGATAACTCACCAAATCCAAATTGATACATAAAATCACTGATTTTAGTAATGCCTAAACGATACGCAACGTCGTAAAAGTAGGTATCGCAAGACTCTTCAATGGCTTTGTAAACATCAACATGACCATGACCCCAACGCCTCCAGTCACGCCATTTGTGATCGACATTTGGAATCTGAAAAAAGCCCGGATCCCACATTTGTGTTTGCTCGGTAACGAGGCCTTCCTCAAGCGCTAAAATAGCCATGAGAGGTTTTACTGTCGATGCTGGTGCGTAACGACCCTGTGTAGTTCGGTTTATAAGTGGCCGGTCCGGGTTGAGCAGCTTTTTGTAGTCGGTACTACTGATCCCATGTACAAATAAGTTCGGATCATAACTGGGGTTTGAATACAGAGCTAATACGCCGCCATCTTTTGCATCAAGTACGACAACGGCACCACGCATATCTTTTAGAGCATGCTGTGCTATTTGTTGCAGGCCAATATCCAGGGTGAGTACTAAATCATGACCTGGTTCAGGTGGAGTAAGGCTCAATGTACGAATAACTCGGCCACGGTTATTCACTTCAACACGCTGTGAACCCACCATGCCATGCAGGAGCTCTTCATAATATTTCTCAATACCAAGCTTCCCAATGTCGTGAGTTGCACGGTAATTAGTAGCTTGATCTTCTGCTTCAAGCTTAATGAGTTCTTTTTTGTTGAGTTTGGCAACATAACCTAAGGCATGGGTGAGGGTATCACCATAGGGGTAAAAACGAGCTAACCGAGCTTCGATGCTAAAACCAGGGAATTTATGCTGATTAACAGAGAACTTTGCTACCTCAGTCTCGTCTAGACGGGCCTTTAATACTTGGCTTTTGAAACGGCGATTGTGCTTAATATCATCTAAAAAGTCGGCCTTTTGTTGCTCACTAATTTCGATGATCTGTTTTACTTCTGTTAGAGCTTTATCAAGATCGTCAACTTCTTCAGGGATCACTTCAAGATTGTAAACAGGTTTGTTCTCAGCCAATAATACGCCATTTCTGTCGTAAATGAGCCCTCGGTTAGGAGCAATAGGAATGACCTTGATTCGGTTATCGTTCGAACGTGTTTGATAATCTTGATGATCAATAACTTGGATGTTGTACAGGTTAGATAGCAACACACCAATTAACAATGTAACAAACACAAAGCCCACAAAGGCACGGCGAGCAAATAAGTTTGCCTCAGCCGAGTGGTCTCTAATCGTGGGTCTGTGTTTTCGCATTGGTTTTACTACTCGCGATGATAAGGGTGGTTGTTATTCAAGCTCCAGCCTCGGTATAGGCTTTCTGCAACAATAATGCGCACCAATGGGTGCGGTAGTGTAAGGTTTGATAATGACCACTTTTGCTCAGAGGCTGCGATACACTCTGGTGCTAAACCTTCGGGTCCACCAATCAACAAGCTGACATCACGACCATCAAGCTGCCATTTTTCCATGCTTTTCGCCAACTGGTGGGTATCCATGGGTTTACCCGTTACTTCAAGAGTAACAATACGGTTACCTTTAGGAATAGCTGCAAGGGTCTTTTCACCTTCAAGTTGTAAAATACGTTTGATATCAGCATTTTTACCACGTTTACCAGCGGGGATTTCAATAAGCTCAAGCGGCATATCACGCGGAAAGCGACGTTGGTATTCTGTGAATCCGGTTTCAACCCATGCTGGCATTTTGGTGCCAACAGCAATCAATTGTATTTTCAAAATGGTTACCTATGTCCTTGCTAAGGGTTAGCCCCAAAGTTTTTCTAGATCATAGAAGTCGCGAGTTTGGTCTTGCATTACGTGCACAACCACATCACCTAGATCAACCAGCACCCATTCGCCTTCGTTTTGGCCTTCGTAACCGAGAGGCTCTTCTCCAGCATGGCGTGCTTCTTTAGCAACGTGATCCGCAATAGATTGTACGTGGCGTTTAGAGTTTCCTGAGCATACTAATAAGTAATCAGTAATATCAGACTTACCACGGACATCAAGTTGCACCACATCACGGGCTTTCATATCGTCGACTTTATCAAGGGCAAATGCGAGTAGTTGTTTAGAATCCAAAGTGTTATCTCAAAAATAAATAATCTTAATTTGTTATTTTATCACGCAGACAGTATTTATTCATCTGTTTGGTAAAGATGATGCTGCGCAATGTATTGACTTACCGTGGTAGGTAAAAGTTCCGCTATATTATCATTTAAATGCAGCTTTTTTCTGATTTCGCTTGAGGCAGCATTAACTTGTAAGCCATTTAAAAAGAATAACTTACCTGCATGGGTTTGTTGCAGTTGGCTGAGCTGCTCAGTAAAAGCATTTTCTTTATAAACCGCTAACTCACCACTTACTTGACAGTGTTGACCCGGACGTTGATAAACAACGATATGGCATAGTTCGACAATTTCTTGCCATTTAAACCACTTGTCTAGGCTATTGAATGAGTCCATGCCGATTAAAAACATAATCGGTGAAGACGGATTTTCTGCACGAAGCTCTTTTAAGCTCAGTAGCGAATAAGATGCACCTTCTCTATTTAACTCTCGATAATCAATAGCAAAATGTGGGTTGTTTTCAATCGCGAGTTTCAGCATGTTAATTCGATGCTCATCACTTATTCCTGGCTTGGCTTTGTGAGCGGGAATAGCGCAAGGCATGAAGTAAAGGGTATCAAGTTGACACTGCTGAACGCATTGCTGGGCCATATTAATATGACCTAAGTGAATCGGGTCAAAGGTGCCACCGAAAATAGCAATCATGAATTGTCACTCTTAGTCGAAGACTGGGTGGCAAGGTAAAGGTATTGCCACTGGTTGGCAAAACATTAAGCATATGTGCATTAATGCTTGGTAGGGAGCTACGAGGTTCCCTTGTTTATAAGCTGCATCAAACTGAGCTAACTGAACTGTAATTTGTTCGAGTACTTTAATATTTAAGCGGTTTAAGGCTTGTTGAACAATCGCTTGTTGATTTTTCCAAATATTAAATTGCTTGTATAAATCAGCCATGTTGGCACCATTTAAGCGCCCATGTTGCATCGCCAGTAAATTTGCAGCTTCTTTGTTAATAGCCCAAAAAATACTCATTGCTTCGGTATTATCAGCGGCAAGTTTAGTCATTACTTTAACGGCTTGCTTGGCTTGGCCATTTAATAGAGCATCACTTAAGTCAAAAATATCAAACTTAGACTGGTTAAGCAGTCCTTGCATTACGGCTTGTTGGTCAATTAGCTCACTGCCGTAGAGTAAAGACAGTTTTTCTAGCTCTTGATGACAGGCAAGTAAATTACCTTCTGTGGCATCAATCAAGCTTTGTTTAGCATTGTTATGAAGGTTCAAGTTTAAACGGTAACATTGCTCATCCAACCAACGACTTAGATGATTACCTGTGAGGGGATAACAAGGAACGAATAAGCCTTGTTTATCTAAGGCCTTAAACCAAGCACTGCGTTGAATATCTTGGCTGGCTTTGGCACCTTTTAAAACCAAAATAGTATCGGGATTAGCAAGCTCAACAAGTTGTTTAAAGATTTGGCTGCCTTGAGTACCTGGTTTTTGCTCGTTTAAATCAAACTCAATTAAGGTACGAGCACTAAACAGCGACATACTCTGGTATTGAGCAACAATTTCTTGCCAATCAAAACCTGGCATTAAGGTAAATTTAATGACCTCGTCAAAGCCTTGCTGTTTAGCAGCTTGGCGAATTTGCATGACACACTGTTCAATTTGAAAAGGCTCTTCACCAAAGACCATGTAAAAAGGCGCTAGGCCTTTTTTTAACTGGCTCGGAAGTTGGTTTGCATAACAACGCATTAGAGTTGTGATAACTCACGAACGATACGGCGACTCGCTTGTTTACGAATTTCGTTTAATAGTAAATCAAGTTCTTTTGCCTTTGCAAGGGCATTGTCAGGGTCGTCTTGGTAGTTACGATACAGCTCAAAGCTTTGATTTATGGCTTTTTGACCTGGTCGCTTTAGGGTATAGCTTACGCTATAGGCAAGTTCATATTCAGCAACCTGACCATTATCAAATAATGACAATATTTGACGCTCTAGACGGTCTTTGTGGATGATTAACTCAGGGTATAGGCTGTCACTTTCGTTTAGCTTTACTTGACTAGCGATAAGCTCTTTTTCAACTAATTCGAATAGCGCTGATTTTTCATCATCACCAGCAAGGGTGATCACTTTCAAGTCTTCAGGCAAATTAGAGGCTTTCTTTAAGTGAAAGCCACAACTTGTTAGTAGTAAACAGACTAGCGCAAGGGCTAGTCCGTTTTTCAGTGCTTGAAGCGCTGCCATCTTAATTAGCAACCACGTTAAGTAGTTTGCCAGGTACGTAAATCACTTTACGGATGGTTACGCCATCAGTGAACTTAGTCACGTTTTCTTCAGCAAATGCTAGCGTTTCAACTTGCTCTTTCGTTGCATCTGCAGGCACTGTTAACTTAGCACGTAGCTTACCGTTAACCTGTACAATGATTAGCTTCTCATCTTCAACAAGCGCTGATTCATCAACCTTTGGCCATGCTGCATCTAAGATGTCGCCTTCTTTGCCAAGGTCTTGCCATAACTGGTGACACATATGCGGCGTGATAGGCGCAAGCATGATAAGCAATGCTTCAAGAGCTTCGTTAGCAATAGCTACATCTTGCTTATCTGCAAGTGGTGCTTTTAATAATTTGTTAGAGATTTCCATGATTGCTGCAATCGCGGTGTTGAATGTTTGACGACGTTCAACGTCATCAGTTACTTTTGCAATTGCTTTATGAAGCTCACGACGTAGTACTTTTTGGTCGTTGTTTAATGCTGACTTATCAAGCGCTTGGTAGCCTACTGTTTCTACATCAACAGCGTATTTCCAAATACGTTTTAAGAAACGCATTGCACCTTCAACACCTGAATCAGACCATTCAAGAGTTTGCTCTGGTGGTGCTGTAAACATCATGAATAAACGAACTGTATCTGCACCGTATTCGGCAATAACTTGTTGTGGGTCGATACCGTTGTTTTTCGATTTAGACATTTTGCTCATGCCTGCAGAGAATACCGGCTCGCCATCTTCTTTGTGCCACGCTTTAACAACACGACCTTTGTCGTCTGTTTCAGTTTGTACGTCTGTTGGTGAAATCCAGATATCACCGCCTTTCTCATCTTTACGATAGAAAGTATCAGCTAGTACCATGCCTTGACATAATAAGCGCTCAAATGGCTCATCTGAGTTAACTAAACCGAAGTCACGTAATAGTTTGTGGAAGAAGCGCGAGTAAAGTAAGTGCAAGATCGCATGCTCAATACCACCAATGTATTGGTTTACTGGTAACCAGTAATTTGCGGCACCTGGCTCAATCATACCTTCGTCAAAACGAGGGCTACAGTAACGTGCGTAATACCATGATGACTCCATAAAGGTATCGAAGGTATCAGTTTCGTGGAATGCAGGCGCGCCATTTACAGTTGTTTTAGCCCACTCAGGGTCAGCTTTGATTGGCGAAGTAACACCATTCATTACTACGTCTTCTGGTAAGCGAACTGGTAGCATGTCTTCAGTTGCTGCAAGCTCATCACCATTTTCGTCGCTAAGCATTGGGATTGGAGAACCCCAGTAACGCTGACGGCTAACACCCCAGTCACGTAGACGGAAGTTAACTTTACGCTCACCGACACCAAGTGCTTCTAGTTTGTCTGCAACCGCATTAAACGCTGCTTCAAACTCAAGACCATCGAACTCACCTGAGTTAACTAACACGCCTTTATCTGTGAATGCTTGATTGTCTAAATCAACCGTTTCTTCAGAACCTGCAGCTGGTGCGATAACTTGGGCAATCTCAAGGCCATAAGCTGATGCGAACTCGTAGTCACGTTGGTCATGTGCAGGAACAGCCATTACAGCGCCTGAGCCGTAATCCATTAATACAAAGTTAGCAACCCAAATTGGTACTTGCTTACCTGTTAATGGGTGAATCGCATAAAAGCCAGTAGCAATGCCTTTTTTGTCCATGGTTGCCATGTCTGCTTCTGCGATTTTCGTGTTTTTACACTCATCAACAAACATTGCCACAGCATCGCTGTTTTTAGCTGCTTCTTGTGCAATTGGGTGACCGGCAGCAACAGCAACATACGTCACACCCATGAAGGTATCAGGGCGAGTTGTATAAACACTGAATGTATCGTCGTTATCAGCACGCTTGAATTCGATTTCTAAGCCTTCAGAACGACCAATCCAGTTGCGTTGCATGGTTTTAACTTGCTCAGGCCAGTGATCTAGTTTGTCTAAATCATCTAATAATTCTTGTGCGTAATCAGTGATTTTGATAAACCATTGTGGAATTTCTTTTTGCTCAACAATGGCACCTGAACGCCAACCACGACCATCAATAACTTGTTCGTTAGCAAGTACAGTTTGGTCAACTGGATCCCAGTTTACTGTTGACATCTTTTTGTATACTAAGCCTTTTTCGTAAAGCTTAGTGAAGAACCACTGTTCCCACTTGTAGTATTCTGGGTGACATGTTGCGATTTCACGATCCCAATCATACCCAAAGCCAAGTTGCTTTAACTGATCGCGCATGTAATCGATGTTTTCGTAAGTCCACTTAGCAGGTGCGGTGTTGTTTTTGATTGCCGCGTTTTCAGCAGGAAGACCAAACGCATCCCAACCCATTGGTTGCATTACGTTTTTGCCTTGCAAGCGTTGGAAGCGAGATACTACATCACCAATGGTGTAGTTACGAACGTGACCCATGTGGAGTCGGCCGCTTGGGTATGGGAACATCGATAGGCAGTAATACTTTTCTTTGCTCTCATCTTCAGTGACTTTAAATACTTGGTTTTCTTCCCAGTAGGCTTGTACTTTTGACTCTATGTCTTGCGGGTTATATTGCTCTTGCATCTACGATTCCAGACTTCTTGCAAATTAATAAAAAATTGTCGATAAGGATAACCCAAAATACATGCTAATCACAGCGGCAAATAGGCGCTTTTATTAATTTTCCAATGAAATATATTTTCAGGACAGGTTAACCTATACTCAACTAGTATAACGATTGATTTTTCATCACTTTTGAAGGAGTAAACGATGGCAGATTATAAATCTTGGCTTAGTGATTTGAGTGCTTGGCTTAAAGACGTAAAAGAGAATGAGCTAAAAGATGCAATGGAGAAATTTGTTGAGTCAGAGCAGGCACTTAAAGATTTAGGTCAAGAAAAGCTATATCAGTATCGTGACTATTTAAAGCGCGATATTGACCATATCAAAGAAAACGACAGTCATTATGACTCACTCGCTTGGCTAGAGCTCAAAGAGTCTCTTTGGTACGAATTGTCGCATATCGAAGATAAAACCCAGCTTGAATGGCAAGCATTAAACCAAGATTTTAAACACAATGGTGTGTATCAAGAAGGAGAATGGATAGCCATGGGCACATTAGTATGTAAAAATTGTCAGCATAGTTACGATGTTTACCATGCTACGCAAATTACTCCTTGTACTGAATGTGGCGGTATTTATTTTCGCCGTAAGGCATTACAACCTTAATCAGTGACGCAGGCTTGTGCTGGGCGTTACCTATAATGCCCAGTCAAAACTGGGAAATAAGAAGTTAGAATGACAAAAAAACTAATCCCTCTACCTGTTTCTGCGTTAGCACCTGAGATTGCTGCAAGCCATGTTGCCACTTGCATGCAAAACCCATATCCAGAAGCCTTACCATTTATTGGCCAGCAACGTGCACAAAGTGCCCTCGACTTTTCATTGGGGATGGAATTACCTGGATATAATGTTTATGTAATGGGTGAAGCGGCGCACGGACGTTACACCTTAGTAAAAGACAAGCTCACAGCCCATTCAAAAGACCGCCCAACGCCTAATGAGTGGTTGTACGTTAATAACTATGAAGACCACCGCGAGCCTATTGCGTTATTTATGCAAGCTGGTCAATCAAAACAGTTAGCAGACGATATTGATTCTTTCATTGATGAAGTACTCGATACATTCCCCGCGGCTTTTGATAATCCTGGTTATCAACGTAAGAAAAAATCAATCGACCGTGAGTTTACCGATACTTACGATGCGGCAATTACATCAGTCGAAATTGCTGCTCTTGAGCAAAGTGTGGCTCTGATTGAAGAAAATGGCGTCGTTGGCTTTGCGCCTTTGGTTAACGGTAAACAACTGAGTGACAGTGAATTTGCAGCCCTTGAAGAGCCATTGCGTATTGAGTTTTATGAGGTCATTGAAAAACTTGAAGATGCATTAATCGAAGCACTGATTGAGCTGCCTCGCTGGAAGCGTGAGTCATCTGAGAAACTGCGTAACCTTAAAAAATCAACTGCAGAGCTTGCCACTAAACCACTAATTAAAGCCCTTGAACACAAATATGCCACGCATATTGGTGTGTTACGTTACTTAAAAGACATTCGTGAAGAAATCATTGATGCAGTGCTTGAGTGGCTCGACGACGATGAAAACGACGAAAATAAAGAAGACTTTGACCGTAAAGGGATGCTCACAGACTTCTTTGCGCCAAATATCTTAGTAGAATACAAAGAAGATGATGCAGCGCCTGTGGTGTATGAGCCAAATCCAACGTTTGGTAATATCTTCGGAAAAATTGAATATGCGACTTCGCAAGGCTCTTTAATCACCAGTTACCGTTCAATACAACCAGGTGCATTGCACCGTGCTAATGGTGGTTATTTGATTATGGATGCAGAGAAAGTTATGTCTAACCCACAAGTGTGGGATGGCCTTAAGTTATCTTTAAAAACGCATCAAATCAAAAACGACTTACCTTATCAAGACAGCTCAGTTGGGAGTAGCTTTACATTACGTCCGCAGCTTATTCCCCTTGATGTAAAAATAGTGCTGCTAGGCTCACGGGAGCTCTATTACACAATAGGTGAATATGACGAAGAGTTTGCTGAGTTATTTCGTGTACTCGCTGATTTTGATTACTATTTGCCAAGCAGTGACAAACTGCAATATCAGTTCATTACCAAGGTCACTGAATATTGTCAGCAGACACTTAATTGCACAGTAAATGAAGCAGCGATGGCGAGGTTATTAAAATTTAGTTATCGTCAAGCTGAACATCATAACAAGCTCTCAGCTCGTTTTGCTGATGTATTAGAATTAGTGGCAGAAGCCAGTTTTTATGCCAAGCAAGATGGGCAAACTGTGATTGATGCTCATCACATCGATGAAGCTATTGTAGGTAAGCAATATCGCACCGGGCAAATTTCAGAAACCATGTTGAGTGATATCAAAGAGGGGCAAATTTTAATTGCTACTGAAGGTCACGCCGTGGGCAAAGTGAATGGCTTAACCGTGCTGCACATTGGTGATACTTCATTTGGTACCCCTGCACGTATTACCGCCACTGTGTACGCAGGTGCAGATGGCGTTATTGACGTTGAACGTGAAGCCGAGCTGGGTAAAGCAATTCATTCAAAAGGGGTGATGCTATTAACCGGTTACTTAGGTAATAAATATGCTCAGCAATTTAGCCTAACGCTCAGTGCCAATATCGCAATCGAGCAAAGCTATGGTTACATTGATGGTGATAGCGCTTCATTAGCAGAGCTTTGCGCGCTAATATCGGCAATTACTAATTTACCTATTAGCCAATCTATCGCGCTTACAGGCTCAATTAACCAGCATGGAGACGTGCAATCAATCGGTGGCGTCAACGAGAAAATAGAAGGCTTCTTTAAGCTTTGTAAAATGCGTGGCTTAACTGGTGAGCAAGGGGTGATTATTCCTAAATCAAATCAAGTCAATTTAGTGCTTGATGACGAAGTGCTCGATGCGGTAGAAAAAGGACGCTTTAACATTTATGCCGTTGAAACAGTTGATCAAGCACTGAGTTTATTAATGGATAAAGACGCAGGCGAAATGACACCACAAGGTTATCCTGATGGCTCAATAAATGCCCTAGCATTAGCAAGGCTTGCCAATATTGCTGATATCGTTAATGGCGATAATGATGATGAGAAGGACGCAGAATGATTAATTTAATACTATTACTGATCATTGGTATTTTTTGCTTTTTAATTTTTAAAAATAGTAAAAAGGCGAAGCTACAAGCCCTTGAAAATGAAAAACTAGCAGCGGACTTTTTAGCGAACAATAGTAAAGCCGACGATGTTCATGAAACAGCATCTGGGTTGCAATACAAAATTGAGCAAAGTTCAGGTAATGACGCAAAACCAAATGCAACCAGTAAAGTAAAGGTTCATTATCATGGTACGCTTATGGATGGCAGTGTTTTTGACAGCTCAGTGGTAAGAAATTCGCCAATCAGCTTTGGCTTAAATCAAGTGATTGCTGGCTGGACTGAAGGCTTACAACTCATGAGCGAAGGGGATAAGTTTACCTTTTATATCCCGCCGCAGCTTGCGTACGGCCGTAAACGCCTAGGCAGTATTCCAGCAGGTTCATTGCTGATATTTGACGTAGAGTTGATAAAGATAGAATCTTAAATCTAATCTGCAATAGTGCTTGTTCACTTAGTTAAGCGAATGAGTATAAAACACAAAAAAGGCTTCATAATGAAGCCTTTTATTTTGTTATTTTTTGAGTCTTAAAATCAAACCAACAGTACTGAGTAATATGACTACGGCCCATACTGGCCAATTGCCATATTGGCTATAAATGCTATCGCCTTTAATTAACGTGATATTGGCCTCAAGTACATCAGCTTTAAATTGTGGCATAGCTAATTGTGATTTAGCGATAGGGTCGTAAACGGCGCTAATACCATTATTCGTCACGCGGATTAGCGGGCGCTGCAACTCTAAGGCGCGCATACGCGCTATTTGCATGTGCTGATGCGGGCCATGTGAGTCACCGAACCATGCATCGTTACTCACCGTGAATAAAATGTCGGAGTCACTGCGATAATTACCACGAACTAAATCGGCAAAGGCAATTTCATAGCAAATAGCCGGTAAAATATTTAAACCATTTGCGCGTAAATTGTTTTGTACTTCATCACCACGGGTAAAGGAGGACATAGGTAAATCAAACAGTGGCGCAATTGGGCGCAAGAAGTCCTGAAACGGCACAAATTCACCAATGGGTAATAACTGATGCTTTTGGTAGCGGTTTTTACCTAAATACTGATAATGACCTTCACTGTCATTGTGTTCTTTTTTACCCAGCACAATTAGCGTATTAAAAATGTTACGCGTGTCGTATTGGTAATCAACGATACCGGTAATAAGTGCGGTGTCATTAAACGTTGCAGCACTATCAAGGCCTGTTAAATACTCGGTTGATAATGCTTCAAGCTCGGGGACTGCTGCCTCTGGCCAGACAATTAAATCTGCATTCCAATGTAGGCGAGTCATATCTTGGTATTTGCTCATCGTCGTCCAAAACTCAGACGGCTCAAAGCGAAGATGCTGTTTAATATTACCCTGCACCAGTACAGTTTTAATAGTTTTGTCTTGGTAGTGAAGCTGATTGCTGTTTGCAATCGTATATAAGCCTGCTAAAAGAGCCACAGAGGCGATAAGTGGTTTAGTATCTTTGTATGCTATACGATATAAGGCAAACGCAATTAACATGCATACAAGCGTGATACCGAACTCACCAATTACGGGCGCTAAAAAATTAAGTGGGCTGTCTGTTTGCGTGTAACCAAAACTAAGCCAAGGAAAGCCTGTCAGCAATGTGCCACGTAAGTACTCTGTGGTTGCTATAGCGGCTAGTAACCAACAGATAAAGCTATATGGGCCTTTAGCAAGGCGTGTAGTCAGCCAAGCGGCTAATGCAGGATACAGAGCTAAATAAGCACATAGCAGCACCATTAATGATAGTGATGCTATTAACGGCATACCACCAAAGGTCGCTATTGATACATGAACCCAACTTATGCCCGCGCCAAACCAGCCTAAACCAAATATAAAGCCATATTTAGTACTTTGTTTAGCAGCTAATTTACCGTTTGCGAGTGGGTTTATGCAGTAGAGCAGGGCACCAAGAGAAAGAAAAGTTATAAACCATAGGTTATAGGGTGCGTAACTTAAGGTTAAAAAGAGGCCCGCAACAAGTGCGAGCCAGGCTTTTTTATCTTTTGCAAGGTGGCTTAGGTTAGTTAGCAGTTTCTTCACTGTCGTTATCATCAGCCTTTGGAATGGTGACTTGCAATTGTAAGATGCGGCGGTTATCTGAGTTAGTGACTTTAAAGTGTAAGCCTTCTACTTCGATGGTTTCACCACGGCTTGGCATATGGCCAAATGCATGTAAAACAATACCACCTATGGTGTCAGCATCAGAGGTGCTGTAACCGGTTTTAAAATATTCGTTAAAGTCATCAACTTCAGTCAGTGCTTGCACAGCGTAAACGTGCTTTGCAACTTGGCGAATATCTTGTAGGTCTTCACTTTCATCGTGCTCGTCTTCGATTTCACCAACGATGATTTCAAGAATATCTTCGATAGTTACAAGACCAGACACACCACCATACTCATCAATAACGATAGCCATGTGGTAACGTTGTTGACGAAACTCATTTAGGAGCGTGTCAACACGTTTACTTTCAGGCACTACAACCGCAGGGCGTAAATATTCACGTAATGAAGGTAGTTGATCATCTTTATTGATGATCAGTGGTAATAAATCTTTTGCTAATAAAATACCTTCAACATGGTCTTTGTCTTCACACACCACTGGAAAGCGTGAATGTGTTGAATCAACCATCATAGGCAATAGTTCTTCTAAAGGTGTATCAACCTCTAAGGTCACCATTTGCGAGCGTGGGATCATGATGTCACGCACTTTTAGCTCTGATACACCTAGTACCCCTTCAATCATGTCTTTGGTTTCAGGGTCGATAAGGTCGCGTTCTTGCGCATCGGCAATTACTTCTACCAGCTCTTCTCTATTCTGGGGTTCCCCTTGCAACATTTGGGCTATGCGGCCCAGCCACGTTTTGCCAGAAGAACCCTGGCTAGTTTGCGAGTTGTCGTCGCTCATTGCGTCTAATTGCTCCGTTAATTTAAATATCGTCTCGATATGGGTCAGCGATGTTCAGATCGGCAAGTAATTGCTTTTCTATGCTTTCCATTTCAAGTGCATCTTCGTCCTTTATATGGTCAAATCCAAGTAAATGCAAGCATCCATGGATAACCATATGGGCAAAATGGTCGTGAAAGGTCTTTTCTTGATCAATTGATTCGGCTAAAACAATGGCCGGACAAATGATTAAATCACCTACTAAAGGTAACTCAATGCCCGGTGGTGCTTCAAATGGAAAAGATAAGACATTAGTCGGTTTATCTTTGCCGCGGTAATCATTGTTGAGCTGCTGGCTTTGCGCTTCATCACTGATCACTATGGTCAGCTCTGCATCTTCACGGTAATTGCTAAGGGCTTTGTCAGCCCACAGCTGGAATTGTTCAAAGCTTGGTAAGTCGTCAAACTCACAGGCTATTTGTAAATCTAATTCGGTCACGAGTTTGCTTCTTGTTGGTTTGCTTGCGCTTCTTTCGCACGTTGTTTCTCAGCACGTTTTAAACGCTCTGCTTCATCGTTGCGCTCATAAGCTTCAACGATACGGGCAACAACCGGATGGCGCACCACATCGTGTGATTGGAAGAAGTTAAAGCTAATTTCATCTACACCGTTTAATACTTCGATGGCATGGCGAAGACCTGAACGAGCACCACGGGGTAAATCGACTTGTGTAATATCACCAGTAATTACCGCTTTTGAGTTAAAGCCAATACGGGTTAAGAACATTTTCATTTGTTCTGCTGTGGTGTTTTGGCTTTCATCAAGAATAATAAACGCGTCATTCAGTGTACGACCACGCATGTAGGCAAGGGGCGCTACTTCAATCACGTTTTTCTCAATCAGCTTTTCAACTCGCTCAAAGCCAAGCATTTCAAATAACGCATCGTATAATGGGCGTAAATAAGGGTCGATTTTTTGGCTTAAGTCACCAGGTAAAAAGCCTAGCTTTTCACCTGCTTCAACTGCAGGGCGGGTTAATAAAATACGGCGAATTTCTTGACGCTCTAAGGCATCAACAGCTGCTGCAACGGCTAAATAAGTTTTACCTGTACCGGCTGGGCCAATACCGAAAGTAATATCGTGATGCAAAATATTAGCAACATACACGCCTTGATTATCATTGCGCGGTTTAATAACGCCACGGCGAGTTTTAATCACCATGTCTTTGCCATATACACCTGGATTTTCATCTTGCTCAAGAGCATTTGATTCGCTAATCGCCAAATGTACGGCTTCAGGTTCAATTTCGCCAATCAGGCCGCGAATAGGTTGAGTTTCAATATAGAGGTTTTTTAGGATCTCAACAGCCGCTGCTGCAAGGTGCAGTTTACCGGTTACTCTGAAGAAATTATCACGGTGTGCTATCTCAACACCAAGGCGGCGTTCAATTTGCTTAATGTTTTCGTCAAACGGACCACATAAAGATGAAAGGCGTTTGTTGTCGGCGGGTTCTAAATAAATCTCTAATGTTTTTAACTGATTACTCAAAATTGCTTCCTATTGATGGGTGCAGGCAGTGCCTGCACCAAGTGTCACCCTAAGGTACGAAAGTAGCAACGCCAATTTCGTTAGGGGCCGCAGCGGCCTCAGCTTCAGCAGCTTTACTTAAAATAGCTGAAGGTGCCACATCACGACGTAAGTTCATTTCTGATTCTGTACGAATTAACTCACCACGTAAAGAGTTTGGCAATGCTTCTGTAATACGTACATCAACGAATTGACCGATCACTGAGTGAGGGCCTTCAAAGTTAACCACACGGTTATTCTCGGTACGGCCACGTAATTCCATAGGATTCTTTTTAGAAGGGCCTTCAACTAGAATACGTTGTTCAGTACCAAACATTTGTCGGCTGATTTGTTGTGCCATTTGCGTAATACGATTCTGTAGAAGGTATAAACGCTCTTTTTTCTCTTGCTCTGTCACATCATCAGGTAAATCAGCAGCAGGAGTACCAGGTCGCGCACTGTAGATAAAGCTGAAGCTCATATCGAAACCAATATCATTAATTAGGTTCATGGTTGCTTCAAAGTCAGCTTTACTTTCGCCAGGGAAACCAATGATGAAGTCAGATGACATGCTTAGGTTAGGGCGAATTTTACGTAGCTTACGGATTGTAGATTTGTACTCAAGTGCAGTGTGACCACGTTTCATTAAATTAAGAATACGGTCTGAACCACTTTGTACTGGTAAGTGTAGGTGATCAACAAGCTCAGGTACGTCTGCATACGCATCAATGATATCTGGCGTAAATTCTACAGGATGCGATGTGGTGTAACGAATACGGTCAATACCGTCAATTGCAGCTACATAACGTAGTAGGTCAGAGAAGTAACAAATCTCACCGTCATGAGTTTCACCGCGATACGCATTTACGTTTTGTCCAAGTAGGTTCACTTCACGAACGCCTTGCTCTGCAAGTTGTGCTACTTCAAGTAATACGTCATCAAGTGGACGGCTTACTTCTTCACCACGCGTATAAGGTACTACGCAGAATGTACAGTATTTAGAGCAACCTTCCATAATTGATACAAACGCAGTAGGGCCTTCCGCTTTTGGCTCAGGTAAACGGTCGAACTTTTCAATCTCAGGGAATGAAACGTCAACTACCGAGCTGCTGTCGCCACTTTGCACTTGCTTAATCATTTCTGGTAAGCGGTGTAATGTTTGCGGGCCAAAGATTACATCAACAAACGGCGCACGTTGACGAATCGAGTCACCTTCTTGCGAGGCAACACAGCCACCAACACCAATGATTAATTCTGGTTTGTCGTCTTTTAACAGTTTCCAACGGCCAAGCTGATGGAATACTTTTTCTTGTGCTTTTTCACGGATTGAACAGGTATTGAGTAAGATCACGTCTGCGTCTTCAGCTTCTTCAGTTAACTGATAGCCGTTAGTCGCATCTAGTAGATCAGCCATCTTCTGAGAGTCGTACTCGTTCATCTGACAACCCCAGGTTTTAATATGCAGCTTTTTACTCATTGAAATATAGCCTCGTTTTCAATTCGGTAGTGACACAAAAATGTGTTAGAAACAGGATTAAGTGGCAGTATGCCGACCTAAAGGACGCGTATTTTAGCTGGATACCCGCACAGATCCAAGTATAGTTTTTATCTTTGTGGTGTGAAATCAAACAAGTTACTGTTTTGAAATTCATAAGCGGTAAATGCACTGACACGCAATATTGAATTACGTTACAATTTGTCGCGTATTTTAATAGCCAAATGAGCGAATATTAAATGAATAAAAATAAGGTAATAATTGTCGGTGGTGGCATGGTCGGCGCTGCTACAGCGGTAACACTGGCTAAACAGGGTAGGGATGTCACCGTCATTGAAAAGCACCTTATCGATGCTGATCACATTCTTAGTTCAGATAAAGTAGATATTCGCATTTCGGCTATTAATCGTTTTTCAGAAAATTTACTCGACGACCTAGGTGCAATGCCGTTACTTAGGCAAAATCGCATCGCGCCTTATCAACAGCTTGAAGCCTACCAGCAGCAAGACGAGAATCTATTGTTTGATTGCAAAGATATTGGCGAAACACATTTAGGTCATTTAATAGAAAATAATTTAATACAAGCCAGTCTTTGGCAACAATTTGCTAAGTACAACATTGAAGTAATAGAACAAACGTCACTAATTACAGATATTAGTCAAACGCCTGATGCAATTACCTTACATTATGGTGATACTAAATATACCGCTGATTTAGTTGTTGCTGCAGATGGCGGACAGTCCCAATTACGTACCAAAGCTGGCTTAGGTGTAACGGGTTGGCAGTACGGCCAACACTGCATGGGGGTTTTAATCAAATTAGATGCACCGCAGCAAGTAAAAACATGGCAACAATTTACCCCAACCGGACCTGTGGCATTTTTGCCAATGCAGGCACCGTATGCCAATTTAATTTGCTATCACGACGCTGCGGTATTAAAGCAATGGCATAAACTCTCAAATGAACAACTGAAAGCAAAGCTTATAGAGCACTTTCCTGAGCTACCTGGCGACTTTGAGGTACTTGAACATGCCGTTTTTCCACTTGCACGCCAACATGCTAATGATTATTCACAGGGGCGTTTAGTTTTGGTTGGCGATTCGGCTCACACAATAAACCCACTTGCAGGTCAGGGCGTGAACTTAGGTTTTCAGGATGTCGTCGCGTTGGCTGATATTTTGGCAGAACAACAGGATGTTGGTCACCATGATTTATTAAAACGCTATGAGAAAAAACGCCGTCACGCTAATTTACTAATGATGAGTATGATGGATGCGTGTTACTTTGGCTTTTCAAATGAGGTTAAACCACTTAGCTGGGTGCGCAGTAAGTTTTTAAAGCTTGCAAATAATACAGGTCCTGCAAAAAACTGGGTGTTAAAGTATGCTATCAGCGGGACATTAGATTAATACAAATTCGTAATCAATACTAACAAGCGGGTTAATGAAAATTAGCCCGTTTTTTTATGTAGATATAATCGAGTACAATTTTGAAGAAATTAGAAATTAGAAATTAGAAATTAGAAATTAGAAATTAGAAATTAGAAATTAGAAATTAGAAATTAGAAATTAGAAATTAGAAATTAGAAATTAGAAATTAGAAATTAGAAATTAGAAATTAGAAATTAGAAATTAGAAATTAGAAATTAGAAATTAGAAATTAGAAATTAGAAATTAGAAATTAGAAATTAGAAAGGGAAGTTAGTTGGCTGGGATACCAGGATTTGAACCTGGGAATGGCAGGATCAAAACCTGCTGCCTTACCGCTTGGCGATATCCCAACGCTAAACTTGAAGAGTTTTAGTTCTACTTAAGAACATGGTGCGGAAGGAGAGACTTGAACTCTCACAACCGAAGTTACTGGAACCTAAATCCAGCGCGTCTACCAATTCCGCCACTCCCGCATCAAAGAATTTGCTATTTTAAACTCTTAGCTAGAGACATTCTTCAACACTTTCTTGGTAGAGAAAGTGGCTGGGATACCAGGATTTGAACCTGGGAATGGCAGGATCAAAACCTGCTGCCTTACCGCTTGGCGATATCCCAACAAAGAATAATTTGATAGTTTTGGTTCTTATCAAGAACATGGTGCGGAAGGAGAGACTTGAACTCTCACAACCGAAGTTACTGGAACCTAAATCCAGCGCGTCTACCAATTCCGCCACTCCCGCATCAAAAGGGTTGCTACTTTCAACTCTTAGCTAGAGATATTCTTCAACACTCTCTTGGTAGAGAAAGTGGCTGGGATACCAGGATTTGAACCTGGGAATGGCAGGATCAAAACCTGCTGCCTTACCGCTTGGCGATATCCCAACAAAGAATAAGTTGATAGTTTTGGTTCTTATCAAGAACATGGTGCGGAAGGAGAGACTTGAACTCTCACAACCGAAGTTACTGGAACCTAAATCCAGCGCGTCTACCAATTCCGCCACTCCCGCATCATTTGTACTTAAAAGTACTGGTAGTTATTTTAAACTCTTCATTGAGTACAGTTTAAACTCCTGTAGAGCCATTCCAAAGAAAGAATGGTGGCTAAGACGGGATTTGAACCTGTGACCCCATCATTATGAGTGATGTGCTCTAACCAACTGAGCTACTTAGCCATTGTGGCTGGGATACCAGGATTTGAACCTGGGAATGGCAGGATCAAAACCTGCTGCCTTACCGCTTGGCGATATCCCAACAAAAGCTTGATAGTTTTAGTTCTTATCAAGAACATGGTGCGGAAGGAGAGACTTGAACTCTCACAACCGAAGTTACTGGAACCTAAATCCAGCGCGTCTACCAATTCCGCCACTCCCGCATCATTTGTACTTAAAGTACTGGTAGTTATTTTAAACTCTTCATTGAGCAACAAAAAGAATGGTGGCTAAGACGGGATTTGAACCTGTGACCCCATCATTATGAGTGATGTGCTCTAACCAACTGAGCTACTTAGCCATCTTTTTTGTTAGCACTTCATCGCTGAGTGCGGGGCGTATTATGCTGATATGACCTAAATCCGTCAACACCTTTTTTGCAAAAAAACGCTTATCTGTGTTTGTTTGCGCTAAAATTAAGCTAAGTGGCTAAATTTCATTTGAATTGCTGTTTTTTTGACAGCTATTTGCCAATTTAAAACTGCAATCTGCTTTGAGGTTGTTATTACACTGATTTAAATCTGATTGATTTTTAAACAAAAATCAAGTTGCAAAATTAGTTAGTGTGTTCTTTTAGGCTGTTTAATCGCATAAAAGTCAAAGTTAAGGGTTTTCAATAAGCACTTTAGCTAAAAATAGTTTGCACTTTTACCTATTATTGGTTCATTAATTCAGCAATAGGGTAAATTGAATTGATACTGACCTTATTAACTTTCTGGTTAAACTGTTGTTGAGATCAGCTTGCTTAACTCATATGTGTAAAAATACGATTTGCAATCAATACACGTAAATTAAAGAACATTAATCCCCTAAAGTGACAGGCATCTTTAAGACTAGCACTATCTACAAAGCTAGCAAAACTTAGGTAATAAAAAAGGCTCGTAATAACGAGCCTTTTAAAATAAAACTAGCGAAAATGCTTATACGTTAAATAAGAAGTTCATTACATCACCATCTTTAACGATGTATTCTTTACCTTCTTGGCGCATTTTACCTGCTTCTTTAGCACCACTTTCACCTTTAAACGCAATGTAGTCATCAAATGCGATAGTTTGTGCACGGATAAAGCCACGCTCAAAGTCAGTGTGGATTTTACCCGCAGCTTGTGGCGCAGTTGCACCTACAGGGATTGTCCATGCACGTACTTCTTTTACGCCTGCAGTGAAGTATGTTTGTAATTTAAGTAACTCGTAACCACCGCGGATCACTAAGTTAAGACCTGGCTCTTCTAAACCTAAGTCAGCCATAAATTCTAATTTATCTTCTTCTTCAAGCTCAGATAACTCAGATTCAATAGCAGCACATACTGGAATAACAACGGCATCTTCTGCAGCAGCAATTTCACGTACTTTATCTAGGTAAGGGTTATTTTCAAAACCATCTTCTGCTACGTTAGCAATGTACATAGTTGGTTTAATTGTTAAGAAGTTAAGAGGCTTAATTGCAGCCTGTTCTTCTTTTGTTAGTTCTAAAGAACGTAACGTTAAACCTTCATCTAGATGTACTTTCACTTTTTCTAAAACAGCATTTTGTTCTTTAGCGTCTTTGTCGCCGCCTTTAGCTTTTTTAGCATTACGTAAAATGGCTTTGTCAGCACTGTCCATATCAGCCAGTACTAATTCAGTGTTAATTACATCAATATCATCAGCAGGGTCAATTGTGCCAGCAACGTGAACAATGTTTTCATCTTCAAAACAACGAACAACATGACCAATCGCATCTGTTTCACGAATGTTTGCTAGGAACTGGTTACCTAAACCTTCACCTTTAGATGCACCTTTTACTAGACCGGCAATATCAACGAATTCCATCGTCGTTGGTAAAATACGCTGAGGATTTACGATAGCGGCTAAATCATTTAAGCGCGCATCAGGAACCGGTACCACACCCGTATTTGGTTCGATGGTACAGAAAGGGAAGTTAGCGGCTTCAATACCCGCTTTAGTTAGTGCATTAAATAGTGTTGATTTACCAACGTTTGGCAAACCAACGATGCCACATTTAAAACCCATAGTAAGATACCTTGTGTAATTTCATTAAAACGGATTAAGGTTTAAATGAATGTAGTCTGTTTTGTGCTTTTAACACACCATCTTTTGCAAGTATTTCCATACAACGAACTGCTTCGTCAACGGCGGCGTCCATTTTTTCTTGATCGTCTTTCGCAGCTTTACCTAGCACCCAGCCTGTTACCATTTCTCGGTGACCAGGATGACCAATGCCAATACGAAGACGCATGAAATCTTTTTGGTTTGCCATTTTCGCAATAATATCTTTTAAACCGTTGTGACCGCCGTGGCCACCACCTTTTTTAAGTTTTGCAATCCCTGGTTCTAAGTCCATTTCATCGTGTGCAACGAGAATGTTCTCTACAGGAATTTTAAAGAAATTAGCGAGACTACTCACCGCTTTACCACTTAAATTCATATAAGTCGTAGGGATCAGTAATTTAAATTCTTGGCCTTGAATAATCACTTTGCCAGTGAGGCCGTGATATTTTGGATCATGTTTGAGTGTGCAGTTATAACGTGCAGCCAGTTCTTCGATGAACCAAGCACCTGCATTATGGCGTGTATTTGCGTATTCGGGGCCTGGATTAGCCAGGCCCACAAGCATTTGAATAGAATTCAAGGTGTTTACACCTTAAAAATTATTCTGCAGCGTCTTCTGAAGCTTCGTCTTCAGCAGGAGCTGCTTTGTTAGCTTTGATAGTAACAACTGATTGATCGTGATCAGCGCCTTTAGCTAGCTCAACAGATGAAACACCTGAAGGAAGTTTAAGGTCAGAAAGGTGGATTGAATCACCTGCTACTAGATCAGCAACATCAACTTCTACGAACTCAGGAAGTGACTTAGGAAGACACGTGATTTCGATTTCAGTTAATTGGTGAACAACTGTGTTGCCTGCTTTAGTTACTTTGTCTTCACCGATGAAGTGTACTGGCACTTTAGTGTGAAGTTTGTGAGTAGCATCTACACGTTGGAAGTCTAAGTGAGTGATCTTAGGCTTGAACGGGTGACGTTGAATATCTTTAAGGATAGCTTCAACTGACTCGCCACCGATGTTTAAAGTAAGGATATGCGTGTAGAAACCTTCGTCTTCTTGCGCTTTGATCATATCTTTGTGTGCAAGAACGATTGATGCAGCTTCTTTGTCAGCACCGTAAAGGATTGCAGGAACTTTATCTTCACGGCGTAGGCGGCGGCTCGCACCAGTACCTGTTTCTGTACGTAATTCTGCATTGTATGTGTAAGTTGACATAATGTCTCCAATAATTAATAGTCTTAGGGCCTTTGCGACCAAGGTCCCCAGCCAAAAGGCGCGCTATCATACCACCCCTTTCAGGGAAAATAAATAACGACTACAAAAAAAGCACCTAGGCGGTGCTTTTTATAGTATTTCAGTGACTTTGATTAGTGTTCAAACATCGCTGAAATAGATTCTTCGTTGCTGATACGACGGATTGTTTCAGCAAGCATATCTGCAAGCGTGAGCACTTTGATTTTATCAATTGCTTTAAGCTCATCAGTTAATGTAATTGAGTCAGTTACGATAACTTCGTCAATCACTGAATTACGGATGTTCTCAGCTGCATCACCTGAAAGCACAGGGTGAGTTGCGTAAGCAAATACGCGTTTTGCACCGTGCTCTTTAAGTGCTGCCGCTGCCTTACATAAAGTGCCACCAGTATCGATCATATCATCAACGATGATACAGTCACGACCTTCAACGTCACCAATAATGTGCATTACTTGTGAAACGTTTGCTTGCGGACGACGCTTGTCAATAATAGCAAGGTCTGTGTCGTTTAATAGCTTAGCGATTGCACGAGCACGAACAACACCACCGATGTCAGGAGAAACAACCACAACATCATCGAAGTCGCGTTCTTTCATATCTTCAAGTAGCACTGGGCTACCAAATACGTTATCAACTGGTACGTCGAAGAAACCTTGGATTTGTTCAGCGTGTAAATCAACCGTCAGAACGCGGTCAACCCCAACACTTGAAAGGAAATCTGCAACTACTTTAGCTGTGATTGGAACACGCGCAGAACGCACGCGGCGGTCTTGACGTGAGTAACCAAAATAAGGAATAACTGCGGTAATACGTCCAGCAGATGCACGACGTAGGGCATCAACCATAACGATAAGCTCCATCAGGTTATCGTTAGTGGGGTTACAGGTTGATTGGACAATGAAAACGTCAGAGCCACGAACATTTTCATTAATTTGAACACTGATCTCACCGTCACTAAAACGGCCAACAACAGCATCGCCTAATTCAATATACAAACGTTTTGCAACTTTTTGAGCTAGCTCAGGTGTTGCGTTACCAGCGAAGAGCTTCATGTCAGGCACGGTAGGGTTCCTCAGGCACTGAATTTTGGGACTAACAGGCTATGGTAGGCACCAAAGCAGGTTAACATTTACTTGTACGTTACTTCATTTCAAAGTGAGCATTTAATGCTGTATGAGCAGGTGAAAGTGTAGCACTACTTGCAACAAAACCTGTCCATTTTTCTGGTAATTGAGCTAAAACTTGTTGTGCTTCTGCCTCGGTTGAAAACTCAGCAAAGCAGCAAGCGCCTGTACCAGTCATCTTTGACGGTGCGTATTTTAGCAACCACTGCAGGGCTTTTTCAACCTCGGGGCAGAGCTTTTTAACTAAAGCCTCACAATCGTTGCCTAAATTTTCTATTTGCCAGTCTGCTTTTAGCTTGGGAGTGTCGCGTTTTAAATCAGGGTGAGTAAAAATTTTCGCGGTGCTGACATGTTCCCCTGGATGAATAACACAAAACCAGCTTCGCGGTAATTCAACATTTTCTAACTGCTCGCCAATACCATGAGCAATCGCGCTGTGACCATTAATAAACACCGGAACATCAGCGCCTAATGTTACTCCAAGTTTTGCTAACTCTGCGAGTGATAAATCACAGCCCCATAGCTTATTGAGAGCTAATAGGGTAGTGGCCGCATCGGATGAACCACCACCGACGCCACCGCCCATAGGCAAGCGTTTTAATAATTCTATAGAAACGCCTTGTTGGCAATCACAATGCTGTTGTAATAAACGGGCTGCTTTGTATATAAGATTGTCTGTTAACTCAATGCCGCTGGTATCGCCCTTTACATTTATGTCCAGATCATTGGTCACTGTAAATGTTAAGTCATCACCAAATTCTAAAAAGGTAAATAAAGTTTCTAGTTCATGGTAGCCATCTTCACGGCGACCATTTATATGAAGAAATAAATTAAGTTTTGCTGGTGCTATTAAAGTTAGCGGGGCGGTTGAAGCTTGCGTCATTATTAATTTAACTGCCAATCATTAAGTTGAATTTTAATACGAATTTTTTGGTTTTTAAGGCTTAGCTTAACAGGAAGCCAATAGCCATTATGTTTGATGTAATTTGAATAGCTAATCTGCCATTGCTGACCATCTTGAGCTTGCCATATAAGTTTTTTTAAACGACCTTGCTCATCAAAGCTGGCTTGTTCGTTTTCTACAGTTCCTTTTAGCCATTTTGCCGCGTTATCTAATGGGATTGAAAAACCTGTTAGGCGATATAATAACATTGAGGCATCACTATCAGTATAAACATCGCCGTCATATTCAAGTTCAGCACCTTGTGCATTTTGTTTTAAAGATAGGATGCGAGTACCAATAAAACTGGTGAGTACCATTTCACTGTGCTGCTCATCGTGCTGCCAATTTAAATTGGCGGATTGGCGTTGCTCTGTACTAATAAATGCCATTTTGCCTTGTACTTGCCACTGAGCTTGTTGTTCTAATCGGCTTTTCCAGTCGGGATAAATGTAATCAACTGTTGAAATTTTTTGCGCACAGCCACCTATAAATAAAAAAAATATGAATAAAATCAAATATTGTTTAATCAAATGTCGTTCCTTACTTTCCATATTCCGCTGATTTTTGGTAAAATTAACGCCTTTACAGCTGGGCTTAGCAATATTTGGTACATATGACCATCGTAGCACTTGGTATAAATCACAAAACCGCATCCGTAGAATTACGTGAAAAAGTCGCTTTTTCGCCAGAGCAAATGTCTGAGGCGTTGCAGCAATTAAGTGGTCACTCGCATTTTAATGAGGCGGTTATTGTTTCGACCTGCAACCGAACTGAAATCTATTGTAGCCTTGCCGAGCGTAATTCCCAAACCCTGTTACACTGGTTAGCCAGTTTCCATGGGTTGGATGAACAGGAACTGAGCAATAATGTTTATTATCATGAAGATCATGAAGCAATTAACCATTTAATGCGGGTTTCATGTGGTTTAGATTCGTTAGTACTCGGTGAGCCGCAAATTTTAGGGCAAATAAAGCAAGCTTACCATAATGCGAAAACCCATGATGCGATAGGTGTAACCTTCGACCGTTTATTTCAAAAAACATTTTCAGTTGCAAAACAAGTTCGTACCGAAACTGATATTGGTGCCAGTGCGGTATCTGTTGCTTATGCAGCTGTTAATCTTGCTAAGCACATTTATGGCAAATTAGATAAAACCAATGTATTGCTTATTGGGGCAGGTGAGACGATAGAGCTGGTTGCTAAACACTTATACCAAAATGATCCGCAAAAAATAACAGTTGCTAACCGTACTATTGAACGAGCTAAAACGTTAGCAGATGATGTTAATGCGGATGTCATTGCATTAGCTCAGTTACCTGAGCGTTTACATGATGCAGATATTGTAATTAGTTCAACCGCCAGTACTTTGCCCATCATTGGTAAAGGGGTAGTAGAACAAGCGCTGAAAAAGCGCCGTCACAAACCAATGTTATTTATTGATATTGCAGTACCACGTGATATCGAGAGCCAAGTAGGCGAATTAGATGCGGCCTATTTGTATTCAGTTGATGACTTACAAGCCATTGTAAGCGAGAATATCGCCGCCCGTGAGCAGGCTGCTGAGCAAGCACAAGCTATTATTCGCTCACGTACCGATGAATTTGCTATGTGGTTGCGTTCACTCGATTCGGTGGATTTAATTCGCCATTATCGCAACGATGTACAAGATATAAAGTCAGAACTAGTCGAAAAAGCCTTAGGCCAGCTGCAAGCAGGTAAAGAAGCTGAAAAAGTTATACTCGAGTTGGCAAACAAACTGACCAACCGCTTGATGCACGCACCTACCCGTGCCATTCAAGATGCTGCTAAAAAAGGTGAAGCAGCGGAGTTAAGCCAATTAAAGAAAATGTTAGGTATTGATCAGGAATAGTCGTTAAATGAAAGAGTCTGTTTATAGAAAATTAGAAACCTTAGTTGAGCGTTATGAGGAAGTGCAAGCGCTACTAAGCGACCCCTCTGTGATCAGCGACCAAAATCGCTTTCGTGCCTTATCTAAAGAATACTCAGAATTAGAAGAAATCGTAAAAGCATTTTTAGCTTACCAACAAGCACAAGATGATGTTGCTACTGCTGAAGAAATGTTAAAAGACTCTGATCCTGATATGCGTGAAATGGCGCAAGAAGAATATAAAGAAGCAAAAGCACAAATAATTGCTTTAGAAGACGAAATCCAAATTCTAATGTTACCTAAGGACCCTAAAGACAATAATAACGTCTACCTAGAGGTTCGTGCCGGTACCGGTGGTGACGAAGCTGCTATCTTCGCAGGTGACTTATTCCGTATGTACAGTCGCTACGCTGAAACTAAAAAGTGGAAGGTGGAAGTGGTTAGTACTAATGAAGGTGAGCACGGCGGTTATAAAGAAGTGATTGCACATATCTCAGGTGAAGGTGTTTATGGTCAGCTTAAGTTCGAATCAGGTGCGCACCGTGTACAACGTGTACCAGAGACAGAATCGCAAGGCCGTGTTCATACATCTGCGTGTACTGTAGCAGTCATGGCTGAAATCCCTGAAGCGGAAGCAATTGAGATTAATCCTGCGGATATTAAAGTAGATACTTTCCGTGCATCGGGTGCCGGTGGTCAGCACGTAAATAAAACCGACTCAGCAATCCGTATTACGCATATTCCAACGGGCGTAGTTGTAGAGTGTCAGGATGAACGTTCACAGCATAAAAACCGTGCTAAAGCGATGTCAGTACTTGGTGCGCGCTTACAACAAGCTGAAGATGAAAAGCGTCAAGCGGCTGAAGCATCAGAGCGTCGTAACCTAGTAGGTAGTGGTGACCGTTCTGAGCGTATTCGTACTTATAATTACCCGCAGGGTCGTATCACAGATCACCGTATTAATTTAACGCTTTACCGTTTAAATGAAGTAGTTGCAGGTGATTTGGGCAGTGTTATTGAACCTCTAATGCAAGAACACCAAGCTGATTTACTTGCTGCGATGGGCGATGAATAATCGTGCCGCAAAGCATTGAACAAGCAATTGTTGCTGCAACGGCGTTATTAACGCCTAGCAGCGACAGTGCTAAGCTAGACGCACAAGTCCTCTTATTATCCATTCTTGATAAACCACGCAGTTACTTATTTACCTGGCCAGAAAAACAACTTACCGAACAGCAACAACTTGATTTTGAAAAAGCATGTCAGCGCCGTTTAAATGGTGAACCTGTTGCTCACATTGTTGGCTTTCGTGAATTTTGGAGCCTTCCTTTGAAGGTTAACCCAACGACTTTGATCCCAAGACCCGATACCGAAACTTTAGTTGAGTATGCTTTAGGTCTTGAATTACCTGCTGATGCCAAGGTGCTTGATTTAGGCACGGGAACAGGGGCAATTGCCTTAGCATTAGCCAGTGAAATGCCAAATTGGCAGGTGACAGGGGTTGATAGAGTTGCTGATGCAGTTGAGCTTGCCCAAGAGAACAAACAACGACTTAGTATTTACAACGCCACTTTTACGTTGAGCAATTGGTTTAGTGCAGTAAGTACAGAAAAGTTTGACCTAATTGTCAGCAATCCTCCGTATATTGAACATGATGATGAGCACTTAAGCCAAGGTGATGTTCGCTTTGAACCGCTCTCTGCATTAGTTGCAGATGATGACGGTATGGCTGATATTAAACAAATTATTACTAGCGCGCGTGACTATTTAACGACAAATGGCTATCTTTTAATTGAACATGGCTACAAACAAAGTGTGAAGGTACAAGAATTTTTTGCACAAATGTCGTATAGCCATATACTTACAATTAAAGATCTTGGCGGTAATGACCGTGTAACCTTAGCACAATGGCCTAAATAATCATGAAGAGCACTGTGCGTACATAGCCTTTGAGGGTCCCATACAATGGATGATTTTTTGTTTTCGGATGAAGCACTTGATGAAGTTAATGAGGTGGTTCAGGGTAGTTGGAAAGTCATCATCGTCGATGATGAGCCAGAAGTACATGCCGTAACAAAGCTTGCGTTGAGTGACTTTGAATTTCAAGATAAACGCTTAGAGTTTATTAGTGCCTATTCGGGTGAAGAAGCCAAAGAGGTAATTGAGCAGCATCCAGATGCTGCCATCGTATTACTTGATGTGGTAATGGAAACTGACGACGCAGGCCTTAAAGTTGCTAAGTTTATTCGCGAAACTGCAAAAAATAATCACATTCGTATCATTCTTCGTACCGGTCAGCCAGGTCAAGCACCTGAGCGACAAGTGATAGTTAACTACGATATCAATGACTACAAGTCAAAAACTGAGCTAACTGCACAGAAACTTTTTACCGTGGTTATGTCGAGTTTACGTTCTTACCGTGACATTTTATCGATTGAGCAATCTCGTCAAGGCCTTGAAAAAATTATTAAAGCATCACGTGATATTTTCTCAACTCATTCACTTGAGAGCTTTATTGAAGGGGTGATGCAACAACTCACCTCATTACTCGGTACTGTAGATCAAGCAATGTATGCAACAAGCTTAGTTGCCAGTAACCCGCAGGATAATCAAAAGAAGTTAGTGGTATTTTCGGGGCGTGGTGAGTTTGAACGTAGTGAAGGTAAGGCTATCGAAGAAGTCCTAGATAATGAGCAGTTGCAAGCCTGCCAGCAAGCACTGAACGAAAAAACCATCGTCTACCGTGAAAATTATTTATTTGCTTATTGTTGTAGTGAATGTAATCACAACTCGATGTTATTTATTTCCGGTATCCCTAAGCATTTAACAGACACTCAGCGTCATCTGATTGAAATTTTTTCACAAAATGTGCAGTTGGCGTATGAAAATGTACAGTTACAATCTGAAATTGAAGCAACACAGCAAGAGTTAGTATTTAGGCTTAGTGAAGCGTTAGAGCAACGCTCAACGGAAACCGGTAACCATGTAAAACGTGTTTCGCACATTTGCTATGAATTGGCCTTGGGCTATGGTTTACCTAAACGCGAAGCTGAACTTATTCGCTTAGCAGCGCCCCTACATGATGTAGGTAAAGTGGGTATTCCTGATGCAATTTTAAATAAGCCAGGGCCGCTCAACGACGAAGAATGGGCTATCATGCAGCAGCATGCTGAAAAAGGTCATTTAATTTTAAAAGATTCAAATCGTGACATTGTTAATACAGGAGCCATTATTGCTTTATCACATCATGAGCGTTGGGATGGTTCAGGCTATCCGAAAGGTTTAAAAGGTGAGGAAATTCCAATTGCAGGTCGCATTGTAGCATTAGCTGATGTGTTTGATGCGCTACGTCATAAACGCTGTTATAAAGAGCCGTGGTCACTTGAAGATGTAATCAAGGAAATTAACTCGCAACAGGGCAAACAATTTGATCCGAAGTTAATTGAAGTGTTTAATCAGCGGGTTAAAGAAATAGAAGACGTACTTGTACGTTATCCAGATTAATTAAAACAAAATTAGGGGCATATGGATTATTTAGCAGTAAAACATACTCACATGCTGTTTGCCGTGTTGAGTATTATCTTATTTTACGTTCGTTCGTTTTCACGCTTAAAATCGGGCACTTTGGCAAAAAATAAAGTGGTATTTATTGGTAGTCATAGTATCGACACTTTACTGCTAGTTTCTGCAGTGGTATTGATTGTGATGGCAGGATTTAACCCTTTAGAGCAGTCTTGGTTATTAGAAAAGATAATCTTAGTTATTGCATACATTGTGTTAGGTGTTGTTGCTGCTAAGCAAAATGCAAAAAGTGCGAAGCTCGTATTACTTGTAATCACCACACTCATCTTATTGGCAATTGGCTATTTAGCCTCTGCTAAAACAGCACTTCTTCTTTAAGAATCTCTAAGCGGTATTTGATGGCCTAGGTTGTCATACCGCTTTTTTATATCTCATCGCTCAGTATTGGTAACTTAGGGGAAAAGTAGGTAAACTAGCTGTTCGTTTTTGTAAGAGATGTAGCAGTATAAATGACCACCCCTTGGTTTGAAGATCAAAATGAATCCTATCAAGAAGAGGCCTTTGACGCATTTTCTTCGAAAGTGCTTTATCGTTGTATCGATGCTGAATTGAAGTGGGATCATCAAGCTGATTTAACAGCCTGTTATGACACCCTCAATGAGCTTGAAGACACGGTAACAGCTCTTTGCGCTGAATTAAAAGAGCCACATGAGCGTCTCGATAAGTTACTTGATACCTTTTATCAACAATGGCTATTTAGCTCATCAAGCTTAAAAGTGCCTGAGTATACGTTAAATAGTTTTAGCTACACCATTACCATGCGCAGTGGTACACAAACCACGCTGGCAGTTTTACTTTGTCATTTATTGCAACATGCTGAATTGGACGCGACTGTTACTCTTAGTCAAGGAGACGTGCACGTTCATGTTGGTATGAGTGATGAAGAAGGTTATTTAATTGAGCCCAGCACGGGACAGCAGAGCTGGTATATAACACCAGAGAATGCGTGTGAAGAAAATGGTGATGAACAAGAACCTCTTGAGCTGATTTTTGATGAAGAGCTATATAAATTATATTTAGCTCAGCAAAAATGGTCTTTTATTAGCGAAAGTAAATTTGGTCATGCTTTGCATTGTGTTGAAATGTTGATGGAATTACTTGGTGATGACCCTTATGAGCGTCGTGACCGTGGTTATTTACTTAATCAGCTAGATTGCCCAAAAATGGCCCGCGATGATTTGCAGTACTTTATTAACGAGTGCCCAGATGATCCTGCTATCGAAGTTATTCAGCATCAAATTGCTGAAATAGAAGACAACAATAATACACACCACTAATTTTAAAGGAACATTTATGACTGACGCCCACAGTGCGCTAATTACCAATGACGCAGTCGTACTTGGTTTGCTTGCCGTTATTTTGGGGTTTATTTTTAAAACCTCTCACAGTAATAATGCTGCGTGCCAAAAATTTTATAAATACGTACCGGCATTATTACTTTGCTACTTTTTACCATCATTACTGAATACCTTTGGTATTGTTGATGGTCACTCTTCAAATGTTTATTTTGTTGCATCACGTTATTTACTGCCAGCCTGCTTAATATTGCTGACCATTAGTATTGATTTAAAAGCCATTATTAACCTTGGCCCTAAAGCATTAATAATGTTTTTAACGGGTACCATGGGTATCGTTATTGGTGGACCACTCGCTATCTTAGTAATGAGTGCGGTTTACCCTGAAGCTGTCGGAGGCCATGGCCCTGATGCTGTATGGCGCGGTATGACGACCATTGCTGGTAGCTGGATTGGTGGTGGTGCAAACCAAGCATCAATGAAAGAAATGTTTGAAGTGGGCGGTGATATTTTCTCTGCAATGGTAACTGTTGATGTCATCGTGGCGAACTTATGGATGGCGGTGTTGTTATTAATGGCAGCTAATCATAAGGCGATTGATGCCAAAACAGGGGCAGATACTCGTGCAATTGAAGATTTAAAAGAGCGCGTTGAAAAGTATCATGCTGAGCATGCGCGTATGCCAACCTTAAATGATTACATGACGATTATTGCTATTGCCTTTGGTATTACTGGCCTTGCTCATTTTTGTGCAGACTTTTTAGGTCCGTTTTTTGGGGCTAATTTCCCTTGGGCGCAAGAGTATAGTTTAAATAGTAAATTCTTTTGGTTGATTGTTATTTCTACCACCATAGGTATTAGTTTATCATTTACTAAAGTTCGCCATATTGAAGCCTTTGGTGCTTCAAAAGTAGCATCAAGCTTTTTATATATTCTTGTTGCTTCAATTGGTTTACATATGAATATTACCGCGATTTTTGACTCGCCAATGTATTTTGTACTGGGCGCGATTTGGATGATTACTCATGCAAGCTTAATGTTAATCGTCGCGAAACTAATTAAAGCACCACTGTTTTATATGGCAGTAGGCTCTCAAGCGAATGTAGGCGGCGCAGCATCTGCACCTGTTGTTGCATCAGCATTCCACCCGTCTCTCGCGCCAGTAGGTGTTTTACTTGCTGTTTTGGGTTACGGTGTAGGTACTTACATGGCTTATATTTGTGGATTAATGCTTCAAGCTGTTGCACCTTAAGGAATAGAAATGAACAACCAGTTAATTAAAATTAACGACATTGAATTAGCCAACAACAAGCCATTTGTGCTGTTTGGTGGTATGAATGTACTTGAATCACGTGATTTAGCGATGCGTATTGCTGAGCATTACGTAGAAGTAACATCAAAGCTAAACATTCCATATGTGTTTAAAGCATCTTTTGATAAAGCAAACCGCTCTTCAATTAATTCATACCGTGGCCCAGGTATGGAAGAAGGTTTAAAAATATTTGAAGAAATTAAATCTACTTTCAATGTGCCTTTAATCACTGATGTACATGAGCCTCATCAAGCCGCACCTGTGGCTGAAGTTGTTGATGTTATTCAATTACCTGCTTTTCTTGCTCGACAAACTGATTTAGTAGTTGCTATGGCAAAAACTGGCGCCATTATCAACGTGAAAAAACCACAGTTTTTAGCGCCACATGAAATGCGCCATATCATTAAAAAGTTTAATGAAGCGGGCAACAACAACGTTGCGCTGTGTGAACGTGGCACAAGCTTTGGTTATAACAACCTAGTGGTTGATATGCTAGGTATGGATGACATGAAGCCTATGGCGCCGGTTATCTTTGATGCAACACACGCATTACAGCGTCCTGGTGGTCGTGCTGACTCTGCGGATGGTCGCCGTGCACAAGCTGCAGAGCTTGCGCGTAGTGGTATGGCATTAGGTATTGCAGGTCTGTTCATTGAAGCACACCCTAATCCTAATGAAGCAAAATGTGATGGTCCTTGTGCACTTGCACTAAGTAAACTAGAAGGTTATTTATCGCAAATGAAAGCGGTTGATGACTTGGTTAAGAGCTTTGCACCACTAGATACTAGCGCTAGTGACTTGTAATCTTGCTATTTAAGTATGAAAAAGGCGACCATGGTCGCCTTTTTTTATTTGTATCGCTATAATCGACGCATAAGAAAAACTAATTCTAAGCTTGGTGATTATGTCTCGTCGTTTACCTCCCTTAAATGCGCTAAAAGCATTCGAAGCTGCGGCTCGTCATTTGAGCTTTACTAAAGCGGCAGAAGAGCTGTATGTAACGCAAGCAGCGGTGAGTCACCAAATTAAAACCCTAGAAGAGCATTTAGGTTTAAAACTGTTTTTGCGTAAAAATCGCTCTTTATTGCTGACCGAAGAAGGGCAAGGTTACTTTTTAGATATTAAAGAGATTTTTACCCAGTTGATTGATGCTACAGAAAAGTTGCTTGCACGAGGTGCGAAAGGTTCACTTACAGTGAGCTTAACGCCAAGTTTTGCGATTCAATGGTTAGTGCCCAGACTTAGTTTATTTAATGAATTACACCCTGAGATTGATGTGCGAATTAAAGCGCAAGATCAGGATGAGAATTCACTTTCTGACGATGTCGATATTGCCATTTATTATGGCCGAGGTCACTGGAGTGGGGTGCAAACTTATAAGCTGCACACTGAATATCTGGTGCCTTTATGTAGCCCATTATTATTAACAGGCCCTAAGCCACTCAATCAACCAAGTGATTTGGCGAATCATACGTTATTGCATGATACGACCCGTAAAAATTGGAAAACTTGGATGAAAACGGCTGGTGTGCGTAACGTGCAAGTTAACCAAGGGCCAATTTTTAGTCACTCATCGATGGTATTACAAGCTGCGGTGCATGGTCAGGGTGTTGCTATTGGTAATAGCGTATTAGCTAAACCTGATATTGATGCAGGTCGACTTGTCATACCGTTTAATCACTCATTAGAAAGTAAAAATGCTTACTATTTAGTGATCCGTGAATCGCAAACAGAGCTTGGTAAAATAGTGTCTTTCAAAGACTGGATGCTGAGCTTAGTAGAGCAAGAACAAGAGTATTAACATGTTACAGTGGTTTAAAAGTGCAACGGGCAATGCCCGTGCACAGTTTATATTTGCACACGGCGCAGGGGCGGGCAGCGACTCTGAGTTTATGCAAACAATGGCTAAACTTATTAGTCAGTTCAATATTGATGTGGCGTTGTTTGATTTTCAATATATGCAAATTGCAAAAGAGACAGGCAAGCGAAGACCGCCAGAGCGTGCTCCTAAGTTGCTTGCATACTTTGCAGAGGTGCTGAGAGAGAGACAGCCAGAGCTGCCTTTATTTATCGGTGGTAAATCAATGGGGGGGCGTATGGCTTCTATGCTTTGTACCGAGCAGAGCCTAGCTAAAATAGCCGGAGTTGTGGCTTTTGGTTATCCGTTTCACCCACCAGGAAAACCTGAAAAACTTCGTATAGAGCATTTTGCAGACATACCATGTCCTTTTTTAGTTCTGCAAGGTGAGCGCGATACATTTGGAAATCAGCAAGAGCTCGCTGATCTTAAAATGATTAATCCGCCAGAAATCAAATTTCTCAAAGATGGTGATCATTCACTAAAACCACGTAAAAAAAGTGGAATTACTGAAGAAGAGAATCTACAGCAAGCTGCTGATTATGCAGCAAAGTTTATTATTAATTTAGTGGCAGGAGATGAGCAATGATCAAACTATATTTAATGGTTGGCAGCTTATTCTGCATGTTTTCGGTGATGCTTGGTGCATTTGCCGCTCATGGTTTAAAAAACCGTGTCTCGGAATACGCAATTGGGATTTTTAAAACAGCTGCTGAGTATCAAATGGTGCATGGCCTTGCACTTATAGCTATTGCTATCTTAATTAAGTGGGGCATGAACCTAAGTTGGGCTGGTGGATTTTTTATAGCAGGTACGTTTCTATTTAGTGGTAGTTTGTATTTACTCGCATTAACGGGCATGAAATGGCTTGGGCCTATCACCCCTATTGGCGGCGTTTGTTTTATTATTGGTTGGGCTATTTTGTTAGTTCAAGCCGCACGATATAAGTTTTAAGGGTTATCTATGTCGAGTGTAATTATTTATTGTCGCAGTGGTTTTGAAAATGATGCCGCTGCTGAAATTACCTTTCAAGCTGCTGAACAAGGCTTTGCAGGTTACGTTAAAACAAAACCAAATACAGGTATTGTTGTTTATGAATGTTTTGATGCAAGTCACGGCGATGAAATCATAAAAAAAGTCGACTTCAAAAATATGGTATTTGCGCGTCAATGGTTTACTGGCACTCTAGTGGATAATATGCCACTTGAAGACCGTGTTAGTGCCATTGTTGATGCTGCCGCTGACTTTCCTGAATGTGGTGACTTACGCGTAGAAACGCCCGATACTAACGAAGGTAAAGAGCTGTCTAAGTTCTGCAAAAAGATTTCGACGCCACTGAAAAAGTCGCTTGAAAAGCGCTCGAAGGTAACTCGCGAGCTTGCAGAGAAGAAACCAGTAATGCATGTGTTATTTTTAGCAAATGACAGTGCTTATGTCGGCTATTCGTATACATTTAACAACTCGCCTTTCTTTATGGGTATTCCGCGCTTACGTATGCCTAATGATGCGCCGAGCCGCTCTACCTTAAAACTCGATGAAGCCTTTAACGTGTTTATTCCCCCCCATGAAGCCGAAGAACGTATGCAACCTGGCATGCGAGGCGTTGATTTAGGCGCTTGCCCAGGTGGTTGGACTTATCAGCTGGTGCGCCGTGGAATGTTTGTAAGCGCAATCGATAATGGCCCAATGAATGATGATTTGATGGAAACAGGGCAGGTTAAGCACTTCAGAGTAGATGGTTTTAAATATCGCCCTGAAAAGCGCAATATTCAGTGGTTAGTGTGTGACATGGTAGAGAAGCCGACAAAAGTGACTAATCTTATGATTGATTGGGCAGTTAATGCCTACGCTAAAGAGCTAATCTTTAATCTCAAGTTGCCTATGAAAAAACGTTTTGACAGCGTTTACGAATGTTTGAAAATGATCAAAGAAGAGCTTGATAAATATGGAGTGAGCTACGAGCTGCAAGCCAAGCATTTGTATCACGATCGTGAAGAGGTCACAGTACATTTGAATGTAACTAAGGTTCCACAAAGCCTTTACAGTTAGCATCAATTTGAAAATAAAAAGGCCAATAGCTAAAACTATTGGCCTTTTTATTAGACGATTAAACATCTAATTTAAGTTCGATATTTACTTCGGTAATTATCGACCCATAAACGTGTGCCTCCACATACTGCAACAGGCATGACAATTAAGTTAACAATTGGGATTGCAGTTAAAATCATTACAGCTAAACCAAAACCATAGGACAAGGTTTGCTTTTGCTTTAAGTCACCTTTCATTTCGTTAAAGCTAATTTTATGGTTATCGAAAGCGTAGTCTTCATATTGAACGGCATACATCCAACAGGTGAAAAGCACCCATAAAACTTGCCCGATCACAGGTAAAATCCACAATAAAATAAAAAAGCCAATAGCGCGTGGTAGGTAATAGCAAAGTTTTGTCCACTCTCGTCCTAGCATGCGCGGCACATCTTTCATTGTATCGAAAAGGCTATCGTCATTAATTTTTTGCCCAGTTAAGTAAAGCTCAACTTTTTCACTGAGCAGGCCGTTAAATGGGGCTGCTATAAAATTTGTAATAACCGTGAAGAGCATGCTGTAACTAAATAAAATCACCAGCACGGCAATCGGCCACATTAGCCATTCGAGCCAGCTAAGCCATTCTGGTAATAACGAGTTCATGTAAGCAAAGCCATCAGTGAGCCAACCGTACAAAAAGAACAGCGAACTACCAAAAAGCAGGATATTGATTGTTAAAGGAATAAGTACAAAACGTTTCAACCCCTTTTGGCTAATTAACTTAAAGCCAGAAAAGAAGTATTCCATACCTTGAGTGAACTGCACGAGAAAACCTCATCTTTTTTCTTGTTGTTTGCAGTATATGGTTTTAACGATATTTGAACAGCTTTTTTCCGTAACAAAGTGTTTAACTCTTTACATGGACAGTCACTTTAAGCCTAGCTCTCAGCTGTATTCCAAAGGAAGAAATTTAAATAGACAAAATTAATTTAAATAGACAGTCATTACACTTAACTGTTTTTGCAGCACAAGAGTTTTTGTCTACACTTTAGTTACAGCCCATGCATTTTAAATTATCGGTTCAAGGAGTGGACGATGGCTTTAGCAAGGAAGCGGCAAATCTGTTTGTCGAATACTAAATACTATCACTGTGTATCCCGATGCGTTAGACGCGCCTACCTTTGCGGAGAAGATACTCTCACAGGTAAATCATATGATCATCGCCGAGGGTGGGTTGAAGATCGTCTGCTTGTTCTTGCGAAGGTATTTTGTATTGATGTGTGTGCTTATGCCGTGATGAGTAATCATACTCATATTGTGCTTTATGTAGATGATAAAAAAGCAAATAGGTTAAGCGACAAGGCCGTTCTTCTACGCTGGAAGAAGCTCAGTAAAATGACGCCTTTAGGTCAAAACTTCCTCCGTGGTGAGCACTTGAGTGACGTTCAACAGGCCTTTTTAAATAAAGAGGTTGTAGAATACAGAGCGCGCCTTTCTAGTATTAGTTGGTTCATGCGAATGCTTAATGAGTATATTGCCAGGCGTGCAAATAAAGAAGACGAATGTACCGGGCATTTTTGGGAAGGGCGCTTCAAGAGCCAAGCACTACTTGATGAATCTGCTCTTTTAGCGTGCATGGCCTATGTTGATTTAAACCCTGTTCGTGCAGAGGTTGCGAGGACCCCAGAGCAATCTAACTATACAAGTTTTAAAAAGCGAAGCCAAAGTGCGAAGAATTCAAAACAACCTAAGCTACTAGCTCGTTTTGTTGGTGGTATGAACAAGAATAAATCAAAGGGAATACCTTTTGAGTTAAAGTCATACCTGTTACTTGTAGAACAGACAGGGCGTTGTATTAGCACGGATAAACGCGGATATATAGATCATCATTTACCTACTATCCTTGAGAGGCTTAATCTCGAGCCAGCAAATTGGCTAACATTAACAACACAGTTTGAACATTTATTTCACGGTGCTGTAGGTCGAATACAAGCTATTGAAAACTACTGTAGTAAAACTGCTCGAAAGCGGCGAAGTAACAGGACTAATAGTCTATTACTGTTAGCTAGCTAATTCTTTTATGTGATTTTTGTAATATTATTTTTTAAAACCATTGCTTTGAAATGGCTAGCGTTTCTCAAATTAATCAAAATCAGTTTTAAGATTAAAGGAAAAGAAAGACCTTTATAGTTAAGCGGGCTTTGCAAGGTCAAGTTTAGAGAGGTTGAGAGGAGTTTTAACCTAAGTCTAAGGTTTTTATTTTTAAGTGCCTGTCCATTTTAGTTAAATTAAAAACTAAAGTGACTGTCTTCTTAAAGTTGTCAGTAAAAATCATTAATCTTTAATTGAGCGGTGTAGGTTGGACTTTAATTTTTATCAACTGGGCGTTTTTTCAGTTACATACTGTTGAACTAAGCGATAGTATGGCGGTCTGAACAGTACCTATAAAAATGAATATTGAAAACAACAGTAGAGGATTAAACTAATATCCGATATCATTGTTAACATCATTAACAAAAACGACATATAAAAATGGGAGTTTTATGCAGTTAGTCGATTTAAATCCACATGATCCTGAAGTAGTACACGTGTTTTCTGATATAGACCGACTCATAAACTCATTATATCCTGTTGCAACCGCTCAATCCTTAAGTGTTGAAGAACTTGCTGAACCTAATGTTTATGCCATTGGCTTGAAAAATGAAGATGGTATCGTTGCTTGTGGTGCAATCGTGATGCAAGAAGGCAATCCTCCATATGGTGAGATCCGCCGCCTATATGTAAAACCAAGTTACCGTGGTAAAGGTTTATCACGTCGAATTATGCAAATACTCTTGCATCACGCAGGTGAGCAGCAAATTCCGCTTATTCGATTAGAAACAGGCCCTAAACAAACAGAATCCATTAGCCTATATGAAAACTTAGGCTTCAATCGTTGTGGTCCGTTTGGTAACTATAGCGAAAATCCACAAAGTTTATTTATGGAGTTAGGGCTTAACCAGTAAGTTAGGTATTAAGCCATGTTTTATTGAGGTTATCCTAATTTATAAATATTCCTTACAATTCATATGTTTTGTTACGATTTTTTTGATTACTGCCTGTGGTGATAAGTCACAAGTATCTATTACTTCTAAGAGTAAGCAACCCGACTTTACTATTGATACCACCCAGTTCTACTTAAACTCATGTCACTCCCTAACTGGTGTCTTCAATCATAATGGCACTATAGAATCAAAAGTTATTCTTACATTTCCTTATCGGCCTTTAAGTGTTTGCACTGATAAACAATCACAGCTTAATTTTGATGGTACTTATCTTACTGTAAAAATTTGCCGCACATCTTTTGGTGCAGGAGGGTGTGGGGTTGAAAAGTTTCGGACAAAGGACTTTGAAAATTGGCAAGAGTACATCGGTATTACGTGGCATGATAACGAGCAATATGAGGCATGGAGGCGCTTGGGATCGAACTCAACAAAAGCAGATGAAATCACAAAAGTAGTGCCTGTCCTCTAAAATACTCTAAAATGAAAAACAGTCCACTAATATGTAGTGCCTGTCCTTAAATAATTTTGAGTATGGGTAGGGAATTATCGATTCGTTTTTCACATTAAAAATCACTCGTTACGAGTAAAAATTCTTGTTGGACTTGAATCACTATTTTTCTTTTAATGCGCGGCAACAACCCTTGCCGTTTTTGGCATTACTAAAATAAAAGAGAAAGATAGATGAAAGAGACAACATCACTAGAACAAGCTCGCACGAGTTACAATGTTCGTCATTGGAGCCAAGGTTTCTTTGGTATTAATGATCAAGGTGATGTGTATGTTGCGCCAAAGGCCCATGCCCCAGAGCAAACCATTGCACTAATCGATATCGCACAGCAATTACAAGACAAAGGCTTAAGCTTGCCTGCGTTGGTTCGTTTTCCACAAATTTTACATCATCGTGTACATAGCTTATGTCAGGCATTTAACACGGCGATTGAAAATTATGGTTATCCGAAAGACTATTTGCTTGTTTATCCAATTAAAGTAAACCAACAACGCGAAGTTGTTGAAGAAATAGTTGCAAGCCAAGCTGATATTGAAAAGAAGCAATTGGGTCTAGAAGCGGGCAGTAAACCTGAGCTATTAACGGTTTTAGCCATGGCTGAAAAAACCAGTGCTGTAATTGTATGTAATGGCTATAAAGACCAAGAATACATTCGTTTAGCACTGATTGGCGAGAAGCTAGGTCACAAGGTTTACATTGTTCTTGAAAAACTGTCTGAGCTAGACATGGTGCTTAGCCAAGCAAAAGAGTTAAACGTAAAGCCACGCATTGGTATTCGTGTACGTTTAGCGTCGCAAGGTAAGGGCAAGTGGCAAGCAAGTGGTGGCGAAAAATCAAAATTTGGTTTGTCGGCATCGCAAGTACTCAGTGTGGTTAATCGTTTAAAAGCATCTGATCAACTTGATCTGATCCAACTTGTACACTTTCACCTTGGCTCGCAAATGGCAAACATCCGCGATGTTCGCTTAGGTGTGAGTGAAGCTGCGCGTTTTTACTGTGAGTTACGCAAATTAGGTGCACAAATTGATTGTTTAGATGTAGGTGGCGGTTTAGCGGTAGATTATGACGGTACACGTAGCCAGTCTCATAACTCAATGAACTACAGCTTAAGTGAATATGCTAATAACATTGTATACACCATTGGTGATACCTGTAAGTTATATGAGCAACCAATGCCGCGCATTATTTCTGAATCAGGTCGTGCGTTAACAGCGCACCATGCTGTATTGATTTCGAATGTTATTGGTACCGAAAGCTATGTACCAGAAGACATTCAAGCGCCAGCCGCTGATGCACCACTATTATTAAAAAACATGTGGACATCATGGCAGCAGTTAAGTGATGACAATGACGACCGTGCATTAATTGAAATTTATCATGATAGCCAAGGTGATTTAGCCGAAGCACATAATCAATTCGCACTTGGCTTATTAGATTTAACAGAGCGAGCATGGGCGGAGCAAGTTAACTTACGTGTATGTTATGAACTTAACAAACATATGGATAACAAAAACCGTTTTCATCGTCCGATTATTGATGAATTAAATGCGCGTTTAGCAGATAAGTTTTTTGTGAACTTTTCATTGTTCCAGTCATTACCGGATGCATGGGGTATTGACCAGGTGTTTCCTGTTTTGCCTTTAAGTGGTTTAACAGAGGCACCACAAAAGCGTGCAGTGTTACTTGATATTACCTGCGACTCAGATGGTGCTATGGAGCACTATGTCGATGGTCAAGGTATTGAAAGCACCTTGCCGGTACCAGCATTTAGCGAAGAAAAACCTTATTTAATGGGCTTTTTCTTAGTGGGTGCTTACCAAGAGATTTTAGGTGATATGCATAATTTATTTGGTGACACGCACAGTGCAATTATAAAAATGGACGAGCAGGGTCAGGCGAAAATCACTGAAGTTAACGAGGGTGATACCGTTGCTGACATGATGCGTTATGTACATTTAGATGTAGAAGGTTTTCAGCAATCTTACGCCCAACTGGTAGCGGCAAAATTACCAGAATCAGAGCAGCAAAGCGTATTAGATGAGTTGCAAACTGGCTTAAATGGTTACACTTATTTAGAAGAGTTATAAGCAATGTCGACATTGTTTGACCACACAGATCATTCGTTATATTCAAACGGCATGACGTTTCTACGTCAGCCGATGGTGCAAAACATCACTGCAATCGATGCCGATGTAGTGGTGCTAGGTTTACCATTTGACCTGGCGACCTCGGGTCGCCCAGGTGCACGTTTAGGCCCTGATGCAATTCGTCGTGCCTCTGTGCACCTTGCGTGGGAAGAAATCAAGTACCCGTGGACGTTCCCGTTGTTTGAGCGTTTAAAATTAGCTGATGCTGGTGATTTTACCTACCCAGTAGGTGACCCAGAATATTTTACAGCGCAATTAGAATTAGCGGCTGAGCAAATTCTTCGTCAAGGTAAAACATTATTAGGCTTAGGTGGCGACCATTTTGTGACTTTGCCTTTACTGCGCGCCCATGCTAAGCAATACGGTAAGATGGCATTAGTTCATTTTGATGCTCACACAGATACTTACAGCAATGGCTCACGTTATGATCACGGTACCATGTTTTATCATGCGCCGATGGAAGGACTCATTGATGTTGAACACAGTATTCAAATTGGTATTCGTACCGACTTTGATCAGAGCAAACATGAGTTTGCGGTGATTGATGCAATGGCTGCCAATGATTTACCTGCACAAGATATCGCTGAGCAAATCAAAGCACGCGTGGGTGACTTACCTGTGTATCTAACCTTTGATATTGACTGCCTTGACCCTGCATTCGCTCCAGGGACAGGCACACCTGTGTGTGGTGGCTTAACAAGCGATAAAGTGCTTAAGGTGCTTCGTGCATTGAAGGGCATTAATATGGTCGGTATGGATGTGGTTGAAGTATCGCCATCATATGATCAAAGTGAATTAACCGCGATTGCCGCAGCGACCATTGCCAATGAGTTATTACACTTATGGGCTTTAAAGCATAAATACTAAGTGAGAGAGACAAAGAGCGCCTAAAGGCGCTCTTTTTTTAACATAAAATGAAGCCGTTATGCGCTTCGTACATCAACTTTTAACTTAAGCTTTTGCCCAGGCTGAATGTATTTTTGTCCAGCTAATGAGTTCCATTTGATAATATCTTGCACAGAAACATTAAACTTAGCGGCAATTCGCGCTAACGAGTCACCACGACGAACTTTATAGGTAATTGTTCGCTCTTTGGTTTGTGTCGCAGCAAGTTGTGACTTTTCTTCCTTATATACAGTTAGCTTTTGACCAACACGAAGCACTGAATTTTTTTTCAGCTTATTCCATGTTGCTAGTTCTGCAATAGTCACATCGTACTCACGGCTGATATCCCAAAGTGTATCGCCACTGGCGACTTTATGGCTTAGCTTTTTACGCGTTGCTTTATTCGCTGCCATACGTACTGATTTTGGTAAATGCTGGCTATTTATCTCACCATCACTTAGTGGCACAAGTAATTGCTGACCAACACGAATAGTATTCGATGAAAGTTTATTCAGCGTTTTAATGGCATTTGTACTTGTAGAAAACTTCTTCGCAATCACAGATAAGCTGTCACCACGTGCAACCACATATTGCTGCCAGCGCAGTCGGTCTTTTTGCTCTGTTTTTGCTAGTCTCTCAGAAAACGATTCAACTTTATCTGACGGTAATAATAAAAAGTGCGGTCCATTTGGATCAGTCGCCCAGCGATTAAAACCAGGGTTCAAACGATAAAGTTCAGTTAAGCTAATATCTGCCATATCAGCAGCGAGTGCCAAGTCGATTTGGCTTCCTACATTAACCGCTTCAACTACTTGAGCATTAATAATTGGCTGCCACTTCACACCAAACTCGTCGCTGCGTTTTACTAGATCAGACAGCGCTAACAGCTTTGGTACGTACGAAGTGGTTTCTTTTGGTAAATCAAGTGACCAAAAATCCGTTGGTAAATGCTTTTTACGGTTCTTTTTAATGGCGCGAAGTAAACGACCTTCACCTGAGTTATAGGCCGCAATGGCATTTAGCCAATCGCCTTCTAAGGTTTTGTGTAAATATGATAAGTAATCAAGGGCTGCACGGGTCGATTGCACAATGTCACGACGACCGTCATACCACCAGTTTTGTTTTAAATCAAAACGCTCACCGGTCTGTGGCATAAATTGCCAGATACCTGAAGCACTGCGGTGCGAATAGCCAAATGGGTCAAATGCACTTTCTACAATGGGTAAAAGGGCAATTTCGATTGGCATTTGACGTTTTTCGACTTCTTCAACAATGAAGTATAGGTATGGCTCAGCTCGCTTCGAGATACGATCTAAATAGGCCTGATGACGCGCATAATAGTTACGCTCAGCAACAACAGGGCGGTTTTGTGGCACATCAATCGAAAGCTGGTAGCGAATACGTTCCCATACATCATCAAATACAGGAGGCGGCTCATCAATATCGGTTAATTGTTGATACTGAGCGTTGATCATCAATGCATCATTGATGTCGCTCGGACTTGCGCCGTCTAATTGTTGCTCAACATTATTGTTCGCAACATCTGTACTTGCTGAGTCAGAGGCTGTTAATTGACAGCCACTTAAAATCAGCGCAAGTGATAAAACTAAAGGAGACTTATACATATATACCCATACATCAGGTAAAAAAACTCGGCGAATATTACCTGCTCTGAGAACATATTGCCACTTTATGACCAGTTTATGTCAGCTTATTATTGCAAGATGCTGATCTAAATATACAAAATTGTAAACACTGGCGTTTACGTTTATTTAAAAGTTATCTTTCCAAGCTCTGAGACCTGAAAAGCGTTGCCAAGGTTCATTCAGATCCAAATTAATTTTTAGCTCATCAGGCAGCTCATCGGTGATAGTTGCTACGTTGCTACGCAAAAATGGATTTATTTGTTTTTCAACGCCTAACTGAGTTGGCAGGCTTATTTCGCCGTTGGCACGCAGCATATCTACTTTATCACTGTAGTTGAGTAGGTATTCATTATTTGGTTCAACGGCTTTTGCAAAGGCTAAGTTGGCTTGCGTGTATTCATGAGTGCAATAGATTTTACACTCATCTGGCAGGGCTCTTAATTTACATAGTGAGTGCCACATTTGCTCAGCACTGCCTTCAAATAATCGTCCGCAGCCAGCACTAAATAAGGTGTCGCCAGTAAAACTTAATTCGTCATTAATGTAACAAACATGGTCTAGGGTATGACCGGGTGTGGCAAGCACGGTAAAAGTGTAATCATACACAGTGACTTTATCCGCTTCTGATACGCCATGAGTAATGCCTTTAAAAGGGCTGTGTCTTGGCCCATAAACCGGAATATCACGAAATGCCTTAACCAGTGCAGCAACGCCATCGGTATGGTCATAGTGGTGATGGGTAATCAAAATACCGCAAAGTGTTAAGTTTTGCTCGTTTAGGTAGTTTAAAACAGGTTCTGCTTGACCTGGGTCTACAACCCATGCAGTTTGCTCAGCCTCATTGCTGATGCACCAAATGTAATTATCAGAAAAGGCTTTAATTGCTTTAACTTGCACCATGTTTAATTGCTCTATAAAGTGACAGTTAACACACAGTATAACGAGCTCAGAAAATGAAACCAGCCCTTAGTTTTCAAGAAGGTCCTAAGCCATACTCTTGGCAGCAGTTCCCTCATGGTGACTATTTACGTGCTGAAATTGAACGTAAGCTAACGCCATGGCTGCCACGCATGTTTGGCTATCACATGCTCAAACTTGGTAATTTAAGTGGTGAGCTGGCAACCAGTGAAAGTCCTATTAAGCATCAAGTTTGTGTAGCAGAGCAGGGGTTATTTACCGGTGTAATTGCGGATGTAGACGAACTGCCTTTTTATGAGCACAGTGTTGATGCATGTATTTTATCGCATTGCTTAGAATATCATTCTGATCCGCACCACATTTTACGCGAAGCACACCGTACTTTAATTCCCGGTGGCTATCTGGTGATCACGGGCTTTAACCCGTTTAGCTTGTGTGGATTGGCGCAGCTTTTACCTTTTAGTCGCCAAAAGCTTCCTTGGACAGGGCGCTTTTTTACACCGTCGCGAGTAAAAGATTGGCTGAATCTATTGGGTTTTGAGATTATTTCGGATGAGCGATTTATCCATTCATCGCTTGCAAGAGGGAGCCGTTTATCACGCTTTGCTGCTTGGCGTAGTTTTGGTCAACAATATTTAAAGCCAATGGGGAGTGTTTATATGCTGGTGGCTCGAAAACGTGTGGCCCCGCTTACACCAATTAAACCTAAATGGCATGCAAGGCCGCAATTTTCGCCGGTAAAAGGAGCTGGGCTTAGACAAACATCAAAGCAGCACTGTGAGCGGGATAGCTAAATAGTGTTGGTGAGTATCCGTTTTGCTTGGGTATTGGCCTGCACGAATATTTAATTGAATAGAAGGGTGCAGCAGCTTTGGTACAGCTAAGGTTGCATCGCGGTCTTCCCGAGTTGCAATAAAGCTTTGTTTATCGCCTTTTAAATGAATGTTTTGCTCACGCTGCTCTTTCACTGTGGTTTTGTTCGCGAGAGGGCGGCCATCTGGTTGGTAGTCATGACACATCCAAAGTACCGTGTCGTCAGGTAAAGCTAAAATACGTTGTAGTGAATCATATAACTCGGCTGCACTACCGCCAGGGAAGTCACAGCGGGCTGTGCCGCTGTCTGGCATAAAGAAGGTGTCACCTACAAATACATTGCCATCAATGTGGTAACACACACTATCAGGAGTGTGGCCCGGTGTGGCAATCACATCAACCGTGTAATCACCTAACTGAAATTGTGCTTTATTAGCAAATAAGGCATCAAACGGTTCACCATTACATGGCATATCTAGATTATAAAGTTGGCTAAAGTGTTTTTGAACGTGTGTGATCCCTTCGCCTGTACCAAGCTTACAGGGATGTGTGTTTTGTAATTGTTGCTTTATATAACTTGCTGCGGTGATATGGTCAGCATGTGCATGGGTCTCAAGTAGCCATTGTAATGTGAGCTGCTCAGTCTTTATGTAGCTGATGATCTCATTGGCTGTTGTAAAACTTAACTCACCACTTGGCATATCAAAATCAGCGGGTGCATCAATCAGCAAGCAATCTTTAGTGCTTTCACAACTAACTAAATAACAGAGAGTGGCGCTTTGTTGATGATAAAAAGAGTGAATGCGCAGAGCCATAATGAGTCCTTTATAATTCGTTATAGCCAAATCTTATAACATATAACAAAAATATAAAACGGCCTGCGCCAAGTTTATTTCAAGGCACCTTAATTACCGTCGTAACCTGTGTCTTCAAGTAATTCATCGCTGCCAGCAGCTTCGCGAGCAAGATCGTCAACAATTTCATTATATTTATTGCCGCTATGGCCTTTTACCCAGCGCCATTCTACGTCATGCTGTTGGCATGCTGCATCAAGTCGTTTCCATAAATCGACATTCTTGACTGGCTTTTTTGCTGCTGTTTTCCAGCCGCGTTTTTTCCAATTTTCGACCCATGACTCAATCCCTTGTTTCACATATTGGCTATCGGTGGTGAGAATGACGTGACAAGAGCGGGTGAGGGTTTCTAGTGCAACGATAGCTGCGAGCATTTCCATCCGATTATTTGTTGTTAGGGTATAACCTTGACTTAATTGCTTCTCGTGGCCGTTGTATCGCATCACGATGCCATAACCTCCAGGCCCTGGATTACCTAAACATGATCCATCGGTGTAAATCTCTACGGTTTTCTGCACTGTTTTACCTTGATATTGTGTACAATAAAGTGATGATAGAAAGATACCAGAGTCAGGCTTAAGACGATATGGCACATAGACAAATAGTTTTAGATACAGAAACCACGGGTATTGACCCAAAGCAAGGCCACCGCATTATTGAAATCGGTTGTGTTGAACTTGTTAATCGCCGCCTTACTGGCAACAACTTTCATGTGTATATCAATCCACAGCGTGAAATAGAAGAAGAAGCGATAGACGTTCATGGTATAACCAATGAATTTTTGCGTGATAAGCCTTTATACCACCAGATTGCACATGAATTTTTAGAATATATTCGCGGCGCTGAGCTTGTAATCCACAACGCTGCGTTCGATATTGGTCACATGGACAATGAATTTGCATTGTTAAATCAAGGTTTTCCGAATACTGCCGATGTATGTAGTGTACTTGATACTTTGAAAATGGCGCGTGACTTGCATCCAGGTCAAAAGAATAACCTTGATGCACTTTGTCGTCGTTACGATATTGATAACTCAAAGCGTACCTTACACGGCGCACTGCTGGATTCCGAAATTCTAGCAGATGTTTACCTTTCTATGACGGGTGGACAAGTAAAGCTGAATCTTAATCAAAATAAAGATGAAAGCTCAACACAACAAGCTGGTGGTATTCGCCGACTTAGTGCTGATAGAGCACCGCTTGTCGTATTAAGAGCAACAGAACAAGAGCACGCCGCTCATGAAGAGCGTTTAGACTTGGTCGCTAAAGGTGGTCAATGCTTATGGCGTGCAGAATAGGGTAATAAAATGAGAAAACAACTACTAGCAGGATTAGTGTGTTTAATTCCCTTAACGGGATTTGCCAACGAGCAAGATAAAATAACCCCATTAGAACGTGATGGGGTGCAAAATGAAATTCCCCTGCTAGAGAACCGTTTTCGTATTGACCATAAAATCGATAAAGTTACTTTACTCTTCTTTCGTAAGCGCGGTGCGCCTGCCGTTGTTTTAGTTCGCCCTGATGGTACTAAGTACTATGCTACTGACTCAGTCAAAAATGATGACCTCGACTGGCATGATGAATTGAGCTATGACTTGATCACCATCAGCAACCCAATGCCTGGTCCCTGGCAAGTAGTCGGCAGCATTTTGCCAGATAGCCGTATAATGGTGCTGGGTGAAATTGAGCTTAATGTTGATCCACTCCCGCCTATGCTGTTTCGCGGAGAAACAGTCAAACTAACTGGCCGCGTATTAAATGACGGTGAGCCTATAGAAGTTGGCCAGTTTCGTGATGTAATAAGTCTACACGTTGATTTTGTCAGCACTAATAATAGTGATTTCGCAAACTTTGGCGCAGGTACGCAAAGTGTTACCGATTTTAGAGATGATGGGCGTGGCTTTGATGAGCGTCCTCTTGATGGTGTGTTTACCGGTGAATTTAAGCTGATATTCCCAGCCGGGGAGTGGCAACCCGAGCTTTATATAGAAACCCCTATATTAAAGCGTACCGTGATACAAAAACCCATTGTCGTGCACGAACCGCCTTTTGCTTACGAAATAGCACTTGCTGAGCAAGATGAAGATGATCACATTTTAACGATCACCTTAAATCCTGAAATCGTCAAACCAGAAACAGTGCTTATTCAAGGAAAAATATATTACCCCAATAATGAAGAGCAAATGTTCTCTTTAGATGCTGATAAATCGCAAACACGTGAGCTTGCCATTAAAAATTATGATTGGGGTCGATACAGTGTCGAGCTTTCTGTATTTGGTAGCAATATAAATGACCGTGAATTTATGGCTACTTTACCTACTTATAAATTTGAAATAGAGCGCCCAATTGAAGCTGTACCAGAAATTGTTCGCCCTGAAATTGATTTAGAAGCGCAAGCGGAGCAACAACGAATTCTTGAAGAAGAACAAAAAACATCCACCATGCTCATGGTGACCTTAATTGTTGTTGGAAATTTAACCGTACTTTTATTGGGTTGGCTAGCAATTAGAATTTTTGTTCAAAAGAAACCGCTTAAATTTAAATTTTCGTTACCGTTTTTAAAGAAAAAAAATCAAACCGAAAATGATGAGCAAGCAACGAATGAAAATGAAGTTGGCAAAAACGGCTCAAAAAATGACAAATCAGGTGAAATTTTAAACCTTTCGATGTCAGATGACTAAAAAACCTGTAAAAATACAAAAAACCCCTTGACGAACCAGAGGGTGATTCGTATTATTCACGCCGCTGTCAGGGGAGACTCAGTCAGCAACGAAAATGTGGAGTGGTAGTTCAGTTGGTTAGAATACCGGCCTGTCACGCCGGGGGTCGCGGGTTCGAGTCCCGTCCACTCCGCCAATTTTCGACAATTTGTAAGTATGCGCTGGAGTGGTAGTTCAGTTGGTTAGAATACCGGCCTGTCACGCCGGGGGTCGCGGGTTCGAGTCCCGTCCACTCCGCCAATTACTTGCACAACTTATGGTTGTAAAACATTTTCCTTTGCGGAGTGGTAGTTCAGTTGGTTAGAATACCGGCCTGTCACGCCGGGGGTCGCGGGTTCGAGTCCCGTCCACTCCGCCAATAGGAAAATAAATAGCATTAGATACTGCGGAGTGGTAGTTCAGTTGGTTAGAATACCGGCCTGTCACGCCGGGGGTCGCGGGTTCGAGTCCCGTCCACTCCGCCACTATTTAAACGCTATTTTATTACAAAATTTGTATCGCGGAGTGGTAGTTCAGTTGGTTAGAATACCGGCCTGTCACGCCGGGGGTCGCGGGTTCGAGTCCCGTCCACTCCGCCAACAAATTAAGTAATAACAATGATATCTCTGCGGAGTGGTAGTTCAGTTGGTTAGAATACCGGCCTGTCACGCCGGGGGTCGCGGGTTCGAGTCCCGTCCACTCCGCCATTTGATATCATAAACAAATTAAGTGCATTACCCCATGCACATACCACTGCGGAGTGGTAGTTCAGTTGGTTAGAATACCGGCCTGTCACGCCGGGGGTCGCGGGTTCGAGTCCCGTCCACTCCGCCATTTGTTTTCCTCAAACAAATGATTAGATAAATCTTTACATTACAGCGTACTTTTCTCTTATACTGACATCGTATCTCATATCTCGTATCTCGTATCTCGTATATTTCTTCCTATCTTGCTAATATTCTTAATTATTCCTATTTATTCAGCTTCTTATATCTGCATGAATAGCAAAGAATAGTGGCTCCACAACAAAAGGAAATGCGTTATGAGTACATTCGGAACACAACTAAAACACTATCGCTGTGAGCTAAAACTAAGCCAACCAGAATTTGCTGAGCAAATAGGGATAGAGCAAAGTTACCTATCAAAACTTGAGAACGATAAATCAGTGCCTTCAAATGACACATTTCGTTCGATACTAACGGCGCTCAACCTAACAATTTGTGACTTTATGGAGCCATTAAAACACTCGGCAGATAAAGCTAGGTTGATTAATGTGCCTGACATTGAAGCTTGGTATAAGCGACAAAGTAATAAACAATTCATTAAACAGCGCTCATTGATATATGTTGCCATACTGTTGAGTGCGCTAGGCTGTGCCATGTTTTATTTAGGGCATCAAGAAAAGCTATTCAATACAATGTTCTATGAGTACAAATCATACGGTGAAGTGAAAGATAATGAACCAGATGGCATTTTTCATGATTGGCGAACGCTACTCGTTGAACAAAGCCGCGAGAAAATAGATGCAAAACGTCGAGAAATGATTAGCAGGCATGATTTTAAATTTATTATCTCAGCTGACTATAAGGGCATCTCGTTTGTAGAGCCTGGCGAGCAAGACAGCAGACGCTTATACAGCCTTACTTCAAAAACACCTATTATCAAGCCGCATAAAGGCCATGTGTGGCTTGAGTTTTTAGGTATCTTATTGCTTGTGGTTGGTGCAGGTCTCATCACATTTGAGAGTAAACTGACAAGACAGCATTAATGAGTTGCAGAACCTGACGCGTGTTAGCTCGCGTCAGGGTCACGAGGAATTAAATGAGCAAACTGTTGCTGGTGGATTTGTTCGTATAAGGTCGCTGCATAGCTTTGCGCATCATGTAATCGGCGAGTACTAATGTGCTTTCTAAGGTCATCAAGTGCTGCCGTTGCAGGCTCATAACCTTGGCTACTTGCCAGACTTAACCACACCGCGCCATGAAAAACACTGTGCGGTACACCTTGCCCTTTGATGAAAAACAGCCCCATATAAAATTGCGCTCTATGGTTACCCGCCATAGCTGCTAGGCGCATCCATTTGGCTGCAAGGGGAGGTTGTTCATTTTTTAAATAATACAAAGCTTTGTTTAGTACGTTTTCAACAGATTGAGTACTTTTATCTGGCGCCGACCCTTTATCGGGTTGGGTAATAAAGGCAAGTACATTATCAAGCTGTTGCTCTAAATCTAAGCCTACTGGCGAATTATCAGACATAGTTTAGTTATTTTCTTGAATTAAAAGACCTTATTAGTTTAGAACATTGCAAGGCAAAATGTCCTCTTATTGAGATAAAATATGATAAAATTAGCCAATTAATCTCAACTTAAAGTTCAACATGTTCGAAAGACTTTTCAAAATCACTGAAAACAACACCTCTGTGCGCCGCGAGACTATTGCTGGCATCACAACATTCATTACCATGGTTTACATTGTATTTGTTAACCCTGCCATGCTAGCAGAAGCGGGAATGGATCAAGGTGCGGCATTCGTAGCAACCTGTATTGCTGCTGCAATTGGCTGTTTTATCATGGGTTTATGGGCAAACTACCCATTAGCACTGGCTCCGGGTATGGGCTTAAACGCCTTCTTCACTTATGGTGTTGTTTTGGGCATGGGCTACACTTGGCAAGCTGCATTAGGTGCAGTTTTTATGTCTGGCTGTATTTTCTTATTCTTAAGCCTATTTAAGGTGAGAGAGTGGATCATTGATGCTATTCCACTGGTATTAAAGCGTGCCATTGCCACAGGTATCGGTGCTTTCTTAGCGCTTATTGCATTGAAAAACGCTGGGATTATCGTAGCAAGCCCTGCAACCTTAGTGCAGTTAGGCGATATCACAGCCCCAGGTCCACTACTTGCGATTTTTAGCTTCTTTGTTATTGCTGCGCTGTTATATCGCGATATGAAAAGCGGCGTGCTTATTAGTATTTTACTAGTAACGGCTATTGCGCTTGGTTTAGACCTTGTGGAATATCAAGGAATTATTTCAATGCCGCCTTCAATTGCACCAACCTTTATGCAATTGGACTTTGCAGCCGCATTCGAAATCTCAATGCTAACAGTGGTTTTTGCGTTCTTATTTGTTGATTTGTTTGATACTTCAGGCACTTTAGTTGCTGTAACGCAAAAAGCAGGTCTTGCTGATGAACAAGGTAAAATGCCTCGTTTAGGTCGTGCATTAAGTGCCGACAGCACAGCTACCATTGCAGGTTCAATGCTTGGTACATCAACAACAACGTCTTACATTGAATCAGTAGCAGGTGTGTCAGTGGGCGGCCGTACAGGTCTTACTGCTGTGGTTGTAGGCATTTGTTTTTTGTTAATGATGTTCTTTGCGCCACTTGCTAGTATGATCCCAGCTTATGCAACTGCGGGTGCGATTTTGTATGTTGCTGTTTTAATGATGCAAAACTTAAAGCTGGTAAATTGGGACGATATGACAGATGCAATCCCTGTCAGCGTGGTATTATTAATGACACCGCTCACTTTCTCGATTGCACACGGTATTGCACTTGGTTTTATTTCTTATACTGCAGTGAAGTTGGTATGTGGTAAAAAAGATGAAATCAGTATTAGTGTGTGGGTATTAACAGCGCTGTTTATTGTTAAGTTTGCGTTTTTATCTTAATTAGCACAAAGCAAAGAAAAAGTGGTTTACCACTTTTTCTTTGGTGCGAATAATACATCTAAATCGTCTTGCTCTTGTTCTGCTTTTTTCTTCAGTGACGTTGCATTTGAAGCTTTTAATTCAGAACTAATCGTTTCTAGATAATTCTCTACTTCTTGCTTTTTGGTATTAACATAATCATCGCTATAGCTAACTGCGCTGAGAGTCGCAAGTGCCTTTTCAAAATACTGTCTGGCAGAACCCACCATGTTTGCTGAACGGGCAGAGATACCACGCTTAATTTGGCTTTCTACATTGATTCGCAGTTGTAACTTTTCAAGACGTTTATCTTCAGCAACAAATATTTGGCTATCTATTTTACCTTTGCCATGCTCTGAGCGAAGTAAGGCACGTAATTTCTTTATCCCTTGAATTAGGGCAATCAGTTGTTTGTCGTTATCTGGTAGGGCTAATGCATCACTATTATTAGCTTCGATAGGAGAGGCTAAACGTTCTTTTGATTCTTTTAATCTGTTTTTCAATTCTTTTGAGCTTGGAGAGAGCTCTACCATACCTGCTAAAGCATCATAAATACGACGCTGAATAATACGTAGGATATTTTCAGACATTGGGATATTGGCACTGTTAAGCAGTACATCCTCTGCTTCTTCAATGATTTTTTTCTGTTTTGTAAGCTCTTTACGGCGCTCTGCTTCTTGTTTTTCTTTATGTTGTTGCACTGCACTGACCCATAGTGCGATCACAATTAATGCAACAATGAGCATGATGATGATAGAAACAATCATTACTAAATCTCAGTTTTAACTATCTAATTTTTTTATCTTACATTAAAAAGATTAGATCTGAACAGTTTTGCGGTTAGTTATCTCGAATAAACTTCTTACACTTACTACTTTATAATGAGTATAGCCTTAAACTAGCACCTTTATTGAATATTTTGCGAGTAAACACCGCTACCGAGCTGTAATTTAATGTGTTAGCCTTAGAAACAATCGATATAAATGTATAGCGCGATGAAATATCGCTTGGCATTGCGCTTTACAGCCATTATAAATAAACAATAACAACGTCTACAATGCAGCCATGAAACTACAACAACTCAGATATATAGTCGAAGTCCAAAATCATAAACTGAATGTATCCGCAACAGCAGAAAGTTTATTTACCTCGCAACCGGGGATCTCGAAACAAGTTCGTATGCTTGAAGACGAACTCGGTGTACAGATCTTTGGCCGCAGTGGTAAACACCTTACCCATGTAACCAGTGCAGGTAACGAAATTATTAATATCTCACGGGAAATACTGTCGAAAGTTGAAGGTATTAAAGCGGTTGCCAATGAGCATACCTTACCCGATCAAGGTAAGCTTAATATTGCGACTACTCATACTCAGGCTCGTTATGCATTGCCGAATGTTATTCAAGGTTTTATGAAAAAGTACCCAGCTGTTTCGCTGCACATGCATCAAGGTACGCCGCAACAAATTTCAGATGCTGCAGCACGCGGCGATGCTGACTTTGCCATTGCGACTGAGGCATTGCATTTATATTCTGATTTAGTCATGTTGCCTTGTTATCACTGGAATCGCAGTATTGTTGTGGCAAAAACACATCCGCTCGCGCAAAAGGCTGATAATTTAACGGTTGCCGATGTGGCTAAATACCCACTTATTACTTATGTGTTTGGTTTTACGGGTCGTTCTGAATTAGATAAAGCTTTCAATGCGCATGGGCTTGAGCCGCATATTGTATTTACTGCAACCGACGCTGATGTAATCAAAACCTATGTCCGTTTAGGGCTAGGTGTGGGTGTTGTGGCGTCTATGGCGATTGATCAAATAACTGATTCTGATTTAGTGTGTATTGATGCAAGCCACTTATTTGAAGCGAGCACTACCAAAATTGGTTTTAGAAAAGGCAGCTTTTTACGCAGCTACATGTATGATTTTATTGAGCGTTTTGCACCACACTTAACTAAAGAGTTAGTGGAAAAAGCAAGCTTATTACGTAATCAAGAAGATGTTGATAAGCTCTTCGAAAACATTGAATTACCAGTAAAATAGATATAAAGAAGCCGCGTTAAAGCGGCTTTTTTATTGTGCTCAAAAGGTGCTATAAATTAACACTCGATGATATTAACAGCTAAGCCACCGCGCGCGGTTTCTTTGTATTTTGTTTTCATATCATTTCCTGTGTCGAGCATGGTTTTAATGACCTTATCAAGCGTAACCTTTTGCTCGCCAGAACCGCGCATTGCCAAACGTGATGCGTTAATTGCTTTAATTGAACCCATCGCATTACGTTCAATACACGGAACTTGCACAAGACCGCCAACGGGGTCACAAGTTAAACCCAGGTTGTGCTCCATACCGATTTCAGCGGCATTTTCAACTTGCACAACATTACCACCCATTATTTCAGTTAGTGCACCAGCGGCCATTGAGCAGGCAACGCCCACTTCACCTTGGCAACCTACTTCAGCACCCGAAATTGAAGCATTCTTTTTATATAAAATACCAATTGCTGCAGCTGTTAATAAATAACGTGTTGCAATATCACGGTCTACTTCTTTAATGAAAGTGTGATAATACATTAATACCGCTGGCAAGATACCCGCAGCACCATTGGTTGGTGCGGTAACAACACGGCCACCTGCTGCATTTTCTTCATTTACTGCAAGAGCAAACAAATCAACCCAGTCCATTGCGCGCAATGGGTCATTATTAACCTCAATATTTAATTTAAGGTGTAAGCTTGGTGCGCGGCGTTTTACTTTTAAACCACCTGGTAAGATACCCTCTGTACGCATACCTCGCTCGATACAGGCTTTCATTACTTGCCAAATATTAAACAGCTCATCTTTAATGTCTTTTTCGCTGCGTAGAGTTTTTTCGTTGTGCATCATAAGCGTTGATACACTAAAACCTGATTCACGGCATAGATCTAATAGCTCTTTTGCAGTATTAAACGGGTAAGGAGCTGGGTTTTCTTCGCGTATCTCGAGCGCTTTTTGTTTTTCGTTCTCGAACTCATCATCGCTTACGATAAAACCACCACCGATTGAGTAATACACCTTACTAAATAATTTTTCGCCATTTTGGCTGGCAATGATTTCCATTGCATTTGAATGTTTTGGTAGTGTTTTACGGCGGTGGAATACAATCGCCCCTTGCTTTGGGAAATTGGCTTTATGGCTTTGGTTTAAATAAATAACCTGTTCTTTTTCGATTTTTGCGAGGATATCGTCTACTAAATCAGCATCAATGGTTTCTGGATCATAACCAGCAAGACCTAATATTACGGCTTTACCAGAGCCGTGGCCAATACCTGTCTGCCCTAATGAGCCAAACAGCTCAACTTTAATATCGGTCACGTTTGCAAGTAAGTTTTTTTCTTCTAATTCGTTTACAAATAAACGCGAAGCGCGCATTGGGCCAACAGTGTGAGATGACGATGGGCCAATACCAATACTAAACATATCGAATGCACTGATCATAATTTGCTACTCATTTTTCTATTAACGGCATACTACCTGCCTTTGAACGGTGCCACATGATAACGTTTAAACGTGTCTGTGTAACCCTAAAAACAGGATAATTAAACTGGTAGGGCGAGCTGTTTGATAAAGTTATTAATAATGCTGGCTGTTGCCCCCCAAAGCAGACCATGCGGGGTCATTAAGCCTTGTAAAATAATGATTTTACCATTTCGTTCAAAGGGCAGGGGCTGCCAATTTTGTTGATTACTCAAATAAGATAAAGGCAGTAAAAAGCTAGCAGCAACTTCGTTGGGATCTGCCTGCCATGTTGTGCCTTCGCTAAGGACACAAACAAATGGCTCAATAGTGAAACCGGTTAGGGTCGCGTATTGGTGTAATTTACCGTGAACCGTCACTTGATGTGTCGCAATATTGAGCTCTTCATTGAGCTCTCGAAGGGCTGTGTGCATCAAAGAGTCATCATGCTTTTCATACTTACCACCTGGTAAGCAAATTTCCCCCGGGTGGTGAAGCAGATAACTTGGTCGTTTACATAGTAATAAATGTGCTTCGTCATTTACATCAAGCAATGGTAGCATCACGGCACTGGCGCGCTTTTCGGCATTAAAGCGAATGGTGCTAGGGCTCTGTGTGGTTTTACTTAAACTAAAACGAGCTATTATTTGCTGACTATTCAAGGTAGTTACTTCAACTTTTACTTTAACAAAGGCAGTATTTTATTTACTTTATCGTAAGTTTCTTGGTACTCCAAGTCGACCTTTGAATCAGCCACAATGCCACCGCCAGCCCAGCAATAGATAGCACCTTGATGACACACTAAAGTACGAATTGTGATACTAGTATCCATGTTGCCACAGGCACTCAAATAGCCAATTGAGCCGCAGTAAACATTACGACGATGCGGTTCAAGCTCTTCTATAATTTCCATTGCACGAATTTTTGGTGCTCCAGTAATTGAACCGCCTGGAAAAGCAGCATGAATTTGGTCAACGGCATCTTTGCCATCCGCTAATTCTGCGCGCACAGTACTTACTAAGTGATGTACTGCCGGAAAGCTCTCTATGGCAAATAAGGACGGCACGGTGACACTACCTGGACGGGCAACTTTTCCTAAATCATTACGCAAAAGATCGACAATCATGACATTTTCCGCACGGTCTTTCTCAGATTGTTGTAAGCGAGAAGCTTGCGCTTGGTCTTGTTCATGGTCGGCCAAACGAGGAAGCGTTCCTTTAATTGGTTTGGTTTCTATTTGGCCCTGATTAACTGAAATAAAACGCTCAGGCGAGATTGATAAAATAGCGCCATCAGGGTGGTTTATATAGCTTGAGAATGGTGCTTTATTGGCTTCTCGCAACTGTTTATAGGCTTGCCATGTTGAACCCGAAAATTCAGCTTTAAATCGCTGAGCAAGGTTGATTTGGTAGCAATCACCGCTTTTTAAATAAGCTTGAATTTGTTCAAACTTTTCGCTGTAGCTGGCTTTGGTCATATTTGAGTGCCAGTCACTTGTTAGGGCGAACTCTGCACTTTCTGGTGTTTCGTTTAGCTGCTGTTGATAGAGTGCTAAGCGATTATGATTTGGCTGACAGACGTAAAACCAGCTTTGTTGTTGCTTATCAAAAATAAGGGCATCAGGATAAAGACCTATTGCCATTTGCGGCATATTAATATCGTTTTTGGCACTATTTGGCATAGTTTCAATCACACGACCTAAATCATAACCAAAATAACCAAGCCAACCACCAGTAAAAGGTAGGTTGTTTGAGTTTGGTGTGTGATTAAACTCCCTAAGACCAGATTTCATCAAACTAAAGCAATCACTTGATTGTAATTTACCATCTACAAAGCACTGATTATCGCGCACCTCTAATTGCTTTAATGGCGCAATGGCAATGATATCGAAACGGCTATTCACATGCTCGCTATTAGCTGAATCAAGTAACACGGCGTGGGGCAAATGAGCGAAATGAGTAAATAGCGTGATGCAATCACCGCTTAATTCTAATTTAATGCATAAATTTTCATCGTTTATCATCTACATTGCCCTGAATAACTAGCCCGAAACGGGCGAGGAGGGTATCATAAGTTAAATTTGATTGGCAGCGTTATGATTTCCTTTATAGTGATGCCATGACTAACCCGTAGAGTAAATCTTCGTCACCGGTTTACTCAGGATCACGTACAGCGCTACGCGATAAAAACTTAAGGAACCCGTAATGAGTACAATTCGTCAGCAAGACTTCATTGATAGCATTGAAGATGCATTGCAATACATTTCTTTTTATCACCCTCTCGATTTCGTACAAGCCTTAGAAAAAGCTTACAACAAAGAGCAAAGCAAAGCGGCAAAAGATGCCATTGCGCAAATATTAATTAACTCTCGAATGTCAGCTGAAGGTAAGCGTCCGCTATGTCAAGATACAGGTATTATTACTTGTTTCGTAAAAGTAGGTATGGATGTTAAGTGGGATAAAACAGACATGACCGTACAGCAAATGGTTGATGAAGGTACCCGTCGCGCATACTTAAACCCAGATAACCCGTTACGTGCATCAATTGTTGCAGACCCTGCTGGTACGCGTAAAAACACCAAAGATAATACACCATCAGTTGTTCATATCGACTTAGTGCCAGGCGCTGAAGTAGAAGTAATGGTGGCAGCGAAGGGCGGTGGCTCAGAAAATAAAACGAAAATGGTTATGCTTAACCCATCTGATGATGTGGCTGCATGGGTTGAAAAAACATTACCAACGATGGGTGCGGGCTGGTGTCCACCTGGCATGTTAGGTATAGGTATTGGTGGTACTGCAGAAAAAGCTGCGGTACTTGCTAAAGAATCTCTAATGGACCCAGTTGATATTCACGAGCTGATTGAGCGCGGCGCAGAAACAACTGAAGAAAAAATGCGTATCGATATCTTCGAACGTGCAAATAAATTAGGTATTGGTGCACAAGGTCTTGGCGGTTTAACAACCGTAGTTGATGTGAAAATCAAAACGGCACCGACTCACGCAGCATCAAAACCAGTGGTTATGATCCCTAACTGTGCAGCAACTCGTCACGTTCACTTTACGTTAGATGGTTCAGGCCCTGCTGATCTTAAAGCACCGAAACTAGAAGATTGGCCAGAAGTTACGTTTGAAGTTGGCGAAGGTACACGTCGCGTTGATTTAAACACACTGACTAAAGAAGATACGCAAGAATGGAAGATGGGTGAAACTGTACTTCTGTCTGGTACTATCTTAACGGGTCGTGATGCAGCTCATAAGCGTCTACAAGACATGATCCAATCAGGTGAAGGTTTACCAGAAGGCGTTGATTTTGATAACAAGTTTATCTACTACGTTGGCCCTGTAGATGCTGTGGGTGATGAAGCAGTAGGCCCAGCAGGCCCTACAACTGCGACTCGTATGGATAAATTCACCGATATGATGTTAGAAAACACAGGCATCATCGGTATGATTGGTAAAGCTGAGCGTGGTCCTGCTACAGTAGAATCAATCAAAAACAATAAGTCTATCTACTTAATGGCGGTAGGTGGTGCAGCTTACCTTGTTTCTAAAGCAATCAAGAAAGCACGTGTTGTTGCGTTCGAAGATTTAGGTATGGAAGCAATCTACGAGTTTGAAGTAGAAGATATGCCAGTAACCGTTGCTGTTGATAGTGAAGGTGCGAATGCGCATACGCAAGGTCCAGCTATTTGGAAAGCAAAGATCGAAGAACTTGATGGCAAATTAAAATAACCATCTTGTAACTCTTTAAATAAACGGCGCAACAGCGCCGTTTTTTTCAGCTCTGACCAGTCTTAGTTATTTCTTCACCATACCCTTAAAAAGCATATATTTCTTGGCTTTATCGATACAATTTCTTTGTAATATTTTCTTTACGCTATACTTTACCTTTACGTTCACGTAATTAAGTATGCAATGTTAATATTTTGTTTTGAATTAACAATGCTTAAAGTGTGCTTTTTATGGTGTGTTTTTTCTTTAAAGTGTTATTTTTTGAGTTGTTATTTCGGCAGGGGAACTTTGCTTAGTTTTATCATCTCATATAGTGGCAAGGGAGCAAACGAAGTGATAAAGTCTCGGCACTTTCAGCGCTCACACCCCTTAGGGTAAGAAAATTTCGGAGTATTTAACTGTGGCTGTATTTAATAAAGTCGACTTTGATAACCACGAGCAAGTGGTGTTTTGTTCAGATAAAGAATCAGGCCTAAAAGCTATTATCGCGGTTCATAATACCAAGTTAGGTCCAGCAGTTGGTGGTTGCAGAATGTGGGACTACTCAACAGATGAAGATGCTGTAACTGACGCACTACGTTTATCAAAAGGTATGACGTATAAAAATGCTGTGGCACGCTTACCATTTGGTGGCGGTAAGTCAGTGATTATTGGTAATGCAAAAGAAATAAAATCAGAGCAACTTTTCCGTGCATTTGGTCGTCAATTAGAGCGATTAAGCGGTAGCTACTATTCAGCTGAAGACGTGAACATCACCTGTGACGATGTTGCTATTATGAATAAAGAAACTAACTATGTATTAGGTCTTGAAGGTAAAAGTGGTAACCCATCGCCTTTCACTGCTTATGGTACATTCTTAGGTATTAAAGCTGCATTACAACATCAACGTGGTCACCAAGACCTAGCAGGTGTTAAAGTAGCAGTTCAAGGTTTAGGTGCTGTAGCATATGGCCTTTGTAAACACCTACATGAAGCGGGCGCAACATTATTTGTAACAGATATCAATGAGCAAGCTGTTGAGCGTGTTGTAAATGACTTCAATGCAACGGCTGTGGGTATTGATGAAATCTATGACTTAGATGTTGATGTATATGCACCATGTGCCCTAGGCGCAACGGTAAACGACACGACTATCCCTCGTTTAAAAGCAACGATTATTGCAGGTTGTGCTAATAACCAATTAGCAGAGTCTCGTCACGGTGAAATTATTCGTGAAAAAGGTATCTTATACGCTCCAGATTACGTAATTAACGCAGGTGGTATCATCAACGTTTACTACGAAACAGCGCCAGAAGGTTATAGTGCAGAAGCATCAACGAAACACGTTGAAGGCATCTTTGATACCCTAACTGAAATCTTTGCTCGTTCGGAAAAAGAGCAAAAGTCGACGCATTTAATTGCAGATGAGCTAGCATTAGAAATCATCGAAAACGGTTTATAATTTAGTAAATTCACTAAATTTACAGTCAAAAAAAGGTGCGCAGGTCGCACCTTTTTTGTATCTGTTATTTATCGCATCAAGGTGACGAAGTTAAGCTTGCTAGGTACACTCAGCTTTTAAATTTCGAGGACACCTAATGAAAGCTCCATCTTGTGAAATCACGCCTATTGATCTAGCGACTTGGCCTCGTAAACAGCATTTTGCTTTTTTCAAAGAATTTTCTCTGCCTTATTTTAATGTGTGTGTTTCGCTCGATATGGCAGCTCTATACACTAAATGTAAAACAGAGTCTTATTCGTTTTTTCACTGCTATGTCTACCTAACACTTGAAGCATGCCATGATTATGCGCCGATGCGTCAACGTATTATTGATTGTTTGCCAGTACAACTGTCATCGGTAAGAGGCAGTGTTGTAGAGCTTGCTGAAAATGAAACATTCCGCTTTAGTTATTTTGAAAAACAAGCGTCGATGGACGATTTCTCAAAACATGCCATTTCAGCGAGCAAAACAAGTAAAGCAAAGCCATTTTTTTCTGATGCATTTGCTGCAACAGAAGGGCAGCCTGATCTTATTCATATCTCAGTGCTTCCATGGTTAAACTTCACAGGCTTCTCGCATGCCGTGAGTGAGGGGCACGGCCTTGGTATACCTAAGTTTGTGTTTGGTCAATATGACTCGAAAACTGGCAAGATGCCACTCTCAATTGATGTGCATCATGCTTTGATGGATGGCTTACATGTGGCGCGATTTGTGAAAATACTGCAAGATAAAATTACGAATTTTTGTAATTGATTGTTGCTAAATGTCATTAAAGTGAGTAAGAATTGCAACTAATGTAGTATTATCTGAAGTTAGCGATGACTTTGGCTTCACAGAGCTACATCACTGAATAGAACGATAATAAATATCAGGGTTTTAGTTTTATGGTGCGGGTAGTTAGTTGTATTTTACTTTTCTTATGTTTCAGCGCTTTTGCAGACTCTGCACGCCTCTCTCTGAGTGACTACTTTACAGAGACTTGGAGTACTCGCGCCGGACTTCCTCATAATAGTATTAATAGCGTTACGCAAACTAAAGATGGCTACATTTGGATAGCGACTTGGGAAGGCCTTTCTCGCTTTAATGGCCGTGAGTTTAAACTTTTCACTCGCACAGAAATTCCTGGTTTACCAGATTCAGGCTTACGTAGCCTTATTCCCATGGATAATGGAGATTTATATATCGTTGGTGCGCGAGGTGGTATTGCTCTTCGCTCACAAGGTGGGTGGCGCGCATTACCCAGTTCTTCTGCGATGGTAAATCATGCGCTTGTCACTGAACAAGGTGAGCTTTGGTTAGCACTAGAAGGACAAGGCATTACTTATCGTGCTTCTGAAAATGCCACTGAGCAAAAGTTACTTGATAAGCTGAGCGCATATCGTCTTTTACAGGACAAAACTGGGGTGATCTGGGCTGCTACCAGTGATGGACTCTATCAAATTATTAATAATCAAGTTCGTAGAGTAGGTCAAGAATCAGGCCTACCTGACGCCTCTGTCTTTACTTTGTTACTCACTAGTTCAGGTACCTTAATTGTTGGGACCGAAAAGGGAGTATGGAAAAAGCAGCAAGACAAATTCATTTCTGTTGACCCTGTACTGAATAAAGAATCTATTTCTAGCTTACTTGAAGATAGTGAAGGCGATTTGTGGTTTGGTACCATCAATAAAGGAGTGTTCAGACTCAGCAGTGTAGGACTTGAAAACTTGGCCGCCGATGATGGTTTACCCAACAACCGTATTTTATCTTTACTGCAAGATCGCGAAAAAAGTATCTGGGTTGGCACTAATGCTGGTTTATTTCGCCTGCGAGAAGCGCCATTTACAAATTGGAGTCAAAGTCGTGGGCTTGCATCTGACTATGTGCGTACCGTGTTATCGCATTCTGATGGTAGTTTGTGGGTGGGCAGTAGTAATGGTTTAAACCGTATTGAAAATGGCAAGCTCACAACTCTTAGCCAAGCCTATGAAAAAGACCCGCTATCAGTTTTAAGTTTAACCGAAGATAAACAAGGCACAGTGTGGTTAGGCACTTATACTGCAGGTTTAATGAAAGTGGTAAACAAACAAATTTACCCAGTAAGAAATCGCAGTAATGGCTTGATTAGTAATGAAGTTCGCGCTGTGTTGTTCGATAAAATGGATAACTTATGGATTGGCACCGCGGGTGGTTTAACCAAAATAGATCCTGCCGGGCAAACTGAATTATTCACCACAGAAGATGGTTTAATTGGTGATTTCATTATGGCCCTTGTCGAAGATGACCATGGCAGGTTATGGGTTGGTACGGGGGTCGGTGTTTCAATTTATGACCCAGCAACAAAGCAGTTTAAAACTCTAGAGTTTCCAAAGCAGTTCAGTACTGAGTATGCATTTGGCTTTTATTTAGATGACGATACTATGTGGCTTGCTACTGATAGAGGCCTAGTTCGCTACAATCTCAGCACAGATAAAATGAGCTTGTTTGGTCGAGATCATGGTTTACCAGTTGATAAGCTGTTCCAAGTAATTGAGCAAGGTGACTCATTATGGCTGACCAGTAACCGTGGTGTTATTCAAGTCAACAAAGCTCAGTTAGTTGCAATACTAGATAACCCTGAAAAAGTTCAACCAATGAGCATTTCGATGCAGCTTTATGATGAAGGCGATGGCATGTTGAGCGCGCAAGCAAATGGCGGTTCAAACCCAGCAGCTGTTCTTCATTCCGATGGACAAATATGGGTTGCTACTGCTAAAGGTGTCGCTATCGTAACACCAGAGCGCTTAAAAGAAGCTAGTAAACGACGATTATCGACGGTTATTGAAAGCTTTGAAGTCGATGGCAAACCAATGACTTTACCTGTTGGTAATGAAGTTTTGAGTTTACCTGCTGGTGTTTCTCGTGTTTCGTTTAACTATGCAGGGCTTAGTTTTATCATGCCTGGGCGTTTAAACTACCAAACTCAATTAAGTGGTTACAATCAACAATGGGTAGACAGGGGGCGTCTGGCCATTACGGAGTACACCAATTTACCGCCGGGTGAATATACCTTTAAAGTGCGTGCAGGGTATCCTAATAGTGATTGGCAAAATAATGAGCAAGTACTGCGTTTTAAAATCGCCCCTTATTTTTGGCAAAAAACTAGCTTTAAGTTATTTATCTTAATTGCCGTACTTTTTACTGCTTATGTCATTTATAAATACCGCTTATATCATTATAAGCGTATTGAAATTGAGTTAACCGAAAAAGTTGAACAGCAAATGCATGATTTACAAACCCAAGCGGATGCTTTTGCTCATTTAGCGAACCATGATCAGTTAACGCAATTACCGAACAGACGAGCTTTCGATAGCTGGTTATCTGAAAACTTTAATCAATTTCAGCGTGATAATAAAACGCTTAGTATTGCCATTATGGATATTGATCACTTCAAACTTATTAATGACAACTTCTCGCACTTAATTGGCGATAAAGTGATTTGTGAAATTGCTCGTTTGCTGCGCCTGAACTTCCCTGATGAAGGTTATGCCGCTCGTTGGGGCGGTGAAGAGTTTACTCTGCTGTTCCCTTATAAAAATGCTGAAGAAGCTGCAAAAATGTGTGAAATTATCCGTTTAGAAATAGCCGATTACGATTTTTCAGAATTAGCACAAGAGCTCTCAGTGACGGTTAGTTTTGGCGTTGCAGATAATGCAGAAGTTACTGATTATGACCGTTTATTATCACATGCAGATACAGCTCTTTATCACGCTAAAAACAACGGGCGTAATAAAATTTTTATTTATAATCAAGGTTGCACTGCGCTAGATTAGCCAATCTGAAAATAAAAATGTGTGTAAACAATTGATCTTTTTTTGTTTGCACACATTAAAGTATCAAGATTGTTTTTTAGGCGATAGTAATGCTTAACCTGGTTTTGATACTTTTTTTAATAATTTTTGTTGTGTGTTACTGGCGCTGGGACGACATCCGTAATCACTTTTGGCAGAAAAAATACCTCAATAACTCCCTCAATGTTCAGCAAAAAAATCTGCTGTTAAAATATATGCCTATCTACCGAAAGATGACGGATGCCGATCGTGAAAAGCTGGAGCGTCACATCGTTTGGTTTTTAAATGAAAAACGCTTTATTGGTTGTGATGGCCTTGAGCTTAATGATGCAATGAAGCTGATTGTAGCGGCAGATGCCTGTGTTTTAGTGCTTAATAAACCGTGGCCATTGTATCGCAATGTAAAAGAAATCCTACTTTACCCTAGTGCTTATTATGCACCACAAACTTCCCGCGATAATGCTGGGCTTGTCAGTTATCACAATACTGTGCGACAAGGTGAATCATGGCCGGGCGGAACGCTGGTATTGAGCTGGCATGATGTCCTTGAGGGGAATCGCTTGCCAAGTGATGGTCATAATTTGGTGTTTCATGAATTTGCCCATCAGCTCGACCAAGAAACCGGCAAAACTACAGGCACGCCATTGCTTTCGAGTAATGAGGATTACCAAAAGTGGGCAAAAGTATTTAGCCGTGCGTTTAATCAATTAAAAACCCATTTAGCCTATGGCATGCCTCATGTTATTCACAGCTATGGCGCGACCAATGAGGCAGAGTTTTTTGCTGTTATTACTGAAACCTTTTTAGAAAAGCCTGCTGAACTCAGACAGTTTGACCCAGAAATATACCATTTACTGGTTGGCTTTTATCAGTTTGATCCGATTGCGTGGCATTAGTCGACTATTTACGTCTGTTTAACACGAATCACTGGAATCTTGCTATGCTATTTGGTGCAATCCTGAAAGTGTGCATATAAGCAAAACAATAAAAAAGTGAGATTTCAATGAAGAAAATGCTTCATACAGCGCTTGCTGTATCGATTTCACTTGCTTTAACAGGGCAAGTGGCTGCAGCTGAGCAATCAAATGATGACAAATGGCAGGTAGACGCACCAAAAGGCCAATTCTTAGACGCTAAAATTAGTGTTGAGCAAGGCACGTGGATGAATGTTGATATTAGCCCTGATGGTAAAACAGTCGTGTTTGACCTACTCGGCGATATTTATACCATGCCAATGTCTGGTGGTACTGCAACGCAATTAACCAGTGATATAGCATGGCAAATGCAACCGCGCTTTAGCCCTGATGGTAAGCACATTGCATTTACTTCAGACCAAGGTGGTGGCGACAACATTTGGGTTATGGATTTAAATGGTGAAAACCAAAAGGCAGTAACGAATGAAACATTTCGTTTATTAAATAGCCCAGCTTGGAGCCCTGATGGAGACTACTTAGTGGCTCGTAAGCACTTTACTGCAAGCCGCTCTTTGGGTGCAGGTGAAGTATGGCTATACCATAAAGCGGGTGGTAAAGGTGTACAGCTAACTGCACGCGAAAACGACCAAAAAGACTTAGGTGAGCCAATGTTCTCGCCTGATGGGCGTTATGTTTATTTCTCTCATGATGCAACGCCGGGTAAAACATTTCATTACTCTAAAGACTCTGTAGCGGGTATTTATAAAATTAAACGCTATGACCGTGAAACTGGCGATATTGAAACAATTATCGATGGCATGGGCGGGGCTATTCGTCCTACACCTTCGCCAGATGGTAAAAAGCTTGCTTACATCAAGCGTGATGATTTTCAAACAAGCTTGTACTTATATGACCTTCACACCGGTGAGCATACTAAGCTGTATGGTGAGCTTGAGCGCGATATGCAAGAGACATGGGCTATTCATGGCGTATATCCAACAATCGCTTGGACACCAGATAACGAACAATTGGTATTTTGGGCTGGTGGTACTATCCATAAGCTAGATGTCGATGATAAGTCTGTTTCGACTATTCCATTTAAAGTTGAAACCAATAAGCAAATTCAAAAAGCAGTGCGTTTTACACAAAACATCGATAGCGATAATTTTGATGTGAAAATGCTGCGCAATGTACAAATTTCACCAGATGGTGAAACGGCTATATTTGAAGCGCTAGGTCATATTTATAAGCGTGATTTAGAGTCTGGCAAAGTGAAGCGCTTAACTAAGCAAGACGATCACTTTGAATTATTCCCACAGTTCTCTCGTGATGGAAAGAAAATTGTTTACACAACATGGGATGATAATGAGCAGGGCTCAGTACGTGTTGTATCTGCGCGTAGTGGTCGTGGCGATACTATTACCAAAGAGCCGGGTAAATATGTAGAGCCAACATTTAGCCCAGATGGCAAAACGGTTGTTTACCGTAAAGCGTCAGGCGGCAGTATTCTTAATCCTACATGGTCATTAGAGCCAGGTATTTACTCAGTAAGTGCTAAAGGCGGTAAAGCAACGCTTATCACTAAATCAGGCTATCAACCACAATTTGGTGTAGCAAACGACCGTATTTATGTGATGAGTCCTTGGCCAAAACCAACATTAAGCGTTGTTGAACTTGAATCAAAACAAATTCGTAAACTTTATGAATCAGAGCATGCAACAGAGTTTAGAGTATCACCAGATGGTAAATACTTAGCGTTTGCAGAGCGATTTAAAGTGTTTGTCACGCCATTTGTTGAACGTGGTAAAACCATTAATATTGGCCCGAAAGATAGCCAATTCCCAATTGAGCAGCTCTCTGTTCGTGCGGGTGAAAATATCAGTTGGAGTGGTACAAGCGATAAACTTTATTGGAGCTTGGGCCCTGAGTTATATCATGCAAGCCTAGCGGGTTTATTTGATATTAACCAAAATGCTGAGACTGATTTTAAAGTTAAAAGTGGCGACAATATCGGTTTTACAAAAACCATGGCGGAGCCTAAATCTGTATTTGCGTTAACTGGCGCGCGCATTATTACCATGAATGGTGAGCAGGTCATTGAAAACGGCGTTATTGTTACCGACGGTAAGCATATTAAAGCTGTAGGTAGTAAAGACAGTGTTGATATACCTAAAGGCGCAGAAGTAATTGATGTGACTGGTAAAACAATTATGCCGGGTATTGTTGATGCGCATGCACATGGCTCGCAAGGTAGCGATGAGATCATTCCACAGCAGAACTGGAAGAACTTAGCTGGATTAGCGTTAGGTGTGACAACGATTCATGATCCATCAAACGACACCACTGAGATTTTTGCTGCAAGTGAAATGCAAAAAGCAGGCATGATTGTCGGCCCTCGTATCTTCTCTACGGGTACCATTTTATATGGTGCGAATATGCCAGGTTATACATCGCACATTGACTCGCTAGAAGATGCTAAGTTCCACCTTGAGCGCTTAAAGAAAGTGGGCGCGTTTAGTGTTAAATCATATAACCAACCGCGTCGTGAACAGCGCCAGCAAGTAATTGAAGCAGGCCGTGAACTTGAAATGATGGTTGTGCCAGAGGGTGGATCATTACTGCAGCACAACTTAACCATGGTGGTTGATGGTCATACGGGTATTGAACACTCAATTCCTGTAGCCAATATATACGATGATATTCGCCAGCTTTGGTCACAAAGCGATGTTGGTTACACGCCGACACTCGGTGTAGCATACGGTGGCATTTGGGGTGAAAATTATTGGTACGATAAGACTGATGTGTGGAATCACCCACGCTTAAGTAAGTTTGTACCAAAGAATCAGCTTTTACCTCGTTCAATGCGTCGTGTTAAGGCTCCCGATCATCACTATAATCACTTTAACAATGCCCGTGTTGCCAAAGAGCTACAGGACTTAGGTGTTTTAGTCAATCTGGGAGCACATGGTCAACGTGAAGGTTTAGCTGCACACTGGGAGATTTGGATGTTTGCTCAAGGTGGTATGACGCCACTAGAAGCAATTCGTGCGGCAACGCTAGATCCCGCTAAATACATTGGCCTTGATAACAACATCGGTTCTCTTGAGCCGGGTAAACTTGCAGATTTAATCGTTATTGACGGTAACCCGCTAACTAACATTCGTGATACAGATAAAATAGATTACACCATGATTAATGGTCGTCTATTTGATGCTGCAACCATGAACGAAGTGGGTGAGAAAAAACGCGAAAAGTTATATTTTGAAAAAATCTAACATAGCAAAAATCTAAACTGAAAGCGGCCATAGTGCCGCTTTTTTATTGTTTTAAGTGAGGAAACTGTTTAGTTCCTATTAGTTTTGCTTGGCAGATCATGCCTTCAACGAGCGTCATTAAATAGTGGCTGTGCGTGTCCAGCTGCGCACTTTCCATGTTATTACACGATGACAGACGCAGTTTAATTAACTGCTGTATGGCCATTTTATGTTCTTTACAGGCTTGATTTATCGGGCTAGTAGGATCAGGAAACTCGGCTGCAGTGTTAATAAATAAACAGCCATTGAAATCACCTAACTCAGTCACCTCAGAATTAAACCAAGCTTCATGGCAGCTGATCAAAGCTACTTTAAATTCTTCAACAGTGGTTAGCTTGCTGGTGGCATGCGTTAACCAATTTAAGAATCTGTTATGTCGCTCACTAAGGCACGCAAGTAATAATTCATCTTTACTTGCGAAATGGTGGTACATGGTTTTTTTGGCGACACCAGCCACATTAATAATTTCGTTTATTCCCACACTATGAATGCCTTTTTGATAAAAAAGTGACAGGGCAGTCAAAATAATATGTGTTCGTTTATCCATAACAAAGCCTCATTGGGTGACTAATGATAGCTTGACAGAAGTAGACCGAGTTGTCTACCATTTGCGAGGTAGACAACTCGGTCTACTTTTGGAGGTGTTATGGAAAATAAATTTCGTAAAGCTGCTATTGCTGGCATATTTGCTTGTATGGCAATTTTTGTTTTAGCTTATTTGCAGCAATTAGGAAATTATGGTGTTTGGTTGATGGCGCCATTTGGTGCAACTGCGGTGCTGGTGTTTGGTGTACCGCACAGTCCTTTAGCGAAAGCGAAGAATGTCATCGGCGGGCACATTTTGACTGCTTTAATCGGCGTTGTATTTGTAAATTATGTTGGAGTAGGGCCTGTTGAAATTGCTTTAGCCACAGGGTTGGCAATTAGCCTGATGATGTTGACAGATACAATTCATCCCGCAGCAGGCGCTAACCCAATTTTGATTATGCAATCTCTACAAAGTTGGGATTTTTTAGTGATGCCCGTACTGATTGGAACTGTGTTTATTGTGTTATTTGGTTATTTAAGTCAATGGCTATTAAATATTCAGTTGAATGGGCATAAAAAAACCGCTAACGAGTAGCGGTTTTTAAAATTTTTAAGTGTAATTAAATTACACAACACCACGCGGTAAACGACAATCGTGGTCTTTTTCAGCTAGGTTAACAATCCAAAGCTCTTCAGCTTTGTAACCATCATCGTTTGCTGTAACAACAGTGAACGATGCTTTCTTAGCTGTTTTAGCCGGCGCAGCGGTTTTAGTTTTGGTTTTTTTCGCTGGTGCTTTTGGTGCTTCTTCTGCTTTAGGCTCAGCTGTTTTACCAGAAGTGAGCTCTTCAGTCAGCGCTGCAACATCAGCAAGGCGCATATTTTTGCCACCGTCGATGCTATACCAACCAGGTTTTGTTGTGATTTCAGGTTTCTTACCATTCGCTGCTTCGTATGCTGCTTCGAAGGCATTTAACACTTCTGTTTTGTCTAGTTTGCTCATCAGAGACCCTATACGTTGTAAACACAGATTAAGAATATATATTTATACCTATTTTCAGCTTACTTTTCAATTTTTTGCGATTTTCCTTCCATTTTTCACTCATAAACGCCAAAATTTGCACAAAATAGAGGGTTGAAGGACGATTTTTATATGCAACGCAAACAATTTACTCAATTATTAAACGACATTCTTAAACCTGATTCTATCGCTGACTTTTGCCCAAATGGCTTACAAGTTGAAGGTGCGAGCGAAGTAAAAAAAATAGTGACGGGTGTCACAGCAAGTCAAGCATTGATTGATGCTGCTATTACACAAAATGCAGATACTATTTTGGTACACCATGGTTATTTCTGGAAAGGGGAGTCACAGCCAATCACGGGCATGAAAAAGCGCCGTATAGCGGCACTTTTAAAAAATGATATTAATTTATATGGCTATCATTTACCGCTAGATATTCACCCCGACATTGGTAATAACGCACAATTGGCAAAGTTACTCGATATTGAGTTCACAGGCGGGCTTGAATCAGGTCCAAATAGTGTGCCAGTAAAGGGACGTTTAAAAACACCATTAAGCGGTGAAGAGTTTTCCGACAAAATTACTCAAGTACTTAACCGTGCACCATTAACTAGCTTGGTTAGAGAACAGAAAATCGAAACCATCGCTTGGTGCACAGGAGGTGGACAAGGGTATATTGATTTAGCGGCTGCTCAAGGTATTGATGCTTATCTTACTGGTGAAGCCTCTGAGCAGACTATTCATAGTTCACGTGAGCAAGGCATCGACTTTTTTGCAGCAGGACACCATGCTACTGAGCGTTATGGCATTAAAGCCTTAGGCGAACTTTTAGCTGAGCAGCATGGTTTTGATGTAACGTTTATCGATATAGACAATCCAGTCTGATTAAGTCTATAGCACCTCTGGATCAATCCAGCGGCGCACACTCACCCATGCACTGCCAATTTTCTCATGAGCAACTCTGGTAACTGCAACAAGTACAGCGTCATCAGGTATAAACTGTTTATACGTTGGATACTGACCAAAATCTTGAAAGTCGGTTGCCGCTGGGATCACATCAACACCTTGTGCATTAAATAAGTCTTTCGCTCGCGGCATATGGCTTGCTGAGGTGACTAGGGCTGTTTTTCTATCGACTAAATAAATGGCAAGTCGCTTCGCTTCTTCTGCGGTATCCATAGCGAGGGGGTTTTGTTTAATTCTCGTTGCAGAAATACCTAACGCTTTTGCTGTTTCAAACATGAGTTGACTATTGGTGGTATTAGCAAAACCGCCCCCTGATACATAGAGGATGGCATTTGGATAATGGTGAGCAAGCTTAACACCTTCAAGTAAGCGAGCAAGCGCACAATCGCCTAACTGGTGGTTTGCTTGAAGGCGCGAGTTGGGCATTATTGAGCAGCCAAGTACCACAATATTATCAAGTTTAGGATGTTTTGCTTGGTTAAATTGCCATGCAGGGTTATTGCTTGTAGCTATCAATGACTGGCCAATAAATGGCGTGCTTATCAGCATTAAAGTTAAAATGCTAACAAAGCCAAAATAGAGTGCTTTGCGTTTATGTGTAATGGCTAAAAATACCATCACTAAAGTAAGCAGCCCGAGCAACGGCAGGGGCATTAATAATGAGCCAATGATCTTTTTAATTTCAAACATATATCAATGCTATTGTCTGTGACAGATAATGCTATGTTAGTTATTTTGCCTTGCTTTAGCGACCGTTATTTTGCTTACAAGTATTTAAAAAGTGGCGATAAACAGGGTTATCTTTCATATTTTTTTTCATCGCTAAATACATAGGGCGTGTAAGACCTAATGCACCTAACGGAATAGACTTAATAAGCCCTTGGCTTTCATAAGGGGTGACTAGCCAATCTGGTAATGCAGCAACTCCCATACCTGCGCTCACTAATTGGAAAATCAATAAGCCTTGGTCAACCGTTTTAAGGGTGCCATCAAATCGTGCATTTTGAATGAAATGTTTAAAGATATCTTGGCGCTCACGCGGAATAGGGTAAGAAATAATTGTTTCGTTCTTTAAATCAAGGGCCGTGACATAGGCTTTTTTTGCCAATTCATGATCCGGTGCAACGATTAGTTTTAATTTAAAATCAAACAGGTGAGCATATTCAAGCTGATCGGGTTCACGAATATCAGAAGTCAGCACTAGATCTAATTCATCATTAATTAAATCTGGGATAGCGTCGTAACTAAAGCCGCGCTCGTAATCAATTTTAATATCAGGCCAAAAGTTATTAAATTCTTTTATGGTTGGTAGCAACCAATGAAAGCAGGCATGACACTCAACACTTAAACGTAAATTTGATATTGGCTGATTCAGGCTTTCCTTTAAGCGACATTTCGTTGCTTCAACTCGAGGTAATACCTCGTTAGCAAGTTCCAGAAGTAACATACCTTGTGGTGTGAAGCGCACAGGCTGTGTCTTACGTTCAAACAGTTGGCAATCTAACTTATTCTCAAGATCTTTAATTTGATGCGATAAAGCCGATTGAGTTAGAAATAACTCACGCGCTGTATTGACCAAAGAGCCTGTTTCTTTAAGGGTCGCTATGGTTTTTAAGTGTTTTATATCAATCATCTTTAAAAAATCTCATGAAAAATGTGAGTCTGACTCAGATTACGAACATACTACGCCTTAGAATTATTTTTTTCAACGTCTAGACGTCTAAAGTTGGCGATTAATTTAACCGCTTTTTTACAATACGCCTTCCTATAAACAGTTGACAGCGTTGTCATGTAATTGTTTGTATTTTAGTTATGAAATTATATGAATTTACCTCAAGTTAAAACTTGCTATTTTAATAGTGTTATAGCTTGCGAGAACTAACTTGATATTTATTTTCAATTAATAGTAGTAGGGTAGAGCTGTTCGCTAAGGTATTATTTTTTATAATGTTATTATCTAAAACAATGGTAGTTTTATTTTTCATAGGGATGTCTGTGTTGCGTACTGTATTTTTACTCTGTGCTTGTTGGGTTATGCCTGCTTTTGCTGGCACTATTAACAGCCAGTTTCCGACAGAAATTGATCCACATGGTCACTATGTTTTTTATTCACATGGTTTTATTGTAGAAGGGCATAACCCTAAGCCTGTTCACAAAACCTTTGGGATTTATGATTTTGTTGCCGTAAAAGAAGCGCTTGCAGATGAGAGCTATCATTTAATTGCTTACCATAGACCAAAAGGCACTGAACCTTTTGTGTTTGCGAAAAAGCTTGCAGCAGACGTTGAAGCATTAATAACTGCCGGTGTTGCTGAATCAAACATCAGTTTGGTTGGTTTTTCAAGGGGTGGGGCATTGTCGATAATGGCAGCCAATGAACTTAAACGTACAAATATCAACTTAATTATTTTAGCTGGTTGTGCTGGTTTAATTAAAAAGCTCCCATCAGTTAAAGCTTACGGCAAGGTTTACTCTATCTTTGAACGTTCAGATCAGGTTGGCTCTTGCCAATTTTTAATTGATAGGAATGAGGTAACCAAGTTCGAAGAAATAAGCATCAATACAGGGCTTTCACATGGCGCATTTTATAAGCCAAAAGATGAATGGGTGTTACCTATTAAGAAGTGGCTAAAGGATTAACTATGCCTTATATATTGTTATTTTTAGCGATTAGTGTTTTCGGAATAAGCTTTTCATGCGATGCTGAGCCGTTTACGTTGCCGCGCACTGATACAGTTTTGCTTAAAGATAAACATTCAGACAACGAATACCCAATCACTATTAAACTGCCACCTAGCTACCAAAAGCAAAGTCATAAACGCTACCCTGTGGTGTATCTATTAGATGCAAATTATAGTTTGCCAATTGCCTCTGGTGCTAGTCGCTTTATGATGAATTCGGGGTCCATTGAAGAGGTGATTATCGTTGCTATAGGATACCAAAAAGGCATGTCTGGGCTTAATAGCCGTATTTATGACTACACCCCATTTGAAGATAAAAATTGGCAGCGACAGACTGGGGGAGCAAGAAACTACCTCAATTATTTAAAACAATCCGTATTGCCCTATATTGATGCTCAGTACAGAACAAGCCAAAAAAACACCTTGGTCGGTAACTCGCTTGGTGGTTTATTTGCAGCCTATACCTTGTTTACTGAGCCTACGCTTTTTTCCAGTTATGTCATAGGTAGCCCTTCAGTGTGGTTTAAGCAGCATGACCTTTTAGCTTTACCTGTGGTGCCCACGAGCAAAACAACTAAAGTGTATATTGGTATCGGAGAACTTGAAGAAAGTGAAGGTGAACAAATGGTTTCGGGCGCAAGGCAATTAGCAGCTAAAATTAATAAACAAAGCGGCGCGCTGGTTACAACAAATTTATTTGTTATCCCTCAGGCACGCCATGCAACAGCATTCCCAACAACGATTACCCAAGCCTTAGACTGGATTTACCAGGTTAATGATAACTAAAGAGCGTGACACTTTTTATATTTTTTGCCGCTACCACAAGGGCATTCATCATTACGGCCAATTTTAATATCTGCAACTGGCGTTATATCACCATCTAGGTAACGCCATAGGCCATCTTCTTTAATAAAACGCGATTTTTCGTGTAACTCACAATACAAGTTTTGGTAAAAGTAATTTGCTTTAAATTCTACAAAACCTTCTTGATCATTATGTTCAGTATCTAAAACACTGAGTTTGGTAAAACGGCAGCTATTAGCAAAATCTTTGATTTCGCGAACCGGGTTAGCGGCTTGCTGGCTTTGTGCATAGGTACTAAATACATATTTAGCATCTTTTAGCGCGTAGGCACTAAAACGAGAACGCATAAGTTGCTCTGGGTTATCAGCTTGGCTTGCACCTGTATGAAAAGGTTGGCAGCAAAGCTCGTAAGTCAATTCGCTGCCACAAGGACAAAGGGAGTGTGTGAGTGATGTCATAACAACTTACCTAAAACTATAAATTGTTATTTTAACAAGCCTATTGTGGCTGCGGTACTAAATTGTTTAATTGGGCGCTTTTTGTAAAACAATAAAACTTAGCAGATGCCTGCTCAAGGTTTAAGTTCATCGAATCAAGTTGATGATTGCTTACAATATCTGTCCATGTGATTACAGCAGCAAAATTACCGTTATGTAATGCTGAGCTAAGTACATACTCAAGGTTAACTAAATGCTTTTGTCTTATCACAAGCAGTTTGCTGGTATCAATCGAACACGAATCTAATAACGCTTTACTAGGAACATGATCAGGAGCAATTAATAGGGTCCATGCATTTTGGCTATTGTAATGATGCAATACCTTTAATAGTTCAAAGGTTGCTGATATTTCATCTTCAATTTGAATTAAGTTAACAGACGCTTTGTCGTTATCTTGTTGGTAGCTTTTAACTGTTCTTAAGGTAATTGGCTGTAACATAACTTTCACTCACTGGTTGTTTATACAGTATGTGTATACAGTAGTTTATACAGTGTTCTTGCGCAAGTACTTTTTTGCTATTTTTTAACCAATAATTCAGTTTTATTTTAATTAAAATAATTTAGTTGTTATTAAACAATTGGTTATGGTTTTGTTTTGAAGGTTGAAAAAGGTGAGAAATTTACCGCTAAAGCTATACAGTATTTTATACAGTACTATGTAAATAGCTAAGTTTTGCTTCTATACAGGTATTTTGCATAAAAAAGCCGGTATAGAAACCGGCTCTTAATCTTTGTAGTTCTGCTATTTATCTAAGTAGGTATTTAAAAACTCAAGATATGCGTTTGAGGCTTTTATACGGTTTTCCTTTTTAGTAAACCCATGGCCTTCATCATCGAATAATACATATTCGACAGGCACACCATTTGCTTTTACAGCGGCAACGAGCTCATCGCTTTCAACTTGTAAAACGCGAGGGTCGTTAGCACCTTGAATCACCATTAAAGGCTTAGTGATGTTTTTAGCATGAAATAGTGGCGAAATTGCACGGTGACGTTCACCGTCTGTCGCGGGGTCGCCCATTTCGTCATACAGCGCCTTTTTAAAGCTTTCCCACCATGGTGGAATCGAGTTTAAGGTTCTAACCCAATTCGTTACACCAAAAATATTAATGCCGACTTTAAACTCTTCAGGTTCGAAGGCAAGTGCAGCAGCAGTCATAAAACCACCATAGCTGCCCCCTATGATGCCAATTTTATCAGCATCGACCCAATCTAGGCTTTGCAGGTGTTTTTTACCGTAAACGATATCTTGTAAATCGTCAGTGCCATGCTTTTTGTCATCTAAATGGAAGAAGGTTTTACCGTAACCTGAGCTACCTCGGTTATTGACTGCAAAAATGGCATAACCATGATTTACTAGATGTTGCTGCATAGCACTATATCCAGTGCGGCTTTGTCCACCAGGGCCGCCATGCACCCATACTAAAGCAGGTACTTTGTTGTTGCTGTTGGCTTGCTTAGGCTTGTATAAAACTCCCGGAATTTCTAAACCATCAAAGCTTTTAAAGCGCACAATGGTGCTTTCAACCAAGTCACTTTGATCAATTGCATCACTTAATGTATTGGTTAATTGTTTAGCTTTCGACTCACCGACTTGCCATACAAATAGGTTGCTTGGAGAGGTGTCTGAATTTAGGTAAAACGCCATGGTTTTTTCATCAGCTGAAAAATTTACACCGCGTAAGTTACCAGCAGGCAGTGATGGCATGGCAATACCTTTACCTGTGGTGGTATCGATTATCGACACCTTAGTGCTTGCATCAGCATTAACACCGCTTACTTGGTAACGGCCAGATTTAGAGAAGTAAATAAAGCTTACATCCCACTCATCTTTGAGGGCAGGGCTGTGCTCACCGGTAGTTAAATCATAACGCCATACTTCTGCAAACTCACCCTTAGCATCAGTTGAGTAGTACAATGATTTACTGTCTCTTGAAAATGTTTCAGGGCCGTATTTAGCGTCGCCGTCATGGCGGGTAATGAGCTCTGGTTTCAGAGTTTTTTTACGAGTATCAAGTATGAATACATCACTGTCTTTGTTCGAATTGTTTTTCGATAAAGCAATAAAACGGCCATCAGGGCTGATTGCGCCGACATCAAGGCCCATGGTATTTTGATAAACAGGTGTTACTTCATAGCTGTTAGCATCAACACGATATAGGTCCATAAACTTAGCATCACGCTGATTGCTGGTTATAAAAAAGTGTTTACCGTCTTCTGTGAAACCTGCAAATCCTGCTCTGGTTTCTTCACCTGGCGTAAGATCTTTAACTGTGCCATCTGTTTCGCGAACGTAGATGTGATAACGCTCGTTACCGCCTGAGTCTTTAGTAAATAGTACGCGCTCATCTTTAGGGAAATAAGCCACTGCATAAGTACTGTCTTCAAAGTCTGTTAAGCGGGTTTTCTTGGCAGTTTTTATATCTACTTCATAAAGACTATAAATGCCGCTTTCGTCACTGCTAACGAGTATTTTGTCACCTTTCGGTGAAAAGCTGCTGCCCATAATTGAGGTTGTGTCAAAAAAGGTTTCAGCATCATACTGTTTAACAGTTTGGCTTTGTTGCACGCTTTCGGTGCTACTTGTTGATGGGGTTGATTGTGAACATCCTGCAAGTGCAAGGCTAAGTGCGCATGCAACGGCAGCTAGTTGAAAACTCGGTTTCATTGTAATTATTCCTTGTTAATTTTTCGTTATAAAGTGTTGCCTGTTCATAATCTAAACGCAAGTTTTACCCGTTCGATATTTGTTACAAATCATGTAAATAAATAGGTACATGAGTGTGCTAGAGAGTTTTTAAACGAAAAAACCAGCGCAATTTGCGCTGGTTTGGTTTTTCATAACAATTGGAATTGTTTTGCTAGCTTAAGCGGCGTCTGCTTTTTTATCGCTCTCGCCGCGGGCTACCTTACCGGCAACTAAGTCCGCTGGGTCAAAGTCGTCAACGTTAATAACATCAAGACGGGCTTTCTCAACAGCAGCTAATTTGTCGGCTTCAGCTTGGCTTAAAATACCTGCTTCAAGGCCCATTTGCGCTACTTTATCAAGCTGGAAGAAAGGCAGTTTCACGCCTTTTTCACGGCATACCTTGTCAAACAAAGGCTCAACTTCAAGAATGTCTTTAAGCGTTTGCTCCTGACGACCCACAAGGTTAAGCGGCTCGTTTTTAAGGTAAATGTAGTTAGCTAAACGGTTACGAGTTTCGCTTGGTACTTGTAATAAGTGAGCAAGTTTGTGTTCAAGCTTATCTGTAGGCTTACGAACTGGACGACCGAATGGGAATAACATGATTTTTAGCATCGCACGAAGTGGGGCAGATGGCATGTTGTTAATTAAGTCAGCTAGTGCACGTTGGCAGTGGTAAAGGTGATCTTGGCAGCTCCATTGAACAAGCGCAAAATCTTCTTTTTTACGGCCTTCGTCGTTGTAACGTTTAAGTGTTGCAGATACAAGGTATAAGTAGCTTAGTAAGTCACCTAAACGTGCAGAGATACGCTCTTTACGTTTTAATGAACCACCAAATACCGCCATGCTGATATCTGACATTAATGCTAACGATGCACTGAAACGTGACGCAACACGATAAAACTCAGCGGTTTCATCTTTGTACGGCGTACTCGTAAAACGTGCATTTGTAAATGCTAACCACTTAGTGCGAACAAGGTTCGAAATAGTAAAGCCAACGTGACCCATTAACGCTTTATCGAATACTGCAAGGGCTTCTTCGCGGTCTTCAATTGCACAAGCACCTAGCTCAGTTAACACAAATGGATGACAACGAATTGCACCTTGACCATAGATGATCATGTTACGTGTTAAGATATTTGCACCTTCAACGGTAATCGCAATTGGCGCACCTTGGTAGCCACGACCTAAATAGTTGTTTGGACCAAGCATGATGCCTTTACCACCGTGAACATCCATGCCGTGAATAGTCGCTTCACGCATTTGCTCAGTTAAGTGGTATTTAATAATTGCAGATACAACCGATGGTTTTTCACCAAGGTCAACAGCCCCTGTAGACATACTAACTGCAGCATCAGAGCTATATGCGTAACCTGCAAGTTTTGCCATTGATTCTTCAACACCTTCCATTTGACCAATTGGTAAACGGAATTGACGACGAATACGGCTGTAAGAGCCTGTTGCAAGCGCGATTGTTTTTATGCCACCTGTAGAGTTAGACGGCAATGTGATTGCACGACCAACAGATAAACATTCAACAAGCATACGCCAGCCTTGACCTGCCATTTTCGGGCCACCAATGATGTAATCAAGTGGTACAAAGATATCTTTACCGCGAGTAGGACCATTTTGGAATGGTACGTTTAGCGGGAAGTGACGACGGCCAATTTCTACTCCCGGAGTATCTGTTGGGATCAGCGCACAGGTAATACCAGGTTCTTTGTCATCACCTAGTAAACCGTCAGGATCTTGCAATTTAAATGCAAGGCCAAGTACAGTTGCAACAGGAGCAAGAGTAATATAACGCTTGTTCCATGTTAGGCTAATACCAACAACTTCTTCACCGTTCCATTGACCTTTACAAACAACACCGTAATCAGGAATTGCACTTGCGTCAGAACCTGCTTCTGGTGAGGTTAGCGCAAAACATGGAATTTCTTGACCACTCGCTAAGCGTGGTAAGTAATGATCTTTTTGCTCTTTAGTACCATAGTGCTGAAGTAATTCGCCCGGACCTAATGAGTTAGGTACACCTACGATAGAAGATAGCAACGTTGATTTACTTGTTAGTTTTTGCAGTACACATGATTGTGCATAGGCAGAAAACTCTAAACCGCCGTATTCTTTTTTGATGATCATGGCAAAGAACTTATTATCTTTTAGATATTGCCAAACATCTTGCGGTAAATCAGTTAGTTCGTGAGTTGCGTGCCAGTCATCTAGCATACTACACACTTCTTCAACAGGACCATCAATAAATGCTTGTTCTTCGATAGTCAGTTTAGGAGCTGGGTATTGGTGTAATTTGTTCCAGTCAGGACGACCACAAAACAGATCCGCTTCCCACCACGTAGTACCGGCATCGATTGCTGATTTTTCAGTATCCGACATAGTCGGTGTTACTTTTTTGAAAGCAGCAAAAATAGGTTTAATGATGTATTGTTGACGAACGCCAGTCACAGAAAGTGGCACAGCGATAAGTAAGAATAGTAGCCAACTAATTGCGCCAAACGCGCCAGCAAATGTGCCAACAAGTAAAGTCGCAATGGTAATACCTAAGCAGGTATTCCAGCTTGCTCTGTGGTAACTCGCAATACTAAGCAGCACGAGTAAACCAAGTAAAAATATGAGAGTCATTGATTATTCCTTAATAGAGGTCAGACCACCTCTTTTAGAGTAGCGCTAGAAAAGCGAATTATCAAGAGCAGAACAGAGATTAAAACAGTCTGTTCAGTGAGTTTTATTCATTTAAAAATGACTATCAGTGCAAAAAGATTTACAGCAAATTAGAAATTGTTGAGTAATTACTGATAATCAGCGCCGCTAAAACAGCTATTAGTTGTGAATTGCTCAGATAGTTCTGAAAATCTCAGCATAGCAGTTGCCATCTTTAGCGCTATGTTTAACAATGAGCGCAGGCAGGGATCAGCCCATCATGCCTTTCCTTCGATTAGTTTTATAGGTTAAGAGTTCTATGTGTGAGTTGCTTGGCATGTCGGCCAATGTACCAACGGATATTTGTTTCAGTTTTTCAGGATTATTAGAGCGGGGTGGTAATACTGGCCCACATAAAGATGGCTGGGGCATCACCTTTTATGAAGGTAAAGGCTGTCGTACATTTAAAGATCCAGAGCCAAGTTGCCAATCAGAAATTGCTAAACTCGTTAAAGCGTATCCAATAAAAAGTATTTCGGTGATAAGTCATATTCGCCAAGGTAATCGTGGCCGTGTATGTCTTGAAAACACTCATCCATTTACCCGAGAGTTGTGGGGACGCGAAATTACCTATGCTCACAACGGGCAATTATCGAATTATCATGATTTAAAGCCAGATTATTATCGGCCAGTGGGTAATACCGACAGTGAGCTAGCGTTTTGTTGGTTGCTCGATAAAATTCGCGAAAAATACCCTAAGCGCCCATCAAGTATGGCATCTGTATTTCGTTATGCTGCTAAGCTTGCTCACACACTGCGTGAAAAAGGCGTATTTAACATGCTACTTACCGATGGTGTTTATGTTTTAGCTTATTGTACCAATAACTTACATTGGATCACTCGTCGAGCACCGTTTGGTAAAGCAACATTAATTGATGCTGATATGGTGGTCGATTTTCAAAAAGAAACCACACCGAATGATGTGGTTACTGTCATTGCGACAAGACCACTCACCAATGACGAGCGTTGGCAAAAAATGGAACCGGGTGAGTTTGCACTGTTTAAAATGGGCGAAAAAATCTAAAAAAGAATGAAGCGCTATTAGGGCGCTTCTTTACTTTCTTCATTTGTTAATGAGACTGGTGTGGTCACAGTGAATGAATTTAGTTGCACTTCAAATTGTTCTACCCCTTTTTCACCTTTCCACATACGAACTAACATGTAGTCCATTTCAGGAGCAAACCAAGCTAGCGCTTGACGCTTATCGTTATCGTATAAACGTTTTACTTTAATGGCTTCTACATTACCAATTGGCAGCGAAATCATTTCTGTGCCCACAACTTCAAAGTCGTAATTTCGCAGATTACCTTTTTTATCAATCAATGGATACGATAATTGCGTTTTGCCTTGTTTTAGTTCTTCGCGGACTTGTACTTGATAAGACAGTGAATCTTGAAAATCATCAGACCAATCAATTTTAAGTGGGTATTTACTTTGATTGCTTTGCACTTGCTTTTGAGTTGAATCAAATTTTAAGCTGTATTCTTTATCAGGCCCTGTTCCCGAGCGCTCCATAGTGTAACTTACTGGAGAGATTTTGTGATCATGATAAGTAAACATTGATGTTTCTTTTCGTGAGTCCGAAAAAATCATCCATTCGATTTCACTGTGATAAGTGATCACGTAATTACCGTCTGCGGCTCTTTTAAGCTCGCGGACTGCTTTACCATGGGTTTCGCCTTTACGAAGTACATCGTATTCTGCTTGGTATTGAGTGAGGTCGCCAGCTAAAACACTGGTAGGAAGTAATAAAGTGCCCACACAAGCAAGTAGGGCACTTAGATTTTTATTCTGGGTAGTGCGCGCCGTGTGCAGGAAGTTTCTTTTCGTCAAAAACTGCATAATCTGCTTCCATCTTGAGTCGTTGTTCACTGAACCACTTGACCACCAATGGATAGATTATATGTTCTTGCTGATGAACACGTTGTGCGAGTGTCTCTGCGGTATCGCTTTCGAGTACCGGAACTTTGGCTTGAAGAACAACGGGACCGCCGTCTAGCTCTTCTGTGACAAAGTGAACACTAACACCATGAACGTCATCTTTTGCATCTATCGCTCGTTGGTGGGTATTCAGCCCTTGGTACTTAGGCAACAAAGAAGGGTGAATGTTCAACATTTTTCCCTTAAATTTTTGCACTAAGCTAGGAGTAAGAATACGCATAAAACCAGCTAATACAACTAGATTTGGTTCAAAATTGTCAATAATGTCCATTAACTCAGCATCATAGGCCTCGCGCGAGTCAAAATCTTTATGGCTAAGTACACGAGTTTGTATACCTGCATTTTTTGCTCGCTCAAGGCCATAGGCGTCGGCTTTATTACTAATTACAGCGGCGATTTCGGCCTTAATTTCACCACGCGCACACGCGTCAATGATGGCTTGAAGGTTAGAACCGCTACCAGAAATTAATACAACAAGACGACAAGGGGTCATTAGTCACGACCACCTAAAATTTCTACTTGCTCTTCGCCTGCTTTCGCATCTTGGATCTCACCGATATGCCATGCATTTTCGCCAAGATCTTTAAGAATTGTTAAGCTTTGCTCAAGTTTGTCAGCTGGAACAACTAATACCATGCCTACACCACAGTTGAATGTACGGTACATTTCGTGTGTTGTGATGTTGCCGTTTTCTTGTAACCAGTTGAAAACTACAGGCCATTCCCAGCTGTCGCCTTTGATTACTGCTTTTGCAGACTCAGGAAGTACGCGCGGGATGTTTTCCCAGAAGCCACCACCTGTAATGTGAGATAACGCGTGTACATCAACTTGCTTGAATAGCTCAAGTAATTGTTTAACGTAGATGCGAGTTGGCTCTAAAAGGTGATCGCCAAGTGCTTTGCCTTCAAGTTCAGCGCTTGTGTCTGCACCAGATACTTCAAGGACTTTACGAATTAATGAGAAACCGTTTGAATGAGGACCACTTGATGCAAGTGCGATTAATTGGTCGCCTGCAGCAACTTTAGTACCGTCGATAATTTTTGATTTTTCTACCACACCAGTACAGAAACCAGCCATGTCATAGTCTTCGCCGTCGTACATACCTGGCATTTCAGCAGTTTCACCACCGATTAATGCACAGCCAGAAAGCTCACAGCCTTTACCAATACCTGTTACAACATCAGCCGCAGTATCTACGTCTAATTTACCAGTTGCATAGTAATCAAGGAAAAATAGTGGCTCTGCACCTTGTACAATAAGGTCGTTTACACACATAGCAACAAGGTCGATACCCACTGTGTCGTGCTTTTTAAGATCGATTGCTAAACGTAGTTTTGTACCAACACCGTCTGTGCCAGCAACCAGTACAGGCTCTTTATAGCCAGTTGGTAGTTCGCAAAGTGCGCCAAAACCACCGATACCGCCCATTACTTCAGGACGTCTGGTTTTTTTAACTACGCCTTTAATACGCTCAACAAGTGCATTACCGGCATCGATATCTACGCCCGCGTCTTTATAGCTAAGAGACTGTTTTTGTTCGCTCACAGGTTTTCCTCAAAAAAGTTGCATGTGGGTTGCTTAGAAACGCGCGTATTTTACAACAATTGCAATGGCGCGGCTAGTTGAAAAATCACTTTAACCGACTTGACAAGGACAGTTGTCCGGTTTTTTTTGCTTTCAAGTTACAAGGCTAAAGTATCAAGCAAATGACCCTTCAGCCTTGTAACTGATATTTGTTAAGCTTTCGCGGTTAAAATAGCGCGAAGAGGGGCTGGGTAACCTTCGATGGTTTTGCTGGTGTCATTTGGGTCTAAAAAGTCGACCAGTGATTCGTTTTCCATCCACTGGGTTTTACGTTGTTCTTCAAGCGTTGTGATTGCGCAGTCTTTTACTTGCACATCTTTAAAACCAACGCGCTCCATCCATAGTTTTAATGCGGCGGTGCTTGGGATAAACCATACATTACGCATTTTCGCATAACGGTCGGTTGGCACTAAAACTGTATGTTCGTCACCTTCAACAACCAAAGTTTCAAGAACTAACTCACCACCTGGACGAAGCTGCGCTTTTAATTGTGCTAAAAAGTCGATAGGTGAACGACGGTGATATAAAACACCCATCGAAAATACTGTATCGAATGCTTTTAGCTCTGGCAGGGCTTCTACACCTAGCGGCAATAAGTGCACGTTGTCATCTTGATGATAGTGTTTAATCGCTTGGAATTGGCATAAGAACAAATCGGATGGATCAATGCCCACTACAAAATTAGCGCCTTCACCGCGCATGCGCCACAAGTGATAACCTGAGCCACAGCCAATATCAAGCACAGTGCGGCCTTTTAACGGTTCGATATGAGGCAGTAAACGATCCCATTTCCAATCACTGCGCCACTCAGTATCAATCTCGATACCGTGTAAGCTGAATGGTCCTTTACGCCATGGCATCATGCGCTTTAATAAATGCGTTAACTGTTTTTGCTGGCCTTCAGATAGCTCATCACCGGTGCCAATTTGTACTTTATCCTGAAGGTTCACATGGTTTGTGCTTACCTCAGGTAAGTTTTTCAGCACTTTTTGCCATTTTGGTAAATCACCGTGGCTAGCTTCTAGTTCCCAGTGCTTTAATTGGCCAGGCAAAGTTTCGAGCCAGTGGCTAAGCGGGCTTTGTGCAATCGCAGCGTAAAATTGGTTAAACCATTGAGACATGAAATACTCTTTATATCGTTGTGATGATTACTTGATTGCAATCATCGAGCAGAAGTTAAAACATTGATACCACACTTGCGTTTGGCTAAAACCAATTTCACTTAATCGGTTTAAGTGGGTAGATAAATGATCAGGGCGCATGACATTTTCGATAGCCGTGCGCTTTTGGCTGATCTCCAGTTCTGAATAGCCGTTGTGACGTTTAAAATCATGGTGCAAATCAATGAGCAAATTATCGCATTGCTCATTTTCACCTCTAATTTTTTCGCTAAGCAGCAAAACGCCGCCAGGTTTTAAATTTGCATAAATCTTTTCAAGCACTGCTTGGCGCTTTTCAGGTGGAATAAACTGTAGTGTAAAGTTCATCGCTACCACAGAAGCATTCTCGATTGCTAAATCGTTTATATCACCCAGCGTGACAGTGACCGGCACGTCAGAGCGAAAACCTTGTAAATGTAATTTACAGCGTTCAACCATCGCTTCTGAGTTATCGACGGCAATAATATTACAGTTATCGGTGCGAATATTACGGCGCATACTTAACGTTACAGCACCAAGTGAACAGCCTAGGTCGTATAGGTTTGAATTACTTTGCGCGTACTCGCCAGCCAGTTTACCTATGGTGCTAACAATGGTTGCGTAACCCGGCACCGAACGCTGGATCATATCAGGGAAAACTTCTACTACATGTTGGTCAAAGCTAAAGTCTTTAACCGCTTGCTCAGTGGCATAAATACTGTCTTTTTGCGTCACGTGAACAGTCTCTTTAAAAAATAATACCGCTATTTTAGCATTTTTAACTGGATAGTCAGTGATAAATTCAGTAGCTTGGCTAGAATTATCAATAACAAGTACAAAAAAGAGAAGTTTAATGACAAAAAGCAAAGTGATCAGTACAGAAGATATCTTATCAACTCTGTGTCATTCAGTGACTGGAGTTCTGTCTTCAGCAAGTGGTAACGGTATTAGTTATTCTGCTATGGTTCAAAAAATCACCCGCACCTGTATGCGCCCAGATATTGGCTGTTTTGTATTGTTCGATGGTGGCTTTACCGGTCTTGTGGTAACAAACTTCACAGCGCAAGCAGCCATGGAAATTTACCATGATTACATGCGTAACATGGGTATGCCAGAAGACGAAATTGCACAAAGCCATTTATCAGATGATGTGGCGAACGTACTCGGAGAGCTGATGAACCAAATCGTTGGTGACTTTACGTCAAAAGTACGTGACCAGCTGCATACTTCTATCACGCAAAACCAACCTAAGATGATGGCAATTAACAAGCAGGTGCAAATCTCTGTTGATACTACCATGGATAGACCGCAAGCACGCCGTGTGACATTCACCACAGCTAAGCAAAATATCTTCTATCTTGAGCTGGCAATGGATAAAACTGAATTCATCAAACTACATGACTTTGATATTTCAGAAGCGGTAGACCCAGATGACATCATCGAAAACGAAGCTAAACAAAAAGCTGAAAAGCAAAAAGCGTCATCACAAGCAGACGATGCAGATGATGATTTTATGGCAGAACTTGGTTTGTAACCCAACGACTTGAGCTGTCAGCTATCAGCTTTCAGCCGTCAGAGAAAATAGAGGCGCGGGTCAGACCGCGCTTTTTTGTGTTTAAAATGCTAAACACTCAGTGCTTTATAATAAGCTTATTGCAACTGTAAAATTCAATTGAGGGCACTAAACTCGGAGTTTGAAATATGGTTTTGCAGCTTTTATTAAGTTAATGCTTTGGTGCGTTATACATAAATTAAATAACTGAAATAACTCAATAGGCAGTTGAGTAACTAGTCTTGGCTTAAAGCTGAACTTAAAGCTCCTTTTAAAGCCTACATTCATCCAATTTATGCTTTACTCATTAAGCCTTAAATGGATTTGATGATTGCATGAATTACTTAAAAAACTTTATAACTAAATTTGTTTTCATGATGCAGAAGCGGCCGGGGTTGATGGCTGTGTTGGCTTTTTGCAGTGGTGTGGCAAGTTTTGTCTTTGTTGAGCGAAAAGAATCGTTTTCGCAGCTTATCTCTATTTTGTTATTAGTTACTTGGTTGTGGTTGTTAATAGATAACTGGCTAAGAGATAAAGTCGAGGAGCGTTTTGGTGTGGCGGTGTCGCCCAACGTGATGCGCTTTGCACTGCAAGTTGTGCAGCAAGAAAGTTTGTTTTTTGCCTTACCATTTTTTTTGGCGGTGACAACTTGGGATCATGGGCAGGCCGCGTTTACTGCGTTAATTATACTTTGTGCGTTCGTTTCTGTTGTTGATCCCCTTTATTACAAAAAGCTTGCAAGGCACAGTGTCTGGTTTAGTGTGTTTCATAGCTTTTCTTTATTTGTCGTGCTGTCGGTTACCTTACCTATTTTATTAAAGTTAACGACCAGCCAGAGTTTTGAAATTGCGCTGATCACGGCTGTTATTTTAACGATTCCAAGTCTTGGCAATTTGATGCCAAATGCGAAATGGTGGCGTTTCCCACTGTTGGTGTTATTGCTTTGCGCTTTAAGTGCTGGGCTTTGGCAATTACGCAGTTTTGTACCCCCTGCGGCACTGCGTTTAACTGATATGAGCATGTCGTATCAGCTTGATGAACAAGCCCGTAAACCTCTTGCACCAATTACAGAGCTCAATGAGCAGAGCTTGCATGGAAAAGGTTTATATAGTTTTAGTGCGGTAAAAGCCCCTCGAGGTTTAGATGAAAAAATCTTCCATGTATGGGTACATAATCGTAAAGAAGTTGACCGCATAGCCTTGGATATTTCTGGTGGTCGCAAAGCGGGCTATCGTGCCTGGAGTCATAAAACTAATTTCCCTGCAAATGCTGCAGGAAAATGGGTCGTTAAAGTGGTTACCGAGTCAGGTCAGCTGATAGGACAGAGAAGGTTTGAGGTAACTAAAGTCTAGCTGATAGCTTTAGTACGGATTTTTCCCTTCACCTACCAACACACTGAATATTCTCAAATCCAGTTCTAGTTGATGGTATTGCGGTTCCATGTGGCAGCAAAGTTGATAGAAGGCTTTGTTGTGGTCTTTTTCTTTAAAATGAGCCAGCTCGTGTACGACGAGTGCTTTGAGAAGTGGTTCAGGTGCGCGAAGTAGATCGCTATTAATGGCAAGGTCGTGTTTTCGGGTTTTACCTTGCATACGGAAAGTATGGGTGCCTAAGGCATTTGTGACCATATCGCCTTGTTTTTTGAACGCGGCACGGCCAAATGGCAGGGCATTTTTAAGGTAACGCTTTTTCAATTCAGTGGCGTAATTGTATAAAGCTTTATCGCTGGTAATGCTATGTGCATCTGGGTATTTGCTTTTTAGGTATTTGGCAGCTCTGTCACCCTTAAATAACTGTAACACTTGCTCAATGATATGGGGCGGGTAACCTTGAAAATAACGGCTGTAATCTTTCATCTTTTCTCTAATAAATCGGGCGCTAAAATAAACTGCTTTGGCTTGCTTCGCGTTCACCTAAAAACGGCGCAAGCACGGGGTGATTGTAACCTAAATCTTGGCAAAACTGTCTTGCTAAAAGTGGTGACTGGCGATTATCTGCGGTATGAAAAAACAAATAGGGCGATTTTCCTTCATCAAGCCATTGTTTTACTTTTTTCAGCCAAGGCTGATAATACGATTTATATTCATGTTCAAGGCTGGCAATCACAAAGCGCAGCATTGGCTGATCTCCTGTTGCAATGGCATGCACCGGTAAATAGGGCTTTTTCTTTTGCGCATCAATGAGTGCATCGGTATCGGCGGGTACAGCAAATAAAGCGCGGGTATCCATGCTTATGCGGTCTATATTGTTTTCAATTAATAGCTGATTTAAACGAATTTCAGCATCATCCTTATTAAAAAAGCCGGGGTGACGTACTTCTACACCGTAACTAAGTTGTTTGGGGAGTTGTGCAATAAAATTAGCAAGCAGTGGCAGTGCTTCTGGTCCAAAGGCGCGGGGTAGCTGCAACATAACTTGCCCCGTTTTAGCAAAGATTGGCTCAAATAAGTTTAGCCATGCATTAAGTTCATTATTTATATTTGTCAGTTGTAATTCGTGACTAAAACGACGATGAAACTTAAAAGTAAATTTAAAATCTTCGGGAACCGCATCATGCCAGCGCAATAATGACTCATGACTTGGGTCAGCATAAAAACTGGTGTTGCCCTCGACTGAGTTAAAGCATTGCGCATACTCACTGAGCATGTCGGCGCTTTTACAGTGACTAGAGAGTAAATTTCCTTTCCATGCGGTACTAGACCACTGCGGACAACCTAAATACAGCATTAAATCAACCAATAAATTGAAACTGTGCTTAGTGTAACAAAAGAAATGTTTGCTCAGAAGTCGGGGTGTATATTTAGCCCCCGACAGGCACTGCTGGCACTCGCATTTTGCGATGGTTTGGGTATAATGCTCTGCCTTAAATGATTACTTTGTATAGTGGCTTTTGCTCTCAAAATAGCGAACTCTTAAGAGCAGGCGGCTATAAGTCTTTAACTGACAGGAATACTATGCGCTCTATATATTGCGGACAGCTAAATAAATCTCACGTAGATCAAGAAGTTGAACTATGTGGTTGGATCAACAAACGCCGTGACCTTGGTGGCCTTATCTTCGTCGATTTACGTGACAGAGAAGGTTTAGTACAAGTTGTTTTTGATCCTGAAGTAGAAGGATTAATGGATACTGCGAATAAACTACGTCAAGAGTTTTGTGTGCAGTTAAAAGGTGTTGTTCGCGCACGCCCTGATAGCCAAGTAAACAAAGACATGGCAACAGGTGAAGTTGAAATTTTAGGCACAAGCTTAACTATCATCAACCGTTCAGAGCCATTACCACTTGATTTTAATCAGCAAAACTCTGAAGAGCGCCGCTTAAAATACCGTTACCTAGATTTACGTCGTCTTGAAATGAGCGACCGTATCAAGCTTCGTGCAAAAGCGAGCAGCTTTGTGCGTCGTTTCTTGGATGACAACGGTTTCTTAGATATCGAAACACCGGTACTAACAAAAGCAACACCAGAGGGTGCGCGTGACTACTTAGTACCTAGCCGTGTTCATAAAGGTAGCTTCTACGCTTTACCTCAGTCGCCACAGTTATTTAAGCAATTATTAATGATGTCGGGCTTTGACCGTTACTATCAAATTGTTAAATGTTTCCGTGACGAAGACTTACGTGCAGACCGTCAGCCAGAATTCACACAAATCGATTTAGAGACGTCATTCATGAGCTCTGATGAAGTGCGTGCAATGACTGAGAAAATGATTACAGAAATGTGGCAATCATTATTAGACGTTGACTTAGGCGACTTCCCAGTGATGCCATACAGCGAAGCAATGCGTTTATATGGTTCTGATAAACCAGACCTACGTAACCCAATGCAGCTTGTTGACGTTGCTGATTTAGTAAAAGACGTTGAGTTTAAAGTATTCTCAGGTCCTGCTAATGACGAAAAAGGCCGTGTTGCTGTATTAACTGTACCAGGCGGTGCTGAGCTTTCTCGTAAACAAATCGACGATTACACTAAATTCATCGGTATCTATGGTGCGAAAGGTCTAGCTTGGATGAAAGTGAACGACCGTGCTGCGGGCGTTGAAGGTGTGCAATCACCAATCGCTAAATTCTTAAACGAAGAGGTGATCAACCAATTACTTGAGCGTACTAATGCGCAATCTGGTGATATCATTTTATTCGGTGCTGATAAGCGCAACGTTGTAAACGAAGCAATGGGTGCACTACGTCTTAAGATTGGTGTTGATTTAGGCATTACTGATCTTGATAGCTGGAAACCTTTATGGGTTGTTGACTTCCCAATGTTCGAAGAAGACGACGAAGGTACATTGCATGCGGTTCACCACCCATTCACTGCACCGAAAGGTATTTCTGCCCAAGAGCTTGAAGCAAACCCAGCTGCAGCATTATCAGATGCATACGATATGGTATTAAATGGCTACGAAGTTGGTGGCGGTTCGGTACGTATTCACAATGCCGATATGCAAGAAACAGCATTCAGAATCTTAGGTATTGATGCACAAGAGCAACAAGACAAGTTTGGTTTCTTACTTGATGCACTTAAGTACGGTACACCTCCGCATGCGGGTCTTGCGTTTGGTCTTGACCGTTTAGTTATGCTGTTATGTGGTACTGACAACATTCGTGACGTGATTGCTTTCCCTAAAACAACGCAAGCATCATGTTTATTAACAGATGCACCAAGCAAAGCAAATGCAGATGCATTAACTGAGCTAGCAATTAATGTTGTAGCGAAAGACGCTGAATAATTCATAATAAACTGAATTATAAGACTTTATGAATAATAACCCTAAGGTATATGCCTTAGGGTTTTTTTGTGCTTAAATGAATATTTAGTATGTTCTTCAAGGAGAGAAAATGAATATCAATGCAACTTTAATCGGCCAAATAATTGTTATTTTAATCCCTGTGTTTGCCGCTATCAGCTATTACTTAGGCAAGCGTAAAACCTCAACACCAATTGTGGTGGCCGTTATTGGTGGATTATTAGCGCTTATTCCCTTGTTTGGTCTTATTTTTATTGCAGTTCTTGCGCTTAAACAAGATATTGAGACCACCGCGTGATCGTAAGCCACTCGCTTTATTTTGAACACACCTTTGAAGTAAACCTAGTAGACCAAACATTTTCGCATTGCGAATTTGAGCAATGTGAATTTATCGACTGTGACTTTAGCAATAGTCAGTTTGAAAACTGCCGGTTTATAGAGTGTGAGTTTAAAAACTGTAATTTAGCTGCGCTTGGGCTTAGATACACCTCACTCGAAGAAGTGAACTTTAAACAGTGTAAATTAACCAGTGTGCGCTTTACTGATGTTGATTGGCCGCTACTCGCTAGCCGTGCTCCAGTGAGTTTTATTGGCTGTGAGCTTAGCCACAGCAGCTTTTTTGAGCTTAGCTTAAAAGCTTTAAAAATGCGTAGCTGTTTTGCCAAAGATGTTGATTTTAGACATGCAGATTTATCTTCTGCTGATTTTACTGATACTGATTTTCGTGACAGCTTGTTTCAACAAACCAATCTCAGTAAAGCTAATTTTATAGGTGCTAGTCACTTTGCTATTGATATAACAGCTAACAATATCAGTAAGGCCAAATTTGAACGTTATGCCGCTTTGGATTTATTAGCAGGGCTCGACATCGAGCTGGTGGATTAAAGTTAAGGAAAGTTATGGATTTAAGTCCCATCTTTTTGGAAGGTCAATTTGTTAAATTAGTGCCGTTAACGCTTGAGCACCGTGATGCTTTAGTAAGCGCCGCTTCAGATGGAAAGCTTTGGGACCTGTGGTTTACCTCGGTGCCCAATGAAGAACGTGTTGACGATTATCTAACTATGGCGTTTGAACAACAAGCACTTGGTCGCGCATTACCATTTGCTGTCATCGATAAACACACTGATGAGGTGATAGGCTCAACTCGCTTTTGTAATATTGACAGTAAAAATCGCCGTTTAGAAATTGGCTATACCTGGTATGCCAAGCGTTTTCAGCGTACTGGGGTTAATACTGAATGTAAAAAACTGCTGCTGAGTTATGCATTTGAAACGCTTAATGTGATTGCTGTTGAGTTTCGTACCCATTGGCATAATCAGGCTTCGCGCAATGCCATTGCTCGCTTAGGAGCAAAACAAGATGGGGTTCTTCGTAATCACCAAATAATGGCCGATGGATGTGTACGCGACACCGTGGTGTTTTCAATTATTGATGGTGAGTGGCCGATGGTTAAACGCAGCTTAGAATTCAAATTAGAGAAGTCATAGCATGTTAAATATTAAAAAGGCGGCGCTAATGCTCGCGTTAACCCTTAGCGGACAGACAGCCTTTGCTAATCAAACAGAGATACTGTTTGATACACAGCGAGCTCGCCATATTCCGGTGACCATTACAGTAGCCGATAGCAAATGCACGATAAAGAAAAAATGCCCAGTGGCGTTTATTGGGGCAGGCTATGGTATGGCGCATACAGACTATCAATTTGCCCAGCAGGCCTTCCATCAGCATGGTTATTTAACGGTTGAAGTTGCTCATGAGTTAAAAGGCGATCCGAGTTTAAACCCTGAGCCACCATACATGACCACACGCATGGAAAACTGGCACCGTGGTGTACAAACCCTTGAGTTTTTAGCCGTTGAACTTGCAAAGCGTTATGCTGAGTATGACTTTAATCAGCTCACTTTATTTGGTCACTCAAATGGGGGTGATATTGCAGCATTATATGCCGCTATTTATCCCGCTAAGGTTTCTAAATTGATCACCCTCGATCATCGTCGTATGCTGACCCCAAGGAACAAAAATATTGCTGTACTGACACTACGTGGTAGCGATTACCCAGCAGATGACAACGTATTGCTTACGCAGCAAGAACTCGCTGTATACCCAGTGACGCAAATTAAGCTTAAAGATTCGCGCCATAACGATATGTATGATGGTGGCCCAGAAGCGCTTGTCGCACGTATGAGTAAAGAACTTAATACGTTTTTGGCACGTTTTTGATGCTCAGTTAAAACTGAGCATCAATATCGCTGCGAAAATTAAAATAGCCCATCTCGACAAGGTTGTTATACACACCCTCAATATTCAGTGGTAGCCATTGCTGGTACATTTTTAAATGGCTGTATTGGGGCAAGCTTATTTCTTTTTGTAAGGTAGCAAGGTTTTTACCTTTTAACATGCCATCGCGAACGGCAGTGTGTAAGTCTTCAATGTAGTGTAAGTAAGAGACAACATCATCGCGGTTGCCTGTATCAGCATGGCCACCTATAAATGCAGCAAACGCAGGTTCATTTAACACGGCTTTGGTTGAATGCAGCATGCCGTTAATATCGTAACCAATCAGATTTTTATATGGCATGCGGCCAAGTACAATCCAATCAACAACATAAAGTACATTGGCAGGCATAAAGCGCATACTGACATTACCACGGCCATTATTTGGCCCATAGTAATTAAGCTGCACGTAGCTATCACCTAAATCGACTTTGAGTGTATCGGTAAAAGTAAGATCAGGCAGGGCAGTAGGCACTTTATTCAATTTAAGGTCCTCAGCTGCAAACTGATGAGCGACGACAGTTGTGTTGGTATCGATTAGCTCATTACCGCCCATCGCATGGTCAACATGGCTATGGCTGTATAGCATGTATTTGATATCTGCGTTAAAGGTTTTCTTTATATAGCGTTTTAAGTATTTTGCGGCATCGCTATTAATAGGATCCGTTACCAAGGCAAGGTTATCAACAATCATAAAAGCACTATGATAATGGCCGGCAGTAAAGCGATATACATTATCTTTAATATTTTCGACTTTATAGTTTGCTTGCACAGCTGAGATGACCGGATTGGTAACGAGTATGAGCGCACTAAAAAGTAAAATTTGCAGCCTTGTGAACATAAGCGATCCTTTCGTGTTGAAACGTGTCTTATTAACCATATCAAAGTTTATGTAATAGTACGCATTATACTACTTAAAGGCTTAGTTGATCTGTATCAAACTTAAGGAGCTAAGCTAGGTAGGGGCGGACATAAGTCCTTATGTTTTTGCTTGTGTTTCTCTATTCTCGCGAAGCGCTATAATGAAGAAATGCTATGCTTAGCACAGACTTCTAGAACCTTATTCACTGGAAAAGACAATGCAACATTTACCTACCGTTGATTATAAAGCGAGCGATGCGGCCGCTCAATTTGTTGAGTCACTAAGAAACACAGGTTTCGGTGTATTAAAAAACCACCCAATACCTCAGTCATTAGTTGAGTCTATTTACAAAAATTGGCAAGAATTCTTTAATTCTGAGCAAAAGCATGAGTTTTTATTTTCAAAAGAAACACAAGATGGTTACTTCCCACCATCAGTGTCAGAAGTTGCAAAAGGCTTTACCGTTAAAGATATTAAAGAGTACTACCACGTTTATCCAAAAGGCCGTGTTCCAGCACAGCTAGAAGAAGAAATCCGTGAGTACTATCGCTTAGCCAATGAGTTTGCGGCAACATTATTAAGTTGGGTTCAGGCAGAAGCACCAGAAGAGGTGCGTGCTAAGTTCTCTATCGACCTTAAAGATATGATTGCTGACTCTGAGCAAACACTCCTGCGTATTCTTCACTATCCACCAATGACTGGTGATGAAGAGCCAGGTGCAATCCGTGCGGCAGCACACGGTGACATCAATTTATTAACTGTATTACCAGCGGCGAATGAACCCGGTTTACAAGTACAAAAAACAGATGGTGGTTGGTTAGACGTACCATGTGATTTTGGTAACCTGATCATCAATATTGGTGACATGCTACAAGAAGCGTCAGGTGGTTACTTCCCATCAACTATTCACCGCGTGATCAACCCAACGGGTAAAGCGTCAACGAAATCACGTATTTCGTTACCACTATTCTTACACCCGCGTCCTGATGTTGTGCTTTCTGAGCGCTACACTGCAGACAGCTATTTACAAGAGCGTTTACGCGAACTTGGTGTTAAGTAAAGATTAGCTATACCCAAACCACCTCAAGGTGGTTTGGGTATATAAGATAAAGCGGCATCAGAGCCGCTTTTTTTATACCTAAAATTATTCTGCTAAATCCACCATTAAGTACTAGTTTGTAAATAATTCCATGCATTATTGACTATCCTAGGTATAATGCGCCCACTTCGCCGTATCGGCTGAATTTTTTAAAGAGAGATAGTATGAGTTTTGATGGGTTAGGTTTATCACCAGCTTTAGTAAATGCAGTTTTAGAAAAGGGCTATGAAGCACCAACGCCTATTCAATCACAAGCTATCCCTGCGATCATTGAAGGTCGCGATGTTATGGCCGCAGCGCAAACTGGCACAGGCAAAACCGCGGGTTTTACGCTGCCGCTAATTGAGCGCTTGTCAAAAGGCCCTAAAGCAGGTGGCAATAAAGTACGTGCATTAGTATTGGCGCCAACTCGTGAGCTTGCTTTGCAAGTAAGCGAAAATGTTGAGCAATATGCTAAGCATTCAAATGTCAGCTCATTTGTAGTGTATGGTGGTGTTAAAATTAACCCGCAAATGATGCGCCTTCGCAAAGGTGTTGATATTTTAGTGGCAACACCAGGTCGTTTATTAGACCTACACAATCAAAATGCTCTTAAGTTTGATGATTTAGAAGTACTGATCCTTGATGAAGCCGATCGTATGCTTGATATGGGCTTTATCCATGATATCAAACGTATCATTGCTAAACTGCCAACTAAACGTCAAAACCTGATGTTCTCAGCGACTTTCTCTGATGAAATTCGTGAACTTGCAAAAGGGCTAATTAACGATCCGGTTGAAATTTCAGTTGCAGCAAAAAACACGACCGCTAAATCGGTTACTCAATCAGTTTATGCACTAGATAAATCGCGCAAAACAGCATTACTTAGCCACTTGATCCGTACTAACGATTGGCAACAAGTATTGGTATTTTGTCGTACCAAACATGGTGCTAACCGTTTAGTTAAGCAGCTTGAACGCGATGATATTGTGGGTGCTGCCATTCACGGAAATAAATCGCAAGGCGCTCGTGTTAAAGCACTCGAAGGCTTTAAATCAGGTGAAGTGCGCGTACTAGTGGCAACCGATATCGTTGCCCGAGGTCTTGATATTGTTGAGCTACCTCACGTTGTTAACTACGATTTACCGAATATTTATGAAGATTACGTACACCGTATCGGCCGTACAGGCCGAGCAGGTGCATCGGGTCATGCTATTTCGTTTGTGACAGCTGAAGATGCAGTTGATCTTTACGGTATCGAACGTTTTATTGGTGAATTGATCCCACGCGCGACTGAAGCAGGTTTTGAACCAAGCAATCCCGTGCCTGAACGAGAGCTTGATGCACGCCCAATTAAACCCAAAAAGCCGAAAAAAGCCAAACAGCCGTTTTCTAAGCCTAAGTCGGATAGTAAAAAACCAAATAGCAATGGCAGTGGCATAGGTCCACGCCGTGGTGGTTCTGGGAAAAAATCTAATGCCAAGAAAGCAAGTGACGAGCAAACACAAAGCCCATGGGCTAAGCGTCAGTCTGTAGGGGGGAATTCTCAGCGCAGACGTCGCCCTAAGAATGATGGCTCAAATAACAGCTAATTTATTGGTTAATTAATATAAAGCGCGCCTGTGTTGGCGCGTTTTTTTATGGGTCTGCAAAGTCACACGGCTTTAAGGTAATTAACGGCTAAACCAATAAATAAAGTCACGCTGACACTGAGTAAGGTACCGAGCATAACGTATTCAGTCAGTTTTTTATCTCTACTGGCACTTAAATCACCAAAGCGGAATACGGATTTTGCCGCAAGTAAAAAGCCAACGCCTGAAAATTGGTCCAGTAAGATAAATGTTAGCATCAATACCCGCTCAAGCATGCCGATACTTTGCCCCGCAGCTGGTAAACTGCCCGTGGTGCTAAAGCCAGATGTGATCCGCTCTAACATCATTCGAATAAACACCGCTGTTGGATTTAAAATTAATAAATAGCCACACAGCACCCATAATGTTGCCGGTTGCATCAGCCATTGCCAGCTATGTGTAAAAAACTTATCGTTTTCGCTTAACCATATAGCCAGTAAGAACAAGATAACTAAATGCGCAAGTTGGTCGACAATAAAAGGAACCACACCTTTACTTGAGTAAGATTTAGCAAGGTCGATTAGATAGTGTGTAACCATAATCACTGCCGTGGCGATAACGACGTTTGAAAGCGCTTGCCAGCCATAATTAAACTCCCAAAATAATAGTACCAAAAATGAGCTAGCACCGTGGATGAGCACGTGCAAGTAAAGTTTACTGGCACGAAAGTGGCGCGTATTTCTGTCATGTACCCAGCTCATAGGTTGCCAGTAAAAGTCGGCAATTAAATGCGCTAAAATTAAGCTTACGATAAGTAATGAAAAACTCATGTTGTCATTCCTTTGAGTGTGGTTTGGCTGTACTGTATAAAACGTTCAATTAATTGGTAGTGAGCCAAATTTAATAGCTTTGTGACATTGGCTCGGCTTGTTGCGAGTTCTTTAGCAAGTTCGGCATGGTTGTTGTGTTCTGCTGTTAAATAATAAAACAATGCATTTGCTTGTTTTTGACTCATTTTTTCAAGTAATACTTCTATTAGTTCAATATTGAGTAAAAAACCCTCTTCAAGGGGTTGATTGTCTATTTGTAAAGTGAGCCGTTGATGGCCCATATTATCTAACCCCCGGCCAGATAGAGTATAGGCGCTGCCTGTGGCTGTTTTTATATCGGCACGGGAGTTATCGAGTGAGCCAATAGCCAAACTTTGTCGCAGTTCGTAATTGGCTGCTTTCATTTGCAAATACAACAAAATTGCAGCATGACAGACCTGCTCTGGCTCTGTTAACTGTATTTGCAATGCATCGCCACGATATATGCTAAAACTTGCATTAAAGCGCTTGGCAACAAAGCGTAAGCTTTGATCAAGCTGATACAGCATGGCATCGTATTCTTGTTGTGGAATTTTTTGTGATTTAATTAAATCACCGCTGATCACCGCAATCATTATGATCCCTTAGGTTAAGTAACTTAATTTAGTTACATCGCGCTAAGTAACCAAATTTGGTTACTTTGTTTTATGTAACCAATTTAGGTTACTTTTTCGTAAATATCAACCTAGATATGCTACAGTGAACACAAATCACTAAAAACAGAAAAATTATGTCAGCAGTTGATAAGCTAAGAGTCGGTATCTTTGTAGATGTACAAAATATTTATTACACCTGTAAAGAAAGCTACAAGAAAAACTTTGATTACAATGCCTTTTGGGCACAGATGAGCGAACGCTATGAAATTGATTGCGCCATTGCGTATGCAATTTATCGTGGTGATGAAAAGCAATCGCAGTTTCAAAATATTCTGCGCGCAATTGGCTTTGAGGTAAAACTGAAACCTTTTATTCAGCGCAGAGATGGTAGTGCGAAAGGGGATTGGGATGTTGGCATTACCATTGATATGCTAGAGCATGCCAAGCAGCTCGATAAAATGGTATTACTTTCGGGTGATGGAGATTTTGCGTTATTGCTTGGCCATTTAGCGAATAAGTATCAGCTACCGTGTGATGTCTATGGGGCAGAGCACCTCACTGCCGATATTTTAAAGCAAGCCGCAGCTGAATTTCACTGTATTGACGATTCACTGTTGTTATCAAGGTAGAAAAAAATATTCCATTTCAAATAAAATGTTTAACTAAAGTATTATTTCGGCTAAGCTTGCATTAGTTAAACTTGATGATGAATAAAAGAATAGTCACTCACAATGCGCTAAATTATGCAAAAAAGTATAATTTAAGGTGTTATAAGACATCGTTGATGTGGTTTCTAATTTTCTTTTCTATTAAATAAAGCTATTTAATTCAACAAATTAAAAATAAATATAAAAGTTATACGAAATTTTATAAAAAATATAATGACAACGCTGTCATTTGTTGTGTAACATTAAATCAACAAAGGTTGAGATGATTTCGCATTCAGATAATAAAAATAATGCGATTTAGATAAAAACTAAACGAAGGCTAGGGGTCGTTAAATGATGGCGAAGAGTGTGAATGAGGACCAATTGTTTATTGGTATTGATGGTGGCGGAACGAAATGTCGAGCAACTATCTACTCTGTTAAACAAGGTGTATTAGGAACTGGCCTAGGTGGTCCTGCAAATCCATTACATGGTTTGGAACGTACTCTCGAATCAATTATGGTCTCAACACAATTAGCGCTTCGTGATGCTGGTTTACCACTTGATACAGTTCATCAGCTTTATGCCGGCTTAGGTCTGGCGGGTGTTAACCTACCTAGCTTGTATGACAAGATTATGGAATGGGAACATCCATTCAAACAAATGTTCCTCACGACTGATTTACATACTGCTTGCATTGGTGCACATGAAGGCAGTGATGGTGCGGTGATTATCACTGGCACGGGCTCTTGTGGTTTTTCATGTGTAAATGGTCGTACAACTAACTTTGGTGGTCATGGTTTTGCCCTAGGAGATAAAGGCAGTGGCGCATGGATGGGTCTTGAAGCAATAAAAGCGACCTTGCTAGACCTTGATGGTCTAGGCGAATCAACAAATTTAACTAAAGTGATCACTGAGCATTTTGCTGCTGATAATGCGATGGCAATTGTTGAGCAAATGTCTGGTCAGCCTTCGAGCAGTTTTGCTAAATTAGCCCGTTATGTATTTGAAGCAGCCAATAACAATGACAAAGTTGCCGTTGCGATAGTCAAAGAAGGCGCAGATTACGTGAGCAAATTAGCGCAGCGCTTACTTGAGAATAAGCCTCCACGTTTATCTATGATTGGCGGTTTAGCTGAGCCTCTGAATAAGTGGCTTGCAGAAGATATTGCTAAACGAGTTGAGACACCTATTCAACCACCTGAAATGGGCGCTGTTTATTTTGCTCAGCAATCTGTACTAGAACAAAGTCAAGAGGTAGGTTTGTAATGACGATTTATCATGCGAGTAAATTGTTTACCGGTGAAGAATTTTTATCAGATGTGTATTTTAGCGTCGACAATGGTGTCTTTAAACGTGTTGAAGCACATGCTGATGCTGTTGAATTAACAGGTTTAGTCACCCCTGGTTTTATTGATGTTCAAGTTAATGGCGGTGGCGGGGCATTTTTTAATGCAGAACAAACGCCAGATTGCTTAGATAGAATAGCCAAAGCGCATGGTCAGTTTGGTTCAACAGCGATTATGCCAACGCTTATTACCGACAAAGTAGAAGTAATGGCAAAGGCCGCTGATGCAACCGCACAAGCAATTGCTGAAGGGGTTCCGGGCGTTATGGGCGTGCACTTTGAAGGGCCACATCTTTCCTTTCCTAAAAAAGGTACCCACAGCGAGCAATTCATTCGTCCAATCACAGAGCAAGAATTTGCAATTTATGCACGCCAAGATCTAGGCATTAAAATCGTTACCTTGGCTCCTGAGAATGTTAGTGCTGATGATATCGCTCGCTTAGTTGAGTGTGGCGTAAAAGTATCTATTGGCCACACTAATGCGGACTTTGCGACTACCAATGCAGCACTTGCTGCTGGTGCTGATGGATTCACCCACTTATTTAATGCTATGTCAGCATTTACATCACGAGAACCGGGTGTTGTTGGTGCAGCACTTTGGGATGATAACAGCTGGTGCGGCTTAATTGTTGATGGTCATCATGTACACCCATCATCAGCAAAATTAGCAATTCGCACCAAGCAGCGCGGAAAAATTATGTTAGTCACAGATGCAATGCCACCTGTGGGTACTGACGATATGGAGTTTGATTTCTTTGATGGTCGTAAAGTCATTCGTACTGGCGATCGATTAAATTCAACTACCGGTGAATTAGCAGGCAGCGTACTTGATATGGCAAGTGCGGTGCGCAACACAGTGAATACATTGGATGTTAGCCTTGCTGAGAGCTTACGTATGGCATCACTTTATCCTGCACAATATTTAGGTTTACATAAAAAAGGTCGCTTGCTGAGCGGGTTTGATGCTGATTTTGTTGTGCTAGATGATAATCAATATGTAAAAGCGACATATATAGCTGGTAAAGCTTTGTAAGAACTTCCCTGGAAAAATCCCCGCCGAAGTATCGCGGGGCTTTTTGTATTAAAGGTAAACAATGACAACAACACAACCAACAAGAAAACGTTTGGCATCGCTGGATGCATTGCGTGGCATGGATATGTTTTGGATATTAGGCGGACAGTCACTATTCGCAGCGCTATTCGTTTTAACAGGCTGGACTGGCTGGAAAGTTTTTGAAGCACATACAGTACATAGCGTCTGGCATGGCTTCACATTTTACGATCTGATTTTCCCATTATTTATCTTCTTATCGGGTGTGGCGATGGGGCTAGCCCCGAAACGCATTGACCATTTGCCTTTTGAGGAACGCAAAGTTTATTACCGTAAGGCGGGAAAACGCCTTTTACTATTGTGTTTATTAGGTATTTTGTATAACCACGGCTGGGGCACTGGAATGCCAATGGCTTTGGATGAAATTCGCTATGCCAGTGTACTTGGGCGAATCGCCATTGCATGGTTCTTCTGTGCTATGTTGGTTTGGCACACCAGTTTACGAACGCAAATTATAACCGCAGCGACTATTTTAGTGGGCTATTGGTTACTGCTTTGTTTTGTGCCTGTGCCAGGCGGCAGTGCTGGTGACCTTTCAGCAGCAGGGAGTTGGAATGCATGGTTTGATGCACACTTACTGCCAGGTATTAGTTATCAAAACCGTGTGGTAGACCCAGAAGGTGTATTGTCGAATATCCCAGCGATTGTCAATGCTTTAATGGGCGTGTTTGCAGGTCAATTAGTCGCCCGTGCTCAGCAAATTGGCGAGTGGAAAATGACCGCATTATTGTTTGCTGCAGGGATTGTAAGTGTCTGTTTAGGTTGGTTATGGGACTTACAGTTCCCAGTAAATAAAGAGCTTTGGAGCAGTTCATTTGTGCTTGTAACGGTTGGTTGGAGTGCCATGTTGCTAGCCGTATTTTATGCACTGGTTGATATTCTGCCGGGCCAGCGCGCCGCGTATCCTTTTGTGATCATAGGTGCAAACTCAATTATTATTTACTTAGCCTCAAGTCTTGTGAATTGGGGTTATGTAAGCCAAAGCGTTTTTGGTGGTGTGGTTCGAGCTGTGCCAGAGGTATGGCAACCCCTGATGGCGGTGATTGCGTTATTAGCAGTACAAATGCTGGTATTGCATTGGATGTATCGCCGTAAGATCTTTGTTAGTGTTTGATAATTATTAAACACTAACAAAAAGAGTAATTTTTTATTCACTTTTACTTTACAAAGGTAAAACTAGAAGTGATAATGACAGCGTTGTCATAATGGTTATAGCTACTGCATCGTATCCTGGCAGTGGTTTGATCTAAAACCCAGCTCGATTGCACGTGGGGTTGGGTTTTAGGTCCCATTTTTTTCCAACTTATAATTAGAGCTAATCGATATGCAAATAGTGATTCTTGATGATGCAGCCCAAGTTGCAGCTTATGGTGCCAACATCTTTGCTAAACAATTACTAAAAAAACCAGCATCAGTGCTTGGCCTTGCTACAGGTTCAACACCCGTTGCCTTGTATCAACAACTGATCGAAAAAAATAAAGCAGGCGATATTTCGTTTAGCCAAGCGACAACATTTAACTTAGACGAATACTTAGGCTTAACTGGCGAACATCCACAAAGTTACCGCTACTTTATGAATGAGCAGCTGTTTAACCATGTTGATATCGACAAACAGAACACCCATGTACCGCCGGGTGATGCAGTAAACCCGCTTGTTGCTTGTACTGAATACGAACAAAAAATCGCAGCAGCTGGTGGTATTGATATACAGCTACTTGGTATTGGCCGTAATGGTCATATTGGTTTTAACGAACCATCTTCAGGTTTGACATCACGCACGCGTGTTAAAACACTTACGAAAGCGACAATTGAAGACAATGCACGATTTTTTGCCGAAGGCGAATATCAACCACATTTATCAATCACTATGGGTATTGGCACCATTTTAGAAGCTAAAAAAGTGGTACTTTTAGCAACCGGTGCAAGTAAAGCAGATGCCGTTCACGCCATGGTTGAAGGTCCGTTAATGGCTAAATGCCCAGCCTCAGCACTGCAACTTCATAAAGATGCCGTAATCATCATTGATAAAGCAGCAGCGAGTAAATTAGAAGATTTAGAGTTCTATCGGCATATTGAAGCTGAGAACCAAAAACTACAAGCGCATCTAGCGACCTTGTAAAATTGTGAGAGAGAATAAAAAAGCCCTGTTTGGGCTTTTTTTATGCCTGTAATAAATTGGGTTTATCATCCGCTTATGGTAGTTTTACTAAGTAAACTATTTTCAAGGAACGCCATGCTGAATTACTCTCAAATGCCATTGGATCGTGCATCAAACCGCCGCAAAGATCCTAAGTGGCTAAAGGCTCAAATGAATTCTCAGAGTCGCTGGTTATTAGTCAATAACAATCAAAGTTTATTTGTTAAAGACAGTCCTGAAGTGTGTTATTTACGCTTATCTCAAGTGGATCATCTCGATTTATCAAAAGGCATTTTATTGGGGTTAGACGACGATGATGTGGCTCATTTTGCATTAGATGTCAGCCATGAACCAGACTCACTTATTGAGCCAATGCTCAACGGCGCTGAGTTTGTTGATATTCGCAAGTTGGGCCCACAAGTTGAGCTTAAACAAGGCTCAATTGCAGCACTGGCAAGAGGCTTGTGTTTTTGGCACGCAACGCACCGTTTTTGTGGTCGTTGTGGTCATGAAAATAATATGGTTGAAGCTGGGCATTCGCGTTTATGTGAAAACCAAACTTGTCAGCATCAAACTTTTCCGCGAACCGATCCTGCCGTTATTATGATCGTTACGAAAACTTTTTCAGACGGAATAGAGCGTTGCTTGCTGGGCCGTCAAGCAAGCTGGCCTGAGGGTGTTTTTTCAACACTTGCAGGTTTTGTTGACCCAGGTGAAACACTAGAGCAAGCCGTTGCCCGTGAAGTAATGGAAGAAGCGGGTGTTGCTGTTACAGATATTCAATATATAGCTTCACAGCCCTGGCCATTTCCATCATCAATTATGTTTGGCTTTATGGCCACAGCAGTTTCAGAAGATATTCAGGTAGATAAAGACGAGTTAGACGATGCAAGATGGTTTAGCCGTGCTGAACTTAATGAATTCGGCCAATGGCATGAGCAGGGCAGCCATCTTAAACTAACCCGGCAAGATTCTATTTCTCGATTTTTGGTTGAGCACTGGCGCAACCTGTAAAGCACAGCTTGGACAAATTATGACAAAGACAAATAAAAATACCCAAATCGTCTCTGCAGGGCGTAAAAAAGCGTATACACAAGGGGTTGTGAACCCTGTCGTACAACGTGCATCAACTGTGGTATTTGACTCAGTTGCCGACTTAAAAGCTGCGGCTAAGAAACGTGGCGATAAAACTTTATTTTATGGCCGTCGCGGTACGACGACGCATTTTGCTCTGCAAGAAGCAATTGCAGAGCTTGAAGGTGGTGAGGGTTGTGCGCTTTACCCATCAGGTGCGGCTGCAATCAGTAATGCCTTGCTATCGTTTGTGAAAACGGGTGATCATATTTTAATGGTGGATACAGCTTATGAACCTACCCGTGATTTTTGTGACAAAATACTTGCTGGCTTAGGGATTGAAACAACCTATTACCCGCCGGGGATCGGCGCAGGGATTAGTGAGCTTATTAAAGATAACACCCGTGTATTGTTTTTAGAATCACCTGGCTCAATCACCATGGAAGTGCAAGATGTCCCAGCGATGGTTGCTAAAGCAAATGAGTGCGGTGTTATGACCATGCTAGATAACACTTGGGGTAATGGTCTGCATTTTAGACCGCTCGAGCATGGCGTTGATATTAGTATTCAAGCGGCTACAAAATACATTGTTGGTCACTCAGATGTGATGATGGGTGTTGCTGTTGCTAACAAAAAGTATTGGCCAACACTTCGAGAAAATTCATACCTACTTGGTCAATGTACCTCTGCAGATGATGCCTATTTAGCGCTACGTGGTCTGCGTACTATGGCTGTGCGTTTAAAACAACATGAACAAGCAGCCATAGAAGTGGCTAAATGGCTTGAAACACACCCTTTGGTTGATCATATTCGCCATCCAGCCTTTGCAACGTGCCCTGGTCATGAGTTCTTCAAACGAGACTTTGATGGCAGTAACGGCTTATTTTCATTTGTAATGAAGCAGGGTAATCAACAAGCGATTGATGCCTTTTTAGATAGCCTGCACCATTTTAAAATGGGCTTTTCATGGGGCGGTTATGAGAGCTTAGTCACGGCAAACTTGAGCATGAAAGGTCTTCGCTCTGAAACTGGTTGGTCGCAGGGCCCAGTGATAAGGCTACACATTGGTCTTGAAGATGTGGCTGATTTACTAGCCGACCTTGATCAAGCACTGGCTGTGTACGAAAGCCACCTCTAGGTTAAAGTTTATACTTTGTTACATAAGACCTGCTAGTCGGGTCTTTTTTTTCTGGTAATTCAAGCTGTTTCAACTTAGTGTAATTCTAATAATAAAATTCATTAAGGATTATGAGTGACGCAGTTACATCCTAAACGTCTTGCACAAATTGCCCAATTTGAGCTGGTACGACTATTTTTGACCAAGCGTGGTTTGTTGGCGGTTGCCGCTTTTGCCATTTGTTGGCTACTTATTTTACGCTATCCCATTGCCCAATCTGTGACCTTGATTAGCTCACCTGATTTTGCCGACTTTGCTAGGCAGGCATTTGGCGCCATTGGAATCAGTAAATTACTTGATTGGCCTGAACCTGAACTGGCCGTTTATTGGCTGATTGCTTTATTTAGTTTCCCAAGCTTTTGTTTGTTTTTATGTAGTGACCAGACAGTGGGCGACAGACAACGAGGTACGTTACGCTTTTTATCACTTAGAGCCACTCGCTCAGAAATTATCATTGGCCGCTTTTTAGGACAGCTATTAATTTTAGCGGCACTGTTGTTTGTTACTTTGATGGCAACGGTTGCAATGCTCGGTTATCGTGAGCCAAGTTTGCTGCTTTCTGGCTTATCGCGAAGCTTTATGTTGTTATTTTATTTGCTTGTTGCGGTTATGCCTTTTATTGCCCTAATGAGCTTTTTGAATACCTTTGCTCGTTCATCGCGTCTTGCATTTGTATTGGCTATTTTGTTCTTTGCTGGCGGTAATATTGTGATTGGCTTACTAACATGGCAATGGCCTGCATTTGAGGTTTTAAATTACATATTTCCGGGCTATCAACTTGATTTAATGGCTGGTCAACGTGCCGGCGTAACACTTGCTCTTGGTTTACCACTCTTACAAACTGCAGTGTTATTGATTGCTGGTGAACGAATTTTTTCGAGGAGCTCACTATGACCGTTTTAATTCAAGCACAAGGTTTGTCAAAAAACTATGGGGCTAAACGAGCGCTAGATAACGTCAGCTTTGAAATAAATAAAGGGGCTCCAGTGGCGCTGGTTGGTCCAAATGGTGCGGGTAAAACGACCTTATTTAGCTTGTTATGCGGCTATATTTTACCTAGTTCAGGAAAATTATCGGTAATGGGACATACCCCAGGGAGTGCGGAGTTATTTGGTAAGCTAACGGCATTACCACAAGATGCACAGCTTGATCCTCGCTTTAGTATTGCGCATCAACTTAACTTTTATGGTCAATTACAAGGGCTAAGTGGTGCGGTTCGTAAAAAAGAAACGGCTCGTGTTTTAGAGCTCGTTGGTTTGTCAGAAGTGGCTAAGCAGCGACCAGATGACCTTTCTCATGGTATGCGTAAGCGAGTGACGATTGCACAAGCCTTGATTGGTTCACCAGAAATAGTGATGCTTGATGAAGCAACTGCGGGCCTTGACCCAATTCATGCTCGTGAGGTGAGAGAGCTGGTAAGTTCTTTAAGTAACGAAGCAACATTTATTTTAAGCTCCCATGACTTGACTGAGCTTGAGCGTTTATGTTCTCAGGTGTTACACCTTGATAAAGGTATTTTAAGTGAACATCAAGCCCGTTCAAGCACTCAAGATAACAAACACTTTATTACGCTACAGTTGAATCAACAATATGATGATGTAGAAGCAAAGCTTGCTGGCCTTGCCCACGTACATCATGTTTATATGAGCCAAGCAAAAGAATATGTGATCGAGTTTGAGAAAACAGCCGAGCCTTTTGATATCAATCTTCTACACTTTTGTTATCAACAAGGTTGGCAGTATCGTCAACTGGTGAATGGTCACACACTCGAAAACCAAATCTTTCATAAGGAGAGCTAGTTATGGGGCTATTAAGTGGATTAATGGGTAACGCAAGTGAAGTTGATAACGACGATTTAGAAGAACTGCTTGCCAATACCCTGATTGATGGTGAAACAGTACAAAGAGCCTATAAAGTCATTCGTGATATGTTCATCTTTACAAATAAAAGATTGATTATCATTGATAAACAAGGTGTTACTGGTTCAAAAGTTGAAATGTTGAGCATTGCTTACTCAAAAATTACTAAGTTTAGTAAAGAAAGTGCCGGGCATTTTGACCTAGATGCTGAACTGAAAATTTGGGTTGGTTCAGATCCAACACCAATTAGTAAAGACTTTAAAGCAGGAGATAACATTAATGAGGTTTATAGAATTATAAGCCAGTTTGCTTTATAAGGTACTGACACACTTTATTTTTTCTTTGAAAGTTGGCTCAGAGGCGAAAGTTTCGGCCAACTTTTTCTTTACATTTGCCGACACTTTATTACAATTAATCAAGTAAAAACAAATGCTTAGTTAAGTTCTCATTCAGTTTTCTCACGTTAGCATGTGCCCAACTTAGCCATCAGGCTAGTTTTCAACAGCAATGAAACAATGTTAATAGGGAAATCTGTTTATGAAAAAGTTAGCAGTTATTATTTCGAGTATGCTTCTGTCAACTGCCGCGACTGCTGCGGATAGTTACCAATCAATCAGCCATTTAGGATACATGGACACCGATGGCAACGACACAGTAAGTGTTGATTCAACATATTACTTCGCACCAAAGAAAACAATGGGTCCATACGACCAGTTTGAATACATCAACAGAACAACCAACGTGTTTGGTTCGTACGCTGATGATGACTTTGGTGATGTGACTAACATCGGTGGTGAATACTTCGTACAAGATTTCGTAATCGGTGCAGGTTACAGCAACTACGATTACGGTTCAGATACTGATTTATTCAACGTGTCTGCAGGTTACTTCTTTAATCCTAACCTTCTTCTTAAAGCGACATTTATTGACGTAGAAGACGGTGATAACACAGTAATGTTTGACCTTAAGTACAATCATCAGCTTAACAGCACTGATTACTTAGGTTTTACTTTCACAGCTGACGACGAGTTTGATTACCGTGCAGTAAATGCGAAATACTTCATGGATCTTAAACAAGGTAACTACCTAACAATTGAAGGTACAATCTTAGATACAGACGATAGCGGTAGCTCTTGGGAACTAGGTTCAAACTACTACTTCTCTAAAGCAACATCAGCTTTTGTAACCTTTAATAAAGAAGATGACTACAGCTTTGGTGCACAGCACTTCTTTAACAAAAACGTTGGCTTAAAAGCAGGTTATGCAAACAACTGGGATGACTCAGATTACGATGCATACTTTGCAAACGTAAGCTTACAGTTTTAATCATTAATTTGATGACATAAAAAAGCCCGCATTATGCGGGCTTTTTCGTTTTTATCATTACCAACCGCACTGGCGGCCTTCATTTTGCTCATCAAGGTATTTTTGTAACGGTGCAAAGTAATCTAAGATTGCTGTTGCATCCATTTCTTCTTTACCAGTGATCGTCGCAAGAGCTTCTTGCCATGGGCGGCTTGAACCCATTTCTAACATCGCATTTAGTTTTTCACCCGCCTCAGCAGAGTTGTAAACTGAGCAGCGGTGTATCGCTTCTTTGTTACCAGCAATTTCACATAAACTTCTGTGGAAGTCGAATTGTAAAATGTGTGCTAAGAAATAACGCGTGTAAGGCGTGTTACCTGGTACGTGATATTTTGCACCCGGATCGAAGTCTGCTTCGCTACGTGCGATAGGCGCTTGTACACCTTGGTATTTTTCACGTAATTCCCACCACGCTTTGTTGTAGTTCTCTGGCGTTACTTCACCTGAGAAAACTTTCCAGCGCCATTGGTCTACTAATAAACCAAATGGGATAAATGCTACTTTGTCTAATGCCATTTTCATTAGTAGGCCAATATCTTTTGACTCATCAGGCACTTCGTCTAATAAACCAATTTCTTTTAAATAACCCGGTGTAACCGAAAGCGCAATGGTGTCACCAATCGCTTCGTGGAAACCATCGTTCGCACTCTCTTGATAGTAAACAGGCTGATTTTTGTATGCACGTTGATAAAAGTTATGGCCTAGCTCGTGGTGAATAACAGAGAATTCTTCACCTGTACGTTGAATACACATCTTAATACGCAGGTCATCTTTGCTATCAATATCCCATGCTGAAGCATGACACTGCACGTCACGGTCTTGTGGTTTAGTAAACAGTGAGCGTTCATAGAAAGTATCTGGCAGTGGCGCAAAGCCCATCGATGTAAAGAACTTCTCAGCACCACGTACCATTTTAAGTTCGTCGTAATCGTGCTCAGCTAATAGTTCAGTTACGTCATAACCAGGATCGGCATTTTCAGGTGCGACAACATCGTAAATGTTACCCCAAGTCTGTGCCCACATATTACCTAAAAGGTGTGCTGGGATAGGTTGGTCTTGTGGTACTTTATCTTCGCCATATTTTTCACCTAGCTTGGCACGAACATGACAATGTAATGAATCATAAAGAGGTTTAACTTGGCCCCAAATACGGTCAAGCTCTTTTGCAAAATCATCGGCTGGCATGTCGTATTTACTACGCCACATAGCACCTGTATCCGCATAACCTAGCTCTTTTGCGCCTTCATTGGTTAAAGCAACTTGTTGTTCATACAGTGGGCGCATTGGTTTTGAAACCTGACGCCAACCTTGCCATAAATCAAGCAATTCATTGTAATCACGGCTCGTTGCCATTTTAGCGGTCATTTCGCCAAGGCTTAAACAGCTACCATCTTCTTTACAGTATTTACCTTTACCATATATACCACCTAACTCAGCAACTAACTGCGAGAGTTTTGCTGTTTTTTCAGCATCTTGTGGTGCAGGTAAAGTGAGCGCTAGTTTTAGCTTATCAAGTTTACGGCGTGCATCGTAATCAAGTTCTAAACTATCAAATTTTGCAGCTTCATTAGCAAGGCGTACAACGGCTTCGGTCATTTTGCGATTAACTTCAGCAGATAGCTCAGCAGTATCATAGGTGATGAAGTTGGCATAAATCCACTCAGCGCGGCTTGCTTCTAAATAAAGCGCACTTAATTCTTTTTCAGTATCGGCGATAAATTTAGCGGCATCTTGTGCGGTTACTTGACTTGTTTGGACTTCAGTCGTTGTCGTTTTAGTACTCGCAGCGTCATCATTACAGCCAGTAAGTGCAAGAGCACTCGCTACCATAAGTGCGCTCATACTGAGCTTAAATGGAGTCTTTTTCATAACGTTCCCTAGAAGTTTATTGTTATTTATTGCACATGCATAATAGCAGTGTCTTAGTAAACAACAAACAGCATCGCTAAAAACAACCTTAGTAAGAGCTGCTTACGTTGTATTTATGGCACGATCAGTCATACTTGAAGCAGTTAAATAAAATAAAAGGATTGCACAATGACGACCGTAATTATTCTGTTACTAGTTGCTGTGATTGTAATTTTTGCTGTGAAAGACATTCGCATCAATCTTGTTACACGACCTACGTTTAGTATGTTTAAAAAAGTTTTGCCGCCATTATCGCAAACAGAGCGTGAAGCCATGGAAGCAGGTGACGTTTGGTGGGATGGTGAATTATTCAGCGGTAACCCTGATTGGCAAAAGCTGCATCGTTTCCCTAAACCCGAACTTAGCGAAAAAGAACGCGCATTTATGAGCGAGCAAGTCGAAACCTTGTTAGCTATGCTTGATGACTATCAAATCGTGCAAAAAGATAAAGACCTACCAAAAGAAGTGTGGGACTACCTAAAAAAAGAAGGTTTCTTTGCGTTAATTATTCCTGAAAAATTTGGTGGCCGTGAGTTTTCAGCCATAGCTAATTCAACCATCGTATCGAAAATTGCCACTAAGAGCTTAACCGCTGCGGTGACCGTCATGGTGCCAAATAGCTTAGGCCCAGGCGAATTACTGCTTCATTATGGTACTACCGAGCAACAAGAGCGTTGGTTACCAAGCCTAGCGAAAGGTGATGATGTGCCTTGTTTTGCTTTAACGGGCCCTGAGGCGGGTTCTGATGCGGGTAGTATTCCTGATACTGGTGTAGTTTGTAAGGGCATGCATAACGGTGAAGAAGTGATTGGCTTAAAACTTAACTGGTCAAAACGCTATATCACGCTTGCGCCAATTGCTACAGTGCTGGGTCTTGCATTTAAAATGTACGATCCTGACGGCTTATTAGGTGATAAAACAGAGCTTGGCATTACATGTGCGCTAATTCCTACTGATCACGAAGGTGTACAGACAGGTGAGCGTCATTACCCGTTGAATATGGCATTTATGAATGGCACAACTTACGGTAAAGATGTGTTTATTCCACTTGATTGGATCATTGGTGGCGAAAAAGGCGCAGGTAGAGGTTGGCGCATGTTAGTTGAGTGTTTAAGTGCAGGCCGAGGTATTTCGTTACCTGCGCTTAGTACAGCAACAGGCCACTTGGCTTCAAGAATGACATCAGCCTATGCAACTGTGCGTCAACAATTTGGTGTTTCAATTGGACAATTCGAAGGAGTGCAAGAGGCTCTTGCGCGCATAGGTGGTTTAACTTACACCTTAGAGTCTGCAAGACTAATGACTGCAGGCGCGATTGATATGAAGTTGAGTCCGTCTGTGGTTACTGCAATTGCAAAATATCATATGACAGAAATGGGTCGTACTGTTATGAATGACGCTATGGATATTCACTCAGGTAAAGGGATCCAAGTGGGCCCAAATAACTATTTAGCTCATGGCTATATGGGGATCCCGGTGTCGATTACTGTAGAAGGTGCAAACATTCTCACTCGTAATTTGATGATTTTTGGTCAAGGTGCTACGCGTTGCCATCCTTTTGTTCTTAAAGAAATGGAAGCGGCTGCAATGGAAGATCATGATGTTGCTTTAAAAGAGTTTGACTCATTACTACTGCAACATATTTTGTTTGCTGGTAGCAACGCAGGTATGGCGTTTGTACACGGATTAACACGTAGTTACTTCGCAAAAGCGCCGGTATCTGGTGCAACAGCTGTGTATTACAAACAATTAAGCCGCATGAGTCGTGGCTTAGCGTTTTGTACTGATGTTGCTATGCTGGTTTTAGGCGGTGAGTTAAAACGTAAAGAGATGATTTCGGCGCGCCTAGGTGATGTGCTTAGTCACTTATATTTAGCTTCATGTGTACTGAAACGCTACGAAGATGAAGGCCGTCAACAAGCTGATTTATCATTTGTACAATATGCTGTTGAGCATTCGTTATTTTGCATAGGTCAGGCATTCGATGGTTTCTTTAAAAACTTCTCTAATCCTGTTATTAATTTCTTACTGAAACGCATTGTGTTCCCGGTAGGTAATCATTATCACCGCCCAAGTGACGAGTTAGCACAAACTATGTGTGAGCACATGAGCAAGCCAGGTGTCTTCAGAGACAGATTAACTCACCTTTGTTATGTTGATGAAAATGCCGGTACAGGGGTGATGGAAAATGCCTTTCTAGCCATGATTGATACCCACGATGACTTTAAGCAGCTTCGTAAATGGCAAAAAGAAGGCACTATTGCTAAAAACCTTGAACTTGAGGATGCAATAGTCGTAGCGGCAGAGAAAAACTTGATTAACGAAACCGTTGCTGAGCGAATGAACAAAGCCAATGAGCTGCGCAAAAAAGCGATAGCTGTGGATAACTTCGCTCCTGGGGAGCTGTAAACGTTCCTAATATTTAATAGAGCCAAGCCTTGCATTCGCAAGGCTTTTTTATACTTAGTTACAGGCCGTTTGCTATCACTTTTTCTGCTTCACTAGCGGGCATAGGCTTTGCTTTTAAAAAGCCTTGGCCAAATTTACATTGAGTTTGCTTTAAAATAGCCAATTGTTTTTCCGTTTCAATTCCTTCTGCGACTACATCGAGCTTTAATGATTGCGCTAACGATAAAATAGCATCGACTAAGGGGTTGTGCGCTTTGTTTAAATGGTCAATGAAACTTTTATCAATTTTCATTATATGAATCGGTAATTGGTGTAAATACCCAAGCGCGGAATAGCCTGTACCAAAGTCATCTAAACACAGTTTCACTTCAAGAGGCTCAAGACCCTTGATGATTTTTGTCGCCAGCTCTAGATTACCGATAAGTCCAGATTCGGTTATTTCTAAGCATAGTGAGCCAAGAGGTAACTTATATTGCTTATATAAGGCATGTATTTGTTCCACAAAATCGAGGCTAGCAAAGTGACGCGATGACACATTTACGGTAATTCGGCCAAATGCTTTTCCTTCACTCGTCCACTTTGCAATTTGCTTTGCAGCAAGCTGAAGTAAATGTAAATCTAGGTTGATAATTTGACCTGTGTCTTCTGCTACCGGAATAAAATCATTTGGCGAGACAAAGCCTTTGCTTGGGTGATGCCAGCGCACAAGGGCCTCAAAACCAACAACTCTTGTGTCTTGAATAGTAAAAATTGGCTGGTAGTAAAGTTCAAAGTCGTCATGCTCAATGCCATGCTGTAAATCATTTTCTATATCGGCATGATTTTTAAGTTTTTTACGCATTGTATTGTTGAAAAACTTAACTTTACCACGGCCAGATGATTTCGCCTCGTACATTGCTGCATCAGCATGCTGCAATAGCTTATACGCTTGATCGCGACTACTTTCACAAAAAGCAACACCTATACTAGTCGATGCTTGTAGAAGGTGTCCATCAATATCAAGGGGCTGTGCGAGCACATGCTGGATCCGTTCAAGGGCATCATTTATTTGTTGTTTATCGGTAATGTTTTCCATAAAAATGGCAAACTCATCGCCTCCTAAGCGGGCGAAGGTGTCGGTGTTACGAATAGTGCTTAAGATCAATTCACAAATTTTAACTAAAAAATGGTCACCAACTTCATGGCCTAACGAATCATTGATACTTTTAAAGCGGTCAAAGTCTAAATAGAGTAGGGCATGCTTATGTTGCTTATTTGCTCTTGCAAGGCGAAGTATTGCATGTTTAATTCGCTCAATCAGTAAAGAACGATTAGCAAGTCCTGTTAATTCATCGTGAAGAGCTCGATGCTCAAGCTCTTGCCTTGATAATTGACGGTCTATTGCCATGCTGATTTGACGGCTAACATAAGTGAGTAAGGCACGATCATGCTCGTCATAATGGTAACTTTTACTGTAGCTTTGTACGGCAATGACACCGCTAATACGCTCATTCACTTTAAACGGTACACCTAGCCAAGACTCAGCCTGACGACCGACCATTTTAAAATGCCCAGCATCAATGTGCTGCTGAAATTCTTCTTTAGTAAAAAGAAGTGACTGATCTATATTTAGTAAGTAATAAGACGCAGTGTCTTTTAGTTGTTCTTTCGATATTTTTTTATGAGCATTTGAGCGCACGCCTTCTTCAATAATATAAACTAAATCAAGCACATCGAGCTGCTTGTCATAAAGGCCAATGAAGAAATTATCTGCCCTGAGTAAAGAGGTAATAATGCCGTGTAATGACTCAAAAAAACTATCTAGTTCACTTGATTGATACGTCAAATTGGCGATTTGCAGCATCGATCGTTCTAGCTTTTGCGCATCGTTTAACTGCATGACGGTTTGCTGTAAGTTTTCTATGGTGCGAACCTGATTGATCTTGGCACTTAATAAATGCGCGACAGTTGATAAAATCTCTAAATGCGCGTCATTGTAGTAATCTTTTTGCGGATGCTCACAGTCAATCACACCCAGTATTTTTTCTTTGTAAACTAATGGTACGCAAAGCTCAGAAAGAGCTGGGCGAGAATCAGCGATGTAACGTGGATCTTGGCTAACATCAGCAATCATCAAAGGTTTACCAGTACTTGCGACATAACCCGTAATGCCTTGATCAAAGCTGATTTCTGTACGGTCAATATGGTAAGTATCATGGCTGCCAGCTGTGCCTATAGAAGCCATTTCTTTTAGGGTGCGAGTTTTATCATCTGCGAGGTAAATTACACATTCAATAAAGCCTAGGCGGCTAACCACTTCAGACGTAACATATTCTAATAATTCTTCAACTGTGTCTAATTGCATTACAGATGATGAAAATTGATTAATTATATGTAGTTGGTCTGTTTTGACCTCAAGTGCAAAAGCAGTGTCTAAACTCTTAGGCATAGAATAAAAGGTAACCGAAATGTTGTATTAATTTATTACGTTAACCTACTATCAAACTATCCACAAAGTTATTTTCAAAAAAAACTGGAACTGGTGTAAACTAGGCACCTGAATATGAACTTGGGTAATTTAGCAAGGTTATTTGCTCAAAGTTTACGCTATCCCCCTAACTTTAGCCGTGGAAACAAGCAATGTCAGATTTAAATTCGATGCAAACTCTAACAATTACACGCCCTGATGATTGGCACATTCATTTACGTGATGGTGAGCAACTCGTTGATACCGTTCGTGACGCAAGCCGTTACATGGGTCGCGCAATTATCATGCCTAATCTTGTTCCACCGGCAACTTGTACAGAAACTGCGTTATCTTACTATGAGCGAATTAAAGCTGCCGGCCCACAGGGTAACTTTGAACCGTTAATGGTGCTTTATCTGACAGATAAAACTACGCCAGAAGAAATCAAAAAAGCGAAAGCAACGGGTAAAATTGTTGCAGCTAAGTTGTACCCAGCTGGTGCGACTACAAACTCAGATTCAGGTGTTACTTCAATCAAAAACATCTACCCAGTACTTGAAGCAATGCAAGAAGTGGGTATGTTGTTGCTTGTTCATGGTGAAGTGACAGATTCATCTATTGATATTTTTGATCGTGAGAAGGTGTTCCTAGAAACAATTTTAGCGGACGTAGTGAACGATTTCCCTAACTTAAAAATTGTGCTTGAGCACATCACAACAAAAGATGCGGTAGAGTTTGTTAATAATGCACCTGAAAATGTAGCAGCAACAATTACTGCTCATCACTTACTTTATAATCGTAATCACATGTTAGCGGGTGGAATTCGCCCTCATTATTACTGCTTACCTATTTTGAAGCGTAATATCCATCAACAAGCGTTGATTGCTGCTGCAACAAGTGGTAGTAAAAAGTTCTTCTTAGGTACTGATTCTGCTCCGCACTACAAAGATAAAAAAGAAGCAGCTTGCGGATGTGCAGGTGCTTACACAGCACATGCTGCGATTGAGTTATATGCTGAAGCATTTGAAGAAGCGGGGGCTTTAGATAAACTAGAAGGTTTTGCAAGCCACTTTGGTCCAGACTTCTATGGTATGCCTCGTAACCAAGATACTATTACACTATTTAAAGAAAGCTGGACGGTACCAGCAAGCTATAAACTAGGTGATTCAGAAGTGGTGCCAATCAAAGCTGAAGCGAAAATGGATTGGCAAGTAAAATAATCAAAAGCAATAGCACTCTTTTCTTGAAAATTAGAAGCCCATCATTTTGATGGGCTTTTTTCATTTATTATTAATTGTTTATAAATAATACTGTCATATATTTTTGTTTCGGCAGTTGACCTTAAAATTATTTTCGATTAATAGAGCTAAAAACTATTTAATGTGTTAGTCTTAAATTGCTTTGAGTTTTTGCGTATTGAATTTACGGATAATGTGCGGCTGTACGGTTACCGGTTAGGTTATTGGTTCTTCCTGTACTTTACCCCAAGTTTATTGGGCATTCACTCAGGGAGGATAGAGCCATTATGGCTGAATTTTAATAATTGACTTACAGGAAAATTTGGTATGTCAAACACGGTTACTGGTAAAGTTAAGTTCTTCAACGAAGCTAAAGGCTTCGGTTTTATTGAACAAGAAAATGGCCCTGATGTATTCGTACACTTCAGTGCTATCACAGGTACAGGCTTCCGCACTCTTAGCGAAGGTCAACAAGTATCTTTCGGCATCAAACAAGGTCAAAAAGGCCCTGAAGCTGAGAACGTAGAAGTAGCATAATTTATTATGTGAACCTCTCATTTTGGTGGAACAGTTTCTGTTTCACCAAAATTCATCATTACCTCACAAAAAATTGCAACACTCATATCTCACCAAACATTAATTAGCTGTACCGAAATTATATTCCTCCAAAGGCATTGAAAGCGACTAATTTAATCAGACGATAAGCTAGAACTTCACGATCTATGCTCTAAAAGCTACTCTCCATAACTAAAGTATTATATGCTGTAACGATGTAATTTATTAAACATAACAGCGTCTGTTATGTTAGTTAGTAGTTTTGATTGAACTCGAAAGTTAGCAGCAAAATGTTTACAGTTATTTTTCACCAAACTAGAAATAACCCGCTAAACTTAACTTATCCACATGTGGAAATAATGCTGAGTAACTTATACTTGTTTGATGAAATATAATGAAGGTTTGCTAATCGATGAGCATAGGAAACAATATACTTTTGGTAGACGACCACCCAATGGTGGCAACAGCAATTAAAATGGCACTTGCCAAGTCTACACTAGTAAACGAAGTACAAGCTGTTGCAAGTCAAAAAGAAGCGTTGCAGTTTTTAAAAAGTAATAATGTAGCGCTAGCGATTTTAGACATCGAGTTAGAAGACTCCGATGGCTTTAGTTTATATAAGCGCGCCGTCAGTAGTGGTTTTACTGGTAAAGTGTTGTTTCTATCAGCTAAGCAAGACAAGCATATTATCCGTACAGCTGCAAAACTTGGTGCGCAGGGGTTTGTAAACAAAGCAGAGAGCCTTGAAGATATCTCTTCAGCCGTTGAAATGATTTTGCGTGGTTATACATTCTTCCCGCAAGAGCACTTAATCGCTTCGGAAAAAGACATTGACGAGTTATTAACTGAACGTGAGCTTGCGGTGATGAATTATTTACTACAAGGCTTATCGAACAAAGATATCGGTGAAAAGCTCTTTATTAGTAACAAAACAGTAAGTACATACAAAGCGAAAATATTTGAAAAGCTTGAAGTTGATTCAATTATTTCACTTGCCAAGCTTGTAAAAGACCGCGCAATATTTTAACTCTCTCACCCATAGCGGTGAGAGATTTCAACTCTCTCATTCTTGTGTTTAGTGCCTGATTTGGCTGCTTATTGAGCGGTTACACGTGGCGAGTGCATAAAAATTCTTCAAAATAGATTTTTTAGATGAATAAACGGATTTTTTTTTTCATTTTTCTTCAGCATTTTCAGATTTCATAAAATGTTACATTTATGTTTAAGGTTGAACCTAATATGAATGCGATGTTCGCCAGCAAAGGGCTATAGAAGTATCATATGAACACCTCTGTTATATTTTTGTTAATTCGTTGTTTTGGTTCTTTTCCTTTCAACGACGAGTCACCAAATTTTTCCGACGAAAGCCGAACATCAAGTTGACAGACTCTGATGCATTTAGCATTATTGGAGGGTTGATATCTATTAAAAGATATCAGGGTTGTCCTCTTCGGGGGGTAATTAAATTATAAAAGTAACATTACTTAATTGGTTGGGAACTATGTCTGTTAAAATCAGAAAGAGTCTTGTAGCATCAGCGTTGGTTGGCGCTTTTGCATTTGCAAGCAGCAATGTGATTGCAGATCCTTTGAAAGATGTGCAAGATGCAGGTCAACAAATTCAAAAGGCTGCTGTTAAGTCTCAAACTAAAATTGACAATGTATATGGTCAAACTCAAGAGCTAATCGCTGAGTACCGTAGCGTTGTTGACGAAACTGAGCTAATGAAGGTTTATAACGATCACGTAGCACGTTTGGTCGCTGACCAAAATGCTTCAATCGAGTCGTTTGACCGTCAAATCGCAACTATCGATAACACGAAACAAAACGTTGTGCCTTTGATGTATCGCATGATCGATACGCTTGAGCAATTCATCAAAGCGGACGTTCCGTTCAATCTTGAAAACCGTCTAGCACGTGTTGAAAGACTTCGTGACATCATGGCGTCAGCATCAGTTACTACATCTGAAAAATTCCGCCAAGTTCTTGAAGCTTACACTGTTGAAACTGCATACAGCTCAGCTGTAACTGCTTCACAAGGTACTCTTGAGATCGACGGTAAGAGCATCAACGTTGACTTCGGTCGTTTAGGTCGTATCACTTACGTTGCTCAGTCTTTTGACCTTAAGCACGCGTGGGTGTGGGATAACAACACTAAACAGTGGAAAGAATTAGGTGAAGAATACCTAAAACCTGTTAAAGAAGTTATTCGTATGGCGCGTAAACAAGCGACATTAGAACTTGTTAAACTACCAATCTTTGGCGCGGAGTAATCAATAATGAAGAAACTATTTAAAGGTTTTGCTGTTGCAGCAGTACTATCTGTTTCTGCAGGTACCGCGCTTAATGCACATGCAAACACTGATGCTTTAGACAAAATTCTTGAGCAAGTTAAGCAAGAACGTATCTCTGAAGGCAAATTAAATAAGCAACGTGAACAAGAGTTCCTTTCAGCTCGTGCTGATAAGCAAGCGTTACTTAACAAAGCTAAAAGTGACCTAGCTGCTGAAAAAGCTCGTGGTGATCGTTTAGCTAAAGAATATGCACAAAACGAAAATACTTTAGCTGAGAAAGAGCAAGCTCTTTTAAACGCTCAAGGTACGTTAGGTGAGATGTTCGGTGTTGTACGTCGTGCAGCTGCTGATGCAATCGGTTCAATCGAAGCATCACTTGTTTCTGCTGAAAAACCAGGACGTGCTGAAGTACTTCGCTCACTAGCTGCTGCGAAAGAACTTCCAACTGTACGTGAACTTGAAGAGCTTTGGATTTCTCTTCAAACTGAAATGACTGAGTCAGCTAAAGTTTCAACTTTCGAAACTGAAGTTGCGGGTCTTGACGGTTCATCTTCTGTGAAGAAAGTAACGCGTATCGGTAACTTCAACTTAGTAACTGACGATGGTTATTTAATCTACTCACCAGAAACTAAAGCAATCCAACCACTAGGTAAGCAACCTGATAGCTACATCCTAGCTGGTATCAGCGATTTAGAAAATACTTCTTCTGACAACTATGCTGGCGTATACATCGACCCGACTCGTGGCGCGATCTTACGTATCAACACGCAGAAGAAATCGTTAATGGAATACTACGAGCAAGGTGCTGAAGTAGGTTACATCATCACAGTATTACTTGTTGTTGGTCTACTTATCTTCATCGTTCGTTTCATTGATCTTGCGCTTACTAGCACTAAGATTAAGAGCCAGCTTAAAAACCTTTCTACTCCGAATACAAACAACCCACTGGGTCGTATTCTTAAGGTTTATGCTGACAACAAGAATCAAGACGTTGAAAACCTTGAGCTTAAACTTGACGAAGCAATCTTACGTGAAACGCCTCGCATTGAAGCTGGTATCAACATCATCAAGATCTTGGCAGCAATCGCTCCATTACTAGGTCTACTAGGTACGGTAATCGGTATGATCCTTACGTTCCAAACAATCACATTGTTCGGTACAGGTGATCCGAAGATCATGGCTGGTAATATCTCTCTAGCACTTGTTACTACAGCGTTAGGTCTAATTGCAGCTCTACCACTTATTCTACTTCACTCAATTGTTGCGGGTCGTAGTAAGTCGGTTCTACATGTCCTTGATGAGCAAAGCGCAGGTATCATCGCTGCTCACGCGGAGAAGGAGAAAGCCTAATGCTAGTCCTGATGGAGATCTGGGAATCTATCAGGGATTTTGTTGGCACAGGCGGCCAGGTTTTATACGTGGTCGCGATAGCACTCTTTCTTATGTGGGTTTTAATGATTGAGCGCTATTGGTTCCTACTAGCTGAGTTTCCTCGTATGACGAAGAACATTGTAGCTCAGTGGGATGCCCGCCAAGACACTACGTCTTGGTACGCACACAGAATCCGTGAAGCATGGATTTCTGAAGCGTCTGAAAAATTAGATCAGCGTATGTTGTTGATTAAGACATTGGTAGCTATTTGTCCTTTAATAGGCTTACTAGGTACTGTAACGGGTATGATCGCGGTTTTCGAAACCATGGCTACTCAAGGTACAGGTAACGCACGTTTAATGGCATCAGGTATTTCAATGGCAACAATCCCAACAATGGCTGGAATGGTTGCGGCACTATCTGGAGTATTCTTTAGCTCACGTCTAGAAGCGAGAGCGAGAATGGCGAAAGCTAAACTTGTAGATAGCATGCCTCATCACTAGAGAGAGAATTAAATATGGCACGTAAACAACGTTTTCGTGAAGAAGAAGAAGCAGCGGTTGACATGACGCCAATGCTTGACATCGTATTTATCATGCTTATTTTCTTTATCGTAACTACATCGTTCGTTAAAGAGGCTGGTATCGAAGTCAATAAACCTAAAGCAGCTGCAGCTACGAAGCAAAAAAATGCAAACATTTTTGTTGCTATCCGTGCTGACGGTGCGATCTGGATTGATAAACAACAAGTAGACGTTGAGCGTGTATCAGCTAAACTTGAAAGTTTATTAGCAGAACAACCTACTGAAGTTGTGATTTTGCAAGCTGATAAAGAAGCAAAACACGGCGTAGTGGTTAAAGTTATGGACCAGATCAAAGCGACGGGTGATAACCTTAAAATTTCAATAGCTGGAGATCAGTAATGATTCGTTTTCTGTTTTCACTGATTGCAGGTGGGGCAGTTACTTTCGGCTTGTTCTACTTCATGGCGTACCTCATCTCCGGTGGAGCTGATCGTGCGACTGAACAAAAAGAACAGATCGTAGTCGAAATTATGACGAATCCGCCTGAATCTAAGGTGCAGGAGAGGAAGCGTGTTCCGCCTCCGCCTCCGCCACCGCCAAAGCAGCCGCCTAAGCCGCAGCCGCCTCAGCCGGAAAACAGCAACCCGAACACTGGTGGTTTGTCATTTAATATGCCAAGCATCGATGTGGGTAGCACAGCTGGTGGCCTAAGTGGTCCAGGTGCATTTGGACGTGATGGTGATGCGACACCTATCGTTCGTATTGAACCAAAATACCCTACGCAAGCAGCGCGTGATGGTAAGGAAGGTTGGGTACAACTTTCATTCACTATCAATGAAGTTGGTGGTGTAGAAGATGTTGAAGTGATCGACGCCGATCCAAAACGTATCTTCGACCGCGAAGCTAAACGTGCGCTACGTAAGTGGAAGTACCGTCCGAAAATCATCGATGGTAAACCACAGAAGCAATTTGGTCTTCAAGTACAATTAGACTTTAAACTTAACCAAGGCAACTAAGGAGGCGAGTAATGAGAAATTTATCTAAAGTAACTGCACTTGCGCTTCTTATGTCTCTATCAGGTGTAGCTTTCACTGCACCTGCTTTAGCAGCGCCAGATTACGCGAAGATTGAAGCGCGTAAAAAAGCAAAAACTAAAGTTATGGGCGAGCGCGTTGGTAAGAAAGTTATTAAAGCGTTTGACTTGTACAATGAAGATAAGCTTGATGAAGCGATTGCACTACTTAAAGAAATCGATCCTTCGGATGATTTCGATAAGGCAACAGTTGATCGTTACTTAGGTCAGATGTACGCTCAAAAAGAGCAGTACCAATTGGCTATTAAGCACATCTCAGCGGCAGTTAAGCCTGACGTTTTAAACTTTGCTGACCAAGAGCAAGGCCTAAAACTTCTAGGTGATATGTACGCGGGTACTGAGCAATATGCAAAAGCGAAAGAAGCTTATGCAGCTTGGATGGACTTCACAGGTGAGGAAGACGACAAAGTTTATACACGTATTGCGCAAGCAAACTACGAGTTAAAACTTTACAAAGACGTTCTTCCTGCTGCAGACAAAGCAATTGAATTGGCAAAAGAACCTGCAAAAGCTTCTTACCAATTAAAGCTAGCTGCCTATTTTGAACTTAAACAGTACAAAAACATGGTGGAAGTAGCTGAAGAGATTGTTCGTGTTTGGCCTGAAGACAAAAAAGCCTGGGTTGGTTTAGGTAAATACTACCTACAAACCGAAGACTTCAAAAAAGGTCTAGCGACCATGGAAGTTGCCTACAAAAATGGCTATTTTGAAAACGAAGTTGAATACAAAGTACTTTCTAACTTCTATTCGTTAAATGATATTCCTTACAAAGCAGCAGTCGTGCTTGAAAAGGCAATCAACGAAGAAAAAGTTAAGCGTAACAAGCAAAATATCAGCGCAGTGGCATCTAATTACCACCGTTCTAAAGATATTGAAAAAGCAGCTAAATACTATGAAGAAGCGGCTAAATTTGATGACGATGCAGAGCTTTACCGCAAAGCAGGTTCATTACTTTTACAATCGCAAAATTATAGTGCAGCCGTTGTTCGTTTGAACAAGGCATTAGAGTTAGGTTCTGATAAAAAAGGAACTATCTATTCTGATTTAGCTGAAGCTTACTACTACCAAGAGAAGTACAAGCAAGCTTACAACGCTATCACTAAGGCAATGGATGATCCGCGCACGCGTCGTTTCGCGAAGAGCTGGTCAGCCTTCATCAAAGATAAAGCCGCTCGTAACGGTGTAAAAATCTAATTGATGTTGTTTTAAATTAAAAAGCCCCTCTGGGGCTTTTTTTATGGAATTTTAAAATGCTAAGACAGATCGTATTATTACTTGTCGCAAGTGTGATGCTGATAGCTTGCTCTGAGCAATCTTCAGGTTTCAAGACTTTTAGGGAAGGGCAGCAAGCGCTGCAAAGAATTAATAATTTATTATCTAATCAAGAACTGCAAAGTGAAGCTACTAGCTGGCCTTTCTCTGAAAGTTATTTGCAAGCACGTCACCAAGCTTATCAAAAGCTAAAAGCGACGTCTTTAGATGAGTCACAACAGGCGCAATTAAATTATTTAATTATTGCCGAGCGTTATCCTGAACGTTATTTTGTCTGGCCTGTACAACGTGATGTTATTAGTCAAGCTCGTTCACAGGATAACTATTCAGCAAATGCACTAGCTAATTGGTTAGAGTTAGTTGAAATGCAGTTAATTGCTGCTGAACAAAGCAACCTTAAATTAAATAAAATTGAGTTAACGTTATTGCATAACATGGTTAAATCGCATCTGGATAACAGCGATGACAGTGTCCAAGCAGCGCTTTATAAACTCAATCAATACTTAACTCAATATAAACCTCGTACAAAGCTTGGTTTAGTTGGTTTAGCGAACGGTAAAGACTGGTACCAAAGTAAACTTAATTACTTCAGTGGTGAGACTAAGTCTCCTTTAAACTGGCTTAGTGAGGTCCAAAGTTCACTTAAGCAGTTACAAAGAGCAGATTTTGTATTACCTGTATCAGATTCTCATGTTAACCCATTAGTGATGACTTATTTTGTGGAAAATCATCAGCACAGTGGTCTTGATTGGCAGCTTGATTATATAGACCCGCTAAAAAGTAAACGTAAGCTAACGCAAGGCGAGCAATACTTCTGGCAAGTTATGATGGAAACCGACTTAGGTATTCATTATCACACTTGGAGTGAACAGCAAGCACGTGTCAATTTAATGAAGCGTTTAGGCGTAGATCAGCTGCAAGCGGATTGGTTAATTGAGGATATTATACTTTATCCTGCAATGAGTTTTATTTTTATAAATTAGTACAGCATTGCGCTCTATGGAGCGCAACGCCGACAACGTTGGCTTGCAGGATCTGCAAGTAAACGTTCGTCATCGATTTTTTCTTCGCAATCACAGCAATAGCCATACTGCCCGATATCAATTTGGCAAAGTGCTGCTTCCAACTTTTCTATCCGAGCAATCAATATTTGATATTCAGAGCCAAGGTTATTTGCTGTCAGCTCTAACCAATCCGAAGGAGGGTTATCTTTAAGTTGCGATAGTAGTTGCTGATGATAGCTTTGTTCAGAATTAGCCAGCATATCAAGTAAACGTTGTCTGACCTGCGCAAGTTCCGCAGATAACTTTGTTTGAATTTCAGTATTGTTCATCGCGTTTCTTCCAAGTGGGCAATACTAGTATTATCAAACAAAATCCGTTTGCTAATTATGATTTGTATCAATACTCGGCGCTTTGGCATACTTTCTTAGCACATCAGCTACTTCATCTTTGGCTTTTAAGCGACGTATCTCATCAAAAAGTACGCTTGCTTGTGGGTATTGGCGTTTTAAATAACCGAGCCATTGCTTAGTTCGAGAAGCAAAGTACTTTTCACATTTACTTTCGTCTTGGTGCATTGATGAATGAATAATGTGGTATATCACATGCTCCCATAACATAGGAGTATAATGTTCGTTTTGTGCATGTGACTTTATTTGTTTTGCTAAATCAGGCATTGCTAGTGCGCCACGACCAAGCATTAAGTCTTGGCAATGGCTTCTTTTTTGGCAAAGTATAGCATCTTTAACTTGCCAAATTTCACCGTTAGCAACTACTGAAATATTCTTGTTTTTGATTAATGGGGGGATTTTTTCCCAGTAAGCAGGAGGGTTATAACCATCTCGTTTAGTTCTGGCATGAATAGCAAGACTTGAAGCGCCTGCGCTTACAACAGCATCAACAATTTCTTGGCTATTACTATCATCATCAAAGCCAAGTCTGATTTTTGCACTCACCTCATGGCGTGGGTCGACAGCATCACGTACGGCTTTGATTATCTCGTACATATGCTCAGGGTCTTTTAAAAGTACCGCACCACCTTTACTTTTATTTACCGTTTTAGCAGGGCAACCAAAGTTTAAGTCGATTCCATGTGAGCCTAGGCGTATTGCTTTAACTGCATTTTCAGCTAAAGCATTGGCAACTTGACCCAGTAATTGAATACGTACAGGTGTACCTGCACGGGTATAGCCACCTGTTTTTAGCTCAGGACAATAGCGATGAAACACGCGCTCGGGTAGCGTGTCTTCGACGACACGAACAAACTCTGTAACGCATAAATCAAATCCACCTAAATCAGTTAGGAGTTGTCGCATTTTAAAATCTACAACACCTTCCATCGGTGCTAAAACTAGTCGCATGATACCTGTTTACTTATCAAAAATTAGGACGCGTATTCTAGCTGTTCTAGATTGTTTTATAAATCGTAATTTGCTTTCTGCGCACTTTCAGAAAATAATTAGAAAAAAATGAAAGATATTTGTAGTTCACAGGTCTTGTTTAATAACCCTTTATAAAAAAGAGAGTCATCGAATGAACACAGTTAAGAAAAATTCAATTGCATTAACATTAGGTGCAGTTGTAGTAGGTGCGTCAAGTTTTGCAGCCACTGATGCGAACGCGAATCCATTTGAATTTCAGCAAATGCAAGCAGGGTATCAGTTAGACGCGGCTGAAGGTAAGTGTGGAGAAGGCAAGTGTGGCGGCGATAAAAAAGCGGCTAAAGAAGGTAAGTGCGGCGAAGGTAAATGTGGCGCAGACAAAAAAGCAGCTAAAGAAGGTAAGTGCGGCGAAGGTAAATGTGGCGCAGACAAAAAAGCAGCTAAAGAAGGTAAGTGCGGCGAAGGTAAATGTGGCGCAGACAAAAAAGCGGCTAAAGAAGGTAAGTGCGGCGAAGGTAAATGTGGCGCAGACAAAAAAGCGGCTAAAGAAGGTAAGTGCGGCGAAGGTAAATGTGGCGCAGACAAAAAAGCAGCTAAAAAAGCAGCTAAAGAAGGTAAGTGCGGCGAAGGCAAATGTGGCGCAGACAAAAAGAAAGCTAAAGAAGGTAAGTGTGGTGAAGGTAAATGTGGTTCTAACCACTAAGCGCTCACTTAGCTTTTGAAAGGGCCGTAAAGGCCCTTTTTAGTAGGAGAGGTAGTATGTTAAAAGAATCAGTAGCTGATTTTGGGCAGATTGGGCTAGGTTTGCGACGAGAAATGCTTGATGAAATGCTTATCGATGTTCCTAAACCCATTGAGTTTTTAGAAGTTGCACCAGAAAACTGGCTAAAGCTTGGGGGGCGATTTGGTAAGCAATTTAAGCAGCTAACCGAGCAACATGCCTTTGTATGTCACGGTTTGTCGTTATCGATTGGGTCACCTTCAGCACTTGATATTGAGTTTGTGCAATCGCTTAAAACTTTCTTTAAAGAGCATAATGTTCGTCTGTTTAGTGAGCACTTAAGTTACTGCTCGGGAGAAGGGCACATGTACGACTTAATGCCAATTCCGTTTACTGAAGATGCTATTAAGCATGTTGCCTCTCGAATTAGGCAAGTTCAAGATATTCTTGAGCAGCCAATTGCAATTGAAAATGTCTCTTATTATGGCGCGCCCGGTCAACAAATGACGGAACTTGAATTTACTAATGCGGTTTTAGAAGAGGGGGATTGTAAATTACTGCTCGATGTTAATAATATTTACGTCAATTCGATTAATCATGGTTATGATGCAGGGAAATTCTTAGCAGCATTACCAACTAATCGCATTGCCTATGGGCATGTTGCTGGTCATTACACTGAGGCTGAGGATTTACTCGTTGATACTCATGGTGCGCCAGTGATCGATCCCGTTTGGCAATTGCTCGAAAAAGCCTATGAAATTCATGGGGTATTTCCCACCTTATTAGAGCGTGATTTTAATATTCCTCCTATGAGTGAATTATTAACAGAGCTGAGAACCATTGGAGCGTTGCAAGAGGCTGCTGCTCATCGAAATCAAGCAACGGTGAAACACAGTGCCTAATCATTTTACGCAAGTACAGCAAGAGTTTATGGCGCATATTCGCGACCCAGAAAATAATAAGAAGCCAGCCGATGTTGAAGAGCGTCGCATGGCGATTTACCGCGATTTATTTTTTAATAATGTGGATGGTTTTGTCAGCTCTGCGTACCCAGTGCTAAAAAGTTTATATACTGAGCAAGCTTGGCAGAGACTCATTAGGCATTTCTTTAGTATGCATGACTGTAAATCACCTTACTTTTTAGATATAGCAGGGGAGTTTTTGACTTTTCTTGCAAATGACTATGAAATGCAAAGTGATGATCCTGCTTTTATGTTCGAACTGGCGCATTATGAATGGGTTGAGCTTGATGTGTCGGTTGCTCAAGAGGTGGCACAAGAAGTGAAATTATCAGCTCATAAAGTGACAAGCTCCCCATTATATTTAAGTTCGTTTGCTCGCAATTTAAGTTATAGCTTCCCAGTTCATACTATCAGTGTGGATAATCAACCAAGTGAGCCGACAGCACAAGCAAGTTACTTCGTGGTTTATCGTGATAGTGATGATGAAGTACAGTTTTTATCAACAAATGCGATGACCGCATTACTGCTTAATATTATTGAATCTAAGCCTGGTGCAGATTTAAATGATGTATGCCAAGCAGTTGCAGAGCATGCTCCTCAATTTAGCCAAGAGCAGCTGTATCAAGGGGCCCTCAATACCTTAAGCGCTATGGCAGAGCGCGGTGTTGTGGTTACTAATACATAGGTTTAAAAATCGGCTAAAGCTCTTTATTGATGAGGGCTGTTAGACTATTATGTGCACCTTATTTTGTCGTGCTTAAATAAAGGTAGTAACTATGTCGAATGATAAAGACTTTAAAGATCCGTTCAATGCAACTTATTTCATTGCGTTTTTAGCTGTATTCGGTGGCATTGGCTGCCTTAACGCTATTCTTGGTTGGATCACTTCTTTATCTTAATCTGCGCAAGCAAATTTAAGACACTAGGCTGCACCATGCAGCCTTTTTTGTTGTAGTTAAGTGATTAATTTCGAAACTTGCTACCGACTTTCCACTAAGGTGATGTTATACTCTCGAGCTTTGTTAGATAAACTTTTTGAGCAGTATAATTATGACTCAAGCAACTTCAACGCTCATCAAACAGAGCATTGCAACGATCGCTGATTACCCTAAGCCGGGCATTATGTTCCGCGACGTAACAACATTAATGGCTAATGCTGACGCATTTAAAGCAACTATCGACAGCTTTATCGCAGCATACAAAGACCAAGGTTTTACAAAAATCATCGGTACTGAATCTCGTGGTTTTATCTTTGGTGCACCACTTTCATACGCACTAGGTATTCCATTCATTCCAGTTCGTAAACCAGGTAAACTTCCTCGCGAAGTGATTTCACAAAGCTACCAATTAGAGTATGGTGAAGATATTCTTGAGCTTCATACAGACGCAATTGTACCTGGTGATAAAGTGTTACTAGTAGATGACTTACTTGCTACAGGTGGCACAATCGAAGCAACTGCAAAATTAGTTGCTAAACTAGGCGGTAACGCAACTGATGCGGCATTTGTTGTTTCTTTACCAGAGCTTGGTGGTGAGCAACGTGTTGCTGAGATGGGCATCAAAATCTTAAAGTTGGTTGAATTCGAAGGCGAATAATTAATGAGTTATCAGGTTCTAGCAAGGAAATGGCGACCACAAACCTTTCACGAGTTAGTGGGGCAGTCTCATGTTAAACAAGCATTAGTGAATGCATTAACACAAAATAGACTCCATCATGCTTATCTCTTTACTGGAACCCGTGGGGTGGGTAAAACAACCATCGCACGTATATTCGCAAAAAGCCTCAACTGCGATAAGGGTATCTCTGCAGAGCCATGTGGCCAATGTTCAAGTTGTACTGACATTGAAGCAGGTCGTTATATTGATTTATTAGAAATCGATGCGGCATCGCGTACCAAAGTAGAAGATACCCGCGAAATCCTTGATAACGTTCAGTACGCACCAACACGTGGTCGTTACAAGGTATACCTAATCGATGAAGTTCACATGCTGTCAAAGCATAGTTTCAATGCATTACTAAAAACATTGGAAGAGCCTCCAGAGCATGTGAAATTTTTATTAGCGACAACTGATCCGCAAAAACTGCCCGTGACGATTTTATCGCGTTGCTTACAGTTTAATCTTAATGCTTTGTCGCAATCAGAAATTCATGATCAGCTTGCCCATGTTCTTAATCAAGAACAGCTAAGTTTTGATGATAAATCATTGTCTATTTTAGCTAAGGCCGCTGATGGTAGTATGCGTGATGCACTGAGCCTTACAGACCAAGCAATTGCGCAAACCAACGGCAGTATAAATCATCAGGCAGTACAAACCATGCTTGGCTTGATGGATACTCAATATAGCCAAACCATGTTAGCGGCGCTACTGTGCCAAGATGGCGATGCACTACTTCAAGAAGTAAAAGCGGTCGTAAGTCGAAACCCTAACTTTGTAGCCTTGCTCGACGATTTAATCGCCCTGACGCACCTTATTCAGCTTGTGCAACTCGTGCCTAGTGCAGCGGCACTTGATGATACTAACCGTGATTTTATTGAGCAAGTAGCGCAAACCACTGATGCACAGCAGATGCAGGTTTACTACCAATTGCTATTAAATGGTAAAAAAGATTTGCAGTGGGCACCCGATGCTAAACTAGGTTTTGAAATGATTATGTTGCGTTTGTTGGCATTCCAACCTACGCAATTTGCACAAAGCCAAACACCAACGAATACCCAGCAGCAGGTTAAGCCAAGTGGTGCCGGTGCACTGCGTGATATTTTGAAAAAATCAACGGCGCAACGTGAACAAGCAGTGTCAGAGCAAGCACTTTTAGCACAAAGCTCTGCACAGACAACTGCTGTTCCTTCAGAGCCTCAGCAAATTCAAGCTGAGCCTATTGAAGCTGAACCTGTTCAAGCAGCTAAAGCAGAAACAGTGCATAGCCAAGAGCCTGACCAGCAAGTTGAAGCAACAGCGGTAGTACAGCCTGGTGTTGAACAACAGCCTCAGCAATCTGTTGAAACTGCAATGACCGCTGAAGTTGAACCAGCGCCACAACAGCAAGAGCAAAGCTACTCAGAGCAAGTACCTGCAGCTGAATACTCTCCACAGGAGTATTCTTCGCAAGATTATATAGACGATCATGATGCACAAATGGACTCATCACTTGCTGCGCAATACGATGATGTGATGAATAGCGCCTATGATCAGGGCTTTACTGCAAATGAAGCACCTCAGCAACAGCAAACTGCACCAGTGCAATTACAACAGCAGCAAAGTCAGGCGCAGTCGGCCATTGCTCGTATTTTACAAGACCGCAATATCTCAGGTGCTGGGCGTTTAAGTGGTGCTGCAACGCAAACGAATGCTAAAGCAGAACAACAACCTGAAGCGAAGCCCAAAGCAGAGCCGCCAGCGCAACAAAGCACAGCCACGACCAATATTCAGCCTCAGCAGCAAGCAATGGCTGCTGAAGTAAAAAAGCCCATCCCCCAGCAAACGGGGGAGAGCAGTAATAAAGTAAAAAAAGTCGACTTTAGAGAAAAGCATCAAACAATTACTGAAAACTTAGCGCCTGAGCTGCTTGAGCAGATCAACCCGCAAAAAGTGCCAGAGCCAGTAGTAGAAGAAGCCAGTATTCCGGTCCCTGATGATTTTGAAAGTCCGATCAGCAGTATTAAATTTGCACACGAACAAGATGAATGGGCGTATTTAATAAAGCGCATGGGGCTCGGCGGACGGATGCGCCAATTTGCACTGCATTCAATTTTTACCAAGCAGAATAACCGACTGCACATTGAGGTTGACTCGTCACAGCGCCATTTAGACAGCGCAGTGCTAAGGCAAAAGCTCAATGCTGCATTAAGTGAAATTTACGGTCATAATGTAGAGCTTAGTATCGAGTTTGCTGATGGCGTAATTGACTCACCGTATTTGATTCAGCAAAAAATCGATGCCGGACGTCATCAACAAGCAATTGATGTAATAAATAGCGACGAAAACATAGTGCAATTTCAACAGTTATTTAGCGCTATAATCGATGAAAACAGTATTCAGGCATTGTAATTCGTTACAATAGCCCTTATCTTCATGCCAATTAAAGTAGTTTAGAAAGAGAGACAGTTATGTTTAAAGGTGGAATGGGTAACATGATGAAGCAAGCGCAGCAAATGCAAGAGCGCATGCAAAAAGCCCAAGAAGAAATCGCAAACCTTGAAGTAGTAGGTGAAGCAGGTGCAGGCCTAGTTAAAGTAACTATGCTTGGTAACCACAATGTACGTCGTGTTGAGTTAGATGAAAGCCTAATGGAAGACGACAAAGACATGATCGAAGATTTACTAGCGGCAGCGTGTAACGATGCTGTACGTCGTGTTGCTGAAGAAACGCAAGAGCGCATGAGCAAAGTAACTGGCGGTATGCAATTACCACCAGGTATGAAAATGCCATTCTAAGTGATTTTGTATGCAACTATCTCCTAGTTTAACACAGCTAATTGAAGCGCTACGATGCCAGCCAGGCATAGGCCCTAAGTCGGCACAGCGCATTGCTTTTCATTTGCTTGAGCGTGACCGTCAAGGTGGTAAACAACTTGGCCATGCATTAACTAAAGCAATGGATGAAGTAGGGCATTGTCAATCTTGTCGTACTTTTACAGAGCAAGCTGTGTGTGATATTTGTTCTAGTGTTAAACGCCAAGATAGTGGTTTATTGTGTGTGGTTGAATCACCAACCGATGTACTTGCTATTGAGCAAACTGGTCAGTACCAAGGCCTTTACTTTGTTTTAATGGGTCATTTGTCGCCAATTGATGGCATAGGACCAAAAGAAATTGGCCTTGATATTCTTGAAAGCAAGTTGCAACAAGGTGGCATTAATGAGGTGATCCTAGCAACCAATCCAAGTGTTGAAGGTGAAACCACAGCCCACTATATTGCAGAGCTTTGTCATAAGTATCAGGTGAGTGCATCTCGGATAGCTCATGGTGTCCCTGTTGGTGGTGAGCTCGATTTACTCGATGGTATGACGCTTATGCACGCATTTAGCGGACGACGCGCCGTAAACCAAAACTAATACCGAAAATGGTATCAAAAGCCTGCTTTAAGCAGGCTTTTTTGTGTTTAACCCCTAATTTACCCGCGAATTTAATTTTTTGCCTTGAAGTTCCAAAAGCCTACCCCATATAAAGAGTCATAGTGCAGATTAGACACTTTGTTAATTGGAGATTTACACAATGACTGCAGCACAAAAAGAAACATTAGGCTTTCAAACAGAAGTCAAACAACTATTAAACCTGATGATTCATTCTCTTTACTCTAATAAAGAGATTTTTCTACGTGAGCTTGTATCAAACGCCTCAGATGCGGCAGATAAATTACGTTTCCTTGCGCTTTCTAATGGCGATTTATATGAAAATGATGCGGAACTAAAAGTACGTATCAGTGCCGATAAAGAAGCAAACACGGTCACCATTACTGATAACGGTATTGGTATGAGCCGTGAAGATGTGATTAATTCACTAGGTACCATTGCAAAATCTGGCACTGCAGAGTTTTTCCAAAACCTAACAGGCGACCAAAGCAAAGATTCACAATTGATTGGTCAATTTGGTGTTGGTTTTTACTCAGCATTTATCGTTGCTGATAAAGTAACAGTGCGTACTCGTAAAGCAGGTGAAAGCCAAGGTATTGAATGGCAATCTGCAGGTGAAGGTGAGTACACATTACAAGAGATTGATAAACCATCACGCGGTACCGAAATTATTCTTCACCTTCGTGAAGACGAAACAGAGTTTGCTGATGAGTTCCGTTTACGTAGTATCGTAACTAAATACTCTGATCATATTTCGATTCCTGTTGAAATGTATAAAGAAGAAGTACCTGAATCTGAAGGTCCTGATGGCGAGAAGATTCCAGCACAGCCAGGCGAGTGGGAAGGTATTAACCGCGCGACAGCACTATGGACTCGTGATAAGTCAGAAGTAACAGACGAAGAGTACAAAGAGTTTTATAAGCATATCGGTCATGATTGGGAAGAGCCACTAAGCTGGGCACATAACAAGGTTGAAGGTAAAACAGAATACACTAGCCTGTTATACATCCCGAAAAAAGCACCTTTCGATTTATGGAACCGTGAGCGTCAATCAGGTTTAAAACTGTATGTGCAACGCGTTTTCATTATGGATGACGCAGAGCAGTTCATGCCAAGCTACCTACGTTTTGTGAAAGGTTTACTTGATTCAAACGACTTACCACTTAACGTGTCGCGTGAAATCTTGCAAGACAACAAAGTAACACAGGCAATCCGTAAAGGTTGTACATCGCGCGTACTTAAAATGCTCGAGCGCATGGCGAAAAACCGCGAAGAAGATTATCAATCTTTCTGGAACGAATTTGGTCAGGTGTTAAAAGAAGGCCCAGCGGAAGATATGGCAAATAAAGAAGCCATTGCTAAGCTACTGCGTTTCGCTTCTACACATACTGATGAAAGCACACAAAATGTATCGCTTGAACAATACATTGAGCGTATGAAGCCAGAGCAAGATAAGATTTACTATGTAGTTGCTGATTCATTCGCTGCAGCGAAAAACTCACCACACTTAGAGATCTTCCGTAAGAAGGGCATCGAAGTATTGCTACTAAGTGACCGTGTTGATGAGTGGATGATGAGCTACTTAACAGAGTTCAACGAAAAGTCATTCCAGTCAATTACCCGTGGTGACTTAGATTTAGGCAACATGGATGACGAAGAAACGAAAAAAGCGCAAGAAGAGTCAGAAAAAGAAGTTGCTGGCCTAGTTGAGCGTATTAAAACAGCACTAGGTGATAACGTTAAAGACGTACGCTTTACGCATCGTCTAACGGACTCTCCTGCATGTGTTGTTGCTGATGAGCATGATATGAGCTCACAAATGCAAAAGTTAATGGAATCAGTTGGTCAAACTGTGCCTGAGCAAAAGCCAATTTTTGAGCTTAACCCAGAGCATCAGCTTGTTAAACACTTAAATGTTGAACAAGATGAAGACAAGTTTTCCCAGTGGTCACAAGTACTTCTAGATCAAGCTTTACTAGCTGAGCGCGGAACTTTAAAAGACCCTGCAGGCTTTGTAACTCGTTTGAATAAACTTATGCTAGATTTAAGCAAATAAGCGTTTTAGCATAATGAGTTGGAAAAGGGAGCAAGGCTCCCTTTTTTATTGCCGCTAATATAGGCAATTGGTATAAGTTACTTGAGGTATAGCCTTAGTTGTGGAAGAATTCAGGCTCTAAAAACAAAACTCCACTGATCGACCATTTTTAAGATTAGTATCACACAGAGGACAATGATATGCGCATTATTCTTTTGGGCGCGCCGGGTGCAGGTAAAGGTACTCAAGCTCAGTTTTTGATGGACAAATACGGTATTCCACAAATTTCTACGGGCGATATGCTGCGTGCAGCAATCAAAGAAGGTACACCACTTGGTCTTGAAGCTAAAAAAGTAATGGATGCAGGTCAATTAGTATCTGACGAAATTATTATCGGTCTAGTTAAAGAGCGCATCGCTAAGCCAGATTGCGAAAAAGGTTTCTTACTAGATGGTTTCCCTCGTACTATTCCTCAAGCAGATGCAATGAAAGAGAATGGCGTGGTAGTTGATCACGTTATCGAATTTGACGTTGCTGACGAAATCATCGTTGAGCGTATGGGCGGCCGTCGCGTACACCCTGGTTCTGGTCGTGTTTATCACGTTGTTTATAACCCACCTAAAGTCGATGGCAAAGATGACATCACAGGTGAAGATCTAATCATTCGTGATGACGACACTGAAGAAACAGTACGTAAGCGTTTAGGTATTTACCACGACCAAACTAAACCATTAGTTGATTACTACCAAGCTGAAGCAAAAGCAGGCAACACTCAGTACCACAAATTAGACGGTACTCAAGCTGTTGAAGCTGTTAGCCAACAACTTGGTGAGCTACTAGGTTAATTTACCTTTTAGAATCACAAATAAAAAACCGCCTCTGGGCGGTTTTTTTGTGTCTGTCTCACTGCAAGTAAAATTGCGCTTTACAGTTTCTTTAATGCCGCAATGGCACCGTCGTAATCAGGCTCTTTTGATAAATTATCAACTAGCTGCTTATAAACGATGTTATGTTCTTTATCTAACACAAACACTGCACGGGTTAATAAGCCCATATCTTTGATAATCAAACCGTAGTTCTTACCAAAGTCACGCCACACTGAGTCAGACAAAGTCACCACTTTGTCGATATTTTCGGCTTTACAAAAACGCTTTTGTGCAAACGGTAAATCTGCGCTTAAGGTAAGCATAGCAACACTTGGGTACTCAGTAGCTACTTTTTCATTAAAGTGTTTGGTTTGAATACTACACACACCCGTATCTAAACTTGGCACTACGCTTAAAAGCACTGCTTGACCTTGGTAGTTATCTAGTGTGACAGGTGTAAAGCTGCCATCTACTACTTTAAAATTAGGCGCTTTTTGACCAACTTCAACACCTTGACCTAGTAAAGTGACCGGCTTAGATTGGGCAGAAACCTTACCTGCATCTAAACTATTTTCTGATAAATCACCAGCATAACTAAACGTGCATACAGCACCTAGTGCAAATATTAGCGGACGTAACATAATAAGATTCCTTCAAATTAACGCATTTAACATCAGTGTATTATACTCATAGAGTGGCTCAAAGGATTAGTACAATTTAAAATTGTAAATAACCAATAGTTTGATTAACATGTGTTCGTGAACCGATTTTTTATATAGAAAAATAATAATAAAGTTACTGGCACTAGTTAGTATCTAGTTAAAAGTGCGTATTTAGAGAGAAGGTATGTCAACATCGGTATTAGTTTGTGATGATTCAAAGTTAGCACGTCGACAATTAGCGCGCTCTTTACCCGATGATTGGGATATTAAAGTTGAGTTCGCTGAAAATGGTGTGCACTGTATTGAGCAGATTAAAAAAATTCAGCCAGAAATTCTATTTCTCGATTTAAACATGCCTGAAATGGATGGCTATGAAGTGCTTCAAGCCATTCAAGAACAGGACCTTCATGTTCTCACCGTGGTTGTGTCTGGTGATATTCAACCTAATGCGCATCAACGAGTGCTAGAGTTAGGTGCCATCGACTTTATTCAAAAACCTTGCTCTGCGGAAAAGCTCGCTAATATCATCGAACACCATGGTATTAAAGATAAAGCCATGCGTGAGCGCCTTGCTAATAAGCTAGGTGAGCAAGTTGACCCTGATGTGCGTGATATCTATCAAGAGCTCACTAACGTCGCTATGGGGCAAGCAGGGGACTTATTAGCGCGTCTTCTTAATGTATTCGTAAAGCTGCCTATCCCTAATGTAAATGTATTAGAAGTAAATGAGCTTGATATGGCTCTGCGCTCTATTGATGCTAATGCAACTACATCGGGTGTATGCCAAGGTTTTATCGGCGGTGGAGTATCTGGCGAAGCATTACTACTTTTAAACGATTCAAGTTTTAAAGAAATCGCGTCATTGATGAATTACGAAGGTGAGCTAAACGATAATGTCGAGCTTGAGCTGTTAATGGATGTGAGCAACATTCTGATCGGTGCGATTTTATCAGGGCTTTCTAAACAGCTAGATATGCGTTTTAGCCAAGGTCATCCTGTGGTGCTAGGGCAGCATTGTGATGTCACCGATTTAGTAAAAGCCAATAAATCTCGCTGGCAACGAACACTGGCGATTGAGATCAGCTATGGCATCGAAAATCACAATATTAACTGTGATTTGATGTTGCTGTTCACTGAGGACTCACTTAAAACCCTTAAGTACAAAGTAGCTTATTTATTAGAAGACTAAACTATGCCTGCAGCCGATTTTAATATGAATGAACTCCATTGGTTAATGGATATGTTTAATACCGTTGATGTAGGCCTAGTAGTGCTCGATAGAGACTACAAAGTATGCATCTGGAATGGTTTTATGGAAAACCATTCAGGCTTGCTACCAAGCGCGGTGAAAGATAAAGATCTGTTTGATTTATTTCCATCAATTGATGAAAAGTGGTTTCGCAGTAAATCAGAGTCTGTGTTCATACTAAATAATCGTTCATTTACTATTTGGGAGCAGCAGCCATATATTTTCCGTTTCAAAAACTACCGCCCAATTACCGGTAAAGCGGATCATATGTATCAAAATGCTACCTTTATTCCGCTGACAACGACCACAGGTGAAGTGTCGCATATCTGTATCATTATTTATGATGTAACGGATGAAGCTGTAAACAAAAAAGAGCTAGAAGAAGCCAACAGTAAGCTTGAACAAATGAGTCGAACAGATGCGCTGACTAAACTGACCAACCGTGGTTATTGGGAAGAAAAATTACGTAAAGAGTATATGCGTATTGTTCGCAGTGGCGGGTGTAGCAGTTTGTTGATGTTTGATATTGATCATTTTAAAAAGGTTAATGATGAGCATGGCCATCGCGGAGGTGATGAGGCGTTGCGTCATATTGCTGACCTTCTGCGTAAGACTTTGCGTGAAACCGATTTAGCTGGCCGCTATGGTGGTGAAGAGTTTGCGGTAACCTTGCTAGATACTGATCATGAAGGTGCGCATATTTTTGCTGAGCGATTAAGAACACTGATTGAGAACTCATCAATATACTTTGATGGCAAACAAATTCAACTGACGGTCAGTATTGGTTTTGCCTGCTTTGACGAAAAGTTTGATCGCTACGAAAAGTGGGTTGAAGCGGCAGATAAAGCCTTGTATCACTCTAAAGAAAATGGCCGTAACATGGTTACTGCTTATACAGATTTATAAAAAGGGGCAAAAGCCCCTTTTTTATACTAATTTTCTTAAGATTTTGCCGATTAAATGCCAAGTGGCGGTAAAACGAGAATATCTGTTTTAAGTAGCTTCATGACCTTTTCAGCAGTATTACCAATTAAATGACCTTTAATACCTGTATTACCAACCGAGCCCATAATCACTAAATCAGCATTTAATTTTGCTGCAACACTTGGAATCACTTGTTCAACCACACCAGCTTTGATTTTTAGTTTTTCTTTTAAGTCGTGCGCTTCAATTAAGGTACGCTGCGCGACGGGGAGTTTTTCAAAAGCATTTGTCACTTGTTCATCTGAAAATACAATGCCTAAATCACGTAAAAATGGTGACACGTGCACGGTATAACACGCATAAAATTCGCTTTCGTAGTCTTTAGCATAGGCCAAACCTGCTTTAATAATTGCCTCGTTTAAACAGTATTTAGTGGCTTTTTCGCTGCCTAAATCAAGAGCCGCGAGTACATTGGTATTGTTACGCCATTTGTTATCGGCGGCTAGGTAAAGGGGGAGTGGGCTAAAACGGATAAGCTGCCAATCTAGTTCGCTAAATTGCGTTTCTTCGTCAATGTGACGGGTTTTAATCACCATATCATAGTTTGACGTATCAAGCTCATTTGCAAGCCACTGTACTGGGCTTTCATGCCAAAGGTTTTGCAATGTATAACTGCCGTCATCTAGATGCTCACTGATCAGAGGGCTAAGCGCTGCACGGACTTTAGCGAGTTCTTTGTCTTGTATCGCAAGCGCTTCATCTGGTGGAATAGAGAATAAAATGTTATTGGTATCTTCATAACTAAAAGCAACAAGATCAATATGCTTAACGCCTTTGGCTTTTTGCTTTGCATGTAAAATAGACGTTTTAGCATCGGCTATTGAGTCGATGATCACCAGTATTTTTTTATTCATTTTGGCTACTCTGTTGTGTGTCGGGTATCACTGCTTGGGCATTCACCCAGTAATGAAACTTCACCTGTTGAGGTTTCTTGTTCCAGTTTTACCTTAAAGCCCCATAGCCTGTAAAGGTGTTTTAGCACTTCATCTTTTGATTTAGCTAAGGGAATATTGTTATGGGGGACATAGCGCAGAGTTAATGAACGATCTCCTCTGATATCAACGTTATAGACTTGAATATTTGGCTCGAGATTACTTAAGTTATATTGAGCCGAAAGCGTTTCACGAACTTGTTGATAACCTAGCTCATCATGAATTGCCCCCACATTAAGAGTCGGTTCTTTTTCATGGTCAATAATGGTAAATAATTTAAAATCACGAATTATTTTCGGCGATAAAAACTGGCTTATAAAGCTCTCGTCTTTAAAGTTTTGCATTGCGAAATGCAGCGTCTCTAACCAATCGCTGCCTGCATATTCAGGGAACCACTTTTTATCTTCATCAGTTGGGTTTTCACACATTCTGCGGATATCAACCATCATGTTAAAGCCAAGGGCATAAGGGTTTATACCTGAATAATAGTTACTGTTGTATGGTGGTTGATACACTACATTTGTATGGCTTTGTAAAAACTCGAGCATAAAGGCATCTGTGAGTTTTCCTTCATCGTAAAGGTGGTTCAAAATGGTGTAATGCCAAAATGTTGCCCAGCCCTCATTCATAACTTGAGTTTGTTTTTGTGGATAAAAATATTGAGAAATCTTACGAACAATACGGATGACTTCCCGTTGCCATGACTCAAGCAGCGGGGCATTTTTCTCGATGAAGTACAAAATGTTTTCTTGTGGCTCATCAGGAAAGCGGCGCTCACGCTTTTTAGACTCTTGCTGTGAGGTTGGAATAGTACGCCAAAGTTCATTCACTTGTGATTGTAGGTAATCTTCACGTTCTTGTTGGCGCTTTTGTTCTTCATACAGTGAAATTCGTTGCGGACGCTTGTAACGGTCTACACCATAATTCATAAGGGCATGACATGAATCAATCAGGTTTTCGACCTCGGTAATGCCGTATTTTTCTTCGCATTTAGCTATGTAATTTTTTGCAAATAACAAGTAATCGATAATTGAGCTGGCATCGGTCCAGGTTTTAAATAAGTAATTACCTTTAAAAAACGAGTTGTGGCCATAGCAAGCATGAGCCATTACCAAAGCTTGCATTGGTAGGGTATTTTCTTCCATTAAATAAGCAATACAAGGGTCTGAGTTAATAACAATTTCATAAGCGAGGCCCATTTGTCCTCGTTTATAGTTTTGTTCTGTTTGAATGAATTTTTTACCATACGACCAGTGGCTGTAGCCAATCGGCATCCCTACACTGGAATAGGCATCCATCATTTGTTCTGCGGTGATCACCTCAATTTGATTTGGGTAGGTATCGAGTTTATAAATTTTCGCAACCCGCTCAATCTCAGTTTGATACTCTGCTAATAAATCAAAGGTCCAATCAGGACCGTCACTAATACGTTTATCGGCCATACTTTACCTCACTCGCAAGGCTATGCGGCGCCTTGCTGCTGACGATTCTTTTTAAATAATTCACGGAAAATAGGGTAAATGTCCTCAACGCCCCGGATATGTTGCATTGCAAAATTGTCGTGGGTTTGCGCTATCGACTGATACTCTCGCCACAAGCTTTGATGGGCACGGGCTGTAATTTCGATGTAGGCGTAATAGCGCACCGCCTTTAGTAGTTTATTACGTAAAATTTCGCCACAGTTCGGTGAGTCGTCTGCCCAGTTGTCGCCATCAGAGGCTTGTGCTGCATAAATGTTCCACTCTTCTGGGTTGTAGCGATCAGCGATAATTTCGTTCATTAGCTTTAATGCGCTCGATACAATTGTGCCACCCGTTTCCTGAGAATAGAAAAACTCTTGCTCATCTACTTCTTTCGCTTGGGTATGATGGCGAATATAGACGACTTCTATATTTTTGTAGCTGCGGGTTAGAAATTGATAAAGCAAAATATAAAAGCGTTTTGCCATATCTTTAGTAGCTTGGTCCATCGAACCTGAGACATCCATTAAGCAAAACATCACTGCTTTGCTTGTAGGATGTGGCTGTTTTTCATAATTACGAAAACGTAGGTCATAATTATCAATAAATGGCACTGCGTTAATGCGACTTTGTAGTTCCTCAATTTGACGTTCGAGTAACGCAATGGCAGCTTTGTCTGGTTCTTCCTCTGCTTTTAGCAACGCTAACTGACCTTCAAGCTCAGCAAGGTGGCGCTTTTTGCCTGCGGTCATTGCTACTCTGCGAGCAAGTGAGCCTTGTAATGAGCGCACTATATCAATATTGCTTGGCATGCCATCATTACAAAAACCTGCACGATGGGTTTTCATTTGTACGAGTTTATCTAGCTGATTTTGTTGTAGGTTAGGCAGTTCAAGATCTTCGAACAGTAAGTCTAAGTATTCATCCTTTGAAATAGAGAATACAAAGTCATCTTGTCCTTCACCCGAGTCACTGGCTTCACCTTCGCCACTGCCTCCACCTTGACCACCCCCTTGCGGCCGCTTGATTTTATCGCCCGTAGAGAATTGATCATTACCTGGGTGGATTTGTTCACGGTCACCGCCACGTCCTTGATGAAAAATAGGTTCACTGATATCACGTTGCGGAATAGAAATACTCTCGCCGCTGGTAGTATCGGTTACGCTACGCTTATTAATGGCATCAGATACCGCTTCTTTAATCTGTTTCTTATAACGCCTGATGAACCGTTGACGATTCAAGGTACTTTTGTTTTTTCCATTCAGGCGTCGGTCAATAAAATGCGCCATAACAACCCCCTTAAAACAAACGTTTTTTACTGCGATTTTCTAACGCGTAAATACCATTCAGAAAGTAAACGTACTTGTTTTTGGGTATAGCCTTTCTCAACCATACGATTGACAAAGTCTTCGTGTTTTTTCTGATCTTCAGCCGAGGTTTTCGCATTGAAAGAAATAACAGGCAGTAGGTCTTCAGTGTTTGAGAACATTTTTTTCTCAATAACAGTGCGAAGTTTTTCGTAACTGGTCCAAAGCGGGTTCTTGCCTTGGTTGTGTGCACGCGCACGCAATACAAAGTTGACAATTTCATTACGGAAATCTTTAGGATTTGAAATACCCGCAGGTTTTTCAATCTTCTCAAGCTCTGCATTGAGTGCTGCACGGTCAAATAGCTGGCCTGTATCTGGGTCACGATATTCTTGATCTTGGATCCAGAAATCTGCATAAGTGACATAACGGTCGAAGATGTTTTGTCCGTATTCAGAATAAGATTCTAAATACGCCGTTTGTAACTCTTTACCGATAAACTCAACGTACTGAGGAATGAGGTAACCTTTTAAGTGGCTTAAGTAACGCTCCTCAACATCGGCAGTAAACTGCTCACGCTCAATTTGCTGCTCCAGCACATAGAATAAGTGCACGGGGTTAGCAGCTACTTCTGTGGTATCGAAGTTAAATACCCGCGATAGAATCTTAAACGCAAAGCGGGTAGATAGCCCTGTCATGCCTTCATCAACACCGGCGTAGTCGCGGTATTCTTGATACGACTTAGCTTTTGGGTCGGTGTCTTTTAAGCTTTCGCCATCATAGACTCGCATTTTTGAATAAATGCTTGAGTTTTCTGGCTCTTTAATCCGCGAAAGTGTGGTAAATTGCGCCAGTGTCTTTAATGTGCCGGGTGCACATGGTGCATCATGTAACTCACTGTTTTCAAGTAGTTTATTGTAAATTTTAACTTCTTCAGACACACGTAAACAATAAGGTACTTTGACGATGTAAACACGGTCTAAAAATGCTTCATTATTTTTGTTGTTCTTAAATGTTTGCCACTCAGATTCATTTGAGTGAGCTAATATCATGCCATTAAACGGTAGGGCACTAATACCTTCTGTGCCGTTGTAGTTGCCTTCTTGAGTGGCTGTAAGCAGTGGGTGTAGCACCTTGATTGGCGCTTTAAACATTTCCACAAACTCCATTAAGCCTTGGTTTGCTAAGCAAAGGGCACCAGAGTATGCATATGCATCAGGGTCGTTTTGCGCAAAGTGCTCTAGCTGGCGAATATCTACTTTACCTACCAAAGCTGAAATATCTTGATTGTTTTCATCGCCCGGTTCTGTTTTGGCAATTGCGATTTGATTTAAAATTGATGGGTAGCGCTTAACTACTCTGAATTGGCTAATATCACCATTAAACTCACTTAAGCGTTTTGCAGCCCATGGTGACATCACTGTTTTTAAATAACGTGGCTTAATACCGTATTCTTTTTCTAAAAGCTCAGCGTCTTCATTTGGGTCAAATAACGCTAGAGGGTGGTCGTTGACGGGCGAGCCTTTTATTGAGTAAATTGGTACTTGTTGCATTAAATATTTAAGCTTTTCAGCAATTGATGATTTACCACCACCTACTGGGCCAAGTAAATACAGCACTTGCTTACATTCTTCTAAGCCCTGCGCAGCATGCTTTAAGTAAGAGACGATTTGTTCAATGGCATCTTCCATACCATAAAAATCGTGAAATGCAGGGTAGCGTGCAACTACGCGATTTGAAAACAGCCTGCTTAAGCGCGCATCGGTCGATGTGTCGATAATTTCCGGCTCACCGATCGCCATCAATAGACGTTCAGGTGCGCTGGCATAAGCTGATTTATCCTTCTTACAGATTTCGAGAAATTCCTCAATACTGTATTCTTCTTCTTGCGCTGCTTCGTATCGTGATTGGTAATGCTCAAAAATACTCATAGAGACCTCCGAAAACCCGCTAAAATGACGTGTAATTAGATTAAGAGAAAAGCAAAGGCTAATTAAAGCTTAGTCACGATTTTGAATTTTTGCGCAAGAAAATTAAGAATTTAATTGAAAAAAGCTCATCTTGATTACGCTTTTTGGCTGAGGACTTGGCTGCGACTTAGAGGGGGCGTGCAATGGCAATAAAAAAGACGCCGAAGCGTCTTTTTTGGATTACTGTTAGTAACAGAAGATTAAGCGAAGTTAGCGTTCGCGAAGTCCCAGTTAACTAATGCCCAGAAACCTTTTAGGTAATCTGGACGAACGTTACGGTAATCGATGTAGTAAGCGTGTTCCCAAAGATCCACAGTTAGGATTGGTGTAACACCTTCATCAGTTAATGGAGTTGCAGCATTTGACGTGTTTACGATATCAAGTGTGCCGTCAGCTAGTTTAACTAACCAAGTCCAGCTTGAACCAAAGTTGTTTACTGCTTTATCGTTTAACGCTTCTTTGAATGCGTCGAAAGAACCCCATTTAGCATTGATCGCGTCAGCGATTGCGCCAGTAGGCTCGCCACCACCGTTTGGAGATAGGCTGTTCCAGTAGAAAGTGTGGTTCCAGATTTGTGCAGCATTGTTAAATACGCCACCTTCTGAAGAACATACGATTTCTTCTAGAGATTTGTTTTCGAATTCTGTGCCTGGGATCAGACCATTTAATTTCACAACGTAAGTGTTGTGGTGTTTACCGTGGTGAAACTCTAGAGTCTCTTTTGAAATATGTGGCTCTAATGCATCGATTGCGTATGGTAGTGACGGTAGTTCAAATGCCATTTTTTATCTCCATCTTCTTGGTTGATAGTCCACTCAGTTATAGGTAATAGCAAGGTAAACAGCGTACTTCCCTATACCAAGTGGTATTATAGTGTTACTATAATTGTTGAGTATTTTACTCAAGTTTTAGCAAACAGCAATGCTATTGCTAAAGACTATTTAAAATTGTGGCTACGAATGCCGATTTTAAGTTATATATCTGAGGCCACAGTGAAACTTTTTCAAGGCCAATGTAGTAAGCCAATGTCTTTTTTGAGGTTGTAAATGGAAACCATCGATAAAATTAAACAGCAAATTTCTGAAAATCCAATCCTTCTTTACATGAAGGGATCACCAAAGTTACCTAACTGTGGTTTTTCTTCACAAGCATCACAAGCACTTATGGCTTGTGGTGAGCAGTTTGCTTACGTTGACATTCTACTTAACCCAGACATCCGTGCAGAGTTACCTGCATACGCAAACTGGCCAACATTCCCACAATTATGGGTAGAAGGCGAGCTTATCGGTGGTTGTGACATTATCATCGAAATGTTTCAGCGTGGTGAATTACAACCACTAATTACTGAAACAGCTGCAAAGTACAAAGAAAAAGACGCTGAATAATCGAATTTAGTGTAGAAAAAAGCCGCTGATTGCGGCTTTTTTTATACCAATATTATTGCTTATAGGCATTATGAGGGTAATAAAACATGCACGCTTAAGCCACCTTGCTCGCGGTTGTGTAGGCTAATTTGCCCGTGGTGTGCTTCAACTATTTCTCTGCAAAGTGCTAAACCTAGGCCACTACCAGTTGTCTTGGTTGAATAGAAGGGGATAAGCGCATTAGCCATCACAGCTTCACTCATGCCTTTGCCTTTGTCGCTCACTGTGATGTGAGTGCCGTTTGCTTCTTGTTGCACAGTTAAATTGATATCTTCAGGGTTAGAACCTGATTCATAGGCATTTTTTAATAGGTTGATCAGTAATTGTTCTAGTTGTGTGTGATCAGCTTCAGTTGTTACACCCTCATCAAGTGATACATCAACCTGCCACTGGCTTTTTAGCTGTTCAATAAGAGTATGCCAGTTAACCGTCGATAGTTGCGGTGTTGGTAACTTGGCAAATTTGCCATAACCTTGCACAAACTCATTAAGATGCTTGATGCGGTCCTCAATGGTAGTAAAGACCCGCTTCAAGCGTGGCTCGTCGACTTCTTTAGTTAATAACTGAGCGCTATGAAGCATGGATGACATTGGGCCGAGTGAGTTATTCAGCTCATGACTAATGATGCGAATGACTTTTTTCCACACTTCAACTTCTTGGCGGCTTAGCTCGCGAGTGAGCTGTTTAAATACAAACAGTTGGTGAAACTGATTATTAAGTAATAATCGGCCTGTCGCCATATGCCAAGTTTGCGATTCTTGGTCTTCTTTATCAAGGGTAAATAAACCATCGACCCCTTTGTGAATCGCACGCGTTAATTGCTCACAGCTAGATTCTAAAAAGTGTTCAAGTTTAGCGCCTTCAAGAGCTGATTTAGCATCGAGTAAGCTGCGTGCACTGTGGTTGCTATAAACGATAAAACCTTGGTCGTTAGTCAAAAGCACTGCTTGTGGCGAGCTTTGTAAAACTTTATCGAGCATCAGCTCTCGCTGATATATCCATTGTTTTTCTTGGCGAAGCTGTTTTGCAGTTTGGTTATAAAGCCGACATAAATCGCCAAGCTCATCACTGCCCTCATATGCTAATAATGTAGCCAGCTCGCCATCTTTAAAATTAAGTAGCCCGGTTTCGAGAGAGTTCATTCCATCAATGAGCGGGGCAGATAACTGGGCGGCAAAAAGAGCACTTATCAACACGCATGCAAGTAGAGCTAAAATGCTGTAAAACAAGCTTATGCCCGAAAAGTAACAAACCAATATCAGCGGCAATACAGACGCTGTAATACATAAGGTTATGATTTTATATCGAAACGAAAAACGCTGTGTTGTCATTAATAATCAATCTTAAATTTATCAAGTCTACGATAAAGGGCTTGGCGACTTAATCCAAAATGACGAGCCACTTTCGCAATAACACCTTGGTACTCGCGCATGGCAAGTTCAATCTCTTGCTTGTTTGGCTCTGTTCTTGTTTGTGCGGGGCTATTTACTTCAACTTGTAAGCCAAAATCGGCAAGCTCAATCATCCCTGTGGGCTTTAAAACCCCAGCACGTTTACAGGCATTTTCAAGTTCGCGAACATTACCAGGCCAGCTGTGGGCAAGTAGGGCTTTTTCTGTGCTGAGTGAGAATGCTCGCTCAGGTAAAAAGTGTGCGACCAAAGCTAAAATGTCATCTGGGCGATCAGCAAGGCTTGGCAAATTTAACTCAATGACATTCAAACGGTAGTAAAGATCTTCACGAAACTGACCAGTTTTAATTGCATGACTTAAATCTTCATTGGTTGCTGAAATTACCCTAACATTCACTTTGCGTGTTTGTGTTGAACCTAAGCGTTCAAATTCGCCGGTTTGTAAAATGCGTAATAGTTTCATTTGCCCAGAGAGTGGCAAGTTACCAATTTCGTCTAAAAATAGGGTGCCACCATCGGCGGCTTCAAAACGACCAATACGCTGTTTAGTAATTCCTGTATACGCACCGGCTTCTGCACCAAATAGCTCAGCTTCGATCAGTTCGCTTGGCAGGGCGCCAGCATTAACAGTGATAAAGGGTTTGTCTGCTAATAATGAATTAGCCTGAATTATTTGTGCAATTCGCTCTTTGCCACTGCCGTTAGGACCAGTGATAAGCACCGAAATATCCGATTTAGCAACTTGAATTGCAAGATTAACAATGTGCTCCATAGCGGTACTTTTATATATAAGACCCACTAAATTAGCGTTATGCACAGATGCATCACGTTCTTGCTGGTGGCGGGTAAAGGTTTCGTTTTGTTGTTTTACTTTACCCAGCTCTATCAGGTTATTTACACAGGTAAGTAACTTGGTATCGTCCCATGGTTTCGGTAGATAATCAGCTGCACCCGCTTTTACGAGTTCAACGGCTGTTGACAGCTCAGTCCATGCGGTAATCAAGATAATTGGTAAATGAGGGTTAATGTCTCGTAAGGCATAAAAGAGCTCTTTGCCTTCTTCGCCTGAGGTTGTGTCGGCGGTAAAGTTCATGTCTTGAATAACAAGCGCAATACGTTGATATTGCACAGCTTGAATTGCCTCAAGAGGATTGCTTGCTGTAACGACCTCAAAATCGTGAATTTCAAGTAATAATGACAACGCATCCAAGATGGCTGGGTTATCATCGACGATAAGTATTTTTTCCATATAATTGTTTTAGTTATTTTCCTAATAAGGGTGCAAGATAAATGCTACACTGTAAATCCAGTGTAGCATAGGTTGGGAGAACTAAATTGTTCGAGTTGCAATGCTCGGAGAGATGTTCGCCGCCCGTTTTGCTGGAGCAAGTACTGCCAACAGACTCATAATAAATACTGCTAATGCTGTTACTAGCACGTAGCTAATATCAAGTTGAGCAATTGAGAAATGCTGCATCAGCACCTGGCCTAAATATATGGCAGCAATAACGCCAATCACTAAACCAACTACACATATCATGGCGTTTTCAACTAAGAAGTAGTTAATAATGGCTGATTTTCTTGCACCTAAAGCGCGGCGAGTACCAATCTGTTTTGTACGTTTACTGATATTAAATAAGGTAAGTCCGAAGATACCCAGTGCAGTTACTAACACTAAGATTGCAATGAGTACAACCAGCATTCTCATCATTAATGTGTCTTCAGCCATGTACTGTTCTTTATCATCATCTAAACCACGGATACGAGAAATAACACGTTTGTTGTAGTTTTTAAGCATGGCCTCTTCAACACGATTCATAACTGATTGACGTTGACCTGGCTCAGTTCTGACCACAAAACGTGCATTTGTACCTGGCTTGATGAAAGGTAGCAGTGCTACGTTATCTGGGCGGCTGTCTTTTAGCCATGGACCTTTCATAAGATCAATAACACCAATAATTTTCATTGGAATGTCACCAAAATAAACTGTTTGACCTAAACCATTTCCGTCAGGGAATAGCTCATCAACTAGGGCTTTAGTTACAACAGTTACTTTTGACAGTTCATCATAGTTATCGGTCACGATGACTTCATCTTCGGTGTAGTTACGCCCAGCAATGAGCTTAACACCGTAGGTATTAATGCCATGCTCATCGATAAACATGTAAGACGTACGGACGGATTTACTCTCTTCAGGTGCAGGCTTTAAACTAAAATCTGACGAAGATCCACTGCCTGAAAGCGGTGTATTACTAGAGTAAGCCGCATCAACTACACCTGGGATTTGACGGAGCATAGTTTCATCTAGCTCGTACTGCTGAGATGGAGACACGTCTTTGCCAAACATCATGACATTAAAAACGAAAATATCTTCTTCAGGGTAGCCTGTTTCTTGGCTTAAGTAGCTTACCCTGTCTTGAATAATAAACGCGGCATTACTGACAATCGCAGTGGTGATGGCAATTTGTATCAGTAATAAAATAGCGCCAACTTTTGAGCGGCATAAGGCGTGAAAGATAGGTTTAATTTCTAACATAGGTGTCTTCCTTATTGGCTCTTAAGATAAATAGCAGGGTTGGTTTTACACACTAGCCATGCAGGGTAAAGGCCAGCAATAATACAGGTGGTAATTGCAATCACTGGCGCGCTTAATAGCATGCTTAAATCCATCGTGGCTAAGCTTTTGTAGTAGCTATAGCTATGGCGTACGCCTAATAAACCTATTTGTGCCAAAATAATACCGAAGATGCCACCCAAGAAGCCTAACATTGCCACCTCAACGATATGTTGAAAGAAGATTTGGCGCTTACTGGCGCCTAATGCGCGGCGTACACCCACTTCAGGAGCACGACGTAAAAACTTCGCCAGTAATAAGCCTAAAATATTAGCAAGGCACACGGCTAAAAACATAAAACTTAGGCCGACTAAAATTTCGTTGTCTTCACTGACAACATTGTTGTATTGCATCCACTCATTTACATCGCGCAAGGTGGCCGTTAGTTTTTCACGATTAAAACGACCGAGCTTTTGTTGCTCTTGCATATAGGCCATCAAAAAGTCTTGGTAAGCTTGTTTTTCTGCAGATGTTTTTAGTTCAACCCAAAACTGCAACCACACCATTTCTGAATTTAGTTTGTCGTTAAAGGTGTTGGTTTTTTCATGTTTCCAACCATTGGTATTACCCCAATTTTCAAGCTCGCGGGCTTTCATTAGGCTAAATGGTAAAAACAGTTGTTCGGTTTTATTAAATGCGCCGTTATTAAGGTCATAGTATTTTGTGGTGATATCCCAATCATCAATCACGCCAATAACTTCATAACTGGCATCATCTAGATAAACCATTTTACCTACGGGGTTTTGACCTGCGAAAAGCTTGTCGTTTAGATCTTTATTAATCACCACTACAGGGGCTGCATCTGCTTCTTGTTGCTCAGTCCACACTCCACCATAAATAAACGATAAGTTAAACATATCGAAAAAGTCAGGAGTGGTTAGGCGCGCTTGACCAATAAATGGTTTTACTTTGTCTGAGTCTAAATAAACCGAAAAACCCGTTCTTACCATAGTGACGCGTTTACCACCGGCTTTTGCTTTATTAAGGTTGACTGCATCTTGATAAGTTAATTGCAGTGGCATGTTATCGACTGTCCACCAAGTACGGCCTTCATCCATGGTTTGTAACTGCACAGAATAAAGGCTGCTACTTTTTTCAGGAATAGGGTCTGCTGACATCATGTGATACACAGATAAACTTGTCATGGTTACGCCAATACCAATAGCAATGGCCAATACCATTAAAAAGCTCACAAGTGGCGTGCGCTTAAAGCTGCGCCAGCTTAAATCTAAATAATGAAGGAACATGGTTACACTCCAGCCGCTTTAAGGTTTTGAGTGCCTTGATACAAGGTGAAGTCAGCTAGTTGGCCATCAACAACTTGGATATTGCGTGGGGCTCTGCGCGCAAGTTCTGGATCATGGGTAACCATGATAATGGTTGCGCCATCACGGTTGATTTGCTCAAGTAGCTCCATCACTTGACGCGCCATTAAACTATCTAAATTACCCGTCGGCTCATCGGCAAGTAAAAAGCGAGGCTCACCGGCTAGTGCTCTGGCAATGGCCACACGTTGTTGTTGACCACCAGAAAGTTGTTGCGGTAAGTGTTTTGCTCGTGAAGCTAAACCAACTTGCTCAAGGCATTGCTCAATACGGCGTTTACGCTCAGCGGCTTTAATGCCACGATAACGCAATGGCACTTCAATATTTTCATATAAGTTCAAGTCAGGGATGAGGTTAAAACCCTGGAATATAAAACCAATTTTTTGATTTCGTAGATCAGCGCGTTGGTTGTCATTTAGTTTCCCCACATCAATACCATCTAACATGTACTGGCCTTCGCTAAATGGCTCCAACATACCTGCGATGTTTAAAAAAGTGGTTTTACCCGAGCCACTTGGACCAGTTACTGCAATAAATTCACCTTCATCTACTTGTAGGTTGAAGTCGCGAAGGGCATGAGTTTGTACCATGTCAGTTTGATACACTTTGCTGATGTCGTTCATTGTAAGCATGTTGATTTTTCCTTTTATTTGTTAACGTAAAACCAGTGTGGATGCTTTTTTAAAGCGGTCGTAATTCGAGATGATTAGCTTATCGCCAGGCTCTACGCCTTCTATTATCTCGACAGCATTGATACTGCTAGCACCGGTTTTTATATCGATTAAATAAGCCATGTCACCTTCAACTTTATAAGCCTGGGTGCCACCTTGCTGTAAGAATGCACCGCGTTTTACTTGCAATACATCATCGCGATTCTCTAATAAAATACGTGCGGTTAAGCGTTGGTTTTGGCGAATACCAGAAACCTCACTGTCAAAGCGTACGCGGGTAGTTACCTCGCGATTATTCACCTCCGGTGAAATAGCCGATAAGGTTCCTGTTACATGACGGGCACCTAAAGTCAGTTCAACTTGCATACCAAGACCTAGCTCATTGGCATAGCTTTCTGGTACTTGTAGTTCAGCTTCAAAGTTACTTAAATCCACCAAAGTCATTAATGGTTGGCTTTGTGTAACGGCTTCTTTTTGCTGCACTAATAAGTTACCAACAATACCGCTTACACTGGCAGTAATTGTGAGTTCATTCACCTGCCTAAATAAGTCATCAACGATGAGTTGCTGACGCGTCAGATCGCGCTCTGCAGCTTTTAGTTCAAATGCGAGGGTATCTTTAGCTAAGCTGACTTCTTGCTCTGCATGTTTAAAGGAAAGTTTGGCGCGGGCCAAGTCATCAACGGCTTTTTCTAAATCTATTTGGCTGATTAAATGTTTTTCGATAGAGAGTTTAGCTCGGCGGTTTTCTCTGTCTGCGGCATTTAGTTCAACCTGTGCTAAATCAAGGGCTTTAGTAAGGCTTAGTTTTTGTCGACGTGCTTCAAGTTGCTTGCGTTGTAGTTCACCTTCTAATCGTGCTAATACTGATTGTTGCTGTTTTAATTCGTTAGTAAGCTCAGGGCTGGTTACGGTGGCGATTACTTCGTTTACTTCAACGCTGTCACCGGCTTTTACTTTTAAATCAACAAAACCTCGTTCAGGGCTATAAACTTTTGGCGCATTAGCTGCAACGATTTTACCGCTCGCTGCCACATCTCTAGTAAGCGTCTTTTGGCTTACTTCACTAATTTGTAGGCTTGCTGCATCAACCGAAATGCTGCCATCGCTACTGGCAAACAATGCTTGAAAGCCAAGCGCACCAACAAGTATTACACCTACTGCTAATATAAGTGGTTTCTTAATGGTGTTTTTTTTAGCCACAGTAATATCTTGGGCACTGGTATCCTTTATCATCATAACTCCTTACGATTCTCAAAACATACAATCATGAAGCCAACGGCAATCATGGTAAGCGGAGAAGCCATAAACAAACTGATAGTGAACATTTTGAAATCCTTAATTTCGCTGATGACTTATCTATACCAGTAGCGTGCCAATTGTTAAGTTTCTGATAGTATTGTGTTTTTATTTTTTTTGAAGAGTAGATGTCTGTCCGCGGACAGAAAAAGTGTCCGCTGCGGACACTTTTAAATTGCTGATTATTGACGCGAGGGTAAAGAAAGTCAGTCATTGCGACTAAGGTCGGCTGCTCAGAGACCTAGTTTGTTACTATGCTAAAGCCAAGAGTAAATAATGATGCAGCAGCGTTAGGTGATACCTCATAAAAACTGCATTGATATTCAGATTGTGAATAATCATTCATAATTAAGCGCAGTTTACGTTAACGTAAAGAGGCGGGTTTTAGATTGTTTTTTTTACAAGTTGTTAAATTTGACACCAGTGTCATAAAAAAATAACGGGTGAAATACGCCTAAATGTAAAAAAATAGCATAGAATTTAGAAAGTGCCTTTAAGTGAGAAATATTCATGAATATGAATATGTATTCAAAACTCTATTGACTCATGAGGTATTTGGCGATAGTTTTGTTCGTCTGCTAGCACTGTCACAAAAGACTGAACCGCTAGTCGTTGTAGCAAGGGGAGGGGTCTATGTTATACGACTCAAAATTAGAAAAAGATAATTGTGGCTTTGGCTTAATAGCCCAGGTCAATGGTCAGGCGAGTCACCGCTTGATTCGAACAGCAATCACTGGCTTAGATCGCATGGAACACCGTGGTGGTATTTCTGCAGATGGTAAAACTGGTGATGGCTGTGGTTTATTAATGCAAAAACCTGATAGTTTCTTTCGTGCTATTGCCAGCGAACATGATTGGCACTTAGGTAAGAACTACGCCGTTGGCATGGTATTTTTAAATGCCGATCCTGTACTTGCGCAAACAGCTAAAGATGTGTTGAGTGAAGAACTCGAAAAAGAAACCTTGAGTATTCAAGGCTGGCGCGTAGTACCTACCGATGCGTCATGTTTAGGGCCAATTGCAAAAAAACAACTACCAGGCTTTGAACAAATTTTTGTTAGCGCACCAGAAGGCTGGCGTCCAAAAGATTTAGAGCGTCGCTTGTATGTAGCGCGTCGTCGTGCTGAAAAGCGCCTCGAAAACGATGAACACTTTTATATTGCCAGTTTATCTGGTTTGGTCACTGTCTATAAAGGCTTGATGATGCCTGTAGACTTACCTAACTTTTATTTAGACTTAGCTGACATTCGCATGACCAGTGCGATTTGTGTATTCCACCAACGTTTTTCTACTAATACACAGCCTCGTTGGCCTTTAGCTCAACCTTTCCGCTATTTAGCGCATAATGGTGAAATTAATACGATTCAAGGTAACCGCCAATGGGCACGTGCCCGTGCTTATAAGTTTGCCTCACCACTTATTCCAGATCTGCAATCAGCCGCACCATTCGTTAACGAAAGCGGCTCAGATTCTTCAAGCTTAGATAATATGCTTGAGTTGTTCTTAGCGGGAGGCATGGATTTATTCCGTGCAATGCGTATGCTTGTCCCACCAGCATGGCAGAAAAACCGTGCCATGGATGATGACCTACGTGCGTTCTATGACTTCAACTCAATGCATATGGAACCATGGGATGGCCCAGCTGGTATTGTAATGTCTGACGGCCGTTTCGCGGCTTGTAACCTTGACCGTAATGGCTTGCGTCCGGCGCGTTATGTAATTACTCAAGATGGATTTATCACGCTTGCCTCTGAAGTGGGCATTTGGGATTACGCACCAGACGAAGTCGTTGAAAAAGGCCGTGTCGGACCAGGTGAGCTGTTAGTTATTGATACTCATCAAGGGAAAATATGGCATTCAGATGAGATTGACCAAGACCTTAAATCTCGCCACCCATATAAAGCATGGTTAGAGGCAAACGTTAAGCGTTTAACGCCATTTGAACAGTTATCTGAAAAAGATGCGGGTAACCGTTCTTTTGATGACGAAACACTGCTTAAGTATCAAAAAATGTTTGGCTATACCAACGAAGAACTTGATAGCGTGATTCGTGTTATGGGTGAAAATGGTCAAGAAGCAACGGGTTCTATGGGTGATGACACGCCATTTGCGGTCCTGTCAGAAGGCCATCGCTCACTGTTTGATTACTTCCGACAAAAGTTTGCGCAAGTAACGAATCCACCGATTGACCCACTTCGTGAAAATCACGTTATGTCACTAGCAACCTGTATTGGTAGTGAGCAAAACGTATTTAACGAAACCACCGGCCATGCTAAGCGTTTACAGTTTGATACGCCAATTTTGATGTACGCTGATATGCAACAGCTGATCAATGCTGACGATGAGCACTACAGCTACTGTAAAATTGATATCACTTACACCGCAGAAGAAGGCTTAGAAAAAGCAATCACACGTATCTGTGATGAAGCACAAGAAAAAGCGGCGTCAGGCTGTGTCATGCTTATTTTAAGTGATCGTAACTTTAGCGAAACGCATTTACCGATTCCTGCGGCGATGGCGGTTGGTTCAATTCAAAAGCGTTTAGTAGATAATAACTTACGTTGTGAATCTAATATCATCATCGAATCGGGCAGTGTCCGTGATGCGCATCAATTTGCGGTATTACTTGGTTTTGGTGCAACGGCAATTTATCCGTACCTTGCTTATGAATCATTAGTTGCAATGAGCGACAAAAAGACCCTGAACAAGAGCTATTGCGAAGTAACGCTTGCGTATCGTAATGCGATTAACAAAGGTCTGTATAAAATCATGTCGAAAATGGGCATCAGTACTGTCGCTTCGTACCGCTGTTCAATGTTATTTGAGGCAGTTGGTTTATCAGATGCGGTTGTAGAAACCTGTTTTAACGGTGTAGCTAGTCGTATTAAAGGGGCTTGTTTTACAGATTTTGATGATGACCAACGTAAGCTTCATAAGCTGGCCTTTAGTAAGCGTAAATTATTGAGCCATGGCGGATTATTAAAATATGTTCACGGTGGTGAGTACCATGCTTATAACCCAGATGTTATTCAAACACTGCAAAAAGCAGTACGCTCTGGGGATTACAAAGATTACTTAGCGTATGCTGATTTAGTAAATAACCGCCCGATCACCAATTTACGTGACATGTTGGCAGTCAAGATCCCTGATACAGGTGTCAGTGTTGATGATGTTGAACCTGCAACTGAGCTGTTCAAACGTTTTGACTCTGCAGCAATGAGTATTGGTGCGTTATCGCCAGAAGCGCATGAAGCACTCGCAATTGCAATGAACCGTTTAGGTGGTTGCTCAAACTCGGGTGAAGGTGGTGAAGACAAGCTTCGCTACGGCACAGAGAAAAACTCGCGTATTAAGCAGGTTGCCTCAGGTCGTTTTGGTGTAACACCACATTACTTACGTAGCGCTGATGTAATTCAGATTAAAGTTGCGCAAGGTGCAAAGCCAGGTGAGGGTGGTCAATTACCGGGTGAAAAAGTAACGCCGTATATTGCAAAATTACGTTATTCAGTGCCGGGTGTGACTTTGATTTCGCCTCCGCCACATCACGATATTTACTCGATTGAAGATTTAGCTCAGCTTATTTTCGATTTAAAACAAGTAAATCCAGATGCACTTATTTCGGTGAAACTAGTTTCTGAACCAGGTGTAGGTACTATCGCAACAGGTGTAGCTAAAGCCTATGCCGATTTGATTACCATTGCTGGTTATGACGGTGGTACAGGTGCAAGCCCGCTCACTTCTGTTAAGTATGCAGGTAGTCCTTGGGAGCTTGGTCTTGCTGAAACTCAACAGGCGTTAGTAGAAAATGGTTTACGTCACCGTATTCGTCTACAAACAGATGGTGGCCTTAAAACGGGTCTAGATATCATTAAGGCGGCTATTTTAGGTGCTGAAAGCTTTGGTTTTGGTACTGGGCCTATGGTAGCTCTTGGTTGTAAATACCTACGTATTTGTCACCTAAATAACTGTGCGACCGGTGTTGCAACGCAAGACGATACGCTGCGTCAAAAGCATTATCATGGTCTGCCAGAAATGGCGATGAACTACTTTAAGTTTATTGCCGAAGAAGCGCGCCAAATTATGGCAAGCCTTGGTGTAACTCGCTTAACAGATTTAATAGGTCGTTTGGACTTACTTGAAGCAATTGAAGGCAAGACAGAGAAACAAAAGAAAGTTGATTTGTCTTCAGTTATTGCCGTACCAAACAACCCAACGGGTGAAACCTTGTATTGTAGTGTGCCTAATAGCTCACACTACTTAGGTCAGCTAAACGAAACCTTACTTGAAAAAGCGAAGCAAGCAATTGATGAAAAATCAGGTATCTCGCTGGTTAACCGTATTTGCAATACAGACCGCTCAGTAGGGGCTATGCTATCGGGTTATATTGCGTCAAAACATGGTAACCAAGGTATGGCTGCTGATCCTGTTTCTATTGAGCTCCATGGTACAGCAGGTCAATCATTTGGTGTGTGGAATGCAGGTGGTCTTGAAATGACGCTTGTTGGTGATGCGAATGACTATGTTGGTAAAGGAATGGCTGGCGGTAAGCTAGTAATTCGCCCACCGCTGGGTTCTTCTTTCGAAAGCCACAAAGCGACCATTGCCGGTAATACCTGTTTATATGGTGCAACGGGCGGTAAATTATTTGCCGCAGGCTGTGCCGGTGAGCGTTTTGCAGTTCGTAACTCAGGCGTCCAAGCGGTTGTAGAGGGCGTGGGTGACAATGGTTGTGAATACATGACAGGTGGTGTTGTTTGCGTACTTGGTAAAGTGGGTATCAACTTTGGTGCAGGTATGACAGGCGGTTTTGCTTATATTCTTGACGAAGGTAATGACTTTGAAAAACGCATTAACCCTGAACTTGTTGAGATTGTCACGCTTGAAGGGTTGGCATCACACCAAGAACATTTACGCGGTCTAATTGCTGAGCATTTAGAACTTACAGGCTCAAACCGCGCTGAGCAGATTTTAGCTAACTTCGATTTATACATTCCGATGTTTAAATTAGTTAAGCCAAAATCTAGTGATGTAAAAAGTTTACTTGGGCACCGAGCGCGCAGCAGCGCAGAGCTTCGTGTTCAGGCTCAGTAAGGGGGTAGTATGAGCGAAAATGTATACCAATTTATCGATGTACAACGTGTTGATCCGCGTAAAAAGCCAATCTCAGCACGTAAACAATCTTTCGTAGAAATTTACGAGCCGTTTTCTGAGACGCAAGTTAACTCACAGGCGGATCGCTGTTTAGATTGTGGTAACCCGTACTGTGAATGGAAATGCCCAGTACATAACTATATTCCACAGTGGTTAAAATTAATTCGTACTGGCCGTATTTTAGAAGCGGCAGAGTTGTCTCATCGTACAAACAGCTTACCAGAGGTGTGTGGTCGAGTGTGCCCACAAGACCGCTTGTGTGAAGGCTCTTGTACACTTGACGAAGAGTTTGGTGCTGTCACTATCGGTAATATCGAAAAGTACATCACAGATACCGCTTTTAAGATGGGCTGGAAACCAGATATGTCGTATGTGGTTTGGTCTGACAAAAAAGTGGCTATCATTGGTGCTGGTCCGGCAGGCTTAGGTTGTGCGGATATTTTAGTACGTAACGGTGTAAAACCTGTGGTGTTTGACCGTCACCCTGAAATTGGCGGCCTTCTTACATTTGGTATTCCTTCATTCAAACTTGAAAAAGAAGTAATGCAAAAGCGTCGTGAAATTTTCACTGAAATGGGTGTCGAGTTTCAGCTAAACACTGAAGTTGGCGTTGATATTACTCTTGATGAAATCTTGGCTGAATATGATGCCGTATTCTTAGGTGTTGGTACCTATCAAAGTATGCGTGCAGGCCTTGAAAACGAAGATGCTGATGGTGTGTTTGATGCACTGCCGTTCTTAATTGGTAACACAAACCGAGTTATGGGCTATGCAGAAGATAAGCAAACTTATATCGATATGGCGAACGAAAAAGTTGTCGTGTTAGGCGGTGGTGATACAGCAATGGACTGTGTGAGAACCTCTATTCGACAAGGTGCTGCAAAAGTAACTTGTGCTTATCGTCGTGACGAAGAAAATATGCCAGGCTCAAAGCGTGAAGTTAAAAATGCCCGTGAAGAGGGGGTAGAATTTACCTTCAATGTACAGCCGAAAGGCATTGTTGTTGACGAGCAAGGTAAAGTTGCTGGCGTTAAGATGGTGAAAACCCAGCTTGGTGAGCCGGACGAAAATGGTCGTCGTCGTGCTGAAGAAGTTGCCGGCTCTGAACATGTTATTGAAGCTACCAAAGTGCTTATGGCTTTTGGTTTTAAACCTCATAAAATGGATTGGTTAGAGCCGTACGGTGTTGAAATCAATCATTGGGGTGGCATCAACGCACCAGAAAAAGGTGAATTTACCCATCAAACAACGAACCCTAAAATCTTTGCTGGTGGCGATATTGTTCGCGGCTCAGACTTAGTGGTAACCGCTATTTTCGAAGGCCGAAACGCCGCAGAAGGGATTATGGACTATTTGGAAGTTTAATCCTAAGGGGTTCATTTAATATTTATAAAAGCAAGCTACCTAGCTTGCTTTTTTATTACCTGCCATAAAATATACTTATTTCTTGTTATGAGAATTTAAGCAAGATCCAGAAAGATAATGAAAAAATAGCGCTTATTACCTACAATCTTCGAATGAATTCTACAGTAGAATATAAAAGTTCATTATTTCGTATTAACTCCATATTTACTCCACATTGTTGCGTTTAAATGTCTATCAGAGGCAGAAGCCCATCTGAATATTTGATGCTAACAACATGGATAAAAAGAAAATGTTTTGCGAACACACTAATAACGAGCAGTTAAGCTTTTTTCAGCCGAATTCAAAATCTGAAAATGATTTACTCAATGAGGTCATGAATAGTGAAGACCTGCACGATATTCTGACTATGGTTTTACTAGATGAAACCTTATCAGACGCCCTTAAAGCGATGGTGAAGCAACAACTGAAAACAATAAAAAAAATATAAAACGGAAATAAAAATGCCGCAGATATTAGTCGTTGAAGACGACTTAGATATTGCAGAACAAGTACTGTTGTTCTTTAATGCATCTGGTTTTACTACTCACCACATCACTGATGGCAGTGCTGTGGTGTCGTGGGTTAAAGAAAATAATCCAGATGCAATAATTCTAGATGTAATGTTACCTAATTTAGATGGCGTGGAATGCATGAAGCAGATCCGCGCTTTTTCAATGGTGCCTATTATTATGGTAACCGCTAAAGTCGAAGAAGCTGATAGGTTAAAAGGGTTAGAACATGGCGCAGATGACTATGTATGTAAACCATTTAGCGGTGCAGAGCTGGTGATGCGTGTTAAAGCTATTTTAAGACGCTGCACGCCAGTATCTATTAGCAAGGAAACTGTTGAAACGCCTGCTACTATTTGCTTAAACGAAGATGCGCTTGAAGTTGAAATAAAGGGCGTGTCTTTGGGTTTAACTAAAGTAGAATTTGACGTATTCAAGCTTTTGTACAAAGCCCCTAAGCGTGTTTTTTCAAGGCAGCAGATACTTGATCACATTCAGCCCAATAACTTTGATATTACCGACCGCGTAATCGACAGTCACATCAAAAATATTCGTAAAAAACTGAAGAATTTACAGTTCTCTCCTAAGATAGTCGCTTCCGTTTATGGTGCAGGCTATCGCTATGATGAACGTCAAATCAATTGATTTGGCGTTCATCGCCTTTACTATTAATTACACACTGTACGTTCACCTTTTCGAATCGAATGGGTAAACACATACACTGATAATTCCCTTGCTTGAATATCTTGCCAAATTTGTTTGCTAGGGACAGGGCACAGCGCGTAATGTAAATATTGGCTAAGCGCTTCACCTTCAAGGGCTATCGAATAGGGCGTTCGTACATAGACCTGAATCGCATCAGTTGAGTACTTAATTTGATCTAATCGCCACTGGCCTAGTAAAAATTGCTTTGCAAAAAACTGAGAAATACGTTGTTTTGCAGCTTCAGACAGTGGAGGGTACTCTATTGGCTTTTCGTAGCTTGCATAATAGAGTCCTGCACTTAACAGCATGCTGGCAAGGGCCGCATAAATTGGCAGTGGGGACTTTTTGGTTTTTTTAACATTGCTTTGGCGATGTTTACGCTCAATAGATTTTGCCCATTGAGCGTGCTTTAATGATTCTGACATGGTTCCATTCCACAGTAGTTTATAGTGCTATTTAAGCAATAAAATGTGGTGGAAAGATGGAGAGGCTCACTTATTGCCTAAAGGCAGTAAGATTCTGATACATAAGCCACCTGACTTACCCGGTAATGCATTAATAGTACCTGACATCAATTCGACAAAACTCTGACAAATTGATAACCCTAAACCTGAGCCTCCTGATGCGCGGCTACGAGACTCTTCAACACGATATAAACGGTCAAAGAGCTTGCCAACATGGGCTTTACCTACACTCGGAGAGGTATCATCGACTTGAATAAACAGCTCTTGTTTATTCGCTCTCACCTTTAGGCGAACATGGCCTGGGCAGTCAGTATATAGACAAGCATTAGTAAAAATATTGTTGAAGATCTGGTCGAGCTTTTGTTTATCTACCGTGATCTCAACATCATCAGCAATAACAATGTCAGCAAAAAAAGTTAGCTGATGGCTGCAAACATAACGGCGCATGTCTTGCTCGTATTCTGCAAAAATTTGTGCGGCATTATATTGTTGAAGGTTCAATGTAAGAGTTTTATTTTCAGCTTGCGATAACTGATATACATCTGAAATTAAGTTATTAAGTTGTGCTATCTTGCCATTAATTTTGCTGTAGGCGAGATCGCGGTTTTCTTGAATATCGAGCTCAAGCGCTTCTATATGCAGTTTCAATACGCTCAATGGGGTGCGTAATTCATGAGAGATATCAGCGAGCATTTTGTCTTTTTCAATTAAGTTATATTGATAAAGCTTGGCTTTAAATAACGCTTTTCGATGCTTGAAGTAATAGAGTACTAACGCAAGGATACTAAACAACAAAACAATACCAGCAGACAACAACCAAATCTGTTTTTCTAGTCGCTGGTTATTCATTTGTGCAGTTGCGAGTTTGTTTTTTTGTATTTCATCATCAATTCGTTGCTGTTGCTCGATTGCTGTTAATTGCTTTTTATTCTTTTCGACAGCTTGATTTAGATGTTCTTCAAACAAAGACTCGGCCAGTTCATTTTCAAGCTTTAGCTGCTCAGTTGCTAGCTTGTAATCACCTATCAATTCAGCATAAATTGCGGTATAGCCGTGCTGCTTTTGATTCAATAATCGGTTATTGATACCTAGTAACAACTCTTTTGTTCGACTTAAATAAAGACCAATTAGCTCAGGGTTTTTAAGGACTAAATGCAATTCAATTAAATTAAAGTAAGAGTAGATCTTACTTAACGCCGAGCCAGATTTAAGCGCTGCATTGAGCCCAGACTCAGCACTACTGAGAGCCATATGCTGGTTGCCTATTTTCAAATACAATTGCATTAACGTATGCTTCGCCGTCGCCATATTTTCATAGGCTTTGACGTCGGCTAAACGGGTAAAGGCGTTATTTAATAAGGGAAGAGCCTGCTCTAAATCGCCTCGTTTATACACCAGCTTGGCAAGTTGTAAACTGGTATCAGCAATATTCATTTGGTTTTTGGTTTTAATATCAAACTCGAGTGCTTTTTTATAGAAGTACTCAGATTGCGTGAGGTCATCAAGCCTGTGAGCAAGGTTTGCTAAGTTATAAAAGTTAGTGGCAACAAGTTCATAATTATCGCTGTTTTCTAATAACGCTTGTGCTTTTACCTGATGATGCATTGATTGTTCAAGATCATTTAGTGTGTCGTATAGTGAACCCAAATTGCTATGGCTTTGTGCTTGTAGGTTTTTGTCTTCAAGCTCGTTTGCAAGCGCTAAGGCTGCCATATAGTGTTTTTTTGCTTCTATTGTTTTTAATTGGCGACGATAGTTGATCCCCAACTCTTTTTGGATGTGGTATTGGTCCTTTTTGCTTAAACTAGCAAGCTTTTGTAATGGCGATAATAGTTCAATCGCTTTGTTGTAATGACCTTGTTTACGTAACAGAGGCGCTTGTGCCATCACAATTACAGGGCTCGATGTAGCGCTATTTTTATCTTTGTATTGCTCTAGAATAGTGAGTGCTTCAATGAGCTTGCCTTGGTTCTCAAGGTCAGTGACTTGATTTAATAGAGAGCTTGGTAGTGAGGTTGCTACACAGGAAAAAGACAGTAAACATGTAGCGATAAGTAAAGAGTATTTCATTTGCAGTTAGAATAAGCTTAAAGTGTGCTTATACTAACCAGCAAATGTGTGCAAATTATGGAGTTATTAGTTAGCGTTTATCACAACTAAACTTCAATTAATGATAAAGTTTTATCCTTAATTCAGTTACACCTGAGATGTTATGGTTTTTCATCTTTTTGTCTCAGTATCAAAAATTTCTGATTGTATTCAACCTACGGAATCCTAAAATCTAGATTTGGATAATTTATGCTCCATTAAATTAATAGTAAATAATTTATTTGCTATTTCTGTTAATGATAAAGTTTTAGTTAATTCTTCAGGTGAAATACAATGAAAAAATCTATCCTGTCAATATTGATGGTATGCGGAGCCGTGGCTGCAGATGCTTCGGCAAATAGCTGCACAGGCGAGCTGTATGGTATTAACTCTGGTCGAGGCCATTTAGGTTTCGTTTTTTCTATTGATGAACATACGCAAAGTGCAGCGATTCATTCAAAAGCTGCTTTCTCGTCAGCAGCTATAGCATTTGATAGTACAAGAAACCGACTTTATTACGTTTCAGCTCCACGACCGCTTTCGTATAAGCTTGATGTAAGTGAATTTAATTTAGCAAGTCATGAACTAGCTGACCTGCCAATTAAAAGTGAAAAGTATAAGTATACTCGTCTCGCTTACGTTGATATGGATACAAATGAGCACACAGTGTTTAGTCGCTCTAATTCGATGACTCGATTAGCTTATGATCCAAATCGTGATGTTATCTACGGCTCTAAAGGCAGTAAGTTTTATATTATTTCCCCAGATTCTGGTGAAACTCAGTTTGTAGGTAATATGACTGGCTATGGGAATAGTTCAGATATTCTTCGTGGTGATATGATTGTTAAAAACGGAGAAGTTTATTTAGTTTCTGCAACAAGCATTTTCTCTTTGAACCTTTCTACACTTGAGTTAACGAAAAAATCTGAACATGGCTTAACGACAGTGACCGGTGCTGCGCTTGATCAAAATGGTGAGCTGATTATTGCTCGAGAAGTTATTAACGATCAAGGTAATTACAATATAACTAAGCTGTATAAAGCATCAATTGAAACGGGTAAAACATGTGCAATGGGTACGTATCCTATGCGTATTAATGATTTAGCGTTAAACACACTTAAACCAGTTGCTTGTTATACCAAACCAACCTGTAGTACCGGTGCAGAGTCAGTTGTTATCACGAGTATTGATAAGCAACGAAAAGCGACTTGGCAAAATTACACATTGAATGCTTATTTATTTGATAAACCTGTCGCAAAACTTAAGAGTGCAGCAAATTTTGGTGAAGGTGGAATTGTAAATAAAACACTTACAATTAATCATGACTTTGCCGATGCAAACTCCATTACAGAAGCTGCAATCGATTCTTATGGCACAGATATCTTTTTTGTGGGGAGTTTTCATGATACAGATTTCACAGACGCTGAAGTTTCAGAGCTTTACAATTGGTCAAAGAAACCAGGTAACGTAACTATTATTGCAGCTGACTCTGACTTGCCGAATGAAAAAGTGTATGCAAAGTGGGGCTATACTGTCACGCGTGATGGTTATGTCGACGGCCCAAATACGCAAAACCCTGATGGTGTGGGTACTCATGCTCAGCAGGCTATTTTTGCTGGCCCATTTGGTGGTGTAACGAGTTTTTATCAAGCGGGTGGTGCGAAAGGCTATTTCTCTGAAATGCCAGCTGGTACTCAAGTATTAGCAGTTAATCAAGATGGTCTGCCTACAATTGTTATGGACCCAGAAACTGGCGATATTCTATTATCTGATAATGGTATTGTTAACACTCAAGATAAAGTTGAGAACTACACTCCAGGTACAGGTGTAACTAGCATGGCCGAACGGCTATTCTTAAACTTAATTAACTATGCAAGTGATATAGATTAATTATCCTTATTTAAGCTATCGTGAAGTCATTTACTTCACGATGGTAATTTATATAAATCGTCTCCCATCATAAATTCATTCTAATAAATAATAGTAGTGTTTAGTTTTCTTTTTAATCTGATTTAAATTGATGTGTGCGCTTATTTTTATGATTTATTTACAGCGCAGCCTTGATTTTAAAGTCTTGCTTTCGAATGGTTCTTTTTTGTTACTTTATTTTTGTTTTATCATTTTTAATTATTGATTATTGTGGATTGTTGTTAAAATCAAAATTTTCCTATTGTTTTGTTGTGATTTAAAAGTAAGTATTTACCTTGTGCTATATATATAAATTAATATTTGCTAACTTTTTATTTTTAATTGTTAGTAAATAAGTTTGATTTTATCTTTTTAGGTGAATATAAAATGAAAATCTCTATGTTATCGATAATGACACTTTGCACTGCACTTTCGTCGGGTGCCTATGCAAATACGTGTACCGGTGAGCTATATGGAATTAATTCTGGGCGAGGTGACTTAGGGATTGTCTTTTCCTTGAATGAACAAGATCAAAGTGCTGCGATTCATTCGAAAGCTAAGTTTTCCTCAGCAGCTATGGCGTTTGATAGTACTCGTAACCGCTTATATTATGTATCTGCCCCTAGACCACTAACATATCAGCTAGATCCTGGCTCTTTAAATTTGACCGATGAAGAACTAAAAGGCTTACCGATTAAAGGTAATAAATTTAAATATACCAAACTTGCATATGTGGATATGGCAACTGGTGAGCACGTAGAAGTTGGTCGTAGCAGCCCAATGACAAGACTTGCTTATGATCCTGAGCGAGATGTTATGTATGGCTCAAAGGGTAGCAAGTTTTACATTATCTACCCTGATTCAGGAGAGACTCAGTACGTAGGTGAAATGACGGGTTATGGTAGCAGCTCTGATATCCTTCGGGGCGACATAGTTATAAAAGATTCAAAGATTTATTTGATCTCTTCTAAAAGTATCTTCTCACTTGATTTATCAACATTACAATTAACTCGAATATCAAATCATGGGTTAGTAACTGTAACAGGCGCTGCGGTAGATCAAAACGGTGAATTATTGATTTCTCGTGAAGTAATTAATGATCAAGGACACTTCAATCTTACCAAACTTTATAAGGCATCTATCGAAACTGGTAATACTTGTGAAGTAGGTTCATTCCCAGTGCGTGTCAATGATTTAGCTATGGATACGATAAAACCAGTTGCTTGCTATAATAAAAAGTATACATGTAGCACTGAGCCAGAATCGATAGTCATCACTAGCATTGACCAAAACAGACAAGCCACTTGGCAAGGGTATACGCTTAACGGCTTGCTAATGCTTTGGGCCCTAGAAAAGTTAACTAGTACAGACAATTTCGGTGAAAATGGTGTTGTTCGTAAACCTCTATCAATAAATCATGATTTTGCAGCGGCAAATTCAATTACAGAGGAAGCATTAAATAATTACAACACCGATATCTTTTTTATTGGTAGTTTCAGGTTAAGTAATTTTACAGATGCAGAGCTCGATGAAGCCTATAATTGGTCATTAAAGAAAGGTAATGTTGCCATTATTGCTGGTGATGCTGATTACCCAGAGGAAAAAATATACACAAGATGGGGTTATAAAGTAACAGCAGAAGGTTACATTGATGGACCAAGTATGCCTAATCCAGCAGGAGAGAGTACCAAAGCACAGCAAAGAATGTTCGCAGGACCATTTGGAGAGGTAATTGAGTTTTATCAATCAGGTACAGCAAGAGGTTATTTTTCAGAGATGCCTGCGGGGGCCCAAGTCTTAGCTGTAAACCAACAAGGCTTGCCAACTATCGTAAAAGACCCTGCTACAGGCGATATTATCTTGGCTGATAGTGGAATGCTAACAATTCAATATAAATTAGAAAATATTACACAAGGCCCAAAAGTGACAAGTATGGCGGATCGTCTATTAATGAACTTGTTTAACTATGCCAGTGAGATAGATTAATTATTGCCAAGTTATGTAAAAATCGTGAAGTGTTAAAAGCTTCGCGATTTTTTATAAAACTAACGTTGATTCTATTACCAGCAGCCTGTAAGGGTATTTTTTACTTTATTAGAATGCTGTCTAAGAAATAAATAATTAATACCAACAAGTAATGTATGACTGATTGCTAAAAAAATTAACCATGACGATAAGCCTTGTGTTAACTGAGTAACTGTTACCATGCTAAGTAGCATTAAAATCAAAGATGAATTTAACACGGCTTGTAGCAACTGTTTAAAACGCAAATGTTTCCAGCGACTCCAAACAACCAACAAAAAAGCGGTTGTAGGGAGTGCAACTAATATACATTCAAATAAAATAATGAATAATTGCGTACTTTGATAAGCTGAATTTGTAGTAGCACCCTGAGTATGGCTTGAACTTAGCGAAATCAATCCAAGTATCACAACAGTAAATATATTTTTAATATTCATTTATAAACTCTAAACTCTAAACAGACTTAACTACCAATTTATGCATGTGCGCTAATAAGCTCTTTGGCATTAGCTCTTGCCATTTTACTAATGTTATCGCCTGCGAGTAGTCGTGCAATTTCATCAATACGACCATCTTTTGAAAGTTTATTCATTTGCGTAAAGGTTTCGCCATTTGCAATTTCTTTTGCTACAAAAAATTGTTGATGCCCAGAGCTAGCAACTTGCGGAAGGTGAGTCACACAAATAACTTGAGTTGATTTACCTAGTTGGCGTAAAAGCTTGCCGACAGCAGAGGCGGTTGGGCCTGAAATCCCCACATCTACTTCATCGAAAATCAGTGTAGGCGTAGTAACACGTTGAGCAATAATAACCTGAATAGCTAAACTAATACGTGATAACTCACCCCCAGAGGCTACCTTAGAGAGGGCTTGCATTGGTTGACCTGGGTTCGTCGACACCAAAAACGAAACCGTATCAAAGCCCATTGCACTCGGTGCTTTATCGGTAGTTTGTTGAATATCAATCGCAAATTTGCCGTTTTCCATAGATAAATTCGCCATGCTATCGCTGATTAGCTGATTAAGTGTCTCAGCGTAACTATGACGGCTTTCACTCAATAGTTGAGCTGCTTGTTTGTATTGCTTAAGGGCAGAACTAATTTCGCTTTCAAGAGCAACAAGGCGGTCACTGTTATAGCTGATTGATGCTAACTCTTCTGCAATCGACTGATGAAATTTAACAAGCTCTTCAGGTTTTATGTGATGTTTACGGGCAAGGTCCATAGCACCTGCTAAGCGGGTTTCTACTTCATCTAAACGGGCAGGATCTAAGTCAGTAACATCAACATAGCTGCGAATTTCACGACTTGCTTCTTCAACTTGCACTGCAGCTTCACTTAGTAGTGATGCAATACTTGATAAGCTTTCATCGTAGTTCGCAAGCTCAGCAAATTGCTGTGCGCTGTGTTGCAATAACGAACAAGCACTTTGTTCATCACTTTCGTATAAGTGTTGTAGCTCACGTTGGCATGACTCTAAGATGGTTTGACTATGGCTTAACTTGTGATGCTCAGCTTCAATCTCTTCAAACTCGCCAGGTTGCAGGGCAAATTCATCTAGCTCAGCTACTTGATATTCAAGTAATTGCTTTTGAGCGGCTTGTTGCTGTTGTTGTTGCTCAAGCTGGTTAAACTCTTTGAGTAATGCTTGGTAGGCTTTATAGCGTTCTTTAACATCAGCTAATAATTGATTGTGGCCAGCATAGGCATCAAGCAGATGTAATTGATGTTCAGCTTTTAATAAATGCTGATGGGCATGTTGTCCGTGAATAGAAATTAAATACTGACCTAACTCTTTTAACTGTGCAGCTGTAACTGAGCTGCCATTAATATAGCTCTTGCTGCGGCCATTTTTGCAAATAACACGGCGTAGTAAACATTCGCCTTCACTGTTTGAAAGTAAATGTTGCTCTAAAAAGTGTTGGGCAAGAGGGAGTTGGCTAATATCAAATTGTGCACAAATTTCTGCACGATCAGTACCTGGGCGAACAGCACCAGCATCAGCGCGTTCGCCTAAACATAAAGAGAGGGCATCAATTGCAATTGATTTCCCCGCACCTGTTTCACCTGTAATGGCTGTCATACCATTGTGCCACTCAGTACTTAAATTACTTACAATGGCAAAGTTTTTAATTTCTAACCCGATTAACATACTGTTTATCCATCCAGCTAATTAACTGTTAATTTATACAGTGTTTTCGGGTTTTGCAAATTAAATTTTTAAGCTTTGCTTAATTCTGACGGTTGATTTTGTGGTGTGGAATCATCTGGCGCTTGTGTGCTCTGGGCTGGCAGCTGATCGTCTTGTAAACCCACTGGAGGCTGATATTTAATTACTTCAATCAGTGATGGTAGGGCTTCTTGGTAAAACGATTTGTTATATTCAATGCCATTGTAAGGTAATTCAGCCATAAAATATTGTAGTCTGTCTGCAAGCTGATCAATCTGCTCAGGGCTTTGTGCTTTGCTGGCTTCCATAATGATAGTGTTGAGCAGTAAATCGCTAATGTACTCAAGGTAGGTCAGGTTTTCTTCATTATGAGCTTGAACAACAAAATAATTGCTGGTGATCATACTTAAGCGTTGAATATTCTTCGGACGAATTATCTTACTTTCGCTAAAATCAATTAATTTATCCTTAAAGTCACTGTTGATTTTTTTTACTCGCTGATTAAAGTGTTTTTTTTCAGCTTCAATAGCTTTACGACGGTTGCTCTCAACCATCCAGTAGCAACCTAGTAAGGTGATCAGTAATAATAGAGCAAGAAAAACGATATAGCTCATTTTGCCTTATAATCCTTAAAAAAATACAGCATTAAGTTTGATTATTTTGCGCTAATCACTGCGCCTTGGCAATCATTTAAGATAAAAAAGCCGCTTAAAATAAGCGGCTTCCCCAGTTTAACTTTTTTCTAAGTACGTTGTAGTAAGAGTACTCTTTTGGATGTATTAAACGCAGTCTTTTATCTGCTTTTTTTATCACCACTTCATCACCAGGTAACACAGCTAAAACTACATGACTGTCGCAGCTGACTTGTAAGCTATCGGTATTTTCAAGACTAAGTTTTAAGCGCACTTCATTATCCGCATCAACCACAAGGGGACGGCTTGATAGAGTGTGCGGGAACATCGGAACGAGTGAAATTGCGTTCAGCTCTGGAGTTAAAATAGGACCGCCACCAGAAAGTGAATAAGCTGTTGAACCCGTTGGCGTTGATACAATTAATCCATCAGAGCGCTGTGAAAACACAAAATCGTTGTTTATAAAGGCCTCAAACTCAATCATATGAGCGACTTTATCGGCGTGTAATACAGCTTCATTAACCGCCAAATTCGCACTTTTTAGTTCAGCATGACGATATACTTCAACTTCAAGCAAAAAGCGCTTTTCTTCGAGGAATTGGCCACTTAGCACTTGTTCAAGGCTGGCTTCGAAACCTTCAGGGTTTAAATCGGTTAAAAAGCCTAAATTGCCACGGTTTACACCTATTACGGCGACATCAAAACGCGCTAAAACTCTTGCTGCACCAAGCATATTGCCATCGCCGCCCACTACTATGGCTAAGTCTGCACGTTCACCTAAATCTACCAATTTAACTAGGTTTTCAGCAGGTACGTCTTCAAGCTGGCGGCCAGTGCGTTGTTCTACTAGTACTTCAAATCCTAACGCACGCAAGAATGTGTGCAAGCGACCAAGTGTGGCAGCCGCGGCACTGTGATTAGGTTTGCCAATTAGACCTATGGTTTTAAACGGTGAATCCATGTTATTTGCACTTAAACTTTCATATCGCTAGATTACATTAAAAATTAATGCTTTGAAAATAACTTGAAATAAACTTGATGCGCCCAAATATCCACTGGCAAGAAGCTAAATGAATAAATTATGAAATTAAATCCGCGTGACCAACAAATTTTTTCAGCTGTAATGAGCCTTTACTGTAATGGAGAAGGTCAGCCTGTTGCCTCAACTCGTATTGCCAAACAAAAAGGTATGGCAGTATGTTCAGCTACAGTGCGTAATGCAATGGCACGGCTTGAAAAAGTGGGCTTATTATATTCGCCCCATACGTCAGCAGGCCGTGTGCCTACCAATGCTGGGTTTGATTATTGGCTCACAGAGTTTTTTGCTCTGCCTGAAATCGCAACATATTGGCAGCCTGAACAAGCACAATTAGTTGAGCTTGCCCATGGTTTAAGTCAACGCTATAAAGTGTGTTGCTGTGTGGGATTACCTCAAGTCAGCTCACAGCTGGTTTTCCGAGTAGAGGTGCTAGATTTTGATGGTAGTAATTGGCTTATTCTATTAATTGATAGAGCAGGGCAGAGCCATAATATTTGTATTACCAAACCTGAAGACTCATCTGATGCCGTTCGCTATCAGTTTGCCACTTGGCTCAATACTGTATTTAGCCAGCAAACCTTAATGGAAGGTTTATATCGTATGCAGGCAATGGCAGGCACTGCACCACATAATTGCCATGACTCACTGACACAATGGACTCGGCAATTAAGTCAAAAGCTTGGTTCAGACAATAGCATTGTAGTGGGTGAAAACTACCTTTACCGCCAAGTTGATTGCCAGACCAGTTTAAATATAGGTGTATCATTTTTAAATTTTGTTGAAGATAAACTCGCATTTAAAAATGGTTTATCGGTTTTAAATACAGAACAATTACCATTTACAGATTGTAATGAGCTGATGGTGATCAGCGTTCCATATTTTAATAACCATGAATACCAGAGTCGATTTTGTGTAATTTGTCCAAAATCAGCGCAAATAGAAGCAATCATCCAAGAATTTAAGTTAATCGGCTCATCAGCCTCTTGAATCTTTTAATTCAATCCCCATAATTACCGCAGTTGTAAAGAATTGGAGCATGTAAGCTATGTCTGAGCAGACAAAATCACCAGAGCAAGAAGTTGAACTAAACGAAGAATTTGAGCAAATGCAAGCTGAAGTAGAAGCTGCAGAAAAAGCAGCTGAGCAAGTTGATGGCGAAGAAATGAGCCCTGAAGCTGAAATTGCATTACTACACAGCGAACTAGAGGCAGCTAAACAAACGATTAACGACCAAAAAGACAGTGTTGTTCGTGCTGCAGCAGATGTTGAGAACATGCGTCGTCGTGCCGCTCAAGATGTAGAAAAAGCGCATAAGTTTGCACTTGAAAAGTTTGCTAACGAATTACTACCAGTTATCGATAACCTAGAGCGTGCTATTGAGTTTTCTGATAAAGAAAATGAGCAGCTTAAGCCTGTCCTTGAAGGTATCGAGATGACAGTTAAAAGCTTTAATGATGCAGTATCAAAATTCGGTGTTGAAATTGTTAACCCTCAGGGTGAGCAATTTAATCCTGAATTCCATCAAGCAATGTCAATTCAGCCAAGCAATGATGTAGCACCTAATACTGTTCTTGCAGTAATGCAGAAAGGTTATACATTAAATGGCCGTTTATTACGTCCAGCAATGGTTATGGTATCGAAAGAAGCTGAATAAGCTTTAAAGAGATATAAAAAATGCCTGTTAATTACAGGCATTTTTTTTGATAGCAATCGTGTTAAGTTACCGACCATTTAGCTCGCTAGGATGGTTAAATATTTAAGTCGATTGGTATCGTTTTCGATGCCAAAGCTGCACTAGTAAGATAAGTATCAGTGCGCTGAACATCATCGCAGAAAATGGAATGGCACTTTGAGGGTGAACAAAGGCAAGGATAGGACCAACTAAAGCGCCACTGCCGAATCTTAATGTACCAATAACGGCTGTTGCAGTACCTGACTTTTCCTCAAACTGCATTAGTATCAATGAGTCTGCATTACTCGCTACAATACCTAAGCTCATCATCAGTGGTGCGATGCTTGCAACGATAAAATACAATGATAAATGCATCACACTGAATAACAGTAATGCCCCACCAGAAACGAAGCCAATGGCAAGGCCAATAAATAAAAGCTTACGAGAACCCAAGCGCGGCACTAAACGTGTATTCATAAAGTTACCGAACATTAAAGCCAACACGTTAAAGGCGAATAACACCCCGAACAATTGCTCATCTACTTTAAAAAAATCGAGATATACATAAGGTACCGATGTTAAAAAGCAAAAGAATGCAAATGAGGCAAACATTGAGCTGGCAATATCGGCAAGGGCGCTACGACGGGAAAATACCGTTTTATAACTATTAAAGAACAGTGCCAAGCCACGTTGCTGACTCTTAAAGATTGGAATATCGATTAAATGAATTTGCACTAAAGCTAAAATTGCAAAGCTATAGACAGCTAAGGTAATAAAAATGACCTGCCAGGTTGAAATACCCATGATCAATGAGCCAAGAGTAGGAGCAATGAGCGGGGCAACCATCATGATCATTGATACGTAAGACATACCCTTGGCGGTGTTTTCTCGATAAATGTGGCGAATAATACCCGGCACAACGACCGTTGCAGCGGCGCCAGTGAATGCTTGTACCGCCCTGAGAGATAAAAATAATTCGATATTAGAACAAAACGCCAGTGCTAATGAGCTTATACCAAATAGTGCTAAGCCAACCTTAGCGAGTAATCGCCTGCCAAGTTCATCGGCTATCGGGCCAAAAAACAGCATACCAAGGGCATAACCCGCTAAATAAATACTGAGTGATATTTGCACATTTGGCATGGTTGTTTGTAGGTCGTTGGCAATTACCAACATTGCCGGTAAATATAAATCAATTGCCAAAGGCGTAATCGCGACAATACTTGCCAGTAAAGGCAATAAAATGCGTTTATTTAAAGTCTCAGGGGAAGGCATTGTTTACTCATTCATCAAACATTAGGTCACTATTGTAGCAGTGTGAATCACTGTGGTGAACTTAGTTTGCCTGCTAAGTAAAAGAATTAACTAAATAATAACAACTGAGTGGGTGATTGTTCATTTTCATATAAAATTAAGCAATGCTTTGCTATATTGATCAAAATTACACTAAGTATTTGAAGGACTAGTATGAAAAAGTTAATCATGGCAGTGTTAGCCACCGCTGTTTTAGCTGGCTGTAAAACCTCTCCAACAGGGCGCACGCAAATCGCGCTATATTCAGACCAACAGATGAGTCAAATGGGTCAAGCAAGTTTTGCTGAAATGAAAAAAACGCAACCTGTTAATACTGATCCAAGTGTCAATGCTTATGTGAAGTGTATTGCTGATGATGTTATTGCAGTTTTACCTAACGAGTATGCAAAGCAGTCTTGGGAAGTCGTTGTGTTTGAAGAAGATTCAGCGAATGCATTTGCATTACCAGGTGGTTATATTGGCGTTCATACAGGTTTATTAAAAGTTGCTGTAAACCAAGACCAACTTGCAACAGTACTAGGTCACGAAGTAGCACACGTTATTGCTGAGCACTCTAATGAACGTGTATCACAAAATGCACTGTTACAAACAGGCCTGCAAGTTGGTGGTGCAGCACTTGATATGGGTAATGTGCAATATCGAGGCGAAATTATGCAAGCTTTGGGGTTAGGTGCCCAATTTGGTGTAGTGCTGCCGTTTAGCCGCTCACATGAATCAGAAGCAGATATTGTCGGCCTAGATTTAATGGCAAAAGCAGGGTTTAACCCAGAGCAATCAGTATCGCTTTGGCAAAATATGAGTGCAGCAGGCAGTAGCGGCACCCCAGAGTTTATGTCGACTCACCCAGCACCGGGTAACCGAATTAAAGAGCTACAAAAGCATATGTCGGATGCATTAAAAGCCCAAAAAGCTGCTAAAGCAAAAGGCAAAAACCCACAGTGTAAACTGTAATAAAAATTATCTAGGAATTAAAAAAGCCTGTAGTCTAGCTGACTACAGGCTTTAATTTTTTCAGCTTTCAGCTTATTAGAACGTCCACTCAACGTGAAGTTGTGGTACTGATTCAGTTGTGTCTGTACCTAGTTTGTTGTGCCAGTATTGCCACTCAAGGCCTAGTAGTAGCGTATTTTCTTTCATGCTCATTGCGTGACCTAAATCCCACGTGATGATTGGCTGCGCTAAAATCCACGCTTTAACATCTTCGCCAAATTCGTTTTCACGCTCAGCAATGTATTCAACATGGCCCGTTACGTTGAACTTTTGTGAGCCGATAGTGAATGGGTAGCCCCATGCAACATCAATCATCCAGCTATTTGTTTCAGTGGGGGCACCACCGCGTGCTACGCCTTCACTGTCATCGATATAAGCGGTAAATAAAGTAGATAAAAAGCTAAAGCCAGGTGCCTGCCAGCTAAGTTTTACACCTGGTAAATACTTAAGAACTTTAGAATCGCCTGCAGCATTAAAACCTGCAGTTAAACCTACATCAGCAATTGCGCCGTATGAGAAGTCACTGTCAGAGATTTTTGATAAGCTGAATGTTGAGTACCACTCGCCGTAAAAGTCTTTATCTTGATAGCCATCCTGACGGTCGTCATTGCTGTAATCAATAAAAAAGAAGTTATCGCCATAGTCGTAACCAGAAGCGTGTTGCAATGAAACAACCGTGGTATTTGACTTAGTTAATGAAAACGGATTTTTGTGTTCACCGTTATTAACGTGTAATTGCGTAGAGCTCCAATTAGCGGCATAGCCTGAAGTACTTACTGCACATAGCGCAGCAACAGAAAGGATCTTTTTCAAGTTCATATCTCAATATTGATGGTGTAAAGGGGATACAAAGGGAGGATTATAGCAGATACGCCCTAAATTGGGCGTATCTTGGCAAAAATTATTTAACTTAAGCTTTATTCCGACGTAAGCAAATTACAGCCACAGCTGTAAAGGCAAGAATAAAGCAATAGTAAGATGAAGTAGACACCTGCCAAGGGCTAATTTTGAAAGTCGCACCGAGAAGTAACGCTTGTGCGCCATAAGGTAGTGAGCCTTGTGTTACACAAGCAAAAATATCAAGTAAGCTTGCTGAACGCTTACCAGTAATTTCGCCATCATCCGCTAATTTTTTAGCAATTGGGCCAGCAACAATGATTGATACCGTATTATTAGCAATACATAAGTTACTGGTCATCACCAGTGCCGCAATACCTAATTGATCCGCGACCTTACGGTGCCATTTTGCAATGATTTTCGTAATTGCTTGAATTTTGTTAGCAATATAATCAAGTCCACCATTAATACGGATAAACTCTGAAAGGCCACCAATAAACATCGATAGCAAGAAAATTTCCTGCATATCAGTAAAACCTTTATAGACATCCTTAACAAAACTGGCACCTTCATAGCTGCCAGTAAAGCCCATTAGTGCAGCGAAGATAATACCGCTAAACAGCACCACAAAGACGTTAAAGCCCATTACTGCGAGTACTAAGATAAAGGCATAAGGTAACACTAATAAAATATCGAAATCTTGTGTTTCTACAGCTTCAGCTGCAGGCGTTAAGAAGAATAACAAACCGATAGTTAATGCTGCAGCGGGTAAGGCAATTTTTAAGTTCTCACGGAATTTATCTTTCATTTCACAGCCTTGCGTACGGGTTGCAGCAATAGTTGTGTCAGAAATGATTGATAAGTTATCACCAAACATTGCACCCGATACAATCGTGCCTGCCATCAATGATGGATCAATGCCTGTTTTTTGGGCGACTGCATAAGCAATCGGGCCAATAGCACCGATAGTCCCCATTGAAGTACCCATTGCAGTCGACACAACCGCAGCGATTAAAAATAATCCAGGTAGTAATAAAGCTGGCGGAATAAGTGATAAACCCGCATTAACAACGGCATCGACACCACCCGTTGCACCTGCAACGGCAGAAAACGCACCGGCAAGCAGATAAATCAAACACATAGTGATGATGTTGCTATGGCCCGCACCTTTAATAAAGGTTTCAACACTATGGTTGATGGTATTTCTATTTAAGATAAAAGCCAGCATGATGGCAGGTAAAATTGCCACAGGGGCAGGCAATTGATAGAAGGCGTAATCGACACCTTGAGACTGTAAGTATAAGCCAGCGCCTAAAAATAAGCCGACAAACACCAAAAGCGGCAGCAAAGAAAGTTTTGCTTTTGTTTTATTAAATGATGGCTGCATCATATTCCTCGTTAGATAACCAATAACACAGCCAAATACTTCTTTTAGCTGTATTTAGTTGCCTGCATTCTCAAAAGACAATGCTGTTGCAACAGCGCCCGCAAGCCAAAGACCAAATCGGCGCAAAGGAAGAAGTTTAAATGTATAGATGGCTAAATGCAAAGACTATCTGTTATTATTGTTGTTCTATTAATAAATCTAAAATTAGCTCTGTATTTTTTATAAGCTAACCTGACTATTACATGAGTTTTCGATAAAATCCAGCCAGCTAAGAAGAATAGATAAGGTAACTATATGAACCGCATAGGTGTATTTGGCGCAAACGGCCGCATGGGACTTGCACTTTTAGAAGCAGTCTCAAAAAAAAATGACGCAACATTAACGGGCGCGTACGTGCGTGATAACTCGCCACTTTTAGATATAGCGGTTAATCAATTAAACAGTGCTGCATCAGCGGATGTATCATTTAGTAAAGAAACAGAAGTAAAAGATGCTGATGTATTAATTGATTTCACCTTACCGGCAGGAATGCGCAACCACTTGCAAATAGCGGTCGAAAAAAATATCGCAATGGTAATTGGTACCACGGGCCTCAACCAAGATGATATTGATGCCCTCAATGAAGCAGCGAAACACATTCCGATTGTTTTTGCTCGCAACTATAGCGTAGGTGTGAATTTACTGCTTAACTTAGTGCAGACTGCGGCTGTGAAGTTTGGTGATGACATGGACATTGAAATATTTGAAGCCCATCATCGTCATAAAATTGATGCGCCATCAGGGACTGCATTGGCAATTGGTGAAGCTATTGCCGAGGCAAAAGGCTGGCAGCATGATGAAGTCGCGCGTTTTGATAGAAGCAATGACGAACACGCAAAATCGCAAAATGAAATCGGTTATTCGGTCATGAGAGGCGGAGATATAGTAGGTGAACACACCGCATATTTCGCAACTTCTGGCGAAAGGCTAGAATTAACTCATAAAGCAAGTTCAAGAATGACCTTCGCGTTAGGTGCTGTAAGAGCTGCGGGCTGGTTGAAAAACAAACCAGCTGGACTTTATGACATGCAAGATGTGCTTGACTTGAAGTAGTTTAGTTTCTTTTTTGGCAGTTTCAGTGAATTTTTAGTTAATAACGCTTATTTTTACTATTTTATTAATTAAGATTAGATCTGAAAGCTAATTTACTGTAGAATAGTGCCAATTTGCCAAAAATTCATAAATGCGTGTTTCCAATCGCTTTAAACGGGCAGTAGAGCAAATGACTTTACTCCCGTTTTTTACTGTTAGGAGGTTAACTTGACTAAATCCGCTCTGTTAGTCCTAGAAGACGGCACAGTGTTTCGCGGTACTGCAATCGGCGCTGACGGCATGTCAGTCGGTGAAGTAGTATTCAATACGTCTATGACTGGTTATCAAGAAATTTTGACTGACCCTTCATACGCGGAACAAATCGTAACTTTGACGTACCCACATATCGGTAATACGGGTACTAACAGCGAAGACGAAGAAGCGGGTCAAATCTGGGCTAAAGGCCTAGTGATCCGTGATTTGCCACTGCTAGCAAGTAATTTCCGTAACGAGCAATCGTTAAGTGATTACTTAAAAGAACGCAATATCTTAGGTATTGCAGACATCGACACTCGTAAATTAACACGTATCTTACGTGATAAAGGCGCTCAAAATGGTTGTATCATTGCAGGCGACGAGTTAGATGAGAATAAAGCGCTTGAAGCTGCGCAAGCCTTCCCAGGCTTAAAAGGCATGGATTTAGCAAAAGTTGTCTCAACCAAGGAAAATTTTGAGTGGCGCGAATCAAGCTGGACTTTAGGTTCAGGCTTTAAAACGCTAGAAGCAGCAGACGAGAAGTTCCACGTTGTTGCTTATGACTTCGGTGTTAAACGAAATATCTTACGTATGTTAGTTGACCGCGGTTGTAAATTAACTGTCGTTCCTGCACAAACATCTGCAGAAGATGTACTGGCATTAAACCCAGACGGTATCTTCTTATCAAATGGCCCTGGTGATCCAGAGCCGTGTACTTACGCGATTGAAGCCATTAAAACTTTCCTAGAAACAGACACGCCAATTTTTGGTATCTGTTTAGGTCACCAATTACTTGCACTTGCTTCAGGTGCACAAACGGTGAAAATGAAGTTTGGTCACCACGGTGGTAACCACCCAGTTAAAGACCTTGACCGCAATGTTGTAATGATCACAGCGCAAAACCACGGTTTCGCAGCTGACGAAGCAACATTACCAGCGAATTTACGTGCAACTCACGTTTCATTATTCGATGGCACCCTACAAGGTATTCACCGCACAGATAAGCCTGCATTTAGCTTCCAAGGTCACCCAGAAGCAAGCCCAGGTCCACATGATGCGGCGCCATTATTTGACCACTTCATCGACTTGATGCAAGCACGTTCTAACTAATTTAACCGGAGTAACAATGCCAAAACGTACCGACATAAAAAGCATTCTTATCTTAGGCGCAGGCCCGATCGTAATCGGTCAAGCTTGTGAATTTGACTACTCTGGTGCACAAGCGTGTAAAGCACTACGAGAAGAAGGCTTTCGAGTAATTCTTGTAAACTCGAACCCTGCAACTATCATGACTGACCCTGAAATGGCGGATGCGACGTACATCGAACCAATTCACTGGGAAGTGGTAGAGAAAATCATTGAAAAAGAAAAGCCAGATGCAGTACTACCTACTATGGGTGGTCAAACAGCATTAAACTGTGCGCTTGACTTAGATAAGCACGGCGTACTGGCAAAACACGGTGTTGAGCTAATCGGTGCAACTGCTGATGCAATCGATAAAGCTGAAAACCGTGAGCGTTTTGACGTAGCAATGAAGAACATTGGCCTTGAGTGTCCGCGTGCAGAAATCGCTCACTCAATGGAAGAAGCACACGATGTTCTTAGTCGCATCGGTTTCCCATGTATCATTCGTCCATCATTCACTATGGGTGGTACTGGTGGTGGTGTTGCATACAACCAAGAAGAATTTGATGAAATTTGTGAGCGTGGTTTAGATTTATCACCAACAAATGAACTTTTAATCGATGAATCATTAATCGGTTGGAAAGAGTACGAAATGGAAGTTGTTCGTGACAAAAACGACAACTGTATCATCGTATGTTCTATCGAAAACTTTGACCCTATGGGTGTTCACACTGGTGACTCAATCACGGTTGCTCCAGCGCAAACACTAACTGATAAAGAATACCAAATCATGCGTAATGCATCGATGGCGGTACTTCGTGAAATCGGTGTTGAAACAGGTGGTTCAAACGTACAGTTTGGTGTGAATCCAGTTGATGGCCGTATGGTTATCATCGAGATGAATCCACGTGTATCGCGTTCGTCTGCACTAGCATCAAAAGCAACAGGTTTCCCAATTGCGAAAATCGCAGCGAAACTAGCTGTTGGTTACACGCTTGATGAGCTACAAAACGACATCACTGGCGGTAAAACACCAGCGTCTTTCGAGCCGTCGATCGACTACGTTGTTACTAAGATCCCACGTTTTAACTTCGAAAAATTCGCAGGTTCAAACGACCGTCTAACAACACAGATGAAATCTGTGGGTGAAGTTATGGCGATTGGTCGTAACCAACAAGAGTCACTGCATAAAGCATTACGTGGCCTAGAAGTAGGCGCAACGGGCTTCAACCCAGTTGTAGCCCTGGATGATCCGAAAGCAAAAGAAAAAATCATCCGTGAATTACGTGAGCCAGGTGCTGAGCGTATTTGGTACGTAGCAGATGCAATGCGTCACGGTATGAGCGTTGAAGAAGTTTTCGAACTAACTAAGATTGACCCTTGGTACCTAGTGCAAATCGAAGACATCTTAAAAGACGAAGCAACAATCAGCGAAGTAGGTATGGCTGGTTTAAATGCTGAGTTCTTACGTAAGCTTAAGCGTAAAGGCTTTGCTGATGCGCGTATCGCTGAAATTGCAGGTGTTTCTGAAGCAGAAATTCGCAAGAAGCGTCACCAGTTAGATATCGTGCCTGTATACAAGCGCGTTGATACCTGTGCTGCAGAGTTCAGCTCTGACACAGCTTATATGTACTCATCTTATGATGAAGAGTGTGAAGCGAATCCATCTGACAAAGATAAAATCATGGTAATCGGTGGTGGCCCTAACCGTATCGGTCAAGGTATCGAATTCGATTACTGTTGTGTTCACGCTGCATTAGCTTTACGTGAAGATGGCTACGAAACAATTATGGTTAACTGTAACCCTGAAACTGTTTCAACTGACTACGATACATCTGATCGTCTATTCTTCGAGCCAATCACGCTAGAAGATGTATTAGAAATCGTACGTGTTGAAAAGCCAAAAGGTGTTATCGTTCAGTACGGTGGTCAAACTCCACTGAAACTTGCTCGTGAACTTGAAGCGAATGGCGTGCCAGTAATTGGTACTTCACCAGATGCAATCGACCGTGCAGAAGACCGTGAGCGTTTCCAACAGCTTGTTGAGCGTCTAAACCTTCTTCAACCAGAGAATGCAACGGTTACTTCTTTAGAAGAAGCGATTGTTAAGTCTGCTGAAATTGGCTTCCCACTCGTAGTACGTCCTTCGTACGTACTAGGTGGTCGTGCGATGGAAGTAGTTTATGATGAAGACGATTTACGTCGTTACATGACTGAAGCGGTATCTGCATCAAATGAAGCGCCAGTACTACTTGACCATTTCTTAGATAACGCAATCGAAGTTGACGTTGACGCTATCTGTGACGGTGAGCAAGTAATCATCGGTGGTATCATGGAGCATATCGAGCAAGCAGGTGTTCACTCAGGTGACTCAGCGTGTTCATTACCAGCTCACTCATTAACAGCCGAAGTGCAAGACGTGATGCGTAAGCAAGTGACTGATATGGCTCTAGAGCTTGGCGTAGTAGGTCTAATGAATACTCAGTTTGCTGTGAAAGACGGTAAAGTTTACTTAATCGAAGTAAACCCACGTGCTGCGCGTACAGTACCGTTTGTTTCAAAAGCGACAGGTGTTGCACTTGCTAAAGTAGCGGCACGTTGTATGGCAGGTCAGTCGCTGGCAAGTCAAGGTATTACAAAAGAAGTAATCCCACCTTACTACAGCGTAAAAGAAGTGGTACTGCCATTTGCTAAGTTCCAAGGTGTTGACCCAATCCGTGGCCCTGAAATGCGCTCAACGGGTGAGGTAATGGGTGTTGGTGAAACTTTCGCCGAAGCATTCGCTAAAGCACAATTAGGTGCAAGCAACACTTTACCACGCGGTGGTCGCGCGTTACTATCGGTACGCAACAGTGACAAACCACGTATTGTTGAACTAGCTAAAACCATGACTGAACTTGGTTTCGAGCTAGATGCGACAGGTGGCACTGCAAAAGCACTTGAAGAAGCAGGCATTGCAGTTCGTCGCGTGAACAAGGTATACGAAGGTCGTCCTCATATTCTTGATAGAATTAAAAATGGTGAATACAGCTACATTGTAAACACTACTGAAGGCCGCCAAGCGATTGAAGATTCGAAGGTGTTACGTCGTGGTGCGTTACAGCATAAGACTAACTACACAACGACTCTGAACGCGGCATTTGCTAACTGTACTGCAAACCAAGCAGACGACCGTAGCAAGGTGACGTCAGTTCAGGAACTACACCAGCGAATGAACTAAGGAAATGTGCCAAGGGCGAGGCAATCGCCCTTGGGATTAAGTGAGAATAATATGCAATCAATTCCGATGACAGTTCGTGGTGCAGCATTACTGCGCGAAGAACTTAACGAATTAAAAACAGTTACCCGTCCAAAAATCGTTGCTGATATTGCTGAAGCACGTGAGCACGGTGATTTGAAAGAAAACGCTGAATACCATGCTGCTCGTGAGCAACAAGGTTTCTGCGAAGGCCGTATTCAAGAAATTGAAGCGAAGCTTTCAAATGTGCAAATCATTGATGTAACTAAAATGCCTAACACAGGTAAAGTTATTTTTGGCACAACGGTCACTATCGTTAATGTTGAAACCGATGCTGAAGTAAAATACCAAATCGTAGGCGATGATGAAGCAGATATCAAAAACAACCTGATTTCTGTTAACTCACCAATCGCGCGTGGTTTAATTGGTAAAGAGGTAGATGATGCCGTTATCATTAAAACGCCAAACGGTGAAGTAGAGTACGAAATCATTGAAGTTGAGTATATTTAGTAGCTTAACCAAGCATTGATAAAAACCGCAGTTATATACTGCGGTTTTTTTATACCTGTTTACATGCGTGGATTTATTCGGTACGTTGACTACAAGACAGTCGTAATGAAGGAGTAATAATGGCGAAAATTCAGTATCCTAAACCGCTTGTTCAAGGCGATAAAATAGCCATATGTGCTTTTTCATCAGGTGTAGATACAGCGTTTCATACGCGTTTAGACTTAGTACTTAATGGCTTAACAGCCAAAGGTTTTACTGTCATTGAGGGTGCCTGCTTGCGTCAGTCACACAATAGTGCAAAGCAACGTGCTGATGAGCTAATGGAGTATTTAACTGATGATTCAATAGCAGCCATCATGCCACCTTGGGGGGGCGATCTCACCATGGAGATTTTACCGCTTCTCGACTTTAATGCGATAAGTAAAGCAAGGCCTAAATGGTTGGTTGGCTTTTCAGATATAAGCACTTTTGCATGTGCATTAACAACTCGTTGTGGCTGGGCAACCTTGCACGCTGCGAATTTAATGCAAATTCACCCTGACGATTCAGATGTTTATTTAGCAAATATATTCAGTGCAATGTCACTTGAAGAAAAACAGCAACTGCACCAAGTCGCGTCTCCTTATTATCAGCAAAAACCAATTGATTATAAAGCCGATCCGCAAGCTCAATTTGACTATACAGCCCCGAGTCAATGGCGCTGTATTAACTATAAAGATAAACGCCAGATTGAAGTTTCAGGGCGTTTAATCGGCGGTTGCTTAGATACTCTTGGCTTGTTGCTACCCTCAAATTACTATGCATTGCATGAATTTAAAAAGCAGTATGCACCAGAGGGCTTAATTTTGTATTTAGAAAATGCAGAGCTCAGCCCGATGGCATTAGCACGTTGTTTGTTATCGTTAAAGTTGAATGATGTATTCACCGATGTAAATGCGGTGGTATTCGGCCGCAGTCCAGCAATTAATAACGACTGCTATTTTGATGAATACCAAGCAATCGAACTCGCATTTAAAGGTAATTTGTTCCCAGTTATTGTTGATGCGGACATTGGTCACGTTGCCCCTAATTTAGCATTAATAAATGGAGCAGTTGCCACAATAACTGCAGACTTATGTGAAGGTATGGCGAGTAATATCATTGTAAAGACAGACTTAAAATAACAATTATGCAGGCAAAGCCTGCATAATTTATAGGTTTTATACTACAGTAATTACCGCGTCTTTATCTAAACGAGATTTTGGTAATGTAGCATTATAATCTTGCTCTGGTTCGTGATAACCAATAGCGAGTGCCACTTCACATACATAACCATCTAACTCATCAGCAAATAGTTCACCGAGTAAGTCTTTATCGACGCCTTCCATCGGTGTTGAATCTAAACCTAAACGAGCCACAGTATGCATAGTATTACCTAATGCAATGTAGGTTTGAGATTTAGTCCAAGCAGCGTTATCGCCATGGTCATCAGTATTTAAATCAACAAATGCGAACGCACCAAACGCCTGCTCTTTGTTTTCAGCTTTTGTGCGACCATTAGCAATATCTGCATCGATGACTTTTTCATAGTCATCACGTTTATAACTTGGGTTATAAGCAAATAAAATAGTATGTGATGCAGTTTTTGCATGTACCTGATTAAACTGAAACTTATTTGCAAAACTATCGTGGAAACGTTGTTTTGCTTGCTCTGATTCGATGACTATAAACTTCCATGGTTGAGAATTAATAGACGATGGCGATAAGCGTAAAGCTTCTAAAATTACAGCTAAGTCTGCTTGGCTAATTTGCCTTGATGCGTCGTAGCGCTTACTTGTGTATCGGCGTTGTAAGTCAGAAATAATAGGGTGTGTCATGATTTGCTCCCGCATGTATAACAATTAGGTGCAGTTTACGCTTTGCATACTTTACGATAAAGCGCATAATCGAATAAACATTATCAAAAATTTTTAGTTAATATGCTGGTTGAAGATCTCAAATTAATCCTCAAGGTTGCAGAGTTTCGCAGTATTACAACCGCTGCGGCAAAATTAGACATGCGTGCTGCAACCGCTAGTGCAGCAATTAAGCGCGTTGAAGCAGCTCTTGGTACTGAATTGTTTGTTCGTACTACTCGCCATTTACGTTTATCGGCGTCAGGGGAGCGTTTTTTGCCTCAGTGTCAGCAAGCGGTGCTCATGCTAGAGCAAGCGACACTTGCCTTAAAAGGCGAGCATGATGAAATAGAAGGTGAACTAAGAGTTGCATTATCTTCAGATTTAGGCCGCAACATTATTATTCCTTGGTTAGATGAGTTACTTGATGAATATCCAAAGCTGAGTATGCGTCCTCATATTAGCGATAGTAATGTCGACTTTTACCGAGACTCTGTTGATTTTGCGCTCAGATATGGCTCGCCATCAGACTCGAACTTATATGGCTTTAAAATTTGTAATGTTCCTCGGTTGTTATGTGCAACCCCAGAGTACCTTGCCGAATATGGAGCGCCGACACATCCTGATGAATTAAACCAGCATCAAGGTTTATTTTATCAACTTCAAGATATCATCAACAATGTTTGGGAATTTACCGATGGAACAGAGCGTTTTAAAGTGAAAATGCAAGGCCGCCGAGCGTCTAATGATGGAGATTTAGTAAGACGTTGGTGTGTGGCTGGTAAAGGTCTAGCTGTTAAATCATGCATTGATATCAGTGATGATTTACTTAAAGGTCGGGTCGTGCCGGTTATGCAAAATTACCCTCACTTATGTGCCGAGCTTTGGTTAATCTGTCCAAGTCGACAATCTATAACACCTGCGGTTCGTTTAGTTCGTGATATATGTCGAGCAAAAACCAAGGCGATTCTCACTCAACTGATTGAAAAAGACATTTTAGATAAGCGGGTACTCGATAACTAATTATTTTAGGTATTGAGTTACAAGGCTTATTTATTGTAATTTCTCAATTGCTTGTTTAGCGCTTTCACTGTCAGGATTCAAGTTAAGAGCATTTTTGTAACTTGCCAATGCTTTTTGTTTATCGCCGACTGCTAAATATGCTTCACCTAAACTGTCATAAGTGTTTGCTGATTCTGGATAAGATTGATTGTTGAGTTCAAATACAGTAATTGCGGCATCTAGTTCTTTCATCTGCATTAATTCATAACCCAAGTAGTTTAACGACCTTTCTCTTGGCGTATTCCCATCATTCACCATTTGCTTATAGGTTTTCTTGAGCCCTTTAATACCTTCACTTTTAAATGCTTTATAAAGCTTGCTATCTACATGTTCTGTCGCTTTTTCATAAGGTTTGTCATAGTAGATTGCAAAGAGACCGTTAGTCATGGGGGTGAGAGGTGCACCACCCGTGTTATTTAGAATGACAATAAGTAATTTGTCTTCGATAATTCTACTTATAAACGCATTGAAACCATTGATACCACCGCCATGTTGAATACGTGTTAGGGGTTTTCCGTAAATGTTTTTATCGAGCTTTGTTACTTCCCAACCAAGCGCATAATTTCTTTGCCCAGAAACTTGATACATCTGCTTTTTATATGCGTCGTTTAATAACTTATCTGAGTAAAGGGCTTGATCCCATTTTAGTAAATCCCGCGCTGTTGAATACATTGACCCAGCTGCATACGGGATAGACATATCTAAATAATCGGTGTTGCTATAACCAGCTAGCCCGTTGTCGTATCCAGAGGCGCGAAATTTAATGATTTTATTGTGGGAATCATAGCCTGTATCCTTCATTTTAAGTGGGTCTAAAATATTCTGCTGTAATACCTCTTTATATTTTTGGCCAGTTACCTTTTCAATTACCGCACCCAAAATAAAATAGCCAGAATTGCTATAACGAAATTCAGTGCCAGGTTCGAACACTAGATCATCACTACATAGCAAGCGAATAAATTCATCAACACTGTAGGGGTTTCGGCTGTACTCATCACGAAACGATTTTGCTTGGGTATAATTACCAAGACCAGAGGTATGATTAAGTATTTGGCGAAGAGTAATTTTATTGGCAATATCTTGTCTGTATTCAGGAAGGTATGTTGCAAGATGATCATCGAGTTTAAGCTTGTTATTTTGTGCCAATTGCAGGATTAACATGGCGGTAAACTGTTTGGTTATTGAGCCAATTCTAAACTTACTTTTATCACTATGCTTTATATCCCACTCAAAGTTGGCATAGCCAAAGCTTTTTTCAAACAGTACTTTTCCATCCTTTGCAACTAATACATTGCCGTTAAACTGCTTGTATTCATGAAAGCCTTGAATAAAGTCGGCCATCTCTGTTTGCTTATTTTGGCTATGGGCAAGGCTTGAAATTGCGAGTAAATAAAAAACTACAAGCAATCTTAATTTCTTAAAGTGTATGTTCATTGCTATCCTTGTTATTTGTTGGTTACATTAATCTATGTAAAACCTCATTGCGCATGGCTTGATTGATAAGGCTTACCATTCTTGTGTGGTCTAAATCACTGTAATGCACAACAGAGACGCTCTCATTTTGAAGTGCTTGCCAATAATCAGCGGGGCTTATTAGATCACCGTTACTGACATAGAGAGTTGTACTAACTGATGGTTGTCTGTCATTGAGTAGGGCGATTAAATCAAGTTGTGTTTCATCAATACCACTGTTTTGAATTACATTTTTTTGCTGCGATTTTCCCTTGTTCACAATAACTTAGCAATCAAGCAAAAATAATGCAATCGGATGATCTTTAAACAAGGATTATATGAAGGTTGTATTACCACCTCGCGGTAAATCCTCGGTTATCTATATGTACAAAACCACCGTGATGGGAGGCGGGTCTATAGCGCCCTATACCACCATTATAACGGCTTTGTTTTTGAAATTTTTCGAACACTTTATAAAGTACATCTACATCAGCAACTGTCAGTTTGCCGTCGCCATTTAAATCGTCCATTCGGCCATTACTATCTTCGTCTATGTATAAATCGAAAGCATCGCCATATTGGTGTCGACTATGTTTGCCATTACCAATTGAGCGATTGTAGTGGGGTGTTCTATAGCCGCTGATAAAGGCAAACTTGCTGACTTTAATCCCTTCACTTTGTACAAACTTGAGTAGTTCTTCGAGCATCATCAAGCCACCGTTGTTGACATAAAGATATTTTGGAAAGCCACTCACTTGCTTACAAATTATATTTTTAACTTGCACATGAGGAGTCAGCTGGCGTGATAAGTCTTTCTCAAAAATTTCAATAAACCCGTTTGGTGCACTGTATTGTGTGTAGCCTTTATAGGGCGTAGGGTAGAGGCCTATTTGGTAATTATTTAACTGTTTATTGTTTGCATTGAATGGTTTTTTAACAATCACAAGTAGGTGTTTACTGGTTTCATCGTTACTCAATACTAGGTTATAAAATCCTGCATTTTCTGGGGCGTAAATTGCAATGCTATTTGGCCCTAATCGCTCAGTCTCAACGTCTGATACTGCAGTTGGAGCAAAATCAGCCGTGTTATCAAGTGTTAGAACCTGTTTTGCATCAAGAACAATGCTGTGCAGCGAGTCGCTTAATTCAATGGCAGCAACAGAGCATGTAGTTAACGCGAAGAACACACTTAAAATAATACGGCTGAAATACATAGTTACCTCTAAATTGTATTATTTGCTAATGGCGTGGTGAGTGCTTTTAATAACGCGCCATCGCGATTATAGACATCGGTATAAAATTGTAAGCTCTCGTCGTCACCTGCGACTGTCCAGTACATTAAAAGTACATCTAGCGGTTTTGATAAGCTGATTTTTGTAGTCTCTTTTGCAGCAATGGCGTCATCAATGTCGCTACGACTCCAATTATCTGACGTTTCTAATATTTTCTCAGCTAAGGTGAATGGGTCATCAACTCTTACACAGCCGTGGCTAAATGCACGTTGGTCTTGCTGGAATAATGTTTTTGCAGGGGTGTCGTGCAAATAAATTGAGTATTTATTAGGAAACATAAATTTAATTTGTCCCAATGAATTATTCTCTGAAGGTTGTTGTACAAACCAGTACGGAAAGTTCTTACGACTAGCATTTGCCCAATCAATACTCTTGCTATCCACTGGGTTACGGCGACTATCAACCACAACAAAATCTTTCTCGTTTAAGTAGTTTGGGTTTTCTTTCATTTTTTTGATAATGCCACCTGCAATACTCCGCGGTACTGTCCATGTTGGATTCATCACGATATAGCTCATTTGCCCTTTAAATATTGGGGTTTTGGTGTAGTTTCTGCCAACGACCACATTGGTTTGCCATTTTAATTTGTTGTCTTCAAATAAAAATAGTTTAAAACCAGCGATATTTACCACTAAGAAGCGCTCTGTGAGAGTATTATCAACCCAACGAATACGCTCTAGGTTTACTAAAATATCATCAATGTATTCACTGTAATCTTTGTTGAGTAATTTTAACGTTGCGTTACCAATCACACCGTCGTCAGTAACTTGATGAGCATTCTGAAAATTCTTAACTGCTGCAACTAGCTCATTGTCATAATCAGTATCATCACTATCACTGCCTTGAAAATAATTTAAGTGCTTTAACTTTTGTCTTAACAGCGGTACTGCTGCGTCTGATTGACCCGGTTTTAATATATTGTTTTGCAATGTGATGGCAGGTAACTCGCCAATTGCATCAAGTTCTCGGTAAAACACTAAAGCATCTTTTAAGCGTTTGTAATGAGGTAATACGGGCTTAAGGTTTTCAAGGCCTTTATCAAGGCTTTTAGACTTAACGTGTTTAAGTAAAGAGGCAGCTGCAGCATCAGGACTAACGTCAAACTGTCCATAATTCCATGTTGCAGTAAGTTGTTTTGGGTTTATTTTTCCGCGTATTAAGTGTTTTGCATACGTCATGACAGCATCAGTCATAAGTACATCAAACTGAGCTTCGACAGCCTCTGCTCCGCGTTTATCTATTTCGTTGGCCAGCGCCATTAATGTATCAAAGTGATAGTCATTGGGTGAGAGGCCTTCAAGCTCTGATTGAGCAATTAACTTGAGAGCTTGTTTTGCATATTTGGTGTCATTCCAAACACGTTCAAAACCATTTGCTTTATAGGTGGCAACGGTCATGTCAGGAGAATGGATGTGTTCTCTTTCAATACTGTGAGATTCACCAATCAGGATAGGTTCTAACTGTAGTTGTAAGTATTGGTTTTCAGCCAATACAGGCATGCAAATGGATAAACAACTGACCAAAATGGTGTAGCGCAGAATCTTCATAGCTATGTCCCTATAACAAGTTTGTAATTTGCTTGAATTGTTTCTTTTTTGCTCATTTAAGCTTAGCAAAGCAATACAATTTATAGGAACATATTTTTTAAATAAAAACGCTTGGCAAATGAGTTTGCCAAGCGTTCGGTTGGGATTTTGAGAGGGGTTTAATTACTGGTTGTTTGTAATTTTGCTTCTGGCTCTACTTTTTTACCTCTAAACTTGCCAATTAAACGTTTAAAGTCTTCTAACGCTACATACTGACAAGGGATTAAAATAAGTGTAATGACAGTCGCAAATAACACCCCGAATGCTAGAGATACAGCCATTGGGATAACTATTTTTGCTTGTAAGCTTGTTTCCATAATGATTGGTAATACACCAATAAAGGTCGTAATTGAGGTTAGTAATATTGCTCTAAAACGACGAGCACCGGCTTGCATCACAGCCTCTTTGATTGCAACACCTTCAGCGCGGGCCTTATTGACAAAGTCGACCATTACTAGCGAATCGTTTACTACTACACCAGCAACAGCGATGATACCGAATACTGATAAGCTACTCATTGTCATACCTAAGATCATGTGACCGAACATCGCGCCAATTACACCAAATGGAATAACCGACATAATAATGAATGGCTGCGAGTATGAGCGCAGTGGAATAGCAAGTAACGCAAATATAATCATCATAGACAAAGCAAAATCACGTACTTGTTCTGCCACACTATCCATTTCTTCTTGAATACGACCAGCCACATTACTTTCTACACCTGGGTAGCTTTTCAATAGGCTAGGTAAGTACTCGTCACGAATTTCTTTTGCAATGGCAAATGGTTCTGCTTGATCAGTGTTAACCGCAGCCCAAACGTTGACAGTGCGTTTTGCGTTTTCACGACGAATACGGTTCACACCATCAACGATGTTGACCTTCGCTACTTCTGCAAGAGGCACTTCAACGCCTGTTGGCGTAATGATACGCGCATCAGTGATGTCACTTACCGCATTTCGCGATTCACGAGGGTACCGGATCATTACTTTAATCTCTTCACCGTCACGTAAAATACGTTGTGCTTCTAAACCGTAGTAGCTAAAGCTAACTTGTGATGCCACATCCGATAAGGTTAAGCCTAAGCTGTAAGCAAGTGGTTTAAGTTCAAGTTGAACTTCGTCAGTTGCAGATTGTAGTGAGTCATTTACATCACCTACACCTTGCATGCTATTTAGCTTTTCTTTTAACTTAGCTGCAACTTCTTTTAGTTTATTGATATCTTTACCTTCTAAGCGGAAGCTCACATCACCGTCATCACGACCACCGTTCATGATACTGTCTTCAATATTAAGCGTTTTCACACCTGGCAGTGGTGGCATTTGTTCGCGCCACATTGCACTTAATTGGAAAGTATCAATAGGGCGTAAGTCTGGTTCGACTAAAATCGCCATAATGCGTGCACTTGTACGACCGCGTAAGCTAACAGATAAGTCACGGATCATCGCTTGACCATATTGCTCTTCAAGTTGCTTATCGACATCTAAAATCAGTTTTTCAATTGTTTGTGCTGTTTCAAGGGTCGCTTGTTCAGAAGAAGATAAGTTCATTTCAACTGAGATACGTGGGAAATCATGTGGAATTTTAGGATTCGCAACAAATTTCACTAAACCACCAGCGAACATACCGCCACTGACAATAAGTACACAGATAAAGCCAACAATCACGGTATAACGGTAATGAATACAGCGACCTATAAATGGTGTGTAGTAATTATCGACAAAGTTCTTCAGGCCATTATCCATACCTAAACGCAAGCGGTGTAATGGATTTTTAGGGTTCGCAGGTTTATTTTTCATGGCCGCTAAGTGAGCCGGTAGAATCAGTTTTGATTCAATCAATGAGAAAATTAAGCATAGGATAATTACGCCACCAATGGCTTTAGAAAAGGCAGAACCAGGCCCTGATGCCAGTGTTTGCGGTAAGAATGCGGCGATAGTAGTCAATACACCAAAGGTTGCAGGAATTGCAACGCGTTTTACACCACGCACTACATTATCTAGGCTATGACCGTGCTTTTCAATTTCAGCACTGGCTGATTCACCTACGACGATAGCATCATCAACGACTATCCCTAGCACCAGTATAAATGCGAATAAAGAAGCTAAGTTAACAGTGATGTCTATAAAGCCAAGTGGCATCATTAAAAATGCACCTAGGAATGATACAGGTAAACCCATCATGACCCAAAACGCTAAGCGCAGTGGCAAGAATAGGGCAAGTACCACCATAACTAAAATACCACCCCAAATCATGTTGTCGATCATCATGTTTAGACGACCTTCAAGGTAATAAGTTAAATCAACAATTGGCGATAGCTTTACACCTGCTGGTAACTGTGGCGCTTTATCTGCTAGGTATTTTTTTAATACTGCAGCAACCTTAGTGATGTCTTGATCTTTCGAAGCATTTACTTCAAAAGTCAGTGAATTTTTACCATTGTACTTAGAATATTGCAGGCCTTCTTCAAAGCCATCGTTAATTGTTGCCACATCACCCAAGAAAACTTGGGCGCCATCAGGTAAGTGTAATAAAGGCAGCTTTTCGAACTCTTTACCACGATACGCTTGGTTTTCAACACGCATTGAAATGTAGCCATTTTCAGAGCGAATTTGACCTGCTGACATATTGGCAGAGAAGCTACGAACGGCTGTGGCAATATCACGGAAAGTTAAACCATACTCACGTAGTTTATCTGGGCTGATTTCAATGCCAATTTCGTAGTTTAAGCCACTGTAAAAGTTGACCAAGTTAATTTGTGGTAAAGCTTGTAGTTCATCTTTTATGTCGTTACCAAGTTCTTTGAGCTGGTAGTTACTCATATCGCCATACAGCGCGAGTATCATAACTTCTTGCTCAAACTTTTCACGGCGAACAATTGGGCGTTCCATCTCAGCAGGGAAGGTATTGATTGAATCAACCTGCATCTTGATTTCATCGAGTACTTCTTGCGGGTCGTACTTTTCTTCGATTTCTATCCAAGCTTGTGAAAAACCACGGTTCGAATAAGTAATTAAACGTTTAATGCCTTCGAGGCCCTCTAAAGACTCTTCGACCTTTATGGTTATGCCTTCTTCTACCTCTTGTGGTGCAGCCCCTGGGTAGACAGCTTGAATACTGATCCAGTTACTTTCAAACTGTGGGAACATTTGCTTACGCACTGACATTGCAGTCAATAAGCCGCCCACTAAAATAAAGATCATAAGTAAGTTTGCAGCAACTGGGTTGCGTGCAAACCAGGCAATAAGCCCTTTTTCTCTGTGCGTGGTCATGGCTTATTCCTCTTTTAACGCTAATTGTGTTGTTGGCACACTTAGTTTTGCGTCATCTAGCTTGACTGCCATGCCTTCAGTTGGGTATTCAAGTGCTGAGGTAATAAGTTGCTCACCGTTAGCAAGGCCATTATCGGCGATCACCATGCCATTTTGTTCGCGCACAATGTTAAGTGTTTTAAAAGTAAGTGTTTCGCCATCTTGTAAAACAGCTACCTTGTTGTCTTTAACTAAATGGTGCGGAACAACAATCGCATTGTCCAGCGCTCGACCTTCGATAGTGGCATTAATGTATGAGCCAAAACGCAGTGGTTGTTTTTGCTCATAAGGCGTTGCTACTTGTGCTACTAGGTAATTCATGCGGCTGCGTTGGTCAACGACCCCTTCGCTGCGTACAATAGTCGCTTGCCACGTTGTTTGTTTACCTGCAAATTCAGCATTAATTGATACGCTTGCACCAATTCCTTGGTTATTTAGGTATTGCAGATCTTTATCAGCAACAGGTAAACGAATTTCAGCCAGTGATGTTGAGCTTAGGCTACCAAAGCTATTACCCGGGTTTACCACACTACCTAAACTAATCAGGCGCTCGTCGATAATGGCATCGTATGGCGCTTTAATGTATGTGCGCTCAAGATTACGTTTTGCGCGTTTTACACTGGCTTGAGCAGCACGGTAGTTTGCAAGCTTTTCAGCGAGTTGCGGTTTACGTAAATACAGCTCAGATGGAATAACTTGGTTTGAGTCACCTTTGATGCGGTCCCACTCAGCTTGTGCAACAGATACTTGCGCGCGTTCAATTTCAAGAGCAGAGCTTGCTTGCGCCAGACCTGCTTCTGCTTCAATGAGTGCAGCTTCGTAATCATTTGGGTCAATACGTGCTAGAATATCACCTTGCTTAACAAATCCGCCTTGTACAAATTGATCTGACAGCGATACAACCTGACCACTCACTTGCGCAACAAGTTCAGTTTGGTTTTTAGGTTTAACGATACCGTATGATTTTACATCAAGGGTAATGGCGTCAAAGCTTAACGGTTTAATTGATACAAGCGGTCGCAAATCTTGTTCTGGTTTTTCGACCGGCGCTTGCTTCATAGAGGCAAATGCGAATGCCATTCCAAGTCCGCCGACTAATACGGCGATAGGGAGAATGATTTGTTTTTTACTAGCCACGGGATAGTCCCTCACGGTTGACGGTAATTAAAAATAAATTTGATAGGCTAAGCATACGCAATAAAGTGTTTACAAGGCGTTCGAAGATGTAACAAACCATTACACATATTACAAAGGCACTACAAAGGTTCTATAAGAGGTACTCAATGACAGATAAAATGGCATGTAGATTAGGCTGTGGCGCCTGTTGTATTGCACCCAGTATTAGCTCACCGATCCCAGGAATGCCCAACGGGAAAGCGGCGGGAGAGCGCTGTATTCAACTGGATAATAATAACCTGTGTAAATTATTTGGTGATGAATCAAGGCCCAAGGTGTGTAGTGATTTTTCTGCCACTATTGATGTGTGTGGCACGACAAATGAACAAGCATTGTATTTAATTACCGAACTTGAGCAGATGACTTAAAAAAATTAAACCCTTAACATTTTTTAACAGTTACTGGGATAAATTAGGTTATTTTTTAAAGTCACAGTTTTCGCTATGGCATTTTAAATAAATTTGACTGTGGTGTTCTAAAGATCTTAGAAGAAAACGTGTCACAACAATGCCAGTCAATTGACTGGCATTGTTGTTTTTACTTACCACGTATAGGTAGCGCTTAAAGTATATTGTTCGCCGCGGCCTGGGGTACCCGGGACTTCTTCGAATGATTCATCCCAAATGTTGTCAGCTGCAAAGGTTACAAATACATTATCAAGCTGGGCTGGGGTAAATTTTAACGTTAACTGTGTGAAGAAAGCTTCATCATCAGAGCTACGTAGGCGGTTACTATGTTGTTTACGCCATTCGTTATCGATACGCAACTCAAGCACATCCATTGGTTGCCATACTGCACCCAGTGTTACACGGTGATCAGGGTAGTTAAGCGCATAAAAGCTCGCATCAATATCTGCCGTGCCATAGTCTTCTGACTTTTCTAAATAGGTGTAGCTGGCGATCAACTCAGCGCTTTCAAACGATTTATTCGCTAAAAACTCAACGCCTAAGGTGTCTATATCAACCGGGTTTGCAAAACGTGCTGAAGTTGCATCAAAGCGATATGTCCAATCCGTAAGGTTTTTATCTTTGCGGTAGAAAATAGCTGAATCTAAACGCCACGAAGATTGTTCAATTAGTAAACCTAATTCAAGGTTATCGGTGGTTTCGCGCTCAAGGCTGTAATTACTTCTGAATAACCCGCCCGTTTCACTGCCGCCGATTGCGGTGTAACCGGGAACTTGTGTTGCTTCGGCGTATGATGCGTACCAAGTATGTTCACTGCCATTTTGATTAGCTACTTTAAGACTTGCATCTGCAATAAAGGAGGTATCTGAACTATCACGGTTAGTATCATCAAAAGCAGCACCAACACGAACCATAAGCTCTTTGTTAGCTGTAAGGGCCGTCTTGTATTCAGGCAAGATACTTAGCTTAGTGTAATTGCGTGACGTAAAGTTGTTTTCAAGAGATGTTGATTCAATATCATCAGCAATAAATTGCCCAGCATAATTAATTGCATAGTGGTCATTTAAACGGTGACGTCCAGAGAGTGCCAATGACTTAACGGTGGTTTCGTGAAACGCTTCAAAAATAGCTGGGTTTTCACGAGACAATACATAATGGTCGTTATGTTTACGATAATAACCAGTCACTTCAAAGGTACTGCTATCACCATACATTTGCTTGTGATTGAGCATGAAAAGCTTGGTTTCAAGATCTTCGGTTTCGTTAAAGTTAAATGGCGTGTAAAGATTTGGCCAACCAAAAAATTTTTCTTGGCGTCCGAACATTAAATCAGTTTGCGAGGTATCGCTTGCAAGTTGAACGCGTGCTGAGGCACGTTCAAAGTCGTGGTCGCCATTATCAATTGAGCCATCGCTTTTTGAGTGCGAGTATTCACCCTCAAAACCTAATCGCCAATCAGGTTTGCTATCTAGCTTTTGGCTATGGGCGGCATGAATGCTTTGTAAATTAAAGCCATTCGTACCTGTGCCAAGTGAAACGCTGCCAGTGCTTGTGATAGGGCGCCAGCCAAATGAAACCGTGCCAACCGAGCTATTCATACCATAAAGGGCATTATCAGCCCCTGTAAGTACTGAAGGGCCTGTTAGCATCTGTGGGGCAATAGGAATTTCAGCAAAGTAGTGACCAGATTGGGGGTCAAATAATGTACTGCTACCGACACGAAAGCCAGTATTTTCGAAGATACCACCACGAATAGTGACATCAGCTTGTGCTTCAGCCATATTGCGTGATTGCAAATCGACACGTGGGTCATATTCTAAGTTTGATACCGGCGCATCAAAAGTACCAACCGGTTCTTTATTTGCGGTTGCTGAAACTTCAACGGTGATTTGTTCAATATTGTTGGTGTCTTCTGCTAGCACTGAGCAAGTGACGAATAAAGCGGGAAGTGTAAGCTGTACTGCGCGTACCATCTAAAACTCTCTTGATTTTGTTTAATCTGGGGTAGTGGGCTAGTTAGGCGCACTGAAAATTGCGGGTATTGTATCTGAATCACTGAGTTATACCACTCCAACCAGATTTCAGCAGGCAATAAAAAACCGCGCCAAGTGCGCGGTCTTTTTACTAAAACGGCATTTAGTTTTGATTAATTGATTGCGGTGGAAAGTTACTGAGAATGTTAGCAACAGTTTCTTTGATAACTTCAGTGCGCTTTTCAGGTGATTGGTTCTTTTGCAAACGACCTTCTTTAGCACCACGCCAAACTAATTGGTTAGAAGCACGGTCTACTACGTCTAAAATTAACGTACCGACTTCGTATTCGCGAGTTGTTGTTTGCGTGTTATAACCCATACCCCAGTAATTCCAGCGTGCACCGTAACCTACGTTGAAGGTATCTACATCAATTTTAGTATCAACTGATGCATGATAGTTAATAAGTACATCTGCTTGCGCTACATCAACAAGCTTCATGCCGCTTTTTTCAAGTTCGGCATTAACTGCTTCACGCACACGTTTTTCCATTAAAGGACTAATTTGGTAGTTCGCTACGTTTTTAGTCAAGCTGGCATTAGGTACCCAAGAGAAGGTTTTATAATTACTAAAATCTGCAGATTTGTCGTAATCCCAATCAGGCGTTTTAGCACAAGCCGCTAAAAATAATACAGCCGTCGCGATTAATAAGTTCTTCATATTGTTTGCTCCTTGGCAAAATTTCCACTACTTGATTGATAACATAACACAAATAATACTCAACTGAATGATTATTTAAATACTATGGCACATTTACAAATAAGTACTGTAATAGTTTGTAATTAAGCACTGTGTTCAACTTCTATCCAGTCTTTTTCATCGACCCAGTTTTGCACCCCATCTTTGACAGTACGAATAGGGACAATGTAATCACAGCTAACTTGTGGTTTAACTGAGGCAAAAATCGGCACGAAGCCAAAGCTAAGTGCTGTTTCGATAATTGCTTTTTGGTTTTGCGGGTCGATATCGGCAGCTTCATCGATATAAATCGGAATACGATACAGGTTTTGCTCTTGATCGCTTAATAAGTAACGAATAAACAGCATGCCACAAAGTAGCTTAATGGTAATCCGGGTACCGTTAGAGCCGGCTGAGTCGATTTTCTCGAAGTGCTCAGTGTCACCAGCACGATTTACCACTTCAAAGCGAATATCGAATAAGTCTGTCAGTGTTAAACCTGCTTTTTCAGAAGCAAGCTTAATTAAATGATCTTTTGCTTCGTTTACCGCAGACTCGCTATAAGGCTCTTGGCTTAATAAGTCGAGGGTATCGCCTTGCTCAAACTGATTTGAGGTACTAATGATGGTATCAATGCTATCAACCAGCATCTTGCGCGGGATAACATTAATTTTGAATGCTTGAAGGTTAGAGATCCGATGTTGACTAATGCCTTTATTAAAGCTATTCATTTCACGGCGCAAGCGGTCTAAGTCTTCACGCAAGCCTTTAATGGTAGCTGCCACTTCGGTTAATGCAACTCGGCCTTGACGCTCAACAGCATCGCGCTCGTTATCAATGTTATGAAACGCGCTGATAAGCTTTTCGTATTTAGTAAACTCATCGTTTTCGTTATCAAATTTAGTAATACCCGCATTATAAATATGCATGTAGGTGTTACGTACGTTGATATCAAAGTTACGTAGTTCTTGGCAGTCTTTGTTAAAGTGATGAATGAGGTCACTTAAGTTATCAAAATCAATACTGATTTCAATCATGTATGGTGTGACTTTGCCTGAGTAAAAATCAAGTGTGTGATCGATACGTTCAGATTTAACTTGGCGTAAGCGGTCAGCTTGGCGCGCAAGCAAATCTTTTTTCGACTTGATAATTGAGCGACGATCGCTAATTGAGCCACTGTTCTTTTGAATGTCTTGCAGGTAGTCGTCAACTTGTTCGCGTTCTGCATTTAATTGCTCTTTTAGCAGAGTTTGTGCATCGACAGATTGCTGCATCACTTCAAATTGTTCAAAGCGTTTTAATGCTTCTTCAGAGGCCATTAGCTCATCATACAAGGCATCTTTTTCTTTTTGCTTTTCAGCGACATTAGCAGCTACTTCGCGCTGTTGTTTAAACTCTTTCAGGGAGTTTTCAAGTGCAGCGAGTTGCGCAGTTAATTGCTCTTTGTTTTCGCCTGTTTGCATTTGCACAGGGCTTAGCTTTTTTAGTTTAATCGTCGCACCAGGAAGAGTCAGTACACCGCCTTTTACGTTTGCCGATAACTGCTCTAAAAACTCACCGAAGGCATCTTCGTCTGTGATATCAACATCACCATTGCTGGTGGTGGCAAACGATAAGATATCTGGGTTTAAAATACGCGAAATTTCTTCAACTTCTTTTAAAGATAAATCTTCACGCATACGGGTGAATAAATTGAACTCGAGGTTTTTTAACTGTAGTTTTAAGCTCTTAATTTGCTTTTGTGTTTCGCTAATGCGGTAATCAAGTGTGTGTAAGCTTTGACCTTGGGCACTGCTTAATGAATGCGAAAGCGACTCATAATCTTGTTTAAGCTGCGTAAGGCTTACTTTTAAGGTGGCTTTGTTAACTAGTTCAAACTCAGATTTAAGTGCTCGATAGTCTAAAAACCACTGCTCAATTTGAGTTTGCTTACGCTCAATGTCACGTGATTGCTGAATATACAGCTGCTGCTTTTGGTCGAACTCATGTTTTTCGTGCTCGATATCTTCAAGGGCAATATTTAGCTCAGTGAGTTGCTCTTGTTGATAGGTTTCAAAGTCAATCAGTGCTTGGTCAATTTTTGGCGCATAGGCGGCAAGTTTGCCTTTTAAAACCGTTTGATTCTCAAGCATAGATTCAAGGGCTGCGATAGGCTCTTGCATTGACTCAAGGGCTTTTAATTCACGTTTAGCGCGATTTACCTTATCGAATGAACGTCGCCATACTTCATAAAAATCGACCCGTGAATTTGACATATGACGCTCAAATACACGTAACATAAAGCGCTTAACATCACTGGCTCCTAACTTGTGCAAGTTAAGAATACGGCGGAAAATTTCTTTGTAAATTGCAGAGTCTTGCACGTTATTGAGTGGGATCATCTTTAAATTGATATCGCCATCAAACGGGGTTGCGCCGCCAGTAAGTAGGGCGTTCAGCTCTTGCGCTTTTAATTCAATTGGGTTGAAACCTTGCTCTTTTAAGTGATTAAAAAGCTTGGTGAATTTAACAATTGTCTTGCCTTGGGTGTAGTGATCTAGGTTTAACTTACCTTGATAGCAAAAAAACTGATGCGCATAACCAGCAATTTTACCAAGGCCAGCAACACCAATAACCACAGGGCCATTAGGTAGGTCAGCTTCAAGTAAAATATAGGATTGATCTGACGAAAAGTAGAACTTACGAGTTTCGTCTAAATCGTGGCCATCCCATTCTGTTAAGCGTAAATCATTAATTAACGGAAATTGCAGGGCATTAATAACCGAGCTTTTACCGGTATTATTCGGTGCACAAATTGAGCTACTTTTATCCAGTGGGATCACGCATTTTGCATAGCCTGCGGTATTTAAAAGCGCAAGTTTGCTGAGTCCGTAAAGGCTTTGGCTTTGCATTATTCGTCATCTCCTAGATAGGTTTCTTCGTTTACTTCCATTAATGCATCGATATAACGATAAATTGGCGCTTGCAGCATAAAGCCATTTTCTACTTCGCGAGCAAGGCCTAAACGCACCATACGTAGGTACACATCTTTACGTAAATCTGAGCCAGAGAATATTTCTAATTGATCAAACAAGTGCTTGTTGATTTGCACTAAGGTTTGCATCAGTTCAAGGTCGTTTACCTCGTCAAATAAGGCACGCATAGGATCTTTACCAGTATTGGCATAGTGCTCAATCAAGATGTAGATAGTCAGCGCGATGGCACGTGAAATTTTACCCATGTTTGGGGTGCTCTCGTCACTACCAAAATAGTAATAGCCACGGCTATCATGCTGTAGGTCATGGCCGAGTGCATTAAAAAGGGCACGGTAGGCATCAATGTGTTGGTCAAGCTCTTGCCACATCAGCGTGTCTTGTTCACTAATGTGGTAGCCTGACGTGAGCTTTTTATTAATAGCTTGCAGATGCGTTAAATCATCTAAATTAATATCTGTCATGGTTATTGCTCTGTTGCTTTTTTATCGTCAGCAATCGATGAGTTAAATGGGTAAAGAGAGAAGTGTTGCTGGGCAATTTTTATTTTTACTTTCTCTTGGCTTTGGCTAATTTCAAGGTCGCCATCGCTAATTAATTTTTGATACAAGAACAGCATTTCGTCAGCTTCTAGATCTGGGTAGCTTTCATCTAAGAAACTAAGCAGCGGCTGAGCTTTTTTGCTGGCTTTTTTAAAGCGTTTTCTAAATTGTGTTTTAACGTCGTTGTAATCAGGGATATGCGGGCTTTGATAGGCGGGCACATCATCATGCTCTGGTAGCTGATATTCATCGTGCTCAAAGTCGACTAAGCCTGCCATATAGGCCACGATATGACGTTGTTGACCAAGTGAAAAGCGTTGTGCATCCGAGACAAAGTTTGGTTGTACCGCACTTAGCATGTTATCGACGCCATTTTTACGCACTAAACCAAGTACTTTGGCTGCTTGGCGAGTAATTAGGTTGTTACGGCGTAATTCTTCACGTAGCGGCATTAGCATATCGGCGCTTTTACGTAAGCTTTCACGACCAACTAAATGCATTTCTAAAATACGGGTTCGCAATTGCTCAAGCATGCGTTTGTCTTGATATGACTTACCTAGGCGGTCAATTTGTTCGATTTGTGCGCTTATTTGCGTTTCGATGGTGTTAAAGCAAGCGTGGAAGTCACCACGTATATCAACCATTTCAAGCATAGGTTCAATGTATTCATCAAACGCTTCGATCACTGCTTGATAGCGCTTTTGCAAAGATTGCACGGCGTTGTTTGCTTTAGCTTGCTCAACAATATTTAAAATCGCGTTTTCATTGTGGGCAAACAATTTCATTATTTTACGTACCCGATCATCCATAATACGGCTAAAGCGGCGTAGCTCGTCGTAATCTTCAATTTCACCTGCTTTAGCCAAGCGACTACCAAGGCGAGCTAAATCATCAACTAGTACACTAATTTCTTGGGCAAGACCTAGGTGTTCTTCTTGTAGCAAGAAAGTCGCAAAATCAGCAATCGCTCGATTGATTTCTAATTGCGATGATTTCGCTAATGGAATGATAATATCTTGATTTAATAAACGATTTGTTTCCTTATAAATGCGTTCATTTGACCATGAAGGTTGTTTTTGTTTTATCGCATTTTGTACGTCTTTCAAACTGAAATCAGCCATCTTAAAACGTTTAAATAGCAGTTCTAACACCCCCCAATGTTCAGTAAGGGTATTTAATAACTTTTTAGCTGGGATCATAAGGCTCCAGTAAATTCAGACTTAGGTGTTAGCGATTAGTAGTAAATTATGTAATTGATAATAGTTTTATGCTTTCTATGCTGCTAGAATCCGCGCCGAAACACTCGACTTACAATTTTTACATTATTATAAAGGTTGTTCAAACACCATGGTAACCCCACTTATCCTAACCCTGATAGCGGTGGCATTTTTGCTTATCGTTATAGAGGATATTATCCATGTAAACAAGGCCAAAACGACGCTTTTTTTTGGCACTTTATGCTGGATTATCTTATTTATCTCTCCAATTCATGGGCAAAGCCCAGAAACCATACAACATCAACTGGATCACAATATATTAGAGATCGCGACTTTGTGGCTGTTTTTAATGGCAGCGATGACCTTTGTTGCGTATTTAAACTCTAAAGGCTTTATCCAGAATATTGTTCATAAAATTATGCCAAATCAAATCAGTGAACGAAAGTTGATGTTTCTGATTGGTGGCTTTTCTTTCTTATTTTCATCGATATCAGACAATATAACTGCGACTTTAATCTCACTTGCGGTGGTGATGTCACTAAAATTAGATCCTAAAAAATTAATAAAATATGCAACCTTGATTGTATTTAGTGTTAACTCGGGTGGGGTGTCGTTGATCACGGGTGATGTTACAACTCTGATGATTTTCTTAGACGAAAAGGTCACCATTGCTAATTTACTATTATTAATTGCGCCTGCACTGACAAGTGTTGCACTGCTTGCGGCAATGTTATCTGTAGGTATGTCGGGTAATGTAGTATTTGAAAAGCAAACAGCTCGTCGTATTGAAAAAACAGATATTACCATTGCGGTTATCTTCTTCTCGACGATTATTGCCACGTTAACTTTGAGCGTGCTTTATAATGTGCCACCGCTTTTAACCTTTTTATTTGGTTTATCACTAATGTTTTTGGTTGCGCAATTCTTAATGCGCAAAAAAGACGTCAACAAAAAAATTATCGATTATATTCGTGAGATTGAGTACGACACCTTATTGTTCTTCGTAGGTGTGTTATTGCTGGTTGGTGCATTAAAAGAAGTAGGTATGCTTGCTAAGTTTACTCACCTATATGAGTTGATGGCGCCTGAGTATGCAAACTACATGATGGGGCTATTATCAGCAGCGGTAGATAACGTACCTTTAACTGCAGCACTTTTAAAAGCAGATATTGTGATGAGTCCACAGCAGTGGTTGTCGTTTACATACGCAACAGGGGTAGGTGGTTCAATGCTTATTATCGGCTCTGCGGCAGGTATTATCGCCATGAGTAAAGTAAAAGCACTGACCTTTATGAGCTATCTTAAAATGTCGGTTTATTTATTAATTGCTTATACCGTTGGCTATTACGGGTCGCACTTAGCAGGCAGTTTAATTTCATAAAACAACTTGACAGCTAGACGTCTAAACGTTAACTTTCAAAGCCTGCTTTTTTAGCAGGCTTTGTTATTTTAACCAGGTGTTAACTTAACATTCAGAAGAGGTGCGATACTTAGGTAGTTAATGTGAGGTGACGAACGCCGATGACCATTAATGAGGGAAGTACTCGCCGAGAAAATTAGCCGGACGTCACGGTTACTTTTCGGTTTATGGGGCTGAATCCTCAAAACTGTCACCAAACTAGGTGGAGAGCTTCTGGCATGGACTACTCTTTATTTTCAAAGCACCCCCTTGCCGAGTTCTTCTTGAATTACTGTGGATAGTTTTCCACAAAAGGAGACGACATGAATACCCAATTAGCCGCCAACACAAAATCAGATTACGTTGTTGCAAAATTTGGTGGCACCAGTGTAGCTAACTTTGATGCTATGAGCCGCTGCGCAGAAATCATTTGTGCTGATAATCAAGTACGTATTGTTGCTGTGAGTGCCAGTGCAGGCGTGACCAATCATTTAGTTGCATTGTGTAAAGCTGATTTGAGTGCGGCTGAGCGTGACGAGCACATTACTGGTGTGGTCGCCATTCAAGAAGCTATTTTAGCTGAGCTATCGCTTGATGCTGACTTAGCTCATGGCTTTAATGAAACCCTCAAAGCCTTTCAAAAACTGGCATCAGAAGGGGTTAAGTCAGTAGCGGAGCAAGATGAGCTACTTAGCTTTGGTGAGCGTTTATCATCGTATTTATTTACACAAGTATTGCGTGGGCAAGGTCTTGATGCGGTGCGTTTTGATGTACGCAAGGTGCTAAAAACAGATAGCCAATTTGCTAAAGCAACACCGAATGTTGCAGCAACCGCTGCGGCTGCTAAAGAGCATTTAGTGCCGCTACTTGAGGACCACGTTGTAGTAACTCAGGGTTTTATTGGTAGCAATGAACATAATCAAACAACCACTTTAGGGCGTGGAGGTTCAGATTACAGCGCGGCATTACTTGCAGAAGCAATTAACGCAAAAAGCGTGCATATTTGGACTGATGTTGTGGGTATTTTCAGTACTGATCCGCGTTTATGCGCTAAAGCAAGCCCAATTGCACGCTTGAGTTTTGATGAAGCGGCAGAGATGGCAACGTTTGGTGCAAAAGTACTGCATCCTGCAACCATTTTACCTGCGAGCCGTAGTCATATTAGTGTGTTTGTTGGTTCAAGCCGTGAGCCACAATTAGGTGGTACATGGATTGAAAAAGAAAAGTCTCAGCAACCAGGTATTCGTGCAGTAACACAGCGTAAAAACCAAATTCTGTTAACGGTTAAAAGCCCAGAAATGCTCCTAGCGAGTGGTTTCTTAGCGCGTGTTTTCACTATTTTAAGTGAGTTTAATATTTCGGTTGATTTGGTTACTACCTCCGAGATCAGTGTTGCAATCACTTTAGATAACGCGCCAAATGCATCACGCCCTGAGCTGGATCAAGCTTGTTTAGATAAGCTTTCTGAGTTTTGTCATGTGTCGGTCGAGAATAACTTAACGCTGGTGGCTTTAATTGGTTCTGAAATTCAATTACGTCAGCAAGAAATGAATTTAATGCAGGTATTAAGCGACTTTAATATTCGTTTAATTTGCCACGGTGCAAGTAAACATAACCTGTGCTTTTTGGTGGAGCAAAGCGAGTCAGATGACGTTGTGCAGGCAATTCACAGCCGATTATTAGAAAGCCAAGTCGCGGCGTAAGTCGCTAAAGCTAATAAAAGAGCACTGCCAGTCAGTGCTTTTTTGTGCCACAACACTTATGTCAAAGCCTTCAATACAATTACTTCTAGCGCAGAAATTATGTTTACGTATTTCTTCAAATACATTGGGAGCGAGCAGTTTCGCAATCGGCTGAGCACTTGCCTTAGCAAGGGCTTCTTTTAATGTCCAAATTCTAAAAAAACACTGTGCCTGTTCATCGGGTGCATCAAAACTGCTGATTAAGTCAACTTCATCTTGATGATAAAAATGCTTTGCAAGCTTGATAAAAGGGCGAGGTTTGTTGCTTTGTTCAATATCAAAACCAAGCAGCTGCTGAGCTGGGTTGAGGGCAGCACCTATCAAACCATTTGAATGAGATAAGCAAGCCCAAACAGACTCTCTAACGGGTGTATGTAGTTTCAGCTTACTGTCTTTGTCATCAAATTGGCTTGATATTTCATTGAGCGCTAAATCATCATGAGGGTAAGTATGTTTGTATAAATACTTTAACGTTAAGCGAGTCGCTAAATACTCTTGTTTAGCTGCGGGCACTTTGCGTTGTTCAAGTACACATAATTCAAACTCACTGAGCAATTTTTCAATAGCTAAGCTTGAAATATCGATGTTTGATGCTTCCATTAGCATAATTTGCTGTGCCGTGTTGTTCGGCTGCAGATTAATAACTAAGGTGTTTGAAAAATAGTGGCTGCTCATGATTTAACGCTTATACGGGGGTTCGTATTTAGTTTTGTTTATTTTTACAGCAAATGAACTTGTAAGAGCACGAACAACTCAAATAGTTTACGCAGTTGGCTGTAATTATGGTTTAATGAGGAAAAATAATAACAGATTTATAGATGTATGGCACAAGTTCGTGACGGCTTTCACAGCCGACTAGGTTTCGTATTAGCCGCTTCAGGTGCGGCGGTAGGTTTAGGTAATATTTGGGGCTTTCCAACACAAGCGGCAAACCATGGCGGCGGTGCATTTTTACTTGTTTACTTCATTGTTATCTTCTTATTAGCGCTTCCAGCCCTTTATACTGAGCTGTATTTAGGCCACCAAGCGCAAGCTAATCCGGTAAAAGCATTATCCAATGCATGGCAAGATACGGCTCCTAAAGTGGGCGCTGCAGCAGGCTACATAGGTCTGTTTGGTGCAATTGTGATGTTAAGCTTTTATTCGATAGTCGCAGGTTGGATGTTAGCGTATGCACTTGAGCCAATCGCTAGCTTCTTGGGTTTTACTGAGTTAAGTAACTTTTTGCATAGTGATTCAATGGTACGCAACTTTGTGTTTACGCCGCTGATGCTTATTCTAACTGCGAGTATTATCTTAAAAGGGGTTAAATCAGGAATCGAGACTTGGTCACGCCGCTTAATGCCATTATTGCTAGTGTTATTAGTGGCGTTAATTGCTTATATCGCTACCCTAGATGGTGCGATGGATGGCTTTGCAGCCTACTTAGTGCCAGATTTTAGTCAAATTCTTGATGCAAACTTAATTATTGCGGCAATGGGGCAAGCGTTCTTTTCATTGTCGTTAGGTGTAGGCTGTATGATGGTTTATGGCTCATATTTAAAGCCTGATGCGAACCTGCCTAAACTAACCGGAACAGTGGCGTTGCTAGATACAGGGGTTGCCTTTTTAGCGGGTTTATTGATTATACCAGCTATTTTTGTTGCTCAGCATAACGGTGTAGAAGTGTTTAGCAACGGTAAATTAGTAGGTGAAGGGCAGTTAATTTTTGCAATTTTACCTGAGCTGTTTAGTACTATGGGGCAAATGGGCTTACTCGTTGGATTATTGTTTTTCGTGTTAATGTCAATAGCTTCTGTTACATCAACAATTTCATCAACTGAAATTCCAGTGGCATTTTTAGTTGAGAACCACAGTATAGAGCGCAAAAAAGCGACTTTATTTGTAACTTTAATCGTCTTTATCGCTTCATCAGTTATTATCTTAAATTTTGACTGGTTATTTGGTTTGGTGATTATGGTGCTTACGCAGTACCAACTTCCTTTAATGGGACTGTTCTATTTCATTACTGTAGGCTGGTTATGGAAACGTGGTAATAAATTGCATCAAGTCTCGAGCGGCCCTCATTATTGGTTTGCTCAGTATATTCGCTTTGTGTGCCCGTTATTAATGACAGCAGTATTTGTGAACGTGGCGTTGTTGAAATAGAGTCTTGAGCTGCGAGTTACAAGTTTCTAGTTTCGAGGTAAAAGACAAAAGTAAAAAGGCGTGGGGTTTAAACCTCACGCCTTTTTTAGTCTAAGGTACGCACTCATTAACTAACTTCGTTAGTTAATGGTAAGCCTTGGCTTATTTCATTAGCACTTTGTAGTGTGGTGCAGGCTATTTCGCTAAGCGCTTCTTGGGTGAAGAAGCCTTGGTGGCCTGTCACTAACACATTAGGAAAACTAATAAGGCGTGAAAAAATATCGTCTTGCATGATTTCTTCGCGATGATCTTTAAAGAATAACTCTGACTCTTGCTCATACACATCAAGTCCTAAGTGTCCGAGCTTTTTAGACTTAAGCGCTTGAATACATGCTTGGCTATCGAGAAGTGCACCACGAGAGGTGTTAATTAACATAACACCGTCTTTCATTTTTTTAAATGCACTGCTATCAATTAAATGATGGGTGTGCTCGTTGAGTGGGCAATGTAAAGAGATGACATCACTTTGTGTGAGCAATGTGTCTAAATCACATAAAGTATAAGGGCCTTCACTTGCCATTGGGTCACAGACGAGTACTTTAGCCCCAAAGCCATTTAAAATATTCACTAAAGCTAAACCGATTTTGCCACAGCCTATAATCCCAATGGTTTTTTTAAACAGATTAAAGCCAAGTAAGCCGTTTAAATCAAAGTTACCTTCACGTACACGGTTAAAGGCTTTGTGGGTTTTACGGTTGAGCGTTAGCATTAGAGCAATACAATGCTCTGCGACAGCTTCGGGGCTATAAGCCGGGACGCGGCAAACCTTGATGTTATGCTCTTTGGCTGCATCAAGGTCTACATTATTAAAACCTGCACAGCGTAATAAGATTGCTTTTATGCCTACAGCTGCCATATCTGCAATGACGTGCTTGTTGACAGTATCGTTTACAAACACGCACACCGCATCGAAGCCTTTACAAAGAGGAGTTGTATTGATGTTTAAAGACTGCTCAAAATAACTGAGCGAAACAGAGTCAGCGTATTCAGTTAGATTCCTTTCAAAAAACGGTTGCTCATATTTTTGCGCACTGAATAAGGCCAGTTTCATCATTTAAATTACTCTCTATCACCATTTTGAGGGTTTCGGGTTTGGTACGCGGGGCATATCGCGCAACGAGTTGACCCTCTGAGTTTATAAGAAATTTGGTGAAATTCCATTTAATTGCGCGGTTTTGTGCAATTCCACGGGTATGACACTTTAAATGATTAAATAAAGGGTGGGCATCAGGGCCGTTAACTAATACTTTGTTAAAAATAGGAAAGCTGACATCAAAGTGCTGCTGATAAAAAGCTTGTAGCTCATTGCCATCAAGGGGCTCATTGTGGCCAAATTGATTACATGCAAACCCAAGCACAGTAAATCCTTGCTGTTTATAGTCTTGATAGAGCTTTTCAAGGCTTGCCATTTGTACTGAAAAATTACATTTACTGGCAATATTGACGATAAGCGCTGTTTTTCCTTGTAGCGATTCAAGGCTAAAATTTTCACCAGATGCAAGCTGGGCGTTGAAACGATATATACTATCCATGTGTTACCTGTGTGTTTTTGACTGGTTTAAATGAACTTTTTTTCATTCGCTTTTTAGTTAATCGGTTGAGATAATGAAATTGTTACTAATTTATCACTCAAATAGGTCAGTTTTATGTCAATGAAAGTCGCCTTCATCGGATTAGGTGTAATGGGTTACCCAATGGCGGGTCACCTTGCTAACGCAGGTCACAACGTGACAGTTTACAACCGCACAACAGCTAAAGCGCAAAAGTGGGTTTCAGAATATCAAGGTAGTTATTGTGAAACGCCAAGTGAAGCAGCTAAAGGTGCTGATATCGTTTTCATGTGTGTAGGCAATGATGACGATTTACGTTCAGTTGTTTATGGTGAAAATGGTGTTCTTGTAAGTATGCATGAGGGGAGCTATTTAGTAGACCACACCACAACGTCGGCTGAAGTTGCACGTGAAGTAGGAGCTCAAGCTAAACAGCAGGGTATTGCATTTTTAGATGCGCCAGTCTCTGGTGGTCAAGCAGGTGCAGAAAATGGCGTGTTAACCGTGATGGTTGGTGGCGATGAAGCTGATTTTAATGTTGTTCAGCCTGTGATGGCTGCTTTTAGTCGCTTTAGCCAATTATTAGGCGAAGTAGGCTCTGGCCAACTTTGTAAAATGGTTAATCAGATTTGTATTGCCGGTGTGGTGCAGGGCTTAGCCGAGGGATTACACTTTGCAAAACAAGCCGGCCTTGATGGTGAAAAGGTCATTGAAACCATCTCTAAAGGTGCAGCAGGCTCATGGCAGATGGAAAACCGCTACAAAACCATGTGGGCTGGCGAATACGAATTTGGTTTTGCTGTTGATTGGATGCGTAAAGATTTAGGCATTGCTCTAGATGAGGCAAAGGCAAACGGCGCAACTTTGCCGATGACGGCAACAGTTGATCAATATTACGCTGATGTACAAGCTTTAGGTGGTGGCCGTTACGACACCTCAAGTTTATTAGCGCGCATCGAAGCGTTACATAAAAAGTAATACCTATAAAAACGCGACAATGATTGTCGCGTTTTCAATTACATGCTTTGTGCGTAATTGTACAAGGCTTTTAAAATATGCAGATTTTTCTCGTTATCATCATTTTCATGAGCTAGATTCTCAAGTGTGATCATGAAATCTTGCCCACTAATTGATGGATTATCTTCGCCATGCATTAGTTTGTTTTGACAATATTGGCGCCACTTTGCCAGTTCATCTTGGCTGAGTGTTTGAGGCCAGTTTCGAGCTCGGTATCTAAATAACAAGGTGGCAAACTTTTTATCATCGAAATCAAGCTGCATTGAGGCTAATTGCTCAGGGCTTGCATCACGTATCATAGCAAATTTTGCTTTATCAGCATGGCTGGTAAAACCATCATAAAGTTGATAGTCAGGGTTAGTGGTTTCGCCATAATCACGTTGTTCGTTAAACACTTCGGTTACTTTGTCGCGAAGCTCAGTGTTGGCTTTTAAAACAGCGAGATTTTGTAAGCATTTTTCGCGGTCAATACCTAATCGAGCTGCGTTCTCTGGTAACAAGGTTTTTGCTGGTGCAAGAATAGGGCATTTATTCAAATGCACGAGCTTTAAGCCAACAGGTGCTTCACCTTCACCAAGGTCACTGTGTTTTGTGTAAAGACGCGTGCGCAGCTCTTCAACAGATAAATCTAATAAGACTTGCGGATCTTCAGTCAAATTAAAGCAAATAATGGCGTTTTTATTGACAGGGTGAAAGCTCATTGGGGCAATCCAGCTTGTGCAGCCCTGACTGGCCGGAATTCGCGATGAGGTGTGCACTAGTGGTGTCATGTTAAACACATCGACTAAATCAGCCAGCGCTTTTTTAGAGCGTAAGCTAAAGAAAAACTGATATAGCTTAGGCTGCTTTTCTTTAATTAATTTAGCCAAGGCTATAGTTGCTGTTACATCGCTTAATGCATCGTGAGCCGCAGCGTGTTCAATACCATTGGCAACAGTAAGGTGTTCAAGTTTAAAGCTAGGTGATCCATCTTCTTTAAGCGGCCATTCAATGCCTTCTGGGCGTAACGCGTAACATGCTCGTACCAGATCAATGATATCCCAGCGGCTATTATTGTTTTTGTATTCGCGCTCGTAAGGGTCATAAAAGTTACGGTATAAGCTGTAACGCGTGACTTCATCATCAAAGCGAATGCTGTTATAACCCGCTACACAGGTGTTCGGTTGACTAAACTCAGCATGGATCTTTGCCATAAACTCAGCTTCAATCAAGCCTTTTTGCATCGCAACTTGCGGTGTGATGCCCGTTATTAAACACGCTTCAGGATGGGGCAAGTAATCAGCCGCTGGCTTACAATACTCAATTAACGGCTCACCAATAATATTTAAATCGAGATCGGTACGAATACCTGCAAATTGACTCGGGCGGTCTTTTTGCGGGCTTGCGCCAAATGTTTCGTAGTCGTGCCAGTAAATTGTTGGTTGCTGTTGTTCTGGATATGCCATGCATTAAACCTTGCTAAGCGTCGGGCCGCTTTGACTTATTTTTTGAATTAACAGAATTATGGCATAGAGGCTTGTTAGATTATAGGGCTAAAGGTGTCGAGGCTGTTCAGTGTATGTTTTAAATACATGGTTAGTATAAAAAATGGCCTAAAAGCCTAATTTTATGCTTATATAGAGCCTAGTCGTTAGTTTTTACCTTATTTGTATTTTAGTGGCTCGGTATTTGCTAACGAAAACTATCTTTAACAATGAAGGAACAAAAAAATGACTTTATCAGCTTTATTACTATCTACTTTAGCATTCGACGCTGTGCCAGCTTCAAGTTTTGATACAACAAAACTTCAAGGTTCAGGTGGAATCGTAATTATTAAAGAAAAGAAAAAGGAAGAACTACAAGGTTCTGGTGGAATAGTTATCATTAAAGAAAAAAAACCTAACTAAACAATAGACTATTCAAAAATAACCAGCTCAAACAGCTGGTTTTTTTTGCTTCATAGTAATATCCTAATGTTTGGTACAAAGGGTAAACTATGTTTGAATACTTCGCAGAATTATACAATAAGGCATTACTAGTCAGTGAAAACAGAGAAGTGTTTTCATATCAAGTACTCATATCATTGTCTTACCTTTTAGCTCTCATACTATCAATGGTAAGAGCGGTTAAAGATAAAGAATTATTCAGTGACTTTTTAACAATAGCAGTTGTCGTCACGAAATATATGCTTACAACATTATTGATGGAGTATGCATTAACATATATTCAGGAAAATCATGCTGTTGATAATGTTCAAAATGTTTACCTTGCTTTGAGCGCTACTTCTTTGTTTAGCATGTATGTGCTTGCAAAACTTCATAAAAAGTTTAGCTATAAATTTGGCTTACTCTTCTTTTGTGTATTCAAACTCACCATAGTTATTGCTATAGCTCACTTTGTACTTTGGTTTAAATTTGTAGTCTTAGATATTCAAGCTGAGCACGCTTACATACACTACATGTATAGCTTTATTGTGCTTTACATAAGTATTGCGCTTGCAGTGGTAATGTTGTTTCCTGGTCTTCTAAAAACTAGGTTAAAACTTTTGCTTAGTCCAAGTTGGCCGCTTTGAACAAAAAGTTAACATGAATTAATTGATGGTTTTCAGTCCCATACTAAAATTTATAATGCTTTTTCCTGATGTATTACGGACCAAGTTTGGGTGTATAGTAACATTTAGTTTACCGAGGGATCGTAATGCTTGAACTAATTTATATAGCCATTGCTGTTTTAGCCATCTTGCTGATTGCAAGTACATGGTTGATTGCGCGCAAGAATATCTTTGAAGATCAAATCAGGTCAAAGTCTGTTGAGGTGGTTTGGTGCACGTTGCAAGCCGAGCACGAAACAGATATTAGCAAAGCAATTAAACTATTTAATAAAGCTGAAGAATTAAAAAATGAGGTTGCGGCTTTAATTGAAAATTCACCAACAGCAGCTCATTTTAAATTGGTAGAGCCAATGGGTTTTGATAGTGAAAGCCTAAAGGAGTTATCGCTTGGAGAGTTACAGCGATACTATGATGAGAAAAACAACATTTCCGACATTTACGACAAAATGTACAAAGGTAAGAATTAATTAAAAAGCCAGGTTATTTAACCTGGCTTTGTATTTTTAGCTCTTTTTCTATTTGTTCAAGCTGAATTTCTGCAAGTTGACTAAGTGCTTCTTGAGTTTGATTATCACCCTTAATTAACCCCGCTATAGATAGCTTTTTTATGCTCTTGATAATACCACTACTAACTGCTTCTAATAGTGGTCCATCGAGCGCGAGCGTTTTATGTTCGTAACCATTAAGTAATGAATCAAAGCTAACTTGCGTAGCTTTAGCCACTTTATCAATCAATTGATAAGGCACTGAAGCAAGTTTGATACTTTGCACACAAAAACCAGGCGTTAACGATAAATGTTGCTCTAACTCAGCATTGTTTTGCACCTCACAAAGCTTACATAAGCGCATAAAAATATCACTTACATGCTGTTGCTCGGCGCTGAGCGTTTGATTGAACATAGCATGTCCTTGCACTGCTTTTTTATTTATATTAAACGACTTTTAAAAAAATCTCATGCATAAAGTGATTGTGAGTTAAATTTTTAACTCATGAATAATGCTATTTGATGATACATACCAATTCCAAGTAATACATTGAAAGGAAAGGTGATCCCTAAGGAACATAACATGGCTAAACCTATGTCTGCATCTGGAATAGCTGCTTTAATAGCCGCAGGAGCTGCAATATAAGAAGCGCTTGCAACAAGGCTTGCCAATATCACTACAGAGCCTAATTCCAGTTGTAGAGCTGTACCAACACCGACGCCAATGGCTCCTAATAGGTTAGGTGTTATAAGTGCGAATAATGCTAAACGCCAGTGATGCCATGGAATAGGGCGCAGTGTTTGCGCAGCCATTAAACCCATTTCCAGTAGGAATAATGCCAGAACAACTTTAAAACTATTTGTTAAAAGGCTTGTTACTTGGCTACCTTGCTGTGTACCGTACATCATGCCGATAATTACACCACCAACAAGGAGTATCACGCTTTTGTTCGTCAGTGTTTCATGCCAAAGCGCTTTGAGCGAGAGGTTTTGCCCAGAGCCATTCCCAAGGCGACGGTATAGTAATAAGCCAACGATGATCGCTGGTAATTCAAGCATTACTAAATAAAGAGTGACTTCCGCACCAACATTTAACGAGTTAGATTCGGCATAAGCTAAAGCGACCGCAAATGTACCTGCACTTACTGAACCATAATGTGCTGCGATACTTGCACTATTAGCAACAGATAAATTAAGCAGTTTGTTTAAAACAGGGTAAAGCATTAGTGGGATCAAACCGCCAAGTAGTAAAACGGCACCCATTTCAGGTAAAAGTTGCCAATGCAAATTGCCATGCAGCACCATACCACCTTTTAAACCAATGGTGAGCATTAACAATAGGCTAAGGGTTTCATAGGTCGCTTGCGGAATCTTTAGGTCAGAGCGAAGTAATCCAGCTGTGAGTCCTAAAACAAAAAACATTACAACAATATCAGGCACTTTGTTCTCCTCTTGGTTAAAAGCGACGCTATTCTAATTAAAAATTCACATAGTAAATAATTAAATAAATGATAATATTCTATAGATAATTATCTATAGGTGTTTGTTAATGGACTTGAGACATATTTCTTTTCGTTTACTTGAAGTGTTTATGTGCGTAGTAAAAACACGCTCAATTAGTGAGACAGCAAGGCAATTACATTTAACTCAACCGACTGTATCGCAACAAATTAAACGCCTACAAGAAACCGTTAATGAACCTTTAGTGATGGTTAACCAGCAGCGTCTTCATGTTACTGAAGCTGGCTTCGCGTTATTTCAAACTTGTCAGCAGGTGTTTGGTCATTTTGATGATTATCAAGATTACTTAGCTGAGCTCAGAGGTGGTGAGCGCGGTCGCTGTAAAATTGCAATTGTGAATACTGCACAATATATTTTGCCGAAATTATTAGGTCCTTATAGTAACTTACACCCTCATGTTGAGCTGCCGCTTGAAATTGGTAATCGTGCAGAGGTGCTTGCTAGATTCGAAAGAGGCGAAGATGATATCTATGTATTTAGTCATCCCCCCTCATTAGAGCACGCCAAGGCTGGCCGGTTTTTACAAAATCCATTGGTATTTATTGCGCCAACTAATCACCCGCTTGTAAGTAAAAACAACGTTACATTGCATGATTTAATCTCAGAACGATTTTTACTTCGAGAGCAGGGCTCTGCCACGCGAATGTTGTTTGAAAGCGAGCTACAAAGTCGGGGGGTTGTATTAAGTAATACAGTGCAAATGGCAAGTAATGAAGCTATTCGTGTTGCTGTCGGCTCTGGCATGGGTCTGGGAGTCGTGTCTCGTCATGTCTTACCACCACACGATAGCAGCTTTTGTATGCTAAATGTGCAAGATGTGAACTTAGCGAGTCATTGGTATTTTGTGGTGCGAACCGATCGCCATTTGTCGCATGCTGCGCGAAATTTTTTAAAATTTGCCGAGTTAAATTTAGAGCAATGCTTAGACAAAGAGTGGGTAAATAATGAGCTGAGTCAGCTAAATGCGAGCATTAATGTTCAGCTAGAAAAAAGGCACCATTAAAATGCCATTGTCACAACTTGGTTTCGGCCATTTAATTTAGCTTTGTATAAACCTTTATCGGCCTTTGCAAGTAGTTCATTTACATTATTAGTACCCGACTTGTGGGTGATTATACCAATGCTAATAGACAGATTAATTTCTTGGTTGTTATGGTGAAAGCTATCGTTGTGGATGGCTAAGCGAATTCTTTCAGATAGAATTTCACCCTTAACTTGACTGGTATTGGGTAGTATTACTGCAAACTCTTCACCACCTATTCTAGCAACTAAGTCGTGTTCACGAAGCTGGCTTTTAATCTTGTTCGCAACCCATTTGAGTGCTTCATCACCTGTTTCGTGACCATGTAGGTCATTTACTCTTTTAAAGAAGTCGATATCAATCATCAAAGCACAGAGTTCTGTAAGGCTGCTATTTGCTTTTTCTAAATAATTGTTACTAATAGTTATAAATGACCGGCGGTTTAATAAATCAGTTAATGGATCGCGATTAGCAAGGTCACTCAATGTTTGCTCAGATTCTAGAAACATTATTAGTGGCCAAATCATGGCTGTTAGGGTAGTGATAATGATATGACTTATCAGAATAACAGCTATTATTTGGTTTAAGTCTATGTTTAACAAACCTAGATAATCAGAAAGTAGCAGCAAAAACTGTATAGCCATGATTAAAGAATGAATTACAAAGCATACCTTGAGTAATGCTAAATGCATAATGCGCTTCACATGTAGCCCTTTAAGCGCGAAAGCAGCATAACCAAAGCATACGGCAATGATGGCCGTTGTGAGCAACTGACTTATTGGCAGATTATAAAGAGGAAGTAATATGGCAGAAGATGAAACTAGCACGAATGCACATGCACTTTGGTATTTTTTGTCAGACTGGCAATAAGCATGAATTCCTAATATTGCTGATAATGGTGCTGCAATAATTAGTAAATTGGCCAGATAGTGCGTAATTAAAGGAAAGTCAATAATAGCTCGTAGAGAGGCTGTAATTTGTGCGCATACAAAAATTAGACACGAGCTTCCCCAGTATAAATAGCTTGATTGTTGCCTTAGAAAGTATAAAGACAGTAAGAAAGCCCCAATAATCACATTCAATAAAATTGAAATGCTGATTATGGTGGGTAATTGCATCATGATTTTCCCTGAATAATCACTCGACTAATATCAGGTTAATTATTATGTATTAGTTACCTCTAATCAACCTAGACATAGTAATTATATTTTTAGACTTTCTAATGCTGGTTTTAATGTCGGGTAGTGGAATCGATAATTATGGCTTAGTAGCTTATTAGGGAGCACAAATTGACCGTAAAGCAGTAGATCAGACATTTCACCCATCATCATTTTTAACACCCAACTAGGCATACGCAACATAGCCGGACGCGAAATGACATTAGCTAATGTCTGGCTAAATTCATTATTATCAACAGGGTTAGGTGCAGTCGCGTTTATTGGCCCATGGATATTTTGATGTGAGAGAACAAAAAGGATTAGTTGGATCATGTCATCAATATGAATCCATGACATTCCTTGCTTTCCATGGCCTAATGGCCCACCTAAGCCAAACTTAAAGGCAGGAAGCATTTTACCAAGTGCACCACCTTGCTTAGCTAACACGATACCAGTACGAAGTAAGCACACCCGGGTTTTATCAGAATGTGCTTTCGTAGCTGCATGCTCCCAGTCTCGACAAAGAACGTGACTAAATTCAGGGTAAATATCATTGAAGCTCTCATCAATCGGCTGATTATCTTGTCGTCCATAAAAACCAATAGCACTGCCTGAAATAAATGTATGGGGTGGAGATTCACATCGGCTAATTGCTTTAGAGATCTGTAAAGTAAGATTAATTCGACTATTAAGTAAAGTTTGCTTTTGAGACTCGCTCCAACGTTTATTAACGATAGGTTCACCAGCTAAGTTGATGATGGCATCAATTTCTTCAAAATTAACTTCATCTAGTGACTTCACAGTATGCACTTGATGAGTCAGGATTACGGCTGCTTGAATTGGGTTGCGAGTAAGTACAGTGACTTTATGATGGTTTAATAAGAAAGGGCACAAATGTCTACCAATAAGGCCTGTTCCACCGGTTAAAAAAATATGCATAGTGCTACCTTAATGAAAGTGCTGTGTATTTTTTATACATTCTGATGAGTGTTTTTGCAAATTTATACGGATAAAGCAGTAATTTAGATTACTCTTTTTTTTCACCTTCTTGATAAATGTGATAACTCTTTTTAGGGTGTCTTTTAGATTTGTACATCGCCAGGTCAGCGAGTTCGAGTAGTTGCTTATACTCTGTACTATGATCTGGGGCTAAGGCTACTCCAATACTAATTGAAATATTTATTGTGTGTTGTTCCAGCATAAAAGGATGATTGAAGCACTCCAATAGATGATCAATCATTGCATCAATAAATCTGCTTTTGGCTATATTATGCGTAACAATAACAAATTCATCTCCTCCATAGCGATATACATCATCATCGGCTCTAACAGATGAAGTAATGCGTTTTGCGGTTTCTATTAGTATTTGATCACCGATTAGATGACCATATTCATCATTAAGTTGTTTAAACTTATTTATATCAATGAATATAACCGCAAGCTTATTTTTTTCGGAGCAAAGATGGATAGCATGCTTTAATGCTGGTTTTAATTCTGTACGGTTTAAAACTCCTGTTAGGTGATCGTGACTTGCCTGAAAGTTTAATTTTCTCGTTCGTTCATAAACAATGTCACTCATGCGTACAAAGCGTTTTATCAAGTAGCCTATATCATCGTGGATATCAATTGTTAAAGCTTTCGGCTTTTCGCCTTTTTCAACCTGTTTGGTAATGTGTATTAATAGTTTGAGGGGTTTTAAAAGCTTAGAATTTATATAAAAGGCGCAAAACAATAATAAGATAATGGCTAGTGGAATTTGCATAGTGACGAAACGCGTAATAAAAATTTTGGATTCTTGGTATTCAGCATCTTGTTGTTCTAGTTTTGCTCGTGCCGTATCTTGAAATAGTTCAATCTGCGTGCGGATTTGATCCATAAACTGCTTACCTTTATTAGTTAACACAACGACTTTTGCTCTCTCAAGCGCAGAGGGTGTGCCCTGCAAAACAAGTTCAACGGTTAATGCCAACTCAGCTAGCTTTTTACTTATTAGTTCATCAATTAATGCAAGTGTATTCTTTTGCTCTGGGTTGTTTATGGTTAGCTTATTGATGTTTAGAAAATGTTCTTTTACTTGATCAAGAGCAGAGTAATAGGGCGTTAAATAACTGATGTCTTGTGTTAATAAATAGCCTCGTTGACCTGTTTCAGCGTTTATGAGTTGCTTGTAAAGCTTTTCTGACTCATCAAGTACATCATGAGTGCGGATCACTGTTTCAAGCTTAGCCTGACCCTCTTTATCTAATAAATAGATGATAAAGGTATTAGCTACTATCACTAATAAAACAGTGGACAGTAAAAGGGTGAATTTGGCTCTAAGTGACATTGAAATGGTAAGTGCCTACAATTACTAACTTTAATAATAAAGTATTGACTAAGCATAGAGTTTTACCAGTTTATCAATAAAAAAAGTCATTTTAATGATATTTTATAACGTATTTGGCAAGTTTAGGCTGTTTACCTCTTTTTAAGTGAACACTCAATAAATTATTGATATGCTGTTTTGACAATATGTAGTTTTAAGTAACAAGGAGTGACTGTGAACTTTCTGCGCCAATTTCACGATATAGTATCCAACCAAGAAATTGATTTTTCAAACAAAGTAACCAAGCTGTTAAAGTTTGGTTTAGACGTTTTTAATCTTGAGTTTGCTATTGTGAGTCGGGTAGATGGTCAGGTTTATACGGTCATTCATGCTGTTACTCCTGATAATGCGATTGCTGTTGGTACGCAATTTGATGTCTCGGGAACTTATTGTGCTCATACCCTTGAAGCCAATAAGGCGCTCTCATTTCATCACGCTTCAAAAAGCCCTATTGCAGAGCACCCTTGTTATGTCAATTTTCAACTCGAATCATACATTGGCGCCCCTATTTTTGTTGGCAAAAAAGTATTTGGTACCGTTAATTTCTCAGCACCTAATGTATCAAAACCGTTCAATGAAGAATCACATGATTATGTTGAGCTATTTGCTCAGTGGCTAGGCAATGAACTGGCACGTAATGCATCGTCTGAACGGTTATTAAAAAAGAACTATATGTTAGCGCAAGTTGAAGAAGTTGCTCGTATTGGTTCTTGGGAGTTCGACCTGCTAGAAAATAAGCTGTACTGGAGTAAACAAACTAAAGCCATCCATGAGGTTCCTGCTGATTATGCACCTAACCTCGAAACTGCTATTAAGTTTTATAAAGAAGGCGAAAGTCGTAATGCAATACAACAAGTTGTTAAAGAAGCGGTTGAGCTAGGAAAGGATTGGAATCTTGAAATTGAATTGGTTACGGCTAAAGGTAATATTGTTTGGGTGTCAACCTATGGTGAAGCAGAATTTGAGAACAACCAGTGCGTTCGATTAATCGGGACGTTTCAGGATATTACTAAAGAAGTATTGCTGCGAGAAGAGCTCAAAAAGCAAAAAGCTGATGCACTGCGAACACTTGAAGAGCGCAGCATCTTGCTGGCCAAAATTAGTCATGAATTGCGCACGCCGCTCAATGGTATTGTAGGCATGATTACGACACTTCTATATGAAAAGTCAGAGCAAAAACGTGAAGAAAAACTCAAAGTTGCACTGCGAAGTGCTGATATTTTGTTAAACATCATTAACGAAGTACTCGACTTTTCTAAGATAAATCATGGTGAACTCAAATTAGAGCCTAGTCACTTTTTATTAAAAACAATTTTTGTTGATTTAGCGTCGTTATATTTACCTTTATATCAAGAAAAGAATCTTAATTTTGAGGTCGATATTGATATTAGTGATGAATGTTGGACTTATTGCGATAATACTCGTATCACTCAAATTTTGTCTAACTTACTTAGCAATGCATTAAAGTTTACTGAGCAAGGTACTATTAAACTAAACGTATCGGCTAAACCGCAAAATGGCGATGTGATCTTAAATATGCGAGTCAGCGATACAGGCATTGGTATGACTGAAACCTTTATGAAATCACTGTTTTCGCCTTTTACCCAAGAGCAAGATAAAGATCGTAATAAAGGCGGAACAGGCCTAGGTCTTGCTATTGTAAAAGAGCTCATTGACTACATGGGTGGCACGATAAAGGTCAGTAGTGAATACCAAAAAGGCAGTTGCTTTGATATTCAATTACCTCTAAAGCTTGGGCAGCCACAATCACATGATACGCTACATGCCAGTGATATCGACTTTTCAACCTTGCCTTTATCGATATTAGTTGTTGATGACAACCAAATTAATCGCTTCGTGTTGAAAGCTCATTTAGAGAAGTTGGGCTTGACTGCTGATTATGCTTGCGATGGAATTGATGCGGTAAATAAGTGCAAACAAAATAACTACAACTTGATTTTTATGGATTGTGTTATGCCTGAAATGGACGGTATTGAAGCAACACGGGTTTTGAGAAATGAAAAAATATGCCCGACAGATAAAACTTTTATCATTGCTTTGACTGCAAATACCTCTGCGGATGATAAAGCTGCCTGTAAAGAAGCAGGAATGGATTTATTTGTTTCTAAGCCAGTTAAAAATACGGCCATTGAACAAGCAATTGCGAGTGCAAAAGAACATTTTTTAATCTAGCTAACTGTGGTTGGCTTATGATTCAACTGCATTGGGTATTTTCTATATTGTAAATTTATACTTACTTTAGGTAATTTCCAAATTTAACCTATACTTTTAACGGGCTTAACATATTGGGAATGCTAAATGGACCACTTTGATAACCGCCGAGATTTTCTTAAAACGTTAGGGGCTGGTGCTGTTGCATCAACACTTGCTTTCAAAGTCCCCTATGTATTCGCTAAAAGCACTCCTACTATTAGAGTGATGGGCACCCATGTTACGTTACAAGAAGAACTTAGGCAAAAAGCCATGCTTGAGTTGGGTATTAATATTGAGTTTACGCCAATGGGCAGTGCAGCTGTGTTGCAAAAAGCGGCTGCAGATCCAAGTAGCTTTGATTTATACGAGCAATGGTCAGATTCAATTAACATTTTATGGCAAGCTGGCGCTATTCAACCTATAGAAACTGAGCGGTTAAGGTATTGGCATGAAATTAACCCTCTTTCTAAAACAGGAAAAATTGCTCCTGACGCTAAATTAGGTGCTGGTGATTCACCTAATAAACTGCTTTATGTACAAGCAGATGGCACGCTTTCAACTACACCAACTAATGCAATTAGTTTCATGCCTTATGTGCATAACGTTGATTCCTTTGGTTACAACACACAGTTCATAGAAAAGGGTACCCCATACGAAACAGAGTCATGGTCTTGGTTACTCGACGAAAAGAATAAAGGCAAAGTAGCGCTAGTAAATGCACCAACTATCGGTATTTTTGATGCGGCATTGGCTGCCCAAGCGCAAGGCCTGATGACGTTTAAAGATATGGGAAATATGAGCATTAGTGAGATTGATCAGTTGTTCGCAATCTTGCAACATAAGAAACGAGAAGGTCACTTTGCTGGATTTTGGACTTCGGTGCCGCAATCTGTCGACTTCATGAAAATGAAACGAGTCACTATTCAAAGCATGTTTTCGCCAGGTGTTAGTGCATGTAAAGGCCAAGGTATTCCAGTTGTTTATGCTTCCCCCAAAGAAGGCTATCGTGCATGGCATGGGGTAATGTGTTTATCTGCAAATACCCAAGGGTATGTTAAAGATGCTGCCTATGAGTACATGAATTGGTGGCTGTCGGGCTATCCGGGAGCGTTTATCGCAAGGCAAGGGTATTACATTTCTAACCCAGAGCGCAGCAAGCCACTGATGTCAAAGCCTGAATGGCAATATTGGTACGAAGGGCAAGAAGCATCCATTGATTTACGAGGAACAGACGGAAAAATTTCGGTTCAAGCTGGTCAGGTACGTGATGGAGGTAGCTACATTAAGCGCTTTTCGAACATAGCAGTATGGAATACGGTTATGCCTAATTATGATTACAGTTTAGATAAATGGTATGAATTACTAAATTCATAAGGAAGTACTTTGCTGACATTTATTTCTCGGTCATTAGCGGCCAAAGTGTTATTAGCGTTGACGCTAGTTTTACTTGCAATGGGAGCGAGTTACATTGTTCTGAGTAAACGGCTACAAAGCATTGAAGCTTCTATTAACGATATAAGCCGTATTAGTAACTATGCAGTTGGGATTTTGCGCATCAACAAGGATATTGTTGAAATGCAGCGAGATATCTCGGTTTATGGGGTTTCAGGAAGCAAAACAGTATTCAGTAAAATAATAGAAAACTTTAAAAGTATAAAAGTACGCTTAGAGAGTGTCGATTTAAAAAGTGACGAACTTGAAAACCAAGTTTACCTAGACTCGATGACACAGCTTATAACCAGGTATGGCGATAATTTGAGTGTGCTTGCTAAACGTTATGAGATAAAAAAAGAGCTTACCGACGACAAACTTCCTAATATTTATTTCCAAGCCATTAATTATCTAAACACCCTTAAATTAAACACTGCTTCAAGCGAAGAAAAGTTAGCTATCTCAGAGCAGCTGAACGTTTGGCATGAGTTACATCGAGATGCCTCATTGTTTCTAGCGAAAAAAGATTACTTTAAAAGAGCAGCGGTTAATAAAGCGATTACTGTCTTATCAAATAACAGACTATCAAACACTAAATATATTAAAAGTAGTGAACTGGCTACAGCGTATCAAGAAGTATTTTCCAAGGGAGTACAAGCTAATAGAAATTACTTGAGTTTAGTAAATGTTGTTATGGCTGGAGATGCAATTGAATTCAGTACACTCGCAGATAAGCTGCGCGAGCAATCCTTGACTCGATTACAAAAAATTAAAAGAGAAGCGCAAGATATAGTAATAAAGGCAGATCAAACACTTCGTTTTCTTTCTATAGGTATACTGATTTATATCATCGGGCTAGCTGCATTTTTCCACCTACAAATAACTCACTCAATAAAGCGTTTAACGATTAGCTTTCAACACTTTTTAGGAGGTGACTTATCTGCTCCTATTTATGATTTAAATCGTAAAGACGAAATTGGTGTGCTTGCAACTGCCGCTGATAGATTCCGTATATTGAGCCAAGACCTTACAGAGGCAAAAACAACAGCAGAGCATACAACAAAAGTAAAATCAGAATTCCTTGCGAACATGAGTCATGAAATTCGCACTCCTATGAATGGTATTCTCGGGATGGCACGTCAATTGAGGCGCACCACGTTAACACCAGAGCAAGTGAAGATGCTAAATATCATTCAATCCTCAGGGTCTGGTTTATTAGTGATCATCAATGATATTTTAGATATTAGTAAGATTGAAGCTTCTAAGATTGAGCTAGAATCGATACCAGTGCATTTAAACTCTATGCTAGATGAGCTTATGCACTTATTTAAAGAGCAAGCTCAAAATAAACATATCAACTTCAATATCTCTATTGCCGAAGCACAGCAAGATTGTATTTTCTTTGCCGATGAAACCCGTTTAAAACAAGTGTTAATAAACCTATTAGGGAATGCGATTAAATTTACCGAAAAAGGAAGTGTTTCGCTTGATATAAGAATTAATCGAGGTCAGAGCGACAATCTAAAGATCAAATTCTCTGTGGTTGATACGGGGATTGGCATCGCGAAAGAAAATCTCAGCAAGCTTTTTGAAGCGTTTTCGCAAGCTGATACGTCAATTACACGGCGTTTCGGTGGCACAGGGCTTGGATTGGCTATATCAAGTAAATTACTAAATTTGATGGATGCTCCTTTGCATGTAGAAAGTGATTTAGGGCAGGGCTCTCACTTTTATTTTGAGTTAAAAACAACACAGGTTTTTGAGCAGTCTGAGTTTGAAGCCGCAAATATACAAGAAACCGAAGAGGAACAGGCAGACTTTTCATCACTTAATGTACTTGTAGTCGAAGACAATGATATTAACCAGGTCGTTATCGAAGCCATGTTGAATGAGTTCGGGATAAGAACTATAAAAATAGCAGGGGATGGTGAGCAGGCCGTAGCGCTATGTAAGGAAAATAGTCAGCAAAACAACTTTGATATTATTTTTATGGATATGCAGATGCCTGTACTTGATGGCCCTCAAGCTACCGTATTGATTAGAAAAATCCCCGCTTATGAAGATACGCCCATTATTGCATTAACAGCCAATGTGCTTGAGGCGGATAAGCAGCGATGTTTTGCAGCGGGAATGAGTGATTTTATTGCTAAACCAATAGACTACCAATGTGTGAAAACAGTTTTATTCAAGTGGTGTTTTAATGAGAATGACCGCTCTGAAAAGCAATCAAATTAGTGAAAACCTAACAGGTTCGTTAGTCACGAGAGCAAAAAAAGAGTTATCTCTTTCGCGAATAAGCGCTTTGAGATAACTCTCTTGTAGCTAGTTAACTAGATAAATAAGATTTAAATAATTAAACAAGCTTAGCTAGAATGTCATTGAATGTTGAACTTGGACGCATTGCTTTAAATGCTAGCTCATCATTAGGTTGGTAATAACCACCTACACTCATAGCTGGACCTTGTGCATCGTTTAATTCATTAACGATTTGGTCTTTTTGAGACTCAAGATCAGCAGCAATTTGTGTGAACTGTGCTTTTAATTCCGCATCATCATTTTGTGCAGCAAGTTCTTGTGCCCAGAATAATGAAAGGAAGAAGTGCGAACCACGGTTATCAATCTCTTTCACTTTACGTGAAGGTGATTTGTTTTCAGCTAAGAATGTGCCTGTTGCTTTATCAAGTGTGTCAGCAAGCACTTGTGCTTTCTTGTTATCTGTATTAACCGCTAAATGCTCTAAAGAAGCAGCAAGGGCTAAGAACTCACCTAAAGAATCCCAACGTAAGTGATTTTCTTTTTCGAATTGTTGAACGTGCTTAGGCGCTGAACCACCTGCACCAGTTTCGAATAAACCGCCACCATTCATAAGTGGTACGATTGAAAGCATTTTAGCACTTGTACCAAGTTCAAGAATTGGGAATAAGTCAGTTAGGTAGTCTCGTAAAACGTTACCAGTTACTGAAATAGTGTCTTTACCTTCTTTGATACGCTCTAAAGAGAATTTAGTCGCTTCAACCGGCGCTAAGATATGGATTTCAAGACCATCAGTATCATGTTGTGGTAGATACGTGTTTACTTTTTTGATTAACTCAGCATCGTGTGCACGATTTTCGTCTAACCAGAAAACTGCCGGTGTGCTAGTTGCGCGAGCGCGGTTAACAGCAAGCTTAACCCAATCTTGGATTGGTGCGTCTTTTACCTGACACATACGCCAGATATCGCCTTGCTCAACAGCATGCTCTAGTAACGTTGTTCCAGCAGTATCAACAACACGGATAGTACCTGCAGCAGCTACTTCAAACGTTTTGTCATGTGAACCGTATTCTTCAGCTTTTTGTGCCATAAGACCAACGTTAGGTACGCTACCCATTGTTGTTGGATCGAATGCACCGTTTTCCTTACAGAAATCGATAGTTGCTTGGTAAACACCAGCGTAACAACGATCTGGAATTACAAAGCTTGTGTCTTGTAATTTACCTTCGCTATTCCACATTTGACCGCTAGAACGAATTGCAGCAGGCATTGATGCATCGATGATCACATCACTTGGCACGTGAAGGTTAGTAATACCACGATCAGAATCAACCATAGCGATAGCAGGGTTGTTTTCATAAACCGCTTGGATATCTGCTTCAATTTCAGCTTTTTTAGCTGCATCTAGGCTTTCGATTTTTGAGAATACATCGCCGAAGCCGTTGTTTACGTCAACATCTAGCTCTTTGAAAAGATTAGCGTGTTTTGTGAATACGTCTTTGAAGAAAACTTTTACAGCGTGACCGAAGATGATTGGGTCAGACACTTTCATCATAGTTGCTTTCATGTGTAATGAGAACAACACGCCTTTGTCTTTTGCTGTTTGAATTTCTTTAGCAAGGAAAGCTTGAAGCTTAGCTGCGCTCATGCATGAAGCGTCAATTACTTCACCAGCCAGTAATGGTGTGCTTGCTTTAAGCACTGTGATGTCACCATTTTGTGCAACATGCTCGATACGTACGTCAGTAGCTTCTGCAACAGTGACTGATTTCTCAGAACCGAAGAAGTCACCTTCTTCCATACTTGCAACGTAAGATTGAGAATCTTTGCTCCATGCACCCATTGAATGTGGGTTGTTACGAGCATACTCTTTAACTGAACTAGGTGCACGACGGTCAGAGTTACCTTCACGAAGTACAGGGTTTACAGCAGAGCCTTTGATTTTGTCGTAAGTTGCTTTAACATTCTTTTCTTCATCAGTTTTTGGCTCAGAAGGGTAGTCTGGTAACGCGTAACCTTTTTCTTGTAACTCTTTGATTACTGCACGTAGCTGAGGGATAGAAGCACTGATATTAGGTAGTTTGATAATGTTAGCTTCAGGTGTTTTTGCCATTTCACCTAATTCAGCAAGTGCATCATCAATACGTTGATCTTCAGTTAAGTACTCAGGGAAGTTTGCAATTACACGACCCGCTAATGAAATATCGCGAGTTTCAACTTCAACACCAGCAGCGTTAGTGTACGCTTGGATGATTGGTAACAATGAATACGTCGCAAGAGCTGGCGCTTCATCTGTTTTAGTATAGATAATTTTTGATGTCATCATCATTCCTAGATAGTTGGCGTAATGTTTGGTAATGACTGCTAACAGTAACCCTTAATTAGCCATATTCAACAATGCAATAGATAGCTTTGAAATACCAAGCTTAAAATTAAGTGCCTTGATAAAACAACAGCAAGCAGTCTGTTAGCTGTTGCAACTCAATACAAAGTATTAAAATAACCACAGCTGACAGACTGTAAAATTCTTATAGCTTAAATAAGCAAATTATGAAATTAGCCAAAAGCCTTACGTCAAAATGACGAAAAAGCTAAATTTAAGCAACAAGAGTGTAACAAGCTTGGCTCTAAAGGGCTAATAACAATTAAACAATTGGGGTTAAGAAATGTAATTTCAAGAGAAGTGTAAGGATATATTTAGAGCAGAAGAGTAAGCGAGGAACTTAACAAGGTCTCTCGCTTGATACTCGAATAGGTTTTACCTAGGAGATTTCATCGTTAGGCGCAATATTCGTTGCGTGTAACCCTTTTGGACCTTGTTGCAATTCGAATGTTACATCTTGACCAGCTTTAAGTGTTTTATAACCGTCCATTACAATCGTTGAGTAATGAGCGAATATATCAGTCTCGCTGCCGTCTTCTACGATGAAGCCAAAACCTTTGGCATTATTGAACCATTTGACTTTTCCACAAGCCATACTTCTACATCCTTCTATAAGTTGACTAATTTAGTTATTCTAAACCGTGTAATTTGCTAGACTGACTAATGATTAATCAATCTATATTTGACTGTAGTTTATTTAGCCAGTCAGTCAAGTGTTTTAGACTATTTTTTAACAATTTATTTATTTTTTTATTCAAGTTTGCTTGAGTTCTAAAGACAAGACTATATTTAATTATGAGTGGCATGAAAGATTCTGGTGTTATTGAAACAGTTCGCGATAGTGAAAAGCAAAAATTGCAACCACCGCGAAAATATAAAGTCATTTTAAATAATGACGATTACACGCCTATGGACTTTGTGATAGAAGTACTAATGACGTTTTTTAATATGGATAGCGATAGAGCAACAGATGTGATGCTTCAAGTTCATCATAATGGTAAAGCGATATGCGGTGTGTACAGCGCTGATGTAGCTCATACCAAAGTTGAACAAGTCAATCGTTACGCACGAGACAACGAGCATCCACTGCTTTGTAGTTGTGAGCAGGAATAAATACCAAGGTGGGTGATCAATTAGCCCGTCACAACGGTATATAAATATTATCTCAGTAAGGGGTTGCCAATGCTAAACAAAGACTTAGAACTAACCTTGAATGCGGCGTTTCGCGAAGCGAGAACACGTCGTCATGAATTTATGACCGTCGAGCATCTTTTACTTGCACTGCTCGATAACCCTTCTGCTGGAGAAGCGTTAAACGCCTGTGGCGTTGATATGAGCGCATTAAAAGTTGAGTTATCAGATTTTATTGATGAAACAACACCGGTGATTCCTGATCTTGAAGAAGACAGAGAAACACAACCGACGCTAGGTTTTCAGCGTGTATTACAACGCGCTGTATTTCACGTGCAATCATCAGGGAAAAACGAAGTAACTGGTGTTAACGTGCTGGTTGCAATTTTTTCCGAGCAGGAAAGCCAAGCAGTTTATTTACTCAAAAAATCAGACATTAATCGTTTAGATATTGTTAACTTTATTTCACATGGTATTTCTAAAGCAGATGATGATATCGGTGGTGAAGACCATGATGATATTCATGATGAAGTACAAGAAGTACAAGGTGAAGAACCGACTAAGCTTGAAAACTTTACCACTAACCTGAATCAGCAAGCTATTGATGGCAATATTGATCCTTTAGTGGGTCGTGACAACGAAGTTGAACGTACGGTGCAAGTTTTATGTCGCCGTAAGAAAAATAATCCACTATTGGTTGGTGAAGCTGGGGTGGGTAAAACAGCGATTGCTGAAGGCCTTGCTTATCGTATTGTGAACAAGGAAGTACCTGAAGTGATTGCTGATGCAGTAGTTTACTCACTGGACATGGGTGCATTATTAGCGGGGACCAAATATCGTGGTGATTTTGAAAAACGCTTTAAATCACTATTAAAAGAGTTACAAGCTAAACCAGGTTCAATTTTATTCATTGATGAAATTCATACCATTATTGGTGCCGGTGCGGCATCGGGTGGCGTAATGGATGCATCAAACTTAATCAAGCCACTACTTTCAAGTGGTAAGCTACGCTGCATGGGTTCGACAACTTACAACGAGTTTAAGAACATCTTTGAAAAAGACCGTGCTTTAGTTCGTCGATTCCAAAAAATTGATGTGCTTGAACCAAGTGTTGCTGATACCACTAAAATTCTTAACGGCTTAAAAGAGCGTTATGAAGAACATCACGGTATTCGTTATACACAAAAAGCTTTAAAAGCCGCAGCAGAACTGAGTGCTAAATACATTAATGAACGTCACCTACCTGATAAGGCAATTGATGTCATCGATGAAGCAGGAGCTAATCAGCGTCTACAGCCTGTATCGAAGCGTAAGAAAACCATTGGTGTGGCTGATATTGAACTAATTGTGTCAAAAATGGCTCGTATTCCACAACAAAGCGTTTCTTCAAGTGATAAAGAAACACTGAAAAATCTTGACCGCAACCTGAAGATGCTGGTGTTTGGTCAAGATCAGTCAATCGATGCGCTCACTTCGGCAATACGTTTATCGCGTTCTGGTCTTGCAAACGAAGATAAACCGGTTGGTTCATTCTTGTTCGCTGGCCCAACAGGGGTTGGTAAAACAGAAGTTACTAAACAGCTTGCTAAGTGTATGGGTGTTGAGTTTATTCGCTTTGATATGTCTGAATATGTTGAAAGGCATGCGGTAAGTCGACTAATCGGCGCACCTCCAGGTTATGTTGGTTTTGAACAAGGTGGTTTACTTACTGAAGCTGTGATCAAAAACCCACATGCAGTTGTACTATTGGATGAGATAGAAAAAGCGCACTCAGATATTTATAATATTCTGTTGCAAGTAATGGATCATGGAACACTGACAGACAATAATGGCCGTAAAGCCGATTTCAGAAATGTGGTTGTAGTGATGACAACCAATGCAGGTGTTCAGGAAACAGTTCGTAAGTCGATTGGTTTCACTGAGCAAGATCACTCTCACGATGCAATGACTGAAATCAATAAAGTGTTTTCACCTGAATTTAGAAACCGTTTAGATAACATTATTTGGTTTAATCACCTTGAAAAAGAAGTTATTTTGCAAGTGGTTGATAAGTTTATTGTCGAATTGCAAGCACAACTTGATAAGAAATCAGTTAATCTTGAGCTAACTTCAAAAGCAAGAGAGTGGTTGGCTGACAAAGGCTATGATAAAGCTATGGGCGCGCGTCCAATGGCTCGTGTTATTCAAGATGAGCTTAAAAAGCCTCTAGCAAATGCAATTTTGTTTGGTGAGTTAGCTGATGGTGGTTCGGTTAAAGTATCGGTCAAAGATAAAAAAATTCATTTTGATTTTGAGACCAACCTAGAAACTGCTTAGCCTAATAAGTTAAGTACAAACAAAAAGCCCAGCTAATGCTGGGCTTTTTGTTTATTAAATGGAATTAAAACTAAGTTAGTTTTAACACCATTTAACAAACGCTTTTAGCTCTTTGTAATAAACACACCTGCTCATTCAAAGCAGCAAAAAGCTAAATCTCTCGTTAACGCACTAACTTAGCGAGCACGGAATACGATGCGACCTTTCGATAAATCGTAAGGAGTCATTTCTACGGTTACTTTGTCGCCAGTTAAGATGCGGATGTAGTTTTTTCGCATTTTACCAGAGATATGAGCCACAACAACGTGACCATTTTCTAGCTCAACTCGGAACATTGTATTTGGTAAAGTATCAAGGACCGTACCTTGCATTTCGATTACGTCTTCTTTCGCCATGTTTAGCGTAACACCTCTTTAATAGTTAAACGCTGCAGATTTTGCCGAAAATACTGCAATAAGTAAAGCTACAGGGCTCATTTTTGTAAATTAAATCGCCAACCACTGATCGCCAATGTGCTTTTGTGCAGGCAAAAATTGGGTTTTATATTTCATTTTATTGCATTCGTCGATTTGGTAACCCAAATAGACGAATTGTTTTGCTTGTTGTTTTGCAAATTTAATTTGCTCCATGATCATGATGCTACCAATACTGTACTGCTCATAATCAGGATCAAAAAATGTATAAATCGCAGAGACTGAGTTGCTCATACAGTCGGTCACAGCAACGGCAACTAACTTATCATCATCCCGTAACTCTATAAAAATTACAGGTAGCCATTGGCAAAACAAAAAGCTTTCGTACTGATTTTGATCAGGTGGAAACATAGAACCATCTTGGTGTCTTTGCGTGATATACTTGCAATATAACGGGTAGTACTCAGCCCGTTCATAATCACTGTAGCTTACAGTAAATATTTTTTTTGCTTTGTTTAGTTTACGTTTTTGTGATTTAGATGGAGTAAATTGCTGGGCTAATACGCGTACTGAGTTGCAAGCATTACAAACAGGGCAATGAGGACGGTATATTTGGTCACCACTGCGCCTAAATCCCAATGCTAATAATTGCTCAAATTTATCAGGGCAATAGCAACTTGGGTCAAGAATAACAAGTAGTTGCTCCTGACGGTCTGGTAAATAGCTGCAATCAAATTGCTGGCTTAAACCAAGCCTAGCGGGTAAGTGCTCAGTCATAAATATTAATCAACTCTTGTGGTTGCCACATATGTTTTTTAGGCACAAAACTGTGCGCTAATTTAAGTCTAGTTAAAAATTCCCTGCGTGGGATAACTTTTGCACCTAAAGTGATTAAATAAGGGTTTTCTAATTGGCAATCAATAAAATGAGCTTGGTGTTTCTTAAGCCAATTAACTAATGCCCACATTGCCAGTTTCGAACCATTACTGACTTCATGAAACATTGATTCACCACAAAATATACCGTTTTGCATGATGCCATACAGGCCAGCAACTAATTTATCTTCATGCCAAATTTCAAGGCTATGAGCGATACCTTGATGGTGTGCTTCGATATAGGCATGCATCATTTGCTCAGTGATCCAAGTTCCTTCTGCATCGATACGCTGTTCACGACAAGCATTGATAACGTGCGCAAATGCGTGATTAACAGTGACACGCACAGGAAAACGCTTTAAATACTTTTTTAAACTGCGGCTAACATGAAATTCATCGAGCTCAAGAATACCGCGCATACTAGGCGACCACCACATAATGGGTTCATAATCACTAAACCAAGGGAAAACACCTGTATTGTAGGCTCTTTGGATACGCTCAACTGATAGGTCACCCCCAATCGCCAACAGGCCATCAGGCTCATCAAGGGCTAATTCTGGATCTGGAAAATCAACTGTCTCGGGCGAGAGTTGGTAAAGTTGCTTGATCATATCAGCGTTATCGTTGTTATTTGTTCTAATTTTAACAAAATTTTAGTTATAAAAAAGGGGCTGTTTTTGCAACAGCCCCAGTAATTAGTGTTTTAGATCAACTAATTTATAGGTTATCTAAGAAACGTTCAGCATCAAGTGCAGCCATACAGCCAGTACCTGCTGATGTGATTGCTTGACGGTAAATGTGATCTGACACGTCACCTGCAGCAAATACACCTGGTACGCTTGTTTGCGTTGCGTTGCCGTTTAAGCCTGACTGAACTACTAAATAGCCGTCTTTCATTTCTAGCTGACCTTCAAACATGTCAGTATTTGGCTTATGGCCAATTGCAATGAATACACCCGCAAGATCTAGATTTTCTGTTTCTTCAGAATCAGTTGCTTTAATACGAATGCCAGTTACGCCCATCTCATCACCAAGCACTTCATCTAAAGTGCGGTTGTAATGTAAAACAACGTTACCGTTTTCTGCTTTTTCTTTTAAACGATCAGCTAAGATCTTTTCACTGCGGAAGCTATCACGACGGTGAATAACGTGAACCTCATCAGCAATGTTTGATAAATAAAGCGCTTCTTCAACAGCTGTGTTACCACCACCTACAACCGCTACTTTTTGACCGCGGTAGAAGAAACCATCACAGGTTGCACAAGCAGAAACACCACGACCTTGGAAGTTAGTTTCTGATTCTAAACCTAAGTATTTAGCAGATGCGCCTGTCGCGATAATTAATGCATCACAAGTATATGTGCCAGAGTCACCAGTTAAAGTGAAAGGGCGTTTTGATACATCAACTTTGTTGATATGATCAAAGACAATCTCAGTTTCGAAACGTTCAGCATGCTCTTTCATACGATCCATTAATGCAGGACCCGTTAAGCCGTGTGCATCGCCTGGCCAGTTTTCAACTTCAGTCGTCGTAGTCAACTGACCACCTTGTTGAATACCAGTGATAAGGACAGGGTTTAGGTTAGCTCGTGCTGCGTATACCGCTGCTGTGTAGCCCGCAGGGCCAGAACCTAAGATTAATAGTTTACAGTGTTTTGCGTCACTCATGTTTTTTCCTAAAAACGTTTCAATACGATGTCTATGCGCCCGATTCTAAGAAAAACAAGGCGGATGTAAACAAAAGCCCTGATTATTTTTTTAGTCAAATCGCTAAGCTGTCAAATAATCCTTACTTATTATAATTTAAATAGCTCTTTTTGCTCACAAAATGGTCTAATTGCCAATTGTTATGCCTTCAAAGTACGGTAATTCATGACCAAGCAATAATTTTTTGATATGTTTTAGCTAATTTTGATATTAGCTCGTGCTATGAGCTAACTAAACGAACAGGCAATTATGGTATTTTGGCAGGAAAAGCCCGCTTTTGGGCTGACTACACAAGACGTACAAGTCTTAACCAATGCAAAAGAGTATCGCACTGAACTATTGCGTTTAATTGGTTCAGCAAAAAACAGGATTTATATTACCGCATTGTATCTTCAAGACGATGAAGCTGGGCGCGAAATATTAACTGCGTTACATCAGGCATCACTTACTAATCCTGATTTAGAAGTAAAAGTGTTGGTTGATTTCCATCGTGCCCAACGTGGTTTGATTGGAGCAGCTAAATCTGATGGCAATGCCAGCATGTATTGTGATTTTCAAGAGCAGTATCAGTCAAATGTGGAAGTATATGGTGTACCTGTAAAGGCAAAAGAGCTTTTCGGGGTTCTGCATTTAAAAGGCTTTGTAATTGACGATACATTATTATACAGCGGTGCAAGCTTAAATAATGTGTACCTTCAGCAAGATGAGCGTTATCGTTTAGATCGCTATTTTTTAGTTCATCAAGCTGGATTATGCAATTCGGTCATCGAATTTATTGAAACTCATCTTTTAAGTTCTGTTGCGGTACCACGCATCGATATGCGCCCACTCGTAAAATTTAACGATATTAAAGTCGCGCAGAAGCAATTGATGCGTGACCTTAAATCGGCAAGTTACGCAAGCGCCGCAGAAGCAAGTGCTGGTGAGCTTGGTGTCCGATTGTTCTTAGGTTTAGGGCGCCGTAGCAATAAGCTGAATCGTTTAATCAAATCGTTATTTGATACCACAGAACAAGAGCTTGTTCTCTATACCCCTTACTTTAACTTTCCTGCACCTTTAATGCGGTCATTACGACGTTTATTAAAACAAGGCAAGCAAGTGACTATTGTCGTAGGTGATAAAACCGCGAATGATTTTTATCTGCCGCCAAGTGAGCCGTTTAGTAAAATTGGTGCATTACCTTATTTATATGAAACCATTTTGTATAAGTTTTTAAAGTCACAAAAACGCCACATCAGTAATGGTAATTTGAATGTTTACCTTTGGAAGCATGAAAGTAATTCTTTTCACTTAAAAGGGATTTGCTCAGATAAGCGCTTACATTTATTAAGTGGGCATAATTTAAATCCGCGCGCATGGGGCTTAGATATCGAAAACGGTATTTTAATTGACGACCCTAAGCAGCATATTCTTGAGCAAATAGAAAATGAAAAACAAGCTATTTTGCAGCATTGTCGTCGTTTAACAGGTCCACAGGATTTAGAGACGATGGATGACTATCCTGCACCGGTTAAAAAGCTATTGGGGCAGGCTAAACGTGTAAAAGTTGATTTTATTATCAAGCGTTTTATTTAGGGCGTGTTGACCTTTGTAGATTAAAATTTGTTCTCTCTAGGGGCGATTTAATCGCCTTTAGGAAGACCCCGGACGGCAGAGCGCGTTCGACATTGATACTGCGTTATCGCCTATTTTTGTGGAACGATCACACTATATGGGTTCTGTCTTGCCTAAATATAAAAAAAGCAGCGAAATGCTGCTTTTTTTATATTTAGTTATTAGCTTACTTTTGTTGGGCATCTAAAGATTTACCGTTAACCTCTTTTGAGTCATCGCTCATCAAGTATAGGTAAGTTGGCATTAAATCTTCAGGTGTTGCTAATTTATCTCTATCTTCACCAGGGTAAGCAGAAGCACGCATTGATGTACGGGTAGCACCTGGATTAATACAGTTAACACGAATATTGGTTTTACCTACTTCACAAGCCCAAGTTTGCATCATACCTTCAACAGCAAATTTTGATATAGCATAAGCACCCCAATGTTCACGGCCTTGGCGGCCTACACCTGACGAAGTAAAAATAACAGATGCACTTGGTGATTTGCGAAGCAGTGGGAACATAAATTTAGTGATCATAGCTTGCGCAGTTACGTTAACCTTCATAATATTTTCGAAGGTTGAAACGCAGAAGTGCTCAAGCGGACCTAATGATCCTAAAATACCTGCGTTATTTAATAAGCCATCTAACTTACCGAACTGCAATTCAATGGTTGCTGCTAAGTCTCGGTAGTTTTGTTTAGTCGCACCTTTTAAATCCATCGGTACGATAGCAGGTTGTGGATATCCTGCATTTACGATCTCATCATATACACATTCTAGTTTATTTGTTGTTTTCCCGAGTAAAATAACAGTGGCACCATGCTTAGCATAAGTTAGTGCGGCAACACGGCCAATGCCATCACCGGCACCTGTTATTAAAATTACTTTGTCTTTTAGCGCATTCTCTGCGGCTTTGTAAGTATGCATAAACGTACCATTGATTAGATTTTTCGCCATTTTACCATAGCAAAAAGCCAAGTTATCGAATTTATTGCAAATTAAGGTGGCGAAAATCGAAACTTTACGTTAACTTTAACTGGTCTAATGTCTTATTAATATTCCAATTACATTAAATTAACTTAGAATAATGGTAGTAGAATAACTACTTTTTACCTTGAACACACAATAACAATAAGATTTGCGCGGAGCGAAATTATGAAAAAACTGCTACTTTCACTAGCCATTGCGTCAGCCATTACTGGCTGTGGTGGAGGGGAAACATTAGAAGATGTAAAAAATGATAATCCACCTGTTCTCCCAACCGCGACAGTAAAATTTGACCCAGCAAATAGTGTGATCTCAGTACCAAATGATTTATTAATGAGTGGTACTCTTGATGGCACTTTAAACATGCCAGGTGAATTAGATGACAACAATGTTAGTGTTGAACGTGCAGCGTATGCTGATCCACAACTTGCACTTGGCGCACTTGATGGTTGGTCAACACAAACTCCGTTTAAAATCGATTTAACTTTTCCTGCGGGTATCTCTCTTGATACGGCATCTGCTGCTTCTCCTGGTGCAGTACGTATATTTGAAGTAATCATGGGCGCAAGCCAAACAGATGAAACTTGTTCGCAAGTGCCTGCGGGTATTGCCTGTAAATTGGTGTCTGAATTAACCTTTGGTGTTGACTTTATTACTCAAGGTTCTGGCGATGCTGTGGCTGTGATCCCACTTAAACCGTTCAAAGCTGGTAGTACCTATATTAACGTTTTAACAACGTCATTAATGGACTCTGAAGGACGTTCAATTGAGCCTTCTTCAACTTACGCGTTAGTGAGCGAAGAGACAGCACTTATCACTGATTCACAGAAGTCACTTCAAGCTGTTATCAATAGCTATGAAGATGCAGTGACATCAGGTGGTGCAATCACAAAAGATGAAATTATCTATTCAGCAGCGATGACAATGCAGTCAGCAGGTCAAGTGCTTGGTACAGTTAAGCAACTCCTAGCAGCGAGTCTTTCGCAACCAGCCTTGCCGACACCTATGGTTCAAATTCCTGAGCAACCGGTTATTACAGTCGAGCAAGTATTTGCATCGCAAGGTATTACAGGTGTTTCACCCGTTTTTGGTGGGGTGCAATATCAAAAAGGTAGCGTGATGTTACCTATGTATTTAGCAACTCCTACAGGTAAAACGGTTGATGATTTATCTGCGACTTATTGGCAAGGGCTTTGTGACAGTGGTGTTGCTGTTTTAGGCTATGCAGCTGCAGCGGGTGATTCATTCCCAACCGATCCTATTAGCGAAACTGATGGCCTTTGTATGGCGTTAAGTGGAGGCAAGTTACGTGATTTAGGCTTAGATCAAACAAAACACTTAACTAAGTACAACACAATTCCAAAAACACAAAGCATTGCTAATGTGCCAGTACAAATTACTAAACCAATTTTACCTGTTATTAATGCAGTGCGAGCTCAGCTTGGCTTAGACGCATTGAGCATGCCTGAGACAGGCTGGCCTGTTGTTATTCTTCAGCACGGCATTACTTCTAAAAAAGAAGATATGCTAGCAATTACAGCGCAATTAACAATGCAAGGTTTTGCAACGGCTGCAATCGATCACCCAATGCATGGTGAGCGTGGCGTAGATGTAGACGGTGACGGTACTGACGACTTTAATGCCTCTACAGGTTCTGTACTAAGTTACATGAATTTACAGTCTTTATTGGTAGCTCGTGATAGTTTACGTCAGTCTGTAGCTGATTTGCTTGGTTTGCGTTTAGGCTTGAACTTTACTGGTGCTGCTGATTTAAATGCGCAAGATGTATCATTCTTAGGACATTCATTAGGCTCTGTTGTTGCACCAGCTTTTGTTGCTGTGACTAATGCACCTTTAGCAGCTCAAGTTGACCCAATGTTCAACGTTAAAAGTGTAGCTCTTGCCAGTGGTGGCGGTGGTATTGCAAACTTCTTGATTGAATCAAATACATTTGGTCCTTTTGTACAAGGTTCTGTATTACTTGCGGCTGGTACTACAGAGTCAGCAGAGTTTGGCGCTTATACTCAAAATGAAGCATTATCTAACTGTGGTTCACTTGCTTCAAATCAAACAGCTTATGTTACATGTGCTTATAAAGAGTACATAGGTTCGTTAACAGTAGCTGGTGAAACCGAAAAATTAGCTAACATTCAAAGTGTGGTAACTCAGTTTGCATTTGCAGCTCAAACAGCGCTTGATAGTGGCGACCCTTCTAACTATGCAGCATCAGTTGCAGCTCTTGGCACACCAGTTTACATGAGTGTAGTTGTCGGTGATGGTGCGAACAATAATGCTGATATGGTTATTCCACCAATGGTAGCGAGTAATCCAATTGCAGGTAGTTTACCTCTTGCTAATCTAATGGGTTTAACAACAGTTGCACAAACACAAGGCCCAACAGCGGACGCAATGAGCTATGTTGTTAAATTTACCAAAGGTCACCACAGCTCAGTCTTAACACCTGTTGCTACACCTGACTCAGGCGCAACGGCCGAAGAAAGTGCTGCAGCAACGGCTGAAATGCAATTGCAAATCGCGACTTTCTTAGCAAGCCGTGGTCAGTATCTTCAGGTTACAAACTCAGATGTTGTCACTGAATAAACGAAACCTTGTTAATTAAGTAATAACCAATTAAGTAAAAAGCCACTTCATGTGGCTTTTTTTTGCTTTAAAGCGTGGTAAATTGTGGCGAATCATTAATAAATGGAGAGTTTGATTGGAATTTTTATACGAATATGGGTTATTTTTTGCCAAGACCCTCACATTTGTCATCGCAATTGCAGTGATTGTTGCCATTATTATGGGCGCTGCAGTGAAACCCAAAGCTAAAAAAGGTGAGATAACAATTGATGACTTAAGTGAACAACTTGACGATTTAAAGCAAAGTTTTATTGAAAACACCCTTTCAAAGAAAGAGCTTAAAGCACACCACAAGCAGCAAAAACTCGAGGCAAAAAAACAGCAAGGCGACGAGCCAAAAGCGCGCTTATATGTCATAGATTTTAACGGCAGTGTTGATGCTCATGAAGTAGAAAGCCTAAGAGAAGAAATTACGGCTATTTTAACTATTGCTGATAAAGAAAAAGATCGCGTGCTTATTCGTCTAGAAAGTGGTGGTGGTGTGGTTCACGGTTATGGTCTAGCAGCATCACAGTTACAGCGCTTACGTAATGCCGAAATTCATTTAACTGTTGCCATAGATAAAGTGGCAGCCAGTGGAGGGTATATGATGGCGTGTGTTGCCAATGAGATTGTCGCAGCACCATTTGCAATTGTAGGCTCAATCGGTGTTATTGCGCAAATTCCTAACTTTAATAAAATCTTGAAAAAGAATGATGTGGATTTTGAGCAAATCACAGCGGGTGAGTACAAACGTACTTTAACTATCTTTGGTGAAAATACCGATAAAGGTCGTGAAAAATTCAAAGAAGAAATTGAACAAACTCACGGTTTATTTAAAACCTTTGTTAGTAAGCAGCGTCCATCTCTTGATATTGATACTGTTGCTACAGGTGAGCACTGGTTTGCAACTCAAGCGTTTGATAAAGGCTTAGTTGACAAGATTGATACCAGTGATGACATTTTATTGAGCCAAGCTAAAGAGCGCCAAATCTTTAAAGTGAAATACCGTATTAAGAAAAATTTAAGTGACAAATTAGCTATAGGTTTAAGTTCGGGTGTAAGTAAAGCGGGTGTGAGTTTAATGTCTCGCTTAAAAGGCTTAAACCCTTAGGTTGTGCTAAATATAAAATTAAAATAAAAAACCCGCTGTTCAAGCGGGTTTTTTACTTATAAATAGCCAGTAAATAATTACTTAATCGATTTATGATAGTCTTCTAAATCTTTAGCGGCATTTGGGTCGTTAAATACGTCTTCATCAAATTCCCCTTCAGATTTCGCAACTACACAAGTCACCATACAGTCACCAGTAACGTTGACAGCAGTACGCGTCATATCAAGTAAACGGTCTACACCAATAATGATAGCAATACCTTCTACAGGCAAGCCTACTTGGTTTAACACCATCGCTAACATAATAAGACCAACACCAGGCACACCAGCAGTACCTACAGATGCAAGTGTTGCGGTTAAAATAACCATTAAGTAATCTGAAATTGTTAAATCAACAGAAAATACTTGTGCAATGAATACGGTAGCAACACCTTGCATAATTGCTGTGCCGTCCATGTTAATGGTTGCACCTAAAGGCACGGTAAATGAGGCAACTGAATTATGTGCGCCTAATTTTTTGCTAGCAGTTTCTAGGGTAATAGGCATGGTTGCACTTGAGCTTGATGTGCTAAATGCAAATAGGCAGGCATTTTTCATTTTCTTTAAAAACGTAATAGGGTTAAGACCTGTAAACATTTTTAACAACACACTGTAGTTAACAATACCGTGGAAGAGTAGGGCAAAAACAACTACACCAAAGTACAATGCAAGGCTCTTTATTAGTTTTAAATCTATAGTAGTAAATAGTTTTGCCATTAAAAAGAAAACACCATAGGGTGCAATATTCATAAGCAAAGTAACTAGCTTTAGAATAACGGTATTTAAGTCTTCAAATACATTTGCTACTCGTTGACCCGCTTTACCACTAAGCGCCATCGCTACGCCAAATAATAATGCAAAAACAATAACCTGTAGCATATTACCGCTTGCCATTGCATCAATAGGGTTTGTCGGGAACATACTAATGATAACTTGTGCGAGAGTTGGCGCTTCTTTTGCACTGTAATTAGCATCTGAAGGTAGATTGATACCTTCTCCTGGATTTACAAATAACGCTAAGGTAATAGCAACGGTAATAGCGATTGCAGTAGTCGCTAAATAAAGCAAAATTGATTTACCACCTAAACGTCCTAATTTCTTGGGGTCGCTTAAGCTGCAAGTACCACAGACTAATGATACAAAAACCAGTGGTACCACAAGCATTTTCAAGCTTGCGATAAATATTTGACCACCAACATGGAAAATTCCATCAACGAAAAATGCTTTAATTGGTAAAGAGAATAACCCTAGTGGAATAAGGAAATCGTCTTCACCCGCTAAAATGGCTTGAAAGATAAAACCAACGATTACACCCAGTACCATACCTACCATGATACGAGATGTAAGGCTTAAAGATCGTACTTTTGACATACACCCAGTCTATTTTTTTATAAATTTTGCCATAGACTACCAGCATGAAGATTTTTATACAGAAAAATTCGATAAATAGTTAAAGAATTTCGTTGCCTTTAAAGGAAAAAAATTATGATCTTCGTTTAATTTTTAGGTTAATATTAGGTAAATATATAAATAATTTTAAAATAGCTAACTAGGGAGAGGTCAATGCCTTTATTGCGATGGCTAAGTATTATAGTTTTCAGCTCATTGTTAGTTGCCTGTGGCGGCGGTGGGTCATTAGAGAATGATAGTGGTTCACTTGGTGGTGGGGATGATGGTACAACCGATAACCCAAGTTTTGTCGTTGCTGTTCAAGGTTTCGTAAAGGACACAGATCAAGAATCGAGCTCAGTAACATCTGATACACCATTAACTATATTAGCTTCTCTGACCAGTAATGGTGATGCGGTTTCAAGTGAAGTTATAAGCTTTAGTTTAGATGGTGACATTGGCTTGCTTGATCCTGTTTCTGGAACTGCTCTGACTAATGCTGGTGGTGTCGCGTCAATTACACTAACTGCGGGTGATACTGCGGGTGCAGGGATTATTACTGCTACTTATGTTGTTGGTGATGAAACATTCAGTGATACCTTTGGCTTTACATCAGATGGCTCTGAAACAGATGACTCAAGTGTTAGTGGCAGTATTACTCTTGATGTGTCAATTTTAGACAGCACAGGCTCGCCATTTACAGTAGAAAACCCTGTTAGCAAAGATAATAAAGGGACAGTTACTGCAACCTTATTAGAAGAAGAACAGCCTTTACAGGGGCAGCTAATTTCTTTTACAACAAATTATACAGGCAAAATCACTCCTGTATTAGGCACTGCATTAACTGATGCAAATGGTGAAGCTTCAGTAACGTTAAGTAGTGGTGATTCTAAAGGGGCTGGTCAAGTAGTTGCTACATACACGGATGAAAGCGGTAACACAATCACTAAAATTGCAGGCTTTATTTCAAATGGTGATGATGCCCCTGTTGAAAGTGCCGAAGCGGAACTTGATATCAAGCTGTTACAAGGGTGCGCAACTAACTGGGAGGCTAATCGTAATACAACATCACTTGAAACAACTTACCTAGCTTCAGGGTGTAGCGTCGTAAATCAGTTTTCATCTGACGAACTCATCGACGTTATGGTAAAAGTGACTGATACAAGTTCGGGTGATGGTATCGACGGTATTATCGCTGAGCTTTCGACTGATCTTGGCGCTTTATTACCAGAATCAGGAAAAGCGCTTACTGACAACTTTGGTTTTGCAATTTTAAAACTACAACCTGGCGCAAATAGTGGTGCAGGTGAAGTATCTGTATCTGCTAAATCGGTGACTGCATCGAAAGCATTCGAAATTGCAACTGCTGAGTTAAGTGTAGAAATTTCAAATGGCTTATATAACAAGGTAGATGACGCCGGTAATGTAATTGATGACGAATTTGTGCCACTTGCAGCGGGTGCAACAACGGTTATTACAGTTAGTATTTATGATGCTGACGGTGAGCTGTTTGTAACGCCATTAGATGTTGAGTTTACATCTGGTTGCGTTGAATCTGACCTCGCTGTTATGGATGACACCGCAACGAGTATTAGCGGTATTGCAACTGCAACATATAGAAGTAACGGCTGTAACACAACACAAGGTGATACGGTCACAGCAACAGTCCTTACCGGGGGAACACCAAAAGTTGTTTCAGTGAATGTGCCAGTATCGGCCGCAGCTGTAAGTTCGATTGAGTTTGTTGAAGCTACCGAGCATGTAATAGCACTAAAAGGGACTGGTGGTGTATCTCGCAAAGAAATTAGTCAACTTACATTTAAGTTAACTGACGAAATTGGTAATACGGCAAAACAAAAGCGATTAGATTTTCGTTTGAGCTCGACTAATGGTGGCATTTCACTTTCTGAAGTAACAGATGCGACAGGTTATTCGCATGCAAGTGTTTCTACAGATTCAGAGGGCTTAGCAAGAATTCAAGTTAATTCAGGCTTTGTACCTCAAGCTGTTCGCGTACAAGCGTGCTACATACCAGATGAACTGATTCCTGAAAACCAAAACGATAATGTAACTTGTTGGAAAGAGCTTTATGATGAATGCCTTCTTGATGAATCTGAGCGAGATAACAATGTTTCATGTCCAACAGGTCAGCTTTCTTTAGTTTCATTAGATGAGCAAATAACAACCGTATCTGATCTTGTTTCAATTAGTTCAGGTTTACCTGATGGTAATAGTTTTACGGCTGCCCCAACAAACTTTAATGTCGAAGCATTAAATTATAACGGTGTTCTTGAGGAAATTAACGTTTATCTTGCAGATCATTTTAATAATCCTGTACCTGATGGCACATCTGTATATTTAACAACAGAAGGCGGTGCTATAGGAACAATTGATGGCACAGAGTTTAACCCTCAGCTTGAGTGTAATACAGTTGATGGACAATGTGTTGCCCAGTGGCGTTCACAAAATCCAAAACCATTTACAGAAGCTAAGTGGGGTAACAGAATCAACAGCATTAATCCAAAAACTGATGCAATTAACTGTGACCTTTACTTTGGAGCCGCAGCGCCTTGTATGGCAGGTATTTTAAACGCTGCATTCAATGAAAATGGCGTACCGCTAGGAGGCCGTGCCACAGTACTTGTCACAGCAAAAGGTCAAGAGTCATTCATCGACATTAATGGTAACGGCCGTTTTGACACCAACGAATATTACAGTGGCTATGACCTGACAGAAGCATTTATCGATCATAATGAAAATGGTTTTTATGATGGTTTAGCAGCAATTTACGACCCAGTTACTGCATCAGTGACAAAGGCTGCTGAAAATTGTCAAGAAGGTGCTACTGATGATCCGTGTAGTCCAGAAAATACGAATGCCGGACACTTCGAAGAAAGCTGGGATATTGACCTTAATGGCATGCATACACTAGCGGATGGAAAATATAATGGTTTAGTATGTAAGTCAGAGGCAACAACGCCAACAGATGGTGATACTTTTGAAAGCCTATGTACTAAAGAATTAGTTGATATTCGAGATTCTTTTGAAATTATTATGTCTGGTAGTACTGCGTACAGTCGATTTGTAGTTACAAAAAATGAGCTGCGTAGCCGATTTGCTGATGCTCTTGCTGAAACAACTGAAGATGATCCTACAGTTTTCACAGATAATGCAATGCAACTTGCTAGGGATATTGAGGAATGTAATCCAATCCGACGTTTTCCTGCAGCTGATGTAAAAGGTGCGTTTGTTCTCGATTTAGAGGAAACAGCTGATACTAATTATTGTGATGTGAGAAATATAAACATTACAACTGCTGATTCTGGTACTGAATTAGCCGCATTAACTTTTGCAGTTTATTACTCTGATATTTTTAATAATCCAATGCCTGCAGGGACCAGTGTTTCAGTAACTGCAGATAATGGAGAATACAGCGGCACTGATGGCTTTGAGCTTCGAAATTCAGCTGCGACAGCAGCGTTTGGAGAAGTTTTATCAATAAGTCGAGAGTCAGAAAGAAATGGTAAAACTGAAGGCTTTTTAACTGTTGAATTTACAACTGGAAAAGGCAACATTTCAACTGCTCGAATTGCAATTACTGATGATGGCTAATAAGTAGTTATTTGTTTAAATTTAAAAAAATGCCAACCAGAAGGTTGGCATTTTTGTTGCTGTTCTATATATTCCCCTTGAAATTACCGCAAAACGCCACATTGACTAAATTAGCAACAAAAATTGTTTAATTATTCAGTCAATGAAGAAAAGTTTCGATTAAAAGCTTGTAACAATTGGTGTTTGTAGATATACCTATAAATATTCGTGCTCCAATGTTAAAAAATCATACTTATTTGTTTAATGTGATGGATATACATTTATAAGGGCAAAAAACTTTTAAAATATTCGGTCAGAAATAGGCAGCTATGGGCAAATCACTTGTAATTGTAGAGTCTCCAGCAAAGGCAAAAACAATTAATAAATACTTAGGTAACGATTTCATCGTAAAGTCCAGTGTTGGGCATGTGCGTGATCTACCAACTTCAGGTTCAGGCAAAACGAAAACTGCAGCGACGAAAACGCCTGCTGAAGTTCGAAAAATGTCACCAGAAGAAAAAGCTGCCTACAAAAAGCAACGCGATTATAAAAATCTTGTTGCCCGCATGGGTATTGATCCTGAAAAAGGCTGGGAGCCACATTACGAAGTCTTGCCAGGCAAAGAGAAAGTTGTTCAAGAATTAAAAAAACTTGCTGAAAATGCAGATAAAATCTATCTCGCAACCGATTTGGATAGAGAAGGGGAAGCCATTGCATGGCACCTCGAACAGATTATTGGTGGCGAGCCTGAAAAATATAAGCGAGTTGTTTTTAACGAAATTACGAAAAATGCTATTCAACAGGCATTCGAAACACCGGGCGAACTAAACACTGATATGGTGTATGCGCAGCAAGCACGTCGTTTCCTTGACCGTGTTGTAGGTTTTATGGTGTCGCCGCTATTATGGGCAAAAGTTGCTCGTGGCTTATCAGCTGGTCGTGTTCAATCTGTCGCGGTGCGTCTACTCGTTGAACGCGAACGTGAGATTAAAGCATTCATTCCTGAAGAGTTTTGGGATGTCCACGCTGATGTAAAAAATACTGAAGCAGCTTTAAGGTTAGAAGTTACCAAACACGCTGACAAGCCTTTTAAGCCAGTTAATGAAGAGCAGGCGATGTCTGCCGTTAGTCAACTTGAAAAAGCTGACTACAAGGTCATTAGTGTTGAAGAAAAGCCAAGCAAGAGTAAACCGAGTGCACCATTTATTACTTCAACCATGCAACAGGCAGCAAGTACGCGCCTAGGTTATGGTGTTAAGAAGACGATGATGTTGGCTCAACGCTTGTATGAAGCTGGCCACATTACTTACATGCGTACCGACTCAACTAACTTATCGAAAGATGCCGTTGAAATGTGTCGTGATTACGTGACTGAGCAATTTGGTGAAAAGTATTTACCTAAAGCACCTATCAGCTATAGTTCTAAAGGCAATGCACAAGAGGCTCACGAAGCGATTCGTCCTTCGAGTGTCACTGTGTTATCTGGTCATTTAGATGGTGTTGAGGCCGATGCTAAAAAGTTATATGAACTAATTTGGCGTCAGTTTGTTGCTTGCCAAATGGTCCCTGCAGAATACGATTTAACAACTTTAACGGTTGGCGCGGGTGATTATCAATTAAAAGCAAAAGGCCGTGTGCTTCGCTTTGACGGTTGGACAAAAGTTCAGCCAGCTGTTCGTAAGAAAAACGAAGAAGATCAGTCACTGCCTGCAGTTAAAGAAGGTGATGTACTCACGCTAGTAGAGTTAGACCCTAAACAACATTTTACAAAGCCACCAGCACGCTTTAGTGAAGCAAGCTTAGTTAAAGAATTAGAAAAGCGTGGTATCGGTCGTCCTTCAACGTATGCATCTATCATCTCAACAATTCAAGACCGTGGTTATGTGCGTGTTGAGAACCGTCGTTTCTTCGCTGAAAAAATGGGTGAGATTGTTACGGACCGGTTAGTTGAAAACTTCGAAGATCTAATGAACTTTGATTTTACCGCTAAGATGGAAGGTCGTCTGGATGATATCGCAGAAGGTGAACGTGTCTGGACACAAGTACTAGATAAGTTTTATGCGGATTTTTCAACCCAGCTTGAAGTTGCCTCAGGTGATGAAGAGCACGGCGGTATGCGCCAAAATCAAATGGTTGAAACCGACATCGATTGTCCAACCTGTGGTCGCAAGATGGGTATCCGAACTGCATCAACCGGTGTGTTCTTAGGCTGTACGGGTTACAACCTGCCACCAAAAGAGCGTTGCACAACAACTATGAACTTGGTGCCAGGCGATGAAGCAATTGCTGCAGATGTTGAAGACGTCGAAACAGAATCACTGATGCAAATGAAGCGTTGTCCAATCTGTGAAACGGCAATGGATTCATACTTAATCGATGAAACACGCAAATTACATGTATGTGGTAACAACCCTGCGTGTAAAGGATATATCGTTGAACAAGGTACCTTTAAAATTAAAGGTTACGACGGCCCCATTATTGAATGTGATAAATGTGGTTCAGATATGCAGTTAAAATCAGGTCGTTTTGGTAAGTACTTTGGCTGTAGTAATGAAGAGTGTAAAAATACTCGTAAGTTACTTAAAAATGGTGAAGCTGCACCGCCGAAGGAAGATCCAGTTCATTTACCTGAGCTAGAGTGTGAAAAATCAGAAGCTTATTTTGTACTGCGTGATGGTGCATCGGGTATTTTCTTAGCTGCAAATACCTTCCCTAAATCACGTGAAACGCGTGCGCCTAAAGTTGAAGAGTTAAAACGCTTCAGAGACCGCATTTCTGAAAAGTTTTACTATCTTGCCGATGCGCCGGCACAAGACCCTGATGGCAATCCTTCAATTGTACGTTACAGCCGTAAAAATAAAGAGCAGTATGTAATGAGTGAAGTAGATGGCAAAGCCACAGGCTGGACTGCTCACTACCAAAATGGAAAATGGGTAGAAGAGAGTAAAAAGAAAGCGCCTAAGAAAAAAGCGGCGACTAAAAAGTAAGTTTACATCTATTTAGATCATAAAAAGGGATTGCAGTTGCAATCCTTTTTTTTGTGCTTTTATGACATTTGCTAATGTCGTTTTTTACCAATCTTTGCTTTTAATCAGTTGCTATTCTGTCTCCATTATTAAGATAGGAGATTTATAATGCAAACTCGTTTATCCCAACAGCAGGTATATTCACTTAACCCAGGACTTGTTGAACATTTAACTGGACTGAGCACACTACCAGAAGATTCAAAAATAACTAGTAGGATTGTAGATCTAGTAAGACTCAGAGTGTCGCAAATAAATGGCTGTGGATTTTGTCAGCATATGCACTCAGCAGAGTTAAGACGCCATGGAGAGCATCAGCAACGATTAGATGTATTGGCTGCTTGGCGTGAAGTTCCAGTGTTCTCAGAGGAAGAAGTTTCAGCATTAGCCTGGGCAGAAGCATTAACAAATATCATTGATAAGCATGTTGAAGACAATGTGTACAACCAAGTGTCTTTAATATTTACTGAAAAAGATGTCGTGGCACTGACGGCAATTGTGTTAGAGATTAATAGTTGGAACCGTATCGTTAAAGCGTTTCACTTTATCCCTGAGTTAACGGAGTAGAGAATAATTATGAAGTTTACACTCGCACCTAGGGTTAATGCGTTGGTAAATATATTATCAGCATGCGCCTTTTTCTTTGGTAGTACCTTATTTTTACCTGCATTTATAGAATATGCCACATTGGGGGTGGTGTTATTCATGATAGGTTCGTTATTATTTTTATTAAGTGCATTCGCTGATTATTACAGCCATTAATAACAAAAAACCGGAGCGCACATCTTTGTGTCATTCCGGTTTTCCATATTCTAAGCTGGCGTAAAATTAGATTTGTACGTCTTTTACTTTTTTATAGCCTTCAGCTTCAAGCTCATCGTTCACACACTTTAATACGTATGGCTTTAATTCTTCGTTGCTGATGTCATCATCTTTTGCCCAGTTTAAACACATTTCGGTGTATTCTTTGATCATTTCAGCTGATGCTTCTGGTGCTTCATTAGCGATTGCATTCGTTGCTGACACGCTTAAAACAGGTGCCAAAATTAGTGCTAGCAATGCTTTTTTCATTTAATTATTCCTAATCAACAAAAGTAATTATTACCGGCTCAATTGCACAGTAATGGTGCGCAATGTGTATCTCACTTTGCTTGAGTGAATTTATAAACTAAATTTCAAAAAAAGATAACGAAATTTTTTTATCGTAAAGATAAGCAAAAAATAACCACTCTTTTTACCTCTAAGGCTAGCAATGGTGAGGCTAATACACGTATTATCGCGCTAATTTTAAAAAGAAAAGTGAATTAAGTTATGTCTGAACAAGTGACTCATTCAAAAATAAAGAAAGTACCAAGCAAGCTAGAACACGTTGTTGAGAGTTTTATTTTTCGCTCGCGTTGGTTATTAGCGCCATTCTTTATTGGCTTATTAGTCGCTGTGGTATTACTGCTGCTAAAGTTCTTTAAATACTTATACAGTATGGCCTTAAATACGTTCACTGCGTCAAACCAAGAGCTTTTGGTGGGCATTTTGACTTTAGTTGACACTGCGCTACTAGCAGGGCTTTTGCTTATTATCATTTTCAGTGGTTACGAAAACTTTGTTTCAAAGTTAAATATAGAAAATCACGAAGATCGACCTGTTTGGATGGGTAAGGTTGGTTTCTCGGGTCTTAAGATGAAATTGATCAGTGCAATTGTTGCTATATCGGCTGTCGAGCTTTTAAAAGTGTTTATCAGCTCAAACAATCATTCCACAGATGAGTTACTCTGGAAGGTGTTAATTCATGTTACTTTTGTGGTGTCGGGGGTGTTATTTGCGCTAACGGATTACATAAATAGTAAAACCATGAACCATTAATAGCAATCTTCCATAAAAAAGCCCTGCAATAGCAGGGCTTGGTTTTTAACAACTGATTCTTAATTCAGGGTTGCGTAAAAGCAACCGAACCCGGGCAGAGTGACTGTATTATTGTTTAATTCAGCTGTGTGATGAGAGATCTCAGTATGCTGTGAAGACACAGAGTCAGAGATTGTCAGTTCACTACTTTGCGCAGCCAAGTTAAATGCACAAAGCATTTTAGTGTCGTTAAGCGTTCGATAAAAAGCAAGCACAGGCTCTTGCGTATCTATAAATTCAATATCGCCTTCTAAGAGAACGTTTTTATCTTTACGCCATGCCATAAATTCACGGTAGGCATTCAAAATCGAATCTTTATCTTGATCTTGCGTATTTACCGCAACTGATTTGTGCGCATCGCCCACAGGTAACCAAGGTTTTACTGATGAGAAGCCAGCTTGCTCTGCATCCGTTGCATCCCAAGGCATCGGTGTACGACAACCGTCACGGCCTTTAAAGTTTGGCCAGAATGTGATGCCATATGGGTCTTGTAAGTCTTCAAATGCAACTTCAGCTTCACCTAAACCAAGCTCTTCACCTTGGTACATACATACGCTGCCACGTAATGAAGCAAGTAGGGCTGTTAGCATCTTACATTGCTGAGGCTCAATTTTTTCACCTTGACTCCAACGGCTAGCAACACGTTCAACGTCGTGGTTGCTAAATGCCCAACATGGCCAACCTTCAGTCATGCGCTGCTCTAAAGTGCTAACTGTATTACGAATATATTCCGCGCTATAGTCGTTTGTCAGTAGCTCAAAGCTATAACCCATATGAAGTTTGTCACCACCTGATGTGTACTCAGCCATGGTTGCTAGTGAGTCTTCTGATGAAATCTCACCTAGAGCAACTGTGCCTGGGTACTTGTTTAGTAGGGCGCGGATGTCCTGCATAAAACTAAGGTTCTCAGGTTGCGTATTATTGTAGTAGTGATACTGGAACGCATATGGGTTGTCTTCGCTAAAGCCTCGGCCTTGACGCTTCTCTGGTGGCTTAGCTGGATTATCACGTAATTGAGCATCGTGATAGCAAAAGTTGATTGCATCTAAGCGGAAACCATCAACGCCTTTCTTAAGCCAAAACTCAACATTATCTAATACTGCTTTACGAACTTCAGGGTTATGGAAGTTTAAATCTGGCTGCTCAGCAAAGAAGTTATGTAAGTAATATTGACCACGACGCGGTTCCCATTGCCATGCAGGGCCACCAAAAATTGATAACCAGTTATTTGGTTGTGTGCCATCAGGCTTTGCATCAGCCCATACATACCAATCAGCTTTGTCGTTAGTTTTATCTTCACGGCTATCAAGGAACCATTGATGTTGATCAGAGGTATGGCTCAATACCTGATCAATAATGATCTTAATATCACGTTGGTGCGCTTGTGCAATGAGTTCATCAAAATCATCAAGGTTACCAAACAATGGGTCGATATCACGGTAGTCACTGATGTCATAACCAAAGTCTTTCATTGGCGATTTAAAGAAAGGTGAAACCCAAATAGCATCAACACCTAGGCTTTTAATGTAATCAATGCGATCAATGATACCTTTGATATCACCAATGCCATCGCCATTGGTGTCTTGGAAACTGCGCGGGTAAACTTGATAAATAACCGCACCTTTATACCACTGCTTTTGAGCCATGTTTTTCTCCATCGTGACACTCAGTGTATGTAAACTGTTAGGCAACCGTTAATGCAATATGTTGCCGGAATGTCAAAAGCATACGTGAAGGGTGAGATACTGTAAAAACTCTGCATACGTATGCACGCCAAATTCATCTATGTGCTCAGTAAAATTCATTAACTTGATTTAAAAGTAAACAACTCGAATATCAATTAATAAAACTTACCAATTAGATATTCCTTCTCTTATCAACAAATAAATACTCCAGCTTGGTGCATAAAATAGCTGGATTACACCAGAATGGTGCACCATCACAATTGGTAAGACCAATTGTCATTGTTGCAGGTCTGTTCCTAATATAATTGCGTCATGTCGCTATTTAAGCGAGATAAATGGCTTAGTATCCATTTCTGTAACCAAATTAGGTTCTTAAATATAGCAAAAATGTTTCATTACTATTAACTAAGACGTAAAAATCATTAAACACTTTAAATTCAGTGGCTTGAAGGTTGGTTTTGTAAAAATGTTGTTAATTTTTGTGAGGGTGAGCTACGCTGAATACGTATGCATAAATTTGTTAAGAAAATAATCAGAGCGTTAATATTCAATTCGACAACAAAATCAGTCAGCGAATTTCAGCTATTATGTTAATGAATAACTGCAACACGTTGGCATTACAATTTGGGTAATGGGAAAACATCATGTCTATGTTCAAACCAAGTATATTAACTCTGGCTTTAACAGCCGCAGGTTTAAATAGCTTTGTAGCGTATGCTGCAGAAGAAGACCAAAAAGCGAAAAACGATAACGTTGAAGTTATCGAAGTTAAAGGTTTTCGTGGCAGTGTTGTAGAATCTATTAATACTAAACGCTTCACTCCTGAAGTTGTTGAGTCAATCTCTGCAGAAGATATCGGTAAATTACCTGATTCATCAATTGCAGAATCAATCGCACGCCTTCCTGGTTTAACAGCACAACGCCTTGACGGTCGAGCTAGCCGTGTAAGTGTTCGTGGTTTCAGTGAAAACGAAAGTGCAACGACATTCAACGGTCGTGAGCAAGTATCAATCGGTGACAACCGTGGTGTAGAATTTGACCTTTATCCATCAGAAATTATGAGTGGCGTAACGGTATACAAAACACCAAGTGCAGGTATTGAAGCTGAAGGTATTGCTGGTGTAATCGACATGCAAACTGTGAAACCTTTAAGTAAAGGTGAACAAGTTATCATGTTCAACGGTCAATATGAGCAAACAGGTTTTGATAAATTAAATCCAGACGGTGACGACCAAGGTTTCCGCGGTACGTTCTCATACATTGACCAATTTGCTGATGACACAATCGGTGTTGCATTTGCATACAACACGATGAGCTCACCAAACCAAGAAAAACGTTGGAACTCGTGGGGTTATCCTGAGTTTACGGGTGAAGATGGCAATACATACTCAATTTTAGGTGGTGCTAAGCCATTTGTACGTTCATCGACTCTTGAGCGTGATACAGCAATGCTTGTAATTGAAGCTGCGCCGACTGATCGCTTAAACATGACATTTGATGCCTTATATGTAGATTTCTCAGATGAAAAAATCCTACGTGGTATAGAAGTTCCATTCGCATGGGGCCAAGGTTCAATCGACCCAAGTTCAGCAGTTGTTGACGCTGACACTGGTTTCATTACTAGTGCAGTAACAGAAGGCCAACGTGTTGTTGTTCGTAATGACTACGAAGAGCGTAATGCTGAGCTCACTCAGTTTGGTTTTAATGCAAAATATGACATTAGCGATGATTGGTCAGTAGAATTTGACGTAAGCCGTTCTGAAGTTGAACGTCAAATTTGGAGTATCGAAAGCTACTCAGGTACAGGTCGTGGTGACGCGAATGGTGTTGCTGATACAATCGGCTATGAGTTTGACGGTGGTAACACTGGCGCGCAATTTAGTCATAACCTTGATTACAGTGATTATGACTTAATTCAACTTGGTGGCCCATTATCTTGGGGTGCAAGTGCTGCACTTAATGACAAGTATGGTTTAACAGGTACTGAGTATCAAAATACAGCGCAAGATGGCTTTATTAATGCGCCAGAAATTAATGATGAACTAAGCACATTAAAACTTGCTGCAAGCAAAGTACTTGATAATGCTTACATCAGCCGAGTGTCATTTGGTATGTCATACCGTGACCGTGAAAAGAGTAAGTTGTCGGAAGGTTACTTCATGACATTAAAAGACTTCTCTTTATCGAACCCTGGCATGGTATCAATCCCGGAGCAATACCGCTTAGGTACAGCGAGTCTTGATTTCATCGGCATGGGTAACATGGTTGCTTATGATACCAATGGTTTAGTAAATGATGGTTATTATAACCTTCTTCAAGAAAGCCTTACTGATTCAAAGCACAAAACACAATCTTGGACTGTACAAGAAGAAGTAACAGCATTCTTTGCTCAAGCTGATATCAATGCTGAGCTGGGTTCAATCCCTGTAACAGGTAATATTGGTGTTCGTTATGTGAAAACTGAACAGTCTTCACAGGGTTTTGCTGCAAACACTGTTGATGGTTTAGTTGTTGTATCAGAGACCGATGTAAGCCATGACTACAGCCACTTCTTACCAAGCATCAATTTATCGTTTGCAATTGATGAAGAGCAAACTGTACGCTTCGGCGCAGCGAAAACGATTTCTCGTGCTCGCTTAGACGAAATGAACTCATCAGTTAATGCATCTTATAATCAACAACCAGATGAAAACGGTAACTACTGGAGTGTATCTGGTGGTAACCCAGAGCTTGAGCCTAAAGAAGCAACTGGTTTTGATTTAAGCTACGAAAATTACTTCCATGAAGAAGGTTATTTCGCTGCAGCTGTATTCTACAAAGATATCACTCAGTGGATTTTCGATGGTACTTATGAAATTGATATGAGTGGTGTAGCTGACCCGTCTACTGGTGAAATCCCTGCGACTTCAACTGGTACTGGTTCTGGTAAAGTAAATGGTGGTTCTGGTGACCTTTGGGGTTATGAGCTTTCATTAACACTACCGTTCACAATGTTCAGCGAATCTTTAGACGGTTTTGGCCTAATCGCAAGCCATACAGGTGTTGAGCAAGACTTAACTGACCAAAATGGTAACGACTATGAGCTACCTGGCCTATCTGATCAAATCGATAGCTTAACAGTTTACTTTGAGCGTAATGGTTTCCAAGCGCGTACCAGCATGCGTAAGCGTAGCGACTTTAAAGGTGACGTATACGGTTTAGGTTTTGCTACTACACAAGTTGATATTAAAGGCGAAACAATTTGGGATGCTCAAATTGGTTATGACTTCAGCGAAGGTGGTGTAGAGAGCCTTGACGGTTTATCTGTCACTTTCCAAGTGCAAAACATCACTGAAGAGCCGTTTACATCACTACAAGGTGATAACTCACTTCAAGTACGTGATTACCAAGACTACGGTCGTACATTCCTGTTAGGCTTCAGCTATAAGCTGTAATTAGCTAAAACAGCGATAGAAAATTGCCCTTGTGATTTGTTTTACAAGGGCTTTTTTATATCAGTGAGCTACACTCAATGAATTGAATTTGGCGTTTGGTGTACTATGGAATCAAAAAAAATTACAAAGGTAGTGATTGCCGGTGGTGGTACCGCTGGTTGGATAACCGCTGCGTTACTTAATAAAGTACTTGGGAAAGTGCTTGATATCACGCTTATTGAATCAGCAGAAATTGGCACTGTTGGTGTAGGCGAAGCGAGCATTCCACCTATCTTGCATCTAAATGGTGCGCTTGGCATTTCTGAAAAAGAATTTATAAAGGCCACTGGCGCAACGATTAAACTAGGTATCGAGTTTGAAAATTGGCGCAGCCAAGGCCATAGCTATATGCATGCCTTTGGTGAGATAGGTAAAGACTTTCCGTTTTGTGAGTTTTATCATTTTTGGCTAAAAGCAAATCAAACACAAAACGCGCCTGATTTTTGGGATTTCTCACTTAATTACCAAGCTGCAAAAGCACATAAATTTTCCCACCTTAGTCATATTCCTAATACCCAATTAGCAGGCTTACATTATGCTTATCACTTTGATGCCACACGATATGGCGAGTTCTTAAAAGAATTAGCGCAATCACGGGGCGTAAAACGTATCGAAGGCAAAATTGAATCGATTAATCAATGCCATCAAAGCGGATATATTTCTTCTTTGCTGATGCAAAATGGCAAGCAAATAGATGGCGACTTATTTATTGATTGCACAGGCCTGCGTGCCTTATTGATAGAAGAAACACTCAATACAGGGTTTGAAGATTGGTCACATTGGCTACCTTGTGATAGTGCTGTTGCAATGCAAAGTGAATCCGCTACGGATGCAATTCCTTATACACGGTCAATTGCAAAAGACTCTGGTTGGCAATGGCAAATTCCATTACAGCATCGTGTAGGAAACGGCCTTGTATATTCGTCTCGTTTCTTATCTGATGAATCAGCTAAACAACAGCTTCTGGACAACTTACCAGCTAAGCCATTGACAGAGCCACGTATTATTAAATTTAAAACAGGGCGTCGTTTAAAGCAGTGGCATAAAAATGTGGTATCGGTTGGCTTATCGAGTGGTTTTTTAGAGCCTTTAGAATCGACCAGTATTCATTTAATTCAAAGTGCAGCCATTCGTTTAATTAAGTTTTTTCCTCATCAAGGTATTAAGCAAAGCTTAGTTGATGAATTTAATAAACAAAGTAAAACAGAATTTGAGCGAATTCGTGACTTTATTATCCTTCATTACAAGCTAACTGAACGTGATGACACTGCATTTTGGCGTTTTTGCAAAGGCATGGATATTCCAAGCAGTCTTAAAAAGAAAATTGAGCTATTTAAAACCAGCGGCAAGCTCGTAAGAGAAGACGATGAGCTATTTGCTGAAGTTGCGTGGCAGCAAGTCATGATAGGGCAAGGGCTTATTGCAGACGATCATCATCCATTAACTGATGCCTTATCTGATGAGCAGTTAAATGAGTTATTTAGTAATTTAAAAACGTTGATTAATAACACCGTAGAGCAGCTACCGAGTCACAGTCAATTTTTAGAAAAAGTACAAAATTAATTATGAAAAAAACACAGACATTTTTAGCGTTAACGACCGCATTTACACTTTTTAACTCGACAGCGAGTTTTGCACTTACCGCTTCACCAGAAAATTGGTGGGTTGGAATGCAAAACGATTCTTTGCAAGTAATGCTTTACGATAACAATATTGCTAACAAAGCGTGGCAAATGATGCCTTACAAGGGCGTTGAGTTTAAAGGGGTGACAACAACAAATAACCCTAACTACGCTTTTTTAGATTTAAACATCAGCGATAATACAAAGCCGGGAAAACTGACTTTTAAAGCTGAAGATGGCACAACGTTTACTTACCCATTAAATGCTCGAGATAAGCAAAGTGCCAACCGCGATGGCTTTACAAACAAAGATACGCTGTATTTAATCAATCCTGACCGCTTTGTAAATGGTGACCCAAGTAACGACAGCGTTGCAGGTATGCAGGAGGCTGCAAATCCGAGCTTCAAAGGAGGTCGTCATGGCGGTGATATTCAAGGTGTTATTAATAGCTTAGATTATCTTGAGGACTTAGGTGTAACGCAACTTTGGTTAACACCTGTGCTTGAAAATGACATGCCAAGTTATTCTTATCATGGTTATGCTATTACTGACTTCTACAAGGTTGATCCGCGTATGGGCAGTAATGCGCTTTATAAAACCTTATCAGCAGAAGCGAAAGAGCATGGTATCGGCTTAGTGATGGACATGGTACTTAACCACTTTGGTTCATCGCATCAGTGGATGGCTGACATGCCAACAGTAGATTGGGTTAACTTTGATGGCAAGTTTGAAAATGGTAAAAATGCCACAAGCCACGCCAGACAAACAATTCAAGACCCTCATGCCAGCCAATACGATAAACGTCAATTTAATGATGGGTGGTTTGTTGAGTCGATGCCTGATTTAAATCAGCGCCAGCCGTTACTCTCAACTTATTTGATTCAAAATGCCATTTGGTGGATTGAATACGCCAACTTAAGCGGCATTCGTGTTGATACCTATTCATACTCAGATAAAGCGTTTTTAGCCGATTGGACTAAAGCGATTATGACCGAGTATCCAAACTTTAATATTGTTGGCGAAGAGTGGACAACCAACCCGGCAATTGCATCTTATTGGCAGCGCGGCAAAGTCAATCAAGATGGATATACCTCTGATTTACCAAGTGTGATGGACTTTTCATTACAAGAGGCGTTGATCCAAGCACTTAACGAAGAAGAAAGCTGGAATACAGGTTGGATAAAAGTGTATCAATCGCTGGCGAATGACTTTTTATATGCTGATACAGATAACATTTTAGTGTTTGCTGATAACCATGACATGAGCCGTGTTTACACTGAGCTTGGTCAAGACCTCGCAAAAACTAAATTAGCCATGACGCTGCTGTTAACAACTCGCGGTATTCCACAAATCTATTACGGTACAGAGCTTTTGCTTGATAACACGCCAAGCAATGACCACGGTGATATTCGCATTGACTTCCCTGGTGGGTTTACGGGTCAAAAAACAAATGCATTCACAGGCAAAGGCCTTTCAACTGATCAGCAAGAGATGTTAAGTACCATTAAAAAACTGCTTAAGCTGCGCCAAGAAAAACCAGCGCTAAGTGAAGGTCGTTTAATGCATTTTTCACCAAAGCAAGGCGTTTACAGCTATGTGAGAGAGCATAATGGCCAAACTGTATTGGTCGTTCTTAACAAAAACCAACAAGCTATTGATTGGGATTTAAGCTACATGCAAGAAGTGCTGAAAGGCAATAATAAAGGACGCGATTTAATCAGCGAAAAACGCGTTGAACTTGCAGCGCCAATCCGCTTAAAAGCTATGCAAGCACGCTTAATCGAGCTTGAATAATTGCAACTAATAGGCTGAATACGTATGCATTTACTGTCCGTATGCAGCCCTTAACATTAGTATGAACTGATATTTACAGAAAAATGAAGTAATGATGACAACATATAAACTAACTGCGTTAGTAGTGGCTTCGGTTTTAGGTTTAACTGCCTGTGGTAACGATGCGCCAGTACAGCAGAACACGCAAAAGCAGCAATCAGAATCGAGCCAAGCAGCTATCTCTAAGCCTGTGGTTTATCAAGTATTCACTCGATTATTTGGTAATACAAATACCACCAATAAACCGTGGGGTACATTAGAAGAAAATGGGGTAGGTAAATTCGCTGATTTTAATGATGCTGCATTACAAGGCATTAAAGAGCTAGGTACAACACATGTTTGGTACACAGGTGTACCGCGTCATGCTTTAGTAACTGACTATACCGAATACGGTTTGTCACAAGATGACCCTGATGTTGTAAAAGGCCGTGCAGGCTCACCTTATGCAGTGAAAGACTATTACGATGTTAATCCTGATTTAGCAATTAACCCTGAGCGCCGCTTAGAAGAGTTCGAAGAGCTAATCAATCGCACTCATGAGCACGGTATGAAAGTTGTTATTGATATTGTGCCAAACCACGTAGCACGTAACTATGAGTCGGTCGCAAAGCCTGAAGGTGTTAAAGATTTTGGTGCTGAAGATGACACGACGAAAACTTATGCTCGCGATAATAACTTTTACTATGTAACAGGGCAGTCATTTCAAGTTCCTACCAGCGATAGCTACCAAGTGTTAGGTGGTAACCCGCATCCTCTAGCAGATAATCAGTTTGCTGAAACACCAGCAAAATGGACGGGTAATGGGGCACGTGCAGCTAAACCTGACATCAATGATTGGTACGAAACAGTTAAAATTAATTACGGCGTGAAACCAGATGGCAGCTACGATTTTCCGACGCTACCTGCTGATTACGCTGATAAAGATTACCGTGCGCACTACGCATTTTGGCAAGATAAAGAGCTACCAAATAGCTGGTATAAATTCCGCGATATCGCGCTTTATTGGTTAGATAAAGGTGTCGATGGTTTTCGTTATGATATGGCAGAGATGGTGCCTGTTGAGTTCTGGAGCTTTTTAAATTCATCAATCAAGATGCAAAAAAGCGATGCCTTTATTTTGGCTGAGGTTTATAACCCAACGCTTTACCGCCCATATATCCAGCAAGGTAAGATGGATTACCTTTACGACAAAGTCGGTTTTTACGACACAGTTAAAGCTGTGATGCAAGGCAAGCAATCAGCGGATACTATTTTCGATATCCAAAGCCAAGTGGCTGATATTGAAGAGCACATGCTGCACTTTTTAGAAAACCATGATGAGCAACGTATTGCTAGCCCAGATTTCGCGGGCAGCAGTGAAAAAGGTAAGCCGGCTATGGTGGTTTCTACACTAATGTCGCGTTCGCCAACATTACTTTATTTTGGTCAAGCTGTCGGTGAAGATGGCTCTGAAGATGGTGGCTTTGGCGACCCAACCCGCACAAGTATCTTCGATTACATGGGTGTACCTGCGCATCAAGCGTGGATGAATAATGGTAAATTCGATGGTGGTGCGCTTTCAAAGCAGCAAGCTGATCTACGCGCTTACTACACTAAGTTAATGTCGTTAAACACGCTTCCTGCCATTGTTGGTGGTGACATGCAAGCGGTTGAATTGACGGGTTCAGAGCAAGTCATTGCTTTTACGCGTAAGCTTGGCCAACAACTGGTGCTTGTAGTAAGTAACTTTTCAGAGAACCCACAAAATGTTGAGCTTAACCTTAACCAAGCGTTGTTACCTAAGCTTAACCACAGTGATTTAACGTTAACTGATAACCTAGAAAATCATGCCGACATTGTGATTTCTGAGGCAACAACGAATGGGCCAATTCAATTACAAATGAATGGTTTAAGCAGTGCAGTATTTACTCTAAAGGCTGATTATGAATAATAACAAACCAACGCTAAGCTTTTGGCAAATATGGAATATGTGTTTTGGATTCTTAGGGATCCAATTTGGCTTTGCATTACAAAACGGTAATGTGAGCCGTATATTTCAAACCTTAGGTGCCAATGTTGATGACATTCCAATCCTTTGGGTTGCAGCGCCGCTTACAGGTCTTATTGTACAACCGATCATCGGTTATTGGAGCGATAAAACTTGGAATAAGTTAGGTCGCCGTCGTCCGTTCTTTTTTTATGGGGCTATTCTAACAACGTTATCGTTATTCATTATGCCTAACTCACCAAGCCTTTGGATTGCAGCGGGTATGCTATGGATCATGGATGCGTCAATTAACGTGACCATGGAGCCATTTCGTGCACTTGTTAGTGATAACCTGCCTAAAAAGCAACGTGCAACTGGTTATGCAATGCAAAGCTTCTTCATTGGTATCGGTGCGGTTGTCGCGTCGGCATTACCTTGGATGATGACTAACTGGTTCGATATTGCCAATACAGCACCAGCTGGACAAATCCCAGATTCTGTAAAATTTTCGTTTTACTTTGGTGCAGTAGTTTTAATTATTGCAGTGTTTTGGACTGTGTTTACCACTAAAGAATATTCCCCAGAAGAGCTAGAAAGTTTTCATGAGCAAGAGCAAAGCAATGACTCGAGCGATGTTCAAAGCGATGTGAATTTTAACAAAGGGGCTGCAATTTTTACGGTTCTTGGCCTTGTCGTTCTTGGAATTGTTACAGGTCTATCTCTTGAAAAAGAGCTTTATTTGCTTGCTGGTGGTTTGATTAGTTTTGGTGTTATTCAATTTATAGCCGGTGCTCTAAAAGCTAAAAATGCAACCAGTGGTGGCTTTTATCAAGTTGTAAATGATGTATTCACTATGCCAGAAACAATGAAGCAATTAGCTTGGGTACAATTTTTTAGCTGGTTCTCATTGTTTGCAATGTGGATTTATACCACCTCGGCGGTAACAAGTTTCCACTATGGCAGCAGTGATACAAGCTCACTTGCATACAACAATGGTGCGGATTGGGTTGGTGTGTTATTTGCCGCTTACAATGGCTTTGCTGCCATTGCAGCACTGTGTATTCCGATTGTCGTTAAAAAAGTGGGACTAAAAATGGCCCATGCTATCAACCTAGTGTTAGGTGCATTAGGGCTGGTCAGCTTTATTGTTATTAAAGATCCAAGTTTACTGATCTGGCCAATGATTGGGGTCGGTTTTGCTTGGGCGTCAATTCTCTCTTTACCATACGCAATGTTAAGTACCTCAGTACCAAGTAAGAAAATGGGTGTGTACATGGGTATCTTTAACTTCTTTATTGTTATCCCGCAGCTTTTAGCGGCAAGCGTATTAGGCCTAATTTTACGCCACCTTTTTGATAATCAACCGATTTATGCGTTAGTGCTAGGTGCAGTGTCATTCGTACTAGCAGCGGTCGCCGTACTGCGCGTTAAGCAACAATAATAAGGACACACAATGAAAAAATTTAATCTAATTACAGCAAGCTTTTTAGCATTAGGTTTAACAGCTTGTAGTTCAGAACAATCAGCAAATATAGCGGTAGACCAAGTTTCTGCACCGGGTGCACCGGGTGTTGAGCCTTTTTGGGCATACTCTGGTAAAACAGGTATTGGTACCTCTTATGAGCAATACCAAGACGGTCACTATAGCGACGCAGCTGCTACCGGCAAAGTATCAAAAGTTTGGTTTTCAATTGCTAAAGGCATGATCACAGAAACCATGTTTGGTTTAATTCACCAAGCACAAATCAAAGATATGCAATTTGTTGTCGTTGGTAAAGATTTTACCGTAACAGAGAACGATGATCTGGATGTAAGCATTGATTATTTATATAAAGATGACGCAGGTCGCCCATTATCGCTTGCGTACAAAGTAGTAAGTAAAGACAAGCAAGGTCGTTTCACCTTAGAAAAACATATCTTTACAGATCCTAACGGGCAAACACTGTTTGTTCGTAGTGTATTTAATACAGACCTTGAAGATGTGAAAGCCTACGTTAATGTGAATCCTTATATCGATAACAATGGCTTAGATGATTTTGCAAAAGTGACTGACAAGGGTCTAGTTGCTTGGCAAGATGATAACTTTTTATCTTTACAAGCCGCTCAACCATTCAAACAAGCGAGCGTTGGCTTTACGGGTGTAAGTGATGGCTTAAAAGAGTTGAGAGCATCGCAATCATTACCAACTACTTACCAAAATACCGGTGATAAGTCGGGTAATGTAAGCTTACTTGCAGAGCTGGGCGAAGTATCAAAAAACACCACCTTTGATTTAGCTTTAAGCTTTGGTAAATCTGAAGCTGCAAGCCTAAAAGAAGGTCAAGCAAGTTTAAACCAAGGCTATCAAAAAGTGCTTGCTGCATATAACGGTGAAGGTGCTGCCATTGGTTGGCAAGACTACTTAACAAGCCTTGAACCTTTGAGCACATTAACTAACAGCACTGCTGATAATGGTAAGCTGCTCTATACCAGTGCTATGGTGTTAAAAGCGCAAGAAGATAAAACTCATGCAGGTGCTTTAATTGCATCACTTTCTAACCCTTGGGGTGAAACGGTTTCGGCTAAAACAGGTTCTACCGGTTATAAAGCGGTTTGGGTTCGTGATTTCTATCAAGTTGCAATGGCATTTATGGCCATGGGTGATGCACGTACTGCTAAAACGGCGTTTGAGTATCTAGAAAAAGTACAAGTAACAGATAACACACCAGGCAATGGTGGTGACACTGGCTGGTTCTTACAAAAGACACATGTTGATGGTGAACTTGAGTGGGTAGGTGTACAGCTTGACCAAACAGCAATGCCAATTATGTTAGCTTGGAAACTTCATCAAGCAGGCGTACTTAGCGATCAAGAGCTGACAGATTGGTATGGCAAAATGTTAAAACCAGCTGCTGATTTCTTGGTTGATGGTGGCCTTGCCAAAATTCTTTGGAACGACACGCAAATTACACCTCCAGCAACGCAACAAGAGCGCTGGGAAGAACAAAATGGTTTTTCCCCATCAACAACAGCTGCGGTTGTTGCAGGTCTAGTGACAGCTGCTGATATTGCTAAAAAAGCAGGTGACACTAAAAATGCAGAGCGTTACCTAGCAACGGCTAAAACCTACAACAGTGAAATTGAAAGCACGATGTTTACGACTCAAGGTAACCTTAAGTCTGAAAACAGCGATGGTGAATATTTCATTCGTATCGGTCAAGACAAAGATCCAAACTCATCAACTACACTTAACGCCAATAACGGTCGTGAAGGCTTTGACAAAAAGCAAATCCTTGATGGTGGTTTCTTAGAGCTTGTACGCTATGGTGTACGTGATGCACTTGCTCCGAGCATTGTAAAAACATTACCAGAGTATGATGACGAAACTTTAGTTGATAACCTTCAAGTACGCTATACCTTTAACTTTGCTGATGGTTCGGGCTCATTCCCAGGCTACCGCCGCTATGGTAACGATGGTTACGGTGAAGACCAAATGACAGGTAACAACTACGCTGAAGGTGGTAACAACACCCCTGGTCAACGTGGGCGTGTATGGCCGTTTTTCACAGGTGAGCGTGGTCACTATGAAATCGCTGCGGCAAACGCAACCAATAGCCTAGATGCGATGAAGCAACAAGCGATTAAAGACACCTACGTAAAAGGAATGGAAGCTTTTGCCAATGAAGGCATGATGTTACCTGAACAAGTTTGGGATGGCGTAGGTAACAATAAAGCTGGTTATCAGTTAGGTGAGGGCACAAACTCGGCAACACCGCTTGCTTGGACTCACGCTGAATACATCAAGTTACTTCGTTCAGTGAGCGATAAACAAGTATGGGATCATTACCCAGTTGTTGAAAAAGCCCTCAAGTAATACCTTATCAATAAGCCGCAATTCATTTGCGGCTTTTTAGTTTAAATTTGAGTAGACATTATGTTTAAGAAATTAATTTGTTTAACCTTGATGCTATTTTCAGGTGTCACTTTTGCAAATGTGATAATCCCTGAGGTGTCAGAAGGGCATCTTGATGTTAAGAAAAACTTTAGTTCAAAGCATGTTGAGAGCCGTTTTTTAAATATCTGGTTACCACCAGGTTATAGCAACACACGTAAGTATGATGTTTTATATATGCATGATGGTCGAATGTTGTTTGATGCCAAAACAACATGGAATAAACAAGAATGGCAAGTTGATGAAGTTGCCGCGAAGTTAATTCAAAGCGGTAAAGTTAAGCCATTTATTGTTGTTGGCATTCCAAATGCGGTAGAAAATCGTCATAGCGAGTATTTTCCACAAAAAGTATTTGAAAGTTTAGCAAAGCAAAAACAAGCAAATTTATATGAGTTAGAGAGGTATCCAGGGCAAAAGCTGTTTTACTCTAAGGTTTATTCAGACAACTATGCTCGCTTTGTTGTTGAAGAAGTCATTCCCTTTATTGAGAATAATTATTCAGTAAATAAAGGTTTTGAACATCGGTATATCGCAGGATCAAGCATGGGAGGGCTTATTTCTTGGTATACATTACTTCAATATCCTAATGAGTTTGCCGGCGCAATTTGTATGTCTACGCATTGGCCAGGGATTTTTACTTATGACAAACAAGTATTTACTACTTTCAAGCAGTATATTTCTGACAATATTGGCAAACTAACAACACAAAAAGTTTACTTCGATTATGGGGATGGCACATTAGACTCCATGTATCCTGATCTTCAAAAACAAATTGATAATGTATTTATGCAACACGGTTATCCAGCTTCGTTATGGCAGAGTCAATATTTCCCTGGTGCGACGCATACAGAAGTTGATTGGGCTAAGCGATTGCAAATTCCACTTGAGTTTATGTTCAGAGCAAACGCGCAAGCACTGTAATAATTGATTGATTAAAAGAATCGAACTGCTTCTGCTAGGCTAAATGCCTGTATTAAAGGTATTTATAGCACGAAGCTATAACTATGAAGTAAAAACTTAATTACATACCCAATATTTATTGGGCATGGCTTTTGGTAAAAGGAAAAATAATGTTAAAAAAACTAGCCTTATGTGGTTTGTTAGCAATAAGCACGCAAAGTAAAGCGGATGACTATTTGCTTTACTTTATGGGGGGCCAATCAAATATGGAAGGATTTGGCTTTAATAAAGATTTACCTGCGCAGTATAAAAAACCAGTTGAAAATACCTTACTCTTTTTTGGTAACCCTGTTGCTGATGATGCATTAAATGGTGGTAAAGGTGTTTGGACTAATTTAATGCCTGGTTTTGGAACAGGCGCAAGATCGACAGATCATTCAATTATTTTATCTGAAAGGTTTGGTCCTGAATTGAGTTTTGGTAAACGCTTATCTGAGCTTACTGATAAGAAAATAGCCATTATTAAATATGCACGTGGAGGCTCATCTATTGCGCTTGGGGCATCTGGCTTTGGTACATGGGGGCAGAACTATGCTGACAACACCAAGGTTAACCAATGGGATAACTTTCAAACTACCGTAAGATCTGCGTTAGCTAACAATGATATAGATGGTGATGGTGAAGCAGATACTTTAGTACCAGCAGGGATCATTTGGATGCAGGGTGAAGCCGATGCCTATCATGAGCAAGCATCTAAGGTTTATTTCGCTAATTTAACAAGCCTTATGAATGATATGAAAATGGCATTTGGTGATAAGGAGTTACCAATCATCCTTGGCAGAATCGAAGACTCTGGTAAAACACCTCAAACTAGAATGATGCCACATATTGAGAGTGTATGGGATGCTCAGAAAAATTACGTTAAATCAAATGCTAATGCTCATTTAGTTGCCTTTGATGAGCCTGTCGAATTCATTGAAGATAAATGGCACTATAAAAGTAATTACTATATAAAACTAGGTAACCTTTTTGCAGAAAAAGCTGCCGAAACGTTAGGCAAGTAAAATTTTTTTGATAACTTCTTGAATAATTAAACCGCCGAATTAACCTCGGCGGTTTTTTGTTTATAATAGGCCCAAATTTAAAATGGAATTTACCGTGAAGAAGCGAAATTATTTTCTCTTTATATATATTTTTATTGCTTTATCTATATTTTTAATAAAAGCTCAGGCAGCTGAACTTAAGCCATTTACAACGGATGGTTGTAGCTCATTTCCCGATGGAAGCTTAGAGCATAAAAACTTATGGTTGGCATGTTGTACAGCTCATGACCTAGCATATTGGCAAGGAGGTACTTTCAAGCAACGTGAGCAAGCGGATGTTGATTTAAAAGAGTGTGTTGCTAAAGTGGGTGAGAAAGAGATTGCTATTTTGATGCTTGCTGGTGTCAGAGTAGGAGGCACAGCTCTTTTACCTACTAGCTTTCGCTGGGGTTATGGCTGGCCATACCCTAAGTTTTATGGTGAGCTAACAGCGCAAGAGCGCATGCAAGTTGAAAACCGTTTAGCAGAATACGCAAATACTGAACAGAACTAACACTTAATAAAGAGAATGGTCAGAGAGCATTCGTGTTTTTTTATAATGATTCAATATGGAGTTTGTAGATGATAAAAAAAGCCTGGATGTTACTTTTATTATTTTCTCTTAATTCTCAAGCACAAAGTTTTCAATCTAAACTTGTTAAAGCCGCCAAAGAGCGTACTGAACACGTTGTAGTTTATAACGGAAGTTATCAAAAAATAGACTACCCTAATGGTGATGTTCCAAAGAATATTGGCGTGTGTACCGATGTGATTATACGTACTTACAGAGCTTTGGGAATTGATTTACAAGCGCTTGTACATGAGGATATGCGCGACAACTTTATCTTGTACCCTTCAAAGCGAATTTGGGGCTTAACCAAACCAGATACTAATATTGATCATCGCAGAGTACCTAACCTACAAGTGTTTTTTGAAAGGCACGGTGAAAGCCATGATACCAGTAATAATGCTGCTGATTATCAAGCAGGTGATATTGTGACTTGGGTTTTACCTAATAACAGGCCACATATAGGTATAGTTACAGATGAACAATCGAAAGATAAATTAAGACCGCTGATTGTTCATAACATTGGCTGGGGTCCTAAAATGGAAGATATGTTATTTAACTATAAAATTACAGGTCACTATCGATTTGAACCAAATCTTAGCGAATAGTTTTTCTGATGTATAAGAATTGTGCCGCTAGCTATTGCTAGCGGCTTTTATTTACAGTCCTGCTTTTTTAGCGCGGGCAGCGTGTAGTTTTTTGTAACTTTCGATTAAACGAAGGTGCCTGTCTAAGCCCTCAAGCTTCATACTGGTTTCTGTTAAGCCATAAAACATCACATCGCCATTGATTGAGCCAACTACAGCATCCATGGTTTCTTGACCAAACATACGAGTGAAGCTGTGAATGTAATCTTCAATCTCAAGGTCATCGCTTAGTGCTACTTCTAACGTTGCGTGCATTGCCTGGTAGAATAGGCCACGTTCAACAATGGTATTGTCATTATATTGTAAGAAAGCTTCAACCAGCTCCATTGCCGCTTCTAAATCACCGAGTGCTAAATAAATAAGCAGTTTTAGCTCAAGAATCGTTAACTGACCCCATACTGTGTTTTCATCAAACTCAATACCGATTAAGGTGATGATATCAATGTAGTTATCTAGTTCACTTTGTTCTAGGCGTTCAACTAAATCGGCAAGTTGATCTTCTGATAAACGGTGTAGGTTTAAGATATCTTCGCGGAAGTTCAGTGCTTTATTGGTATTGTCCCAGATTAAGTCTTCTACAGGATAAACTTCTGAGTAATCGGGCACCAAAATGCGGCAAGCAGTACCAAGGTCTGAGAACTCAGCAATGTAAGCTTCTTTACCTAAGCTTTCTAAAATTCCGAATAAGCTCGCTGTTTCTTCCTCATTGCTGCCAGAGAAATCCCATTCAACAAAATCATAATCGTGTTTAGCGCTGAAGAAACGCCATGAGATCACGCCCGTTGAGTCAATAAAGTGCTCTACAAAGTTTTCAGGCTCAGAAACCGCCATGCTATTGAACGTTGGCTTAGGTACATCGTTTAAGCCTTCAAAGCTTCTGCCTTGTAATAACTCAGTTAAACTGCGCTCTAACGCAACTTCAAAGCTTGGGTGCGCACCAAAAGAGGCAAATACCCCTCCTGTTTTAGGGTTCATGAGTGTTACGCACATCACTGGAAACTGACCACCTAGCGAGGCATCTTTTACTACAACAGGGAAACCTTGTTCTTCAAGACCATTAATACCCGCAACAATACCTGGATATTTATTTAATACTTCCTGTGGTACGTCTGGTAAAACAATTTCTTGTTCAATGATTTGACGCTTAACGGCACGCTCGAAAATTTCAGATAAACATTGTACTTTTGCCTCGGCAAAATTGTTACCTGCGCTCATACCATTACTTAAGAATAAGTTTTCGATCAGGTTTGAAGGAAAGTAAACAGTTTCACCGTCTGAATGGCGAACATAAGGAATAGAGCAAATACCACGCTCTTTATTACCAGAGTTGGTATCGATTAGGTGTGAGCCACAAAGTTCACCATCTGGATTATAAATTTCACGGGTGTAATTATCTAAAATACCCTCTGGTAGCGAGTCATCGTCAGTTAGTGCAAACCACTTTTCATTTGGGTAATGTACGAACTCGCTATTGGCAATGTCTTCGCCTAAAAACTGATCGTTATAGAAGAAGTTACAGTTTAAGCGCTCAATAAATTCACCTAAAGCTGAGCATAACGCGCTTTCTTTGGTCGCACCTTTACCATTGGTAAAACACATTGGCGAAGCAGCGTCACGGATATGTAAAGACCAAACATTTGGCACAATATTACGCCAAGAAGAGATTTCGATTTTCATCCCTAACTCTTCAAGGATGGACGTCATATTTGCGATGGTTTCTTCAAGCGGTAAATCTTTACCTAAAATAAACGTGTTGCTGTCATCACCAGGTTTTGCCATCAGCATTGCTTGCGCATCAGCTTCAATGCTTTCAACAGTATCGATTTTAAATTCAGGGCCGGTTTGAATAACACGTTTTACTGTACAGCGTTCAACAGAGCGTAAAATACCCGTGCGGTCTTTCTCAGAAAGGCTTTCTGGTAATTCAACCTGAATTTGGAAAATTTGGTTATAGCGGTCTTCTGGGTCAACGATATTGTTTTGCGCAACACGAATACCATCTGTCGGGATATCGCGTGAATTACAATACACTTTAATAAAGTAAGCCGCACACAATGCAGATGAAGCTAAGAAGTAATCAAATGGACTTGGTGCAGTGCCATCACCCTTATAGCGTATAGGTTGGTCTGCAATGACAGAGAAATCATCAAACTTAGCTTCAAGCCTGAGGTTGTCGAGAAAATTAACTTTAATTTCCATTAAAAAATTCCACCTTTGTGCGCGTTGCTATCTAAGCTTTGTGTGCCAGATAAGCGTTTTCATCATAATAGGTGTAATTATCTGCTTTTTCGAAGTAATAGTCTTGGGTAAATCGAAAAAAAACTAATTTTAATGCAATAAGTTTCTGGTTGGGAAGGGAGTAGGCGATAACAAAGCTGTTATCGCTAAAAATTAAACACTCGAACCACGAATAATTAACCGTGGTGGTAAAAGGGTATTCTCTACATCTTCACCCCGAATGAGTTTGAGCAGGTTATCTACCAACATTTGTCCGGCGAGGGTAGTGTCTTGTTGAACAGTGGTAAGTGGTGGGTTTACAAAGCTGGCAACCGCAATGTTATCAAAACCAACAACATGTACATCATCAGGGACCTTGATTTTTGCTTCTTTTAACGCGCGAATAGCACCAATAGCAATCAAGTCGCTGGCCGCAAATAATGAGTTAAAACGAATGTTATTTGCTATGAGGGAACGAGTCGCGTGATAGCCAGATTCTTCTGTTGAAATAGCATTAGCCATCTTACGCTCGTTTAAAGCCACGCCTTTGGCTAAGAATGCATCTTTAAAACCTTGGTAGCGAGCAAAAAACTCAGGGCTATGATCAGAGGCATCGCCAATAAATGCACAATCAGTTCTTCCGGTTGCGAGTAAATGCTCAGCAGCTAATTTACCACCACCGTAGTTATCACAGCTGACAGTTAAATCTGGGCGGTTATCTACGCTTGCCCCCCAACATACAAACTTAGTGTTTTGGTCAATTAAGGTTTTAAACTTAGGCTGATAATCGAGGTAATCACCATAACCAAGCAAAATTAGGCCATCTGCACGGTGGCTGTCTTCGTAATCAGCTTGCCAATCAGAGCTGCTAGACTGAAACGATACGAGTAAATCGTAGCCTTCTTTTGCACAGGCTCTTGTAATACTGCCTAGCATTGCTAAGAAGAAAGGATTTATTTGTGATTCATCCGAGGTTGGATCTTCAAATAATAAAAGTGCCAGGGTGCTACTTTGTTGTGTTCTTAAGTTACTGGCATTTTTATCAACTTTATAGTTGAGCTGCTTTGCTACCTCGTGAACACGTCGACGCGTTTCTTCGTTGACCAAAGGGCTATTTCGCAGCGCGCGAGACACGGTTGACTGTGACACACCCGCATAATGTGCAATGTCAAATGATGTCGCCTTACCTTTCATATGGTTACCAAATAACAGAAGAAGTATTTCCATTTTCGGCTATTTAATATTTTTTTCAAGCTATTTGTGACAAGCGGCGTGTGTGTGACTGTTCTGTACACAGCTAGGCATTTTTTATGCGTATATATATGCTTTTTCGATACTTAATACGCAGGTTTTTTTAATAAATACGTATGCATGCACAAATAATGAAAATTTTTATTGATCCCAATCTGACACCGGTGTCATAATGTCACTGTTTTATCATTTTGTTGTCAAAACGTATTTGGCTGCCCATTCAATTGGGCAGCATTTTTTTAATACAAAAGATAGCTTCCTTGAGGCAATGACCCAAAGTTTAGCAGACACAATGGCTTTGCCATTGAAAACTAGAAAAATAAGCGGCAACTAGCTTAGACAAATAGAGAAAACAACATGAACACACAGACAACGACAGAATTCGCTCCTATTCTTGTTGCCGATATTGGCGGCACTAACGCTCGTTTCGCTTTAATCACTGACTTTAATGCACAAACTAACCAGTTTGTTATCGAGCATAATTTAACATTCCCAAGTGCTGACTTTGGCTCTTTAGAAAGTGCAATTACTCAGTATTTCAGCCAAATTTCATTTCCAAAGCCAAACCGTGCATGTTTAGCGGTAGCGGGCCCGATTAAAGCAGGTCAAGTACATTTAACAAACCTTGGCTGGCACTTTAATGTTGCGGACTTAAAAGCTGAATTCGCATTTGAGCAACTTGAAGTAATCAACGATTTTGCTGCATTTGCTTATGCGGCTCCTTATTTAGATGATTCACAAAATATGGCCGTTAAAGCAGGCCAAGCTGATGAAAATGCTAATATTGCCGTAATGGGACCTGGTACAGGTTTTGGTGCTGCGTGTTTAGTTCGAACATCTCAAGGCAGCGCTGTTCTTAGCTGCGAGGCAGGCCATATTACTCTTGCAGCAGTAACTGAATTAGACCGGTTGCTAATTACTGAACTTAAAAAGCAATTAAATCATGTGTCTGTAGAGACTGTGTTCTCAGGCCCTGGTATAGCGCATTTATATCGTGCTATGGCAGCAGTAAAAGGCGTTGAAGCTAAGAATTTAGATGCAGCACAAATCAGTGAGTTGGCAACTACAGGTCAATGTGAAGTGTGTGATGCAACGCTAAATCAATTTTGTGATTGGATTGGTAGCGTAGCAGGGGATTTAGCCCTGACATTTGGCGCATTAGGTGGCGTATTTATTGGTGGTGGTATTTTACCTCGCATGCAACAACGTCTATTATCTAGTCGATTTGTTGAACGTTTTGCAGACAAAGGCATAATGTCGCAATATACTTCACAGATCCCTGTTACGCTTGTAACACAAGACAACATTCCATTCATTGGTGCTGCTGCGTGTATACATGTTAAAAGTAACGCGTAATTAGCAGTTGGATGTAGAGCGGATGAAGAAAGTAACCATCAACAGTGTCGCCAGCTATGCCGGTGTATCGAAAAAAACAGTATCTCGCGTTCTCAACAACGAGCCAAACGTGAGTGATGCAACGCGCGAAAAAGTACTTAAAGTATTTAAAGAGCTTGATTACACGCCAAACCCAATTGCACGAGGTTTGGCACAAAACCGTAGTTTTATTATTGGTTGCTTATACGATAATCCTAGTAAAAGCTATATTACCCGTGTCCAAACTGGTGCCTTAGCTGCCTGTCATGAGCTTAATTACAACTTATTGATCCATCCTTGTGAGTTACGTGGCGACGAATTAATTAGTAATATTGAGCAGTTGATTCAAACCTCGCGTTTAGACGGTATTGTACTGACCCCTCCATTTTCAGATTTTCCTGAACTTGTAAGCTTTTTAAAATCGAAAAAGATCCCGTATGCTCGCGTCGCATCAGCGGTACTTGAAGACGACTCTATTTCTGTAAGAAGTAATGATGAGCAGGGAGCTTTTGAAATAACTGAGCATCTTATTAAGCTTGGTCATAAAGAAATCGCTTTCATTAAAGGTCACCCTGATCACAGTGCTACAGAGCAACGTTTTAAAGGTTACCGAAGAGCACTTGCTTCAAACGGCATTGAGTTTGATGAGCGCTTAGTTGAAGAAGGTAACTTCAGTTATCACTCAGGTGTTGACAGTGCCCGTACTATTCTAGATTTAAATCCTCGGCCAACGGCGGTATTTGCTTCAAATGATTACATGGCAGCAGCGGTGTTAAAACTTGCTACGCAAATGCAGTTAAGAGTGCCAGATGATATTTCTATCGCTGGATTTGATAACGCTCCAATTGCTCGTCATATCTGGCCAGGGTTAACTACCATTGCTCAACCAGTTGAAGAAATGACTCAGCAAGCAGTCAAGCAATTGATTACTCATATTAGTGACCCACAAGAGTCGCCTTATCAAGTAACCCTTGAAGCAAAACTCATTACTCGTGAGTCGACAGCTGCAATTAAATAAATTTCATCTTGTTTTTTCACAGTAGCCCGAGAATGAGTGACGCGTTCTCGGGCTTTTTTATTTCAGATGGGTAAAATGGATAACAACACTTTAACTCATTGTTTTAAAATAGAACTAACTACAAACTTAGGCTAGAGGGTACGCCTTTGATAGTAGTGCTTCATATGAATTCTGCTCATATTCTACTAAAATAAAGCTGTTCATTATTTGGTCATTTAAAAAAATTAAACTAAATTTAACAGATAAGGTTGACACCGGTGTCACAGTCATGAGTTAATACAGTGACACCGGTGTCAGGTTGGTTGTGAGAGACAGCCTGTCAGCGTACCTTTGAACGGGTAAATCAAAGATGCTCAGTACAATTATTTTCGTGGAGTCTGTAATTGTTACTGAGCCTTTATCCTCTAACTATAGAGATGAGTCGAATTTATATGTTGCATCCTCGTATTCAAGAAGTCACCGAACGCGTTATCGAACGCAGTAAAGAGACCCGCCAAGCTTATTTAGAGCGAATCTCGCACGCAAAAAAACAAACAAGAGTTCGTGCAGGTTTAGGCTGTGGTAATATTGCACATGTTATGGCTGCTTGTAGCAGCGATGACAAAGATCGTTTAAAAGCAGACGAGCAACCAAATCTAGCTATCATCAACGCTTATAACGACATGCTTTCTGCGCATGTCCCTTACAAAGATTACCCAGAAATCATCAAAAACCTTGCGACTAAGTACGATGCAACAGCACAAGTTGCTGGCGGTGTACCAGCAATGTGTGATGGCGTAACACAAGGCCGTGACGGTATGGAGTTATCATTGTTCTCACGTGACGTGATTGCAATGTCTACTGCGGTTTCTTTATCGCATGATGTATTCGACGGTGTTTTCTGTTTAGGTGTTTGTGACAAAATCGTCCCAGGACTTTTAATTGGTGCTTTATCATTTGGTCATTTACCAACGTATTTTTTACCAGCAGGTCCAATGCAATCGGGTATCCCGAATAAAGAAAAAGCTCGTGTTCGTCAAAAATTTGCACAAGGCTTAGTAAGTCGTGAAGAGCTTCTTGAAGCTGAAAGCGCATCTTATCACAGTGCCGGTACATGTACTTTCTACGGTACGGCAAACTCGAATCAAATGTTAATGGAAATCATGGGTCTACATTTACCAGGTAGCTCTTTCATTAACCCTTACACAGAACTACGTGATGGTTTAACAGGTCATGCTGTAGAAACTATGTTAAAGCAGTTAATCGAAACAAAAGATGCTAACTGCCTTGCAGATGTAGTAAGTGAAAAAACAATTATTAATGGTTTAGTTGGCTTGTTATCAACAGGCGGCTCAACAAACCACGCAATCCACTTAGTGGCTATTGCGAAAGCTGCAGGTGTGATCCTAACGTGGAAAGACATGGCTGACTTATCTGAAGTTGTGCCACTTCTTACGCGTATCTACCCGAACGGCTCAGCTGATGTGAACCACTTCCAAGCAGCTGGCGGTATGGGCTTCTTAATGAAGCAACTACTTAGCAAAGGTTACTTACATAACGATGTGAAAACGATTGTCGGTGATGGGTTAGAAGCATACACCACGGAGCCAATGTTAGATAAAGATTCATCGGTGATTATGACTAACAGCACAGGCCCAAGCAAAGTTAAATGGGTGTCGTGTCCTGAAAAGTCACACGACGAAGAAGTATTGCGCCCAATTGATAACCCGTTTAGTAAGCAGGGTGGTTTACAGCTTCTTACTGGTAACCTTGGTAAAGCAGTTATTAAAGTATCAGCAGTGGCAGAGTCACACCAAGTTGTTTCTGCACCAGCTAAAGTATTTAGCTCACAAGGTGAGTTACAAGAAGCGTATAGCCGCGGTGAATTAAACACAGACTTTATTGCTGTAATTAAAGAGCAAGGTCCGAAAGCGAAAGGCATGCCTGAACTTCATAAGTTGACGCCAGTAATGGCAACACTGCAAGACCAAGGCTACAAAGTGGCGATTGTCACAGACGGTCGTATGTCGGGTGCATCTGGTAAAGTTCCTGCTGCAATCCACTTAGCACCAGAAGCTGTTGAAGGTGGTGTAATCGCTAAAATTCACGAAGGTGATTTAGTGACGCTTGACGCACCAGCAGGTGTATTGAAAGTACATGTAAGCGATGAAGAATTAGCAAAACGTGAATTACAACTTAGCCAACCAAGCCAAACATACGGCACAGGTCGAGAGTTATTTGCAGGTTTCAGAAATATAGTAAGTAGTGCAGACCTAGGCGCTAGCGCCTTTGGTTTAGAATAATAATACGCCGTTACTGGGCTATGAGGAACAAACAATGAGCATTGAGAAAATTTTATCATCGGCACCTGTGGTACCGGTTGTTGTTATCGAAAAACTTGAAGATGCAGCACCCCTTGCACGTGCGCTTTATAACGGTGGCTTAAAAGCATTAGAAATTACTTTGCGTACGCCAATTGCGGCAGAAGCAGTGAAGCTAATGAAAGAAGCCGTACCAGAAGCATACGTTGGCACAGGTACTGTGGTTGATAAAGCGACATTTAATGCATCAGTTGAAGCCGGTGCTGACTTTATGGTTAGCCCTGGCGTAAACGACGAATTATTAGCACTGGCTAAAGAGTCTGATATTCCATTTTTACCAGGTGCTGCGACACCAAGTGAAGTAATGAAATTAGCAAGCCAAGGCTTTAAGTTTCTAAAGTTCTTCCCTGCAGAAGCAGCGGGTGGCACTGCAATGCTGAAATCAATTGGTGGCCCTTTACCACAAGTAACATTTTGTCCAACAGGCGGCATTAGCCTTGAAACAGCACCTAACTACCTCGCACTTAAAAACGTAATCTGTGTGGGTGGTACGTGGATGTTAGACAAACAACTTATTGAAAACAAAGACTGGCAAGCCATTGAAGCGCTTGCTCGCCAAGCAAGTGAAGTAAAATAATTAACGGGAGATATTAGAATGATTAATGTTGCAATTAATGGCTATGGACGTATCGGTCGTAACGTATTACGTGCCCTTTATGAGTCAGCTCAAAACAACGAAATCAAAATCGTTGCAATTAACGATTTAGCACCAGCAAATGTTAACGCGCATTTAACTCAATTTGACTCAGTTCACGGTCAATTTTCTCAAAAAGTAACACTTGCTGAAAACACCATGCTAATTGGTAATGACGAAATTACCCTTACGCAAGAGCGTGATCCTGCAAACCTACCTTGGAAAGCTCTAAACGTAGATATCGTTCTAGAATGTACTGGTTTATTCACTTCACGTGAGGCAGCGGCTAAACACATTGAAGCAGGTGCTAAAAAAGTAATCGTTTCTGCTCCTGGTACTGATATGGATGCAACTGTTGTTCATGGTGTTAATAGTGAAGTATTAAACGCTGACAGCAACATTATCTCAAATGCATCGTGTACAACAAACTGTTTAGCGCCGATTGCAAAAGCAATCAACGACACAGTAGGTATCGAGCAAGGTAGCATGACGACAATTCATGCATACACAAACGATCAAAACTTATCTGACGTTTATCACCCAGATTTATATCGTGCACGTAGCGCAACTCAGTCAATGATCCCAACTAAAACAGGTGCTGCTAAAGCAGTTGGCTTAGTACTTCCTGAACTTGCGGGTAAACTAGACGGCATGGCAGTACGTGTACCAACAATCAACGTTTCTTTAGTAGACTTAACGTTCGTTGCTAAGCGTGAAACAACTGCAGCAGAAATCAACGAAGTAGTTAAAGCAGCATCAGAAGGTGCAATGCAAGGTATTCTTGAATACAACGAACTACCGCTTGTTTCTATCGACTTTAACCACAACCCAGCGTCTTCAATCTTCGATTCAACCCAAACTAAGGTAGATGGTAAGCTTGTTAAAGTGATGGCTTGGTACGATAACGAGTGGGGTTTCTCAAACCGCATGTTAGACCAAGTTAAAGCGCTAGGTCAGTTCTTATAATAGAACAGTAAAAGTTTAAGCTTTATCCAACAAAGCCACGTTTATCGTGGCTTTTTTGGTTTTTACTGGAAATTAATTTGGATTCACATTACTTTATTGTGCGTAATTGTTTTCAAGGAAAGATAATGAAAAAAATCTTATTAACTACGTCACTCTTTTTATCGTCGATACTGCCTAGTTATGTATCCGCATCGCAAGAAGCACAGCAACTTGCAGTGTGTTTAACTGATTCACTAAATGGCAAAGAGCGAAAGAACCTCGCTAAGTGGATTTATCTAGGTATGTCGACGCATAGTATAATTAAGCCTTTCTCGAACGTGACAGAACAAGATATGGATGAAACTAATCGCTATGTTGGTGCGTTAGTTACGCGTTTATTAACCGAAGACTGTCCAAAGCAAGCAAGGGCGGCGATTGAAGTCGGCGGTCAGGGAGCAATGGAAAACGCATTCGGTATTGTGGGTGAAGTTGCAATGCAAGAGTTAATGGCTGAGCCAAGTGTTGGTAATGCTTTAGGTGCATTTGATAAATACCTTGATCAAGATAAGTTTGATAAAGCATTTCAATAATATTTAAAAGGCTTATTCTTTTATAAGCCTAAATCGTTTCATAAGGATATGGATGTTTAATAAAATTAGACAGTTATTCGCTAATAAGCTGTATAAAACAATCGCGCTGGTTTTAGTAATTCTCATTGCAGGACCTGAGTTAATGATGGGGTATGAGCTTATGGCACTACTTGAGTTTTTAGGTCCATCGACATTTGTGCTTATTCATTTAGCTGGATTAATGCTCTACCTTGAAAGGCTAAAAAACGCTTTCATGAACTTTGAAAAACATAGTTTATGCTATAGGCCAATGACTTCACACATTATTGAAATGCCTGCGTTGATTATTCATTTCCTACCTGAACGCAGCCTAGTTTTAGGTTCTATTAGCTTAGTATCAATTTGTTGTGTACACATGATAGTGATGGCTTAGCGTATATTTGTTCCTAAATTCTTCTGTGTTATGCTGCAAAAAATTGATAAATGGATTTTTATATCATGACACGTCTTTATCACCGGTTATTTCGGGCTGAGCAGTTTCAAGTGGGTGAAGGCAATATCAGTGGCTATATTGCCTGCTTCTTAGCGATTTTATCCTGTTTAGGAGTATTAGCTTTTCACTTTCCTGAGTACTTAACGACGCCAGAGCTTCGACAAAACTACAGCGTTGAGTTTTTGCGTCAGCTAATGTTCGTGGCACTAATTATTTCAGGCAGTTTAGGCTTGTTGAACTTTGTTCGTAACACTAACAAACGACTCGGTGCAACAGCTTGGGTGCTGATACTTCTTGCTATTGCATTTGGTGGCCCGAATGTTCAAGTGAGCGATTTTAGAGATAATACGCCATACTTAGGGCTTGATTGGTTCATTCTTGATTTACTTGGCTCCACACTGATTTTTATTTTAATTGAGAAGCTGCTACCGCACCGCAAAGAGCAAAAAATTCTCCGCTCTGAGTGGCAAGGCGATTTAAATCATTTCTTTGTAAATCATTTAATTATCGGTTTTGTGCTTCTTGCAACCAATCAGTTTGTGCATCACGCATTTGGCTGGGCTGTATCTGATACTGTGCAAGGCTTTATTATACAAATGCCATTTTTACTCCAGCTCTTTTTAATTATTTTAGTGGCCGATTTAATGCAATACTTTGTGCACAGGGCTTATCACGAAGTACCTCTGCTTTGGCGTTTTCATGCCGTGCATCATAGTGCAAAAGAAATGGATTGGCTCGCAGGCTCACGTCAGCATATTTTAGAAATACTCGTGACGCGTAGCTTAGTACTTACGCCTATTTTTGTACTGGGCTTTCCATCTGAAGTCATTAGCCTTTATGTGATTATTGTTGGCTTTCAGGCTGTGTTTAACCATGCCAATGTTCGCGTAAATTTTGGTTGGTTAAAGTATTTTCTGGTTACTCCTCAGTTTCATCATTGGCACCATTCATCTGATAAAGCGGCCATTGACCGTAACTATGCAGCGCATTTTTCTTTTTTAGATTATCTATTTGGCACCGCTGTAAAAGGTCAAGCAGAGTGGCCCGATAAATATGGTGTGGTTGGCGATTACATGCCCGAAGGAATGTTAAAGCAGCAGCTGTTTCCGTTTAACAGGCAAAAATAAAGCCTCAGTGAGGCTTTGTTTATAGGCAAATTAGTATTAAATCATAATCGCGCAAGCAGCTCAGAAAAGCGAGGTCGTTTTTCTGAGTTGAGTACCAAGCACTCTTGGGCTATGTCGGCAAGCATCTTTGTAATGTCATTTTGTTCAGTCACAACAGTCAGTAAATCATCGATAAAATAACCGAGGGCACGTACTTCAATGCCTTCTAATAGCTGTTGTTGAGTTGGCATTAGCATCGATAAATCGGTTGCGGCACCAAAGTCACCAAACAATAAATCGCCTTGTGAATTGATCATGCTGTTATGGGCATAAATGTCACCATGGCTAACTTGCTTTTTATGCAAATGGGCGAGGGTACTTGTCATTTGTTGAATGATTTTTAGCACCATTTCTGGCGTGTACTGGCAGTTGTCTTCGAATGTGTCACGGGTACAACTTGCAAGTGATGGTGGTAAACCAAGGTTCGTAAACTCTTTATTGATCAGCTCCATTACTAAACCCAGTTGTGACTCTTCATCAACATAGCCCAACGCTCTAATTAGGTTTGGGTGCTCACTTGCTTGTAAACAGCAATTAAGCTCATCGAGTGGGTAGCCATCACTGGTGATCTCGCCTTTAAATAACTTAAGGGCAACAGGTCGTTGATGCCAGTTTGCGAAGTGAATAACCCCAGATGCGCCTTGGCCAATCTGCTTTTTAACATCGATTTCATCCAGTGCTATTTGGCTAAACAGCTCACAATGTAAGCTGGTTGAACGATTTAAATCGTTACCAGAGAAGGCAAGCCAAGCAAGTTTCGGTAAGGCTAAAAGCCAATCTGCAACTTTTGTAAGCTTATTGGCGCTTAAACGTATTAGCTCAAGCTCTTTACAATTAGCCATTGAGGCTGGCAAATGTGTTAACTGATTGCCGGCCAGTGCCAGCTTTTTAAGCTGACTGTACTCACCAAATGTATCCGGCAAAGCGGGGATTTGATTATCAGTTAAGATCAGCCATTCAATTTTCGTTGGCAAACAGTGTGCTTTAAATTCAGTAATTTGATTACTTTTAAATGCAACCATGATTAAGTTTGGGCATTGTCTTAGCACGTCAGGTATGTGTTTAAACTGATTAAATGATAAAAACAGTCGTTTTAGATTTTTTAATTTGTAAAAATCGTCAGGTAAATCACTTAGCTGGTTATTAGATAAATCAAGGGTTTCTAACGTATCGGCTAGGGTATAAATTTCTTTTGGGAATTCAGTTAGTTCTGCAACAAGCTGAAGCCGTGTACTACCTTGTAGAGAACCGGCTTTTAACTCTTCGAGGGTATTCAATGTTGATTCCTTTGAGCTAAAAGGTAAAAGGCCAACTTGGTTGGCCTTTTTAATTAAAACTGTGCGTTATGGTAAACGTTTTGTACGTCATCACAGTCTTCTAGCATGGCTAAAAAGCGTTCCATGACTTCAACGTCTTCACCTTCAATTGGTGCTTCTACTTGCGGCACAAAGGCAATTAGATCTTCGTGGAAATCAGTAATTCCCATTTCTTCAAGTGCTGTACGGGTGTTGTTGTATTCTGTGTGTGGAGCAAATACGGTGATTTTACCGTCTTCAACTTCTACATCTGTTACATCGACATCTGCCATCATCAATGCTTCTAATACAGCTTCGTCATCATCACCGTCAAAAACAAAAATAGCGAGGTGATCAAATAAGTGTGATACTGAATTTTGCGCACCAATTTTTGCATTTGCTTTAGTAAAACAAACACGTACGTCAGCGAAGGTACGTTTGTTGTTGTCGGTTAAGCAGTCAACAATGATCATACAGTTGCCCGGGCCGTAACCTTCATAGCGAGTTGCTACGTAATCTTCGCCGCCACCACCTTTGGCTTTATCGATTGCACGCTCGATTACATGCGTAGGTACTTGGTCTTTCTTAGCACGCTCAATTAAGCGACGAAGTGCTAAGTTGCCATCGGGATCAACACCACCATTCTTAGCGCAGATATAAATTTCTTTTCCGTACTTTGAATAAACTTTGGTTTTTGCACCCGCAGTTTTTGCCATTGAGTCTTTTTTGTTTTGATAAGCTCTGCCCATCTGCGTGTTGCCTTTTTGTTATAGATAAAAATAAAGCCGTTATTCTAATCATTTAACCTAGTAGTTAACAGTGTTTATTCGTCGCTTTGCTGTAACTGCCACATTCGAGCATATTCGCCATTCGCCGCAAGTAGCTGTTGGTGCTGACCTTGTTCAACAACTTGTCCTTGTTTCATAACAATAATTTTGTCTGCGTCGGTGATTGTTGATAAACGATGAGCAATGACTATGCTGGTGTGCTTTTGCGCGACTTCATGCATAGCACTTAAAATAGCTTGCTCTGAATGCGAATCAAGCGCTGATGTTGCCTCATCAAATAATAAAATAGGTGAACCCTTTAAAATGGCTCTGGCAATTGCTATACGTTGCTTTTCGCCGCCCGACACTTTTAAACCGCGCTCACCAACAAGGGTTTTATCGCCTTTATCTAGGCTTGCAATAAACCCATCTAAGTGGGCAAGGCTTATAGCTTTATCAATATCATCTTCGCTTGCCGTTGGATTTCCGTAGGCGATGTTTTCGCGAATGCTGGTGTTAAATAGCACGGTATCTTGCGGTACGATGGCAATAGCTTGGCGCAAACTTTCAAGTGTAACTGTGTTGATTGCTTGCTCATCAATATAAATTTTGCCCGCATCCACATCATAAAAGCGGTAAAGCAGGCGGCTTAAGGTACTTTTACCTGCGCCACTGGCACCGACAATCGCTACTTTACTGCCTGAAGTAACCTCAAAACTTAAATTATTTAAAATAGGCCGTTGTTTGTCGTAACTAAAAGAGACATTCTCAAATCGAATAGCTGCTTTTGTTGTAGTTAATGGTTTTGCATCTTTGTTATCGCTAATAGCGGCTTTTCGATTTAATAAGCCGAGCATGTTTTCAAGATCAGTTAGTGCACGGCGTATTTCACGATACACAAAGCCTAAAAAATTAAGAGGAAGAAATAGCTGGATCATGTAAGCATTGATCATCACAAGCTCACCTATGGTCAGCTCTTTATTGACCACTGAACTGGCACCTAGCCACATTAGTGCTGTAATAGCTGCGGCGATAATAAGTGCTTGCCCTGAATTTAGCGCAAGTAACGATAAACGATTTTTTAGCCTCGCTTGTTCCCACTTAGCTAAAAAGCTGTCGTAGGTGTTTGCTTCATAATGTTCATTGTTGAAGTACTTAACGGTTTCGTAATTTAGTAAGCTGTCGATAGCACGAGTATTTGAGTTGTTATCGGCAGTATTTGCTTCACGTATAAATCGGTTACGCCACTGAGTTACTATTACAGTAAAAGCAATGTAAATAGCGACAGCGATAACAGTGACTAATGCAAACCAAGGTGAAAACAAGGTCGCAAAAATAATGGCGACTGTGATTATTTCAAATAGGGTTGGCACGATGTTAAACATCAAAAAGCGCATCAAAAAGCTGAGGCCATTTGTACCACGCTCTATATCGCGACTAATACCGCCTGTTTGCCTATCAAGGTGAAAGGCTAATTCTAAACTATGTAAGTGTTTAAATATTTTTAAACCAATATGGCGCATAGCGTGCTCAGTAACACGGCCAAACAATGCATCGCGAACTTCACCAAAAAACACACTGGCAAAGCGCAGCAAACCATAGCCGATGAGCAGGGCAATAGGAACGCTTAATATCGGGTTGATACTAGAATCTACTGCGTCGATTATTTCTTTTAGTGCCCAAGGCATCAGCAATGTGGCCCCCTTGGCTGCAATAAGAGCTAGTACAGCCAAAATAACTCGGCCTTTAAAGGTCATTAAATAGGGCCAGAGTGTTTTGATGCTTTGTGATAGGTTCATTGCATCAGGCGATCTCGTCACCTGTTCTTTGCGGCTCATTCCACGCATGGGGGTCTCTTAAATCAATTTGATAAAAATAGGCAAAAGCTTTCGTGTTTTAGGCAAGTGTAATTTGCAAATTTACCTCTATACTGAGTGCAGTATACACCAGCGCATTAGCAAATTTGTTAATTGCATGAGTTAAACACGAAGAAAATTAAGGAGTAAGCATGAAAACCGTCGGTTATGCAGCACATGATTCAGAAAAACCATTAGAGCCGTATCATTTTGAACGCCGTGCACTTCGTGATGAAGATGTATCAATTGAAATTCTTTATTGTGGCGTGTGTCATTCAGACTTACACACAGCAAAAAACGATTGGGGCTGGACTCAGTACCCAGTAGTACCGGGTCATGAAATTGTTGGCCGCGTTCTTGAAGTGGGTAGCGGCGTTACTAAATACAAAGTGGGCGATAATGTCGCTGTTGGTTGTATGGTAGATAGCTGTTTGAGCTGTGACCAGTGTCATCATGGTGAAGAGCAGTTTTGTCGCGAAGGAATGGTGGGTACATACTCAGGGCAAGATCGTATCAGTGGCGAACTTACTCAAGGTGGGTATTCAAAACACATTGTGGTTCGTGAAGAGTTCGTACTCAATGTACCTAAAGGTTTAGACCTAGCGAAATGTGCGCCAATTCTATGTGCAGGTATCACAACTTATTCACCACTACGCACGTGGAATGTTGGCCCAGGCAGCCGTGTTGCGGTAATTGGTCTAGGTGGTTTGGGTCACATGGCAATTAAAATCGCAGCTGCAATGGGTGCACATGTTACGGCAATTAGCCGCAGTGATAAGAAAAAACAACAGGTTTTAGATTATGGTGCGAAAGACTTATTAGTCTCAAGTGATGAACAAGTGATGCAAGCACATGCTAATCAATTCGATCTAATTATTAATACCATACCCGTTAAACATGACTTTACACCTTATATGCCACTACTTGATATAGATGGTACCCAAGTGCTAGTTGGCCAAGTTGGTGAACTTGCAGAATCAAACTCTGTTCCACTTCTGCTTGGACGTCGCCGTGTTGCTGGCTCATTGATAGGTGGTATAGCACAAACCCAAGAGATCCTCGATTTCTGTGCGTTACATAATATTCTGCCAGAAGTTGAAATGATCAAAATGGAACAAATTAATGACGCTTTCGATAAATTAAAGCAAGGTGATATGGCCTCACGCTTTGTTATCGACATGTCATCATTAGAAGTTTAACTTGTTTAACAAAGTTAAATTAATAAGCGGGTCGAGTTAGGCTCGCTTTATTTTAGTTACTTTTATTTAAGTAATAACTTGTGTTTTATTTTTTTACCCTCATTATAGCTGTGTTATCCACTTAATTTATTGGTCAGTTCTTGTTACGGTTTTTCTCAGTCATTATCTTGCTATTTACTGTGTTCTTTAGTGCACAGAGCATGGCTATGCCTGACACTCACTCACACTATGCTGCCACTAAATTGTTCCAAGTCGAGCTGACTAAAACCCCAGTTATTTCTCAAACTCATACAGCTAAGCATCCTAAACCGGTAGAACCATCGGGGTTTGATACCCTTGTGCCGCGTTTAACTGCCAGTAATTCATCATTGTTTCTTTACCATAGTCAGGTTGACCCTGATTACGAGCTATTAATTGAATTCTTTGCTGAAGATTGGGGAAAAGAGCACTTTTTAGCGCCACCAAGTGCTGTGCGCATGATCCCATGGTTTGCGTTAGCCACGCAACGTAAATCCCGCATTAGTGGCTGGAAAGACGCTAATCTCTTGTACAAAGCGAATACGACCTACCATAGCTAAACGACTTCCTTCGTTACTTTTTTATTTTTGGAATTAATTTTTTACCGGCTGAAAATGCTGGAAGGAAGTCATGTATGTCACATAAATCAAAGCCGGCGCTATGGCGTCGTCTAAAAATGAGTTATGTCGCTATGATAGCGGCGTGTATTTTATTAGCGGTTAGCGCACTACCTAATCTTTACCCTAACAAATCTTGGTTGCACATTAGCTTGCCAGATCAAACTGTGACGCTGCAAAGTGTGACAACTTCACTAAATCAACATGGTTTTGAAGTGTCTGAAGCTAATGATAGCCAAGCACAACTGGCTATTTTATTAGCTGAGCCTACTCAAAGTGCCAATGCACTGAGTTTTATAAAAACTCAATACCCACAGCTGGAAGCTAAAATTGTTGAGCATGCGACAAGCCCACAATGGCTTCAGCAGCTTGGTCTTTCACCGATTAAGTTAGGACTTGACTTAAATGGTGGGGTGCTATTTGTGCTTGATGTTGACCTAGATAAAGCAATGCAAGAGCACTTAAACAGTGTGTATCAACAAACTAAATTGACGCTTCGAAAAGACAAAATTCGTGGTATTAGAGCCAGTGAAGTAAAAGAAGGGGTTGAGCTGCAAATTTTACCAAGCGGTGAAGGGCAACTCCCAGGACTCATCTCAACCTTACAAGGTCAATTCAAAGGCCTGATGCAAACTAAATCAACGAGTAATAACCTAACCACAGTATTACTGCATTTTAATGAGCAAAGCCAAAGCGAATTCAATAAACAAGTCATGGCACAAAGCTTAACAACCCTGCGTGGACGTATTGAAGAGCTTGGCATCACAGAAGCGGTAACGCAAAGGCAAGGTAAGCAGCGCATTCGCATTGAGTTGCCAGGGGTACAAGATCCATCAGAAGCTAAACGCATTATTGGTGCAACAGCGACCCTAGATTTTTATCAGGTCGTCGAAGTGGGTGGTAAAGCGTTTAATGTGCAAGGTGGTGGCGTTGTTAATTTAAATCCTGTGGCGATTTTTTCAGGCGATCACATCAATAATGCCAGTGTTGGTAAAGATGAATGGGGCAAGCCTTTAGTCCAGCTTAGCTTAGACTCTCAAGGTGGCGACGCGATGTCTGCTTTTTCAAAGCACAATATAGGTAAGCCAATGGCTACGGTTTATTCTGAATACTCCCGGAATGCAAATGGCGAAGTTGTGAAAAAAAGCGAAGTGATCAATGTGGCAAACATTGCACAGCATTTAAGTTCTCGTTTTAGTATTACGAATATGAAAAGCCCACAAGCAGCTTACGATTTAGCGCTTTTACTTCGTGCAGGGTCGCTAACTGCACCAGTGACAATCGTTCAAGAACAAACCATAGGTCCAAGCTTAGGTAGTGAAAACATTGAACACGGATTAGCTGCTTTAATGCTTGGTATCGGTATTACCCTTGCATTTATGGCGCTTTGGTATCGTCGTTTAGGCCTGATTGCCAACATTGCGTTGTTACTTAATTTAACCGCTTTAGTCGGCTTAATGTCGTTATTACCTGGCGTGGTGTTGACATTACCGGGCATCGCAGGGCTTGTATTAACAATAGGCATGGCAGTTGATACTAATGTAATTATCTTTGAGCGAATAAAAGAGGAAAAACGTAAAGGTCGACCTACCTATCAAGCAATAGAGCAAGGCTATAACCAAGCATTTACGACCATTTTTGATGCCAATGTGACCACCATGATCACAGCTATCATTCTATACGCCATTGGTTATGGACCGGTGAAAGGTTTTGCAATTACATTAGCGCTCGGACTATTAACCAGCGTATTCACCGGTGTTTACATTTCAAAAGCGCTTAGCCAAACACTCTACATTAAACTGACAAATTTATCGGGGGCTAAAGCATGAGTTGGTCAACATTAACTGCAGCGAGTAAATCGCGCGTTTTAGGGTTATTGCTAAGCTGTGTTTTAGTCATCGCGAGCTTAGGTGTTTTATCTGTCAAAGGGCTAAACTTTGGCCTTGATTTTACAGGTGGCTACATCACTGAGATAAACACAACGTCAGTAACAACTATTGCTGATTTAAAGGCAAAGTTAAGTCCTGAAATTGCAAACAAATTAACCATAACTAAAGCGGGTGAATACCACTTTGTTTTAAGAGAAGCGCCAGAGCTTAGTGAAGCCAGCAATTGGCAATCAGAGCTGAATGAGCAAGGTGTAGAATTTACCGTGCTTTCAAGTTCTTTTTTAGGTTCACAAGTCGGTGATGAGCTTTTTGAGCAAGGCTGTTTAGCATTATTTGCAGCACTGATTGCCATTATGGTTTATTTAGCTGTACGTTTTGAATGGCGACTCGCGGTAGGCTCAGTGGTTGCACTGTTACATGATTTAATCTTAGTGCTTGGCTTGTTTTCCTTGTTAGGGCTTGAGTTTAATTTAACCGTGCTGGCGAGTTTACTGGCTATTATTGGCTATTCATTAAATGACTCAATTATTGTTGGCGACAGAGTTAGAGAGCTTTTACGTATTCAGCCAGACAATCAACGCATTAATACCCATGTTGTGATTAATGATGCAATTGGCTCTACGTTAACGCGTACATTGATCACCTCAGGCACAACACTTGCGACCATTGCTTGTATTTGGCTGCTTGCTGGCGCTGCATTAACGGGTTTTGCTATCGCGTTATTTGCAGGCATTGTGGTGGGCACCTTCTCATCGATTTGTATCGCCGCCACCTTACCGCAATTATTAGGGTTAAGTTCAGAAAATTACACCCAAACACTGGATGATAAAACCAAAGCCTATATGGATATGCCATAAGTCAGTTTTATAACTTACTTTCATCAGCCGCTATTTTTCCATAGAATAGCGGCTTTTCTGTTTTAACTGCTTTGATATGAATAAAACACACGTAATTGAACATTTACGCTTTGCGCTAGAGGCACAACTGCAAAACGCCAAAGCAGCGGCAAAAGCGGCTCATGATGCAGCAACCCACGAAGAAAGTGTTGCTGAAACTCAATACGATACCTTGGGTTTAGAAGCCGCTTATTTAGCGCAAGGGCAAGCTGAACGAGTTAATGAGTGCTACCGTGACATACAAGCATTCAATACAGTGTTTAAAGAAAGCGAATTTAATAAGGTTCGTGAAGGTGCATTAGTGTGTCTTGTCGATGAACAAGATAACTCAAAGTGGTTTTTTATGGGCCCAAGTGCAGGTGGCTTAGTAGTCACCGTAAAAGAACAGCCTATATATGTTGTAACCCGTGAAGCGCCGTTAGGTAAACAGCTGATTGGCAAGCAAATTGATGACGAAGTAACACTGACAATTGCAGGTAACGCACAGTTTTATAGCATTACAGAAATAGTCTGATCAAGAAAATTTATTAATCAGTAAATTTCATCTTCAAGTAAAAAATAACTCGTTGGTCACAAAGTAAAAAAACCTCTATAAATCACATCAAGCTTAATGCTTATAAGCACCCATCTAGTTAAGTGAAGTTTAGCCTCATGCGTTCACTTAATCGGCTGGGTGTTTTCATTTTTTTCATAAGACTTAATTTAGGAAAAGTCGTGTTTAAAACCTTGATTGTGGTTGATAACAATGAGCAACGTATTGCTCAAAATTTCGAAAATGTCATTACCTTTGACACCTACTTACGTGATTACCCAAAACATAATGAGCCAAAAACGCGTATTTTAAACTTGTGTGATACAGGGCAGTATTTAAGTAAAGGCTATTATTGCTCTTTGCTTGCTGAAGCAAGAAAGCATCAGGTATTACCGAGTGTAAAAACAATTAATGCACTACGTAGCGATGAGCATAGCACGCGTCATAAAGAGCTTGCTGGTTGTACTGTATTTTTTGGTCACACAGATCAAGAGCAGCAAAGCAAAGCAACTAAAGCATTATTCTCGCAATATCCTGCGCCTATTTTGGTGTGTGATGAACAAGGTGTTGTGAAGCAAGGTGCGATTGCATCATTAGATGACACTGGCTTTACAGAGTTTGTAAAGCAACTCAATAGCTTTACGATGTCAGTATGGCGCATTCACGATAAAAAACGTCGTTACCGTTGGGATATGGCCATATTGGTTGATCACCAAGAAAAAGTGCCGCCAAGTGATAAAGATGCCATTGCTAAATTTATTAAAGCAGCTGCTAAACATGGTATTTATGCTCAAGCACTTACATTTGATGAAATTACCAATATTGCACAATTTGATGCGTTGTTTATTCGTCAAACAACGGCCATCGACCATCCAACCTATCGTTTAGCGAGTAAAGCACAAAGCTTAGGGTTAGTGGTGATTGATGATGCAGAGTCGATACTGCGCTGCTGTAATAAAGTGTATTTGCACGATGCTTTTAATTATCAAAAAGTGCCGAGTTTAAAAACTCACGTTGTGGCTGATACAAGTGAAGAGACAATTGAAAGTTTAGAAGCAAACTTCAGCTACCCACTGGTATTAAAAATGCCAGAAGGCTCTTTCTCAAAAGGCGTATTTAAAGTTGCTAATCGTGATGAGTTAGTTGCTAAATTAACAGAGTTGTTTGAGTTCAGTGCACTTGTGCTTGCACAAGAGTACATGTACACCGAATACGACTGGCGTGTCGGGGTGTTAAATGGCCGTGCAATTTATGCGTGTCGTTATTTAATGGCGCGTAATCACTGGCAAATTTATAACCATGATGCAAAACGTTTCTTTTCTGGTGGCTTTGAAACCTTGCCAACATTTGAATTACCTAAAGTGGTACTCGATGCGGCGTTAAAAGCCTGCAAAACGGTAGGTAAAGGTTTGTATGGTGTTGACGTTAAAGAACATCAAGGTAAAGCATACGTGTTAGAAGTGAATGACAACCCAAGTATCGACCATAAAGTCGAAGATGCCTATTTAGGTGACGAGCTTTATATGATCATTATGGATGAGTTTAAACAACGCTTAGAAGCACGAGGCCGTGGTTAATGAACGCCTCTGTTTGTCAAATCCGTTTTGCTCAGGCAACGGATTTGGCGGCCCTTGTTGCCATTGAAGAACAAAGCTTTAGTCAAGATAGATTAAGTAGTCGTAGTTTAAAACGTTGGATCAGCGCAACGCATGGCTTACTGATGGTGGCCGAGATCGAGAACCAACTAGTTGGTTATGGCTTGGTTTGGTGTCACAAGGGGACGCGTCTTGCTCGGCTATATTCACTGGCGGTTTTGCAATCTCAGCAAGGCAAAGGCATTGCTTCAAAGTTACTGCTTGCGCTTGAAAACGAAACAGCTAAACGCGGCCGTTTATATATGCGTCTAGAAGTTGCGGTAAACAACCTATCGGCAATTTGCTTATATGAAAAACTGGGTTACCAGGTGTTTGGTCATTACAGTGATTATTATGATGACCATAGTGATGCCCATCGAATGCAAAAAAACATTCGACGTAATATCGAGTTTAATGCCGATAAACACACGCCTTGGTATCAGCAAACAACCGAGTTTACCTGTGGTCCTGCGGCGCTATTAATGGCAATGTCATCCTTGAATGATACCGCAATGAGCCAACTCAAAGAGCTGGATATATGGCGTGAAGCCACGACTATCTTCATGACTTCAGGGCATGGCGGTTGTCACCCTCTAGGGTTAGCGCTGGCTGCAATGAAACGTGGTTTTAAAGCTGATGTAGTTTTAAATACCCGTGATACTTTGTTTATTGACGGGGTAAGAAGCGAAAAGAAAAAAGCCATTTTGCATACCGTACACAATCAGTTTGTGGCTGAAGCAATCGCTGCAAAACTGCCTGTGAGGTATCAAGAGTTAACCTTGGCCTCCATTGAAGATTGGCTTGCGGAGGGTAAAGCGGTGGTGTTATTGATCAGTACCTATCGATTTGATGGTAAAAAGTCACCGCATTGGGTGTGTGTAACGCATATTGATGAGCATTGCTTGTACGTGCATGACCCGTTTTGTGAAAACGAAAAACAATTGGCGATTGATTGTCAGCATGTCCCAATAACCAAAGCCGATTTTAACAAAATGGCTAGTTTTGGTTCATCAAGACTCAGCACTGCGATGGCCTTTTATTTATAATTTTAATTGTTAGTTTGATTTGGAAGTACAGTGACTCTGAGTAGTTTATTTGATATTGCCCCTTATTCTTGGTCAGCAATTGGTAGCGCCGCATTTTGCGGCGCAATTATTGGTATGGAGCGTCAATTACGAGGTAAGCCTGTTGGTATTCGTACCTCCGCATTGATTGTGTTAGGTACTTATTTATTTCTTGCTACAGCATTTATGTTACATGGCGATGTGATAGACCATTCACGTGTTGTAGGCCAAATTATTACCGGTATCGGCTTTTTAGGTGCGGGTGTGATGCTTGCAAAAGATGGTGCGGTTGTTGGAGTAACTTCCGCAGCAACTATCTGGGTATTAGCCTCTATAGGTGTTGTGATTGCCACTGATAACTTGTTAGCTGCAATTAAACTTTCAGTATTAGTGGTCGTTATTTTATATGGCGTAGATGTACTTGAAGCTAAATTTAAGAGCTTAGGTCGCGGTGTGCATGTTCGTGTAAAACGCTATTCAAAGTTGTATTATCGAAAAGAAAAGTGAAGTTAGATAATAGAAGTTAGATTAGAGTGATTCATGGAGCCTTGTTACACAATAAAGCCGTCCTGTTTAGAAGATTTGTTACTTGTTGATAGTCAAATTCCTGAGTTTGATGGCCTAAATAGCCTCAGTAAATTACAAGCACGGTGTGCAGATGTTGAGCATCTAGCTTTAGTTGCTTATATCGAAAATGAGCCTGTAGCCTACAAACTGGGTTATGAGCTAGATTCAAACACCTTTTATAGCTGGCTTGGTGCAGTTGCGCCAAAATGTAGAGGGCAGGGCATAGCTCAATCATTATTAAACGCGCAAGAAGCTTGGGTTAAGACCAATAATTACCGAGTTATAATGGTTAAGTCTATGAACCGTTTTCCTGCAATGCTGAATATGCTTATCAAAAATGGTTATGCAATAGTGGGTTATGAGGACAGAGGTAGCCCACAGACTAGCAAGATTTTATTCTCCAAAGTCTTTGATTAGCGTACTAAATTCTAGACTACTCATGCTAGGTTTGATTCCATTTTTAAACGTTTTACCATGAATATTGGCCATCTCGCCTGTTGTTAAAACAAGAATACTTTCGTCACTGAGCTCAAACGGAGTATTGACAGTAGCTAAGCCACACGTTTTTTCGCCAACAAGTGTTACATTATTAAGAGAAGATAGCCCAATTGCCAATGCTTCAGCTGAACTAGCGACACTAGAGTCAATCAAAACAAAAATCCCGATAGGCTGATGTTTTAAATGATAAGTATCTGGTTGAAAATTGATTTTTTGTAGCGTGCTTTCATGGGCTATTCCATCTTTAAATCCAAATCTAGTAATGCTTCCAGATGACAAATGGAATTCACCTAATGTTTGTGTAGCGTCGAAAAAAGGGGAAAGTGCTTGCAACATCGGCCACATATTGCCGCCGCTATTTTTTCTTAAATCAATAATCCAGTATCGAGAATTCTCGTTGTCTTGAGATCTTATATTATTGATTGAATTACGAACATATTGAGATTTTTCTTCCGTTGTTGTCGCTCCAATACTGGAAACTTTTAGATAAGCAAGTTTACCTTTTTGAAAACTCAGCTTAATTTTACTGTTATTAACACAGCGTTTTTTGGCGCTGAAAAAAATTATATTTGAATCTTTATCCTTGAGATAAGTATGAGGTTCATTGAGTGATTTAAGAAGTGTTGCAACGTTTGGAGTTTTATAGCCAAGATAGGCTGATTTGTCTGAATAATCATTTTTACGGATAAAGTGCTTGTTAATTAATTGCTTTACTTCATCATAATTTGGCTCTGCTTCAACAAAAGAAGAAATTAGAGTAAATAACATCAATGTAAAAAAGTATGATTTCTTCATTAAAACTTACTTCGGCAAACTAATTAAAAAGTGAGCGCCGTTGTTACTTTCTTGAACACAGATTTCACCTTGTAGTTGTTGAGTAACTATTTTCTTCGCAATGCTGAGGCCAAGCCCAATACCTGATTGGTTGTTTTTACCTTTATAAAATGGGGTGAAAATGGAGTTTTGTTCACTAATGCTGATACCGGTGCCATTATCGGAGTAGTGAATTTTTAATACCTCATCAAAATCATAAATATCAATTTCTATAGCAGGGTTTTCGATGTTGTTGAACGCATGCTCAATTGAGTTTTGCTGCAAAATAAAAAGTACTTGTTTTAGCAAGTCTATTTCAACTTCGAATTGGCTATGAGGGTTTTGATAATTAATATCTAATTTGATACCACGATGTTTTATTTGCTCTTCTAAATGCTTATACAATGACTCCGAAAGCTGAGTTAACGTCATGATTGTTTTAGTTGATTGTGATTTTGTATAGAGCAAATCCTGTAAAATTCTTATCTTATAGGCGCAAGTAGTTAAATTGCGACTTACTAGTTCATGAGTGTCTAACAAAGTGTTTAGTGTATTTTGCAGTGTTTGCTGACTCAAGCATTTCTGTGTAAGCCTATTTTGAGTTTCTGTCACTGTTTGTTGAGTGAAATCAACGGCTGTTATGCAGTTACCTAAAGGAGTATTGACCTCATGGGCAATGCCACGAATTAAAGTGGCAAGTTCAGTAAATTGGTTTTGTTCAAGCGATTGTTTCTGTTGGTAAAGTAATTTTAGTTGGGTCTCAAAGCTTTGTTTTATTGTTTCGAGTAGTTTTATCACTGGCTCGTTGTATTCATGGGGCTTGCTATCAAGGATACATATTGTACCAAATGGCGTTGTATCGCCAGCAGAAATGGGCAAACCTAAGTAGGAAACCATATTGAGCTTGATATCAGGGTTTTCTTTCCAATCATCATCAATAAGTGCATTAGGTATATTCAGCAGTTTCTGGTTTTTTACAACATGCTCGCAATAAAGGCCTGAATTCTTAAACTTTTCACTGTCGCCTATTTCGTATGGGTTTAATTGGTTTGCATTTTTAGAAAATACACTAATAATATTATTTTCGACCTTCATTACTAAAGCGACAGGCACATCGGCAAACAGTGCTAATACTTCAAGGGTTTTATTCCAACTCTCAACTAATTCATCATAATCAGGCTGATACATTATTTGAACTCAATTAAATACAAATACTACTAAGTGATAGCTTAGTAACAAATTCTAATTGAGCAACATAAATGCTCCATATCAGATTTTATTGTTCTTCAATCAGTAATTTCTTATTAATTAACCAAACAGTTTACGCCTAACTACTGTGCGATATTCACTTGGTGTTTGTGAAAGCACTTTCTTAAATACCCTTGTTAAATGACCTTGGTCGTTATATCCGACTTCTAGTGCTACCTCTTGAATAGATAAATTTGATGAGGCTAATAACTCTTTTGCCGTTTGAACACGCAGCTGTTGCCAATATTCAACGGGTGTTTGGCTGGTGGCTTGACGAAAGCGGCGTGTAAAGGTGCGGTAGCTTAAACTAAATTGCGCCGCAATTTCTTGCAGGGTCAGTTCGGAGGTTAAATTGTTTTTCAGCCAAAATTGAATTTGCGCAATAAGTTCATCAGGGTGCTTATCAACCGCACCTTCTAGATAACGTTGATCTTCATAGGGCTTACGAATCTCATGAGAGAAATTACGTTCAACATGTTGCGCTGCTGCTCGACCATAATATTGGCTAATAATATGGACTATAACGTCTGCAAGGGCATTTAAACTGGCAACTGTATACATACGCTCAGATTGAGTAATAAAAAAGTCAGGTTTAAGCTGCACTTTAGGGTAGTCACGTTTAAATTGCTCTGCGTAATGCCAGTGGGTGGTAGCAGGGTGACCATCAAGTAATCCAGCCTCAGCAACTAAACAGTTGCCAGTACCTACACCAATGATATGACTGCCTTGCCGCCAAGAATCGCCAAGCCAGTCAACCAAGCTTTGCTGTTTGCTTACTACAGGTCGCGGGTTGCGCCAAATACCAGGGACAATAATTAACTCACTAGCTGGCGCTGAGGCAGTTTCGCAATCGGGCATTATTGCTAGCCCCGTGCGGTTGGGGATCGCTTTTATGCTAGTTGCTACTAAGTTGATGTTGAGAGGTTTAAATTCGTTATGCTGATGATGGCTTTTGGCAAAGGCCTCGCCGGCTCTAAGCATTTCTATAGGTAAGGTTAAACTAGTTATTAGTAAGTGTGGATAAACCAAAATACTAATTTCTATGGCTTTTTGATGTTGAAGTTTCGTCACTGAAATTGCTCCGACCAGTTGTTTTTGGCCTTTTATGCAGGTTATTTGGCTATTTAAGCATAAAGTGTATTAGTTAATCCATTTAAACTTGGTTTAATTCTCATAACACGTTTTCTCAAGGTTTTTTATGACAGCATTACCCGTTATTGTTGGTATGGGTGGTATTAATGCCGCTGGCCGCACTTCTTTTCATCAAGGTTATCGTCGTATCGTGTTAGACAGCTTGGACGCTAAAGCCCGTCAGGAGACATTTTTAGGCTTAGCGACTTTAATGAACTTAGTCACCCTTACTGAAGGTGTACTTAAAGATGCTCAAGGCAATACAGTTGCTGAAAAAGATATCGAAGCTAAGTTCGGTGAACAAATTTTAGCTGGCACACTTATTCGCAAAATTGAAAAAAATCACTTCGATGTTGATGCGACTCCGTGGCAGCAAAAAATGACGTTAACAGCGTCAGATGAACAACAAATAGTTTTTGAAACGCGTCGCCGTGATTTACCAACCCCTGTACCTAGTAGCTGGCACATTGAGGAGTTGAGCGATAAAAAAGTAAAAGTAACTATTAGTGCTGATCTTGCTATTAAACATGACAGTACCCGCGATAATCCAATTAAAGCGGCGGGTCAACTACCGACAGGTTTCGAACCTTCAGCTATGTATAACAGCCGCTACCAGCCTAGAGGTCTGCAAGCAACTATCTTTGCTGCAACTGATGCAATTCGTTCGACTGGTCTGCCGTGGCAGCAGGTAATGAACAGTGTTGAGCCTGATCAAATTGGTACTTACTCAGCCTCTGTTGCTGGCCAAGTTGATGATGAAGGTTTTGGTGGTTTGATTCGTGCGCGTCAACAAGGTGATCGCGTTAGTACAAAACAGCTTGCACTTGGCTTAAACACCATGTCGACCGACTTTATCAATGCTTATGTAACAGGTAACGTGGGTACGACCTTTACCACATCAGGCGCGTGTGCCACGTTTTTATATAACCTACGTGCTGCTGTAAACGATATTCAAGCAGGTCGCACGCGAGTAGCGATTGTGGCATCAGTAGAGTGTGCTATTACGCCAGAAATTGTTGAAGGCTTTGGTAATATGAGCGCACTTGCAAATGAAGAGGGCCTAAAGCGCCTTGATAATTCAGAAGTCGTTGATCATCGCCGTACAAGCCGTCCATTTGGTGAAAACTGTGGCTTTACAATTGGTGAAGGTGCACAGGTTGCTATCTTAATGGATGATGCATTGGCATTAGAGTTAGGTGCTGATGTGTTAGGTAGCGTTGCGGATGTGTTCGTAAATGCTGATGGAATTAAAAAATCAATCACAGCACCGGGCCCTGGTAACTATATTACAATGGCAAAATCTGTTGCACTAGCTAGTGGTATTGTTGGTCAAGAAGCGGTACAAAAACGTAGCTTTATATTGGCTCACGGCTCAAGCACGCCTCAAAACCGCGTAACAGAATCATTAATTTACCATAAGGTAGCACAGACATTTGCTATTGATAATTGGAAGATTGCAGCTCCTAAAGCGTATGTTGGGCATACTATTGCTCCAGCCAGTGGTGATCAATTAGCCATGGCATTAGGCGTGTTTAGTCATAACATTATGCCAGGGATTACTACAATCGATAAAGTGGCTGATGACGTTTATAGCGAGCATTTAGATATTCGCACAGAACATTATCAATGTGATGCAATGGACATTGCATTTATTAATTCAAAAGGGTTTGGTGGTAACAACGCAACGGCGACTGTTTTATCCCCAGCAATTACATTGCAAATGCTAGCAAAGCGTCATGGTGATGTGGTTATGGCGAAATATCAGGATCGTCATACTCAAGTAGCTCAAGCTCAAGCTGATTACCAACAACAGGCTGATTTAGGTCATTATGAGCTTATTTATCGCTTTGGTGACGGCTTAATTGATGAAAATGACATCAAAATTTGCCAAGATTCAATGACAATCCCAGGTTTTGATAAAAAGGTTTTATTATCAAAATCAAACCCTTATGCGGACATGTTTTAAGATCAAGACTTGTTTAAGCACATTCTTGACAGCAAGGCGCTTTTAAAGCGCCTTTTTTAGTGCTATAAATGTTCCTATCAAAGGGAATTGGAGCAATTACTCATGATTAAATTTACTAAACTCGCTGTACTTTGTTCACTTATCGCATTACCAACACAGGCTTTAGCAAGAGACGTCAATGATTTAGGTGTTGATGTTCAAGCAGCAACTTCCGCCTATATCGTAAAAAATACAAATCCGCGTTATCCAGGTAGTTATAATGGCTCTCGTTTAGAGGGCTGGGCTTTAATGTCTTATGTAGTGGACAAACAAGGTAAAGCCAAAGATATCGAAGTGATTATGGCATCTGATACTCGTGGTAGTGAAGAAAACGCAGAGAAATATTTAACGAACTTAGAATTTGCACCCGCGACTAAAAAAGGTGAAACAGTTGAAGGTGGTTATCTGTTTTCTTTTGAAGTAGGTAAGTATTTTAATGGCTACTCAAATGATAAGGCTAGCCGTGGTTTTATCAATGAGTACGATGAAATCAATAAAATGCTGCAAGCAAAGGAATTTAAAAAAGCTGAGCAAGCACTAGCCAAGCTATATAAAGATCACACTAAAAACACCTCTGAACAGGCGTTATTTGCATGGCTAAAAAGCCAATTTTTTTACCATCAACAACAATGGTTTGGCTTTGATGAGCAGCTGTCTATTGCCTATTTACTACGAAATAAGTTGCCAACAGATATACAGTATTTAGTCGCTAAAAGCGCTTTACAATGGTACAGCTTTAAGGGTGACTTCAATCTTGCTTACAACGCCATTGATGCGTTAGATAATATTGAAGGAAAAGAGTTTTCAGAAGAAAACAAACTTGCCACAATTAAGCAAATTGATGACTTATTAGCTCGTACTCCGCAGATCAATTCACAAATTAATGTCTCAAAGGATAAGCTTTCATATTTGTCATTATCTCGTGGTTCTATCAAGATAGAGGGCGCACGTGATGTATCTAAATTACAGATCCGTTGTGCTGATCAAGTAATAGACCTTGAAGCAAATGATTCAGTGAGTTATGTGCTTGATGAACAAAGCCGACGCTGCGGTTTATTAGTTAAATCTACAAATTCTGCTGAGATTAAAGTAAAACAAACTGGTTATGCTATTGTTAATTCAAAATATGATGCCAGTTAATTGTTTACTTTAAACGCTTTACATATCTTAGCGTTACGAAGTTAATTAATGCCATTAGAAAGGCGATTTCGTAACGACTAAATGCCACAGCAATGCCAATAAGTCCCATGTTCCAAATACTGGCTGCTGTGGCTGTTCCATAAGTAGAGTTTTTGTTCTTCAAAATGGCGCCACCGCCAATAAAACCAATACCCGTGATAATCCCTTCGAGTACTTTTGACTCAGCCTCTGAGCTAGTTAAAACAGACATTCCAACTAATGCATAGCCACAAGATGCAACAGCAACTAATGGAAAAGTTCGAAGACCTGCACCATTACTCGTTTTTTCTCGATCAAATGCCATGGGTAGGGCAAGTAAGTAGGCAATCCCCAGGTGCATTAGGTTATCGAGGATCTCGTGCCAATCAAGATTAAAGTCCATAATCAATTCCTTTTTGTTAATAGCCGAGTGTTGCAATTTCAATACCCGATCAGCAAATTAATTAAAATGAGGAAACTAGGGACATGTAGCCGGGTTTTTAAAAGTAGAGCTTGATATAATTTGCGATTTTTACGCACTACTGTGTCATTTTTTCAGTCTTTTGGCTGTTTGAAATTTCAGCATACAGACAGTATGCTAAACACGCTAAATAAATAGGCTTCAGTTTGAAACATACAACCTCATCTCTTGAAAAAACTGCTCTCGCATTGTGTATCTTAGGTGCGCTCATTGCTGTAATTTTGCCTAGTTTTATCACTGAACAAGTACAGCCTTTTGTAAAAACGGTTTTAGATTGGATTGGGAGTAGTTTTTTCTTAATGGTGAATTTTTTATTGTTCGCCATCATAATTTTAGCTATTAGTCCATTAGGCAGCCGTAAAGTAGGTGGGCAAGATGCTGTTGTTGAGTATTCTAACTTTGGCTGGTTTGCTATGTTATTTGCTGCGGGAATGGGCTCTGGCCTAGTTTTTTGGGGAGTTGCGGAGCCTGCTTTACATTCGCTTGACCCGCCCCTTAAACAAAGCTTATATCCAGATAGATTAGCCAGTAGCTTGGCGCTAACATTAGTTAATTGGGGGGCTCATGCTTGGGCACTTTATGCGGTATTTGCTTTAGTGCTTGGTGGGTTAACTCAATATAGTGGTAAGTCTGGTGATATTTGTTCGCCTGTTCTTACTGCAGTAGGTAACAGGTTTGATAAATCAACAAAATTTACAGTCTCTTTTATTGTAAAATTAATTGCTGTTCTCGCGATATTTTTTGGTGTAGTTGGCACTATAGCAAATTCAACTCTGTTGATAAGTAAAGGGGTTGAGATAGAGTTGGGAGTTACTTCTACTTTATTAGTTGGCTCATTAATCGTTTGTTTATTAACAGTTATATATTCGCTATCAGTAAAGTTTGGTTTACGTCGCGGCGTACAATCACTAAGCATTTTCAATGTGATTTTGGCATTCAGTTTGTTGGTCTGGTTATTAACAGTGGTGCCGATTGAGCCAATTATAAAAATTGCTCTAGATGGAACTGGCTATTATTTACAGCTACTAGTAACTGGAACTTGGCAATTTGATAGCCAATTAAAAGCGCCGGATTGGGCCACTCATTGGACATATAACTATTACTTTTGGTGGTTAGCCTGGGGTCCATTTGTTGGTGTTTTTTTAGCCAAAATAAGTCAGGGGCGTAAGGTTTGGCAATTTATTTTTGCGGTTGTGTGTATTCCTACTTTAGTGACTATTATTTGGTTTGCGACCTTTTCTGGGGCAGCAATTGAATGGGATAGACTCAATCAAGCGGGTATTTTAGTAGCGATAAAACAAGATTACAGCCAAGGATTATTTGTCTTTTTTAATCAATTAGGTTGGCAAGGAACCGTGTTTATTTGGGCTAGTTTGTTATTACTATTGATATTTGTTGCAACATCAGCTGACTCTGCAATTTTAGTCATAAGGGAACTTGTAGGAGCTGATCCTAGCAATCGAGTGACCCTTTACACTTGGTGTTTGGCATTATTCTTATGCAGCTTGGCTCTTTTACTTTTACAAGATGAGCCATTAAATCGAAGCGTTGCAATTTTAGGCGCTTTACCTTTCTTATTAATATTCCTATTGCAGTTAGTTGGGTTTCTAAAAGAGTTTATTCGCGATATTTGTGATTAATTTACAGTTTTTTACAGTTAAATTATGCATTTGTCATTATGCTTATAAAATAAGCTTAAGTGTATTGGAGGACCGATGCTTAAATTTTTGTATGTGATGCTACCTTTTAGTTTACTTAGTGGCTGTACAGCCGTTGGCCTAGTGGCAGATGGTATTGGCGGGGCCTCTAGCCAAGCACAGCCTGCAAGCGCCTATGCAGATAAAAAAGATAATGACCGAGTTAACTATGGCATGACCATGACAATGCTAGGTTACGAAATCGACAAGGCGATTATTGAAGGTCTAGAGAATGGTAGCAAAGGTAAAGATGTTGAGCTTAAATGTCGTCAAATAAGTCGCGCAGTAAATGAATGTGTTGAGGTTCAAGCTGAGCCGAAAAAAAGACCTACATTAATGGATAGTTTTAATAATGAAGATTAACTTCTCAAAACTTGTTATTTGCTTTGTTAGCTACCAATTAGTGGGGTGTACAGTGGCGGGGTCAATAGTAGATGGCTATGCAAAAAACTCACAACCAACAAACCTTGCAACCACAAATGCAAATCAAACTAACAGCACAGTAACGGACTCTGAGGGCTTTTCATTTGCAAAGTTAGGCTTTGAAATTGATAGCGCTGTAATAGGTTTACTCGAACCAAAAGAGGAACAACCAAAGTTAGTTTGCAGGCAAATCACACGAAGTATTAAAGAGTGTGAGGAAGCTAAGCCCTCACACTAAAAATTAGATATTAATCACAGATACTTTTGATGAAACATTAGGTGTTCGTCAATAAAGCTACTGATAAAGAAGTAACTATGATCATAACCTGCGTGCATGTTAATTTCGGCTGGATAATCTTTCTCATTCACGACAGCAAATATGTTCTCTGTTTTGAGTTGCTCAGTTAAGAAGTTATCGGCCTCACCTTGATCAATGCGAATCGGTAAATAATCATCAGCGACGGCTTTTTTCATTAACTCACAACTGTCGTATTCCAGCCAACTTGCTTTATCATTACCTAGGTAATTGCTAAACGCTTTTTCACCCCAAGGGCAATTAATCGGGTTAACAATCGGGCTAAAAGCACTGGCGCTGACGTATTGTTTCGGGTTTTTGAGTGCAATCATCAATGCGCCGTGACCACCCATAGAATGACCGGCAATGGCTTTTTTAGTCGTCACAGGGAAGTGTGCTTCAATAAGTGCCGGTAATTCAGACACAACATAGTCGTACATGTTGTAATGGACATTGTAAGGTGCTTGAGTAGCATTTACATAAAAGCCTGCACCTTGACCAAAATCGTAGTTTTCATCGTCAGGAACATTATCACCACGCGGGCTAGTATCTGGAGCGACAATCGCAATACCCAGTTCAGCCGCTTTTTTAAATGCCCCGGCTTTTTGCATAAAGTTTTCATCGGTACAGGTTAAACCTGACAACCAGTACATCACTGGCACTTTATTCGTTTCGCTGGCACCGGGTGGTAAAAATATCGCAAAGCGCATAGCACAATGTGTACTGGTAGCTTGGTGGGTATATTGTTTATGCCAGCCACCGCTGACTTTTGTTGAGCTTATGTTTTCTAGCATAACCAAATCCTTGAAACAAAGGCGCTAGGCATTAACCTAACGCCAAATTAAAAGATTAATAATGAATAACTGAGCGGATGCTCTTACCTTCGTGCATTAAGTCGAAAGCTTCATTGATATCTTCAAGTTTCATGGTGTGTGTGATGAAATCATTTAACGCAAACTCACCATTCATATAGCGCTCAACAATCTCTGGTAGTTCAGAGCGACCTTTAACACCACCAAACGCACTACCGCGCCATACTCGACCTGTTACCAGTTGGAATGGGCGTGTCGAGATCTCTTGGCCTGCACCTGCAACACCAATAATCACTGATTCACCCCAACCTTTGTGGCAACACTCAAGGGCAGAGCGCATTACATTAACGTTACCGATACATTCAAATGAGAAATCAACACCACCGTCAGTCATTTCAACGATGACTTCTTGAATTGGTTTGTCGTAGTCATTTGGATTGATTAAATCAGTTGCGCCTAATTTAGTAGCAAGATCAAACTTACTTGTGTTGATATCAACACCAATAATACGGCCTGCGCCAGCCATTTTCGCACCGATAATCGCCGATAAACCAATGCCGCCTAGACCAAAAATAGCAACAGTATCGCCTTTTTGAACTTTTGCAGTTTTAGTTACAGCGCCCATACCAGTTGTTACACCACAACCAAGTAAACAAATTTCTTCAAGCGGGGCTTCTTTGCTTACTTTAGCTAGTGAAATCTCAGGTAATACAGTGTACTCAGAGAAAGTAGAGCAACCCATGTAGTGATAAATTGGTTGACCATCTTTATAGAAACGCGTCGTGCCATCTGGCATTAAACCTTTGCCTTGCGTTTCACGTACCGCAGAGCATAAATTTGTTTTACCAGATTTACACATCTTACACTCGCCACATTCAGCAGTATAAAGAGGAATAACATGATCGCCTACTTCAACATGTGTGACGCCTTCGCCTACAGCTTCAACAATACCGCCGCCTTCATGGCCAAGGATTGCTGGGAAAATACCTTCAGGATCTTCACCAGATAAAGTAAATGCATCTGTGTGACAAACACCTGTAGCAACAATCTTTACAAGCACTTCGCCTTTTTTAGGCATCATTACATCCACTTCTTCAATTGATAGTGGTTGATTTGGACCCCAAGCGATAGCCGCTTTTGATTTAATAAAATCAGTCATAACGTTCCCTTATAGTTGTTGGAAGTAAGTATTAAACCTAGTCTATTTTATTTATTTCTCAATGAATGATAATCTTCGTTTTATTAAAACACTTTTACAGTATGGTAATAATGAATCGTTGGCACGGAATTGATGAATTTTTAGCGGTAGCAGAAACGGGCAGTTTTACCAAAGCAAGTAAACTTCTGGGTATGTCGGTGGCCCATGTAAGCCGATATGTGAGTCAATTAGAAGAGCGATTAAACACACAATTGCTAACCCGTACGACCCGTAAAGTGGTGCTAACGCAAGAGGGGCAGGTGTTTGCGCATCAAACAAAGCAATTACAGCATGCCATGGATGATGCCACGGCACTGCTTGCTGAGCAGCAACTGACACCAAAAGGCAGTATAAAGCTAACAGCCCCAGTGATGTACGGTGAAAGTTTTATCATGCCTGCAGTACATTCGTTTATGCAAAAACACCCAGATATTGAAGTGATCAGCCATTTAAGTAATGAACAAGTCAATCTATTAGAAGATGGGTATGACCTAGCAATTCGGCTCGGTCATTTAAAGGATTCATCCTTGAAAGCACGGCGTATTAGTCAGCGCAGGCTTGTTATTTGCTGTAGCCCTGAATATATAAATAAATTTGGCCAACCACATAGTGTTAGTGAATTACATCAGCATAATTGCCTGATTGGAAATAACAGTTACTGGCGGGTAAAAGAGCAAGGCCAAGATAAGCATATAAAAGTGGCTGGGCGGTTAGCATGTAACAGCGGTTGGGCATTGGTTGACGCTGCTATGAAAGGGTTGGGTATCGTGCAACTACCGGATTACTATGTTAATGAACACCTAGCCAGTGGCAAGTTGACCGCTGTACTTTCAAATGTTGCACCCGCACCTGAAGGTGTATGGGGTGTTTATCCACCTAGGCAGTTTATAGCAACCAATGTAAAAGCATTACTAGACCATTTGGTTGCTACTGTTCAAGTATCAGATTTATAATTATTTTTTACAATTTCGCGCATCCCATGCTAGCTAAATCTGTGCTAACATGAGCGCATATTTAGCCCTTGGAATATCCATAACTTATTATGTTTCAACCTGTTAGCCTTTTTATAGGGCTGAGATATAGTCGCTCCTCAAAGGGTAATGCCTTTATCTCATTTATTTCATTTTTCTCTATTGCGGGCATTGCTATTGGCTTAATGGCCTTGTTTACAGTCAGTTCAGTAATGAATGGCTTTGAAAATAACCTGAAAACCAACATGCTTGGATTAATTCCCCATATCGAAGTATCTGCTGATGATAACTCGAAAGAAACCATGCTGCAGTTAAAGCAGCAACTAGAAAACTCTCAAGATATTAAACAAGTTAACCTTTATCGTCATGGTGAAGCTATTTTACAAACTAACCAAGATTTGCACGGCGTATTGTTACAAGGGCTCTATGATGAAGGAAGCTCCCTCTATAACGTAAAGGATAAAATTGTTGCCGGTAATTGGTCACAAGTAATGGATAGCAACTACCATATTGCTATTAGCCGCTATTTGAGCCGAAAATTAGGCATTTCGCTCGGGGATAAAGTACGGGTGATTATGCCTAATGCGAGTTCATATACCCCCCTAGGTCGAGTACCTAGCCAGCGCTTGTTTACCGTTGGCGCTCTTTATGAAACGCAATCAGAAATCGATATGTCATTGGCATTTACTAGTGGTTATTCGTTAGGCCGGGTTTTAAAGCTGGCAAAATCAGCGGCACCAAACTTAAGTGTTTCGCTTTATGAACCATTTGCTGTTGAGCAAGTTTTGCAATCTCAGTCAGCTATTTTAAATGATTACACAGTGGCTGATTGGCGAGCTAGCCAAGGGACACTATTTGCTGCTGTGGCGATGGAAAAGCGTATTATGTCGATGTTACTTGGCTTAATCGTGCTCGTTGCGGTGTTTAATATAGTTTCAGCATTAACCATGATGGTCAGTGAGAAGCAAAGTGAAGTAGCTATTTTACAAACACTGGGTTTAACCCCGTTACAAGTGCAGCATGTTTTTATGATCCAAGGCTTATATAACGGTCTGATCGGTACCAGCATTGGTGCGTTACTTGGTGTGCTATTAAGTAGCAACATTAATGAATTATTAAATATGTTAGGCATCAATTTATTAGCGGGTGTGAGTTTACCAGTTAAATTTGATGTTATGAGTTTGAGTCTAATTGCTGCAGGGAGTATTGCGATGAGCTTTTTAGCTACTTTGTATCCTGCCAGAAAAGCTGCAAAAGTGAATCCAGCAGAGGTATTACGTTATGAGTGATTTAGTTATCAATTGTCAGCAGCTGAACAAAGTTTATCAAGATGGCGATAACGAGGTTGCGGTATTAAAAGGGGTTGATTTAACACTTAAACAAGGCGAAATGTTAGCTGTTGTAGGTAGCTCTGGCTCAGGCAAAAGTACTTTATTGCATATATTAGGCACCTTGGATAACGAAAGTTCAGGCAAGGTTGAAATTAAAGGTCAGCAGGTTTCTAAATTAAATCGAAAACAACAAGCCAGTTTCCGGAATGAAAATTTAGGCTTTATTTATCAATTCCATCATCTATTAATGGAATTTACTGCGATTGAAAATGTTGCTATGCCACTCTTAATTAAAGGTTTAAGTGCAGTCGATGCAACGGAAAAAGCGCATAACATGCTAGATAAAGTAGGCTTGTCTCATCGCAGCGAACATAAACCATCGGCTTTATCAGGTGGTGAGAGGCAGCGGGTTGCAATCGCACGTGCATTAGTAACAGAGCCTGCTTTGGTGCTTGCCGATGAACCAACGGGTAACCTAGATAAACAAAACGCTATTAAGATTTACGACTTAATTAAAGAGTTAAATACCAGCTTAAAAACCAGTTTTGTAGTGGTAACTCATGATTTAGAGCTTGCAGATAAACTCGGCAAAATTGCTTATTTAGATGATGGTAAGCTTGCAATTAAAGAGTCTCAGCATGTTGCTTAGTGCCTTTATTTCAAAACGATTCCGCGCTCATAGCGGACAAAAAGACGGACAAAATGGCTTTGTTAGCTTTATAGCTAAAGCTTCGACGATTGGCATACTTTTAGGAGTAGCCGTCTTAATTGTTGCTCTTTCAGTTATTAATGGCTTTGAGCAGCAATTAGTGCATCGGCTTTTATCGGTTGTACCACAGGTTGAATATGTCGCGCCAAATAAACCAATCAATAACTGGCAATCAAAAATTGCGCTACTTCGCTCTCAAACCGGTGTAACAGGTGCTGCACCCTTTATTAGTGTTAATGGTATGGCGCAATATAAAAGTGAGTTAAAAGCGGTTGAAGTGCGCGGTGTTAGCCCTGAATTTGAAAATCAGGTGTCGGCATTAAACCAATTTACAGAAGGGCGCTTAGTTAGCCAGTTACAACAAGAAGATGTGCTTTTAGGACAACAAATAGTAAACCGATTAGGTCTTAAAATTGGCGATCCAGTTACCTTATTAATCCCACAGATAAACCAGCAAAGTAACACTTTACTGGCTCCAAAACGCGTGAGCTTGAATCTGGCTGGTATTATTAAAATGGGCGGTCCAATAGATGAAACCGCGGCTTTTATTCGTCTAGACAAAGCGCAAAATGTGCTGAGCTTTAATGAAAACCAAGTAACCGGCTTACGATTACAAGTGGCCGATGTGTTCGCCGCCCATCAAACAGCGATGCGTGTTGGGCAAGTTATTCCAGATTATGTTTATGTCTCTAGTTGGTTTCGAACGCAGGGAAGCTTATATCAAGATATTCAAATGGTTCGTACCATTGTGTATATCGTGGTGTTTTTAATAATTGCGGTAGCGAGTTTCAATATTGTTTCGTCTCTAGTGATGGAAGTACGTGAGAAACAGGCAAATATTGCGATTTTAAAAACCATGGGCGCACAAGATAGTACCATTTTAGCGACCTTTGTTATGCAAGGTTTTACACAAGCCTTAATAGGTGTGATTTTGGGCACGATTATCGGTGTGATGCTAGCATTAAATATTAGTGAACTGTTCACTTGGGTAAGTAACTTATTTGGTGATAACCCGTTACAAGGCGTGTATTTTATCGAGTTTTTACCAAGCAAATTAGTATGGCAAGATATCGTTATCACCGTGATTGTCACCTTTGTCCTCGCAATTTTGGCAACACTTTACCCGGCGTGGCAAGCAACCCGGGTAGACCCTGCAAAAGTACTTGGTAACTAAAGAAATTCAAGCTTGGACAAGCATTAGATTATTGATTTTTGGTTTCATGAATTTGGCCCTAAAGGTTGGTATTAACAATCTGATGAAGTTGATGCATTAATTAAGCGTTAGTTTTCATAATGTCTTTTGCAGGTTAGCTGGCGAGCATGCTGATTAGTGAATATATGCGCTAGGCTATTAGCTGAAATCATCGTGTTAGCTCAGTTTTCACGCGGTATTGACCGTGAAACAGCGAAAGCGTTTAGCCAAGATCCGTAAGCGCTAAGCTTAGCGCAAAGAGCTATCGAACTAGGTTTTGATATATAACTTGAAAGCTCACAAGTAGCGTTTTTTATATGCTTTTTATGCACAGTGAATCGAAAGTCATTCATCAGCAGGCTGAGCAATTGTTTAAAGGCATGAGTAATTATGAGTTTGAACTAAAGCACAAAGTTATTATTGATAGGTTTGGTCGTTACCCACACCGCAACACAATTTTAGGTCGAGAATCAACAATTGAAGAGCTGCAATTTTAAACTGTGCCTAACTCTTCATTCTGAGTTGGCTGAATAATACTCAAGTAAATTAAAATGCCTTTTGATTGCCCGTAAACACTTGCACAGCGCCATTTTAAACCTTAAAGTGTCAGAAATGTTGTAAAAGAGTAACCACCATGGAACAAAAACAAGCAAGACCATTAACACCAGAAGAACAAGCCGAAGCGCAAAAACAAAGTGTTATTTGGCAAAGAGAATGTTTCCAAAATGCACAAAAGCATCTAGCAGAAAAAGGGGTTATCCCGCAAACTGTTGTTGAGAAAGAAAGTCGTTTCATTGCGCCTTTAGTGGCAATTTGGAAATTTAAAGCACAAAACGGTAAAAGCTATTGGGTGATCACGGGTCGCTTACCGACTGATCACGCTGAAGCAAGCGCAGCAACTAATGCACGTGAAGTATTACGTTATTTTTCAATGCAGTGGCAATTGAAGGCTGATCAGCTAATGCAATCAGGGGCCGTAGACAAAACCAAAGTTGATTTTGCGAATTTGCTAATCAATCGTGCTCATGGCTTATATGAGTTGTTTGAAAAAGAAGAAATGTGGCAAAACGAGCCAGCATAACTGACTTTACAAACTTACTAATAAAAAAGCTGAATATTTTTATTCAGCTTTTTTATTTTACCGAAACCTTAATGTACTAAAGTGAATGGCCGCGTATCAAACTGCTTGATAGGGCAGAGCATTCGCTGCCTTGGAATACCAGCTTCCATAAACACTAAACCATCTGCTGAAAAGCCATTTTGTTTAAACCTGTCTACCTCATTCAAAATACAATTAATACTGACACAGTCACAGCCTTGCTTTTCAGCCATACTTACTAAGTAATTCAATAATGATTTGTAAACCGAACGGTTACGGTGTTCAGGCAAAACTGCTATACGACCAATTAGGCCATCATTGCATAAACGCCCAGTAGCAACTGGGCATTTACATTCGTCTGTTACAAGGACGTGATGTGCTGTTTTATCTAAATGGTCAAACTCAATGTGTTTTGGAATATGCAATTCGCAAACAAATACCCGCTCTCGGATCTGTTGTAAAAGTTCCTTGTCGATATTCCATTCAACTTCATCTATTTGATAGCCCATAAACACACGCTCCTAACAAAACCAAATACCCTCATTTAAAAGTGTAGTAAAAGTTTTCAAGAAAATGTGATTATTTTTTGAACTATTTATATCAGCAGCTGTCAGCCAGGTTTGATCTGTGAGCTTTTTAATTAATTCAAGCTCATGTAAATCATGCATGTAATTAATGCCATTAACACTTAAAAGTATTTTATCTCCAATCACTTGATAGATTGCTCGGGTGCCACCTAAGCGCTCAAAAACAACCTCGTCATCACGTAGTAACTCAAGTAAATTATCTAATGTATAAGGTTCTTCTAAAGGTGCTAAATCCATTTCATGTTTTGGCTGACTCATATTGTTACCAAGCCAAGTCTTAAATACTGCATCATCATTTATTGCAGCAATCATCAGCTGTTTAACATTTTCAGCTTCAAATTCCTTAAGTTCGCCTTTTGAGTCACGTAATTTAAGCTCAGCATCACTGTATCGTTGATTGCCAAGTTCAGTATCTATCAAATGGTCTGCAAACTGTGATAATAAATCGCGCTGGTTTGGTGCTCGAAAGCCAACAGAGTAATTTAATGCGTTTTCAACTGCGTAACCCTCATGTGGACAACCCGGTGGAATATAAAGAATATCACCAGGCTCTAGAACACAGTCGATAACAGCAGGAAACTGCTCGACTTGTAGCAGGCTTTTATTTTGCGCAAACTGTCTTAGGTTAGCATCAGGCATACCAACCCGCCAATGGCGTTTGCCTTGGCCTTGAATAATAAACACATCGTATTGGTCTAAATGCGGGCCAACACCACCACCTGGTGTTGAGTAGCTAATCATTAAATCATCGATGCGCCAGTTAGGAATAAAGCGAAATGGCTCTAGTAATTGAGCAGCTTCGTTATGCCAATGGTCAACCGCTTGTACTAGTAATGTAGCGTGCTTTTCAGTCAATAAGCTAAAGTCTTCAAACGGACCATGGTGTGCTTGCCAGTCATTTGAGTGATTGGTCACTATTCGTGATTCAATACTTTCTTCCATGGCAAGACCCGCAAGCTCTTCTGGCTCAATGGGGTCAGTAAAGTCTTTAAAACCTTGTTTGATAAGCAATGGTATTTTTTGCCAATACTGAGCTAAAAATTGCTCTTGGGTAAGTGAATTGATGGATAATTGATACATAACATGACCTAAGCGAATTGGTATAAAAAAAGCGAAAGGAAGGCCTTTCGCTTTTTCAAGTCTTTGTTTGAATTTAAGCTAAGTTATCGATGAACTCAACCGCACGACCAATGTAATTAGCCGGTGTCAATTTCTTCATTTCTACTTTTGCTTCTTCAGGTAACTCAAGACCGTCGATGAAATCAGCCATGATTTCTTGGTTTACGCGCTTACCACGAGTAAGGTCTTTAAGTTTTTCATATGGCTTTTCGATACCATATTTACGCATAACAGTTTGGATTGGCTCTGCGAGTAATTCCCAGTTTTGATCTAGCTCTTGTAATAAACGTTCTTCATTTACTTCAAGCTTGCTTACACCTTTTAATGTCGCTTGGTAAGCGATAAGAGTGTAGCCCATACCAACACCTAGGTTACGTAACACTGTTGAGTCAGTTAAGTCACGTTGCCAGCGAGATACCGGTAGTTTTTGCGCAAGGTGAGTAAAGATAGCGTTAGCAATACCTAAGTTACCTTCAGAGTTTTCAAAATCAATCGGGTTTACTTTGTGAGGCATTGTTGAAGAACCAATTTCACCTGCGATTGTTTTTTGTTTGAAGTGGTTAAGTGCAATGTAGCCCCAAACGTCACGGTCAAAATCAAGTAATACAGTGTTGAAACGTGCAACTGCATCGAATAACTCGGCAATGTAATCGTGTGGCTCGATTTGTGTTGTGAACGGGTTGAATGTTAAACCTAGGCTCGTTACGAACTGCTCAGCGTGGCTGTGCCAATCGTAATCTGGGTATGCACTTAGGTGAGCGTTGTAGTTACCTACAGCACCGTTGATTTTACCTAACATTTCTACGTTAGCAATTTGGTCACGTTGACGCTTTAAGCGCATGTAGACGTTTGCAAACTCTTTACCCATTGTAGAAGGGGTAGCTGGTTGACCGTGGGTACGTGTCATCATCGCAACTGACTTGTACTCAACTGCTTTTTCTTTTAATGCATTTAGAAGTTGGTCACAGTATGGAAGTAAAACTTTGTCACGCGCTTCAGTTAGCATTAAACCATGAGACAAGTTATTGATGTCTTCTGAAGTACATGCAAAGTGAATGAATTCGTTAACTGCGTTAAGCTCCGCGTTGTCAGCCACTTTTTCTTTAAGTAGGTATTCAACTGCTTTAACGTCATGGTTGGTTGTGCGCTCGATCTCTTTAACGCGTGCTGCGTCAGCTTCGCTAAAGTTATCAACAATGGCATTAAGTAAAGCATTAGCCTCGTCGCTAAATGCCGGTACTTCTGTGATTGCGCTAGCTGCAGACAAAGCTTGTAACCAACGAACTTCAACAGTTACACGGTATTTGATTAAACCAAATTCGCTGAAAATACTGCGTAGTTCCGTGGTCTTGCTGCCATAGCGACCATCTACCGGAGAGATAGCGGTTAACGCTGAAAGCTCCATAATGACTCCTAAATTGTCTAGTTTGAACGATAATTAAATTGATTGTTTAGCAATAGCGAGGATTTTTCTTTTTGCAAAGAAAAAGTGACGGCGTTTACCGCCCATTTGTCGCCATAACACGGCACTACGAATTCCGGCCAATAATAAGGCGCGAATTTTGTTTTGCGTGAGCTGCTGTTTTAATAACTCTGGCTTGCCGTAAACTTGAATACGATGCCCAAGGGGGCTTAGCACCGACGAGTAAATATCAGCAAGCGCTGCTACTACAGTATCATCTGTGATAGCAAAATGGTCGAGGCGACGTTTAACGTCATCAATGCGACGACCTAATTCATTTAAGCTGCTTTGTTTTGCGCTCAAGGCACGTTCTAATTGCATTAAGCCACCTACATATTTTACGATTTCGACGTCTTTATCTGCGCCGGCAGAAAGCTGGGCAATCAAAATACGATAGCCTTCACGTAAATTATGTTTACCCTGATATACATCTTCAGGTGTATCAGGTGATGTTTCGACAATACAGCTTAATAACTTTTCTAATTCGTGATCACTGCCTTGGCCATATTGCGCAACTTTTTGTACTTGTTTGGCAACTTGGCACATGGCAGCTAAAGCCATGACTTGGTGCTCTGTCATTACTTAATCACCGAATCAATAATACCACCACCTAAGCAGACTTCATCAGCGTAGAATACGGCTGATTGACCAGGTGTAACCGCTTTTTGTGGCTCATCAAATAATACGCGAGCCATGCCATCTTCACCAACGAGTAATGTACAGCTGATGTCTTCTTGGCGATAACGAGTTTTAACAGTACAGCGCGTTGTACCTTTAGGGCCAACACGGTCAACCCAGTGTAGTTGATTTGCATTTAAGCCATTGCTGTATAGGCGAGGGTGGTCTTTACCTTGGCCAACAACTAGTACATTGCGTTCAATGTCTTTGTCTACAACATACCAAGGTTCACCCGAACCTTCTTTCATACCACCAATTAAGAGGCCTTTACGTTGACCTAAAGTGTGATACATCAAGCCTTCGTGCTCACCAACTTCATTGCCATCGGTATCTTCGATTTTACCTGGCTGTGCCGGTAAGAATTTTTGTAAGAAATCTTTGAATTTACGCTCACCGATAAAACAAATACCTGTACTGTCCTTTTTATCGTGAGTTATTAAATCTTGCTCTTCGGCAATACGGCGAACTTCAGGTTTAGCAATATCACCTACAGGGAAAAGCGTTTGTGCAATATGTTCATGGCTTAAAGTGTATAAGAAATAACTTTGATCTTTATTGTCATCAAGGCCACGACACATAACAAATTTATCACCCCGTTTTTCACGGCGCACATAGTGACCAGTAGCGATGTAATCAGCGCCGAGTGCTTGAGCTGCAAATTCTAAGAATGCTTTGAATTTAATTTCTTTATTACACATGATGTCTGGGTTAGGCGTACGGCCTGCTTTGTACTCTGCTAAGAAGTACTCAAAAACATTATCCCAGTATTCTGCTGCAAAATTTACAGTATGAAGCTCAATACCTAATTTATCACAGACTGCTTGTGCGTCTTTAAGGTCTTCAGCTGCAGCGCAATATTCATCATTATCATCTTCTTCCCAGTTTTTCATGAACAGGCCTTCAACTTGATAGCCTTGTTGCTTTAATAAATACGCTGATACAGAAGAATCCACACCGCCGGACATACCCACGATGACTTTAATGTGACTATTTTCGCTCATAATATTCGCTGTCATTTTTTAACTGCTATGGAAAGGCCGATATTATATACCCAAACCAGCCAAAATCACAGCCGTTATTGGTAAATCAAACTAAGTGGATAGGCTTTACCAGCTAAATGATCTTCAATGCATTTTAAAACGAGGGGGCTTCTCAGTGGTAGGCTTTTAATTTGTTCAAAACTAAACCAATCTGCGCTGAGAATATCATCATCCTGGGGGGAGGGTGCTATTAGTGTAGGGCAATTAAAAGCAAAACTAAAACGCATATAGTGAACGCCATTCGCGGCATGCAAATTATAAATGCCAACAAGGTGATTGGCATTAAGGCTAATGCCAGTTTCTTCAATAAGTTCGCGATGAGCTGCTTCTGCTAAGGTTTCATTGGCTTCTAAATGACCTGCTGGTTGGTTATAACAAATTTCACCTGTGTGCTTATCGCGCTCTTTAACAAGTAAATACTTGTCTTGACACCTGACGATTGCAGCAACTGTGACATTAGGTTTATGCATCGGGATTGTTCACGACTTTAAACTGGCCACTGTCCAAACCATCAAGAGTATAGTTACCAATGCTATATCTAATTAATCGCAAAGTAGGGAAACCAACATGGGCTGTCATACGGCGAACTTGGCGGTTTCTTCCTTCAGTGATGGATATTTCTAACCAGCTAGTTGGAATATTCTTTCGTTCGCGAACGGGCGGGGTACGTGGCCAAATTGCGGGTTCATTAATTCGCCTAACCTTGGCAGGCTTGGTCATGCCATCTTTAAGCTCTACGCCTTTGTTAAGCGCAAAGATAGCCTCATCAGTAACATCACCTTCTACTTGCACCCAATACGTTTTTGCTGTTTTTTTATTGGGTTCAGTGAGAGTGTGTTGTAATTTACCGCAGTTTGTAAGTAGCAACAGCCCTTCACTATCTCTGTCTAGGCGTCCTGCTGCATAAACGTCTTTAATAGTAATAAAGTCGGCAAGCGTTTTGCGGTTTTGATCATCAGTAAACTGGCAAAGCACATCAAATGGTTTGTTAAACAGTACGACTTTACGTTTCTCTGGGCTAATTGCTTTTTTTACTTCACGTTTTTGTATCGGCCTTGAGTATGTTCGGCCACTACTGCGACGTGGTTTACTTTTAGGTTTGTTTACCATTAAATGCACCTAGCTGGTTTAGGTAAACCTGCAATTTTAGTTGCTTGCTTAGCAGGACCTTTAGGGAAAAGTTTGTACAAGTACATGCTATTACCTTTTTCTTCACCAAGCTTTTGAGCCATAGCTTTGACCAACATACGAATAGCTGGGCTGGTGTTGTATTCAAGATAAAAATCACGCACAAAGTGCACAACTTCCCAGTGCTGTTCACTTAAAGTAATGTTCTCTTGTTCAGCAATGATAGGCGCTAGATCTTCACACCAATCATTTGAATCAAGTAAATAACCTTGTTTGTCTGTTTCTATTTGTTTGTTATTAAATTCAAGCATGGTTTACCAAGTAATTGTGTTCTGTGCATTTAAAGTCATTTCTACAAACTGTGTGTAGTCTATTACGATATCCTCTTTATTGAGTGAAATATCGCGAGCTGTAGTATCTTCTTCAAGTAAATATAGACAGGATGAGAACTGCTTAAATTGCATATTGTTATAACAAGCATCACTGACTAGTAGTACCTTATCCTGTGCAGTAATTAGATTAGCCAACATATTATTGCAATAGTGGGATAAGGGTTTCGAAAAAATATGCAATGTACTCATAACGTCACCACCTGATGCTGCTCTGTAATTAAGTCTCGCTGTTGCTCAAAGTTAGCTACTTTAACATCGATAATCAGACTATCTTCTGAAAGGTTAAAGTCCATTAACGACTTTTCACAGACATAAATGTTTTCAACATCGTATAACTCAAGGGTTTTAATGGTTTTAAAATAGTTTTTAATGCCAAGTAGCTCTGGCTGTTGATTTTTTTTCAGAGCTAATACTGCCTCACCACTAAGAAGCCAACTAATGTTTTGTTCGATAGCAGCAAAAATCAGTGTAGTGTCGAGTGATTCACGAATATGTTGATCATCAAATGGACTGTGTTGACTGATCACAAGAATGTTTTTCATTTAAACTGCACCCATTTATCAGCTTCACTTACTAACATTGCAAACTCAGCTAAGCCAGCAACTGTAAACACGCCTGTGTTATCAATATCTAACCCTCGTTTTTCTGCAGCAGTAACACAAAGAAGCAGAGGAACATCTTGCGAGTTTAATTCTTGCCATAAACGATTAATTGGTAACTCATCACTGGCAAGTTCTAAATGATTACTGGAGTGGAAAACACCTGCTTGATAAAGAAAGATAGCTGTAATTGAGTGACCAGAATCAAGACAAGCTTGCGCAAATTTAATTAGCCGTTGTGTCGTGTCATGATCGGTCGGCGCGGTATGAAGAGAAAGTACAAATTGTGCCAAAACGCATCCAATAAAAAAGCCCCTAGAAAGGGGCTATTTTAGCAGAACTATTTAATTAGTCATCACTTGCACCAAGTAGGTGTAGAAGTGACGTAAATAAATTATACACGTTCAGATATAAAGCAACTGTTGCGCGGATGTAATTTGTCTCACCGCCATTAATAATGCGGCTAGTGTCAAATAATATTAAACCAGACATAATCAATACAACTGCAGCGTTAATTACCATAAAGGTAATAGAGCTACCAATAAATAAATTTACTAAGCTTGCGATAATTACCACAATTAAGCCCACTGTTAAAAAACCACCCATAAATGAGAAATCTTTTTTAGTGGTTAGAGCGTAAGCTGATAAGCCGAAGAAGATTAAGGCTGTCGAACCTAGGGCTTGCATAATAAGCATAGGGCCATTTGGCATTGCAGCGTAGTAGTTAAGCATTGGACCAAGTCCTGCGCCCATCAAACCTGTGAAAACGAATACCCAGGCAACACCTGATGCACTGTCTGCCTTTTTGTTGACAACAAAAAGTACACCAAATGCAATCAAGCTAAATACTAACCCCATAAAATAAGGTAGATTCATTGCCATTGAAATACCGGCTGTTACTGCGCTAAATGCCAGTGTCATAGCTAGTAAGAAATAGGTATTCTTCAAAACTTTATTGGTTTCAATAGTCGACATTACTGGTCTAGCAGTATTGTACGATTGATTAAACGCCATTGTTAGAGCTCCTTTAAATGAACTTATACGTTCGTTAGTTCCAATTATTAAACTGAACTAAGCCTATCAAGAGTTATATATTTGGGCAAACTATTGTGGATCAATAGACAAGATAAATAATAGAAAAGTTCAAATCGATTATATTTTGAGTGTGATTGTGTTAATGCTGAACGATTTAGTTGTTTTTTAATCACTTAAACAGTTTTTTGAAAAAAAAGCTTCACAAACCCGGCTTCCTTATCTATTATGCACGCCGTCGGAGAGATGGCAGAGTGGTCGAATGCACCGGTCTTGAAAACCGGCAGGGGTTTGTAGCCCCTCTAGGGTTCAAATCCCTATCTCTCCACCATTATTTTTACTACTTGTGTAAACGGGTAGGTTTTCGCATTCGGAGAGATGGCAGAGTGGTCGAATGCACCGGTCTTGAAAACCGGCAGGGGTTTGTAGCCCCTCTAGGGTTCAAATCCCTATCTCTCCACCATCATTGAAGCCGCTGAATTTATTCAGCGGCTTTTTTGTTTCTGCCGCTTTATTATTCCTTTGCTAAGCAAATTACGACTATTGTCGATATTTCGCATTTTCCCTAGTTAGTCCATGCTTAATACTTCTCGTATTATCTTTGTGGCATTAGGGAATTTATGAAACATCGTTTAGCAAAGAGTGTAGGACTTTCTTTATTATCGCCTGTGATCGTTGGTTGTATCTTAGGCCTTTATTATGCGTTTTCACTTGAAGGAAATGGCTTTAGTATTTTCTTTAACTTACTTGTCAGTGCAATAGCCAATGCACACATTGTAGGCTTAACTATGGCTGCATTTGTGGTACCTGGCTACCTGCTTATGTATAAGTATGCGAAAGTAAATTATTCAGGTGTGCTGACACTGGGTTTACTAGGTGGAGCTATCTTTAGTTACTTATTGAGTGCTACAACAGGTATGGCATTTGTAGTCAATGCTGTCATGTCTGCCCTTGCAGCAGGGCTGTTTTTATTTGGTTTAAGACAGGGCCTTACAGCACAATCTTCTCATCAATAGCAGAATAATTAATCAAGCTGAATGAAATTGAGGGCAAAATGTTTTTTTTTGCCCTCAAAAGGTTTCATTTGTCGTCTACAAAGAGTACCTTTAGCTACTGTATGTTTAATAAGAAGTAGTTTGGTATGCAAAAGCAAGATTTTTACCAGTCATTAGTTAAACAAACTGAATCGCTAATCACTGGTGAATCAAATATCATTGCCAACATGGCAAATATTAGTGCGCTGTTATTTACCTCACTAGAGGACGTAAATTGGGCGGGCTTTTATTTGATGGATTCACCTGAAGAATTAGTGCTAGGGCCGTTTCAAGGTAATCCTGCATGTATCCGTATTCCAGTAGGTAAAGGGGTATGTGGAACTGCCGCGCAAACACAACAAACACAACTCATTGCAGACGTGCATGCATTTGCTGGCCATATTGCCTGTGACGCTGCATCTAACTCAGAAGTAGTTGTGCCGATTTTCAAAGACGGTAAAGTAATTGCTGTACTTGATATCGATAGCCCAAGCATTGCGCGATTCGATGCTGATGATCAAGCTGGTTTAGAAGCATTGGTAAAGTGCTTTGAGGCAAATCTAAAATGAAAGATCTGCTAAATGTGCAAGATTACCTCTTTGCAATTGCTGATGTTGGTGATTGGGAAGGGGAAGAAGAAGTTGTTGCTGAAAGGCTCAACGACCTGATTCACATGGCTTGGGATCGTCTACCGGACGACCTTGACTGTGAATCAATTGATGAAATTATAAATGGTATTTGGGAACACCTTCGTGGTGATTTAGCGCTTATTGAAGCGGACTTCGAAGAGTTGACCGACTGGGTAACACACTATGTCGATTCATCACTTGATGAAAAGATGTAATAAAAGGTTCTAAGATGGAAACCACAAACAAGCTAAAAGATATTAATGAAGTACTGGATTTCTTATATCAAGAATTTCCACAATGTTTTAAACAAAAAGACGGTATTCAGCCGCTTAAAGTCGGTATCTTTAAAGATATTGCTGAGCGCATTGAAGGTTCTGAGAAGGTAAGTAAAACTCAGGTACGTCAAGCATTAAGAAAGTACACCTCAAACTGGCGCTATTTAGAAGCTGTGACAAAGTCTGAGTTCCGTATCGATCTTGATGGTAATCAAGACGAAAAAGTTGAACAAGAGCACATTGAGCACGCACAAAAAGCGTTAGAAGAAAGCCGCGCTAAAATGGCGAAGCGTAAGAAGCCGCAACGTCCACGTAAAGACGGTGACACAAAATCTTACAAAAAGAATACTGGCCACCACGCTAAATCAGGCGAAAAAGGCGCTAAAGTAAGTAATAAGCCAGCTAAAGCTGCTCCTGCAAAACGTTCAGGAAAAGTTGAACCTTTACCTGCCTCTGAGGTCAAGGTTAATAGCAAAGTTAAAGTTAAACTTGGCCAAGCACTTGTAAACGCAGTTATTACTGAAGTGAATAAAGATGAAGTTCACGTTGAGTTAGTAACAGGGATGCAAGTTAAGACCAAAGCAGACAGCCTGTATATCATTTAATAGCTGTAAAAAATAAAGGAGTTGTGTATGAGTAAAAAGTTTACGCTCATTCCGTTAGTCGCTGCCCTGTTTTCAGGTTCATTATTGGCATCTTCAGACAATTTGACTGAAAAAGATCTGCCAGTACTCAAGCAAGAAAGCCAACATAGTACGGCAAGCAAACGGGTGACAAACTTATTTACTCGTGCACATTACAAACCAATTAAATTTAACGATCAATTATCTGAAAAGGTTTTTGATCGATACATTGAATCTCTCGACTACAACAAAAATGTATTTTTAGCGTCTGATATTGCTTCTTTTGAGCAGTATAAAGATCAGTTTGATAATGCATTGTCGACAGGTAAATTGGGATTTGCCTTTGATATTTTTAACTTAAGCTTAAAACGTCGTTTTGAACGTTATGATTATTCTTTATCGCTGCTTGAAAACGAAATGAAGTTCGATAAAGAAGATGAGTATCTGTTCGACCGTGAAGACGCCAATTGGGCAACAAGCCAAGCTGAGCTTGATGAACTTTGGCGTCAACGAGTCAAGTACGATGCTTTACGATTAAAAATGACGGGTAAAGACTGGCAAGGCATTAAAGAAGTCTTGACCAAACGATACCACAATGCGCAAAAACGCTTAGTGCAAACTAATAGTGAAGATGCTTTTCAAATCGTGATGAATTCATTCGCACGAAGCATTGAAGCGCATACCTCTTATTTATCACCTCGCCGTGCTGAGCAATTTAAGATGGACATGGATCTTGAATTAGAAGGCATTGGTGCTGTGCTTAGCTATGATGAAGACTATACAGTAATTCGTAGCTTAGTACCTGGTGGCCCGGCTGATAAGTCAGAACAAATTAAAGCAGATGACCGTATTATTGGTGTTGCCCAAGAAGGTGAAGAGTTTGTTGATGTGATTGGCTGGCGTTTAGATGACGTAGTTGATCTGATCAAAGGCCCAAAAGGGACAAAAGTTCGCCTGCAATACCTAAAAGGTGCAGATGCTCACGGTACACCTAAAGTAGTTGAAATCACTCGTGATAAGATCCGCTTAGAAGACCGCGCTGCAAAATCTGAAGTATTTGAAGCAAAATACTCTGACTTAACCAGCAAAATTGGTGTTATTGAAATTCCTGGTTTCTACAACAATTTATCGCAAGACGTTAAAATTGAAATTGCGAAATTAAAAGAAGCCAAAGTAGACGGTATTATCATTGATTTACGTCAAAATGGTGGGGGCTCACTCTACGAAGCAACTCAGCTTTCTGGTTTATTCATAGACCAAGGTCCAGTAGTGCAAATTCACACGTTAAATAATCGTATTGAAGAGCAAAAAGACCGTGACGGCGTCACTTTTTATGATGGCCCACTCACTGTTTTAGTTGATCGTTACAGTGCATCAGCCTCAGAGATTTTTGCTGCAGCAATGCAAGATTATGGCCGTGCAATTGTGATTGGTGAACAAACATTTGGTAAGGGTACAGTACAGCAGCATAAACCCCTTGGCCGCGCCTATGACTTATACGATCACCCATTAGGTAGCGTGCAATATACAATCGCTAAGTTCTACCGTATCAATGGCGGAAGCACGCAGCACAAAGGAGTGATCCCAGATGTGTCATTCCCATCAGCAATTGAACCATCGGAGTGGGGCGAGAGCCAACAAGATAATGCCTTACCTTGGGATAGTATCATTCGTGCTAAATATAATTCAGTCGATAACTTGAAACCAGCTATTGCTTACGTTAATAAGCTTCATGATTCGCGAATTGCAGATGAGCCGGAGTTTGGTTATGTGTTTGATGACATTAAGCGCTACCAAGAAGAGAAAGACCGTAAAACTATCTCACTGGTTGAAGCGACGCGTTTAAAAGAGAAAGATGAAAGTGAAGAGCGTGCTTTAGAGCGTGCTAATGAACGATTAGTTCGCCTTGGTGAAAAGCCAGTAGAAAAGCTTGATGATTTACCTGATAGCCTTGATGAACTAGACCCTTTCTTAGAAGAGGCTGCATTAATCACGCAGGATTTTATTAAATATGGTCGTATTGCTAAGAAATAATTGGCAATTAAATAGCAATATTGATTAATAAAAAGGCGCTTAGGCGCCTTTTTTGCTACCTAAAACAGGTCAGGTTGTTATAATTGCAGGATATGGCTGCCCAAAAGCCACTGAAGTTTTGCGTCAAGCTTACAATAATAATTAAACACGCCACATAAGACGTGTAGGAGACTATCTTTTGAATTCAATTGAAGAGAAACCAATTAAACAGGCCAGTTTTTTAGATGCCTTGATCCCAATTACTGTGCTCGTGTGCCTGCTAGGCGCCGCTGTTTATTTATTCGGTGATAATTCATCATCAGGTCCTAACCAAATCGCTTTATTATTCGCTACTTTTACTGCAGCATTAATTGGTTTAAAAAATGGTTATACCTGGAAAAAACTAGAACAAGCCATGATTGAAGGGATCACCTTATCACTCGGTGCAATCATCATTCTGCTAATGGTGGGTGCCTTAATTGGTACTTGGTTGTTATCGGGTACTGTACCAACTCTAATTTACTATGGGCTACAAATAATAAATCCTAGCTGGTTTTATGCGGCTAGCTGCTTAATTTGTGGCATTGTAGCTATGAGTATAGGCAGTTCTTGGACCACAGCGGCGACCATTGGTGTGGCGTTATTAGGTGTTGCAACAGGCCTTGGCCTTGAACAAGTTGTAACGGCGGGTGCGGTTATTTCTGGTGCCTACTTTGGTGATAAATTAAGCCCACTTTCTGAAACAACTAACTTAGCACCTGCTGTAGCTGGTGCTGATTTATTTGAGCATATCCATCATATGCTTTGGACAACAGTGCCAAGCTTCATCATTGCCTTAATCATTTTTATCTTTATGGGCTTTAATGCTGGAGGCTCAACAGAAGCAGGGCGTATTGATGAAATCGTTAATTTATTAGAGCAAAACTTTAATATCGGTTTTGAAATGCTAGTACCACTGGTTGTGTTATTGCTTTTAGCAATTCGTAAAATGCCGGCGTTCCCTGCAATATCGATTGGTGCGGTGTTAGGTGCGATTTGGGCTATGTTATTTCAGTCAGATTTAATTAACAGCCAAATTGATGCATCACAAGGCCATCTGATTGGCTATTTTAAGTTAGTTTGGACAACTTTCTTTGATGGTTTCAGTATTGACACTGGCGACGAAAAAATGGACTCATTATTAAGCGGTGGAGGTATGGCTGGCATGCTGACAACTACTTGGCTAATTATGACGGCCTTAATGTTTGGCGCAATCATGGAAAAAACTGGATTACTTGATATGTTCGTTAAGAGCATCTTAAAAATTGCTAAAAGCACTGGCTCTCTTATTACTGCAACTATTGCAACTTGTATTGGTACTAATGCAGTTGCAGCTGACCAATACATCGCAATTGTGGTTCCTGGTCGTATGTTTAAAGACGAATATGAAAAGCGAGGCTTAAAGCCGGTAAATCTATCTCGTACGTTAGAAGATGGTGGCACAATTACTAGCCCTCTTATTCCTTGGAACACCTGTGGTGCCTATATGCAAAGTGTTTTACTAATCAATCCATTTGATTATGCCATGTACGCATTCTTTAATTTAATTAATCCATTATTAGCGATTGTTTATGCCTATTTGGGTATTAAAATTTTACGTATAACCCCAAAACACCTTAAACAACAAGCTAACGCTGAATAAACTATTTAGGCCCTGCTAAGCAGGGCCATTTGGAGTCAGTTATGTCTGCTACGAGTAAACCTCAAGCTCAATATTTAAAAGATTACCAAGCCCCACAATTCTCAATTCAACACATCGATTTACATTTTGAACTAGCGCCGTTAAAAACCTCAGTACAGTCAACAATGACAATCAATCGTACTGACGAAAGTAATGCTGATCTTTCTCTAGATGGTGTTGATTTAACACTAATTTCTGTGATGGTTGATGACAAAGCTTATAATGATTACACGCTCGAAGATGAAAAGCTGATCATTCATAATTTGCCTAAAAATTTTATACTTAAAATTGAGAACCAAATTGACCCGCAAACAAACACCTCATTAGAAGGATTGTACCTGTCAGGCGGTGCTTACTGTACGCAATGTGAAGCTGAAGGTTTTAGAAAGATTACCTATTACCTCGACCGACCAGATGTACTTGCCAGCTTTGATGTGACAATTATTGCCGACAAAAAATACACTCATTTACTGTCTAATGGTAACCAAATTGAATCAGGTAACTTAGATGACGGACGTCACTTTGTAAAATGGCAAGACCCATTTAAAAAGCCAAGTTATTTATTTGCACTTGTTGCTGGTGATTTTGATGTGCTACGTGACCATTATACAACCCAGTCTGGTAGACAAGTTGAATTAGCCTTGTTTGTGGATAAAGGCAACTTATCGAAAACGCCCCACGCGATGACGTCTTTAAAGAAGTCAATGCAATGGGACGAAGAGCGCTTTAACCTTGAATATGATTTAGACATTTACATGATTGTTGCCGTTGATTTCTTCAACATGGGTGCAATGGAAAATAAAGGTCTCAATATCTTTAATTCAAAATGTGTTTTAGCAAATCAAGAAACGGCCACCGACAAAGATTATCATACGATTGAGTCTATAGTTGGCCACGAGTACTTCCATAACTGGACAGGTAATCGAGTCACTTGCCGAGACTGGTTCCAATTGTCGTTGAAAGAAGGGTTAACGGTTTTCCGTGATCAAGAGTTTAGTAGTGACTTAGGCTCCCGTGCACTTAATCGTATTGATGCAGTTAAAGTTATGCGAACTCACCAATTCAGTGAAGATGCAGGGCCTATGGCGCACCCAATTCGACCTGAAAAAGTCATTGAAATGAATAATTTTTATACTGTGACTGTGTATGACAAAGGAGCTGAAGTTATCCGTATGATGCACACCTTACTGGGAGAAGAGAAGTTCCAGCTAGGTATGGCATTGTATTTCGAGCGCCATGACGGGCAAGCTGTTACCTGTGATGATTTTGTGGCTGCAATGAGTGATGCATCCGGTATTGATTTAACGCAATTTAAGCGATGGTACAGCCAAGCGGGTACACCAAAGCTCAATGTAGAACAAGTGTATAATGAACAAAATCAGACTTTTACATTGAGTATTGAACAATTCGCACCTGATAATCAGCCTAACAATGCCTTATTGCACATACCGTTTGCTATTGAGCTTTTAGATAGTGAAGGGCAGTCGCTACCTCTTGTGATTGATAATCAGCCACAAGATTCGGTATTAAATGTTACTGAAAAAACGCAGAAATTTGTTTTTGAAGATATTACACAGCGCCCAGTAGCAGTGCTACTTGAAGATTTCTCAGCGCCATGCATTGTTAATCAAAATACGTCTGCAGCTGATCTGTTACATATTATGCGTTTTGCTCGCAGTGACTTTTCACGTTGGGATGCTCAGCAGCGTTTATTTACGAATGAAATTAAAGCGGCGATTGCCAGTGGTGAAGCTTGTTTATCTGATGATATCTTGTCGGCATTAAAGCTACTAGTTGATAATCGTGAAGGTGACCTCGCACTAATTGCGGAGCTGTTAAAACTGCCTAGCTACGATACTCTTGCTGCAGAATATGCCGTCATCCCTGTTGATGACATTATTGCTGTGCAAAATGCATTTGAATCGCAAATTGCCAACTTCCTAACAGAGTCATTGGTTAATTGTTATAACGCCCTTGATGACGATGGTTCTACATCCGCTACAGCCGTTGCCGTACGTGCTCTTAAGCAACTTTGTTTATACTATTTAGCGAAAACAAATCATAGCGAAGTTAGCAGCTTGATTAGAGAATCTGCAAACAGTAGCAATATGACCAACGCCCTTGCTGCATTAAGTGCTGTGGTTAAAGCAAACCATCCACTGTGTGACACACTGCTAAATGAGTTTGATGCTAAATGGCGTCATGATGTGCTTGTTATGGATAAATGGTTTGCCTTACAAGCAATGAAAGATTCAGCAACGTGTATCAACGATATTAAAGCACTCTATGATCATCCTAGTTTTGACTTTGGTAACCCTAACCGAGTGCGTGCATTAGTTGGAAGCTTTAGTCACTTTAATATCACTCAGTTCCACCGTGCAGATGGAAAAGGGTATCAATTACTAGGTGATTTACTGGTTAAGCTTAATAATATTAACCCGCAAAATGCATCGCGCATGCTGACACCGTTTATGTCATGGAAACGCTATGATGAAAATCGTTCAGCGGCAATGAAAGCACAATTGCAACGCTTAGCTGATTTAGATGGTCTCAGTGATGATCTGTTTGAAAAAGTTGAGAAAGCTCTAGAAAGTTAATGAATGAGTATTACTTTGCCTTGTATCTGAGTTATGCAGAATGTCTTGATTACTATCATGGTAAATATAAATCTGTGCAAGTCACAGAGGATGGTGGCAAGACTGTTCGCTTTGATGCAAACCATTTACGCCCTTTTATTTCATCCTTAGGGATAAGAGGGCGCTTTAGGTTGACATTAACCGCTGAAAATCAGTTTTTAAAACTAGAGAAAATTAGTTAAAAAGCAGCTTTGGCTGCTTTTATTTTGTGCTTTTTAATCACTAAAAAGTTAATTTTCACTGTCTACTATTCTCTAAATTTATTATATTTTTGTTAATTCGATTTGTTCTATTGTTAATTTACGTGTATAAAATATCTGGTATGACGTCTTACCAATGCGTAAACGTCACATTTTTAAATAAATATTAACCGATTGAACGCGTTCTATATTGTAATTTTACTGTTTCGCTTCTATCGTTAGAAAGATACTAAAAACAACAATTTGATCACAAAACAACCCGTTACAGGGGGATGAACACAATGATAAAACGATCGCTTTTTGTTAAAAACAAAATAGCTTTGGGACTCGCGGCGGCTACACTCGGACTCTCAAGCACATCTTTGCACGCGGCAAACTTTGAATTAGGTGACTTTGACATACGTTTTGACTCTAATTTCTCTTATGGCCAAAGTATTCGTGTTGAAGACCGAGATTTCAAACATATAGGTAAAAGTAATAACCCTTCATTCGATTGGACGGGTTATCATTCTGCTTTAAATCCAATCTATTCTTCTGCTGATGTATGGAACCAACCAGGTGCATATTCAAATAATGGTGATGCAGGTAATCTTAATTTTGATAGTGGTGATTCATTTTCAAAATTATTAAAAGGTAACCACGAGCTATCAATCAGCAAAGATAACTTTGGTTTCTTCACTCGCTTTATGTACTTCTACGATTTTGCGTTGATGGATGGTGATTACGCATATAGCAATCCAACTTCAGGCAATAAAGTTGATCCATGTGATGATGACGACACAAAAGAACAAGTGTGTGCTGATTTACGTTTACTCGATGCCTATGTATGGGCAAACTTTGATTTAAATGAAGGTCGTAACCCACTGTCTATTCGTTTAGGCCAACAAGTTGTTAACTGGGGTGAGAGTACTTTGATTTCGCATGGTATCAACGTAAACCCAGTTGATATCGATCGATTAAAAGCCCCTGGTGCAGAATTAAAAGAAGCGTTCATACCTGTAGGTATGCTTTGGGCATCTCTCGGTATTACAGATAATTTAACGCTAGAAGGTTTCTACCAGTATGAATGGCATGAAACACGTCTTCCTGCGGCAGGTACATATTTCTCGACCAACGATTTCGCGTCTGAAAATGGTTATCAGCAAAATATTCAACTGGGCTTCACCTCTAACCCAGATATTGATTTAGCATTCTTAACAGAAAGCTTAAATAATTTAGATGACATTGTTCGCTCGCAAGGTGTTGATCCTACATCAGCACAAGGTCAAGCAATGATGGCACAAATGTACCTAGCTTACCCGACCAAAGTGGCATTAAAAGGCAAAGGTTCTGCAGGTAAAAACGAACCTGATGACGGTGGTCAATATGGCTTACGCCTAGGTATGTACTTACCTGAATTAAACGACACTGAAGTAGCGCTATACCACATTAACTATCATAGTCGTCGCCCAGTAATTTCGGGTCAAGTATCAAACTTTACTGATGCGGCAATAGCTGCCGATATCGGTATGTTACTAACGACAGAAATCACAGAAGATAATGTAACAGGCTTACAAGCATTTACTAAAGGACAGCTAGAATACCCTGAAGATATTAAGCTTTATGGTCTAAGCTTTAATACATCAGTCGGTGAAACAGCGCTTGCTGGTGAATTTGCATTCCGTCAAGACGAACCACTACAAATTGATGACGTAGAGTTACTTTACGCGGGTATGCCTGAGCAATTAGCGGTTGCAGGTATTCGTCCTGACTTTGCTGGTATTTCACAAATGAGTTTAGGCGATGCTACGAGTGTTGTAGGTCCAGGTGAAGTTGCACAAGGCTTTATTCTTCGTAACACAGCACAATTACAATTTACTGCAACGCATTTATTTGGTCCTTCGCTAGGTGCTGATAGCTGGGCGGTAGTTGGTGAAATTGGTGGTGTACGTATTAATGATATGCCAGATTACGATGAGCTTCGTTTAAACGTTGCCGGTACTGGTCGAAGCGGTATCATGCAAGGCCCATTAAGCGATGATTATTCAACGCTACACTTAGGTCTTTCAAACGGTCCTGAAACGAATCCATTCCCAACGGCTTCTGCATGGGGTTATCGCCTAATTGCCAAAGGTGATTATTATAACTTCTTTAGCGGTGTTAACTTCTCGCCACGTTTTGTGTTCTCGCACGATGTAAATGGTATTACACCTGATCCAATGTTCTTATTTGTTGAAGACCGTAAATCGCTCGGTGTTACCATGAACTTCAACTATCAAAATGCGTGGTCATTCGACTTTAGCTACAACTCGTTCTGGGGTGGTGGCGCAACGAATACTTTCTCTGACCGCGATTATGTTTCTTTCAATATTAAATATTCAATCTAAGGGTAAATTATGATTATTAGAAAACCTACCCTCATTGCAGCAGCATTTTGTGGCGTTTTCGCAAGCTCAAGTGTACTTGCAAAAATTACCGCTGATGAAGCGGCTCGTTTAGGTAATGATTTAACGCCTATTGGCGCAGAAAAAGCAGCAAACAAAGATGGCTCTATTCCGGCTTGGACTGGTGGTATAACAAAACCACCTGCTAGTTATAAGCCTGGTATGCATCATCCTGACCCGTTTGCTGATGATAAAATCTTATTTACGATTGATAAATCGAACGTTGACCAGTACAAAGATTACTTGAGCCCAGGTCAAGTTGAATTATTCAACACGTATCCTGATACGTTCAAGATGAATATTTACCCAACTCGTCGTAGTGCGTCTTATCCTCAGTTTGTATACGATGCAACTAAAAAATATGCAACGACAGCTGAGTTAGTAGAAGGTGGTAACGGTATTAAAAATACCGCTGTAGGTGTTCCGTTCCCAATTCCTAAAGATGGTTTAGAAGCTATTTGGAACCACTTACTACGTTTCCGTGGTTTATCAATTGCGCGCTCTGGTGGTCAAGCAGCACCGACAGCGTCAGGTTCATACAACTATGTAGGTTTTGATGAGCAACTATTAGTTGAATACTCATCACCTGAAGCAACGCCAGAGAAACTACAAGAATCTAATATCTTGTTTAAGTTTAAGCAAAAAGTAACTGAGCCTGCTCGTCTTGCAGGTACTGCGTTACTAGTTCATGAAACCATGGACCAAATATTAACGCCACGCCAAGCATGGACATACAATTCAGGTCAGCGTCGTGTTCGTCGTGCACCTAATGTTGCCTATGATGCACCTGGAACAGCAGCTGACAGCTTACGTACGACTGATGATTTTGATATGTTCAACGGTTCTCCGAATCGTTACAACTGGACATTAAAAGGTAAGCAAGAGCTTTATATTCCTTATAACAGCTACAAGCTTCACAGCGACAAACTAAGCTACGATGATATTTTACAAGCAGGTCATATCAATCCTGAACATGTTCGTTATGAAAAACACCGTGTTTGGGTTGTTGAAGCGAACCTGAAAGAGGGTACTCGTCATATTTATAAGAAACGTGTTTTCTATATTGATGAAGATAGCTGGCAAGTACATGTAACGGATATCTATGATAATCGCGATCAAATGTATCGTGTAGCGATGGCTCATGGCCTTAACTACTATGAAGTACCTACTCATTGGAGTACGTTAGAAGTTTATCATGACCTTAACTCTCGTCGTTATTTAGCAATTGGTTTAGATAATCAAGAAAAAATGTATGATTTCTCACAATCATTCAACGATAACGAGTTTACTTCAAGCGCATTACGCCGCGAAGGTCGTTAATAAAATTAAGGCACCTGACTCCAGGTGCCTTTTGCAATTCGCGTAAGTCATCAGTACACGCAATAGGTTTCCCAGTGACTTTTTTGACTTCTCTTTTTTATCTTTTCGAAGGCGATTTATCTTTATGAAGTATTTGCTTTATGCCTGTCTTGCTTATAGTGCTTCATGTTTTGCTCAAGACATGCCTATGCCGCAACAAGCTATTAGCGCTGTTAACGCAAACAAAACTCTACTCACCGACATTGAACTAGCTGGCTCAAATCTTGTTGCTGTTGGCAAACATGGTGTGGTTATTACAAGTACAGATGCTAAAACTTGGCAACAAGCGAGTGTACCGACCCAAGTACTACTCACTGCAGTTGATTTTTATAATAGCGATTTAGGCTGGGCCTGTGGTCATGATGCAACCATCATTAATACACAGGATGCAGGAAAAACCTGGCAATTACAGCAGTCTCTACCAAACATGGATAAGCCATGTTTAGATATTTTATTTACTACTGCTGAGCATGGTTATGCAGTAGGTGCTTACGGCATGTTTTTTGAAACTAATGATGGTGGCCAAACTTGGCAGAAACGTTTTTTAGATAGTCTATTATTTGAGGAAGACCGTGAATACCTCAATGATTTAAAAGACAGTGATCCAGAAGGGTATGAAATTGAAACCGCTTCAATACTCCCACATTTTAATCGTATTGTTAAAACCGATAATAGCTTATTCCTAGCTGGTGAAATGGGGTTAATGGCACAAAGTTTCGACAATGGGCAAACATGGCAGCGTCTTGAAGAGATCTATATGGGCTCTTTCTTTACGTTTGCGTCAACTGCAGATCAAGGTGGAGAAGACCTAGTTGCAGGCCTTAGAGGCAACATTTTTACTCGCCAAGCTGGCAGTGAACAGTGGCAGCAAATACCACACGACAATTATGCAACCGTTAATAGCGCGATTAACTACAACAACCAGTGGCTATTATTTGCTAACAGTGGGGTGATTTTCCATATTAAGAATGACCAACTTACAGAAGAACAAATGGCCGATGGTAAATCGTTACTTGATGGTGTTGTGTTTCAAGACAAACTAATTATGGCTTCAGAAAATGGCATTAAAGTGAAGGAGTTGAATCCGTAATGCGTGGTTTTTTAGATATTTTAGAAAGAGCGGTGTTTCGTCATCGCTTATTCGCAATTATTTCCTTTGCTTTGATCACCTGTTTTTTATTATTCAAAGCAACACAAATTCAATTAGACGCATCGTTTAATAAAAATATTCCGCTCAATCATGACTATATGAAGGTTTACACCAAACACGAAAAACAATTTGGTGGTGCAAACAGTATTTTGATTTCAGTCTGTGATGCAGACGGTGATATTTTTAATGAAGAATTTTTTACCCAACTTAAAGCAGTTCATGACCAGCTTTATTTTATTCCCGGTGTGAATCGTCCATTAGTAAATTCAATCTTTGCACCGAGTGCGCGTTTTGTTGAAGTGGTTGAAGATGGTTTTGCTGGCGGTCCAATTATTCCGGCAAACTTTACCGCTGACAAACGTGGTCTTGCGGTTGTAAAAGAAAATATCGAAAAAGCAAAAGTGGTTGGCCGCATGATTGCCAGTGACTACTCTTGCGCGATGGTGACAGCCCAATTACTCGAAACTGACCCGCAAACACAAGAAAAACTAGACACTTTAGCGTTTGCTGAAAAGTTAGAAACGCAAGTCCGTGATCCGCTCAGTACTGATAAAGTCAGTATCCATATCATTGGTTTTGCAAAAATGGCAGGTGATGTAGCTGAGGGGGCTAAAGGCGTACTGTTATTTTTTGCTATTGCGATTGCTTTCACATTCGTGATGGTTTGGTTATTTTGTCAAAGCTTAAAGCTGACGATTTTACCGATTGCGTGTTCAATCATTGCGGTTGTCTGGCAGTTAGGTTTGTTATCGACCTTAGGCTTTGGTTTAGATCCTATGTCAATTCTAGTGCCGTTTTTAGTGTTTGCGATTGGCGTAAGCCATGGTGTGCAAATGATTAATGACATCGGTAAAAAAGTGTCAACAGGTAGTTCAACTCGGGTTTGCTGTCAGGCAAGCTTCAGGGCACTTCTGATCCCAGGTGGTATCGCACTGTTATCTGACACAATTGGTTTCTTAACTTTACTAACCATTGATATTGGTATTATTCGCGAACTTGCCATCACAGCGAGTTTAGGTGTGGCGGTAATTATTTTCACTAACCTGATTCTATTACCTGTATGGGCATCTTATATGCGCTTTGAAGGCACTGTGCATATTCAAGCGGGTACTCACACAGATAAACCAAATTTCTTAGATAAGTTACGCGAGCTATTAGTAAAAGCTACTGATCGTAAAACAGCTGGTTTTATTATCGTCTTTACGGCTGTGTTATTTGCAGTGGGTTACTGGCAAGCTGACAAAATGCGTATTGGTGACTTACATGCTGGTGCGCCATCTTTGCACCAAGATGCCCGCTATAACCAAGACACCTTTTTGATTTCTGATAAATACACCATTTCATCAGATATCCTAAAAGTGATTGTAGAAGCGTATCCTGCTGCGTGTACTGAGCATGATGTTATGGAACGTATTAGCCGCTTCCAATGGCAAATGGAGAACGTTTCAGGGGTGCAATCAGCAGTGAGTTTAAGTTCTGTTGCACAGTCAGTGAATGCCGGCTTTAACGAAGGTAATTTAAAATGGCAGAGTCTGCCGCGCAATACCGCCAGTTTAGTGCAAGCTACTTCACGCGTCGAAACAAGCTCAGGTTTACTCGATGGTAACTGCTCTGTAATGCCAGTGATTATTTTCTTAAATGACCACAAAGCAGAAACTATTGACCATGTAGTAGCAAAGGTTAAAGAGTTTGCTGCCGCTGAAGGTACGGATAAATTGAAGTTTAAGCTCGCGTCAGGGCCAGTAGGTGTAATGGCTGCAACGAACGAATCGGTATCGGCTGCACAGTTACCTATGATGCTTTACGTTTACGGCGCCGTAATCCTGCTATGCTTAATTAGCTTTAGAAGTGTTAAGGCTACGGTTGCAGTCGTATTACCTCTGTACATCGTATCAACCTTAGCGCAAGCGTTGATGGTACAACTTGAAATAGGTTTAACAGTGTCGACATTACCAGTTATCGCTTTAGGTGTTGGTATTGGTGTCGATTACGGGATTTACATACTTTCATCAATGATGGGGCAGCTAAAACAAGGTGTGGCACTGGAAGTAGCTTATCGTAATGCATTAGTAGAGCGTGGTAGTGCAGTGCTGTTCACAGGTATTACCTTAGCCATTGGTGTTAGCACATGGATTTTCTCTGATCTGAAGTTCCAAGTGGATATGGGTATTCTTCTGACCTTCATGTTTTTGGTTAACATGTTGGGTGCAGTACTACTTTTACCTGCAATTGGTAGCTTCCTCTGGACTGACCAGAAAAAATAATGTGAATAATTGTGCTCCAATATGGCCAGTAATGGCCATTTATATCTATATTTTGTGAATAGATGACCAAATAGCTGAAAAGCTTAAAATGATTTCATCGAAAAGGCTGTTTATTAGCTGTAAAAGAGTTAGAATTTACCTGACTCCACGCTAATAAATGGCTGTACAAATATTCTACTAATCGATAAGTAGTATAGATTAAGGAACATACAATGACACGAAATGAAGGGCAAGCCTCGGTTATCTTAGATAATGTCTGTAAGCTGATCCAGAAAAAAGTTCACGCTGATAATGTGTTACTCGTTGAGAAATTCGCCAAAGCCTTGTACAGCAATATGTCTAAAGAGGATTTGGCTCATCGCAACGATAGTGACTTATATGGCGCTGCACTAAGCCTATGGAACTCGCTAGAAAAAAATAATTCTGATGACGCGGTTGTCCGTGTTTTCAATCCTGAAGTAGCAAAAGATGGCTGGCAGTCATCGCACACTATTGTTGAAATCATCGCGAAAGACATGCCTTTCCTAGTTGATTCTGTGCGCATGGCCATGACCCGCGCAAACATCGCTTCTCACTTATTACTTCACTCTCCGCTGAAAATCCAACGTGATAAAAACGCTAAAATCACCGGTATTTCAAGCTTAAAAGCTGAGCAAGAATCAACGTCGACAAAAACTGTGTTCTTTATCGAGATTGATCGTCAAACAGATGCAAAAGTCATTGAGTCTTTCAAAAAAGAACTTGAGAGTGTGTTAGTTGACGTATCTATTGCTGTAGAAGATTGGCAGCCAATTCGTGAAAAACTTATTGCGGTAACGAAAGACTTACCAAAACGCCATCATAATAATAACGAAAGCGAAGTTGCAGAAACGGTAGAATTTTTAGACTGGTTAGCCAAGGATAACTTTACGCTAATGGGTTACCGTGAGTATGAACTTTCGCCAGTGCAAGGTGATTACCAGTTAAAAGGTAAAAAGGGCACTAGCCTTGGTCTAATGAAAAACACAGACGAAGAGCATAGCCGTTTACTTTCAGAATTACCTGAAGTAGCTCGCCAAGAAGCACGTAGCAGCAATTTATTAATTTTAACGAAAACAAATTCAGTATCTCGTGTGCATCGCCCTGCGTATATCGACTATGTGGGTATTAAGCGTTTTGATGATGCGGGCAATGTAATTGGTGAAGACCGTTTCCTTGGTTTATTCTCATCAAGCTTTTATAACAACAGCGCCGCTGATGTACCTGTACTGAAAAGTAAGATTAACCGCATTATGGAAATGTGTGACTTTGCAAAAGGCACTCATGCATACAAAGCGGTATTAAATATTTTAGAAACGTATCCACGTGATGAACTTGTTCAAGCACGTGAAGCTGATCTACTTGAAGTTGCCATGGGCGTATTACAAGTACAAGAGCGTGATATGTGCCGTATTTTTGTGCGTAAAGACGCATATGGCCGTTTCTTCTCTTGCATGGTATATGTACCGCGTGAGCGCTATAACACGGCTCTTCGTCGTGAAACGCAACGTATCTTAGCCAATGCATTTAATTCTGACGAAAAAGTCGAATTTACTACTTTCTTCTCTGAGTCAACATTAGCCCGTACACATTACACGGTGCGTGTGACTGACAATAATATTGAATATAACGTGAAAGACATCGAAAACAACCTAATTGAAGCTGCCCGTACTTGGGAAGATAGACTCCAATCTGCACTACTTGAAAGTGCAGGTGAAGCACGCGGCAAAGAACTAAACCGTAAATATGCACAAGCGTTTGCGAGTGCGTATAAAGATCAGGTTTTACCAAGTGCTGCGGTTGTTGATATTGAAAAACTAGAACTTCTTACTGACGAAAACAAACTAGAAATGTTGTTTTACCGTCCACAAGAAGAAGCAAATACTAACGTTGTTCGTTTAAGCTTATTCCATAAAGATGAGCCAATCCACTTATCTGACGTAATGCCAATGTTAGAAAATTTTGGTTTACGCGTAGTGGGTGAAACACCTTACTCAGTTAAAACGACTGACGGTAAAGTTAATTGGATCATGGATTTCACCATGCTAATTGACAATAAGGGCATTGCTGATTTTGATAAAGTATCAGCACGTTTCCGTGCCGCACTGACTAATGTTTGGAATAACCGATTAGAAAACGATGGTTTCAACCGTTTAGTATTAATGGGTGGCTTAACAGGTCGTGAAGCGTCTATTCTTCGTGCATACGCTAAATACATGCGTCAGATTGGTGTAACTTTCTCGCAAACATACATCGAAAGCACGTTTGCCAATTACCCACATATTGCTTCGCAAATCGTTAACTTATTCACTAAAAAGTTCTCTGTTAAGAACCCAGGTAGTGAGAAGGCTCTTGAGAAGCTAGTTGCACAAGTAAATCTTGAACTAGAAAACGTAGCAAACCTGGATGATGACCGTATCATCCGTTTATACGTTGATATGATCAATGCAACCCTAAGAACGAACTTCTTCCAAAAAGAAGCGGATGGCCAATTTAAGTCTTACGTATCATTCAAGGTGCAACCTTCTATGATCCCAGAAATGCCATTACCACTTCCTGCGTTCGAGATCTTCGTATACTCGCCGCGCGTTGAAGGTGTGCATTTACGTGGTGGTAAAGTTGCTCGTGGTGGTTTACGTTGGTCAGACCGTCGTGAAGATTTCCGTACTGAAGTACTGGGTCTTGTTAAAGCGCAACAAGTTAAAAACACGGTTATCGTACCAGTTGGTTCTAAAGGCGGTTTCGTATGTAAACAGCTACCAACAGAGCGTGAAGCATTCTTCAAAGAAGGCCAAGAGTGTTACAAGATTTTCATCCGTGGTTTATTAGATATCACAGATAACATTGAACGTGGTGAAATTGTGCCACCAGTTGATGTTGTTCGTCATGATGAAGATGACCCGTATTTAGTTGTTGCTGCCGATAAGGGTACTGCGACTTTCTCTGATATCGCTAACGGCATCGCAAATGAATATAACTTCTGGCTAGGTGATGCATTTGCATCAGGTGGCTCAGTAGGTTACGACCACAAGAAAATGGGTATCACGGCAAAAGGTGCGTGGGAATCTGTTAAACGTCATTTCCGTGAAATGGATATTGACTGTCAAACAACTGATTTCACTGTTGTGGCAATCGGCGACATGGCGGGTGACGTATTTGGTAATGGTATGTTGCTTTCTAAGCACATTCGCTTACAAGTAGCGTTTAACCACATGCACATCTTTGTTGATCCAAACCCAGATGCAGCGACATCTTACCCAGAGCGTGAACGTTTATTTAATCTACCGCGTTCTTCTTGGGAAGATTACAACAAAGACCTTATTTCACAAGGTGGTGGTGTATTCTCTCGTGCGGCTAAATCAATTAGCTTAAGCCCAGAAATGAAGAAAATGCTCGGCACTAAGAAAGCGAGCATGACACCTAATGAGTTAATCAAAGCAGCACTAATGATGGAGTTTGATTTACTTTGGAATGGTGGTATCGGTACTTACATCAAGCACTCTAAAGAGACTGATGCTGATGTTGGTGACCGCGCGAATGATGCACTTCGTATTAATGGTTCTGAGCTTGGTGCGAAGATCTTAGGCGAGGGCGGTAACTTAGGTGCAACACAATTAGGTCGAATCGAATTTGCTGCTAAAGGCGGTCGTGTTAACACTGACTTCATTGATAACGTGGGTGGTGTAGCATGTTCAGATAACGAAGTTAATATTAAGATTTTACTTAATGGTCTAGTTGCAGAAGGTGACTTAACGCGTAAACAACGTGATGAGCTACTTTATTCAATGACTGATGAAGTATCTGAGTTAGTATTAAAAGATTGTTATCGTCAAACGCATACCTTATCGATTACTCAATCAAAAGGTACGTCGACGCTAAAAGAAAAAGTACGTTTCATCCACGCACTTGAAAAAGATGGCAAGTTAAACCGTGCAATCGAGTTCATTCCAACGGATGAAGAACTTGCAGAGCGCGCAGCAGCGGGTAAAGATTTAACTCGTCCAGAGCTATCTGTATTAGTTTCTTATGCGAAGATGGTACTTAAAGAGTCTCTAGTGGTTGATGAAATCACTGAAAACCCATACTACCGTCAATTATTAGTTAAGTCGTTCCCAGTGCCACTTCGTGAGAAGTTCAACGATGCAATGGATAACCACCCACTTCGTAAAGAAATTATCGCAACTAAACTTGCGAATAATATCGTTAACGATATGGGTCTTAACTTTATGGTTCGTATGCAAGAAGAAACAGGTGCGAATGAAGCTGAAATCGCACTTTGCTACTCAATTGCAAAAGAAGTGTTCCAGATGCCAGAAACGTGGTCATCAATTGTTGCGCTTGATAATAAGATCCCAGCAGCTGTGCAAACAGAAATGCTATATCAGTTACGTCGTACGGTTCGTCGTGCAACACGTTGGTTCTTACGTCATCGCAATAAAGCACAAACGATTGAGCAAGCAATTGAATTCTTCGCACCAACATTTGCTGATTTAAGTGAAAACCTAAACAGCTATATGGTTGAAAAAGAGAGCGAGCGTCTAGTTAAAGCAGCTGACAAGTTAATTGACAGCAATGTACCAAAAGCACTAGCGACACGCATAGTTTCACTATCAAGCTTATTCTCTGTAATGGACTTAGCTGAAATTGCAAATAATTCAGAGCGTAGTATTGATATGGTTTCTAATACGTACTTCAAGTTGGGTGCACGTATGGGCCTTCATTGGTTCCTTGACCAAATCACTAACCAACCGGTTGCGAACCACTGGCAAGCACTTGCTCGTGCGTCATACCGTGAAGAGCTGGATTGGCAACAACGTACATTATCAGCTGTGGTACTTAATAGCTTTGCAGCAGATAGCAAAGACATTGATGCACAAATTGATGAGTGGATGGATAATCAAGATCTACTATTACAACGTTGGAAGCAGATGTTATCTGAGTTCAAAACATCGCAAAGCCACGATTTTGCGAAGTTCTCAGTGGCACTTCGTGAACTAATGTTGCTAAGCCACAACTGTGACACTTCCAAATAAGTGAAAAGTCGTTAAAATACATACCCCAGCTCGCTGGGGTATTTTTTTGCCCTTAATTTGCAATGGTCCGTTTTAAACGGCTACCTTGTTTATTTTACCTGAGGAACAAACCATGTTTTATGATCTAGCTCGCCGTTTTATGTTTACCCGTGATGCGGAGTGGGCTCATGAATTTGCACTTAATAATTTACGACGATTTGCTCATACGCCATTGAGTGCTGCGTGGTCTCAATCTGTCCCTAATAAACCTGTAAATTTTTTAGGGTTAGAGTTTAAAAATCCGGTAGGTTTAGCAGCAGGCTTAGATAAAAATGCAGAGTGTATTGATGCATTTTCGCAAATGGGCTTTGGTTTTGTTGAAGTAGGTACTGTTACCCCACGTCCTCAAGCTGGTAACGATAAACCACGTATTTTTCGCCTACCTGAATCAAATGCGATTATTAATCGCATGGGTTTTAACAACAAGGGTGTTGATAACCTAGTTAACAATGTTAAAGCGGCGAAATATGACGGAATTTTAGGTATCAATATTGGTAAAAATAAAGATACACCAAACGAGCAGGGTAAAGATGATTACATCCACTGTATGCGTAAAGTGTTCGAACATGCATCATACATTACGGTAAATATCTCTTCACCGAATACCCCTGGTCTACGCGACTTGCAATACGGTGAAGCGCTGGATGATTTACTACAAAGCTTAAAGAACGAACAACTTGATTTAGTTGCAAAGCATAACAAACAAGTACCTATGCTGGTTAAGATCGCCCCAGATCTTGATGAAGTACAAATTGCTCAAGTAAGTGAATCATTGATCAACAATAAGATCGATGGCGTTATTGCCACGAACACCACTCTTGAGCGCGCTTTGGTGCAAGGACAACAATACGCAAATGAAGCGGGTGGTTTATCTGGGCAACCAGTTCGTCAGCGCTCAACCCACGTGGTTAGCGAGCTTAAGCGCTTAACCGAAGGTAAACTACCGATTATCGGTGTGGGTGGTATCGAAGATGCGGAGTCGGCAAAAGAAAAATTTGCAGCAGGTGCAGACCTAGTTCAAGTTTACACTGGTTTTATTTATAAAGGTCCGGAATTGGTAAAAACGATCCTAAATGGCTTATAAGGATCAGTTATCTAAGCAATTGATCATTAATAAAATGTTCTAAAAAATCATTTTATTAATGGTCTGCTTTAGTTATAATTTATGGTTAAGCGCACAGTATTTATTCTTTAGGGAGGAGACATGTTACAAGCATCTAAGCAATGGAAATGGCTTGCTTGTGCGAAAAATAATCGTCTTTTGGTTGATCTTGACCAAGATATGCAACTGTGCACGCCTTATAAACTTCGCCAACTTACCGATGCTGTGCTAAAAGAACCAAATTTTAGCCTTGAAGATGCTGCTTTTTATCAGCAAGTTTATCAATACCTCGAAACTTTCTCATTATGGAATCCTGCAGAGCTTTGCCAAATTGCTCTTAATGCCACAGCGGTAAAATTTCATTTAAAGCCAGTACTTGCAAAAAGTTGGTTTTTTCATGAGTATCACGGCAGCCAACCAAGTGTTGAAGCTGTAGTGAAGTTGTGCTCACAAGCACAAGAGGGTGAGTTTTTAATTGTCGACCATTCAAGTGAAGCCTCAGTGTGTATTAACTTAAGTCAACATTTTCAATTAGACGAAAATCTATCACTTGAGCAGTTTGAAGCCATTAAGGTTTTAAATAACCGTATCCATCCTGTTTATATTCAACAAAAACAGTTTAAATCTGCCTAATATCCCTGCAAATGTTGGCGTTTTTGTTCGCCAAGCTATGCTATAATCCTGCGCAATTAGCATTTAAGGGTTTTTACTTTGCAATTTATCGCACTTACTTCTATCGGAATAGAAAATTTACTTGTTGATGAGCTTACAGCACTCGGTGCAGAAGTCTCAAAACAAACCGTGGGCTCTGTACGTTTTGAAGCTGATAGCTTATTAGCACAAAAGATTTGTTTATCGAGTCGCTTTGCCACTCGTATTATGATGCTTATAGAAGAAAAAGAAGGCGTAAAAGACAAAGACAGCCTTTATCAATTTGCACGCTTGCAGCCTTGGCAAGAATGGTTTGGTCCTAAACAAACCTTTGCTGTTGATTTTAGCGGTACTAATAACGACTTAAAAAATACGCAATTTTCAGGTCTCGTTGTTAAAGATGCGATTGTCGATTATTTTGCGGATTTATTCGAGCAGCGCCCAGATGTTGATAAATACAACGCCAATGTTCGTGTTGTAGCTAGATTGAACCGCCAAGGGGTCGCGCTTTATATCGATTATTCTGGCCCTCGTTTATCTGAACGTGGTTATCGTCAAGATCAAGGCAAGGCTCCAATTAAAGAGCATTTAGCTGCAGCTCTTGTAAAACGTAGTGGCTGGCTTGAAAACGTACAGCAACCTTTGTTCGACCCATGTTGTGGTTCTGGTACCATTTTAATTGAAGCAGCCAGCATGGCACGCAATGAAGCACCGGGGTTATTCCGTGAAGGTTTCGCGTTCGAGCGCTTGCCAAGTTTTCGTATTCAAAAATATAAAGAGTTAAAAGCTGAATTAACTGCTCAAATTACAGATCCAAAGTTATGGCTTATTGGCCACGATATTGATGGCGGTGTGATTGCAAAAGCTCAGGAAAACGCCGAGCGAGCAGACCTTGGTAATGTGATTAAATTTAAACAAAGCGATGCGACTAAGTTAACCTCTGTAGCGAAATTACCAGGAGTGGTGATTTCAAATTTACCTTATGGTGAGCGCTTAGGTTCAATGGCTGAGCTGGTTAACTTACACCGTAGTTTAGGTGTGGGCTTTAAAAAGCACTTTAACCATTGGAAGCTTGCTTTATTAGGCACAGACGAAAGCCTATTTAAATTATTAAAACTTGTTAAATTAAAACGCTATAAGTTCAAAAATGGCCCGTTAGATGTTGTTTTAAATCTATACCAACTAGACGATAAACAAGTAGAGCTAAGCAAAGAAGACAAACCTGCACTTAATTTTGAAGGCTCAACGGCATTTGCAAACCGCTTAAAGAAAAACAAGCAAAACTTAAAGAACTGGTTAAAACAAAATGAAGTGAGCTGTTATCGCGTTTATGATGCTGATATTCCAGAATATAACGTAGCTGTTGATGTTTATGATGACTCAGCTGTTATTTTTGAATATGCTGCACCGAAAGAAATTGATGATAATACGGCACAAAAACGCTTACAGGATGTCATAAGCCTGACTGCTGAACAGTTAGCAATTGCACCTGAAAATATCGCAGTTAAAGTGCGTAAAAAACAAAAAGGTGAAGAGCAATACACTAAAGTATCAAAACAAAATCGCACTCAAGTCGTCGAAGAGTTTGGTGCTAAATTTAAAGTTAACCTTTTTGATTATTTAGATACTGGTTTATTTTTAGATCATCGTTTGGCACGCCGATATATTCAACAAAATTCGCAAGGCAAACGTTTCTTAAACTTGTTTGCTTATACTGGCAGTGCATCTGTGCATGCGGCAGTAGGTGGTGCTAAAGCTATCACCACCGTTGATATGTCAAAAACTTACTTAAAGTGGGCGCAAGAGAACTTTGCGTTGAATGACCTAAGTAATACTCGCTATCGTTTTGAACAAGCTGACTGCTTGAAATGGCTTGAATATGCTCAAGGTCAATATGATTTAATCTTCTTAGACCCACCGACTTTCTCAAATTCAAAACGTATGAAAGATGCATTTGATGTACAACGTGATCATATTAAATTACTTACGTGGGTTAAGAAAATCTTAAGCCCGAACGGTACGCTTATTTTCTCAAATAATAAGCGTGGCTTTAGCATGGATGAAGTAGGGCTAATGGGTCTGGGTTTAAAAGCAGAAAACATTTCAGATAAGACTCTATCACCAGACTTTAAGCGTAATAAGCAAATCCATAATAGTTGGCTTATTACCCATGGCTAATTTTACCCTGTACCACACTGATGGCTGTCATCTGTGTGAAATGGCCGATGAATTATTAATTGCTGCAAACGCATCGTTTGTAGCAAAAGACATTATGGACAGTGAACAGCTGATTGCTCTATACCAAACCAGTATTCCGGTTGTTGAAGCTCATCAAGGTGAGAAATTATTCTGGCCTTTTGATGCTGAGCAGTTAGCGCAATTTATTGCTGATAATAAAGAATAAGAGTAGTAATCACGATGGATTTAATCAGAATAGCCAAAGCGCAACTCGCTTATGGTACACATCCGCTACTAGATGATGCCGATGCCGTTATTGAGTCAGGTGAGCGTGTATGTATCGTTGGCCGTAACGGTGCAGGAAAATCAACACTACTAAAAGTACTTGATGGCCAAGTGACATTGGATGATGGCGAAATCAACCAATTAGGCGGGATTCGTATTTCTCGTCTAGAGCAAGATCCCCCCAAAGGGGCAGCAGGTTCAGTATTTGATTATGTTGCTCAAGGCATGCCAGATATTGCTAACTTACTGATAGAATATCACCACGTTAGTAATCAAATGCAAACAGACTATAACGATAAATTGCTGAACAAATTAGAGCGTTTATCTAATGAATTGGAAACAGTTGATGGCTGGCGTTTTGATACCCGTATTCAATTAGTTTTATCTCGCTTAGAGCTGGAGCCAGAGGCCAAACTTGAATCATTATCGGGTGGTTGGCTACGTAAAGTTGCTCTAGCAAGGGCTTTGGTTAGTGAACCCGACTTACTGTTACTTGATGAGCCAACTAACCACTTAGATATGAGTAGTGTTATTTGGCTTGAGCAGTTTTTAAAAGAGTTTAAAGGCGGTATCGTTTTTATATCTCACGATCGTGCGTTTATACGTGCAGTTGCTACTCGTATTCTCGATTTAGACCGTGGTAAGCTTGTTTCATATCCTGGTGATTACGCAACTTATCTTGAGCAAAAAGCGCATGATTTAAAAGTAGAAGAAACACAGAATGCACTGTTTGATAAACGTTTAGCTGAAGAAGAAACGTGGATCCGTCAAGGCATTAAAGCACGTAGAACACGTAATGAAGGGCGAGTACGCGCACTAAAAGAATTACGTAAAGAGCGTAAGCAACGTGTAGATCAAGTTGGTAAAACTGATTTCAACATTGAAACTGCTGATCGTTCTGGTAAGTTGGTGTTTGAAGCTAAAAACATTTGTCATGCATTTAAAGACAAAGTGATTGCGAAAGATTTCTCGACGCTTGTTATGCGGGGCGACCGAGTTGGTCTTGTGGGACCAAACGGTATAGGTAAAACAACGCTGCTGAAAATTTTATTTGGTGACTTAGTTCCAGATAGCGGCAGTGTTAAACAAGGTGTTAATTTAGAATTTGCCTACTTTGACCAATACCGCCAAAAGCTTGATGAAGAAGCTACAGTGCAAGACAACGTTGCTGAAGGCAAGCAAGAAGTGATGATGGGCGGTCGTTCTCGTCATGTGTTAGGTTACTTACAAGACTTCCTATTTCCTCCGGCACGGGCTCGTACGCCTGTAAAAGCACTTTCTGGTGGTGAAAAGAATCGCTTATTGTTAGCAAAGCTATTTTTAAAGCCATCTAACATAATTGTACTCGATGAGCCAACCAATGACCTTGATATCGAAACGTTAGAGCTCCTTGAGGAGATTATTAACCAATACCAAGGCACCGTATTGATAGTTAGTCATGACCGTGAATTTATTGATAATACCTGTAACTCTGTATGGGCCTTTGAGGGGAACGGCAAGATCACAGACATTGTTGGCGGTTACAGCGACTATGAAGCATACGCCGCTCATTTAGCTGAGCAAGAAAAACAACAACAGCAACAAATTAAGCAAGAAAAGCCAGCCGTTGTTAGCCAAGATAATACACCAAAGAAAAGTAATAAACTCTCTTACAAATTAAAACTTGAATTAGAAGAATTACCCAGTAAAGTGGAACAACTTGAAAAAGCGTTAGACGCTCAGCAAGTTGTGGTTAATGACCCTGACTTTTTTAAGCAAGATGCTGCAATTACAACAGAAGCATTGAACCATTTAGCCGAGTTAGAGTCTGAGCTTGAAGCCGCTTTTGAGCGCTGGGAAGAACTCGAAGATTTAAAGAATCAGTAGTAAGGATTAAAATGAAATACAAATTACTCGCTGCCAGTATTTTAGCCACCCTAAGTACCTCAGCGATGAGCGCAACCTATAAATTAGAAGAATTAGGTGGAATCGAGGGCGCGAAGTTTAACTACATTACAGATGTTAGTGAAAATGGACACATTATTGGTTTAGCAAATGGTCTTTACAAGTTACCAGTAGATATCTCTTATATCGATTTTACGGATTCGTTGATCAAAGACGCCTATGATACCGCTAAAAAACAGTTTGAATTAATTGATAAAGAAATCACATTTACGTTAGATGACATTGAGAACAACGATGCAGTGAATACTAACGCTGATGCTCATGCATTCATGGTTAGTTTTTTAACTGGACGTGCAACTGACTCAGAATACCAAAAGCTATCAAGTGCAATCGCAACACGTTACACCGCAGAAGGTTCGACAGAGCAAGTTTTATTTGATGAGCAGTCAGTTGATTTTGATGGTTTAACGCGCTCGACTTCTAACTTACTTAATGCTGTAACAGATGATGGTGTGATGGTAGGTTGGGGTAGTGCACCCTATGAGAAAACATCGTTTACTCAAACAGATGAAGACGAAGAAGAAACGCATTTCTTAAGAGATTTTATCAGTCGTGCCATCGTAATCTCAGCCGATGGTGTAAAAGTTGAACTTGCCCCTGAATTTGATGATTTTGGTGGTGTTAGTTCGGCGAATGATATTGTCAAGACTGCCAATGGTTACGAAGTTGTAGGTACAGTATCAACGAACATTGCTGCTGACCCTTTAAAAGATATTGAAGATAAATGCGATAACGAAGATGAACCTGTTTCTGATTGTGTGGAATCATATAATCGTCAATATAAAACAGGTATCTATAATAAACAGGCTGTGAAGTGGACGTTAGATAGCAATTTAAACATTACTAACACTGAGATGCTTGGTTTAGGCTTAACACCGAAAGATGACGAAGATTTCGCTTTTCGTAGCAACGCAATTGCGATCAATGAAAGTGGCTTAATCGTCGGTACTTCTGATGTTCGATACAAAGGCAGAGATACGCGAATTACAATGCCTGTTATCTTCGAAAATGGTGAAGTAAAAGAGTTTATTGATCAAGAAGATGATTGGATCTCAGGTCAGCCTTTAGCTGTTAACAACGATGACGTTGTAGTTGGTTATGCAAGTAAACGTATTGACGGCACAAACCGAACAAAATTCTTTTACTATGACAAGAAAAGCGACAGTGTTGTTTTCCCAACGGATTACTTCTCGAGCTCTAGCTCATTAGCAAACGATATCAATGATAATGGTATTGTAGTTGGTGAAGGCGAGACAGATATCTACAATACGTCAACTCGTCGTCGAGAAGGTTTCATGTACACCATTGGTGAAGATAAAATTGTTAACTTAAACGATTTATTACCGTGTTTCGAAGAAGATGGTGAGACTCGTTTTAAATATACGGTTGCTGAAGCAAAGGCAATTAACAACAATAACGAAATCTTCGGTGTTGCGACTAAAACAGTTGAAAAGACAGATTCATTTGGCAATGTTGTTGTAGATATTAACGGCAATACCGAATACGAAAGTGTTGCAGTTGCTGTTAAGTTAACTCCAATTGATGGCAATGTTGAAGAGTGTCAAGCTGAAGAGGTTGAGCAATACGAGCGTCAATCAGCAAGCTTCCCTTGGTATGCATTACTGCTATTACCATTTGCAGCAGCCCGTCGTATATTTAGAAAATAAAAACTTGGTATAAAGTAAATTACTTTCAAACCTAAATAAAAAACCCAGCTTAAAGCTGGGTTTTTTGTCTATACTGAAATCAGTTATTTTTTATGGCGATGTATCCACGCTTTACGAACAGAGCGTTTCCAAAGCATGTCGGTAGCAAAATAGCCTATGATTGCAGCAGCTGTTGCACAAATGAGTGAACCGACTAAAAAGGCTGGGCCAATTGTTGTTAGACTATCTATAAACCATTGCCAGCTTGGTTCAAATTGGAAGTGCTGCTGTGGTTGAGCAAGTGCAATAGTGCCAACAATATATGAACAATAGAAAATAGGAGGCATGGTCAGTGGGTTAGTGATCCACACTGTTGCAACAGAAATCGGTAAATTCACTCGAAATGGAATAGCCAGGGCGGCTGCAAGAACCATTTGAAAAGGAACAGGGATGAACGCAAAAAATAAACCAACCGCAAATGCACCGCGTGCTGAACGTCTATTTAAGTGCCATAAATTGGCATCATGCAATAAACGACCAAAAATTCTTAAATACTTGTGTTCTCTTACCTTGTTATGATCAGGTAAAAAGCGTTGGATCGTTTTTTTAGCCATTTAAAGCAACCATTTACATCTATTTGGTTATGCAGCGGCTTTGTCATAGGCTGTTTTTTCACCCTATATACATTTAGCACTGCGGCGTTTTATATAATGAGTTTTGCTGTATTGCTAGCAGGTGCCTATTTTAAGCCTTTTTTAACTCTATTGTCAGGGTTTATTTGCGCTATTTTAGTAGTGATTTTTCATTACTTCATTTTTTACTCAACCTCTGACTGTCAAATCGATTATAAACAAAGGCGATTAGTTCGATTTGAGGTGGTTGAAACATACAGTGATAAAAGCCCTTACTATCTAAAAGCCAATTTAAAAAGTATTGAATCTTGTCCTGCTACGATTCGACCAACTCCTTTTGCGATGCTAAGTATTCCATCAGATAAACCCGTTGTTTCAGGCGATGAAATAAGTGCATCCCTAAAACTTAAGCGTTATCGTTCTGTTAAGAATTTCTATAGTTTTGATAGAGAAAGGCAAGCGCTACTCGAGCGAATATTTTATAAAGGTCGAAGCGTAGGAGAAATAACTTATCTAGATCATCATACCAATACGAGTTTACGTGATAGATACCTAAAATACATAGATAAAATTACAGCAAATAGCCGATTACAGTGGCTCTATTATGCGCTTTTAACTGGCGATAAAAGCAAAATAAGCTACGAAGATAATAATCAATTGCGTGAATTAGGTTTAAGTCATTTGCTTGCTATTTCAGGACTTCATATCGGACTTATATATGCAGTAGGGTTTTTTAGCTCGAAGTGGTTGCTAAGAGTCAGTCATTTGCCTATTCGGCAATCATTCCAACTGAATAATATTTTTGCTTTATTTGGATTTAGTTGTTCATTTATTTATGTCTACCTCAGCGGTTTCATTGTCTCTGCCAGTCGTGCACTTGTAATGCTTGGGTGTTATTTGGTTATTTATAATTTGGGTAAAAATCCGCTGCGTTGGCGCTCAATTCTTTATGCTTTATGTATCGTATTGTTGATAGATCCATTTGCAATGTTGAACCCTGGACTCTATTTTAGTTTTATAGCGGTAACAATAATATTTTTATTAACTAGAAATACACTAGATGTAAGACTTGGATTTTTAAACAGGTTTGTTCAACTCATCCAGATTCAGTGTGCTTTGTTTATCGGGTTACTTCCATTATCTCTTTATTTTTTCAATGGCACGAGCATTATCGGTTTATTGATAAATCTTATTGCCGTACCTTTAGTCGGTTTACTGATATTGCCACTGCTGATTTTTTATAGCTTGCTTTCGAGTCTATTCGATATTACAAGTTTATTGTTTTTAGTAGACAGTGTATTGTATTTGAGTTATCAATTGTTGCTCTCTATTCCCCATGATTTGCGCTGGTTTCCTTTCAGCGAGTTTGATTTTTCATTATTAGTCATTAGTTACAGCACATTGCTTATTTTGTTATTTTGTCCAAACAAGTACGTTTGTTTAATACCCATTTGTATTTATGCCGTTGATTTCAAGTTACAGCCCAAAGCTCAATTTCAGTTAGACGTGTTTGATGTGGGGCATGGTTTAATGGTGATGGTGAGTGCCAATAACAAAGCCATTATCTATGATTTAGGGCCTCAGTATTTTGGCCGCTACGATTATATTCGCCGAGTATTACTTCAAAGCATTCGTAAACAACAACTCTCTGTTGTTGCAACCGTGATCAGTCATTTAGATAACGACCATTCTGGCGGCTTAGCTAGTTGGCAATTAGCAGGCTATGCAGAGACTTTAAGCACATTCCATCCTAAAGGGCTTGAAGAGGCGTGTAAAACAAACAGTCTCATACTCGAAGGGGTCAAAATTAATAGTTTTCATGCCGACGACAGTAGAGATAATCGAAACGATCTGTCATGTTTATTAAAAATAACGCGTTTAAACTATTCAGTGTTACTTACGGGCGATATTTCGACAGCTGCGGAAACCAAGCTTATTGAAAATGGTGTCGACCTGCAATCGACTGTTCTATTGAGCCCACACCATGGTAGTAATACCTCTTCAAGTAATAGATTTATAAATGCTGTAGAGCCTGAAGTGGTTATCCATTCATCTGCTTACCAAGGACAATGGTTATTTCCTCACCCAGATGTTGTAAAACGATACAATGAGCACCATATACGACAGTTCTCAACTGCAGAACTTGGCCATATTCGTATAAAATTCTATGAAGATAATTATCGTATAGAGTTTGCGCGCGAGCAGGAAAGTTATTGGTTCGAACAAGATTGACGTTTTGTTTTTACCCCCTTAAGGCTACAATAGTCAAAGTCTATGAATAAGAGAGTGTTATGGATCAAACTACATCCCAAATCTACAAGCGATTAATCAGTTATGTGGGTGATTATAAGTTAATCGCGTTTTTCGCCATTGTGGGCATGATTGGTTATTCTGCCATGGATGCATTGTTTATCAATTTAATGAAACCGTTCATTGATGATGGTTTAAATGACCGTAACACGGATGTTTTAACTTACGCTCCCTTTGTTGTAATTGCATTGGTATTAGGTCGAGGCATGTTTAACTACATGTCGTCTTACTGTTTAAGCTATGTGGGCTCTCAAGTTGTGAGAACCCTGCGCCAGCAATTATTTGAACATATTTTACATCTGCCAGTTTCTTTTCATGATAAAAATTCGAACGGTGATTTAATATCTAAAATTACCTTTGATACCGAGCAAGTTCAACAAGCCATTACTAAAGCCTTATTAATTGTTGTTAGAGAAGGGGCGTTTGTTGTCTTTTTACTTTTCAATATGTTTTATACCAGTTGGAAGCTTTCACTGATATTTTTAGTCATTATTCCGCTGGTGGCTGTTATTGTCGCATTTGTGTCAAAACGATTTCGTATGATTTCGAAAAAAATCCAGTCTGCAATGGGTCAAGTCACTCGCAGCTCAGAACAAATGCTATCTGGTCATAAAGTTATTCATGGTTTTGGTGGTCAGCAGCAAGAAATCTCACAGTTTTCTGCAATCAACAATCATAACCGTCAGCAGCGCATTAAAATGGACGCGACCAAAGCATTAAGTGTCTCCGTAATCCAAATATTAGCTGCAAGCGCGATGGCGGTTATTCTATGGGTCGTGTCTATGCCGTCAATGATTGATACCATCAGTTCTGGCGACTTCGTATTACTTATTTCATCAATGATGATGTTGTTACGTCCACTTAAGCAACTATCAAACGTAAATAGTGACTTACAGCGTGGTATTTCAGCAGCGCAAAGTATCTTTTTAGTACTTGATGAAGAAGTAGAAAAAGACACTGGCAGTTACAGCGTTGATAAAGTAACTGGTAAAATTGAAGTAAACAATGTGACCTTTAAATACCCAACTAAAGATGAGCCTGTATTAAAGAATTTATCACTTTCGATTAATGCTGGCGAAAGTATTGCTTTAGTGGGTCGTTCAGGCTCAGGTAAATCGACCATTTCGAATTTATTACCACGTTATTATGAGCTTGAAGGTGACAGTGAAATTTTGCTTGATGGTGTCAACATCGCTGATTACAAACTGACAGACCTACGTAAGCAATTTGCACTGGTTTCACAGCAAGTGGTTTTATTTAACGACACTATTACGAATAATATTTGTTATGGACTCGAGCGCGAATTAACAAACGATGAGTTAATGGCAGTTGCTAAGCAAGCCCATGTCTGGGAGTTCGTTAAAGATTTACCTGATGGTTTAAATACCATGGTAGGTGAAAACGGCGTAATGTTATCAGGCGGTCAACGTCAGCGAATTGCAATCGCGCGTGCAATTTTAAAAGATGCTCCTATTTTAATTCTTGATGAGGCGACATCTGCTCTCGATACTGAGTCTGAAAAACTGATCCAGCAAGCACTAGATAGCTTAATGAAAGAAAAAACATCGATTGTGATAGCACACCGTTTATCAACAATAGAAAACAGTGATTGTATTTATGTAATCGACCATGGTCAGGTTATCGAAAAGGGCACGCATAGCGAGCTGCTTGAAAAAGACGGCACCTATTCCGCTTTATGTAAAATGCAGTTTGGTGAGCAGTAGTGAGTGTAATTGAAAAAAGCTGGTATAAAAAGCCAGGTTTACTCAGTGTTTTGTTGTTACCTTTGAGTGCGCTTTTTTGGCTTATCTCTACACTTCGTGCCTTGCTTTATAAGCTTAATATACTTAAGGCTTTTAAAGCGCGTGTTCCTATAATAGTCGTCGGCAACATTAGTGTCGGTGGCAATGGCAAAACGCCATTTGTTATTTGGCTTGCTGAATACTTACAACAGCAAGGTTTAAAAGTGGCAGTGATCAGCCGTGGCTATGGTGGTCAGTCTGATTCGTATCCGTTGTTAGTGACTGATGAAACAACTACAACACAAGCAGGTGACGAACCTGTGCTTATTAAACGACGCTTAGGCTGTGTTGTTATGGTAGGACCGGATCGACAAGCTAGCATTAAAAAATTAGAACAACATGATATCGATGTCATCATTTCTGATGACGGAATGCAGCATTATAAAATGGCGCGTGATATTGAGTGTTGTATTGTTGATAGTGAACGTCAATTTGGTAACGGACTGCTCATGCCAGCAGGTCCGCTTCGCGAAACAAAAGCGCGTTTAAAATCGGTTGATCTAGTAATTGAAAATGGTGGCGACGCACAGAGCCGCTATGATTTAACGTGTAGTCCGTTTAGAGCCGTTAGCAATGCAGAACCGATCGGTTCAGTACAAGATAAAGGCCATGCCGTAAGTGCTATTGGTAACCCAAAACGCTTTGAAATGAGTTTAAAGCAGCAGGGTATTAGCTTGTTATCTACCCATCATTTTCGTGATCATTATGCTTATCAAGCAAGTGACTTTAGCGATTTTGCAGATGACGCCGTGTTTATGACAGAAAAAGATGCAGTTAAATGCTTTAGTTTTGCAAAGCCTAATTGGTATTATTTACCTGTTGATGCAAAACCGACACCTGCAGTTATCGAAAAACTTAATTTATTATTAAAACAAAAAGGGATCCTCAATGGCCTTTGATACAAAATTACTTGAAATTATCGCTTGCCCTGTGTGCAAAGGTAAATTACGTCTTGATAAAGAGAATCAAGAGCTTATTAGCACTGCTGCGAAACTTGCGTATCCAATCAAAGATGATATTCCGGTGCTACTAGAAAATGAAGCTCGTGAATTAAGCCAAGAAGAGGTTGATAAGTGGAATTCGTAGTCGTCATTCCAGCACGCTACGCATCGACGCGTTTACCTGGTAAACCACTTGCTGATATATGTGGCAAGCCTATGATCCAACACGTTTATGAAAAAGCGGTTGCTTCCGGTGCATCAAAAGTCTATATCGCGACTGACCATCAAATAGTGTTTGATGCAGTTAAAGAGTTTACCAGTAATGTACTGATGACACGTGAAGATCACCAATCGGGCACTGAGCGTTTAGCTGAGGTCGTTGAGCAATTAGAGCTAGAGAGTGACACCATTGTAGTGAACGTACAAGGTGATGAGCCTTTATTAGCAAGTGAAAACGTATCTCAAGTTGCTAAGCTTCTTGCTGATTCGGATGCACCTATGGCTACATTAAGTACAAGTATCGATGAGATTGAAGATATTTTTAATCCTAATTGTGTAAAAGTCATTAGCGATGTGGATAACAACGCGCTGTATTTTTCTCGATCGCCAATTCCCTATCACCGTGATGCGATGATGAAAAATGATCACTCTCAATTAAATTTAGCTGATTTTGCTCGTCACATTGGTCTTTATGCCTATCGCGCAGGCTTCATCAAAGATTATATTGAGTTGCCGCAAACGCGTTTAGAGCTTCTAGAGTCTTTAGAACAGTTACGTGTACTTTACCATGGTCACAAGATTAAAATCGCTAAGGCAAAATGCGCTCCACAAGCAGGCGTTGATACCCCTGAAGATTTGGCTCGCGTCATAGCTGTGCTTGGCAATTAAATATGCATGATGTAAGCAGCGTTCATCTTCATGCAAGTGAAGATGATTTCCATGTTTTTTATAAACCTGCAGGTGTTAGCTTTCACAGTGAAGAATGTGCCGGTTTTGTTGTACTTGCTGAGCAACTGGTAAATGAAAAGCTATATCCAGTTCATAGACTCGATAAAGTTACTTCAGGTTTGATTATTTTAGCCCGTAGCAAAGAAGCAGCAGCTGAATTCACCGCGCTGTTTAGTGCTCAAAAAGTTAACAAGTTTTATCTAGCACTCAGTGATGCTAAACCAAAGAAAAAACAAGGCTGGATAAAAGGTGACATGCAGAAAAGTCGTCGAGGGGCATTTAAGTTATTAAAGAGTCAAACTAACCCTGCTATAACAAGATTTTACTCAAAAAGTATTCGAGCAGGATTACGTGCTTATTTGTTAAAACCATTTTCTGGTAAGACTCATCAACTAAGGGTGGCGATGAAAAGTTTAGGTGCACCTATACTCGGCGATACACTCTACGCAGGAAGCAAGGATGAACGAACAAATTTGCATGCCTATGCACTACAGTTTAGTTATAAAGAGCAACTTAAAGAATATCGCTGCGATTACACTTTAGGCGCTCATCTCAATGAAGTTTTTAACTCAGACGAATTCAAAGAGTGGACAGCTCCTTGGACGTTGGATTGGTAAATGAAAGAAACAACACAAGACATCCGTTTTGGTGGCATTAAACGTTTATATGGTCATCAGCAATTTGATTGGTTACAACAAGCACATTTTTGTGTCATAGGTATTGGGGGCGTAGGTAGTTGGGCCGCTGAAGCGTTGGCTCGAACGGGTGTAGGGCAACTAACTCTCATTGACCTTGATGATATATGTGCTACGAATGTGAATCGTCAAATTCATGCTTTAACTGGTACGGTAGGTGAGGCAAAAGTTGAAGCCATGAAAACACGTTGTGAGCTGATAAACCCTGATATCAAAATTAACGTTATTGATGACTTCATTACGCTAGATAACATTCGTGAACATATTCAAGGTTTTGATTATGTAATTGACTGTATTGATGCTGTTAAAGAAAAAGCGGCGCTAATTGCTCATTGTAAACGTATAAAGTTACCCGTTATTACTACCGGTGGTGCAGGTGGGCAAACTGATCCAAGTCAAATCAGCTTTGGTGATGTAGCTAAAACTACTCATGACCCTTTGCTAGCAAAAGTACGTTATATTCTTCGAAAACAGTACAACTTTAGTAGCAATCCAAAGCGTAAATTCAACGTTGATTGTGTTTATTCAACAGAGCAGCTTGTATATCCAACCTCTGAAGGTGAGGTATGCCAAGCAAAACAAGGTGCAGATGGCTCAATGAATATGGATTGTAACAATGGTTTTGGCTCAGCCACGATGGTAACTGGAAGCTTTGGCTTTTTTGTTGCAGCCAAAGCAATTAGAAAGTACCTTGATAAAAAACAGCGTAATGTATAAGACTTATCGTTTTTGGTCGGCCATGGTTTGAATTCTATCAACCATGGCTTTGATGCCATTACCCCGAGAAGGGCTTAAATGGCTAATTAGACCAAGTCGTTCAAACTCATCATATGCATTAATTTGTGCTGCTTGCTCCGGTGTTAGACCATTGTATAAGGCTAAAATCAAAGCCAATAACCCCTTTACGATACGAGTATCAGAGTCACCAGCTAAAACGAGGCTGTTTTCTGAGTGATCAAAGTCAATATATAGCCAAACTTTACTTTCACACCCCTTAACGAGCGCGTCATCAACTTTTAGTACCTCAGGCATAATAGGTAATTGCTTACCTAACAGCATTATTTGGCGATATTTTTGCTGCCAGCCTGCAGCCGTTTCAATATCTTTACTAATGGCTTCAAACGTTGAATTCATATTTTATCCACAATTAATCTAATATTTCGATACTACTTTTAACGGCACTGATAAATGCATCTACGTCATCTTTATTGTTATATAACGCAAAACTGGCTCGTACTGTACCAGGAATACCTAAATGGCTCATTATAGGTTGTGTACAATGGTGACCACTGCGAACTGCAACGCCAAACCCATCAAGTAGGATGGCTAAATCAAAAGGATGTTCATCGCGATAATTAAAGCTGATGTTACCAATGTTATCTCTTTGGTTTGAATAGATTTTAATACCATCAATAGCAGCCAATTTATTTATTGCATAATCGAAAACTGTATGCTCATGTTGACGCACCTGCTGAAAATCTAAAGATGTTAAATAATTAATGGCTTCAGCAAAGGCGATTACACCAGCAATATTTGGAGTGCCGGCTTCAAATTTACCTGGCGCCTCTCGAAAAGTGCTATGAGTAAGGCTCACTGCTTCAATCATTTCACCACCGGTCTGGTAAACGTCAAGCGAATTTAGTAGCTCAAAACGTCCATATAGACCACCTAATCCTGTTGGTCCGAGCATTTTATGGGCAGAAAATACATAAAAATCACAGGAAATTTCTTGTAAGTTAGGACGTAAATGCATAGCAGCCTGTGCACCATCAACTACAGAAATCGCATTTGAGGCTTTACATGCTGCAAGGATAGGTCCTAAATCAGTAATATTTCCTAATGTATTTGATGCATGGGTAACAGCGACAACTTTTGGCTGATGCAGTTTTATAAAGTCACTGCAATGAGCACTATCAATGACCAAATCATCTTCAATAGGCATAATAATAAGCTCTGCGCCGGTACGCTGTGCTAGTTGTTGCCAAGGGACTATATTGGCGTGATGTTCAATAGCAGATAGGGCAATTTTATCGCCAGGATTAAGCCTCGAAGCCAGACCATTTGCGATTAAATTAATCGATTCGGTTGCCCCTTTGGTCCACACTATCTCATTATTTTTTACTGAAAAATAATCTGCAAGTAGCGTTCTTGTATGCTCATATTGGCGTGTCGCGTTTTCACTGAGAGTATGGCGGCCGCGGTGCACATTGGCGTTCTCGTGGTTATAAAAACGGCTAAGTGCATTAATAACTGCCTGTGGCTTTTGTGAGGTAGCCGCTGAGTCTAAATACACCAAAGGCTGCTCATTGACTGTTTCATTCAGTATTGGAAAGTCAGCACGTATTTTTGTGATATCGAACATGAAAGGCCTTAAGCTACAAGAATGCGACGATTTTAATTACTTTGTACAAATAGACAAGTGCAGGGCAACAAAAAAGGCCGCAAAGCGGCCTTTTTTAAACGCAAATTCGTATTAACGCTTGTCTGTTGGTACGTAATCGCGTGAAGTTTCACCAGTATATAACTGACGAGGACGGCTGATCTTGTGACCAGGTTGAGAAAGCATCTCATCCCAGTGAGAGATCCAACCAACAGTACGTGACATTGCAAAGATTACAGTGAACATGCTTGTTGGAATACCGATTGCTTTTAAGATGATACCTGAGTAGAAATCTACGTTAGGGTATAATTTCTTCTCAACGAAGTATGGGTCTTCAAGTGCGATTTGCTCAAGCTTCATAGCGATATCAAGAAGTGGATCTTGAATGTTTAGCTCAGCAAGTACTTCGTGACACGTTTGACGCATTACAGTCGCACGTGGGTCGAAGTTTTTGTATACACGGTGACCAAAGCCCATAAGACGGAAAGGATCAGATTTGTCTTTCGCTTTAGCAACGTACTCATCGATACGGTCAACAGAACCGATTTCTTCTAACATGTTAAGACATGCTTCGTTAGCACCACCGTGCGCAGGACCCCATAAAGATGCGATACCAGCAGCGATACACGCGTAAGGGTTAGCACCTGAAGAACCTGCTAAACGAACAGTTGACGTAGACGCGTTTTGCTCATGGTCAGCGTGAAGCATGAAGATTTTGTCCATTGCTTTAGCAAGAACAGGGCTTACTTTGTATTCTTCAGCTGGTACTGAGAACATCATGTGTAAGAAGTTTTCAGCGAAGCTTAAGTCGTTACGTGGGTAAACAAACGGTTGGCCTACGTTGTATTTGTAAGCCATAGCAGCGATAGTTGGTAATTTAGCAACTAGCTTGATTGCGCTTGTTTTACGTTGTGTTGCATCTGTGATGTCTAAATCTTCGTGGTAGAAAGAAGAAAGAGCACCTACAACACCACAAAGCATTGCCATTGGGTGAGCGTCAAAGCGGAAACCTTGGAAGAAGTTTGCAATTTTAGTATCAAGCATTGTGTTGTGCGTGATTTCTTGAGCAAACGCTTCGTATTGTTCTTTAGTAGGTAACTCGCCGTTTAATAGTAAGTAGCAAAGCTCGATGTAGTTTGATTCATCAGCTAATTGCTCGATTGGGTAACCACGGTGTAATAAAACACCTTTGCCGCCATCGATGTAAGTGATTGAAGATTCACAAGAACCGGTCGACATGAAACCTGGGTCGTAAGTGAAGTGGCCGTGAGAACCTAACGTACGTACGTCGATTACGTCTTGGCCAGCAGTGCCTTGGTAAATTGGAAGTTCGATTGGATCAAGACCATCAATATGGACCGTGGCTTTCTTATCCGCCATCTATTTATCTCCTATTAAGATAACAACTCTGATTGTTATGTTCTGAATCTGTTTAAGCACATTCTTTTCATTTTAACGTGAAAGAGGGGTGTAAAGTCAATTTTTATAAACATTATGCACAAATGGATAATAAATATTCTACCAGGATTAAATATTATACTATTGGCTAATTCGCAAACGTCTCTTACTAAACAAGAATTGTAAAAAGACCATTGGCTATATATACTATCCAAGGTTTTATACCGTATTGTCTGTAGGTAAACTTTATTTTTACATTTGAGTTTTGCATCAGTGTGAACTTTTTGTGTATCAACACGGTTTACTTAGATAGTTCCATCGAAATTCATTTTGATGGGTTTTAGAAAAACAAGTAGATGAGCTCCTAAGTGGGCAAGATGGGCAAGTAACTGTGAAAAAGCAAAGACCTGTAAATCTAGATCTAACAACTATATCTATGCCGGCAACGGCTAAAGCATCAATTTTTCACCGCGTCACCGGTGTTGCATTATTTTTTGCTTTAACGTTTGTCATTTGGGCTTGGTCTGAGTCTCTTTCTTCTGCAGAAGGTTTTGAATTCGTCAAGGGTCTGTTCAGCGGATTCATTGCCAAATTCATAGCATGGGGCACCATTTCTGTATTGGCGTATCACTTAATCGGTGGTATCCGCCATATCATTATGGACATGGGTCACTGGGAAGAACTTGAATCAGGTAACTTCAGCGCTAAAGTTGCATTAGCTTTAGGTGTTGTAGCTGCAATTCTAGCAGGAGTGTGGATATGGTTTTAAATCAAGCAACTCTTAAACGTGATGGTGTACAAGATTTCGTATCACTACGTGCAACTGCATTAATAATCAGCGCTTACGCGATTTTTATTATCGGTTATTTTTTATGTACGCCAGAAGTCACTTTCGAAGCCTGGCAGGGCCTATTCTCTAACCTAGCAATGAAAGGGTTTACCTTAATTACCCTAGTTTGCATCATGGTTCACACCCGTATCGGCCTTTGGCAAGTTCTTACGGACTATGTCAAAAACGCTAAATTACGTGCTGTTTTAGGCTTTGTATTAAACCTTATGGCTGTTGCTTACGTAGCAATTGGTCTAATCGTTTTATGGGGTGTTTAAGTGAATTATTCTGTTCGTGAATTTGACGCTGTAGTGATTGGTGCCGGTGGTGCGGGTATGCGCGCAGCACTAGCTATCACTGAATCAGGCAAAACCTGTGCACTTATCTCAAAAGTTTTCCCTACACGTTCTCACACTGTGTCTGCACAGGGTGGTATTACGGTTGCTCTGGGTAACTCACATGAAGATAACTGGGAATGGCACATGTACGATACTGTTAAAGGTTCCGATTTTATCGGTGACCAAGACGCTATCGAATATATGTGTAAAACAGGTCCTGAAGCTATTACTGAATTAGAAAACATGGGTTTACCATTTTCTCGTTTTGAAAATGGCCGTGTTTATCAACGTCCTTTCGGCGGTCAGTCGAAAAACTTTGGTGGTGAACAGGCTGCACGTACTGCAGCAGCAGCTGACCGTACTGGTCACGCGCTATTACACTGTTTATACCAACAGAACGTTAAAAACAAAACAAACGTATTCTCTGAGTGGTACGCACTAGATTTAGTTAAAAACAGCGACGGTCATGTTGTTGGTTGTACAGCAATCGACATCGAATCTGGCGAAGTTGTTTACTTCAAATCGAAAGCTGTTGTATTAGCAACAGGCGGTGCAGGCCGTATCTACGCATCTACAACAAATGCACACATCAATACTGGTGACGGTGTTGGTATGGCTACACGTGCTGGTGTTGCAATGCAAGATATGGAAATGTGGCAGTTCCACCCAACAGGTATTGCTGGCGCTGGTGTACTTGTAACTGAAGGTTGTCGTGGTGAAGGTGGTTACCTTCTAAACAAAGACGGCGAACGCTTCATGGAACGTTACGCGCCAAATGCTAAAGACTTAGCGTCTCGTGACGTTGTTGCTCGTTCAATGATGACTGAGATCCGTGAAGGTCGTGGTTGCGATGGTCCTTACGGTCCACATATCAAGCTTAAGCTTGACCACTTAGGTGAAGAGACACTTAACCTACGTCTTCCAGGCGTATGTGACCTTGCGAAAACATTCGCACACGTTGATCCAGCTAAAGAGCCAATCCCAGTTATCCCAACATGTCACTACATGATGGGTGGTGTTCCAACTAACGTTAATGGTCAAGCATTACAAATCGATGCAAATGGCCAAGAAAAAGTAGTTGAAGGTTTATTCGCTGTTGGTGAAATTGCTTGTGTATCTGTACACGGTGCTAACCGTCTAGGTGGTAACTCACTACTTGACTTAGTTGTATTCGGCCGTGCAGCCGGTAACTTCTTAGGTAAGTACCTTAACGGTGTTGAAGCTGGTAAAGATGCGTCTGAGTCTGACCTTGAAGCATCTCTTGCACGCTTTAATCGTTGGGAAAACTCTAAAGTTGGCCAAGGTGAAGACCCTGTTCAAATCAAGAAAGATCTACAAATGTGTATGCAACTTAACTTCTCGGTATTCCGTGAAGGTGATGCAATGGCAACAGGTCTTAAAGAGCTTAAAGAAATTCGTGAACGTCTTCAGTACGCTCGTCTTGACGACAAGTCAACTGAATTCAACACAGCACGTATCGAATGTCTAGAGCTAGATAACTTGATGGAAACAGCTTACTCAACAGCAGTAGCTGCGAACTTCCGCACAGAAAGCCGTGGTGCACACTCTCGTTTTGACTTCCCAGATCGCGATGACGACAACTGGTTATGTCACTCTATCTATAACCCAGTTACAGATGAAATGACAAAACGTGAAGTAAACTACGCGCCGAAACTGCGTGAAGCTTTCCCACCTAAAGCACGTACATACTAGGAGCGAGACGATGGCACAAGTACAATTTTCGGTTTATCGTTACAATCCAGATGTTGATAATGCACCACGTATGCAAGACTTCTCGCTAGAAACGCAAGAAGGCCAAGATATGATGGTATTGGATGCGCTTATGCAATTAAAAGAGCAAGATCCAACATTATCATTCCGTCGTTCATGCCGTGAAGGTGTGTGTGGTTCTGACGGTATCAACATGAATGGTAAAAACGGTTTAGCGTGTATTACACCTTTATCAACGCTACTAAAAGGTGGCAAAGGTAAAATCGTAATTCGTCCTTTACCAGGTTTACCAGTGGTACGTGACCTTGTTATTGACATGAGTCAGTTCTACACTCAATACGAAAAAGTTAAGCCTTATCTAATCAACGACACGCCTGCGGCGGGTGAGCGTCTTCAGTCAATCGAAGAACGTGATAAGTTAGATGGCTTATATGAGTGTATCTTATGTGCATGTTGTTCAACATCGTGTCCTTCGTTCTGGTGGAATCCAGACAAGTTCATCGGTCCTGCGGGTCTTCTTCATGCTTATCGTTTCTTGGCTGATAGCCGCGATACAGCAACTGAAGAGCGTCTTGCAGACCTAGACGATGCGTTCAGCGTGTTCCGTTGTCACAGTATCATGAACTGTGTTAGCGTGTGTCCAAAAGGTCTTAACCCGACCAAAGCAATTGGACAAATCAAATCAATGCTATTGAACCGCGCTGTTTAAAGCTTGAATATGTAAGGTGGTTAAGTGATTAACCACCTTGTTTTTACAACAATTAATTTCTGCGCTAAAGAAAAGGGCTTATAAATGCACGAAGGTGTGATGAAGGCATGGCTAGAATCTTCTCACTTAAACGGCGGTAACGTTGCTTACGTAGAAGAGCTTTATGAAGCGTACTTAGATGATGCGACTTCTGTGCCAGAAGAATGGCGAGAAGTGTTCGAACAATTACCAAAAGTTGATGGTGTGGATGTTGACGTAAAACATTCAGATGTTCGTGCACAATTTGCACAGCTTGCTAAAAACAAGCATAGAGAAGTAGTGGTAGCAGAGGGTGGCTCTGGCGATCCTAAACAGGTCAAAGTGCTACAACTTATTAATGCTTTCCGTTTCCGTGGTCACCAAAATGCCAACCTAGATCCGTTAGGTATCTGGGAACGCGAGCGAGTTCGAGATCTTGAACTTGAATACCACGATTTATCTGAAGCTGATTTTGACCGTGAATTCAATGTGGGTTCGTTTGCTGTCGGTCGCGAAACCATGCCATTAGGTGAGCTATATCAAGCACTCAAAACGACTTATTGTGGGTCGGTTGGTGCTGAGTATATGCACATCACTTCAACTGAAGAAAAGCGTTGGTTACAACAACGTTTAGAATCAGTGCAATCACGTCCAAAGTTCTCTAAAGAAGAAAAGCTACGTATCCTTAAAGGATTAACAGCTGCAGATGGCCTTGAAAAATATTTAGGGGCTAAGTTCCCTGGTGCAAAACGTTTCTCACTTGAAGGTGGTGACGCATTAGTACCAATGCTTAAAGAACTAATTCATCGTGCAGGTGAAAGCGGACAAAAAGAAGCTGTTATTGGTATGGCTCACCGCGGTCGCTTGAACGTACTAGTGAACGTATTAGGTAAAAACCCATCAGAATTATTCGATGAGTTCGCTGGTAAACACAAAGACACATTAAGCTCAGGTGATGTTAAATATCACATGGGTTATTCATCTGACTTTGCAACTAAGGGTGGCAACGTGCACATGGCACTTGCATTTAACCCGTCTCACTTAGAAATCGTTAATCCAGTGGTTATGGGTTCGGTACGTGCTCGTTTAGACCGTCTAGGTGATAAGTCAGGTATTAAAGCATTACCGATTACTATTCACGGTGACTCTGCAATCGCAGGTCAGGGTGTTGTTCAAGAAACATTTAACTTATCGCAAACTAATGCATTTAGTTGTGGTGGTAGTATTCGCATCGTTGTAAATAACCAAGTAGGTTTTACAACGTCTAAACAGTCTGATGTACGTTCTACACCTTACTGTACTGATATTGCGAAAATGGTTCAGGCACCAATTTTCCACGTTAACTCTGACGATCCTGAAGCGGTAGCATTTGTCACTCAAATCGCGCTAGATTTCAGAAACCAGTTTAAACGTGATGTAGTGATTGATTTAGTATGTTATCGCCGTCATGGTCATAACGAAGCGGATGAGCCGAATGCGACTCAACCACTTATGTACCAAAAAATCAAAAAGCATCCAGTTCCTCGTCTAATTTACGCAGATCAATTAGTTGCTGAAGGTTCATTCTCAGAAAATGAAGTAAAAGCACTTGCTGATGATTACCGTAACGGTCTAGATAAAGGCAACTGTGTTGTTGAAGAAATTCAACTAGAAACATCGCACTCTTCTGATTGGGCTAAGTTTGTTGGTCACGATTGGGATGTTGAGTACGATGCAACAGTATCTGTTGAAAAATTAAAAGAACTTGGTAAAAAAGTAGCAAGCTTCCCAGAAAGCCATAAAGCTCAGTCGCGTGTTAATAAAATCTACGATGACCGTAAGTTGATGGCTACAGGTGAAAAACCACTTGATTGGGGTATGGCTGAAACACTTGCTTATGCAACGCTTGTTGATGCGGGTACAGATATCCGTTTAACTGGTCAAGACTCTGGCCGTGGTACATTCTTCCACCGTCATGCGGTTATCCATAATCAAAAAGATGCATCAACATACTTACCGCTGCAAAATATCAGTGAAAATCAAGGTGCATTTGAAGTTTACGATTCAGTTCTTTCTGAAGAAGCTGTTCTTGCGTTTGAATATGGTTATGCTACAGCTGAACCTACTTCACTTGTAATGTGGGAAGCACAATTTGGTGATTTCGCGAATGGCGCACAAGTTGTATTTGACCAATTCTTAAGTTCAGGTGAGCAGAAGTGGGGTCGTTTATGTGGTCTTACATGTTTACTTCCACATGGTTATGAAGGTCAAGGTCCAGAGCATAGCTCGGCACGTCTAGAACGTTTCTTACAGTTGTGTGCTGATCACAATATGCAAGTATGTGTTCCTTCAACACCTGCACAAGTCTATGCAATGCTTCGTCGTCAATCTGTTCGTCCTTTACGCCGTCCATTGATTGTTATGACGCCTAAGTCGCTACTTCGTCACCCGCTGGCAACGTCTTCACTTGAAGAGTTATCAGAAGGTGTGTTCCACAATATGATTGACGAAATCGATGATATTGCAGCAGATAAAGTAGAACGCGTTGTATTTTGTAGTGGTAAAGTTTACTACGAGCTACTACAAGAGCGTCGTAAGCAAGAATTAAATAACATTGCTATTGTTCGTGTAGAACAACTATATCCATTCCCACATGCTGAGATGGATACAATCATGCAGCGTTACCAACACGTTAAAGATTTTGTTTGGTGTCAAGAAGAACCGCAAAACCAAGGTGCATGGTATTGTTCTCAACACCACTTCGTTGATGCAATTCCAGCCGGTGCTAAATTAACTTACGCAGGTCGTAAAGCATCAGCATCACCAGCGTGTGGTTACATGTCAGTGCATAATAAAGAACAACAAGCGCTCGTTGCAGATGCGCTTACTATTGAAAAGAAAGGATAAGCAATGAGCACAGAAATTAAAGTTCCTGTACTTCCTGAGTCGGTTGCTGATGCTACTGTTGCAACATGGCACGTAAGTGTTGGCGACAAAGTAAGCCGCGACCAAAACTTAGTAGATATCGAAACAGATAAAGTTGTTTTAGAAGTTGTTGCACCAAATGACGGTGTAATCACTGAAATTTCACAAGAAGAAGGTGCAACAGTACTTGGCGAACAAGTAATTGCATTACTTGGTGATGCAGATGCTGCACCAGCAAGTGACGAATCTGCACCAGCTAAATCAGAAGACGCGCCAGCGGCGCAATCAGCACCAGCATCAGAAGGTAAAGAAGTGGACATTAAAGTACCTGTACTTCCAGAATCAGTCGCAGACGCGACAATTGCTACTTGGCACGTTCAACCAGGTGAAGCGGTAACTCGCGATCAAAACCTTGTTGACATCGAAACTGATAAAGTTGTTCTTGAAGTTGTTGCTCAAGAAGACGGCATCATGGGTGAGCACATTCACGCTGAAGGCGAAACAGTACTTGGTGAGCAAGTAATTGGTAAAGTTAAAGCGGGTGCAGCACCTGCAGCGCCAGCAGCAAAAGCTGAAGAAGCGCCAGCAAGCGATTCAAATGTTAGCTCTGACGTATTAACGCCGTCAGTACGTCGTTTAATTGCTGAGAAAGGCCTTGATGCATCAAAAATCAAAGGTTCTGGTAAAAATGGTCGTGTAACAAAAGAAGATGTTGATAAGTTCTTAAAAGCACCTGCAGCAGCACCTAAAGCTGAAGCAGCAGCACCAGCAGCACCTATGGGTGACCGTACACAAAAACGTGTTCCTATGACTCGTTTACGTAAAACAATCGCTAATCGTCTTCTTGAAGCGAAAAACTCAACTGCAATGTTAACGACATTCAACGAAGTTAACATGAAGCCAATCATGGATCTTCGTAAGCAGTACCAAGAAGTTTTTGAAAAACGTCACGGTATCCGTTTAGGTTTCATGTCTTTCTATGTGAAAGCCGTAACTGAAGCACTTAAGCGTTTCCCTGAAGTAAATGCGTCTATTGATGGTGATGATATTGTTTATCACAACTACTTCGACATCAGCATCGCGGTTTCTACACCACGTGGTCTTGTTACACCAGTACTTAAAGACTGTGACAAGCTTTCTGTTGCTGAAATCGAAAAAGGTATCCGTGAGCTAGCGCTTAAAGGTCGTGACGGTAAATTATCAATTGATGACATGACTGGTGGTAACTTCACTATCACTAACGGTGGTGTATTCGGTTCATTACTATCTACACCAATCATCAACTTACCACAGTCTTCAATCTTAGGTATGCACAAAATCCAAGAGCGTCCAATGGCTGTAAATGGTAAAGTTGAAATCTTACCAATGATGTACTTGGCGTTATCTTATGATCACCGCCAAATCGATGGTAAAGAATCTGTAGGTTTCTTAGTAACAATTAAAGAGTTACTTGAAGATCCGACTCGTTTACTACTAGATGTTTAATCTGGTTGTATGAAAACTAAGCTGTGAACCTTGTTCACAGCTTTTTTTTTGCGCCTTTGGTCTAACTGGGGTTTTCATGTGGAGCCTTGGGATTTATACTAAGTGCGCAATTTGGGATAGCTGTTTATTTTGCATAAATATTCAGCTCTTTTAGTATAAAAAATTGGATAAAGCATCATGAATTTGCATGAGTATCAGGCAAAACAACTTTTTGCCGAATATGGTTTACCAGTTTCTCAAGGTTTCGCTTGCGATACACCTGAAGAAGCTGCAGCAGCTGCTGAGAAAATCGGCGGTGATATGTGGGTTGTTAAAACACAGGTTCACGCAGGTGGCCGTGGTAAAGCTGGCGGTGTTAAGCTAGTTAAAACAATCGACGAAGTTAAAGAGTTCGCTGCGAACTGGTTAGGTAAAAACTTAGTTACTTACCAAACAGACGAAAATGGTCAGCCAGTAGCTAAAATCCTTGTAGAAAGCTGCACTGACATCGCTAACGAATTATACCTTGGCGCTGTAGTAGATCGTGCTTCTCGTAAAGTTGTTTTCATGGCATCTACTGAAGGTGGTGTTGAAATCGAGCAAGTTGCAGAAGAAACTCCAGAACTAATTCACAAAGCTGAGATCGATCCACTAGTTGGTCCTCAAGCTTACCAAGCTCGTGAGTTAGGCTTCAAACTAGGTTTAAACCCTACTCAAATGAAACAGTTCGTTAAGATCTTCATGGGTCTTGCTAACATGTTCAACGATTTCGATTTCGCACTATTAGAAATCAACCCGCTAGTAATCACAGACGAAGGTAACCTTCACTGTCTAGACGGTAAAATCGGTGTAGATGGTAACGCGCTTTACCGTCAACCTAAAATCCGTGAAATGCACGATCCTTCACAAGAAGACGCGCGTGAAGCTCACGCTGCAAGCTTCGAGCTTAACTACGTTGCACTAGACGGTAACGTAGGCTGTATGGTTAACGGTGCAGGCCTAGCGATGGGTACTATGGATATCGTAAACCTACACGGTGGCAAGCCAGCTAACTTCCTAGATGTTGGTGGCGGTGCAACTAAAGAGCGTGTTTCTGAAGCATTCAAGATCATCTTATCTGACGACAACGTTAAAGCTGTTTTAGTTAACATCTTTGGTGGTATCGTACGTTGTGACATGATCGCAGAAGGTATCATCGGCGCAGTTAAAGAAGTGGGTGTAAACGTTCCTGTAGTAGTTCGTTTAGAAGGTACTAACGCTGAACTAGGTCGTGAAGTACTAGCTAGTTCTGACCTTAACATCATCGCTGCTGAATCACTAACAGACGCAGCTGAAAAAGTTGTTGCTGCTGCGGAGGGCAAATAATGTCTGTATTAATCAATAAAGATACAAAAGTTATCTGTCAAGGTTTCACTGGTGGCCAAGGTACTTTCCACTCAGAGCAAGCGCTTGAGTACGGTACACAAATGGTTGGTGGTGTAAGCCCAGGTAAAGGCGGTCAAACGCATCTTGGTCTTCCAGTATTCAACACAGTACGTGACGCTGTTGAAGCAACTGGCGCAACTGCATCAGTTATCTACGTACCAGCACCTTTCTGTAAAGATGCAATCTTAGAAGCAATCGATGCTGGCATCGAGCTTATCGTTTGTATCACTGAAGGTATCCCTACACTAGACATGGTTGACGTTAAAGTTAAACTTGATGAAACTGGTGTTCGTATGATCGGTCCTAACTGCCCAGGTGTTATCACTCCTGGTGAAACTAAGATTGGTATCATGCCTGGTCACATCCACAAGCCTGGTAAAGTAGGTATCGTATCACGTTCTGGTACGCTTACTTACGAAGCGGTTAAACAAACTACTGATGCTGGTTTCGGCCAATCAACATGTGTTGGTATCGGTGGTGACCCTATCCCTGGCACTAACTTCATCGACGTTTTAGAAATGTTCGAAAAAGACGAGCAAACTGAAGCTATCGTTATGATCGGTGAAATCGGTGGTACTGCAGAAGAAGAAGCTGCAGAATACATCAAGCACAACGTGACTAAACCTGTTGTTTCTTACATTGCTGGTGTTACTGCACCTGCAGGTAAGCGTATGGGTCACGCTGGTGCAATCATCGCAGGCGGTAAAGGTACTGCTGATGAAAAATTTGCTGCATTAGAAGCTGCTGGCGTAAAAACTGTACGTTCACTAGCTGATATCGGTGCTGCACTTAAAGAGAAAACAGGCTGGTAATCAGTTTATAATCTCTTAAGAAAGGCTCGCTTATGCGGGCCTTTTTTGTATTTGCTACTTTTTAATTTATGGTATGAAAAATTCTATAGCAAATTAAGAATAATAATGCTTTATTTGTGAATATAAATTCTCTACACTTGTGGCTTGTATATCTGTTTTTATTAAAACACTCGACTTTAATAAGGTAAATATTACGTGCGTACCACAGAATTGGTAGATGGATTTCGCCAGTCAACCCCATACGTTAATGCTCACCGCGGTAAAACTTTCGTTGTTATGCTTGGCGGAGAGGCGATTGACCAGTCTGGTTGTCGTAGCATCATTAATGATGTTGCGCTTCTAACCAGTCTTGGTATTAAGATTGTATTAGTATTTGGGGCTCGTCCACAGTTTAATGTGGCACTTGAACAAGTTGGCATAACTAGTCAGTTTCATAATGAGATACGAGTGACTGATAATGCAACTTTTGAAGTCATTAAAAAAGTCGCGGGTGCTATGCAATTCGATATTACTGCGCGCTTATCAACGTCTTTAAGTAGTACTCCTATGTCAGGTTCATTTCTAAATGTAGTGAGTGGTAATTTTGTTATTGCTCAACCTTTAGGGGTTGATGAAGGTGTAGACTATCATCATTCAGGTAGAGTAAGACGTGTTGATGTCGCGGGGATTCGCCATCAATTAGATAACAACGGTATTGTATTACTTGGACCAATCGCGGCATCGGTTACCGGTGAAAGCTTTAACTTAACTGCAGAAGAAATTGCAACACAAGTAGCGCTAAAGCTTCGTGCAGATAAAATGCTCGGGTTTTGCCAAGAAGCTGGTATTTTAGATGAAAATGGTGAAGCGATTGCTGAGTTAATGCCAAATGAAGCTGAGCAACTATTAGCAAGTTATCGTAATCAACCAGATGCATGTTTAAGTGCAACGGTTTTCTTACAAGCGGCGATTGATGCCTGTCGTGGTGGCGTGCATCGTTGTCACTTAGTTAGTTATAAAGAAGACGGCGCGTTACTACAAGAGTTGTTCTCATTAGATGGTATTGGTACACAAATCGCGCCGCAAAGCTCTGAACAATTACGAAGTGCTAGCATCTCTGATATTACCGGTATTATTAATCTTATCAGGCCACTTGAACAGCAGGGGTATTTAGTACGCCGTTCTCGTGAGCAGCTTGAAATTGAAATTGAACAATTTACTGTGATAGAACGTGATGGGCTTATCATTGCCTGTGCGGCTTTGTATCCGTTTGCAGATGAACAAGTGGGGGAGTTTGCAAGTCTTGCTGTTCATCCTCAGTACCGAGATGCAGACCGTGGCAGTTTTCTGCTGCGGTTTATTATTAATAAAGCCAAACGTGCAGGTTATTCGCATTTATTTGCGTTGACCACCCGTAGTATTCATTGGTTTTTAGAGCAAAGCTTTGAACTGGTCACGGTTGATGAATTACCTGAAAAGAAAAAAGCACTTTATAACTACGAGCGTCGTTCTAAGGTGCTACGACTAGACTTAACTAAGCTAAGCAATAATCGATAATTAAAAGGTGACGTGAATACGTCACCTCGATTAATTAAACTAAACTTAGTTAGTATTGATAGTTTATGTGCTGATAAAAACGAACACGTAAATCTTGACGAGTTGGATTAAATGCCAGTTCATCTGTCACTTCATTAATCGCACTCTGTACATGATTCATAAACTTGCCATAACCAATGTCATGTTTGTCTTTGTCTGCTGCTGCTATTACGAAATGCAGTGAATCAACAAGTTGATTTGCATTCCAATATTGTTGTAATTGTACTTGCTCAGAGCTGCAATCAAAGGTTAATTTTTGTAGTTCACTGTTACTTTGTGCGTTATCAATATTACTATTTCGGACAATAGGTCGTGTTCCATTAGCGATAAATGCACCCAGTGTTAATCCGCGTTTATCACAAGCACGTTTAAACGCATCAAAAATGTATTGATAAAACTCGGTGTAATTCTCTTCATTCAACATATGTTGAAATTGAGTTTTGATAGCACGAGTCACAGGAATCGAAAAACCTGCATAAGCTATTTCACTGTGTTCAGTTGGTAAATGACATTGGCGAGATTGAAAGCGAGGATACAAGCTTCGTAATTTATAACCATAGCTTTCTTTGTGACCTTTTGCTTTAGCAAATAAATCATAAGTAAGGTGTTGGTGATCACGAACTTTTAAAGCTGGCTGATTGCTTAATATCTTTTCTTGTAAAGAGTTTATTACTCGCTGCACATTATGATGAAAACTTGCCGCATTAGCGCGAATATCTTCACCAGTCGCCAAGAACAATAAACGAATTTTTTTGCATTTTTGTTCACCATCAGCAAACACATTGTGTGCTTCATGGTATTGAGGGTTATAGAAAAATAAAATTTGTTTCGCGGTTTCTAAACTATACGCCTCATCATGGTAACGAACTACCGGCAGTTTATCGTTAGCGATTAAGTGAACGTTGTGTAATTCATACTCATCACAGAGTGCAAATAACTCCCTTGCAAGACGCTTATAAGCACAGCTAACATTTGTGAACTGGGCAAAAAACTCATCAGTAGGTTTAAATTCAACTAACACATACTGATTTGCACGTGCTGAGCTTGGAATATAGACTCGGTGTTGATTGAGCGAAGCCATCTTTTTTCCTTATTGGTAGTGAAACTAGTGGCACTATATCGTTAGTCAATGATCATTTTATTGCGTTAGAACAATTTTTTTACCGTTTTTGTTGAGTCTGTGAACTATGTATTCAACAATCGACTTAATATCTTCAATAAACATGATTCTACTACTGTATGTTAGGGTTTGTTTTTGTAATAATGCATTAGTTTTGTCACCATGCAATATTCAGAGGATTATGCTCCTATGGCGGAAATTGAGAATCGCCCAAGTAACTTTATTAGAACGCGTATCGATGAAGATCTCGCAAGCGGTAAGCATGCGACTACACACACGCGTTTTCCACCAGAACCAAATGGTTTTTTACACATTGGTCACGCGAAGTCTATTTGTTTGAATTTTGGTATCGCCCAAGATTATCAAGGTCTTTGTAATTTACGTTTTGATGATACGAATCCAGAAAAAGAAGACATCAACTACGTAAACTCAATTAAAGAAGATGTGCAGTGGTTAGGTTTTAAATGGGATGGTGAAATTAAGTATTCATCTAACTATTTCGATGCTTTATATGGTTATGCTGTTGAGCTTATCGAAAAAGGCCTTGCATATGTATGTTTCTTATCTCCTGATCAAGCAAGAGAATACCGTGGTACTTTGAAAGAACCAGGTAAAAACAGTCCTTACCGCGACACGCCAGTTGAAGAAAACCTAGCGCTTTTTGAAAAAATGCGAAATGGCGAATTCAAAGAAAGCGAGTGTGTACTGCGTGCAAAAATCGACATGGCAAGCTCATTTATGGTATTGCGTGATCCGATTTTATACCGTGTACGTTTTGCTCATCACCACCAAACGGGCGACAAATGGTGCATTTATCCAATGTACGACTTCACGCATTGTATTTCCGACGCGCTAGAAGGCATCACACATTCATTATGTACGCTTGAATTCCAAGATAACCGTCGTTTATACGATTGGGTATTAGATAACATCAGCCTTGAGTGTCATCCGCAACAAATCGAGTTTTCACGATTAAATCTTGAATACACCATTATGTCTAAGCGTAAATTAAACGACTTAGTAGTTAATGGCCATGTTGAAGGATGGGACGACCCACGTATGCCAACGATTGCTGGTCTACGTCGTCGTGGTTATACACCTGCCTCAGTACGTGAATTTTGTTCACGCATCGGTGTCACTAAACAAGAAAACATGGTTGAAATGGGCATGTTAGAAGCATGTATCCGTGAAGACCTAAATGAGCATGCACCTCGTGCAATGGCTGTTCTTGATCCAGTGAAGATTGTTATCGAGAACTATGACGCAGATAAAGTAGAGACCTTGTCTGTTGCAAACCATCCGAATAAAGAAGAGATGGGTCGCCGTGATGTGCCTTTCACTCGTGAGCTTTATATCGAGCGTGAAGACTTCCGTGAAGAAGCAAACAATAAGTTCAAGCGTTTAGTGCTTGATAAAGAAGTACGTTTACGTGGTGCATATGTAATTAAAGCTGAGCGCGTTGAAAAAGACGAAAATGGCGAAATCACGACTATCTTCTGTTCTTACGATCCTGAAACTCTGGGTAAAAACCCAAGTGATGGCCGTAAGGTTAAAGGTGTAATTCACTGGGTATCAGCAAGTGAATCTATCACAGCTGAAGTTCGTTTATACGACCGTTTATTTAACGTACCAAACCCAGCTGCAGCAGAAGACTTTAACGCAACACTTAACCCTGAATCTCTAGTGGTTCTTGAAAATGCTAAAGTTGAGCCATCGCTTGCAAATGCACAAGCAGAGCAGGGCTTCCAGTTTGAGCGTACAGGCTATTTCTGTCGTGATAGCAAAGCAGATTCATTAGTATTCAATCAAACTGTGGGTCTTCGAGATTCATGGGCGAAGATTGAACAGAAAGGCTAAACCCCTTTACTAATTGTTTAAGTTTCTAAACTTAATAAAAAACCCTTTCACTTTTAAAGTGAAAGGGTTTTTTTATAACTATTAAAAGTTAAATCAGATTAAAAATAGCCACGAATACCTAGGCTGAAGTTACGACCTGGTAGTGGAGCCTTTTCTTTTATAAATGAACTGTGTACGAAGCCTAATTCATCGGTTAAGTTGTCAACATTGATATAAAGTTGTGTATCCACAGGACCTAGGTCAAGTTGGTAGTTAGCTGATGCATCAAACAGGGTATAACCGTCAGTTTTTGTCTCGTAAGCAGTAATGTCTGATTGTTCAAAATAATGAGTCCCTGTTAGGCTAAATTTCCAATCAGCAATTGTGTACTGTAATTCAGAGCCTAGTTTATTAGCTGGGATACGAGGTAAATAACCTTCATCATCTTTTAGTTTAGCGGTTGTTGAATCACCAAACACTTTAACTAAGGCACTTGGCGTTACTTGATAGTGTACGTCAAATTCAATGCCGTATAATTTTGCATCTTTACTACTGAACTGATAAACCGCCATTGCATCTTCGTCTGCTTCAGCTGCAGATTCTAAGCCATGCTCTTCATCAAATACCAAGCCTGTATTTTGCTGGTAGTAGTAGTTTTCAATGTCGTTATAGAAGAAGTTAACTGTATAACCAAAATCACCAATAAAACGGCGGAAACTTAAATCAAAGTTGGTTGCAGTTTCTTGCTCGATATCCTCTGGCTCAAAATGAATTTCGCTGTCTTCAATATGATAACCTAAGCCAAGCTCGTAGGTACCTGTTGCGATATGAACACCGTTTGACAGTAATTCAGCACTTAGTGGCGCACGTTCAGAACGAGACACACTTAAAGCTACACTTTGGCCTTCTTGATATTGCCAAATTGCACCTGCAGATAAGCTCAGGTTTGTGAAATCTTCACTGTAGTTGATGATTTCAGCTTCTTCGTCATGGTGCTCTTCTTCCTCTTCATGATCGTGATCATGATGATGCTCAGCCATGCTTACAGCAGAGTCGATTTGGTAATCTTCAAGGCGTGCACCTAGCTCAACGGTCACATCACCAAACTGGCGCTCTTCAAGCATAAAAATTGCGTTTGTTTTAGTCACACTTGCAGGTGTAAAAGCTTCTTCACCATCTGCATCGTAGTCAGACTCAGTGTAGTGATAACCTGCCATACCGTGCCAAAGGCCTAACTTGTGCTCAACGGTTGCACGTGCTTCAGTTGTTTTGTTTGTAAACACCGTTCCCACGGCACCATCTTCAATTTCTGCATGTTTATAGTCGGTGTAGCCAACGCGTAGTGAGATATTTTCAATCCAGTTATCATGAAGTGCATAGCTCATGTAACCTTGCCAGCGATCTTGCTCTAGCTGAGCGAAAACAGGTTCTTCATGTTGATCATGCTCGTCTTCATGTTCATCTTGCTCGTCATGCGCATGATGATGGTGTGAATGAGCAGGAATACCATAATCAGTTTCGATACGACCATAAGAAACACCCAGTGTTAGGTGGTCGCCAACATAACTTGTACCAAAGTTAACAGTTTGGCTATCGATAAAGGTGTTTTCAACACTGTTAGCTGTTTCGTGTTCTTCATGATCTTCACCTTCATGTTCGTCATGCTCTTCAGGAAGCTCGAACGTTGGTGTTTTGTAGTCATGACCTTTACGCTTAGTACCATCAAAATGGAAGTTAAAACCATCGTTACCGGTTTCAAGTTTTGCAGCATAAGTGTTGGTATTTGATACCGTATCGTGAGTGTATTGTGCAGCACCTGTTAAAGTATCAATGTTATCCGTTGGAATACGGTTATCAACTACGTTGACCACACCACCTATTGCGCCAGAGCCATAAAGTAGGGTAGCAGGGCCGCGAAGTACTTCGATTTGCTCAGCTGCTAAGCTGTCGTTCGATGTTGCGTGATCTGGACCAATTCGTGATGCATCGCTGCTATCAAGACCATTTTGGGTGATTTTTACACGCGGACCATCTAAACCACGAATAATTGGGCTAGAAGATACAGGGCCAAAATAGCTTGCATTAACACCGGGTAAGCCTTTTAGTGTTTCGCCTAAAGTCGGTTTAGCCTTGTCTTTTAGTTCATCGCCCGCTAATACATTAACTGGCGAAATCATCTCAAGACTATTCTTATGAAGTGCTGATGCATAAACAACAACCGTTTCAACGGAAGTAGGTGTAAGTGTAACGACTAGGTTTTGATCGTCACCATTAATAGCAATGCGTTTATCGATGAAATTATTTTTACTGATGTGTAGTTGACCTTGGTTGTCTACATCAATTTTAAACTGACCTTGTTTGTCAGTAACAACGCTTTGAGATTTACCGTGTACGTGTATTTCAGCATTGCTGATAGGTTGTTGGTTTTTATCTAATACTTGACCTGTGATCACAGCAGCCATTGTGGATTGAGAAAACAGCGCAGCGGCAACAGCACTAGAAAGAATTGAAACTTGTTTCATCATTACTACTTCTAAGTTTGTTGTTAAGTGTTGCGTTATAATATAACACTGCAATTTTTCAATCGCAATAACGTTATACTATAACTTTCCATTAAGTCGCGATTTTAACACCATACACTATACTTAGGCTGTTACTTTTGGATGGCTAAATCTTATGTCTGATAAAAATAGAGTCTTTAAAGCAAATTTCACCATTGCTGATTTAAGAGAGCACCGCAATCACAAAGAGGTGTTTACTACTGCTTGTGACCGTCGTGAAAGCTATCAACACTTTGTTCTTAAGCTTTTAAGTTATTGCTTATTTTCACACAACGAAACAGCGATGCTGAATGCAAAGTTCAGTCATGGCGAACCGGATGTGTCAATAAAAGCATTAGATGAGCATTATCAAACATGGCTTGCTGTTGACCAACCGGATATTTTACAACTCAATAAAATAGCTAAAAGAGTTGACGAGCTTTGGGTTGTAACAACATTAAACAACAATTGGTTACAAGAAAATGAACATCAGTTGGAGCTGATCAGTAATGGTCATTTAATTGCGTTTGATGATAACTTCATTGAGCAGTTGGCGAGTCATTTAACTAAAAATCTACAGTGGGATGTTACAATTGATCAGCAAATGGTGAGTGTCTCTGATAAAGAAAATTTCTACCAAACTAGCGAGCTTGTATGGCATTAAAGCTCAAGTTTTACTTTTCCATTGGGTTTACTACAACATAGTAATACTTCACCTGCCCGCACAAACGCGAGTGGCTCTTGATTATAACTCACATCACCTTCGACTAATTTAGCACGGCATGCGCCACAATAGCCTTCACGGCATTGGTAGGGGACATCTATTTTGTGTTGTTCTAGGCATTCAAGGAGAGATGAACAGCCAGAATCAAATTCAAGATTCTGGCTGTCTGTTCCTGCAAGGATAACCTCTGCAGTTGTGTTTGAGCTCATTACAGGTCGAAGTCACCAAAGTCAGATGCATCAACTTGAGAGTCAATTTGACCTACAAGGTAAGAGCTAATTTCAGCTTCTTGTGGGGCAACTTGAACATTGTCAGATACTAACCAAGAGTTGATCCACGGAATAGGGTTACTCTTACTTTCGAACTGTGCTGGTAGGCCTACTGCAGTCATACGGGCATTAGTGATGTATTCAACGTATTGACATAAGATATCTTTGTTCAGACCAATCATTGAACCATCTTTGAAAAGATACTCTGCCCAATCTTTTTCTTGCTCAGCTGCTTCAACAAACATCTGAATCGCTTCTTCGCGACATTGTGCGGCAACGATGGCCATTTCTGGATCGTCTTTACCTTCTTGCATAATGTTTAAGATGTGTTGTGTACCAGAAAGGTGTAGAGCTTCATCACGTGCAATTAGCTTGATAATTTTCGCATTACCTTCCATTAATTCACGCTCTGCGAATGCAAATGAACAGGCAAAGCTAACATAGAAACGGATAGCTTCTAGAATATTCACCGACATCATCGCAAGGTAAAGTTGCTTTTTAAGGTCAAATAAACTGACTTTAACCTCTTCACCGTTGATTACATGTTTTCCTTCACCGTAAAGGTTGTAAACAGAAATCATGTTGATTAAATCGTCGTAATATTTAGTAACGGCATCAGCACGCTCGCTGATTTTCTCGTTGCTTACGATATCATCAAAGATAAGCTCAGGAGATTGCGTCACGTTACGAATAATGTGTGTGTATGAACGGCTGTGAATCGTTTCACTAAACGCCCATGTTTCAATCCACGTTTCTAACTCAGGAATAGACACAATTGGTAGTAACGCAACGTTAGGTGAACGACCTTGCACACTATCAAGTAAAGTTTGATATTTTAAGTTACTTAAAAAGATGTGCTTTTCGTGATCTGGTAATGCTTGGAAGTCAAGACGGTCTTTACTTACATCAACCTCTTCAGGACGCCAAAAGAACGAAAGTTGCTTTTCGATTAGCTTTTCGAAGATAGGGTACTTTTGTTGGTCGTAACGTGACACGTTTACCGTTTGGCCGAAAAACATCGGTTCTTGTAATTGGTTATTATGATTTCGGCTAAAAGTTGTATAAGACATAGTGATTTCTCAAAAAACAGTCAGGACAAAGCGGGCTAATGAGCCCGCTTTTGTTATGTTATTAATTTAATTAGATTTTACAAGCGCCGCCTGCACAACCGTCATCTTCTACCTCTGGTGTTAACTCATCTTGAGAGTCTGATGCACCATCACGTGTATTGTGATAGTACAGAGTTTTAACACCGAGTTTGTACGCAGTCAGTAGGTCTTTTAATAGCACCTTCATAGGTACTTTACCGCCTTCATACTTAGATGGATCATAGTTGGTGTTTGCAGAGATCGTTTGGTCAACGAATTTTTGCATAATACCAACAAGCTGTAGGTAACCATCGTTTGAAGGAATATCCCACAGTAGCTCGTAGTTATCTTTCAGATTTTCATAATCTGGAACTACTTGCTTTAAGATACCATCTTTACTTGCTTTAACGCTGATATGACCTCGTGGTGGCTCAATACCATTTGTTGCGTTAGAGATTTGCGATGATGTCTCTGAAGGCATAAGTGCAGATAACGTAGAGTTACGCATACCATGCTCTTTAATGCTTTCGCGTAATGAATCCCAATCTAAGTGAAGAGGTTCATCACAGAACTGATCTAGGTCACGCTTATAAGTATCTGTTGGCATAATGCCTTGAGAATACGTTGTCTCGTTAAACTTAGGACACGCACCACGTTCTTTCGCTAACTCATTTGATGCTTTCATTAGATAGTATTGAATAGCTTCAAATGTTTTGTGAGTTAGGGCATTTGCGCTGCCATCTGAGTAACGCTTACCGTTCTTCGCTAAGTAGTATGCGTAGTTAATAACACCAATACCTAGCGTACGACGACCCATCGTTGCGTTTTTAGCCGCAGGAACAGGGTAGTCTTGGAAATCAAGTAAGTTATCAAGAGCACGTACAGCAAGCTCTGCAAGTTCTTCTAATTCATCAAGTGACTCAATTGCGCCTAAGTTAAACGCTGAAAGCGTACAAAGAGCAATTTCACCTTCTTCGTCCATTACATTGCTAAGAGGCTTAGTTGGTAATGCAATTTCTAAACATAGGTTAGATTGACGAATTGGCGCAACAGTCGAGATAAACGGGCTGTGCGTATTACAGTGGTCAACGTTTTGTAAGTAAATTCGACCTGTGCTCGCACGCTCTTGTGCAAACATTGAGAATAACTCAATCGCTTTAATACGTTTTTTACGAATTGACTCGTCTTGCTCGTACTTGATGTATAGCTCATCAAACTTCGCTTGATCTTCAAAGAACGCATCGTATAGACCCGGAACATCTGATGGGCTAAATAATGTGATGTAATCATCTTTGATTAAACGGCTATACATTAATTTGTTGAACTGCACACCGTAGTCAAGGTGACGTACACGGTTATCATCAACACCACGGTTGTTCTTTAGAACTAATAAATTTTCAACTTCCAAATGCCAAAGTGGGTAAAACAGCGTAGCTGCGCCGCCACGAACACCACCTTGTGAACAGCTCTTAACAGCAGTTTGGAAGTGCTTATAAAATGGAATACAACCTGTATGGTACGCTTCGCCATTACGAATAGGGCTACCAAGCGCACGAATGCGACCCGCATTAATACCAATACCAGCACGTTGCGAAACATATTTAACGATCGCAGATGATGTCGCATTAATAGAGTCTAGGCTATCACCACATTCAATTAGTACACATGAGCTGAACTGACGTGTAGGCGTACGAACACCTGCCATAATTGGCGTAGGTAACGAAATTTTGAAGGTAGACACCGCATCATAAAAACGCTTGATGTAATCAATACGCGTCTCTTTTGGATAATCAGAGAATAAGCTTGCAGCAACTAAGATATATAAAAACTGTGCACTTTCGTAAATTTCACCAGTAACACGGTTTTGAACTAAATACTTACCTTCAAGTTGCTTTACAGCAGCGTAGCTGAAGTTTAGGTCACGGTTGTGATCGATGTAAGCATCTAACTCGTCAATTTCTTGCTCGGTATAATCAACCAAAAGGTGTTGATCATAACGTTTGTCTTCAACTAATTTCGTGATGTGATCATATAAGCGTGGCGGCTCAAATTGACCGTATGCTTTTTTACGTAAATGGAATACAGCTAAGCGAGCAGCTAGGTATTGGTAATCAGGCGTATCTTTAGAGATCTGATCAGCTGCAGCTTTGATGATTGTTTCATGAATGTCATCGGTACGAATGCCGTCATAAAATTGAATATGAGATTTTAATTCAACTTGTGAGACAGACACATTCTCTAGACCTTCTGCGGCCCAAGCGATCACGCGATGGATCTTATCTAGATCAAGTGACTCTTTACGGCCGTCACGTTTGCTTACAGATAGCTGTTGGTTCATAGTTTTGCCTGTATTCCTTGGGAAATTATCGTTGTAAAGACAAAGGTATTCTTTATGTAATTATTATTATTCAATACCAGGGTGAACTAATTGAATAACATTTAGCCACAATATCTGGTGTTGTTTAAATTGCAGATCACAAGATAGTGTGGTCTGCGTTGTTTTGCAAGGGATAGAATTGCCCCATTTTGTGGATAACTATTGGATAAACGTATTGTGTTAGTAACCATTAACCTTTGAACATTCATAGAAGACGAAATTTGTAGAAATCAACAAAAGATCCAGAAAATTTATCGTTTTTAAAAATAAATTTTGACTGATTTTTTTATCATCAAAGAATGCTCAAAAGTGAATCAAATCACAATATATGGTGTTTCATCTATCAAATAACACTATATATGGTTAAATCCATCAATGGGTGTTTGCCAATTGAAATCCGCTTGCCAGTCAAGAGCAGCATCAACACTGGGTATGTAACCCCATAACGCCGTTGCACTATACATATTGGCAGCTTTTGCAGCTTGAATATCACGTTCAGCATCACCGATATATAAACAGCGACACGGATCAACGTCTAAGATCTCAGCTGTGTGTAAAAGTGGATCGGGAGATGGTTTTGAAACAGCTAATGTATCGCCACTTACTACCGCCATCGCTTTACTCAAAGAGGGTATAGCTTGTACTAAGGGCTCAGTTAAAAAGCCGGGCTTATTAGTCATAATGCCCCACTTAATATTGTTTTGCTCAAGTGCAATTAAAAGCTGCTCGATGCCATTAAAGCATTTACTGTGTACAGCGATATCTTCGGCGTAGTAATCAAGAAGCTGTTGGCGCAAAGCGAGTTGTTCAAGTTCTGGCCATTTATCACCAAAGCCTACTTCTAATAATGCATTTGCACCATTAGAAGCAGCAGGGCGATAAACATGTTCAGCAACAGGGGCCACATTGGCATCTGCTAACACGCGGTTTAATGCACCACCTAAGTCATCCGCAGTATCGAGTAGAGTGCCATCTAAATCAAAGATAAAGGCATCAAAATCGATAGAGGGTGTTTGCACACCACTCATCACGCTAGTTTCTCAAAGTGCAGGATGTAATTAACACTTACATCATCGTTTAAGCTGTACTGCTTAGAAAACGGATTATAGTTAAGACCTGTACTGGCGCGTACTTTTAATCCCGCTTCTTCAGCCCATGCAATAAGCTGTGCAGGTTTAATGAATTTTTTATGGTCATGGGTACCTTCAGGTACCATTTTCAATAGCTTTTCAGCACCAACAATGGCAAACAAATAAGCTTTTGGTGTTTTATTTAATGTTGAAAAGAATACATCGGCACCAGGTTTAGCAAGTTCTGCTACAGCGCGAATAATAGAAGCGGGATCTGGAACATGCTCAAGCATTTCCATACACGTCACAACATCAAAGCGAGCAGGGTGCTCAGCAGCAAATTGCTCTGCAGGTACTTTTATATAATCAACAGGCACGCCTGTTTCTAAACTATGTAACTTAGCAACGGTTAATGGCTCTTGGCCCATATCAATGCCAGTTACTTTAGCGCCCATACGGGCCATGCTTTCACTTAAGATGCCGCCACCACAGCCAACATCTAAGGTTTCCTTATCAAATAAGCCGCCCACTTTATCTGCGACAAAATCCAAGCGAAGAGGATTTATTTCATGAAGGGGTTTGAACTCTCCGTCGCGGTCCCACCAACGTTCTGCGATGGCTTCAAACTTTGCAATTTCTGCATTATCTACATTTTGATGCTCGGTCATAAAAAACTTCCTCGTTAATCTGAGGCCATTATATAGGGGTAAATTAATAAATCGCAAAGATTTAGCGCCTGTAAATCTAAATAAATTGTGATAGCATGGTCAGGAAATAATAACTAAAGCTCTTAAGACGGCGATTTGCCTCTTAATGAGTCAATACTGAAGGAATGTGAAATCAAATGACTGATCTCGCCAATGAAATTCTGCCAGTCAATATTGAAGATGAATTAAAAAATTCTTACCTTGATTATGCCATGAGTGTAATCGTAGGTCGTGCATTGCCAGACGTACGTGACGGCTTAAAGCCTGTTCACCGCCGCGTTTTGTTCGCAATGAACGAACTCAATAATGATTGGAATAAACCTTACAAGAAATCAGCACGTGTTGTTGGTGATGTAATCGGTAAGTACCACCCACATGGCGACAGCGCGGTATATGACACCATCGTTCGTATGGCGCAGCCTTTCTCATTACGCTACATGCTTGTTGACGGCCAAGGTAACTTTGGTTCTGTTGACGGTGACTCTGCGGCAGCAATGCGTTATACGGAAGTCCGTATGGCGAAAATGTCACATGAATTATTAGCTGATTTAGAAAAAGAAACGGTTGATTACGTACCTAACTACGACGGTACTGAGCAAATTCCTGACGTATTACCTACTAAAGTACCTAACTTATTAGTAAATGGTTCTTCGGGTATCGCTGTTGGTATGGCGACAAACATCCCACCTCATAACTTAACAGAAGTTATCAATGGTTGTTTAGCGCTAATCCAAAACCCAGACATGTCAATTGCTGACCTTATTGAATATATCCCGGGTCCGGATTTCCCGACTGCGGCGATTATCAATGGTAAAAAAGGCATTGAGCAGGCGTATTTAACGGGTCGTGGTAAAGTATACATCCGTGCTCGCGCTGAAATCGAAGTTGACGAAAAAACTGGTCGTGAAACCATTATTGTTCACGAAATTCCTTATCAAGTTAACAAAGCGCGCCTTATCGAAAAAATCGCTGAGCTAGTTAAAGATAAGAAGATTGAAGGTATTAGCGCACTACGTGACGAATCAGATAAAGACGGTATGCGTATCGTTATCGAAATCAAACGTGGTGATGTTGGTGAAGTAATCTTAAACAACCTATATGCACAAACTCAGTTACAAACTGTGTTTGGTATGAACATGGTTGCACTTGATAACAACCAACCTAAGTGTTTCAACTTAAAAGAAATGCTTGAAGCGTTTATCGTTCACCGCCGTGAAGTTGTTACACGTCGTACTGTATTCGATTTACGTAAAGCCCGTGACCGTGCTCACACGCTTGAAGGCTTAGCGATTGCTCTTGCGAATATCGACCCGATTATCGAACTTATTCGTAAGTCACCAACCCCAGCAGAAGCAAAAGCAGCATTAACAGCTCGTCCTTGGGAACTTGGTACAGTTAAAGCTATGCTTGAAAAGGCAGGTGAAGATAACGTAGCACGTCCTGACTGGTTAGCCGCTGATTTAGGTATCCGTGACGGTCAGTACTATTTATCTGAGCAACAAGCACAAGCAATTTTAGACCTACGTTTACACAAACTAACAGGTCTTGAACATGAGAAAATCTTAGACGAGTACCAAAACTTACTTGATCTAATTGCTGAGCTTTTACACATTCTTTCAAGCCCAGATCGTTTAATGGAAGTTATCCGCGACGAGCTAGTAGAAATTAAAGAGCAATATGGTGACGAACGTCGTACTGAAATCAGTGCCGCTGCTCACGATATTAGCCTTGAAGACCTAATTAATGAAGAAGACGTTGTCGTAACGCTTTCTCACGAAGGTTACGTTAAATATCAACCACTCTCTGATTACGAAGCACAGCGCCGTGGTGGTAAAGGTAAGTCAGCAACCAAGATGAAAGATGAAGACTTCATCGAGCGTCTATTGGTTGCTAACACACACGATACAATTCTGTGTTTCTCAACTGCAGGTCGCTTATATTGGTTGAAAGTTTATCAGTTACCATTAGCAAGCCGTGCAGCGCGTGGTAAGCCAATTGTTAACTTATTACCACTTGAAGCTGATGAGCGTATTACCGCTATCTTACCAGTACGTGAGTACGAAGAAGATAAATACATCTTCATGGCAACAGCGTTTGGTACAGTTAAGAAAACACCACTTACAGCATACAGCCGTCAACGTGCGAGCGGTATTATCGCTGTTAACCTGAATGAAGGTGATAGCCTAATTGGTGTTGATATCACTGATGGCACGAATGAAATCATGCTATTCACTGATGCCGGTAAAGTTGTCCGCTTTAAAGAAGCAGAAGAGTCAGAAGTTGTTGATGAAAACGGCAACCCTGTACTAGACGAAAACGGTAACCCGGAAATCCGCTTCAAAGGTGTTCGTCCGATGGGCCGTACAGCAACGGGTGTTCGTGGTATTAAGATGGCTGACGACCAACGCGTTGTGTCGTTAATCGTACCTAAGTCAGATGGTGCGATCCTAACTGTGACAGAAAACGGTTACGGTAAGCGTACAGCACTTGAAGATTACCCATCGAAGAGCCGTGCAACACAAGGTGTTGTATCAATCAAAGTAAGCGAGCGTAATGGCGCTGTGGTTGGTGCAGTACAAGTTGACGAAAACGACGAAATCATGATCATCTCTAATCGCGGTACATTAGTACGTACCCGTGTTAATGAGGTTTCTACGGTTGGTCGTAATACTCAAGGCGTTATTTTGATACGAACTATTGACGAAGAGCAAGTAGTTGGTTTACAACGTATCGAAGAAATCGAAGTTGATGAGCTTGAAGCCATCGAAGGCGAGGCCGTTGAAGTAGTCGATACCAATACTGAAGAAACGGGTGATAACCCACCTTCAGAATAACATTGATTTAAAAAGCGGCTTCGGCCGCTTTTTTTATCCGCACTATAATTACTGGAATGAGGCAAAGTAATGACTAAATATAATTTTTGTGCAGGACCGGCAATGCTACCGCCGGCAGTTATGCAAAAAGCACAAAAAGAATTTATAGATTGGCAAGGTTTAGGTGTCTCTGTGATGGAAATTAGCCATCGCAGCAGCGACTTTTTAGCACTTACTGCTAAATGTGAAGCAAGCCTGCGTCGCTTAATGAATATTAGTGATGAGTTTGAAGTGTTATTTATGCACGGCGGTGGCCGTGGTCAATTCAGTGCTGTGCCATTGAATCTTCACCTTAATGATAAACCAGCTGTGTACTGTGAAAACGGTGTATGGTCTAAAGGTGCTACTTCAGAAGCTGCTAAATTCACTGCTGTTGAAAGTATTAATGTACGTGATGATGAACAGCAAAATGGTCAGTTCTCTATCAAACCAGCAAGCAGCTGGGAATTACCTGCTGATGCGTCGTACATTCACTATTGCCCAAATGAAACCGTAGATGGCATTGAGATTTTCGAAGTACCATCACATCCATCTGCACCGATTGTTGCTGATATGTCATCGACTATTTTATCGCGCGAATTTGATGTAAATCAGTTTGATCTTATTTACGCTGGCGCACAAAAAAATATCGGCCCATCTGGTTTATCGATTGTTATTATTCGTAAAACGCTACTTGAACGTGAAGGCCTTGCAAAGCCAGGAATTCTTGATTACGCATTAGAAGCGAAACAAGGCAGCATGTATAACACACCACCTACATTTGCGTGGTACTTAGCTGCTGAAGTATTTGAATGGCTTGAAGCAAACGGTGGCGTTAAAGCGATGGAAGAGCAAAACATCGCAAAAGCAGAATTACTTTACAACTTTATTGATAGCTCAGATTTTTATAGTAATAAAGTTGCCAAGCATTGCCGTTCACGCATGAACGTACCGTTTTGGTTAAACGATGAATCATTGAATGAAAAATTCATTAATGAGTCAAAAGAAGCAGGCTTATTAGCCCTTGAAGGTCACCGTATTGTTGGTGGTATGCGCGCAAGCATTTATAACGCGATGCCACTTGAAGGTGTTCAAGCTTTGGTTAATTTTATGGAAAAATTCGCCAAGGAGCACAGCTAATTATGGAACAGCTTCGTCTTGAACCAATCTCAAAAGTAAATGGTAGTGTGACACTGCCAGGCTCAAAAAGCTTATCAAACCGTATCTTACTGTTAGCAGCACTAGCAGAGGGCACAACGGTTGTTGAAAACCTTCTCGACAGTGATGATATTCGTCATATGCTAGGTGCGTTAAATCTTTTGGGCGTAAATGTATCGCTTAATGAAGATAAAACAGTGGCTACCGTAGAGGGGGTTGCAGGTAAATTTAAAACCCCAAGTGAGCCATTGTTTTTAGGCAATGCTGGTACTGCTTATCGTCCACTGACAGCTGTATTAGCTGCTGTAGAAGGCGAATATCAGCTGGTGGGTGAGCCACGTATGGAAGAGCGCCCAATCGGCCATTTGGTTGATGCACTGCAAGCCCTGGGTGGTGATGTTGAATATCTTAAGCATAAAGACTATCCACCACTGGCCATTAAAGGCGGCAAAATCAACGGCGGTAAAGTTGAAATTGATGGCAGTATTTCGAGCCAGTTCTTAACTGCGTTACTAATGGCGGCGCCATTATTTAATGGCGACACAGAAATCACCATTAAAGGCACGCTGGTATCAAAGCCTTACATTGATATTACCCTAGATGTGATGAAGCGTTTCGGTGTTATTGTGAGTCATGACAACTATGAAACGTTTTACGTTAAAGGCTGTCAGCAGTATCAAGCACTTGAGCGTATTATGGTCGAAGGTGATGCTTCAAGCGCCTCTTATTTTGTTGCTGCGGCTGCAATAGCAGGCGGCGAAATTGAAATTAATGGGGTAGGTGCTGCATCTGTTCAGGGTGATATTGGTTTTGCCAAAGTTATGGAACAAGTCGGCGCTAAAATCGATTGGTACGATGAAAAGCTGGTGGTTCGTAAAGGCGAGCTGAAGGCGGTTGATATTGATGCTAATGCAATTCCTGATGCAGCGATGACTCTCGCAACCGTTGCGCTTTTCGCAAAAGGTACAACGGCGATTCGTAATATCTATAACTGGCGTGTAAAAGAAACAGACCGTTTATATGCAATGGCTACTGAGCTTCGAAAAGTTGGTGCAGAAGTTGTTGAGGGTGAAGATTTCATCGAAATAACACCACCAGAAACATTCAATGATGTAGCGATTGATACGTACAACGATCACCGTATTGCCATGTGTTTTGCGATGGTTGCTGTTGGCGGGAAGCCGATAACCATTAACGATCCTAAATGTACATACAAAACTTTTCCAACGTTTTTCAAAGTACTAGAGTCTGTCTCAAGTCAATAAAACAGAAGAAAATATAAAAAGTTACACTCTAGATGCGGATCTATTTCAAGAACTGACGTATAATATCGCGGATTTATTTTGGTGTGCATTGCAGGAGGTTATAAATGCAGGCGTTATCAATGCCCGTAATCACCATCGATGGCCCAAGTGGTTCAGGTAAAGGAACTGTTTGTCGCTTGTTAGCCGAGAAATTAGGTTGGGATGTATTAGACAGTGGAGCGATTTATCGTGTGCTGTCACTTGCAGCGCTTCATCATCAAATTGAACTAGATAATGAAGATGCGCTAGTGCCGTTAGCTGCAAACTTAGATGTACAGTTTTTGGTCGACAGCCAAACACATACTTCTAAAATTGTCTTGGAAGGCGAAGACGTCACAACCACAATCCGCAACGAAGAAGTGGGTGCTGCGGCATCAAAGATTGCTGCATTACCACGGGTGAGAGAAGCATTATTACGTCGTCAACGTGCGTTTCGTACTGAGAGCGGCCTAATTGCCGATGGTCGTGATATGGGCACAGTTGTGTTTCCAGATGCACCATTGAAAATTTATTTAACCGCATCAGCTGAAGAGCGCGCTCGTCGTCGCTTTGCTGAGTTGAATGAACGCGGTCTTGATGTTACACTAAGTGGTCTACTTGAGGACATAAAAGCTCGTGATCACCGCGATATGACGCGTGAAGTTGCGCCGCTTGTTCCTGCAGAAGACGCTATTGAGCTTGATACTAGTGAGCTCAATGCAATGCAAGTGTTTGATAAAGTTGTAACTTTACTCGACGAAGCAGTACTTGCAGGAAAGCTTCCAAAAGCTAAAAAGTAATTTATTAAGGTGCCGGCAGGAAGCCAGCGCTATTTTAACAACCCCATGCAGCATGGTTGCTAATTGGTTATTTAATTATTTAGAGACGTATAATGTCAGAAAATTTTGCGCAGTTATTTGAAGAAAGCCTTAAGGGTTTTGAAGCAGAGCAAGGCTCTATCGTTAAAGGTACTGTTATCTCAATCGAGAACAACATCGTACTTGTTGATGCTGGTCTTAAATCTGAAAGTGCAATCCCTGCTGAGCAATTCAAAAATGCTGCTGGTGAACTAGAAGTTGCTGTTGGCGACGAAGTAGATGTTGCTTTAGACGCAATCGAAGACGGTTTCGGTGAAACTATCCTTTCTCGTGAGAAAGCGAAGCGTCACGAAGCGTGGATCCGCTTAGAAAAAGCATGTGAAGAGCAAGAGACTGTTACTGGTGTTATCAACGGTAAAGTTAAAGGCGGTTTCACTGTTGAAGTTGATTCAATCCGTGCCTTCCTACCTGGTTCACTTGTTGATGTTCGTCCAGTACGTGACACAACTCACCTTGAAGGTAAAGAGCTTGAGTTCAAAGTAATCAAGCTTGACCAAAAACGTAACAACGTTGTTGTTTCTCGCCGTGCAGTTATCGAATCAGAAAACTCACAAGAGCGTGAAGAGCTTCTTGCTAACCTTGTTGAAGGTCAAGAAGTTAAAGGTATCGTTAAGAACCTTACTGACTACGGTGCGTTCGTTGACCTTGGTGGTGTTGACGGTCTACTACACATCACAGACATGGCGTGGAAGCGTGTTAAGCACCCTTCAGAAATCGTTAATGTTGGCGACGAAATCGCAGTTAAAGTTCTTAAATTCGACAAAGAAAAGACTCGTGTATCTCTAGGCCTTAAACAGCTTGGCGAAGATCCATGGGCAGCTATCGCTGGTCGTTACCCAGAAGGTTCTAAGCTTTCTGGTCGTGTAACTAACCTTACTGACTACGGTTGTTTCGTTGAAATCGAAGAAGGCGTAGAAGGTCTAGTACACGTTTCTGAAATGGATTGGACTAACAAGAACATCCACCCTTCAAAAGTTGTTTCACTAGGTGACACTGTTGAAGTTATGGTTCTTGAAATCGACGAAGAGCGTCGTCGTATTTCTCTTGGTCTTAAGCAATGTATTGCTAACCCATGGCAAGAATTTGCTCGTCTACAAAACAAAGGCGACCAAGTTACTGGTAAGATCAAATCAATCACTGACTTCGGTATCTTCATCGGTCTTGAAGGCGGTATTGACGGTCTTGTTCACCTTTCAGACATTTCTTGGAACACGCCAGGCGAAGAAGCTGTACGTGAATTCAAGAAAGGCGACGAAATCACTGCTATCGTATTACAAGTTGACCCAGAGCGTGAGCGTATCTCTCTAGGTGTTAAACAAATCGAAGCTGACCCATTCAATAACTACCTGGACGCAAACAAAAAAGGTGCTATTGTTAAAGGTAAAGTGACTGAAGTTGATGCGAAAGGCGCAACTGTTGAGCTAATCGAAGGCGTTGAAGGTTACATCCGTGTAGCTGATATCGCTCAAGAGCGTGTTGAAGATGCTACTACTGTAGTTTCTGCAGGCGACGAAATCGAAGCGAAATACGTTGGTGTTGATCGTAAGAACCGCACTTTAAGCTTATCTGTTAAAGCTCTTTTCGAAGCAGAAGAGAAAGAAGTACTAGAGAAGCTTAAGAAAGAAGAGCCAGCGTTCGAAAACGCTATGGCTGCAGCATTCAAAAATGCTCAAAAAGACTAATATCTAGTCTTTTAAAATTGGAAGGGCAGTTTTGCCCTTCCTTTACCACTCTTTAAGGAAACGCTATGACTAAGTCAGAATTGATAGAACAACTTGCCGAGCAACACGCACACATCCCTGTGAAAGATGTTGAAAATGCCGTTAAAGAAATTCTTGAACAAATGGCCGGTTCATTATCTAGCTCAGATCGCATCGAGATCCGTGGCTTTGGAAGTTTCTCATTGCATTATCGTTCTCCTCGCACAGGTCGTAATCCAAAGACTGGCGAAACAGTTGAGTTAGACGGTAAGCACGTACCACATTTCAAACCAGGTAAAGAGTTACGTGACCGCGTAAATGCGAGTATTGCCTAGTTTTATACAGGAGTAGTTACTTGTTTAGGGTATTAAAAATTGTATTAATTGCGCTGTGTTTATTTATTGCGTTTGTACTTGGTTCACAGAATCCACAATTGGTGCAAATCAATTATTTAATCGCTAGTAATACTTTACCCCTAGCTGTTGTAATAAGTATCTGCTTTATTTTAGGTGTCGCAATTGGTTGTTTTATAAGCTTTACACTATTTTCTCAGTTAAAGTGGCAAAATTATCGTTTAAAGAAAAAATTAGCGCCTGAAAAAAACAATAAAAAGCTTGTTGCTAATAAAGACACCTAATCATGATTGAGCTTCTGTTTTTACTTTTACCCGTTGCAGCCGGTTACGGTTGGATAATGGGTAAAAACAGCGCTAAAAACCAAGCTCATCAGCTTAATCGCCAAATCACCTCTGAATATTCTAAAGGCCTTAAATTTCTCTTAGACAGAGAAGAAGACCAAGGCTTAGAGCACCTTATAAATCTACTTGAAGTTGCTGCCGACTCAGTTGAACACTATTCAACACTGGCAACTATGTTTCGCCGCCGTGGCGAGCTTGACCGCGCAATTAAAATTCATGAGCTGTTATTAAAACACCCAAGCCTTGATGAACAACAAGCTGCAACCAGTCGTTTAGAGCTGGCTGAAGATTACATCATGGCAGGCTTATTAGATAGCGCAGAAGAGCATTTAGTTTGGCTCGTAAAAGCAGGATATAAAGAAGCGCTCGAACCAATTATCAATCTTTATTCACAAACTCGTGAATGGGAAAAGGGCATTAACATGTACGAGGCCCACAGTGAGTTGTTCACTAAACCTCAGCATGTAAAAGCCATTGCCAATTTTTACTGTGAAGCGGCCTTACAAGATAATGATACGCAAATTATGCGTAAAGCCATTAGCTTAAACCATAAAGCCATTCGTCCATTATATGAGCTTGGCCATAGTGCCTTTACCAATGAAGATTATGTAAAAGCAATTTACTATTGGCGCGAGCTAATCAGTCAGTTCACGTTTTTTGCGCCGGTATTTATTGAAGAGCTTGCACTGAGCTATCAAAAGCTAAATTTAACGCATCAGTTTTACGAATTACTTAATGAACTGCTCGATAAAGGTGGCGTATTAATAAAAATAAAACACTGCCAAGCTTTACTTGAGCAAGGCCATATAGAGCAAGCAATCAAATTTTTAACGGATAGTTTAAAGCGTCATCCAACTATTCGTGGCTTTAGCTTTTTATTACAGCTACTTGCCAAACAAAACAACGATATTAAAGATGTACTCGATCAGATTGATAAGCTAGTAACGTCTTATATCGCAACCAAACCTGATTTTCAGTGCCAACACTGTGGCTTTACCAGTCATACCATTTATTGGGTATGTCCATCTTGTAAGCACTGGGAAACAATTGTTCCAAGCCGTGGCATAGACGGTTTTTAATTCATATTAGTCCATTAGTTTTTAGGAAAGTTATGTCTGTCGAAGATTCAAAAAAAGTATTAATTGCCCTTGATTATGATGATCAACAAACAGCTCTTGCGTTTGTAAAGCAATTATCGCCTGATACGTGTCGCCTTAAAGTAGGCAAAGAAATGTTCACGTATTTTGGTCCTAGCTTTGTTAAGGAACTAATCGACTTAGGGTTTGATGTATTCTTAGACCTAAAATTTCACGATATTCCAAATACAGTGGCTAAAGCTGTAACAGCAGCTGCAAAAATGGGTGTATGGATGGTTAACGTGCATGCCTCTGGTGGCGTTGAAATGATGACTAAAGCAAAACAAGCTTTAGAGCAGTTTGGTGATGACGCGCCATTACTGATTGCAGTAACAGTACTAACCAGTATGGATGCCGCAGAACTTACTCGTTTAGGTGTAGATAAAACGCCAGAAGAGCAAGTAATTTACCTAGCAAACCTTGCTAAAGAGTCAGGCCTTGATGGGGTAGTGTGCTCAGCACAAGAAGCGAAAAAGCTAAAAGCAGAACTTGGCGCAGACTTTAAACTGGTTACTCCTGGTATTCGCCCTGCAGGCAGCGATGCAGGTGATCAAAAACGCATCATGACACCTAAACAAGCCGTTGAAGATGGCAGCGACTATTTAGTAGTAGGCCGCCCAATCACTCAATCGGCAGACCCAGTTGCAACACTAAAAGAAATTAACGACTCACTAAAATAACCTCGTTATTTAAAATAGTCTCTAAAGAGCATTGTAAGCGTGATTTATATCGCGCTATATACAATGCTCTTTTTGTTTATGGCAATTACACTAGGTTATCTACATCTGAGAATCAGGAACTCGAGCAAACTCGTATTTGGACAAAAACACGTTAGAGTATTTAATCAGTAACGCCCCAATAAGGGGCTGATAATGCTTGGCTAAAATGTGAAGCGGAGCGAAACCGAGCCAAGCTTTAGCAGTCCCGCCTTAATTGGCTTGTTATAACTCGTTTACACTGAACTGCTTTATTGAAGATGCAAGAACAACAAGCTCAATTATTTGACTATTATCGAATTCAAACCTTAAACCATCATAGTAACCTTGATTATTAACTAACATCCAAGCCCAACGTAACTTGGAGCCGAAACAGTTTTGGAGTAATAGGGAATAATTAGTTGCAATCAAGCCATCAAATTTATCTGTATCGGATAATTCAATTTCATCAGAATCTTCAATACACCTGATAAAGCAACTAAACGTTTCAAAGTCTAATTTTATCGCTGATATTTCATTTGGAAGTTCTTTGAAACTATATGATTGCGCATGTATTAGCTTTTCACATGAATTCACAATACTTGATAATTCCACGAAACCTCCAAGAGTTATAACGCCGCATTAAGGTTTGAGCGACGCTTGGCTATACTTGAGAGAAGCGAAAACGCCAAGCGTTGCGAATCACTCTTAAATGCTTTGTTAACACGCTGGCTTAACTTTGAGGAACAAGCTCATAACCATAATCATCTTCGAGAGATTTTAGTTTGTAATAATTTGGACTATAGCCGCTTTCACGGATAGCGTTCCGAACACGAGTTTCGTCTTCATCACTAATATGCATACCAAGAATAACTTCAACTAATTTCCCTGGATAAGGAAAAAGTTTATTGCCACCAGACTTAAGGACACGCCACTCTTGCTCATACTCCCACGCTTTAGATTTAGTCAATGCTATATGGTCAATAGCTTCTTCCCCTGCATCATGTGAAAACAATTTGACGCTAGGCTTAGGCATTTTATCTAAATATCTGATAGGGTTAGCATACTGACCAAGTACATTAGTTTCGTGGTACTCAAAACCAAGGCAAAACCCCCGATGAGAGTTTGAATAACTCCCCCACATTACTGCGTGCTTAGGATCTTCTGATAAGCTAAGAACGCCCATGTTAGCAAAGACAGTCTCATTATAATAAAGGGTATCTTGAAGCAACTCCCTTTGTGGTTTGCCATCCTGCGGCATAAAAGTAGCATCGACCTTGCGAAGAACTCTTGAATCATTCCAACCTTTTGAGCGCAATTTAGCAACAAACTTCGCAATTGCCTCACCCGCTGCTTTTGCTTCAGCATTGTCTGAGTTACCACGTTTTAAGACAAAGTCCTCTAAAACTTCAGTATCAGTTAGCTCTTTTTTCCAACGAGGTGCTACGTCGTGAGGATCGTTAAGTCCAGCAGGCTTTGAATACCACAACACCCCTTTAGACAAAGCGTCAACACTATTATCATCTACAAGTCTGTACTTGTAGAGAACTTCAATTTTATTGCTCAATTTTAACTCCAGAGAAACATTTAAAATATGTCATTATACATAGCGTAGTCTGCCCACTTAACAGACATTTCATGTCCACTAGGTCATAGCAAAGCCTGCATGCAACGTGCGTGCTAACGCCTTACTAATGGGCGCATAAATGCTTGGCTAAAATTAGCGACGAAGGAGCGCAAGCCAAGCGTCTTGTGTCCTATTGAGTAACTTGTTAGCATTCAATTCGCAAGTTTTTCATAATTACGTCAGCAGAATTGAAGTAATATTCACAATCCTTGCTAACCATTTTTGTAGCATAAGAAGCTTTAGGTTGCTTGAGCTTATCAAATTCGAAGTTGAAACTTAAAGAATTATAATACTGAGAGTCCATATAAACTTCTGCTGGAAGGTGTTCTTTTGAACGAATATTAGCGCGAGCAGTATGTTCTATATCCATTAACTGAGCAAATGGAATACCTAAGCTATTAAGAGATATATGATTTTTTGACTCTGAAATATGAAGCAAATTGTCATCATAGTAAGAGTTTTGCCCTTGTGTAATTACTGAATAGGTTGGTAAGCCTAGGCACTCTTGGTAAATAGTAGATATTTGTGCGGATAGTTTAATAAAGAGCTCTGGGGCATAACTATATGAGACTTCATTATCATGAGTACCTACTGACCAATTACTTTTTAAAAGTAAACTATCTGCAAAAGAAATAAATGAAATTGATGGGTAATCGCTAGCTAGTGCATCAATACGATCTCTCAGAGATTTGAGCATTTCAGTTGTAAGTTTATCTTCATCCAAATACTGCTTTACGCCAATGGCGTCAACCATAGCAAATACAGAAAAAGAACGAGCATAAAGGCTATTTAACCAGTCTCCGTTGACAAAGACGATTGGTTTTTCGTCATATTCCCAACACCCGACGCAGAATACAAAGTTTTCTTTAGTTAAGATAATAGAGATTTCGTGAAAACGATCGGAAACATTCGCATACCAAGATAACTCAACTGAATTAGCTAGAACCTTTCTTGCCGCTACAAAACTCACGTACCCAACAGGTACATATTCATTGTTTTGTGGATCATTCAAATAGTTAGTCATCATTTGTTCATATTCAGTAAGGAATTTTTCGTCCATAAGATAAATATCTCGGTCTAATGGAATTTCTTCAAATGAATATTGATTAAATTTTTCGTGCTCAAACAATGTTTGATACCTCAGTGAATGTTAACGCCCTGTTAGCCATGATCATTGCCATATAATTTATCAAAATGAACATAGAGTATAGAGTTGATGTTCTCTACCCATTGGAGAATGTCCATTAAATACTTATCTGTAATACCTATATGGTTTAACCACAATTTATATGGGCGGTTGCAGAATATTAAAGTTGTTGTTAAAAAACGTATATCAGGTGGGTGGTAAAATGGAAACGGATCAAACGTATTATCATCATTTCTGTATAAGCACCAATCGAGACTATCGTTCCAAGATGCATGAATAGACTCTGACATCATGCCGAAAGTTGATGTGTATAATTTCTCGTCTTCTACTTGTTTAAAAATTTCGAAGAAATTTTTCCCTTGGAGTTTCCAGCCATTCTTTTTCTGCTCTTTGAAAGAATTCTCATCAAAGTTTTCTAATTCAAGCTTTTCTTCAACCGATTTAAGTAGCCTTTTACCTGCTTTTGTTTCAAAAAACACATCTCCGCTTTTCAATTCGCGTAGAATACGTAAACGACCTTTGTAAGAAATCTTTCTATAGTCTTCAATAACTTTAGAGTCTGATTTTATTAAATAACTAGCAGTAATAGCTGACTCAACCAAAGGACGCTCTAGGATGCTTATTATTTCTGCATTATCTTTTTCATAGTAAGCGACTATTTCTTTAAGTAACTTCCAAACTTTAATTAATAAGCCAATAATTGGTGCGTCATCTAGCGAGTATCCTGATGGATTTAATTCAACATTTCTTACTCTTGTTATACAGTCATATATTTCAGCCACATCTTTGTAAAATACAGCAGCAAAAATATTGAGTTTATCTAATGAGTAAATGTGCTCCTGAATATGATCATCCGTGTATTTTTCAATGATATTTTCTAATTCGTCCAATTTGGCTCAATCCTTGACAGTTACGGAGAATGCTAACATGTTTATAGCGAGCTAATCGCGCGTTTTTCTACCACAGCTAGCTCGTTTTTCTTATTAGATTATTTTTAACAAACTTGTTAACTAATTGCCAGTGTTATTAAAATTTAGGAGTTCTCGCTTTTACCTCAGGATAAAAACGAGCGATTGGGTTGTTTTCCTGACTATAGGAGCAACCCATTATAACTGTACATAAAATCTTCACTGAAAAGTAGTCTTATAATGTCCAAAGCTCGCTCTTATGAGGCATTCTCCAAACACGTTTTGGGGCAGGAATGAGTTAAACCAAACCGGAAAGGCAGTTCATGGCACAATGCCGACTCACACTTTTAAATGAAAAATACTCAATATAGCGTTAGAAAATTTACGGCATCCACACGTTAAAGCTAACAAAACCCGTAAGAATAAAAAAGAGTAAAGCTTTCACTTTACTCTTTTTAGATACTTGATAACTAGCAACTAGCAACTAGCAACTAGCAACTAGCAACTAGCAACTAGCAACTTATTTCAACCTAATCGACGTTGCTTCAATATCAATCAAACCTTGCTTAAACAAACCGCCTATGGCTTTTTTGTAGTTTGCTTTACTGGTTGAGAAAGTCTTTTTAATTGCTTCAGGGTCTGACTTATCACCTAGGTGAAGTACGCCGCCTTCGGCTTTTAATTTGTCTAGGATTTTTTCGCCTAAGTCGTTTACTTTGCCCATGCCTGGTTTTTCAAGTAGCACGTCGATTTTGCCGTCTTCACGTACTTTTTGAATAAAGCCTTTTAAGCGCTGGCCTACAAATAGCTTTTTAAATACGGTGTTGTAGTAAACAACGCCAATGTGGGCTTCGTTTACGAGTACTTTGTAGCCTAGGTCTGTTTTACCGGCAACGATTAAATCAACTTCTTCCATTACAGAGTAAGTTGGTTCATCTTTTGATAAAAACTTATTAAAGTTGCTCGATGCACAAATACGTTGGCTGGCGTTATCGAGATATAAGCGTACAAGATACGAAAAGCCGTCTTTCATTTTTGGCTTTTGTTCATTGTATGGTGCTAGTACGTCTTTTTCGAGGCCCCAATCCATAAACGCACCGGTGCTATTAATCGCTTTAACACGTAGTAGGGCAAATTCGCCTACCTCAGCCAATGGTTTTTTTGTAGTGCCGGTTGGGTGACCTGCGTGATCTAAGTAAATGAATACTTGCACGCTGTCGCCAGCTTCTAGTTCGTAGTCAATTTCTTTGCTTGGTAAGAATACTTCGCCTAAATCACGGCCATCTAAATAAGCACCTTCGTTAGATATTTCGTTAACGAAAAGGGTTTGTGTGGTTCCTAAAATACTCATTGTTATTCCTGTTCTGGCTTTTTCTTACGGCGCATTGGAGCAAAACCATCTACATCAATTGGTGCTTGAATAGGGGCTTTTGGCTTCTTAGGGGCTGCTTTGCGTTTTGGTTTAGCAGGTTTAGCAGCCACTTTTTTCTCTGCTTTTTTCCAAACTGTGTTTGGTTTTTTCTCACGCAGACCTTTAAATTTACCAACAAGGCCGTCAACGGTGAAAAAGCTTAATTCATCATTTAAAAATGCTTTAATTGCTTTGTAGCTTGGCCAATCTTTCGGGCCAACTAATGAAATGGCAGTACCCTTAAAGCCTGCGCGACCTGTACGACCAATACGATGCACATATTCTTCGGCATGTTTTGGTAGGTCAAAGTTAATAACGTGGGTCACGCTTAATAAATCAAGACCACGTGATGCAACATCGGTAGTGATCAAAATTTTGAAGTTTTCACGGCTAAAGGCATCCATGATTTCAAGGCGCTTAGCCTGAGTTAAGTCACCTGCGAGTGCTTGTGCTTTAAAGCCTTTATCGTTCAACAACTGACTTAAGCGTTGGGTGTCAGCTCGTGTTGCGGTGAAAATAATACACTGACCAACATTGTCTTGTTTTACAAAGTGCTCAAGTAGGGCTTCTTTGTGATCTAAGTGATCAGCTAAATAAAGTTGCTGAGTAATGTCACTATGTTGCTCATTTGAGGCACTTAACAATATTTGTTTTGGTGAACGTAACAAGTTACGTGACAGGGCATCAACTTGTGCATGGTCAAGGGTTGCTGAGAACAATAACGTTTGGCGCAAGCGGTGATCAGCAAGGTCGTTGATCATTTTAACTTGCTCGGTAAAGCCTAAATCTAAAATACGGTCGGCTTCATCAAAAATTAACAGTTCTAAGCCTGAAAGCTGTAATGAGCGTTGACTTAAATGGTCAGCTAAACGCCCCGGAGTTGCCACTACAAAATGAGGGTCTTTACGAAGTGCTTTAATTTGGTCATTAAAGTTTTCACCACCGAGTACTTTTACCGCACTAATATTTGTGCCAGCAATTAATAATCTTAATTGGCTGTAAACTTGGGTTGCTAATTCGCGGGTAGGCGCAACGATTAAAACGCGAGGGTCGCGTTTACTGAGAGCTTTTTGCTTCATTACGCGCTGTACAGCAGGTAATAAAAACGCCAGCGTTTTGCCCGATCCTGTTTTTGACTGTGCAAAAATATCATGGCCTGCGATAGCTGTAGGTACCGCGTGAGCTTGAATGTCAGTGGGCTGGGTGATGCCTTGATGCGCAAGTTGTTTTTCGAGGCGTGTATCAATCCCAAGTTCAGTAAAGTGCAATGCGTAATCTCCGATGAGCAAAATTTGTAAATCCCGTTCATTATAACGCACTTGCCTCACTAGGAGACAGTAAAAACACAGCTATTTCGCATCAGTTTTTGCAATTATCGCTAATTCGCGTAAAATACGCGCCCTCAATGCGCCGGATTTGCGATTCGGTTAACGCCCCACATGGGCATTTAAAGCAAAAGGTAAAACCATGACTGCTGTTCATAAAGACAATGTAACTAGCGAGCACTTTGTTGTTTGCGCACTATACAAATTTGTAGCCCTTCCTGATTTTGAAGCTATTCGCCAACCATTACTTAAAGTGATGGAAGACAATGAAGTACGCGGTACTTTGTTACTTGCGGCTGAAGGTATCAACGGTACTGTTTCTGCTAAGCGTGAAGGTATCGATAACCTACTTGCATGGTTAGATTCACAACCAAACCTAGATAACATTGTGACAAAAGAGTCATACGATGACGAATGCCCGTTCTACCGTACTAAGGTAAAACTGAAAAAAGAAATCGTAACTATGGGTGTTGAAGGTATCGACCCACGTGAAGTAGTGGGTACATACGTAAAACCAGCTGATTGGAATGCATTAATTTCAGACCCTGAAGTGATTCTTATCGATACGCGTAACGATTACGAAATCGAAATTGGTACTTTCCAAAATGCGGTTGATCCAAACACTAAAACATTCCGCGAATTCCCAGCTTGGGCTAAAGAAAACCTAGACCCAGAAAAGCACAAGAAAGTGGCGATGTTCTGTACCGGTGGTATTCGCTGTGAAAAATCAACTGCATACATGAAAGAGCAAGGCTTTGACGAAGTATTCCACCTTGAGGGCGGTATTCTTAAGTACTTAGAAGAAGTACCAAAAGAAGAAACTATGTGGGAAGGTGAGTGTTTTGTATTTGATAACCGTGTTGCAGTAAATCACGATTTACAAAAAGGTTCTTACGACCAATGTCATGCGTGTCGTATGCCTATCACTGAAGAAGAAAAGCAAAAGCCTGAATACATGGAAGGTGTTTCGTGTCATCACTGTCACGACAGCCTTACAGAAGAGCAACGTGCACGTTTTGCTGAGCGTCAAAAGCAAATCGAATTAGCACAAGCTCGCGGTGAAGGCCATATCGGTAACGAAGCGCAAGAAGTTCTGCGTAAGCGTAAAGAAGCTAAAAAAGCGCAAAAAGAAGCACAGCGCCAACAGTAATTCTTAGCTTTTTGAATTGATAAAACCTCAGCACTGTCTGGGGTTTTTTTATGCCCGTATATTTGCCACATACAGTTTCTTACACATCTTAAACAGTCTCTAACTTATATCAGGAATAGTATCTTACTTAAGCTTTAAACTGATGGGATGAAAAACAATGAAGAAATTACTGCTAGGTTTACTATTTTTAGGAGGTTGTGCCTCGCAAGGTGTTGATAGAGCAGACCAAAATGTAATGATCAAACGCTTTTACGCAAAAGTGATGTCAGTGCAACCTGTTAAATTGTCATCCAACGTTAAAACAGGGATTGCTGCAGGTTCTACTATAGGCATTGTTGATCAGTTAGATGGTAACCACGAAGATATGATTGCAGGCGCTATTGCTGGGGCGCTTGTTGGCGGCATAGTGACTGCGATATCAGAAGGTAGTAATGATGCCTTTGAATATTCTTTAAGATCAGAGCAAGAAGGGAATTTTACGCTTATTCAAAAGGAGCAAGTAAATAGTGCATATGGATGTGTTGAGGTAACCATTGCCAGTGAAGCACATGTAAAAGAAACAGATTCATTACATTGCCGTTTCTAATTAATAAACACGCGAGAGCGCGTCGTCTATTTCACCTTGGCTAATTGTTTATTAAACGAAGTCAGCTTTTTATTGATCACAAAGCTGTTACACTTCGTAACAATTAAAACGATTCTTATTTAGGTGAAATTTTGACAATTGGCAAATTACATACATGGACTTTAATTGCCTGTATTAGTTGTGTTTCTGTCGCTGAGGCGGCTAATGTAGTTGTAGAATCAGTGTCTGTTGAAAAGTCTAAACAACAGATAAAAGCCGTGGGTAATGCTGAAGCTATTCATTCTGTAACACTTTACCCAGCTGTTGGGGATAGAGTTACTGCTGTTTACTTCAAGCCCGGCGATAAGGTTGCCAAAGGTGACTTACTATTAGAGCTTGATTCGCGCAGACAAAAAGCTGCGCTGATAGAAGCTGAAATTACTTTAAAAGATGCTGAGCGCACCATGAAAAGGCTTGAGGAAAGCCATTCCCGTGGTGCGGTACCGCAAAGTGATTTAGATGATGCCAAAACACTTTACGAACTAGCTAAAGTGAAGTTAATGCAAGCAAAAACAGAGCGTGAAGACCGTGAAGTTCGCGCTCCATTTAGCGGTGTTATGGGCTTAACTGACGTCGAAGTGGGCGACAGGATCACAACCCAAACAGCCATCGCTACCATCGATGATATTTCAGCGCTTTATATTAATTTTAATGCCCCAGAGGCAGCTGTGTCTGTGCTTAAACAAAAATCAGCAGTCGAAGTGGTGCCTTGGTTAGGCGATGAAACTTACACGGCTAAAGTGGCAGAGCTTGATTCACGTATCAATGCACAAACCCGCACACTCAGAACAAAAGCTAAGCTTGATAATAATGATCAACAGTTTATGCCGGGTATGAGCTTCCGTGTACATATAAATATTCTAGGTGAAGAGCTTGCCGTAGTACCAGAAGCAGCGATGATGTGGGGAGCTGCAGGCCCTTATGTTTGGAAGAGTGTTGATAATAAAGCAACCCGCGTTGATGTAAAAATTGAGCAGCGTTTAGCTGGGCGTTTATTAGTCTCAGGAGGCTTAAAAGAAGGCGACTTACTGGTAACTGAAGGGGTTCAACGTCTTAGACCTAATCAAGAGCTTAATTTCATTAATGAAGTGCAGCTAGCCAAGGAGTAATGATGAAACAGCAACCTATGATGGAAGATCTGCCATCAATGGCGATACGTCGCCCTGTTTTAATTGTGGTACTTAACTTACTCATTATTATCGCTGGTATTGCTGCAATAGCGGGAGTTGAAGTCCGAGAGCTTCCTGATGTTGATAGACCTCGTATTACTGTATCAGCTTCTTTTCCTGGGGGCTCACCAGAAACTGTAGATACCGAAGTAACCAGTAAGCTCGAAGGGGCGGTTGCTAGGGTCAGTGGTGTTAAGTCAATTCGTGCGCAAAGTGAAGAAAACAATGCCCGTATTGTGGTTGAGTTTCGCCCCGGTGTTAATCTAGATGATGCTGCAAACGAAACACGCGAATCGGTTGCGCGAGTACAACGAGAATTACCCGAAGAAGTTGAACGGGTATCAATAATTAAAGCCGATAACGATGCCGAAGCGGTTGTCTCTTTAACAGTATCAAGCGATAGTTTGTCCCTTGAGGCGTTGACAGAGCGCGTTGATGTTGATTTAGCTCCGCAGTTTTTAACCATTCCCGGGGTTGCCGATGTTCGCTTAAATGGTGACCGTGAACGGGTACTTAGAGTGCGCATCGACCCGCTTAAGCTGAGCAGCTTTAACCTTACGGTGCCAGATATTGCTAATGTACTTCGTCAAGCTCCCTTTGATGTGCCTGCGGGTAGTTTAAAATCAAGCGATCAACAGGTAATAGTTCGTGCTGATGCAACGTCAGTGTCTGCAGAGCAAGTGGCAGACATCATTGTCCGTGATGATACTCGTATTGGTGATGTCGCTGCTGTTTACTTTGGTCCAGCAGATCCGCGCTCATTTGTCAGGCTCAATGGCACACCTGTTATTGGCATGGAAATTATTCGTCAGGCCCAATCTAATACCATTGAAATTTCTGATGAAGTGCTCACTTTAATTGAGCGTATGCGTGAGCGTTTTCCTGAAATGGAGTTTACTTTAACCTCTGACGATGCACAGTTTATTAGAAGCTCAGTTGATGAGGTAATTAACTCACTATTACTTACAGTACTATTAGTAGTGATAACACTTTGGGTGTTTATTGGCTCTTGGCGGGCAACACTTGTTCCTGCATTTGCGATACCTGTTGCGTTAATTGGCTCTTTAGCACTGATTTGGGTGCTTGGTTTCTCAATTAATATACTTACCTTACTTGCATTAGTATTAGCAACAGGCCTAATTGTTGATGATGCAATTGTGGTCAGTGAAAACATACAGCGTCAACGTGGTTTAGGTCTAGGTCGACGTGCTGCTGCCGTGGTTGGTACTCGCGAGGTGTTCTTTGCTGTTGTGGCGACAACCGCTGTATTAGCTGCGGTGTTTGTGCCTATTGCCTTTTTACCTTCAACAGCAGGGCGGTTATTTAGAGAGTTTGGTGGTGTGCTAGCTGGCGCGGTGATCATCTCAAGTTTTGTTGCTTTATCCTTGGTACCTGCACTAACTTCAAAACTGAAATTAAAGCAGGGCGGTTTTCATCCTTTTGCTAAAGTTGGCCATGTTTTAGCCGCCGTATATAAGCGCACAATACACGGAGTTCTTCAACATGCATGGCTAACCTTTTTTGCTTGTGTGTTGGTTGCTGCTGGCTCTGGGGCACTGTATTTCAATTTAGATAACGAACTATTGCCAACAGAAGACCGCGGAAAAATTCGTATTTTTGCACGAGGTCCTGATGGTGTTGGCTTGAACTTTATGGACAGGCAAGCCGTGCAAATGGAAGATATCTTACTGCCGTATGTAGAAAGTGGTGATATTGAGTCTATTTATACTGTGGTTGGGCAATGGGATCCAAATATTGTATTTATCACCGTGCCATTAAAACATTGGGACGAACGTCACTTTAGCCAGCAAGAAATCATCAATAAGATTCGTGGTCCTTTAGGAAATATTCCAGGTGCGGCTGGTTACCCAGGTGGTTCAAATAGTTTGAATTTACGCGGTCAAGGTGGTGGTATTGAGCTTGCGTTATTAGGGCAAGACTATCTTGAGATATTTAAAGCAGCACAAGACTTTTCAGCTGAGATTGAAAAGGCAGTGCCAGAAGTGGCCCCTGTGCGTATTTCATATCAGCCGTCACAACCACAATTACGGGTCAATATTGATAGACGTCGTGCCGAAGAGCTTGGCGTATCGCTTAGTGATATATCAGTAACGCTACGAGCTGCAATTAATGGTGATGATATTGCTGATTTAAACATTGGTGATCAATCAATCCCAATCATGTTGCAAGCTCAAAACCAAACTATCACTAATCCAAGCGATTTAGCTAATTTGTATGTTGGCGGCCGTAACGGTCAGTTAGTGCCACTTAGTAGCGTTGCGACTATCACAGAAGAAGGTGTGGCTGCAGAGCTAGAGCGTCATGCACAGCGTCGTGCTATTGAGCTAAGTATGGAAATGCCAGAGGGTGTTACAATTGCTGAGCTGGTAACAAAAATCCGTGATATTTCAGAGCAATCTCTACCTGCTGGTATTAGTTTGGCGTTTAAAGGTGAAGCATTAACCTTCGAAGAAACTGCCAATGAAGTATTGATGACCTATGTATTGGCGTTTTTAATTGTACTGTTGGTACTTGCGGCGCAGTTTGAAAGTATTAATAGTGCAATAGTGGTGATGATTACAGTGCCATTTGGTATTACGTCAGCCATTTTAGCCTTGTATCTAACAGGTACCTCATTAAATATATACTCGCAAATAGGATTAGTGATGTTGATTGGCTTGATTGCCAAAAATGCAATATTGCTGGTGGAGTTTGCTGATCAGTTACGTGACCAAGGCCGAACGGTTAGAGTCGCTGTTGAAGAGGCCGCATTAGTTCGCCTTCGCCCAATTGCAATGACACTGGTTTCAACCTTACTGGGTGCATTACCACTAATTCTATCTACTGGCGCTGGAGCAGAGGCTCGTAACGCGATTGGATGGGTGGTGTTTGGCGGTTTAGCACTTGCGGTGTTATTTACCCTTTATTTAACACCGGTTATTTATCTTGGTCTAGCGCGCTTCACAAAACCAAGAGGTGATGAGTCGAAACTTCTTGCTGAAGAGTTAGAAAAGGCTTAATCCTAACAAATTGGCTATTTTTCTTTGAAAAAATAGCCAATTACCCTCACAATTAAATCAAATGTTTAAAACTAGGTACGCGTATGCAAGCCGAACACGTTGATATTGCCCAATTTCTCTCCGATCATGCTCCTTTTGATGATCTACCTGATGAGGCTGTTAATAAACTCGCATCACAAGTCGAAATAGCCTACTTTCGGGCTGGCACAGAAATATTAAATTATGGTGATGATATTGCAGACTTATTTGTTATACGAACTGGTGCCGTTGAAATGTATCGGCGTGATGGTGATTTATATAACCGTTTAACTATCGGTGGAATTTTTGGTTCAATGGGTCTTCTTATGAACCGTAAAGTGCGTTTTCCGGCAAAGGCACTTGAAGATACCTTAGTTTATTGCATCAATGTGAAGTTGTTTAACCAATACTGTGATGAATACGAAGTATTTGCCGACTTTTTTGAAGCCGATGGTAATGTGCGCCTTCATCAGGCAATTGTTGAACAAGCGGATAGCAACGACTTAACTACAGCAAAAGTGAAGTCACTACTGCACCGTGATGCAGTGACTGTTGCAAAAAGTGCCTCTGTGCAAATGGTTGCACAATTGATGACACAAGAGTCGGTATCTTCAGTATTAGTGACTGATGCGGATAAACCAATTAGTGATGATCCCGATGATGATGACGGTCAGGTGGTAGGAATCATTACTGACCGAGACTTACGTACCAGTGTGATTGCTGAAGGTTTGAGTTACGAAGCGCCAGCAGAGCAAATTATGCAAACAGACTTAGTTCTGCTTGATAGTAATGCGTACGTGTTTGAAGCCGTGCTTGCTATGCTCAGAGATAACATTCATCACCTGCCAGTCGTTGTGAAGAAAAAACCCATTGGTGTTATTTCGTTATCTGATATTTTACGTTACGAATCGCAAAGTAGCTTATTGTTGGTGCGAGGTATATTAGCTCAGCAATCGATTGAAGATTTAGCTTACTATGCTAGACAACTACCTAATGTGTTTGTGCGCATGGTAAATGAAGATGCTAACTCACATATGATAGGCACAGCTATGGCTGTGATAGGACGCACATTTAAACAGCGTTTGCTTGATTTAGCCGAAGAAAAATTTGGCCCGCCACCAGTTCCTTATTGTTTTATCGCTTTAGGTTCAATGGCTCGTGATGAACAATTAATTGTCACTGACCAAGATAATGCCATTATCCTTGATAATAGTTTTAATGAAGAATTACACGACGATTATTTTCAAAAGTTAGCTGATTTTGTCTGTGATGGTTTAGCCGAGTGTGGTTATAAATACTGTGAAGGTGAAATTATGGCGTCTTTTAAAAAGTGGCGTTTAACGCGGGAGCAGTGGAAAGAACAATTTGCCGGTTGGATGGCAGAACCAAAACCACAGGCATTATTACATAGTTCCATCTTTTTTGATTTAGATGGCGTTTACGGTAAAAACAAGTGGGCTGATGAGCTTAAGCGATTCATTGCAACAGAAGGGCGCAAGAATAAACGTTTCTTGGCTAATCTTGCTGCCAATGCACGTAACAGAACACCGCCTTTAGGTTTCTTTAAAGACTTTGTGTTAGAGCACAATGGTCAGCATAAGCGGTCAATGAATTTAAAACGCCGCGGAACTGCGCCTTTATCAGATGTTATTCGTGTACATGCTCTGGCAGTAGGTAGCCGCAAACAAAATTCATTCGAGCGTTTGGAAGATATTATCGAAGCTAAATTACTGCCCGAGGGCAAGGCACAGGATCTACGTGATGCCCTTGAATATATTGCCATGATCAGAATTAGGCACCAAGCATGGCAAATTGAAAAGCTTGATGAAGAACCTGATAACGATCTTGAGCCTCATTTGCTTTCTCCTTTTGAGCAACGAAATCTAAAAGAGGCATTTGCGATTCTAGATAAAGCGCAGAGTTTCCTTAAATTCAGATACTCTGCTAACTCAGGGATTAAGTAATGGCAAAACAAGGGGCAAAACTTGATTGGCCGACTCGGTATCAGCAGTTATTAGCTGCTAGTAAACAGCCGTTAATTCAAGAGTTTTATGAATCTGCCATTTGTGACCTAAAGATACCAATCTGTGACGTTCCCTTAGTGGCGCTTGATTTTGAGACAACAGGTCTAAATTTTCAAAATGACGATATAGTCAGTGTCGGCTTAATCCCATTTAATACTAAGCGTATCTTTTGTAAAGATAGCCAGCATTGGATTGTTCAGCCAAGGCGTAAGCTTGCTGAAGAGTCGATTGTTATTCATGGCATAACCCATTCAGAAGTAAGCGATGCGCCAGATTTCTCAACAATTATGGAACCATTGCTAACAGCATTGAAGGGCAAAGTGATTGTGGTGCATTTTGCACCCATTGAAAGGCATTTTTTATATCAAGCGTTGCAAGCTCGATTAGATGAAGGCCTTGAGTTTGCCGTTATAGACACGCTAGATCTGGAAACTCGTGCTCTGCGAGCAAAGCAGGGGTTACTAGGTAGATTATTCAACTCTAAGCTTGATTCTGTGCGATTAGCTGATTCTCGTATTCGTTATTCGCTGCCCGCGTATCAAAACCACAATGCGCTGAATGATGCCACTGCTACCGCAGAGCTATTACAAGCGCAAATCGCATATCATTACCGCCAAGATACGCCGCTAAGCGAATTTCTTATATAACAACCGTTGCACCGACTATATATCGGGTAATTTAAATTAATTGACCAAAGCTTATAAATAAAAAACGCCGCAAATGCGGCGTTTTTATTATTTAGAGCTGAGTGGTTAGTTTCTCGGTTCTGTTCTTAAACCAAGGATTAAACTCACACACATAAGTAGCAATACAAATGTGAAAGGTAAGCCAGTTGATACGGCTCCAGCTTGTAATGCTTCGATAGCTTGTGTACCACCAATCCAAACAAGTGCCGCTGCAATAGCACCCTCAATTGATGCCCAGAAAATACGCTGTGGTACAGGGGCATCAACTTTACCACCTGCAGTGATTGAGTCGATTACTAATGAACCTGAGTCTGATGAAGTGATAAAGAACACAAGTACCAGCACAATAGCAATGAACGAAAGCACTTGCGACATTGGCAGAGCTTCAAACATTTGGAACATAGCCAGTGGTACATCAGTTAAACCTTTTTCACCTAGCACACCTACTTTATCAACCACTTGTTCAATAGCAATACCACCATAAATTGACATCCAGAAGATGGTGACAATAGTTGGGACTAGTAGTACAACAATTAAGAACTCACGAATTGTACGGCCTTCAGATACGCGCGCAATGAACATACCTACAAACGGTGACCATGAAATCCACCAAGCCCAATAGAATACTGTCCAGCCGTGCATCCATGTCTCATCTTCACGACCATGTGGATTACTAAGTGGAATGATATTTTCAACATAACCCATTACTGTGTTAGGAATGTTGCCAAAAGCTGCGGCAAAGCCAACGATTGCAACAAATACTAGTAACACTAGAGCGATAAGCATGTTTACGTTGCTAAGCAGTTTTACACCACCATCAATACCACGAACAACAGAGATCACAGCCAGTAGAGTTACACCAACAATAACGCCAATTTGTAAACCAATTCCGCTATCAGTGCCAAATACATGGTTAATACCTGCGGCCGCTTGTTGTGCGCCTAATCCAAGTGAGGTCGCAAGGCCAAATAGGGTAGCAAGCACTGCTAGAATATCGATTAAATGCCCAGGCCAGCCCCATGCTTTGTCGCCTAAAATAGGGTAAAAAATAGAGCGAATAGATAAAGGTAGCCCTTTGTTGTAGCAAAAGAATGCCAACGAAAGAGAAACAACAGCGTAAATTGCCCAAGGATGCAGACCCCAATGGAACATAGTTGCGCCCATTGCCAATTTAGCGGCTTCTGGTGTGTTTGCTTCAACACCTAGTGGTGTTTCGTACCAGCCTGTAAAGTACGCGACTGGCTCTGCCACGCCCCAAAACATTAACCCAATACCCATACCTGCAGCAAATAGCATTGCTAACCAAGAAATACGAGAGTGAGTTGGGCGTGCTTCTTTACCACCAAGGCGGATATTACCGTATGGTGAAACAATTAATGCTAAGCAAAACAATACGAATAAGTTTGCTGACCACATAAAAAAGCCATCAAAATTATTAATAATGTCGTTTTTAATACCATTCAGGGTAGTTTTTGCTGTTTCAGCATCTGAAACTAATGTTGCCACTAAGAATAGGGCAATTAAACCAGCGCTGATGCCAAATACAGGGTTATGCACATCAAAACCCCATTTTTGTACATTGTCCTGACCGACGGTATAGTCGGTATTGTCGATACTGTACTTATCATGATGTTCGCTCATGAATACCTCTTGTTGTAGTTATATCTAGCAGAAAGCTAAACGGCCGGATGGCACAAGTTCAACTAATCCTCTTTTTACGTAGGAAATTAAAAAATAGTTTGTAGACGAACTAAATTTGTACCAAAGTCTAATCTTTAGTGTAGGAGCTCGAAAAAAAATGTAAATGGTTTTGTCCCTAAACAGCCGAATAAATGCAGTTTTTTTCTTTTTTTGTTGGAATTGTGAACAAATTGCTGCGGGTGAGGAATAATTTGATGACAGTATTATTTCAAAGCAAATTATTTTAGTTGAGATGAAAGTGCTGCAAACATAGTGTTTGCAGCACAAATTTACTACTTCTTGTACGCGTCGTTATGAACGCCCGCAGCACGACCCGAAGGATCAGCATTATTTTGGAATGATGCATCCCATGCAAGCGCTTCAGGAGTTGAACAAGCAACTGATTTGCCATGCGGAACACATTTCGCAGCTGCATCACCTGGGAAGTGCTCTTCAAAAATACTACGATAGAAATACGCCTCTTTAGAATCTGGGGTATTAATCGGGTATTTGTATTTTGCATTAGCTAGGTCTTGATCACTAACTTGATCGTTTACATACTCTTTTAAAGTATCAATCCAGTTATAACCAACACCATCAGAGAATTGTTCTTTTTGGCGCCAAAGCACTTCGTCTGGTAAATAGCCGTCAAACGCTTCACGAATGATGTGTTTTTCAATTTTACCGTCTTTACACATTTTCGCTTCTGGGTTGATGCGCATTGCTACATCAACAAACTCTTTATCTAAGAATGGAACACGCGCTTCAACGCCCCATGCTGCCATCGATTTATTAGCACGTAAGCAATCAAACATGTTTAGTTTTGATACCTTACGATTAAGCTCTTCATGGAACTCTTGCGCGTTTGGCGCTTTGTGGAAGTAAAGGTAACCCCCAAAAAGCTCATCGGCACCTTCACCAGACAACACCATTTTAATACCCATAGCTTTAATTTGGCGCGCCATTAAATACATTGGTGTTGAGGCACGAATGGTTGTCACATCATACGTTTCGATGTGATAAATCACTTCACGTAGTGCATCAATACCTTCTTGAATTGTAAAGTGAATAGGGTGGTGAATCGTACCAATCATATCAGCTACTTTTTGTGCAGCTGCTAAATCAGGCGAACCTTCAAGACCCACAGAGAATGAATGTAGTTTTGGCCACCAAGCATCAGACTCGTCATTGTCTTCGATACGTTTTGCAGCAAAACGTTGCGTAATAGCCGAGATAACAGATGAATCTAAACCACCTGATAATAGAACGCCATATGGAACGTCACACATTAATTGACGTTTAACAGCAGCCTCTAAACCTTCTTTTACATCGCTTGTTTTTGCTTCGTTGTCTTTTACAGCATCATAGCTTTGCCAATCACGACTGTAGTATTTACGAAGTTGCCCATCCTTGCTCCATAAGAAATGACCCGGAGGGAATTCTTCAATATGTTTACAAATTGGCGAAAGTGCTTTCAGTTCTGAAGCAACATAAAAGTTACCATGTTCATCATGACCTGTATAAAGTGGAATAATACCGATATGGTCACGACCAATTAAGTAGGCATCTTGCTCTTCATCGTATAAGCAAAAGGCAAAAATACCATTTAAATCGTCTAAAAAGTCAGGGCCTTTTTGCTTATATAAAGCCAAAATAACTTCACAGTCTGACTGAGTTTGAAAAGTAAAATCAGTTTCTAAGCTTGCGGCTAATTCTTTGTGGTTATAAATTTCACCATTAACAGCAAGAATATTTGTACGCTCTGGGTTGTACAATGGTTGTGCACCACTCGAAACGCCAACAATAGCAAGACGTTCATGCACTAAAATAGCTTTATCAGATGAATATACGCCAGACCAATCTGGTCCGCGGTGTCTTAATAGTTTTGACATCTCAATTGCTTGGCTTCGCAATTGAGTGGGATCAGATTTAATATCTAATACCCCAAATATTGAACACATAGTGACTCCTCATTCCAATTATGTGCGCAGTTAACAGAATTTATATAACTGCGAATGTTTGTTTTAACAGAAATAATTACCTAAGTCACACAGGTTTTTTAATTAATTGAGAATAAAATATGCACCTAGGATTATGTCTTTGCACCAGTATGGGGTAAGTGGTTAAAGGCTGAGCAGTTTAAATGCTTGATTTGCACAAATTGGGTGATATAGGGCCTAATATAAAGGCTCTTATTACTAAATGACCTGCACAGCTTTGGTGCAAAAAAATGTGTGGTTTTTTACCTTTTTAAATGTATAGACAAGTCGTAAAGATAGCGCGAGCAAAGGTTAGCTTTGCTCGCTAATTTTAACTTAAATAAATTATGAGTTATTTATTAATATAGTTAAGGGCTATCGCAAGTTGATTTAAGTGTGCAGTTAGCTTTTCTTGTGCTTCATGCGCTTCTTTGAGTGTCACAAACTTAAAGTGTAAGAAATCGCCTGGTTTTAATTGTGCAAAGTGACGAAGATCTGCTTCGATCACTGTACCAAGTAATGGGTAACCACCCGTTGTTTGCGCATCATTTAAAAGCACTATGGGTTCACCGTTTGGCGGTAACTGGATACACCCAGGAGCAACAGCCATAGATGGTAGTGAAACATCATGGCTGATATCACACTCATCACTTAATAGTCTTGTGCCCATGCGGTTGCTGTTAGGAGACACATGCCATGAATGATTGATAAAGTTTACTATGGTGTTTTTAGGTAGCAAAGCGGCGTGTGGTGCAGCATGAATACGTATTTGCGTACTTTTAGGTGGAAGCATGGCGCCTAAACCAATTTTGGTCTTGTACTTAGGTGTAATTTTAAAGGTATCACCAGTTTGCAGTGCGTGACCGGTTAAACCACCAAAACCAGCTGAAATATCAGTTGAGTAAGAATCTAAAATAGGCTCTGGTAAATGCCACTCGCCGCCAATCGCAAGGTAACTTCTAAAACCATGGCGTGCTGCATTGAGCTTTAATACATCACCTTTTTTGATATAAAAACTCCATCCTGGTTCCACGGCATTGCCGTTCACTGTGGCTTTCATATCAGTGCCATGCAGTGCAATGTAATAATCATTATCAAATTGTATTTCAGCAAGACCTAAGGTGATTTCGATTACTGGATTATTATCATCATTGCCGACTAAACGGTTCGTTATTATTTGCGCATAAGGGTCGATACAACCAGATTGACCAATTCCTAAGTGACGAGATCCTGTGCGACCTTGATCTTGTATAGACATTTGCATGCCAGGTTTGATGATAGTGATCATTTTAACACCTCCTGAATAACAAACTCTAAAGTATCGCCGGGCTCAATAGCACATGGTGAAGCAGCATTAATATCAAATAATTTAAAATCTGTATGGCCGATAATCTGCCAGCCACCGGGGGAAGTTTCAGGGTAAATACCCGTTTGCTCACCGCCGATAGCAACAGAACCTTTTGGTACAGAAAGCCGTGGTTCAGCATGACGAGGTGTAAAAAGCTTTGGATTTAAACCATCTAAATAAGCAAAGCCGGGTTTAAAGCCTAAAAACAGAACATGGTATTTGGCATTGCTGTGCATTTGAGCAACTTCGTCGACAGAGAGGTTATGATGCTTAGCAACATGCGCGATATCAGGCCCATATTCACCGCCGTAGCGCGTAGCTAACTTATGATGACGCGAATTAAAGTCACTGGATTTAAGTTCGTGCCATTGCTCAAGTAATCTTGGTAGCCAGCCTGCAAGTTGAGTTGGTTCTTTTAAATATAGGGTTAAATTATTATTGGCAGGAACTACATCAACAAAATCATCACTATTTTTACAGTACTGAGCTAATGCCCATATTTTCTTTTGTGTATTAAGTGTGTCGCTTCCTGTCACGTAGGCATCAAAAAAAATGCTGTGTGTAGTGAGCGCCATAATCTTAGGTGTGCTATTGGTCGTCGTCATTACTCATTAATCTTATTATTATCCCTTAATGCTTCTTAGCATATAGGCTGGATGTTGATGATGTAAATGTGTCTTTGGTGTTAATTAGAAAAACTCATGACAATCAAGTGGCTATAATTACTTATAGCCACTTGAAAAGTGCAATAGCAATTACTGTGCGTTATTTAATAACCAATTAGATAATAAACGTACACCGTAACCAGTTCCGCCTTCAGCTAGTTCATCTTTAGCTTTAGAGTTTAGCGCGTTGCCAGCAATATCAATGTGAACCCAGCGAGTTTCACCAGCAAAGTGTTGTAAGAAACTTGCAGCTGTAGTCGCACCAGGGCCATGTGAGCCGATATTTTTTAGGTCGGCAATGTCTGATTTTAAGGCATCTTTGTAACCTAGTGGTAAACGCCATAGGTTTTCGTTTACTTGTTTACCAGCCACTGTTAACTGCTCAACAAGTGTATCGTCATCAGAGAATACCGCAGCATATTCATTACCAACAGCACGAATTTTAGAGCCTGTTAGGGTTGCAACATCTACCATAATGCTCGGCTTAAACTTGTCGCGGGCATACCACATTGCGTCACTTAGAACTAAGCGGCCTTCAGCATCCGTATTGACAATCTCAACGCTTAAACCTTCAGCAGTTCTAACTACATCACCCGGCGCTACAGAAAACTGTGACACCATATTTGCAGCCATGCCCATCACAGCAACTACGTTAGTATCGGCTTTAGCAAGTGCCATTGCTTTTACAGTACCTAGTACTGCTGCTGCGCCTGCCATGTCTGACTTCATGCGGGCAATTGATGCACCTGTTTTAATACTATAACCACCCGAATCAAAGGTAATACCTTTACCTATTAATGCGATAGGCGTGTTTTTATTACCTTGATAATGAGCAACAACTAAACGTGAACCTTCTTCACTACCACGACCAACCGCTTCAAGTGCGCCCATGCCAAGCTTTTTGATTTGCTTAGGTTCTAAAACAGTGATTTTAACACCTAACTTTTTAAGCTCTTTTGCAGCTTTTGCAAAATCAGCAGGAGTCATTTCTGTTGCAACTTCAGACGTTAAATCGCGCGCTAAAAAAACACCTTGCTCAATACTTTGCAGTAATTTGTGAGTTTTGACTGCTTGGTCTAAATTTTCAACATCAACCGTGTAGTTAACAACATGGCTGTCTTGTTCTTTTTTATATTGCTCAAAACGATGGTCACGTAAATTCGCACCATGAGCAAATTCAGCAGCGTATTTAGCATTGATTGCGCTGTCTTTTAACTCAGAAAAATCTAGGCTTACAGTTGCTTGTTTAGCAGACTGTAATTTAGCGTGAACATTACCACCCAGTTTTGCCATTTTTGCTGCATCCAGCTCCGGCTGCTCTCCTAAGCCAACAAGTAAGATTCGTTGGTGTTCGCTACCATTTGGCGCGATTACTTCTAATGTTTTGCCATAGCCAGCTTTAAAGTCACTAAACTCAATAACTTTGTTTAAGTGAGTTTGGGTTTCTGGTTTTAAATAATTAAAGTTAGCAACTTGGCTATCTGTATCTAAAAATAAAACTAAGGTGTTGTCGTTCGGTTTAATTGATTTTGCAAAAGTGAACTCTGCGGCATTCACTTGCGTAGCAAGTGTTAATCCTAATGCAATAGCAGATAAGCTGTGTGCAATTTTCATTTTTTAATATCCCAATGTTAAAAAGCTGTGTTTTACCGTAAATAAGGTTAAGAGTTAAATTGTTAGCGGTGAATCGCTGTTTGCATGCGTTTAAGTTGAAATTATTAATACCTATGCTCGGTCTCTATTAAATACAGGCTTTTACGAGGAAATTAGTATGACAATTAAGTCGATGTTACTGACACTATTCACTTGCAGTGCCATTTTTACCATCAGCCCAATTAAAGCTGAAACAATGCCAGATAATGCAACAGGGCATATCGAAACTATAGTGCTTGGCTCGGGTTGCTTTTGGGGAGCAGAAAAACGTTATGAAGCACTGGATGGCGTGTTAGATGCGGTATCTGGTTATGCTGATGGGCATGGATTTAAAGCAACTTACAAAAATATTACTCGTAGTTCTCGTCGTTTTGATGAAAACAATTACGCAGAAGTCGTTAAAGTGACATACAACAGCAACGAGTTAACAACACAATCACTTTTAAAATACTACTTTGAAAATCATGATCCGACTCAGCTAAATCGCCAAGGTAATGATATTGGTACTCAATATCGATCAACAATTTTGGCAAGTAATAAAGAGCAACTCGAGATTGCCAATAAGCTTAAAGATGAATATCAAGAAAAACTAACAGCAGCAGGGTTTGGCAAGATTGTAACTGTGATAAAACCGCTTGATGCGTTTTATGCTGCTGAGGATTATCACCAAGATTATTTAAAGAAAAACCCCAATGGCTATTGCCCTGATCATTCAACGGGCGTTGTATTCACACCAGTAGAAAAACAGCAGGTTGATAACACAGCCTTATTGGTAGGTAAGCAAATTGTAGTGATAGATGCTAAAGGTTACTGCCCATACTGTGAAAAATTCAAAAAAGACGTCGCCAATGAATACATGGGGTCAATCCCTATGACTTTTCGACATGCTGATCAGCTTGATGGTTTAAACATAAAAACTCCGACATGGGCGACTCCTACTTTACTATTTATTGAAAATGGCGAAGAGGTTTATGGCAGACAAGGTTATGTTAGTAAAGGTGAGTTTTACAAAGCGTTAGGCGCATTTAAGCTGGGTGACAGTGAAGCTTTTAGAGTGGCTTTTCATGCGACTACAGACAGCCCTTTTTGTAAACAATACGATATCTTTAAAAATACACCTGATGGAATTTTCATTGATAAGTTAAGTGGTGCGCCGCTTTTTGACACCCGAGACAGATTCAATTCTGGCACAGGTTGGCTTTCATTTACTCATCCTGTAAAAGATAGTGTGACAATGCATGAAGATAACAGTTACGGCATGCAGCGAATTGAGCTTAAGTCAAAAAGCTCCGGCATTCACTTAGGTCATTTGTTCCCTGGTGAAGGGCCAAGAGGTAAAGATAGATACTGCATAAATGCTACAGTGCTTGATTTTGTGCCAAGAGATAAATCTTAAAAGGTAATTGGTATAAGAAAACCAGCCAACATGGCTGGTTTTCTTTTAGCCTGATGACTTTTTACCACAATTTTAATTCCTGTTTAGCGAGATTTAAGTTAAACGACACCAGCTCGTTATTATTTAGCTGCACAGCCTCATAGAAATCGGCAATGGCTGCCGTATCATTTTTCACCATTAGTCTGGCAATACCTCTATTACTTAATGCATAAGACGTCAGTTCATTACGCTTATAGTGTGGAGCATTGACCTTTTTAAGCATCGCGATTGCTTGAGAGCAATCTTGATCAGCTTTATCAAACTGCTTCAGTTTCACACTCGCAACGCAACGATTAAATGGCACGATATAGTTGTTAGCTTCGTTCATTGTCTCTAAAGAATTATTAGCAAAGTTACCTTGCATAATTGCTTTTGAGCTTGCGTTATCGTCAACAACCATGAGTTTAAAGTCGTTGTTGTTGGCAAATACAAAATTTGAACAAACAAATAATATTAACCACAGGCAGGGTTTAAGATTTAATTTAAACATTGTTTTCTCCTTGTTAGTGTAAGCAATATGCTTACTCTATAAAGTTAGAAACACTGTATAAAACTGACAAACGAGATAATCGCAACCGTTAGGTGAAGAAAAGTATTCTATAAAGCAGATATTTAAGACGAAAAAAAGCCCGGTCAGAACACACAAGAACCGGGCTTTCGACAACAATTTGGTTGGGGTAACTTTTACAGCGCTAGGTTTTGTTTTGCGCGGCTTAAGTTATGGTTAACAAGTTCGTTTTTAGAAATTTGCACTGCTTCATAAAAGTCAGAAAGTGCAGCAGTATCGTTTTCAGACATGATGCGTGCAACACCACGGTTACTAAGTGCAAACGATGTTAATTCGCGGCGTTTGTAACCTGGTACCTTACTTGTGCTTAGAAGAGAAATTGCTTGAGTACACAGGCTTTCCGCTTCTGAAAAATTCTTTTCTTTAACGCTTAATGCACAGCGGTTGAAGGCAGTTTCGTATTGGCTAGTTGCATTGTCATTAGTTTGAGCTTGCTCAATAACCATCAGTTTATAATCAGCTTGATCGGCTACTGCCATCGCTGAGCAAGTTAATAAAGAGCTAAGTGCAATAGTGGTTACAAGTGTTTTTAACATGATAGTTTTCCTCTGAATAAGTTGGTGTTTCTTGCCAACGAGTTAACTTTAAAATATTCCTATAAGCTAAACAAACGATTAAATTAAAACTGATAGATGAAGAAATTTAATCTATAGAGTAATTACTCAGTATTTGAGGCGTGGCGGGGTAGTAGAGGGGGGAATTTGAATATTAAAAAACCAGTTAAGCTATTAAACTTACACACTAATGTCATTGCTTTATTTCAGAGAGTGCCCCTAGCAAGTAGATTTGTAGGTATACGGCAGATATCAGAAGAATGGCTATTACTTTAGAGCTATTTTCAAAACTAAAATATCTGCCGTATCATGTTGTTCTTTTAATAAAATGGTATTTCCGTTTAGTGCTGTTATTTGACTACAAAACACTACGCAAAACTGTTGAAAATCATTACTTAGATTTTGAACACCTTGTTTATAATCATAAAAATTCATAGTAGGTGTCTGATTTTGTGTGTATTGATAGAAAAAACCATTTTCCTGTGGATAGACACTTAAAATAAAATGCTTATTATTTAAAAGGTTAGTGTCTCCATTGCTGATAACTCGGCCATTGTGAAAGCTCAGTAATTCGTCTTTATCATTTAAAAAGACTTCTTTATAGGTCAATTGTGTTTTCAATGACACTATCTGATTAGTAGTTAAATTAAACCTAACTATCTCGTCATTGTGAGTGTTCTTATCAACAAACAAAATGGCATCTGACTTTTTATACCACGCTATTGGTTCACCAATGATTTCATTTAACCATCTGACTGAGAATTGGTTCTGTTCAAACTCAATAATAAACGGTTTGTTATTTATACTGCTTGCTATGCGGGTACCCGATATGTCCCAGATAGGCTTTGATAAAGCAAATTCTTGCTTAGTGTTCTCAAACAGTAATGTTTCTTTTTCATTCTCTATATTTTTTAAAAAAAGTTGGGGTAGTCCATGTTTCATTGACATGTAGGCAATGTGTTTTTCATCCGGTGAAAGTGCAGCTCCTTTATCAATAGTGTTAGAGTTTATAATTTTGGTAGGAGTAGGCAGTAAATCTAAACTACTAATTAAGATATCTTGATCAGACTTAGCTTCAATAAAATAAAGCTTGTCTTTAACTATTTGGGGATAAACCAAAAAGTTATAGCTTTTAAAATTCAGAGTAGTTAGCTCTCCGCTTAATTTAAGTTGCTTTAACTCACTGCCATTGCTTAGCAGCAAAGAATCACCATCTTCAAACCAATCCATAAAATGCCAGTTATGATCGATTTTACCGACTGATGTAAGTTCGCTATTCGCTAAGTTTAAAAGCTTTACTTCAGATATTGCATTTTCATTAAACCCAACTAATGCTAATTGTTTTTGATCTGGTGATAAAGCGAGTTTATAAGGTTTAAAGTCATCACTTGGCTGGAGTAGTTTTTCATAATTGCCAGTTATCAAGTTATGGCGATACAAGCTTACATTTCGGCTGTGCTCGGAGCTATTTCGATTAGCCAAATAATAAAGGTTTTGCTGGTCATCTATAAAAAACAAACTGTTCCAAGTAATATCGCTACGCGAGAAAAGCTTTTCTTCATTTACTACTTTAGCCTGTTCATTCAGTAGTAAGCGGTTAAATGAGATACCTTCTTCTCCTTTAAATGAATAAACCAGTGCATTTGTGTTTTTATCCCATGCAAGATAGGTAAACGCTTTTAAGGTTGTATTTAGTTGCCAATGTGCATTTAATTTTAGGTCTTTGATTAAAAGCTTTCGCTTGTTTGGTTTATTGGTAGCTTGAATATAAGCGACAAACCGTCCATCAGGGCTTACTTGCATGAAGCGTTCTTTCTCATTACTTGCCGTAACTGGCTCAAGGTTCTCTAGAGAAATGTCATTACTTGAGCTAAAGAAACTAAAAAACAATATAAAGACAAATAGAACAGGGACAAGTAACAGTGTTTGTTTTAAATATTTTTTGTGTAGTAGTTCTTTAGATGAGGTGATTGCTTTCTTATCAGGAAAATGTATTTGAGCGTCAAGGCTGTAGCCTCGTTTTGGGTGTGTTTTGATAATGCTTTTGTTGTCATCAGACAATGCTTGCCTTAAAAGTGCGATATTTCTTCGAACTGAGTTTGGACTGTAAATTGCCTGTGGCCAGACAATTTCAAAAAGCATTTCGGCCGATAGAACTTGTCGCGGTCTTTGAGCAAAAACCAGCAGAAGAGCCATCACTTTAGGTTCTATAACTTGGACTTTACCTTCACTTACTACCTCGCCAGTTTCAACATCAATCAGAAAGTCATTAATACAAAATTGATTTGGCAATTCACTCACACTCAAAGCTAATCTTATCCTGTTGTTATTATTCGTTATTTTAAGCTTAATGCTTTCTTAATGTTTTCTTAATTGGTGCTTCATCGCTTTTTACGATTCATAACAGTAAAAAATTATCAAAAGGCCCAGTGCCATCTTAATCAATAAATAGTAAAAGGAATATAAAGTGAAGCAATATTTAATTACCCTTATAATTTTTATCTCTTGCATTAGTCAACAAGTACAGGCAACAAAAGAACTAGACTATAACAATTTGGCTAATCAATTCATCACTGTTTTGAACAGCAAAGATTTAAATAAGGTTGAAGGATTTGTAGTAAAGAACTTTTCGCCAGACTCTCTTGCGCGTTGGGATGGTACAGGCAAAGATCGATATGTTGGTTATTCTATCAACACCGCACTTTTTCATGGCGAGTTGAATGTTATTTCAACAGAGCTTGAAACCTCAAATAATCGTATACGACATATCAGTAAAGTGTATTCAAAAAATACCGAAATGCAGCACGAGGTGGTTATTCTTTTTAATAATGAGCCATTACAAGCAATTACGGGTTGGTATATCGAGGCTGACCCTCAAAACCCAGACTCTAAAGGTTCATTTACTGAGTCTCAATTAGTTAACGAGGTTAAAGAATATACTGAGAGGCTTGCTAAGAATGGCGCTTTCTCTGGCACAATCCTACTTGCCAAACATAATAATGTTTTATTTAACGCTGCATATGGCCTCGCTTCACATCGCTATGATGTAAAAAATAACTTAGATACTAAGTTTCAGATTGGCTCAATGAATAAGATGTTTACGAGTGTTGCTATATTGCAATTGATTGAAGCTGGCAAACTATCTCTTGATGATTCGTTAACTAAATTTATTGATAAAAGCCTTTTAGGCAAGGGCGACTTTGAAAAAATTAAGATCCGACATTTATTAAGTCATACATCGGGTATTGGCAATATGTCTGGGTATAGCGAAATAGAAAATAAAGTGCGTTCGCTCAAAGATATTCAACATTTATACACGTCTATTAACACAACATTTGAACCTGGAACACAATGGCGATATAGCAATACAGGTGTGACATTACTTGGTCAGATTATTGAGAATGTTACTGGCGAAAGTTATTTTGATTTCATTAACAAAAATATTTATCAAAAAGCCAACATGCAACAAAGCGGAAGTTTTGATCTAGACGTACCGGTCAAGAACACTGCTCGGAATTATTGGTTCTCAGTAGAAACGGGTCAAGTAACTGAAAACTTAATGTTTCAATCAGTGAAAGGGGGGCCAGCAGGTGGTGGATATTCAACGGTAGGCGATTTACATAAGTTCGCCTTGGCTATGCAAAATGGAGGGTTACTCAGTCGTGAGCTTTCTAAAGTTGCCCTTACAGCAAAGCCTGAACTTAATGCGCCAAACTGGGGCTATGGGTTTTCAGTCCGAAATTCAGAAGGAAATACGATTGTTGGGCATAATGGTTCGCATTTAGGTATGACTGCCAGGTTAAATATGTATATGGACAAGGGGTATATTTTAGTTGTGTTAGGCAATTATCAATCTTCTGCATGGCCTGTTGTGGCAAAAGTAGATCAACTAATAAAGCGTTTGTAAAAATTAATTAAAATTAGGGGCGTATTAAAGCCCCTAATAAACAACATGCAAATCTATTATTGTTAAATTTAATAACAATGTAATGGTTTTACGTTGTGGCAGTGTTTGTGTCAGTAGGCTATTCCTTGTTTAAAATGCGCTCTAATTTTATATGTAGCAATCGGTTAGTAACTTTGTTAAAACTAAACTTCTTAAATACCAGGTGTTAACATCATAAAGGGATACTGGTGCAAGCATATAAAATCAGCACGGATAAAACTGACCTCGATATTGATGTAATTTACAGGTTTATTTCAAAAAGCTACTGGGCGTCCGGAATACCAAAGCAGACGCTAGAAACATCCATTTCAAACTCATTTTGTTTTGGTGTCTATGATAGCCATAATTCTCAAATAGGTTTTGCCCGCCTCATAACAGACAAAGCAACATTTGCCTATCTTGCCGATGTATTCATAGTAGAGAGCCATCGAGGCAAAGGATTGAGCAAGTGGCTAGTTGAGAGCATAGTCTCTCACCCTGAGCTTCAAGGCTTAAGGCGTATAGTATTGGCAACAAGAGATGCGCATGGTTTGTACGCCCAATATGGTTTTCAACCAATTGAGAATCCAGAGATGTTCATGCAAATTTGGAATCCAAATGTTTACCATGATCTAGAAAAGTAACAACAATTTAAAGGTTTTATAAAACCAACTACATTTAATTCGTGGTGAACTTAGCGTTTTATAGCAGTGTTATCATATACAGGCATTAGTAAATTTAGGACAGAATTATGAAAACAGGACTTTTATCAATCGGGTTTTTAATTATATCAAATGTAAGCTTTGCTGATTGTAAAGTAGAACTTGAAGAAAGGTTAAAAGACGACTTGAACCTCACATACCAACAATTTGATCAGACATACGATGCTGGGTTTAGATTGTTAGAGAAATCAGGTTGCCATGCTGAAGCCGCAATTCTAATAAAACGTTTTATTTCTCACAATAATTCAAAAGAAAGCTCATTAACTTGGCATTTAGCTCAAATGGAAGGGCTAGCGGGTGATTATCAACAAGCTGTATTTCACGCTAAAAAAGTATTGGATCCCGATGAGAAGCTAAGTAGTTCAAAAATGTATTGGAATGACTTTGTGTTAGGAAACATCGCCTTTTGGAATAAAGACAAAGCAAAACTAAAACAACACATAGCGAATATTGAAAAGGGACAAAGTTTTAAACCTAATAAGATAAACCTGAACTACTTAAATCAGTTACTCAAACATTTTGATTTAAGCTACAAACAAGCACTATCTGTGTAGCCAACTACGTAGACTGAATTACAGAAACATCAACGTATCTGACTTAAACCTTACAAATATTACTAAATATATTATGCAAAAATTATCTAAAGCTCTTTTACTTCCAACATTCATATCTGGAGTGCTTTCATTTAAGGCGTTTGCTAACGCCCAGTCAGCTGACGTCGAAGTAATTAATCTCGCTGATGATTTTTATACTTTATATCAGTCAACCCAGACTTTGACACAAGAAAAGAGAGCAGAGCAGTTCTCTCAACATTTCGCTTCTCAATTTGCACCTTTTTATAGTGATAAAAGCTTTTTAAAAGCTATTGCGGGTTTTAGTGCAATAGAAGAGGTTTATCACTCAAAAAATAAGCGTTTATCTAAAGATTTAAATAGCAGTATGGAATCATTCATTGCTACTTTCCCCGATTTCAAATCTGAAACACCCATTTACATACTTCACTCGCTTGGAAGGTTCAATGGTGCAACTCGTGATTTGAATGGTAAGTCTTACTTAATGTTTGGTGTCGATCTTATGGCCAAATATCATAATTGGAAAAATGATACGCCATTTTTTCATCACGAACTATTTCATGTTTATCATGAAAATTTATTTCAATGTCATGTTGAGCTATGGTGTTCGATTTGGACTGAGGGTTTAGCAACTTACGTTTCACATCAATTGAGCCCGTCAGCGAGTGATGATGAATTGATGCTAAACATACCTGACAATCTGATTGAAAAGATTCAATCAAGAGAGCTGTATTCTCTCGTTGACCTTAAGAAAAAGTTTTATTCAATAAAGCCTGAAACATATTCTTCATTTTTCAATTTCACACAGGACGAGACAAACCTACCATACAGGCGAGGTTACTATCTAGGTTATATTTTAGCTAAAGAAATTGGCAAAAATTACAGCTTAGAACAATTGGCAAAATTGGATAAAAAGACCGTAGAGAGCCTATTACTTAAAGAGCTTGATTCATTAATAGAATCGCAAAACAAAAAACTAATAACACATAAACGACAAAACCCAGCCGAAGCTGGGTTTTGAGACAACACAATTCTGTGAGAACTTATAAAGCTAAGCTCTTTTTAGCACGAGTTAAGTTGTGTTCAACTAACTCGTTACCTGAAATTTGTACTGCTTCGTAAAAGTCAGACAGTGCTGCAGTGTCGTTTTCAGACATGATGCGGGCAACACCACGATTGCTTAACGTAAACGACGTTAATTCGCGACGTTTATGACTAGGTACTTTACTAGAACTTAGTAAGCTGATTGCTTTTGAGCATAGTGTTTCAGCTTCAGAGAACTTTTTATCTTTCACACTCAAAGCACAGTCATTAAATGCTTGTTCGTATTGACGGTTTTCTGCAACATTAGCAGTAATAGACTGGTCAATTACCATCAATTTGTAGTCACTTTGATCAGCCACTGCCATAGCTGAACAAGTTAATAAAGAGCTAAGTGCAACGCGTTTCATAAGTGTACTAAACATAATCTTTTCCTCTATTTAAATCGGTATCAATCGCCGACAAATGAACTTTAATTGAACAGCGCAAATTCAACAAACGATAAAAAATGACCTAATAGATGAGGAAATTTAACCTATAGACTTTAGTCTAATGCAGTGAATTAATCTTTGAGCCGTCAGCCTTCTGAATCTGACCCCGATAAAGTAGACACGGGGTTTTAATACCTAAAGAGTACGGAAAACAAACAAATTGTTGTTAATTAAAAATAAAATCGGTACTTTATGGTGGTATGTATAGTCATTGAGTTTATTCATAAAAATAAGCGTATAACCATGAAACTGATATTCGCGTTGTTACTTATAGGGCCTGTTATTGCCAATGCTGCTGAAGATAAAGTCGCTGTTTATCTTAATTTTGAGCAGGCTTATTTGAGCAACGATGTATCTTTGTTTGCCCCATTATTAAGTAAAAACTATACGATTAAACAAACATTACATATTCGAGGGATAGGGTCAGATACTGTGCCTGTTACTAAAGCTGAGTTACTTGAAGGCATGAAGCAAAACCCAAAGCCTAGTTCATTGCCGCGCTCAAAAGCTGAATCAGTCAAAATAGAAACAATTTCAAAAAGACAATTTTGTGCACGTTCACAAACTTTAGATCAAGTCGTTGTTGCAGGTAAAAACTACGAAGAGAAAGAGCAGCGCAAAGCGTGTTTTAAACATGAAAATAACCGCTATGAAGCCATAACACATACCATTGATGTTTATTACCGAAAGCTTTAACAGAGATAGTTTGAGATTCAGAAATTTCTGTATATCTAATAAACGTACTAACTGATATAAATTACGGATAAACCCTATAAATGAGATAAGGAAATATATATGAAAAAACAGTTAGGTTTAATAGCAGGGGCATTACTAGTATCAACAAGTTGTTTCGCAGCTGATAGTTTTCAAGTAGAAACAGTTGTTTATAAAGCGAATGATTTACTAGCATCGCCAGTAATGCTGGTGGAAGAAAAGCAACCTGCGACCATCTCTATAGGTGAGGGGTTTAGCTATGAAGTTACTGTGATACCACAACATAATAATACAGCAGCTGTAGAAACATCAATCACGCTCGCTGGCAGCTATTTTACACCTTCTTTTATTGTGGAATATGGTAAAAAAGCGTCATTTGAAATTGGTGAAAAAAAGTGAGTATTTTGGTGACCAAGTCTAAAAGCTAAATTTTAAAAATTGACCCTCAATTAACTTGAGGGTCATTACGCTCTATCACTCACTTAAGGTGTTTAAAAGTATCTATCATCCATTTAATAAATAGCTCTAGTTGTGCATTGGTTTCTGCCGGCTCGTGTTGTACTAAGTAGTACTTATCTTTGGTTTTTAGTGGCATATCGGTGAAATTAAATAACCACTGCTCATCAAACCAAGTTTGACTAATTGGCAAGGGGATAAGAGCAATACCCATGCCCTGTTGAGCCGCACGTGCCACACCAAACATACTATCAACCTGAATAATTTGTTTTGGTGCAAAGTCATCAATACCAGCATGCTCTGCCCATTGATGCCAAGCCCACGGCCGTGCTTTATGAAGAATAAGAGGTACTTCGTTTAAGGCCTGAAACGGGTTTTCTTGCCATGCTTGCCAGTTTTCTTTATTGCAAGCTGGTGTGTACGATAGCGAAAATAGCTCATGTACAACGCCTTCATGCGGTTTAGACGAAGACAATACAATAGACAAGTCGCTTTGCTTAGTCAGTTCTTTACGCGTTTTTAAGGTATTAAGCTGTAAGTTTGTATTTGGATGTTCGCTAGTCCATTCGCTTAGTTTTGGCATTAAAAGCTCACTGGCGAAAAACTCAGGTAGCGTAATACTAATAGTCACATTTTCTTGTAACTGACTAAACTCATTGATGGTTTTTTCTAGCGCTTTAATAAGCGGCGATACAGAGTCATAAAAATTCTTACCAGCCGCAGTTAAGCGGATAGAGCGGGTTTGACGTTCGAACAGTTCAATACCCAATTGTTCTTCTAATTGTTTGATCTGATGGCTTACGGCAGAAGGCGTAAGGTAAAGCTGGTTTGCTGCATCTTTAAAGCTAAGAGTGCGAGCAGCAAAACAAAATGAGCGTAAGCCACGTATAGGTGTTTGCATAGTTAATTTCAGTAAGTCTCAATAGCGCTTGTTAGTTAATTAACTGCTAAGCAATTATTATCCCAAAATGTAAAAAAATAGAGATTAAAGAATGAATATAGCTAACTCTTGCTATATTGTATAAAAAACAGCCGCGAATCGCTCGTTTAATCTATGTTTAGGCTAATGTTTAGCAAAAAAGTGATCTTAGCAGTTTTACCTTTTTGGTAATAGTCTAAGTAATAGATACTAGCGATTCACTAAGGTAGGGCATTTTATACTATTTATGTGACAAAATGGTGCGGCCAAAGGTGAACTTTAGATAAAAAAAATCCCTCTTGCGAGGGATTTTGGGTAACTCAGCGCCATTGGCACTGGGAATGAGGTCGGTACATGGGATGTAAGTAGCTTAAAAAGCCATCTCTGGAACATCACCTTCAACAAGCAATTTGCCTGCCGTTTTGCTAATGATTTCGTCTACCGACACGCCTGGAGCGCGTTCGATTAGATGAAATGCGCCGTCTTTAACTTCTAGTACGGCTAAATCAGTTACGATTTTCTTTACACAGTTAACCCCAGTTAACGGTAAAGTGCAACTTTCTAATAACTTAGAGTCGCCATGCTTGCTTGCATGAGTCATCGTAACAATAATATTCTTCGCGCCAGCAACGAGGTCCATCGCGCCACCCATGCCTTTAATTAGCTTCTTTGGGATCATCCACGATGCGATGTTACCGTTCTGGTCAACTTCAAATGCACCTAATACTGTTAAGTCTACATGACCACCCCGTATCATGGCAAAACTATCTGCACTATTAAATATTGCTGCACCTGTGGCTGCTGTCACGGTTTCTTTACCCGCATTGATCATATCTGCATCAACTTGGTCTTTAGTTGGGTACGCCCCCATGCCTAGTAAGCCATTTTCAGACTGTAGCATGACTTCGATGCCATCTGGGACATAGTTAGCAACTAGAGTAGGGATACCAATACCTAGGTTTACGTAATAGCCATCTTGTAGCTCTTGTGCAACACGCATTGCAACTTGTTCACGTGATAATGCCATTTTATTGCTCCTTAATCGCGAGTTGTTACACGTTCGATGCGTTTTTCAAAGTCGCCTTTGATCACGCGATTAACATAAATACCTGGGGTATGAATTTGGCTTGGCTCAAGTTCACCTGGTTCTACAATCTCTTCTACTTCAGCAACAGTAATTTTACCTGCTGTCGCAGCCATCGGGTTGAAGTTCATTGCTGTATGGCGAAATACAAGATTACCGTAGCGGTCTGCTTTCCAAGCTTTAACAATGGCAAACTCACCAGTAATTGATTCTTCTAAGATATACGGGCGGCCATCAAACTCTTTGACTTCTTTACCTTCGGCAACAGGGGTACCGTAACCCGTTGCAGTATAAAATGCTGGAATACCAGCACCACCAGCACGCATTTTTTCAGCGAGCGTCCCTTGCGGTGTCAAAACTACATCAATTTCGCCATTTAAAAGTTGTTGTTCAAAAAGCGCATTCTCGCCAACATAAGAAGCGATGATTTTTTTAATTTGTTTATCGTGAAGTAAAATGCCTAAACCAAAATCATCTACACCACAGTTGTTCGAAACAACTGTTAGGTTTTTAGTCTGTTTACGCTTAATTTCACTGATAAGTCCTTCAGGAATACCACATAAGCCAAAGCCACCAGCGATAATGGTATCGCCATCTTTTAAACCTTCCATTGCAGCTTCATAACTTGAAACCACCTTATCGAAACCGGCCATGAGCCTACTCCTTAATTATTCTGAGTGTTCTTTAGAGCAAGTGATACCTTGCTGACAGGTTGTTTATTTAATGCACTACAAATAGCCCAACCAGCTTTCGCCAGTCTTTCTAAATCAATTCCATGCTCTATGCCAAGCCCTTGTAGTAAGTAAACTACATCTTCAGTGGCAACATTTCCTGACGCGCCTTTGGCATAAGGGCAACCACCAAGGCCTGCAACAGCACTGTCAACCGTTGCTATACCGCGGTTTAGCGCGGTGTAAATATTTGTGAGCGCTTGTCCATAGGTGTCGTGAAAATGTACAGCGAGTTTCGACTTATCAATATGTTGCAAGAGTAAATCTAATAACTCATCTACTTTTTTCGCCGTACCCACACCAATGGTGTCACCTAGGCTAATTTCGTAACAACCAAGCTCGAGTAATCGCTCTGATACTTTTAATACATCATTGTAGTCGACATCACCTTGATATGGGCAACCCATAACGCAGCTAACGTAACCTCTAACACGAATGTTATTCGCTTTGGCAAAAGCCATGACATCTTTAAAGCGATCAATACTTTCATCAATAGAGCAGTTGATGTTCTTTTGACAAAACGCTTCGCTTGCAGCTGTAAAGATAGCAAATTCTTGTATGTCGACTTGATTAGCTGCTTCTGCACCACGTAAATTCGGGGTGAGGGCACTTAAATTAACGTCTGGTAAATTTAAAGCGCTTATTACATCGCTAGAATCAGCCATTTGTGGCACCCATTTAGGTGACACAAATGCGCCTGCTTCAATATCTTTAAGACCAGCTTCAGCTAGGGCGTTGATCAGTGCTACTTTATCTTGAGTACTAACGGCTGCTTCATTTTGTAAACCGTCTCTGGCGCCAACTTCTACAATGCGAACAAAATCAGGAAACTGTGCCATTACGCCTCCGGCTCTTCAACAATCGCTAGCATATCACCGTGACTCACCAGTTCACCTTCAGCAAAGCAATAGCTCGTTAATACGCCATCATGCGGGGCATTAAGAGTGTATTCCATTTTCATAGCTTCAATAATGACGACCGCATCACCTTTAGAAACAGTACTACCTACCTCAACTAAATGCTTAACAACAGTACCGTTGAGTGGCGCGGCAAGTGGTAGTGCATCACTTTCGTGCTCACTAATATAGTGTTTATCAATCAGCTCAAGCACCTTTTGTTGTGCTTTGTACATCACTGTGATGTGAGAGTCTGTTTGATTAATATGAGCAACAACTTTTTCGCCATTAACGACTAGGTTTGCAAGGCCATTTTCAACGTTGCCCGAAGTTGTATAGTCAACCCCGTCAAGGCTGATTCTAAAACCATCTGAGGTTTTAACCGCATGAACGTCTAGATCAACAAAAGGAATAGTGGTTTTAGCGTCACTGTTTAGCATAAAGCCTGTTAATTGTTGCCATGGGCTGCTGCTTTCACCTTTTAGTTGATGTGCATACGCATAGGCTGCCACCACGGTTGCAATAACTGACTGTTGCTCGTTTTTAGCAACAAGGCGCTCACCTTGGTCTTCAATAAAGTGCGTATCGGGTGCACCTGCTTGAAAAGTAGGGTGGTTAGTAAGGTTATGTAAGAAATTAACGTTACAACTAAAACCTGCTAGGTGAAATTGCTCAAGTGCTTTCGATAAACGCCCCAGTGCTGCCTCGCGGTTATCGTCATGAACAATTAATTTAGCGATCATAGGGTCGTAGAACGGGCTAATTTCATCACCTGCTGCAATGCCTGTATCTATTCGTACAAATTCAGATTCGTTCGGTGTAAATAGGGCGTCAATGTGACCAGAACACGGAATAAAGTCATTGCTAGGATCTTCCGCATAAATACGCGCTTCAAAACTGTGGCCTTGTAGCTGAATATCAGCTTGGTTAAGAGGTAATGCTTGACCTGCCGCAATGTTGATTTGCCAATTAACCAAATCAACACCAGTTACCATTTCTGTTACTGGGTGCTCTACCTGTAAACGGGTGTTCATTTCCATGAAGAAGAATTCATCACCGCATAATAAAAACTCAACCGTACCTGCACCGCGATAGTTAATCGCTTGGGCACAACGTACCGCTGCTTCACCCATTTCTTTGCGAAGTGCATCAGATAAACCAGGTGCAGGGGCCTCTTCAATAACTTTTTGGTGACGTCGTTGTAAAGAACAGTCACGATCGCCTAAGTACACACAGTTACCATGACTATCGGCAAAAACTTGTACTTCAACATGGCGAGGTTTAGTGACATAGCGCTCTAGAAGTACTAAGTCGTTACCAAATCCGGCTTTAGCTTCACGTTTTGCGCCTTCAAGTGCACTGATAAAGTCTTTTGCGTGTTCAACAACTCGCATGCCTTTACCACCGCCACCAAAGGCTGCTTTGATTAGTACTGGATAACCAATTTTTTCAGCTTCTTCTTGTAAGAAATCAGTATCTTGATTGTCACCATAATAACCAGGCACTAAAGGCACATTTGCTTGGTGCATAATTTCTTTAGCACGGGTTTTTGAACCCATGGCTTCAATGCTTGATGCTGGCGGGCCAATAAAAGCGATATCATTTTTTTCGCATGCTAGTGCAAAGTCACAGTTCTCTGATAAAAAACCATAACCAGGGTGAATACAATCAACATCAGCATGTTTTGCAACGTCGATGATTTTGTCTGCTACTAGGTATGAATCTTTACTTGGTGCAGGGCCAATGTGATACGCTTCATCAGCTAGCTTTACATGCTGAGCATGTTTATCCGCATCTGAGTACACAGCGACCGTCGTTAAGCCCATTTGTTTAGCTGTACGCATAACACGGCAGGCAATTTCACCACGGTTGGCAACGAGAATTTTTTTCAATGATTTTGTTGTCATAATGGTTCCTATTTCTGCCAGTTAGGGGCACGTTTTTCAAAAAAAGCAGTGAGACCTTCTTGGCCTTCTTCAGATACACGAATGCGTGCAATGCGCTCAGCGGTTAATTCAATAAGTGCATCATCAATTTCTTTACCTGCGACATCATTAATAAGCTGCTTCGCTGCTTTGACAGCGACAGGGCCATTGTTAACCAGACTTTGTAAGTGTTTGTCGAGGGCTGTTTGTAAATCGCCAGTGACCTGGTGAATTAAACCAAGTTGCTTAGCCGTGTGAGCGTCAAATATCTCTGCCGTTAAAAAATAACGACGTGCAGCGCGCTCACCAATGGCTTTAATAACATAAGGGCTGATAACTGCAGGAACGAGACCTAGCTTTACTTCACTTAGGCAAAATTGTGCATCGTCTTGACATATAGCTATATCACAACAGGCAATTAAGCCTAATGCACCGCCAAAGGCTGCACCTTGCACTGCACAAACCGTTGGGTGAGGGCTTGTAGCAAGTACTTTCATAAGCTTAGCGAGCTGCATTGAATCCGCTAAGTTTTCAGCAAAGTCATTGCCAGCCATAGATTTCATCCAGTTTAAATCAGCGCCAGCAGAGAAGTGCTTACCTTCGGTTTTAAGAACCAGTGAGCGCACATCACAGCTATTTGCATGTTCAATTAAACGGATCAGTTCACTGATGACTTCTTCGTTAAATGCATTGTGTTTTTCAGGGCGACTTAGTACCAGCACAGCCACATTTGATTTTGTTATTTCGAGTGTTACTGACATAAGGCCTCCATTACATTCTAAATACGCCGAACTGTGAATCGCGCTCTGGTGCATTTTTAGCTGCGCTTAAGGCAAGCCCTAATACATTGCGAGTATCAGCAGGATCGATAATGCCATCATCCCAAAGGCGGGCACTGGCGTAATATGGATGACCTTGTTTTTCGTATTGCTCGATAATTGGCTTTTTAAACTCGCTGACTTGCTCATCAGTCATGCTTTCGCCTTTACGGGCTAAACCATCTTGTTTAACTTGTGCTAGAACGCCAGCAGCTTGTTCTCCACCCATCACAGATATACGGGCATTTGGCCACATCCACATCATGGTTGGTTCAAACGCGCGGCCACACATACCGTAGTTACCAGCTCCATACGAGCCACCGATTAACACTGTGAATTTTGGTACATCAGCACATGACACTGCAGTTACCATTTTTGCACCATGCTTGGCGATGCCTTCGGCTTCGTATTTTTTACCAACCATAAAGCCAGTAATGTTTTGTAAAAACACCAAAGGGATTTTGCGTTGTGCACATAACTGTATAAAGTGCGCGCCTTTTTGCGCTGATTCACTGAATAAAATGCCGTTGTTGGCAACAATACCCACAGGGTGACCAAATATTTTTGCAAAGCCGGTTACTAAGGTTTCGCCAAAATAGCGTTTAAATTCATCAAATGATGAATCATCAACAACACGGGCAATCACTTCGCGGACATCAAATGGTTTTTTAAGGTCGGTACCAACAATGCCGTAAATTTCGTTAATGTCGTAACGCGGTGGTTTAACATCATCAAGTAAGGGTGCAGTAGGGCGCTGATAGTTAATTCGTTCGATACATTGGCGCGCGATAGAAAGTGCATGAGTATCGTTTTCAGCATAGTGGTCGGCAACACCTGATGTTTTACAGTGAACATCAGCACCACCCAGCTCTTCAGCACTCACTTCTTCACCTGTAGCCGCTTTAACCAGTGGCGGACCTGCTAAGAAAATTGTACCTTGTTCTTTTACGATAATACTTTCATCAGCCATAGCCGGTACATATGCTCCACCTGCGGTACATAAACCCATTACGACCGCTATTTGTGGAATGCCTTTACCAGACATACGTGCCTGATTGTAGAAAATACGGCCAAAGTGTAATTTATCTGGAAATACATCATCTTGTTCAGGCAGGTTTGCACCGCCTGAATCAACTAAATAAATACACGGTAAATGACAACGTTCTGCGATATCTTGTGCACGTAGATGTTTTTTCACCGTTAGTGGAAAGTATGTACCGCCTTTTACAGTTGCATCATTGGCGATGATCATACATTCAACGCCTTTCACACGACCAATACCGGCAACAACACCCGCACATGGAATAGCTTGTTCGTACACACCAAAGGCAGCAAATTGAGAAATCTCTAAAAATGGCGAGCCTTCATCAAGTAGCGTTTCAATTCGGTCACGAACAAACAACTTACCACGACCTTGGTGTCGCTCAATCAGGGCTGGACCACCACCTAAACGGATATCAGCTACCTTTTCACGCAAGTCACTTACGAGTGCTGCCATGTTGTCGTGATTTTGCAAAAATTGCGGATCGTGTGGATTTACACTCGATTTTAAAATCGTCATAACAAGGTCCTATCGGCTTTCAGTGAATAATTCGCGGCCAATTAGCATGCGGCGGATTTCAGATGTACCTGCGCCAATTTCATATAGTTTTGCATCACGTAATAAACGACCTGTCGCATATTCGTTGATATAACCATTACCACCTAAGATTTGGATAGCATCAAGCGCCATTTTAGTCGCAAGCTCTGCCGCATATAAAATCGCACCAGCAGCATCTTTACGTGTTGTTTCACCGCGGTCACAGGCACGCGCTACCGTGTAAACGTATGAACGAGCTGCATTCATTTGCGTGTACATGTCAGCGATTTTGCCTTGAATAAGCTGGAATTGACCAATTGGGCTATCAAATTGCTTACGCTCATGAATATAAGGAACAACAATGTCCATACATGCTTGCATAATGCCAAGCGGGCCAGCTGCTAGTACAACACGCTCATAATCAAGACCACTCATAAGTACTTTTACGCCTTCGTTTAAGTTACCTAGAATGTTTTCTGCTGGTACTTCACAGTTTTCGAACACTAATTCACAGGTGTTAGAGCCGCGCATACCAAGCTTGTCTAGCTTTTGCGCTGTTGAGAATCCAGGCGTGTTACGCTCTACGATGAAAGCTGTAATCCCTTTAGGGCCGGCATTTAAGTCTGTTTTTGCATAGATAACAAAGGTATCGGCATCTGGACCATTAGTGATCCACATCTTGTTACCGTTAAGCACAAATACATCGCCTTTTTTCTCAGCTTTTAATTTCATTGAAACTACGTCAGAACCAGCATTTGGCTCACTCATCGCAAGGGCACCAATGTGCTCACCACTGATTAGCTTAGGCAGGTATTTTTCTTTTTGTGCTTGAGTACCATTACGGTTAATTTGGTTAACACATAAGTTTGAATGAGCACCATAACTTAAACCAATCGATGCACTTGCACGGCTAATTTCTTCCATTGCAATGACATGTTCAAGGTAACCAAGGCCTGCACCGCCAAATTCTTCCGGCACTGTCATACCCAATAAACCCATTTCGCCAAGCTGTGGCCAAAGTTGATTAGGGAAGGCATTGTCTAAATCTGTTTGTTCCGCAAGCGGGGCAATTTCTTGGCTAGCAAAGCTATTAACGTGATCGCGGATCATGTCTGCTGTTTCGCCAAGTCCGAAGTTCATTTCTTTGTATAGTGAAATAGTGCTCATAATGTGTGTTCCTGTGAGAGTCTGTTGACGAGATTGTTGTCAGGTTATTCGTCTAAATTATTAAGGGTTTCACGACAGCGACGTTCTGCTGTAACCAATTCCATCAGTACGACTTTAATGTCGTCCATTTGTTGGCTTAGGTCTGCTTTTTTCTCTGCGATAAGGTCAAGCATAGTCACTAGCTGCTTAGCGCTTGATTTATCTGCGTCGTACAGTTCAAACAAACGGCCCGTTTCAGCCAAGGTAAAACCTAAGCGTTTACCGCGTAGAATAAGTTTTAGCCTTACTTTGTCGCGTTTTGAATAAATACGGGTTTGACCATTGCGATCAGGTGAGATCAGCCCTTGGTCTTCATAAAAGCGGATAGAGCGGGTTGTAATATCAAATTCTTTTGCTAGTTCGCTGATACTAAACGTTTGCTCATTGCTAGCAGGTTCAACTGCTGCGCTTTCGAAGTTTGTTTGATTGTCTTGTTTCATGATTTATTTACCTCATTCGAATAACACCAATATAAGTGAAGTTTACGTAAAGGTAAAGGGTGATTTGGGGGTTATACTTTAGACTTATAAAGATAACTGGTTGGATTTGTTGAAAAGCCTAATTTATCTAGCCTTGTAAGCAGATGTTCGATTTTTAATACAACAAAATACAGATAAGTTTACAGTTTTAGCGACCGCAAAAAAGTTGATTTTAGATTTACGTTGGCGTAAACGTAAATATTATGTATGCTGAATTAAATCGAATTTAAACTATAACAAATTAACTGTTTGGTTACACATGATTTGAACACATGATGATAACCACTTACATGGAGCCAATTATGACTACTGAAGCCGTTGTTATTGTTGCCGCAAAACGTACCCCTATGGGGGGTTTTATGGGCGCACTAAGTGGTGCACACGCAACTGATTTAGGTGCTACAGCTATTAAAAGTAGCTTAGAGCAAGCCGGTTTATCAGCCGATAAGATTGATGAAGTAATTATGGGTTGTGTATTACCAGCTGGTCTTGGTCAAGCACCTGCGCGCCAAGCGATGTTAAAAGCGGGCCTTAATCAAGGTACTGGTGCAACAACAATTAATAAAGTGTGTGGCTCTGGCTTAAAGGCTGCGATGTTTGCCCATGACTTAATTAAATCAGGCTCTATCAACTCAGCGGTTGCTGGTGGCATGGAGAGCATGAGCAACGCGCCTTATATGTTACCGAATGCACGTTCAGGTATGCGTATGGGTCATGGTGAAGTAAAAGATCACATGATGTGTGATGGCCTTGAAGATGCTTACGATAACAAAGCAATGGGTTGTTTTGCTCAAGACACTGCTGATCAGTATTCAATTGGTCGTGAACAAATGGATAATTTTGCACTTAGCTCACTGACTAAAGCAAACAGCGCGATTGAAACCGGCGCATTTGCGAACGAGATTGCAGCGCATACTATTTCTACGCGTAAAGGTGATGTGACTGTTGCGATTGATGAGCAACCAGGTAATGCACGTCCTGATAAAATCCCTGGTTTACGTCCTGCATTCAAAAAAGACGGCACTATCACAGCTGCAAACTCTTCATCAATTTCTGATGGTGCAGCAGCGCTTGTGTTAATGCGTGAATCAGATGCTAAAGCACAAGGTTTAACACCACTTTGTCGTATCGTTGCTCACAGCACACATTCACAAGCACCTAGCGAATTTACGCTAGCACCGGTTGGCGCTATGCAATCGCTTTTAGAAAAAGCAGGTTGGTCTGTTAATGATGTTGATTTATGGGAAATCAATGAAGCCTTTGCGATGGTGACTATGCTTGCAATTAACGAGTTAAAACTTGATGAAAGCAAAGTAAATGTCAATGGCGGTGCCTGTGCACTCGGCCACCCAATTGGTGCCAGTGGCGCGCGTATCTTAGTAACGTTAATTCATGCATTAAAGAATCGTGGTCTTAGCAAAGGTGTTGCCTCACTGTGTATCGGTGGTGGTGAAGCTGTTGCTATGGCAGTCGAAGCAATTTAATTACGTTTTCGAACTTAATCTCTCACAGCCGCAACGTATTTTAAAAACTATCATGTTGCGGCCTCTTTATACCCACTGGGGAGGAGTGCCTCATGCACCAAGTACCTTTATTTATCAACGGCGAATTTACCCAATCAAGTTCAACGCAGCTGATTGATGTTATCAATCCTGCAAACCAAGAAGTGTTAGCTCAAGTTCCGTGTGCAACGGATGCAGAAATGAATGCAGCCATTGAATCTGCAAAAGAAACTTTTAAAACTTGGAAAGAAGTACCTATCTCTGAGCGTGCGCGCATTATGATGAAATACGCTGCACTGTTAAAAGAAAACCATGATGAGCTTGCGACGATTATTTGTCATGAGCTGGGTAAAACATTTGAAGATGCCAAAGGTGATGTTTGGCGTGGTATTGAAGTTGTTGAGCAAGCAGCCAATGCACCATCATTAATGATGGGCGAAACAATGGAAAACGTAGCCCGTAAAATCGATACTTACTCTTACATGCAGCCACTAGGTGTATGTGCGGGTATTACGCCATTTAACTTCCCTGCGATGATCCCATTATGGATGTTCCCACTGGCTATTGTGTGTGGTAACACCTTTATTCTGAAACCATCAGAGCAAGATCCATTAACACCAATGCGTTTAGCTGAACTATTTGTTGAAGCGGGTGCACCAAAAGGGGTGTTACAAGTTGTGCATGGAACAAAACCTCAAGTTGACCGTTTATTAGAAGATCCAGCAGTGCGCGCTATTTCATTTGTTGGTTCGTGTGGTGTTGGTGAATACATCTATTCAAAAGGCACTGCAAATCTTAAGCGTGTACAAGCCTGTGTAGGTGCAAAAAACCATATGGTTATTATGCCTGATGCGAGTAAAGCGCATGTTGTTAATAACTTAGTTGGCGCGTCAGTAGGTGCTGCAGGTCAGCGTTGTATGGGTATTTCGGTTGCTGTGTTTGTTGGTCAAGCAAAAGACTGGGTTGATGAAATTAAAGCAGGCTTTGAAAACGTACGCCCTGGTGTATGGGATGATGCTAACGCGGCTTACGGCCCACAAACATCAAAAGCAGCTAAAGATCGTATTTTATCACTTATCGCAAGTGGTAAAGCACAAGGTGCAACGTGCTTAATTGATGGCTCTGACTTTACTGTTGAAGGTTACGAGCAAGGTAACTGGGTTGGTCCAACGCTATTTACTGATGTAACAACCGAGATGGATTTATACAAAGAAGAGATCTTTGGTCCTGTATTGGCTTGTATGTTTGTAGATACTCTTGAGGAGGCGATTGAGCTTATCAATAACTCGCCGTACGGTAACGGTACTTCGTTATTCACATCAAGCGGCGCTGCTGCACGTAAATTCCAACATGAAATCGAAGTAGGTCAAGTTGGTATCAATGTGCCAATTCCTGTGCCACTACCGTTTTTCTCTTTCACAGGTTGGAAAGGCTCATTCTACGGTGATCAACACACCTATGGTAAGCAAGGTATTCGTTTTTACACAGAAACGAAAACAATTACTTCACGTTGGTTCGAGGATGATATCGCCTCAGGTCCTAACATGAGTATCAACCTTAAATAAGCCGTAATTAATTTACTGCTGAGCGAGCACACGCTCGCTCAAAGAACACACATTTAAACGACAACAATCGTTATTCACACAAGAATAAGACAACAAAATAGAGGTCTACTATGGACTTTAATTTAACCGAAGATCAGCAAGCGTTTGCTGAAACAGCCCGTCAGTTTGCAGAGTCTGAACTTGCTCCATACGCAGCTAAGTGGGACCAAGAACACATTTTCCCTAAAGACACGATAAAAGCAGCCGGTGAGCTTGGCTTTTGTGGTTTATATACCCCAGAAGAAGCGGGTGGCTTAGGTTTATCTCGCCTAGATTCAAGCATTATTTTTGAACAGCTTGCCATGGGTTGTACAGCAACGACCGCTATGTTGACCATTCATAATATGGCAACGTGGATGATTGCAAGCTTTGGTACTGATGAAGTTAAAGCTCAGTACTGTGAGCAATTAGTGATGGGTGAGTTACTTGCTTCTTATTGTTTAACAGAGCCTGGCTCTGGCTCTGATGCGGCATCGCTAAAAACCAAAGCAGTAAAAGAGGGCGATGAGTATGTGATCTCAGGCTCTAAGATGTTTATCTCGGGTGCTGGTGAAACTGACTTACTCGTTGTTATGGCTCGCACTGGTGGCGAAGGCGCAGCAGGTATTTCGGCTTTTGTTGTTCCTGCTGACGCAGCGGGTATTGAATACGGTAAAGCTGAAGAAAAAATGGGCTGGAATGCCCAGCCAACACGCTTAATTAGTTTTGAAGGTGTAAGAGTTCCTGCGTCTAACTTATTAGGCCAAGAAGGCGAAGGCTTTAAGTTTGCAATGCAAGGCTTAGACGGGGGGCGTATTAATATTGCTACCTGTTCGTTAGGTACAGCGCAAGCAGCACTTAACACCGCACGCGAATACTTAAAAGAACGTGAGCAATTTGGTAAGCCATTAGCTGCTTTCCAAGCATTACAGTTCAAAATTGCCGATATGAACACAGAACTTGTTGCTGCTCGTCAAATGGTGCGCTTAGCCGCATTTAAATTAGATACCGGTGATAGCGAAAAAAACACTTATTGTGCAATGGCAAAACGTTTTGCAACAGATGTTGGTTTTAAAGTCTGTGATGATGCACTGCAAATTCACGGTGGTTACGGTTACATCAAAGAATACCCATTAGAGCGTCATTTTAGAGACGTACGTGTGCATCAAATACTTGAAGGCACAAACGAAATCATGCGTGTGATTATCGCACGTCGTATCTTAGCCGAGTCAGCTGGCGACATTCTATAAGGAGCATACTATGTCTAATCCATCGATTGAATTAAATATTGAAGGTAACGTAGCGGTTTTAACCATGAACAACCCGCCAGCGAATACCTGGACACAAGATACATTAACAGCACTTAAAGAGACTGTGACTGAGCTAAATGCCAACAAAAATGTGTATGCATTAGTGATAACAGGTCAAGGTGAAAAGTTCTTTAGCGCTGGTGCCGATTTAAACGTGTTTGCCAGTGGTGACAAAGGTGTAGCTGCAACTATGTCAAAAGTGTTTGGTGATGCATTTGAAGCACTAACCAATTTCCGTGGCGTATCAATCGCGGCAATTAATGGTTATGCCATGGGCGGCGGCCTTGAAGTTGCACTTGCTTGTGACATTCGTATTGCCGAAGAGCAAGCACAAATGGCATTACCAGAAGCAAAAGTTGGCTTACTGCCATGTGCTGGTGGTACGCAAAATCTTGCATGGCTTGTAGGTGAAGGCTGGGCAAAACGCATGATCTTATGTGGCGAGCGCCTAAAAGCAGACAAAGCACGCGAGATAGGCCTTGTTGAAGAAGTGGTTGGCGCTGGTGAAAGTTTAGCTGCGGCAATGAAACTTGCTAAGCAAGTTGGCGAGCAAAGTCCGGTTGCTGTTACTGCATGTAAAGAGCTTATTCAAAAAGGTCGTACACAACCGATGGCTCATGCATTGCCACTAGAGCGTGAGTTATTTGTACAATTATTTGATACGCAAGACCAAAAAGAAGGTGTGAATGCGTTCTTAGAAAAGCGTAAAGCTAATTGGGTAAATGGCTAATGACTAATGTAACACTACTAAATCATCAAGATGCGCCTGTGGTGTTTGAAACTGCTGAGGCCGCAAGTGGCCTCATTGCAATTGCTACACTCAATGCGCCAAAATCGTTAAACGCCTTAAATTACGACATGATCCAACTGCTTGAGCCTCAGCTTAGAAAATGGGCTGAAGATGACACTGTTGCCATGGTTATTTTAAAAGGTGCTGGCGAAAAAGCATTTTGTGCCGGTGGCGATGTAGTAAGCCTGCATAAAGCAATGAGCACGGGTGAGCCAGCTAATTACATCGAAGATTTTTTTACCCTTGAGTATAAATTAGACTATCTGATTCATTGCTATGAAAAACCAATTTTACTTTGGGGTAATGGCATTGTTATGGGTGGCGGCTTAGGTTTAATGGCAGGGGCAAGTCACCGCGTGGTAACAGAAACCTCTCGTATTGCAATGCCTGAGCTTACCATTGGTTTATACCCTGATGTTGGTGGCAGTTATTTCTTACATAAAATGCCTGAGCAAGTTGGTCTATTTTTAGGATTAACTGCAGCGTCTATCAATGCTGAAGATGCATTGTTTGTAAATCTTGCTGATCACTATGCAACTGCCGATAAATATGATGCTATGTTAACGGCTATCACTGATGAAAAGTGGGGCAAAACGGCTTCATTAAACCACGAAAAGCTGACTAAAATTTTAATCTCAATCGATAATATTTCAGGCCGTGTACCTAAAGGAAACGTAAAGGATAATCTTGAGGTTATTCAAAAGTTGGCTGAATTTGACTCATTGCAGGGCAAAATCGACTACATCCAAGGTTTAGATACCGAAGACAAATGGCTCACACGTGCGCAAAAGTCATTAGCGCATGGTTGTCCGCTTAGTTGTGCGCTGGTTGAACGTCAATTAGCAAACTCAAAAGAGATGACATTAGCACAGTGCTTCAAAATGGAACTAGGCATGTCGGTACGCTGTGGCGAAGTAGGCGAGTTCCAAGAAGGGGTCCGTGCGCTATTAATCGATAAAGACGGTGCACCTAACTGGCAGTTTAAATCGCTTAGCGATATCGACGAAGCAGTTGTAGATAGCTTCTTTACACCACGCTGGGATGAGCAAACTCATCCACTCAATTCGTTAACTTCATCTTAAGTCCAAGGGGTAAACAAATGGCTAAATTAACAATAGGATTTATTGGTTTAGGCAACATGGGTGGCCCGATGGCGGCAAACCTTGTTAATGCGGGTCACACAGTTCGTGTGTTTGACTTAAATAAAACAGCAGTAAGTGAACTTGCCGATAAAGGTGCACTTGCTGCAAATGATGCGGCTGAGTGTGCCATTGGTGCAGATATATTTATCAGTATGCTTCCGGCAAGCAAGCATGTTAAGTCGCTTTACTTAGGTGAAACGGGTCTTATCAACTTACTTGATAGCAAAACCTTAGTCATTGACTGCTCAACCATTGACGCAGAGTCAGCGCGTCAGGTGGGCAGCGAACTTGCTCAAAAAGGCATTGATTTTGTTGATGCGCCGGTATCAGGTGGTGTTGCTGGTGCAACAGCAGGCACTTTAACCTTTATCGTTGGTGGTGAGCAAAGCCACTTTGAAAAAGCTAAGCTTGCTTTAGTTGATATGGGTAAAAACATCTTCCATGCTGGTGATATTGGCGCTGGCCAAGTGGCAAAAATCTGTAACAACATGCTACTGAGCATTTTAATGGCAGGTACCAGTGAAGCCCTGCAAATGGGTATTAACAATGGGCTCGACCCAAAAGTGTTAAGTGACATCATGACCGCAAGCTCTGGCCGTAACTGGACACTTGAACTTTACAACCCATGCCCAGGTGTAATGGAAACGGCACCAGCAAGTAATGATTACAAACCGGGCTTTATGGTTGATTTAATGGCGAAAGATTTAGGCCTTGCTATGGAAGCGGCTCAACAAAGTAATTCATCTACCCCAATGGGGTCAATGGCGAAGAATTTATACACTATGCTTCAGCATCAAGGTGCAGGTAGTGATGATTTTAGCGCTATTTTTAAATTATTCTCGAAGTAGGAGTTTGTTGTGGAAATTAAAAACAACAACATCGTAATTACAGGTGGTGCGCAAGGTTTAGGCTTTGCGATGGCCGAAAAATTTGCATCACTTGGTGCTAACATTGCACTTATCGATATGCAACAAGACGTACTTGATACTGCAGTATCTGCACTTTCTAAACATGGCACAAAAGTGATGGCTTATGCTGCCAATGTGACCGATGAAGACGCTGTTGTAGCAACGTTTAATACTATTAACAAAGACTTTGGCCATATCGGTGTGTTAATTAACAATGCAGGTATCTTACGCGATGGTATGTTTATTAAAGCGAAAGAAGGTAAAGTGGTTGATAAAATGTCGTTGGCTCAGTTTCAATCAGTGATTGATGTGAATCTTACCGGTGTATTTTTAGCAGGCCGTGAAGCTGCGAGCCACATGATTGAGTCAGGCAAAGGTGGCGTTATCGTTAATATGTCTAGCGTTGCACGCGCTGGTAACATAGGCCAAACAAACTATGCTGCATCTAAAGCCGGTGTTGTTGCGATGACAACAGGTTGGGCGAAAGAGTTAGGTCGCTTTAATATTCGTGTTGGTGCAATCGCACCGGGTGTTATCCGCACTGCGATGACAGATGCAATGAAACCAGAAGCAAAACAACGCATGATGGCGGTAACGCCTGTCGGTCGTTTTGGTGAAGCTGAAGAAATAGCTCAAACAGCACAATACATTGTAGAGAATGATTTCTTTACGGGTCGTGTTGTTGAAATTGATGGCGGTATTCGCCTTTAATTTTAAATGGTAACCCTTTACCCATTGAAAGTACCAAAACGGTAAGCCTAGCTTGCCGTTTTTTATTTTTAAAGTATCTTAACTTCATAATTATAAGGAGATTTTTTATGAACACTCATGGCATTACAGTATCAATGAGCAAGGGAATTAAAGCTAACTTCAAACTGGGTGAACATTTAATTGAATACTGGGGTTCTGCTTACTCAGGTAAAGAAGTTCTGAAAGTAGACGGTGAATTAATAGCAGAATCACGTAACTTTAAAACAAAATCTGTTCATGAGTTTAATATTGATGGTAAATCCTGTCAGTTGTGTATAAGCGTTAAACCCTTCTTCAAGTTCTCAGCTGTTATATCATTAGAGTGTGAAGGTGAATTAGTACAACGCTACAGACTCACATACGGTAAAACACGAAAAGTCGCTTGGTATTTCAGGTATCTCGATCTCTTAGCATTTTTTGTTTTGGGATGGATATTCATGGCAGAAGTCATATCACTCAACGAGCTTATTTTACTTGCTGGCGCCATCTTAATTTTTTCAGAATTAGTCTTTAAAAATCATGGCTGGATCATCGAAGAGCAAAAGCCTTGTAATTAACTGTCTAGCATTCAATAATTAAGCGGTTAAATGCCGCTTAACTTTGAGAGATGCAGTGAATCCCAAACAAATCCGCAATTTTTATATCAATGAAGAACAGTCTGTTTACTTGCTGTCTCACCATGATGCTAAAAAGCACCGCCAATGGCTTAACATTTGTATTAAACAACTGACCTTGCTTGGTTACAGTGACGTTGAATTGATTGGTTCTGGAGCGTTTGGATTTGTTTTTGCGGGTGTTGATGATGAAGGCTTACCATGGGTATTTAAGTTTTCACGTATAACCCTTGCACAAAGTGTACGTGATCGCCTAGAAGACGAAGCCTACATGCTTTCGCAAGTTAATAACCCGCTCGTGCCAAAATTTTATGCTTTTGAGCGCATTAAAAAGCAAGGTATTTTAATGATGGAGCGCGCTCTAGGTGAAGACTTAGAAAAAATATCCATCAAACAGGGGCGTTTTAGTGCAGCAAAAGTCATGGCGCTGGCTCTTAGGCTACGCAATGTGCTTGTAGATTTGCGTGAACACAAAAATGGTCTAAGTCCACAGCCAATTGTGCATGGCGATATTAAACCCTCTAATATTGTTTATGATGAACAAACCAATAAATTGTCGTTGGTAGACTGGGGCAGCTCTGTTTATGCACAAATAGACGCTGAAGGGAATCCGGTTGCCAGCAATTTTATGGATCTTATGTCTGCTGATATAAGCACCACGAATGCACGTATGGGTGATGTGTATTTTATTGGTGACGAGCAAATGTCAGGTGGACAATCATCGCCACGATTTGATGAACAAGGTGTTGCCTCAACCCTTTATGCATTAGCCTCAGCTCAATCTTGCCGATTTGGTGCAGCGGTTATTCCGGCTACAAGCTTAAATTTACCTATGGAGCTTGCCCGAGTCATTGATGGTATGCTTTCAAAAAATAAGGCCACTCGCGATGGGGCGGGTGATTATTTTATGCGTAATATGCCTACAATGGCTAAAGCTTACCTACCTGAGCTACCTCGTAAAGTCATTCGCCCTTATATTCCTTATTGGTTTAGTGAGTTTGATGAGCACCCAGATACGGTGGTTTACAGCTCACGTAAGCAATTTTTAAGGCAAGCCGACCATAATCAACAATTACTTGATGTAAATGACGCTCAGCTCGATAGATACTACAAAGAGTTTTTATTTGATACCGGCGACACCGAAAAAGCTTTTCTGGCATCAATAAGCCGTTTAGCTAAATACCCGGTAGTAGGGGGCTTGAGCTTTCATTGGAAAGAAAACTCCCTGTTTGTTGAGTCTTCACTTATTCTGCATGATGAAACACTTGGCACTGCGTTTACCGATGCCATAAACAACACTGTGATGTTGGCGCAGGGAATTGAACAAAAAGGTCTCTTTAAATGTTGCCTGTTTGATGCACGTAAAACCATTCAGCTGGAACGGGATGGCACCGGTGCATTTAAGTTTGAGCATTTACCTGAGCTTGATTATGAAGTAATGGATTTACAAGCCTCAGACGTAACCAGACCGCATTCTTACTTTGAAGATGGTAAAGACCCTGATGAGCAGTTACAGCTCCCGAAAAAGGTCATTAAGTGCGTATTTGAGCTAAACCAAATACACCATACTGGCTGTATCATTTTTGAAGCCTTACCTGATAGGATGAAAATACATCATTACTATCGTTTGCTTGATGCCAGTAAAGAGCCTGAATTTAAACGCTTATTAAGCAAGCTTATGCAATATGCTGTCAATATCACTGATGTCGGTGTGGCAGGCTTTATGAAGCTACCTTACAAAAATACCCGTGAATTTGATTTGTGCACTAAACAGCCTGATGAGTTTTATCCGCGAGATCCAAAAAGAGTGTTAGACATCTGAGCCTTCTGCCTTTGGCTTATACATCGGCTAGTGAGAAAGACAAAATTGGCAACCACCTTTTCGTTCAAAATGGGTAACTGGGCACATATCAGAATGGGATTGTAAGTAGTACTATCATTTACCATTTCCTTTTATAGGTGTTCGGTGGCTAGATTTGTGCTTTATAGAAGAAGTGGTAGACGTCAGAGGGAATCAATCTATAAAAGAGCATGATCATTCTCAGAGGTTAACTGAGCTTTAAGATAAGATAGGTTTATCTTACGAAAAAGGCAAAACAACTATAAGGGTTTGGGGATATCTTCCTAAGTGCCATGAGCTTTTTGATACAACCTAATAATTACATGTTTGAATTTATTTAAATAAAAATTACTAACAGTAATCTCAATAATAAGGAACATAACTGATGAATCAATTAACAGAGAAAAGGATTACTTGTCCTTATTGTGGTGAGCAAATAGAAATCTTGCTAGATCCAGCAGACTTGGATCAGCAGTACATCGAAGATTGTCAGGTTTGTTGTAAGCCAATAAACTTTTTAGTTTTTGAAAGCATAGATCAAGAGCTTTCAGTTACAGTATCAAGTGATGATGAAAGTAGTGGTTTTTCTAATTTTTAGAAATTAGATTGTAAGAATTCTAAGTTATGAAATATAAAACCTGCTAAATAGCAGGTTTATGAGTGAGTGACTTTTACTTATGCTCTTCAATTATCTCAGTGATCCCTTCAGCTGAGAGTATCTCTATCCAATAGCCATCTGGGTCTTTAATAAAGGCTAAGCCTTTCATTGAGCCATCGTCAGGTTTTTTAACAAACTCAACATCGTATTTTGCAAAGCGCTCGCATGCTGCGTACACGTCTGGCACGCTAATACCGATATGACCAAAGCCTTTTGGTTCATCATTACCACTGTGGTAACCAGCAAAACTGTCGTCGTTTTCTGTGCCCCAATTATGTGTAAGCTCGATAAGAGCAGGGCGGCGAAATACCCACTGTGCTTTTTCTTTATCGCTGCCTGTTGGCATGTCTTGCTCATAACCTAAAAAGTACAGCGTAAACTCCATTTTAGGGAAGTCATATTTACCCAGTAACTTCATACCTAAAACGTTTTGGTAGAAATCTAAAGATGGCTTTGGATCTTTAATTCGCAACATTGTTTGTTGCATTACGTAATCTTGCGTTGCGTTTGCGATTTGTTCAGGTGACTCGTTGTAGTTAGACATACACATCCTTTTTAATTCAAATTACTGATGATGCAATCAGTCTAACATAATCAGGTTACCCTTAAATTAATAACAAATATTATTGACGTGTTTAGGTAGCACTTCAATTCTTAACTTACTAACTCACTCATATAAAAAAACCGCCCAACAGGCGGCTCATTTCAACTTATAGCATAAAACTTACAGCTTTTGTCGATCAATTACCCCAAGGGTTACTCGCATTTGAACGCTGCTTACGTGCTCGTGCTTGCTGCTTGGCTTCTTTTTTAGCATGAATGCGTTTGGCGTCGGTAAAACTTAACTCACAAGGATCACCTGGTTTTTGATCAGCAGGGATCACACGATCGCGAGGTGGCAATTCATAGTTTACATCATCAGGGCGTGGTAAGTTTTTAAGACGATACAAATAAAAGTTTTCTACTTTTTCTTGTGCCCATTGGGTTTTACGTAAAAACTTAACCGCAGATTTAACATCAGGATTATTTTTAAAGCAGTTTAGACGCATATAGGCGTGGAGTAATTCCCAGCCATATTGTTCGACAAGCTCTGTTACGACTTGCTCGATACCAACACCTTGCAGTGGGTTGTTGCTGAAAATTTCTTTATTACTCATTAGACTGTCCGGTATTACAAAACTAGGGTAAGTATAATTGCCTTTACCCTAGTTTTATAGCTAACTTGCTAAGAATGTTTGTTTTCGAGCTTATTCTTTGCAATTAACCACAACGCGGCCGCGAATTTCACCTTTTAGTAACGCTTCTGCATTTGCTATCGCTTGTGAAAGAGGAATTTCTTGCGATATGGTATCTAGGTATTGTGTTTCAACAAGCTCGCTTAAACGCTGCCATGCTTCAATGCGGTCTTCTTTAGGACGCATTACACTATCTATACCCATAAGGCTTATACCGCGAAGGATAAACGGCGCGACTGTTGCTGGGAAGTCCATGCCTTGTGCTAAACCACACGCTGTTACAACACCACCATATTTTATTGATGCACAAACATTTGCAAGTGTGTGGCTACCTACTGAATCAATTGCACCAGCGAATTGTTCTTTAGCTAGTGGTTTGCCCGGTGACGAAAATTCATCACGCGATAAAACACGTTTTGCACCTAATTTTTCAAGGTGCTGTGCTTCATTCATGCGGCCTGTTGTAGCAACAACATCAAAGCCAAGCTTGTTTAATAAATAGATAGCAAAACTACCCACGCCACCATTACCACCAGTTACAAGGACTTCGCCACTTTGCGGCGTGATACCTTGTTTTTCTAAAGCAATAATACTTAGCATAGCTGTATAACCAGCTGTTCCTATTTGCATTGCTTGCTTTGGTGTTAAGTTAGCGGGTAGGGGGATCAGCCAATCACTACTCATTGATGCTTTTTCGCTAAGACCGCCTAGGTATTTTTCACCAACCCCAAAGCCATTTAATAATACTTTATCCCCTACTTTAAATTCATCACTGTTAGATTCGCTAACAGTGCCAGCAAGGTCGATGCCTGGGATCATTGGAAATGTTCTTACTACTGGGCCTTTACCAGTGATAGCTAAAGCGTCTTTGTAATTTAAGGTACTGTAGTCAACATCAATATTTACATCGTGCTGGTGGATATTTTCTACGGGAAAGTCTGTGTACTCGGCATGATAGCCTTGATCATCTTTGTTTATAACTACCGATTTTACTGATGTTGTCATGTTGACTCCTTTTAGACCGATCGTCTTTTAATGGTTAAAATAAAACCGTTTAAAACGGCTTTATAAAATTAAGCGTAAAAATTGTGCTGTATAAAGGGTAAGCGGTTCACTTGATTTATCAAGTTTAGAGCGCATTACTGCACCCTCCCAGCCAATCCAAAAAAATTCAGCAAGCATCTTACAATCTGATGCTTGGGGTATTTGTTTTAGCTTTTTAGCGTCAAGTAAGCACTGTTCAATTAATGCTTGCCAGCTATTGTAAGCCTTTTTGATGCGTTCAATCATGAAATCATCAAGGTAACTGAGTTCTTGGTTTAAATTGCCAATTAAGCACCCACGTGTAAATTCAAATTTTGCCATCCCTTGTTTAGCATCATTTGCAAACAGCACAATTCTCTCAAGAGGTGTTGTAGCTTCGTTTGTTAAATGGCGTTTTAACTTTGCTTGAAAATAATTGTCATAAGCATCGATGAGTGCTAAGCCAAAATCATTTTTACTTTTGAAATAATGATAAAAAGACCCTTTTGGCACTTGAGCCGATTTTAAAATTAAATCAATGCCTGTTGCGCTAAAGCCTTTTTCGGTCAATACAGCTAAGCCCGTATTAATTAATAGGGCACGAGTATCTGCATTTGAACGCGCTATTTTGGGTGGCCTGCCGCGACGGCTTGGCACTTTGCTGTGTTTTTCCATGACGAATATATTAGACCGATCGGTTTTTAATATGCAAGAATTAATTTGACTAAATTGTAATCATCATAAATTTGTCATGATTACAATTTAAATGGGAACTTTGCTAAAAAAGTGTTGGTCATAATTCAGGAGGCTAAAAAGAGCTGTATCGTGTTTAGCTGAATTTAAGTGTATTTATAGGTCGTTTTAGATGAAGAGGTACGACCACTTAGTCATTTTAAATGTTAATTCATTTGAGCATCAGCATGTTAGTTATTGTCAAACTATTTAATTGTTTTTTGCCATTTGAATTTAACAGTTTTATTAACTATTCATTAAATGTAGATGTCAATTTCGCTACATATCTATAAATATAAAAGGTGAGGATATTACCTATGAAGAGACAGAAAAGAGATCGTTTAGAAAGAGCTCATTCTCAAGGTTATAAAGCAGGCTTGGCAGGCCGTTCAAAAGAACAATGCCCTTATCAACAAATCGACCCTAAATCTGAATGGTTGGGTGGCTGGCGAGAGGCCATTGAAAACCGTAATATGTTCAAAACTTAATATAGGCACCTTATTCACGCAAAAAAGCCCTATCAAGGGGCTTTTTTGTACCTGCTATTTTGTATCTTAAATTAAAGATTAAAACGCAGATGTATCTTGGAAAAGACCTACTTTTAGATCTTTTGCTTCATAAATAACGCGGCCATCGACTTCAACAGTACCATCAGCCATACCCATGAATAATTTACGTTTAATTACACGTTTCATGTCTAATCGATAGGTTACTTTTGTAGCAGTTGGTAGGATTTGACCTGTGAACTTAACTTCACCTACACCAAGTGCACGACCAAGACCAGGACCACCTGACCAACCAAGGAAGAAACCAACTAATTGCCACATTGCATCTAGGCCTAGACAACCTGGCATTACCGGGTCACCTTTAAAGTGACAGTCGAAGAACCAAAGATCAGGGTTGATATCTAGTTCTGCAACGATCTGACCTTTACCGTGCTCACCACCGTCAGCAGTGATAGAGATAATGCGGTCCATCATTAGCATGTTGTCACTTGGTAAACGACAGTTGCCTTCACCGAACATTTCACCTTGACCACAAAGGACCAATTCTTCTTTTGTATAGCTGTTTTTAGGTTCCATAACTCTTATTCATCGCTTAGAAATTGTCCCGTACTTTAGCGTACACTTGTACGCTAAACAACTCGGAGCAGTTAATTTTTTGCTATTTTTCGCTTGTTTTATGACCATTTAATTAAAGTGTCGCTGATAAAGGTAGATAAAACCGCGCATTGTGAAGTAAAAATCATTATAATTGCTGTGATTCTTTAACCAGTCTAAAGGAAATTTATGATCCTTTTTGTAAACTCACTAACAGTGATTGATTTTTCTTACTTGTGTAATAAACGCGGCGCAGTTGGCGAGAGCTGGATTGTGGATTTAACTCTGCACGGTCAATTAAATGATGAATCGATGGTCCTTGATTTTGGTTTAGTCAAAAAACAGATTAAGGGCATTATTGATAACTGTATCGACCATAAACTTGCTGTGCCTAACAGTCTAAACGGTTCAATTATAAAGCATGCTGATCACAGCGTGTTAGATTGTCACTTTGGTGATAATTACCACTTAGCTATGAGTGCTCCAAATCAAGCATTTTGTTTAATTGATGCTGATATTGTTGATGAAAAATCGGTAACTGAGTTTTTAATTAAAACTATTATGCCTGAGTTACCTAGCAACATTGAAAAGATTGAAATTAATTTATACCCAGAGCACAGCCAAAGCTTTTACTATCACTATAGTCACGGTCTTAAAAAGCACGATGGTAATTGTCAGCGTATTATTCATGGTCATCGCTCACAAATTGGTATTAGCCTTGATGGTATGGCTATGCCTCGCTTACAAAAAGAGTGGGCAGATAAATGGGAAGACATTTATTTAGCAACAGCTGAAGATGAAATTAATAAATCAGACCTTAAGCATGTAACAGCACAAGATAACGATGTATGTTTTGCTTATACATCACAGCAAGGCTATTTTGAAATGGCGATTGATAAGTCACGCTGCGACATTTTACCTTGCGATACTACGGTTGAGTGCATTGCAGACTACTTAAGTTCACAAGTTAAAAACCAATACCCTGAATCAGAAGTAAAAATTACAGCTTATGAAGGGGTTGGCAAGGGGTCTATAAGTTATGCGTAAAGGATTACTAATAGCAGCATTTGCAGGATTGTTTTCTTTAACTGCAAGTGCTGTTGAATTAAAAGGACATTTAACTCAAGGCGGTTTAGTGACTGGCCAGATTGAAGGTGCTAAAAGTGTTAGCTTAAATGGTGAGTCTCTTAAGCTTTCAACAAATGGTGAGTTTGTGTTCGGTTTTGGTCGTGATGCTAAGGCAAATCATACCCTTTCTTGGGTTGATAGGGCAGGTGTAAGTCACGAACAAGAAATTGTGATCACAAAACGTGATTACAAAATTGATAAAATCACCGGTGTTGCAAAAAAATATGTTTCGCCCCCTAAAGAAGTGTCTGAACGTATTAGCCGTGAAGCTGTTGCTGTTCGTAAAGCTAGACAAGTTAATTCTGATTTACGTTATTTTTTAGATCCCGTTTATAAGCCTGCAGTTGGGCGAATTTCTGGTGTTTATGGTAGCCAGCGCTACTTTAATGGTGAACCACGTCGACCACACTTTGGATTAGACATTGCCAATAAAACGGGTAGTCCAGTGTATGCCCCAGTCAGCGGCACAGTGGTTTTTGCTGATGCTGACTTATATTACTCTGGTGGTACTTTAATTCTTGACCATGGCCATGGCGTTACCTCTACTTACATTCATTTAAGCAAATTAGATGTAAAAGTAGGGGATGAAATTAAGCGTGGCGATAAAATTGCTGAGATCGGCGCGACCGGTCGAGTTACCGGCCCTCATTTAGACTGGCGTTTTAATTGGAAGAATGAACGCCTTGACCCTGCGCTAATGATGCAAGACACATTAGCTAATAAAAAGTAGAGACTATGACACAACAAATCGATCGTGACGCTATTATTGCAAAGCGTATTGCTGACTCAACAACATCAGTAACAAAAACTGTTTTTCCTGGCCGTACCAACCACCACAATACTTTATTTGGCGGTGACGCGTTGGCGTGGATGGATGAAGTAGCGTTTATTGCTGCTACACGTTTTTGTCGTAAGCCACTTGTAACGATTTCGTCTGACCGTGTAGATTTTAAAGAAGCCATTCCGGCTGGTACATTCGCAGAGCTTATCTCTAAAGTTGTACATGTAGGTAATACCAGCCTTAAAGTAGACGTTGAAATCTTTTTAGAAAGAATGCACAAAGATGACAAGCACTTAGCTATTTCAGGTAGCTTTACGTTTGTTGCTGTTGATGATAACCACAGACCAACTCCGGTAGTTTGCGATAAAATGATTAACGGTTTCGAATAAGACTTACTGCAAGTTTAAAGTGAATTAAGCACCTTCGGGTGCTTAATTTTTTACCGTTAAAGAACACATCATACTAGTTATGTTATATGAATCTATCAGCAAGGAACAAAATATGCAACTATAAGTAATCAAAGGGGGGAGTGCGATGCGTTTAATATTACTGGTTATTTATATATTAATTATATTGTTGGCTTTTAATCAACTCGAAGGTTACCTGTTTGATTTAGCAGGCGCTTTGCGTGGCGTGCTGATTATATGTAGCTTATTACCTGCAATACTTTTATTGTTATGGAATAAAAAGCTTTCTTTTTGTTTAGTTTTTTTAAGTATTGGCTTAGTTCTATTTCACTTTAAACCTTACTCATCATCTGAAGCTGTTAAAAATTCCGATATCAAAATCGCACAAGTAAATTTGCAATATAGCAATCCTAACTTAGCACAGATCATCGACAGTCAATTTTTAGGTACGCAAAATGATATCTTGGTACTGTTTGAGTTTAATGATACGCAGCGCCATGTGCTTGATGAACTCAACACGCAATATCATTTGTTTGGTTATGCTGAAGTTGAAGGGGCACCATTTGGCATTCTTGTTATCTCCAAGCTACCTATTGTGCAAAGGCAAATTAAACGCTTTGATAATCCTAAACTTGGCTATGTAAAACTTAGTTTCTTGTACAATAACATTATGTTAAATAGTGTTTTTTTTCATCCTCCATCACCTAGAACTCATACTTTATGGAGTCAGAGAAATAGGGTATTAAGTGAAGTTAGTAATGAAATTAAAAACTTGAAAGGGAGTTGGTTAGTTGCCGGTGATTTTAATACAGTACCTTGGTCACGGTACTTTATAAAGACTAAAAGCAGTTGCTTTAATCGCACAGGTTTTTATACAAGTTGGTCTTTCAATAATCAGCTAAGTGATTTAAAAGTTTTGGGTTTACCAATAGATCATTGTTTAGTGAGTGAAGATGTTTCTTTATCTAATGTTGGTGTTAACTCAGTAAACGGCAGCGACCACAAACTGCTGCACTATGAACTCACATTTTCTACGCATTGATTAAATTTAAGGTGACTATTTTCAATTAATATATCAACTAGCATAGTTAGCTCAAAGTTATCCCAAGGTTTTGCGGTAATCATATTAGCTATATTATTGTTAAGTGCACTTTTAGAAGCTTCTAGCTCTGCATAGCCAGTAATCAAAAGGCGAGAGCAGTTCGGCTGTAGCAATTTAATATCCTCTAGAACAGCAAAACCACTGATTGCAGGCATCAACAGATCACAAATGACTAAACTAATAGGGTTCTTTTTCGCATACTCAATTGCCGATAGAGGGTCGTTGAAACAAATTACATGGTTGTTAGTACCTAATAACCGTTTTAGCGACCTTAAAATTGCTTCATCATCATCGATGATTACAATGTTTTTTTTCATGAATGCGCTCCAAATAAGTGCTTCAAGTCATACAGCATATGTTTAAAGTTTCGTTTATGAGGGAATAGCCAAAAGGCTCTGTTTGAATACATAAGTGCTTTTGAATACTGACCAAGTTCACGGTAGAACTCGCCATAGCATTCACTTAATCGTGCTTTAATTTTTTTTCGTTCATTGTTTGATACAACAGATTGGTTACGATTAATAATTTCGACCATCGCTGCTAATCTATTTTCTCTATTTGATGTTATAGAGTTAGCACGCATTAGATAGTGCATTGCACATAGCGTTGAATAACCTACATAACCTTTTTTAGCTATTTTTAACCAGCAATCTAAATCGGTAGCGCTACTTAACTTATTATCAAAACCACCCACCTCAACAATGGCAGAGCGCTTAACCATGACCGACGAAGTGCCAACAATGTTGGTGGTGATCATTTGGCTTATTGGATTATCAAGAAATTGGAAGTCTGTGTTTTCTTCATTGCATTTAAACTCAGGCCAGTAATCAAAACAGCCAATTATATCTTCGTTGTTTTCATTAAAATGCATGTAGTCAGTAAAACTTAACACGCAATCTGGGTGTTTTTTATGAAATGATAACTGAGCTGCAAGTTTATCTGCTGACCAATAATCATCGGCATCTAAAAAAGCTAAGTACTCTGACTTTGCTTGCGTAATTGCCAGGTTACGAGCAGCGACAACCCCTTTTCTTTGTTGGCTAAAGATGCGTACTTCACTTTTGTCAGCAGCTAGTTGCTCAAGGTATTCTTTGCTGCCATCTGTAGAGCCATCATCAACAATAATGATTTCAAAATTTACATTTTTTTGCTGGTAAATGCTGTTAATACAGGTATCTAGATACTGCAAACAGTTGTAGTTGGGAATGATAATACTGACTTGGCTGTTCATAATATGCTCCAATAGCATTTCTTCACGTAGTAAAGGATACGCAATTTAGACGCCAGCTTTAAATCTGTATTTTCTTTGAAATTACTCAGCCTTTTCTCTTTGTGCGTTGCATTTTGCAAATCTTCGGTAATTTTTTATCTCAATTCGGGAATATTTCGGTTTTTTTGCTGGGTATGGAACTTGCCATAGCTCTTATAACAGTTTTTATAGGAGCGTTTTTATGAAGCATATTGCTATTTTGGTCCCAAGCTTTCCAATTGCATCAGAAACATTTGTTGTAACGGAAATTAAAGCTCTTCTAAACGCAGGGCATAAGGTGACAGTTCTTACATTTGAAAAAACCTCTGTGATGATTAATTTAACCAGTGCCATTGAAGTTAAAAAAATCACTAAACCTGCGTTTAAATTGATCTTACCTTCTATGTTTAACATTTATAAGTTAGCAAGGGCAACGCATACTGCAGCTCAATTTAAATCAATTTCAACACAATCATTACTTGCGTATGGTTATCAAATTGCACGCTATATAAAAGCTGCAAAGATAGACCATTTACATTGTCATTTTATGCATGGCCCACTTGCATACGGCATAGTTGCTGCAAAACTATCAGGCATTACCGTGTCTTCTATTGGCCACGGTCATGATGTTTACGTTAACAACGCAGATTTAAAACCAAAACTAGCACTTTGTGATTTTTCGATAGCGGTTTGTGAAGAAATGGCTATGCAATTTAAGCGCTTTTCAAAGAGCAATGTTAAATTGTTGCATTGCGGTATCGATACTAGACAATTTAAATTTGTACCATCGTCTCTTAATGAATCTGTGCGTTTGATTTTCATCGGCCGTCTTGTCGAGAAGAAAGGTCTGCAATTTCTACTACCTGCACTTAAGCATATTCCAAAAGAGTTTGGGATAACCCTCGATATAGTAGGGGACGGTCCAATGCTGAACGATTTAATGTACATGGCTGAAGAGCTTGGTATTCGTAAATATATACGCTTTCTAGGTGAAAAACCTCATGATTGGGTTAGCTCAAACCTAATTTATTATTCTGCGCTTATCGCGCCTTTTTGCGTCGCAGAGAATGGCGACCGTGATACGGGCCCGTTAGTTTTAAAAGAAGCCATGGCCTGTGGCCTTCCTGTTCTCACTACCACCTTAATGGGAGCAAACGAAATTGTAACCCCAAGTGTTGGTATGAAGTGTATGCCAGGCAGTATCTCCGGGCTTAGCAAAATGCTCTTTAAATTTCACCAGTTATCACCACAAAAGCGGTATTTACTTGGTCAAAATGCCAAGCAGCATGTGAATGAGCATTATAACGCAGTTAAACAAGCACAGCAGCTTTCCAAATGGGTTGAATCTTTATAGGGAGGTTTTATGAGTAACTTAAAACAAATCGGTTACTTTGCTTTAGCAATATTTGCAGTTAAAGGTTTTGGCTTTTTGCTTTTACCAATAACTACACGCTTTTTAGAAAAAAGCGAATTTGGTGAACTAAATTTTTTAGTAACCATGTCAGCGTTATGCTCTTTAGTGGTTTCGCTTGGTTTACCTGAGCTACTGCTAAAACAACAGTATCCATCTTTTCGTGAAAAAATGGCGTTATTTAGAGACTCTCTGGTATTAACAATCTGTTTTAGTGCGCTTTTTTTAGGCTGTAGCTTTATATTTAGCGAGCAAATTATTGCAACCTTACCTGCGCAAATAAAGGTGATTGATTTTAGGTTACTTATTTTAAATTTAACTTTTGCCTCGGTACTTGCTATCCCGTATACCTACTACCGGTTATTTGGTTACGCGCAAAAGTATTGTTTTTATAGTATTGCGCATGCTGTCATACAAACTTGTTTAACAATCACTTTGTTAGTTCTTGGTTTTAATGTAACCGGTGTAATGGTTTCAGGTGTTGTCTGCACGTTCATTATTATGTGTTTAACCTTAAGTGATATGCGAAGTGCACTTAAAGTGAGCTATTCTCGCTTTAGCTGGAGAATAAAAAAATCACAGACTGTATTCTTAACTTCAATTATCGCATCAGGTTTGTTTGTTTATGCCGGTAATGGTGCCGAGAACTGGTTCATTGTTGCACAGTTCAACGAGAGTGTCTTAGCAAGTTATTACGTCGCAGCACAATTCGCCATTATAACTTCATTTACATTTGAGCCAATCCGACTTTGGTGGTTTGCTAAGCGCTTCAGCTTAATTAAGCAAGATAAAACGCAATATCAAAATTATGCAATAACCTCATTAAATGCAGGCTTAGCTATGTGTGTTTTGATGAGTTTACTGGCACCAATCGCTCTAAACTCTGTACTTCCTGCTGAATACCATGGCAAAGATAGCTGGCTGATTTTATTAATTATTGTTGTAGCTATTCGTCATCACAGCGATATTTTTAATATAGGTTGCTACATGCACAAGAATGGTGTGTTTGTATCCTTAATTAACTTTATCACAGCGCTTTTAGGCCTAAGTCTACTGTATTTTTTAGTGCCCAACTTTGGAGTTGAAGGCGCAATTTTGTCGTTAATTATTATGCAAAGCTTTAAATTAGTTTGCCTTTACTCAGTTAGTCAATATTTCGAACCTCTAAATCTAAATTTTGCTGCATTAATTCCAAGCTGGTTAGCATTGGTCTCTATAACGTTTATCACATTACAGTTTAACGAGCTTAGTTATGCTAAATGGGTGGTGTGTTTAATTTATTTAGTTGGCCTAGCATTCCAATATAAATCTTTGATTAAGCATGTAATTACAAGCTTAATGAAGGAGCATCACTATGCTCAATTACTATAAACAAAATCAGTTATTCATTAATGGCATTTTAGTAACCTTACTTGTGGTTGTTACCTATGCCATTTTGGGCCCGATAGCAGTTTTTGCATTGCTGCTATTACCTTTTGCCGCTTTCACTGCAGTAAAGGTAAGTGTGGCTTTTATAATTTTGTTTATTTTATTTAGCTACTTTAGATTACACGAAGCTTTTCCTTTTTTAATGCCTTTTAAAATTCCTAAGTTACTCGCGCTTGCGTCACTATTGGGAATAGCTTGGCACCTGTTTATCTCACAAAAATTAAAGCCACATTGGCATACCAATCATCTGATATTTTTTGTTTGGTTTATTTGGCTTACTGTTTGCGTTTTTAGTGCCTCAAATCGCGGTTTAGCGATGGAGTACTGGTCAGGTGTACTGACAAAAGTACTCATTATGGTATTTGCAATCTCGTGGTGGATGAGCACATTAAAGCATTTTAATGTGGTTAGAATTGGCATCATGATCTCAGGTGCCGCCATTGCTTTAGTTGCCCTGAGTAACAAAATGAATGGCATTGGCCTAGTAGAAGGTACCCGCGTCACTATTTCGCGAGAACTTCGCTCGCAGCTTGGTGATCCTAACGATTTATCACTTGTAATGATGTTTCCCGTGTCTTTTTTAGCTGCTGAAGTATTTGATTCAAGTGCCCATAAATTTAGACGCATCATTGCATTTATTTGCTTAGTTATCGCAATCAGCGGTGTTATTGCAACACAAAGCCGAGGAGGCTTACTTGGCATTGCTGCTGTACTTAGTTTCTTTATTTACCAGAAAGTTAAAAATCCTGTAGTGGTCGGCTGCATTGGTGCCGTGGGCATGTTAGCCATGGTTGCTTTTGCAGGTATTGCAGATAGACAAAGTGGCGGCTCCCATGAAGGTGGTGTTGATGAATCAGCTATGGGCCGTATTTACGCATGGCAAGCTGCAATCAATATGGCAATACATAATCCATTAACTGGGGTTGGGGTTAATAACTTTGTCGTTAATTACTATTTCTACAGCCCACATTGGGATGGCAAGAATCATGCAGTACACAGTACGTGGTTTCAGGTATTAGGTGAAACAGGCATCGTAGGAATATGCATTTTTGTATTAGTGATTGCCTGTATTTATCGCACCTTGAACCGTGTGTTCTTAATGAATAAACAGATTAATGACAAACAAATAGATGTAAATGCGAAAGCGCTAAAGGGCGGCCTAATTGGCTTTATGGTGTCAGGCACCTTTTTAACTCAGGCATTTACATGGCCTATATATATCATTCTTGCTTTAACCATTGCCTTAGAAAAGCTTGTAATTGATAGACAAAGGGAGAGCTCACATGAGTGAAAATATTAAACAATGGCTTAAATCAAGTGACAGCCCATTTGCAAAATCGCTTTTTCAATTTGCTAAATCGATTCGCAATCCGCAAATGTGGGTTATCCCAGGTATTCATTCATTTATATATAAACTACATTTATTGGTTAAAACTGTAGTGAGTGAGCTTGGGCGCATTTTTTATTACACACCACTATTTAAAAGCCAAATTAAGGGCTCAAAAGCAAATTTATACCTGTATTCTGGTATGCCGCAAATTTTAGGAAAACTTGAAATTAGCTGTAATGACAACACACGAATTAGTGGCATCAGTACTTTTTGTGGGCGTAGTCATGGTAGTTACACACCCAAACTTATAATTGGCAGTAATGTTGATATTGGCTGGCAAAATGCGTTTTCTGTTGGTCGAAAAATTGTTTTAGAAGATGATGTTCGCCTTGCAGGTCGGGTATTTTTAGCTGGTTTTCCTGGTCACCCTCTAAACTCTGAAAGACGTGCTCTAGGTGATCCTGATGATGAATGCCAAGTTGGCGATATCATTATCAAACAAGGCGCTTGGATAGGCACCGGCGCAACTGTGCTTGCAGGTGTAACAATAGGCGAGGGTGCTATAGTTGCTGCAAGCGCTGTAGTTACTAAAGATGTGCCAGCAAATACTATTGTTGCTGGCAATCCAGCTAAAATTGTTAAAGAGCTGGAGGATTCGCTATGAAATTTATTGTATTCGGCGAAGACTGGCAAAGTCACCCAAGTAGTACACAGCACCTATTTAAACAACTAGCAAAACAACATCAGGTTATTTGGATTAACTCGATTGGTATGCGAAAACCAACATTTCGCTTGATTGATGTAAAACGAGTCTTTAATAAATTAAAAAGCCTTTTTTTATCAAAGCCCTCAAGACCGAAAACGACGACAACCAAAACTGGCCAGAATATTAATTTAACATCACACACATTAGCGGTTTTACCTTGGCACGATAGCGTAATAGTAAGGCTATTTAATAAATGGATTTTTAATCGAAAAGGTTTCATAGATGATGAGCCAATAGTTTATTGGCTTAGTGTGCCTACTGCAATTAGTCTAATCTCACCGCGAGCGCAGGATAAAGTCATTTATTACTGTGGAGATGACTTCTCGGCTCTTGCAGGTGTCGATCATAAGATGGTTGCGCCTTTTGAGAGCGAACTTATTGAAAAAGCAGATATTATTTATGTTGTTAGTGAATATCTTGCCTACAAAATGCCAAAATCTAAAGTAAAAATGCTTTCTCATGGGGTCGATTTAGAACTATTCACCACGCAAACACCGAAAGCCTTTGAACTTGAACAAATAAGCAGACCCATTATTGGCTTTTATGGCTCCTTAAATGCTTGGCTTGATAAAGCCTTATTGTTAAGGCTAGCTAAAGATAGGCCTGAGTATCAATTAGTATTGATAGGCCACCTTGTCGAAGACTTCTCTGAGCTACTCAAGTTAGACAATGTAACCCATATACCGGCTGTAGAGCATGATCGTTTAGCTTCATTTTCTCAGCATTGGCAGGTATCTATCTTGCCATTTGTTGATAATGAACAGATCAGGGCCTGTGATCCACTTAAATTAAAAGAATACATAGCCACAGGCACACCGATTGTCACGACACGCTTTGCTGCGGTTAATCCGTACCAAGAGACCATATTAATAGCAGACAACCACCAGGGCTTTATTGAGCGTGTCGACTATGCTGTAAGCCTAAGTAAATCAAACAACTTGAATTGGCGAGCAAACCAATCTCGGCAGGCAAGTGATCATAGCTGGCAAGCAAAAGCCAAGCTAGTCTGTAAACAACTTAGGTTTTGCTAAACAAACCTTTCAACCCAAAGCCGCATCTTGTATCGATACAAGATGCGGCTTTTTACATTTTGGCTCACTAACTGCAATTAAATAACTATCTATAGAAATCTCGGTTGTTTTTATCAATTTGCAAATTAAAACCGAGCAATTTCGCAAAATGCAAAGCAAAAGGTAAAGTATGTTAGTTAAAGAGCAGATCAAACGGTTAATTTATTTAGGGCTTTATGCGCTTTACACGCGTATTAAGCTCTTTATTATTCCGTTTTGCATTGTGCCAATCGTCGTCATTGCGCTTGGCTTATCTGCGCAAAAACAATATACCAATCACGCCACCATCTTAATTGAAGAGTCTGCACTACTTAATCCTTACTTAGATGATCTGTCTTTCTCGTTTCAGCTTTCTGATCGTATGGCAGCGCTGCGTACCTTAGTTATCAGTCGTAAGGTACTTATTGCAGTAGCAAAAGAAACCCAATTAATAGCTGAAGATGCTACGCCAAAACAAGTTGAAGAAATTCATCAAAAACTATCTAAAGCGTTATCACTTTCGTTAATTGGCGATGAGCTGGTCCGCATTAACTTTATTTGGCATGACCAATCACAAATGAAGCCAGTACTTGAAAAGGTGGTAGAAAAATTTATTGAACGTTTATTAGCACCAACAAAGGCGTCACTTGATACTTCTGAGCAGTTTTTCTTTAAACAGCTCGATAGTTTACGCGAAGAACTTGAGTTATCTGAAGAAGCCCTGGCTGATTTTAAAACCAAAAACAGTAATACCTTACCCGATGTATTACATAGCAATCGCCAAACCTTCGACAGCTTACTAAGCGAAAAACAACAAAAGCTGATTGCTCTTTCAGGCGCTAAAGCAAAACTGAATGCCTTAGTGAGTAAAGTAGGGCAGGCCAATCCAATTTTAGGCAATTTAGAAGAAAAGATAATTCGTACTGAATCTGAATTAAGTCTTTTGAGAACACGCTATACCGATAAACATAGCAAGATTATCGAGAAAAAACGCACACTGGCAAACTTAAAAAGTCGCCAACAGGCGTTGTTAGCATCAAGTGAAGAGCTAGACACAACGAATCTTGATCAGTTATGGCAAATGGTTAATACGCTTCCGTCTGGTGATGGTAAAGAGAGCAGTGTTTTAGTATCACAACTTCTTGCGCTTGAAGAGGCCCGTAATAATTTACTTCAGCAAGAGCAAGAATTTGCAATGCTCGAAGAGCAAGTGCAGCTTGTCAGTGAACGTCTGTTAGTAACCAGTGATGTAGAAAAACAATTACGTAAACTAGAGCGTGATTACGATGTTAAACAATCACTTTATAAAGACATGCTGAGCCGTTACGAAATGGCCAAAGTTACGGGCAAATTAGTTAAATACGAAGGACCTGACAAAGTTAAAACAATTGAGCGAGCTTATAGCCCAACACAACCTATCAATACATCAATGCTGATGACCGTTATCGTTGGCATTGTGCTTGGAATTTTCACAGGTAGTGCAAGCGTATTTGTTGCTGCACTTTGTGACAGTCACTTAAAAGATATTAAAACGATCGAAAAACTTACCAGCGCAGAGGTGGTAACAGTACTTCCTATCGTCAATGCCGAATCTAACTTCGGTAATATTGAAGGAGATAAATTATGAATGTCATGCACTTAGTTCAACACCTGCAAGTAGGTGGCCTAGAAAAAATGGCAATTACTTTACTCAAAAACAGCCAATTTAGTAGTTCAAGTATTATTGTTTCTCTTGAGGGAGATAGACAATCTGCGTTTGAGCAATGGCCAGAGCTTGAACAATTTAGCCATCGCGTGATTTGTTTAAACAAAAAATCAGGCGTGAGTATTTCTGTTATCGCAAAGATAAAGGCATTAATAAAAGAGCATGATATCGATATTATTCACAGTCATCATGTTGGCCCTGTTATTTATGCTGGCCTTGCTTGTGCGTTGACCGGTGATTCGGTTCGTCATATATCAACAATTCATGATGCCTGGTATTTAAATAACGTTAAACAATGTACTTTCACTAAGTTGCTGGATTTATTGACAAATATTTATTGGGTTGCTGATGCACGTATTGTTGCTGACGAATTTAGAGCTAAAACGTCAATCATTCCTGAGCGCACAATTTTAAATGGCATTGATTTCGATACCTTTGTGGCTATAAATAAAACAACGGCTAGAAGTCAGCTTAACTTACCCCACACAGCTAAGTTGGTTGGCTGTGCCGCCAGGTTAATTGAAGGAAAAGGTCACAAAGATCTTATTCATGCTTTGCATTATTTACCTCAGGATTACCATATTGTGTTTGCAGGTGACGGCGAACAGAAAGTCACTTTAATGAATTTGGTACGTAATTTAGGCCTTAACGAACGCGTGCACTTTTTAGGTAATGTACAGGACATGCGGGCCTTTTATTCGAGTATCGACGTTATGTGTTTGTATTCACAACGAGAGGGTTTGCCATTATCAATTATTGAAGCCATGGCATGTGGTATTCCGGTTGTAGCTTCCGATGTTGGAGGCATTCATGAAGTTCTTACTAAGAATGAAGGTGAACTTGTGTCTCCTCACGAATTTAACAAACTTGCACCGGCTATTTTAAGAGCAAGTAGACTTCCGCATGGTTTATGTATTCGTCATCACGCTATTGCTATTGCGGATGCCAGAACCATGAGTAGTAAATACGACAATTTATATTCTGCATTAGCAGTGTAGGAGCCAACCATGACTATTTTTACTACATTATTTATCATTTTGATGTGTATTGCTGCATATCATCATGTTGGCTACCCATTATTACTAAAGTGTGTTGCAAGCAAAAAGCATAAACCAAGCAAGCAAACCGTTTTTGATGACAACTACACACCGAATATTGCTGTTTTGATGTGTGCTTACAATGAACAACAGCATATTGCAGAAAAGCTTTATAACTTAGCATCACTAGTTTATGACACTCATCATTACTCCATTCATGTTTATTTTGATGGTTGCACCGATAAAAGCTATCAACAAGCTCTTCAAGCACAGCAGGTATTACATAAGCAAGGCGTGCATTGTTATTTTCACCATCGTGATGAAAACCAAGGGAAAGTACAAGGGTTAAATACCTTGATGGGGATGGCAAAATATCACAATGATATTTTACTGTTCACTGATGTTAGTGCTTTATTGAGTATTGATGCATTAAACAAAGTGGCTAAGCAATTTAGTGATCCGCAAGTGGCAATTTCGACAGGTGTGTACACCTTAGATGAAAATGCCCCTGATGCGCAAAAAGCCTACTGGCAGTACCAAAACCAAGTGAAAAAATCGGAGTCAAACCTAGGCGCCGTGATTGGCGTACCAGGGGCAATGTTCGCCATGCGCGCTGAATACGCGTGTGAATTAGAGAAAAACACCATCAACGACGACTTTGTATTATCAATGAAAGCATTAAGCAAAGGCGGTAAGGCCGTAGTCGATGAAGATGTAGTCATTTACGAGCGAGAATGCGATGAGCAAAGTGAGGATTATAAACGCCGAGTAAGGCTAGGTGCGGGTAATTGGCAGCAAATTAAAGCGCTTTTTTTATTACTTAACCCGCGTTTAGGGTGGACTTGTATGAACTTTTTCTCGCACAAAGTATTACGTGGCTTAATGCCAATTATTTTAGCCTGTATTTATGGCTGTGTAATGATAGAGGCCCTCGTGTCGCAGTCTATGTGGTCATTATTGATTGCTACAGGCATTTTGTCACTTCACGCAGTACAAGCTGTTAAAACTATATTCGCGTTTAAAAAACGCATTCCTATCGTCGATAAAGTTAATTACACCTTAAATAGCTACTTTTTAGCACTTTGGGGGATCATTCGTTATGAACAAGGTTACTTCGACACCCCTTGGCAACGTGTAAAATCTGCGAGTAAAGCACAAACCAAGTCTGTTATTAGAGTCATCAAACGAAGCTTAGATATTGCAGGTGCCTTATTTGCGTTAAGTCTAGTTTGGCCTGTTTGTTTAATTGCAGCGCTGGCTATAAAGCTTACATCTAAAGGTCCTATCATCTTTAAGCAACTTAGAGTGGGTGAAAGCTCAGATGACTTCGTTGAGTTATTTTATGTTTATAAGTTTCGCTCTATGGTGGTTGATGCTGAGTCGCGTTCTGGTGCTGTGTGGGCCAGTAAAGATGATCCAAGAATAACGGCAGTAGGGCGCTTTATGCGTAAAACACGAATTGACGAACTTCCGCAATTAATTAATGTGCTCAAAGGCGAGATGTCATTAATTGGCCCAAGACCAGAGCGTCCTGTTTTTTATGGTAAATTAGAAAAAGACATCCCTTATTTTTGCCAGCGTACTTACGGGGTTAAACCAGGTATTTCTGGTCTTGCTCAAGTGATGAACGGTTATGACGAAACCATAGACGATGCACGCAGTAAAATTGGCTGGGATTACGCCTATTCACTGAGTATGTCATCACCGCGTGCTTGGGCGAAGCTTGAGTTTTCAATTGTGGTTAAAACATTACAAGTTGTCTTTACAGGCAAAGGGCAGTGATACCAATCCACGTCTTTTTTATCAAATAAATTAAGCAAATCACGTTGCATAATGCAAATTAACAGCAAAAAGTTAATTGCATTATGCATCACCCCATCATTTAGCCTTTAAATTACAACACCTTATAAACTGGCATTTTAGTTGTACTAGTTACTATGACTAACCAATTTAACTAAGGTGAAGATCATGGCTAACAACACATCATTTTCTAACGATACCAAACTAATTTCACTACCTAGTGACTTTTCTGGTCTAGCCGTCGATGGCTTTAAAGATCAGTTTGAAGAGGTTGCACATGGCAAACAGCAAAGTGTGGTACTCGATTTTAGCTCTACTACATTTATTGATTCATCTGGCATTGGTGCCATGGTGTTCTTATATAAACGTATTGAGAAAAAAGGGCAAAAATTATCACTGCTTAATGTGTCTGGGCAACCACACAAACTAATGAGTCTATTAAGAGTTGATAAGACGATTCCATTTATCGAACAAGCTGATATCGCGTGAGGTGATTTATGAAGCACATACTATTTACAATCATTTTGCTAACGCTTGGTGGATGTGCTTCTTGGCCTGATGAGGGGCAAGGAGGCTGGGCAGAAAAATATCAAAATTATCCGCTTACTGATGAACAACACGAGATGATCTATGACACACAAGAAACCGTGGTGCTAAGCGAATTTCAACATCATGTTTTAAAGTTAGATTTATTAAAAGCACAAGGGATACAGCAATGTATGCCAGCACAACTGCTAAAAGCACAAATATACGAAAACCGTATAAGACGCCTAATAGCAGCGCAAATGTGGTCTGATGTTGAGCATGATTTACTTATTCACTATCACGGTTTAAATCAGCTTGCGAAGCACTTTGAAACTGTTAATGCGATGAGCCAATGTGCAGGCGTTACTGATACTGAAAAAAACATGACAGCATCACTTAAAGACCAGATCACTGAGCTTTTAAATAGTGATAACCAGTTCTCGCTGAATGATTTTCAGGTTACTCCTAAATACATCACACGTTTAGCACAAGCGGCTGACTTAATTAAACAAGTTGATGAAGTTAACTTACTGCTTGTTGGTCATGCTGACATTAGTGGTCAGCAACAAAACAACTATGAGTTAGCACTTAAGCGTGCCGAAACAGTAAAACACTGGCTAGGTATTTATGGTGTAAACCCAGCGACAATAACAACCTTAACGCAAGGTAGTTTAACACCGTACAGCGACGAACCTGACTCAAAACCTAAACGTCATTCAGATAGACGAGTAGAGGCAATTATTATCGACATGAATGAAGAAAAAAGCACGAAACAAAGCCATGCATTATCCAGCTGGACCAAAATCCTAAATGGTCCTAAGGAGCAATAACATGAAACAGTTAATCTTACTTTGCTTACTGATTTTCGCCTTACCGACTTTCGCTGAAGAAATAGAAGTAGGTAATAAACTTTACTTATATTTACCAGGTGAAGCTGAGTTTAGCGAACCGTTTGAAGTTGATAAAGAAGGCACAATTACCTTACCTGAGCTAGGTCGTTTTAAAGTAGCAGGCTTACAGCTTGACGATGTGCAAAGTCAATTACGCACAGCATTAAGTGAAATGTATGTGGCGATGGATGACTTTTACGTTGAAATTCACTCTCGTGATATTTTCATTAATGTAATGGGCTATGTGAACGATCCATCACAAGTGAGCATCCCTAAAGATGGCAATATTCAAATGGTGATTGCGCGTGCAGGTGGCTTAAAACCAGGCGCTCAGCTTGACCGTTTACAAATTCGCCGTGCTGGAGAGATGATTGAGTTTAACTACAAAGCCTACCTAGACTCAGGCAACATAGATTTGCTTCCCGCACTTCAAAGTGCAGACACGGTATTTGTCCCTGTGTCGCCATTATTAGGAAACGTGCAAATCGACTTTGATGCACAAACGTTAAGTGCATCTGGTGACGCAAGTGATAACAGTGCCATCACATTGCTTGGCGAAGTACACAATCCGGGCAGCTTTTCATTTAAAGAAAACATGAGTGTACTTGATGCACTGATGCGTGCCGAAGGGGTAACACGCTATGCAGATGTGACGAAAATTCGCGTTATTGTTGATAAGACACCGGTTGTATTTGATTTAAAAGCCTATTTAGATAAACCCAATAACGATACCATGCCACAGCTTAAAGCAGGCTCAACCATCTATGTGCCAATTATGGTTGATGATGTAAATACCACATCAAGAACTGTCTATATCATGGGTGAAGTACAAAAGCCTGGCGCTTATGAAGCAGCAGATAACACCAGCTTTTTAGACATACTTGCCAATGCAGGTGGGCCAACTCGCTTTGCCGAAACGCGTCAAATAAAAATCTTAACGCCAGCCGGCGAAAACATCCTGTTTGACCTGCAAGGCTACAGTGAAGGGCTCATTGCTGTAAAAGTACCAAATCTAAATCCAGGCGATGTGATTTTTGTACCAGAAAAAACTGATCAAAATGAAAAAAGCTGGTTAAAAGTTCCTCCTAAGCGTGCCATTAAAATTATCGGCGCCATTTTATCGCCGGGTCGTTATGAGTGGAGCCCTGAAATGGACTTTACAGATTTACTGGCTCATGCCGGCGGTCCAACCAAAGGGGCAAACATCAATGACATTAAAATTGTTAGAAACGGCGAAATCACGAAACGTTTTGATTTAGAGCAATACACGATTAATGATTCGGGTAAATACGCATTACCTAACTTATTGGCTGGCGACACCATTATTGTTGAAGAGCTACCGGTTGACCCTGCCGACAATAAATCACAATGGATCCGTCAAGAATCAAGCAAATCAATATATATTATGGGGCAGGTGGGCTCACCAGGTCGTTATGCATTTAACACGAATATGCACTTTATCGACATTTTAGCCGCCGCTGATGGCCCTACAGATAACGCTGATTTACGTAATATTCGTATTACACATCGCAATGATAACACCGCAAGAGTTAGCAAGTTAAACCTTGCACTGTATTTTGAAACCGGTGATGAAACATTATTCCCGCATGTGTTACCGGGCGATACCATCTACATTCCAGAAAAAGATAAAGATTGGCTACGTACACCGAAAGAGCAAGTAGTTCGTATTATGGGGGCGGTTGAAAAACCAGGTCGTTACAGCTTTGATGACACCATGACGGTACTTGATGTACTTGCAGAAGCGGGAGGTCCATCAAGCTCAGCGCTTATCGACAAAATTGTGGTGGTCAATCACTCCTGCTGTAAAGAGCAGTCTCGTGTGTTTGATTTAGAAGAGTTCGTCAAGAACCCTAATTCAGCGTATATCCCTGTGTTACGCGCTGGCGATACTCTTTATGTACCAGATAAAGGCCAAGATTTAATGAGTCAGTTTAAATCAAACTTCTTAGATTTTATTACTGTTGTTGCTTTAGTGGTGGGCTTATGAAACTAATACCAGCGCAATACCAAGAACTTGAAGCCGTGTGTAACGAGATAGATAACACTAAAGCACGTTGTATCTGCTTTATCTCATTAACGGGGAATGAAGGCTCTACATCGCTATGTGCCAGTGTAGCTAAACGTTTAAGTTTACAGGCGGCCAAAGTTTTAATCATCGATTTAAACCCGCTCAATCCGTTTAAATTTGAACAACCAGACACAGTTGAATCATGGTGCTTTAGTGATATCTCATGTCAGCTTAATATCATTAATACTGAGCAAGTTGATTTACTGACTATGCAACACTTAAGAGAGCTTGAATCAGTTAAAAGTAAAAATGTGCTGAATGACGCCATTGAACGGATAAAACAAGAGTACGACTATATTTTTTTAGATATGAGCCCGGCGTTAAAATGTAATCGCGGTAATGTACCACTGCATGCTTTAAGCCTATGTACGGATCTCACATTTTTAACGGTATCGCTTGGCTATAACGATGAAGAAGCCTTGTGTCATGGGATGGCGAATTTAGAACATGCTGGTGTAACTAAGATAAAAATAGTTGTTGCCCAGCATCAATTTGCACCTTTAGGTAGCCGTATCGTCAGAACTCTTAAAGCATTTCAGCCAAAATGGCCTAAACTGACAGAGTATCTATTAAACAAAGTTATTAAACAGCGTTGGTTATTTTTACCCTACTGAGACTCTGAATGGACTGCTTATATCAAAAGACTTTTAATTTAGATTGGCCTACGGTCAGCGAAATTCGCCATATTTTAAAGCATGTTTTAACGGCGATCAGTGTTAAAAATCAAGATATTGATGCAGCAGGGTTAGTCGCTACCGAATACCTCACTAATCTGTTACGCCATAGTGATGAAACGGCTAGGTTTGTGCAGTTTTCTATGCATAAACTTGCAGACAAACAACTATTGATTGAATTTAAAGACAGCATGCCAAGCTATGACTTATTTAATCAACAACCTAATCAGTGGCAAATAGATAGTGGCGAGTTAGTTGAAGGGGGCATGGGGGTGGCGCTTATAAAGCACTACTTTCCTAATGCCAGCTATAAAATTGTCGATCAGCAAAACATATTTTCATTTTGTTTAACCAATATAGATAAACGACCCACACTTATCTACATAGACGATGATAAAGCCCAGCTTGCCTTGCTTAATGCCTATTTGTCTGAACATTTTCAGGTGATTTGCTGTGAAGACAGTGAGTCAGGCTGGCAAGAAATTCTTACCTCTGGCGCTACAATTTTGCTGCTTGATCATAAACTCAAAAATGGTACCAGTGAGCCATTACTTAAAAAGCTAAATCAATCTAATCTTAAAACAAATTTATCTGTAGTGATGCTTACAGGTGATGACAGTGAAGAACTTATAAAACGTATAAACCTGTTAGGTGTTGATGATTATTTAGTAAAACCAGTTAGCAAAACACGTTTACTGCAAAGTATTGAGCGGATTGTGCATCGTTTTTCAGCACTAAAGTATTTAATCAATGAAGAACGCATGCAAACCAAACAAAAAATAGGCGAGTTTAATGCGTATAATTTTGGCTCAATCATCAGTCAAAATGGCGGGGATTTTTGTATGTACCCCCACCAGCAGCAAACCCCCGTTATTATCGGCGATATGATGGGACACGGTATAACAGCCCTCAAAGAAAGTTTTGCTATAAAAGGATTTTTAAGTGGCTGTTTAGCGACTCAAATTCCATTAACCGATGTTTTAAAGACACTGAATCAGGCACTTTATGAACAGCGGCTTTGTAAAAACAGCCTAGTAACATTATTAATTGGCTTTATCGAAAATAACACGCTTCATTGGTTTAACGCAGGTCACCCAGCCCCTTGCGTGATAACAACACAAGGAAAGCTGCTTCAACTTAGCGGAACTGATCCTTTGTTAGGCCTTTCTGACGACCATCAATACCAGCATTACCGCTATGACTTAAGTGATGTTGCGCAGATTTTATTATTTACCGATGGCTGGCTTGATAATCAGAAGATGAGTGAGGTTGACCAAATCATTGCTAAATTAACGCATGATAACTTACACAGTGAGGAGTTTGCCTATGCTCTTTGGCAAGCAAGCCAAGTAAAACTATCGGCTGAAATAGACGATGCCTCATTAATTGTGATCAATAAACACTAAAGTTTGAGTTTACAAACCCACTGAATACACACTAAGCTACTAGTAAGGATCTGTTAAATAATCACTTTATCTCAGCATAAAACGATAATAAAGGAAGTCAGTAATGCCACCTAAAATACTCATTGTTGAAGATACAGAATCGCTTGCGCTGATGTACCAATCATATTTGATCCCAACAGGGGTTGAAACTCGCATTGCCTACAATGGTGAGCAAGCTATGTGCGCACTAAACGAGTTTGAACCTGACTTAGTGATTTTAGATGTTATGCTGCCTGATATGAATGGGCTTGATATTTTATCGTCTTTAGACCCAGATACGGCACCACAAGTGATTGTTCTAACAGGGCATGCAACCAAAGAAATGGCCATTAAAGCGATTAAACTAGGTGCCAGTGACTTTTTAGAAAAACCGATCGAAGCAGATCGTTTTCGCATCACAGTAAACAACGCATTAAAGCTCAAAGATTTAAAACAAACAGTTAAAAGCTATCAAACAACCTACGAGAACGGTAAATATTACGACCTGATCGGCAGTTCATCCGAAATGCAATCGGTTTACCAAATCATAAAGTCAGCATCGGCGAGTAAAGCCACTGTGTTTATTACTGGTGAAAGTGGAACGGGTAAAGAGTTGTGCGCCCGTGCGGTACATTTAGCGTCACCGCGCGCTAACAAACCGTTTGTAGCCCTTAACTGTGCTGCCATCCCAAAAGATTTAATCGAAAGTGAAATATTCGGCCACTTAAAAGGGGCGTTCACTGGTGCTATTGCCAATCGTGAAGGGGCAGCTGGCCAAGCTGATGGCGGGACTTTGTTTTTAGATGAACTATGTGAAATGGACATCAACTTACAAAGTAAGCTACTGCGCTTTATTCAAACTGGTTGTTACCAACAAGTGGGAAGCGAAAAAGAAGTCAAAGTAGATGTACGCTTTGTGTGTGCGACTAATCGAGACCCTTTACTTGAAGTGCAAGAAGGGCGTTTCCGTGAAGACTTGTATTACCGTTTACATGTTATTCCAATTGCTTTACCGCCATTAAAACAACGTGGTAAAGATGTTATTGAAATTGCGGACGCATTATTCAAAAAAATAAGTAAAGAAGAAGGGCGCTCATATAAAGGCATGTCTGAAGGAGTAAGAAACTTATTTTTGAGTTATGGCTGGCCTGGTAATGTTCGCCAATTAGAAAACACGATTCGTAATATCCTTGTGTTACACGATGAAGCGTTTATTGAAGCAAGTATGATCCCCGCATTGCCAAATGCACAAAACCAAAGCCATGCGGCTACACCTATTACTGCGCCCAATCAGTCAGAAGCTGTTACGCAAAGTGTCACATCTTCGACCAATGAACTCGCTACGAGTGTTAACAATACATCCTATGTGTCTTCACAAGTTGGTTTTTCTCAAGCAGACATAGAACCACTTTGGATAGTCGAAAAGCGCTACATCGAACAAGCAATTGACGCCTGTGATAACAATATACCTAAAGCAGCTGCTTTATTAGATGTGAGCCCTTCCACGATTTATCGTAAAATCAAAAGTTGGGAAGAGATGCAAGTAAGCTAGTGTTATAAACGCGATCTAGCTGTTTAAATTGTTGTTCACCTGAAAAGCGTTGCTGAATTAATTTTTGTGCATTGTTAAGCATGTATTGTTTTTGCTCAGTGCTCAGCATTTCAACGTTTTTAAGCTGTTTTTGGAGTGCCTGAGCCGAGCTTTCGCCCATCATTAATCCGTTAGATAAATGATTGATAATATGCGGCAATTGCCCAACCGCTGCAGCAATCACTAACACCCCATGCGACATTGCTTCTAATGCCACCATTGGAAGTCCTTCTGCGCGAGAGCAGATCACCAATACATCGAGTTGTTGCCATATTTGTTGTTGCTCACATTGACCATGATAATTGACCGCTGATAAATCCAGTTCATTCACCATTGGCCCATCGCCAAACATATGAAAATTCAAGTTTGTTGATGCAAAATGTTTAGCCGCTTCAATGAAAATATCAGGCCCTTTTTCATGAGATAAACGACCCACAAAGCCAATATTAATCTCCTGTTTGCTACGAAGTGTTCTTAGTTTTGTAGGTTTTTTCACTGCGATGAAGTTTTCAAGTAACTCCGCATTGTAGAGCTCTTTGGTCAACGAGTTCGATACGGCAAAGTTTAAAGAGAAGTAGCTCAGAAGCTTATCAAGCTTATTGTAAAAGTACACTTTGCCCACACCAGCTTCACCAGCGTGATAGGTGGAAATACAAGGGCGGTTTTGCCAGCGACACACCAACTTACCCATGATACTTGCCTTGTACCCATGGGTGTGTAGTAATGCTGAACGAGGAAACATTTTTAGTATTTCGTTCAAGCTTTTTAAATTTCCGCCAGCAAAACCGTAAGTGATATTCGCTTTTTCTAAGCGATGATAAAACTCACGATTATTATGATCTTGATAAAATAGTACCGAGCTCATAATATTATATCGTTCTAATAGCTTACTCATGGCAATCAAATGGCTTTCGATGCCACCAATTAAGCTTGAATCTACAAATAAAATAACACTATATTTCATATTCACTCCAAGGTGAGACCATGATAGATACAGCGACCTATGCTCAATTACAACAGGATGTTGGTGACGACCTAGCAAAACAGCTTTTACAGGTTTATATCACTGAGTCCCGCCAAATCGTTGCTGATCTTGCTGACGCAACGAAACAGTCTGAAATCGAAATAAATGCCCACAGTTTAAAAAGCAGTAGCCGTAGTTACGGGGCATTAGCCGTAGGCGGCCTTGCAGAACAAATTGAGCAAAAAGCGAAGGCATCACAATTTGACGATGAACTACAAAGCTTAATAGCCTTACTGCAAGACCAATTTGCACAAACGCTAACTCACGCGCAAAGTTTGATTGCTACTGACTAGTTCCTCAGCTTCTAGGCTTAACGGCATTTTTAATATTTCGCCAAATACATTACTTAGCTGCTCAATGTCGTGCTGCTGGTTTGGCGATTTAACAACATCGTCAAAGTGAGACACAATTTCACTAAGCGCATCTAAAGAGATACTCATGTCACAAAACCGGTAACCAAGCATGCCTTCGAGCCAATCAACCGGTTGCATATCGAGCGATTTAATTACGCTGGCTTCTTTGGCAATATTTTCGATAAACAATCGGCATGCTGATGTTTGTTGCACCGCTTTAGCTATGTCTTCAACTAACATGGCAGGCATTACACTGGTAATTAAACTTCCAGGGCCAATTATTAGCATATCGGCGTTTTCAATAGCTTTAACCACACCAGGAGCAGCATTCACATCTTGTGAGAGCGTTAAATAGTCTGGGAGCTCTTCTTGTAAATCAATATCGCATTCACCAAATACTTTGATGCCTGATGACATAACCGCTAGTAAATCAGTCGGTTCGTCTGACATGGGTAGAATCGTTTCTGAATTACCCAACATAGCATTGAACCATGCAACCGCTTGAGTTGCTGAGTTAGTTTGTTGGGTTAAGCTTAATAAGGCTAAATTACCTAGGCTGTGGCCATTGAGTTCACCACCATCAAAACGGTGGTGAAAAACTTGATGGATTAATGAGTCACTATCAGCTAATTGCAAACAACAGCGTCTAATATCACCAAGGGCAACTACATCTTGGCTTTGACGTAATTTACCTGTGCTGCCGCCATTGTCTGTGGTTGCAACGATAGCTGTCAGTTCGGCGCAGTGAGGTCTAATTGCACTTAACATATGGGATAAACCGTGTCCGCCGCCTATGCATACTATTTTCATAACACTCGCCTTAATTAAGCTTATTTAATATTTAGGAAGCATGGCCCGTACCAAGTGTTCGGATTTATATAACACAATGAAATTTAAATAATTTATTTTGATATTTTTATGGCTAAACTGAGAACTGTTTTCTATATTTGCAATATGCGATGCAATATTAACTAGGAATGGCAATGGCAGAGTTAAACTTAGAGCAATTACAACTTGAGCTAACGGCATTTCATGGCATAAATGATAGCCGTGCATTAAAAGCTCAACTTGAAAAAGTGCTTCTGCCATATTTTTCGTTTAAAGAGTTTTGCTTAATCAACTTCGAAGATTCAAAAGCATCCCTCGAAATGCGTACTATTAAGTACATTGAATTTGACGAAACAATATTAAAGTCAAAGTTACAACAAGCGCAGTCACAGTGGTTATTTAATGAAGATAACTCACTGTTTTATAGTAATGAGTTCGTAAATAACCTAATTTTTCATGTTGATATCTCTGAACACACAACGCAGTGCTTGGTCTTTTTCGATATAAAAGAGCAGGCTAGTTTTAATGATAAATCACAAACCGCAATCAAAATCTTATTACAGCAAGTAGCGGTTCAATTAGCTGCGCAAACAAGGCTTAACCGGCAAAAGTTTCACTCAACCTCTTTACTAACAAGACTTGGAGAGTTATCAGAACTATTCAGAGACTTCGCCAGCGAATGGTTTTGGCGTACTAATAAAGATGAGCACTTTATTAATGTTTTAACTACCGCCAGCCATAGTAACTTATACAAACGCCATTTTTTACATAAAAATTTTGATGCCATTATCACTGAGCAGGAACAAAATCAGTTAAAAAAATGGTCACACTTTAAACACTTGCTGGCAGATCATGCTGAGTTTTTAGATTTTGAATTTGAAGTTAATTCGTCGCCTCCGGCCTGGGTCTCTTTGAGTGGTAAACCACAATTTGATTCAAGCGGGAAATTTCGCGGCTATTTAGGCATCGCAAAAGATATCACGGTTAACAAAGAGCGTGAGCAAGCACTACAATTAGCAAAAGAAAAAGCAGAAGAAGCAAACCAAGCAAAGTCACAGTTTTTAACTGTGATGTCCCATGAGATCAGAACTCCTATGAACGCCATTGTCGGCATGTTGGAGTTGTTAGCCGATTCAGAACTTAATGACAAACAAACTCGTTGGCTTGATTACGCAAACTCAAGCGCTGACTTATTGCTTGATTTGATCAGTGATGTACTGGATTTTTCAAAAATTGAAAGTGGCTCGATGGAGCTTGATGTCAAAGCGACAGATATAAATGCCTTAGTTAAAAATATTACTGCACAGTTTCAAGAAACCACTCAAGGCTCTAATGTCTTGTTTACCACAGAGATAAGCGATGGCTTACCCAACAAAATTAATATTGATGGGGTCCGGGTCGGGCAAATTCTGTTTAATATTTTAGATAATGCCTTCAAGTTTACCAAAGTAGGCACAGTTAATTTTAACGCTGACTTCAATGATACCCATTTGTTATTTGAGATAGCAGATACTGGGCAGGGGATCTCTCAATCTCAAATAGCCAGCATTTACGATGCCTTTAAACAGCATGACTATGGTGTTAATCGACAAGTAGAAGGGATTGGCCTTGGGCTTAGCATTACCAAAAGCCTTGTTGATTTAATGAAAGGCGAGATTAGAGTAGCTAGTGCAATCAATATAGGCACTAAGTTTACTATTTATATTCCATACTCTGTTGTTGCCGATGATCAGCAATCAATAGAGCATGAGCAAACTCTTGAACCAATGGCTATTCTTGTTACAGAAGATAACAAAACCAACCAAGTGCTAATCAAAACCTTTTTAGAAAAGCTCAATCACCACGTTACCCTTGCAGATAATGGCCAACAAGCGATCGATAAGGTACAACAGCAACACTTTGATTTAGTTCTTATGGATATGATGATGCCAGTGATGGATGGTATTACCGCAACTAAATACATGCGTGAAGAATTAAAAATGACTTTACCCATTGTTGCCTTAACAGCTAATGCATCACATCAAGATAAAGCCATTTGCCTTGAGGCTGGTATGAACAAAGTGCTGACCAAACCAATTCGATTTCATGATCTAAACCGCGCACTACGCATTTTGTTTAGCCAATAAAGAAGCCCCAAAATAATGGGGCTTCTTTATTTTACAACACCATTGCCGCAACCCAGCCAGCAACAAGTAGCGGAATATTAAAATGGATGAAAGTGGGCACCACTGAATCCCAAATATGGTCGTGTTGACCATCTGCATTTAGACCGGATGTTGGGCCAAGTGTTGAGTCAGAAGCAGGGGAGCCTGCATCACCTAGTGCTCCAGCAGTACCAACCAGTGCAGCTGTAGCCATTACCGAAAAATTTAGTTCCATGCATAATGGTACAAATAGAGTCGCGATAATTGGCACCGTCGAAAACGAGCTACCTATGCCCATGGTTATTAGTAATCCAACGAGTAAAATCAATGCAGCCGCAAGAGGTTTGTTACCTTCAATGATACCTGCTGCAGAGCTAACTAATGAGGCTACATCACCCGTTGCTTGCATAACTGAAGCAAAGCCCTGTGCAGAAATCATAATAAAGCCAATCATCGCCATCATAGCAATGCCTTTACTAAAAACATCACCATTTTGTTCAAGTTTTACAACACCAAACAAGGTAAATATGGCCACACCAACAAGACCACCAAGGATCATTGAATCACTGATATTTTGTGCGACTAAAGAGCAAAGTACGGCTGTTATGCCCACAACTAATACCTTTTTAGGTTGTTCTATCACAACTTCATTTTGTTGTTCTGTTAAAGTATGCGAGTCGTAACTACGGCGTTTTCGATAGCTAATAAACACCGCAACGAATAAACCAAACAACATTCCAATAGCTGGAATGATCATTGCCATCGGTACTTGTGTATTCACAATTACTAAGCCATTTTCAGTGAGGTTTTTGTGTAGTATCGAATATAGGTAAATGCCACCAAAACCATAAGGTAGCACCATATAAGAGGTAGCTAAGCCGAAGGTTAAAATACACGCAATGGCACGTCTATCAAGGCGTAACTTGTTAAACACCACAAGTAATGGCGGAATTAGAATGGGTATAAAAGCAATATGTACGGGTATCAAATTTTGTGATGAAATTGCGCATAGTAAAATGATACTTAATATAAGATAACTAAGTGTAGTTTCGCCTTTATGGCTGTTTTCGTTTACTTGCTTTAGTAACTTAGACGCTAAAATGCGTGTTAAACCCGACTTCGAGATTGCGACTGCAAACGCACCTAACATCGCATAGCTCAGTGCTATTTCAGCGCCACCCGATAAACCATCATTAAATGCATTAACGGTTTGAGATAAACCAAGGCCTGCGGTCAAACCCGCAACAATTGCGCTTAGCGTCATCGCCACAATGACATTAATTCGACAAAGTGTCAGGATCAGCATCAACATAACGCCGACAATTACTGCATTCATATTGTTCTCTATTTGGCTGTTTTGAGAGAGTTTAACAGAACTCGCACGCGGTTTTTGCGGTTTTGGTTATATGAATGCTGTTGATAACGTACTTCGATGATTATTTGCTCAAACTCGCTTAGGTATGCCTCTGATCTAGGCTTTTGCTGTTTAATTAAAGCAATATTTTGTAGTGGCGTGTTAGTGTCTAGAGGCTCTATACCTTGCTTTTTTGCCCACTGATAAAGCTTAGTGATGTCATCAACCAACGGTTCACTACTTCGAATAGGGCGTTTGTTATATAAGAAATAACCAGTAAAGATCAGTAATAACGTACCTAATACAATTAATGGTGTTAGCCATGCAGACTTATTACCAAACAGTGAATCAAACAAACTTTGCTGAGATTCTTGGTCAAACGTAAGCACCCAGTTAGTCCATTTATAGTCGAGCTCTTCAAGGTGAATTCGAAGCCAGTTTATTGCTTTAAAATGACTCCAACGTTTTAGACCAAAGTTAAGATTGTCGTTAAAGCTTTCGTTTAAATCTCCCAGTTGTGATAACGAACCGTTTAAACGTTCAGGAGCAACAACAGCGGTAGCATCAAAAATATGCCATTTTTCATCAAAGAACACTTCAACCCATGCATGGGCATCATATTGGTAAATGTTAAGCGTAGCGGCTTTAGTTTGTTCTCCACCTAAATAACCTGACACAACACGGGCAGGGTAACCGGCAACACGAAACATAAATGCAGCGGTGCTCGCATAGTGCCCACAAAAGCCCCGTTTGGTATCAAATACAAACTGGTCTAGTGTATTATCACCATACATAGGCGTAGGTGTTAATGTATAAGCAAACTGTTGCTGATTAAAATAATTAAGTAGTGCATTAAAGTAACTTTGAGCATTATTATGCGTAGCTGCAAGCTTTTTTGCGAGTGCCATCGTTTGTGGGTTTGTTGTGTTAGGTAAGCGGGTATATAAGCGTTTTTCAAAGTCACTAAGGTTCATCGAAGCCTGACTGCTCGTTACCGCATATTTAATATTTTTGTTTAAGTTACCTTTACGCTTTAACAAACCATTGTAGGTTGAGTGCACATCTGAATTAGCACTTTGTGCAAAGCCAAGTGCAAATAGCCAATTTGAAGATGAAGGCTCTGCAATAATCTGATAATTTACGCTATTACTTTGAGTAATTGTACGGCGAATTTGATTAAATTGTTGAGATTTCAAAATGTCCGATATTAACCATTCACTGCCATTAAACTCATCATGAATAAGGCTGCGCCAGTAATAGGGGGCCTGTAAGGCTTGCCCAGGCTGTTGTTCTACCCGAAAAACCAAGTCATCTGACTCAGCTAATTTCGCAATAGAAAAGGGGTTAACTTGCTCTGATAAACCCGTTTTCGCAAGCTTTGGCCCCGGTAATTGCCAAAACGCCGGTATTTTCGGTAAAAACAAAATCAAAAATGCCGCTATGGGTAAAGCTAGTAGTATGGTTTTAAAACTTTGTTTATTAGCGGCCTTAAAGCTTTGTGGGCTAGTTAAATAGCCAAGCACCGCAAAGTTCACAATATAAAGCACACTGACCACCAAGGTTTCAAACAATCCTTGATGGAATAAATACACCGTTGAAAGGTTAAAAAACACCAGTAAACAAACGGTTTGATACTGTTTGACGGTTTTCGCTTGGAGCAATTTAAAGCTACTAGCAAGTAGCATCATGGATACAAATAGCTTTACTGTATCGCCCACGCCAACCAGAACAAATAAGGCAACTAAGCAAATTGCTGCCAAAATATTCGCCAACAATCCATTTAGTTTTTTATAAAATTTACCTAAAAACAGGTTTAAAAAACTGAGGCCAGCCAATATGGCTAGAAATGGAGTAGTTACTTCAGTAAACAAAAAACCACTAATAACAATAAACAGAAGTGATAAAACGGTATTAATAAGCGGGGTATTCATGCTTAAAACTCCGCTAAAGCTTTCAGGCAAGTTTCTTGATGACTTAGCCCTAAACCTTTTGTGATATGTTTATTGGGTAAAGTTAACGAAAAAGCGATTTGTTGATCGGTTAACTGGTTTACTAAAAAACATAATTGGCTTAATCGATGCTCGTTATTTCCTGTTAACGTATTGTAATTAAGAGCTAATTCCTGTGATGTATCACTGGTAAACTCTTTCGTTAATAGCTGCTGAGTTTTAGCGTAGTGTTTCCACGACACCTTATTAAGTGCAGTGCCTTGCACAAAAGAAGTGAGTTGATAAAAGTCATCATTACCGGCTTTGATTTGTGCATTATCGCCATCATGTTCGTCATTGTCATGAAGTTGTGTATCAAGCTTTTCTGTGGGTATTGGCTTTGGATAAACATAAACTGTATCTATGGGCTCTATGTAGCTCCAAACCGACACTAAGCCAAAAGGGAAATGACTAATGATTTTTATTCTATCAAAGCCATAAGCACCACGTTCGCTACATTTAAGTGCTATTTCAACCGAGTTTTTCTCGTTGCTTTGTAGTGAAACGGCTTCAGATTCGATGTTATTATTGATTAGTTTTACTAATTCGCAGCGTGATTTTGCTTGTAGTTCAAAGCGTGCTAAGGGCGCTTTGGGTGCATAATCTTCTTTCACTGAGAGATATTTAACCAATAAACCTCTGACATTTTTATAGCCAGTTAGTATCGCAAATACCATAACAACAACCATTAAATAAGCCATCGCTAATATAAGGTTATTTTGATAGTTAATACCCATCACAAAGTTAAGTAGGGCAATTATTAGAAACTGCCCACCAAGTTTAGAAGGAAGCACATAAATAGTTTTATGTTGGAGTTCAATTTCGTTTTTTTTATGTTTGTTTTTTAATAACTTATTAAAAACTAATTGACGAAATTGTTTAACAAAAGCAGGGCGCTTTAACATGTTTACAAGCTTACAGGCACATGTTTAAGTGCATAACCACTGTCGCCAGAATTTAACCCCAATCGGTGATCAGTCACGCTAGGAAAAACCGCTTGTACATCTTCAGGCAAAACAAAATCACGACCTTCGATATACGCCCATGACTTTGCAGCACGAGCAAGTGCAATACTTGCTCTTGGTGATAATGGGTTTACAAAATGACTATCTTGGCGAGTAAAAGCGACTAGTTCGAGTATGTAGTCAACAACCGTATGACTTATTGTTACAGTATTAATTTCTTTTTGAATAACAGCGAGTTGTTCTGAGTTAATGCGAACAGGTAAATCATCATAGTTACGGTTGTTTAGACCTAAAATAAGGTTTTTCTCGGCTTGTTTATCAGGAAAACCTAAACTGATACGCATGAAAAATCGGTCTAATTGTGACTCTGGTAACGGATAAGTTCCAGATTGGTGCACTGGGTTTTGAGTTGCAATAACAAAAAATGGTGATGGTAGGGCGTGTTTAACCGAATCCACCGTAACTTGTTTTTCTTCCATTGCCTCTAAAAGCGCACTTTGTGTTTTAGGACCAGCACGATTAATTTCATCACCTAAAACAACTTGGCTAAATACAGGGCCTTGATGAAAAGAAAAACTATGTTCTTTAGCATCAAAAATGTTCGTACCAAGAATATCAGAAGGTAATAAATCACTTGTGAATTGAATACGTTGATACGACAATCCAAGAACTGCTGCAAGTGCATGAGATAAAGTGGTTTTTCCCATACCAGGCAAATCCTCAATGAGCAAATGACCTTTACTGAATAAGCATGCTAAAGCAAGTTTAATTTGTTGTTGTTTACCAAAAATGACCGTAGACAGATCATCAATTATGAGTTGGATTGTCGAATTCATAAACTACTTAATTTGTTATGGTTTCCATCAATTCTAGACGTTTCATAACAGAGTCGACTTTTTTTGAGTTAAAAGGTTTAGCAATAAAACCTCGGGCGCCTAATTCCCAAGTGTTTTGAACATTCTCAAGACTGTTATGACCTGAACACATAACAACGTGAGTATGGGGATGTCGGTCATTCAAATATTCAAGAATTTCCTCACCGTCAGTGTTAGGTAGCTCAATATCAAGAAAGATAACGTTTGGTGACTTTTCTTCAATTAGAGTTTTGGCTGATTCAAAATCTCGACTTTCTAAAATATCGTCAAAACCAAGACCAGTTAAAATTTGATTTAGATAGTCGCGAATATCTTGCATATCGTCGATTATCAGAATAGGTTCTAACGGTTTCACAAATTCCATATCGTTTACATCTTATCGTTACATCTTAAGTTGATAGTTTTAATATATGTCATGCGATAAGTAAGCTCAAGAAACTCAGACTAATAAAATAGATAATATGACAAAACACCATCATTATGTCCGATACCGTCTAGTATTGGACTTAGCGCATATAGAGAATAGGTACCAGGATATACCACTGGGTTACTTCCTATAATTTATATTATGTTAAATAAGATATTTATCTTTATAACCAGCCTCACTAGTCGTTAGATTTTAAGGTTTTTTAGCCCCTTTTTTGCTTAATTTGGGTTTTCACGGTTTTATAGTTTTTTATAAACTGCTCATTTTTACTTTGTAAATTTTCAACCAAACTTACTTCATTCCAATAAGACTACAACGATGACTTTTTACAAACCTAGATTTGAAATGCCTTTCTTGTACGGCTTCCCAAAAATATAAAAGCAATTTTTTCACTGCCTGTAACCGTAATGGCTTTAAGTTCATTGACTATGATTTACTGTTCGTTATAACCAAAGCCACTTAGATGCCCTACAAATTCAAATTGGGCAGCTGTACGATTTGATTTAAGTAAGTTAGACGCTGAATATCATTGGTAATGAATTAATCAAAATGAGTGATCAACTGCTTTGTAAGAATTTACAATTTCTGAATATAAAAATGATTTATTAATTTTAGACTTTCAAAAACTCCCAGTTACATTAATACGTAGCCAACTACGTACCAGCCAATTGGCCAAAACGCTAACAAACTATATGTGATTAGGTTTGCATTCCTAACTTTAGTCTTAATGTCATTTTTATTGAGTCCGGTATCTGCAAGCATTTTCTTTGAAACTAAAAATTCAGACCACCATGATACAAAATAAAATGGAATAAGTAGGAATAACCCTGCAAATAAAATCATCCAATGTAAGTCAGATTCATAAGGGATTAACCAAGGTGCTTGCCACGTTACTGCTAACATTTTGCCGACAAATGTATCCACGCCATACGCTCCGCCACCACCTGTCAGCATTTGTATTAAAACAAGAATTACCCAAGTTAGAGGAACCCCAACAATTGTAGATACTAAGTTTGAAACAAATGCTGTTTTTACCGATAGTCCTTTGGTTAAATCTAAACTCTTTTGAAGGTATATTGCTTCAATAGCAATTATTGGTAACAAAGAGATCGAATACACAGGCACTGCAAGCATAATCATAGGTAGTCCTGCATTTGCTGAAGCACCAAATGAGATAATAGCGAGTGGCAATAAAAATAGATAAATTATGAATTTATTCAAAACTATCCTTAGTGTTCTGTTCTTCCTTATATTTAACTGTCAATTTAACTTAATGTTATTTCCAAATCAAAGTCTACTCAAACTATCAGTTTCTCCATTAATTTAAGCTAGTCATTGGCTTCATAAGCCTTACTCGGTCTTACGAACTTTAAATATGTCTCAGATAGCAATATTTATCTTGTAGTTTCGTTATTTTTCACCGAGTTTTTTGATTACTTTTTTTATCTAAGTAATGTCTGTTTTCACTGCGGCAACGGTGGCGAACGCGCCACCAATTTGAACAATAACAATTAAAAGTAAGTTTATTGAGTTTGCATCGGCGGTCATACCCTGCCCCTTCGCTGCTAGAGTTATTCTCAGCATCAACTAAACCATCAATTAAAACTCGGTATTGCGGTTTTAATCGGAAATTAGCGTCAAACTAATTAAGGTCTAAGGAAGTTAGCCATAAAATCTCAAGTAACTCCACCATTCAAATCCTTTTCGATTCGTGTTTAATGAAGACACCTTTAATAATGCTCAAGGCTAGAGTCTTTGAGTGGCTTTTAAGTAGTTACCAATCTGTTTAACACACAGAATTTGACTTCTGTGGCGCCTGAATATTTGAAGTGGATTTTGTCGTATGTCAGGCCAACGGGAACGTCTAAAGAAACTGTGTTACCAGGTTCAACGCCTGTAATACTTGGAAGTTTAGAAATATTGCGCATTGACGGCTCCTAGTTAATTAAGTTTTTAACTGGACGCAGAGCGCGAACTTTGTTGATAACAGCAAAAGCGGCTAATGCCATACCAACGGTGATCAAACGATTTTTAGTAAACATGTGCGGCTCCAAATGTAGTTGCACGGGATTGGAGCCTGGAGCGTAAAGGGGAATAAAAAAGGCCGTATGAGCTTTACTTATAGCTGATACAGCTCATGAGATAATTGATTATTTAGTCTTCATTAGTTCTATATTTGGCTTTAATAGCTTCTGTTTTCATCATTAATTTTACAGAAAAAGTATTTTTTTCATGTAACGAGGCCAGGAGCGCATCAGATTGTATCAATAACCCTTCTAAATGATAGAGTTCTTCTAATGCATCATTTATATTTGATATTTCTTTTATGTACTTAATCTTTTTTTCATAAATTACTTCTGATTTCTTAACTCTTTTATTATCAGAGTCTATTAACTCCTCAATAAAAGCTAAGATATTTTCCATATCTTCAGGATCTAAGTCAGAATTAAAAACTAACTCAGTTAGTGAAGAAGTATTATATCTATGAGTTAATACATTTGAAAAATATCTTGTTATTATTATATATAAGTCCCGTTTAATTTTACTTAATTGAACAAGTTCTTCATGTTCTCTAGAAAGACGAGCATTTTTATAAGTTTTGACACTGATGTACACCGCTGCACAACCGATAAAAAAAGTTATCAAAGGCTGGAAAGCACTTAAGATAAGTAAAAACTTTTCTAAATAACCAATCAAATTCACCTCCTTTTAAAATAAATTGTTTCTAGTTTCGCTTGTTCAGTCCCTTTCGCAACCAATACTGAATTTGTTTGCGATCGATATTCACAATTGATTTAAGTTCCTGTACTGATAAATCCATTTCTTTAGCCATATAGTTATAACTGGCTGACGTTTTTAGCGCGCCACACCAGGTAAACTCAACTTGGTTGAGAATAGTTTTATCTGATTCCTGTGGCCGCTGTGTTATAGCGCAAAGCCTACCGCCATACTTACGAACTTTACGGCATAACTCCCCCCAATTAGGCGGTGCTTTACCAATGCGGGTAACATCGGCTATTTCATCTGAGATTATTTTAAAATAAATAATATTTGCTCTAAGAAGGCTATAAACTATTTCATTCCCCCCAATTAAACGCCCTAGCAACACTTAGCCCAATTTCATGCAGCACTACAAATCCAGCGCCGTATAAGCTGGCCCATACTGGGATGATGATAAAATCGAGGGTTGAGGTGGATGATGAAACGGCGACTTCTTGGTAATTAGTAAGCCATGGGTAAAAACCTACGCTGTAGAGAATAACAATAGGTGCGACAAAGAGTACTAAACGTAGTTTTCGTGCTTTAAAAAACGGTATAAATGAAGCTCCAAGCATCAATAATAACGGCACAAACACGTAGACTACAGAGGTAAAATCATTGAGCGTCATGCCTAAACCAACGGTTACAATCAGCATGAATAAAGCAATAAAAATGCGGTAAGCGGCTGTAAAATTCATTGTCATTCCTTGTAATAAACCTACAACCACCCTAGCATGGTAATTTTTAAATGTATATTTTATATGACAATTATCTTATTGCACTCGATACTTTCTACGAAATACTTATCATGGCTTACTACTATAAACCCACCTTTAAAGTCTTGTAATGATTTTGCTAATAACTGTTTTGATTCAAAGTCTAGGTGATTATCAGGCTCGTCTAATAACAAGAATGCAGTGCTTTCAATATTACTAACAATACACATGGCTAGTTTCATTTTCTCGCCACCACTCAAAAATGCGGCGTGTTTAAATACAGCATCCTTTCTAAAGCCAATACTTGCAAGTAAAGTTCGCGCGGTGCTCTGGCTTAAATCTTTACAGTAAGTCATGAGATTTTCAAGCATGGTTAGCTCGTTGTTTATGAGTGTAAAATGTTGGTCTAAATAATAAAGAGCTTGGTTGCAATATAACTCCCCTACTTTAGCTGGTATCTCTCCTATAAGAGTTTTAAGTAAGGTTGATTTTCCGGCGCCATTAGCGCCAGCTAAATGAACTTTATCATCACTGTACACCTGAAAAGTTAGCGACTTTTGGGCACCATATGCTAATACTACATTATCCAGGCTGAGTACTTTGTGATGCTTAGCCTCATCTTTTTGCGATAAATAAAATTGTTGGGCTTTCACTTGTTCAAGCTGACTTAAAAATTTTTGTTTATTGCTATTTAGCATACCTTCTCGCTTAGCGGTATTTTTACTTTGCGAAGATAAATTTGCACTGGCTTTATCTTTTTTCGCATCCATTAACACTTTAGGTTGGCTACCAGACTTTCTAAGTGCTGCTCCCTGAGCTGCTCGCTTAAGTGTTTTTTGCTGTTGTAATTGCTCTGCTGCTTTGAGTATTGTTTGCTGTTTAACAACGTGGTTTAATTTGTTTGCAAGCGCAGCAACTTGCTTCTGCTTTTGACTTTGGTATTGTGAAAAACACGTACCATATTGTGTTAAACCAAGGGTTGTAAGTTCCCATATTTCATGTGCTTGTTCTAATAATTCTTGGTCGTGACTAATCAGTAATATTTGTCCTTTGAATTTGTTAATTTGCTCTATAAGCCAGCGCTTACCGTGTGCATCTAGGTGGTTTGAAGGTTCATCGAGTATTAAAATATCGTGATTAAAGAAGTTAAATAACGCCCAGAGCTTTAATTGACTAAACTGGCCGCCGCTTAAATATTTGCTTGCTTTACAGTCACTCAAAATTTCAGTATCAGTGCTTTTAACACCTAGCCTCAAAAGCTCTGCCTTAAAGCGCTCTGGTAAGTCCCAATTGTCTTCTAGCAAAGTTAAATTTTGCTCTGTAACTTGCCCTTGGTTTATCGCTTCAAGGGCATTAAACATAGACTCTAAGCCAATAGCCTCTGCAATTGTTAGATTATCAGCCTGATTTACATCGTCCATTTGCTCATAAAAGCCAAGGGTTGAATTACAAACAACCGTGCCAGAGCTTGGCTTTTTTTGCTTAGCAAGTATTGACGCTAATATAGATTTACCGCAGCCGTTCCTGCCAACTAACGCAGTAACTTTTGCAGTGAGAGAAAATGAAAGGTCGTTAAATACAACATCGCCATTGCCATGTTGATAACATAAATTGAAAGCTTGAAGTTGTGGCATAGTGCCTCCTGTATTACAGGGGCAGTGATACCAATCCACAATAATACTTAATCATTTTGAGGGATAAAACCTGCCGCTACCTTCGTTAAAAATATCGCATTAAAAACAACTTAATAACGAAATTTTTGCCTTGTTATCGACGATGTTTTATTGCCTTGTTATCGACGATGTTTTATTGCCTCAAAATAGACCACTTAATTAAGAGAATTGGTATTAGGCGTTTGATCACACGAGAAGGAATATAATAATGTAAGTGATAGTGAGCAACGCCTACTAACCCTGTTGGTCCAAAAAGATAAATTGAAATTGGATAACAGGTTTAGATGTTCATGTTGGCGGCTACTCCTAAAAATGAGCTCTCATAATAACCATCCACTGCCTAAATGGCAACGAGTTATGTTACTCTTAAGCCACTGAACATTTAAAGGAATCTATTTTGAATTTAGTTGAAAGCCAGCATGCCTCACAAAACCCTATTCAAGTTAAGCTGCAAATTGCTGAACATAAGCGTGTTTTTGTCATTGGCGATTTAGATGCAGATTTAGCTAAATTTGAACAGGCGCTCTGCTCTGTCAATTTTAATCCAAGCACGGATATTCTTTTTTCACTCGGCGATGTAATAGACCGGGGTGATAACAGCATGGCTTTATTAAGACGTTTTAAAGAGTTGGGTGTAAACATGTGTTTAGGTAACCACGAGCACATGCTACTTGAATCATTATTAGCAAATAATGAAGATTATTATCGCTTATGGGTTGAAAATGGCGGCCATTGGCACACCCAAGCAACCGATGAAGAGCTTAAATTTGTCTTTCAGCAACTTCTAAAGTGCCCTCTTTCTTATTTTGTTGAATACGCTGGTATAAAAATCGGCCTCTCGCATACCACGTGCGCTGATTGGGATTGGAATAATCCAACAAAAGATAAAGAAAAAGCAATTAGTTTACTACTTTGGGATAGAGCTTTAACCAAAGCAAAGAAGCCAGTAATAAACCCAAGTATCGATTTTTCAGTGCACGGTCATAACACCACTAAAGAGCCTTATTGGCTAGGTAATAGCTATCATCTTGACACAAATTACCTCAGTGGTAAGCCTACTATAGTTGAGCTTAAAACACTGATAAACCAGTTTTCATCAATGTAAGCTTGCCAGTCGTTCGACAGTTTGATCATCAAGGTATTTTTTATAGGTGAGCCGTGCATGCCACAGCTGCTCATCGTTTTCTTGAATGTAAATAATTGGGCCAGCAACTTTATTCGCTAAGCTAGTTAATTTACTGTATTCACGGGTATCAATTATACCATCGCTGAAGTAGCTTCGTGCCGTATTTAAAAATTGCTCTTCTTTATAGATATCGCTATGCCAAATTAACGAACGATACATACTTGCTGTTATTTCGGATGGCTTGTCATTCGAACGAAAGAGTTTCACTTCTGTATAAATTGAATTACCGGTGATTACAATCCCTATTAACGACAACGTCGTAAGAGTCATCATCCATTTCATGCTCTATTCCTCAAAATTAGGTACTAACCTAACTATAGGTGATGAAGATGAATGTATGCTGTTTATTTAATTAATTAGGATTGGTAAAACTATTTTCAAGATACTTAATTCTTGTTTTAAATGTTGTTTAATGTATTAGGCAAACTAGCCTAATACATTAACATCACTACTAGTGAAGTGCCGCTGTAAACGGTATATTTTTACAGATTTCAGCTTCTGCTATCAAAATTTCTTCTAGGCGAGCATCAACTTCTTGCTTATCGAAATACTCGTAGGCAAGTTCAACGAATAAGTTTTTATGTTTTTCTTCTGATTTAGCAATCGCGACATAAAACTCTTTTTCTTTACCTGCTGGTAAGGCTTCAGCGACAAGCGAAAAACGCTCATGTCCGCGAGCTTCTATTACACCAGCCACTAATAAGCGGTCCATTAAAAATTCATCACGACCATTTCTGAAAACCGCGCGAATTTGTTTGATGTAAGGATCTTTTTGATCATTACCAAGGGAAACATCACGTTCCATTAGTAATTTTAAAACTTGTTTAAAATGAATCATTTCTTCTAACGCTAAATCAGTCATAGCTTTAACGAGCTTACGACGATCTGGGTAGTGTGAAAGCATAGACATAGCCATACCAGAGGCTTTTTTTTCTGCTGCAGCATGATCTTGTAAAAAGGTATTGAAGTCAGCCAAGACTCCTTCTGTCCATTCAAATGGCGTGTGGTATTTTAATTCAAACATAATAAGGAACAACTTAACTTATAATGGCGGCGATTCTAGCGTATTTTACTTATGATTATAACCAAGAGATTTATCAATTTTACCACTTCGGGTTGATGACACTTTATCTGGGTGTTTTATGTCATTCCAAGCTGTGACCTTGCCCCCAATATTAAGCTGTTTAAAGCTGATTGGTTGTTCCGTGCTTAAAAACTGCTGCAATAGTTGCGGGCTATTAGGGTCAGCAACATTAAGTGTTAGTAATTGATGTTCACAGCCTTTAAAGTAATCTGCTATTTGCTGTTGATGGCGCTGATAACAGGCTGTTAAATACTCATCAGATTCTAAATCTGCCAAACTATAGTGGCCAAACACATCAAGATAACAGCGTTTTAAGTGAATATTAAAGCCACCGTCTGGGCGCATTAAATTAGTGTGCATACGTGTTAATAGCTGCCTGATTGATGGTAGCCATTTAGCTAAGTCGCGCTCAAGATTTATAAAGCGGCTGTTTGCAAAGTGTTTATCAAGTAAAACATATTCACTAAATACAGGGGTGTCGGCAATAACGTCTGCGTTGGTAATTGCTTGTTGGGTATAGGCTGTGTGCGAGGTTTTATAGCCGAGTTCTAAAAAGCTGTTACATATACTGGTTGTGCCGGTTCGTGGTAAACCGATTATAAAAATTTTTGAGCTCATGGCACCTTATCAATAGATAACCACAGCGACTTATCTTCTACTGGGGTTAACCTTGGTAATTCGTTATTGTTCAATTCTATAATAATCTTGTCATGAACGTGGGCATTTTTAATGAAATCACGATTATATTTAAAGAATAGCTCGTCAAATTCACCGTTTTTACGCATAACTTTTAAACCCTCATTCACCGCTTTTGCAATTTCAGGCTTATCTTTGTTAAAAAAGAAATAAATAGGGCTTTTATATTTAAGCATTAGTTGCGGAAGAACAACCAAGTCGATTTTTTTCTCGAAATTAGCCTTTTCCTCCTCTATTTCGAGTATAGAGCGAGGAAATAACTGCCCTCTTCCTTTATCAAGCATAACGAATAATGACTCAAAATCTTGAGAAGTAGCCACAGTTAAATTGTTGCCTTTTAAAATATCTGTGTCAGGCCAGTGCTGGCCTTGTATAAATATAATATTTTTTAGATCGTCGTATGTCTTGATTTGGCTTAGATAAGGTAATTGCCTTTTAGTTGTAAACATTAAACGCCACCCGAACAGTCCTTTAAAAATAGGAATTCTCAATGGCAATAACATTTTTTCACGTTCAGTATTGGTCATACTCCAATACACATTAATACCAGTTCCAGTTGCTATTTCTCTAAGAACTCTGTTTTGTCCTAATAGTCTTGGTGACGGTGTTAAAGTAAAATTATAACCACTTCTCTCAAGTGCGGTACGAAGCAATATAAGAGGATAAAGTAATTTTTCATCAAGGTTTGGCAAAGTCTTAGGGTAAATTACCCTAAGAGTTTCAGGTGGAATAGCAACCGCTTTTTTTGCATTGATTGTTTTTACATTTGCCGAACAAATATTTTTTAAAAACAGTAAGGTAAGAGTAAAAACAACTTTCTGCATATTAGAATACCTGTGTAACTAATAACATCACTGCACTGATCAAAATAGTTAAGAAGGTGAGTATCATTCCTAACGCTCGTAATTTCATTATATTATCAACGAGTGCATAACTATGACAAAAACGGCCTGCAACAAGCATTGAACCTAAAATATAGCAGAAATGGCTAGGAAGACCCTGATACTCTAATAAAAATAGCAGAATCAATGAAAATGGCACATATTCAATAAAATTAGCATGGGTACGTATAGCTGCTTGTAGGCTTGCATCACCACCATCGCCTAGTGAAATACGTTTTGCTTTACGAAGTTTAATTACACGAAAGCTAAGTTGGATGTATAAAATGGCCAAAATGGCAGCAAAAGTTGAAACAATCACAGTTTTTCCAATTTTTATTTAAAGTTAGACGCTTAGCACTGTTTATTGCTAGGCTGTTAAGTAAGTAGTTAGGTTAGCTCAGTATGATATTTAATGTCTAACAGTTCTTAAGGAAGTGCATGTTTACGCCAAGAAAAATTGCCGATAATTACCGTGAAATGGTAAGTAGTATCGGTTTTTACCCTTCAATGCTCTCTGTCATGTTTTTGATTTTCGGATTAATTAGCATTGCAGTAGAGTACTCTTCACTATCAATGGAGTTTAAAAAGCTGATTGGCGTGTTGTTGGTCGACAGCGAAGAAAACGCCCGAACTATCCTCAGTACGCTTGCAGGAAGCATTATCTCGTTAACGGTTTTTAGCTTTTCTATGGTTATGGTAGTGCTAAACAGCGCCAGTGCTAGCCTTTCTCCTCGAGTATTACCTGGACTAATTACCCGTAAATCGCACCAATTAGTGCTTGGCTTTTATCTTGGTAGTATTATCTACACTATATTAATGTTGATAAACATACGTACCATTGGCGATGGAGATATGGGAATTCCATCTTTGGGTATCTTCTTTTCTTTGGTTTTTGGTTTGATTTCGCTGGGATTTTTTGTGTTTTTCATTCACTCAATTTCTAAAGCGATTCAGGTCGATAATGTGTTAAACGATCTATTTAAAAATACCAAAGGCGAGCTTAAATGCATTATTAATATGCAACAAGAAAACCCAGTTGAGCATTTTCCTGACTTTGATGACTGGCATAGCATAAAAAGTAAAACAGAAGGCTACTTTAAAGGCGCACATAGCGATAAATTATGCGCATTGTGCCAACAGCACGGTATAAAAATTTATATCTCGGTTAAGCAAGGCTTCTTTACGGTTAAAGGTTATCCGTTTTTAAAATGTGATACTGACTTATCTGACAACCCAGAGCTTGTAGAGCAACTACTAAACTGTTTTATCTTTTATATCGAAGAGTATATCAGCGACCATTACCGCTACGGTATGACACAAATCTCAGAAATTGCAGTAAAAGCCATGAGTCCGGGGATTAATGATCCTGGCACTGCGGTAAAAGCCATTGATATGCTGAGTATCTTATTGATTTTACGTTTAGATATTTATGATGTTAATTACTCGCTTAAACGATGCGAGAACAATCAACCACACCTTTATATACACGAAACATCATTCGATGAGCTACTGCACGATAACTTTACGCCTATTCGTAACTACGCAAAAAATGACGCCTATGTCATGGTTAACGTACTTGAAGCTTTTAAAAATATATTGTTTAGAGCATCTGATAACGAAAAAGCAACAGATAGTTTGTTTGTTTATTTAGGGGCGATTATTGAAGATATCGATACGCATATTAGTAATGAGTATGACCGAGAACAAATTACTAATATGCTTAAAGCCATAGCCCGTATTTCAGAGCAACAAGGTGAAAAATTGCTGGCAAGCTTCACCAGCAATCAATAGACTAATTTTCTATTAGGTAAACGGCATAGCTACTAGCTGTGATCGTAAGCTCGCCACCGTTGTATGCATCAGGTACATAGTTATCTGGTGCAGCTTCAGCCATAACCATTTTACTTGCACGCATATAAGGCTGGTTTCCTGTTTCTAGTGGGCTATTAGAAGCGGTATAAAGACCTTTAAGCTCTACCCCGTAATCACTGGCAAACTCTTTTGCGGCATCACGCGCATCTTTAATTGCCAGTTTTTGAGCTTGCTTTTGTAACTCTTCATAACGGCTAGATATAAACTGTGTTTGATTAATTTCATTTATGCCCGCGTTCACCAATTGCTGAAGCATAATCGGGTACTTTTTAATATCAGTTAAAGTCACAGATAGACTGCGCGTTACTCTATAGCCGACAAAGTTTTGCTTGCCTGTTTCACGGTTGTATTCTGTTTGGCGGTGTATAGAGATATTAGACGCATAAATGCCCTTTTCATTCACACCTTGGCTTTTAGCAAGCTTAATAGCTTTTGCCATGGTTGCATCGGCTTTGTTTTTAGCGGCAATTAAATCTTTATCTACTTCAACAATACCCACTGTTAGTTTAACGTTATCAGGGATAGCTTTGATAGTTGCGTTGCCTTGAATGTAAATATGCGGTGCATCAGGTGTAGCTTGTGCTAACGCATTAAAGCTTAGCGCGGTGGCCATCGCGGTGAAAATTAACTTACGCATAATACTGTTCCTTAATTATTAACTCCGTTCATTATCACCTTAAAGAGTTAATTGAATATGAACAAGGCCTTTTAAAACAATATAAAAAAACAGGCATTAAAGCCTGTTTTTTCAATAACTCAACGTGTTATAGCTTAGATACTACGACGCTTATAGTTACGGTACTCTGGAAGCCAATAGTTTTTCTCAATTGCAGCCCATAGCGCTTCATCGCTCAGCTCAAGTGCCACACCTTCTTCCATGGCTTTTTTAGCTACCGCAAACGCAATACGTTTACTTAATGATTGGATTTCAGTAAGTGCTGGTAATAAGCTACCTTTACCTGTGTTAGCACGTGGCGAAGACTCTGCCAGAGTTTCACTTGATACAATCAGCATCGCATCTGTAATTCGTGTTGCTTTAGCAGCAATAACACCTAAACCAATACCCGGGAAAATGTAGCTGTTGTTACATTGCGGGATTGGGAAAGTTTGGCCGTTATACTCAACCGGATCAAATGGGCTACCAGAGGCAACAATCGCTTGACCGTCTGTCCACTCAATTACGTCTGAAGGAAGTGCTTCAACTTGCTTAGACGGATTACTTAACGGGAAGATAATCGGTTGTGGGCAAGATGCGTGCATTGCACGAATAACTTGTTCTGTGAACAAACCAGGTTGGCCAGATACACCAATTAGGATGTCTGGTTGCGCACAGTGCATTACATCTAATAAAGATGCGTACTCACCACTGTATGTCCACTCGCTCAAACCGTCTTTAGATTGGCAAAGGGCTTGTTGGAAGTCACGTAAGCCTTCCATGCCTTCAGTAAGTAAACCAAAACGGTCAACCATGAAGATTTGAGAACGAGCTTGCTCATCACTGATACCTTCAGCAACCATAGTACTGATAATTTGCTCAGCAATACCACAGCCAGCAGAACCTGCTCCGACAAACACGACTTTTTGCTCTGAAAGTTTCGAGCCTTTAACACGACATGCAGCCAGTAAAGAACCTACTGTTACTGCAGCAGTACCTTGAATGTCATCGTTAAAGCTGCAGATTTCATCACGGTAGCGTTTTAATAATGGCATTGCATTTGGTTGTGCAAAGTCTTCGAACTGAAGTAACACACTTGGCCAACGACGTTTAACAGCTTTGATGAATAGATCTAAGAATTCGTCATACTCTTCTTGCGAAATACGTTTATGACGAGCACCCATGTACATAGGGTCGTTAAGCAGTTTTTCATTATTCGTACCAACATCAATCATTACTGGTAACGTGTAAGCTGGGCTAATACCACCACACGCTGTGTATAGTGATAATTTACCGATTGGAATACCCATACCACCTATACCTTGGTCACCTAGACCAAGAATACGCTCACCGTCAGTTACAACGATAACTTTTACTTTGCCTTTAGTGGCGTTACGTAAAATATCATCAATTTGGAAACGATCTTCGTAAGAGATAAATAGACCACGGGCACTGCGGTAAATGTCTGAGAACTTTTCACAGGCATCACCTACTGTTGGTGTATAGATAATTGGCATCATTTCTTCAAGATGATCACGCACTAAACGGTAGTAAAGTGTTTCGTTGTTATCTTGAATAGCACGAAGGTAAATGTGCTTGTTTAAATTATCGCTAAAGCTTGAATACTGCTGGTAACAACGCTCAACTTGTTCTTCGATCGTTTCATAACGCGGTGGCAGTAAACCGGCTAAGTTGAAATTTTCCCTTTCTTTTTGTGAAAAAGCACTGCCTTTATTTAATAGTGGCGTTTCGATCAGACCAGGGCCTGAATAAGGAATATAAAGATAATTTGGATCGGTATTTGTAGTCATATTTCCAAGCTTTGATGCGTCATAATTATGATCTGACATTATTACTCTTGAAGGCGAAATTGCAATGACAATTCACCTTGTCAGACCATTGAAGAAAATGAATTTTATGCTCTAAAGAGCTTACTAGATAGTATACATGAAAACTCAGCAGCTTTAAGGCTGCTGAGCTTGTTTTTAGTGGCTTTTATCACTTAAAGCGATGCCTTCACGGCGAGGATCGGCTGCGCCATAAAGCTTACCGTCTTTTACTTCAACAGCATGTAAACCAGAGTTTAAATCTAAGATACGAACTGTATGTCCACGATTAACAAATTCGGCTTCAGCGTTGGCAAGTTCAGTGCCCTTTTCTAGGCTTGTGTAATTATTACGATTAGTAATGCGCGGTAAGTTAATTGCAGTTTGCGCATCTAAGTTCCAATCAAGCACACCCACAACCACTTGAGCAACGTAATCAATAATGCGGCTACCACCCGGTGAACCGACTACCAAGCGTAAGCTGCCATCTTTGTTAAACACCATTACTGGCGACATTGAACTACGCGGACGTTTACCTGCTTCAACACGATTGGCTAACGGCTTACCATTTTTTGTTGGTGATAAAGCAAAGTCAGTTAGCTGATTGTTCAAAATATACCCGTTCACCATTACTGTTGAACCAAATGCCATTTCGATAGAACTTGTCATTGACACTGCATTACCTTGGCTATCCACAATCGATACATGGGTGGTTGATGGTAATTCGTAAGCATCATCCTGTGCATAAGCAAGTGAGTTTGGTGGTGTGCCTGCTTCAGCGTGGGCATCTTTTTCAGAGATAAGCTTTGCTCGACCTGCAAGGTAACCTTTATCAAGTAAACCTTGTGTAGGGATTGGCATAAAATCAGGGTCGCCCATATACACGTTACGATCTGCAAACGCTAAACGCGATGCTTGTGTAAAGTAATGCAGAGCTTGAACTGAATTTGGTTTAAGCTTAGCCATATCTTTGTGTTCAAGTAAGGCCAGAATCTGTAATACAGCTACACCACCACTACTTGGTGGAGCCATTGAACAAACCTCATACTGGCGATAATCAACACATACAGGTGCTCGTTCTTTGCTTTTGTAATTAGCTAAGTCTTCAACACTCAAAGTACCCGGTGCTACCACTGAGTTTTGCACTGCATTGACAAGTTCTTTTGCGTTTTCACCTTTATAAAAAGCATCAATACCTTGTTTAGCAATATCTTTATAAAGTGCGGCAAGTTCTGGGTTCTTCTTAACAGTGCCAACAGCAAGCGGTTTACCATCTGGGAAGAAATAATCACGAATAACAGGTAGCTTTGTAACCCCTGGGTTTAACTCTTTAGCGAGTAACTGATGTAAACGCGGCGACACAACAAAGCCTTTATCAGCCAATTCAATAGCAGGGCCAAACAAGGTTTGCCAGTCTAACTTTCCGTAACGCTTATGAGCAGTGGCAAAGGCATCTAAAATACCAGGTACACCTACAGAGCGACCGCCTACCACCGCTTCAATCCATTTCACAGCTTTACCGTGTTTATCTAAAAAGAGTGTTTCGTCAGCGTTACTTGGTGCAGTTTCTCGACCGTCAAAACTAGTAAGGCTTTTTGTTTTATTATCAAAGTACATCATAAATGTACCACCACCGATCCCCGACGATTGCGGTTCTACCAGTGTTAAAACAAGTTGAGTTGCAATTGCAGCATCAACTGCAGAGCCACCTAGTTCAAGCATTTTTTGGCCAGCTTTAACTGCATAAGGGTTTGCGGCAGCGACCATGTACTTATTGCCTTCAACAACCTGTTTATGAGCAAAGCCTGTTGCGGCTTCAGGTTCGCGAGTCTCAACTTTTGCAGGGGTAGCAAAAATAGCAGTTGAATAAATTAATGAAGTGGACAGAGCTAACAGCGCTTTGGTTTTGAATAACATAAATAAACTTAATCCCGTAGTGTATTTGGCATCTTAAAATTAAACGTGCACAATAGGCGACAATCTCAGATACAATAAAAATAACATGATAAACCTGCCCCTGAAACTAGAATATATTCTGCCTCCTTTGTGTTTAGTACTACTTAGTTCGTTGTTTGCAACTTTCAACTTAAATGAATATCTTGAATTTAACCGTGATTTAGTTGCAAATGGTGAATTTTGGCGTATTTTCACCAGCCAATTTGTACACGCAAATTGGCCCCATTTAGGCCTGAATTGTGCCGGGATTTTATTAATTTGGGCCTTGCATGCTGAGCATACAAGCCCTGCTCGTTATGCATTTAATATTGCTATTCTTGCATTGTGGTGTGGTTTAGGTGTTTGGCTATTTTGTCCAGATATCTATATTTACACCGGATTAAGCGCATTGCTTCACGGAGTTATTATTTGGGGCGCCGTTAAAGACGTTCAAGCAGGGGTGATTTCCGGCTGGTTATTGTTTGCTGGTACTTGGGCTAAAGTCATTTGGGAGCAAATAGCAGGCCCGAGTGATTCGGTGAGTCAGTTAATCGCCTCTAATGTTGCCATTGACGCCCACTTTATCGGCGCAATTGGCGGCACACTATTGGCTTTACCTGTCTTTATAAAAAAAATAAAAAATCGCGAGTAACCTTACTCGCTTTCTTATTACAGCTCTTTATTAGCTAGAAAAAGGAACTTTAAATGAAAGAAAATAAAGGCCGCTTTTATCTAAGCCTCATCTTGCTTTGTCTTTACGGCCCATTGCTGCTTTGCTTTTTAAGCTCATATATTAATTTAAATTTTGTATCACCTAGGTATATGAGTGATGTTTCTCAGGTAACCAATGTAATAATACTTGGCTCATCTATTTTAGGCTTTACTTTATTGCTCATGAAATACCAAGAAGTTAGAACGCTTTTTAACAATAGAATAATCGCCAACACCTTAATTATAATAAGCTTTTTGTATGCTTGTTTGATGTTCATTGCAGTGTCCTTAGTTGTATTTTTGGATGCAACTTTCAGCTCAAATAAAGATTACATTTATCAAGAGCAAACTTTTAATAACCGTACTTTTTATGTTTATACAGCAGACCCAGGTGCTTTTGGAAAAGCGCACCATTATGTGTATTTAAAGTGCCCTGCTTCCTTTAATCGCTATGAATTGGAGTTAATAGCCAATCTATCATGGATGAGAGACTATGAAATGAGCCTAGAGGGGGATGATCTAATTTTTCAAAGCGACTCAGAGGAAGGTAAAACTGTGCTCGATGTGAGTGAATTTTACTGCAAATAACCCCTTTTAGATAAATTCTATTACAAACAAAAACAGCCACTTAAAGTGGCTGTTTTTCATTTACGCTATTGGATTACAGGGTTTCTTTAAATAGCTTATGAATACGGCGGTATTCATCTAACCAGCTTGATGGTTGTACAAAACCATGTGGTTCAACTGGGAAGATAGCTGTTTCAAAGTTTTCTTTTTCAAGCTCAATTAAGCGCTGTACTAAACGTACTGAGTCTTGGAAGAATACATTGTCATCAACCATAGGCGCATTAATCAATAAATGGCTCTTAAGACCTTCAGCAAAATATATTGGTGAGCTCTTTTCATAGGCAATTGGATCAACATCTGGGTGGTTTAAGATGTTAGACGTATAAGGACCATTGTAGTGAGCCCAATCAGTTACCGGGCGAAGTGCAGCACCTGCTTTGAATAAATCAGGTTGTGTGAATAGCGCCATAAACGTCATGAAACCACCGTAAGAACCACCATAAGTGCCTACAGCTTGTGTATCTACGTTTGCATTGTCTGCCATCCAGCTTACGCCGTCTGCTAAATCTTGAATCTCAGGTGTACCCATTTGACGGTAAATAGCTGTACGCCAATCACGGCCGTAACCTTTCGATGCACGATAGTCCATGTCCATTACTACGTAGCCTTCTGAAGCCAATAGTGAGTGGAACATAAACTCACGGAAGTAACCAGACCAACCCATGTGTGAGTTTTGTAGGTAACCAGCACCGTGGTTAAAGATAACCGCTTTACGGTTTTTACCCGTTTCGCCTTCTTTATAATCAGCTGGGTAATATACTTTTGCGTAAATTGGCTGATCAGTGTGGCTTGAAGGCACAGCAACAATCTTAGGTGCGATTAGTTTCTTCGCTAAGAACTCATCAGAGACCGTGTGCGTTAACTGAGTTGCTTGGGTATTTGCTTTTGCATCAGCAACATAAAGCTCAGGTGGCGACATAATTTTTGAGTGAGTTAGCAATAGTTTGCTTTCATCTGGGCTTAACTGGTAGTCAGTCATACCATCGAGGTTGGTTACTTGCTCAGATTCACCGTTTGCAGGGTTTACACGATAGATTTCGTAAAGACCTGGGTGCTCAACGTTAGCTTTGTAGTAAATCGCTGAGTTATCATCCGTTAACGTTAAGTTAGAAACAACAAATTGGCCTTTAGTTAGCTGCGTTGCTTTACCGTTTAGTGACTTTTTGTAAATGTGGCTGTAACCAGACTCTTCAGATAAATAGTAAAGGGTATCTGAGTTGTTCAACCAACCAAAATCATTGTATGCATAGTTTACCCACGCATCGTCATGTAGACGGTGTTGTGAAACAAGCTTGTTGTTTTGTGTATCAACAGTGGCTAACCAACGGTCTTTGTTGTCCCATGCTTCAAGCATAAGAGCCACTTGTGAACCGTCTGTGTTCCATTGGATAGCACTCTGGTCCCAACCCCAATCCATCATTAGGTTGATGGCACGTGGTGCTTTTTCAGACTTATAAGTTTTGCCATCACGAGCGTAATTTTCTTTCTTAACAGCTGCAAGTACGTCTTCATCAAAACCAGGTAAAGTATCGAATGCTAGGGTTGTTTGCTCGCCTGATTTAAGGTCGATGTAAACAACGTCTGAGCTGATTGGTTTTTCATCAGCAACACGACGGCGAACTTTTTCTGCTTTTACGCGCGCATCATCGGCAATGTAATTAGGCATGATATCGCCTTCATCGCGCCATGAGCGGTTTTCTGTGGTTACTGCAACAAGTGCTTGGCCATTTGGTGAAAGCTGTACATCTGCTAAACGTTTACCTTTACCTAAGTAAAACTGTGCGTTAGCAATGCTGTCGTTTTGTTCGTTGATTTGTGCTTTACGCTCTTCACGATCTTTTTTGTTTTTATGAGTAAGCGCAATGTAATCAATTAGTTTGTGTTGCTCTTTTGCAATATAAGTGTCTGGCTCTTGTACACCTTTAGGTGCATCATCTAGGTGTAAGTTAACTAATTCAACTTGGCGACCGGTTGCTAAATCAACTTTATAAAATGCATTACCTTGGCGATAAGCAAGGCTACCATCAGTTAAAAACTGTGGTTTTGATTGCTTTGCGCTGTCGTGTGTAATTTGCGTAATTTGTCCAGTGCTTAAGTTTTTAATGAAGATATTACCTTCAAATGCATAAGCCTGTTGCTTTTTATCTGCTGAGTAAACTGCGTTTTTAGCGCCTACAGTGTGTAGTTTATTTAACGCTAATTGTGATGCAGATTGGCTATTTACCGCTTGAACGTATAAATCGCGTAACTCATTGCCTTGTTGCTTTTGTGCATAAACGATACTGTTAGAATCACCGTTCCAGAAAGCACGCTCAGGCTGACGACCTAACCAATCAGGATGAGCCATTGCTTGCTCTAACGTGATTTCAGCTGAACCTGTATCAGCAGGAGTAGCAACAACTGGGGCTACATTGGTAACTTGTTCTTCAGAAGGCGTTGAGGCGGTTGATTGACAACCTGCTAGCATGAAGCTAGATGCGACTGCGAGAGCCACTAACGTTTTATTAGCAGTGGTTTTGAATTTCATAGTGCTTCTTACGGGTTATTATAATTCGCCCTATTTAAGCAGAAGCACTGATGAAATAGCAATTTTTATAGGATAAACAGCCAAACTTTTCCGTTTAATAACTGCTTATTTTAAACTGATATCAAGCCATACCATACGGTGATCAGACGATGCGTTACGATCTTTAATTAAACGGAACAGTTCAGAGCTTTTCTGTGGCCAAAAAACCCCACCATCGTTAATCTCAATACCATAATTTGATGGTAATACGTAATCAGCACGAGCTTGCCAATAAGCGGTATAGTTTTTAGCGAAATCTTCTTTATACGACTCTTTAGCACCTTTGCTTGTTGGCGTAAAAGAGGTATTCACTAATGGGTTTTTTAAAATTTGGTCTGTGGTATTCGGGCGAGCCTTCCCCCCTTCTGGCGCAGCATTTAAATCACCCACAATCACAAAGCGGCTTTTCGCTTTTAAGCCCCCTTTTTGGCCTTTATCATCATAAATATAGTTAGCATTATTGATGTAGTCTGCAATCAGGCGTACTTCATCATGATTACGCTTACCGTTACGGTCTTCATCACCATCAAAAACCGGTGGGGTTGGATGCGAAGCAAGCAAATGAAGCGTTTTTCCTTTTACATCAATTGGTAAATCCCAAAATGATTTAGAGCTTAGGTGAATTGCTTGCCATTCCTCCGCAGAATACCAGTCTTTACCTGTTTTAGGGTCTATAGGCATTTGTGCATTTGGCATGTCTTTGTATTTGAATGTTTGTAGTGTGCGCGCTTTATCTAAATCGATTGGATAGCGCGACAATACAGCCATTGCATAATGCCCCTCAAAGAAGCCAAAACCCTGAGCATCACCTTTGTAATGCCCCTTTACACCATCGTTATCTAGGTCAAACTCGGTAGCTAAACCGGTGTTAACGGGTGCAATAAAGTAATACGGGTAATCGATAGCAACCTGCTTATTTTGCGATACTTGCAGGTAGTTTTTACGAAATACGTTGATGCCTTTGTCTGCATCAATATAATCAAACTCATTAAGTAAAATAACATCCGGTCTTACACGCTGAATTATTTCGGCAATGTTGCGTATTTGCTGGTGGTTGCTCGCTAAAGCTTTGCTTAAAGCATCTTTATCAATCGCTTCACCTTTTTTTGCATAGTTGGTTGCGTCCATACTTACGTTAAAGGTGGCAACTCGTAAATCAGCAGCCGATACATTGTTGGCAAATAAGCCTACAGTCAGTGCTATTGAAGAAGTTAATAAAGCGTTTTTCATGAAATAAATCCGTCTACAATAAGTAGTAAAATAATAGTGCTGACAATGATCCATAAGATCATCGCCATGATAAAAGGTTTAATGCCCGCTTGTTTTAAGACCGAAATTGATAAACCACTCCCAATCAAAAATAAGGTCATTACCAAAACTTGTTTAGCGCCAACATTAAGTGCATGCCAGAGTGTTTGGTACTCAGGGAAGCTTGAGTTGATCAATGCAGCTGCTAAAAAACCAAATATAAACAATGGGATACTGGCTTTTTCATCTGATTTCCAAAAAACACCTGCGATACTAGTATACGGTATGATCCACATCGCTCTAGTGAGCTTGATAGTGGTGGCAATTGCAAGAGCTGATGCGCCATAAGCAGCTGAGGCCCCAACTACACTACTAGTATCGTGAATAGCCAGTGCCGCCCATACCCCAAATTGATGCTCAGTCAGGCCCAAATAATGACCAATCATTGGAAATAACACCAAGCCAAGTGCGTTAAGTAAAAAAACTACAGCTAAAGATATCGCGACTTCGTGATCTTTTGCCTTGATAACTGGCGCCATTGCTGCAATTGCGCTACCACCACAAATTGCAGTACCAAATGATATGAGTACACCGGTATTTTTATTTAACTTAAACAACTGAGATAAAATTTCGCCAAGGCCAATAATCGCGGTAATACTGACAATAGTAAGTACAATTGAGCTGCGCCCTACTTCTATTACTTGACTAAAATCAACAGCAAAGCCTAAGCCAATAACCGCTAACTTTAGCATCCATTTACTAATTTTTTGTGACTGAACTGCAAATGGATTACCTAAAACCATAGCAAACAAAGCGCCAACAACAAGTGCCGTAGCAGAGCCAACAAAAGGTAAGGCCGATGCTAAAAATAGTGCAATAAAAAGAAATTGTTTTGGGCGTTCGGCTATCACAACGGTGCTCTGATAAATTTATTGGTTAACTTATGAACCACAGGTGCGACTAAAATAACGGTAGGAAATGCGACACAAAAAGCAAAAGCCCATGCTTTAAGCCAAATGGCTGCAATGTTATCGATTAAACCAAGGTTAAAAATACTGATCACTAAAGACATAAATCCAGACATAAACAGCGCCATAAAGAACGCAAATACGACTGTTCTAAATCGAGGATGTAACATAACGAACTAATATTAATATAAAAATATTAGTCTATAGCAAGATGTTCCTGACGCAAGTGCTTTGAGACAAGAGGTACAAAATTAGCGAAGTTTGCGGGTAATACCAATTCGCTTAATTAAGTAGTCTATTTTGAGGCAAGAAAACCTTGTTGATAACAAAGCAAAAATTTCGTTATTTAGTTGTTCTAAATGAGAAATTTTTAACGCAGGTAGCGACAGGTTTAATCCCTCAAAATGATTAAGTATTATTGCGGATTGGTATAAGTTATAGAGATTAAAAAGCCGAGACAAACTCGGCTTTTAAGAATTTAAACTGATTAGTTTAAAATAAGTTGGGTGCTGGTAGCAGCTACACCTGGGTAGTCTTGCTCAGGCAAGATTTCGGCAAGTGCTGCTAAACGCTCACCTAATTGGTGAAGGTTATCAGCTGATACATTGATATGACCCATCTTACGACCCGGTTTAGCCGTTTTACCATACCAGTGACTAGTAACGTCTTGCGTTGCCAGTACTGAGTGTGGGATTGAAGGCTGACCTAATACGTTGATCATAGCAGTAGGACGAAGACACTCTGTACTACCTAGTGGTAAACCTGCAACAGCACGCATGTGGTTTTCAAACTGTGAGCAATGTGTGCCCTGCTGTGTCCAGTGACCAGAGTTATGAACGCGTGGCGCAATTTCGTTAACTAATAACGTACCTTGTACATCAAAAAACTCGATTGCTAATACACCTACATAGTCAAGCTCTTGCGCTAACTTGTTAAATGCAAGCTCGGCTTGTTCTTGAATCGCTGCTTTTTCTTTACCCGCAACTGAAAGCGTAAGCACACCATTGGTGTGTTGATTTTCAGTTAATGGGTAAATAACTGTGTTACCCGCTTTGTCGCGTGCACCAATGATAGATACTTCACGGTCAAATGGGATCATCTTCTCTGCGATAATAGAGTGCGGAGCACTCTCGGTGCCAGATGCAATGAAATCTGCCATTTCTGACCAGATTTGGTCAATTTGGTCATCTGACTTTAAGCGCCATTGGCCTTTACCATCGTAACCCGCTTGGCAGGTTTTGATCACAAGCGGCTTGCCTAAGCGCTCTACAGCAGCGATAAGGTGCGCTTTTTCTGTAATTAATTGGTAAGGCGCACACTCAACATTTGTTTTATCAAGTAATGCTTTTTCAAGTGCGCGGTCGCCACCTGTTTTAATTGCCGCTTTACCCGGATAAAACTTATTGCTTTGACAGCACAGTGTTAGTACATCATCAGGAATGTGTTCAAACTCTGCGGTGATAGCGTCTGCGTTATCAATAGCTTGTTGTAATGTGCTGTTACGAACTTCACCAGTTAATGGGTGAATGATTTTTTTACTACCCACATCGTAGGCAACAACATTTAAATCAAGCGGTGCACCCGCTAAGCTCATCATACGAGCTAACTGGCCTGCACCTAAAATTAGAATATTCATATTACTCTGCAGGATTAGGGTTAGCTAAGATTGTGTCTGTTTGTTCTTTACGGAATGCTTCAACTTTTGCGAAGATTTCAGGCTGTTGGCAACCTAAAATTTGTGCCGCTAAAAGGCCTGCATTAGCAGCGCCAGCTTCACCTATTGCAAGAGTACCTACCGCAACACCTTTAGGCATTTGGCAAATAGATAATAAAGAATCTACACCATTTAGTGTTTTAGATTTAACTGGTACACCTAAAACTGGCAGTGATGTAAACGCAGCAGCCATACCAGGTAAGTGCGCTGCACCACCTGCACCAGCAATAATAATTTTAATACCGCGATCTGCAGCTGAGCTTGCATAGTCAGCAAGTAATTGAGGGGTACGGTGAGCAGAAACAACTTTAGTTTCGTATTCAATGCCGAATTTTTCTAGCATTAACGCCGCATGTTCCATCGTTGGCCAGTCTGATTTGGAACCCATAATAATGCCAACAGTCATAAATACACCTCAGTTAAATTGTTTTCTAAAAAGCGGACTTTTGTCCTTATTTTGTGGCGGGTATTATATACCTAACTCACATCAAGATGCGACTCTAGAAGCACAAAAAAGCCATGACATGCATGGCTTTTAATCACTCATCAGCTAATTAAGCTTCTTTGCTTGCTAGGTACTCAGTGTATGTACCTTTAAAGTCGATAACTTTGCCGTCTTTGATTTCCCAAATACGGTTAGCAAGCGATGATACAAATTGTCTATCGTGTGATACGAACAATAATGTCCCTTCGTATGCTTCAAGTGCTAAGTTAAGCGCTTCGATAGATTCCATGTCCATGTGGTTGGTTGGCTCATCCATTAATAAGATGTTTGGTTTATGCATCATAATTTTGCCAAACAGCATACGGCCTTGCTCACCACCTGAAATCACTTTTACTGACTTTTTGATGTCGTTTTGTGAAAACAGCATACGACCTAAGAAACTACGAACAACTTGTTCGTCGTCACCTTCTTGTTGCCATTGTTCCATCCACTCAAATAAGTTCATGTCTTGTTCGAACTCGTCAGCATGGTCTTGTGCGTAATAACCAATATTAGCGTTATCAGACCATTTAAATTCACCTTGTTTTGGTGCTAAACGACCAGCTAAAGTATTTAATAATGTTGTTTTACCAACACCGTTCTCACCGATAATCGCAATACGCTCACCTACTTCAACTAAGCCTTCAAGGCCGCTGAATAAGGTCTCTTCGAAACCTTGCGCTAAGTTAGTTAGCTCTAACGCATTACGGAATAACTGCTTCTCTTGCTCAAAGCGAATAAACGGACTTTGACGAGAAGATGCTTTAACTTCTTCGAGCTGAATTTTATCGATTTGTTTCGCACGTGATGTTGCTTGCTTTGCTTTTGAAGCGTTCGCAGAGAAGCGCGATACGAATTGTTGAAGCTCAGCAATTTGGCTTTTCTTCTTCGCGTTTTCGCTAAGTAGTCGCTCACGAGCTTGCGTTGCTGCAAACATGTACTCATCGTAGTTACCAGGGTAAATACGAAGCTCGCCATAATCGATGTCAGCCATGTGTGTACATACAGAGTTTAAGAAGTGACGGTCGTGCGAAATGATGATCATAGTACAGTCGCGCTGGTTTAACACGTCTTCTAACCACTTGATGGTGTATATGTCCAAGTTATTGGTAGGCTCATCCAGTAGCATGATATCTGGATCAGAAAACAGCACTTGTGCAAGTAACACACGCAGTTTAAAACCCGGTGCGATTTCAGACATAGGGCCGTAATGTTGCTCTGTACCAATACCTACACCAATTAGTAACTCACCTGCTTTAGCTTCTGCTGAGTAACCATCCATTTCGGCAAACTCAGTTTCAAGATCAGCCACTTTCATGCCGTCTTCTTCGCTCATCTCAGGTAGGCTGTAAATACGGTCACGCTCTTTTTTTACTTCCCACAGCTCTTTATGACCCATGATTACTGTGTCGATTACAGAAAACTCTTCGTAAGCAAACTGGTCTTGATTTAGTTTTGCAATACGTTCGTTTGGATCTGTGCTGACATTACCTGAAGATGGCTCAAGTTCACCACTTAGGATTTTCATGAAGGTTGATTTACCACAGCCATTCGCACCGATTAAACCGTAACGGTTACCATCGCCAAATTTTGCTGAAATATTTTCGAATAAAGGTTTAGCACCAAATTGCATGGTGATATTAGCTGTACTAATGATAGCGGTACCCTCCAGCGGGTAAAAAAGTAAAAACGAAACTGCGGGCAATTTTAAACTAAAGCCGCTTAGCACGCCATGAAAGTTTAATTAAATACCCCCGCTAATTTTACAAGCTCACACCTAGCGACTACCTTTAATGAGCGCGCTCACTTAACCATATGAGCACGCTCACTTTTAATATAACTATTTATAAACAGTAGGTTAAGAATGAGCAAACATGCAGATACTCACCAACGTATTTTAGAGGCGGCTTGGCATCTATTTACTGAGCAAGGGTTTAATGATACTTCAACGAGGCAAATTTCTGCAGCAAGCAACATAGCAGTGGGCACCTTGTTTAATCATTTCTCTGATAAAGTGGCTATTTTAGAAGCATGCCTTGATGATAAATTTAATGATGTGCTAGAACGCGCCAAAGAAACGGATATACACCGCCCTGCTCGCTTAAAGATTAATCATTACGCGCAATATTTTTATCAGTTTTATTGTTTACATCATCGCTTTTATAAAGTGCTTTTTAGCCAGCGATTGTTTTCGCAACCATTCCAGCAACAGCACATGGAGCTAATACAATCATTAGTTTTTGCCGACCAGCCGCAATTTAATAAAGTAAAAGCAGCGATATTACTCGACTGCTATTTTATGACCTTGTTATATGGTCTAGGTGCCGAAACACCAAATACTAAATTAATGCTTAGAACGCTAAGCCAGAAAGTGTCTATTTTTTAGCCTTGGTAACTCATTGATAATTCAATATAGTGAACCTAAAATGAATAATTTTTCCTCAAAGACGCTTTGTTGCATGATAATTTTTCACTTTTTACCCTATTTTAGCTTTGATAATCTCCTACCTTTAACTAAATTATACCTATTAGGGACAATTATTAATCAAGGTACTTTATGAAAAGAACACACACTGCCTTATTTGTTGCAGGCATGATTGCCATACCGACAGCCAATGCCATCGAAATCTATAACGACCAAACCAATAGCGTTACTGTTGGTGGCTTTATCGATGCAAGAATTATTAATACGCAAGGCGAAACTGAGGTAGTAAACGGTGCATCACGCATTAATTTTGATTTTAAGCGCCAATTAAAAAACGGCTGGCAAGCTTTTGCTTTACTTGAATGGGGTGTTAACCCTGTTGGTAGCAGCGATATCGTATACAGCAATCGCTTTGAATCAATTCAAGATGAGTTTTTATATAACCGTTTAGGCTATGTTGGTCTTAAACATGACGATTACGGCCAAGTCACTTTAGGTAAACAATGGGGTGTATGGTACGACGTAGTTTACAACACCAACTACAGCTTAGTATGGGATGGTAATGCTGCAGGTGTTTATACCTACAATAAAGATGACGGTGCTGTAAATGGCACAGGTCGCGGCGATAAAGTACTGCAGTATCGCAATACCTGGGGTAATTTTCATTTAGCGCTTCAAGCACAACTGAAATCTGATGACTTTTATACCTGTGATATCGTTGATATATCAATGAGATCATGTGAGGTCCTTTGGAACCAAGGAAATAACGCCGCACAAAAAGTAGAATTTAATTCTACTTATGGCGCTGCACTCACCTACTCGGTTAGCCCTAATTTAAAAGTAACTGCGGGTGTTAACCGCGGTCAGTTTGATATCGTGTATGCAGGTGGGAGAAACCAATCTGTAAATGATTTAATTTATGGTATGGGCATTACCTATGGTGATTTTTATAAACCTGGTTGGTATGCATCAGCGAATATAAATAAAAACGAAAACCACGATACTGACAACTTAGGTCGCTTAATTAAAGATGCCGTTGGTTTGGAGTCTATCTTCAGCTATCGCTTTGATAATGACATTCGTACCTTTGTAGCTTATAACGTATTTGATGCCGGCGATGACTATGTTATTCAGCCAAACTTTAATGCCGATCCTGAAGATGTATTTAAGCGTCAATTTGCAGTAATTGGTGCGCACTACTTCATGGCAGAAGATACCATTTTATATATTGAAGCCCGTAAAGACTTTAGCGACTTTTCGAGTAATGACGCTGAGCAAGAAGCACAGATGTCACAAACCGAAGATGACGGTATTGCCATTGGTTTTAATTACACTTTGTAATCACGATTAACACTAAAGCCCACTTTTGTGGGCTTTAACTCACGATAAAAATACTGCAATACATTTTTTTTGTCGCAATATCAACCAACAAATGCTATTACTTAACATTCATAAAACTAAAAAAATGAAAATAATTGAGGTTAATATGTCTAACAGGACCAAACTTATTCTTCTCTGTGCAATCTCTAGCGTTTCATTTCTGCTCTTTTACTGGCTAACACATGTCAGAGAATCGGATACTGTTTTAGGTGTTAGCTCCGATTTATCTGGTGGTTTAGTTATGGGCTTTGCTATTGGTGTGATGCTAGTTACATTAAGTACATTTAAATTAAAAAAGCATTAAGTGTATTTAAAAACAAAGGTTTAAACCTTTGCCTATCTGTCATTCATCAAGACAAAAAAGATGACCTTAAAGTTTGCAAGCCATTGATATTGCAAATATAGAAAGAAAAATGATTTTTCATTTATGCATAAGGAATACTTGTGATTATTCCAAATCATTTCACGAGTATATTATTCGTACCCTATCACGCCCTCACCCTGTATATTAAAAAGCTTAAATTTTAGGTTATGCTGAGGTTGAAGTTAAACCAAATAGAGTATGATGTGTTCTTAATAAGGCTACTATGTATCACAATGAATAATCACGTTCTACTTTAGCAATACGCGTTGTAAAGGCGCTGTACCATTTGTCTCTGCCGAGCTGTTGGGCGTTTAAGTGCTCAATGTTTTGTTTCCAGGCTTTTATCGCATCTAAGCTTTGCCAATACGATACCGTAATACCCAAACCATCACGAACAGACTCCATGCCTAAATACCCTGGTTGTTGCTCTGCAAGCTCAACCATTCTATTGGCCACTTCTTCATACCCAGCGGTATCCTCAGATAAGATATTCGTAAAAATTACGGCGTAATAAGGCGGTTTAGGTGTATTCGCAATCATGGCTATTACTTCGCTCTACTTGGTTCAAAACCATCATAGCATGGTATTTCTGCGTCAAACGTATCCCAGTTTGCTTTAGAACTTACAAAGTTATGGCTGATCGGACGCTCGTTTATATCGCTATCTAACAAACCTAAGCGAATACGTAAACGGCTTGGGTCTTCTTTATTCTCACTATAAACTGGTGATCCACAGCAGCTACAAAAATAACGAATTCTACCGGGTTTAAATTCAAAGGCGCTCAGATGCTGCTTGCCCTCTGTGAGGTTAAAACCATCTCGTTGAATAAATCCATTGGTTGCGTAGGCTGTGCCTGAATTTTTACGACATAAAGAGCAATGACAATGAATAATTGAGTCTATGCCACCAGCAATAGTAACTCTTACTTTACTGCACAAGCAACGTCCTTGATACATAGTCCCTCTCAGATTAAAGATTAATAGCCGCGATGCTTCCAAAAATCAGTGGCTGTACCTTCGGCTTCCTTTAATAAGTTAAAGGATTTATCGGCAATTATATGACCATTTAACTCAATAGTCATGCGCCAAATGCCAACTTTATTATCAACAGGTGCCCATATAGTATCACCTAAGTAAAACTGCCAATCGTTTGTTTTAACGTACTGTTCGCCCTCAAATGGTGGCATGATCTCGCCATCTTCATCTGGGATATCTGGATGGTAAACGCAAAACTTTATTTTTTGTCCTTTGGCCTTTTTAATGTTAACAATAAAACCAAATTCAATATCTAACTGTGCCGGAACGTCTGTTGTAAACTCGGTGATTTGAGGCAGGTCTTTCTCTTTTGCATCCCAATGGCTGTAAATGCCATAACTTTCAATACTGATAATTGGTTTGGCTTTTGCCATCGTTGCAAGCGCTCCTTTTTAAAATGAGACGCCATTTTATAGTAGCAATACTAGCAGAACAAGATTGTAATATTATAGTAATTAGTTAATATACTTTATCCAGTGAGCTTCATGATTTTGAAAGCCGCATTTTTTTAACAGCTTAATACTTGCACTATTATTTGGATTAACTAAAGCCACCACACTGTTAAGCGGAGTCGCTACAAAGGTAGTCAGTTTGTCAAATAGCATTTCTAATACCTTTTGCATTATCCCCTTGCCAAAGAATTGCGATGACAATTCAAATCCCAACATACCTTGCCCGTTAATTATGTTAAATAGGCCAACACTGCCAATAACTTGCCCACTACTTCTTAAAACAATAACTAAACGAATGCCTTGTTGATTATAAAAACGTTCTATGTCGCCTTGAATAAAGTCATATACGTCACCTTTCGTTATTTCAGCGCTGTAATCATTAAACGATTGAACATGGGGATCTTTTAAAATACCCCAAATCGCTTGACAATCTTTATGACGAATGGGACGTAAGTCAAAGGCTAAGTCATCGTGGTTTGACACGTTAATTTCTTCTTTTTACTTTATGAGCTGGCATTATTGTCTTACTATAAATGCAATTTCAAGCAATTAGATTAAGTTCGATGAGTGAAGAATTTAAAGTAATTCAACCTACCACCACAGTCTACTGTAAAGAACGCGGCGAAGGCTGGACTTTAACAGGGATCACTAGTATTGATGAACACACTTCAGTGATGTTCGATGGTGTAAGATATACCTTACCGGCCCGTGAAATTGTTGAGGTTTTATTACCACAACAACTCGAGCGCGAGAAAAACCAACAATAAAAAAAGCCAGCATCAAGCTGGCTTTTTCGTCTTTACAATTAACGTAATGCGTTAATACGCTCATCAAGTGGTGGGTGTGATGAGAATAACTCAGCAACACCTTTACCGCTTGCAATACCAAATGCCATCATTGATCCTTCTAGTTGTGATGGGTGGTTTTGTTTTAAACGCTCAAGGGCGCTACGCATTTTATCTGCACCTACTAGTTTTGCTGCACCGGCATCCGCAGAGAATTCGCGTTTACGGCTGTAGTAAGCAACAATCACACTTGCTAGAACACCAAATAACATTTGGAAAATCATATCGAACAAGAAGTATGTCCAGCTACTACCGCCCTCTTCTTCATCACTATTAAGGAAGTTATCAACAATACCTGCCAATACTTTCGCCATAAAGATAACAAAGGTATTCACTACACCTTGAATAAGAGTAAGCGTTACCATGTCACCATTTGCAATGTGAGATACCTCATGAGCCAATACCGCCTCAGCTTGATCTTGATTCATGTTGTGTAATAAACCTGTGCTCACAGCCACCAGCGAGTTGTTCTTACTTGGGCCGGTCGCAAATGCGTTCATTTCAGGGCTATCGTAAATAGCCACTTCTGGCATCGCGATACCTGCTTTTTTCGCTTGCGCAGCTACCGTTGAAACCAACCATTGTTCTGTTTCAGAACGAGGCTGTTCAATAACATGTGCACCAGTTGATTTTTTTGCCATCCATTTCGACATAAATAACGAAATAAACGATCCACCAAAACCAAATACGGTCGAAATAACTAAAATGCCGCCTAAACTGCGATGGCTAATACCCAGTACGCTCATCACAATAGACAACACAATACCTAACACTAGCATTACCGCTAAGTTTGTAAGTAGAAACAGAAATACACGCTTCATAAAAACCTCAGAATAAACATACCAATTGTATTAACTAACGACATGGTTAAAAATCGTTAGTTAATAAAATTATCTGGGTGCTCTACCAACTCAGTTTAGGGCTTATGCAATTGGTTGCAAGGAACTAATTGCAACCAATTGTGACAGAGTATGTCAAAAGTAACAACTCAATTATTATGGGTTGATAGATAAAATTTCAAGTAAGGTTTTGTAAATTTTTAATTTAGGGGTGCCGTCTGTATACGGACTAATCGCTAAAAGCGGGAAAGGTAGTGCTGATTTTAAAGTTTCTAAATTGGCGTCTTGTTCACGCATGTTTGGGTCTACATGATTTGCTATCCAACCCACACAATTGACACCAAGTGCTTTAAAGTGAGCAGCTGTCAATAGTGCGTGATTAAGGCAACCAAGCTTCATGCCTACTACTAGCACAACATTAAGGTTTTGTGATTTAACCCAATCGCTGAGTAAATCGGTTTCGTTGATAGGTAAACACCAACCGCCTGCACCTTCTGTAAGAATATAATCGGTATTGAGTGCTTTTACATTTGCATAAGCAACATCAAGTTTATCAAATGTCAGTCTGTCCCCTACTTGAGCAGCGGCAATATGCGGTGCAATGGGCGGCTCATAAGTAAAGGGGTTAACAATGTTATATTTAACCCCAATCGATGAGCTTTCCATTAAAGTTAAAGCATCATCGTTAACTAGCTGACCAAATGCTTCTTCTGCACCTGCAGCAATAGGTTTAAAACCAACGGCACGCTGTTTATGTTGCGCCAGCAAGTTTAACAACAAACTGGTTACATGGGTTTTTCCAGCATCGGTGTCTGTACCAGTGATAAAAAATTCTTTCATTATTTAATTAATTCTATTTTTCTAGTTCTAAAAGGACAACTTGATAGCTCACTCTAGCATGCCCATCAACCAGAGGGTATGCCTTACAAACACTATTGAGGGCATGCCTCGTTAATAACCCTTGGCGTTTTTGCTTAGTTTGTAGTGATGTAGCGCCAATAGCTTTAATCGAACGCAGGGCTTCTAAGGGTGAATTATAGGTATCTATGTAACATCTATCGGCAGCAAAATTCAGTTTAAACCCCGCAGATTTTGCATACTCAATAACCTTATTAGCACAATGGAATTGATTAATATGACTTTGCTGATCTATACAACTAAATGCTTGTTTAATCTCTTTAAGCGATCCATCTACAACGCAACTTAAATAGACTTTTCCGCCTATTTTTAAAGAACAAAAAAGGTTTTTAAGCAGTTCTTTAAAATCAGCAGACCATTGCATTGCAAAATTACTAAATACACAATCAAGTGTATTTTGTTGTAAAGGTAAGTTATCCATATCAGCACACACTTTTAAACAACGCGGGCTTTGCTCTGTGCTTAGCATGGAATGACTTAAGTCCATTGCCAGTACAGTATCAAAATGTGTTTTAAGCATTGCCGTGTTAACTAAAGGCCCTGCCCCTAAGTCAAGGCAAGTACCCTGCTGATGCTTATTTGCCATCATTTTAAATAAGTGTGTAGCAGCTTGTTTTTGAACATTGGCATGACTTGCATAATTTGCAGCGGCTCTAGAAAACTTAGTTTGTGTTGTTAGCTTATTACTTTGACAATTTGTAGCGGCTTGCAATTGAACAATCATAAACACTCCACTAGCGAATCAACCAGCTGTTTTATATCGTCAGGTTGATGCGCGCTACTTAAGGTGATCCTAAGTCGTGCCGTATTATAAGGTACCGTGGGTGGTCGAATAGCAGTTAACCATACACCTTTTTCTTTGAGCTTATTCGCAACGGCAAGTGTATGTTCTGCATCACCTAGAACCAAAGGTTGTATAGCCGTTGTTGATTCCATTAATGCTAAGTTATGCTCTTTAGCAAGCACTCTAAAGTAGGCAATATTCTCTATAAGCTGAGAGCGTTTCTCATCAGCCTTAATTAACTTTTCAAGTCGCTCAAGGGTACAACTTGCCATCAATGGTGACATCGCTGTTGAATAGATGTATTCACGATTATACTGCAGCATGTAATCAACCATTTGTTTTGACGCAAGCAGGCAAGCACCACTACTTGCAAGTGCCTTTCCAAAGGTGATAATTAATAAATCTGGCTTGATTACCTCACAACTTCCTAAGCCTTGCTCACCCAATACGCCAAAGCCATGGGCGTCGTCAATCATGAGCCACGCATCGTATTGTTTAGCAAGTTTAAACAGTTCTTCAATGGGGGCTTTATCACCATCCATTGAAAACACCCCTTCACTCACAATGAGTTTATGCTTTGCTTTTGACTTTTGTAGCCGAGATTCTAGATGCTTTAGGTCGTTATGATTAAAACGCACCATAGCAGCGGCAGAATGAAGGCCGCCATCAATTAAGCTGGCATGATTGAGCTTATCTTGAAAAATTGCCGATGATTGCGCCACGCTTTTATCTTGAAACAATGCTTTTAATACGCTGCTATTAGCACTAAATCCGCTATTAAATAACATCGTGCTTTCAAAGCCTAATAGCTTGCATAAACGCTGTTCAAGCTGTTGCTGCGCTTTATTATAGCCATTCACTAGAGCAGAACTGTGGCTACCTAGTTGCTGTGCTTGTATTTCGATAAAATCATCAGCAAAGCCAAGGTAGTCATTACTGGCAAAATTTAAATATTGTTTACCAGCAACTTTTATAAAACGCCCGCTTGATTGCTCAACAAGTTGACGCTGTCTCAGTAATGCATCTGCTTGACGCTCTTCAAGATGCTCGGCAATAAAATCGAAAGCCATTTAAATGTTACGCTTCGTAAAATAGTTCTGATGTTGCTTTATCGGCAACTTTTGAAGAAAGCGATGCTGCAACCGCTTCATCAGAATAATCTTCACGGGTTTCTGGGTTCATACCTAATTTTTTAATCAGCATCATATCAGCGTCTGCTTCAGGGTTTTCTGTAGTCAGTAACTTATCACCGTAGAAAATTGAATTAGCACCAGCAAAGAAACACATAGATTGCATTTGTTCATTCATCGCAGTACGGCCAGCTGATAAACGAACATAACTTTTAGGCATCATAATACGTGCAACTGCGATAGTACGAATGAACTCAAAATGATCTAAGTCTTCTACATCTTCAAGAGGTGTACCTTTCACCTTAACTAACATGTTAATTGGCACACTCTCTGGCTGTTGCGGCAAGTTTGCTAATTGCATTAATAAACCAAAACGATCAGCAGCCTGCTCTCCCATACCGACTATACCACCTGAACACACTTTCATTCCGGCATCACGCACATTATCAATGGTATTTAAACGGTCTTGATAAGTACGTGTTGTAATGATCTGTTGATAATACTCTGGCGATGTATCAAGGTTATGGTTGTAGTAATCAAGACCGGCGTCTTTTAATGCATGAGCTTTTTCGTTATCTAGCATGCCAAGTGTCATACAAGTCTCAAGCCCAAGTTCTTTAACTTCTTTTACCATTTTTGAAATATATGGCATATCTCGCTCTTTAGGGTCAGACCAAGCAGCCCCCATACAAAAACGTGTTGCCCCTTTTTCTTTAGCAACACGCGCTTGTTCAACCACTTTTTCTACTTCCATAAGGCGCTCACGGTCTAGGTCTGTTTTATAATGACCTGACTGAGGACAATATTTGCAATCTTCTGGGCAAGCACCGGTTTTAATCGATAACAAAGTAGAAATTTGTACTTCATTTGGGTTGAAGTTTTCACGGTGAACACTGGCCGCTTTAAATAACAAATCATTGAATGGCATTTCGAATAATGCTTTTACTTCTTGGTGAGTCCAATCGTGACGGACAACTGCGTGCTCCATAATAGTCTCTTTTTTAAATTATTAGGACGGTTTGATTGGCTTAGTCTACGACTTGACGTAACATTGTCAACGAATTGAAGTGATACAAAGTTTACATATGATTAATAAACAACCAATAGATTTAGATTTTGATCGTGACCATATTTGGCACCCTTATACTTCTATGACTCAACCCCTTCCCGTGTATCCAGTAAGTCATGCAAATGCAAATCGTATTTTCTTAGAAACAGGTGAAAGCCTAATAGATGGTATGGCCTCTTGGTGGAGTGCAATTCATGGTTACTGCCACCCTGTTTTAAATGAGGCAATCACCAAGCAAGTTAGCAAAATGAGCCATGTTATGTTTGGTGGCTTAACTCATGAGCCCGCTGTTGAGCTGTGTAAAAAGTTGGTAAGTATGACACCTGCTTCACTTGATAAAGTGTTCTTAGCCGATAGTGGCTCTGTGAGTGTTGAAGTCGCAATCAAAATGGCTTTGCAATACTGGTTAAGCCAAGGATACACCAGCAAGCAAAAGTTAATGACGCCGCTAAAGGGTTATCATGGCGACACCTTCGCAGCCATGAGCGTTTGCGATCCAATAAATTCAATGCACAGCATGTATTCAGGGTTTTTACCTGAACATGTTTTTGTGCCGGCTCCTATTTCTAAATTTAATGAAGAGTTTAGCCCTGCTGAAGCGGATACGCTTGAAAGCTATTTTGCAACTCATCATCAAGATGTGGCTGCTTTTATCATTGAACCCATTGTTCAAAATGCCGGAGGCATGAATTTTTACCATCCTGATTACTTAAAACACCTGCGCATTCTTTGCGATAAGTATGATGTTTTACTTATTTGTGATGAAATCGCCACAGGGTTTGGCCGCACCGGTACCTTGTTTGCTGTTGAACATGCCAATATCGAGCCAGATATTTTATGTATTGGCAAAGCATTAACAGGTGGCATGATGACGCTATCAGCAACATTAACCACCAGCAAAGTCGCTGTTGGCATTAGTGAAGGTGAAGCCGGCGTATTAATGCATGGCCCAACGTTTATGGGTAACCCGCTTGCCTGTGCCACAGCCTGCGCGAGTATTGATTTACTACTAGAGCAACCTTGGCAAGAACAAATTGAACACATAAATGACGTGCTAACATCCCAACTTACTAAATGTAAGCAACTCGATGCAGTCGTTGATGTGCGCACATTAGGCGCTATTGGTGTTGTAGAGCTTAATCAAAATGTTGATGTAGCTAGAATTCAACGCTTTTTTATAGAGCAAGGTGTTTGGATCCGCCCATTTGGCAAGTTAATTTATTTAATGCCGCCATATATAAGCAATGAACAAAGCCTAACGAAATTATGTGATGCTATTTTTGCAGCCATTGAACAACAGGCGTATTGAAGACATTAAAAAAGGAAGCTGCTGCTTCCTTTTCCTTTAAACTTTACCATTCAAACATATATGCCATTTTACTTATCATTCGAAGCGGTACTTTATGTTCACAGCGCTTGGCGTAAAGATGCTGGAGAGACTTGTCTTTAATTTCACCAACGATGACTTCTTTTACTTGATAACCCAATGCAGTGGCAGCTTGTGCGTAAGCGATAAATTCCCACTTTTTGATATTGGTGTTATCAACAATCACTAGCGGAATTTCTTCTGCTAAAGCATTAATAAAGCGCGCAAGGTTTAGATTATGATATTCAGGTAGCTTGTACTTATCAAATTGATATACACCTTCGCTATTGTAAAAATAATCATCTGTTGCGCACACTACATAGTCACTTTCATTACCTGCTACCAACTCATCAGCAAGGCTTTGTGCATAATATGATTTACCTGAACCTGGTAAGCCGCGAAGAATAAAAACTTGTTTCATAGCACCTGTTATACAAATTAATTAAAGACTAAAGGACAGTTATCCTGTTGAGAATTGTTAATAATGCCACAAAATAACCAATTAGCGCAGCGAGAATTTAAATAAACGCAAATTTTACGCAAAATATTGCTGCTATTTTATCCAATTGAAGAAAAACTACTAAAGAGTACGCCTGAATAGTTTTTTTATTTGATTTACGAAGGTAAGATAGTCGATTCAAGTGCAATGCACAGCATTATAATATTAGGCAACTTATATCATTGGAGTGAAGATGAGCCATTTAGCGATTTCAGAGCTATTAAAAGGCAAGGTTGCGGTAGACAGCCAAGTAACAGTAAAAGGCTGGATCCGTACACGCCGCGATTCAAAAGCAGGAATTTCATTTTTAGCCGTTCATGACGGTTCGTGTTTTGATCCTATTCAAGCGGTAGTACCTAATTCACTCAATAATTATGATGAAGTCACACGTTTAACTGCTGGTTGTTCAGTCTCTGTAACCGGTATCCTTGTTCCTTCAGCAGGCCAAGGTCAGTCTTTCGAGATTCAGGCTAACTCTGTTGAAGTATTAGGTTGGGTTGAGAACCCAGATACTTACCCTATGTCAGCTAAACGTCATAGCATTGAGTATTTACGTGAACATGCGCACCTTCGCCCTCGTACTAACATTATGGGCGCAGTAACTCGTGTACGTAACTGTTTAGCACAAGCGATTCACCGTTTTTATCACGAACAAGGTTTCTACTGGATCAGCACGCCTATTATCACTGCAAGTGACTGTGAAGGTGCAGGTGAAATGTTCCGTGTATCTACTTTAGATATGCAAAACTTGCCACGCACAGATAAAGGTGACATCGATTACAGCGAAGATTTCTTCGGTAAAGAAGCGTTCTTAACTGTGTCTGGTCAGTTAAATGGTGAGACATACGCATCTGCAATGTCAAAAATCTATACCTTTGGCCCTACTTTCCGTGCTGAGAACTCAAACACATCGCGTCACTTAGCAGAGTTTTGGATGGTCGAACCTGAAGTTGCGTTCGCAGATTTAGAAGATATTGCAAAACTTGCTGAAGACATGCTGAAATATGTTTTCAATGCAGTATTAACTGAACGTCGTGATGACATGGAATTCTTTGCACAACGTGTAGAGAAAACAGCTATCTCTCGTTTAGAAGAGTTCGTTACAAAAGATTTCGCTCAAGTCGATTACACTGATGCTATCGAAATCTTAAAAGCATGCGGCAAGAAGTTCGAGTTCGCTGTTGAATGGGGTGTAGATTTACAATCTGAGCACGAGCGTTACCTTGCTGAAGAACACTTTAACGCACCAGTAGTTATCAAAAATTACCCGCGTGATATAAAAGCGTTCTACATGCGTCAAAACGAAGACGGCAAAACAGTGGCAGCGATGGATGTCGTTGCGCCGGGTATCGGTGAAATCATCGGCGGCTCTCAACGCGAGGAGCGCCTAGATGTACTAGACAAACGTTTAGAAGAAATGGGCTTAGATAAAGAAGACTACAGCTGGTACCGTGATCTGCGTAAATACGGTACTGTTCCACACTCTGGTTTTGGTTTAGGTTTTGAGCGCTTAGTTGCTTATGTAACAGGTATGGGCAACGTTCGTGACGTTATCGCCTTCCCTCGTACAAAAGGCAGCGCGACTTACTAATAAGTAACGCTAGATTATTTAAAAGCCGCTTTCGAGCGGCTTTTTTGTGTGTAAATCATTAAATATTTTAAAAAATTACAGTCTAAAGAATTAGCAAAGCCAGACATATTGCCTATATTGATAAGAAGCTAACTATTAAGGAGTTTGTGTCTACTATGCTATTTCGCTCTATGAAAGCCCTTTTGCTATCTACAACCCTTATCTCTGCACATAGTGCGTATGCAATTGAAGAAAATATTAATTCGAAACCAATTTTTATTGCAGGCTCAACCACAGTGACAGAATTATTAGTCGATATAAAAGATGACTTAAGCCAAGAGTTTGGCAATAGCATACAAATTAGACCGATGGGCAGTGATAAAGGCATTAAAGCCATTGCCGAAAATGTTATCGATATCGGCACCAGCTCCCGTTATTTATCAAAAGAAGAGCAACAACGCTGGCCTTTTTTGCGGCAAATAATCATAGCCCAAGATGCAATCGCATTTTTTGTAAATAAAAACTTAAACATCACTGAACTTACCACTAAAAAGCTAAGCGATATCTACCAAGGTAAACTAAAGGCGTGGTCTGAGGTTTCACCTTATACACCTGAGCTTAGTGCAAAAAATGATGAGATCCTGCTTTTTAGTAAAGGCACTAACCATGGCAGCTTTGATGTATTTTTAGAATATCTAAATTTAGATTATATCCAAGAACCTGGCAGTAACTTTATACGCCTAAAAATAGCGGGTAACAGAGGTTTATTTTCAGATAAGAAAGTTGAGCTTTACGATCAGTTCAATCAAGCACTGGGGATAGTGCAACGTATACCAAATGCCATTGCCTATGATTCATATGGTGCTATCAGTAAATTAGAAAATGACAGACGCATTAATAAGGTTGCTTTACTACAGATTGATGGTGTCAGTCCTTCAGTCGAATCAATTCAAAATGGCGATTATGCCTTTGTTAGGCCTCTTGTGCTTATTGTTAATACACAATCACCACGCTCAAAAAAGATTGGTAATAGGCTCGATGTAATTGTTAAATCACACAAGATACAACAGAGGATGCTTGAATTTGGTTACCTTCCGGTAAAACAGTAATCTGAAGATATAATACCAACCCGCAATAATACTTAATCATTTTGAGGGATTAAACCTGTCGCTAACTGCGTTAAAAATTTCTCATTTAGAACAACTAAATAACGAAATTTTTGCCTTGTTATCAACAAGGTTTTATTGCCTCAAAATAGACTACTTAATTAAGCGGATTTGTATAAAACGAAAAAAAGCTGCGCACCGAAAAGGTGAACAGCTTTTAACAACCAGAATCGTTATGGGTTACAGAGCGCTTTCTAGCTCTGGTAACACATCAAATAAATCCGCAACTAAACCGTAGTCAGCGACTTGGAAAATTGGTGCGTCAGGGTCTTTATTGATGGCAACAATCACTTTAGAGTCTTTCATACCCGCTAGGTGTTGAATTGCACCACTGATACCCACAGCAATATATAGATCTGGGGCAACAATTTTACCTGTTTGACCCACTTGCATATCATTTGGTACAAAGCCCGCATCTACAGCGGCGCGTGAAGCACCAATGGCTGCGCCTAGTTTATCGGCAATACCATTTAACAACGCAAAGTTTTCACCATTTTGCATACCGCGACCACCTGAAATAACCACAGGTGCAGCAGTCAGCTCTGGACGCTCTGATTCAGTTTGTTCTTCTGATACAAACTCGCTTAGACCAACTGAACCTTTACCTGTAACACTAGTTGCAGCTACAGGTGCTTGCTCTGGTGCAACATCAAAGCTACTTGCACGAACGGTAATAACCTTTTTGCTATCAAGTGATTTTACTGTCGCAATTGCATTACCAGCATAGATAGGACGCTTGAAGGTATCAGCATCAATCACATCAATGATTTCAGAGATTTGAGCGACATCAAGAAGTGCTGCAACACGCGGCATAAAGTTCTTACCCGTTGTTGTTGCGCTTGCGACAATGTGTGAATAGTTATCTGCTAAAGATAAAACCAGATCCGCGACATTTTCAGCTAGTTGGTGTGCATAAGCTGCATCATCTGCAATTAAAACGTTGCTTACACCTGCAATTGACGCTGCTTGCTCACTCATTGCAGATAAGTTTTCACCTGCAAGTAATAAATCTACATCAAAGCCTAGTTTAACAGCAGCTGTAACCGTTTTATTGGTTTCAGGCTTTAGAACACCTTTGTCGTGTTCGGCTATCACTAATGTTTTCATTTAGATCACCTTCGCTTCTGTTTTTAACTTTTCTACTAATGTCGCTACATCTTCTACAACAATACCGCCGCTGCGCTTTTCTGGCTCGTTAACTTCAACCAATTGCACGCGAGGAGTAAGGTCTACACCGAGACTATCAGCGGCAATAACATCAAGCGGTTTACGCTTAGCCTTCATAATGTTTGGTAATGAAGCATAGCGTGGCTCATTTAAACGTAAGTCTGTGGTAACAATAGCTGGGAGTTTCAGCGCAACAGTTTGTAAACCGCCGTCTACTTCACGTGTTACATTAACCGTACCTGCTTGTACGTCCACTTTAGACGCAAAGGTACCTTGGCCACGACCAGTTAATGCAGCAAGCATTTGCCCAGTTTGATTGTTGTCAGAGTCAATCGATTGCTTACCTAAAATAACTAGCTCAGGTGATTCTTGCTCTACAATCTTGCTAAGTAATTTAGCAACATGCAAAGACTCAAGCTTTTCTTCTGTTTCAATATGAATGGCTTTATCAGCACCAAGTGCTAACGCTGTCCGTAATTGCTCTTGAGATGATTTATTACCAATAGTCACAGCAACAACCTCAGTGGCAGTTCCTGCTTCTTTTAAACGAATAGCTTCTTCAATTGCAATTTCACAAAACGGGTTCATCGCCATTTTCACATTAGCTAAATCAACATCCGTTTTATCGGCTTTAACGCGTGCTTTGACGTTGTAGTCAATTACTCTTTTAATTGGAACGAGGACTTTCATCGTGACTCCATCAATTGTGTGTTCTCAAAGTTAACCTTCGCGTCAACTTATTTATTTTATGAATTCAGACTACTTCCTGTTGACGTAAACGTCAACCTAAAATAACCTTAAAGTATTCACAGCCTGTAACGTTTCATTTGCAAGTATGAAATAAGGTTCTTTACAGCAGGTCCGTCACCGAGAAGAGGTTAATATGGTCGAACGCGAAACCATGGAATTTGATGTAGTCATCGTAGGCGCAGGCCCAGCAGGTTTATCAACTGCAATTAGATTGGCTCAACAAGCACAAGAAAAACAACAAGAATTAATGATCTGTGTGGTAGAAAAAGGCTCTGAGGTGGGCGCACACATTTTATCGGGTGCCGTTTTTGAGACTAAAGCACTCGATGAATTACTACCTGATTGGCAGTCATTAGGCGCTCCCGTTACTACTAAAGTAACTCAAGATGACATTTACTGGTTCAATAACAGTGAGAAAGCCACTAGCATCCCCCACTTTGCTAGTCCTAAAACTTTTCATAACGACGGTAATTACATAGTTTCTATGGGTAATGTGTGTCGCTTTTTAGCCGAGCAAGCTGAAAATTTAGGTGTAGAAATTTTCCCAGGGTTTAGCGCGCACTCTCTAATCATTGAAGAAGATACAGTTAAAGGCATTATTACCGGCGATATGGGTCTTGATAAAGACGGCAACGAAAAAGATGGTTATATGCCAGGTATGGAGCTTAGAGCTAAATACACCGTATTTGCTGAAGGCTGCCGCGGTCATTTAGGTAAAGAGCTAATCAAACACTTTGCCCTTGATAAAGATGCGTCACCACAGCATTACGGTTTAGGCTTCAAAGAAATTTGGCAAATCGATCCAAGTAAACACAAAGAAGGCACCGTAGTACATGGTACAGGTTGGCCGTTAACAGGTGATACCAGCGGTGGTGCGTTTATGTACCACAGCGACAACAACCAAGTTGTTGTTGGTTTAATTGTTGATCTGAACTATTCGAACCCGCATTTGAGTCCGTTTGATGAATTCCAACGTATGAAACATCACCCTATTTTTAAAGATGTTTTAGAAGGGGGCGAACGTATAGCTTATGGTGCTAGGGCTATTGCAAAAGGTGGGCTGCGCTCATTACCAAAAATGCACTTTCCGGGTGGTTTACTCGTGGGCTGTGATGCTGGCACATTAAATTTTGCCAAAATTAAAGGTAATCATACGGCAATGAAGTCTGGCATGGTCGCAGCTGATGTCATTTTAGCAGCCCTAGGTGATGGTAAAGAAAATGCTGATTTAGCTGAATATAAAACAGCCTTTGAACAAAGCTGGGCTTATAAAGAGCTATATCAATCGCGGAACTTTGGCCCTGTTATGCATAAACTAGGTAAGTTCTTAGGCGGTGCTTACAATACGCTTGATCAAAACCTATTCGGTGGCAGCTTACCGTTTAATTTTGAAGATAACATGCCAGACCATGCCACCTTAGTCACTGCTGATCAGGCTGAAAAAATCGACTACCCGAAAGCAGATGGCAAACTTAGCTTCGATAAACTTTCATCTGTGTTTTTATCAAATACCAATCATGAAGAATCGCAGCCATGTCATTTAAAGCTAAAAGATAACTCGATTCCCATCAAAGTGAATTTGGTACAATTTGATGAGCCTGCACAACGCTACTGCCCTGCTGGTGTTTACGAAGTTCAGGAAGTCGAAGGTGAGAAAGAGTTTGTTATCAATTCGCAAAACTGTGTTCACTGTAAAACCTGTGACATAAAAGACCCTAGTCAAAACATTACTTGGGTAACCCCTGAGGGAGCTGGTGGACCAAACTACCCTAACATGTAGTAACGCACGTTACTCATTTAATTAAAATTTATCCTAAATTGCAGGGGCTTCGGCCCCTTTTTTAGGCTATGCTGAAAATGTCGTGATTTATTATAAAAGTGAGTAAAGTATGCCGTCTTCAAGTGTAACCTTTCGTTTTTTAGCTGAACCTACCGATGTAAATTTTGGCGGTAAGGTTCATGGTGGTGTGGTAATGAAGTGGATTGACCAAGCTGGTTATGCCTGTGCTGCTGGTTGGAGTGGACATTACTGCGTTACAGTCTCTGTCGCAGGCGTGAAGTTTCAGCGCCCTATTTTGGTTGGCCAAATAGTCGAAGTGAAAGCAAGTATCGCCCACACTGGTAAAACCAGCATGCAAATCTTTATTCAAGTACGCTGTGGCGATCCAAAAACACAAAACCTGGTTGAAACCAATCATTGCGTTATTAGTTTTATTGCCATGGATGAAGCGGGTTACCCAATTGAAGTGCCTTCATATACAGCAGTAACAGATGAAGAGAAGAAAATCGAAAACTATGCGATTAAAATGAAAGAGATCGCGATTGAAACAGAAACCCTTTTGCAAAAAGCGTAAAAATACAAAACAACGCGAATTTAAAATCTGCACTTAGTAACTTCTACAGAGCACCCTGAAATTGTTACGACTGCCAAACTGAATGCCTGATTACAGTTTCAACAACCTGTTCAAAAAAACGCTTAATAAAGCCTAAAAACAATACTTTAGGCTTTATTTTTGCGTTGGCATTGTCATTGCAACACTCCTTGTGAATGACGCGAAACATTCGTTTATTTATTTTATAAAGGAGCTATTAAATGATTAAAGCAATTTCAATTTCTGCACTTTCTTTAGCACTACTGGGTTTTAACAATGCAGCACATGCAGATATTACCGAAATGGATTCTCCGCGTATTTATACCGGTATCGGCTATGGCCAATATTCTTTCGAGTTTGAAGATAGTGAAAATGACACTGACTTCGATGACGACTCGCAAATGCTAAAAGGTTATATTGGTACTCAGTTTAATAAGTATCTTAGCCTTGAACTTGCATACCAAAATTTTGATGAAGTAAGTGATATCGATTCTAAAGCTGAAATTGACGGTGTTTCTCTTGCGGCACGCTTAGCAGCACCAATTACTGATAACTTTTCTGTTTATGCTAAAGGTGGTTGGCTAGAGTGGGACGCTGAAATTGAGCAAGATCTAGGCGAGCTTGGCAGCATTAGTGCTGACACAGATGGCGGCGATGTATTTTATGGTGCAGGTATTGAGTATGCTTTTACAACAAACGTGCAAGTACGTTTAGAATATGAGCGCTATAAGTTAGAAGATGACATTGACCCAGATATGGATGTAGCGTCTGTATCATTCCAATACATGTTTTAATTTAGACTATACAGTCTAAATATTTAAAAGGCAGTCTCGACTGCCTTTTTTTGTGTTTGCATGTAAAATGTCGTTAGATTTTCTTAACGACATTGCACAATGAGCGAATACCAATTAACCGCCGTCGGCCACATTCAATCTCCATACAAACAAAAGTTTGCTATACCTCGCCAACCTCGCTTGGTTCCTGAAGCTAAAGCAAAGCTAGTATTTAGTAGTGATTTTAATCGTGAAGAGTTTGTACGTAGTCTCGATGAATTCAGCCATATTTGGTTATTATTCAGATTTCATGAAACCGCTGATAAAGGCTACTCAGCAATGGTTAGACCCCCTCGCCTTGGCGGTAACGAACGAAAAGGCGTATTTGCAACACGTGCCACCTTCCGCCCAAATGCAATTGGTATGAGTGCTGTAAAACTTGAAGGTATCGAGTATAAAAATGGTCAGTTAAGCTTATTACTATCAGGTATTGATTTACTCGATGGCACACCAATTTTGGACATTAAGCCTTACCTGCCGTATTCAGATGCAATGACCGACGCCACCGCTGGTTTTGCCGATACCCGACCAGAAACAGATATGAGTGTCGAGTTTAGTGATGAAGCTCTTGCGTTTATCGAAAAACAAACCGAACAACCTGAATTAAAAGCCTTTATAAGCAATGTATTAAAGCAAGATCCTCGCCCTGCATACAAAAAGCAACGTGACTCAGAGCAAAGCTACGGTATGACCTTATATGATTTTAATATTAGGTGGCATGTTCAGGATAATCATAATACAGTGACCAGCATTGAAAAATGCTAGTTTTTTAACACTTTTTTTAACACATAGCGCTTTAGTGTCAGTGCTTCCACTGGTAAACTTAGCAGCTTGTTATTACTCAAACGTCTTGAGTAAACGATAATAATTTTAACACTACTTGGAATAGAGATGCGTACCAGTCAATATATACTCGCAACACTTAAAGAAACTCCGTCTGATGCAGAAATTGTTTCTCATCAATTAATGCTACGAGCAGGCATGATCCGCCGCGTTGCGTCGGGTTTGTATACATGGTTGCCCTCTGGACTACGCGTACTTAAAAAAGTAGAAAACATTGTACGTGAAGAAATGGATAAAGCCGGCGCTATCGAAATGTTAATGCCTATTATCCAACCTGCTGATCTTTGGGAAGAGTCTGGCCGTTGGGAACAGTTTGGACCTGAATTGCTACGCATTACTGATCGCCACAATCGTCCATTTGCGCTAGGTCCAACTCATGAAGAAGTGATCACGGATTTTGTTCGTAAAGAAGTCAGCTCTTATAAGCAATTACCGCTTACTCTTTACCAAGTACAAACAAAAGTACGTGACGAAGTTCGCCCTCGTTTTGGTGTAATGCGTGCTCGTGAATTTACAATGAAAGATGCTTACTCTTTCCACTTAAGTGATGAGTGTTTAGAGAAAACCTACCAAGTAATGCACAAAGCATACTGTAACATTTTTGAGCGTCTTGGTCTTGATTATCGCCCTGTTATTGCAGATACAGGTTCTATTGGTGGTAGCGTATCACACGAGTTCCATGTCCTTGCAGAGTCAGGCGAAGATGCAATCGCATTTAGTGATGCAAGTGATTACGCTGCAAATATCGAAAAAGCAGAAGCATTAGCACCGACTGAAGAGCGCCCAGCTGCAAGTAAAGAGTTAAAAGCGTTCCCAACGCCTGATGCAAAATCAATTGCTGAGCTTAAAGAGCACTATGGTGTTAAACCTCATCGAGGCGTTAAAACATTAATCGTGTATGGCGCACCAGATGAAAACGAACAACGTGGTTTAGTTGCCCTTGTATTACGTGGCGACCATGAATTAAACGAGTTAAAAGCTGAGAAACATCCGCTTGTAGACTCACCGCTTGAAATGGCAAAAGAAGAAGACATCGTTGCAGCGATTGGTGCAAAACCTGGCTCTTTAGGCCCTGTCGGTCTATCAATGCCAATTATTGTTGATCGCACAGCTAACGTAATGGCTGACTTTGTAGCAGGTGCTAATAAAGATGGTGAACATTTCAGTGGTATCAATTGGGATCGCGATGTAGAAAACTACGAAGTGGCTGATATCCGTAATATCGTTGAAGGCGACCCAAGCCCATGTGGTCAAGGTTCACTGCAAATCAAACGTGGTATTGAAGTAGGTCATATTTTCCAACTTGGTACTAAGTACTCAGAAGCAATGAAAGCAGGCGTTTTGAGTGAAACAGGTAAAAACCAAGTAATGACAATGGGTTGTTACGGTATTGGTGTATCACGTATCGTGGCTGCCGCTATTGAGCAAAACAACGACCAATACGGTATTAAATGGCCGCAACCTATCGCGCCATTTGATTTAGCTATCGTACCTATGAATATGCATAAGTCTCATCGTATTCCTGATATTGCAGATAACCTTTACAAAGGTTTGAAAGATGCCGGTTTAGATGTGTTATTTGATGACCGTAAAGAGCGCCCTGGTGTAATGTTCAACGACATGGAGTTACTAGGTGTGCCTTTCACATTAGTTATTGGTGAGCGTAACCTTGATGAAAACAAGGTTGAGCTTAAAAACCGCCATACTGGTGAAAAGCTAATGCTTGATTTAGATAGTGCCGCTTCCGAAATTGCAGCACTTGTTAAAGGCTAATTAAGTCAGCTATACAAAATATAAAAAACCGCTTCGGCGGTTTTTTTGTTTTATTTTACCAATTCGCTTAATTAAGTATTATTGCGGATTGGGATTAATTGTCATAGATGTTTCGCTAAAGCGTCTTTTATCTGTCATTGATTCTACCTAGCATTTACTTTATTACACCATGAGTAAATGCCATGAATAACACCACTTGTAGTAGTAAAACCCACTATCCTGCCGTTTGGATTTCCGACGTTCACTTAGGTTATAAAGACTGCCAAGCGCAGTATTTACTAGACTTTTTAAATGCGATTGAATGCGATGTGTTGTATTTGGTCGGTGATATTGTCGATTTATGGTCAATGAAACGACAGTTTTTTTGGCATCCTAGTCATTATGATGTGTTAGCGCTTATTCAACAAAAAGCGAAAGATGGCACACGAGTGATCTACATACCGGGTAACCACGACGAAACCTTTCGCCATTATGCTAATGATTCATTATTCGGTATAGAAGTACATAAACAATATATTCATACAACTAAAGCCAACAAACGGTTTTTACTTTTACATGGCGACGATTTTGACTCAGCAACTCGCTACAACAAATTAATCAGCATTGCAGGCGATGCAGGATACGACTTTTTACTATTTTTAAATCGCTGGACTAATCGCATTCGCCGTCTATTTGGCGGTAATTATTGGTCATTAGCCTCTTGGATCAAAGCACGAGTGCATAAAGCACGTGAAGCAATTGATGCATTTGAAAAAGCGGCCATCCACGAAGCAAAAAAACAAGTCGTCGATGGCATCATTTGCGGGCACATTCATCACCCAGCCGTTAAAGTGGTTGATGGAATTTTGTATTGCAATGATGGCGACTGGATTGAAAACTGCACTGCATTAGTAGAAAACAGCTCTGGGCGTATTGAATTACTGCACTGGAGTGAAACACAAAAAGTGATTCACTCTGCTGATATTAGTAAACTAACACCAAAAGCTGCGTTTAATAAAAACCAAGATGCAGCTTAAGACTTCAGCCACATTGATAGCTTTTTGCGCAATGTGGCTTGTTTAATTGGCTTGGTGATATAGTCGTTCATGCCAACACTCAGGCATTTTTCTCTATCACCCGCCATGGCACTTGCTGTCATAGCAATGATCACGACATCTTGGTATTTATCACCTGTTTTGCCCTGTCTGATAGCTTTAGTACAGTCATAACCATTTAAGTTTGGCATTTGGCAATCCATTAAGATCAGATCAAATTGAGTTTCGCTGTTATTCAATACCTCAATTGCTTCAAGACCATCGCTGGCTGATTCAATATGAACATGGCTATCTCTTAAAATGGCTTTGCTCACTTCTATATTAATCATGTTATCGTCGACGATAAGCACTGAACGAGATGTTAAATCAAGCTCAATAATTTCTCTAGTATCTGTATTTTTACGCTCAATAACAGAATCATTGTCATTAAATAAAACCGCGAGTTTATAGGCTAATTCATCAGGAGTGACAGGTTTTGCAATAACAGTACAATTGCTCGGTAATGTTTCTTTTTGTTTAAGTGATGTCATAACACCTAAAATTAATACACAGGTGTCGGGATAGCGATTTGCAAAACTCAACACATTGTTTAGTTCTGGATGTTTATGATCAATGATAAGTAAATCTAACTCATTAAAATCAGTTTCAGAAACATCAGTTAAATGCGTTATTTTATGACTCTGGCCTAGTGTCGCTAGTTGCAGCTCAACATTGTTAGCCAGTAATTCATAATGAATTGCACAGCCTACTTGTTTATCATTCAGTACATTGCTTTGATGCGGCACTTTTGACGACTCACTTATCGATACACAAATACTTGCCCAAAAGCGGCTGCCCTTTCCTTTTTCACTTTCAACGATAATATCACCACCCATCAACTGAGCGAGTTTTCGGCTTATTGAAAGCCCTAAACCACTGCCACCATAATGCCGTGTTGTACTTGAGTCCTCTTGGGTAAACACTTCAAACAATTTACTTTGGTTTGCTTTCGAAATACCAATACCTGTATCTTCAACAACGAAGCTTAGGCAAAGCGTATTGTCTGAATGCAGCTGTTCTTTAACCGTTAAGCTTACATGACCTTTATGTGTAAACTTAAATGCGTTACTGAGTAAATTATTGAGAATTTGTTTTAAGCGGTGGCTATCACCCATTACAGTACGCTTAGTAATAGCATGAGCATCGAACAGTATTTCAATGCCTTTTTTCTGACCTTGAACGGCCATCGATGTTATTAAATCACTGCACACTGAAACAACATCAAACTCATGACTATCTAAATCAAGTTTACCAGCTTCAATTTTAGAAAAATCGAGAATGTCATTGATCAGTGTCATCAATGAGTTGGCACTGGTATTTGCATAATGTAAGTATTGCATTTGCTGAGTAGATAAAGGCTCTTCTTCGAGCATTTCCAGCATACCAAGTACCCCATTCATCGGGGTGCGGATTTCATGTGAGATATTAGCTACAAATTCACTTTTAGCTTTACTTGCTGCAAGAGCTTCTTCGGTGGCTTTTTCAAGCTCTGCTGTGCGACTTTTCACTTTTTCTTCTAATGTAGTATTAAGCTTTTCAAGTTGATGTTGAGCACACTTAAGTGAATCAATATTACGAAGTATGGCCGCTATTTGATATTGTTGTTTTGCTGCATCATAGACAGGTGTCATTGTGATCGAAAAATAATGCGTGTTTTGTTCATTAATGTGCACAGCTTCAAACGTAGATCGTTGCCCTTTTTTTATCGCTTCGCCAACCCCTTGAAAATCTTCTTCATTATAATCAAACAATGTATCAAAGTGGGTTGAATGCTCGGTGATACCAAAATACGTTTTTGCTGTTTCATTGGCATTGCAAATAACTCCATTTGGCTGAACCATAATGATAGCATCTGTCGAGTTTTCTATGATTTTACTATTCTTTTCTTTTAGAAAACTCAGCTCAATTTTTCTATTAATATCGCGTTGATAGATAGTAAATAGTATTAATACAGAAATAATCATTAAACATAAAGTGCTTATAAACCTCATACGTTTTTGATTGATTTCTTGCAAGAGTATCTCGGTTTTTATAGAAACAGCCAGAGTCAATGGCTGCATGTGAATGTCATTTTCAAACTCAATAGTTTTCTGAGCATATAATTTTTCAGGAAGATTCATTACATCAAAAAAATCATTGGCATTCATTTGTTGATCGATACTAAATTCTTCAGACCAATAATGAGAGTCGTCCAACTCAAAACTAAAGCGATACGACTCCTTTGGGTGATAAATAAATTGCTGCTGAGCATTTAAAAGATACACAGATAGCTTTTTAGAAGTATTACTTGTTAACTTATTGATAAGGTCTTCGGCATTATAGTTTAGGATCAAAACAGCAAACGGCTTACCTTCAGTGTCTTTTACAAGTTTAGCAATCCTATATGTGCTAACGTAAGGCTGTTGTAATCGTCCATTTTCACGGTTGTAGTTAATTGGTGATATATAAACTTGACCATCTTCTAGCTCTGCAGCAACTCGCATATAATCACGATGGCCTTTATGCTGTAAGTTCTCTTCACTAATTCTAATAACCTGATCGTTGACATTATCAACACGAACAACTTCTTTGCCATTGTCTGCAATATAAATATATCGCGCCTGCGCTAATTCTTTATCTGTAGTCATAAAACCACTAAAGATTTTTGCGAGGCGGTATTTCCAAGCAGAAATAGGCGTGCCTAAAACCGGATCTACCTGTTTATCATTAGTGGAACGCATTATAGCGAGTACTGGTGGGGTGGAATCTAAGAAATTAAGGGCTGAAACATTCTCTCTTAGACTTGTTTTAAACACACTTTGTTTTCTATCTAGTTCTCGCTGCATCTGTTCAAGTGCGCGGCTAAATACCTCTTCTCGAAGATCATATTCATATTTTACTGTAACAATACTGCCCAATATCAAGAGTATACAAATTGCTAGTATTGGTAGTTTATTACGTTGGAAGAAATGCGCTGAATGTCCAGAATCCATTGAATCGAAAGCCTTCATTGCTACTCTGCTTTAGAGTATAGGAGAGAATGATAACTAAAGTGGAGTATACAGAAAAAATTTTAGTTAATAAGGATTAGTAAGGAGTTAGCCTGTTCTATATACAAATAAAGCACCAAATTGGTGCTTTATTATTAGGTAAAATCAATAAATTCTTATCTAAATAAGACATCTTCTTTATTAAACCATTTAACACAAAATGCTAATAGTGCCCCTGCCACAATGACTGTTGCTAGGAAAATTAAACCCACTAGTGTGTAATCGACTGTGCCTTTAATGATTTCTTTGATTGCCAAAGCTACATTTGTTACAGGAATAAAGGCTGTTTTGCTCGTAAGCTCAACATTCGGCATCAACGCAATCATAATTGGAAAAATTACACCTATGCTTAGCGGAGCCATATAGTTTTGTGCTTCTTTAAAAGTTCGCGCATAAATTGAAATAGCCAATGCTAATGATGAGAAGATTGCAGCAATAGGCAATAACAACACAAAAATCAGCCCTAAATCTAATACAGTTAAAGAGCTAAATGCGTTTTTAACAACCGCTAAATCTACAAAAGCAATGGCCACCGATATCCACACACCCATACTAAGAACTGTAATAGTGGTTGTCGCAATTGAAGAAGCCAGCAAGGTTACAAACTTACCTAACACTAGCTGTGTGCGCGTGATTGGTGTAAGTAGAAGGGTTTCGAGTGTACCGCGCTCTTTTTCACCAGCCCCTAAATCAATAGCAGGGTACGTTGCGCCCATCAATACGAGAGGAATAAGTAGATAAGGAATAAACCCGCCAATTTTTTCACCCAGATTTTCACGTTTATCTGCAGTATCGACCTTAACAACTTTAATTGGCTCGATAATCGCGGCTTGTTGCTGCTCTGATACGCCAAAGCTTAACAGTTTAGTAGTACGCAGTTTATCACCATACTCTTTTGCAAGTTCTTTAACGCGGTCAAATAAGAAGTTAATCGCCTTAGCGTCGTTATACACAACTTGCCACTCACTTTGTTTAGCGTTATCGAGTGTTTGCTCAGCGTCTGAAGGTAAATAGATACCCATATCGATGGTACCCGCTTTAACCGCTTTAGTGAGATCTTCTACCGTATTAAAGGTTTCGTCGCCTTTATATAATGCAAAGCTCTTATGATAAAACACCTTATCTGTAAATTCTTGCGCGTAATTACCATTAATAATGGCGTAAGTATGCACTTCTTGCTCAGCTTCGAGTGCTGCTTGTGAACTAATAAATGCCATCACAGCAAATAAAAGAGGGAAAATAGCAACTGGCAGTGCGACAACGAATATCAATGTTTTACGGTCACGTAACAGCTCTTTTAATTCCTTTTTAAATACTTCAAACATCACGACTCTCCGTTAAAATATTCATAAACGCTTGATTTAATTCCTCACTTTGACCAGTTTGTTTAAACTGTTCTAATGTGCCATCAAAGCAACTAATACCTTGATTTATAACTGCAACGCGATCACAAAGTAATGCAACTTCATCTAGATGGTGAGTTGAAAAAATGACTGGAGTACCTTGCTCTTTAAGGCCACGAATAAAGCTAATTACAGTTTGCGTGGTCATAATGTCTAAACCTGTCGTTGGTTCATCGAGAATTACCACGTCAGGATGATGAACAACAGCGCGAGCAATATTGGCTTTTTGCTTCATACCTGTGGAAAGGTTTTCGGCACGCTTATCAATGAAGTTGTGCATATCAAGTAAGCTGAATAGTTCATCACAACGTGCCGCTACCGCCTTTTTACTCATGCCATGTAAACGGGCAAAATATTCTACGTTTTCTTTAACCGTTAAACGCCCATATAAGCCAGTGCTACCAGATAGAAAACCAATTGATTTGCGGCCAACTAATGGCTTTTTAACAATATCGTGACCAGAGATGGTGATACTGCCTTCATCTGGTTTTAATGCTGTTGAAATCATTCTAAGGGTCGTTGTTTTACCTGCACCATTTGGGCCGAGTAAGCCGAGCACTTCACCTTTATTACATTTAAAGCTGACGTCTCTTACAGAATGGAAAAACTCTTTATCTTCGCGGGGGTCTACATTGTCCGTTTTATTTTTTTTATGATCTTTTGTTAGCTTAAATTTCTTTTTAAGCCCTGCAACTTCAATCATGTGCGTTTCCTTCGTTTAGGTCTAAAGTAATCAGTGTTACTGTAAAATTCTGGATTTTCATTTTCAGTCCACCACCCTGGTACACCTAACAAGGGTAATGGAGATAAATTCTTATTATCACGTAAACAATCATCTACTTTAATCATCTCATAAAGACGTTGATCTAGATACGCATATTGCTCGCTTAAATCTTTACAAAATATGTCATTGGGTACAATTACAAATAATGCTTTCCCTGTTAAACCTATATAAGGCTGAGTGAGCATCTCGTAGTTAGCATGGCCGAACATGAACGGGCGAATATTTTTACCCCACTGCTCACGTTGTGTAACAAATGCTTGATGCCATTGATGATCGCGTAATTGTTGTTGCCAACTTTGTTCGGTAATTGCCAGTACTACACCACATTCGTCGAATAAGGTGAGAGCATTACGGTGTTTACTGCGCTCTTTTAGACCATGCAGTTTAATTTCTTCGATATGTTGATGATTTATCAGTGCTTTTGTTTTTGGAAATAAACACCAAATAAATCCACCAAAAAGGTCGTGCCAATTTTGTTGTCTTGTTGGTACTTGCCCTGTTTCATAAATAATTTGCTCATAATAACGAGTTTCGTCGGCAAATTTTTCATCCTCGACAAAGCTTATTACTGTGCCTTGTGTTGTTTTGGCATTTAAATATTGATTAAACCAGTCACAAGACGGCCAATTCGATAATTTGTCAATATTAAACAGCGTTGCTAGGTCACTAAAAGCACCGGTTGTAAGGTATTGTGTTGACCATTGCTCTGGTGCGCTAAATCGTTTCATTGCTTATTTTTTAACTTCTTGATGTATTGTGGGTAGTTTACCGTAAAAACTGGTTCTCATTAATAGAACCTCATATACTAATGCCACCATAAAACAAAAAAAGAGCTATTATGAAACGCTATTTTCCAATGACAGTACTTGCAAGTACCATTCTTGCAGGCTGTGCTTCAACAAGTATCACATCAGGTGATGTAGAAAAAGCCTATCAAAGCATCAACTCAGAGCAACTAGCAGAGCACATTAAAGTGTTAGCTTCTGATGAATTCGGCGGCCGTGCACCATCATCGAAAGGTGAAGAGCTAACGCTTGCCTATTTAACTGACCAATTTAAAGCATTGGGTTTTGAGCCTGGTAACGGTGATAGCTTCTTACAAGAAGTACCGCTTGTTTCACTTGAAGCAGACTCAAACATGGTACTTACCATTGGCGGCAAAGATTATCAGTATAAAAAAGATATGGTAATGGGTAGTAGCCGTATTAGTGCTAAACAAAGCATTAAAGATTCTGAATTAGTATTCGTTGGTTATGGTGTAAATGCGCCAGAGTACAACTGGAACGACTACGAAGGCATAGACGTAAAAGGCAAAACAGTTGTAATGCTAGTTAATGATCCAGGTTATGCGACTAAAAACCCAGATTTATTTACTGGCGATGCCATGACTTATTATGGTCGCTGGACATACAAATATGAAGAAGCAAGTCGTCAAGGTGCAGCTGGTGCAATTATTATCCACGAAACAGCACCAGCTTCTTACCCATGGTCAGTTGTTGAAAACTCTTGGAGCGGTGAGCAATTTGGTTTCCAAAAAGAAAATAACAACATGGATCGTGTTGCTGTTGAAGGCTGGGTAACAACTGATGTTGCCAAAGAGCTATTCACAAAAGCAGGTTTAGATTTCGATACTATGAAAGCAAATGCTGCAAAAGGTGCTTACCATATTGATATGGGCGACCTAACAGCTAGCGTTGAAGTAAATAACACGATTAAAAAGTCAATTTCATATAACTTCATTGCAACGTTACCTGGCAGCGAAAAGCCAGACGAGCACATCATTTACTCAGCTCATTGGGATCACCTTGGTACAGATAAAACACGTAAAGGTGACCAAATTTATAATGGTGCCCACGATAACGCGACAGGTACTGCAGGCTTAATTGAAGTTGCAGAAGCATTTGCTAGCCTTCCTGAGCACCCTAGCCGCTCAATGACTTTCTTAGCAGTAACCGCTGAAGAACAAGGTCTACTTGGATCAAAATATTACGCTGCAAACCCAGTGATCCCAGCTTCTCAAACTGTTGCAAACATCAACATGGATAGCTTAAATCTATTAGGTAAAGTGAAAGATATCAGTGTTGTTGGTATCGGCAAATCAGAAATGGATAGCTTGTTAGAAACAGCTGCTAAAGCACAAGGCCGAACTGTATCTGGCGATCCTAAACCGTCTTCGGGTGGTTACTATCGTTCTGATCACTTTGCATTTGCAAACATGGGTGTACCAGCAATGTATGCTGGCGGCGGCAGTGAAGCCCTTGATGAAGAAACTGCAAATTACCGTAAGCGTATGAGCTTAGTTCTTCGCGGTTGTTACCATCAGCCTTGCGATCGTTACCGTGATGAATGGGATTTATCAGGTGCCGTTCAGGATCTTCAGTTATTCTATCAAGTAGGTTTTGATATTTCAGAGCGTAAAGAATGGCCGACCTGGAATGCGAGCTCTGAGTTTCAACGCAAATAGATGTAAATGAGATTGATTTTCATTTAAATCGGTAATACAGTGTAACCTGATTAATTTTTAGGTTGCACTGTATGCTCTCATTAACACAAACGAGGTATTCCACCCATAAAGCGAGGTGTTATATTACGGACAATAAACGCTTATTTTTACCCCTATTATTGCTAATTTCTTTGGCAATACCAGCAAGCCGTGAGTTTACCCTCCAAGCGTTAAGTGATGCTTTTTTTCAAGTATCTGTGTTTGTTGCAGCCACTTTATTAATCTATTACTACTTGATTGATCGGCTACCTCAATTACAGCTCAGCTATTTACGAGCTAAATCAGGCATCCTAGAAATCGGTTTTGCGTCAATCTTAGGTGCTTTACCTGGCTGTGGAGGTGCCATTATTGTAGTTACCCAATTTACCAAAAAACAAGCTAGCTTTGGCTCTGTGGTCGCAGTATTAACAGCAACCATGGGTGATGCTGCATTTTTGTTATTAGCAACCCGCCCTCTTGATGGGTTATTAATGATGGTAATCGGTGTTAGTGTAGGCGTAATTAGCGGACAGGTGGTTAATACATTTCATAAATCAGATAAGTTTCAACCTACGCAAGCCAGTGACTTCAGCGAACAACCTCAATGCCAACCAAAAGCTTTAATATTTAGCCGCCCGGTTTGGAAATTTGCCTTAATGCCAAGCTTGATTGTTGCTATTGTTATTGCCACCAATACCGACCTTAGCGTATTTGGTAATGTTATTAATCATGGCATTACCCTATTTGGTTCAATCATGGCGCTATTTACTGTAGTTGTATGGGCTCTTTCATCTAAAGGCAGCAGTTATAAACAATTGACCAGCGAAGAAGCTCCATGCAATCCACCTTCAAAGCTCACGAAAGTGTTAATGGACACGCACTTTGTTACAGCATGGGTTGTCGCCAGTTTCATGCTATTTGAAGTTTTAGTTAATTTGCTAGGTGTTGATTTAAAAGCATGGTTTTCTGAATATGCTTATCTTGCTCCCTTGGTAGCTGTAGCAATAGGTTTGTTACCAGGCTGTGGGCCGCAAATTGTCGTAATGACACTTTATATTCAAGGCATTATCCCATTTAGTGCGATGGCAGCAAATGCAATATCAAATGATGGCGATGCTCTCTTCCCAGCCATCGCATTAGCACCAAAAGCAGCTTTAATGGCGACAGTCTATTCAACAATACCTGCGCTGTTACTCGGTTATGGATTGTACTATTACGGTCTTTAAAATATAAATTAAATACTATAAAAAAAACCAGCCGAGGCTGGTTTTTTATTTATTAATAATGTTAGCTCATAGCCATCATCATTTTTGCAGGATCTTCTAAATAAGACTTCCACAAGTTATTGAAGCGGGCAATTGTTCCGCCATCAATCACTCGATGATCGCCAGACCAGCTTACTTGCATAATGGCTGCTGAAACCACATTACCCTGTTCGTCAAAACGAGGTAAATGTTGTAACTTACCTAATGCAACAATGGCCACTTCTGGTTTATTGATGATCGGGGTTGCAATTGTGCCGCCAATAGCACCAATGTTAGAGATACTAATTGTACCGCCTTTTAAATCATCTGGTGATACACGTCCATCCCGTGCTGCTTCAGTTAAGCGCGTAACTTCATTTGCAACATCAACAATACTCTTTGACTGACATGCTTTAACATTTGGTACTAATAAGCCAATCTTAGAATCAACCGCCATACCAATGTTATGGTCGTCAAAATAAGTCAGCTCACTACAATCATCATTCACTTGTGAGTTAAGTACTGGGAACTGCTTCATTGCAAGCGATAGAGCTTTGATAAAGAATGGCATCATAGTTAACTTAACGCCCTGTTGCTTATACTGCTCTTTAAGTTCGCTTCGCATAGCAATCAATTTTGTCAGGTCAATTTCATCACAAAAAGTAAAATGCGGAATTGTCGATACTGACGCAACCATTTGCTTAGCCATTGCCGCTTTAATGCCTTTAATAGGCTCAACATGACTACCACCAGCTGTGGATGCTGCAGTTTTTACAGGCTCTGCCGCTTTAGGAGCAGCTTGTTGTGTTACTGCTTGGCTTGGTGATTCGTTCAAGAAATCTTCGATGTCTTGCTTGTAAATTCGGCCATTTTTACCAGAGCCTGGTACTTGCGTTAAATCTACATCAAGTTCACGTGCTTTACGACGAACAGCTGGTGAAGCAACTGCTTTCTTATTAAGTTGTTTAGTCTCATTTGATGCAGACACAGGCTTTTGTGCTGGTTTAGTCGCTGCATTTGTTTGCGCTTTAACTACCGCAGAGCTTACATCAGGCTCTGAGTTTTGGCCTACAATGCTCATTTGGAATAATGGACTGTGAACAGCGGCAATATCGCCTTTCTTATAATAAAGCTTTTCAACTTTACCTGTATATTTAGCCGGAATTTGAACCAATGCTTTGTCTGTCATTACATCACACACAGCTTGGTCTTCAACGATTTCATCACCTTCGCTGACTAACCACTCAACGATTTCACACTCAACAATACCTTCACCGATGTCAGGTAAAATGAAATCTTCTAAATGTTCACCAGATTCAGGTATTGCGGCTGCTTCAACTGGAGCTTGAGCTTCTTCGTTTTGCGTAGCTGCTTCACCATCAACATCCATCGCAAATAATGGTGCATGTACTTTAGCAATATCACCTTTTGCATAATAAAGCTTACTGATCACACCATCATGGACAGCTGGAATTTGCACAAGCGCTTTGTCGGTCATGACGTCACAAATTGGCTGATCTTCTTTTACAGAATCGCCCTCTGCAACTAACCATTCAACAATTTCACATTCTACGATGCCTTCGCCGATATCTGGCAAGATAAAATCTTTAGACATACTGACTCCTAAAACTCTACAGATTGCTTAATCGCAGCAAGCACTTTAAGTGCATCTGGCACATATTCTTTTTCAAGTGCTAATGGGTATGGCGTATCTAAACCACACACTCGAGCAATTGGCGATTCAAGGTGTAAGAAACACTCTTGTTGAATTGTTGCAACGATTTCTGCACCAAAACCATTTGTGATTGGCGCTTCGTGGCTAACCACTAAACGACCGGTTTTGGTTACTGATTTAGCGATTGTCTCAACATCCCACGGTAAAATAGTTCGTAAGTCGATGACTTCACAACTAATTCCTTGCTCTGCTGCTTTTTTAGCGGCATCTTCAACGATTTCCATTTGTGCACCCCAAGCAAGCAAAGTAACATCAGTACCCTCTTGAATGACTTCTGCTTTACCAAGCTCGATGCTGTAATCCTCTTCTGGTACCTCACCTGTTGATGCACGGTATAAACGTTTTGGCTCAAAGAAAATAACTGGGTTATCATCTTTAATTGATGCACGAAGCAAACCTTTTGCTTGATAAGGGTTACGTGGCACAACAAGTTTCAAACCCGGTGTATGAGCAAAATAAGCTTCTGGTGATTGTGAATGATATAAACCACCCGCAATACCACCGCCATAAGGAGTACGAATTGTTAGGTTGCCTACATTAAATTCATTACCACTACGGTAACGGAATTTAGCAGATTCATTTACGATTTGGTCAAATGCAGGAAAAATATAATCTGCAAATTGAATTTCAGCTAAAGCAGGCGCACCAAAAGCAGCCAGACCATTAGCAAAACCTAAAATACCTTGCTCAGTTAATGGTGTATTAAACACACGGTGCTTACCATATTTTTCTTGTAAGCCTGATGTTGCACGGAATACACCACCAAAATAGCCAACGTCTTCACCAAAAATACATGCATTTGGATGCTCTGCCATGGTGATATCAAGGGCAGAGTTAATTGCATGAAGCATGTTCATTTTAGCCATTACTTTAATCTCCCTGCAGTTGTTGGATAAGCATCAGGATGCTGCAAAATGTGCTCTTTTAATTCTTCGTATTGTTTTTGCAGTGATGGAATTGGCTTATCATAAACATCAGAAATAAGATCTTCTAATGCTGGTTTTGCAACTTTTTCAGCGCGTTTAAGAGCCGCTAAGATTTCTTCACGGATTGTTTCTTTATCTTTTGCGTCTTGCGCTTCGTCTAACCAACCTTGTTTTAATAACCACTTACGGAAACGCTCAATTGGACAGCCTTTATGTTTTGCTTCTTCGTCTTTTGTACGGTAGCCGCTAGGATCGTCACTGGTTGAGTGAGCACCTAAACGATAGGCAATCGATTCAATTAAAACTGGTTCACCTTTGGTAGTAGCAATTTCACGGGCTTTTTTCGTTGCAGCATAAACTGCAAGCGCATCAGCACCGTCAACACGAATTGTTTTAATGCCATAGCCAACACCGCGTGATGCAATACCATCACCTTTAAATTGTTCATCTGCGGGTGTTGATATCGCATAGCCATTATTACGCGCAAAAAAGATAACCGGTGCTTCATGAACTGCAGCCATATTTAAACCAGCATGAAAATCACCTTCAGATGCCGCACCTTCGCCAAAATAACAAATGGTGATGTTATCAATCGTACTGTTCAACTCACCTGTTTGGGCATCAATGTGACGAACTTTTTGACCATACGCATAACCTGTTGCTTGCGGAATTTGCGTACCAAGCGGAGATGAAATGGTCATATAGTTGAGTTCGCGTGAGCCGTAGTGAATTGGCATTTGGCGACCTTTACCCAAATCTTTTTCGTTTGAAAACATTTGGTTCATGAATTGGTCTAGGCTAAAACCACGATAGCGTAAAGCGGCTTGTTCACGGTACTGGGCCATGATCATGTCATTTTGGTCAAGCGCTGCAGACGATGCCGTTACAGCAGCTTCTTCACCTAAACATTGCATGTAAAAGCTAACTCGACCTTGACGCTGTGCTGCTTGCATACGCTCATCAAGCGCTCTAATAAAACGCATTGTCTCGTATAAACGGATTGCTGTTGCTTTGTCGATATCGGGTGCGGTTGCACCTTCGTGGATGTCGCCTTCCTCATTAAGAATGCTTAATGTAGGGATCGTTAATGCGTGACCATCAATAAATGACAGTTCATGATTAATGTTTAGCGATACGTTATTTGGATTACTCATAACCTACCTTCTTTCGTTGTCAGAAACCTACGCCACTGCCCTTATTACTATTTTTATCAGCATGAGCTGTAAGGATAAAGTTTGCGTAATATTCAATCTAATTAAATTAAACTGCCGTCACTTTACGTTAACGTAAGTTGTTATTCAACTAATCATAGACGAATAGGTGATAAATGGCTAAAAACGCATGGAAAGTTAACTATACAACGAAATAAATTCTTTATTGTCATATAGTTAACCAAAAATCGGTGGGTGATAATGCAGAGATTTTAAATAAAGTTGCTATCAACTTGCATTGGTACAACTGTAAGTAAAGCACGTTGACCTAAGGCTACATCAGCATTTGGGAAGATAATAGCTTCGCCGTCCACTTCCGCTTCATATCTGGTCTGACCATCAGTTGCTAATAAATCCCCCTTTGCAAAACCGGTGAAATTTTCGACATCATCAGCAAATGGGAAACTAAAATCTTCGCAAGTACGGTTTATTGTTCTATAAACTGAAAACAACTCAAAATCCTCTGCATTAAATTCTTTGTAATTAACAGTTTCCTGACTAATTAATGCAATTAATGTTTGTTTGGTTTTCTCAAATCGTGACATATCATTTTCGCCAAATGGCTTTACTTGACCAAGCTCTACGGTAAATGAATCAGCACCATGTACAAACGATGAGTAGTAGCTAAAAGTTGTTGCCGCTGATTTCATCATTAATACAGTGTTTACACCACAGCTAAGTAAGAATTGCAGCTGTGTTTTTTTCCACGGTTTACCATGTAAGAATGGATACACAGCGAACTTTTCATTTTTAGAACCTCGAATTGCAGTATGTAGGTCATAATGAAAACGTTCACTACCTTGGTTACCTCTTGCAAAGAAATCAGAAACTACATCTTCAAGTAGCTTTGCACGAACTCGCTCAGGATTTGAATCAACCCCCTCAACAGTGTGATGACCATTAAATAAACGATTTAAGTTTTCATCAACAAAGCGTTTACCGATATTTATCGATTTTGGATTACCAAAAATAAACAATACACGCTGTTTAAGTACAAGTTCTTGTGTAATGATTGCCTTGATTAATTGGTCACAGATTTCAATTGGTGCTGTTTCGTTACCGTGCACCGCACTCGAAAGTACAATATCTTTGTTTGTTTGCTCTTTTGGTTGAAACTCTATGATGCCAGTATCGTGAACTGTGACATCAGTGCCGTTTTCAAGCTTAAAAGCACAAGAATCTAGTGAAAATTCATTGTTTCGGGTTAGTGTTAAAAAGTCGCCAGTACTTTTTAATTTTTGGAGATATGAAGGAGTTGAATAGCTCATAGTTCTATCCTAAAAATACGTGAGAGTAGAATACAAAAACGGCTGAGAATCTCAGCCGTTTTAAAGGGTAAAAAAGAATTTAGCTAATTACTGAATCAACCAGCTTTTTCGCTTCTTTTTCTAATAATGCTAGATGCTCTTCACCTTTGAATGATTCAAGGTAAATTTTATAAATGTCTTCAGTGCCCGATGGACGAGCAGCGAACCAACCGTTTTCGGTAACAACCTTCAAACCACCAATAGCCGCATTATTACCCGGTGCATGGGTTAGCTTCTGTGTAATTGCATCGCCTGCTAAGGTGTTTGCTTTTACATCGTCTGCTGATAACGCTTTTAAACGTGATTTTTGCTGCGCATCAGCGGGAGCATCAATACGCTTGTAAATAGGTGCACCGAACTCTTGTTCAAGCTCTTTATAAAGCTGTGACGGTGTTTTAGCCGTTACCGCTAAAATCTCAGCAGCTAGTAAGCCTAAAATAAAGCCATCTTTATCAGTGTTCCACACGGTACCATCGAAGCGTAAGAATGACGCCCCTGCACTTTCTTCACCACCAAAAGCAAGGGTACCTTTGCTTAGGCCTTCTACAAACCATTTAAAGCCTACCGGTACTTCTTTTACTTCACGGTTATTACGTGCAACTACTTTATCAATCATGCCGCTTGATACCAGTGTTTTACCAATTGCGACATCTTTTGACCATTCGCGGTTGTTTAATAAGTAGTCAATCGCAACAGCTAAAAAGTGATTTGGATTCATTAAACCGTCAGGCGTAACAATACCATGGCGGTCATAATCAGGGTCGTTACCAATACCGATATCATAATCATCTTTTAATGCAATAAGGTTTGTCATTGCATAAGGAGATGAACAATCCATACGGATTTTGCCGTCTTTATCTAAAGGCATGAATGAGAACGTAGGGTCAACAGACTCATTTACGACCGTTAAGTCTAAATTATATTTTTCTGCAATGACTGGCCAAAAGTTGATACCTGAACCACCTAGTGGGTCAACACCAATTTTGATTTTTGCATCGCTAATTGCTTTTAGATTAACGATATTAACTAAGTCATCTACGTATGGTGTAATTAAATCTTGGTACTTAATAAAGCCCGAGCGTGATGCTTTAGCATACGGAAATAACTCTACTTCAACTAAGTCTTCTAAAAGTAATTGATTTGCTCTGTCTTCAATCCACTTAGTAACATCGGTATCTGCAGGGCCACCATTTGGCGGGTTATATTTGAAACCACCGTCTTCTGGCGGGTTATGTGAAGGTGTTACAACAATCCCATCTGCTAATTCATTTGGGTTTTCTTTATTATGACAAACAACAGCATGACTGATTACAGGAGTTGGTGTGTAATCATCATTTTCTTGTGCGATGACTTGTACTTCGTTTGCAACAAGTACTTCAATTGCAGAGTTAAAAGCAGCTTCACTCAATGCATGGGTATCTTTACCAAGGAATAGTGGGCCAAAAATGTTATTTTCTTTACGGTAATCACAAATTGCTTGTGTGATCGCTAAAATATGCGATTCATTAAATTTTACATCGAACGAACAACCACGATGGCCAGAAGTACCAAAAGCAACACAGTGCTCTGGGTTTTGTTCCAGATCAGGTTCATTTAAGTAATAAGCCGAGATCAGTTTTGGTACATTCACTAAGCTTGATTGCGGTGCAGGTTTACCTGCATCAGGATGAATCGCCATATTATTTCCTTATGGATTATAAGTAATCACGAATTTTTTCTGCTTCATCCGCGCTATAGCCTAAGCACAGTGCCACTTCGTGAAGCATCATTTTTTTTCTGGTTGTATTTGAATTTGTCATCACCCAATACTCAGTATCAGTGATATTTTTTGGATTCATGCTGCTACCGCTTTCAAGAAGTGCTTCTTTGCTTGTAGCAAAATAAACACGGTCACGGCCTTTAATTTCAAGTACGTTAGCAAAATCTTTCTTATGCGTTCTGTATAAAGCAGCAAGTATAAATAAGAATCGACCAACAACACCTTTTTGCATTGCTAGCTCTTCTTTGTTTAATACATTAAACACATTACCTTTCACTTGTGTCGATGCTGTGACAGTTTCAGCAGCCTCGTCAACATTTTCGTCGCTTGGTTCGAGACTTGATTCTTGTTTTGCTTCTTCTTTTACTTCAACAACTGGAGGTTCTTGTTCAGTTTTAGTAGTTGTTTCAACTGGGGCATTGGCGCCATCAGAGAGGTTTAATAAACGACGTAAAATGGTTGATGCACTTTCACCAATACTTTGCGTGTTGCTTGCAATGTATTGATATAACTCGTCGTCTATGTCGATTTTTTTCATGTTATTCCTGTCTTTACGGGTCACATTTTAAAAGTTCTCAATGATTATACCTAAGCTCGCAGCAATTCTCTATGTTTTGCATTTTGTAATTTCACTAGGCAAAATACTGCCATTAAAATTAGGAGTTGAAAATGCTATTAAACTACCAACAATTGGGTCAAGGTTCAGACGTTGTATTGATCCATGGTTTGTTTGGCTCGCTTGAAAACCTCAATGTAATTGCAAAAGCCTTAGCTGAAAATTACCGGGTTACCAATATTGATTTACGTAACCACGGTAGATCTTTTCACAGTGATACAATGAATTATCACGCAATGGCTAATGATGTTAGTGAATTACTAAAACATTTAAATATAAGTAAGGCTCACATCATTGGGCATTCAATGGGTGGTAAAGTTGCCATGCAATTAGCACTTAATCATCCGTCGCTCATCGATAAACTTGTGGTGTTAGACATTTCTCCTGTTGCCAATGCCCCCCGTCATAGCGCTATTTTTTCAGGCCTCAATGAGGTGGCAGAGTCAAATGTAGCTGATAGAAAAGCCGCTGATGAGATTCTTGCAAAACACATTGATGAGATGGGTGTCCGTCAGTTTTTATTGAAAAGTTTTGCTAAGAATGACGAAGGCAAATACCAATGGCGCTTTAATTTAGCGGTTTTATATCAGCAGTATGAAAATATTTTAGCGCGAGTTGGTGAAAATGATTCTTGTTTATGTGATACTTTGTTCATCAAAGGTAATGATTCAGATTACATTTTAGCTGAGCATCGACCCGCAATTATGGCTTTATTTCCTAATGCTAAAGCAAAAATTATTCATGGTGCAGGTCATTGGCTACATGCGCAAAAACCACTTGCCGTTAATAAAGCAATCAGCGATTTTTTAGCACAATAATTGCGCTGATAAAATTCGCTGTTTTTGATCGTGCGCACTAAATTATTACAAATTTTTGTGCTATAGTACGCGCCGTTTAATTTAAAGGTTTATACGTTGATGGTCAGTCAGTTAATTAACGAATTTGATACCTTAGGGTTGTATTTTGGCTTAGCTGGTATTTTCTTTTTTATTGGAATGGCAATTCAAGATGTCCTTAAAAAAGGTGATGTACCACGATTTGGCCGATACATCGTTTGGTTAGTGCTATTTTTAGGCTGTTCTGGGTTTATAGCGAAAGGGCTTATTCAAGTCTTCTGGCAAGGCGCAGGTGTGGGCTAGACATGGCAAAGTCAGAAACAGATAGAACAACACCCGATTTATTTGAATACGAAAAACGTCCAGGTAGACCTAAAACGAATCCCCTACCTCGTGACATGCAATTAAAAGTAAATAAACGTAATCAAATAAAGCGAGATAAAGCACGTGGTTTAAAGCGTGTAGAATTTAAGGTTTCATCACAGTTATATCAAGCATTAAGCGATATGGCAGATGCGCAGAATATTAGCCGTAGCGCGTTGATTGAAACAATTTTACAAGAAAGATTGGCTATTGATAGATAGAAGGTTTTAAATCCATGTCAAGCGTAGGTATTTTTTTCGGAAGTGACACAGGCAATACTGAACATGTAGCTAAAATGATTCAAAAGGAATTAGGTAAAAAGCTAGTTGCAGTTCATGACATTGCAAAAAGTTCAAAAGAAGAGATTGCTGAATTCGATTTATTGTTATTCGGTATTCCAACTTGGTACTACGGTGAAGCTCAATGTGACTGGGATGACTTCTTCCCTGAATTAGAAGAAGTTGACTTTGAAGGTAAACTAGTGGCTATCTTCGGCTGCGGTGACCAAGAAGACTATGCTGAATACTTCTTAGATGCAATGGGTATGATCAACGATATCGTAACTGAGCGTGGTGCAATCGTTGTTGGTCATTGGTCTACAGAAGGTTATGACTTTGAAGCATCAAAAGCTCTTATAGATGACAGCAATTTTGTTGGCTTAGGTATTGATGAAGACCGTCAACCAGAACTTACAGAAAAGCGTGTTAAAGACTGGTGTGCTCAGGTTTATGAAGAAATGTGTTTAGCAGAACTTGCTGATTAATAACAAGTACTACTCGCATTTACTAGCTGATGTAAAGATGCACAACCAGTTCATTTTTGTTCAAAAAAACAGCAACAAGACGAATTGTTCTTTGCACTTAGTAACTAGGCACGTTATTCTAACAGTTGCTAATGTGTCGTGTGCATCTTAATGATGCCTAGTATAACTAAATAAAATTGAGACAGATTGAATGACTGATCACAACTTGGAATTAAAAAAAGCAGGGTTAAAAGTAACACTGCCTCGTATTAAAATTTTAGAGATTTTACAATCTCCAGACAACCAACACATCAGCGCTGAAGATGTCTATAAAATTCTTTTAGACAAAGGCGAAGAGATTGGTCTTGCAACTGTCTACCGTGTTCTAAATCAATTTGATGATGCAGGTATTGTATCTCGCCACCACTTCGAAGGCGGAAAATCAGTATTTGAATTATCGGGTAGCACTCACCATGATCATTTAGTTTGCCTTAAATGTGGTAAGGTTGTTGAGTTTGAAGACGACACTATCGAACGTCGTCAAGAAGAGATCGCCAAAGAGAATGGCATCAAACTAACAAACCACTCTCTTTACCTATACGGTGAATGTGAAGACACTGCTGCGTGTAAAGAATTCGCTGAATCAAATAGCTAATTGAGTATTAAATTCAGACATAAAAAAACCTGCTTAAAAGCAGGTTTTTTTTATGTCTGAATAGCAACTCGTTTAATTAAGTAATCTATTTTGAGGCAATAAAAACATCGTTGATAAAAGGCAAAAAATCATTATTTAGTTGCTCTAAATGAGAAATTTTAACGCAGTTAGCGATAGATTTAACCCTTAAAATGACCAAGTATTATTACGAGTAGTATTAGAAATCAATTAGATGATATCTAATAGCTCAACGTCAAAGATTAGCGTTGAGAAAGGAGCGATTGCTGCACCAGCGCCGCGCTCACCGTAAGCAAGTTCGTGTGGTACGTATAAACGCCACTTAGAACCAGTACCCATCATTTGTACCGCTTCAGTCCAACCTTTGATTACACCGCCCACAGGGAACTCAGCTGGTTGACCACGCTCATATGAGCTATCAAATACTGTACCATTGATTAGTGTACCGTGGTAATGTGCACGGATAGTTGAATCTGCAGTTGGCTTTTCACCGTCGCCTGCAGTAAGTACTTCATATTGAAGACCTGACTCAGTTACTGTTACTTCAGGACGTTTTGCATTTTCTTCTAAGAATGCAATACCTTCAGCTGCAAGAACTTTAGCTTCTTCTTCACGACGAGCTTGGATCTCAGCGTTGATTTTCTCAAATGCTGCTTGAATTGCTGGGATTTCAACTTGGAAATCGTTACCAGTGTATGCGTCTTTCATACCTTCAAATACAGAGTTTAAGTTTAAACCTTCAAATGGATTCGCCTTTAATTGCTCACCCATTTGTAAACCAATACCGTAACTTGCTTTTTCAGCGTCTGTTGTAAAATTATCTGACATGTTTTAATTCACGTTTATTTAGTTAAAAGACGTGGTCATACTAACATAAAAAAACAACGAATATCGCCTAGTTTTACTGCGTTTGCTCAGTGTTTGCACTAATTCGCAGCTTTATTTTATCAATAACGAAAGTCGCAACTGGTAAAGTGGCGATCATCGATGCAATAAAAAAGCCACTCATTAAGCCCTCTTTGCCTAACATGATTAAAGGCACAACAATAAGCCCTATCGAAGAAATTACAAAGGCTGCGATAGTAGGCCAGTGTTTGTCGTATTTACCAATGAGATGGCCAACTAATACATTAAAGCCGATTCCATAAGCTATTGAAGATAATAATCCGTAATCAGGTTGTGCATCATGGGCCATGGCAACGAGTACGTTGATTCCGCTGTGATAAAAATAAGAAAAGATACACCAAAGTAAAACGTGTTTTACAAAACGTATTGGTGTAAAAGAAGACTCGCTTGTTGACATTACTTATCTCCAGATAGCAAAAAACCGCCCTGTAGGCGGTTTTTCTAAATAATGGTGGAGAGATAGGGATTTGAACCCTAGAGGGGCTACAAACCCCTGCCGGTTTTCAAGACCGGTGCATTCGACCACTCTGCCATCTCTCCGTACGGCGCGCATAATAGTGTTTACTGCGTACGTTGTAAAGCCTTAATTGTAAAAAACTTTAAAAAACTAAAATCTATAACTATCAATAATACTGCTTCGGGCGTTTTGCAATTAAAGAACACACCAGACAAACAATAAGGCTGACAAGTGCAAAGCCAGAGCCTTGAACAATCACATCAATTTTATTGAGGTTATAACTAGGTATGATGACTAACACGAATGCCGGTAAACAAGTGAGCGTTAAAACATAACAACATATTTTAAAGGCGCGACCAAAATCGAAACGTTTAGTGCTTTGCATCCACCATGTAAGGAAGAGTAATACAACTACTGCAGACAAGCCTAGATAATGAGGTTGATTAGTCGCCATAGCAACAAAGAAAGTGACTACAGCACCAATTATGCCCCAAATTGACCAAGCGAACCAATTTTCTTTTTCACGTAAAAATAAGTTTCCCATTGTTCTCGTCTTCTTTATCGTTATTTTTTTAAGACCATCCATACGTTAACAAAAAATAACCGATTAAAAAACACACTGAAGAAGAATTATTTCGTTTTTTGCATCCGTGCGCTTCTTACAGCTAAGCTAAATCTGAAAAAACTAACATAAGTAAGCTTAATAGTGTCTGACTGCTTAACTGTATAAAAGTTCCTACTATTTATAAATTCTCAAAAAACGTCTCTGGCTTGTGTCTAATTGGCTTTTTGATATCTACTTCTGGCGTGCCCAAATATAGGTAACCAACAATTTCATCTTCTTCTTTACAGCCAAGTGCTGCTTTCACTGCTGGACTCTGTGCAAAATAGCCTGTGCGCCAAATACCTCCTAAACCTTGTGCAAACGCAGCTTGTTGCATTGCAAGAACACTACATCCTGCACTTTGCACTTGCTCAATCCGAGGCACTTTTGGGTTTTCTGCTACATCTGCAATAGCAATTATCATCATAGGTGAACGCAGCGGTAATTCTTTTGCTCGATCAATCGTTCTTTGATCCTGTTTTTCAGCAACAGCAGCTTGGTGATAGATTTCACCCAATTTATTCCGAGCATCCCCCTCTACAACAATAAACCGCCAAGGAGCAATACAGCCATGATCTGGTACTTTGATAGCTGCGCGCTTAATAATTTCAAGTTGTTCTGCCGTAGGCCCTGGTGCTACAAGGCGAGGGTCTGATTGTCGAGTTTGTAATAGCGTTAAAGCGTCCATGAATGTTCCGTAAAAGCTTAAGACAAGGCCCCTATCAAGTAGAGGCAATATAACTCTAGCTTATCATTTATCTTTATTAGCAATAAAGCTATTCGGTACTTTTCTAGTTAACCAATAATCTAAACTAACGTAACGACCGCCACCTACAAAAAATAAGCTTAACAGCATAACAAAGTAAATTGCGGAAAATTCAATCCCATTATTTAAGATCACAGGTTTACCTTTTTCATAAAGGTATTCTGTATAACCATGAGTCTCTAGCAACTCGCGCATTTTAGTCAATCTCTCACTTGCTTCATCTGAATTAACCAAACTGGCTTCACTACCTGGTATTGAAAGCCAATTGAGAACTCTTGCTGGGCTAGTGCTTGCATCTGTGGGGGTTACAGCAAACCAGCCATTACTAGCGTGTACTGTAGTCGCTGCAACAACCATAGTGATCATCAAAGGAATTGCGGTTAAGCGGGTAAATAAACCTAATAAAAGAAATATCCCCCCTAAAAATTCTGTCCATGCCGCTAAAAATGCTAGTACGGAGGGCATTGGCAGGCCTAAGCCCCATTCGTTATTGCCAAACCATGCAACAATATCATTGGATGCTAAAAAGTATTGGTGGAAGTGAGTGACATCACCACTTAAGGCAAGTTTATTAAAACCTGCAATTATCATCACTGGAGCTAAAATTAAGCGAATTAAAAGGCTGGGTAGTCCATCTAAAAACTGAAAGTTGTTTAAGATGCGGTTGTATAAAGGTCGAAGGTGTGTGTTCAACATAGCGGTCTCGTGACTAATTTTATTAATCACACAGACCGCGAGTTTTCTAGTTTACTTTCAATTATATTTTACGAGCAACTTGTAATGCTTCAAAAATTGCACGTTTTGCATCAATGGCTGCAGCAAGCTTGGCTCCTCCAATTACGTGTACTTTGGCGTTTTCAGTTTCTTTTTCAAAAGTTTCAGTATTTGAAACCTGACCAATACAAGCAATCACGGTATCTACATCTAAGATTTGTTCTTCACCTTTAACAGTAATTTTTAAACCTTTTTCATCAAAGCTTATGTACTGACACTCAGCAATTTGTTTTACATCGTGCTGTTTAGCAACTTGACGATGGATCCAACCTGTCGTTTTACCAAGCTCACTACCAAAACGCCCTGCACTGCGCTTAAGCATGTATATTTGGCGGTTGTCTTTATCAGGTGCAGCTTCACATTCAATGCCCCATTGAGTTTTGAATTGCTCTATAGTTTGCCCTTTATGCTCACTTAAAAAGGCAACCATATCAAAGCCTATACCTCCGGCACCAAGAATAGCAATTTTCTCACCAAGTTCGACTTCACCACGAATAACTTTATCATAAGCAAATACGCGTTTCCCATCTCCACATTCGATTTTGGCTTCACGCGGACGTACGCCCGTTGCAAACACCACATCATCGTATTGATTAAGCATATCATCAGTAAAGTCAGTACCAAGCTGCAAATCTACATTCAACCGCTTTAATTCATTAGTGAAATAATTGAGTGTATGGTTAAAGTCTTCTTTACCTGGCACTTGCATTGCTAAGTTAAACTGACCACCCATTTGCTCTTTACGTTCAATTAAGGTCACCTTGTGACCTTTCTCTGCTAGGTAACAACTTGCAGCAAGGCCGGCGGGGCCTGCACCAACAACCAGGACTAATCGTGAAAATTTTGTTTTTTCTAAACTGTAATCTAATTCAAAAGCCGCTTGTGGATTAACCAAACAAGTTGCACGTTTGTTTTTAAACACATGGTCTAAACAGCCCTGATTACAACCGATACAAATATTGATTTGCTCAGCTTTATTATTAACGTACTTATTGAAAAAATCAGGGTCCGCTAATAAAGGACGTGCCATCGAAATTAAATCTGACTCACCCGCCGCTAAAATACCATTAGCAATTTCTGGTGTATTAATGCGGTTAACCGCGATAACAGGCACTGATACCGTATCTTTTAAGCGTTTTGATGCTTCTTTAAATGCCCCCGGTGGTACCATACTTGCGATGGTTGGTACACGGGCTTCATGCCAACCTATACCGGTATTAAAAATATCGACACCTGCTTGTTCAAGAGCTAAAGCCTGTTGTTTTACTTCATCAGGCGTTGATCCATTAGGAATTAAATCCATCACTGACAAGCGAAATACTATAATGAATTTTTGACTCACTTTAGCGCGCACCGCTTTAACTATATCCAAAGCTAAGCGCATTCGATTTTCTAAACTACCACCATACTTGTCTGTTCTTTTATTGGTGTGGTTAGCCATAAACTCATTAATTAAATAACCTTCAGAACCCATGATTTCAACACCATCATAGCCTGCTTTTTCAGCTAGTTTTGCTGAGTGTGCAAAGTCTTTTATGGTCTTTTTAATTGACCCTAACGACATCTCTTTAGGTTTATAAGGATTAATAGGAGCTTGAATTGCACTTGGCGCTTGATTAAATGGATGATATGCGTAGCGACCTGCATGCAATAATTGTAAGCAAATTTTACCGCCATGTTGATGTACGGCTTCTGTATAAGCTTTGTGTTTAATCACATCATAAAATGAATTAAATGTTGATGCGAATGGTGAGAGCTTACCGCGTAAATTAGGGCTATAGCCCCCTGTAATTATCAAACCCGTGCCACCTTTGGCACGTGCTTCGTAAAATGCACGTAAGCGTTTACGGTTATGCCAGCCTTCTTCTAAGCCAGTGTGCATTGAGCCCATAACCAAACGATTACGAAGTTCGGTATGCGGTAATTGTAATTTTTGTTCTAACATTGTGTGCCCCGTTAACTGGTCGAACCTCTATTAGAAATAGATTCTGCGGCAATAACTTAGAATAATCAACTTTTCGCTATTAATTAATCTGTAGCAAATTGTGGTTTTAAACACTCTGTTACTATTTAACAGTTAATTTTAAAGTTATTCTAAGCTAAGATAAGTTCACTACTAAGCTGTACTGAATTAAGGATTTATTTTGCTAGCAAAGATATTTAAAGGCATTTGGACCGGGATTAATTTTTCCCGCCGTTTGGTCCTAAACATATTATTTTTATTACTAGTAATTCTCTTCTTTGTAGCCATCACTGGTGAAGAAGACCAAGTAAAGGTAGCAGATGGAACCGTGCTACGCCTAAACTTAAACGGCCCAATTGTTGAAGAAAAAACCTATGTTGATCCTGTAGAAGCAGCTATCAACGATGCAACAATGGGCAAAGAAGCACCATCAGAGATCCTTCTTGATGATGTTGTTGAAGTGATCAACGAAGCGACCAAAGATGATCGCATCACTGTAATGCTACTTGACCTGCAAAAAATGCCTAGCGCGCACATCAATAAGCTAAAACAGATAACCAAAGCAATTGATGCATTTAAAGCTGCTGGAAAACAAGTTATTGCTACAGGTTACTACTACACACAAGCACAATATTATATTGCTGCCCATGCTAATGAAGTATCAATGCACCCATATGGCGGTGTTAGCATTGAAGGTTACGGCATGTTCCCGCTTTACTTCAAAGATGCCCTTGAGAAATTAAAAGTAACTCAACATATTTTCCGTGTTGGTACTTATAAATCAGCTGTAGAACCGTTTATTCGTAATGACATGTCAGATGCAGCAAAAGAAGCTAACCGTGTCTGGTTAACAGCTCTTTGGAACGAGTATAAAACTGATGTTGCAGCGAGTCGTCCATTCGATGAAAGCAATTTTGATGAGGATATGGAAGTATATCTAACAAAAATGCAAGCAGTTGACGGTAACTCAGGTCAGTATGCGTTAAATAATCAATGGGTTGATTCTTTAAAAACAACACAACAAATTCGCCAGCAACTTATTGAGTTAGTGGGTGCAGAAGAAACGGGTAAAACTTTTAAACAGGTTAGCTTTCGTGAGTATTTATCACTTGTAAAACCACCCGTTGAGTTCGATAACCCAATCACTGAAAAAGTTGCCGTTGTTGTTGCTAAAGGAACGATTGTAGATGGCGAGCGCAAAGCCGGTGAAATTGGCGGTGATTCGACAGCTGCCCTACTTCGTAAAGCACGCCTAGATGACAAAGTAAAAGCTGTTGTACTTCGTATTGACTCAGGTGGTGGTAGCATGTTCGCCTCTGAAGTGATCCGCGCTGAAGTATTAGCTCTAAAAGCAGCAGGTAAACCAGTAATTGCATCAATGAGCTCAGTGGCAGCATCAGGTGGGTACTGGATTGCATCAGCTGCCAATGAAATTTGGGCTGCTCCTAGCACAATCACAGGTTCAATCGGTGTATTCGGTACTTTCATGACTTTTGAAAACACCATGGCTGAATTGGGTATTTATTCAGACGGCGTTGCAACAACGGACCTTGCTGGTTTTTCTATAGCTCGCCCTCTTGATGAGAAAATGTCAGATATCATTCAAATGAGCGTTGAAAATGCATACAAACGCTTTTTAAATGTGGTGGCTGAAGCACGTAACATGACCCCTGAACAAGTTGATAAAATTGCCCAAGGCCGTGTATGGATTGCAACTCAAGCAAAAGACCTTGGTTTAGTTGATAAGTTAGGTGATAAACAAGATGCAATTAAAGCAGCAGCCGAGCTTGCTAAGCTTAAGCATTATGATGTTAAAACCATCAAACAGTCATTAACACCTCAAGAGCAGATGCTACAAGATATCTTAGGCACAGCGGCTATTCAGAGTTTCTTTGCTAAATCTGATTCATCTACATCAGTATTGGCTACGCAAGCTAACTTACAAAGCCTAATAAATCAGTTAAGTAGTGAAATTGATAACCTAAAAGATTATAACGATCCTCAAGGCGTTTACGCTCGTTGTTTAGTATGTAACGTAATTCAATAAGTTACTTAGCAAAGCAATTTTAGGTATACTAAGCCCAGTTGTTTAACTGGGCTTTTTTTATGAAACGTAAACGTATATATATCGCCTATACAGGTGGTACTATTGGTATGAAAAAATCGAGCCGAGGCTATGTTCCGGCAGAAGGTTTTTTAACAGAAACAGTGGTCAATAATGCAGAGTTTAATCGTGATGAAATGCCTTTGTTTGATATTCACGAATATTGCCCGCTTATTGATTCTTCTGATATGTCCCCTGCCCACTGGCAATTAATCGCTGACGATATCAAAAGTAAATACCAAGACTATGATGGTTTTGTAGTGCTACATGGTACCGATACCATGGCATATACTGCTTCGGCCCTGTCTTTTATGTTCGAAAACTTAACGAAACCTGTAATTGTGACTGGCTCGCAAATACCGCTCTCTCAACTGCGTTCTGATGGCCAAGTGAACTTACTAAATGCGATGTACTTAGCAGCTAATTATCCTATTGCAGAAGTAAGCCTATTTTTCAATAACCAATTGTTTCGTGGTAACCGTGCTACAAAAGCGCATGCCGATGGCTTTGATGCATTTGCTTCACCTAATCTTGAACCACTAGCACTTTCAGGAATCAATATTCAACTGATCAAAGGTCAACTTAGCCCATACGTAGATAATGAACTACAGGTATCAAATATCACACCTCAGCCAATTGGTGTGCTTTATCTATATCCCGGGATCAGTCCAAAAGTCGTGAAAAGTTTAGTTAATGACGACATTAAAGCACTTGTTTTATTAAGTTTTGGTGTGGGTAATGCCCCACAAGATCCAGCGTTTTTAGATATACTTAATGACGCAAGTAAACGCGGCATGGTAATAGTTAATTTAACACAGTGTTTAAAAGGCCAAGTAAATATGGGCGGTTATGCAACAGGTAATGCATTATTAAATTGTGGTGTCATCAGTGGCTACGATATGACATTAGAAGCCTGTTTGACTAAATTACATTACTTATTCAGCCAAAAGCTCGAGGTTGAAACTATTCGTCACTTGATGCAAGACAACTTACGTGGTGAGTTAAGCCGTTAAAATAAAATCATCAAATACAAAAAAGGCACCAATTGGTGCCTTTTTTACGCTTTTTGATAATTAACGAACTTTTTCGTCAATCTCAACTAAGTCTGTTAAATGGCATATCTCACCACTATGCGTTTTAATACCATGTTCGCCAAAATAGTCACGTTGTGCTTGTACAAGGTGACCATTACTTGGTGTAGTTAACGTCGCGATGTAAGTTTGCGTTGCTGTTAACACAGGGAAAGCAAGACCCGAAGCAACTGCAGCACCTGTTACTTTTCGTAATGCTGCTGATTCACGCTGCATAGAATCGATAAACTCTACACCATCAGCTACATTATCTAAGTAATCAGCACGGATGATACAACCTGCACGCCATGTTTGTAGCGTTTTCGAAAGGTCAACTTTCCATTGATGAGCACGTGATGCACCTTTGATAAGTGCTAAGCCTTGACGATAAGCAAGTAAACTTGCCAGTGTGAATGCATCTTTTAACTCATCCAAATCTAAGTCAACTGAGTCAGTTGATTTAGCAGCGTAAGTCATTTCTTTAGCTGCATGTGTATCACAAGTATTTGTTAAGTGACGAGCTTGCACAGCTGCGACTAATGATGGTACTGCAATACCCAGTTCTAAAGCATTTTGTGCAGTCCATAGGCCTGTGCCTTTAGCGCCAACCTTATTGTCGATTAAATCAACTAGAGGTTCACCTTCAGTTGTTTCAAGGCTTAAGATATGGCTAGAGATTGACAGCAAGTAGCTATTTAAAGTTCCCTCTGACCATTCATTGAAAATATCAGCAACTTCTTTTGGTGAACGATTAGTACCTAAGCGAAGTAGTTGATACATTTCAGCGATTAATTGCATTAACGCATATTCGATACCGTTATGTACCATTTTCACAAAGTGGCCACTTGCAGATTGGCCTACTCGTGCAAAGCATGACTCACCTTTGTAGCTTGCAGCTACTTTTTCAAACCACGGCTCAACACGCTCCCAGCCGCCTTCTGAACCACTTGCCATCATAGCTGGACCATGACGTGCGCCCTCAGCACCACCAGAAATCCCCATAGTGGCAAATTCAAATTTGTTTTGATATTTAAGCTTACGGCTAATACCATCTTTATAGTTACTGTTGCCGCAATCTACGATAATGTCATCACAGTCAACACCTGCCTCTGCAAGCTCTGTACATACTTTATCAACCAATTCACCAGCAGGAACTAAAAGTAGAATTGAACGAGGTGGCTCTAAGCGTCTTACCATATCATTTAAATCTGACACAATGTGTAAACGGTCTGCTAAACCGAGTGTTTTTGCACAGCTTAGTAACTCGGCACCCGCATCTGGGTTTTTATCATAAGCTACTAAAGTCAGCCCTTTTTCAATCAGGTTGAGGGCAAGATTTTTACCCATAACGCCTAACCCTACTAATGCAACTTGCATTTAGTGTCCTCCTCGGTAACAACTATTGGTTAGTTAATCAAAATAATTACGCGCGCATTATACCCAAGCAGCCCAAAAATGCGAGCTTGAGAGCCAACTTGAGAGAAATCTAAGAAATCATGAAGCGACGTTTCGCTCAGTATATCAAAATTACTAAGGCATCGGACCAGATTTTTATAATACCCTTTAAAAAGGTATGTGTATTGACGCTACCTGACACCGGTGTCATAATAACGTCATTCATACTTTGTAAACTTTAAAATTCATACAAAGAGCCAGATTCTCATAAGTAAAAACAATCATTTTTTACTTATGAGTTCTACATTGTGCTTATGTATAAGCCTATAATTAAGGTTTATAGCACGACATTTTAATAGATAACCATCAATTCGCTTAATATATTTGAGCGCACAGGAGAATTTGATGCTAAGACGCACAAAAATTGTTGCGACCCTTGGACCGGCAACTGATCGCGATAACAACCTAGAAAAAATTATTCGTGCAGGTGCAAATGTGGTTCGTTTGAACTTCTCACATGGCGTTGCACAAGATCATAAAGACCGCGCAGAAGCGGTACGCAGCATTGCTAAGCGTTTAGGCAAACACGTTGCTATCCTTGCAGACTTACAAGGTCCTAAGATTCGTGTATCTACGTTTAAAGACGGCAAAGTAAACCTAGAAGTTGGCGCAAAATTTACCCTTGATGCAAAAATGGAAAAGGGCCAAGGCGACGTTAATGCAGTAGGTATCGACTATAAAGAGTTACCTAACGATGTTAAAACAGGCGATTTATTGTTATTAAACGACGGTTTAATTCAATTAACTGTTGATAGCGTTGATGGTGACCTAGTTCACACGACTGTTACTGTAGGTGGCGTACTTTCAAACAATAAAGGTATCAACCGTCTAGGTGGTGGTTTAACAGCCCCAGCTTTTACCGAGAAAGACAAAGAAGATTTAATCACAGCGACTGAAATTGGTGTTGATTATATTGCTGTTTCATTTCCGCGTAGTGGCGATGATATGCGTTATGTTCGATCTTTGGCAGAAGCTGCAGGCTCAAACGCACAACTACTTGCAAAAATCGAGCGTGCAGAAGCGGTTGAAACCGTTGAAGCAATCGACGATATCGTACTTGCTTCAGACGCAGTTATGGTTGCTCGTGGTGATTTAGGTGTAGAAATTGGTGATGCAGCCCTTGTTGGTAAACAAAAGCTAATTATTAGCCGTGCGCGTTCACTAAACCGTACTGTGGTTACAGCAACTCAAATGATGGAATCAATGATCGATAACCCAATGCCAACACGTGCTGAGGTTATGGATGTTGCAAACGCAGTTTTAGATGGCACTGATGCAGTTATGTTATCTGCAGAAACAGCGGCTGGTGACTACCCTGAAGAAACAGTAGCTACAATGGCTCGTGTTTGTTTAGGCGCAGAATCACAAAAAGAAACTCACGTTTCTAAGCACCGTTTAGACAGCCGTTTTTCATCAAATGCTGAATCAATTGCGTTATCTGCTATGTATGCAGCTAACCACCTAGATTCTGTAAAAGCGATTGTGACACTAACTGAATCAGGTAGCACAGCTAAACTAATGTCGCGTATTAGCTCTGGTTTACCAATTTATTCACTATCACGTCATGCTAACACACTTGGTCAGACAGCGCTTTACCGTGGTGTTTACCCTGTATTCTTCGATTCAACAAAATGTGAAGATGACAGTATGGTTCGTGACGCACTAAATACGCTTGTTGAGCAAGGTGCTCTTGTAGCAGGTGATACTGTGATTTTAACTCACGGTGATGCGATGGAAACAATTGGTGCTACCAACACAATGAAGATTGTAACAGTTTAAACTTTTTAATGTTCATTAAAAAAGGCGCAATAGATTGCGCCTTTTTTGTTTGTATTTAATTAGTTAACTAGCAAGTGCTGCTTTAACTTTGTCGCGGTAGCTGCGGCTTACTTTTAATTCTTGACCGTTATCTAACACTAAAAGGTATTCTCCACTTACTTGAGTAACAAGCTTGCTAATTTGCTTTGTATTCACTATTGCACTGCGATGAACACGGACAAATAATTGCGGATCAAGCTCTTGTTCAAGCTCTTTCATTGTTTTGCGCAGTATGTGAGTTTGTCCATCTTGGCAATGTAAGCACATATAATCGCCTGCTGCATCAACCCATTGAATTGTAATTACTGGCACACGGACAATTTCGCCCTGCTCTTTTACAGCTAATGATTCTGGATAACGACGATCAGCAAGGCTATCGCCCGTTGCTAACTTCTTTAGAATTTCTTCGCAATTATTGCCTGTAATACCTGCAACGAAGCTCGCTAGTTTTTTCTTATGGGCGTTATCTTGTTGCGTTTTTAAATAGGTATGCACTTTTTCTACCGCCTGTTTTAGTCTGTTGTCATCGACTGGTTTAAGAATATAATCCAACGCATGAATCTCGAATGCTTTTACTGCAAACTGGTCAAAAGCTGTTACAAACACAATAGCTGGTAATGGATTTACGCTCTCGCTAAGTGCTCTTGCTACTTCAAAACCGTTCATATTTGGCATTTGAATATCTAAGAAAACCAATTGAATGTTGCCTGATAAGCATTCTTCAATTGCTTCCTGACCATTGCTACATAAACGAATGACTTCTAAATCGTCAAACTCAGAAAGTCGAACAGCTAGGCCTTTTCTTGCTAACGGTTCATCATCAACGATCAAAGTTCTAATTTTGCTCATTTCTTAACAGCCTTTTCAAACGGAACGCGCAGATTAACTTTTAACCCACTTGGCGTATTGTCAGAGAGAACAAACGAGTAGTTGTTCTCATAAAGTGTTTTTAAGCGGTCCTGTGTATTTGCTATGCCAACGCCATGTGAATTAACTAGTTGACCATTTTTTAGCTCAGTGCCAGGACCATTATCGCCTACTTCCAATAATAGTTCATTTGCAAAAACTTGTGCTTTAATATCAATCACACCGCCTTCATTTAATTGCGCTATCGCATACTTAATCGAGTTTTCGATTATAGGCTGAAGGATTAAGCTTGGTACCAAGGCTTCTTTTGCTTGCTCGCTTACATCAACATTTACTTGTAAGCGCTCATCGAAGCGAACTTTTTCGATTTCAAGGTACAGCATCAATGCATGAATTTCTTGTTCTAACGGCACCTTTTTAATGGGGTCGGTATTAAGTGTATAACGTAAGAAATCACTCAATTTAGACACCATTAAATTCGCATCTTTATTCTCTTTTACCAAAATCAACGTGGAGATTGCATTTAAGGTATTAAATAAAAAATGTGGGTTAAGTTGATAACGCAGCATTTTAAGCTGTGCTTCATGAGCCATAGTGGTTGCTTTTAAAGCTTTTTGACGCTCACTTTGCAATAGCTGATAATACTTAATCCCAAAATACAAACCACTCCAACAAAGAATGATATAAACCGAATCTAAACCTTGCTGAAAGTAATAAAACCACTCATTTGGGCGGTAACCGTGACGGTAGATTTCCCATAAATTGAATTTTTGTACTACAGCCCAAAGTGTCCCAGTAACATATGAAGCACCAAAAACCACGAGCATCAATACCCAAGGTGAAGCATTCCACACTTTACGGTACATATAACGCAATGGTACTGTCATTAAACAGCCTGCATAGGCGTTTAACACAATAACAAATACGTAAATATCACGCATTTCAAAGACTTTTGAGCCGATATAATTAACTAACGCATACCCTATCCAGCCTGCAATTTGCAAAACCCAGAAAAAGCGTTGTCGATTATCAACTAATGATTGCCAATTCAAAATATAAGATTACCTTTCATAATTATTTTTATTATACCGATAGTCACGAGAACAAAGCACTGCCGCCTATCTTAATTTTTTATAGCCTTACCGCATTATTCAGACATTAAAAAAGCGAAGACCTTGTGAGCCTTCGCTTTTTAAACGCTTTATTTTTAAGCTAATTTATCTGAAGCAACTTTATAGTTTGGATCTTCAATTACATTAACTTCAACTAAGTCACGTGCTTTATGTAATAACTGAATACAGTCTGGGCTTAAGTGACGCAAGTGTAATTGTTTGCCTGCTTTAGCGTATTTATCAGCAAGACTATCAATTGCTTCAATTGCACTGTGATCAGCTACACGGCTGTGTTTGAATTCAATGATCACATCATCAGGGTCATTTTTAACATCAAATAACTCAGCAAAGTTCTTAACCGAGCCAAAGAATAATGGACCATGAAGCTCATACACTTTAGAGCCTTGTTCATCGATGTAGTTACTCGTGTAAATGTGTTTCGCATGCTGCCAGGCAAATACTAAAGCCGATACAATGACACCCACACATACTGCAATTGCAAGGTCTGTTACTACGGTTACACCTGATACAAGTACAATCACAAAGGCATCAGACTTAGGCACACGCTTCATCATTTTGAAGCTTGCCCACTCGAAAGTACCTAAAACAACCATAAACATAACACCAACAAGCGCAGCAAGTGGGATCATTTCAATTAAACTGGCCGCAAATATAATAAATGCTAGCAGTATTAGCGCCGCACTGATGCCTGATAAACGAGAGCGACCACCCGAGTTAATATTGATCATTGATTGACCAATCATGGCACAACCACCCATCGCTCCGAAGAAACCACAAGTAATATTTGCTGCACCTTGACCAATACACTCTTTATTACTGTGGCCACGAGTTTCTGTGATTTCATCAATCAAAGTTAATGTTAATAATGACTCAATTAAACCAATTGCCGCTAAAACTAACGCATAAGGGAAAATAATTTTAAATGTTTCTAAGTTGAACGGCACCATTGGGATATGGAACTCAGGTAAACCTCCGGCAATAGTAGCTTGCTCGTTGCCAGTCATCCCTTTTAAGAAATCAAGAACTGTACGTGCTTCTAAATCAAAGCCAATCACAATCGCGGTCACGGTTACAATCGCAGCTAACGATGAAGGAACTGCAGTGGTTAACTTAGGCAAGAAGTGAATGATAGCCATAGTTAACGCTACTAAACCAAGCATAATATATAGTGCTTGCCCTTCCATCCACTGTTGACCACCCATACCATCGGGTACTTTAAATTGACCTAGTTGGGCTAAGAAAATCACAATAGCAAGGCCGTTTACAAAGCCCAGCATTACTGGATGCGGGACCATTCGAATAAACTTTCCAAGCTTAAAAATACCCGCGAGCACTTGCAGTATTCCCATCAATAAGACGGTTGCAAATAAATACTCTACGCCATGATCTAATACTAAACTTACCATTACAACGGCTAGTGCACCGGTAGCACCAGAAATCATACCTGGACGACCACCAAAAATAGCCGTAATTAAGCCAACAATAAATGCGGCATATAAACCAACTAATGGTTCTACATTAGCAACAAAAGCAAACGCAACCGCTTCTGGTACTAACGCCAACGCAACTGTCAGGCCTGATAGAATATCGTTTTTAGCAGAGCTTGGCGCTTTGCTGAGTAGGTTAAACATTAAGATCCTCTTTATAGTGAATGCATTTCGGCAAGGCGCAGAATTCTAGCAAAATCTGCAAAAGTTAACAATTATTAACAACAAAACGGCTAGTGCCTAAAAGCACTAACCGTTTTCGAAAAAATAAAACGTAGTAGAAAAAGACTAAAGAGGTAGAGACGTACTACGCTTAACACAAGTCATTGTTACGTTCGAGTGAACCTCTTGTACAAATTCAAGGTTTAATAAGTTATCACGTACGAACTGCTCGTAACCCTCTATGCCTTTCGAAATAATTCGAAGCATAAAATCCATAGTACCTGCCATGCTGTAGCACTCAGTTACTTCATCATAGCTCATAATTAAACGCTCAAATTCAGCTAGATTTGTTCTACCGTGGTTAGATAAACGAACATGGGCGTAAACCAACATATCAAAGCCAAGCTTTTTCTCGTCAAGCAAAGCAACTTTACCTTTGATATAGCCATCTTGCTCAAGCTTAGCAATACGACGCCAACATGGAGATTGAGATAAACCAACTTTATCGGCAATTTCTGCCGTAGATAAGCTAGCATCCTGCTGTAATAATGCCAAAATTTGGCGATCTACTTGGTTCAGAGACATTTTATTTCTTTTTCTGTAAAAATACTGGTTAAATTATATAACTGATTTAAAAATCAGTCTGCCTATTTTCTACTATTTATGCAAAAAAATTGCAATTTTATACCAACCCATTTAATAAAGTACTTAGCAAATATTACGAGTTGGCATTAACCAAAACGTCCACTAATAAATGGATTTGTTTTTCGCTCATGCCCTACGGTGGTATTCGGACCGTGGCCTGGCAAAATAGCAACCTCATCTGAGAATGATAAGATCTCAGAATTAATTGATTCGATTAATTGCGCACTATCCCCTTTCGGAAAATCAGTACGACCAACAGAGCCTTGGAAAATCACATCACCCACTATCACTTGTTCTGAACCTTGGTGATAAAAAACAACATGACCAGGCGTATGCCCTGGGCAATGGCGTACTGATAATTCAAGTTCACCCACTGTGATTGTATCACCATGATTTAGCCACTTCGTTGGATAAAATGGCGAAATCGCCGTAAAACCAAACATTTGTGCTTGCATGGGTAAGGCATCAAACCAAAATTTATCATCTAAATGTGGGCCAATGATATCAACACTGAAGTGCTCTGCGAGTTGCTTTGCAGCACCCACATGGTCTAAGTGACCATGTGTTAAATAAATTGCCTCTAATTGACAATTTAAAGCTGCAAGTTCAGCTTGTAGCTTTTCTGCATCACCACCTGGGTCAACTAAAGCTGCTTTATTTGTCTGCTTACAAATAATAATTCGACAGTTTTGGGCAAAACCAGTGACAGGAACAGTTATGACTTTCATGTTATTGTCCTTTTTGTAACTGCTCAAACGTCATTAAAATTGGATATTTTAAATAGCCTTGATCATAAAATGGTGTACGCTCATAAAGCCAATGCAAACGAGCATCTGCATCTTTTGCAAAGTTTTTATCTTCACGAATTTTTTTGTCAAACTCTAAAGCTAGTGCTGGCTTATCTTTTAACATTTGTCGTGCATACGGCATTAAAGCGTAATTTTCCACATACTCGGTACGCTGAAAAATAGTATTGAACTCACCCCACGCAAAAAATGAATCAGGCGCTTCAGGATGTAACAAGTGCGTTGCCAGTTCAGAATAGGACTGATCTGTTGAGACTTTATACCAGCCTGTTATATCGATATTTTCAACTGTATTGTAATCAAATGTTGCCTCTACGCGAAAACGTCCTTCAAAAGGCGTTTTTGCAAATGAATAATCAGCAACGCTTGCTTGCGTTAATGGTTCAGAAATAGCTTCATTCAGTGTCGTTACGTCGATACCATGAAGTTTAAGCTTTGCAACCAATTGACTGTATGCAGGCGGAATATAAAACGCTGTAGGAACATTAACGGTCTTTTTAACGTCTTTTTGCCAAAAAATTGGTAATGCGTCATAGTTTTTAGCTTCACCCAAATATTTAACTTCAGGCTGCCCTGACAATGCACTTTCTGTTCTTGAATAAGCGATACCTTTAAATTCGATAGTATCTGGCTCTTTCGCATAACCACGCTCAACTACTAATTGCGTTGGCTTAAAATCAAGCTCTTTTTTAACAGCTTCATTAAGCGCTTTATCGTTTGCTGCTAAAGCATCAATCGTACCGTCAATAAAAACATAGGTACCTAAAACACGTTGCTTGTAGGGTTTTAATGAATGATTTTCAACTAAGATGGTTGGCAGTGAACGTAAATCCCCCCAGCCATTTGAAAAACGCGGAGTAGCGACCCAACCAGCTAAGCCTTTTTTAAACTCACGCTTATCCATAACGAAAACTAGCGGACCTGGAATATGGCCTGCTTTTTCAAGCTTTGCGTCTATTACTGGTTTAAAAAGGTTATCTAACGCTTCAGAAACGCTTGGTGACTCACTGGAAAAAACGGGGTTGTAACCGTAGGTCACATCATATTGATAATCAGCGCCGTCGGTTACATGGATATCCACATATAAATCGGGTTTAAATTGATTAATAGCTTTCATCACGCCACGTACTTCTGGCGTATCAAGCTTTGTGTAATCTCGATTCAAGTTTAAATTTAGAGCATTTGTCCGAAAACCCATTTCTATAGGACCACGCTGATTTATACGGTTATATTTGCTTCTACGTTCATGACCGTCAACGTTTAAAATAGGGATAAACAGAATATTTACTTTGCTCAAAATATCGCGGCGTTTACCTGTCGCAATATCGCGTAAAAGCATAAACATGGCATCTTTGCCATCAATTTCACCGCTGTGAATACCTGCTTGAATCAAAATGGTTGGTTTTGTATCTGCTACGAGTTGTTTCGCATCAAATAAGCCTTGCTCATTCGCCACTAACATCTTGACCGCACGGTCAGAGCTACTCTTTGCAATAGTCGTGACTTTGAACTGTGTTGGATTTGCCGCAACAAGGCGATCAACAAATGCCATAGTGTCAGCATAATTTGGTGATAAAGTGCCTTCACTTAATTCAAAATCTGTGGTCAATGGCCCTTTTTCTTGCATCAAAGACACACTGTCACCTTGCCATGGTAACAATGGGGGTAAGTGGCTGTCTAAAGTTACTGCAGCAGATAAAAACACTAAACTCGCAAACATATCACTCTCAAGTGCGGTACTTATTCTTTGTGGAAATTATAACAACTAATCTGAAGGGATTGCGTAAACTGCGGTGATTCAACAAAAAAATGGAGCAAACGACATACGCTATGCAGAATCGATGTTACTTATGAATATTATTTAATACCAACCCGCAATAATACTTAATCATTTTGAAGGATTAAACCTGTCGCTAACTGCGTTAAAAATTTCTCATTTAGAACAACTAAATAACGAAATTTTCGCCTTGTTATCAACGAGGTTTTATTGCCTCAAAATAGACTACTTAATTAAGCGGATTGGAATAAGATCAAAAAAAGGAGCACTAGGCTCCTTTTTAAACTTTATGAAAAGCGAAATTAAGCCGCTAGGCCTTCTTTTGCTTTAGCAACAAGCGCTGCGAATGCAACTTGGTCATAAACAGCGATATCTGCAAGAATCTTACGATCGATTTCTACAGAAGTCTTTTTAAGACCATTGATAAAACGGCTGTATGAAAGACCGTTTTGACGAGCAGCTGCATTGATACGTGCAATCCAAAGTTGACGGAAAGTACGTTTCTTAGCACGACGGTCACGGTAAGCGTATTGACCCGCTTTAGTAACTGCCTGGAAAGCTACGCGGTAAACACGTGAACGTGCTCCGTAGTAACCTTTAGCTTGCTTTAAAACTTTTTTGTGACGTGCACGTGCGATAACACCGCGTTTAACTCTTGCCATTTCTGAAGACTCCTATTAAGCGAATGGTAACATACGTGAAACTAGACCATGGTCATTCTTATGAACCATCATCTTAGGACGTAAGTGTAATTTACGCTTAGAAGTTTTCTTAGTCAGAATGTGACGAAGATGCGCTTGTTTACGCTTGAAACCGCCAGAAGCAGTTTTCTTGAAACGCTTAGCAGCGCCTCTGTGAGTTTTTAGCTTATAAGCCATTGCAATAACTCCAAATGTATTGCTTAAACATTAGCAAGCAGGCGAGAGATATAAAATAGCTCTTCTTTAAAGGCCTAACTTACTGCCATAGTCCGGTGAAGGTTCACTACAAAAGCAGTGCAACCTTACTTAAACCGGTTATTTCAGGTGAACAGAAAACTGTTACTTGCAGACCTGAAATAAAATCGGTGCGTAATATACCGCGTTTATTGCTTTTTAGCAACAGGCGCCATCATCATAACCATCTGGCGACCTTCAACACGATTTGGGAAAGACTCTACTTGTGCAACATCTTCCAAATCAGCTTTAACACGGTTTAATAATTCAATACCAATTTCTTGGTGAGCCATTTCACGACCACGGAAACGGATAGTAATTTTAGCTTTGTCACCCGCTTCTAAGAACTTGCGTAAGTTGCGAAGCTTAACCTGGTAATCACCTTCATCCGTACCCGGACGGAATTTGATTTCTTTAACCTGGATCTGCTTTTGCTTTTTCTTTTGTTCTTTTAGTTCTTTGCTTTTTTCAAAGATGAACTTACCGTAGTCCATAACCTTACAAACAGGTGGCTCAGCATTAGGACTGATTTCTACAAGATCTACACCCGCATCATCAGCCATAGCTTGTGCTTCTTTTAATGACACGATGCCAGCTTGTTCACCGTCAATGCCAATTAAACGAACTTCTTTAGCTGTAATATCTTCGTTGATACGATTTTTTTGAGCTGTTTGTTGCCCTTTCTTGCCGCCTCTAATGGTACGATCCTCCAAGAATATAAAATAAAAAGCGTGTAGTTGGCTGTTTGTTATGCCCTACACGCTCATGATTTATTGTCGATTTTTAATTTCTTCGCTTACTTTAGCGATAAAATCATCAACACTAAATTTGCCTAGGTCTTCACCTGTGCGAGTACGTACTGCCACCTCTTGCTGTTCAACTTCTTTATCGCCAACAACAAGTAAGTAAGGAATACGCTTTAACGTATGTTCACGGATTTTAAAGCCAATCTTCTCATTTCTCAAGTCAGCAGCGGCTCTAATTCCAAGTTTATTTAATTTTTGTACAATTTCTTGCACATAATCAGCTTGTTTATCCGTGATATTCATGATCACTACTTGCTTAGGAGCAAGCCATGTTGGGAACAATCCAGCATATTCTTCAGTTAAAATACCGATGAAACGCTCAATTGAACCTAAAATAGCACGGTGGATCATTACAGGTGTACGACGTTCATTGTTTTCTGCAACATAAGTTGCACCTAAACGACCCGGTAATGCAAAGTCTAGCTGCACTGTACCACATTGCCAAGCACGATCTAAACAGTCATAAAGTGTAAACTCAATCTTAGGACCGTAGAATGCACCTTCACCTGGTAGGTAATCAAACTCAATGTCGTTTGCTTTAAGTGCTTCAGCAAGCGCAAGCTCTGCTTTATCCCACATTTCGTCTTCACCGATACGCTTTTCTGGACGAGTAGAAAGTTTTACAACAATCTTCTCAAAGCCAAACGTTTCGTATGTGTCATAAACCATTTTAATACATGCAGAAACTTCATCCATGATTTGCTCTTCTGTACAGAAGATATGCGCATCATCTTGTGTAAATCCTCGCACACGCATTAAGCCATGAAGTGCTCCTGATGGTTCGTTACGGTGACAACAACCAAACTCAGCCATACGTAATGGTAAATCACGGTATGATTTTAAACCTTGATTAAAGATTTGTACGTGACCTGGGCAGTTCATAGGTTTGATTGCATACTCACGCTTTTCAGATTCAGTTGTGAACATCGCATCTGCGTATTTGTCCCAATGACCTGATTTTTCCCATAAACCACGGTCCATCATTAACGGGCCTTTTACTTCTTCGTAATCGTACTCACGTAGCTTTTCACGAACGAAGTCTTCTAGTTCACGGTAAATACTCCAGCCATCATTGTGCCAAAACACCATACCTGGAGCTTCTTCTTGCCAGTGCCATAAATCAAGTGCTTTACCAATACGACGGTGGTCACGCTTTTCAGCTTCTTCTAAGCGTTTTAAATATGCTTTAAGTTGCTTTTTATCTGCCCATGCTGTGCCGTAGATACGCTGCAGCATTTTGTTTTCTGAATCACCACGCCAATAAGCACCTGCCACTTTCATAATTTTAAAGTGTTGGCAGAATTTCATATTTGGTACGTGTGGACCACGACACATGTCGATGTATTCTTCGTGATGGTATAAACCCGGACGGTCATCTTTTGCGATGTTCTCGTCTAAGATTTCCATCTTATATGTTTCACCACGCGCTTCAAAAGTATCGCGTGCTTCTTGCCAGCTTACGGTCTTTTTAACAACGTCGTAGTTTGTTTTTGCAAGCTCAAGCATACGCTTTTCGATAGCATCTAAATCATCTTGGCTTAAAGAATGTTCCATATCGATATCGTAATAAAAACCATTATCGATGGTCGGACCGATTGCCATTTTTGCTTCAGGGAAAAGCTGCTTAACCGCATGACCAATAAGGTGCGCACACGAGTGACGGATGATCTCTAAACCATCATCATCTTTTGCTGTGATAATTTCTAATCGCGCATCGTCGGTGATTAAGTCACATGCATCAACACGGCTACCATTAACTCGACCGGCAATGGTTGCTTTGGCAAGTCCGGGACCGATATCGCTTGCTACGTCATATGTGCTTACTGGGTTTTCAAAACTACGCTGACTGCCGTCAGGGAGGGTAATAACTGGCATTATACATCCTTAATACAGTGGTGATGCCTACAATGCATCACATGTAATATTTTAAAATTAATTTTAAGTAACTCTGCAACGCTTTTACGAATAAGCATTGCTAATTAAGCTCGTATTTACTGAGTCTTCGCAAATACAAGCGACCATTGTCGCCGCTCACGTACTCAAATACAAGTAATTAGAAGACTAAATTGACAATTAGTTAACTCATTTCATACTTAATGAGTTAATACTTTTAAGGTAATCAAGATGTCAAACTCGCGTTCTTTCAAGTTTGCAACGTTTAACTTATTAAATTATACCGCGCCCCCCTACTCGTTTTATCAATTGCATGAGCGGTATAACAAAACTCAGTGGCAACAAAAACAATTGTTTGTTGCTAATTTTTTGAGTGAATCAAGCCCGGATGTGGTGGCATTTCAAGAAGTGTTTAGTCAACATGCCTTAGAAGTTCAATGTAAAGAAGCTGGCTATGACTACTTTAAAACAGTCGATAACCCATCTCATGATGCGTTGTACCCGCAAGTATTGTTCAACCCTGTGGTTGCAATTGCAAGTAAATACCCATTTAAATCAGTTGAGGCACTAGCACCTTGCCCCGAATTACTTGAGTATTTAAATAATCAAAACGAGTTCAAATTTAATCGCACACCTATTAAGTGTTTAATTGACCTTCCTGAATTTGGTGAAGTTTGCTTTTATGTGGTTCATTTTAAATCACAACGAGTGCAGTCTATGGCGCACATACTTAATATACATAACCTTGAAGATCCACTTTTGCATTTGCTACACCAGACAGTCGGCACCATGCAATCACAAATTTCACGATCACTAGAAGCATCGATTGTTTATTATGACGCCCTTAAAACCCAGCGAGAAAAACAGTGTGCAACATTAGTTATGGGTGATTTTAATGATGTACTTACCAGTCCGACATTGTCATTTATGACTCAAGGTTTTCACCCAACTCGTTGTGAACCCTGCATAGAACATAACGAACCCGTTGTTGGTTTAACAGACAGCTTTGAGTTTAGCCGCTGTTTTAATGAGAATAAATCAAAACCCTTCAGCCATTATTACCAAGGGAAAGGTAATGTGCTTGATTACATTCTCGCCTCAGCACATTTTAACCCTGATTGCCAAGTTTCTAAGGTTAAAACGCTCGACTATGAAAGTTATGACAAACATATTTCACCGACACAATTAATCGAAGATATCAGTGTCAGTGACCACAGTATTATTGCTATAAAAATTCATTTTTAAAGCAACTGTTTTTCATAACGTTACTTGCTATAATTGCGCAAATTAAGTTATTTAGAGAATGACCATGAGAACATGCGGTGTAGAAATCACAGGTAGTGACGTACTACTTTGTATTTTAACCAAAGACAATGATGTATTTGATATCCGTGACATCAGACAAACACGCTTTACTTTAGCAAATGGTAATGACACTGAGGTTATGCGTAAGTTTCAGTTTGATTTTAGAAAGCTAATGCAAGATTATCAAATTGACTCTGTTGCGATTAAAGAGCGTCAGCCAAAAGGTAAGTTCGCCGGAAGCGCGAAAGGCTTTAAAATGGAAACAGCTATTCAGCTGATTGACGAATTGGATGTACAGATTTTTTCTGCAACGACAATTAAAGAGCAGCTAAAACGTAACCCCTTACCTATCGATTTCGAAGATACAGGCCTTAAGAAGTTCCAGGAAAATGCCTTTATCAGTGCCTATGTATACCTAATGCGTAAGACATATAAGCAAGACGAACAATAACCTAACAATAAAACGTGCTTCGGCACGTTTTTTATACCCACGATTCCATTTACTTTTCTGTAATCTCAAAATCCCTCTGTACATTAGTCTTATATAGCTTTTATTTGTCGACAATCTATGTTTAGTTAATTAGGTACGCATGTTTTGAAAATCACCCACAATGTTTTTCAATTCTTTTGCATCAAGTCCACGACAACAAATTAACCGGACACGGAGATAACAATGCAGACAAAGAACACACAAAGTAATGCGCTTCCACTTTCTCATAGTTATTATAAAGGTTGCACAGACAGTCCTTTGATAGATAAAACAATCGGGCAGTATCTTGATAATATTGTCGACAATTACCCAGAACACCCCGCTATAGTGGTTCATCATCAACAGATCCGTTTAACTTATAAACAATATCAACATCAGATTAATCAGCTTGCCATGGGGTTGTTAGCTATCGGTGTTAAACCTGGTGACCGTGTAGGCATTTGGTCACCTAATAATATTGAATGGTGCTTAACCCAATTTGCCACAGCCAAGATTGGGGCAATAATGGTATGCATTAACCCTGCGTACCGACCAAACGAGTTAAAATACGCTCTGAACAGTGTTGAATGTTCAACACTTATCACAGCAAGTGAGTTTAAAGCGAGTAATTATATTAGCATGCTCAATGAACTAGCGCCTGAGCTTAGTAATTCAGAACCTGGTGAATTAAATTTAAGCGCTCTACCACATTTAAAAAACATAATTCGAATTGGTAACGAGCCAGCACCTGGGATGTTTAGTTTTAACGATATTATGCAACGCGCTACAGATGCCCATAAGCTAGAGCTTGATGCAATTGCTGCCACTTTGCATTGTGACCAAGATATCAATATTCAATTTACTTCTGGTACCACAGGTAATCCAAAAGGAGCTACTTTATCGCATAAAAACATCTTGAATAATGGTTTTTTAATGGCACAAGCGATGAAACTTACTCATATGGATAAACTTTGTATACCTGTGCCCCTTTATCATTGCTTTGGTATGGTGCTTGGTAATTTAGTATGTATAAGTAAAGGTGCCACCGCGGTTTTTCCTGGTGATTCATTTGATCCTAAAACAACCCTTGAAGTGGTTGAAAAAGAACGTTGCACTGGTTTACATGGTGTACCGACTATGTTTATTGCCGAGTTAGAACTCAAAGAATTCGCAAACTACGATTTATCTAGCCTACGTACAGGTGTTATGGCCGGTTCTACGTGTCCTGAACAAGTAATGCGTAAAGTTCATACTTTGATGCATATGACAGAAGTGGTAATTGGCTATGGTCAAACTGAATGTAGCCCTATCAATAATGTTACTGAAACCGATTCACCGCTAGAAAAACAAGTGACCACGGTAGGCCGTGCATTAGCACATACTGAAGTTAAAATCATCGACGAATTAGGCGACGTACAAAAAGTAGGTATACCCGGTGAAGTATGTAGCCGTGGCGCAGGCATTATGCGTTGTTATTGGAACGACGAAGAAAAAACTAACGCAACTATCGATAAAGAAGGCTGGTTACATTCTGGTGATCTAGGTGTAATGGATAAAGATGGATTTGTTGCAATAGTTGGTCGTATCAAAGACATGATTATCCGCGGTGGCGAAAACATATACCCAAGAGAAATTGAAGAGGTTCTGTATACCTACCCCGGCATTCAAGATGCAGCAATTTTTGGTATTAGCGATGAAAAATATGGTGAAGAAGTCTGCGCTTGGATACAACCCAAAGATGATGCAGTGCTTGATGAAAATGCCATTCGCGAATTTTTAAAAGACAAACTTGCCTATTTCAAAGTACCAAAATACATTCGCTTTGTTGAAGAATACCCAATGACAGTGACTGGTAAACTACAAAAATTCAAAATGCGCGAACAAATGCAAGAACTCCTCAGCGAAAAAGCTTTTTCGTAATCATTTGCTTGCAAAATACAACCTAATTTCAGCCAAGCTCAGCAACGCCTGAGCTTTTTTAATTTATTATGACTCCTAAATTATGAAAAGATATTTAGACACCCATTTTAATTCTAAAGAGGAAACTCAACTCTATTTCTAAAGAATAAATTTAAAAAGATAAATTTAAAAAAGACACCCAACTTAATATTTCTCACTTCTCAAAATTATGACTAAACTTAAAATGTTCAACTCATGGAGGAGAAGAGCATGGCAACACCACGGAAGAACTTAATTAGCCTTTCAAACACACCTTATTACCACTGTATTTCACGTTGCGTTCGCCGCGCTTATTTATGTGGAAAAGACCCACTTACTGGTCGCTCTTATGAGCACCGGCGCGATTGGGTTGAAACGAAATTACTTCAGCTTGGCAATATATTTTGTATTAATATTTGTGCTTATGCTGTTATGAGCAATCACACTCATTTGGTACTCCATGTTAATTTAGAAAAATCTAAGCGATTAAATAATAAAGCTATTCTTATAAGATGGCACAAGTTGTTTAAAAGCTCTTTTTTATGTCAACGGTATTTAAGTGGTGAATTACTTACACAGGCGGAGCTCCTAGCTTTAAATGCTCGAATTAATATTTATCGAGAAAGGCTAAGCAGTATTAGTTGGTTTATGCGAGTTCTTAATGAAGGTATTGCTCGAAAGGCCAATAAAGAAGATGGTTGCAAAGGGCGATTTTGGGAAGGCCGTTTCAAATCACAAGCTTTGTTAGATGAAGCTGCGCTTGCTGCTTGTCTTGCTTATGTTGACTTAAACCCGATTAGAGCCAAAGCAGCTGATTTACCAGAAAAGTCCGACTACACAAGTATTAAAATGCGAATTCAATCATCTGAAACAGGTAAGCAACCGAAAGCACTCATGCGCTTTGCTGGTGAGCAACATAAACGTACACCTAAAGGTCTGCCATTTGACCTAAAAACATACCTACAACTCGTTGATTGGACTGGCCGCTCTATACGAAATAATAAACCAGGTAAAATACCTGATGAAGCGGCCCCAATTATAGAAAGGTTAAATATAAGTGCTAGCAACTGGCTTTCACTCACGACCTCATTTACACGTTCATTTAAAAATGTAGCTGGTAAAGAGCAAGCAATTACAGCTCATGCAATACTCATGAAAAGAAAACGAAGAAGCTCAATAGCTAATAGCCAAGCTTTGTTTTGCTAAATTCTAAAACTATACAATCACTACTTTTATTTCTCTATTTTTATAAATCGTAAATGTCTACGTTCTGAATTTTATTTTAGCTAGAATTAATAACTAATACTTAAATTCAAATAGTGAAAAAGAACTAAACATCATTTGTATATAAAATGTGCTCAAACAAATGCTGTGACAACCTACTTTTTACATAAGTAAAAGTGGGTGTCTTTTTTATATTTCATTTTATATTACTAAAAAGAATATTTTTTAATTATGAAGCATTACACAACACCTTGTTTTAACATTGCATCTGCAACTCTTTCAAACCCCGCTATATTCGCACCAAGTACAAGGTCGTATTCGTTAGAATACTGTTTAGCTGTCGATGAAATAGTATCAAAAATTGACTTCATAACTTGCTGAAGCTTCTCATCAACTTGTTTCGGCCGCCATTTTTGCATACTTGCATTTTGAGCCATCTCAAATTGGCTCGTGGCAACACCGCCCGCATTTGCTGCTTTGCTTGGTCCTAAAAAGACATTGTGCTTTTTAAATACTTTAAGCGCATCGACTGTGGTTGGCATGTTTGCGCCCTCACACACGATCAAACAGTTATTTTCTACAAGTGTTAAAGCATCTTTTTCGGTAATTTCATTTTGTGTTGCACACGGAAGTGCAATGTCGGCTTCATATTGCCATACTTGATGACCTTCACTAGGGTATTGATTAACAGGCGTAAATTCAGCATCTTTATGCTTGTTCAAATAATCCCTAAGCTCAGCTCCTTTTTCTTTCTTTAAATGCTTAACTAATTTCACGTCAAGCCCATCCTTGCAATACAGTGTACCTTTTGAATCGCTACAACTTAGTATTATTGCATCATATTCATCGAGTTTTTCCATCAGATATAGCGCAACATTACCAGCTCCAGACACTAAACACCTCTTCCCCCTTAAGGACTCACCTTTAGCATCTAGCATTGCACTCAAGAAATAAACGATACCATAGCCAGTTGCTTCTGTTCTTAAAGCTGAACCACCCATAATTTCTGATTTTCCGGTAAGTACACCTTGAAATTGATTAGTGATGCGTTTGTATTGACCAAATAAGTAACCTATTTCTTTAGTGCCAACACCAATATCACCGGCAGGAACATCTGTATTTGCACCAATGTGACGATAAAGCTCTGTCATGTATGACTGGCAAAAACGCATAATTTCATTATCACTTTTACCTTTTGGATCAAAGTCAGCACCACCTTTGGCTCCTCCTAAAGGTAAATCTGTCAGTGAATTCTTTAAAACTTGCTCAAAGCCTAAAAATTTAACCACACTTTGATTAACACTCGGATGGAAACGCAAGCCACCTTTATATGGACCTAGGGTCGAGCTAAATTCAATTCTAAAACCACGGTTAACGTGGACTTTGCCATTGTCATCAAGCCAAGGTACCCTAAAAACTACCTGTCTTTCAGGCTCAACTAATCGCTCTAATATAGCATGTTCTCGATATTCACTATTAGCTTCAACTACCTGACTAATTGATGTCAACACTTCTTCAACAGCTTGATAAAACTCTTGTTCGTTTGGGTTAGACTCTTTTACAGTTTGCAGTACCTCTTCTATATATTGCATATCAAAATCCTATTTTAAGCTGTTGAAAATAATCGGTCTCTTAAAATTAAACTTAAAAAAACATAATATCGATCACTTATTTTAGCGAATACTAAACACGGATGGTTGCCTATCATCATACTGCCAATAAAAACGTAGAGGCTCATTTTGAGAGTCATAAAACCACACTTCAGCCACCAGCTGTATCGCATTGTTTGCAAGCATCACACTAGATAACAATTTGCTTTGTTTTAATGGAGCACGCAGTAAGCACTGGCTGTAATCTGCTCTATTATCATCACCTTTTAGACAAATATTTACATACGCTCTGCTATCACCCATGTTTAAATCAACATCTACGCTTAGTTCCATTTTGCTACTTAAATCAAATTCCGGTTCAATCATTAAGTCCGCCATTGTCTCTGTTTCTTCACTTATATCTGTTCCAGTTGTTTCAGTAGCTGTACTTGTGGTGGGTGTCTGTATAGCACTTTCAGTCTTAATTGATGAGTTGCTTTCGCCACCACCACATGCTGACAACATTAGGCTAAAAGTTATTAAAGTATAATATTTCATGATTATTCTCCTCGTAAAATAACATTTGCCAGCTTTGCACTATTAAACCAAAGTGTGCTTTCACGCCCAGATGACTCTGCAAATATTTTGAATTCGCTGTAAGCTAATGTTATATCAACTTTCTCTTTTGGATGTGCCCACTCAGCTCCAACCTCAATAGCCCAAGGTAAACCGGTAGGTGATTGAAAGTAATATCCAAATAGGTTATTTGATGCATCATCACTTTCAGGGTAATTAAAAAAGCTTTGGTCAAACTTTTCTGTCGGTGCTTGTTTTTTTAAATGAACTTCCCAACTTCTTGGGTCTTTTCCACTTAAAAATTGCCCATGGCTGAAACCAGCTGCTCCAAATATAAAAGGATCTAAAGTGTATTTCGGTGCATTTACTGAAGAAACACCGGTATTTAAAGAAACGCTCAAAGTAAAACCAACTTTACTACTGGTATAGCAACCATTCTCAGTACGAAAGAAACTGCACCCGCTTTGACTGCTTACATACGACCAAGTATCTGGCATTATAATGAGAATGGCATCATCAACACCTTCTTCTAACACGGTGTGTGTCTGCACTTCATTATTAATAATTAAACTAATCTCGCTCTCATTTACTTGGTTTCGTAATATTCGCTTTAAACTTCCACCTGAGGACTGAGCTAATCTAACAGCAAAACCGTTATGGTAACTTGCGCCTATTCCTACTAATTCTCCTTCAATCTTATAACCAAGCGCTTGGCCATCTTTCTCTATTAACTTTGTACGATAATTAACAACTAAATCATTAAAATCATAATCACCGGCAAATGGCCATTGATCTTCATAAGCAAGGGTTACCCAGCCATTTTCACTTGGGTATACCAAGCTACCATATGTTGTTACTGGATAATCTTCTACCTCGCCACCTGTTACCCCACCACTGGCTGTAATTGGGCTCAACTCACTGCCATCGGTCACACGAAAACGAGCCCATGTAGCCCCCATTACAGCATCACTAGGTACATCGACTAGTACACTGTTATCACCTTGATTTAAGCGATATTTACTCACTGTAATTTCATCAGAGTCAAACTGGAAGTTTTGATCCCAATCAAACCAAGCATATAAATAACCATTATCATTAGGGGCTGTTACTATTACCTGACTAGTAGAGCCAGCAACGAAATCAGTTACAAACTTAACGCCATCATCAGAGCTATCGACCGGAGATGCCTGTAAATCGGCTTCTATGTTGATATTTTCACCATCAACATATGCGCCTAGATAAACCAAATTTGATTGGTCTTCATTAGGGTCAAACAAATGACGGGCACCGCTATCAGCAAGTACTGTTTTATATGGCATGGGTGCATCGCCAAAGTCTATTGAATTATCAGTTACTTTTACTTCTGCGATAGCGCAGCGTGCACCATCATTTTGGTTTGAAGTAGGCCCCAAAGTAAATACTGAAGCGGTCGGTGTATAACCATCTACAGGGCTTTTACCTAAATCTACTTTATGGATTTTACCACTGCGGTTATTACTAAAATAAAACTGGCCTTGTACATCAAAATAACTGGCACCATTTGCACCGGTATCGCCGGCTATGTCGAGGTTTGCGACAAAAGTGGGTGTCTTATTATCTAAATCTATCTCATATAAGTCGCCATTTGACTCAACCGCATATAAAAGATTGCTATGAGGATGAAACGCAAAATCATAAATAGCTAAACCCCAATTAGCTGAGTCCGCTACTAATTCTGCTTGATACGCATCAGATGGTTCTGTTAAATCTATTCCAAACAAGCCAAATTTTGGGTGATATAGATAATAAATAGCCTGATTAGTTTCACTATTTACCTGAATATCACCAACATAAAAGTTGGTGTCTGGTAGTCCATTTACATTTAACCGCTCTAATATGTATTCGTCACCAATTCGCACAACACTTTTCGGGGATTGTTTACTAAAGCCATACATATATTGGTCTTTATAATTAAAGCCAACCGCATTGACACTTTCGTTGTTAGCTTCTGAAGTAAAATTGAGTGTTGCAGCTAGCACTGTAGATTTAGCAGATACTAGGTCAACGCCAAACATTTGCGCGGGTTTTCCCTGAATCAAAAATGCTTTACTTGGGCACTGCTGAAATGGTGCTGCACTTACGAAGCCCGTTGCAAGTGCGAATAGTAGATAAGCGGGTATGTTACTTTTCATAATGACACTCTCCTGTGGATGTGTAATTATTTAAAGCAGCAACTATTCCAAAAAATAAATAGCTTTATAACAATACCTTATGAACGAGCAATCCAAATTACTTGCAAGATGCGAGAAGGATAATTGCAAAATGCAACTCTTTTTGGTCACATAAGCGAATCATCCCCACTTAAAAGAATGGCATGCTAAACTAATGCGGAATAAATTTATAATAAACCGCACTATGAAACTTAAAACCTCTTACCTTCTGTTTTGTATCTTATACCTCAGCAGTGCTTTTGCATCAACGCTGCAAAGCAACATTGATGAAGCCATTACAATCAGCGACTATCAAAAACGTTATGAGTATTTAATAAGTATTGATAAGCACCTTATCGAAACTGCCAGCCTTGCAGAGCAAATAAGCTTTAATGTTAGATTGATACACGTTTATATACACTTAGGAAAGTTTCAACAAGCGCAAACTATTTTTGATGAACTTGAATCCATGCCCCAATATAAAAACGACTCCCCTATTTATAGCGAGTTGTATCTAGCTAAAGCGCGATTGGCATACAGACAAAATGACTTAGAGACCGCTATTCAACTGTCTCAACAAAATGTTGCCCTTTTTCAGCGTTTGCAATTTACTGATTATGAGATTGATGCCGTGGCGAGCCTTGTTAGTGCTTATCATAATTCTGGAAAGTACCAAGCAGCCTTAACCCTTTTAGAGACGTACATTCACAACGATAAACGCGAATTAACATTAAAACAAAAAGAGATACTATACCAAGGTTACTCTCGTAACCTTGAACAGTTAGATCGTTTGACCCTTGCTCTCGAATATAAATTAAAACGTCGAGAAGTAATTCAGAAAATGTCGCCGTCTATTTCACTGCAAGCTGGTATAAGTTATTCAATTGCGCAAAGTTATTTAGATTTAGAACAATTCGAAAAAGCAAAAGGCGAATTTAACACAGCCTTATATTTTGATAAGCAAACTGGAGCTCTTTCTGATATCGGACATAGCCTTGTTAAGCTATCACAATGTGAATATGGGCTAAAAAACTATACTTCAGCACTGGATTACGCTAAACAAGCACAACAGGTGTTTGCGAGTTATAACAGCACTCGAAATACTGCTTGGGCAAACCATAATATTGCTATAAATTTGCTAAAAATGGATAACCTAGAACAAGCATTAGCAATTGAAGAACAAGTGATCACTGAGCTAAAACATGACGATCACTTATATATAGATGTGTTACTCACATTAGCAAAACTATATATTGGCTCTACTGAACTTAAACAAGCTAAACATTATGCAGAGCAAGCCTACCAATTAAGTAAAACCAAGAATAAACTACAAAAACAAATCATTGCCCTTGAGCATCTGACAACAGTGGCAGAAAAACAAACAGATTATCAACAGGCATTTTTATATCAAAAAACGATTACTGAGCTTGAAAAAGGTTTTGCCCGTAACAACTACAATCAACGTTTAGCTGAGCTGCAAAACTCCATTGCTATGCGTGACCGCGACTTGGCTATTCAAGATTTAAAGCTCCAAGATAATGAAAAAAGCCAAGCTATTGCCTCTCAGCGCCAAACTATCCTATATAGTATTTTAATATTTAGCTTGCTTTTAGCTGTAATGGGCATCGCATTATTAAGAGTGAGACAGAGAAAACAACTCATTGAACAGCGTCGAAATTATCTAGATAAACAAATTAGTCAACGTAGTAAGTTATTATCACAAGTTGCTCACGAGCTAAGTGGTCCACTAACGGGTTTACGCTTACACCTTGAAACCCTTCAAGCAGGCCTAACTCAATTTAATGAGCTCACTTACGAAAAGCTCAACCAAAAAATCACCGACATGGCTACTTTAGTCAGTGATTTAAATAAAATATCACTACTTGAACAAAATAGTTTTCAGCTCAAACTAACAAAAATTAATGCTGCAGAGTATTTCCAAAGCTTACACGCAGATATGATTATTCAACTTGATAAGTTTGAAGTTGGGTTCACACAAAATATAACGGATGAATTAACACTAGAATGTGATGCAACAAGGCTTTCACAATTATTTGCAAACTTAATCAGTAATTCGATTAAGTACACGCAGCAGCCTGGGAAAATTAATTTTACGATTAGCCAAAATCAAACACGGTTATTAATCTGCTATGAAGATTCAGCCCCTGGCGTCAGCGACGAGAGTTTAGCAAAGATTTTTGACCATCTTTATAGAGTGCCAGACTTAAAAACAGTGAAACAATCAGGTTCAGGAATTGGGCTTGCGATTGTAAAACAAATTGTCGAAGCCCATAACTGGCGTATTATGGCAGCTCATAGCGAACTGGGTGGTGTTCGCTATGACTTAGCTATTCCTATTTAGTTATTTGTTTGGCCATTCGAATGCGCCAACATCACCAGGAAATACAACCGGTGATTCAATACCATCTTTGTTCACAGCAGCAACACCAAAATAGTAGTTATCTATCACGACATTTTTCAGTGTTGCTTCTGTTACTTTGCCAACATCACGGCTAAATTGCCATTGTGGTTCGCTGGTATAACGCCAATAGATTTTATAACTAACCACCGTTGGATCATCACTTTCATCCCACGCTAAGGTTGTACTTGGCTTTACAGCACCTGAAATACTAACGCCCGTTGGCGGTGCTGGAGCCCACGCTATTGAAGCCATAGTCACCGCATTTAGTGAAGTTAATTTCGCTGCATAGGCAAAATCAACATGGTCAATGGTGTCACCATAGGTAATACCATTTTCTGTACGTAAGTCTTGATGCTGTTGGTTGTAGTTTTCGTTGGTTTCCATAATACGCACAGCCGCAAAGCCAACATCATTAAATGGACGATGATGCCCTCCTCGACCAAAACGATCGAGTCGATATATCAACATGGTATCCAGATTCTCAATGTAGCGGTCTGCGATTGTATCTATGTAACGCGCAAGGTTACGACTTGCAGAGTCAACTTCACCCCCCGTAAAACGGCGTTTATGGGCTTGCTCTTTTGTTTCTATAACGCGAGTACCTTCAGAGAAGATACGTGCAGTTGTGTTATCTGTTACCCCATTAATGCCCGTTGAGTTACCAATCATGTCGTTGTTTAAAACACCATGAACACGCCAATTATGATCTTGAGCGTATTTAGCTAAAATTTTGCCGCCAAACAAGCCTTGCTCTTCACCAGATAAAGCTGCATAAACAATTGAGCCATTAAATTTATACTTTGATAAAACTCGCGCCGATTCCAGCACGCCAGCCACACCAGATGCATTATCGTTAGCCCCTGGCGCATCTGAGGTATAGTCCATTACATCAGAGGCTCTCGAATCAATATCACCCGACATCATAACCATGCGATTAGCATCAACTTGACCGCGCTGAATAGCCACAATATTGACAACTTCAACCGGGTTTGGAATACGCTTTTCACCGGAAATAGTGTCTTTTACTTCAATGATTTCTAGGCAGTTACCACAAGCTTTAGAAATCGCCTCAAACTCAGACTTGATCCAACGTCTTGCAGCACCAATACCACGCGTATCTGATTTCGTCTCAGAGAGAGTATGGCGAGTGCCAAAGTCAACCAGCGTTTGAATATCTTGCTCTATACGTGTTTTAGAAACGGCACTTGCAATTTCATGCAAAGCTTGTTGTTCTTTATATTGAGGTGTTGTGGCATGAGCCGCCGCTACCAATAACAGTGATGAGCTAAAAAAAGCACTATTTGTTATTATTTTACGCTTAAACATAGTTTCACTCCTTCAATGAATCATTCAAGGCTAACTAATATTTCATTTCGTGCAATAGTTATGAGTTAGAAAACAAATTATTAGGTTGAAACCATATACCTGCTGTAGTTTATGATACGCTAACCTGTGTTTTTAGCGCCGGGTAACTTTATTCCATCATTATAAAAAACCATACGATTCCCCCCTTCATTCTTTGCTTTGTACATGGCTTTATCGGCACACTGAATTAAATATTCAGCATCACCATAATGTTCAGGAAACAGCACGGCACCAATACTGGGTGAGTAGGTAAGCTCCGCATCATTGTAAACTAAAGGCTGACATATCTCCGCTATTAGCTCATCAACGATTTTAATAACATCACTTTTGTGTTTAATGCTATTGAGAATTACCACAAACTCATCGCCGCCTAAGCGCCCTACACTGTCTTCCTTTCTCAAAACATGACGAATGCGCATTGCAATCGTTTTTAATAGTTTGTCGCCAGCGCCATGGCCATGAACATCATTAACTTGCTTAAAACCATCTATATCGATAAAAAGTACTGCAATCACTGTTGAAATAGTATTTGCAATTGATAATGACTCTTCAAGTTGGGTAGTTAAATAACTACGATTAGGAAGATCGGTGAGGGGGTCGTGTCCCGCCATATATATCAGTTTTTGTTCGAGATTTTTTTGCTCTGTTATGTCATAAGCGATAGCCACTCTGACTTGTTTTTCTTTTGACCAATAGACAGACCACAATACATGAACCACTCTGCCATCTTTCCTTACCCAACGATTTTCAAATCGTGGATGCTGATCATTGACCACAATTTGGTTTATGGCATTAATAGTTTTGGCCCTGTCCTCTGGGTAAACAAAGTCCAGCATATTCCTATCTATAGCTTCTTCTGGTGTGTATCCGAAGATTGTTTCAAAGGCAGGATTAGTAAACAATAACGTACCTTTGGCATCAACTACGCATACAGCATCGAGTAATAGATCAATAATATCTGACAAATAATCTGAGGTATCTCTGTTCATACGCAACTTTTAGGCTTGGTCTACACTGATTATAGACGAAACCAAGCAAGTTACTGAAAGTTTAGCTCTTAGTTGGATATAACTTTTTGCAAAGCCAAGCTGAAATAGCACTGAATACTGCGATACCCGCAAAGTCAGCAATTAAATCGATAAAATCTAATGTTCTCGATTCGACAAAATACTGGCTTAGCTCTTCTAAAATCACAAACGTACTAACAATCAACACAGCTAAATAGATAGGTCGTCCCCCTACAGCCATTGTCTTAAATTTAAAGGCAAGGTTGATGAATAACGTGAGTAGACCAAATAAGCAAAAATGCCCCAACTTATCACCGTAAGGAATGACTGCAACGAGATCAAAAAATACCGACTTTTGTCCGGTATTAGCAAGGTAAATAACCCAACCTATAAAACCAAAAAAGCCAATGGCAATTAACACAAGAATACGTTGAAACATCCTTTATGGCGCCATATGAGAGGTTAAAAATAAAAATTGATAGGCAATTACTTTATTCCAATAGTGCCAGTCATGAATGCCTGGGCGTTCAATATAATCATGGCGAATACGCAGGTCTAACATAGCTTGATGTAGTGCTCTGTTTTGCTCTATAAAAAAATCATCTACACCAATATCAAGCATAATCGCTAAATTATCAGCCCCCTTCTTCCATGCGGTGTTGCCTGCAGCAATTTTGTGAAGATTATTAATTATGGCAATGTTATCCCACTTTCCTTGGTTTTCACTGAAGCTCCCAAGTACTTTTGTTAGGTCAAATTCAGCACTAAAAGGCCTTACATCGACTCCCGCTGAAATCCCTGATACTGCAGCAAACCGTGCTTGGTTATTGATAGCAATATGCAATGCGCCAAACCCTCCCATCGATAAGCCTGTGATTGCACGCCCACTTTTAGACCGATTGGTCGAATAGGTTGAGTCTATATAATTGACTAAATCTTCAGCGATGTAAGTCTCGTATTGCGAACTTTTGTCGATATCTGAATCTAGATACCAAGAGCCATAGTTACCATCAGGATTAACAATGATAACATCATATTGATCTGCTAGTTTTTCTATATCTGTAAGCTTTGTCCAATCACTATGATTGCCACTGTAGCCATGTAAGACATATATAACATTGTATTTTTTTGATTCTTGATAGCCATCCGGTATCGTCACCGTCACAGGTTTTTCTATGGCTGTTTTTTTACCTTTAAACGTATAGGTGTCGGTTTGATAAGCATAAAGCGGTAAGCTGAAAATGATCGATAACGTACAGAGAAACTTTTTCATCATAATTCCTTTTTCTTATTATATTTTCATTTATACGACTAGATGTAAATAATTGAATAGTGATAGATTTTAATATTAGTTTTTAAATTAAATGAACTGCTAAAAATACACTCAAATGGTATAGTAAGGTTATTTTGATTATTAAAAAGCGTCGTCTATGTATCGTTTATTTGAGCGGATGACCAATCCGTTTCCGAAAGAGCAACCTTCTCAACCACCTAATAGCTTATTCGCCTTTTGTCGTCATTATACACGAGGCATGGAACTCTCATTGCTATTAATGTCTTTAAGCGCAGCTGCACTCGCGATTCTAGAAGTCTCGCTTTTTAGCTATATGGGGCAATTAGTTGATTGGCTCGGTCAATACACCCCAGATACCTTATTTATTGAGCAGCAGGCTGAGCTTACAAAAATGGCAATTGTGCTGCTGGTAGTATTGCCCATAGTTGTATTTTTTCACTCAGCAGTGTTACATCAAGCGCTACTGGGTAACTACCCTATGTCTATCCGTTGGCTAGCGCACCGTTATTTGCTTCGTCAAAGTGTTAACTTTTATCAAAACGAATTTGCTGGTCGTATTGCGACAAAAGTCATGCAGACCTCATTAGCTGTTCGTGAGTCAGTGATGAAACTGCTCGATGTACTAATGTATATCGTAGTCTACTTTGGTGCCATGGTATTTTTAGTCGCTGAATCTGACTGGCGTTTGATGCTGCCATTGTTAGTTTGGTTAGTCCTTTATGCTGCAATTCAGATGTATTTTGTGCCCAAACTCAAAAAAGTAGCCAGCTCGCAGGCAGATGCGCGTTCGGAAATGACCGGACGTGTGGTTGATAGTTATACTAACATTTCAACAATCAAATTATTCTCGTATACGCAGCGTGAAGAGCAATACGCAAAAGACAGCATGGATGTGTTTTTACAGCCGGTATATAAGCAGATGCGTTTAGTTACCAGCTTGAACTTTTCTATCAATACTCTTAATTATTTGCTGGTATTTAGCATTGCCGCTTTGTCATTGTATCTGTGGTCTATTAGTGCCATCAGTGTTGGGGCTATCGCTATTGCAGTGAGTTTATCTCTTAGATTAAACGGTATGGCACAATGGATCATGTGGGAGATCAGTAGCCTGTTTGAAAACATTGGTACTGTTGCTGATGGTATGAAAACCCTATCAACGCCGATTGAAGTAGATGATAAAACAGATGCGAGCACCCTTAACGTTGATAAAGGGTCGATAAGCTTTGAGAATGTGCAATTTAACTATGGTAAAGCGGCTAACGAAACCCATCGCGGCCCTGTTATCAATGGCTTAAACCTTGATATAAAACCAGGTGAAAAAATTGGTTTAGTTGGTCGTTCTGGCGCTGGTAAGTCGACCCTAGTGAACTTATTACTGCGCTTTTATGATGTTGACTCGGGCACTATCCGTATTGATGGTCAAAACATCGCTGATGTAAGCCAAGAAAGTTTACGTAAACATATTGCGATGGTGACGCAAGATACCTCGCTGTTACATCGCTCAGTAAAAGACAACATTCTTTATGGCAGGCCAGATGCAACGGAAGAAGAAATGCTCGCTGCTGCAAAGCAAGCTAAGGCACTCGAGTTCATCGAAGACTTAGAAGATAGCAAAGGTAATAAAGGCTTTGCTGCACAAGTCGGTGAGCGAGGTGTGAAGCTTTCAGGTGGTCAGCGACAGCGTATTGCTATTGCCCGTGTACTGTTAAAAGATGCTCCAATTTTGATATTAGATGAAGCAACTAGTGCCCTTGATTCAGAGGTAGAAGCGGCAATTCAAACCAGCTTAGACGATTTAATGACGGGTAAAACGGTTATAGCAATTGCGCATCGCTTATCAACTATTGCACAAATGGATAGACTCATTGTGCTTGATGAAGGTGGCGTGGTTGAACAAGGTTCTCACCAACAATTAATTTCACAAGGTGGCATCTACGCTGCCCTGTGGTCACATCAAACCGGTGGTTTTATTGGTGTTGAGTAATTAAGTTTTTGTTGTATTTAACTAGCTAATTGGTACATGTATCTTCGAGCTAGTTATTTACAGTTTCAAATATAATTCAACCAGTTGTATGTAAATTAACAATTACGCTGCTTGATTCCACTAATACTAAACGCTAGTATCGACCCTAATATAAATACAAGAAATTAAATTATGAAAAAGTATATTTTGCTTTTACTATTTGCAGCTAGTTTTCAGACTAAGGCAGATACGTACTATCTAGGTGCTGACTATATGCTCAGTGATATTGAAATTAGTAGTGAAAGTGCTAAACCAACTGCTACCTTCATAAGAGCAGGTGCCAGCAACAATAATATGGCATTTGAGGCACAGTACTTAATATCAAGTGATGACGACAACATTTACAATTTAGAGTTTGAACTTGAAAAAAGCGCCGCACTCTTTTTTGTTATGCAATCTGATGTGGTTAACGGCTTTGGGCTTGATATTTCATTAGGCTATGCAAAAAACGAAATGATCGTTAATTCAGCATCTGAAAAGCTCCCCACAAATTATAATTATGATGGCTTTGCATGGGGAGTGGCAGTTCACCAGCAGATACCTTATATCAAAAATACACAAGTGAGATTAGCCTACCAATCTTTATTCAAAGGAGACGACGTAGAAATCAGTGGTGTAACACTTGGCCTTACTTACCATTTTTAAATAGCTAATCGAAAGGATTTTCATGAACACGCAGTTGAACGTATCAAAACTTTTCAGTATCTCATTAATTGTTAGCGCTATTTTGGGTTGCGGATCTGAAACTGACTCAACTCAGTTAGCAAAAGAAGTTGAACTTGAAAAGTTACGCCAAGAAGGCACTATCATTGAGTCACTTAGTATTGAAAACTACCAAGTTCGTTTAAAAGAAGGTGACACCCATCAATTGAAAGTAACGGGTATAGATTCAAATGGTGAGTCTAGAGACGTAACCAATGAAATAACCTGGCAAACAAGTGACGAGAGTATTGCTAAAATCAATAGTAATGGCTTGTTAACAGCTCTAAAAAATTCGCCATCTAGCCAAGGGTTAATTACTATATCCGCGACGACTATAAATGATATTAGTGATGAAAAACAAATATCTATTGCAGATGTGGCGGCAGAATCAATTAAATTAAAACAAGTCATTCCTGCAACAGACTCTATCAATACATGCACGCCTGCGAGAGTATCGGCCGATATAACCTACGTTGATGGATATACTGCATTAAATAGCTTGAGAGATATAAACCTAAGTGTCGATGAAAATACTACTGCCAAAATCAATCAGCAAGGCTTTGTATATACATCTGCTGCAGCTGTTGAAAGCACTGTAATTACAGCTGCAATTGGCAATGTTACCGATCAATTATCTGTTGTTGCAGATCCTAGCAATTTAAAAGAAATTAATGTTTCGTTTAATTCGGAACAAGACAGTGAGTTAAACATCAGCGTTGGAGATCGAATCCAACTTGCTGCCAAAGCGGTATATCAAAATGGCAATTCAGAGCAAACAGAAGACATTAGCTCAAGTATCAAGTGGTCTGCAATCAACAGTAACTTTATTGGTTTAACACCAAAAAGTATTGACGATAGTGATTCGACAGCTAGTTTTCTTGCCCTTAAGCCCGGGACCACACAACTATTAGCTGAATGTGGTAATAAGCAAAAGATTACAACAGTACAGATTGAAGGTGACGCTGAACTTGATTCTTTAGAAATTAACGATGGCGCTAGCGAGTATTCAATATCTCCTTTAGGCACTATTGAACTCAAATTGTTCGCGAACTATAGCTCAAATCCAACATCTTTAAATGTAACTGAGTTTGCTAATTGGAGTATTAATAACAGTAACCTAGTAACGACTAAAATAGTAAATGCGGGAACAGCTCAAGCCGCCTACAAGGTTACAAGTACCTCAAATACATTGGGAACAGTATTGATCACAGTTCAATATGACACAGAAATTAGCAGTGTTTTAATGAATATCGAATAGTTACTTTTTCAATTTAAACAACATCAGGTGAGGCATTTAATCTCAATACCTCACCGACCTTTTAGAGTAAACGTAAGCCTATTAACCCCAACATCACCATGTTAGCCATTGCAGCAATTAAAAAGAAATAGCTTCGTGGGCTCGGGTTCTTTTCGGTTGCTATCATATAATACAAAAGCATATGGATAATTCTGGCGATCACATACACCCATATACAAAGCGCAAATGCACTACTATTCAAGTTTAGAAAAAAACCCAGAAATACTGTCGCTAAGAACAACGGACTATTTTCTAAAGTATTCATAAATGTTCGATGCGAGCGAAACACAAAGCTATCATGACTCAAAGAATTATCTATCTTACCGGGCACTGCGTTTGGCTGCTTTGCTTTACTGACAGCCGCGATTAACCACTGAATAGTCAGCATAATTAGATAAACATACACAGCAAAATAGGCTGAAAAAGTAAGTACAGGCATTTCTTATATCCTTTTATTCAACAACAAGTAAGCCTATATCTTGCAAAAACCCGACCAAAATAACCTATTGATTTATAGATACAATTTTTATCAACTTCAAATGTATTACACCATTACTTCGTAAACTGTATAAATTTTACAATTTCAACGTGCTCTTATGTTCTGATGATATCTACAAAGATAATCATCTCTTTTACTTTACCCTAACCTTGAGTCTCTATACCCTTAAGATCTTTTTCTAAAACGTTAGCTGTTTTTCATCTTATTGTTAAAACACTAAACAAATAATAATAAAAGGTTTTATCATGCGTTTAGGTCCCGGACTTCTAGTCACCGCCGCTTTTATTGGCCCAGGAACCATCACTACTGCAAGTGTTGCAGGTGCCAATTTTGGCTTTGCTCTTATTTGGACGTTATTGTTTTCTGTCATAGCAACTATTTTGTTGCAATCAATGGCTGCCCGTCTCGGCGTAGCTACTGGGCAAGATTTAGCGTCTGCACTTAGGACAACCATTCAAACACCTATTTTTAAAGCACTCGCAGCGATATTAGTGATCAGTGCCATTGGTATTGGTAGTGCTGCCTATGAAGCGGGCAATCTGACTGGTGCAAGTTTAGGGCTGCAAGAAATTATGCCATCTGTCAGCCCAATGTTATGGACACCACTTATTGCAGTATTAAGTGCAGTGCTTTTGTACACTGGCAAGCACAAAGTAATTGAAGGTGCGTTAATTGTTTTAGTGGTGTTGATGAGCTTAGTGTTTATATCAACGCTCGTTATGGCCGCTCCACCTCTTAATCAGATATTAAAGGGCTTTATACCGAGCTTACCAAATGATTCAATTACCACGGTACTGGCCTTGATAGGCACAACAATTGTGCCCTATAACCTGTTTTTACATTCAGGAGTACTTGCTGAAAAACACGATAGTTCTAAAAACATTAACAAAGTAATTAAAGAAACGAACCTTGATACCAGTATCTCAATTACTTTAGGAGGTATAATAACCTTAGCCATTCTATCAACGGCATCAGTGGCGTTTTATGGTAGCGATGCAGGAAAAATATCAGCGGCTAATATGGCCGTGCAACTAGAGCCTCTCCTAGGTGGTATGGCACATTATTTCTTTGCTATCGGTTTATGTGCAGCTGGCCTAACTAGCGCAATTACTGCCCCACTTGCTGGTGCTTATGCTGTTTGCGGTATGCTTGGCTGGTCAACACAAATGAGTGATATGCGGTTTAAACTTGTCGCCATTATTATCCTCGTTTTTGGCTCACTTGTCGCATCACTTGGACTTGATCCTGTTGCGGTCATCATCTTTGCGCAAGCGGCTAATGGTTTATTACTCCCAATCGTTACCTGTTACCTTGTTTGGTTAGTTAATCAAAAATCTATCATGAAAGAACACACCAACTCCTTGCTTGTTAACCTTGTAGTCGCCCCGGTACTACTACTTATATTTGGCCTTAGCCTTTATAAACTCAGCAATCTAATTTTTTAAATTTTACTATTACGACATATGCATTAAAAAGGCCGCAAATGTGCGGCCTTTTTGATATCTAAAGCGCTTATTTTGTGTAAGCGCGTGGCATCGCTGAGTCAGTTGTATAACGATCGCGTAGTTTATCTTGACGCGCTTCTGTTGAAACCTCTTCACCGTTGATCCACATTTTGCTTACGTGTGAGTTAAGCTCAAATGGATCTGCCGACCACATAACTAGATTTGCACGTTTACCTTTAGCAATTGCGCCTGAGTTTAAACCAAAAACATCAGCAATGTTGCTGGTTACTGCACTAAGTGCTCCTTGTTGGCTCATACCATAAGACACTGCATTACCCGCATCAAAACGTAATTGGTAAACATTATGGCTTGAGTCACCGGCAACACCAATAATGACTTTTACACCCGCTTTTTCAAGCTTACCTGCGTTAGCAAGGTTTGCATGTAATGAATCAAAGCTACCCGGTAAGTTTGCCATTGAGCTAATAATCACAGGTACATCAGCTTTTGCTAGCGTATCAGCAACCACGACAGCATCGTCACCACCATGAATCACTAAGTTAATGCCATAGTTTTCTTTTAATTTAACAAGCTCATAAATGTCGGATGCACGCTGAACACTCGCAATCAGAGGCATATCACCAGCAAGTACAGATGCTAGGACTTTTTGCTCTGTTGATGGCTCTTTTTTGTCATCTTTTTTAGCTGACTTTTCGCCTTCAAGCTTGTCGATAAGTGTTTTCATCGACATAGCACGTGAGCCTTTGCTCTTTTCGCCTAGGTGAACAACAAGTGCAACTTGTTTTTTATTTACACTTTCAAAGCTACCAGATAAATCAACTACAGATGCAAGACCAGCAAATATACTTTCACCGCCGTTTGGTACAATCACATCTTGAGTAATGCCGCCTTTGCGTGCATAAGGGATCAAGCTACTACGTGGGTTGAATGCAAGGCTTGGATCAAAATCGATACCTGCTTTGTCGTCACCACCATCACGTGAACCTGCAACAGCACCCACTTCTACTAGACCTAATTGGTTCATAGTGCCGATAAAGCCAGCAGTCACGATTTGGCCTTTTGCATCAATGGTTGTATCAGCGTTGATAGATGCCGGGTTAATAGCAACAATTTTGCCATCTTCAATAACAACACTTGCGCCTTCTAACACACCTTGCTCTGTTGAAGTGTGTAGTGTTGCATTTACAATCGCTACCGATGCAGCACTTGCTGTCGCAGAAAATAAGCCAGCAGCAACAAGTGACAGCTTTAATGATTTAGTTAATTTTGTCATCAATGTTACTCCTATTTTTGACCTAGCATGAAATCACTTTGTGCTTGGTATTTATCATCATTACGATCATAAACTTTGGCACCATCGATAAATACTTGCTCTGCTTTAGCATAAACACTGAAAGGGTTTTGGTTCCAAATAACCACATCAGCTTGCTTACCTGCCTCAAGTGAACCAGTCTTATCATCAATACCCAGCGATTTAGCCGCGTTTGAGGTGATCCATTTGATTGCGTGTTGCTCAGAGATGTCATAACCAACATCATTCGCACGGTACATAACTTTACCAGCTTCTTGGTTTAAACGTTGGATTGTTGTATCTGAGTCTGAGTGAACCACTGCACATGAATTTTTAACTGCATCAACAATTGCTACGTTCTCTTGAACCATGTCGTAGGCTTCCATTTTAAAGCCCCACCAATCTGGCCAAAGTGCCGCACAGTTACCATTTTCGGCAAGTAAATCAGCAATTTTGTATGCTTCAACACCGTGATGGAAAGTGCCTGAGTGATAACCGAACTCTTTACCAAGGTCGATCATCATGGCCATTTCTTCTGCTTTATAACAGTGGTTATGAATTAAAATGTCACCTTCTAACACACCAGCTAAAGTATCTAGCTTAATGTCGCGATGAGGTGCAGCAGGGTTTTTACCCGCGGCATAATCACTTTCGTACTTATCCCACTCGCGTTTGTACTCAGTTGCTTCAATCCACGCTGTGCGATAACCCGCCATGTTACCCATACGCGTTGATGGTAAAACGCCTTTACGGCCATAAACACGTTTAGGGTTTTCACCACACGCCATTTTTAAACCATATGGTGCATCAGGGAATTTCATACCTTGCATTGTGTGCGAAGGAATATTTTTAAGTGTTACACCACGACCACCAATTAGGTTAGCTGAGCCAGGTAGAATTTGTAATGACGTAATACCACCTTCACGAGCACGGTTGAAACCAGGATCTTGTGGCCATACTGAATGCTCGACCCATACTTCTGCAGTAACTGGGCTGGTCATTTCGTTGCCGTCTTGGTGAGATGCCACTGATGGGGTTGGGTATGCACCTAAATGTGAGTGCACATCAATAATTCCAGGTGTTACCCATTTGCCTTCTGCATCAATCGTTTTGTCAGCTTGTACAGAAAGGTCTTTACCTACTTGCTGTACTTTGCCATCAACAAAGAAAACATCTGCGTTATCTAAACGTTCACCAGTGCCTGTTAAAACAGTTGCATTAGTGATTAAAGTACTTTGTGATGCAAGTGGCTGATAGGTGCTAGGGTATGGATTTTTATTAATTGAGACTTTTGGATCTTGTGGGCCATTGTCTTGGCAGCCCGCTAAAGCGACACCAAGCGCCATAACCAACAAGGATGGTGCAAATTTTTGCATTCTTACGTTCCTCTTTTTTATTATTAGATTACTTTAACTAATTGTTAACTTTAATGCGACTAAACGAGGCCAGTCACCAATATTCAAGACGAATAACCAGCCTCACAGGACACTATTTCTTTATGTAGTTGTTATATAGCTGCTCTAACGCACCTTCAGTCGTTAAACTAGGATCTTTGTTGATAAAATGTTTCACAGTCCGAGTTACGAAGTCAGAGTTTTGTTTATGCTGCTTCGCAAAGCTTTTGATTAGAGAATCAGCGTCATTAGCTGCTGTAACCTTTTCGTGCCTATGCCGATATTGGCTTAAAGCACGATTAAAATCACCATTATAATCCTCAACCACTAGCTTATAAAATTCAGTACGATCTACATTTAAATCATTAATGCAATAATTGAGCGCGTCTTTAAAGTCATAAAAGACTTTGCCTTGCACATCAAATTCAGCACGCTTTTCGCGAATTGTTACGTTGGCATCTTCGGTTGCATAACTATAACCTTGGAATGCAATTCGCTCTGCAGCCTCAGCGCCTAACTTCATACCAGCTTTTATGCTGTGCACAAATTCATCACTCATATCGTGAAGTTCGCTTTCATGCCACATGTGATAAATTCTTAATGCTTTAGCGTATTTTACTGAAAGTTTCTTTTTTAGTTTTGTAACTCGCCCATCAATGGTCAATACCCGCTCGTTATGCAGTAATGCAAAGCATTCATAACAAGTTGGAATTGATATAAATTCAGCCTCTTCGCCCAAATCTATAATGCTTTGCAGCATATGTAGTGGCGGACAAAAATCTCGCTCAGTTGCTTCACAACCACAATAAAAACATTGATTAAAGTGTTTTGATTCAGATGCATAGGCTTGTTGATAATAGCCTGCTAATTTTGTGGTCACTCATGCTCCTTATACTCTGATTTGCCTTTTTAAGAAAAGGTAGAGTTAATACTTAAATGTAACAGCCACGTAAAAATTAAGCCTTTAATACGAGCTAAAACACGTTTTAATAAAATAAATGAAAAAGATTTCAGCCTATTTGTGTCAAAATTCACACTTTAAAATAGCACTTATCAAGCGGTTAGTTTTGCTTGTTCACATCTACATACTTACTTACATCTTGTCGATTTTCATTAACAGCAATTGTTCTTGTTTAGCGTAATACTTTAAACGTGCCCAGCAAACAGGAAGTGTGAAGTATCCATAAAAGCGAGGTTGCACATACTAAACGTAATACGGACAACAACTGGAGAGAAAGATGAATACGTTAACTACAGCACTAGGTACAGCATTAATTTTAGGTTCTTCACTAGCAGCAACTGATGCAAGTGCAGCACAATTTGTCGCCGCAGATGACTCAGTTGGCACGCAAGCCTGTATGGCCATTACCTCTAACAAACCATTAAACGTATCAAGCACAATGCGCGATCTACGCTTGAGCAAACGCGTAATGACAGAAAAGCTACTTTGCAATGATATGTCGACAGATAAGTTTGCAAGCACTTATGGTTTTCATAACTCAGCAAAATACTTAAATTTTGAAACAGCTACAAAAACAACTATCCAGGATATCGCTAAAGTATCTGATGACACAGTGATTGTTGTTGCTGGTTCAAAATAATGATTAATTCACTGTAGCAGGTCTTTAAAGGCCTGCTACAAGCTTCTTCATTATACTAGCGCAGCGATTAGGCCAAATAAGCCACCAAACACCCCACCCCAAATCACTAACCAACCTAAATGTTCTTTGATCATGGTTTGAATGATATCTTTTACCATTGTTGGCGTAAGCTCATTCAAACGCTCATCAACTAAACGCTCAACTGTACTATGTAAAGAGCCACCAAGATGAGAGTTGGCAAATAGCTTTTCATCAAGAATCATTTTAAATTCGTCGCTTTTTGAAATATCAATTACCGCTGCTTTCATTTTATCAATGAAAGGTTCACGCATTGGCTCTAGCGCATCACGCCCACCGAACATTGAAAGCATACCGCCAAATTGTGAGTTTTCGATGACCTCAATTAAAGAATAATAAGCCGGACTGAGGTTAACTTCACTAATCACAGGCTCTAAATCAATGTTTGGTTTTGCTAAAGCCATCACCTGATCGATTTTCTCTTCAGCGAAGAATTCTGTCATCACCAAGTTGCGGATAGCGACTTTAAAAGAGGCAAACTTTAATGTTATGACCCCTGAGCCATATAAAAATGGTACTTTTTCGAATAGCATGTGTATAGCAAGCCAGTTTGTTACTGCGCCCGATAACGCAAATAAACCAACAGAAAGTACTATTGCTTGTTCAAATAAAAACCCGACTAATACTAATGCAAACGCCACTAAATTAGTAATGAGACTTTTATTCATCTGACCCCTCATAAATACTTCGATAAACTTTAATAATATTAACGCTATGGGTTTGTTAATTCATCGTCTTTTTGCCATAGTTTAACTATATGGTTAAAAGGCGAACAAAATTATGTGGAATTCAGTGAATGAACAGATTAGCCAAGCGATGCATTTTGATTTTAAGCATACCTTTAAACGCCAATTAAAATCGCCAAATAACGACAGATACTTCCAAATTGGTGATGATTTACATCATTTCTTTGTGAAAGTAGCTCATTTGAGTGATCTTGAGCGCTTCGAATGCGAAGCCTTGAACCTTAAGCTTTTAACTCAAGAAAGCCTATTTATGATCCCAGATTGCATAACAACAGGTTGCAACATAGAGTTTTCATTTATGGTGCTTGAATGGTTAGAGCTTGATAAACAGCCTCATAATAATGCTAATTGGCATGAAATGGGTGAGTATCTTGCCAATTTGCACCAAAAACATACTCAAGCCATGTTCGGCTTCGATAACGACAACTTTCTTGGCTCAACTCTACAACCTAATCGCTGGCACAAAAAATGGGATGTATTTTTTGCTGAAGAACGAATAGGTTGGCAATTACAGCTATTACAAGAAAAAGGCATAGAGCTTGTCGATCAAGATACCTTTATTGCCTTTGTTAAAGATGCTCTGCATAGCCATGTTGTTGAGCCTTCATTATTACACGGTGATTTTTGGCGCCGGAATATGGGCTTTTATAATAATGTACCTAGTGTGTTTGACCCTGCTTGTTATTATGGTGATCGGGAATGCGATATTGCAACGAGCGAGCTTTATGCCCCACTCCCCGATAGCTTTTATGATGCCTATAACGATATCTACCCACTGCAGGTAGGTTACGAGCATCGTAGAGCTATTTACCAACTATACCCAATGCTCAATAATGCCAACATATTTGCCGGGCACTATCTTACTGAAGCAAAACAACATATTCAGCAGCTACTAAAATAACCGCGAAATCACTGTAAAATGGATGTCATAAACTACTAAACGTGACTATATTTATCTTATAAGGCGTATAAACAAAGATGCTAGCCGTTTGTTGTAGCACTACGCTTATAAACAATTCGGTTAGAGAGTTATACCAATCTGATTAAATCTACATTCATTTTTTATGTTTTAGAGTTTAATTCAGATTGCAATTTAACGAACTCAGGCATGCCTGATTAAGGTAAAAGCTGATGAAAGACCATTACACACAACGGATTTCATGCCCTCATTGTGGTCACCACATTCATGTGGCACTTGATGCTAGCGACGGTGACCAAGACTATTATGAAGATTGCAGTGCATGCTGCAACCCTATCCATTTGAATATGCATATAGATTACGCACACAATAAACTTGAGTTACATGTCGATAGCGATGACGAGCAAATTTTTTAATTTGCTCGTTTTATATATCTATACTTATTTTGCTTGTTGCTCTAGATAATTTTCGACCGTATTAATAATGGTATAAGTTTGCTGATCGACTTCAATATTTAACTTATCGCCTTCGCGATAGTTATCTAGATTGGTAATAGCCAGTGTTTCTGGGATTAAGTGCAGCCAAAAGCCCAGCTCATCTACTTCACCTACGGTGAGGCTTGCACCGTTAACACTCACAAATCCCTTATACAACACGTATTTTTGCCACTCTTTTGCTAATGATAATTGCATTTTACAGTTATCTTGAAGGTGGTTAATTGACAGTATTTCGGCCATACAATGAATGTGGCCCGACACGATATGGCCTCCCAGTTCAGTACCAAAGGTCACTGAGCGCTCAAAATTCACCGTATCATTTAAAGTTAACATACCTAGGTTGGTCAACTTTAATGTTTCATCAATCACATCAAAATCAATAACACAGCTACCAAGGGAGTCAGAGTCAAACTTAACGACGGTTAAACAACAGCCATTAACGGCAATGCTTGCACCAATATTCAGATTTTCAGCAAATTGCTGCCCTACTTTTAATGATAGCCTTAGCACACCACCTTGATTATTAGCCTTAACCACAACAGCTTGCGTTTGCACAATTCCAGTGAACATCGCTTTCTCTTTTCTTCATTAAATAGATAACTGCGATTTTTATTGATCTATGAATAGATTACAATGGCTGCCTGTTTTTTTAGTCGTGTAAATTATGTCTTTTTGTAGTTGGGAAGCCAAAAGGTTAATTTCGTTAGCCATTCCAGTATTTTTGGCACAAGTAACGCTTATTTTAATGACGGTTGTTGATACCGTGATGGCTGGCCAAGTAAGTGCAACGGACTTGGCGGCGCTCTCTATTGCAACGGGTATTTGGAATCCGTTAATGCTCGCACTGCAGGGCATTTTATTGGCTTTAACTGGCATTATTGCGCAGTTTGCTGGCTCAAATGATAAACAAGGTATTAGCCACTACTTTCAACAAGGATTATATCTTGCCCTAATACTCGCTATTATTGGTTTAGGGCTAGCAAGCCTTGCTGATACCGTGCTTGTTCAACTTGATACCTCACAGTCTATTACCCATTTAGCCGAGCAATATATTCATTTTGTTAAATGGGGGATTTTCGGTTTTTTACTTTTCAGTGTATATCGCAATATTACTGAAGGTATGGGTATGACCAAACCTGCTTTTTACATTAGCTTAATTGGTTTAGCGGTAAATATTCCAGCAAATTACGTGTTTATACATGGTAAGTTAGGTTTTCAAGCCTATGGTGGCGCTGGCTGTGGTATTGCCACCGCACTAGTATTTACAGCAATGGCGCTAACTCAGGTTGTTTATTGTCACTTTAGTAAAAAGGTTGATGCCAAAGCATTGTTAGCAAATTTCGCATCTCCAAAGCCCGCTACTTTATGGACTATCACCAAAGTGGGTATCCCAATTTCTTTGGCCACGTTTTTTGAAGTAACCTTATTTGCTTGTATTCCGCTGTTTATAGCGCATCTGGGAGCAGTAGCCGTTGCGGGTCATCAAATTGCAGCAAGTGTTACTACATTACTGTTTATGATGCCGTTGAGCCTCTCAATTGCAATTAGCATACGAATAGGTAACCTATTTGGCCAACAACATTATCAACAGTTAAGAAATGCAGTTAATACCAGTTATATTTTAGCGGCGATAATCGCTTTTATGCTGGCAAGTGTGACCTTCTTTGCGCGAGATATTATTAGCCAATTGTATTCTGACAACCCTGAAGTATTGGCTCTTGCTTCTTCAATAATGGTGTTAGCTTGCATCTATCAATTACCTGATGCATTGCAAGTTTCTGCCAATGGTATTTTACGAGGGTTAAAATACACGGCACCAATTGGTTATATCACCTTTGTATCGTATTGGTTGATCGGCTTTGCGCTTGGGTTCGTACTTGCTCGTACAGGTTTAATTGTTCCAGCGATGGGCCCTCATGGCTTTTGGATAGGTATTATTGTGGGTTTAAGTGCCGCTGCAATTATGTTGATGTTCACTGTTCATAGGCGATTTAAACATGCACCTTTTTTGCAAAACCAATAGCCTTGTAAATTCTATTATCGCAATAGCGTGCACGGCACTTATTGCCTGCACGCCCTCTTCGGGCGATGTAAATCACACCTACGCACAAAGATTAGAAAACGTGCTCAAAACTGATAGTTTTAAGCTATCTAAACCGAGTACACTGAACGTTAAGCATTTCGCTTATGATAACGATGAAAAAGCAACTATTGGCATGCTCGAGCTTGCTCAGTTACGACAGTGTAAGCTATCTACACTCATCGCTGAGCATAATAACCAGCTTGGTAAAACGGCAACACCCGCTAATATTCTAAGTTATCAGATTAAATTTTTACAAAGCGCAAATGAGTGTTTAGAAAGCTTTGAAAAACAAGATGAATTGTTTGAAAAAATAAAACTCACTGCCGCACAAAAACAAGCAAACCTCCCTAACTACTTTAAAGCTATGCTGCTAAACGAAAGCGAATTTAAACAAAGCTGGCAGCTAAGTTCGACATACATCGATGAAAACTCAGCAGGTTTTAGTGAAACCGTGAGCGCGATGGAGCAGATTGCTAAATTAAACAATAAAATTAATACCGGTAGAATAAACGATATAGACCCAGAGCAAATCATTAGCCAATTAGAAGTGTTAAACCGTTTTAATTATAACAAGTTGTTAATATCGGCGGCACGCGCGCAAACACATTACAATCAGCAATTAACACAACAACTTATGCAGTACTCAAAAGATGATCTCTGCCCTGCCAATAAGAATAAACAAAAGGCACAAACGCTAAGTAATGTATTTAAAAAGTTCTATTTAGAGCAATTACAACCTTATCAATCATTCTTGGTGGGTAGATTAGAAACCCTACAACCGCTTTATCATCAAATATGGCGTGACACTGAAATGGACCACTTTGTGGATAGCGAAAGTAATGACGCAATTTTACACCGCCTTAAACAGTCAGCTAAAAGCCATGTTGCTTGGTGGCAAGATTTCTATCGAGCGTGCGAAATTAGTCCGTTATGAATAAAAAACCAGCACTTAGCACAAAAATAGCTAAAGCTGCTTGATTCACACAACTAGTCGCTATATATTAGCCTCCGTTGTTTAGCCACGCTAACAACTATTCAAATCAAAATACAACCGTAGCTCAGTTGGTTAGAGCACTACCTTGACATGGTAGGGGTCGGTGGTTCGAATCCACTCGGTTGTACCATGATTTAGGTATAACTAAAGGAAAGAGCACTACCACTCTTAATGGCCCTGTCCAAAGGTCGGTAGTTCGAATACACTCGGTTGTACCAATCTTGATTTTTATTTCAGTACGACCGTAGCTCAGTTGGTTAGAGCGCTACCTTGACATGGTAGAGGTCGGTGGTTCGAATCCACTCGGTCGTACCAATTCTATTTTTCCTTATTTAAAATATCCCGTAGCTCAGTTGATTAGAGCACTACCACTCTTAATGGCCCGGTCCAAAGGTCGGTAGTTCGAATCCACTCGGTTGTACCAATCTTGATTTTTATTTCAGTACGACCGTAGCTCAGTTGGTTAGAGCGCTACCTTGACATGGTAGAGGTCGGTGGTTCGAATCCACTCGGTCGTACCAATTCTATTTTTCCTTATTTAAAATATCCCGTAGCTCAGTTGATTAGAGTACTACCACTCTCTATGGCCCGGTCCAAAGGTCAATAGTTCAAATCTACTCGGTTGTACCAATTCTATTTTTTCTTATTTAAAATATCCTTTAGCTCAGTTTATTAGCGCATCCCTGCTCTCTGTGACCCACGTATAATTTAACAAGGCAAATAGAGGTATAAAAAAGCGAGCAACCTGCTCGCTTTTCTATACTTGGCTTTTTTCATCACCTATAAACTTACATTTAGCGACCAATTATCAGTGCGCCACCTTGGGCTAATAAGTTTAAGCTCAACTTACCACTGTTACTCACTTTTACTTTCTTGATACCAGCACTGCCATCTTTTTTATCAAACAACAGGGTGATTTTTTTGCCCGCTAACATAGGCAAATCGATATCTAATGTTTTGGCTTTATTTTCACCATTCACAGCTGCTACCCACCATGTTTGCTGATGACGCCTTGCGATAGTTGCATCTTGACCTGGCTGGCCAGCGATATAACGTGTTTCATCCCATACCGTTGGCATCGCCTTTAAAGTATCAATAACAAATTGAGGTTGTTCTGCAAGGTTATTTGGCGTCAGGCCAAAATGTTGCACTGGTGATTGATAAAGCACACCTGTTGCCAGTTCAAATGTATCTGTGGTTTTACGAATAGTGCCGACTGTTTGATCTTGAGATAAGCGTTTGTTTAAAAACACTGGGGCAAAATCCATAGCGCCAATAGCATTACGGGTGAACGGTAAAATTGTCGCGTTATAGGCATGTAAATCTAACGAATTTTGATGAAAAACAAGGTTCTCCGATGCTAGAACCGCTTCAGATGTGACGAAGTTAGGATACATTCTTTCCCAACCACGCGGAATGGTACTGCCATGAAAAGTGATCACCAAACCATATTGATTTGCATCAGTTAGAATATCTTCATAGAGTTTAATGGTTTCTTGTTTATCACCACCAAAAAAATCAACTTTAAGGCCTTTAACGCCAATGCCTTGCAGCCAAGCCATTTCATTTCTTCGTATAGGCGCGGTATTCATTCTATTCTTTGGTGTTTGTGGTGCATCATTCCACCAGCCATTTGAGTTGTACCACAATATAACATCAACGCCTTTACTATTGGCGTATTCGACTAATTTAGCCATTCTGTCACGACCAATGTTTTGATCCCAACCACTATCGATTAATACATATTCAAAATTTAGAGATGCAGCGAGATCTATAAATTTTACTTGGTCGTCATAATTAATACTTGGATCTTGCCATACGATCCAGCTCCATGTTGAGCGCCCCATAGTATATTCTTGATTTGCTTGATAAAGCGGTTTAACCAGATCAAATGCGACTGTTGACTCAACAATAGGTTTTAAACTGGTCCCTAAAGTAATAGTACGCCAAGGAGTCATTGCAGGCATAGACATAGCTGCGTAGGTTGCTCCAATACCATTATTCTCACCGGCTTGAGGAAATGAAACCCGATAAATACCGTCTTTCGTGCCTTCGCTCAATTTTGAGCCTACATAATGGCTATCTACACCAGTTTCAGAAATTAAAAGCCAACCTTTATCGCTATTTTTAAATAAAGCAGGAAAGGTATACCCCACGCCATTCGCTGACGGTGTGCCAAGAGCTTCATTAAAGGTGTAAGGCTCTTCGTAACTTGGTTTTGTTTGCATCCAGCCTGTTTCAGGTAAGGCTTGCGGGCTAATAAATGTAGTTGCATCGTCGGGTAAATTAAAAGCACTATATTCAGATAGCACCTTGATTCGGGTATCTGTTTCAACACCCGTGACTTGGTAACGAAATGCAACATCGTGATCAGAAACATTAAACTGCACACCAAGCACTCTACCATCTTTGTTTTCAAACTGTACTTTTAAGGTGTTCGCGGTGTAGTTTATTTCACTCGCCTTTGCATTATGCAGCTTATAACTCTCTTTTATAGAAGCCGTTGTATGGCTCTTATATTTTAAACTTTGTGAAAGGTCGCCAAGGTTAGTATTTAAACCAAGCTGAGATGGTTCCAAAAATACTTGCTTGCCATAAGTTACACTATAAACAATTTGGTTTTGCTGTTCTTCAAGCTTGACTGTTAATTGTCCATCAGGACTTGTAAGACTAAGCGGTAGTTGTGCGTGAGCAAGCAAAGAGCTTACTAGCAGTGAAATATAGATACTTGATTTTATCATTATTGTTGTCCTTAAGCTGCAAAAAACCCGTTAAATAATATCATAATACAAATTGATTGTTTGTTATTCTAGCCCATTTATGTGTGCAGTGATCGAAAAACGCACTAGCCTAGTAAATAATGTTACAGTTAATTGGTTGTATATTTACTACAAAAGACTAAGCTTTATTTAAATAACAAAAACTTAGACAATTTATGAAACTACTGACCGTGTTTTTATTATTTGCTTCATTTCAAGCCTTTGCAGGCCTAACGGCTGTCAGCTTTCAAAAAAATGGCGAAATAGCGACTGAAGAAGCTGTTCGTTTTAACGGTGGTTATGGTTATAACCTAGATGCAAATCATGTTTTAAAACTAGTAACCTTAGATTGGCCTCCCTATATTGATGAAAACCTATGTAACAAAGGGTGGTTATTCCAATTCACAGTGGGCTCCCTATTAGAGAAAGGCTATGGCGTACATATTAGTTTTTACCCTTGGGCACGTGCTGTTAGAGAGGCTGAATTAGGCCGAGCTGACATTCTCTTTCCGGAATACTTCATCGAAGACAATGTGGTATCTGATAATTTTCTCAACAAAACCCGCAACGATTTACTCGCTTTGAGTCATGCTATTCCTGGAGGTGATTTATCATTCGTTGCATTAAAAGGAAATCAAATTCCATTTAATGGTGATTTAAACTCAGTAAAAGACCTACCTATTGGTGTGGTCCGTTCATATAAAAACACCAAAGAATTAGATGCCATGATTGATAATAAAGAGATCGATACAATCGTCGCAAATAATGAATACCAGTTAATCCACCTCTTACTAAGTAATCGAGTCAGCTTGATTGTGGCAGACCTTGAGGTACTAAAAGCAAGCATATATAAGTCTGAATTATCAATGAATGGTAAACAGCAAATGCTAGAATCACTCGTAGCGCTAGAACCTAAACTTGAATACAAACCACTGTATTATTCTGTCAGTAAATCAACACCACACTGGCAAAAGGTTTTAAAAGACTTAAATGATGAAATTGAGTTGATGCAAGCCAGCGGCAAGTTTGACGAGTTTATACAAGGTATGAAACAACAATGCTACGCAAACGATAAAGCGGCGTAAACGCCGCTTTATTTTGAAAGTATTGTGCTCTATTGCGGCACTCTAACCCACCCTTCCATAAGCACTCGAGCACTTCGACTCATACTTGCTTTGGTAACTTGCCAATTACCATCAACAAGTGTTGCAGCAGCACCCACTTTTAATGTGCCAGAAGGGTGACCAAAGTTTACCTCCTGACGCTCACCACCACCTGCAGCAAGGTTCACCAAGGTACCAGGAATGGCAGCAGCGGTACCTATTGCAACAGCAGCCGTGCCCATCATGGCATGGTGCAATTTACCCATCGACATAGCGCGTACCACTAAATCAATATCAGTATCACTGACAACTTTACCGCTTGATGCATGATAGGTTTTTGCCGGTGCAACCCATGCTACTTTTGGTGTATGTTGGCGAGCTTTAGCTTCATCAAGATGAGAAATTAGCCCCATTTTCAACGCCCCGTAGGCGCGAATCGTTTCTAACTTTTCAAGTGCCGATGCATCACCGTTTATTGCTTCTTGCAGCTCTGTACCATCATAGCCAACTTCACTGGCGTTTATGAACACAGTTGGGATACCCGCATTGATCATCGTCGCAGACAACATACCAATACCCGGAACTTCAAGTTCATCAACTAAATTACCTGTTGGAAATAATGCGCCTTCACCGTCTGCTGGGTCCATAAATTCAAGTTTTACTTCTGCAGCAGGAAATGTCACGCCATCAAGCTCAAAATCACCGGTTTCTTGTACTTCGCCATTGGTAATTGGCACATGTACTATTATGGTTTTACTTATATTGACTTGCCATACTTTAACTTCAACAATGCCATTTTCAGGAATTTTACTGGCATCTACAAGACCATTAGATACTGCAAAAGCCCCTACTGCTGAGGTTAAATTACCGCAGTTACCACTCCAATCAACGAACGCTCTATCGATAGCAACTTGACCAAATAAATAATCAACATCGTGGTTAGGTTTATCACTTTTCGATAAAATTACAGTTTTGCTCGTACTTGAGGTTGCACCACCCATACCGTCAGTTTGTTTTTGGTAAGGATCAGGGCTACCAATCACACGTAATAACAAGTTGTCGCGTGCTTCACCTGCCACTTGGGCAGGCTCAGGTAAATCAGTTAAGTTAAAGAACACCCCTTTACTGGTACCGCCACGCATATAGGTTGCTGGCACCTTTATTTGTGGTTTAAACGTCATAGTTTAGTGCTCCTCAGATTCTAAGAAATCCTGCGCGAAACGTTGCAGCACGCCCCCTGCTGAATAGATTGATACTTCTTCAGCGGTATCTAAACGACAAGTCATAGGTACTTCTTCAGTTTCACCGTTAGAACGTGTAATAACAAGTGTAAGCGTAGCTCCAGGTGTTGGCTCACCTTTCACGCTAAAGGTCTCACTACCATCAATACCTAATGTAGTTCGTGTCGTGCCGGCTTTAAATTCTAGCGGTAATACGCCCATACCAATCAGGTTAGTGCGGTGAATACGTTCAAAACCTTCGGCTGCAATAACTTGAACACCTGCAAGGCGTACACCTTTAGCTGCCCAGTCACGTGATGAGCCTTGGCCATAATCGGCACCTGCCACAATGATAAGCGGTTGTTTACGCTGCATGTAGGTTTCGATTGCTTCCCACATACGAGTCACTTTACCTTCTGGTTCAATGCGAGCGTATGAACCTTGCTTTACTTCACCATTCTCTTTAACCATTTCATTCAGTAACTTAGGGTTGGCGAATGTAGCGCGTTGCGCTGTTAAATGGTCGCCTCGGTGAGTAGCATACGAGTTAAAATCTTCTTCAGGAAGGCCCATTTTAGCTAGGTACTCACCAGCAGCACTTGACGCTAAAATCGCATTTGAAGGCGATAAGTGGTCAGTGGTGATGTTGTCGCCTAGTACGGCTAATGCACGCATATCAGTAAGAGAACGCTCACCTGCTAACGCCCCCTCCCAATATGGTGGTCGACGAATATAAGTACTTTGTGGACGCCATTGATAAAGCGGATCGTTGTCTTCGCCATAATCAACACTTAAGTCGAACATTGGCTCATAAACCTTTTTAAACTGTTCAGGTTTAACACTTTGTTTGATCACTGCATCAATTTCTTCATCGCTTGGCCATAAATCCATTAGGCGAATTTCGTTACCTTCCTGATCATGCCCTAATACATCTTTTTCGATATCAAAACGAATAGTACCAGCAATGGCATAAGCAACAACCAGTGGAGGTGAAGCTAAGAATGCTTGTTTTGCATATGGATGAATACGACCATCAAAATTACGGTTACCCGAAAGTACAGCTGTTGCGTATAAGTCACGGTCAATTACTTCTTGCTGAATTTTTGGATCTAGCGCACCGCTCATGCCGTTACACGTCGTACATGCAAAGGCAACAATACCAAAGCCAAGTTGCTCAAGCTCAGGTAACAAATTAGCTTCTTCTAGGTAAGATTTCACCGCTTTAGAGCCCGGTGCCAGTGATGTTTTAACCCATGGCTTACGGGTTAAACCTTTGGCGTTGGCATTACGTGCAAGTAAACCTGCAGCAATAACGTTGCGTGGGTTACTTGTATTCGTACAACTTGTGATTGCTGCGATAATACACGCGCCATCAGGCATTAAGCCTTCTTCATTTTCAACAACACCAGTAATACCCGCTTTATCAAGTTCGCTGGTTGCAACACGGCGATGTGGATTAGATGGACCCGCAATATTTCGACCTACAGATGACAAATCAAAGGTTAATACACGCTCATATTCTGCCGTTTTTAGACTATCACTCCAAAGACCAGTTTCTTTTGCATAGATTTCGACTAGCTTAACTTGCTCTTCTTCACGGCCAGTCAAACGTAAGTAATCAAGCGTATTGTCATCGATGTAGAACATCGCAGCAGTTGCACCAAACTCTGGTGTCATATTTGAGATAGTTGCTCTATCACCCAGTGTCAGTGCCTCGGCACCTTCACCATAAAATTCAAGATAGGTCGAAACGACTTTTTCATTGCGTAAAAATTCGGTGATCGCTAATACAATATCGGTTGCAGTAATACCCGGTTGTGGTTTACCTGTCAGCTCAACCCCCACAATATCAGGTAAACGCATGTAAGATGCGCGGCCAAGCATCACGCTTTCAGCTTCAAGACCACCTACACCGACTGCAATAACACCTAGTGCATCCACCATTGGTGTATGGCTATCTGTACCAACCAGTGTATCTGGGAAAGCCACACCGTCACGTTTTTGGATCACAGGCGACATTTTCTCTAAATTAATTTGATGCATAATGCCGTTACCCGGCGGTATCACATCAATATTTTTAAATGCTGTTTTCGTCCAATTAATAAAGTGGAATCGGTCATCGTTCCGACGGTCTTCAATAGCACGGTTTTTTTCGAAGGCATCTGGCTCAAAACCTGCGTGTTCAACAGCTAATGAATGATCAACAATTAACTGAGTTGGTACCACAGGATTTACTTTTGCAGGATCTCCCCCTTTTGCAGCAATCGCATCACGAAGGCCGGCTAAATCAACTAACGCTGTTTGACCTAAGATATCGTGACATACTACGCGTGCAGGAAACCATGGAAAGTCTAAATCACGTTTTCTTTCAATCAATTGCGAAAGTGCATCATTAAGCATTTCAGGTTCACAACGACGCACTAAGTTTTCGGCAAGGACACGTGATGTATAAGGAAGTGTGGCATAGCTGCCCGGTTTAATTGCATCAACAGCAGCTCGAGTATCAAAATAATCGACCCCAGTCCCTGCTAATGGTTTTCTAAAATTTGTATTCATGATGATTCTACTTGTACTTGGTGACGGTGAATAAAGGTGGGCTGATTATTTTTATTATTCTTACGCCCCTTCATAAAGGGGCAGCTAAGCTACCCCTATCACTGATTTAATTAACGATTAGCGCTCTGAAATTGGCGTATAGCTTCGCGCTTCTGGTCCCGTATAATCAGCACTTGGGCGAATAATACGGTTATTAGCACGTTGCTCTTTCACGTGTGCAGTCCAACCAGTTACACGACTCATCACGAAAATTGGCGTAAATAACTTAGTTGGAATACCCATGAAGTGATACGCAGATGCATGGAAGAAATCAGCATTACAGAATAATTTCTTTTCACGCCACATAACTTCTTCACAGCGAACAGAGACAGGATAGAGAACATCATCACCCACTTCGGCAGCCAGTTTTTCAGACCATTTTTTGATGATCACGTTACGTGGATCTGATTCACGGTAAATAGCGTGACCAAAGCCCATAATCTTGTCTTTACGCTCAAGCATACCCATTAGCGCCTCTTCAGCTTGATCTGCACTTGTAAAGCCTTCAATCATATCCATAGCCGCTTCGTTCGCACCACCATGTAATGGACCACGTAAGCTACCAATAGCCCCCGTTACACAAGAGTGAATATCTGATAATGTTGATGCACACACACGCGCAGTAAATGTCGATGCATTGAACTCATGCTCTGCGTATAGAATTAATGAGACATTCATTACTTGCTCAAATAATGCCGATGGCGCTTTATCGTGCAATAAATTTAAGAAATGTGCGCCTACCGAATCATCATCAGTCTCAGTTTCAATGCGAACGCCGTCATGGCTAAAGCGATACCAATAACAAATAATACTTGGGAATACGGCAACTAGGCGGTCAATCGCATCATTCGCCTCAGAGAAATCATGCTCCATTTCTAGGTTACCTAGCATTGAACAACCAGTACGCATTACATCCATTGGATGCGCGTCTTTAGGAATGTTCTCAAGCACTGTTTTTAGTGCATCTGGTAAACCACGTAGTGATTTTAGCTTTGCTTTATATTCTGTAAGCTCAGACTCTGTTGGTAATTCACCACGCGACAGTAAAAAAGATACTTCTTCAAACTGTGCTTTCTCTGCTAATTCGCTAATATCATAACCACAATATGTTAAACCTGAACCTGATTTACCTACTGTACACAGTGCTGTTTCACCTGCTACCTGACCACGTAAACCTGCGCCGCCTAATGCTTTATCTACCATGAGTGTTCTCCTTATATGTTGTCGTTATGATTTTTTAGCTGAGAAAAGGTTATCGAGTGTGTTTTCATATGAGTGATAATCTAAAAACTCATATAATTCCGCACGTGTTTGCATGTTGTCTACTTGGCTTTGTTGCGAGCCTTCGCTAAGAATAGACGAATACACATTAAGTGCAGCTTTGTTCATAGCTCTAAATGCACTAAGTGGATAAAGTACAATTTCAACACCCACTTCGCTTAATTGCTCTGCTGTATATAGCGGTGTCTGGCCAAACTCAGTGATGTTCGCAAGAATTGGAACATTTAACGCTTTTGCAAATGCTTGGTAGTCGGCTAAATCATGCACAGCTTCTGCAAAGATTGCGTCGGCACCTGCTTCAACACATGCGGCAGCGCGGTCAATGGCTGCATTTAAACCTTCTTTTTGGAATGCATCAGTACGTGCCATGATGTAAAAATCGCTATCTGTTTTCGCATCTACCGCAGCTTTAATACGGTCAACCATTTCATCTTTTGACACGATTTCTTTATTAGGGCGATGACCACAACGTTTTTGTGCAACTTGGTCTTCAATATGGAAACCTGCAGCACCTGCCTTAGTCATTTCTTTCACTGTGCGTGCAATATTAAATGCACCACCCCAGCCTGTATCAGCATCAACTAGAAGTGGTAAGTCGGTAGCGCTGGTAATTCGACGAATATCTTCAAGTACATTATCTAAGCTAGTCATACCTAAATCTGGCATGCCGTATGATGCGTTAGCAACACCTGCACCTGAGAGGTAAAGTGCTTGGTGACCTGTTTTTTCTGCCATCATTGCGCAGTACGCATTGACGGTGCCAACCACTTGTAGTGGCTTATTGTTTGCGATTGCCTGTTTGAACTTTAATCCTGCTGACATTGGATAACTCCTATCTTTGAACGGTTTCAGCTCTTTGGCTGACTCTAATTTTTAAATCTAAATTATGACTGTTTAACGACTGCACTACTGTTTTTTTGCTGCTAGTAAGTCAAACTTAGTCTGAATATTTGCCTGAGACGCACTTATGTGGCGCTTCATAAGCATTTCTGCTAATTCCCCGTCATGGTTTTCAATAGCATTGATAATTGCCAAGTGTTCATCAAATGCTTTTGATACACGTGGCCCAACCATACCCATTTGTACACGGTACATACGAATTAACTGGTACAACTCATTACATAAAAGATGAATTAGGTGCGCGTTTTTAGAGCCTTTAATAATGCGATAATGAAAATCAAGGTCGCCCGCTTCTTGGTAGTATGATTCACCTTCTTTTACACGCTGTGTTTGTAAATGCTGGTTCAATAACTGCTTTAAACCCTGCACTTCTTCAGGTTCCATGTTGTCGGCAGCTAACCGACAAGCCAACCCTTCTAGGGCACTACGTACCTGATATACTTCGATTAAACGCTCAGCAGTCAGTGCTACAACACGACAACCGACATTCGCTTTACGCTCCACTAAATAACAGCTTTCTAAACGATTTAATGCCTCTCTTAAGGTGGCACGACTTACACCATAGCGTTTCGCTAATTCTGGCTCAGAAATTTTGCTACCCTGCTCAATGGTGCCTTGTACAATTTCACGACGCATGTCGACAAACACTTGGTCTGATGCAGTTGTGATCGTGATATCGTTGTAGTTATCGTTGGCTTTTTGCTCTGTCATAAATAAGTCTATCAAAGTACTAAATTAGGATTGTCGACAATTTGTAAGTTCACTATGCGCTCTAACATGAAAAGTGTCAACCTCGAGATCAGCAAAACAGACTAAAAAACCACCAAAATGTCGACATAAAATGATATTTGTCAAAAATAATGGCTATAAACAACATTTATATTGCCAATTTGTCGACACTTCAATATTAACCTGAACAAGCTAAAAATATCCCATGAAAGCGCTATAAATGGTATGATCTACCAATTATTACGTGACGTGAGAGCCATTTAGTGGACGCTAATACTTATATCCCTGACTCATTTATTGATGATGTTAAAAGCTACCTTCCTGAACATTTATCATTAGACGACTTTATTGCAGCCTGTCGACGCCCACTTAGACGATCTGTACGCGTAAATACATTAAAAATGTCAGTCGCAGAATTTCAGCATCAATGTGCCAATAAAGGATGGGAGTTAACAGCGATCCCATGGTGCGAAGAAGGCTTCTGGCTAACACGTCCAAGTGACGAAGAAGCGGCCCTTGCAATCGGTAATACCGATTTACACTTAAGTGGCGCTATGTATGTGCAAGAAGCCAGCTCAATGCTGCCGCCGGTTGCACTGAGAGCTGAAGTTAAACAAAGCGATGCTGTACTTGATATGGCTTCAGCTCCGGGCTCGAAAACATCACAAATCGCTGCCATGATGGATAATAATGGCGTGTTAGTGGCCAATGAGTTGTCATCGTCACGCTTAAAAGTATTAGCAGCAACCCTCAAACGTATGGGCGTAGGTAATTGTGCTTTATCACATTTTGACGGTGTGATATTCGGGGATTACATGTATGAGTGCTTCGACAGTATTTTGCTAGACGCCCCGTGTTCAGGTGAAGGCACGGTTCGTAAAGATGCAGATGCCCTAAAGAATTGGTCAATCGAGTCTAATATTGATATTGCTGCTGTACAAAAAGCCCTTATCAAAAGTGCCTTTTATGCCTTAAAACCTGGCGGCACATTAGTTTATTCGACCTGTACTTTAACACCACTTGAAAACCAACAAGTGTGCGAGTATCTATTAGCAGAATTTCCTGATTGCATCGAAGTACAATCGCTTGATAGCCTTTTTGATGGTGCAGAGAAAGCAACAACCAGCGAAGGTTATTTGCATGTTTGGCCGCAAACTTACGACAGTGAAGGTTTCTTCATCGCTAAATTTAAGAAAATAGCGTCAAGCGATAACCCAAATCAAAAAGTTAAAAAAGGCGCATTTCCGTTTGCTGAGTTTGATAAAAAGCAAAGCCAAGCGTTTATGCAAACAATTAAAAAACAGTTCGGTCTAAAATCACTACCAGGGAATTTAATGCAACGTGATAAAGAGCTTTGGTTATTCCCTGATCGCTTTAATGAACTGCAAGATAAAATTAAATACTCCCGATTAGGGATCCAGCTTGGTGTTATTCACAAAGGCGGAGTTCGCTTAGCTCATGAATTTGCCACTGTATTTGGACAAAAATGCGATAAAAACACCTTTGAGATGACACAAGCACAAGCAAACGATTACTTTAACGGTAAAGATATTCGACTCGAAAAACCAACCCAAGATAATGGTGAAGTGATCTTAATGTTATGTGGATGCCCTGTAGGCCTTGGCAAGTGGCAAAAGAATAAAATTAAAAACTCACTACCTCGTGATTTAGTCCAAAATGCTCAGTTGATAACTTGGGTATAAGTTGCGCATAATGACTGTATAAATAAGGTACTAATTTAGGTAAAAAGCCGTAACAGACTGATTTTAAACTAGTATAAAATTTGTACATTTACCGTGCAATTTCCTGCTGATTAACTACACTTAAAAGTACTTTCTACTTCTCCCTACTGAATTTAGAAGGTGTTTTTTTATAGTTAGCGCAGGCTCGCACGAGCCACCCCCTAAGCCCAGAACAATGCGGATTCGTTCTGGGCGTTTTTTATTCAAAAGTCGCATAGTAAAGCATCACCCTTTTTGATTTCATTGTAAAAACAATGATAAAGGATTGATTATGCTTAAACCCCTGTGCGTCGTACTACCACTTTTAATAAGCAGCCAAACTCTGGCAAAAAGCAGTGACTACCTAGGCTTTGACTACCCTAATAAGGCTAAAAATGCCGTCAGTATCACTTTTGATGATGCAAGACATAGCCAAGTCGATACCGGTTTAGCGCTTTTAAACAAGTACCAAGTAAAAGCGACATTTTATGTATCTCCTTTTAACGTAAAAGAACGTGTTGAAAAGTGGCAAATGGCAGTTAAAACAGGTCACGAAATTGCTAATCATACGGCAAGCCATTTGTGTACGGGTAACTTTGAATGGCTTCGTGAACTCGGCGTATCACTTGAACAAGTTACATTAAAAGAAATTGAGCAGGATATCCTTAAAGGACAGGATTACATAAAAGCCACACTTAACGTGACACCAACCGCTTTTGCGTACCCTTGTGGAAATACTTTTGTTGGGCGTGGTGCCAATACAAGAAGCTATGTCCCATTAATAGCCAAGCATTTTAAAACCGGTAGAACTTGGCTTGATGAAACAGCGAATAATCCAAACTTTACTGACTTTTCGCAGTTAACTAGTTTACCCATTGATGGGCAAACATTCGCTGAGATCAAAAAAACCATAGAGCAACACCGAAGCAACAATAGCTGGATCATTCTTGCAGGCCATAATATAGGTAAGCGAGATCAGTACACCACCGACAGTAAAGTACTAGAGCAGCTTATTGTTTATCTACAAGACCCTAAAAATGGTTTTTGGTTAGATACGGTAAGTAATGTTGCCGACTATGTTGAGGCTAACCGCAAAGCATTCGATTAATTATCGTTTAAATCGAATTCAGTAATTTGGTTGTCAGCGTGGATCAGTTCATATTTAGCGAGTAAACCATCGTTGAGCTCAATTAAGCTGATAGCCGCATTACTGACCAAATACTTTTGCCCTTCTCCTATGGTTTGATGTTTATCAACTTCCATCTGCCAACGTTTAGTAAAAAAGTTAAGTGGGCTTTTCGGGGCATACAAAATTGAGTCTAGCTTATCGAGGATATTAATAAGCTTACGAGGAAATTCATTTTTAATGCCACTGGCAGTCAACTGCCAAATACGGTTTTTATGTTTACCAAAGCGCTTTTGCACTGAAAAGCAAAATGAGTAATGTACATCACCAGAGAGGATCAAGGTTTCCTTTGGTGTATCTTCACGGCGAAATGTATCGAGCAATTTTTTTGCCGATCCTTCGTGAGCCATCCAGTTTTCAACATCAACCAACAATGGCTGTCCGCAAAAATTAAAAATCGCTTGGATTGCTTCAATCGATTTAACACCGAATACCGGAGCTGGAGATACGATAATCACTTTATCGTGAGACAATAAGCTTTCTTCTAATTCAGTGAGCCTTTCCCAATCAAGTAAACCTGATGGCTCATTGAAATTTTGTTCATTACGCCATCGGTGCGTTCGGGTATCGAGTACTACAACTTTAGGAATGGTATTAAGCTCGTAATGCCAATGGTTAAAATTGAGTATTAGCTTATCAAAGTCTTTAAAATTCCAGCTCTGTTGCTGCAGGCTTTGTTTAAAACTGGGTAATAATGACAGCGAGTTATCACCTGCGTCATTACCAATCCCCTGCATTAACCAATAACTAATTAGGCCATTATTTACAATGCGACGGCTAGATGGGTGCTGATAAATAGCTTGCTCCCAACCCGCGGTTAAGTTCCAATCATCGGTGACATCATGATCGTCAAACATCATTAATGTCGACACATTGGCGAATAACCTTTCAACGCTTTGAAGACCCTTTGCAAAGCCAACCAGTGCGTCCTTTTCGAGTTTAAAAAGATTTGCGTATTTAGGGGCTAATGCTGGGCATTCAATTGATTCAAAATCAATTAGCTGCCAAGTAACAGCGCTGAAGTTTAATAAATAAAGCGCTATAAATTCTTGAAAATGAATTAAGTGGTTTTCTGCTTTTAAGCTTGAGAAGTGTGGCTCATCTTTTTTAAGCCAATAACCAACACCAAATTTGCTCCGTTTCTGCCAAGGCACTTTGGGTAAGTGTAAATGGCGCTGGTAAAGTTGCTGCTCAAATCCTGCTGGTAAATCTAAATCAAGCGCTGGCTCTTGAAACACACCAAATAGGCTAATCACTTTTTCGATCGCGAGCAGCATTGGCCCGGCTACATCATCCGCATATATTTGGTCGCCAGATAACAATAATAGGTCTGCACCTGCATTAAGTGAATGGCGCTGATCATTTTGCCAATTATCTGCAGCAACAAGGCTGTCTTTTGCAGGGTGATGAGGGTTACGACACGAGCCATGCAGAATTCTATCGAGTCTATTTGGGATCACAAATGCAGGAGATTCTGCTCGTTCATAGCAGAAAGACGACAAATCAAGGCTTTTATCTTCATCATGTAACGAATAGTAGATCAGTGAATCAACTGCAAACTGGCCGCTGGCGGGCATTACATTGATAAAATTTAAGTGAAGATGGAGCCCTAATTGGATTGACTCTAAATTCGAGAATGTCTCAACACCGCTAAACTCTATTCGGTATTGGCAAGGCCTAGATGTAACAAATTGAAAGCACACTCGCCCTGCATCTGCTCGGCGTACCATTGGCCCCATTACTAACTGAGGTAAATTCGATACGCCGTACACTATTACGCCCTTTTAGCTTGATTGAACAACGAGTAAAAGTTGTTGGTTGTTGCTTCAGCTAATTCGTTAAAAGTAAGCCCTTTTAACTCGGCAATGTAGTAAGCGACATCTTCAACATAGGCTGGTTGATTTGTTTTACCACGATATGGCACAGGTGCTAAATACGGTGAGTCTGTTTCGATTAGTAAGCGATCTAGCGGAATTTGCTTTACAACGTCTTTTAACTCTACGGCATTTTTAAATGTAACAATGCCCGAAATCGAAATATAAAAGCCCATATCAATGGCTTTTTTGGCCATTTCCCAGTTTTCTGTAAAGCAATGCAATACACCACCACAGTTTTCCGCATTGTGAGCGCGCATTAAATTGATGGTGTCTTCTCTGGCATCACGAGTATGGATAATTAGTGGCTTATTAAGCTCATTAGCAACGTCAATATGACCAACAAAACTTTCTTGCTGAACAATATGTGTGTCTTTTGAGTAATAGTAATCAAGCCCAGTTTCACCAATTGCTACTACTTTGTCGTGACTAGCTAGGTCGATGAGCTTTTGTTTATCCAGTGCGTCTTTTTGATCAAGTGGATGAACACCACATGATGCAGAAACATCTGGATAGTTTTGTATTTTATCCAGCATACTTGGGAATTGATCTAAGGTCACACTGACACACAAGAAGTGTTCAACTTTCTTTGCGCGGGCGTTATCAAGTACTTGGTCTAAGTTTAGGTCGAGTTTATCGAAATCTAGGCGATCTAAATGGCAATGAGAATCTACAATCATGGTACTACTTTTATTACATGGTATAGGTCGGATTGCCTGAGTTTAACATAGTACCGAGTAGTTTTTCGATTTTAGCATTCAAATTGGTTTTATCATCGATAAAGTTAACACCGATACCTGGTGGGTTTGAGCTTTGTGCACCTTGTGGTGTTATCCAAGCAACTTTCCCCGTTACTACATCATCTTCTAGTGCATCTGGTAAGGTGACTTTTAGAGCTAATGAATGGCCCATTTCAAAACGCATATTAGTGCGAACAAATAAACCACCATTTTTTAAATAAGGCATGTAACAGCGATATAATTCTTCTAAGTCTTCAATATCTACTAATAATTCTTGCACGATACTTCCTAATTTTGGCTTTCCCGTAAAGTAAACGCTAGTTGCGAAATGGCTAGTTCCATATTCAAGCCAAGCACATGTGAGCTATTATAAAGAAACTCTGAGATTGCAGATTGTGCTTTCTGATAATTGAAAAAGTCCATTCCTAACACCAATTGCGTCTTGAGATGCTCTGTTAAAAATAACGCAAATACATTAACCAAGCTATGGTCTTTATTAAGGATGTCGACTAACGCACTGAAATTATGGCTGTCTTTTATCTCAGTTGCAAATTTAAAAAGTGAATCGATTGCCTCAAGTTGATTATCATTTTGCCACTGCTCAACAAGCAGTGGTTGCCTAGCGAATAATTCTAACCATGAATAATTAGGGATATTTAAAAGAGCTAACCATTGTGTTGTATATTCTGGGTTAACTTTTATTTCATGAACTGCACAGCGACTTAAAATAGTTGCTGGTAATAATGCCGTTTGCTCACACGTTAATAATAAATAGCGGCGTATACTAGGCTCTTCAAGAGTTTTTAATAAGGCGTTAGCCGCTGCAGTGGTCATTTTGTGACATTGTTCAAGTACCACAACTTTATTACCGTTTTGAGCGGCTGAATGATTGATAAAATCACTTATTAAACGAATTTCATCAACCCCTATCGTCTGCCCCTCTACTTTAACAACACGTTTATCTGGATGGGTACCCGCTTGATTCAGTTGACAACTTTTGCAATTACCACAGGCTTTTAAGTTTACAGGTGACGCACATAGTAAGCCATCGGCAAGCGAATCGACTAAACGTTGTTTGCCTACACCTTTATCACCATTAAATAATTGTGCATGATGAAAGCGTTGCTGTGCAAAGCTTTGCGCTAGCTGCTTATAAAGGCCTTCAAGCCATGGCAAATGCATATTAGCTTAAACCTGCAAAAAAGTTATCAAGCACCTTTGTAATTGCCGCATGCACTTCAGGCATTGTTTTATTAGCATCCACTGTTTTGATGCTGTTGTCAGTGCTTGCAATTTCAAGGTAACGTTCTCGCGTGCGCTCAAAAAAGCCTAATGCTTCTTGTTCAATACGATCAAGCTCACCACGGCCTTTTGCACGAGCAAGCCCAACTGCAGGGTCAATGTCTAAATAAATGGTTAAATCAGGCTTTAAACCATTTAGCACCATATCAGCTAAAAAAGAGAGTTTAGTTTGTTCAATACCACGGCCACCACCTTGATATGCTTGTGATGAAAGATCATGGCGATCACCTAACACCCAAGTGCCCTTTTCAAGTGCCGGATTAATAACATTAGCAACTAATTGCGAGCGTGCTGCATACATGATTAATAACTCAGTTTCGCCTGTAACCGTTTCTTGGTGAGCCTGTTTTACGATATTACGCAGCTCTTCAGCCATAGCTGTACCGCCAGGCTCACGCACATTAATAAAATCGACTTGCTTGTTTTCTAAATAAGCTTGGCATACGGCAATGGCCGTTGATTTTCCGGCCCCTTCAAGGCCTTCAATCACAATAAATTTTGCTGTCATATGACTCAATTCTGGTTGTTAGTTTAATTGGTACTGCTTTACCGCACGATTATGTTCTTGCAATGTTTTCGAAAATTGATGGCTGCCATCACCTTTCGCAACAAAATATATAAATTCAGACTGTGGTGGATTAACCGCTGCAAGCAACGCCGCTTTCGAAGGCATAGCAATCGGTGTTGGCGGCAAGCCTTTTATTTTATAAGTGTTATACGGTGTATACGTCGTTAAATCTTTGCGTTTGATATCGCCATCAAAATCAGCACCAATGCCATAGATAACAGTGGGATCTGTTTGTAAGCGCATATTTGTTTTTAAACGATTGGTAAAAACTGCAGAAATTAATGGCCGTTCACTGGCTAAACCGGTTTCTTTTTCAATTATAGAAGCAAGTATTAGAGCTTCATAAGGTGAGCTTAACACTAAATCTGATGCTCTATTTTGCCACGCAGATTCTAGTTCCTGCTGCATTTTACTATAAGCACGTTTTAATAAGCCGCTGGCACTATCTCCACTGTGGTAGTGATAGGTATCAGGGAACAACCAGCCTTCTAAATTTTTTTGCGTGTTACTTATCTGCGTCGCTAAATTTTTTGTATCTAAGTCATGTGTTAAATGCACTTGCTTTTGGATATTAGCAACGACGTCACGAAGAGGCTGTCCTTCAATAATTGTGAAGCTAAAGCTTACTTGTGCACCTTGATTAATGCGGCGGATATTATCAATCACAGCGCTTGTATCAAGTTCATAAAGACCCGCTTTTAGATCAGTAAGCGTAGGATCTAATTTAGCGAGCACCTGAAATTTAAAGCAGCTATCAACCCACTGTTTTGCTTGCCATGCTTGGCAAAGTTGATTGAACCCAGTACCACGTTCTACTTTAAATAAAGTACTGTTTTCAACCTTTAACGGCATTTTCATTGCTGATTGAAGCTGTTGATAGCCAATACCACAGCATAGCAATGCTAATAACAGCACGCTAACAATGACTTTTATCACACATTCTCCTTGGCAAACTGCGCCGTTAATAGCGCTTTACTGCGTTCAATATCAAATTCTGTATCAGTAATCCGTGAAACGGGAACCACGCCCATTAAACTATTACACATAAATACGGCATCCATAGCTAAAAGCTCATCTAGTTGGATTGCTTTAAATTCAATGGCTAACTTATCACATAAAGCGCTGAGATAAACCCCAGTGATACCGCAGCGGTTTAACTTAGGTGACATAACTTGACCGTCTTTAATGGCAAAAATATTTGCAGCCGAGCACTCAATCACATTGTTATCATAATCAAGTACAACAACGTCATCACACTCAAGGGTGTTCATTTGTCTTTTGATAAGTACTTGCTCTAAACGGTTCAATGTTTTTAAGCCTGCAAGTAAAGGTTGATGTGCAAGTTTAACGTCGCTAACTGCTAGGCTTACGCCCTGCTGCTGCCAACTTTTATAGTGTGAAACTGCAGGCATTACACTGATCAGCACTTGGATACTTGGTGTATCTGGTAAGCCATAACCACGCCCACCTGCACCTCGGGTGATAACTACTTTTAAAATACCCGCTTGCGTTTCACTGATTGCGTGGTTAACCCTACGCTCGATTGCAGGTAAATCTAACTCGGGGAAAAATAGCCTTTGCGCGCATTCTTCTAATCGCGCTTTGTGTAAATCCCAGTGCTCAACGACAGAATTCACCACAGAGGCTGTGGTAAAAAAGCCGTCACCATAATTTAAGCCACGATCTTGCGTGCTTATACTGGTATCTGGTGTGGTTATTTTTATTGTTTGTTTTAATTTATTCATACAAAAAAGCCCAGTCAAACAACTGGGCTCTTCTTTTTAGTCCGTTGTTAAAAAGAATTATACCTTTTTAAACAGCAACGAGCCATTAGTACCACCAAAACCAAATGAATTACATAGAGCGTAATCCAATTTAGCGTCTCGTGCAGTGTGCGGTACATAGTCTAAATCACAGCCTTCATCTGGGTTATCAAGGTTGATTGTAGGGCTTACTTTCTGATCAACAAGTGACAAGATAGTAATGATCGACTCTACCGAGCCAGCAGCACCTAACAAGTGACCCATCATTGATTTCGATGAACTTACCATCACATCTTTAGCCGCATCACCAAAAATAGTTTTAACGGCTGATGTTTCTGCCTTATCGCCTGCATTAGTCGATGTTCCGTGAGCATTAATGTAGCCAACTTGGTCTGCATTAACTTGTGCATCGTTTAGGGCATTTTCCATCGCCAGTGCTGCGCCTGCACCGTCTTCAGGTGGAGATGTCATGTGATATGCATCACCACTCATACCAAAACCAACGAGCTCAGCGTAGATTTTCGCGCCACGTGCTTTAGCATGCTCATATTCTTCCAGTACGATAACACCTGCACCATCAGCAAGAACAAAACCGTCACGGTCTTTATCCCAAGGGCGTGATGCTGCTTGTGGATCATCGTTACGGGTTGATAATGCACGTGCTGCATTAAAGCCACCCATACCAATTGGTGTCGATGCTTTTTCAGCACCACCGGCTACCATTGCATCTGCATCGCCGTATGCAATCATACGCGCAGCATGACCAATGTTATGTAGACCTGTAGTACAGGCTGTAACGATTGAAATATTTGGACCACGTAAGCCGTGCATAATCGATAAATGACCAGAGATCATATTGATAATGGTCGAAGGCACGTAGAACGGAGAAAGCTTTCGCGGGCCGCTATTTAATAGTTTAATGTGGTTTTCTTCAATTAAAGTTAAACCACCGATGCCAGAACCCACTGCTACACCAACACGGGTGGCGTTTTCTTCAGTGATCTCTAGACCAGAATCTTGTAGTGCTTGTACACCCGCTGCAATGCCATATTGGATAAACAAATCCATTTTCTTTGCATCTTTCGGTGACATGTATGCTGATGCATCAAAGTCATTCAGCAAACCTGCGAATTTGGTGCCGAAACTTGAGGTATCGAAATGCGTGATAGTTTGAATACCACTTTTACCGTTTAACAAACCTTGCCAAGTAGATTCAACATCATTACCTAGCGGTGTCAACATTCCTAAGCCAGTTACGACGACTCGACGTTTAGCCACGGGTTGCCTCCAATAAGGAAATTATTTTAGGTGGGGTGTATACCAAATTTATTAGTATCATTCTTCAGATAGACTAAGGGCAGCTTAATGCTGCCCTTAAAATCAAAATGCGTAAAATTACTCAGCGTGAGCTGTAACGTAATCGATTGCAGCTTGAACTGTAGTGATCTTTTCAGCTTCTTCGTCTGGGATCTCAGTGTCGAATTCTTCTTCAAGAGCCATTACTAGTTCTACTGTGTCAAGTGAATCAGCACCTAGGTCATCAACGAAAGAAGCTTCATGTTTTACTTCTTCTTCTTTAACACCTAGTTGCTCAATGATAATTTTCTTTACGCGTTCTTGGATGTCGCTCATTCTTCTTTCCTTTATTAAAAACGCCAATGCGTTATTTTCAGATTGCGGCGTAGTTTACGCCGCATAATTCTGTGATTCAAGGATTTGCTGATAATTACTTATCTGGTCAAACCTCTCGAATAGTATTTGTTCATTTATCGCTTATTTTCATAGCGAATTCAAGTATGTTTAAAGCAAGATCACAAAAAATTCAACAATTTTCGATAATCTTTCGTTAGCAAATTTCTGCCAACTTTCATTAGACCATGTACATCGCGCCATTTACGTGCAATGTTTCGCCTGAAACATACGCAGCAGCGTCAGATGCTAAATAACATACCGCAGCAGCAATTTCATCAGGTTGACCTAAACGTCCTGCAGGTACATTTGCAAGCGTAGCCGCTTTTTGGTCTTCAGTCAGCTCATCTGTCATATCTGTTTGGATAAAACCAGGTGCAACAACGTTTACAGTGATGCCACGTGATGCAACTTCGCGTGCTAATGACTTAGTAAAACCAATTACACCCGCTTTCGCTGCAGCATAGTTAGCTTGCCCCGCATTACCCATAGTGCCCACTACAGAACCGATATTAATGATACGGCCATTTTTCTTTTTCATCATAGGGCGTAAAACAGCCTTAGATAAACGGAAAATTGAGCTTAGGTTAGTGTCGATGATGTCATCCCACTCACCGTCTTTCATACGCATTAATAAGTTATCGCGAGTGATACCTGCATTGTTAACTAATACATCGATATCACCTAAATCAGCCTTGATCGCAGCAAGTGTCGCCTCAATCGATTCAGGATCTGTAACGTTAAGAGCATAACCTTTACCGTTGTCACCTAGGTATTCACTGATTTTAGCAGCACCTGATTCACTTGTTGCTGTACCCGCTACTTTTGCACCTTGTGCAACTAGCGTGTTTGCAATCGCTTTACCAATACCACGGCTTGCACCAGTGATTAGGACAACCTTGCCCTCAAGAGAAAATAAATTTGTCATTCTATTCCTACTTATTTCGCTTCATCAATAGCAGCTTGCGTATTAACCGCAGCACATACCATTGCTTTATCAATTCGTTTTGCAAGACCCGTTAGTACTTTACCAGGGCCAAACTCATAGCTTTGTGTGATACCTTGCGCAACTAATGCTTGTACTGTTTCAGTCCAGCGAACTGGGCTGTATAGTTGACGTACTAATGCATCTTTAATTGCTTCACTTGATTGCTCTGCTTTTACATCAACGTTGTTGATTACATCACACTTAGGTGTATTAAATGTTAAAGCAGCTAAATCAGCAGCTAATTTCTCAGCAGCTGGTTTCATTAGTTCACAGTGAGAAGGTACGCTTACTGCAAGTGGTAAAGCACGTTTAGCACCTGCTTCTTTACATGCTTCTGATGCACGCTCAACTGCCGCTTTATGGCCGGCAATAACAACCTGTCCTGGTGAGTTGTAGTTTACTGGTGAAACAACTTCGCCATTTGCTGATGCTTCACACGCTGCTTTAATTTCGTCGTCACCTAAGCCGATGATTGCAGCCATAGAACCAACACCCGCAGGTACTGCTTCTTGCATGTATAAACCACGATTTTCAACTAGTTTAACGGCTTCGCTTAAGCTTACAACGCCAGCACAAACTAATGCTGAATACTCACCTAAACTGTGACCGGCCATCACAACATCGGCATCAGGGTTTGCGTCTAACCATTGACGGTAAATAGCTACACTAGCAGTTAAAAGTGCTGGTTGTGTACGATGGGTTTGATTTAATTCTTCTTCTGGACCATTTAGTACAAGTGCAGCTAGATCATAGCCAAGAGCTTCAGATGCTTCAGCGAATGTTGTTTTAGCAATCTGTGAATCAGCTAATAGTTCAGATAACATGCCCACAGTTTGTGAGCCTTGACCTGGAAATACGAGTGCAATTTTATGTGCCATACTTTGCTCTTATAATTAAACAAAAAAATATTCTGTAGCAGGCAGCATAACAAGTTTTAGATATGCTGCACTACTTTGTTGTTGGATGTGTTTGCTCAAAAATCGCAGCGATTTTTTCAGGGAGTTGGCGTTCGACTTCCCGCGCGGCTTCATCAATAGCTGCATGAAACGCCTTCGGTGAGGCATTGCCATGGCTTTTAACAACAATACCGCGCAATCCTACCAGACTTGCGCCGTTATACTGGTCGGGGTTCACCCGCTTGTAGAGTTTTTTTATCACCGGACGTAATAAAAACGCTAAACTTTTGTATAAGAAATGTTTGTGTAAGGCTTTGGTGAGTTTGTGCATGATCAGTTTGGCAATACCTTCACAGGTTTTTAATGCCACATTACCTACAAATCCTTCGCACACAATAACATCGGCTTTTCCGCTGAAAATATCACTACCTTCACTGTAACCAGTGTAGTTGAGATATTCACACTGCTGCATTAACTGTGCAGCTTGTTTTATTCCTTCATGCCCTTTGATGTCTTCAGAGCCAATATTCAATAAACTAACTCTTGGGTTATCACAGCCAAGAGCCTGCCCTGCTACCACAGAACCCATAATGCCAAATTGATAAAGAGTTTGTGCATCACAATGCACATTAGCACCTAAATCAAGTAAATAGACTGGGTTTTTACGTTCGGTTGGAACGGCAGAGATTAATGCAGGACGTTTTACGCCTGGAAGCATCTTTAATACGTAATGCGCCATAAAAAATAACGCGCCTGTATTTCCAGAACTTACACACGCTTGCGCTTCACCCGACTTGACTAAATCGAGGGCAACTCGCATTGATGAATCTTTTTTAGAACGAACCGCTGAAGCAGGTTCACACGCATTTGTCACGACTTCGCTACAATGACGAATAATTAAACGAGGGTGCGAAACAGAATCGAGTGCTTCGAGTTCTTTTAGAATAACTTGCTGATTACCACATAAGATGAGTCTTAAGTTGGTATTAGCATTTACCGCTTGCACGGCAGCGGGGATAGATGAACGGGGGCCGTAATCGCCCCCCATCATATCTAACGCTATGGTTAGATTGGTCAGCATATAGCAATCTCTTAGTTAGAAATTACTTTAACGCCTTTGTAGTAACCGTCAGCAGTTACGTGGTGACGACGGTGAGTCTCACCAGAAACTTGATCTACAGTTAAAGTTGGACCACTGATCGCATCGTGTGAACGGCGCATGCCGCGTCTTGCACGAGACTTTTTGCTTTTTTGTACAGCCATTAGTCTTCTCCTAAGAATCTTTCTTAAGTTGTTTCAAAATATCAAATGGATTTGGTTTGTCATCTTTTGCTGCTAATTTACCAAAGCTAGTAGGCTCTGATGAATAACTGCACGAAGCTTCGTTGTGTGTAGGCACTATTGGAATCGCTAAAATCAATTCGTCTTCGATTAACTCAAATACGTTGATTTCACCGTTTTCGTCCAGTTCTACTTCATCGTAGCCTTCAGGAAGATGATCTGACTCTGCATCCAAACCAACTGGCGAATACACAAAGTCTTGATCCAAATCCAACCCTAATTCACCATTACAGCGTTGACAAGTTACAGTTACATGTGTTGATAAGTTTCCACTTATTACCACTAAACCTTGCTCATCAATTTTGCAATGAATCTTTACCGCTATTTCACCTACTTCTTCCTGCACAACTTGCTCTAAACGAGAAAGTTTTTCAAGCGGGACAATACCGTCATACGTTAAACGATGTTGAGCTGCTTTGCTGGGATGAAGAGTGATGGGAATTTTCACCTTTTGCATAGGGGCTGCATCATATAGATAGTTAGTAAGTTAGTCAAAGTAAAAAACCAATTTTGATAGGTTTTTAACGATCTTCTGCTTTGTTTTCGGATTCATTGTGGCTTATCCTTGGCAAAATACAATTTTTATCCAGAATTTATTATGAAACCAACACTTATATTAGCGTCCAGCTCACCTTTTAGACAGCAATTATTAACTAAGTTTAACTTACCTTTTCAAAGTTTTTCACCAGATATAGATGAATCCCCTATTGCAGCTGAAACGCCAGAACAATTAGTTGCACGTTTAAGCGAGCAAAAAGCCCGAGTTGCCAAACAACATTTTAGTGAAGGTTTGGTGATCGGCTCTGATCAAGTTGCGGTATTCAACGATACAATTTTAGGTAAACCTCATACTAAAGAGAATGCCGTTAAGCAGCTATCATCGTTCAGTGGCCACACAGTGACCTTTTTAACGGGTTTAAGTGTATATGACATACAAAGCGATAAAGCAATTACCACTGTGGTGCCATTTGATGTGACATTTAAAACACTCACACTTGAGCAGATCAATGCTTATTGCGATGCAGAGCAGCCATACAACTGCGCAGGCAGCTTTAAAAGTGAAGGGTTAGGCATCTGTTTATTTGAAAAGCTCAGTGGCGATGACCCTAATACATTGATAGGTCTGCCACTGATCACATTAACTAAAGTGCTGGCTGAGTTTGGTGTTGATATATTGATGCTTCAAGGGAAGTAGTTAAAACTTGTAATAGCTGTTGATATGAATCAACAACACATAACGGCGTGTGTTGTAGTAACTGCGCCGGGCTATGAGCACCAAAACTCACACCAATACAAGCAATACCTGCGGCATTAGCCATTGCCATATCGAGTTGGCTATCGCCAACCATCACAGCATCACGTTTAGCTATGCCCTGCTCTTGTAAAATTTGCTCAAGCATATCCGGTGATGGCTTAGACTTAGCATCATCTGAGCATTTTACAGTGGCAAAGTACTTACCAAGGCCTGACTCGTTAAGTAGTCTATCGATGCCTTCACGACCTTTACCGGTAGCCACTGCCAATTGCATACCTGCGTCGCTTAGCTGCTTTAGTACAGTTTCTACATCAGCAAATAAAGGCGTGGGTGTGACATCTAACTCACGATACTGCGCTTTGTAGGCTGCAACCAGTTCATCGTTTAAATGTAAATGGGCAGGAAAAAGCGCCTCAGTAGCCTTTGCTAGCGATAAACCAATCACATCTTTTGCTTGCTGAACTGTTGGTACAGCAATACCGAGCTGTCTTGCTGTATTTTGCAAACAAGTAACGATTTTTGGCACAGAGTCCATCACTGTGCCGTCCCAATCGAAAATAACCAGCTTAAACTTGTTCATTATCTGCACGTAGCTTTTTAATGCAGTTTTTAAGTGCATTATCTAGTGGTGCCTCAACATGCATGGTTGTTTCGTTTTTAGGATGCATAAAACGTAAATCATGAGCATGTAAAAACAAACGATTTAAACCAGTTAGCTTGTTCACGTATTGATCAAACTCTGCAACGCCGTATTTATCATCACAAGCAATCGGGTGACCTTTACATTGTGTATGCACACGAATTTGGTGAGTACGCCCTGTTACCGGCGACGCTTGCACTAGTGAGCACTCAGCATATCGCTCAAGCACACGAAAACGTGTATGTGATGGTTTACCTTCAGTATTATCAACGCGTACAACACGCTCACCTGACTTCAACGTGTTTTTACGAAGTCCTTCGGTAACATTTTTTGTTTTAGAGTCCCATTGGCCATCGACTAACGCCCAATAGTTCTTTTCCATGGTTTTTTCACGTAACTGCTTATGCAAATCAGTCAACACAGAACGACGCTTTGATATTAGCAAGCAACCTGATGTGTCACGGTCTAAACGGTGAACAAGCTCTAAGCTACGCTCCTCTGGACGAAGTACACGAAGTGCTTCAATTAATCCATAACTCAAGCCACTGCCGCCATGCACAGCCATGCCCGAAGGCTTGTTGATCACCATTAAATACTTGTCTTCAAACAAAATGGCGTCTTCAAGCTGTTTTACCTTATCGAGTTTTTTTGGCACAAACTCTTCTTTTTCAGCCACTTTAATAGGTGGAATACGAACTACATCATTTAGTTGTAGTTTGTAGACAGGTTTTATGCGTTTTTTATTTACTCGCACTTCGCCCTTACGAAGGATTTTATAAACTGCACTTTTAGGCACACCTTTTAGGTGAGTAATAAGAAAGTTATCAATACGTTGACCGAGATGGTCTTCACCTATGGTAACAAACGAAACTTGTAAGCCGGTTTTTTCTGACATTGCCTAATCACTGATTTAAGTAAATAATTTAGTTGCTAACGCGACGGTAATAGTGGGATAATCACCGTCGCGAACATAAAGTTTGCAAGTAACAACGGTGCTTTTATCACATTAATACATTCGTGAAGCATATTCTGGGTTGCCGATCATACAGATCCGCGCTAAGTTTTCCAAAGCTTTTATAATTACCCAGCCAACACGAGCGTTCAATTATCGGCGATGCGCGTAATATATTGCCTGAATAATTTGAGCACGAATGTTGATTAATGAACATAAAAAGCAATTGAACAAGATAAATTGACTGATAGTGACGACGTAGCAACGTCATTCAGATACAGCTGTTGTAGCAAGACATTGAATAAAAATTTGAACATGGTCGACTTCGGGACAGAACTCGTAAATTAAAACCGCAGAATTGGCGGCAGTTTTGACACCAAAAAGAATTTAATAACGTGACAACATGTTATTGTCAGCCACACTTAGTGATGCTCAATGTAAGCAAACAACCTCAGGTTTTGACTTTAACCAGTCGTGAGACTGCACAAAAACAACCGTCAGAAACCACTGAACAGACGAGTTTATATCGTCATGTCAGCGACAGAATTAGTAGAGTAACAATATGAAACGTATGCTAATCAATGCGACGCAGCAAGAAGAAATGCGCGTTGCACTGGTTGATGGCCAGCGCCTGTATGATTTAGACATAGAGAGCCCAGGTCACGAACAAAAAAAAGCAAATATTTACAAGGGTAAAATTACCCGTATCGAACCGTCACTAGAAGCAGCCTTTGTTGATTATGGTGCTGAAAGACACGGTTTCCTTCCTCTTAAAGAAATAGCTCGCACCTACTTCCCACAAGGCTATACATTCCAAGGTCGTCCAAATATCCGTGACGTGATCAAAGAAGGCCAAGAAGTAATCGTGCAAGTTGATAAAGAAGAACGTGGCCAAAAAGGCGCAGCGTTAACTACTTTTATCAGTGTTGCAGGTAGCTATTTAGTACTTATGCCTAACAACCCTCGTGCGGGTGGTATTTCCCGCCGTATTGAAGGTGATGAGCGTACTGAACTTAAAGAAGCACTAAGCCGTTTAGAATTACCTAAAGGCATGGGCTTAATTGTTCGTACTGCAGGTGTTGGTAAATCATTTGAAGAACTGGATTACGACTTAAAAGCACTATTAGTGCATTGGCAAGCAATTCAGCAAGCAGCTGATAGCGGCCCTGCTCCGTTCCTAATTCACCAAGAAAGTAACGTAATTTTCCGCGCAATCCGTGACTATTTACGTCGTGATATTGGTGAAATTTTAATTGATAAAGCACGTGTATTTGAAGAAGCGAAAGCGCATATTGAGCGTTTCCGTCCAGATTTCATGAGTCGTGTTAAGCTTTATCAGGGCGATGTACCACTATTCACTCACTACCAAATTGAAAGCCAAATTGAGTCTGCTTTCCAACGTGAAGTTCGCTTACCATCAGGTGGTTCAATTGTAATCGACCCAACTGAAGCGCTAACGTCTATCGATATCAACTCATCAAAAGCCACTAAAGGCGGTGATATTGAAGAAACAGCACTTAATACCAACTTAGAAGCCGCAGACGAAATTGCCCGTCAATTACGTTTACGTGACTTAGGTGGCCTTATTGTTATCGACTTTATCGATATGACACCACCACGCCATCAACGTGAAGTTGAAAACCGTTTAAAAGACGCTGCTCGCCCTGACCGTGCCCGTGTACAGATTGGTAAGATCTCGCGCTTTGGCCTGCTTGAAATGTCGCGTCAACGTCTGCGCCCTTCATTAGGTGAAGCAAGCCAAGGCCCATGTCCTCGTTGTAATGGTCAAGGTACGATTCGTTCTAACGAGTCAATTGCATTGTCTATCCTTCGTTTAATCGAAGAAGAAGCAATCAAAGACAACACATCTCAAGTAAATGCACAAGTGCCTGTTGCTGTTGCCGCTTACCTATTAAACGAAAAACGTCGTAGTGTTCAGCGCATCGAAAAGCGCCATAACGTTGATGTTGTGATCATTCCTAATCAACACATGGAAACACCTCATTACGAAGTAGTTCGCTTACGTAAAGACGAAACAATCGAAACAGTAAGCTACGAGCAAGTTGTTGCTCCTGAGCCAGAAGCATTTGAAATGGCTAAAGCGCCTTCAGCACCAGTTCGTGAAGAGCCGGTTCTAAAAGGTGTAGTAATGCCTACAACACCTGCTCCTCAAGCTGCGCCTAAAGTTGAACAAGCCACTCCTGCGGCTAAAAAGTCTGAAGGTGGTTTATTTGCTGCAATTGGTAAATTCTTCAAATCATTATTCAGTAATGCCGAAGAGGAAGCTGAAAAAGAGCAAGAAGAGAAAAAGGCAGCACAAAGACGTAGCAATAATCGTCGCAACAACGACAACCGTCGCCGTAGCAACAATCAACGTCGTCGTAATTCGCGCAATAAGCGTCCTGATGATGCACAAGCTAAAGAAGAAAACACAAACACTTCTAATAAGCCTGAGCAAAAAGAAGGTAACGAGAATCGCAACAAACGTCGTCGTAATTCTAACAACAGAAAACGTAATGAAAAACGTAATGATGATGTAGAGCAAACGACAAAAGATACTGCACAAGAAACGCAAGCTGAGCAACCGAAGGAAACTAAACCTAAGGTTCGACGTCAACGTCGTAACTTACGCAAGAAAGTTCGCATACAAGATGAAAATGCAGATGATGCTAATACAGTAAAAACAACTGAAACAGTTGAGCAAACTGCAAAAGCTGAGAAACCAGCTAAGCCTGCAAAAGAAACAGTAGCTGTTGAGACTGAACAAGCAGAACAATCAGTTTCTGAAAAGAAAGTTCAAGCTAAACCAGTTAAAACAGAAGCTGAACCTAAACAAACAGAGCAAATTGAATCTGTTGAAGCATCAACAGACGAAGAGCAAGCGCAACCTCGCACTCGTTCTCGTCGTTCACCACGTCACTTACGTGCTGCTGGTCAACGTCGTCGTCGCCCTGAGCAAGACGAGAAGTCGAGTGATGACAAAACTGATGCTCCTGCATTCATTCCGGTTGCTGATCAAGCTGCTGCTGAATATGAAGCTGAGCTAAAAGCCAAACAAGCTCAAGCTGGAGAGACAGTAAAAGCTGAAGAACCAGTAGAAGCTGAAAAACCAGTAAAAGCTGAAGAACCAGTAAAAGCTGAAGAACCAGTACAAGCTGAAGAACCAGTAAAAGCTGAAGAACCAGTACAAGCTGAAGAACCAGTAAAAGCTGAAGAACCAGTACAAGCTGAAGAACCAGTACAAGCTGAAGAGCCAGTAAAAGCTGAAGAGCCAGTACAAGCTGAAGAGCCAGTACAAGCTGAAGAACCAGTACAAGCTGAAGAACCAGTACAAGCTGAAGAACCAGTAAAAGCTGAAGAGCCAGTACAAGCTGAAGAGCCAGTACAAGCTGAAGAGCCAGTAAAAACTCAAGAGCCAGTACAAGCTGAAGAGCCAGCACAAGCTGAAGAGCCAGTACAAGCTGAAGAACCAGTGAAAGCTGTAGAACCTGCTAAAAATGAAAAAACTGTTTTAGTAAAAGGTTCAGCAAGCGCTGCAATGGCAAAACCTACGCCAGTTGCAGATAGTGAGCCAGAGCCAACACCAGCGGCTATGGCGCATGACAAGCGTACAGCTATTCCAGATAGCGGCCTTCGTGCAGGTTCAATTAAACCTGCTGGCAGAGCCAGTGCTGATATGGCAAAAACCTTAGCGGCTGATTAATTTAGTCGCTTAACTAAAAAAGCCGCGTTTTATAACGCGGCTTTTTTGTGTGTAATGTTTTTAAATAATACCAATTCGCTTAGTTAAGTGATCTATTTTGAGGCAAGGAAACCTCGTTGATAGCAAGGCAAAAATTTCGTTATTTAGTTGTTCTAAATCAGAAATTTTTAACGCAGGTAGCGACAGGTTTAATCCCTCAAAATGATTAAGTATTATTGCTGATTGGTATAACAATATCTTGTGTACCTAGGTGAGTTGCATAGCCGCCCACAAGCACCTTATAAACACCCTGCTCGTTCGAATAAACACTGGCTGAAATGTGTGAACTGCACCCCATTGCTCGGCCTTGTTCAAACTTAAAATGATTTTCTTGCTGTACAAATACATGCTTTGATAAGTAGCATGCAAGCGCACCACTGGCGCTACCGGTTGCTGACTCTTCGGGTATACCAACCAAAGGCGCAAAGTTACGGCAACTTGCGGTCAGCTCACTTTGCTCTTCACATAATTCAAAGGCATGAACACCAATTACATTATGCTGTTGGCAGAACTCGCTAAGCGCAGCTTCATCGATATTGATTTTATCTAAGTAACCATTGGGCACAGCGATAATAATATCCGGTAAACCTGTAGTTATTACATCTATTGGCAAGCCTGTTTCTGCGAATGTTGTTTCACAAAGCCCTAGTAAGTTTGCAAAGTCACCATAAGCTAAGTTGCCAAGATATTTTGGCAAGGCTTGCTCCATGGTAATTTGCCCGTCTTCGGCAATTGTTACACCTAACAAACCCGCTTTTGTTCGCTGAGTGTAATTACCTGCGTTTAAAATACCTTGGTCATATAAGGTAGCAAACACCGCAAGTGTTGCGTGTCCACAAAAATCAACTTCTTCGGTTGTAGTAAAAAATGATACAGCAAAGTCAACTTCATGATCTTGCTCTACAAAAGCCGTTTCTGAAAAGCCAACTTCTTTTGCAATCTTCAATTTTTCTGTATCTGAAAGATTGTCAGCATTTAATACCACGCCTGCAGGGTTACCACCTGCTCCCTCTGCTGTAAATGAGTTAACTAAAAATGCAGTTACTGTCATTATTTTTTCCATACTTAAGTTAAAAACTAGGTATTGCACTTGCGCCATAATATATCGATATGTCTGTAGTGCTATAAAAGTTGAGATCTAAATTGGCTGTTTTCAAGGAATATAATTCTTACGATTCTAAATCTAACACCTAAGCTGACGTTACACCCATACATCATTAACCGCGGTCAACTGCCCACCTGCATTACCTGTATTTACAACCCCTTTAGGTTCAACAAGCATTATTTTACATTCTGTGTCTGCCTTTGGTTTATGTTCAACGCCCTTAGGAATTACAAATAATTCACCAGCTTCTAAAGTCACTACGCCATCCCTAAACTCAATTTCAAGCATGCCTTCAATAACAATGAATACTTCATCAGTATCAGGGTGATCATGCCAAACAAATTCACCTTCAACTTTAGCGAGTTTAAATTGATAGTCATTCATTTCAGCAATGACCCTTGGCGACCAATGCTCTGTGAATTTAGAAAACTTGTCTTTAAAGTTAACTGGTTTGTAAGTCATATTTATTCATCTCCGAAACGATCTTTGTGTAAGTCAAATTCATAAAATAACATTCCATTTTCCTTTGAAGCTTGTTCTTCAAAAGCCAATTTTTTTAAAAGCTTAATCGATGGTGTATTTAACTCATCAACACCAGCAATAAGCTTACGCCAGTATGAATGAGTACAAGCGAGGTTTATAAAGCCCTGCAATAACTCAAACGCAAGACCCTGCCCCCAATACTGCTCAGCTAACAAATAACCGATATGAGCATCATGCTTTTCGGTATATACAAATAAAAGCCCAATAACTTCTTGATGTTGAGATTGCAGCATTAATAGACGGCACTCGTTAAACATGTTAGCCAGCCACTTTTCAGCTGCAGCTATAGAATCTACCCCCTGAAAATAACTAGGTAAGTTTGCAACTACAGCAGGTGTTAATATCGCAGGTAAAGCGTTAACTAAAGTAGTTCGCTCTGACTTAGTATCATTCGAGTTTAATTCAATAACGTTTAGTCTCTGTGTATTAAATGAAAGATTCATTTAATCTCTTAAATCTTCAGCTGTAAAATTACTTTTAAATGTAAAAGCATAAGGTGTGTCACCGTTTGTACGAAGATATTGCAACTTCTCTAATGCTTCTTGAGGGGTTGGAATATGCTTATCTTCAATCCACCATAAAACATAACTATCTTCAGCTAAGCGATGAAACCATTCAGCTTTTCTACGCATGAAATCTCTGTGATGAGTGCGAAACATAAAATTTTTAAGATCTTCAACGCTTTCCCACACAGACATATTGATAATCATATTCGGATCATCAAATAACTTAATATTGGTAGCATCACCTGATTCGTCTTTTAATCGCCATACAAATCCAGCACTGTTTTCAGCAACGCCATTTATTAAATCGAGATTGTCTACAAAATCTTTTATTTCTGGCGCATCCAATGGATATTTGGCAAGAGCTATATTTAGCTGAGCAAGTTTCATCTTATGACTCTCCATAGCCATAGGGAAGTTTGTACCTTTAGTGTATTAAAATGAAGCTATATATCAATAACAAAGTTATTGAAAATCAAACCTAACTTATCTAATGTTTTTGTTCATAAATAAAAAGCCCAGCTAGTGCTGGGCTAAAAAGTGTTATCTATCTTCATATTAAAGTTGAGTCAAATTAACTCTCTTCCTGCTCCATAAAACGCTGTAGCTGGTCTTTAAGGTTAGGTGGAATACCTTTGATCACAAGTGTATCCGTAGCCTCGTTGTACATTACGCGCTCACCTAAGTGTTTACGTTCAAAGCTCACGCTGACACCACCGCCCATGCCTGAGAACTTCACCATACTAGTGACTGTTTTCTTATCAACAGGGAAAGACTCTTCTAAGTCGTAACTTTGCTCTTGGCAAAAGCTGTCAAATGGACTGTCTTCATTTTTCGATAAGGTTGCAGAAAGTTCTTTAACGTTGGCATCTTCACCTGTTGTCACGCAATCATTACAGTAATCAAATACTTGCTTGCGTAGCTCGTCTTTCTCTGACTTATCGTATTGTTGCTCAGATAAGTAATCTTCTACAGCATTTAACATGACTTGGCTTTGCTGTTTAGGATCAATGCCCTCTTCGCAGCCTAAAAAGTCTAAAAAGAAGTCAGCAACTTTACGACCCGCACGACCTTTAATAAACGACACATAGCGGTTATCTTCTGGTTGTGTATCCCACGCAGTTAAATCTACACGTGCAGCTAGTTGCATACGCGAAATATCTAAGTGGCGTGATGATGCTAGATCAAGCTCAGAAGTAATTGAATAATGCTCTTTAATATTGATCATCGCAATTAACAAGAAGTCACTTGCCACATATTGATAATGGCAAAAAACTAAATAACCCGTTTCGTTAAAAGCGTACTTATTTAACTCTTCTTTAAGCACATTCGTTGCTTGCTCTGTCATGTGCCAAAAGCCTAGTTCATTGTTACGGTAACTTTGCATTGCTGAAGCAACAATGCTGTTTTTCTCGCCGCTGAATGCACAGTAGCCTTTACCTGGCTTACCATTATATGCATGGTGTAGCTGCTCAATAAAAACGGCTACTTTATCGTTAACAACCATCTCATCATTGCGTAAATGAATATCTGTATCGTCATCTTTTTTGTCTACATAATGAACGACTAATTTTTTAACATCTATTGTCATCTTTGTTTTTCACGCCTCTGGTGTTAAAATACGGGAATATAACTCTTTTTATCGAACCAACTGATGCCTATCATATCAAAATATTCTAATGAGCAAGTAGAACAAATCGTTGATCAGCTGATTGATGTACTAACAGAGCACAAAGCGCCTGTTGATTTAAGCCTTATGTGTTTAGGAAATTCTATCACGCATATTTTAAAAGAGCATGTACCATCAGAGAAAAGACAAGCTGTTGCCGACAACTTTGCCAAAGCATTAGCACAGTCGGTTAAATAAGATTTATGAATTTATCGCAACAAAGTCAGTTTTCTTCAAAAGTAAGTCAGCTTTTAAGTTGGGGCCATTGGTTCACTTTTGCCAACATAGGTTTAGTGCTATTTATTAGCTTAAGCTACTTAGTCGCAGACAGTGCACCAACCACTTTTATAGGCTATGTTTACATGCTCGTGACTTGGTTAAGTCACACGAGCTTTATTACTTTTATTGCCTTTGTTTTAACGATATTTCCATTAAGCTTAGTGTTTCCATACCCTCGGCATATTAGAGGGATGGCAGCAATTATCGCAACACTTGGGGCATCATTCTTAACGCTTGATGCCTATGTGTATTTCAACTTGGGTTATCACCTCAATACTTCTGCCCTACCAGAGATAGTTTCTTTATTGTGGCACCGTTTAACAAGCTCACCCGCATTAACAACGATTCTTGCAGGCGGTATTGTTCTGCTAATTTTAGCGTTTCAATTATTAGTCAGTAACTATACTTGGCACCATTTGGCGCGTTTAAAGCAATATAAATTCCCGCGCTATGCAACCAGCACTATCTTAGTGTGCTTTGCATTAAGCCACAGTATTCATATTTGGGCTGACGCTAACTTAAAATTTGATATTACTAAGCAAGATAATGTATTGCCATTGTCATACCCAACAACAGCAAAAAGCTTATTAGCAAAAAATGATTTACTTGATATCGAAAGCTATAAAGAAGCTCACGATGTTAGGCTAGACCCACATAATATTAATTACTTAGCACCGGCCCCACTTGCCGAGTGTAAGGCTGAGTCGAGTGCTACTATCGATATTTTAGTATTTGAAAACAATACTGAACTTGAGAAATATGTTGCCACTGAGCCGGCACTGCGTAAAACCGATTTGTTCTTACAGCCTGTTGAAGCCGAAGATACTTTATTTAGTTTAGTGTATGGCCTGCCAGCATTTTACAAAGCACCTATTCTAGACAAGCAGCAACTACCTGTGTGGCTTACTGATAATCGCTCAATTCAAATTAATGGTTTTGAACAATTCGAATTTATTAATAACGACGATCAAAACCCTGCGGTACGTTTAGTACGTGCAGATGCTGCAACACAAACTCGCGAATCTGCCAATGCCGTATTTGCTTTTAGCCTTGCTAAAGAAAGCAATGGCATTGTCACAGCCTCACGTCTATACAGCTCAGATAAAAAAGTTGTACAAACCGATGGGCTTATTCAACCAAGCGATATTATCGCCACCAGCGTTGGTCACTATCTTGGCTGCAAAACATTAGCTAAACAAACCATGTTAGGTAGTAACCTATATAAACGTCATGATGACACTGGCGTAAACTACTCGCAAAATGTATTTATCGCATTTAAAAAAGACCGAATCACCCTGATTGATTCTGATGGTAATTTTAAAAATATTTCAGCAGCACAAGGCTTTGCAATTGAACAAGGATTAGATATTCCATTCTTAGTGCAAAGTATTAAAAAACTGAAGCGATATACGCCTTAGAACTTATTGATAAATCAATAATATGAACTAGCTTTAGATATTAGACACCTTATTTGATTAGGAAACACGGATGTCATGAAAGCCATAATCATTTACCTTATATCAATAGCCCTACTGTGTTTTTCATACAACTCAATGGCTGCCACCACTGAATACTATAAATGTGTTACAGACAGAGGCACAATATTTAGTGAATTTCCCTGCGGTAGCCGCGCAATAAAACATAAGATCCAAGTAACCGACCCAGACTTACAAGCTCCGAAAAACTTTGTTAAAGAGCTTAATGAGCTCGAACGCCAGCAAATTATCAGGAATATTGAGGCTGAAATTCGCAGTTATAAGTACCGTTTAGATATTTTAAGCCGCAACCGAGATAGAGCTCAGTATCAACAAGAACAACGCCTAAATCGTATTTTGTCTGATAAAGAAGCTAAGCAGATTAGTAAAGACATCAAAAAGCAACTGAAAGCAATTAACAAGCAATATGGGCGTGACGTGAAAAGTGTTAATAAAAAACTCGCAAAACTTGAGAAAAAACTAGCTCGCTATAATTAAATACACTTTACTATTGGGTTTAAAGAATAAATAACATATTCTTAACACCGATAGAGTTATTGCTCTATGTTGGTATAAGACCAACTCGCTTAATTAAGTGAACTATTTTGATGCAATAAAACCTTGTTGATAACAAGGCAAAAATGTCGTTATTTAGTTGTTCTAAATTAGAGATTTTTAACGCAGTTAGCGACAACTTTAATCCTTCAAAATGATTAAGTATTATTGCGGGTTAGTATGATTGTTAGAAGGAGTTTATATGCAGCCACAACACATTGCAGAGTTAATTTTATCTGGGTTTCGCAATCACTATAAACTCTTTCAAGCGATCACTGCCAAAGCGCCACTCGCGTTTGCAAACCGCGATTGGCAAAAAATAAATGAGATAAGCAAACTCAGAATTAGCCATTACGATGATCGGGTTAACGAAACCATTGCTAAGCTCAAATCGCTTAATGAACAGCAAATTATTACCTTAAACCAAACCTGCTGGCTTGAAACTAAACAACTCTATCAACAATTTTTGCGCTTTCACCCTCAAGCAGAACTCGCCGAAACCTTTTACAACTCGGTGTTTTGCCGCTTATTTCATCGCCGTTATTTTAATAATGACTTTATCTTTGTTAAAGCAACTTTAGCGGATGCTCCAGCATTACCGATGGAAGTAGAGTACCGAAGTTACCACCCTGTTGTTGATGGCCTAAGACCCACGATACGCAAAATTATTAACCAGTTTGATTTTAAAGCGCCCTTTGTCGATTTAGAACGCGATATCCGCTTGCTGGTAAAGGCCTTTTATAAGCAAGCACCCGACACACATCACCAAGCATGGCAAATGCGCTTTGATATACTGCAAGCCCCGTTTTACCGAAACAAAGCTGCTTATATTGTTGGCCGTGTGGTATCAGAAAGTGGCGTACAGCCATTTATTATTGCGGTGTTGCATCATGAAGACAAAGGTCTATACCTCGATGCCCTACTTACCAAATCATCGCAAATGCGGGTTATTTTTGGTTTTGCGCGTGCTTATTTTATGGTTGAAACCCATGCGCCATCTGCGTTAGTACGCTTTTTAAATCAGCTTATGCCGAACAAAACTCTGGCAGAGCTTTACAATGCAATAGGTTTTCATAAACAAGGTAAGACCGAGTTTTACCGAGAGTTTTTAAGTCATTTAGAGCATTCAAACGATCAGCTTGTTATTGCCCCTGGTACACCCGGGATGGTGATGATGGTATTTACCCTGCCTTCGTTTGGTTATGTATTTAAAGTCATTAAAGACACCTTTGGTGAAAGCAAGCCCTTTGGCCGCGATACCGTACTAAAACGCTACCAATTAGTAAAAAGCCATGACCGTGTTGGCCGCATGGCCGACACCATAGAGTATTCGAACGTCGTATTTCCACTGGCTCGATTTGATAGTAAATTACTTGAAGAGTTACATAAAACCATTGGTTCTTCGATGATAATTGAAGGCGAATGGTTAATCATCAAGCATTTGTATATTGAAAGACGGATGACACCGTTAAACCTGTATCTTGAAAATGCCAGTGAACAACAAGCGTTTGAAGCAATAGAAGAATATGGTCAAGCTTTAAAAGAAATGATCGCCGTAAATATTTTCCCAGGCGACATGCTGTTGAAAAACTTTGGGGTGAGTAAACATAATCGCATTATTTTTTACGACTATGATGAAGTTCAGTACCTAACAGACATGAACTTTCGCGCCTTACCAAAAGCAAAGTCGTACGATGATTACTTAACCAATGAGCAAAGCTACTCTGTGGCACCACAAGATGTGTTTCCAGAGCAATTATGTACCTTTGTGACAGCAAACCCAGTGTATAAGCAATATTTATTAAGTACACACCCTGAGCTTGAAGATCCAGCCTATTGGCGACAGGCACAATACAATTATAAGCAAGGTGTAGTTAGCCACATTTATCCATACCCTGCTGCACAACGATTTATCCATTATTGGTAAACACCAAGGACACACAATGAATATAAGTAAAATAGATTTAAACTTACTTGTTTACCTAGATACCTTACTAAGAGAGTGTAATGTAACTAAAGCTGCTAATCAGCTGAGCATTACCCAACCTGCCATGAGTAATGGCCTAAAAAGACTCCGTAATTTATTTAACGACCCTATTTTAGTGCGTACCAGTGAAGGGATGGTACCAACTGAGCGTGCAAAAGAATTACAGCCGGTGATCCGCGGCATTTTAATGACTCTTGAAGAAACACTTGCACCAAACCGCGAATTTGAAGCATCACAAAGTAAGCGTGTATTTCGTATCATGGCCAGTGACTATGCAGCAAGTACCCTTGCCCCACGCTTATTGAGCAAATTACACGAAGAAGCGCCCGATACCACACTCGATATTTTGACTCCAAGTGATGTAACCTTCCACGATGTTGAAAACGGTAAAGTGGATATGGCTATCAACCGTTTCGAAAACTTACCGCAATCGTTTCACTATAAACAAATTTGGAAAGACAGCTTTTGTTGCTTAGTAAAAGCAGATAACCCAATTATCAAAGACTTCAGCCTAGACAGCTATTTAAAAGCCCGTCATATCTGGGTAAGTAAAACAGGCTTTGGTGTAGGTGTTGGGATGGACCCTAAAGATGTGCAAAAGCTAGGTTGGGTAGATGAAGCGCTCGCTCACTTTGGTAAACACCGAAATATTGCCACCTTTACTCGTAACTACCACGTTGCCATTCACTTAGCGAAAGAACAAAACTTAGTAGCAACTTTACCATCTAAAGCGGCAAATATTTATTTAGACGATCCGGGCCTTACAATTCTAGAGCCGCCATTCCCTATTCCACCATTTGAGCTAGATATGATTTGGAGCCCGCTGCTACACCGCGATGCAAGCCATATTTGGTTACGCCAAAAAGTTGCAGAAGTAGCCGACGAGCTTAAGTAAGATTTTACCACTGAATTTGTAATTATTGCTGATAAGCAACGTGTTAGCTTAGCTTATCAGTAATCCCCCCTCCTATAAAAAAACTACAACCACTTGAAATACAATAACTTTATATTTAAGTGATGAACTGGAATATGCTTTGCAAGTATCTAATTACATTGTTTTTAATATTCAAAAAGAGGTCATTATGAATACTCATCAAGGACAAGACGTTCATCATATTGCAGATATCATTCAAGTTATGAATAGCGGTATCGATTTTTATGAAAAAGCACAGGAAAAAGTAACCGACCCAAGCATTATTGCCTTATTTCAACGCATGATAGATGCGCGTAAAGTAAGTGTTGAGCGCTTACAACCTTATGCCATTAACGAAAATGGCGAGCGTGAAAATGGCTCTGACTTTGCTGTAGAAGCACGTAAAGCCTATACATCTTTAATAACTAAACTTGGTGCAGACAAAAACGCCACGTACGTTAGCGAACTTGAAGAAGTTGAAGATAAAACACTAGCTGAAATCAAACACGCGCTTAAAAAACCACAACCACATGACTGTGAAGCAGCATTATCAAAAACCCTGCTGACAATTCAAAGTTGTCATGCTGAAATGAGTAAAATGAAAAAGCATTAAATTGTGAGAGTGCAAAGCCCAGTTAAGCTGGGCTTTTATCTGTTTAGATATAGATAAGCGGTGTGTATCTCACCTGAGAGTTTAGCTGATAGGTTTAAACATCTATTGAGAGACAGCAACAGCTTAATTCACCATCCGAAGTGCGAGCTTTTCCTAAGTTCCGCTAAGTTCCCAGACTGTGTGAAAACTCTGATCACCTTTTGGTCTAAGTATGTTCTGCTTATGATCTATTAATCTATACATTTAGTTCACTTAATATACTGATATTTATATAATTAGACTATTGATTCAGTTGAGGGTTGAGGCAGTATGTCAAAGTTTATAAGCGGTGAAAGTCGTGACCAATCAACGTTATTTCCAGAATCGTTGGAAGACTACGTCAGTGAAGATAATACGGTCAGAGTGATTGATGTTTTCATTGAGGAACTAAATCTAGCTGAATTGGAGTTTAAAGGGTTAACTTTAAAGTCCACAGGCCGCCCTAAGTATCATCCAGCCACATTATTAAAACTGTATCTTTATGGTTACCTCAACCGTATTCAATCATCCCGCCGATTAGAAACCGAATGCCAACGCAATATTGAACTGATGTGGCTACTTGGTAAGTTGGCACCCGACTTTAAAACGATTGCTGATTTTAGAAAAGACAACGGAGATGGTATAAAAAATGTGTGCAAAACGTTTGTTGAAGTCTGCCGTCGTCTGAATATGTTTGAGAAACCAGTTGTTGCCATCGATGGTAGTAAGTTTAAAGCTAGCAACAACAAAGGCAATAATTTTACGCCAAGCAAAGTTAAATTCCACATCGACCGAGTCGAAAAGAATATTGAACGTTACCTTGAATTACTTGATGAAGCCGATAAAGAGCAAGCTAACGTCACAAAAATTAAAGCCACAAAAGATAGGCTAGCTGACTTTCGCAGCCAGTTAAAAAAACTACACGAGATTAAAGAACAAGTTGAAGCTCATCCTGACAAGCAAATATCCACTACTGATCCTGATTCACGTTTAATGAAAACTCAAGGTTTTACAAGAGTTGTGAGTTATAACGTGCAAAGTGCGGTTGATACCAAGCACCACCTTATAGTGGCGCATGAGGTGACCAACGTGCCAGATAGAGGCCAGCTTGCGTCAATGACAAAACTCGCACAAAAAGCATTGCGCAAGGAAGATATAAGGGTATTAGCAGATAAAGGTTACTTCAGTCAGCCCGATATAAAAGATACTATCGATTTGGGTGCAGAGCCAATCATGCCCAAGACGGATACATCGTCCTCTGAAAAGAAAGGGATATTTAACCGCTCACTCTTCAAATACGATGCAAATAAAGATATTTACTTATGCCCCGCTGGTAATGAACTTCAAAATCGAATGCAGGTATTTGAGCAAGGTAAATACCTTGATGTTTACTTCAATCACATTGCTTGTCGAGATTGTAAAATAAGAAGTCAGTGCACTAACTCTAAAAAAGACCCTAGGCGAATAAGGCGGTGGGTGCATGAGATTCTGACAGAAGAAATGCTTCAAAAGCTAAAGAATGAACCTGAATTGATGCTTCATCGCAAGCAAACTGTTGAGCACCCCTTTGGCACAATTAAACTCTGGATGGGAGCTACCCACTTACTAACACGAGGTTTAAAAAGCGTGGGGACAGAAATAAGTCTTCATGTCCTAGCTTACAACTTCAGAAGAATGATAACAATTATGGGAGTTAACGGCCTAAGTAAAGCAATTAGAGTAGCGTTGCCATAGCAGTTTCGCTCGCGCGGAGAAAATTGCGATACTGAGAAAAAATCGATCGCAACCATCTTAAATGGTTTCAAACTAAGAACATACCCAAGACAATTTATTAAAAATTAGTTTTCACACAGTCTGTTCCAATTTCTGACCATCAAGCTTGACTCGTTAATGCCCCAAAATAATTCAGAGCAATAGATCTTGTTTACTTCGATCCTCCTAATTCTCCCAATCAAAAGTCATCCGAAGTAATTTGGGTAGCAGCATTTTCTGACATTATAAGGCATCATGCAATCTAACTTATGTTTCTATGAGAGTGTCGAGTTAATGTTTAACAATAAAAAGCTGATTTTATTTTTCATATTTATTCTGCTAATTGACTTCAATGTTGCTGCTAATAGCACGTTAGAAAGTCTTCAGCTCACCCAAATACTAAAGGATGATTATGACGGTGTTGATGGTTTAGGTAATCCTAGAAGTGTAAAAATTCTTTTGAATAATTCTAAGGTTTTTGTGTCTAGCGGAGATGATAATGCTTTTGCCATTTTCAATATCGACAATAATTTTAACCTAGCTTTCAGTCAAATATTTAAAAATTCTTCTGCCAACATAAATGGACTAGAAGGAGCTTCAGGTGTTACCTATTTGGACCAAGGTGATCAGGTAGTTGTCACAGGCTTTTATGATGGAGCTTTAACCCAATTTTCTAAAAATAAAAACAGTTATCAATTTAATAAAACTATTAGTGACGGTCTTCATTATGAACGAGTATTTAAGAGTGATGTGTCCGTTGGTAAATTAGATACCCTTGGTCTGCTTGGCGCTTGGGATGTAATTAAGACACACAACGAAAAGCAACTCTTAGTTGCAAGCTATATGAGCAATGCTGTCGCGATTTTTGATATTACATCCGATGGTCAGATTCTTTTTAATAGAGCAATAAAAGACGCGAGACCACTTGAAAATAGCCTAGGAAAACCAGTCAGTTTAGCCTTGTCTTCATTGAGTAATGAATTATATGTGCTTGGTTTTGATAACCATCAATTAACTATCTTTGATCGAAAAGATGGAGGGGAGTTATTGGTAAAACAAGTAATAAAAAATGGCGTCGCTGGCGTGGAGCAATTTGTTAATCCTCAAAAGATCGTCGTTTCACCTGAAGGAAAGTTTTTATATGTAGCTTGTTCAGGTAGCAACGCGATTGTTGTTTTTCAAAAGAAAGAAACAGGACAATATGCTTTTGTGCAGGCAGTAAATAATTCTGACATTGGTGGTTCAGGCCTAGAAGGCGCCAGTAGTTTAGCAATATTGGCTGACGGCTCGAAAATTTATGCTGCTGGAGAGGCGGGACACGGCTTGTATTTGTTTAGTGCGGGCGTTGATGGGCGACTTAGCTTTAAGAGTAAACTGTTAAGTGTTCATGATAACGAATTAATGAAAATATCATCGATTACTCTTACTAGTGATAATCAACATCTGTTGGTGGCTACTGGTAAAGGTAATTCATTATTTGTCTTTAAAATAAAAAAACTATAGGCATCACGGAACAAGAACAGTTGGTTAGGTTTCGCTTAAGTGTGCGTTACAGGGCGTCAGCTCTTATAAGGTAAGAACTGTTGATGCTTAGGTAACCGAACGACTCTTGCTGGTATAGAACCGCCCACGACTCTAACTCATAACTGTCCAAAAACGAGTTTACCCGACAGTCTGCTATTGACTCATACACACCTGTCAGGTTTATTAATTCCTTTTAATCAAACCTGACACATACACTTAAGACTTATTGACCCGTCAAACGCTTTGCAAATGAAATCGCATAAGCTGTTGAGCGTAATTTAAGTACTTTGTCATCACTTGGCATAAAGCCTTTAGACAAAAGATTTGGGTCATAATTAGTGAGGTCACAACCTGATTCACCTGTGGATTCTATGGTGAGCTTTCCTAAATTAACTGTTTTGCGATCAGCGGGCCAACGAACTGAAGGGTCAGTTAACGCATCACCGGGCTCGGCTAGTTCAGCTTGAAAACGATAATGAACCTTGCCTTTCGCTAAATCCTCTTCAAGTCGCTTAGCCAGAAATGATTTTGGTAAGGTTTTAATTTGCTCTTCTGTTAGCACCTGTTCTGGCTCTTCTGGCACCATAGTCCATCTAAAGGCATGCTTAGCGCCCTTTTCATCAACCATGTAAAAGGTATGCACACCAAAATACCGCGAAGACACATACGACGCTGGCGGGTTATGGCTTTGTAGCCAATTAAACTGCCCTAACGTACTCGGGTTTTGCTCTCTGTATGCTTTTACTTTTGCAAAATCGATTTTCCCTGTTTTCTCGTCAGGTAATAAGGTACTTAGCAAACCAAAAAATGCTTCTGGTCTGTTACCAGCAAACACTGGCGTAGTTAGCCCTGCAATATTGTGTACATCACCATTTTCTAGTACAAACTGCACCCCCATTCCTCGCGGCGAGCGTGATGTTTCATCAGCATGAGGGTTACCCCCGCCCATAGAAAAACGAATATTCGCTTTTGACGGTGCGTTAAATAAAGGGCTGATTGAATACTGTTTTGCTGCTTGATTAGGTGTAAATGTGCCAACAGCGCACACACCTTTGGCGTGACCTTTCCTAATTCCAGGCTGCTTACCTGAAAGCTTCTCAAATAAATTAATAAAATCTTGCCCATTTACTGGTTGCTCAGCAAAACTTGCTGTTGGTAAAACAAGGCACATGGCACAAACTAAAGACTTAATTTTTAGCATTTATCCATCCTTTAAACTTAGTTCCAACACAGATGACCTGACTAACTTCATAATGATTTCATCAAAGTTAATAAATATTTTTACCAACAAAAACGCTACAAACATTTAATAAACTTAGAATATTTATTTAACTACAGTATTTTTAAAAGCTGCTAACTTTAAATTTAGGATCCTAAAAACTGCTGTGGCGCCCAGCATTTTAAAAATAATCCGTGTTCTTAACACGACTATGGCTAGTCCACTTAATAATAAATTTTGTGGCTTGGTCAAAAACAACAAGGACCTAATTATGGTGAAACAACATAAAAAAAACACTGCAAACGCTGATGTAGATATGACTCCTATGCTCGATATTGTGTTTATCTTGCTAATATTTTTTATCGTAACAACCTCGTTTGTTAAAGAGCGCGCTATTGAAGTGAATCGTCCTTTAGCAAAACCAAGCCTTGATAATCCCAAAAAACAAGCGCAATTTACTATCACTGAAAACGACAGTATTTATTTTGCAAACCGGCTTATCACACCAGAGCAAATAATCGCTAACCTTGCCTTATTTGCCGCACAGTTTGAAATGACGAATGTACAAGTAACAGCAAGTGAGCAAAGCAGCCACAAAACCTTGGTCACCTTGCTTGATAAAATAAAACAATATCAAGATGTGCCAATCTCTATAAGCACGTCTTTATAACTAAAAAAGGGCCTAACGGCCCTTTGCAAAGTTAAATAATAAAGGAATCTAAAGGGAGTTTAGAACTTGTACTCTGCACCTACGTAGTAGTACGCACCGTTAAAACCAAATGGTGCAGAACGACGTGAATAAGTGAAGACACCCGGACTTGAAACAATGGTGTTGCCAGTTGCATCAACAATCGTACCCGAGCGTGAATTACCAATGGTGTTCTTATCTGGGTAAACATCAAATAAGTTATTTGCACCAATGTTAAATGACAGGTTTTCGTTAAAGAAGTAGTTAACTTTTACATCAGTTAAGATTTCAGCACCGTATGTTTGACGACCACCATCTTCAACTGTGTATTCGCCATAGCGATTTAGAGATAGGTTTACAGTCCAATCTTCTAAACGGTAAAGCGCACTTAAGTTTATGCGGTCTTCTGGTTGCCATTCTTCGATAATTGATGTTTCTTGTGCAGAAAATACATCTTCTACCGGAATAGTCTCAAGACCACTACCTGATGGCGTGAATAAATCAACTACATCTGTTTTAGTGAAGTTAGCAGCAAAGGTGAAATCTAGCGTACCGCCAAGGCCTTCTGTGTTCCATGTGGCAACTAAATCAACACCTTCGGTTTCAGTATCGGCACCATTTAAGAAGAACTGCCCCGCACCTGCGCCTGAACTTACAAGTGCAGCATCAAGCGTATCTGACAAGCCTTTACCTAAACGGTTAGAGATAACGATACGGTCGTCGATATCAATCGAGTAGTAGTCAATGGTTAAATTGATATTGTCGGTTACGTTATACACAATACCTAAACTACGGTTTTGTGACTTCTCTTCTTTTAACTTAGGAATACCAATTGATTGCGCTAAGGTACTGTCGTTTCTGAATGTACCTACTTGCTCAGCAACTAAGCTGCCATCATCGCCTACAACAAACTGTGTACTTACGTTATTAAAGTAAAGTTGTTGCATAGAAGGCGCTCTAAATCCTGTACTTAATGCACCACGTAAAGACACATCTTCAGTCACAGACCAGTTACCCGCTAACTTAAAGTTTACGGTATCACCAAAGCCTTTGTAGTTATCGTAACGTACCGCACCTGAGATAATCACATCATCAATAACATAGGTTTCTGCATCCATATAGAATGAGATCACATCGCGTGACTCATCAACAGATGATGCCGGATCTGAACCACCAAAACCTTGCGTACCACTTGCAGCATCAACACTACCTACCCCACCATTTAAACCTGAGTAGATGCTCATACCATCAACAGTGTCGTAATCACGGTATGCGTATTCGCTACCTTCAAGAATACGGAACTCATCAGTACGAAGCTCTGCACCCAGTGCTAATGAGAAATTATCGTAGTCTTTGGTGTAATCAAGGTTAAGTGTTTGAAGTGATAATTCAAGGCCGTATGCATATGCTGAACGGGGGATAGTGGCACGAATTTCTGCCGCGCTTAAACCTTGGTTATAACGAAGGTAGTTAGCGTATGAGCCATTGATAGTGTCACTTGTTGTGTAATCAATGCTGTTTTCGCCATAGGTGTACGATAAATCAATGCTTGAATCATTATCGAACGACTTTTTAAAGCCAACATTGTAAGACACGTCATCAATAACGGTATTAATTTTCGGTAAGAATCCCATAGGAATGGTTGCATCACCATCTTGTAATACAGGGTTACCATTGGCATTTGCGTTGTGACGGAAAAACGCAGCTGATTCATTTTCACGATTTGAATAGGTGATAAAACCATATAACTCACCACCAGCAAGTTCATAGCCAGTGTTGATAGTTAAAGCAAATTGCTGTGAATCTGCATCACCAATTCTAAACGTATCACGAGGTGCGGTTAATTCACGCGGGTCGCCTGCTAATAGCGTCCCGTCATCAAGTTCAGTACAGCCGTAAAATTGACATGAGCCATGAAGACCTGCACGGTTTGTTGGCGCACGATCACGGTAGTTAATTGTGGTATTTAAATACCCATTATCACCTAGTGCAAAACCTTTATTGAAATCAACATTTACTGTTTCACCATCACCTTCTGAATACTCACCGTAGTTGATGGCCGCTTTACCGCCCTCTTCAGCGTCTTTTAATACGATATTAATAACACCTGCAATGGCATCTGAACCATATTGCGCAGCAGCACCATCACGTAATACTTCAATGCGTTTAATAGAAGCCGCAGGGATAGCATTCATGTCAGTCCCTGCCGTACCACGACCCACAGAGGTATTAATGTGAATAAGGCTTGCTTGGTGGCGGCGCTTGCCATTGATAAGAACTAAGGTTTGATCGGGCCCTAAACCGCGTAATGTTGCAGGGCGAAGTGCATCAGTACCATCACTGATAGACGAGCTTGAAAAGTTAAAAGACGGTGCAATAGCCTGAAGCATACGGCCTACTTCTGTTTGGCCTGTATTCTCTAGTGCTTCGGCACTTAAAATATCAACCGGAACCGGTAAATCTTCAACCGAGCGTCCTGCTACACGGCTACCGACAACGGCAATTTTTTCGATGTTTTTTTCTGCTGATTGATCTTCTGCTAACGCTTGCGTATTGGCGGCAAGCAGTAATGGCACGACTGCAGCGCTGACCCCTGATACTTTGATCATGTTATTATCTATCCTATCTACTTGTTTGAGTTTTATACTCAGCAAGCCTTGATGATCAACAACCGCATCGAGCTCAGTGCCTTCGAGCATCGCATTGAGTGCATCAAGTTTGGTGTAAAAACCAAACACAGATTGCGCTTGATATTGCTTCGCTAGTTCGAAAGAAAAAATGACTGTTTGATCTGTTTGCTTTGCAAATTCGATTAACGCCAAATCAGCTCGTTGCGCTTTGATGTCAAATTGCAGCATTTGTTTTTCAGCCGCTATTGCTACTTGGCCTGTAGTGAGGCCATAAATAACAAAAGAGGCAGGTAACAACCGCAATTGCTTACTGCGCAATTTAAACAAACAAGTGAGGAAGAAAAATCCGCTATGTAAATTTAACTTTTTTTTAATTAATTTTTTGTGACGAGAAGGTGGCGCATAATTAACATCATTATAATTGCGTATTCTCATAGGCAGAACTAACCTTTTGCAGCGATCGTTAAGCTAACACGATGTTCACCTAAACGTTGATGTTCTACACCTAAGTTGGCCTGTAATGAGTCAAGCAAACCTTTAATGTCGCCTGTTTTAAACACCCCAGCTACTTTCAAAGAGGCAAGTTCTGGGTCATTTAGCTCAAAACGCGTGGCTGTATAACGACTCACCTCTTGCAGAGCTTCGTCTAAAGACTCACCATTAAAAATTAACATTTCTTGTTGCCATGCCAAGTCGCGTTGGACGTCATCAACAGATAACTGCTTAATTGGCGCTGTTTTACTTTGTTTTATTAGTGCCTTCTCGCCTGATACAACCACATTCGCTTTAAGTGCTTTTATATCTGCGCTGTTATCTGAAGCATCTTTTAAACGATTAAAATCACTGGCATCAACCTGAGTACTCGGATCAGTAATCATCACTTTGCCCTCAGTCACAACTAACTCTAAGTCTGAGGCAGAATTTCGCTGAACATTAAATACTGTGCCAAGTGCAGTAAAAGATTTATCACCAGCAATTACGGTAAACGGACGACTAGGATCTTTAGCAACATTAAAACGCCCTTCACCACGGCTCAGGATCAACTGACGACGATCGCCCGAGTAAGCAACTTCAAGTTTAGTGTTGGTATTGAGCTGCACAATAGTGCTGTCTGGCAGAACAAATTCAGCTTGCTCGCCGACTTTAGTGCGATAAATTTTGGTAAATTTAGCATAGTCGTTTTCTTCACTTTGCCAGTAGCTTGAATAGATAAGCATAATACAACCAAGCAGCATCACTACTAAAAAGCTCGCAGCAGTTGCCATACCAAACACTGCAGGTTGTTTTTGCGGTGCTTTATAAGGGAACATACTACTTAACTCATTGAGCACGCTCATTTCATCCCATAAAGTCGCAAGTTCAAACAATGCTTCTTGATGAGCTGTGCTTTGATGAGCCCACATGTGCAATTGTCTCACTTCATCTTTAGATAAACCGCGATCAATTGCACTTATCCATTGACTCGCCTGCTCTTGAATCATTTCTTTTGATGAAAATGGATGGACATTACTCATTTGTTCACCTCTTTTGCAGTGAACTCAGTGGTTGGGTTAAATGTCTGGGGTTGTACGTCGTGTGATTTCATTGCTCGGTGAACATGTAATAAGCCTTTGGCTATATGTTTTTCAACAGTACTTTCGCTGAGTTCCATTTTAGCTGCAATTTCCTTTTGGCTTAAGCCATAGACTTTTTTTAAGATAAAACATTTTTTAATTTGAGGGCTTAATTCGTTAGTCACTCGGCAAAAAAACAAAAAACGTTCTTTTGAGGTCACTTCATCTTCAAGTGCCATTGAACGCATGTGATGCTCAACCTGTTGTTGTTCATCTAACGATTCTTTGTATTTATTGTCCCATTTAGCAATGTGATTTAGTGCCAAATGTTTAGCCGTTTTCAGCATGTAACTGTGAGTATATTCGATATTTTGTTTAAGATCAGCTTCATAACTTTTTATAAACGTCTCTTGCACAATATCTTCTACATCATCAGGGCTGACAATACGTGATACAAAGCGCCTAAGTTTGCTCGATATCTCAGTAAAAGCGGTGATAACCCCAGTTTGATCTGTCATCCTTAACTCACCTTTATTATATTTTTATTGCTTTAGGGTACGAGATTTCATTTTAATTACAAGCCATTTGTTAATTTTTTGTACCCTTGGTAAACAAAGATTTTATAAACTCATTAAAATCTTCTGTTTTAAGCGTCATAAGCTTGCTCTACTGTTTCAAAAATCACGCTACTTCATCCACCTCGACTCACTATTTGGCTATATTTTTTATTAACTTCCACCTACTAAATCGGTTTTTAGTTTGAATACATTAAGCGACTTAGTGACGGGCTAAATTAAGTCATCTTTTGGTTTTAAATAAAAAGTAAACTACAGGGTGTACCTTTTTCTTTTTTGGGTATAAACTAAACGACAAATGAATATGCATAATTTCGTCTTTCGTGTTTGTTTGACTATTTCTATGCATACCTACTTAACAATTGGACTGTGGAGTAAACATGCGTCTGCCTTTCGCACCTGCCAAATTATCATTATCTGCGTTGTTACTTGTGTCTGCACCCTTGCTACTGCAAGGTTGTTCTGAAGCGCCAGAGCAGCAACAGGGTCAAATGCACCCAGCAGCTGTCGCTACTATGACTATGGAAACACACGATGCACCTTTTACTATTGAGCTGCCAGCAACGCTGTCTGGTTCAAAAGAAGTTGAAGTTCGAGCCCGTGTTACCGGAATCCTTGAATCACGTAACTTTGAAGAAGGTCAGCGTGTCGAACAAGGCCAATCTCTGTTTACTATTGATCTTGAACCTTACCAACTTGCGGTTGATCGTGCGCAAGCTGCACTTGATGGTGCAAAAGCAGCGCTTGTTCAAGCTGATCGTGACGTTAAACGATTAGCTAAACTACGTGCCGAAAAATCTGTTTCACAACGCGATTACGATAACGCTAGTTCAGCTAATGATATTGCAAAAACTGATTTAGCCGCTGCAAAGGTTGCGTTAAAAGAAGCCCAGCTTAATCTTGAATATGCGCAAGTGAAAGCCCCTGTCGCAGGTGTAATGGGACGTGAGTTTGTCTCGGAAGGAACCTATGTTTCTGGCCCAGATTTACTACTGACTCAAATGACTCAGTTTGACCCTATTCGTATTCGTTTTGGCTTATCTGAGCGTGAACAACTGCAAATGCGTCAAGATGTTAAAAATGGCTCACTGACGTTACCTGAGCAAGGCCACTGGAAAACACAAATTAAACTCCAAGACGGCTCTTTATACGGACAAACCGGTGAAGTTAACTTCTCTGATGTGCGTATTAATCCAAACACAGGTACCAGTGAGTTTCAGGCAATTATTCCTAACCCAGATTTTCAACTTCGCCCGGGCCAATTCGTTCGCGTTGAGTTAAGTGGTGCAGTACGTAAAAACGCTTTCATCGTTCCGCAACGTGCAGTGCTCGATAACGGCACGGGTAAGTTCGTTTATGTTGTAAGTAAAAACGAGCAAGGTATGGATGTCGCGTTACCTGCCCCTGTCACTGTGGGTGAATGGATCAAAAAACCAGAAAACGAGCAATACCAAAACTTTTGGTTAATTCGCAGTGGGTTAAAAGAAGGCGACCAAGTTATTGTTGATGGCATGGCGCGTATTTTCTTCCCGGGTATGCCAGTAAATGTTGGCAAGCCAGCCGCTAACTCAAGCCACGCAGAATAAGCACAGGGAGTCTTATGTTTTCTCGTTACTTTATAGACAGACCCATTTTTGCGTTTGTTATATCTATTGTTATTGTGCTTGCGGGCCTTGCTGCGATGCGCAGTTTACCTGTAGCGCAATATCCTGAAATTGCGCCTCCGGTTGTACAAGTGACCGCAGCCTATCCGGGTGCATCCGCCAGTGTACTTGAGCAAACGGTTGCCACACCGATAGAAAATGCCATTACTGGTGTTGAAGGTATGATGTACATGTCATCGACTTCAACGAGTGCAGGCTCGACCACCATCGAAGTAACCTTTGAAATTGGTACTGATGTGGACCAAGCAGCTGTAAACGTGAATAACCGTGTAAAGCAGGTTGAAGCGCGTTTACCTGAAGAAACTCGTCGCCAAGGTGTGGTTGTCCAAAAAGGCTCTTCTAGCTTTTTACAAGTGCATGCCTTTTACTCTCCTGACGGTACACGCTCGAGTTTATGGACTTCAAACTATGTCACCATGAACGTGCTTGACCGTGTTAAACGTATTCCGGGCACCACCAGTGTGCAAATTTTTGGTGCTAAAGATTACGCGATGCGTATTTGGCTACGCCCAGATGTAATGAGCCAGCTAGGGGTTACTGTTGAAGAAATAGCAGGGGCAATCCGAGTACAAAACTCGCAATACGCTGCAGGTAAAATTGGTGCGACACCAACTACTCAATCTCCACAAGAGCTCGTTTACAGTGTGACTGCACAAGGTCGTTTGTCTGAGCCTGAACAGTTTGAAAATATCATTATTCGTTCAAATACCGATGGCAGTAGTTTACGCTTAAAAGACGTAGCACGCGTTGAGCTAGGTTCGAAAGATTATAACTTCAAAGGGACAATTAACGGTAAAGAAGCAGTACTATTAGGTATCTTCTTGCAACCGGGTGCCAATGCTCTTGATGTAGCTGAAGAAGTAAATAGTGTTATCGAAGAAATGAAAAGCCAATTCCCTACTGGACTTGCACATTTAACTTCGTACGACACAACCCGTTTTGTTGAAGTATCAATTCGTGAAGTAGTAAAAACACTGCTTGAAGCCATGGTATTGGTATTCTTAGTGGTGTATTTATTCTTACAAAACTGGCGCGCTACCCTAATACCTACCCTTGCAGTGCCAGTATCGCTACTTGGCACGTTTGCCGGCATGTATATGCTGGGATATTCAATTAACTCACTCACCTTATTCGGCATGGTGTTGTCGATTGGTATTGTTGTTGATGATGCCATCGTGGTACTTGAAAACGTTGAACGTATTATGCATGAAGAAGGACTCGGTGCCAGAGACGCAGCTGTCAAAGCTATGAGTGAAGTAAGTGGCCCTGTTGTAGCTATCGTTCTGGTTCTGTGTTCTGTGTTTGTGCCAATTGCGTTTTTAGGTGGCTTAACAGGTGAGTTATTCCGTCAGTTCGCTATTACTATTTCGATTGCTGTGAGTTTATCGGGCGTGGTCGCCCTAACGATGACGCCTGCTCTTTGTGTACTTATTTTGAAACAAGAACACAAGCAAACAGCCCGCTTCTTCTTATGGTTTAACGCTATGTTTACCAAGATAACTGGCCGTTATGTGGGGGCTGTTGGTTTTATGGTGCGCCGCGGTCTTTTAGGTGTAATCTTAATGACGGGTATGATTGCTGCAACGATTGGCCTTTGGCAAAACACCCCAGGCTCGCTTGTACCCGATGAAGACCAAGGTTATTACATCTCTGCAATCTTTTTACCTGACGGTTCATCACTTGAGCGTACCGAGGAAGTAACGCAACAAGTTGTAAAAGCAGTACAATCAAACCCAGCTAACGAAAACGTTGTTGCGTTTACAGGCTTTGATTTTATCGGCGGTGGTTACAAAAATAGTGCTGCGACTTTATTCGTGACACAAAAGCATTGGGATGAACGCGAAGTTGATACCAAAGCACTTGTGCAAGAGCTATTCATGAAAACGGCGGGTATTAAAGAAGCACTCGTACTTGCCTTTAATCCACCTGCTATCTTTGGTTTAGGTAACACTGGTGGTTTTGAATTTTACATTCAAAACAAAGGCGATAGCGACCCAGACAAACTTCAACAAGCGATGCAGTTAATGACAGCAGAAGCGCAAAAGAGCCCAATCATCAGCGGCCTGCAAACTCTTTGGCGCCCTGATGCACCGCAACTTCGTGTTGATGTTGACCGAGAACAAGCGCGTGCCATGGGTGTAGAAATTGATGATGCGTTCACCGCCCTTGCAGGTAACTTAGGTACTTATTACGTCAACGACTTCAATAAATTTGGCCGCGCATGGCAAGTCCTAATGTCTGCAGATGCTGAATTTAGAATGAAACCTGATGACATTGGCCGTATCTATGTTAAAAACAACCAAGGTACTATGGTGCCGCTTTCAGCCTTTACCACTATCGAGTATAGCCGTGGCCCTGAAAACTTAAACCGTTATAACAACTTACCAGCAGTTAAACTAATGGGTAATGCAGCACCTGGTTTCAGTTCGGGTCAAGCTATCGCTGAAGTTGAACGTATTGCAGAAGCTGTCTTACCGCCAAATATGACCTACGAATGGACGGGCTCTGCATTCCAAGAAAAGCGCAGTTCGGGTACCACAGGGATTGCCTTAGGACTTGCAGTGATCATGGTGTTTTTGATTTTAGCAGCCCTTTACGAGCGTTGGTCATTACCACTGTCTGTAATGCTTGCCCTGCCATTTGGTACCTTTGGTGCACTAATAGCCGTTTGGGTGGTTGGCATGACAAACGATGTGTATTTCCAAATTGGCCTTGTCACCCTACTCGGTCTTGCCAGTAAAAACGCGATTCTTATCGTTGAATACGCCTTAATGAAACATCAACAAGGCTGGAGCGCTAGTACTGCTGCACTTGAGGCTGCACGTTTACGTTTTAGACCAATCATCATGACTTCACTTGCTTTCATTTTAGGCGTTGTACCTTTAGTACTTAGCTCTGGTGCAGGCGCTGGTGCCCGTCATAGTGTTGGTACAGGTGTTATGGGCGGTATGATGGCAGCCACATTCTTAGCTGTATTCTTTGTACCTCTGTTCTTTTATTGGTTAACGGCACGTAAGTTAACTGAAAAACGCTCAAGACAAGAGCTTGCTGATGAAATAGCACACCATCACCAACAAGAACATGTCAAAACCCAAGAGGGTAATCTGTAAAAAATGAAGGGCAAACAATGAGTTTGCCCTTTTTTTGCTTATTTGATTACTAGCAATTTGCAGCTTCGAACGCTAGTATTAAGGAAAGATGTGTGGAGTGCAGCATGAATAATCAAAAATTAGCCGAATTTGAACAATTTTTTCAAATTAACGAGAGCAACCGTGTCAATTTGTACCCGGTTGAACCAAGTGCTGTGCCAAAAACCAATGCTGAGCTCGAGGCCGATATTCCTGCTTTATTCAAACTTGCCAACGAAGTAAATGAGCTTGAGCAAACGAGCTTACGACCACTACGTAATCTAGGTGATGTTGCACAAGAATTAGCAGCGTTTTTACAGGCGCAGTCTCGTAAAATCGATTTAATCATGAGTCATATCTTAGCCTCTGAGCAACCAGACGATAACGCAAACTATTGCGACAGTTACGGTGGTGGTGGTGTAAAGCTTACCTCATCTGAGGTCTATGAATTAGGTCAAACATTTCGCACTAAGTTGTTTTTACAACATGAGGCGTCTGCTATTTATTGCTACACCGAATTAGTGGCGATTGAAAAATGCGATGATGATAAATATCAATACACGTTATTGTTTACTGCTATTCGTGATGCTGACCAAGATTTAGTCGTTCGAGCGGCCTTACACGCACAAACACGCCAACTAAAAAAACGTCAACAAGAAAACAATCCGCAAGATAGTTAAAAATCGCGCTTTATCGCGCACAAAAAGCTGACATCTATGGCTAAAATGCTAAACTAGCCCCACCTTAGTTTGTTTATTACCTTCATGAAATTTAGACTTTTACCTGAATGGGCTGAGCAAGATGCCGTTATGCTCACTTGGCCTCATCTAGACACTGATTGGGCAGCAAATTTAACCGCTGTTGAGCCTGTGTATGTAGCGCTTTGCCAAGCAATTAGCCAACAACAAGATGTTGTTATCGTGGCCCATGATAATGCCCTAAAAACACATATTGCAGCTTTACTTGCAAAAGCTGATGTCGATGCAAGTCGCATTCACTTTGTGGTGACACCGTGTAACGATACCTGGGCACGTGACCATGGCCCATTGACCTGCGCGAATATTGATGACGCAAGCCAATTAAAAGTGATGGATTTTATTTTTAATGGCTGGGGCAATAAATTTGCAAGTGATCTCGATAACCAAATTAATCAAGTGCTTGTAAAGCAAGTCGCTAATCCTAAAAATGCTTATCAGCAAAGTGAGCTGGTTCTTGAAGGCGGCGGCGTTGAAATTAATGAACACGGCGTGCTACTCACAACCAGCGAATGCTTATTAAACCCAAATCGTAACCCAGAACTTACAAAAGCGGATATAGAACAAACGCTTGTTGAGCAACTAGGGGCTACTTCTTTCCTTTGGGTTGATCACGGTTATCTTGCTGGTGATGATACCGATAGCCATATTGATACGCTGGTACGTTTTGCACCAAACAACACCCTAGTTTATGTGCAGTGTGATGATAAAAATGATGAACATTTTGCTGCCCTTGATGCCATGGAAAAGCAACTGCAATCATTTAAAACCGCTAACGGTGAAAGCTATGAGCTTATTGCCTTACCTTGGCCAAAAGCGGTATTCAATGAAGACGGTGACCGACTACCTGCCACATACGCTAATTATTTAATCATCAATAAAACCGTTTTAGTGCCAATTTATGGTGACGAACACGACCAACTTGCACTTGGTCAGGTTGCCAAAGCATACCCAGACCACACTGTTGTTGGTATTAATTGCCTGCCAATTATTCACCAATTTGGCAGCTTACACTGTATTACAATGCAATTACCGCGCGGCTTTTTAGCAGGAACAAACAATGACTAAACCAACGCATTTAAAGGTTGCTCTTGTTCAGCAATCAAACACCGATAATGCTCAAGACAATATGGCAAAATCGATTGCAGGTATACGCGATGCAGCAAGCCAAGGCGCTAAGCTTATTGTTCTTCAAGAGCTACACCGTAGTTTATATTTTTGCCAAACCGAAGATGTAGACGTTTTTGATTTAGCAGAAACAATTCCGGGCCCAAGTACAGATACCTTAGGCGCACTTGCCAAAGAGTTGAATGTGGTGATTGTGTCATCGTTATTCGAAAAACGTGCGACAGGTCTTTACCACAATACCGCTGTGGTACTTGAAACTGACGGCAGCATTGCCGGTAAATACCGCAAAATGCATATTCCTGATGATCCTGGCTTTTACGAGAAATTTTACTTCACACCCGGTGATTTAGGTTTTCAGCCTATTCAAACGTCTGTTGGTAAATTAGGCGTATTAGTGTGCTGGGATCAATGGTTCCCTGAAGCCGCACGATTAATGGCAATGTCGGGGGCTGAGATTTTAATTTACCCAACTGCGATTGGCTGGGACCCTCGCGATGAGAAAGACGAACAAACACGTCAAAAAGACGCTTGGGTTATTTCACAACGCGCTCATGCCGTTGCCAATGGCGTGCCTGTGATCAGCTGTAACCGTGTTGGCCACGAAAGTGATCCAAGCGGCCAAAGCGAAGGTATTCAGTTTTGGGGTAACTCTTTTATCGCGGGCCCACAGGGTGAGATTCTAGCCGAGGCTAACAACAGCGATGAGCAATTGTTAGTTGTTGAATTAGACCAAGCACGTAGTGAAAACATACGTCGAATTTGGCCTTACCTTCGTGATCGTCGTATCGACCACTATCAAGACCTAACTAAGATTTATCGAGACTAAGCAGTAAAAACAGTTTAAAGGAGTAGTAAATGGCGTTTGCGCAATGGGCAGCATTGCCTTGGGTAAAATCTGAGAAAGATAAAATTCAATGGGGACAACTTACTGGTAGCGGACTTAGCATCGCCATCGCAGAAGGTGTAAAACAACACAACGAGCTGGTTGTGATAGTCACCCCAGATACGCCAAGCGCCCTACGCCTTGAAACTGAGTTAGAATTTCTATTGCCTGAAAACCCAGTCATGGTCTTTCCTGACTGGGAAACGCTGCCTTATGATCATTTTTCACCACACCAAGATATTATTTCTGCACGCTTAGCCACGTTAAACACATTAAAAAAAGAACAACAAAGTGTTTTAATCGTACCTGTATCAACTTTGATGCTTCGTACAGCGCCAGCATCATTTATTTATGGGTCAACCCTTAACTTTAAAGTGGGTGATATCTTAGATACGCACACTCTACGTGAAAATCTTGAACAAGCAGGCTATTTGCATGTACAACAAGTGATGGAGCATGGTGAATATGCTATCCGTGGCTCTATCGTTGACTTGTATCCTATGGGTAGCCCTCACCCATTCCGTTTAGACTTTTTTGATGATGAGCTCGACAGCATTCGTTTATTTGATGTTGAAAGCCAGCGTTCAGATGAAAAAGTAGATAAAATTGAGCTGTTGCCAGCTCATGAGTTTCCAACTAATGACTCTGACATTGAGCGTTTTCGTATCAATTATCGTGAGCAATTTGGCGCAAGCTCTGAACAAGACTCAATTTATATGCAGGTCACCAAAGGTACGTGGCCTGCCGGTATAGAATATTATATGCCTCTGTTCTTTGATGAATTGGCAACTATATTCGATTACTTACCTAGCAATACGACGTTTATGCATTTTGGCGATATTGAACATGCTGCTGATCAATTTTGGCATGATGTAAATGTTCGCTATGAAAACCGCCGTGTTGATCCACTTAGACCATTACTTGAACCTGTAAAGCTATATCAAAGCGTTAATGAACTCTTTGGTGAGTTTGGTAAATACGCACGTATTCGTTTATCTCAAGCGAAACTAGGCACTAAAGCAGGCCATACAAACCTTGCCAGTAAAGAGCTACCAAACGTACGTATAGATCATAAGCTACATGAGCCTTACCAAGGTTTAATTAACTATGTTGCTAGTGAGAAAAAACAAAAAGGCCGCATACTGCTGTCGGTTGAATCTGACGGACGCCGCGAATCTTTACTGACACTATTAAAACCAAGTGGTTTAAAGCTCAAAGAATTCGAGTCTTTCAGCGATTTTACAAATAGTGCTAGTGATGTTGGCTTAATAGTATCGCCACTTGAACAAAGTGTAGTGTTAGACGGTAAACCCCGTTTAACCATTATCACTGAACAAGAATTATTAGGCATTAAAGTATCGCAACGTAGACGTCGTAAACATAAATACGAAGCCAGCCAAGATGCACTTATTCGTAATCTTGCTGAACTGCGTGAAGGCCAGCCAATTGTTCACCTTGATCATGGTGTAGGCCGCTACCAAGGGCTTGAAACAATTGATGCTGCCGGTGTGATTACTGAGTTTGTTACGATCATCTACGCCAACGAGGCAAAACTATACGTACCTGTTTCTGCGTTACATATGCTTAGCCGTTATTCTGGTGGCGAAGAGGCCTCTGCCCCGCTCCATAAATTGGGCTCCGATGCATGGGAAAAAGCCAAGAAACGTGCCGCTGAAAAAGTTCGTGATGTCGCCGCAGAATTATTAGACATTTACGCTAAACGCCAAGCTAAACCAGGTAATAAGTTTAAGCTTGATGGCAGTGCTTACCGTCAGTTTAGCGACAGCTTCCCATTTGAAGAAACCGATGATCAACGTAATGCCATTGAATCTGTGCTTGGAGATATGCAAAGTAAACAGGCAATGGATCGTTTAGTATGTGGTGACGTAGGCTTTGGTAAAACAGAAGTGGCCATGCGGGCTGCTTTTGTTGCCGTAAATGATAACAAGCAAGTTGCTGTACTTGTGCCAACGACACTGCTTGCTCAGCAACATTATGAAAACTTTAAAGACCGTTTTGCCGATTTACCTATTGAAGTTGGCGTTTTATCACGCTTCAACTCAACAAAAGAGCAAAAAGACACGCTTGAAAAAATGGCTGAGGGCAAATTAGATATTGTTATTGGTACTCATAAACTGATCCAACAAGATATTCAATTTAAAGATCTTGGTTTATTGATTGTTGATGAAGAGCACCGTTTTGGTGTGCGTCAAAAAGAGAAAATCAAAGCATTACGTGCCGATGTCGATATTTTAACACTCACTGCGACCCCTATTCCACGTACATTAAACATGGCGATGAGTGGCATGCGTGACCTGTCAATCATAGCCACACCGCCTGCGAAACGTTTAGCGGTTAAAACCTTTGTTAGACAAAGAGATGCAGAACTTATTCGCGAAGCAATTCTGCGTGAAATTAAACGCGGTGGTCAGGTGTATTTCTTACATAATAATGTTGAAACTATCGACCGAGTTGCTGAAGAAATAAGTGAATGGGTTCCTGAAGCTAGCGTAACAACAGCACATGGCCAAATGCGCGAGCGTGAGCTTGAGCAAATTATGAGTGATTTTTATCACCAAAAATATAACGTGATTGTATGTACCACCATTATCGAAACAGGTATCGATGTACCGACAGCCAACACCATTATTATGGATAGAGCAGATAAGCTTGGCCTTGCGCAGCTGCATCAATTACGTGGTCGTGTTGGCCGTAGCCATCACCAAGCGTATGCCTATCTTCTCACTGGTAACCCTAAATCACTCAGTAAAGATGCCGTTAAACGCCTTGAAGCAATTGAATCACTTGAAGACCTTGGAGCCGGTTTTGCTCTAGCAACCCATGACTTAGAAATTCGTGGTGCCGGTGAGCTGCTAGGTGACGATCAATCAGGTCAAATGCAAACCATTGGCTTTAGCTTGTATATGGAGATGCTTGAGCAAGCTGTAAACTCGCTAAAAGAAGGCAAAGAGCCAACCCTAGAGAACTTACTTGGCCAGCAAACTGAAGTTGACTTAAAGCTACCTGCATTATTACCCGATGATTATATTCATGATGTAAATGCGCGATTAAGTATCTATAAACGCATTGCAAGCTGTGCTAATCTCAATGACATGGACGAATTACAAGTAGAGTTGATTGACCGTTTTGGCCTACTGCCTGATGCTACGAAAAACTTATTCAGTTTGCAGCAATTAAAACTACAAGCAAGTAATCTTGGCATTAAGAAGATTGAAGCAAACCCGAAAGGTGGCTATTTTGAGTTTAGCCAGCATACAAAGGTTAACCCTAGCTTCATCATTGGTTTGATACAAAGTGCACCGCAGGTGTATAAAATGGATGGCGCAAACAAACTGCGCTTTGCAATTAGCGAAGCCAACGCTCGTGAACGCTTAAAAATGGTCACTGCAATGATTGCAGATTTTGAGAAAAAGGTTAGCCATTAATGTTGTTTAGAAATAGTTTAATATTGCTTTGTTGCTTATTTACAAGCTCATCATATGCAACACGTTGGTTTGAAATTGAAGTTCTTATTTATAAACAGCGCCCAGCTCCTTACTTACAAGAAGATTTCAGTCTAAAACACGATGAAATCAAGGCTAAGCGTAGCAAAGATATATTATCTCCTGCGTACACAGCACAAGCGAAACAGGCTTGTATTGAAGGTGATAACCGCTTTCGCTCTGATTCGTTTACCGACTCTTTAGTCAATACCAACCCTCATTCTAATGTGTGTGATGACAGTGTTGATTTTTTAGCTAGTTATAATCAACTGCCTGTTACACCCGTTGTTGAACCGCGTGAAGATACTGACGAAATATATCTAATTGCACCAGAGCAATTACAGTTTGTTGATCAAAAAGACCAGCTTGATAAAAAGGGCTTATCTCCTATTTTGCATACAGGATGGCGTTTTCCTGAAATGAGTGAAAGAAGTGCACCAAGCATCCGCTTATTTGCTGGAGAACACTTAGCAAAAAACACAAGATCACTTGAAAATGAAAATAACGATTTTATCAGTTTGATCGATCCTACTGAACGTTTTATTCCCGACCAGCTACAAAACGTGCCTGAGTGGGAATTAGACGGTTTAATGAAAATTTATGTTCGTCACTACCTATTTATAAATGCAGATTTTGATATTAGTCAGCGTCTAGAAAACGGTGATTATGAAAAAGCACGTTTTTCACAATTTAAACGTGTGATCAGTAACGAGATACATTATTTTGATCACCCTCGTATGGGTATGATCTTGCAAATAAGACGCTACAACCATTAATGGATACAATTATGAAAAAATATATGGCAATTGCAGCAGCTGCTGCGGCACTTACTTTAGCTGGCTGTTCAAAAGTAAGTCTAGAAAACTACGAAAAAATTGAAATTGGCATGGATAAAACTGAAGTTGAAGCTATTTTAGGCTCTGCTGATAAGTGTGAAGAAAAAACACTACACACTAACTGTATTTGGGGTAACAAAGACAAAAACATTGAAATTACCCTAGTGTCAGACAAAGTATCGCTTTACAGCAAAACAGGTTTAGACGCTAAATAAACCCTAGTGGGTGGCCAAGGCCACCCTTTTTCATCATTCATCATTTATCTTTTCTTTCAGAATATCTGTTTGCGAGTAAATCCGCTCAATATTGACAATCTTGCTGCGATTTAACGTAATCTTGTAACGCTGATACAAAGTCTCGTCTTCGCTCTGGGTAAACACTAATACAACATTTAATTGATAACGCCTCTCTACCGCTTTCTTAGAGATTTTATTGCTATCAAGATGATAGAGCTTACCTTCGCCTCGCTTTAAGTAGCGAGCAAACGGTGCCAAGCTAAATTGCATGGTTTGTTGAAGCGTATCATATCCGGGTAAAAACGCCTTGGCACTGACATGTGTTTCACTTGCAAAATGTAGCCACTGTGCAGCCTGTTTATTTTGATGCCGGCGCTTAGAAAAGATTTTTCTCACAGCTTTCGGAATACGTTTAAAGCTTGTGTATTCAAGCCAAATGTATTGGCTTGCGATCTTCTCTTTAGTAATACTGTTTTTAAACTGAAAGCGCCACTTTGGTCGGCCTCTAACAATCGCTCGCCAGATCACCCGTGTAATATCTTCTTTGAATATTTCACGAAGGCCATAAATCACACCTAAGATTAAAATCAACGTCGCTGTTACTTCGGTAAAATTTGAACGCGCATTTAATACAACTAACATCACAAATGCCATGATCACAGCAGTTACGGTACCCTTTACCATACGTTTTAAATAACTGTTTAAATGACGGGTGCTACGAGTAAGCACTACCCCATGCTCAATTAAACGTTGTAATAAACGCATTTTATTAGTGATACGATTTGCATCTTCAAGTGTTGATTGCGAGTTATACTCTTGTTCTTCTCGGTAACTGTTTTCTGCTTTACAAAACTCTAAAAGCTCGCTGCGCTCTTTTGCAAAATCACTACTGCGCGGCCCTTCATCTAGTAGTTTCAAAAATGACTGCTCTACATGCCAACTTAAGTAGTTATCGGCGTTTTTATAAAACGGCAGTAGCTTTTCATCATCTGGGGTATAGCGCCTTAGCTTTTTCAACAAGCCTTTGGTTTGCTCGCACAATTCGATAGCGGCAGGATAAAACTCTTCGGCTTCTTGGTGTTTTAGGGTGTCTTTAATATCGGCATTCAGCGCTAGTCGAACTTGATAACAATACAAGTTTAAGTTTTGCCGATAATCTTGCTGTTCACCTTTGTTTTTACTAACAAAGCGACTTCTCACTAAGGGTAAGTGAATGTTGTTAGCGTTATACGCAAGATGCGATTTAAAATTGTTATTAAAGAATGATTCTTCACTCAGTGTTTGTGGATTAACACTCATTTCATTCGGAATGGAGAAATATAGGTCGAGTCGTTGCTCTGTGCGTGGTTTAAGCTCAGGCTCGATAATAAAAGATAAGTTTTCGTCTTGTTTAAGCAATATCGCCTCGTTTGTTAAAAGTACCCTTATAGTTTACGCGTTGATATACTTTCAGACAATAAAAAAGGCCCAGTAAAAACTGGGCCTTAGTAATCATTTCAAACTAGATTAGAACTTAACGTTCATACCAGCGAAGAAACGACGACCTAGTACATCGTATGTGTACGGGTCAGTGTTTGAGTCATTGTTACCTGAGTAGTAAGGTGCTTGCTTATCGAATAAGTTGTTAACACCTGCAGAGAATGACACTGTGTCGTTCAGGATGTATGAACCACTGATGTCGTGGTATACAACAGTACCAACACTTGGTACTAGACATTCGCTATCGTCAGCAAGACATGCATAGCTGTCTAAGCCGTCGATCATACGTGCTTGGTATTGTGCATCCCAGTTGTCGCCAGACGCGTTAAGAGTGAAGTTAGACTTAACTTTCGCGTAGCTACCGATACCTGAAGTTACAAGACCTGTGTAATCGATTGTGCTTGTGCCTGAATCAACGATGTACTCATCAAGGATAGTTACATCAAGACCTGTGCGCCAGTTAAGACCTGCAGCTTCAAATGCATACTTGAAGTTTACGTCGTAACCTTTAGTAGATTCGTTACCAATGTTTTGTAATTGGTTATTGAAGCTAATGCGACCAGTGCTTTGGTTGAAGTTGATTGCAGAAGACTGACATAGTGCAGTATCTTGGTTCTTGTATGCGCCCGTAGAAGCATCAAGACAGTTTTCAACGATGTATTGGTTGTTTACGCTTGAAATTGAGTTTTCGATTTCAATTTCGTAGTAGTCAACAGTCATTGAGAAACCATCTAACCACTCTGGAGCGTATACGAAACCAGCTGTTACTGTATCAGCAAGCTCTGGAGTTAATTGGTCGTTACCACCAACAGTTACTTCAGCTTGGTCTTGTGCACCAGGGAAGTTTACTTGTTCGAATGAAGGTGATTTACCTTGGTAAAGCTCAGATACTGTAGGTGCACGGAATGCAGTTGAACGAACTGCACGTAGCATTAGTTCGTCATTTACACGCCATGTTAGACCTAGTTTCCAAGTCTCATCTGAACCAAATGTGCTGTAATCGAATGCACGAACAGCAGCGCTTAAGTCAACCATTTGTGCAAATGGTGCATCAGCTAGAAGTGGAACAGCGAATTCTACGTAAGCTTCGTTTACGTCAAAACGACCACCAGTTGGCTCAACACGTGGGTCATTTGCAAGACCTTGTGAAGTTAGTGAATCTGGAACATACCATGCTTTTTCTTCACGACGCTCGATACCAGCAGCGAAACCAACGTAACCAGCAGGAAGTTCCATTACTTCACCGTTAAGGCCAGCAGAAAGAACTAATAATTGGCTACCACCTGAATTGTTTTCAGTGTAGTTGTACTGTGCAAGGTTGCTACCTGACCAATCAGCTTGATCAAGTGGGTTAAAGTCACCCTCTTCGATTGCGTCTTGGATTGAACCCATGTTTAGTAGGTTAGTTGCGCGGTCAACTGAGTCGTTACGACCGAATACTACTGAAGTATCCCAGCCCCAACCATTGTCGAATGCACCGTCAAGACCGATTACTGCGCGAACTGTGTCAACAACTTGCTCATAACCACGAGGACCAACATCAGTCATACGACGACCGTAAGAGATGTCTTCACCGTCAGCTACACCGTGAGAAAGAAGTGAATCACCCATTGTTTCTGCATCATAAGTGAAGTCAAACCATACTGGCTGTGGAGCCATTTGTTGAGTTGACCAACGCTTAGAGTAAGTGAACTCAGAAACTAAACGCGTTTCATCAGTTACGTCAAAGTGGCCGATACCTGTTAGGTTTAAACGACGCATTGGCGTGTAAAGGTAGCTTGTTGCTGAGTAGTTGTAAGCATCACCTGCTGAAGTGAAGTCATGCCACTCGCCATCTGCTTGACCTTGTAAGCTTGCATTTTCAGCCCAAACGTGACCGAAAGGCGTGTAAGAAGAACCACCACAGTAGAAGCTACCGTTATCGTAATCTTCTTCGATTGGACAATCAGAGAAATCACGGTCTGCTTGAGAAGCATCGCCACGGTCAGTGTATTGTAAACCAATTACAACGTTACCACGGTCAAAGCTTGAACCCATTGTGATATCGAAAGACGTTTCGTCCGCATCGCCTTCACCAGTGATAGCACCGTTAAGGTTCATGTCTAGACCTTCGAAGTCGTCTTTTAAGATGATGTTAACAACACCAGCTACCGCGTCAGTACCGTATACAGCAGATGCGCCGTCTTTTAGTACTTCAACTTGCTTAATCATTGATACTGGGATTGTGTTTAAGTCAACAGTAGATGCTGCACCAGTACCAGAGTTGATCATACGACGACCATTAACTAGTACTAGAGTACGTTGTGCGCCTAAACCACGTAGGTCAACACGTGCGTTACCGCCTGAACCGTTGTTAACAGCAGGGTTAGTCATCGCACCGCTTGCTGCAGTCATTTTTTGTAGAACGCCATCGATGCTTGATGCACCCATTGCTTTGATGTCATCTGCGCCGATTAAAGTTACAGGACTAGACGTCTCCATATCGGTACGCTTAATGCGAGAACCTGTAACTTGAATTTTTTCAATAGACTCTGCTGCATCATCAGCAGCTAAAACTTGCATGCTTGAAAACATTGGGATTGCTGAAACAACAGCTAAACCAAGAATTGATTTTTTCATGTGAAAACCCTACTTGTTGGAAATTTACCTTTAATCAGGTAGCGCTCGTTATTATTAGAATCACGAGTCAGCGGAGGGCAACTTAGGCTCAGTTAACTGAACGAAAACTGAATGGAAGATTAAATAAAAAACACCACAAAAATGACGGACCCATTTCAGGTAATAAGGTTTCATGATGTATCAATGTTAACAGAAAAAAACACTTCTATATCAGAAAGGTAAGATTCTTTAGTAGCAAAAAAAACATGATTGAAATCAATTGCACGCACTTTGTAATCAAGTGTAACTAAAGCCCAATTAGTGCTACAAATGAAATTTTTACAAGTTGATCACACCACGTTATAAAAACCGTAAAAGCTTGGTAAGACTGCTAACCATACTTATTCACTAAAATTAACTAAATAGACAAAGTTAGCCTGTTAAACAGTGAATTAGAGGATGATTTTTTACTTTTGTTCCATCAGTTTGAAACTAACGTATAAAAATACGTTTAATGAAGAGCATTAAAGTATAAATAAATGACAAGGTAATGACGTTACTCACAGCTTCAGCGAAATTCGAAGCTGTGAGTAATAAAAATAGCGGTTGGTGTTAGCGAGTTTGAATTGAATCGAAATAATAAAACAAAGTACGAGGCTGATTATCAGCAGTGTTATAAGTAAGCGTCATTTTCCAAGTCATGACAGGTTCAGAACACGCTCCGACCATAGTGTCAGCAACCCAAACCTGCCCTTTGCGTTTAAACTGTAGTGGGATGAATCCCATATACATAGTGACACCTTCAAGTTTTGCAGCTAGATTTTTGGCCCCGTTTGGCAGCTTTAGGTTAATTGCAAAGGGCGTTTCCGGGCTGATGTCTGGGTTACTCAGCCAAGCTTCTGCATTATTTGGGTAATAACAATGACGATTGTTCTCACAACTTGTACTTGTTCTGTCCTCTTCTATACTTTGGCTATCACATGCAGCTAAAAATACACTAAAAAGGAACACGGTGAATAAACTAGTTCGCACTCTATTTGCCTGTATAAAATAAAAGCGGATACTAATTAGCTACCCGCGAAAAGACAACCATGCTAGATGGAATAAGCTAATAAAAATACAAACTCTGACAAAAAATAACCAACAAAGCGCTAAAATTTGATTGATGTCATAATTTTATGCAATTGACCTATCTTTTTAAGGTCAAAAATTTTATCATTTCCATCGCAAAAATAAGGGTTTCTCGAGTTTGTTTTCTGAAGCTAGCACCTCTAAGTTGGCTTTAGGTAACACGCTTGTGAAGTAATAGTAGGCCCCACTTTTAATAAAGTGGGTAATTCATTTCTAAAACGCATTAATTGCAGCGGAAGCCAGAAAATGAGCCAAACAGTAGCATCACAAACTGAGTACAATTATAAAGTTGTACGCCAATTCGCTATTATGACAGTGATTTGGGGCATCGTTGGCATGAGTGTTGGGGTTCTGATTGCTGCCCAATTAGCTTGGCCAGCACTTAACTTTGATACACCATGGTTAACTTACTCTCGACTACGTCCGTTACACACGAACGCAGTAATTTTCGCATTTGGTACAAGTGCACTTTTTGCGACGTCTTATTACGTCGTACAACGTACATGTCAAACGCGCCTTTTCTCAGATAAACTAGCAGCCTTCACCTTCTGGGGTTGGCAACTTGTTATCGTACTAGCAGCGATTACCTTACCATTAGGTATCACAAGCTCTAAAGAATACGCAGAACTTGAATGGCCAATCGATATTCTTATCGCCGTTGTTTGGGTGACTTACGCAGTTGTATTCTTTGGTACGTTAATCAAGCGTAAAGTATCGCACATCTATGTTGCGAACTGGTTCTACGCTGGTTTCATCATTACTGTTGCCGTTTTACACATTGTAAACAGCATGGCAATTCCAGTTTCACTAACTAAATCATACTCTATCTACGCAGGTGCTGTAGATGCAATGGTTCAGTGGTGGTACGGTCACAACGCTGTTGGTTTCTTATTAACTGCTGGTTTCTTAGGTATGATGTACTACTTCGTACCAAAACAAGCAGGCCGCCCTGTTTATTCATACCGTCTATCGGTAGTTCACTTCTGGGCTCTTGTTTCTTTGTACATCTGGGCAGGTCCTCACCACCTACATTACACTGCGCTTCCAGATTGGACGCAAAGCTTAGGTATGGTTATGTCAGTTATCCTATTCGTTCCATCTTGGGGTGGTATGATCAACGGTATCATGACGTTATCAGGTGCATGGCATAAACTACGTACTGACCCAGTACTACGTTTCTTAGTTGTTTCTCTATCTTTCTACGGTATGTCTACGTTCGAAGGCCCAATGATGGCTATCAAGTCAGTAAACGCGCTTTCTCACTACACTGACTGGACTGTAGGTCACGTACACTCAGGTGCACTAGGTTGGGTTGCAATGATTTCTATCGGTGCTATCTATCACCTAATCCCTGCACTATTCTCACAAGGCCGTATGTACAGTGTTAAACTAGTTAACACGCACTTCTGGTTACACACTGTTGGTGTTGTTTTATACATCGTAGCAATGTGGATCTCAGGTGTTATGCAAGGTCTAATGTGGCGTGCAGTAAACTCAGACGGTACGTTAATGTACAGCTTTGTACAGTCATTAGAAGCTTCGTATCCGTTCTATGTAATGCGTTTCCTAGGCGGTGTATTCATCGTAACAGGTATGCTAATTATGGCTTACAACGTTTATCGTACTATTGCTGCGAAGAAAGATTCGCTTCAACTAGACGCTGACGCACAATTGGCATAATGGAGTAGCACGATGAGCAATAATAATTCACAAAACAAACACGAAATAGTCGAAAAGAACGTTGGCCTTATGGCTATCTTGACTGTCTTTGCAATCAGCTTTGGTGCACTAGTTGAGATTACTCCACTAATGTTCCAAGACGATACGACTAAACCTGTTGATGGCCTACGCCCTCTTACAGCATTAGAAATGGAAGGCCGTGACATCTACGTGCGTGAAGGTTGTTACAACTGTCACTCACAAATGATTCGCCCTTTCCGTGACGAGGTTGAGCGTTATGGTCACTACTCTGTAGCTGGTGAGTCAGTATGGGATCACCCATTCCAATGGGGTTCTAAACGTACTGGTCCTGACCTAGCTCGTGTTGGTGAGCGTTACTCAGACGATTGGCACCATGCTCACTTAATGGATCCACGTGCAGTGGTTCCTGAGTCAAACATGCCAGCGTTTCCTTGGTTAGACGAAAACAGAGTCGATACGACCCATACACTTAAAAAGCTTCAAATATTCCGTGATAGCTTCGGAATTGACAAAGCTAGCGACCGTTACGACGGTAAAGGTTATGGTAGTGACGAAGAGCTACAAGCTGACATTGCGAAAATCGAAGCCATGAACGATGGTAAAGGCGCAACTGAAATGCAAGCTCTAATCGCTTACTTACAACAGCTTGGCACACACTTGAAGTAATTATTATGGATTACGGAACATACAGAGGCATTTTGACTCTGGTAATTTTAGTACTGTTTATTGTGATTGTTGTATGGGCATACAGCAAGCGTAGCAAAAGCCGATTTGATGACGCTGCTAATGCCATATTTGAAGATGAAAAAAAACACAACAACACAATCTCTAACGAGGAAAAGGAGTCTGAGAAATGACTAGCTTTTGGAGTATATGGGTTATTGTATTAACCCTAGCGTGTCTTGCTATCATCTTCGGCCTACTTCTGTGGAACTTGAAAAACTACACAGGTGTTAAAGAAGGCGAAAGCTGTGGTCACGAGTTTGACGGCATTGAAGAACTAAATAACCCACTTCCAAAATGGTGGACTTACATGTTCTTCGCAACATTTATTTGGTCTGTATACTATCTTGCAGCCTACCCTGGTTTAGGTAACTGGGAAGGTTTAGGTAAATGGACAAGTTCTAACCAAGGTATTACTTCTCTAGCTGAGTCTAAAGAAGCGACTGAACAAGCATTAGCTAATGGTGAGAACGTTCAATTAGACCAAGAATTTATTGCCGCTGATGAGCGTTTTGGCCCAATCTTTGAGTCATTTGCAAAACAAGATATTGAAACACTAGTTAAAGATGAAAAAGCGCTTGAGATTGGTCAACGTTTGTTCTCACAAAACTGTGCACAATGTCATGGTTCAGATGCACGTGGTGGTCAAGGCTTCCCTAACCTAACGGATAACGATTGGTTATATGGTGGCACACCAGACAAAATCAAAGAAACACTTCTTTATGGTCGTGTAGCTGCGATGCCACCATGGGGTGATGCGCTTGGCGAGCAAGGCATTAAAGAAATGACTGCTCACGTACTTAGCCTTTCAGGCCGTACAGTTAACCAAAAAGACGCTGCTGCAGGTGCTGCTAAGTTTGCAATGTGTGCTGCGTGTCACGGTGCTGACGGTAAAGGTTCGGTTGCACACAACTTACCATTTGGTGCACCTAATCTAACAGATAACATCTGGTTATATGGTGGTTCAAAACGTGCCGTTGAAGAAACACTAACCAATGGCCGCGCAGGTGTAATGCCAGCATGGAAAGACATTTTAGGTGAAGATAAAGTACACCTACTAACTGCTTACGTTTACAGCTTATCGCAAGATAAATAACCACGCGGTTAAAAAAATGTATAAACAATTAATCATTTAATTCAATAGATTAATTAAGATCAAAAAAGCCTCTATCTAGAGGCTTTTTTTTAGTCTTTTGCTTTTAAATCCGATAAAATGCTTACAACGTTTTTAAAGGTATAAGTACTATGAAACCCACTCCTTGGTATAAAAACTTTTGGCCATGGTTTTTAATCTCTTTTCCTCTTGCAGCGATCATTGGCTGCGCTGGTCTTATTTATATGGCAATTGGTAACGGCCCAGATATGGTTGTTGATGATTACTATAAAAAAGGTAAAGCAATTAACCTTGAACTCAGCAAATTTAATAAAGCAAAAGCGCTTTATTTACATGGCGATTTAAATGTTACTAACGACAAAGTTGCATTCACCTTCACTAAAGGTGATGCAAGCAATGTCCACTCTTTAAAAATGTCATTTTATCACCGCACCATTAAGGCAAATGACTTTGATGTGAGCTTAATGAAAAACGCCCATGGCGATTTTACAGCCCTACTCGACGCTCATGTTGACGGCGCATATACAGTGTTTATTGAACCAATAGATAACAGTTGGAAACTCAAAGAAGACATCATTTTACCAACTGATAAAACAATTTCGATTAGCCCTGAATATAAGTAGTAAACTCTAATGTCCGATAATTGCTTTCATTGTCTTGAAAGTGTGCCAAAAGGCTTTAATGCGACTGTCGAAATAGACGGTAAGGCACAACCTATGTGTTGTATTGGTTGCCAAACGGTTGCAGAAAATATCGTCGCCCAAGGCATGACCGATTACTATAAATTTAGAACCGTTCGCTCTGGTAAAGTTGAACAACTTGTTCCAGAGCAACTCGAGTTGATCAAAAGTTACGATAACGAAGATATTCAAGACGAGTTTATTTCTGCCTCTAATAATTTATCCGAGGTGCTACTAACGGTTGAAGGCATAACTTGTGCTGCTTGTGCGTGGTTAATCGAAAAACAATTACTCAATCTAAAAGCGATAAAACGCGTTGATGTAAATACATCGACCAACCGTGCCATGATCCAATGGGATAAATCGGTTACTCCGCTTAGCCAAATTATTACCTCATTACACGAAATCGGCTATAAAGCTTATCCGTTTCAGGCAGACCTTGAGGCCAGTCAAAAACAGCAAGCTGCTAAAGCCTATATCCGCCGTTTAGGTGTTGCGGGTCTAATGACCATGCAAGTAATGATGTTCGCTTTTGCCATGTATTTTGGCATGTTCTCGGGCATGGAAGAAAACTTCGAACAGTATTTCCGCTGGATAAGCCTTGTGCTTGCTTCACCGGTAATTCTCTATAGTGCCCTACCATTCTTAACTAATGCGATTAATGGTTTAAAAGCAAAACAGCTAAATATGGACCTACCCGTATCTTTAGCAATTTTTGGTGCTTATGGGGCAAGTTGTTATGCCACTTTAATGTCTGTTGGCGAAGTTTATTTTGAATCTATCTGTATGTTTACCTTTTTATTATTACTAGGTAAATATTTAGAATTTAGAGCTCGCTTAAAAGCCAGTGAGTTTACTGCTAACTTGCAAAAGTTACTGCCCCTTACAGCCCGTATCATCGATGAAAACAATCAAGAATCAATTATCGCAGCTAAAAAGCTAAGACTAGGTGATGTTGTATTAATTAAAGCAGGCGAAACAATTCCTGCTGACGGTATCGTTATACAAGGTCAAACAACTGTTGATGAAGCCATGATGACAGGTGAGCATCAGCCAGTTAATAAGTTTATTAACCATCAAGTATACGCAGGCACTATTAACCACGATGGTGTGATCCGTATTGAGATCAACAAAATCGGTCAAAATACCTTACTTAATCAAATTATAAAGTTACAACACACAGCTTTAACTAAACGCCCAAGATTAGTTGAAATAACTGATAAGGTGGCTCAGTGGTTTGTAGCGTGTTTATTAGTGTTTGCGTCAATTACAGCGATTGGCTGGTATCAAATAGACCCTGAGCATGCTTTTTGGATTACTATTTCGGTGCTTGTTGCAACCTGCCCTTGCGCACTGAGCTTAGCGATTCCTACCGCCCTTACGTGTGCAGTAGCAAGCCTGACAAAGCGTGGTATTTTAATTAAACAAGCCCATGTATTAGAAACGCTACCGCAACTAACCGATATTGCCTTTGATAAAACAGGCACCCTTACCCAAGGTCGTTTCACTATAGAGCGAGTTGAACTAGTAAACAGCCAGTATAGTGAAGCTGACGCATTACGACTAGCAGCGCAACTTGAAAGTTTCTCTGAGCACCCGATTGCTAATGCATTCGCTGGTTTCAACGATACAGTGAACCCAATTGAGAATGTTACAATCGAACCGGGTAAAGGCATTACAGCAGAACTTAATAATCAGCACTATGCGATAGGTAAAAGTGGCTGGTTCGATACTGATAAAGCAGATGCTCAAGCAACCTTGTATATCAATAAACAAGTAGTTGCGCGCTTTTACCTAGCCGATAGCTTACGTAACAACGCAGAAAAATTGATTACTAAACTGCATTCACAGCAGCTCAAGTGTCATATGTTAACTGGTGATGCTTCAAACAGTGGTGAGCAAATTGCTAAGCAGTTAAATTTAGATACTGTACATGCAGCATGTAGCCCTCGTGACAAACAAACCCATGTTGAAGCATTGGCTAGCAAAGGTGCCATTGTTGCTATGGTTGGTGATGGTGTGAATGATAGCCCGGTATTTGCAAGTGCCCATTTATCTATTGCGATGGAAACTGGCGCCGATATTTCCAAAAATAGTGCCGATGTGGTATTACTCAATAGTGATCTAACCGCCATTGAACATTTGCTTACTGTCTCGAAGAAGACTCGCCGTATTGTTAAGCAAAACTTGGCATTATCACTTATTTACAATGGTTCGATTTTACCACTTGCAGCACTAGGACTTGTAGCTCCTTGGATGGCCGTTATTGGTATGTCTGCAAGCTCCATTTTGGTTATTACCAACTCATTAAGGTTATTAAAACTATGAGTATCATCTACATCCTCATCCCAATTGCCATTTTATTTGTGCTAATTGCTATTGGTGTGTTCTTTTGGGCTGTAAAAAGCGAACAATTTTCTGATTTAAACAAACAGGGCCACAGTATCCTGTTTGAAGACGATAAAGAGCAGCACAACAAAAGTAATGATTGATCCGCAGTTTATTAGTGCATTTGTAATGGGCTTGTTAGGCAGTGGTCACTGTCTGGCTATGTGTGGTGGTATTTCCAGTAGTTTACAACTTGCCGCTAGCAAAAATCGTGCAGTTCGCTTTTCTATTGCTTATAACCTTGGCAGAGCGCTCAGTTACATGCTTGCCGGTGCTCTAGTAGCCGGTATTAGTAGTCGCTTCGCTGCACAAAATACCTCAATCTCAGTAGGTTTATCGTTTCTAAGTGGTATTTTTATGCTACTTGTTGGGATTTATATCATGCGCCTAGCGCCCACCCTACAGTGGCTAGAAAAATTAGGAAAAACGCTAGTATGGCAGCATTTATCTAAACTGAATCGTTATTTACTACCTGTCGATACAACGCCAAAGGCCCTGTTGTATGGCGCTTTATGGGGATGGCTGCCGTGTGGATTAGTTTATTCGGCACTAACTTGGGCACTTACCAGCCCTTCTGCCCTTCACGGTGCTGGGGTAATGTTATTTTTTGCCTTAGGGACATTTCCTGCAATGATTAGTATTGGTCTAGTCAGTCAAAAAATAAACACTATTTTCAACCATGTTTGGATTAGGGTTATTCTAGGCAGCGTAATAATATGGTACGGTATATACTTATTAATTATAGCAACCGATAAGCTAATTCATTAATCTTAGCGGTTGTTAACTTATTTGAATGGATTTGATGTATGGACTTCTCACAAAACAAGTCAAAAGGCTTATGCACAATTAGCTGTAATAATTGCAGTATCAGCCAGCTATGTTTACCATTTTCATTAAACGGTCAAGAAATGGATCGTCTAGATGAAATCATCGAACGTAAAAAACCACTGCATAAAGGTGATTATTTATTTGAATCTGGTGAAAGCTTAAATGCCATTTATGCTGTGCGCTCAGGTTCGTTTAAATCTTACACTCTATCTGAACAAGGTGACGAGCAAATTACCGGTTTCCATTTAGCTGGCGATTTAGTCGGTTTCGATGCAATCAACAAAATGGCACATCAAAGTTTTTCTCAAGCCCTTGAAACATCTATGGTGTGTGAAATTCCATTCGATACGCTTGATGAATTAGCCGGTAAATTACCAAAATTGCGCCAACAAATTATGCGTTTAATGAGTAATGAAATTAACTACGACCAAGAAATGCTGTTGTTACTCAACAAAAAATCAGCTGAAGAGCGCCTTGCAAGTTTTATTTACAACTTGGCTGAACGCTTTGGTGAGCGTGGTTTTTCACGTAAAGAATTCCGTTTAACTATGACGCGTGGTGAAATCGGTAACTACTTGGGCCTAACTGTTGAAACAATTAGCCGCCTTTTAAGTCGCTTTCAAAAGGCTGGTTTTATTAAGGTTGAGGGCAAGTTTATCACCATTTTGGACCAGCAGGCACTTGCTACAACAGCGGCAATTAAATGTAAATAGAGTTTGATTTAACGCAACTTTATACTGTTTACCCCTTTAACTGTTCTAAATTTAGGTTACACTCAAAGTACTACTTTTTGCGGAACAGTTAAGGAGCAGCACATGGACGCAATTAAACGAATTTTAGCAGTTATAGACCCAACTAAAGAGCAGCAACACAGTTTAAGCCGCTCAATCGATCTAGCCAAAAAATCTGGCGCGACCATCACCGCTTTCCTCAGTATCTACGACTTCTCTTATGAAATGACAACTATGCTTTCAGCTGATGAGCGTGAAGCAATGCGAGAAGCCGTGATAAAAGACCGCCAAGAATGGTTAAATGAACAAATTGCACTTTATCCAGAACTCACTATTGATAGTTGTGTGGTTTGGCATAACCGTCCTTACGAAGCTATTATTAACACCGTGATCAACGATGGCTTTGATCTTGTTGTTAAAGGCACTCATCAACACGACACACTAAAATCGGTTATTTTCACACCTACCGACTGGCACCTTATTCGTAAGTGCCCTGCTCCAGTGTTACTTGTTAAAGAAAAAGAATGGCCAGCTCAGGGGAATATTCTAGCAGCTGTGAACGCGGTGAGTGAAAATGAGCAACACCTTGAACTTAACAAGCGTATTATTAATGATGCCCGCTTCATTTGTGACTTAGCCAATGCCACGCTTAATATTGTAAATGCGTACCCAGCAACACCGGTTAATATTGCAATAGAAATCCCAGAGTTTAATCCTGGCGTTTATAACGAATCAGTTAAAAAACATCACTTTGAATCAACGCTCTCTTTAGCTAAAGGGTTTGATATTGACCAAGCTCAATGCTACATAGAGGAAGGTTTACCAGAAGATGTCATTCCAGATGTTGCTGCACGCCTTAACAGCGAGTTAGTAGTGATTGGTACTGTTGGTCGCACTGGCTTGAGTGCTGCGCTAGTTGGTAATACTGCAGAGCACGTTATTGATAGTCTTGATTGCGATGTCTTAGCCCTAAAACCAGATGGCTATGTGAGCCCTCTCGCTAAGTAACAACCAGGATATGTATTAAAAAAGCCCCAGTTTGGGGCTTTTTTTATATATTTGTTACATCAATGAACAGTGATTCATCAATGTTTGTTGATGAGACCACCGCCTCGCTAAAGTCATAGCTTTCACGATTGCCTTCTCTATCAAGTGGTAAGTTTTCAAAATCAAACAAGTTTCTATCAGCAAGCTGGCTTGGGCTGACATTCTGTAAAGACTTAAAGATACTCTCAACGCGACCTGGAGTTTTCTTATCCCACTCTGTCAGCATCGCTTTAATTGATTGACGCTGTAGATTTTCTTGAGAACCGCATAGGTTACATGGAATGATCGGGAAATCTTTGTGCTCAGCGTATTTAATTAAATCTTTTTCACGACAATATGATAACGGACGAATAACTACGTTACGTTCATCATCTGAACGTAATTTTGGTGGCATCGCTTTTAATCGTGAACCATGGAACATATTTAAAAACATAGTTTCGACGATGTCATCCAAGTGATGACCTAGTGCTAGTTTGGTCGCACCAATTTTTTCTGCAAATGAGTAAAGTGTACCGCGACGAAGTCGTGAACACAGACCGCAGGTTGTTTTGCCCTCTGGTACTTTTTCTTTTACTACTGAGTAAGTATCTTTATCAACGATGTAATACGGGATATTTAGCGTTTCAAAGTAATCAGGCAAAATATGCTCAGGAAAACCAGGCTGCTTTTGATCAAGGTTTACGGCAATCACTTCAAATTTAATTGGCGCAGCTTTTTGTAAATTAAGCAAAATATCAAGCATTGCGAATGAATCTTTACCACCACTGATACATGCCATAACAACATCGCCGTCTTCAATCATGTTGTAATCAGTAATCGCATTACCAACATGCCTTCTTAGACGCTTTTGAAGTTTATTAAATTCAAGAGTTTCTTTTCTAGTATCAGTTTGATTCATTTGCTCTGCTCATACAGGCTTTACTAAGCCATGTTTCATAGTAAAAAGTTCGGCGTGGATTATACGGACTTTTTGAGCCAGTTGAAATGATTAGCGTGGGATAATTAAAAAGCATAACTCGTGAAGATATTACGTAAACTAAGGCTCTTTATGAATAGCATTAAAGGATCATCAATTTACAGGCTTATTTTAGGGTTTTCTGACTTCAATAAGCTAACTTCATTTTACTGTGCATTTATAACGCGAAGCTGTACAAGCAAGATCAGGCCAATCATCTCTGCCCCAGCAGTATTTATCATTTCTAAGTGGTTTTAGGTGCCAAACTACAGGTTTACCTTTTTTATCTAAGCGAGTTTCATTTTCAAGCTGCACTCGAATTAAATTTTTCTCTGTCGATAAAATAGTATAAACAAAGGTTTTTCTTGCTTCAGTCTCAGAAATATAGCCCTGCTCGTCATAAGAGATTTCTAATATTTTGTTTTTAAAAGCTATAGTATGAAAATTAGCTTCACAAACTGGGCTATTTGTAGACTGCCATGAGCCTTGTAACTTAGTTTGCATTTCTTGTTTGATAGGTGAATAACTGCTACAAGCTGAACATAGCAGTAAAATAACAAAAAATGCCGGTATAATTTTCATAAGTATGCTTTTAAGTCCCTGAAAAGTTGACGTTTAGCATAACGAGAATCGTAAAAATGTCCAGCAATAAGCTTAATACAAAAACAAAGGGCACATGAGCCATGCGCCCCTTGTTAACCTTAAGTGTTTTTAGTTTTTGTCTTATTTTTTGCCATTCGTTTGGCACGTTTTATTGCCGATTTTTTAGAAGCATTTTTCTGCGCTATTTTTAACACTTTAGCTTCTTTTAACTGCTTTTTGGCTTCTTTCAACCGCTTTTTAGCATTTTTAGCCAGGCTCTCTGCTTCGCTGGCACACTCTACAGCGGCTTGTGCTTTAAGTGCTGCATCTTTTGCAATTTCAGAGGTTCTGGCCACCTCTTTTTTACTTTTTTCGAGAACTTTTTCGAGCTTTGCAAGGCGCTTTTCAAATATTGACTCTGAATTTTTCATTGTATTCTCCTTTACTGACGCGTAGACATGCGGGTAGGTTCAGTGACAATAAGCGGGTCAACCCGATTGACTATATCCTGATCTTTTTCTGGGTAGTCCAAACAACTTAAGAAATGACGCATACAGTTGATACGACCCCGTTTTTTATCATCAGAGCGAATTTGTGTCCAAGGCGCATCTTTTGTATGGGTATGAAACATCATCGCATCTTTCGCGTCACTATAATCATGCCATTTAGCCAATGATGCCATATCAACCGGACTCAGCTTCCATTGCTTAAGCGGGTCGTTTTGACGTGATTTAAAGCGTCTGAATTGCTCTTCTCTACTGACCGAAAACCAATATTTAAATAGCTTAATACCGCTATTCACCAACATACGTTCAAGTTGTGGTGTTTGACGCATAAACTCTAAATATTCGTGATCATCACAAAAGCCCATTACCTTCTCTACACCGGCTCGGTTATACCAAGAGCGATCAAATAGTATAATTTCACCTTTGCTTGGCAGGTGATTAATGTAACGCTGAAAGTACCATTGTTCTCGCTCTCTTGAAGTTGGTTTTTCTAAAGCCACTACGTGCGCACCACGCGGATTTAAATGCTCCATAAAGCGTTTAATAGTGCCTCCTTTACCCGCCGCATCTCGACCTTCAAATAAAACCACTATTTGTTGATTGGTCTCTTTTACCCAACCTTGCATTTTCAAAAGTTCAATTTGCAGTTCGTGTTTATGGCGCTCGTATTCAACCAGGTCCATTTTGCGTTTATATGGATATTTACCGTCTGCATTCCACTTTAGGCTTGGGTTTTTAACATTTAAATCAAAAATTACATTCTGTTTCGCATTGGCTTCGGCTAATTTCTGTTTTTTAACTGATACAGGTTCGACATTGACTATCTGCATAACGACTCCTTTTAAACTATAAGTACCTATATTGAGATCTTTATAGTTTTACTTTAAGCCAGTTATTGCTAAGTAACTTGATCTAAATCTATATTTTTATTTCTTGAAAAATCATTAAAAAATATAAAGTTAGCACTTTATAGCTAATTAAAAATAAGCCTATAAAAGTAAAATCAAGCCCTTTTTCTATAGTAAAAAACAATCAGATAAAACCTATATCTTCATACCGTTTTCATATCTAAATACAAGCTGTTACTTAAACTGCGCTGCAATACAAGTAATTAGAAAAAATATTAAATGAGGGAATAAACTAGACAAGAGAAGCTGTTATATAAATTGCTTTATTTATATTGAATTTTCAATTTTGATACTAAACCAAAGTAACGAGATAAACTTTTAAAAAAAGAGACACAAGAACTATCTTCTCAACATTGAAAAAGGGACCTTAATAAGATCCCTTTTGTCGATATTTAAACGATTTTAGCCGATGTATAGTGGTTATTTAACGATCCAAGGCGTGGCGCTAATAAGCTTAGCATGACTGCTTAATACCGTTTCATCATCTTGCCAGTCATCAGAAACCTTAATTGAGCAACGTTGCTCCTTACAGCTAACACCGTTTGCCGAGATAGCATCTTGGCCGTTAAATTTTAGTACAACACCTTGTTGTTCAGGCAGCAAAAACCACATTAATTTGCTAACGAAAAAGCCCGACAAATCAGATAGTAGCTCGTCAAATTCTTCATTTAACGTATACAAGTTTGCTTTACTAAGCTCAAAATCAGCCAGATCAGTTGCTTCAATTTGCAACCTTAATTGACAATCATGTTTTGGATTTTCTGGCTGAACAACAATAACGGCTTTATCTGTATCTAGCTGCTTATCAAAAGGTAAAAGCAATTGAGCTTTATCTGTATAAGTTAAGTCAAACTCTTGTTTCTCTGTAATTATTTTACCTGATTTGATTGTACATACTTCGTTAGTAGCGATATCAGACAAATAAAAATTAACTTGAGCGTATTGAAATTCGCCTTTATTAACGACTTTCAAACGATCATAAAAACCATCGTATGCAACAACAAATTCAGTAGCAGCGGCCTTTGAGGCAACTGCACCTAGTGCAACCGCAATGGTTGTAAATTTTAACCACGGAAGGAATTTATTCATCAAAGTAAGCTCTGTTTTGATTTATCATTTTATTTAATTCTTCAATGTACGCTTCACCGCGCTCAGAATACGACAACAAGCCCTGTGTTAGCTTAGTAGCATCAATTGGCTTTTGCTGGCGACGTAAATCGGCTCGAATTGATCGTAAATCTTTATACGCTGCGTGAGTATTAATATTTTTAAAATATGAGCTTACAGCAGCACGTACCGATTTAAAAGCAGTCACTTCATGAGCGGCTTCGTTGGCTCGACGACGTGGTACCATGCCACAGCCTTTTTTATAACACCACTGACCGAAAAAGTTTAAGCCAATTCGAGCAAAACGTGACGTACCCCATGCTGATTCGTTAGCCGCCTGCATAAGCGCAAGTTCTTTTGGAATGATATCTACACGGCGCAGAGCTTGGGTCAGTGATAAGGTATCAATAGTGGTTGGTAACTTGTAGCTGGTCAGTATTTTCTTAATATCTGATTGCTGTTTACTACTTAGCGGCTCATTATACTCAAGCATCATGCGTGCAATTTCTATGAGCGCACGTTGTTGTAGGATCTTTTTATTCTCAGCCTCAACATGAGGACGGATAAAGTCAAAAAATGCATGTTTCTTTTCTTTCACATCAGTAAACGCTGCAAAATCAGGCAGTTTTACATTATGTAATGGCTTTTCTTTTTTGATTACGCGCTGAGTGCCAATAGGTGTTGTCTGTGACTGTTCATCCCCCTCATCCAGAGTATCTTTATCCATAAATGGCGACAACAACGCCCATGCAAAAAAAGCGGCCAGTAAAGCTCTAAAAACGTAATTCAGCATGTATTCTCTCAAATAAACTTTTACTAATATGCGGTAACTTCACGCACACACAATGGCGAAGTATACCAAAGCAGACATTTTTTGGCGAATTAGCCCTGAGATAGTTCCTTAAAGTATAACTAAAGAAGCGTTATGAACCGCCAATTTACTCGCAATTTTCAAGCGCTTGCGTATACTTAAATGCAACCAAACGAGAAATAGGAAGGTTATTTTTATGTGCCAATCTTGGCAAGCTCGCATTATTGATCAGCAAAAATATCGTCCCAACGATAACCGCTCAGCTTGGCAAGTTGACCGTTCTCGTATCATACATGCTGCAGCATTTAGGCGTCTGCAGGCTAAAACCCAAATTATGGGTATTGGCTTAAATGATTTTTACCGAACTCGCCTTACCCATTCTTTAGAAGTTGCACAAATTGGTAGTGGATTATTACGCCACTTAAAAAAGCAACACCCTGAATTTACGAATTTTCCGAGTGGTAGTTTACTTGAAACCTTATGTCTTGCTCATGATATCGGTCATCCACCATTCGGAAGAGAACACCAATTTTGTATCTTTTAATATAGGAAGGAAGCTTTAAGCCTTATGAAACATAACATTAAGCAAAAAGCTATACATACAATTTACCACATACAAATTTCAAAAGTCAAGTTTAACTAGATAGATCATCCAAACTAGCCAAGCAGTTTTGTTCAAATAGGTCCATGAACACACCTACTTCTGGCATTTCTTCTTTATACGCGTCAACTTTCTCAGATAAGCGTTTTTTAACAGATACGAATTCAGGGTTATGGAATTTGAGTTCATCGCATGCTTTAAAATAAGCAGTAAGAACATCTGCCGCTTTTACTAGTTTCTTATATTCTTTATCTACCTGCTTTTGAATAACTAGTTCTTTAAACAAAGGTTGTAATTTTTCGGGTAGAGTGTTTAAGCACTCAATCTCTGCCAAATCTTCAATTTTCTTGAATTCTTCTGTTAATGCTGGAGAGCTGTATTTAGTAACATGATTGATATCTTGAAGTTTTGTTTCAGAAACCTCATGGTACAAAGCAATTGTAGCCGCCTTCTCAGGGCTTATTTGACCACCGCAGTACACATTTTTTATAGTTGCTAAGAGATGAGCGATAACAGCAACTTGATGGCTATGTTCTGCAACATTTTCTTCTTTCATTAAGTGCATAGGAGACCAGCGCTTAATGAGGTTCATACGAAGTATCCATGCTAAAAACGAACTATTTTTCACTATAAAACCTCTCAGATAAAATTAAAATTCTCACCATTTCAATATTTAAAAAAAACATTATGCTCCCCCACTTGAAGGTTCAAGTGGAATCAATCTATAAAAATGTGTACTTAGCCTTCTTCTGGAATTTGATTAAGCGTTCGGTTGATTGTTGAACGACTAACTTTGTACTTTTTTGCTAAGTTAGAAATGGATTCTAGATATAGCTTTCATTATATCGTTAGCTTGTTTTTTATATAATACTGGTAACCTACCTAGACTTACCTTGAGCTTTTGCTTCTTCGCGGCCTTCAGCATTTCTGCTTCTGATAAGATCACGTTCTAGTTGAGCGAATATTCCACATAGGTTAATTATCGCTGCTTACATTAAGTGAGACATCTATGGTTTTTAGATTTGCACCTTTACGATGGATATCCTCTATTGCTTCCAGAATAGACTTTAAAGAGCGACCTAATTGGTCAAGACGAGTTAGAATAACCTCGTCACCAGCTCTTATATAATCAATAAGCCCTTTCAGCATCTCATCCTTTTTAACTGAAGTACTAGAGTGTTTACCCTGAAAGATTCTCTCACAGCCAAATTCAGTTAATTTAGTAAGTTGAATATCAAGCTCCTGTTCTTGAGTTGATACTCTGGCAAACCAACTTTCATATATTATCTAGCTTCAGCCAACTCTAAAGATGCGGCTATCTCGTACTCATCATCAGTTTGATTACCATAGATATCTCCGCGATGAATATCATAGAACGTTGCGAAGTCAGGAATATCAGAAACTATATTCCTTCCCCATTTAGATTTATAAATAATGTTGTTAGTACTTAAATGCTTAATTAATTTGTGAGCCTCTGAACTTAATGACACTCGTTCAAGTACCTTATAGGTTTCTTGTCCATATTCACAAATGTGAGTGGCATTACCTTCTTCCACTATTACTCTAAATGGATCTCTTAAAATTTCTTTTAACTCTTCGAATGATAGTTTTCTAATTTCTTTAATTTCACTCATATGCATGTCCAAATATTATAACTTTGGGACACCATACCAAACAGATGTCCGAAAAAACAACAACTTTCTGACACTTACAATTATTTGAATTTTACTGATTCTTGACATGACAATTAGATAACTACGCATTCTATTGATGTAGTATTTATGAATGTATGGTTTAACTATGGTAGTCATATCTGCTCTTACAGGTTCGAAGAATTCGTTCTCATCTTATCTGACAAGCAACTATGAGCGAAAATCGGACGATCTCTCTAGCTCGTTTTTGGACAGAAATGAGTTAGAGCCGACCAGTGGCTCTGTGCCCAGACTGTGTGAAAACTCTGATCACCTTTTGGTCTAAGTATGTTCTGCTTATGATCTATTAATCTATACATTTAGTTCACTTAATATACTGATATTTATATAATTAGACTATTGATTCAGTTGAGGGTTGAGGCAGTATGTCAAAGTTTATAAGCGGTGAAAGTCGTGACCAATCAACGTTATTTCCAGAATCGTTGGAAGACTACGTCAGTGAAGATAATACGGTCAGAGTGATTGATGTTTTCATTGAGGAACTAAATCTAGCTGAATTGGAGTTTAAAGGGTTAACTTTAAAGTCCACAGGCCGCCCTAAGTATCATCCAGCCACATTATTAAAACTGTATCTTTATGGTTACCTCAACCGTATTCAATCATCCCGCCGATTAGAAACCGAATGCCAACGCAATATTGAACTGATGTGGCTACTTGGTAAGTTGGCACCCGACTTTAAAACGATTGCTGATTTTAGAAAAGACAACGGAGATGGTATAAAAAATGTGTGCAAAACGTTTGTTGAAGTCTGCCGTCGTCTGAATATGTTTGAGAAACCAGTTGTTGCCATCGATGGTAGTAAGTTTAAAGCTAGCAACAACAAAGGCAATAATTTTACGCCAAGCAAAGTTAAATTCCACATCGACCGAGTCGAAAAGAATATTGAACGTTACCTTGAATTACTTGATGAAGCCGATAAAGAGCAAGCTAACGTCACAAAAATTAAAGCCACAAAAGATAGGCTAGCTGACTTTCGCAGCCAGTTAAAAAAACTACACGAGATTAAAGAACAAGTTGAAGCTCATCCTGACAAGCAAATATCCACTACTGATCCTGATTCACGTTTAATGAAAACTCAAGGTTTTACAAGAGTTGTGAGTTATAACGTGCAAAGTGCGGTTGATACCAAGCACCACCTTATAGTGGCGCATGAGGTGACCAACGTGCCAGATAGAGGCCAGCTTGCGTCAATGACAAAACTCGCACAAAAAGCATTGCGCAAGGAAGATATAAGGGTATTAGCAGATAAAGGTTACTTCAGTCAGCCCGATATAAAAGATACTATCGATTTGGGTGCAGAGCCAATCATGCCCAAGACGGATACATCGTCCTCTGAAAAGAAAGGGATATTTAACCGCTCACTCTTCAAATACGATGCAAATAAAGATATTTACTTATGCCCCGCTGGTAATGAACTTCAAAATCGAATGCAGGTATTTGAGCAAGGTAAATACCTTGATGTTTACTTCAATCACATTGCTTGTCGAGATTGTAAAATAAGAAGTCAGTGCACTAACTCTAAAAAAGACCCTAGGCGAATAAGGCGGTGGGTGCATGAGATTCTGACAGAAGAAATGCTTCAAAAGCTAAAGAATGAACCTGAATTGATGCTTCATCGCAAGCAAACTGTTGAGCACCCCTTTGGCACAATTAAACTCTGGATGGGAGCTACCCACTTACTAACACGAGGTTTAAAAAGCGTGGGGACAGAAATAAGTCTTCATGTCCTAGCTTACAACTTCAGAAGAATGATAACAATTATGGGAGTTAACGGCCTAAGTAAAGCAATTAGAGTAGCGTTGCCATAGCAGTTTCGCTCGCGCGGAGAAAATTGCGATACTGAGAAAAAATCGATCGCAACCATCTTAAATGGTTTCAAACTAAGAACATACCCAAGACAATTTATTAAAAATTAGTTTTCACACAGTCTGTGCCAAAAGCGGACTTGGTACAAAAACAAAGGCACCTCATGTATCAAAAGGTGCCTTCTTATTTTGTTAAAAGTTGTTTTTATTTTTAACCGCTATAACTTGACCATTTTTTGCAATTTGGAAGTAAAGCTTATCTTCGTTGCTAGCATTAGATGCACTAACTACGTAGAAATTGTCTTCAACGCTAGCAATCGAAAGTTGCGACTTATCAATATTTTTCCATGACTCATCTAACTTACCAACTTCAAAACCAGCGTCTTTAAATGTCATCTTTTGAATATGTGTTGCAGCGATGCTAACAGCTTTCTGACCGCTGATGACACCATGATCTCCATGTGCCTGTACATTACTAGTTAGCAAGGCACCACAAAGCGCAACGATTGATATTAGTTTGTTCATTTTAGTCTCCATTTTGTATGAAATTCGTAAAGTTAAATTCGTTATTGTTTAAGGCCAATAACTTCGTATTGCCCTTTGACCATTAGCTGTATTGAAACTGGCTTGTCTGATTTGTTTTTCCAGTACCAGCCATGAGAGCCTTCAAATGGCGTGGTATAACTACCTTTCATTTCATTAGTAGTAGCAATAACATAGCTTTCAAAATATCCCGTTGTGTCACCTTCTGGCTCACCATGTAAATCGAAGTACAATGGAACACCATCGGTTAACCATTCATAAGTCATTTTTTCATGCTGCTTCATATAAAATTTATATTCGATGCCGCGTCCCGCAGGGACTGTCACTTCTATTGTTTGAAACTCATCCGTGCCTTTAGTTGTCTCTAATGACGTTGTTTCCACTTCAGCCGCTTGTGCAAGTGCTGTTAAACCTAACTTGTTTCCAATACCTGTCGGATCGATGTTGTACTCTGCTGGTAAGATAAAGGTAACCAGTGCAATAGCCGCGACAACGACTGCTGAAATACTCGCTTTAACGAGTGTTTTGGTACTAACTGTATGTTGCATAAAATTCTCTTTTATTTCTGTATTTCTATAAGTTAAAAATCGATTAAATGGTAAAGTAACCAGCAAGTTGTAAGCCCATCAACATCACACCAGCACTCATTAGTGCGGTATTTGTGACTGTCGAAAAGCGTTGAAATGAAGGCAGTTTTCGCCATGCATTTATCATGATCAAAATAAGTGCGAGCGCAGCAAATTGACCAAGTTCAACACCTAAGTTAAAGGCAATCAGGTTGGTAATAAGACCTTCATCAGCTAGGCTAAACTCTTGTAATTTGGTAGCTAAACCAAAGCCATGAAACAGACCGAAAATCAGCACCGCCCATTGGGTATTAGGCTGCCAATTAAAGCAAAGCTTAAAGCCACCTAGATTATCGAAGCCCTTATAAATTACGGAAAAACCGATAATGGCATCAATTAAATAAGCATTGACCTGTATGTCACTTAACACACCAAATAACAGGGTTGTACTATGCCCAATAGTAAACATGGTGACGTACAACAGTACGTCACGGCTACGATATAAAAAGAAGATAACACCGACTAAAAACAGCAAGTGGTCATAGCCCGTTATCATATGCTTAGCGCCTATATATAAAAACGGGATAAACTGTACTCCATTATTTTGCTCTAAAAATGCTCTGGTTTTATCATCGACTCCGTGAGCAAAAGCTTCGATACTGACAAGCGCTAACAGCGCAATCGTCAGATAAGTCAGTACTTTAATCATGTTACTTGGCATCTTGAGACTCCAATACTTCAACATCAGTCAAAATAGACTCCTTTTCTTTATGTAAAATTCTGTATAAGGCAGGGATGACAAACAGAGTCAAAATCGTTGACGAAATAATGCCACCAATGACTACTGTTGCCAGAGGCCGCTGAACCTCCGAGCCTATGCCTGTATTTAACGCCATAGGAATAAAACCTAATGAAGCAACGAGTGCGGTTGTTAACACAGGTCGAAGACGCGTCAGCGCACCATCAAAGATTGCTTTATCAAGTGCCAAACCATCTTTGCGCAGTTCTCTGATAAACGACACCATAACCAGTCCATTTAGGATGGCGATGCCCGATAAGGCGATAAAGCCAACCGCTGCCGAAATTGAGAACGGAATATCACGTAGTAACAGCGCAGCAATACCACCAGTTAATGCAAGCGGAACCCCCGTAAAGATGATCATGGCATCTTTAAACGAGTTAAGGGCGAGGATTAATAAACCAACAATCATGATTAAAGTGACAGGTACAACAATACTCAGGCGCTCTGAAGCGGATTGCAGTTTTTGGTAAGTGCCGCCATATTCCACCCAATAACCAGCAGGTACTTCAACGTTTTCATTAATGGCTGCTTGTATGTCTGCAACAAAACTACCTAAGTCCCTACCACGAACATTGGCAGTTACTACCAATCTACGTTTACCATTTTCACGATTTATTTGGTTAGCACCCGATATCAGCTCAATATCAACCAATTCTTTAAGTGGTACTGTATGTCCATCAGCCAACGTTATCGGTAAATAAGGTATTGAATCGATATCATTACGTTTGGACTCTGTGAGCCTTACTACAATATCTGAGCGCACATCGCCTTGATAAAACTTACCTGCAACTGTACCGCCCATAGCCATTGCCACTTGAGACTGTACTTGGCTAATACTAATACCAAACTGCATCAGTTTTTCACGATTTGGCACAAGATTAAGCATGGGTAAACCAGTGGTTTGCTCAACTTGTATATCTACGGCACCTTCAACCTGAGAGATTGCACCCTCTATCTCACTGCCTAACGTAGTCAACGTATCAAAGTCATCACCAAACACTTTTATCGCAAGTTCAGCTCTCACCCCAGCTAACAATTCGTTAAAACGCATTTGTATTGGCTGTAAAAACTCATATCGGTTCCCCGGAATTGGCTCTACTAGCGCGGCTAACTCTTCTACAACTTGAGTTTTTGTCTTATCTGGATCAGGCCACAACTCGCGAGGTTTCAGGATAATGAAGTTATCTGCGACACTTGGCGGAACGGCATCAGTTGCAACGTCGGCAGTGCCTATTTTGGCAAAGACGCGTTCAACTTCTGGCATTTGTTTAATTTTATCTTCTAAAGATTCCTGAAGCGCGATTGCTTGAGACAATGACGTACCCGGAATTCGCAGCGCGTGCATGGCAATATCACCTTCATCCAAATTAGGCGCAAATTCACTACCTAACTTAGTTGCCTGATAACCTGAGAAACCCACTAATACTGTTGCGGCTATAACAACGAACCAACGGGCTTTTAAAACCCAGTTTAAAGCAGGCTTGTAAAGAACAGTAGCACCACGAATTATTGGGCTATGTTTTTCTTTCACAGGCTTTTTAAATAACAAGGCAACCATAGCGGGTACAAAGGTAACCGATAACACCATAGCGCTAAGTAACGCGATAACCACGGTGATCGCCATCGGGTGGAACATTTTGCCTTCAACACCCTCAAGAGCAAAAATGGGTAAGTAAACAGCGGTGATAATAAACACGCCAAATAGCGCTGGACGTATGACTTCCTTTGTGGCTTCGAACACGAGTTCCATGCGTTCTTTTAGCGGCAGAGGTTTGTTTCCTGCTTGACTTAGCCTGCGAAGACAATTTTCCACGATAATAATGGCACCATCGACTAACAAACCAAAATCTAACGCGCCTAAACTCATCAGGTTAGCACTCACGCGAGTTTGTACCATACCTGTTACTGTCATCAACATGGCAAATGGGATCACTAAGGCTGTTAAAAATGCAGCCCTGAAATTACCCAGTAGCACAAAGAGTACAACGATAACCAATATCGCCCCTTCGATCAGGTTAAGCTGAACCGTTTGTAGCGTTTTATCTACTAATTTAGTGCGATCATAAACAGCAGTTGCGACTATACCTTCTGGTAAAGTGGCGTTAATTTCCTTGAGCTTTTCTCCCACGGCATGAGCTACTGTGCGGCTATTTTCGCCAATAAGCATAAATACCGTACTCATCACCACTTCACGACCATTTTGTGTAGCAGCGCCAGTTCTAAGCCCTTTGCCGTTTTCAATATCGGCTACGTCTTTTATATAAATTGATGAACCATCAAGCGACTTAAGCGGAATATTACCAATGGCAGTCATATCAGTAACCTGACCGGGCAGCCTTAACAACCACTGTGCGCCATTTTGCTCAATAAAGCCTGCACCTTGGTTTTGGTTGTTTTGCGAAATTGCATCAACCACATCGGCTTGTGACAGCCCAAAAGCAAGTAACTTTTCAGGTTTGAAAGCGACTAATATTTCACGCTCAAATCCGCCTATCGGGTTCACTTCTACTACACCCGGCACCCGCATTAACTGTGGTCTTATTGTCCAGTCATGTACGGTTCGTAAATCCGTTGGTGTAATAGGCGTGCCATCAGCATGTGTAGCATCAGGCTCAGCATCAACAGTGAACATGAATATTTCACCAAGACCTGTCGCAATTGGCCCAAGTTGAGGCTCTAAGCCCAGCGGTAACTCAGCGCGTGCCGCTGATAAACGCTCATTAACAAGCTGACGGGCAAAATAGACATCAGTATCATCACTGAATATTGCAACCACTTGAGATAGGCCATAACGAGAAACTGAGCGGGTATAGGTTAACCCCGGTAAACCCGACAATGCGGTCTCTAACGGAAAAGTTACCCTTTGCTCAACTTCTAATGGCGTAAACCCAGCCGCTTCGGTATTGATCATTACCTGCACATTGGTGATATCAGGCACTGCATCAATCGGTAGTTTGGTAAAATTCCATATACCCAAACCTGACACAGCTAACACCATCACCATGACAAGGAATTTGCGCTTTATTGAAAAGCGTAAAATTGACTCCAACATTTATACACTCCTAGTGATCGTGTGATGCGCCAGACTTTTCAATGTCGGCTTTTAAGATGTAGCTATTGTTGGTCACGTATTCGGTTCCCGCTTTTAGGCCACCTAATACTTCAATCCATTCGCCTCCAGTGCGGCCCAACTCAAGCATACGAACTTCATACTGCTCACCCACTTTGGCGTAAACAACAGTAAAGTCTCTAAAACCTTGTAAGCCAACACGCTTTACAGCCAGTGGCACATCAATGGTTGCAACTTCAATGTCAGCTTTTACGAAGCCGCCTTCGGCAAGGTTACGACCTTCTAATTCGACCCAAACTATTCTTGCCTGATCATCTCTCACGCTAGGTTCAATAAATGACACCTCACCTACAAGGGGGTCCTCATGACCTTCAATGTTTAACGTAACTGGCGTTTCCAGTTTAACCTTGGAATAATCCGAAGGATAAACCGCTAATTTGGCAATATGGCGATTAAGATTGGTAATGGTGAGTAAGGTTTTACCATTAGTTTGCTCACCCGCGTTTGCGAATAACTGGGTAATAACACCGTTAATGGGCGCTTTAATAACGTAGGGCTTAAGACTTTCATTACTTTCTACTGTGAATAGCGTTTGCCCTTTTTTAACAATTTCACCGTAATTGACGTGTAATTTGGTGATTTCACCATCGAAACGCGCAGCAATGTTTCGCTTAGCGTCCACAGGTAAACTTAATTTTCCATAAGCGGGTATGGTTTGATGAATTGTCGCAGGGCCTGCGATTTCAGTGTTGATTTCCATTGCATCGGCAACTGCCTGTTCAATTGTGGTGCGACCCTCGAAGTTGTCATATCGCCAATTGTACTTTTTACCCTGATAAGTTGCTTCAATGGCAACAACAAAAGAGTGAGGCTCATAAATCACCATATCACCGCGAAGAAAGTCACCTTGAGCATTGAAGTTAATATCATCAGTGCCATCGCCTAGGCGAATTAATTTTACGTTTAAATCGACATTCTTTGGGTCTATAGGTTGTCCATCATTTGTCGCCCAAACACGAAACTCTGGTGGCACACCAGTTTCAAAAATAGAGAGTTCAATGGCAAAATCACCATCTCGTAACATGCGCCCACGGTGTGGACCTTTCTCTGGTTCAGCTTGCTCTGCCGCAGGTGTTGATGCTGCAATAGCATTAGGTGCGACGACACCTGTGAATGAGATAATAATCGCCAAGCTCAATGACGACAGAATATTTTTATTTTTCATAAATTTACTCATGGTTTTACTCGCTATCACTAACGGGCACGCCAGTTAGGCGTTGAATTTCAATATGTTGTAAATGCAAAGATTGATAAGCATCAAGTAACTGATTTTGGGCGCTGAGCAGCTCTCTACGTATATCACTCCACTGGTTGTAGCTAAGCTTACCGATATCAAATGCCTGACTTGCTTCAGTCAATGCGGTTTCTAGTACGGGAATAATTTCAGCTTGAATCGTTTCAATGACATGGTGGGAATGCGCCATTTCTTGTAATAGCACATATAGCTGTGCATCCAGTTTCTGCATTAAGGCTTGTTGCTGAGTTGCCAGTACATCTTGTTTTGCGCGTAAGGCCGCTATTGTTCCTGCATTGCTATTGTCATTCCCCCAAGGAATAGATATACCCGCTACTAAACCAAAGTCATTTGTCGCTTCATATCGTCTCAATCCCGCAGTGAGTTGCCACTGAGGTTTTGCTTCAATGCGTGCAAGCTCCATTTGAGACTGAGCGATACGTTGTTCATTAACAAACTGCTGTATTTGTGGGACTTGCTTAAGCTTGATTAGCTGGCTTTCTACCGAGGGAATTTCCGGCTTAAGCATTAAATTCCCAGTTAATTTAAGCTCAGCCTGAGGCTTGCCCCATAAGGATGACAGTTGATAATGACTAGCTTTTAATTCGTGCTCTAAATCTTCTACAGCGAGATTTCTTCGAACCAGCTCGGCTTGAGCCAAGCGCATTTCAACATTGGAACTTTTACCCGCTTTTACTCTTTTGGCAATAGCGTCAACCACTTCCTGTGCCTGAGACACCGCTAATTGATTGAGTTTCAAGCGCTCTTGCTTTATCAAGATTTCAACAAACTGTTTAGCAACAATCGCAGATAAATCGAGGGCTTTTATTTTTTGCTCTACTATTACTGCATTTGCTTGGCTTTTTGCCGCATTAACTCTGCCATCAATTTGATCTTGTTGAAGCAACCAAGAGTATGTGAGCGTTGATTGCATACTTTGTAATGCGCTATGCTCACCTGTCCCTAACGCATCTTCAATCATTAAACCTATTTGAGGACGCTCTCCAATGCCAGCTTGCTCGATATTACCTTGCCACACAGCTTCTTGAGCTATCAAGGCTTTTAGCTCAGGATGACTTTGTAGAGTCATGGTCACAGCCTTGCTTAAATTTATAACCTGATGTGATGACTGTAATTGCTGCTGGGACTGCGCATTAGCCAAAAAGGGAGTTGATGTTACTAAACCAGCCCCCGTTGTTAAAACTAGACCAACAGCCAAAAACCGATTGCCGATCGGTTTTTTTCCGTTGCTTTTATAAAAATTAAATCTCATTCCATATCCTTAATTAATGGATGAAAAAAGTTTCGATAAAGTGATGAAAACTATCGACAGTGGATGCCGCTAGTACTGGCATAGTTGCCAATAATGCTAGAGTAATGATGATAGTAGTAAGTGACGGTTTATTAATTGGATTTAATAAACCCTCAACACGAAGACTCGTGTAATCATGTCCGAAGTAGCTAACAGACGCCTGATCGCAGTCCGTAGGAAGTGCTTTTTGAAGTCTAGCGACATCAATTAATGTCTGTGCGATATCAAGGTGGTCGTATTCTTTTGTGACCTCATTGTCGGCCATCTTTTCCGTCATTAAGACATATTGCTCGATTAGGGTTTGTTTTATACGTGACGGATAGAAGCTGGCAAGTGCCGTGAAAAGCACTTTAAATAACGGGTCTCTTGCCGTTACATGGGCCAGTTCATGATTAACGATGATATTAAGTTGTTCATCGCTAACTTGGGTTTGTAGTCCGGTTGATACATATATCTTGGGAGATATAAAACCTGTAGTAAAGGCAACAGGCACTTTAACAGGCATCAATAAATATTGATTGCCATTAGTCGTCCTAGCACCTTGTGCATCAGTAAAGCTTAGTAAACTCGATAATGCGATGGACTGTTTGGTTCTAACAAAGGTAGTCTTAGTTACGCGCCAAGCTAAATAGATTAGTGCTAAAAGTAAGGTTAACGCGTGCCAACTTGAAAAGCTAAAAATATCGATATGGTGCCAATGGGCAAAATCTTCGAACCAGCTTATGTTAAAAACTTTATCAAACCCTAACGAGTAAGGCATAAAGTAACCAATACAAGAAAAGGCTATCCACCAAGGTGCACTCACTAGTGACCACAATATAAACTTTTGACTATTAAAACTGACTTGTTTGAGTCTGAACAACACAAAACGAGATACGACAGCAACAGTTGCAATACCGATCACAAATGCAAGCACTGAAACACTGAGCAAATTTAGAACGATTGCCATATCTCCAACTAACATAATTAAGCCCGTTCCTTTCTTAGCTGGCGTTGTTTCTCGATCATTTTTTCTAATGTATCGAGTTGTTCGTCATTAAGCTGTGCCGAAGCAGAACTGAACGCAGCAATTAAGCTATTTTCACCATCATCAACAAAGTCACTGGTTACATTTGAAATAAGTTGAGCAATTAAGCCTTCACGATCTACTCTGGCTGAATAACAATACGCATGGCCTTGTTTAGTGCGTTTAAGTAATTCTTTTTTAAATAACCTATCAAGCGTACTTTGGATAGTATTTAACGAATTACCACGAGCTAACCCCAGTACTTTATGTACTTGCTTTGCATCCGCCTCTTTGACATTCCAGAAATGTTGAAGCACTAATTTTTCTAGTTCACCTAATTGCATAACACTTTACTCTATTTAATTCGCTGGCTATATTGCCACAACAAAAACCGATAGGCAATCGGTTTTTAGATTTAAGGGTATTATATGGGTTGGCTAATAACTAAGTATTTGATCACCGCTACGGTCATTGTCGCGGCATCGGAGCTAGCAAAACGAAATGATAAACTAGGCGCACTCATAGTGGCCTTACCGACAGTCACAATTTTAGCCATGATTTGGTTATATGTTGAAAAGCAGCCGTCAGAGAAAATAGCCAATCATGCTTGGTACACTTTTTGGTATGTACTTCTCACATTGCCCATGTTTTTACTTTTCCCCATGCTGATGCAGCGCTACAGTTTTTGGCTATCGTTACTCATCAGCTCATTAATAACTGTAATTTGCTTTTGGCTGTTTTCTTTATTGCTGAAGCTGTTTGGAATAGATTTGCTTCCTTGAGGTTAACAGCAAGGTCCTTTGTTCACCCCACAGCTGCCATTAGAGTATTTACGTTAACGCGTAATGGGGCGTGCGACGTGAAGTCGTATGAAGCGCTGTTCACCGCTTAATGAGTGAACCATCTGTATCACCAGATGATCCTAGGAGCCTGAATAAAGTAGCGGCTCTGACAATGTAACGAAGGTTGGTATGCGCCAATCGGGATCTTAATCGTGAGAGGACGATCCTCCTGATAACCACAAATCGGGTGAGTGCTAGGCAGTCAGTATGATGAACATAAGTGAATCCGCGTAAGGTGCGTTATACGATGAAACAGCGGAAGTGGTTAATACGCTGTAGCCAAAAGGCACGAGAGTCGGAAAGAGATTGCCCCATGCTCTTTCGTGATCACTGAACTCTCCGCACTATAGCGGGCATCTAACCTGACATTGCGCAACATACGGAACACGGTAAGCCTGTATCACTCCCTTTGGGAAAGCTTATATAGCCGATAGTGATGCAGGTAGAGGATGTTGGAGAAAGCAAAGGCTGGATTGTAATGATGCAGATACAGACGTCTGTCTGGCACGAAAGTGAGCTGACTTCCGACTGGTCTTCCGTTGCAAGAGAATTTGAAGAACTTTATTCAAGGAGAAACGCAAATGATGATTTCAAAAGAGATTAGTGCCTCCCCTGACAGTGCTCAATGGCAATCCATAAATTGGAAAACTGTTGAGTCGCACGTTTTAAAGCTTCAGATGCGTATTGCAAAAGCAACAAGAGAAGGTAAACACAGCAAAGCGAAAGCGTTGCAGTGGATACTGACTCACTCGCATTCGGCAAAACTTCTTGCTGTTAAGCGAGTATCACAAAACAAAGGCAGTAAAACGCCCGGAATAGACGGCGTCATCTGGAATACGGATACGCGCCGCATGAAAGCAGTCAATCAATTGAGCAGAAAGGCTTATCAAGCCAAACCGCTCAAGCGTATCTACATCCCTAAGAAAAACGGCAAGCTCAGACCTTTGGGTATCCCGTGCATGGTCGATAGAGCGCTACAAGCGCTTCACCTTCTTGCACTAGAGCCTGTGTCAGAAACACTTGCTGACCCAAATAGCTACGGATTTCGGCGCAATAGAAGCACTGCTGATGCTATTGCTCAGTGTTTTCTCTGTTTGAGTAAAAAGCAATCCGCGCAATGGGTTCTTGAGGGAGATATCAAAGCCTGTTTCGACAAGATTGGGCATCAATGGCTTATGAATAATATAGCTGTAGATAAACGAATGTTGGAACAATGGTTAAAGTCTGGTTTTATGGACAAAGGGCTGTTCTATCGCACTGACGAGGGAACACCACAAGGCGGGATCATATCTCCAACCTTGATGCTGATGACTCTTGCAGGTCTTGAGCAACGCATTAAGTCCACCGCACTTAAAAATGGGGCGAGAGCCAACTTTATAGGATACGCCGATGATTTCGTAGTCACATGCACTTCAAAGGACGTGCTGGAGAACGATATCAAACCGTTGATTGCTGACTTCTTAGCACATAGAGGCTTAACGCTCTCCGAAGAGAAAACGCACATTACCCACATTAGCCGTGGTTTTGACTTCCTAGGCTTTAACCATAGGAAGTACAAAGGAAAACTGCTCATTAAACCGAGCAAATCTAACACGTTAATATTTCTGAGTAACTTGCGCGAACTCATTAAAAAGCACGCAACTACCCCCGTTAACGATCTAATCAAGTTGATAAATCCGAAACTCAGGGGTTGGTCGAATTACTATCGCCATTGCGTTGCCAAACAAGTATTCGGATATGTGAGCCACAAACTATTTCTAGCGTTATGGCATTGGGCTAAAAGGCGTCATCCAACAAAATCAAAAACTTGGATCGCCATGAAGTACTTTATCAACCGTCGAGGCCAATGGCAATTTCACGGTTGGCAGAAGAGCATGAACATGAACATGAACATGGATTGTCAGTTTAATCTATTTCAAATAGCTAAGGTGCCAATAGAGAGACATGTGAAAATCAGGAGTGAAGCTACGCCTTTTGATCCTTTATACCAAGAATACTTGGCAAAGAGAAAAGCAAAGAGGCAATGCCGCAACTCTTGGAATGAGCCTAATCTCGCTGCTTTATAAGTTGCTGGGTACCAATTAGGTGCCTTCGTGAAGGCTTGAGCCGTATGCAGTGAAAGTTGCACGTACGGTTCTTAGGAGGGCGACACTTGGTAACAGGTGTCGTCTATCCGACAGAAAAGAGTTACGCCTGAATGTCCGGTTCATGGCAAACAACAAATAGTGGTCAGTCTAATACCTTTTTAGAAAAAGTATGTTACTAATTTTGTATAAAGCTAATTACCGCCAATTGAGCGCTAAATTATAGGTAATAGTACAAAGCAACCTGTTATTACAATTCATGCGCTCAATTGCTCGACATCAAATCGGAAATACCAAAAGACAGTAGTGGCACTTTTGATATCCGTCCATTGATAACTGAAAGGCTACATTTCTTGTCCGCCTTATATTTTTAATAATGTAAAAGCTTTATGCTCATCAATTGGCACTATGACCCTATGTAGCAGAATTTCACTTTCCTCTATTGATCTGGCAAGTAATTTTTTAAATAGTTCTAAATTATCTTTTTGTAGATTATTAAGGTTTGATGTGAAAACAGATACTTCATCAATACTCGCGTATTCCAAAAAGTTAAAATAGAGCCGAATAAACCCAGCAACAACATCTGAGATTTGCGTAAGGTAGTTTTCAGATAGTTTTGAATCAACAAAGGTAATATCTAAGGAAGTAAAATTATTGTCGCAGTTTTTGTACTCTTTAAATTTATTTTCAATTAATTCCTCGTTATCCATAACATGCTTTGAATTCGGAAACATCTGAACTCGATTGATGTAGAAATTAGATAGATCATTAATTAGCACACCTTTTTCTGTATCAAAAACCAACTCAAACTCAAAATCATCACTAAACATGTTAATGCACCTAATAGTTAATGTGCTTAGCATCATTAACATCTGAGCGTAGATGCCGTGGCCTTCAGTTTTCAAAATAAACATTAAGTTCTTTTGTATTAACGAATGAAAAGCCTTTAAGAAGTCGAGCGAATTACCTTTCTCGATATAGGGAAAATCAAACTCACTCATTAGATTTAAGAAATTTTCTTTATCCAATTTAATTAGTCGATACAAAGCATCTTTATACTTTGCGTGTAACACAATATCTCTATGGTCTTTAGTGCAAATTACTAGGTCATCAATAATATCTAGAAAAGACCAGTAGACGGTATTGATCATCTCGTAATGAATGAATATTTTGTTCGAAAGAAGTCGATTAAAAAGCGTTTTAAAATGCTTGCTACCTAAAGCGTACTTGAATGCTTCAATAGGCGTATATTTGGCCCTTATCTTAGCCATATGTGAGAATTTAAGTTCTCTGTCTTGCTTACCTTTCTCCTTATTTTTAGGTATCTGTAGATCTTTTTTTAGTTGTTCAAAATCTAATTCAATACTGTTGGAATCGAAAGCAACCCCGGCTAAAACAAATATTGGTGAAGATTCCTGATTAGGATCTTTATCTATATTGTATTGCTCGCCTTCTAGATAGAGTTTTCTGATATTATTAGATTCATCGTAATAAATTTCATACTGCTTCGTGCTAGTTCTTAGTAACATTAAATTGAATTCCTTTACTTCCCAGATAGCACGCTATCTTCATATTCCATCTTGTAAACATCGGCATCTTTCTCGTAAATACGCCAGTCTTTGGAACCATTGCAATCCCAACTGTAGCAAGCCCAAAACTTACCATATTTACCAGTAGTTGGTTTTAGATCTCCACTGCATTTTGGACATGTAGGTGTTTTGGCATTACATTGATTGTCCTTGCAAACTTGAAATTCACCAACCCGCTTTCTGGAGCCTCCGCACTTTTTGCAATAGTAGAGACGATAATCACATAGGGGGATATTTGCGCAAAAGCTATAAGTATTTTCTTTATTCTTTACAAGTCTTCCTGTTTTACATTCAGGGCAACTTAAATCAGTAACGTTTAATGAGTCTGGGCTAGCTTTTATGCTTGTTTCATCAATTAACTTCTTACCATATCCCCGCAATTTGTTTACAAACTCAGAACAATTCTCTTCAATTGAAAGAATAAATACCCGTTGTTTTGCTCTAGTTAAAGCAACGTAGAAAATTCTGCGCTCTTCAGCATGTTCATAAGACTCTAGTTTGGGTAGCAGTAGTTCAATAAGTGGATGCTCAATTTTTTCAGCAGGGAATCCATTTTTGCCTTTCATCATGTCCATAATAATGACGTAACCTGCCTCCTTACCTTTGCTAGTTAAATGCATCAATAGCCGATTGTTCTTTCTTATCAGCTTCATTTCCAAATAAAGCACCTAACGCTCCACCAATCAAAACACCGGGCATACCACCGACAAGCCCCAAAGCCCCACCAATGACAGTAGATGCTGGCATCGAATCATTACTACGTTCAGCAAAGACATTCTTTACATGGAAAGTTTGTGATCCGATAGTAAATACTTCACTTCCTAATTTGGTCGCCAATTCAACTCTTGAAGAAGCAGTGATGTTTAGATGATGTTTTGCGTTGTTCATGTCAACGACATAGAGCTTCATTATTTTCCCTTAAATTTACTTATGCTTTTTGCAGCGTATTTCAAATGATACTTCAAAAGTTATGTTACCAAATCTCTTAAGTTATCCTTTAATTGCGAGTTAACTTCCGAAATATCAACTTGCCATTCCTGAGTTAAATATTCAGTAACTGAGGTCACATCAGATGGATAGATCACATTGCCTTTAACTTTGGCAAATGGGCCATCAGTTTCTAACAAAACTCTTTCCCTAGGTAACCAAGAGATCACCTTCCTAGCTCTTGCAGAATGAATCATTGCTGGGCCAATTGAGAAATAACATCCTAATTCTACAGCTTTGAATACTTGTGTTTTTGTTGCTAAAAACCAATGTAAGATAGGCGTACCAGCCTTAGGATAAGCACCGAGTAGATCTAACACTTCGTTAACTGCATTCAAACTATGGATCGTTAAGATTTTGTCAGAGAACTCAGTACACTTTGCAAGAATATGTTCAAAAACAACTTGCTGTAATTCAAAATGCTCAATATATCCCTTTGAGCCATCCAGCCCTATCTCTCCTATGTACCTTGTATCACTAACTAAAGTATCAAATAGCTCCAATTCGTTACTTCTAACGTGGGCTAGCTGTGGATGTAACCCTAAGGCTGTTCTGCAATTACTAAGTTTTTCAGTAAGCCTCTTGGTTCCATTGTATGCAGATGGAACTGTAGTCACGGAAAGTACGTAAAAACCAGAGTTCTCAATATCTTTAAGTACCGTTTCATGATCAGGATAGAGATCTACATGACAGTGCAAATCCATCATTACAGTTTTTCAGCCTTTAAAAAATTCTCAACCTCAGTTAATCCACGTTTAACCGTTAACTCCAGTTTTTTTCTAACGTCTGGATCTGAAGGTAGGTTTCCACTTTGTCTGATCCAGCCTCTATAGTCTTGAGTTTTATTTAGTCGGATAATCGCTGCTTGAACTGACTGGATATCATCCCGTTTTTTACGCTCATTAAGGACTGTTTTTAAACGTTGGTTCTCATAATCTGCATCATTCTTAAATTTCCCATGATGAATAGATGCTCTTCTTATTAAGCAAGGTACACAATGCCCACATTGAATGTTTCTTCTATGCCAATGACTGCATGAAACGCTTAGAGGAATTGCTTTAGCAATTGCAGCTTGATCCTTGCACTCAGACAACATTTCACCTTTTGTTTTAAATTGGTAAGGATTGAAAAATTTGACATGAAATCCGGCATCCCTTAACAGCTCTTCAAACTTACTTAAGAAAAACGGGTGCGTTGTCCTCGTGCTATGACTACCGATTCGTCTTCTAGTTAATGGTGGATTAATCGATATGTAGCCATTCTCAGGTACTATTATTGTGTTAATACTTGCATCACCAGTTGCGTTTCTCAACGCAACAATTCCTAACACAGCCATTGCTAGGAAATTAAAGCTCCTTCCACGCATGGAAATGTCTGTTTTGCCTTTTAGCGACTCCATCAAGCTTGGATAAATACTGTAAGAGATTTCAGCGAAATTGGATTTTAACAAAGACTTAATTGCCCTTTGTTTCGCGCCATCCCCTTTGTATGTGTGGCTAACTAGCAGCGGTTTATAGTTAGACTTCCCATTAAGAATATCAATCGTACCTACCGCACTATCTAGTCCGCCTGAAAACAAGCATACCGAATTCAATCCTTTTAGTGATTCCAAAGTTTCTTTCGCGTTGTCACTTTTGATAGGTTTTGGTAACGTCATCTCGCTTTGAAAAAAAGTGAAATCCCATTGATCACCAGTTAAAAAATTAAGTAATGAAATTAGCTTGTCTGATAACGCATTCCACAATTTTTCATCAGTAACAGGGATATGTAAGTGCATTTGCCTTGACCAAGCATCTGCTGCATTTTTCCTCAATTCAAAAGTATCAGCAGCGGTAACAGCAGAAGCAATGGTAACCAAATCTATCGCATCGGCATCAATTGGTACTCCCAACTTTCTGACTTCTTCAAGGAGTGTTCTTGAAGCTTTGCTGTGTTTAGTCGCATCATAATCATGTGTGTTATAAATTTGAACAGGATGCCACTCGGCAGAATATTCTGGTAACTTAGAGGGGTCGTTATGGAAGTAATAATTAATCATTATAACTCTCCCAAACTTCAACTGTTTGGCTAATAACGGCAATTTGCACTTCGTCTATATTATCCTTAGTTATATTCCCCGCATTGCCATGCGTAATGGTTTCTAATTGTTGTTGGGTTGCCACTTTTACTAACTCCCTTAATTCTTCTTCCATTCTGTGGTGCTTACTTGCATGTTGCGTATGGAACCAAGCCTCACCCATTCCTGTCACGATGTCTTGAAATATTAAATCAGTTAAAAAACACGAGAGAGTTTCGTACATTACTTCTTCAGTAAAAACTCCAGCATCAAAATCCTCAACGTCTGCTAATGCTTCTGCCAGTGCATAGTCAAGCGCAATTCTGACCGCATCTGCATCACCGTTATCGGGAGTAAGGTGCTCTGTTATTCGATCTATTGCTTGATCAGTTGATAAGCCGTTTAAGTCATTAATGGAGAGTGTCTTAAACTGAGTTTTAACACTATCTCCATTCATCATTCTGAATAGACTTGTACCAGCGGTGATACCGGACACTAATCGTCTACTCGTTCCAGTTCCTCCACCAGAACCTTTAGCATACTTTCTAAGTGAGCTTCTTAAATTAGAAGATCTGCCTCCACCTTTGGCATATTCACCAAATGATCTTCTAGCACCTGATAGTCGATTAGGTTTGGGATCATTATTTTTGGGACCGGGTATTTTTTCCTGTACTTTCTCATTGTCGGTCTCAGTATTAGGATCGCCATTTCCATCTTGTCCATCATCTAGTGAACCATCTGACCCACCATCAATACCAGAACCAAATTGTACTGAGTTTCCCTCTTCTGCCCACGGCGGCACCAATGGACTTTGATTATTTGGACCTGAAGCAGACGCCGAAGTACCCATCACTTTTCTCCTTTTAATTCTTTAATAACAGGCACCATCCAAGGCTTATTTGGTATAGTGTTGGTATATGTTACAAATACGCTTTTGCATTTTTCATCTTTAAGTGAGAGTAACCTAGCACCATAAAAGCCAACGGGCATCTTTTTCCAATCTTCGACCAATTTAAATTGTTCGATTAGTGCATCCATGACAGATAAATATTCCTCTTGAGGCGTTGTTTCCAAGAGTTTTGAATTTACTTCACTAAGTCTGTTTTTTTGCTTTGACAATCCTTCTAATAGTTTCAATGCTGCACCTGACATAACAGAGTTAATGGCACCAAGAGGAATGCTTTGTCTACTTAAATAAGCGGCAGGCTTAAGGTTTAAATTTGAAAATGGAGGATGTAACTTTGACCATTTATCAAGAAATTCTAGATCTTCTTTCCACTCCTCAGGCAATTTATCGAGACTAAGTTCACTTTCAGAATCTTCCAGCATGGCAATTATTTCTGGCTTACCATTTTCTTTATCAATCAATTCATAAAGCTTATTAGTTGCCTGAGTACCCATACACCTTTCAAAAATAACTAATTTGGTAATCGTTTTCTCATCAAGCTGCATGCCTCTGCGATTCGCTGTTTTAAGCCGCATTCGAATTTGATTGAGCAAGCGCTTTACTATGCGCGGGTTACCATTAATATGCGCAGAACTTGCTAAAATGGGAGCCAATTGCTCTGCTACCTTAAATTCAGCTCTCAACTCTTCAATGTAGTCAACATTGCAGTCATTAAGCAGCTCATCAATAGTTATAGGATCTTGCTGCCAAGAAAGTCTTAATGATTCCTCTAATTTATCGCGGATTTTATTGAACTCTGGTTGCTCGACTTTCTTGTCTGAAGCAATTAGATCATCAAGTATGCTCTAATTTCTTGTACGCCCGGTTTTGGTACATGGACAGGTATTTGAATTAACTTGTCTAAGTAGTCTTTTTGATGTCGAACTGATGCTCCTTTGTGAAAATGCTGCACAGCCAATCTAATCATGTCTTCGTCCGCTGCGATAACAAACGCAGTATTTGGTAAAAACAAGAATAATCGAATGGCTTCTAGTGTTGAAATTGCATTGATTGGGGAACAGCGATCTAAATTGTCTACATATACGATTAATGGCTTGTTGAAACCTTCAAGCAAAGAAGCATATGAACTTCTAAACTTGCGAATTTCAGTTGGTGGTGAAATCACTTTCTTAGATCTGACTAAGCCTTTCCCTTTTTTCACTCCCTTCTCGACATTCTTTGCAATATCCGCTACGTCGCCAAAATCAATTTCGTCTTTGTTTTCATTTTGGTCGCCAGTTTCAATATCATCGTCAAAATAATTCATTATCTTTTGACCTAGACCAAACAAAGGAAAGCCGGATGCAGCTGCACCTCCTTCAGCTAGCAAGCCAAGTAATCTGATTTTATCAACGCGCTCCGCAAAATTTTGAGCTTTATCAACCAATCCTTTATTACCTTCAGCTTCCTTTAAAAGCTCTGAGGCTATTGTTTCAAGCAAAGCTGCCTTGGCGTCATCAAATCCCTCAAATGTCCACGCATCAAAGTGAATTTGAATGTAATCTTTTTTATCCTCGGCTAAAGATTTTTTAGTTAACTCTAAAATAGTAGACTTCCCAGCCCCCCAGTTACCAAAAACGCCGATACTTATCGGCATTAGCTCTTTTTCAGTAATTAAATCTTTAATCGACTCTGCCGTTTCATTAAAATTTAGAAAGTCTATTGGAGACTCTTTATCTGACCACATTTACTGTCCTTGTTGTTGTTATATTTCATTTAAATTGGTGTAAATTTCTATATTTCAAGCCAATTTATTCAGCTTAAGTACATAAGATCGCAATTATTCTGAATTTATAACATTAGTTACTAAGTGCGCTTCACTGGGTGTTTGTCAGAAGCACTTTTTAATGTCTCTACAAAATTGAAAAATGCTTAAGTAACCCAATTTTGTAGCAGCGTAACTAGCTATAATGTCGTCATTTGCTAGCAGACTGAATAGACCTATTATCTAAGGTAATTCTCAGCCGTTCTTGATGTTGCTCTTCATACTCTACCGACGAAAGTAGATAATTGGAATCATGTTTTCTGTTTATTGTTATAGAACATATCTCTATAGTCGAATGCTTCAGCCGTTTACGTTGTTTTCCTTATCTGAATTATTCGTGCAGGTGAGTATTGCCCTGTTCTCATGATGGCTAGCTCTTTAACTGAAATCTCATAAAAGCCGAGATTTTTATCAACAACGTAACGACTTCCATTTCTAGTTCTAATTTCCAATTTATCATCAACCTCCAGCTTATCAACTATCATAGAAGTTGTAATTTGCTCAAACGGGCGATACCTGAATGATTCATCTTCTTTGACTACTCCAAACAGTACTTCTCCAAGATACTCATTCTTGGCTTCGCTGAAATCAATTACCGTCACTATTGAAGCTTCCTGTAGATAAATTTTGAACATAATTTTCAATACTTAAACAGTATTATTAATCAAATCCGCATCTTTATACGGTCTCAATGCAAGACTAAATAGAGAATCATACTTAGGGCATGGAGATTTTCGAGCGTCCTTGTGAGTTAGTAAGCTTTCTTTGAGCGCGTAAGTAAACTCACAATAATTAACATGATCAATAACGGGTGAATCATCTAATTTCTCAGCTAACAATGTTAGCTTTTGCTTCCCAAACTTAATTATGAATGTTTGTTTTTCACGAATATTTCTAACTCGAAGATCTAGTAATGGCGTTGATTCATCTAGATCTTCACAAGCTTTATTGCTTAAAGGAAACCCATAAACAAGATATCTCTTGTTCTTGATATTAAATACATGTGGTTGATTTTCTTCTTTAAACATTGTCTGACTATTCAATACAGAGTGTGTACTCAAAAACCAAAGCTTCAACAATTCAACTTTATTTGCCTCATCTAACAATTCTTCTTCACTTGGCGTCGAATACAATAATGCTTTCTTAAAATTGTTGTTTACTGAGAATTGATCGTACTTTTCTTCAAAGTATCTTATTGCAAACAAGCGAAATGGAAATTCTCCCAACTTGATAGTTGAGTAAAGTGCCTCGTAATCTCTATTCAGGACAGAAAAAATGGGTTTCCAAATTAATCCGAAATTAGCATTGAAAATATATTTCGCTTCATCATCAAGACCGAACAAAAGAAATATTTTAGAGATAAGCTGCAACTTACTGATGTTTATAACAACCATATTGGCAAGTCGATTAGCCATGTGATCAATACTTTTTTGTAATTCAATGATTAATCTTTTGTCGTTTACTCCTTCTCCAATGAGCAAATACTTTAGCCAATTCAGTAGCATGGCGTGCTTGCTTTTGAGCGAGTTAATATTTTCATATAGCGAGGATTCAAGTGCTTTATAGTCAGTTTCGCAATAAATAGCTCTGGCAAGTGCGTCCTTCGCAATTTCTATAGGAAGATTTAAAGAGGTTGAAAGTAATGTTGCTTGTCTTTCTAATTTGAGATCTAAGTGAATATATGTGATCAAAATATTGCTCCAAACGTAAAGCAGAACGATGGCCCAGCACGCCAGTTCTTGCAGTGGTTACAATATTTTTTTCGGATGCTCCGCTTTGCCGTATTTTATTTTTAACAAAAATAAATGCTAGGCACAGGCTGTCCGAACAGCCTCATTTAGGCTAATTTAGAGGTCATTTTAAGTCAATACTTCAAATATGTATAACAGGAAGAAATGAAAGAATGAAAGTTCTATTAATCAATAAGTTAAAGTGAAAAAATACTTAATAAAATTTTTGAATTTTGTCCATTTACAAACGATGGGTGGTCATCCATCCGGCTTAAGATAGCTTCTTTATACTTATCAAATACTGCCATATATTTTGTATCAGCTTTTGGATGAAGGTTGGTTAATAGAATTAAATCGTCATTGCTCTGTACTTTTATGCGTAGCTTTAGTTCTTGCCAATTTGAACAATCATAAACAACTTCAGATAGTACTTGCTGAGCCTGCTTCAGAGGAAGAGATATAACTTTTGAAAGTCTTTTAGCTTGTCTTTTTACGTTATCTAATTGTTCACTATTCGCTGTAGTCATTAATCAACCAAACACAACAAATACCAGCCCACCGCACTAGCATTGAGTTTTATTGGGAAATTAAATTCTTCTACAGAGTATATCCATTTGGTCCACGGTGGCAGATCGGGCGTCTCTGGAAAGCCTAGGACCATTATTACATAGAGCTAAGTAACAATAAAAGTCAGAAATCAGCAACATAACCATGCAATGAATATTAAGTTGTAGTAGCTCATATCTGATCTTAATGTTTAGGTGATAGACTAAACTTCATTTAACAGGCAGCACAGGAGGTGGTGGAAATGGTTTAAACCATTCCTCATGAACTTTGCAGTTTTCGCTGTTTGGCTCTGGGAATGCCTGTTTTACTCTAACGTGAAGCGGCATCGATACACAATTACCAAATATTAGGGCCTCACCCGGAACAGATTGCTTGATCTTATTTGCGAAGTCATCTGAAAAATACGGAAGGATGGCATAGACGTACTTCATATCTATTTCATTCTGTATTCGGTGAATTATGAAATTTGAGCATTGTGATAAAACTGTCTCAGATAATTCTGACGGACGTTGAGAAGATATCAGCAAATACAATGCGTATTTTCTGCCTTCACGAGCTATCTGTTCGAAAATATTTTCTCGGAGAAGGTATTTCGAATCTTTTTTAATATAACGGTGAGCCTCGTCTAGTACGAGATGTATAGGTCTTTCACGTCGTGCATTACCTTTTAGTTTTCTTCTTGAAGAAAAGTTTATTCTTGATGTTACAGAAGTTAATGTCTCCAGAGCATCTTTAGACAACTCGCTGGTATCGATAATTACCATGTTGGTTTGAGCTGGTACGGCTAGATTTGATTGCCACAGCCAATCAAGATAATTATTGATATTGGTAGTCTCTATTGGTGCTTGCCGCATAAAAGCACAATCTGGGTTGTCTAAGAAAAAATCTAATCTTGTCATCATCGTAGAGGTATATTCCCTTACTCGCCCATTACCTCTAGCATCTTCTTCCAGCAATGTTAAATTTGCGGCCTGCTTCAAAAAGCGATAATCAAAATATTCTTCACCCGATGCTCTGAAATCCATAACCTCTCGAAGAGTAGCATCGTCAACTTTATTTCTCACTCCCTGTAAAGCCTTCTTCAGCTTGTCTTTATTTTCACCAAAACTGATTGTGCAACTGGAATACAGGTTTTCTAAGTCGGTCAGTATTCCTTCATCCGTGCAGGCTCTATTCAGGTTTGCATCAAGCTTAATAAGGTTCACAATCCCATAAATGATACTTTTTGCAGCAGTGATGATTGCTGTTTCGCTATCTCCCTGTGCATGCAGAGTATGGAGCAGGTTGCAGATCTTAAATCTAAGATAGTTAATTAACTTTTGCCTCTGCTCTCCATCACGAGTTGAGATCATATAAAATTTATAGCTTTCCTGAAGCACTTTGTCCCAGAAAGGACGTTGGGTCGCATCCGTCGCCATCAGAAATGCACTCCACTCATCAATGTTCATGAGAAAGTGGGGAAGATAAAACGGCTCAAAGCCTTCTTCTGCTTCATTAATGTTGGGTTTGAGAAGCCTTACTTGTAAATTGGGGCCTATTTCATGTCCAGTAAAGGCATTCTTATATTCTCCATTCACATCAAAAATCAATATCCGCGAACCAATGGCAGAGTTATCTTTTTTCTTGTGAATGTCTTGGATGATGTGCGCTATTGTATTTGACTTACCACTGCCAGAGTTGCCCAACACTGCCGAATGAATATTGAAAAATGCATTGACTGATATGTTTATTGGGTAGTTGATTAAGTTTTTACTCTCACCTAGATAGAAACTTTGGTGAATCGACGCGTTCAATTCCTTGTCTTTAGTTGTATGAAGAATAAGTTCCATATCTTCAAACGTAACTACAGTTACCTCGCTGTAAATACCGGGGAAAATTCCTACACCAAGATTAAATTTTCCAGTTCTTGTGATAGTGCCGACAGGTTTTAACAACAGTTCCCTATTGCTATCAATGTCGTAAGCGGCAGAGTCTAATTTCATATCGCTATCAAAAATTGACACAACTTCACATATTAACTGCTCACCAACTGAGTTTGTTGTTTTTAGATAGCTACCAATGTTGCCAAAATAATAGACCACACCAGCGAGGTTTATAGAATTACCTCTAATGTCTGAAGAAATTTTGACTCGGAACTGGTTGAAGTTTACTGAAGTGATCTTTCCAATTTTCATTTTTTATCCCCGACCGCCTTCATTGACTTTATAAACTCTTCTAGTATTTCGCTATCCTTACTACGGTCTAAATCGGGAATGAAATTATTCACAATGTAATTGAAATAATGAATTTTTTCTTTTTTAGGATCTGAGTTTTCATCAATAGGAACTTCTACCTCTCCTGATATTTGATAAATACGTCGGTCTGTCAGTCTTGTAAGATTTTCAGACGGATGATAATTACCAAAAATAACCACACTAAGGCTGGAGTTTGCTGCGAGTGCTGCATAGATAGCATTGTTGATATGTTCATCACTAAAGCTATATCCAATTACTATTAATACACCATGCTGGAGTAACAATTTGTTTTGAAATTCTCTGATGAGATCTGCATAGGGTGAACCTAAGCTCTTGTTTTGTTTCAATGGTGTGGGGTAGATCAGTACATTTTTACCATTAGGTTCTTGATTCGGAATAACGTCAACTTCTTTGATATTAAAAAACGAATTGTCATCCGACTCTATCCAACTAATCGAGCCATGTAGCTTGTAAAGATATACCATGTTTTCTAATGGCTCATACTTTTCAACGCTAGGATCAACTTTTCTGGAAAAGGTAAAGGAGAAACGTGCAGGATTAAACGTGCGCGACAAGCCACTACTAAAACCATTATTGTAGTTAATGTTGAGAAAACCCAACGCTGTTTCACTTAACAAATCATTGTTTGTCGTAAATACATTAACCCTAGCTAAATCTTTGTTTCTTAGAGCTAGTTTTTGATAAAGTTTTTTATATAAATCGAGAGAAAGCTCTGCCTGCGCTGAGGTGCAATCTATATTTATAGATGAATAGATCTCAGTCTCTATAAGGTTAATTAGGAAGTCATTGAGGCTATCAGATTGACCGACACCTTTTAGGTATTCACGCTTTGAGTACAGTGTACCAAGTATGTTTTCTAGGTTCTTTGGAGAAACATCTTTCGCAGATTTGAACCGTTTTTTTAACTCATCATGCGATGGGTTTTCTGGAAGAAAAGCTAACTGGGTCATAGTTTGTGTAGCTTCTACTTTTTCAGTTACTTTACCAATTAGTGGTGCCATTGCAGGTATGGCATCAGAACTTGCACCAGCACCCAATAAAAAGTGAAGATTTTTTATGTTGGTAAGATCAGAAAGTTTACTCCTGATTTTTTCTATACCATCTGCAACACTATCATTTTCGCCAAACAAACTCTCCTGACCTTGTCTGAATATAAGGTAGTCTTTCGCAAATTTCTTATCTTCACTCATGACATCAACTCCCTTTAATTAATTTTTACTCATCGCGATTCCTGAATGAGAAACTGAATCCGGTAACTCGATAAGATACTTTTTTCTATATTTAGTATGATATTAGGTGGTATTACGAATAAAAATACAAGACCTATATTTAATCAAATGAACAGACAAAACTTATTCAAGCTCATCAACTTAATCCAATACATTCAAACCACTTCAATTTCCGTCAATCAATAGCCTTTAAGCTTCTATACTCTTCAAACGCAAACCGATCCGTCATACCACTAATGTAATCGATTAATAATCGAGATCTGTAATACAACTCTAAAATTTTATCTTCATCAGAAACGGTTTCTTGTTCGTGTATGCTTTTCACGCTGTCGCTGTAATGGCGTTTATGTTTGTTGGACAAATCATGATACAACCTTGTCTCAATAGGACATGGTTTCAAAAACTCGGTTTTGGAAAGGGACTTAAATTTTTCATAATCTAACTTAAGAAGTGGCATATAAGCATCAAGTAATCCTGATATTATCGTATGGCCTTGTAACTCTAAACGCTCTACTTCTTTAGCAGAAAAAACATATTTAGAAGCAACATCTTTCAAAACTTCTGTTGCTAAGTGAAATTCATCATTGCCATCTAACAAAGACTCATCAAGCGTCCCATCGAACACAGCTTCATGATTTTCAATATATCTGTCAGATGCATAATTAGCTAATTCATTAACCAAGATAGTTCTTAACGTAAGAATGTATGAATGGTTCTTATTGTGAGACTCTGACTCATATCTCTTGTATGCCTTTTCAGCAAGATTTGGCAAATATCTTTTTTTGACTACTTCGTTATCAACTTCTTCATCATCTAAATAAGAATCCCATATATCGTTTATAGCTTTATGAAGCTGATCTACATTTAAAATGCCTTTATCTAACGCATCATCAAGATCTGCAATACAGTAAGAAATATCATCAGCAGCTTCCATAATGTATGTCAGCGGGAATCTATTGCCAGATTTAATATTTAAGTTATTTTGAAGCGCTTTAACGTACTTTTCTTCAGAGTAGTAATAACCGGGCTTTTTCTTTCGATAGTAATAACGATCACTTTTATCAGTAGGCTTTGGTTCGTAAGCAGGTCGGGTATATTTGATTAGACAGGCTACTTGTGAAAAAGATAGGTTTAAGTCTTGCAAACTATGTAGAAGTCTAATGGCTTGCGCGTTACCTTCAAAACAAAGCAGGTCTTTTACTAGTATATTATCCTTAACCTCATCCCCGAATTTTTCAGTGAAAACATTCAACAGTGACGTTTCAGACCACATGTTTATGGCTTCTTCTCCAAAATGACCAAAAGCTGGATTTCCAACATCGTGCAGCAAACATGCGATTTCAATAGCACTGGTAAAGCCATCTTTTTTATCGTCTAATCCTAAAGCTTTTAATTTTTCAGCTTCGTTTAACTTTTTTAAAACCAGTTTTGCGATATATCTACCAACTTGTTGAACTTCTAAAGAATGAGTTAAACGACTTCTAACCGCAGCATTGGATTCTAGAGGGAATACTTGAGTTTTTTGTTGCAACCTTCTAACAGCAGCAGAATTAATTGAACGCCCCCGATCTGACTCCATTTCTTCATCAAATGTTTCTTTAGGAGCCGTAGATGCTCGAAAGCGTTCATGCTTTAACTTTTCGTTATAATCCATACTGAAATTTCCCTTAATATTGTTATTACTCAAAATAAAAACTTTACAATTCCCACAAACATTATGAATGTTTGTTCAATATCTATCTCTGTTGGGGCAAGTGTCGTTAATTTAAACCAAGTTTTCGTTTTATATCGAGAGGTATGTCATTCAACAACCTTCCATACAGCTCTTCACAAGTATTCTGAAGTAATTTTTTATTTTCATTCGTTAGTTTTATAGTACTGTTTTTTAACTCTTCTTTAGTCTTATGCTGATAACCTTTGTTAGGCTTATCTAATCTAGCTTCTTTAGATTTATGTAGCTCCTTATTTGTCTTATCATAGTATTTGGTCAACGCTTCAGAGAAGGTATTACTATTAAACAATGGCTGAGACTCTTTTCCAATTTTTCTACCGACTTCTGCCTTTGAAATAGTCCAGTACTTTTTAACCTCATAACTTCTTTTATTAGGATGCCCACTGATGTAGCGTAACTTTTCCTCTTTAAGATTATTTATCGCTTTGTAAGCTTCTTCAGCAGTGGGATGAAGCTTGATCCATTCTAACTTCTTATCTACTTCTGTACTCTCAGGCTCTTGGCTTCTTTCTTCTTTCAATAAGAAATCATCGTAATAATTATTACTCATTTGGGAGCCTCCTCAGAGCTGACAACCATTTCGATTGTTTCATTTAAGAAATCAATATATTTTTGATAAGGTGATACATCGTGATTTTTACTCAGTTCTTTTATACGTTTGAGTGCCAGCCTAACAGTCACTAAATGCGCCATTTTGATAAACAGAGGGAGGTTTGGGTTTCTACAAGCTTCGACATCTGGTTTGATATATACAACAATGCCGTTGAAGTTTCCCTCTTCGATATCACCGTTGATACAGCCCAAGCAAAGGCTAGGTTCAGCTTTGTGCCGCTGAGGTGTACCATCTTCTGAGCACTTAGCGTGGACAAATGTACCCTTTCGTAATACACACGTATTCCAAGGATTAACTTTAATATCGATTATTCTGTCATTCGAAACTTTGTTTGTTAGTTTTTCATACTCTCCGTGTGTTTTAACATGAGTAATAGCAACAGCTTTATTTATGAACCGATCAAACAGACCAGAATAATGCCTTCTTTCATCATTAAGACTCTTGATTCTATTTCTTACAATATGATTTATTGTTGTTCTCTTGGCGACCTGCATTAAAGCTTTAGCTTCTTTCCCCTTCAAATATGCCATGAAAAAACGTTCATCGATGTGTTTGAAATTTGCTCGAATAAACTTGCCTATGTCGCCTTTATATCGCCTCAAGACAGCTTCGGCCCATACATGCCTTAATGCGTGAGGAGTTGCGTTAAATATTCCAATTCTAAGTTCATCTATTATGGCTCTTATATCTGAATCGCTGATATTTTCACGAGTTACTCTTATGTATTCCAAAGTTTCTTGAGATAAGCGATTTTCGAGTATTTCAATTGCAATCTCATCAAGTTCATCATTGATATAACGTCTGATGGTTTCTGCAAAACGTAAGTGTTTCTGATCAACCGTATAACTTCGAGATATTAATTCTAGGACTTGGTTATCATTTCTCAGCTTATCTCTTAGTTCTTGTAGATTCTGAATTATTGCACTATTCAAATCGTATTTAGCAGACAAATACTGCTTTCTTTTAAATTCTACTAAATCACAATGAGTATCCTTAACCATTAGTAGTTCAAGTTCATCAAGTTCTAAAAACGTTACGTATTTTTCAGGAAAACTCTGCCAATGTCTTGCTACCATTCTACTGACATGACTCTCAATTAGCGTAGCTTCTCCAAGTGTGGCAGAAGTCAACGCAAAACCGTTGTCATTTGTTGCTGTAAAGGCAGACAATTGCTTAATTAGAATTGCAGTTGATAACGTTATTTCTCTTTCTAGTAATGTCTCGCCATTTGTCTTTGGTGAAATCCACTTAATATAAAATCTGAACGGTGAATATACAGCATCTGAAATTTCTTTATTAACAGCAGAATTTAACGATGATTCAGGAAAGCCATATTCACTCGCTCTCCAACCAGTATAAGCAACCATAGCCGTTACACCAGCAGCTTCGACATCCCTGAAAAAACTCCCCATTTTGACATTAGTTCTATCACGAAATAGATCTAAGTATTCGTCCAGAAGTGCAACTGCTTTCTCTAAATCTAAAGTTTGTTCGCTTAAAACTTTGTCACAATGCTCATCGAATTCTTGTAATGAAAAGTCGACCTTAAAGCCTGTGTTATCACTATTAATACTCGCAGCATATTCTGACAGTATATATTCTCTTTTTTTTAGCTGACTATCATAAAAGCGAGAAAACATCAGTGCTCTTACAAACTCATGTGAATCAAAACGAGTTTCATCTAATTTTAACTCTAATATTATTTTATTAAGCTTATCTATATTAAACGCATGATACTTCAAAACTATTTCGTTAAATTTAGTGGTAATTAAATTGCAGAGCTGCTCTTTATTTTCATTAAATAACGCATCCCATTTAGATTGATTTCCTTTCTCTTCTAAATCAAACCCTAGTTCAAAAACAGAACAACGAAGAGCTGTAGCAAAAACAATATGTTGCTCAAAGAAGCTTGCACAATAATCAACATAATGTTTACCCACATCCAAAGTTAAAAAATCAAATGTTCCTCCATTTTTGTAATCTGCCAAAGTCATACCCATTTGTGATAGACATGCTGAATTAAACGCCTTATTTAAATCCTCCTCATGGATATTAGTAACAACACTTTCTACACTATGAAGGCGTAAAGTTCTTGTAATACTTGATAAATTAAACATTTTAAATCGAGAGCCATAAGCGGGAGATGACAGGCGTCTAACAAAAGCTTTGTCTACAAAATCGTGAGTTAGAGTTAAACTAAAGAAGTCCTCCAGCTTGGATTCATCAAGTAATTTAATATTATTTTCTCGAAGATACGCAAAAAGCATTCTTAGCATTTCCAAATGCCAAACACTTCTATAGTCCAACGAGTTATTGTGCCTTTGCTGTAAAAAGAGCCACTTGGCAAAGTCTATGATCGTTAAATTAATAAACTCTCCGACTTCAAATTCAATTCTAATACTTGATTTAAATTTTAAAATTTCATTATTGAAGTCGCTAAAATCTAACGTTGCATACAAATTTTCTGCTCTGGCAGTGGTTGAAGAAAAAGGAATTACCCATTTATCACTTATAAAGGAAGCGTGTCCTTTAGGGTCAATTAAACGCAACATGTCATTACAATGCTCTACGAACCTAGATTTAGAGTTGTTGATATTGCTGACCGAACTAACCAAACTATTCACTTAGTAACCTCCTGTAAATGCGGTAAAAATAGGTGGCAGATCTTTCTTATACTTCTTATAAAGCTTCTGACCTTCAATGACCGTTTCTTTACTAAACAATCTGTTTGATAAAACCGTCTCTATCCATTCTGCCGTGGGTAACGCCTCTAGAAACAAATATTCTGGTGCGCGTTGAAAGATTTTTTGATGGCTGCGTTCTAATTCGCCTAAATAGTGTAAAAGCTTAAGAACAGTTTCAGGTGAATCAACAAGATAAATATTGTCAGGCAGACTACCTTCACTGCCTTCATTAGATACCAAGAAGCCAAGGCCGTTGACCTTGCCATTACTTTTGCCAGTAACTACTTTTAATAGCGCCAAGGTATTATCTGCTCTTAGTTTAATCGCTTGTAAGGCACTTTCTATTGTTGTGTTATATTCAGAAACTTCTGACTTACTGGGCCTTAAGACATTCAAAGAAATATCATTCATAACAGTGCGAGTGATTTTTCCGCAGTTATCTATCCAAGTTTGATTGTCTTCAGTACGATAGTTAGTACGTTCTGCCTCATTTGTATGAGAGTTGTAATTAGTAATTCGACTTGGGTCAAAGTTATCTGATTGAGAGTGTACTCTTGAGTTCTTTACAGCTTCAGAGCTAAAAATTCGAGTCACCGTTGGTGTTTCGCAATTTAAAAGCCAGTTAGTATTTTTTCTCTCATAATTCTCTTTTCGAATACCTTTTTCGCATATACCTACAACGCACTCGATGAATACGGGTGAAACCTTTTCTTTTGATAAATGGGTATTTATCACGTCACGAATACAAAATTTTCCCAAGAACTTGAAGAACAGTGAGATGCTTGCTGTTCTTCCCATCTTGGACTGTAATGAACCATCATTATCGATTAACTTACAATCAACTTTAAGTCTATCTGTTCGGTCATTTAGAAACGCTAGAATAGAAGTGCCTAATAACGAATTTCCTTCAACCGTTTCAAGATCATGGTAGCTTTTAGAGCGAGACTTAAAATAGTCTGATTCTATTTGAGTAACTTCCCCTGTTTGTCTTTTTGAAAATCTTAAATCACTCAATTTTATTTTAAACAAATCATTATATGGAACCGTTTGGTATGACATTAATAAAGCAAATAAGTAATTTTCCCCTTTAGAAATAGGGATCTTTTTATGTCTTTCAGATGAGTATTCTACTAGCTCTTGAATAAAGTCAGGATTAAATAAAAGTGAATAATCCGTGACCTGACGAAAAACTGTGACTCTTTTATTCGATATCTTTGTTGTTTGGGCTGCTATTTTTCCACCATCCCAAAATTCATCCTTCGCAAACTGATGTGCCTCTTCTACACATTGAGAAAAAATTAAAGACTCTAAAGCGGTATTAATAATGCTATCTGCTGTGATTCCAGTAAGGAGATTTCTCAGTTTCTCAAAAAATTCTCTTTGATTATTTAAAGTAGTATTTTTAAATGCCGCTTCATCTACACGAAACTGTTTACTTTTGCGACCTCCGCTATAATTATCTAGATGAGGGCGAATCAACTTCGCAGGAAAGTAGTTTGGTTTAACCTTTTTCTTGTGAAATAAATCAATAAGCGCGTGTTTTGCTTTATTAATTTCAATTAATGCGCTGCTTATTGTAATTTGGAATGACCGCATCAATAATTTTGGTGATCCAGCTCTTTGATATAGCTGTGACCCAACACCGATATCGTCTCTTCTTAACCAAGAGTGAAATCCAAAGTAATCAGTAAGTGTAGTTTGATCACTATCATCACTAGCTGCGGGTTTATTTTTTGATAGAAGATCTAGGTATTTATAATCATCTGATGCAAGTAATTCATTACCAAATGGTACATAATTAAGCGCTTTATTTATCAGTCGTATTAATTCAATCATTCCAGTGCTTTGAGTCTTCACTCCATCGTTTTTAACCCGGTAAGATTCAAAACACTTTAAAATGTTTACGCGATTTAATTGATCTACCTTAAGTGCATTCAAGTAACTCATGAATTTAGGGACGGTATAAGACAATGCTTGACGATTACCACTAGTCCCCTCATCAAGAACAAAAGTTATATAATTGGCAGCGTATAAAGCCGAAAATATTAATCGCTTCTCGTGTGATTCTAAATCTTCAAGAGTTACGATTTGCGACTTTGCACCCTCATATTCGGGAACAATAAATTTATCAGTCTCAAATGGCTCAAATTCAACAGCTCTAACCGTTTGTTTACTTGAAAACTCTGCCAGCATTTCAGCTTGTTGTTTTAATAAGCTCGCTTCTACACTATCCATTTGAGCACTCCAAGTATGATTTTTCTTGATCAAGCTTTTCTTTTACAGACCTAATGTATTTTCTCGTTGTTGTCGGAGCATCTTTGCCTTGAGTTTCATGACCTAATAATTCTGCAACTAGTAAATATGGTCTAGATAAGTGCGTAACATTTTCAAGCTCAAGTCCATCCTCTTCAACCGCATCATGAAACTTATCAGTACCGTAAGAATGTCTAAGGATGTGGTATGTATGTTTTTCGTCTAACAAATGAAGGTATGTTGGTAATAATCCTTCCTTTTGTTTGTCAATTACCAAAGCACGTGTATCTTTAAAATCTCTAGATCCTTGGTATTCCTTTATTCCATGTACAGTACGACTTGCAGGATCAGTCAAAAACAAACTATCTTCACCACAATCGGGTCTTTCTGTCTCGTAATAAAGTTTAAAACGCAACATGACGTCACGTGGAATATAAATCCACCTAGAAATGCCGCCAACACCACCTCTGCGGCCTTTAGTATATTTACCTTGAAGCCAATACTTGAACTCTTGCTTTTGTTTGTCTATGCGCGTATTGAGTTTTAATTCTGTATCTATTTCCTTGAAAAACGATTTCAGACCTAAATATGATTGACCACCAACTTTAAAGTCATTAAGTAATAATCCCATATTTTCCTGCGTACGTAGGCCACATTCTCCACCTGCCCGCAACGTACATTCTACTCGAAGACTTTTAGCATTGGCATAAAGTTCAGCCCGCATACGTGGAGACAGATACTTAATTACATTTCTTCTTTTTGTATTGTCCCTTGCAATAGATTTTTTATCGTCTTTTACACGGATCTCTTTAATGTTGGTAAACCCATTGAAAGCCAAATAGTTGTAGTAATACGTCAAGCCTGAAACTGCTTTCTCGACCATCTTCTCGCTGGTATTGCTCTCCAGAATCAAAACGTTATTTATATAATAATTGAGGATTTCTTCAGGTAAGTTATGGTGTGTACTTAGAGAAATTGAAGGTGAGTTTTCTGAATAACTTTCAAGCCACAACAGAAACTTTCTTAACTCGTAAAAGCATTCGGTAATTTTTGTTTTTGATAATGTTACTTTATTAAGCTCTGCATCTTTTATTCTTCGCTTTCCAGACCCATCTACCCATGTTAATTTGTATACTTGTCTATTTTTATAAAGTGAATGTAAATATAAGTTGGGTAGCAACAATGGAATACCATCATCGTCACACACCATCTTTGTTTTATATTTTTCACTTTGAAAGTTATACATCATCTATTTCTCATACCCAATCTAATTACATACTAATTTACCTTTCCAACAAAAGATACATTTTTATCTTTTTTAGTGGGTGTCCATTTCCTTTCGGTCATGGTGGTGAAATAGCATTAAACTACATGATGCGCGATCATGGTGGTTTTGAAGGTAATGCCCAAACTCTGAGAATTGTTTCTAAACTTGAGCCTTATTCTAATGGATATGGCATGAATCTAACCAGACGCACCTTGCTTGGCTTTATTAAATACCCAGCCTTTATTGATGACTTGTGGCACACCATTCCACCAAAAAGTGAACAGCGTAGCTTTATCAAAGCCGACCATTGGCGACCAGCTAAAGGTCTGTATCAAGATGATAAAGATATTTTCGATTGGATTATTGACCCACTGTCGAATAATGATAAACAACTGCTGAGTAGTCACTATAAGGTTGATGAATTTAGAGCTAAAACTCACTATAAATCAATAGATTCAGCAATTATGGAATTGGCTGACGATATTGCTTATGCCGTACACGATTTAGAAGACGCCATAGCCACTGAAGTTTTAACCCTTGCAGATTGGCAAAACCATGCCTTAGTACAATTACAAGAGTTAGACTCTGCTTGGTTAACAACACACTTAAGTTCGATTACAGCTAGACTGTTTTCCCATCATGAATATGAAAGAAAGGACGCCATTGGTGAGTTGGTTAACACCTTTATAATTAATGCCAAATTAATTGTACAAAATGCTGATTTTGAATCTGAAATATTACAGTACACTGTAAGTTTACCTGATGAATTTGCTGAAATTCTCAACGTGCTAAAGCATTTTGTTTTTAAACGGTTAATTCGCGAGCCAAAAATGCAGCAAGTTGAGTTTAAAGGGCAAAATCTGCTAATTGAATTATTTAGTGCCTTTGCTAGTGACCCCATGCGTTTATTACCTGAAACAACCCAAGACATGTGGCTTAACGCTCATCAGCAAGAAGATAATGCTATGCGTATAATTTGTGATTACTTGGCTGGGATGAGTGATGAATATGCCTATAAAACATATCAGAGGTTGTTTTTACCTACTTCTTGACTAGTTTTTGAATACAGCTGAAAACTGTTCTAAAATTAAACAGGTTATTAGAAAATAACCACTCCTCTTTGGATGCATTCTATTTAACAGGGATTGAAATGATGCTCAAAAAACACCTACTTTTAAGCGCTATAATGGTAAGTACATTTACCTGCTATAGCGCAGAACAACTTCCTGATCCGTTACTTGAAGAGCGAAATTTAATAATTAAAGATGCTTCTCGATTTGATTGGATACGACTAAACTCTGGTGAGTGGCTTAAAGGTGAACTTGTCTCAATGTATGATAAAGAGATCGAGTTCGATAGTGATGTGCTCGACACATTAATAATCGATCGTGAAGATGTCTACATGATTATCTCTGACCGCCACCATACAGTTCGTTTTAACGATGGGAAGGAGCTCAGCGGTGCACTTAATATATCCGGTGGTTTTATCAAAGTGGGTGAACAACCTGCTAAGTACCGTTATCGCGATTTAGTCTCTATTGCTCCTTCAGTAGAAAGTGAACTTAGTGCATGGACTATAAAATTGTCGATGGGTGCAGATTTAGCTCGCGGTAATACTGACCAAACTGAGTATTCTGTTAAAGCTGATATCAAACGCCGTACTGCATCTAGCCGTTTTTTATCTGAAATTTTGGGCTACCGGACTACCAGCGATAATCAAGTTACTAAAAACAACATTCGTGCTAACGGCACTTATGACTGGTTTTATACACAAAAAATGTATTACCGCCCTATTTTCTTTGAGTACTATCGTGATCCGTTCCAAAATATCGCTAATAAATACACTGTGGGCGCAGGTGTTGGTTACTATGTAATGGATACAGATAAAACAGAATGGGATTTTACAGCAGGGCCAGCATACCAAAAAACGCAATTTGACACTGTTGCTGAAGGCGAAGATAAAAGCAACTCATCAATGTCTTGGTTCATATCTACAAATTATGAATTAGAAGTAACCAAGAAAATTGATTTTTCACTTAATTATCGTTATTTGACGGCTAATAGTGACGCCGGGGGTGATTCACAATATGCAATGGCTGCGTTTGAATTTGAGATCACAGATGATATCGATTTTGACATGTCATTAGTATGGGATTACTTAGCCGACCCTATTGCCGATGAAAACGGTGTGGTACCAGAAAAAGAAGATTACAAAATGATTTTCGCACTGGGAATAGATTTATAAAAGTTAATTTGATGGATATATAAACGCCGAGCTTAAGCTCGGCGTTTTCAATGTTCGTTAAGCAAACACTTCCTTATAGCGATTTAATACCCATGTTATAGAGGGTAAAACCATAAATATCAGCATATTGGTCGATGATCTTACTTGTTGGCGTACCTGCACCATGCCCAGCATTTGTTTCAATGCGAATAAGATATGGGTTTTGTTTCGCACCTTTTTCTTGCAGTTCAGCAGCAAACTTAAATGAATGCGCAGGCACTACACGGTCATCATGGTCCCCTGTTGTCACTAAGGTTGCTGGGTAGCTAACACCCGCTTTAACATTGTGCACAGGCGAGTAGCCTTTTAAGTACTCGAACATTTCTTTACTTTGCTCACTGGTGCCGTAATCATATGCCCAACCAGCGCCGGCAGTAAAGGTGTGGTAACGCAGCATATCTAATACACCTACAGCAGGTAACGCGACTTTAAATAACTCAGGGCGCTGTGTCATAACCGCACCAACTAACAAGCCACCATTAGAGCCACCACGTACCGCCAGATAATCAGGTGAGCTGTATTGTTTTTTGTTTAAATACTCAGCCGCCGCAATAAAGTCATCAAATACATTTTGCTTCTTAAGCTGTGTACCATTTACATGCCAATCTTTACCGTATTCGCCACCACCACGAATATTAGCAACAGCATAAACACCACCATGCTCAAGCCATGCAGCAACTGTCGGGCTGTAACTTGGCGTTAAACTTACATTAAAGCCACCGTAGCCATATAAGATAGTTGGATTTTTACCATTAAGCTCAGTGCCTTTCTTGTACGAAATAATCATCGGAACTTTAGTGCCATCTTTCGATGTGTAGAACACTTGTTCTGAAGTATATTCTTCGCTGTTAAATTTAGCGCCTGACTTGCGATACACATCAGACTCGCCAGACTCAACATTAAACGAGTAAATGTTGCCTGGTGTGGTGTAATTAGTGAATGAATAATACAGTGTTGGTGCATCATGTTTACCGCTAAAGCCATATGCGGTACCCACACCTGGTAAGCTGATATCACGTACAAGTTTACCTGATTTATCGTATTGCTTTACTTGTGATATAGCATCAACCATATACTTAGCAAAGAAGTAATTACCGCCCTTTGAAATGCTCAATACATTCTCAGTTTCAGGGATTAAATCTTGCCAGTTGTCAGGACTTGGATCAGCAGCATCCACAGTAACAACACGCTTATTTGGTGCGTTTAAGTTAGTCACTAAATAAAGCTTTGTACCGTCATTATCTATAATTGATGTATCTGAGTCTGTATTATCTAAAATTGTCACTAACTTGCTATCAGGCTTAGTTAAATCTTTGATAAATAACTTATTACCTGATGTCGAAGTGCTTGCAGCAATAATTAAATAGCGATTGTCACGAGTAACCTCAGCACCAATATAGCGATGTTTCTGTGCTTCTGTGCCACCATAAATTAATTGGTCATCAGCTTGCGCTGTGCCTAATTTGTGATAATAAACTTTATGTTGATCCGTTTTTGCAGAAAGCTCACTTCCTTTTGGCTTATCGTAGCTTGAGTAATAGAAGCCTTCATTACCAAACCAAGAGATACCGCTGAATTTAACATCGACTAATGCCTCTTCAATAGGCTGTTTTGTTGCCGTATCAATAATAATGATTTTACGCCAGTCACTACCACCTTCAGAAATTTGATAGGCAGCTAAGGTGCCGTCTTCTGTAAAGGTTAAGCCCGACATTGATGTTGTTCCATCAGCACTGAAGGTATTAGGATCTAAGAAAATTTCAGCTTCTGAGTCACCTTTTTTACGATACACCACGTACTGATTTTGCAGGCCATCGTTTTTATAAAAATAAGTGTACTCACCTTCTTTAAATGGGGCTGTCACTTTTTCATAATTCATTAACTTTTCGAGTGTAGTTTTAAGTTCATCGCGATAAGGAATATTTTTTAGATAAGAAAAAGTAACGTCATTTTCGGCTTTTACCCACTGTGCAGTTTCGTCGCTCATATCGTCTTCTAACCAACGATATGGATCGGCTACTTTCTCACCGAAGTATTCGTCGACAACATTGCCTTTTTTAGTTTCTGGATAATTCACAGCAGCTTTAACCTCTGCAGTTTTTACTGTTTGTTCTGTTTTTGTAGGGGTAGATTCACCGCAACCCGCCAATGCAACAACAATTGCACATGCTAATGTTTTCTTGATCATAATCACTTTACTTTTAGTTATTGTTAATGAAATGAAAGTAAAATTAATACATTAGAATGTCTAGTTATTTGCGGTTAATCACGAAATGCGCTGTAAACCAATGTAAAAAAAAAAGCCACGCATTGGCGTGGCTCTTATAAACTTACACAAGTAAACACTCTTGAGATTATACTTTTGTTAACCAACCATGTGTATCTGCTGATTTACCCCATTGAATATCATTCAGTGCTTGACGTAATTTAGCGACTTTCTCACCCGGCTCACCCGAACCTACTTTAAACTCTTGGTCGTTATGAATAAGCGTACCAACCGAAGTAAGTACCGCAGCAGTACCCGATAACGCTGCTTCAGTTCCTGGCTTAGCAGCTCTTTCAAGCAACTCAGAAACGGTAAAATTACGCTCAGATACCGTCATACCTAAATCTTTCGCAATCGTTAAAATACTATTACGCGTCACGCCGTGTAAGAATGTGCTATCAAGCGCTTTTGTGATGATTTCATCACCATCAATTAGAATAAAGTTTGCAGCACCAGTCTCTTGAACATCGCCACCTGGGCAGAACAAAATTTGGTCTGCTTGATGTTCTGAACGAGCCTCTAAGATTGGGCCTAATGCACTTGCGTAGTTACCACCACTTTTAACCATACCCATGTGTGGAGCACAGCGCATGCCGTCTTCTTCAAGTAATACGCGTAATGCCGTTGCACCACCTGAAAAATAATCACCCACTGGCGAAAGTAATACATAAAGAAGTGAGCTCATTGACGGTGCAGCGGCTTTACCAATTGCTGCTTCTGTACCAATGTGAGTTGGGCGAATATACATAGAACCCGGAGGTGTTGGTGTTTCGTCTGCGTACTCTTTTACAATGTCTTTGATCATTTGCTCGAGCATGCTTTCTTCAAAGTCAGGTAAGTTTAGTAACTTAGAGCTTTGTTTCATACGAGCAATGTTAGCATCCATACGAAAGATATAGACCGAGCCATCTTCGTGACGAAATGCTTTTAATCCTTCAAAACAGGTGCTTGAGTAATGTAATACGTGAGCACCCGCATGTAATTCGATTTTATCAGATGGGACCAGCGCGCTTTCACTCCATGAGTTATCAGCAAAACGTGCTTGGATCATTTGTGGCATAAATACAGTACCAAATGCGGCCATTGTTATTCTCTCTTGTTTGGACTACTTTTACCCCATTGTAAGCTAATCTATCCCCGTTTAACCATAGCAAACTAGTGCCTTTTATAGATTATAGTGATAATAATTCGACCGTTTGGTACAAAAAATGTGCAAGCCATGTTGCACATGGTTTACTGAGAATCATTTACTAATAAATAATAGCGAATTATCGGTAATTCATTTTTGCCGTTAGCCGATTAAAGAAGCTCGGAAAGAAGCGTTTAATGGTCGGTGCTAAACCACTTATGCCTTCACCAATTACAACCTCATCTTTTTCAGCTTCAATGGCTTTAATCATTTTTGCAGCGGCTTTAGCGACATCCATGCCGTTCTCAATTGAATGCTCTGGCTTATTTTGTGGCTTACCTTGGCCATCTAATGAGTTATGTGCAATGGCTGTTTTAATTGAACCTGGGCAAATGGTCAGGCAATTAATGTTTTTATCAGCTAATTCTGCTCTTAAGCAATCCATGAAGCCGACTACCGCATACTTAGAGCCCGAATAACCAGTTCTAAACTTCGAACCAACTTTACCTGCGACACTGCTAATTGAGACCACCATCCCCATACCTTGCTTCACCATTTGCGGTACGACCGCCTTAGTTAAGGCAATTAAACCAAAGTAATTCACTTCCATCAGTTGGCGATAAACCGTAAATTCATTTTCTAAAAATAAGCTACGCTGCGACACCCCACCGTTATTGATAAGCACATCAACTTGGCCAAGTCGCTCTATCACCGTAGGCATATCTTCAAGTAAGGCTTCGGGTTTTGCCAAATCAAGGGGGACTACGTGATGATTACCACCGAGTCGTTTATTCAGCTTATTGAGTTTATCTTCATTGCGGGCAGACAATATTAGCGTTGCTCCTTTTGCCGCCAGTTGCTCACAAAGTGCTTCACCAATTCCAGAAGATGCCCCAGTTACCCAAACTGTTTTACCATTTAATTGCATATGTGTTCCTTATTATTGTTGTTATGCTTTGTTAGGCCCAGCATGTTGTTCGATATAATCAGCAATATCTTTATAAAAACCAAGCATAATCAAGAACTCGGCTAATACAAATAAAGGCCCTATTACCAAACCAATTAAATCGTCAACAAAGGCTGGCTTTTTACCTTCAAAATAATGACCAATAAACTGAAAAACCCAACCAACAACGAAACTGCCAATACTTACGGCTAGCCATAATTGTGTTGAAAGCGACACCACAGGCTCAGCAGCAATGCTTAACACACTTAAGCATACAGCCATAATTAACCCCATCGATAAACTAAGCATTAAGTAATAGAGACAAGTGAGCCCAATCACCACGGTTGCTAAAGAGATGACAACAGGCTCAGAGATAAGCGTGACGCGTTGCAATAAACAAATAATTGCAAACACAATTAATGGAATGCCAATAAAGTGGGTGTAAATATTGCGTTTAGAACGGTGATAAAGGGCGTAATTTGTCAGTTGTTGTTTTAATGTTTTCATTATATTTTCCTGCCAAAACTGTGTTCAAAACTCAGATTAGCAGATAATTTACTAGCAAGAATGTCAACTATCCGACATTTTAACTAGCTCTATTAAACTCGCATATCAAATCAGCGCATCAATTATCTTGCCTTTATCGGCCTCTGGCTGCATATCCATGCGTTCGCGTCCTTTTTGATATTCTTCATCAAGCATCGCTTGCAGCTCATTCATTTTTTCTTGCAGTGCTTTGGTGTCGGCACCTTGTTGCTGCATTTGTTCGGCAAGTTTTTCTATTTGCGCTTTTATTTCGTCAATTTTCTCTTTATCAACCCCGAGTCGCTGATAAACCAAGGCTTCTTGCGCCTGTGCTAGAAAAGAGCTGGGCTGTGAGTGCTTTTGCAACAGTTTTTGTGCTGAAGATGCAGGCGTATGCATGGCCTTCACACCCTCAGGGCGGGCCGTTTGCGAAAGCTTAGTAGCAGCCGAAGTGTGATAAGGGTTATATTGATTATGAAACGTAATTGCCACAAGTTGTCTTCCGTTTAAGCTTGATTACAGCTTTGTAGCAATTTTAGTTCCAAACTAGCATTGAGATTGCAATTTATCGATATCAATTATTTCAATCGTTTGATATTTAAGATTAATAATTGAATCAGCTTGCAGGGATTGCAAAATTTGATTAACAGTTTGCCGTGTTAGATAGGTCATATCGGCAAGTTGTTGCTGAGTAAGCGGCAAACAGTTTTGTAGTGATGACTGATAAAGCATGTATAAGCGCTTAATCACCTTTTGCTTTGCCGTTAGTAATGCGTGATCTTCTAATGAATCAAACAGATTTCGCACTTTGTTAGTAAGCAACAGCCCAAAATCATGCCAATAAGCGGGATGATCTTGTAATAACTGAGTTAATGCCCGTTCTGATACGTGTAAAAGCCTTACCGTAGTTTGTGCATACACATCGTGGGTGCGTTGACCACCATCAAACAAAGCAACTTCACCAAACCACATTGCACTGGTTACAAAACTGAGTACAGCTTCTTTGCCTTGGTTATTAACGCCAGAAACTCTAAGCACGCCATTAATAACACAATACAGACCATTATTTTCATCACCACGCAAAAACAATGCATCACCGGCATTTAAGGTGATTAATTTAGCATTTTTTACTAGCTTGTCCCTAAATAATTGTGCTCGATTTTTAAACCATTTATCTTGGTTAATAACCGAAAGGTCTTGTTCATTCAAGTGTTTATCCTTTACATTGGTGTAGTGTGCATATATCCAAGCCACCTCAAAATGCAGAATTCAGCGTTTCACAGGTGCTTAATATCAAGGCGTTACTTTGCAAGAATGGCATTCCCTTTTAAGAAGTAACAACGATGAGAGTAAGTGCCTGCGAAGCGCCCAAAGGGTTGGTTTAAAAGCGATTTATACTGCGTTATTGATTTTAACAATAGAACATCTATTACTTGCAATCAATGCCTTGCCTAAACCGCTTTTATTTCCAACTGAAACTCGTATTTTGAGGTTGTTTGGATATCTAAATAATAAAAGGATACGGGATGTTAAACAAACTACTTTCGACCAGCCTACTTCTCAGTGCTATTTCTACCCCTGCATTTGCTAGTGATATTAATACTGAACTTAAATCTGCAAATAAAAGCGTCAGCGAAAAAGTCATTAAATGGCGCCGACATTTACACCAAAACCCAGAACTTAGTAACCGTGAGTTTGAAACTGCCAAATACGTAGCTAAGCATTTACGCTCTTTAGGCCTTGAAGTGCAAACAGGTGTTGCTCATACAGGTGTCGTTGCCAAACTGAAAGGTGGTAAAAAAGGTCCGCTTATTGCGCTGCGTGCTGATATGGATGCATTACCTGTTAAAGAGCAAGTAGATTTACCATTCGCGTCAACTCAAACGGCTGAATACAAAGGTAATACAGTTGGCGTAATGCATGCCTGCGGTCATGATAACCATGTGGCTATTTTAATGGCGGCAGCGGAGTCTTTAGTTAAAATTAAAGACCAACTAGCAGGTGATATTCTATTTGTCTTCCAACCTGCTGAAGAAGGTGCTCCAGAGGGCGAAGAAGGCGGTGCTGAGCTTATGCTTAAAGAAGGCTTATTTAAAGAAAAGCCAGAAGCCGTATTTGGTTTACACGTAACCAGCTCACTTAATACCGGACAAATTGGTTTTCGTGAAGGGCCGTTAATGGCCAGCGCCGATAAATTTACAATCACAGTAAAAGGCCGCCAAACTCACGGTTCTCGTCCTTGGAATGGTGTTGACCCAATTGTAGCTTCATCACAAATTATTATGGCAACTCAAACCATTGCTTCACGCCAAGTTGATGTAACCAAAGCGCCTTCAGTGGTTTCATTTGGTGCCATTAATGGTGGTATACGTAACAACATCATCCCAGATCAAGTTGAAATGGTTGGCACAATTCGTACCTTTGACCAAGAAATGCGTGCTGACATTAAAAAACGTTTAGCTAAAACCGCTGAGATGGTGGCTGAATCTGGTGGCGCAGAAGCGCATGTTCACATTGACCATGGTTACCCAGTAACAGTGAACGATGTTGAACTTACCAAGAAAATGGCCCCAACACTTGCAGGTGTGGTTGGCAAAGAAAACCTGATCACAACCCCACTTATCACAGGTGCAGAAGACTTTAGTTACTACGCCTTAGAAACACCAGGAATGTTCTTTTTCTTAGGTGTAACACCAAAAGGTCAAGATGCTGTTACAGCGCCAAGTAATCATTCACCACACTTTTTTGCAGACGAGAAAGCTTTACAGCTTGGAGTAAATGCAATGACGCAATTAGTGATTGATTACCTTAAATAATCAATACTCTCATACCTGCGGGTAACATCATTACCCGCCCTATTTTCTTATCTGTTCAGCATCAATAAAGTTCATTTTGCTAAGGTTAACTTACTATCAAATAGGTAAGGAAGCCTCATGACATCAGAATACTTTCACTTTTTAAGCATTATCGGTGTAGCATTTTTTGCAATCTCTGGCACCTTACTGGGTCATGAAAAAAGTGTCGGTGGTTTTGGTGTGGTGGTGGTTGCCACGGTAACAGCAATAGGAGGTGGAACATTACGCGATATTTTGCTCAATAAGCCGGTCTTTTGGATAGCCCAACCAGATTATTTATATGCTACTTACATTGCCATTTTTGCCTCCATTTTATCGATTCGTCATTTACCCGATTTAAGTAACACCACCATGTTGTTAATGGATGCCGTAGGTATGGCAATTTTCAATATTATCGGTATAGAAAAGGCACTAATAGAAGGAGCTGATATGGTTGTTGCAATTACTATGGGCATGACCACCGGTATTTTTGGTGGCTTGATGCGCGATGTAATTTGCCGAGAAGTGCCTCTAGTTATGGGTGAAGAGCTTTATTCAACCGCTTGCTTATCGGGAGGGTTAACCTATGCTGCCTTATTCACCCTTGAGGTAAGCTATATTTGGTGCATTATTGGCGCATTTGCTGTGACGGTATTTTTAAGATTAGGCGCCATCCATTTTGGTTGGCAACCTAACCTGTTTCGTAAAAGCAGCTTTAAACGCTCTTAGCAGGTCATATAAATACACCCGTCGAGTGGCATGTCAGCTGGGTACTGGGTTTGTATAAAACCCAGTTTCTCATAGGCCGTTTTAGCAAGGGTATTGTGGGTATACACAAACAAAGACAAGCTATCGCACTGCAACTGCTGTTTACCCTGCTCTCCCAGTAAATTTATCAGCACTTTTGCAAGACCTTTGCCACGCTCGCTTGGCGCGATAACTAACCGCCCTAAATGACAACGCCCTTCACGTAAATAGTATTGACCAAACCCAAGCATCTGGCCATCGCCATTAACCAGCGCGTAGGAATTCAGCGCATCTAGGTTTAAATCTTTTTTAAAGCTTTGTGTATCAAATGGATATTTAAAAAATGGCCCTGACCAAATACGCAGTTCTGCCTCTGTGTTAAACCAACCCATTAACTCGTTGAGTTGGTCACTCGTTACTTTAACTAGCCTCATGTTTTAACCTATCGTATAAACCTGATGCACGAGTAACAGATTTATTCATTGCCATTAGCAATACATTTTTATCGGCCACCAGCTCAAATGTGGTTTTCGCGCGGGTGATCCCCGTGTAAACCAACTGTCTGTTAATCCCCTGATTAGCCTGTTTAATTGGCGGTAAAATCATCGCGGTGTAAGCAAACTCTGAGCCTTGCGACTTATGAATAGTCATTGCATATACTTTATCGTGAGCGGGTAAACGTGCTGGTGAAAAGGCACGAATGTTTTCTTGTTCATCAATAAACATGGCTTTTAACTGACCTTGCTCATCATGCATTAAAATACCTATGTCGCCATTAAACAGTTTTAACTGATAGTCGTTTTGGCTGATCATTATTGGCATACCCACATAGTGCCTTTGATATGGCGCAATTAAGCCTTGTTGAGTAAGTGCTTTTTCAATACGCTGATTAAGGCTATTTACTCCATAATCTCCCTCTCTGACGGCAGCTAGTAACTGATAATCCGCAAATGCTTTATGCACACTGGCTACACTTGCCCCTTGCTGGATAAGATGCAAATAATCGTGGTATTGCAAAGCCGCTTGCTGCACAAAATACTCAATCGGTTTACTGATTACACTGTAATTAAGTTTAAGGTCTTTAAAACCGCCTTGATTAATCGTTTGCTCAACGTAGCCCAGTAAGCCACTGTTATTGGTATTTACTGCTTGTGCTAATTGACCAATACCGCTGCTGCCATCAAAACGATAACTTTGCTGTAAAAACGCAATACAATCGTTAAGTACAAAATGGCTGCTCGCCGCGGGTATAGCGCTCTGATTATTAAAACAAACGCGATTAAGCTGCGCAGCTCTTTCACTGCTGTAATCAGGCATTTTGCCAAGCTCTAACCCTTGGCATAGGTCACTAAGAATACTGCCCGTATCAACCGAAGCTAATTGGTCTTTATCGCCAAGTAAAATAAGCCTTGCATGACTAGGTAGTGCTTCGATTAGTTTTGCCATAAGCGACAAATCAACCATCGATGCTTCATCAATAATCAGAACATCTAAATGCAGCGGGTTACGCTTGTTATGGCGAAACTTATTAGTATGCGGAATAACGCCAAGTAAGCGGTGAATCGTTTGCGCACTGTCTGGAATAAGTGGCGCGATATTCTCAGGGATCATACTGAGCTTTTGCTTCGCCCCTAAAATCGACTCGGTTAAACGAGCTGCCGCTTTACCTGTCGGTGCAACCAGCTTTATTGTTAGCGGTGCACTGGCATACAAAGATTGTAATATGGCTAGTAGCTTAGTTACCGTGGTGGTTTTACCGGTACCCGGGCCGCCAGTGATCACACTAAAGCCTTTTGTTGCAGCTATCGCACAGGCTACTTTTTGCCAGTTTAATGTTTTAATAGGATCGCTTGGATTGGTTGTATGTTCACTGTTTGGAAAATACACCTCAAGTAATGCCTTTAATGCAGCTTCATCAAGGGTGAGCTCTTTCGTTGCTAAATGATGTAAACGCGATGCCAGTGTGGTTTCGTACTCTGCCAAACGGGCAAAGTAAAGTTTATTAGCAAACAATAGCAGTGGCTTGTCGTCCCCTACGCACTCAGCATTCATTAGTCTATTAACGGCCTCAGTAAGACCAAATTCCATATCAAACGGCGTTAAAACCTCAGGGGCTGCGATACTGGCATCAGCTAAGCTTTGCTGTTTAATTTCAAACGGATTTTGCCAGTTTATATTAGCCAGCTCTAAACAGCTGTGCTGACTTTGCTGCGCTGCCGCAAGCAATAAAATCAGGTAAAAAACCTCACTGTGCGCTGTATCGTTATTCTCTATCAGTGTTTGTGAACCGGTTAAAAGCTCTGCGAGCTTAACATCAACCAAGCGAATACGTTTTGCCTCAAGCAAATAACTCAATAGAGGCTGAGTTTTAACTTCTATAGCAGGCAACGCTGAATCGTTTTCAACATGTTTCGTTGATTGTTCTGCTTGTTGATTTTTACTAGCCTGTTCATTACTGTTTGATTGCTTATTCATAGGCTCGTGGGGTTCATGATCATCAAAGCCGAATGTCATTTGACTCATAGCATGGCTCCTTGTGCGAATAAGCTATCAAGCTCAGATATTTGCTGTTTCGTTAGCTGATTAAAGTACACCCCTTGCCCTTCGCTCATACCACGTAAGAAGGTGTAGTAAACACCGCCTAAATGCGTGTCGCTATCGTAATCTTGAATACGTTGCTTTAATAAACGGTGTAGTGCCACGGTATAAATTAAATACTGCAAATGATACTGATGACTGGTCATAGCTTGCTCTAGTTGCTCATGTTGGTAGTCAGCCGCACTATTACCTAAAAAGTTCGATTTATAATCAAGAATATAATACTTACCCTGCCAGCAAAATATTAAATCTATAAAGCCTTTTAGTAAGCCTTGCACCTCACTAAAATCAAGCTGTCCTGGTAATTTAAAATGTTGCACCAACACTTGGTTAAGCTTATCGCTTGAAAGCGATAACAACGGTAAATTAAATTCCATTTCGACCAAACACGTATCAGGTTCAAGTACTGATAAACTAAGCCCTTTATCGTTTAATGGGCAGTTCAATGCTGCTAGGATCCACTGCTCTGTCATTTCCTGCCAGCTATCATCAATATGGTATTTTTCAAATAATTTTTTGATCACTTTATCAAGTGCATGGTCGTCTTGCTCAGTGGCTGGACGCTTTAACGCATAAGGGTCGGTAAAGTCCAATTGCTCAAATATTTCATGTAAACAACTACCCGGCTTTGCGCCTTTAGGAAAGCTGTAAGGTGTTATAGCATTTGCATTTTGGGCTAAAAACTCATCTTTTGCGTGGTCTTCATCACTGCGCCCAAGTTCAATGTGGTCAGTATGCTTTTTCAGCGTTAAGCTACTAAAGCTGGTTGAGCGCCAATCACGCTGGATCTCTGGTTTTACAGTATTTACTTTATAGACTTGTTCTCTGTCAGAACTGCCTAATCTTAGCTTTTCAAGCTCATCTGCTTGGGTAAATACCTCATAGTGCATGTGCGCTGAGCCATTACAAAATTCTTGTAACAATGCTCGCCATTCATCGCCCGATTTAACATCTAACCCTGCAAATAATACGTGGCCAATGCTAGTACTTTGAATGCCCGGACGAGCACTGCGACCTTGCGCAATGTTATACATCCCCACTGAGCAAAAATGCACGGCACGAGTCAGCGCCACATAGAGCAATCGTAAATCTTCGGCCAAGCGCTCTTGCTCTGCTTTTTGCATTGCATCATCACTTTTAGCAAGATCATAAATCAACTTACCGTCTTTATGATAAAGGGCTTCTTTGCTTTCGCGATAACCACAGGCAAACGGCATGAATACAATCGGGTACTCTAAGCCTTTTGAGGCGTGCATGGTGACAATTTTCACCAAATTAGCATCGCTTTCTAGGCGTACTTGCACCGCTTCACCATCTTGTTGACTGACTTTTTGTGCAAACCAACGCAGCAATCTATGGGTTCCCTCAAGCTCAATTTGCTTTTGCTGTAAAATTTCCCCTAAATGGCGGAAATCGGTAAGCCAGCGTTCAACATTGTAACCTAAGCCTTGCCAACGCGCTGCGAGTTGATTATGGCTTAATAAACGTTCGAGCATCGCCATGGCGCCTTGTTTATGCCAAATATGGGCAAGCTGAGCAAAAAAGTTTAGATGCTCTTGCCATGCACTTTCATTTTCGTGAAGTTCATAAATGCGGTTGTAGCTTAAGCAAAACAATGGCCCGGCAAGTACACCACGCAGTAATGACTCATCATACTGACCATGTAATGCTGTTAAAAAGTTAAGTAAATAGTGACTAAGCTCTTGGTTAAACACACTATCACGCGACAAATACACGCTGGCAATGGTAGCTTCTGCAAGTGCGGCTTTCATCAGCTGTGCTTCGTTTCGATCTCGCACTAACACACAGATATCGGCAGCAGTAAGTGGTTTTCCTGCAATAGTCGCATCGCCTGCATCAGCTTGCTTGAGTAGCTCAGTGATTTTTTTCGTATACTGCAAAGCTAATGCCTGTTGAGCCACCCCTTTGCTAGTTGGCTTGTTGTTCGCTTCTGCGTATTCATCAACAAAAACCGAAAATTCAAACGCTCTGGGCATTTCACCGTTTATTAAAAACGCTTTGTCTTGCTGTTTTCCTTTTGCATTAACCTTTTGAAATGGGATTGCGTCGTTGTAAATAAAGCTATTGTCATTTTTAGCAAATAAGCGGTTTACGCTATCAACAACCCCTTCACTTGAGCGGTAGTTGGTATCTAGGGTGTATTGTTTGTCCTCTGAAACAGCTTGTTTTGCGCCTATATAAGTAAAAATATCTGCACCACGGAAACCATAAATAGCCTGTTTAGGGTCGCCTATCATGGCAAGGGTGGTGTTTTTAATGCCATAAATGCGGCTAAAAATGCCATATTGAACGGGGTCGGTATCTTGGAATTCGTCAATCATGGCAACCGGAAACAAGGCGGCAATTTTTTCACTTAACGCTTTGCCTTGCTCACTTAAAAGCGCCTGATGCAAGTTACTTAATAAGTCATCAGGGGTGATCACGCCTTGCTCTTGCTTACGTTTAACTAATGCATTTGCCACCCATTTAGCAGCATATTGCACTATCGCAATATTCAATCCGTTGTTGATAAGGCTACTCAGTTTGGCCATTTCATCAAACTGAGCCACCATTGCATGACTAAGTAAACTGCCGTTTTTCTTGTAATTTGCAGGATCGTTTAAACTCTCTGAGCCCCATACTTCAAACGAGTATTTACTGGTACCAAATACAAAAAACAACTCATCATTGTTTAGGTATTCTTCAAGCGCTGCAAGGCTGTTTTTTCGACCTGGGGTTTTTGAGCCACTTAAATCAGATGCTTTTACAGCATTAATAAACTCACTCTCAAGGCACGCCTTTTTAAATGCCGGTACTTTTGCCACAAAGTTGTCGCGCGCTTGCCATATTTCATCAAGGTCATACTCGGGGGTAATTGTTGCCCCTTGTTTGTTGAGTAAACTCACTACCTGTGAATACAGTGATGCAGGCACTGGGAAAATATCGGTAATTGCTTGCGTGCGCTCTTTTGATTGTGGGTAGACAAAGGCACGCCAAAAGTCATTGAGGGTTTCTTGAATAAGCTCACGCTCATCTAAAATAAACTCTAAGTTAAACGCCACACCTGATTCAAAAGCATGTTGTTTCAGCATTCGCTGACAAAAGCCATGAATAGTGAATATAGCGGCTTCATCCATCGACTTTGCCGCGGCGTCTAACAAATCAAATGCCGCGTGTTTATCAGTCACCTCGTTAATCACTTGCTCAATCAGCTCATCATCGGGCTTTTTGCCAAGCAGAGCATCTCTGGCATTGATTATACGCGCCCGCACACGGTCTTTAATTTCTTGCGTTGCGGCCTCTGTGAAGGTCACCACCAGTATTTGCTCAACACTAAGCGGCGTATTCAATTGTTCATTTTCACCGGTCGCTTTTTGTAAGCCCAACAAATACCGTAAATACAAACCAGTGATGGTGTAAGTTTTACCCGTACCAGCACTGGCTTCAATAAGGCTTTGCCCACACAGCGCCATACTCATTGGATTAAGCGTTTGCATGATCTGCCTCCTGTGCTAATTCAACTAGTGGCGATAACAGCAGCTCGCTCCATTTAATAAACTCTTCTTCACAGTCTTTTAGGCTCTTTATGGTTAAACGAATATACGGGTTTTCGCCTTCACCCATGCCTATGTATTGCGGCGCGAATTTATTGTTTGCTTTGACCATATCTTTATCTGTTTTTATATACTCGTAGCCACTGACTGGGAAAAACGCCACTGGGCGAGTTAAAAGCGTTTCATAGAGCAAGAACCAATCGTTTAAATACTTGCGGGCATCGTCTTCTGACAAAGGTGAAAAACTAATTTGCTTGTCTAAACCAAGAATGAGGGTTTCAACTGACTGGCCCATTATTTGCGCCGCTAAATGATGCACAAAGCCCCTAATAACATCTTTTGCTTTAATACTGGCGGTGCGATAAAACACCTGTTTTTGACCATATATATGATTTAACCAACCTTCTAATCTGGTGTTGGCAATTTTAATCTTTACTTCAACGGGTAATGCTTCATCACCTTGAATATGAGCTTTTACTTGCCCTGCAAGAGCATCGACTCGGTGCTGCATACTTTCGAACACTAAGTCACCAACGTGTGCTTGCGGTAATTCACCACGCTGCATAATTTGCGCTTGGTTTAGAGGCATTTCTTGAATACTGGCTTCGAGAATTTCGTCTAGATAAAAGTAGCGACGTAACGCGTCTAAGCTAAACGGCTCTTCATCTTTAGCAATATCGTTAAATTGCGGCAAGCGTAAACCCAAGCTTTGCTGATAAAAGCTCTCGTGAGGCTGGCAAATACTGCGAATAAACTGACTTAACTCAACGCTACTTTCTGGCTGAACATTAAGCGCTTGCTGAGGCTCAGGATTGACACTTTGAGTTGGCATCCAAACAGGATTATAGCTATGTAATTGTGTTGCTAATGGTTTGTCTGCTTTTTGCTTATCATCAGTTTTCTCTGTCAGATAATAGGCTGGGTTGAATGGCTGTAAGTGCTGATAATTAATCAGCGCCTCTGGAAGCTTTAAGTCTGTTTCTTGATCTGCAAATTCAAAACTACGTGCTATGTATTCTAGCAGTTCGCTCACTAAGGTTGACGGCATTCTTGGTTGGTTATCAAAGCATGAGCGACCAATATAACTGATGTATAGATTCTCACGAGCACTTAAAATCGCTTCTAAAAACAGGTAACGGTCGTCGAGTTTACGAGAGCGGTCCCCTTTTTGGCGTTTTGAGTAAGGTACTAAGTCAAAACCAATTGGCTGAACTGTTCGCGGATAATCGGCATCATTTAAACCCAGCATACACACTACTTTAAATGGCACAGCCCGCATTGGCATCAAGGTACAAAAGTTAACTTGTCCCACTAAAAAGCGCTGCCCTACGCCTTTTTCTTGAATACCTTGTTTAACAAGGTAACTAACAATGCGCTGCGAAACGTTTTGTTGATAATCGCCATTTTCATAATGCTTGATCAGCGTATCAAGTACTTTTTGTAGAACTAATAAATCCCAGCTTTGCTCTCCTTCATCACTGTATACTTCACCTAATAACTCTTTTAGCGTTTCTGCTTTTTCATTGAGTGGTGCATCAGCTTGTAGCTTGGTTTTATAACGTGCCAGTACGTCAATAAATTCAATCAGTTTATTCAGCGTGTTTAGTGCCATGCCTTCCACTTCATCGGCACTGTAAATGCCCGAGAAAGGCAACTGTTCATCACGTTGTGCAACACCCAATAGCAAGCGGTTTAAACCGTGTTGCCAGGTATTTAAATCAATCGCAGGTAAGCCAAAACTGTCTTTGTGAGCTGCATCTAAGCCCCATTTTACGCCAACACGTTCAAGCCAAAAACCAATTTGCTCATATTCATGCGGTTCGAGATTAAATTTCTCGGCAATTTGCGTGACTTGCAGTAAATCAAGAATGTCAGACACACCAAAGCGTGAGTAAGGTAAATCGGCTAAACTTGCAAACGAGCTCAACACGGGCTTTTCTTGTTCTATAGCTAAATCAGCTAACGCATAAGGAATAAAGCGTCGCCCCTCTGCACCACCAAACACCGCTTCAATGTACGGGCTGTATGTGCCAACATCTGGCATCATTACAATAATATCTTTAGGTGTTAACTCTTTATTTTCATTAAATAAATTAAGCAAGTAATCGTGTAGTCGTTCTACTTCACGAAGTGGCGTGTGACAATCGCTAAGCACAATGCTGGTATCATCTGACTGAATTGGCAGTTTGCCTTCGTCATTGATGAACCATTCTTTATCAGGCGTTAGTGACTCACCCTTAAAGGCTAATTGGTAAATCTCAGACTGAATTTGTGATAACAAACTGTCATCAAAATCGTTATCGAATCCGTCAAGCCACTGCGCATCTAATTGCAGTAACTGCTCAAAATAGTCTCGGCCTAATTTACCCCACGATGAGAGTAACGGGTTACCGATAAAAAAGTACTCGTGATCAGGGTTTTTCGCACTGTCTTCAAGTGCTTGTAACTGCGGGCGTTTAGCATATTTAGCGGTAATTTTGGCTGCTGTTTTTTCATCGAGTGTATCGCCCCAGTAATGTTCACTAGGGTTAAAGAAAAACAAAAATACCTGCGTTTTTTTCGCAATGGCCTGAAACACTTCAAGCTGGCTACTCGCAATTGCAGAAATACCAAATAAACTAATACGCTCAGGTAATAGGCTTGCGTCCATTTTTTCAAGGGCTGCAAGGAGTTTGTCTTGCATATTTGCGCGGTGATATTGGCTTTGCCCTAATTCTTTACTATGCGCCACCAGCTTACGCCAAAGATCTGGTTGCCATGGTGCAATGCCTACATCAACATCATCAAGCTCATCGATGCCCTGCTCCCAAGTTGCAATCCAATTAGGACGATACATTAAATATTGGTCATAAACGTCGGCAATTTTCTCGCACAAGGCAAACGTTTTTTGCCCTTCAGTGTCACCATCTAAATAGGTTTTGAGTGGTAAATACAGCGGCTCATCAATGCAGTTTGGTAAAATCGCAAACAGCTTCCAAGCAAGGTTAGCTTTGTTATACGGTGATTCACTTGGTACATCGGGCAACAATTGCTGATAAAGCTGCCAAATAAAACTCGAAGGTAGCGGAAAATCAACCTGAGCAGCAATCCCTAAGTGTTCACTTAAGCCTATTTTTAGCCACTGCGACATACCCGGTGACTGCACAAGCACAATTTCTTTTTTAAAGGGGCTCGTTAATGGATTAACTTTAAGAAGAGCGTGAAACCGCGCTTGCAGTGCTTCCATGCGATTTGATTGAATTATATTCAGCACTTTACACTGTCCTTGCTTGAAACTAACTAATTGACACAGTGTAAGATATTTTAATTAGATGGGATAGAGAGAAATACCCGCAAACAGGGCTTAATCCATGTTTGCGGGTATTAGATGCGGGTATGCGCTGCAGGCAATATTTACTGGTATGGGCTTATCGTCGATAACGCGAACTCGGTGTGCATTATCTCATCACCCTTGATACCTTTAAGCGCAATGCGAATGGTAGGGTCTGCTTTTTGCCAATCAATTGTTAAATCGCCGTAGTTAACCTCATGAGTATAATCACCTACACGGTGTTTATTAGGGCTAACATCTTTCCACTTTTCTGTAAGTCCTGAGCTGGTCATCTCGTACAATGGGTAGTCAAGGTTTTGTTGATACTTTGACAGCTCACCCCAGTGGGTATCACCACTGACAATAATCACACCGTTTACTTTATGCTTTTTGATAAGCGCAAATAAGCGCTCACGATCAGCAGGATAATTAGCCCATGACTCCCAACCTGTAAAATCAGCCAATAGCTGTAAGCTTGATGCAATGATTTTTATCTTTTCATCAGACTTGAGCTCTTGTTCGAGCCATTGCCATTGGTTTTCACCTAGCATAGAGGCATTTTTATCGGTTGTTGGGCTATAAGGCCCTTGTTTTGCGGGTTTTCGTTCAAGTTGATAGGTCTTCGCCGATACATGATTTAAAGGCGCGCGATTAAAACGTAAGTCAGGCATGATGACTTTTACAGTTTGCTCACCTTCGCCGTAAGTGTACGAGGTGTAAATGCCATCTTCACGAGTTCTACGAGCTGAATCCGCTGGCTCTTGCCAAAAGTCGAGCATAATTTTTCGTGACTGCTGTTTTTTTGGGTATTCGCTGCCAGCGTCATTTTCGCCATAATCATGATCATCCCACATGGCAATTATTGGCGTATTCGCACGTAATGTTTTAAAGCCCGGCTTTTGCCCTAAGCGTTGATATTTATCTGCAAGCACCGACATATCTTCGGTATCACCATAAATATTATCGCCAAGGAACATAAATAGATCGGCTTGCTCTTTGTTAATAGCATCAAAAATAGGAATTTGCTTGTCTTGATGGCCACACGAGCCAAACAAAATTTTACTTGGCGCGGCAATCGCACTCACACTACTAACCAGCATTAACCCTGATAAGGCGCTTCTAAAAAAGCTAAGTGTAAAACTCATTTTAAGATCTCCTTAATCGGCGCTGCCATTTTCGGGTTAACTTGCTGACTGTTGACGCCTAAAATGCTCAGTACAGTTGCAGCCACTTGCGCTTGTTTGAGCTCATTGTTTGGCTTAATTAAGCCAGTTGCTTTTATATCTGGGCCAATTGCCGCTAGCCAAATATGCTCAGAGCCAACAATGCCGTTTGGAAAACGTTGCTTACCTTGCTCTGAACGTGCCAAAGCACGCTTCGAACTATGATGTTGCCAATCATCAGCATGGCTGCCACGGCCATGATCGGTAGTAATAATCAATGTGGTATTGTCTTTATAGCCGGGCGTTTGTTGTATTGTTTGCCAAAGGTCACTAATAAACGCATCACTTTGCTTAGCTGATTTTAGATAGGCATCGTATTTACCGTTATGGGCAAAGTCATCGGTTTCCCCCAAGCTAATAACAAGCAAACGCGGCTGTTTATTTAATAAATATTGTTTGGCAAATCGGTAGGTAAAGCTGTCGAGGCGAACATTGTGCCAAGGACTCGGAATTTCGCTTTGCATTTGGTTTAGTAAACTAACCTCCTCTGATTTCACCGCATCAAAGGATTCAAAGCCAGCATTAACAAAAACCTTACTTCGCTCGCGGTTTACAATGTAAGGAAACACATCCCAGCTGCCAAAAAGTGCGGTTTTACCTTTAAATTCAGGCTGAGTATTTAAACTCTCTAAAATGGTTTTATTCGGGTTAGAAACTTTATCGTTACTATCGATATTTTCATCTACAATGCCGGTTAAAATTTCACTGTAACCTGGGTATGAGAAGTACCATGGGTTACTTACCGACATCAATGAACCTTGAGTTCTATCGCCAATCAAAACGCCCTGCTTTGCCAATGTGTCACTAAAAAATGGCATTAACGCTTTAGTTCGCCGTGCTTGGTCATTTCGCCAAAAAAGCGCCTTTAGTTCATCTGTATCTTCTACAAAATCACTGTTATTAATTAAATTTTTATCTGCCCCAGAGAACACTTCTTGCCAGCGAAGCCCATCAAGAGTTACAAGCACAACATTGTCAGCAGCTTTACTGCTTAAGCTTAATAGTGATGCTGCAACCACTGCTGTGGCTAAAATTAATTTTTTCATATTTCACCTGCAAAAAAGCCCACCAAAGATGGGCTGTTTAAAACGTTAGCTTATTATTTAAAACTGCGCTGTAAGTGTTAAAGCCGCAGTACGTGGTGCACCAATAAAGTAGGTTGAACCATTACCTGTGCCACCTGCTAGGTATGATTTATCAAACAGGTTATTCACCACAAATGCAAGGTCGAGTGATTTGAATACACCTGAATCAAGGCTAGTGTTATAACCAATGTTTAAATCAACCAAGGTGTAGCCATCAACCTTGTTTCGCGAACGGGTTTGTTCATCAGTCCATGCACCTAAACGCTCACCTGTGTATTTAGCCGATAAACCAAAGCGGAAATCACCACTGTAATAGTCTGCCGATACCACAAATAAATCTTGTGCCGAGTCAATGACTTCATCACCCGCTTTGAAGCTTGCAGATGCTTCCTCAAGTAACTCACCATCACTGTTGTAAGCACTTGGATCGTTCGATTGATACTCAGAGTTATTGTACGTATAAGATGTGTAAAGGTTCCATTTGTTAGTCAGCATATAACTTGCTGATAGCTCAACACCCGTTGACTCAATACCACCTACATTGATGTAAGATCCGTTCGTGCCAATGGTATAATCAATACCATCTGTATCACTGCCCGGGGCAATAAAGGTAATACGGTTATCAAACTCAATGCTATAAGCTGTTGCTGTTAAGCGTAAACGGTCATCACTGTAACGTACACCTAGGTCGATGTTTTCAGCTGTTTCAGGTTCAATCTCGGTCAGTGTCGAGGAATCACGTTCAAGTACACCATCTTTAATTGCCGCAAAGTTTTCGCTGTAGCTGCTAAATAGCTCTGTGCTTGCTGATAGCTGATACAACACACCACCGCTAAACAGTACGTCTGAATCACTGTCGATTTTATCTGAGTATTCATCTTCAAAATGGTTATAACGCTGAAGCTCAACAAGGTACTGTTTAGCACCTAAATTAAGTGTGAAATCACCTAAACTGATTGAGTCTTGCACATACCATTTAAAAGTATCCGTTTCGAAGGTGTTTTTGTACTGAGTCCAATATGGCGTATGATCAAAATGATGATAGATACGGGCATCAATCACTTTATGCCAATCTCGTGATTCATCACGATCTGTTTGTTCAAACCAAAAGCCAGCTTCAATGTCATGATTGCCAAGAGTAACTTGGTACTCGCCAGTCATACCTAAGCGGTCTTTTTTGTAGTGAGTATGACGATAAGACATAACCGGAATGGCATCATCAGGGTAACAGGCCGGGTTTAAGCCTGGGCCTGAAGCCCATGGCCATTCTAAACTTGCCGTACAACCTGCTGCAGGTGCAAGTGGGTTGCCATCGCTGTCGGTAAAGCCGTAGCTGCCAGCATTTTCACCACCAATTGATGTTGGGTTGCCATCACCATTAACAGGTGACGTTAAATAAGGCGGAATCCAATCACCACGACCCGAGTTTTTATGGTAATAAGGCGATAAGCTTAAGTTTGAAGTGGCACTTAACGCGTAATCAAACTTTACATAAGCAAGGGTATTTTCGCGTAATGTACCCCAGCCCTCAGCAAACATTTGATCAAAATGAGGCACACCGGTCCAATTCCATGTTAAACGATCCCAATCAGGGTTTTGTTCAAATTCGCTAATGCTGATGCTGTTATAGTTAATTTCGTGAACATCATCATACGAAACACGACCTGTTATTGTCAGGTCGCTAAAGTCCGATACAAATTTAGCCTCAATGTGCTGATTGTCCTTACCGCCATTGCTGCCATCACCAATCCAACGGCTAGTATCTGTTTGCGAGTAGCTGATATAGGCTTGCGTGTTATCGAACACCGTGCCGGTTTCATGTTTAACAAAGTAGCGGCTAGCATTGTGATCGCCTGTAGTGTAAGCAAACGTGGTGCTTTGCTCTGTACTCGGTTGTGCACTCACAAAATTAAAAGTACCGCCTAGCGCTTCTAGTGATGCAGAGGCAATATCAGAAGTACCTTGCCCTACCTCAACAGTTGCTAAATTTTCACTATCTAGATAACGATTTGCTTTTGCACCGCCACCATAGTTAGAACCACCATTAGGAATACCATCAATGGTCATACCTAATTGCTGCTGATTACCATCAATACTAAAACCACGCATAGTAATAGTGGTTGACCAATCGTCACCACCAAATGCATCACCTTCGTTGATGCTAATACCCGGTAGGTTATCAATTACGGCTAACACACTTGATACTGAACTTTGTTGCTCAAGCATGGCAGGTTCGATGACGTTATTGGCATAACTGGTTGGCTTTGCAACCACCGTAATTTCTTCAATTTCGTTATTCGTGTTTGCATTTGCTGATGTTGCTAAAAGCGTTGCTATTAAAAGGCTTAGCTTTGTTTTTTTAGTTACTGTGCTCATTGTTTTTCCAAGGTTACGTATTTGTAAGCGGGCACAGTATGCAGAGTGCGTATGACATTTAGGGTCAAAATTTTTGACACAATAATTAAAAAATTAATGCATTTAGATGGCAGATTTAAGACTTAACTGATTAATAAATAAGAAAGTATTAGAAAAGCGCCCAATTAAACTAACAGGACGCTTTTTGGTTGGATAATGTTATTAGGTGTTTTAAATCAATTCAGCCAGCATTTCTTCACTGTATGGTGTTAATTGCTCACCATTTTTAACTTTGCTGATGTAATCCGGATTCGCAATAAATGGACGACCAATCGCAATTAAGTCAAATTGGTTGTTATCGATAGCTTGATTAGCTGACTCAAAGGTATAGCTCCCTACACCGACTAAAGTACCTTTGTATGCACCGCGCATATATTCAGACGTTGTTTTATTGTCTAAGCTTTCAAAGCGCATGCTGTCATCAAAAATTCCAGCATGTAAGTAAGCAAGTTTACGTGTTTCCAGCGCTGATAATAAATAATCAAATACAGCTTTATCACCTTCGCTTTCAGTCATATTAAAATACGCACCAGGCGATAAGCGTAATGCTGTTTTATCTGCACCAATTGCTGCAATCACTGCATCGACGACCTCTAGGGCAAAACGTGACATGTTTTCTGGTGTTTGACCATATTGGTCTTCACGTTGGTTTGCAGCAAAATGTAAGAATTGATCAATCAAGTAACCATTTGCACCATGAATTTCAACGCCGTCAAAACCCGCTTCAATGGCGTTTTCGGCCGCTTTTGCGTAATCAGCAATTAAACCTTGGATGTCTTCAATAGTGGCAGGTTTTGGTGTAACGTAAGTCAGCTCACGCATTCTTGGTACCGACCCTTCAACGCCGATTGCAGATGGTGCCAGTACATCACCTCCAAAGAAATGTGGGTGAGCCACTCGCCCTACATGCCAAAGTTGAGCAAACATTTTGCCACCTTTAGCGTGCACAGCATCCGTGACCTTTTTCCAACCTTGAATTTGCTCACTGGTAAATAGGCCCGGTGTGTTTGGGTAACCTTGGGCATCTGGACGAATAATGGTTGCTTCACTAATAATTAAACCGGCATCGGCACGGCGCGCATAGTAATCAGCCATCGCTTGGGTTGGCACTAGGTTATCGTCACTCATACAGCGAGTAAGCGGTGCCATTAGTACGCGGTTTTGTAATTCGATACTGTCATTTAACTTAAACGAAGAAAGTAAATCGGTTTTCATGGTTCTATCCTTATCTTGAACATACATTCAAGATAAGGGCGATATAAACTAACTTCAAGGTTTATTTTGAATAATCGTTCAAGATTACGTAAACTTCAATTGTAAATAATAGGAGCATTAATGAGAACTGCTGAATTTGATACTGAATTTGTACTTCGCCAAGCTATGCATGCGTTCATGCAATTTGGCTATGCAAAGACCAGTATGCAAAAATTAAAGGAAGTGACTCATCTTCACCCAGGCTCTATATATGCCGCTTATGGCAATAAAAAAGGTTTGTTTTTGGCTGCCACCGAGCAGTATCAAAAAGATAGAAACCAACAATTTACGGCACTTTTTAATGATCAACAGTCAGTGTTATCAACCCTCAAACATTACCTGACTGTGATTGTTGATGAATGTATTGAAGGTGAAGTTGCCAAGGTGTGCTTACTTACAAAGAGTATTTCTGAGGTTGAAGGCAACGACCCACAAATTTGCAATGTGCTACGTGGTAATTTAAACGCATACGAGCATGCCCTCGCACAGCAAATTCAAAAGGCCCTTGATAATAACGAATTTGCAAGTAGCAAGTCAGCTCAGCAACTGGCACGCTTTTTAGTCATGGGCATATACGGTATTCGTACCTATGCGCTGACAAATCAAGACCCAAAATCTCTGCAACAACTTGCTGACGATCTATTTGCTGCATTAGTAAATTAATTTAGCTAATAACTTTACTTGTCATATTAATTTATCACCTTATGATTAAGGTGTAGCTGTGTATAACTAAAAGAGTGAGCCTGTCATGAATAATGCAACTGCCAAACGTGTTGAAACTGAATTTGATGCTGTACTCGCCTTAGGCGCTAAGAAACGACTCGCTTATATGTTTGAAACGGTTCAAGAGTTTAAACAAGTGTGGATCCTCAATGATGAGCATGGCTGTGTGATGCTCTCTAATGAAGACGATGACTGCGTGCCTGTATGGCCTAGTCGCGAATTCGCGCAAAGCTGGGCAACCGGTGAGTGGCAAGACTGTACGCCAAAAGCCATTCCAGTCAAAGACTGGTTAAGTCGCTGGACTTCGGGACTCGAACAAGATGATTTATTGATTGCTGTGTTTCCGACAGAGCAAGATGACGGCACGATTTTATTCCCCGATGAATTTGACTCACAACTAAGAATGCCAAAAAGACGTTTTTAAACTAAGAGAGCCATGTGCTCTCTTTTTTTATGCTGTTTGGTGCTGTCGTATAGCCGAAATATCTTTTATGGGGGGTTTACCAAAAAAGCGCGTGTACTCACGACTAAATTGAGATGGACTTTCATAGCCTACTTTTAGTGCTGCAGAACCAACATCAATTCGTTCATTCAACATTAATTGCCTTGCCGCTTGCAACCGCAAGTTTTTTACGTATTGCAACGGGCTCATCTTTACCACATCACGAAAGTGCAACCTAAATGTCGAAGGACTCATGTGTGCATCACGAGCCAAATCATCTATTGAAAATTGACTAGTAAAGTTTTCTTTTAACCAACACAATGTTTTCGCAATTTTCTGGTGCGCAGAGCCAGACATCACAATTTGCCTTAAATACGGACTATGAGGACTATTTAACAATCGCAATACAATTTCTTTTTTAATAAGTGGCGCAAGATTAGCTTTTAATTGAGGTTCATTGTCTAGATTGAGAAGCCGATGAAGTGCATCAAGCAAGCCATTATCTGTGTCAACCACAGACATTGCTTGGTGTTTAGGGAACTTGTCTTGCCCTGTAAATTCCATTTCAGCAACGATGTGGCTGATTTCATGAACATCTAAGCGTAAATAAAGGCCATAAAACGGCTGCTCTTTACTGGCACGAGTAATATGCGACGCAACAGGCACATCGACTGATGTTACCAATGATTGGCCGTCAGTGTAATCATAACTATGCTCACCTAGCACAACTCGTTTTGCACCTTGCAAACTAATACCAAGTCCTAATTCATACACGCAGGCCATCGGTAATGAAACTTCGCTTCGTCTGAACACTAATAACTCTGGAATAGATGTTTCAAAACTACCATCTTCTATCGCTATCGCTTTCACTGTTTCAATTAATGCCTGACGCATTTAGATTACCTCTTAAATATACTCAATTAAGTGTATCACCGTAAATTAAGGTTAGGACCATTTAAGGTAACAGTTCGTTGTTTTAGGCAAAAATTAAATCATTTATGGCAAGCAGAAACCGCCATGATCAACCATAATGTATTTTCAAATTTTCGATTGCATGCTCTTTGCAATCAGCTTCTACTGCAAAACCTCAATATATTCAATACCTAAAATCAAAAGAGAAATTATGAACTTAAACAACACGGATTTATTTGTGTTTGTCGCGATCGCTGCTTTGGTCACCGTTCATGACAAGCCTTTGTTAAAACGAGCATGTCAGCACGCACTTAATGATGGCGTATCAATGCAAGTGTTATGTGATATTTTACCGCATATTAGTGTGTATTCTGGGGTGCCAAAATCGTTAATGGCACTAGAGGTTTTAAAATCAGTTGATGATATTCAAGGTTCAAATGCATTGGTAATCAAACGCACAGAGCAACAACTAAAAACAGCGCTCACATTTGGCCAGCTTCCGTTTGGTTTAGACCAGCAAAACAACAGGGTATGTGAGCTTGCCTCTTTAGGCGCATTATTTGCGTTAGAGGATGCCAGCAGCTTAGTTAGCGAGCAACTTAAACGCTGCGTATTACTAGGCTATAGTCGTGCGCAACTTGAATTATTAGTGATAGAGCTTGCCAGAAAGGTCAGCAGCAATATAGCCATGCGGGCCAAGTGTAATCTCGAAAAGCACTTTGCTATGGTGGGGTAAATTTAAGAAATGGCGGTGACGGAGAGATTCGAACTCTCGACTGACATCAAAAAAATAAAAGCCTTTTAACTCACAAACTTAAATATATAGCACCTCAAGCTTTTGTACCAGATATTTGTATCATTTAGAAAGAGTTATTGTAAGGTTTTCATAGATTCATGTTAGAGTTCATATAGTTAAAAATAATTACTAAAACAAGGAAGTGTTATGTGCCCAAACATCCCCTCCCCTATTACTAGTTGTAAATACGAAAAGTGGCATCAAGAGTACACTTTTGAAAACTGTAAACTAAACAGAGCTGAATACGGTGAGTTTTTAGCGAGCTATATCACTGGAGAACATGACGGTTTCGTTCTGAACCTTAATGGGCAGTGGGGGACAGGGAAGACACAGTTCTTAAGACGCTTTTACTCACTTCTATGCTCAAAGGGACACCCCACAATCTATATTGATGCATGGGAAAGCGATTTTTCTGACGTACCTTTATCTGTAGTATCTAGCGAGCTAGTAAGTCAACTCTCTAAAATAAACGAAGGAATTGGAGACGAACTTGATGATATTAAGAACTTCTTAGGTAAAGCATTAAAAGGTGCTGTAATTGCAGGTGCAGGAATGCTGACGAAGCATTGCCTTGGTGAAGCTAGTCTTGGTGTTGAGGCTGCAAAATCAATGTTTGAGAAAACAGACGAAGGTTACCTAGATGAAGTTATGAAAAACCATGCTGATCAAATCAATGCCATCAAGGAAATAAGAAATCATTTGGCACAATTAGCAGATGTGCTTAAACAGAACTATAAATATGAGTTACCTGTTGTTGTATTAATTGACGAATTAGATAGATGCAGACCCAGCTATTCTGTGGAGATGCTGGAGGTCATTAAACATTTCTTTACAACAAAGAATTTTGTTTTCGTTGTAGCGACTGACACAGAGCAGATTAAACACGCCATATGCGCTGTTTACGGCTCAGAGTTTGACTCGTCAAGGTATTTAAGGAGATTCTTTCATAGAGAAGCACGCCTAAGTACACCAGATCTGAAGAAATATATCGACTTAATGGACTTAAAGCTTCCTGAAGATGATGACACAGTCATCTTGTATCCCGTGCTCCCTAGTTATTATGTTGAGGACACTTTCAGAACATACATTTATTGGATTGTAACTGGCTTTGGATTGGACGTAAGGGCGATAGACCAGTTAGTTGCAAAGCTCAATGCCTGTCTTAGAGTAGCTATCAAAACCTATCATTCAACTGAGTATACTCAATATATAAACTTTTTTACGCTAACAATTGCGTTAGTAGAATTCGAGATGAATCAAGAAAGCTTTGAGGCTCGCAGTGACACTTATAAGGCATTGTACGGTAAACACCAATTCAATCTTTCTAATGATATTTTACTTGATAATGACGTTGTTTTAGAAACAAATAAAACCACAAAATTGTCAGAACTCTGTCCTCTCATGCAGCACTTTGCCCATAGTTATTTATTTGACACATCTAATATGAATTTAGACAAAGGAGTATTAAGTATATTAGGTAGCAACAGCAAATCAGCTATACCTAGAGTGGACGGTAAAATTGGAGAAACCATAACCAACTCAATACGAGATACATTTAGTAAATACTCCACTAGAGATAGAGCCAAACAGAAAGTTAAATTATGGCTATGGAAAGACTACAAAACGATAGTGAAACTTGCGGGTGAACTCGAATGAGTAATGAATAATGAGTGACTAGAATTTAATACTAGGGCTTAAAAGCATTGCTGCTCTGAAGCTGAGTCGAGATCTTTGCCTGAAATTGATAAAGTGTCAGAAAGTCCAAAATCTGTTTCATATCTAACTACTTCTGTCGTTATCTTTCCTTTAGCATTTATTGTATCTTTTAAACCATTATTAAAAGTTTTAACTAAGTGATAATTGTGTCCCTTTGAATTATCAGCTTTAACCTTTGAATATTCGTACCAACGTTCTGCAATGATCACACAATCTTTGTAATTAAGCGCAACATTAGCCTCACCAGTGAGTTTTAACTTGGCTAATTCAATCTTATGCAATGCTTGTTGATAATGCTCACTGTGTAAACGTTTTGCTTCGCTTAAGTTAGTAGTACCTAAAGATGTCTTAAATTCACGTTTACCTATAGTTGAACGGAGGTCTTTAGGAACTCCCATTCTAAAATAATAAATACCCGATTTTGGGTTTCTTTGTGGAGAAGCCGTAATTCCCATTTGTACTAACCTTTTGTACCAGTTTGAAGATGTAGTGATTTTCCTGCAGGCCAATAAATATGGGCATCACAGGATAAAAGGCTTTGAGGTAGGATGGCGGTGACGGAGAGATTCGAACTCTCGATACGTTGCCGTATACACACTTTCCAGGCGTGCTCCTTCAGCCACTCGGACACGTCACCTAAGGCGCTTATAGTTTAGCGCGGCGTTATAGTATGAAAACAACCCTATAGACGCAAGGGCTTTTTAAAATGCGGTGGTTAAGTGATTAGTAATCAAACAAAAAAGGCAAGGTATAGACCTTGCCTTTTGTATATATAGACGATTCGCTCTTAACGTTGAAGCGTTGCTGAGAAATCTAACATACGGTTAAGCGACTTTAATGCGCCTTCGCGTAAATCCATATCTACAAATACTTCTTTACCCTCAGGGTCTGTCAGTGCTTCTTCAATCGCTTTTAAGCCGTTCATTGCCATCCACGGGCAATGTGCACAGCTTTTACAGGTTGCGCCTTCACCGGCTGTTGGTGCTTCAAAGAACTCTTTCTCTGGGCATAACTGCTGCATTTTGTAGAAAATGCCTCGGTCAGTCGCTACGATGAACTTTTTGTTGTCCATAGTTTGCGCTGCTTTGATTAGTTGGCTTGTTGAGCCAACCGCATCAGCTAAGGCTACAATCTCCGCAGGAGACTCTGGGTGAACCAATACAGCCGCATCTGGGTGTAAGGCTTTCATATCCTTAAGTGCTTTGGTTTTAAACTCGTCATGAACGATACAGGCGCCATTCCACATGATCATGTCTGCACCTGTGTTCTTTTGAATGTAAGAACCTAAGTGTTTATCTGGACCCCAAATGATTTTTTCGCCTTGCTCATCAAGGTGCTCAACGATTTCTAGAGCACATGAAGAAGTAACAATCCAATCTGCACGGGCTTTCACAGCTGTTGATGTATTTGCATACACTACTACCTTGCGATCAGGGTGCTGATCACAAAACGCTGAGAATTCTTCAATTGGGCAACCTACGTCTAATGAACAAGTTGCAGCAAGCGTTGGCATAACAACTGTTTTATTTGGCGTTAGGATTTTTGCTGTTTCGCCCATAAAGCGAACACCGGCTACCACAATTACATCTGCGTCGTGCTTAGCGCCAAAACGCGCCATTTCTAGCGAGTCGGCAACACAACCGCCTGTTTCTTCAGCTAGTGCTTGAATTTCAGGATCAGTGTAATAATGGGCAACAAGAACCGCGTTCTTGTCTTTTAATAATTGTTTGATACGTGCCTTATACTCAGCTTGCTCGTCTTTTGATAACGGAGCTGGCTTTGGAGGGAAGATATAATCTTCAGGCATAATTTGTTCAGCTAGACTCATTTCTCGACCACTTAGTCCACAGTGCATTCATGGCGCGAATTATACGAGAATCTTAAGCTAAAGAACAGTATTGCTGTGTGCTGTTAAGATAAATAAAGGATAACTTAGAAAGAAAAGATAAATCAGGAATGGTGGGTCATGATGGACTTGAACCATCGACCAATGGATTAAAAGTCCACTGCTCTACCAACTGAGCTAATGACCCGCTCTGGATATTAAGATGCGTAAATCCGCCGATTTGAGATACCATTTTAGAAATGGTGGGTCATGATGGACTTGAACCATCGACCAATGGATTAAAAGTCCACTGCTCTACCAACTGAGCTAATGACCCGCTCTGGATGTTAAGGTGCGTAGATCCGCCGATATAGAACCATTCGAAGAATGGTGGGTCATGATGGACTTGAACCATCGACCAATGGATTAAAAGTCCACTGCTCTACCAACTGAGCTAATGACCCGCTCTGTTGCTTATAAAAAGCTGCGTAAATCCGCCGATATAAGACCATTCAAAAAGAATGGTGGGTCATGATGGACTTGAACCATCGACCAATGGATTAAAAGTCCACTGCTCTACCAACTGAGCTAATGACCCGCTCTGATGCTTATAAAAGCTGCGTAAATCCGCCGATATGAGACCATTCAAAAAGAATGGTGGGTCATGATGGACTTGAACCATCGACCAATGGATTAAAAGTCCACTGCTCTACCAACTGAGCTAATGACCCGCTCTGACGCTTATAAAAAGCTACGTAAATCCGCCGATATAAAGCCATTCAAAGAATGGTGGGTCATGATGGACTTGAACCATCGACCAATGGATTAAAAGTCCACTGCTCTACCAACTGAGCTAATGACCCGCTCTGATGCTTATAAAAGCTGCGTAAATCCGCCGATAGAAAACCATTCAAAGAATGGTGGGTCATGATGGACTTGAACCATCGACCAATGGATTAAAAGTCCACTGCTCTACCAACTGAGCTAATGACCCGCTCTAATGCTTTTAAAAGCTATACGTAAATCCGTCGATTAAAGATTACCATTCTGAAAGAATGGTGGGTCATGATGGACTTGAACCATCGACCAATGGATTAAAAGTCCACTGCTCTACCAACTGAGCTAATGACCCGCTCTTTTTTCCGCATTTCGGCTGTTGTTACCAATCGCCTGCTGCGGGCGCTTATAATACTTATTTAAATGCTGAGTGCAACAGAAAATATCTCTTTTTTTAAGTTTTTATGTCTAGTTGCCTAATTTTAGACCGCTTATGTCAAAAAGCAGTCTAATCAGGTCAAAACTACATTTGCGACAGACGTTCTGTGGCTAATTTTGCAGCGGTGGTACTTGGGTACTGATTAATTAAATCATTAAAGGTTTTAAGGGCTTGTTCGCCTAAACCTTGCTCCGCTAATAAGTTTCCTAACTTTAACATCGCATCTGGGCGTTTATTAGAATTAGGGTATTCATTCACAACTACTTTGAAATGCTCAGTCGCACCTGCTTGATCGTTTTGAATTGTTAATAGCTGACCTAACCAATAATGTGCATTAGATGCATATACTGAATTAGGGTAAGTAGTTAAGAATGTTTGGAACTCCGGAATTGCTTGCTCATAACGTTTATCTTTCATTATTAACGCCACTGCACGCTCATAGGCTTCATTTTCAGATAAATCTGAACTAATTGCCTGTGATGCACCTACATCCGTATAAGAGTTAGTAGGTTGAGTTTGTGCGGCAGCGGGCTGGCTATAAGCTTGGCTGACTCGGTTTTCAATCTCTTGATAAAGCTCACGCTGACGCTGAAGTACTTTTTCAAGCTTGTAACTTTGCTCTTCAGTAATACCACGAACTTGGCTCACTTCGTCTTGTAAGATATTGAGCTGTTGCTGAAGCTCAGCTTGCAATAAATTACGTGACTTCATCATGTTTTCTAATGCGATTAAACGCTTTTCAATGCTCGATTGCGAGCTTGCAGCTTCTGAAACAGGAGCGGGAGCAGCCCATAACTGGGTGCTCCCGCTTAAGATCATTGCTGCCAAAATAATTTTCGGCTTCATAATGACTCTTTATTAGTAAACTAATACTGCGCGACGATTCTTCGCGAACGCTTCTTCAGTGCGAGACTTAACCATTGGCTTCTCTTCACCATAGCTCACTACTGACATTTGGCTAGCAGAAACACCTAAGCTTTGTAGGTATTTTTCTACTGCTTGACCACGATGCTCACCAAGTGCGATGTTGTACTCAGGCGTACCGCGCTCATCAGCGTGACCTTCGATTAGTACTTTAACTGATGGGTTTTGTACTAAGAATTCTGCGTGTGCTTGTAAAAGCTCCGCGTATTTGCTTTGGATTTTTGCGTTATCAAAACCAAAGTAGATGATTTGCTCTTGACGTAACGCTTCGTACTTTTCACGAAGTGCTTCTTCAGCTTGTTGCTCTGGAGTAAGCGTTGCAACTTCAACAGTATCAGTGTTTGATTGCTCAACCATACCTTGGTTAGATTGGTTTGCAGCACCCTCATCAACACCTGAAGAAGAGCTACACGCCGCTAATGTCATCACTGGCACAGCAATAAGCAGGCCTTTTAAAGTTTTATTAAGTTGCATTGAATTGATTCCTATATTGAGTAAACCAGTAAAATTACTGTAAATAAGGCGACCAAGCTGGCGCCTTAACTTGTCCATCTAGCACAGGTAAGCGAGCTTTAAAGCGACCGTCCATAGACACTAACGCCAACACCTGTTTATTATTATGAAGCGTGCTGTAGATAATCATCGAACCGTTTGGAGCGATACTCGGCGATTCATCTAGGCGAGTTCTTGTTAATACTTGAAACGCACCTGTAGCTAGCTCTTTTTTAGCAAGATGGTATTGACCGTTAGTACGATTCACCATCACTAATTCTTTTCCGTCTGGTGAAATCGAACCTGCTAAATTCATATCACCATCAAACGTCATACGTTTTGCTCTACCAGTTTGCAAATTTAACTTATAAATCTGGGCATTACCACCCCTTTCAGACGTAAACACGATATCTTGCCCATTTGGATACCAAGAAGGCTCTGTATCGATACTACGATGATTTGTTAAACGCTTTTCTTTGCGAGTTGCAAGGTCTAAAACATAGACTTCTGTTGCACCGTTACGGTCTTTTGAAAGTACTAATAATAGTTTTTTTCCATCAGGTGAAAACTGTGGTGCACCATTAATACCTGGATGGCTTGTGATTAACTCACGTTTGCCCGTATACAAATCTTGAATGTAAATTTGGCTTTGACGATTTTCAAAGGTTACATACGCAAGCTTAGTACCATCTGGTGACCAAGCTGGGGACATAAGTGGCTCTTTAGAACGAAGCAATACTTGCTCATTGTAGCCATCATAGTCAGCAACAACGAGTTGATAAGGCTTCGGTTCATTATCACGTACAATAACGTAAGCAATTTTTGTTAAAAACGCACCTTTTTCACCCGTAAGCGCTTCGTAAACTACATCGCTAATACGGTGCGCATAACGGCGAAACCCTGTTTCAGATATAACACTCTCACGAGCATCTAATACATGGTCTTGGCTCTTCACTAATTGACCATTACTCATCATTTGCGTTTCGCCGCCTGTAATTTGACCACGGATCACATCGATAAGCTCATATTTTACTAAGTAACGTCCACCCGGTTGTTGCTCAACTTGACCAACAAGTACCGCTTCAACACCTTGATTGACCCATGCACCATAATCTACATCAGCATCTTTGCCGGGTAATTGAGGCATATTTGTCACATCAATAGGTTTAAATTTACCACTACGCATCAAATCAGCTGCAATAACGGTGCTCAATTTTTCAGGGATGGGACCAACGCCCTGGTATTTAAATGGAACAACCGCTATTGGGCGTGCTCCATCAATACCTTCAGTGATAACAATTTCTAGTGCAGCACTGGCAATGCCATGAAAGCCCAGTAATACAATAAAACATGCTGTTTTTATCTGGTTGAACATATCATTCCTTTAGAATTCTGGCTTAATTGTTAAGTTAATATTTTTCAGTTGCTCGAAAACATCTTTATCAGGCGAAACTGGTAGTGTATCGGCCATACGGACAGCACGAAGAGCAGCTTCACACACTAATTTATCACCACCAAGTGATTTTACTTGAGTTACTAACCCGTTAAAACCAAGGCGAATATTAACGCGACATTGCTTATTCTTCATTTTTTCATCAATAAGTAAAGTTTGTTGAATACGCGCCATAATTAACGCTTTATATTTATCAACTTCACTCAAGACTTGTTGCTGACGTATTTTATTTCGTGCAGCCTGCTCAGCAGCTAACTGCTCTTGCAGCATTTGTTCTTGCAATGCCTGCTGACGTTTACGCTCTGCTTCAGCTTCTTTACGTTTACGCTCAGCTTCAGCTTCAGCAGCTTTACGCTTGCGCTCTGCTTCAGCTTTCTTTAACGCATCTTCTTCAGCTTTACGTTTTTCAGCTGCGGCTTTTGCTGCGGCTTCAGCTTCTTGCTTTTGCTTTTCAGCTTGCTTAGCTTTGGCACGTTCTTTCTCTTGTATTTCACGTGCTTTCTTCGCTTGAGCCTCAGCTTCTGCTTTTTCTTTCTCTTTCGCTCGGCGTTGTTGCTCTAACTTTTTAAGACGACGGTCTTCAGCTTCGCGTTGCTTACGTGCGTCATTTGCACGACGTTCAAGATCTCGAATTCGCTTTGCTTCGGCTTGTTTTTTTGCTTCTTCTTGCTTTTTAAGTTCAGCAATTTTCTGCTCAACCTTTTGTTGATCAACCGTTACTGCAGAAACCGCTTTTTCTGGTTCAGGCATAGCCGGATTCAATGTCACTTCCATTACCTTAGGAGCTGGCATATGAAAGTTCGCTGATACGACTAAGAAAACAATAATACCAAGGTGCAATAGAAGCGACTTTATTACTGATTCACGCATACTAACCCTCAAATGACTCAGTCATAAGACCCACTGAAGGCACACCGGCATTTTTCAAAAAGTCCATTAACAGCAACACTTCTTGATAAGAAACACGACCAGAACCTTTTATCATAACCGGAGTATCAGGGTTTTTCTGAAGTTGTAATTTTATAACAGCAGCTACATCAATTGCTTCCATAGGAGCTTCTGGATCAGTGCCGATACTTACATAGTACTTACCTTCAGCATCAATTGACGCAATGATAGGTGGTGTATCTTTGGTATCTACAAGATCCGATTCTTCCATTTTCGGCAAGTCCACTTTTACACCATGAGTAATAAGTGGTGCAGTTGCCATAAATATAATAAGTAGTACCAACATTACATCAATGTAAGGAACTACATTTATCTCACCTACTGGGCGACGTTTCTTACGCTGATACATTCGCTTTAGCCTCTATTTGCGCAGCTGCTTGGCGGTGTAAAATATTGGCGAACTCTTCCATGAAGTTAATGTAATTACCTTCAAGCTTTTCTACTTTATTTGCAAAACGGTTGTACGCAATAACTGCAGGGATTGCTGCGAATAAACCCATCGCTGTTGCGATAAGTGCTTCGGCGATACCCGGCGCAACCATTTGTAAAGTTGCTTGCTTAACTTCACCTAATGCAATGAATGCGTTCATGATACCCCACACCGTACCAAAAAGGCCGATATAAGGACTAATTGAACCCACTGTCGCTAAAAACGATAAACTTGATTCTAGTTTTTCAACTTCGCGTGACAAAGCCACACGCATTGAACGATGTGTGCCTTCCATTACGATGCTTGCACTTTGCGGTGAATTTTTCTTATGTCGTGCAAACTCCTTAAAACCAGCAACGAATAATGCTTCAACACCTGATGCGCCACCAGGACGAGCTGAAACTTCATTATATAATTTACTTAAGTCTATTCCTGACCAAAACTTTTGCTCAAAGCGCTTAGCGCCATTAAGTGCATCAGAAATCGCTTTTTTACGTTGAAAAATAATTGCCCATGACATTACCGACATGCCGACTAATGCCAACATTACTAGCTGGACAAGTACACTGGCTTCTAGAATAAGATCTAAAAAGTTAAGCCCTGATCCCACGTTAAACTCCTAAAAATAGATTTCTATGTAATTTGTTATATTTTTTACACTTGTATTTATTGACCACAAACATGGCCAAAAGTTATAACTAGTGTATCTAGTCAATTATGAACTGACAACGCTCTTGCTGTGAATTAGCGGCAAATAACGGTAAAAAGCAATTTGCTTAGTTATTTTTTAGCCAGATTGATTTTTACAAATACTTTTATGCATATTTTTACCTTAATAATAAGTCACTAGAGTGACGCTTAAAAGCAACCAAAACAATCAAAAACACGACGTTTATTCATAAATTACGCATAAACACCCAAAAGTACTTTTGCAAATCTACTACAGAATACTTAAACTAATCCTGAATACAGAATATGAATTTTATAAAAACCACTCTATTCATGCAGTTAAAGAGAAAATAACCACAAAGCGAACAAAAAGAAAACAATAGAATTTTTTGCTCACATTAGTTTTTTTAATCTGAAAATTAAATTTTTCTAGTTTGAAGAAAAATCCATCATTGCGTATTATTTACCTATACCGAGCTAGCAACCTCATGAAAGTTTCTTTCATTAAGCTCCGTTTTTAGCAATATGAAGTTTCGTATTGCTCTAGGTTTACTGAAATCAGGATAAAACCTTCTTTTAGTAGACCGTAGTTCCCTGAATTACTTCCTTCAACTTGTTGTTTGCCCGCATCCTTATGCGGGCTTTTTTTTGCCTGCGCAAACGTCAACGAGAATACCTATCAAAAACTTAACAGCATGTGAATTACAGGTGTTAGATGACTCTTGCCGGTATGCGGTATGCGGTATGCGGTATGCGGTATGCGGTATGCGGTAAAATCTATATTGCCATTTAAAAAGTCAACTTATCTCTATTAAAAAGCAGCCCTCTCGAGCTGCTTAATACTTATAACTTAAAGCTTTTGTAACTAACCTGAGTTTTGTTATTTATCTGGGGTTAGTCCAAAGTGCAAGTAAGCGATGTCTGATACAAGTCGTCCGCGCGGGGTACGTTGTATAAAGCCTTGTTGAATTAAAAACGGTTCTATTACATCTTCTATCGTTTCTTTTTCTTCGCCTATTGCAGCTGCAAGGTTATCAAGGCCAACTGGGCCGCCCATAAATTTTTCGATAATAGCTAATAGGTATTTTCTATCCATGTAGTCAAAACCGCTTTTATCGACATCAATCATATCGAGGGCTTGCTCTGCAACCGATGCGTTAACTTTACCGTCAGATTTAACTTGCGTGTAATCACGAACACGGCGTAACAAACGGTTCGCTATTCGCGGTGTGCCACGTGAGCGCTTGGCTATTTCTGTGGCACCTTCATTGCACATAGTTAAATCTAAAAATCTTGCTGAACGAGCAACTATTTTTGATAAATCTTCAACCGAATAAAATTCTAAACGCTGCACTATGCCAAAACGGTCTCTCAGTGGTGAGGTGAGTGAACCTGCACGGGTTGTCGCACCTATTAAAGTAAATGGCGGTAAATCAAGTTTAATTGAACGTGCGGCTGGGCCCTCACCGATCATAATATCCAGCTGATAGTCTTCCATTGCTGGATACAAAATCTCTTCGACCTGCGGGCTCAAGCGGTGAATTTCGTCAATAAACAGTACGTCACCTTCTTCAAGGTTAGTTAAAAGAGCAGCTAAATCGCCAGCTTTTTCGAGTACTGGCCCTGACGTTGTTTTAATATTAACGTTAAGCTCGTTGGCAACAATGTTTGCAAGTGTGGTTTTACCAAGACCCGGTGGACCAAATATTAATAGGTGATCCAGGGCTTCGCCACGATGGCGAGCCGCCTCGATAAATATTTCCATTTGTTGCTTAACATGCGGCTGGCCAGTGTAATCTGTTAACAGTTTTGGCCGTATGGCACGATCAACACTGTCTTCGTTACTTTGTTCACTCGCATCTATTAAGCGATCTGCTTCTATCATGGTTTACTCACAACATTGATTTTAGAGCTTCTTTAATTAGAACCTCTGTCGTCATATCTGGTTTGTTCACTGCTTTCACCGCTTTTTGTGCTTGCGGCAGCTTATAACCTAACGCCACAAGTGCAGATACTGCATCATCGGCAGCATTATTTGCCACTAGGGTATCATCACTTGCAGGCTCAATGACGGCATTATCGCTAAATGGTGTAAATAAGTCATTACCCCAATCTTTCAGTCTGTCTTTCATTTCGAGTACTAAGCGCTCAGCAGTTTTTTTACCAACCCCCGGAAGTTTAACCAGTGTGGTTGCATCTTCATTGTTTACACAACTTACAAATTGCTGTGCTGACATACCCGATAAAATCGCAAGACCTAACTTTGGCCCTACGCCATTAGCCTTTAATAGCTCTCTAAATAAAGCGCGCTCTGTTTTATTGTTAAAACCAAATAATAGCTGGGCATCTTCACGTACCACAAAATGGGTATAAATAATCGCTTGCTCACCTACTGCGGGTAAATCATAAAAGCAGGTCATAGGCATTTGCACTTCGTAGCCTACACCACTTACTTCAATAAGAATTTCTGGCGGCTGTTTTTCAACAAGTAAGCCATTTAATCGACCAATCATATTACTTCCTTAATCGTCCTCTTACGGTTTTGCTCGCACTGCCCGCAAGTTTAATTAAATTTTGTTCTGAGTGTGCATGACATATAGCAATTGCTAGAGCGTCAGCGGCATCGGCTTGAGGTGTGCCAGGCAGCTTTAAAATATTCTTTACCATATGCTGTACTTGAGACTTATCGGCTCCGCCATTACCCACAACAGCTTGCTTGATTTGCCTTGCTGAATATTCATAAACTGGCAGCTCAGCCATTGAAGCGCCAACAATGGCAGCGCCACGAGCTTGACCAAGTTTAAGTGCCGAATCAGGGTTATGTGCCATAAACACTTTTTCGATAGCAAAGCTGTCTGGGGAGAATTGCTCTACCAATTGACTGATCCCTTGGTAAATCATTTTTAAACGAACAGGAAAATCGTGATCTGCCAATTTTATGCAACCACTTCCTAAATAAGTGAACTTAGCACCTTGGTGAGCAATCACGCCGTACCCTGTTAACCGTGAACCAGGATCAATCCCTAAAATTATCGCCAACTAACTGACCCATCTATTATCATTATTATCTGTGTTAATAATGCCAGAGCACTGTATAAATTACCAGTAACCAATTGCAATTCATAAAAAATGCCCGCAATTGCGAGCATTTTATAAACACGTTTTTAGTTAGAATCTTATGCCAGTGAGCGTAATAAGCCTTGGGTATTTTTTCGCATTGTGCGCGCTATCATCAAATAACCCAAACATGCCACAAATAAGCCTCCTACTGCTGGGCCAATGACCCAAATATGAGGATGGAATTTACCAGCTAAATCGAACATTTGTTTTTGTACTATCAACAGAGCGATGTCACTGACAATGGCAGCCACTAAGCCTGCCGTAACCCCTAATAGTAAAAACTCATATAAGGTGGCATTTTTAATTAAACGCCCTTTAGCACCTAAAGTTCTTAAGATGACAATCTCTTGCATACGCTCACCTAAACTTGCTTGTACTTGTGAAATAAGCACTAAAGCTCCACAGGCAACGACAATTGCTAGTACAAAACCAATCGCTAACGATACTTGCTCTATTGTTGATCGAATCTGTTTAATAAAGCTTTCAACATCAATCACATTCACTGTTGGGTATTGACGCATTAACTCATTAAATTCGCGTTTTTTATCCGCTTTTACATTCACCGATGAAATATAAGTAGCAGGAAAACTGGCTAGCACATCAGGACTTAAAATAATAAAGAAGTTAGGTTTGAGTGTCGTCCAGTTAACTTTTCGAACACTGGTAATTTTTGCATCGAAAGACTGTGCACCTATTAAGAAAGTAAGCGTATCACCTATTTTTACATCTAAGCGTTTAAGCATAGACTCTTCAACCGATGCCTCAGCCACTGAGTTTTCACTAAACCATGTACCGTCGATAAGCTCGTTTTGATTTGGTAAGTCCTTGCGCCAAGTTAGATTTAGCTCACGGCCAATGCCAGAGCGAGCTTCTTCGTCTTTCTTTTCGTTATCTTCTTGCGATACTTCGCGGGCAACCAGCTCACCATTAACGGCGTTTACACGGCCACGAACAACAGGGTAAAAATCAGACGTTGGCATATCATTTTGCGCTAAGAAACTAGTAATAGGTTCTAGTTCTTGCTCAGTAATGTTCACTAAAAATGAATTAGGTGCATTTTCTGGAAGCTGTGACTGCCAATCCGAGATCATGTCGTTCTTCAATACAATTAAAAACAGTAACAATTTTATAGCCAATGCAAAGCTAATTAATTGTACGGCATTAACGTTGGCACGCTTTTGAATTGATGCTATCGCCAGTGACCAACTATTACCTGGGCTTAAACCGAGTTTGCGACCACCGCCAAAAATAACCTTTGATAAAGCAAATAACACCGCAATTAAAAATGCAGTTGAAAGAAACAAAATGGCACTTATTTTGATGTTATTACTAAATAACCACATGAGTAAAAACACAGTAAGCGCCGACATAGCCAAGTGCACTTTACTAACCAATAAACGGTCGCCTAAATTACGGCGCAGCACGCGCAGCGGAGGAATATCAAATAAATCGAGAAGTGGTTTAATAGAAAACATTACCGCACAAATCACGCCGGTACTAATAGCAATAATCCACGGTTTAGCAGATGCACTTGGTAGTGCTGTGCCCATGGTTTGTGCTAAATAATCTGTTGCAACTGCTTGTAAGCCATAACCAATCAGTAAACCAACTATGACCGACATTGAACAAACAAGGCTCAAGTGAAGTAAATAGATTTTACGTATCATAGCGCGGCTTCCGCCCAGCGTTTTCATCATGGCAACCGAGTCATATTGACGCTCACAATACCGTTTTGCCGATACCGCAATAGCAACAGCGGCTAAAATAATGCCAAGTAAACCAGCTAGCAATAGATAGCTCTCGGCACGATTTAAACTATTAGAAATAGGAGACTGGCGGTCTTTAACACCATACCAACGCTGGTTTTCTTTCATTTGTGGTTTTAACCACGCATAGAAGGTATCTAAATTGTCTTTGCTGCCAGCATAAAGCTGACGATAAAACACTCGACTACCCGGCTGAATTACCTCTGTAACGGCTATGTCTGCTTCATTAATTAAGATTCGCTGGCTGCTTGAAAACACATTAAACGGTGCATCAGGCTCTTCGGCTACAACATGACTAGCAGTAAACGTAGCAGCGCCAAGCTCTACTTTATCGCCCACTTTAATGTTTAACGCATAAAACACTGATTCACTTAACCACACTTCACCACGACTTGGGATATCAGCAGTTACTTGTGGTTGATCAGTCAGGCTAGTTTTTACTTTTAACTCGCCTTTTAACGGATAGGTGTTTGATACCGCTTTCACCGAGCCAAGCTGCATTTCGTCACCAGCAAATAACATGGTATCGAAATAGGTTATTTTAGCGGTACGTAAGTTTTCTTGGTTGGCTTTTTCTAAAAACTCGGCAGGTAAAGCATGGTTACTTGCTAAAACGCGATCAGCAGCAATAAAGGCACTGCTTTTTTCTTCAATACTTTGACCAATTCGGTCGGTAACCATAGACAGTGTTAAAACAGTGAGAACAGCTAAGGCAATTGCTGCACTGATCACTGTTAACTCACCGCGTTTAAACTCACGTGAAAACAGTTTTAGTGCTAATTTAGCCCACATTCGCTTGCACTCCTTCGCTTTCTTTTACAGTTACTAACTGCCCTGCTTCAATGTGTAAAATTTGCTGACACTTTTGTGCAAGCTGCTCATCATGCGTTACTAAAATAAGTGTCGTGCCGTGCTCTTTATTTAATTCAAATAATAATGACTCAATTAATTTACCGTTTTTGCTATCAAGGTTCGCTGATGGTTCATCGGCAAATAAGATTTTCGGTGTACCAATAAATGCACGCGCAATAGCTACACGCTGCTGCTCACCGCCAGATAATTGCGATGGGTAATGGCCAACACGGTGACTTAAACCTACTTTTTCAAGTAGCTCAAGCGCTTGCTGTTTCGCGTCTTTACTACCGGCAAGTTCAGCCGGTAGCATCACGTTTTCAAGTGCTGTTAAGCTTTGTACAAGCATGAAAGACTGAAACACAAACCCCACTTTTTCGGCGCGAAGTGCCGCGCGTGCTTCTTCGCCTAATTCGTGCAAAGCAGCACCATCTAAATAAATACTGCCGCTAGTTGATTGGTCAAGTCCGGCTAACAAACTTAATAAAGTAGACTTACCCGAACCAGAGGTGCCCACTACTGCAACTGAGTCACCCGACTTGACATTAAAGCTGATGTCACTGAGGATGGTCAGGTTGCCCTCAACCGTGGTGACCGTTTTAGAAAGTCCTTTAACTTGAATGATGTTTAATTGAGAAAGCGCTGACATATGATGCATCCAATCCTACGTTTTATATTCGTTTTACTGTTAGTAATCAAACCACTTACGGCAGCAGCTGACAACACAATTTTAATTTTAGGTGACAGTTTAAGCGCCGCATACGGCCTTAAACAAGAACAAGGCTGGGTTAAATTGTTACAAGATAAGTACGATGAAAAAGACCAATCTGTATATTTAGTAAACGCTAGTATTAGTGGTGAAACTACCGGCGGCGCCTTAAGACGACTCGACGCGTTACTAAGTGAATTTGAACCCACTCATGTGCTTATTGAGCTTGGCGGAAACGATGGTTTACGTGGTTTCCCTATTAAACGCCTGCAAACTAACCTACGTGATTTAATAGCGAAAAGCCAACAAATTGGGGCGAAAACCGCCATAATGGAAGTACAAATTCCACCAAACTATGGCCCTCGTTATACCAAACTTTTCACCGATAGCTTTAAAACTATTGCTGATGAAACAGATTCTGAACTCATGCCTTTTTTCATGCTTAATATTGCAGGCCGTCCTGAGCTTATGCAAAACGATAACCTCCACCCTAACGCCGATGCTCAACCATTAATACGCGACTTTATGTACAAAACGATCAACGATTGGCTAGATTAACCACTAGCCCATTGATTTAATACCGATTGCCTGAACAATAAACAGGCAATCGAACTGCGCTGATATTGATTTTTATAAAAAAAGCCGTACTATGGCTTGCAACGTCGGCATATAGCGCAGCTTGGTAGCGCACTGTCATGGGGTGTCAGGGGTCGCAGGTTCAAATCCTGCTATGCCGACCAATTTTTCCTTACCCTACTCAATAAGTTACTTAAATTTTCATATCCTTTTATCGCACCTTAAATAAACATCCCTTTATTGATATCGCACATTTATCGCACCATATTAATCTAAACTTATTTTCTCATTTTTAGGTTTGATTAGGTGTTGATTGGGGGGGATATATAGGAAGACAGCTAATGGCACCTTTGTTACCTTCCTCACGATAGAATTTATAAAAAGCTTTTCAGAAAAAAAATTTGTAATAGAGGGGCAATGAACTGTAGCACCTTATATCTGAGCTTATGCTTTTAAAAATTAGGATAGAACTGCTCCTAACTGATAGGTTTGAACGAGAAGCAGACAGCCACTCTAACACGCCTTTGGACAAAAATGAGTTACGCCTCAGGTTCCGCTCATGAAATTTCGCGACTTTCAAGTTTGATTAAGTTCTATTAATTGGACTTCCCTGTGTATTGCGCACATCCAAATTTGTAAAACTCTGGAAACCCACACTGCCTTTTACTTTAAAAGGTTTTTCAAACCCTCAAAAATAACTAATCAATTTGGGCTTTCTGAGGGCTAGAAAAGTTTTTCTGAACTTTCTTCTTTCCATACATCAATTTATATAAATGCTGTGAATAAAAATTATAATTTATATATATATCAGTTGAATAAAAATAAATTCGTACTAACCTTAAAAGGTACATACATGATAATGGAATATTTATGAGTGGACTTCATACCACCGTCAAGGTTGTAGGTTCAAAATGTAATTACGATTGTGAATATTGTTTTTACTTAGAGAAAGATACCCTTCTGAAATCTAATAAGTCGATGCAACAGGATACTCTCGAAGCATACGTACGTAATTACATTAATAGTCAAAACACACCCGAGGTTGAATTTGCTTGGCACGGCGGTGAACCCACATTAGTTGGGCTTAATTTTTTTGAAAAAGCTGTCGAATTTCAAAGAAAATATGCAGGCCAAAAAGTTATTAAAAACACCATCCAAACTAATGGCTCCAAATTGAATAACGATTGGTGTCGTTTTTTTAGAGAAAATAACTTTCTTGTAGGAATTAGCTTAGATGGCCCCGAATGGCTACAAGCAAAATACCGTACTAAACAAGGTAAGAGCGCATTCAACGAGATCCTCAGTGCGATTAAGCTTTTACAGAAAATGAATGTGCAATACAACGTATTAGCTTGTGTTACTAAAGAGTATTGCCAACATGGTGAAGAAATTTATACCTTTTTTCGTAAGCATAAGATTAAACATATTCAGTTTTCCCCAGTTGTAGAATCACTCCCCTCAAAAGATGAACAATCTCGAGGTCAGCACTTTGCCAGTAATCTCATTTTTTCTACTGCTAAATCCTACCAACAAAATAAATATAACCCACTTTCTTGGGCTGTAGATGCAAAGGAATATGGAAAGTTTCTTGTCGATATATTTAACCTTTGGATCAAAGAAGATGTAGGTAAGGTTTTTATTTTAAACTTTGAGCAGGCGTTAACTCAATATATTGGTAACCCCTCACCTAACTGTATTCACGCAAAAAATTGCGGCTCATCTTATGCCGTAGAGGCTAATGGCGACGTTTATTTTTGTGATCATGTTGCTTATCCCGAGTCAAAAATAGGTAATGTGATGACGAGTTCTTTTCAAGATATTGCTTCAAATAATAAAGATATTTTCAATAAAGAATCTCGTTTATCTGAACGATGTAAAAAATGTAATGTTCGTCAGTTATGTAATGGGGGTTGCCCTAAACATCGTTACCTTGCAGATACTGGCGAGTATGAGAATGTTCTGTGCGACGGGTATTTTCATTTTTTCAACTCAATCCAAAAGTATTTACATGCTATGACTCAATTACTGGCTAACGGTTACCCTGCTAGTTATGTCATGCAAGCATTAAATGGTCCGTTAATTCTGAAATCTTCTAACAATTAAAAGGGATAAAACTAAATGGATATAATTAAAAAATCAGTGGTTTTAACTAGCGCACTCACTCCATATATAGCCAGTGCTGACACACCTGATAGAACTCAGCTTCCAATTCCGGATGTAAGACCTCAAACTTACTCTCAATTAGATGTTAGAGATGTACAGCGACCAGATCCAACATCCCGTGTGAAAGCACCAGATGGAGCCCCCAATGTACTTGTAATATTACTCGATGATGTTGGTTTTAGTCAGTCATCACTGTTTGGTGGTGCTGTTGACATGCCAACGCTAAGTGCGCTGGCTAAACAAGGCTTAATGTATAACCAATTCCATACGACTGGCGTTAGCTCTGCTACGCGCACAGCAATATTAACAGGACGTAATCATCACCAAAATAACATGGGCTCTATTGCCGAGACGGCAACAGCTTTTCCTGGAAATACCGGTGTAAGACCTAATTACATCGCAGCATTACCTAAAATTTTGAAATACAACGGTTATAGCACGGCTATGTTTGGTAAAAACCATGAGATCCCAGCATGGGAAACAGGTCCAGCTGGGGTTCAAACCTTATGGCCAAAAGAAGTCGGGTTTGATAAGTTTTATGGCTTTTTTGGTGGGGAAACGGACCAATATCAACCAGTATTAATTGATGGTATTACTCGCATAAAAACGCCACGTAAGAAAGATTATCACTTTACTGAGGATATGACAGACAAAACCATTGAATGGCTAAATTTAGAACAAAGTTATAATGCCGATAAACCCTTCTTTATTTACTATGCGCCTGGCGCCGTACATGCGCCGCATCATGCTCCCAAAGAATGGATTGATAAGTACAAAGGTAAGTTCTCAATGGGCTGGGATAAATTGAGACAAGAAACATTTGAGCGACAAAAAGCAAATAACATTATTCCGAAAAATACGGTACTGCCGCCCATGCCAGATTTTGTTCCTAGATGGGATTCGCTCACTGCTGACGAAAAGCGTGTATTTGAACGACAAATGGAAGTATATGCTGGCTATTTAGCACATACGGATCATGAAATAGGTCGAGTTGTTGAAACACTTAAGAAAAATGGCGAGTTCGACAACACCCTAATTTTCTACATCGTAGGGGACAATGGAGCAAGTGCAGAGGGGAATAGAAATGGTAGCTTCAACTCGCTAGCTTTCTATAATGGCATTGACGAACCGTCTTCATATGCTCTGAAAAATATCGAAAAACTCGGTGGGCCAGAAAGTTTTCCACATTACGCTTCAGGTTGGGCTGTCGCTGGTGATTCGCCTTTTGTATGGACTAAGGGCATGGCATCAGATTATGGCGGTACACGAAACGCCATGGTAGTAAGTTGGCCTCATGGCATTAAAAAGAATGGTCAAAACATCCGTAGCCAGTGGTCACATGTCGTTGATATCGCTCCGACAGTATTAGAAACAGCTAAACTTCCTTTTCCTAAGAAAGTCGAAGGTATTAAGCAAATCCCTATGGCTGGGGTGAGTTTTGCGCAATCATTTAACAACCCCGATGCAGAAACAGATCACAAAGTTCAATACTTTGAGCTTGCTGGTAATCGAGCTATTTACAAAGATGGCTGGTTAGCAAGGGTTACACATTGGGCATTAACCGAATCATCAGCGAACTTCACTACCTTGCAAAAAGATGAGTGGGAGTTGTTTGACACCACACAGGATTGGTCTCTTTCTAACAATTTAGCTGATAAGTACCCCAAAAAACTCAAAGAAATGAAAAAGCTTTTCGATAAAGAAGCACAAGAGAATCATGTTTACCCAATTGATGACCGCACGCTTGAGCGTATGAATGCAGAAATAGCTGGCCGACCCGATGCGATGTTTGGTAAACAGAGTTTGACTTTATATGAAGGGGCTAAAGGTATTCCTGAAAACTCTTTTTTAAATATCAAAAATAAATCTTTTGATTTAGTTGCAAAAGTCATTACTGATGATGTGAAAAACACCAATGGTGTTGTTATTGCACAAGGCGGTAACTTCGCTGGTTGGACTTTATTTGTTAAAAACGGAGTACCAACATTCGAGTATAATTGGTTGACGTATGAGTATACTAAAGTCTCTGGTTCGGAACTCAAAAAAGGTGAAAATGAGATCAAAGTTGAATTTCGTTATGATGAAGATGGCAAAGGGGGTAAAGGGAACGCCGCAGGTTTAGGAAAAGGTGGTAATGTATACTTATACGTTAACGGCAAACTTGCAGCTAAAAAGCTGATCCCAAATACAATTGCCAGCTTATTCTCACTTGATGATGGTGTGGGTATTGGTGAAGATGAGGGTGGTGCCGTAAGTCTTGACTATGAAGCCCCTTTTACTTTTAACAAAAAAATAGAACAGGTAACGACTTCTATTGTTCAATAGATAAGATGCAATAGATAAAGGTTAACTCTAAGAGTCCCGCATTTCATTTGCGGGACTTTTGATTAACCTACTTTGATATATTATCTACTCTTCTGCCGCTTAAACTCTTCAAAAATACTGTTTACATTCACTTTTGCGCCTAGCTTTGCAGCGATTAAAAACAGGCCTGCGAGTTTTCTGTGAACAAATAAGGCATCTACAGGGGGCGCGTGCCAGTGCTCAGAGGCTGTACTCATTTTTATGCCGAGTTCTTTAATGCGTTTTGGTAAGTCGCTATTTGCAAAATCATACTCACCTTGATGGCGCAGTGGCTCGCAGGCAAGTAGAAATATCTCGACAACATTATCTATATATTCTTGAGCTAGCCCTTGTTGAAAATAGCCAATATGCTGTGCAGCTGTTGCAACCCCTGCTCTGTCATTATTTATTGCAGCAGATAATAACTGTAAGTAACCATCACTAATATGCTGAGGTAGCTCACGGGTAGCGCCAAAGTCTAAAAGCACTAAGCGTTGATTGTCGATTTGATATTGATAGTTGGCAAAGTTTGGATCTGTTTGAACTAGTTTAAAGCTAAATAATTCACGTAAAAATAGGCTTAGTAACTGTTCAACCGCTTTATTACGTAGCGCTTGCTCTGTGGTTGCCAGTTCATCTAGCTCTTGTCCTTCAACAAAGCTCATGACTAACACTTGAGAAGAACTAAGCGAATCTACCACATTTGGAATAAGGTAATTGTCGTCACCCTTTAAACACTCGCTGTAGCGTTTTAAATAATTAGCTTCTAATTCGTAGTCAGCTTCGTTTATAAGCTGTTGTTTTGCTTCATCGATAAGAGGCTGTATTTCTACCTCTTTGGGTAATAAGCCACTGAGCTTAAGAAGGTAAGCTAAGTTATCAACATCACTGGCGATACCTTTTGCAATACCTGGGTACTGAACTTTAACTGCTAGTTTTTCGCCCGATTCTCGGTAAGCAATATGCACTTGCCCTATCGATGCTGCAGCAAATGGTCTGAGTTCAAAGTGCGATAAGTGCTCTAGCCATGCATCGCCCCAATGCTCACGCATTACTTTAACTAGCTGCTTTTGCGGCATAGCTGTCGCCTCTGCACGCAGCCTTGCTAAGATTGCAGATAGCTCAGGTGTAAGTAATTCGCCACTGTCCATAGACAGTAGCTGCCCCAATTTCATTGCTGCGCCACGCAGGTTTGCAAGTTGCTCTGCAAAGCGTTGAATATTTTTTGGCTGTAACAATAACTCTTGTCGTGATGTTTGCTTACCCATAGCCCATGCTTTTGTGCCTTCAAACAACATATTACCCGCGACTTTACCAGCTAAAGAACCAAGCCGAGCAGCGCGTGAAAACCGTGATGTTGGCACAGACTTTTGTTTATTACTCATATTGCTTCACACTATTAACTTAATGCTTTGAATACGTTGATTGTCGAGGTTTAGATCGACTTTAGCTTAATCGCTTTACTCTCTTTTGTTCTATTTAATTTAGCCAACAAAAAAGCCGCATGGTTTCCCGATGCGGCTTTAAAGCTCAGAATAATTAAAGTTATTTAATAACTTCTAAGCCACCCATATATGGGCGTAATACTTCTGGAACAACAATCGAGCCGTCAGCTTGTTGGTAGTTCTCTAAGATTGCTACAAGTGTACGACCAACCGCTAAACCTGAACCGTTTAGTGTGTGTAGTAACTCTGGCTTTTTCTCGCCTTGACGACGGAAACGCGCTTGCATACGACGCGCTTGGAAATCAACCATGTTTGAACATGATGAGATTTCACGATAGGTGTTTTGTGCAGGTAACCAAACTTCTAAATCGTAAGTTTTTGCTGCGCCAAAGCCCATATCACCCGTACATAAAATTACTTTACGGTAAGGAAGCTCTAATGCTTGTAAGATTTGCTCAGCGTGACCTGTTAGTTCTTCTAGTGCTTGCATTGAATCTTCTGGTTTTACAAGTTGTACTAATTCAACTTTGTCGAATTGGTGTTGACGAATAAGACCACGTGTATCACGACCATAGCTACCAGCTTCACTACGGAAACATGGTGTGTGAGCAGTTAAGCGAATTGGTAAATCGCTTTCGTCGTAGATTTCGTCACGGGCACTGTTTGTAAGCGGTACTTCAGCAGTTGGAATTAAGCTAAAACCAGGTTGTTGCTGACCGTCGTCATCCACTAAACCTAATGTATGGAATAAGTCACCGGCAAACTTAGGTAATTGGCTTGTACCGTATAAGCTTGCGCTATTTACTAGGTAAGGCACATACATTTCTGTGTAGCCATTTTGCTCTGTGTGCGTATCAAGCATAAACTGAGTAAGAGCACGGTGCATACGGGCCACTTGGCCGCGCATAACAGTAAAACGTGCGCCACTGATTTTAACACCCATTTCAAAGTCTAGGCCGTTTACGTCTTGACCAACATCTACGTGATCTTTTACTTCAAAATCATATGACTTAGGCGTGCCCCACGTTAAAATTTCAACGTTTTGCTCTTCGTCTTCACCAACTGGCACAGACTCATCAGGTAAGTTTGGAATAGCTAGCGCGATTTGCTTAAGCTCTTCTAATACAGCGTCTTGCTCTGCTTTAACGCTGTCTAGTTGGTCACCAAGAGTACTTACTGAATCAAGCAACTGTTGTGCTTTCTCGTGCTCGCCTTTCGCTTTTGCTTGGCCGATAGCTTTGGAACTTGCATTACGCTCGCTTTGAAGTTCTTGCGTTTTTACTTGTAATGTTTTGCGTTTTTCTTCAAGTGCAGTTACCGCTGCAATATCAAGTTCGAAACCACGTGTTGCTAAACGTGCAGCCGCTTGTTCGATATCTTGACGTAAATATTTAGAATCTAACATGTTTGATTTTTAACCTTTTTGCATTACCAGCTGAAGGCCCAGCCAAGCCATAAATATACACACCACCACGTTTAAGGTGATATTGAGGGCCATTTTAAAAAAGTGACCTTGTTGCATTAGCAACAACGAATCCATTGAGAATGTTGAAAAGGTGGTCAATGCACCTAAAAAGCCAATACCAATTAAGGTTTTAGCGGGGCTAACAGCGATTATTTCTTTTTCAATCAAGCCGTATAATATGCCCATTAACAATGAACCAAGAATATTAACTGTCAACGTGCCAAAAGGGAATCCCCTACCGAGCAGTTTTAGCATGGTTTCGCTAAGAAAATAGCGCAAACACGCCCCAGAAGCACCACCCATTGCAATCATCATGTAAAGTTTCAAACTATTCATAACGTTTAATATCACTTTGCTCGTTGCGCTGGGTTAAATATTCCAGCTTTTGTTTTATTTTTTGTTCAAGCCCGCGATCTGTTGGGAAGTAATACTGACGATCATGAATTGCTTCTGGGAAATACTTCTCTCCAGCAGCAAATGCGCCTTCTTCATTGTGTGCATAACGATACTCTGCACCATAGCCTAAATCTTTCATTAGACTCGTTGGCGCATTACGTAAATGCTCTGGCACAGGATAACTCGGTTCATTTTTAGCATCTTGCATTGCTTGATTAAACGCCATATACACCGCGTTACTTTTCGGTGCGCTGGCTAAGTAAATGGTGGCCTGAGCTATAGCGCGCTCACCTTCACTTGGACCAACACGTTGAAAAATATCCCATGCATTTAGTGCTACTTCCATTGCACGTGGGTCGGCATTACCGATATCCTCTGTGGCAATCGCTAATAAACGCCTAGCCACATAAAGCGGGTCGCCGCCACCTGCTAAAATTCGGCAGTACCAATATAAAGCGCCATCAGGAGAACTACCACGCACCGATTTATGAAACGCTGAAATTAAGTCGTAGAACTCATCGCCGCCTTTGTCGTACTTGGCTAAGTGAGTTGGTAGAACTTGGCTTAAAACATGTTGATCAACAAGGTATTTGCCCTGCTGCTCAGTGGTTAAATCAACAGCTTGTTCTAGTAAGTTAAGCACTTTACGAGCATCGCCATCACTTGCTTGGCAAAGTGCTTGTTTGGCGTTATCGGCAATTTCAATGTGTTTTTGGCTTAGCTCAACGTCTTCGCGTAAAGCGCGCTCAATCACAGTAAATAAATCGGCTTGCTCAAGTGCTTTTAATACATAAACACGGGCACGAGAAAGTATTGCGTTATTAAGTGCAAATGATGGGTTTTCGGTGGTCGCGCCAACAAAAATAAAAGTACCATCTTCAATATGTGGTAAGAATGCATCTTGCTGAGATTTATTAAAGCGATGCACTTCGTCGACAAACAGTAAGGTGCGTTGTCCTCGCCCTGCAAGATTTGCTTTTGCTTCGCTTACCGCTTCACGAATGTCTTTGACACCTGCTGTGACCGCCGACATTTGAATAAGGCTTGCATCGGCATGGTTCGCAATAATTTGCGCTAACGTAGTTTTACCAACGCCTGGCGGCCCCCACAAAATGAGGCTGTGGCATCGACCTGCAAGAATGGCTTGGTAAAGAGGTTTATCGGGGCTTAAAAGGTGCTGCTGACCTATGTAGTCATTGAGTGTTTCGGGTCGCATGCGCGCCGCAAGTGGGCGCACATCAGGACCAAAATTAAATCCGAGATTACTCAAGCCTTAATCACCTTGGCTTTGGTCGTCAACTTCAACGCCCTCAGGAATGGTAAATTCAAAGGTTTGAGTTGCAAGTGCTTCGTTTACTTTAGCATCTTTAAAGGTAAATAAAGACTGCTGACCAGAGGTATCTAATACTGTCAGTGATGCTAGTCCTTGCTCTTGAGCATTAAAGCTAATGTCTAACTTTTCAACTTGGCTCTCAACACCTTTGTTTGGTGTTACGCTAAAGCCTGCATCGGTTGCCACAACTTGGTATTTAGCCCACTGCTCAGGATCTTTAGAGGTCAACAATACAAACGGTGTTGAATCAATCAAGCTGTGGGTATTCATAATCGTTACTTGCTCAGCAAAGCTATCGAAGTAATAAGTTTTGTCGCCATTCGATACAAACAAGGTATCGTCTGGGCTTTGCTGTTGCCAGCGGATCATCATAGGTTGTTGAAGAGCAATATTCCCTTCACCTTGCATGATAGCTTCGCCTTGCGAATCGGTAACTTGCTGCGAAAACTCTGCTTTAAAACTTTTAATCGCAGCCAGTTGTTGTTGCAATGCTTCGCTGTCGTCTGCAAAACTTTGACCGCTTAATAAACAACCCATAATTAGGGCTAGGTATTTAATTTTTTTCATTAATTTGCTCCACCATTTGGCACTAAGACTTCGCGGGCACCGTTATGTCCTGGTGCGCTAACAATGCCTGATGTTTCCATTTGTTCAACTAAACGAGCTGCGCGGTTATAACCTACACGAAGCTTACGCTGTACACTCGATACCGACACTTTGCCGGTTTCAATTACAAATGATACTGCTTCATCGTAAAGCGGATCTGACTCTTCATCACCGTCTTCACTGGTTTCTCCTGGTAGTAGAATTTCTTCTGTGGCATCGCCACTCAAAATTTCATCTATATAATTTGGTTTGCCACGTTTTTTCCAATCATCTACGACCGCATGAACTTCGTGGTCGTCAACAAACGCGCCATGCACACGCACTGGTACACTAGTACCTGGTGGTAAGTAAAGCATGTCACCCATACCAAGTAAGTTTTCAGCACCTTGCTGATCTAAAATGGTACGCGAATCAATTTTACTTGAAACTTGGAACGCCATACGTGTTGGAATATTCGCTTTAATCAAACCTGTAATAACGTCAACCGATGGGCGTTGTGTTGCTAACACTAAGTGAATACCTGCAGCACGGGCTTTTTGTGCGATACGTGCAATCAGCTCTTCCACTTTTTTACCCACGATCATCATCATGTCGGCAAATTCGTCAATAACCACCACAATACTTGGTAGTTTATCTAGCTCTTCAGGGCCATCGGCCATACCGTCGGTATCTTTAAACAGTGGATCTAGAATTGGTTGACCCGCTTCTTTGGCATCCAACACTTTTTGGTTGTAACCTTTTAAGTTACGCACCCCAAGTGCCGACATCAGCTTATAACGACGTTCCATTTCGCCTACACACCAACGCAATGCATTGGCTGCTTCTTTCATGTCAGTAACAACTTCACATAATAAATGTGGGATGCCTTCGTACACAGAAAGTTCAAGCATTTTCGGGTCGATCATGATCATACGAACATCATCAGGGCCCGATTTGTATAGTAAGCTTAATATCATTACATTAACGCCCACTGACTTACCTGAACCAGTTGTACCCGCAACAAGTAAATGTGGCATTTTGCCAAGGTCAGCACACACTGGCTCGCCAGCAATGTCTTTACCTAACACCATAGTCAGTGGTGATGGGTTTGATTCAAATTTAGGTGCGTTAATAACTTCACTTAAACGCACGATTTCACGATGTTTGTTAGGTAACTCTAAACCAACATAAGTTTTACCCGGAATAACTTCTACAACACGTACGCTTACTGCAGAGAGTGAACGCGCTAAATCTTTAGCTAAGCCAGTGATTTTAGCTACTTTAATACCCGGCGCTAAATCAAGCTCAAAACGCGTTACTACCGGACCTGGGTATACACCCACAACCGCAGCTTGAATGTTAAAGTCAAGTAATTTGGTTTCAACTAAACGAGAAATACCATCTAATTCTTCTTGTGATAATGGGTTTTTCGCTTTATCTGGACGATCTAATAAATCCAGCGATGGTAACGGATTTACAGGCGGTTGCTCTTCGAGCAAGGCTTCGAATTTTTCTTTCGCTGTTGGTGGTGGCTGATACGCAGGTTTTGGTTTAGGCATTGGGCGAGCAGGCGAAACAACCGTTGTTACAGGCTTTTCTTGCTCTACTACAGGGCTCTGATCAAGCGCATTAAGTGCCGATACGGTATCGAATGATTCATCATCAAGAGCACTGAATCCAATTTCTTGGTCAAGAATATCATCAAGCTCATCAAAGCCTTTGAAGTCTTCATCTGCTTTTTCAGCAGACTTTTGCTGTTGCTTGGTCGCTTTTGGCTCATCTTCATCAGCATCATTGAAGCTAATAGCTGGCTCGTTTTCTGGTTCTACAAAGTTGGCGTCAGGCTCTGTGGTGGCGACATCTTTAACTGCTTCTTTTTCACGGTGCATCCAAGCAGAAAATTGCTCACGTAAAAAGTAGAATAATTTCATTACCCACTTGCCGACAAAATCGACAAATTGCACCCAAGAAATCCCCGTTAATAGGGTTAATCCAGCAAAGAAAAAGCACAGTAATAGAATCGAGGTGCCGGTAAAATTAAAGGTCGGCATCATTGCTGTTGCAATGACATCCCCTACTACCCCACCAGATGAGAAGTTATAAATATCGTCGAAGTTAATGCTGCTAATGGCAGTCGCTGAAGTAATAAACAGCGCAAAGCCAATGACACGTAAGGCAAGTGTGGTGTAATCAAGCTGAAAAATACGATGTGGCTGTTTAAACAATAAATAACCAAATAATTGAATAGCAACAGGGACTAAATAAGCAAGCCAGCCAAAAGTGAGTAATAGGATATCTGCAACCCAGGCCCCCGCAGTGCCGGTAATATTCTTAACATTAACAAATTCACCGGTTTGCGACCATGAAGGGTCCGCAGGATCAAAACTGATTAATGCACATAAAATAAATACTGCAGCAAAGGTGCTGATGATTAGCCCCGTTTCTAACAGTCTTTGAACACCATTTAGGCGCATAGCTCCCTATTCCTTATTATTCTTTACTGATCGATTAGCAGTGAAATACCTTAGCAGGAAATGCCGTTTGATGCACTTTATCTTAGCCTTGATGGACTGATAATGAACAAGTTTTTGTTACTCTATGTGTATTTTAACAGTTTAAGCAATATATGGGCGAATAATGACCCCTTCTTCACCTTTTACTTCTTCCATTACCACATACGTTCGGCTTTCACTGACATTAGGTAGTTTTAGTAGAATATCGCCTAGTACATTTCGATATTCCGACATATCATTTACCCGCGTTTTTAATAAAAAGTCGAAATTACCCGACACCAAGTGACATTCAATAATTTCGTCGTGCTTTTTAACAGCGGCGTTAAACTCTTCGAACACATCAGGTGATGTTTTGGTGATGGTCACTTCTACATAAACGGATAAACCCTGCCCAAGCTTAGCAGGATCTACTACCGCTTTATATCCGAGTATATACCCCTCCCTTTCAAGCTTTTTTACACGCTCTAAACACGGGGTGGCACTTAGCCCTACACGCCTTGCCAGCTCTACGTTAGAGATCCGACCATCGTGCTGTAATTCCATTAATATTTTACGGTCTATTCTGTCGAGTAATTGATGCATAAGCCAAACCAGAGTTTTGCACTGTTTTTAAGTTATTTTTAGATTATATCACTAGAAGTTCATTAAAAAAAGGTGAGACACACTGGCTAGTCATGAATATAATAGTCAAAAATTTTATCCCGTTCTATTAAGGCGAAAAACTATGATTATTGGTGTACCTAAAGAAATCAAAAACCATGAATACCGTGTAGGTATGGTTCCTGCGAGTGTTCGTGAACTAGTAAACCATGGCCACCAAGTGTTTGTTGAGACTGATGCTGGTATGGGCATTGGCTTTACGAATGAAGATTATATTGCGGCTGGTGCTGAAATTTTACCAACAGCAGCAGACGTTTTTGCTAAAGCTGAAATGATCGTTAAAGTAAAAGAGCCACAAGCTGTTGAGCGTGCTATGTTACGCGAAGACCAAATTCTATTTACTTACCTTCACTTAGCACCGGATCTTCCACAAACTGAAGACCTTGTTAAAAGTGGCGCAGTATGTATCGCTTACGAAACAGTAACTGATTCACGTGGCGGTTTACCACTTCTAGCTCCTATGAGTGAAGTTGCAGGTCGTATGTCTATTCAAGCTGGTGCACAAGCGCTTGAAAAAGCAAACCACGGCCGTGGTATGTTACTTGGTGGTGTACCAGGTGTTGAGCCAGCTAAAGTAGTTGTTATCGGCGGCGGCATGGTTGGTCGTAGCGCAGCGCAAATGGCTGTTGGCCTAGGTGCTGATGTTGTTGTTCTTGACCGTAACATCGATGTATTACGTGCATTAGATGCGCAGTTCGGTAATAAAGTTAAAGCTATCTACTCTACAGCTGACGCGTTAGAAAAACACGTACTAGAAGCTGACCTTGTGATCGGTGGCGTATTAATCCCTGGTGCTGCAGCGCCTAAACTAGTAACGGCTGAGCACATCAAAGCAATGAAACCTGGTTCTGCAATCGTTGACGTTGCAATCGACCAAGGTGGTTGTATCGCAACTTCTAAAGCGACAACTCATGCTGATCCTACTTTCATCGTTGATGAAGTTGTTCACTACTGTGTTGCTAACATGCCAGGTGCTGTACCACGTACTTCGACGTTTGCACTTAACAACGCAACATTACCGTTCATCATCAACCTTGCTAACAAAGGCTACAAGAAAGCGCTTCTTGACGATGCAAACTTCTTAAAAGGCTTAAACGTGATCAAAGGCCAAGTTACTTATAAAGAAGTAGCTGAAGCTTTCAACATGGAATATGTTGACCCACGTACAGCTGTTGAAAATGCTTAATTAGCATTGTGAAACAAAAAAGCAGCGATATCGCTGCTTTTTTTATGCCAGTTTGCAAATAAATCGCTTTATCTGCAAACCGCTATATTATTGATTAACGACGTTTAGTTTGTTTAGCGCGTTGATTGTGCTTTTTAACCGCCTTACGAATTTGGTTAATTTTAGCACGCTTGTCTTTACGCTTTTCAGGAATAACCGACAGCTTAGTTTGCGTTTCGCGGCCTAGTTGTACTGTTTTACGTAAATAGTTTACCGTATCTAAATCAAGCTCAGCCCAACCACCTTGCGGTAAGCGCTTATCAAGCTCTAACTTACCGTAACGAATACGGATAAGACGCGATACTTCAACATCTTGTGATTGCCATAAACGACGTACTTCGCGGTTACGACCTTCAGTTAATGTGACATTGAACCAACGATTGATCCCCTCACCACCCATAGGTTTGATGTTCAAGAATTTTGCAGGGCCATCATCAAGTTCAACACCTTTTGTTAAAGTGCGCAGCGTATCATTAGTTACTTCGCCAAATACACGAGCAGAGTATTCACGCTCTACTTCGTAACTTGGGTGCATTAAACGATTTGCAAGTTCACCGTCATTGGTGAACAGCATTAAACCTGCGGTATTAATATCTAAACGACCTACCGCTATCCAGCGCTCGCCATCAACACGTGGTAAGCGATCAAATACCGTACGGCGGCCTTCCGGATCTTTACGTGTACATAACTCACCTTCTGGTTTGTTATACATAAGCACACGACAAATACGGTCAGCTTTGTCTTCAATTTTTACCACGTGACCGTCAACACGAATCACATCGGTTGTTTCTACACGGTCGCCTAAACGCGCCACTTTACCATTCACGCTCACGCGGTTGGCATCGATGTATTTTTCCATTTCACGACGTGAACCCACGCCTGCACGGGCTAATACTTTTTGTAACTTTTCAGTTTCTAAATTACTCATTCAGATAGTTCTCTCACAGAAGGATCGCTCAATAGCTGGTTGATTTTACTCTCCTGAAGTTCAGGTAATGGTGGTAATTCATCTAAACCAGCTAATGAAAAATAGTCTAAGAAAGCGGATGTTGTTGCATACAAAGCAGGGCGACCTGGCACTTCTTTGTGGCCCACAACCCTTACCCACTCTCTTTCTAATAAGGTTTTAATAATCCCTGAGCCAACGGTTACTCCCCGTACTTGTTCAATTTCACCACGGGTAATAGGTTGCCTGTAGGCAATCAAGGATAAAGTTTCTAATAGTGCTCTTGAGTATTTAGGTGCGCGCTCTTGCCATAAGTTTGCCAGCCAAGGTGCTAAACTCGCACAGGCCTGAAATCTATAACCGCTACCTACTGCAACAAGCTTGATACCTCTGGTTTGATAATGCGTTTGAATCTGTTCAATTGCATTATTAATGCGTGGCATAGATACGCTTAAATCAGCTAATACTGTTTCTTTTAAATGCCGTTTAGACACGGGTTTTCCAGCAACAAAAATCGCAGCTTCTATGATTTCGACTAACTGTTCATCACTGATACGTTTTGTGGCCATCGTTACTAAAGGTCATTTTAAATCACTAACGCTCTATTATGACAGAAGTCAGCCAAGGTTGGAAAAATTATTATAAAAAAGCCAGTGTAAAACACTGGCTTTGGGGGATATTTCAAAAATGAATAATGAAATTAGCTGTTTTTAACCATTTCAAGGGCATCATCTTCGGCAACATCGCTGCCATATTTGCTAATGTAGTTGATAAATTCAGTACGACTTACACGCTTATCTTTGTTGCTATCCATATAGCCAAAATGATTTGCGATGTCGTCGTCATCTGCTTCTTCAATTGATACATAACCATTTTTATCGTTATCTAACGATTTAAAGTCATTTTCGATGCGGTCAAATCTAGCGATTTCTGCTTTAAATGCTGATTCAGACACCTCGCTATCAGTTGCCACTTTACCTGTATTTAACTGCATATAAGTATTAAATTCAGTGCGGCTAATTTGCTCATCCATGTTGGTATCGATATTTGAAAAATGATCCCAAATTGCATCGTCATCAGCTTCTACTTTAGAGATATAACCGTCATTGTCATTATCTAGGCTACCAAAATCACTGTCGATTTTTGCTAAAGAGTTACTTGCAGAACATGCTGATAGGCTTAATGCTGCCAAAATTGTTGATGCTAGAGTTAACTTGTTCATAAGACATTTCCTTGTAGTCGATTAGATTCACTTTGACTATTACAAGTTGAATGCCAAAATGTCTTACTGACTAAAATCAAGCACTTACAAAATAGTTAAGCTAAGGTTAAGCCTATGATTTAGCAAGCTTTTCATAGCTTGCTGTAATTTTTTCATAAAAAAAGCGCTCATAAGAGCGCTTTTCCATATAGCCATAATATCGCTATTAGATAGCTGCGTTTTGGTAACGCTTAACGAAGTCTGTTACAGCTTCGCCATTACATTTTAAGGTGTTTAAGTTACCAATTTTTTCACGCACAGGTGTTAAACCTTTTTTAAGTGCTGTGATACAAAGTTGAGTTTCTTTTTGCTCATTTTTAGCAAACACTTCAACTGCTGCTTTTGATGCTGAATTTTGTGATTGTGCTTTTTTAGCAATGTCACGGATGTCAGTACCGTTGCATAAAATGCTTTTTGAAAAACGCGACATTGAAATGCCATGCTTTGCTGCTTCTTTACGTGCAGCGGTAAACCCTTCATTCGCACTTAAGCTACATAACTTAGATTCAATACGGTTATCAGCTGAAAAGTAGTGCGGGTTGCTTGCTAATGAGCCAAATGAGATACATGCAAGAGAAAGCATCACTAATTGTTTTTTCATGGTTTACCTTTAAATAGTACATAATATGAACGGATGGTTTGCGCGCATTATATAAACAAAAATAAGTAGATCAACTGAATTATTTATTTAATTTAATAATTAATAGTGAGTTAACAATGTTTTTAAATTAAGCAGCAATTGATCAACATTTACCCAATTTGATTTTCGTAATTAGCTCATGAATAAGCCCTAGTTTGATGATAGAATTGCGCTAAACACTGAAACAAAAATAATAGGTGCACCATGAAGGTAATCTCATTCAACATTAACGGCCTGCGCGCCCGTTTACACCAGTTGCAAGCCGTAATTGATAAACATCAACCAGATATTATTGGCTTACAAGAAATCAAAGTGCATGATGAGGCCTTCCCTCTCGAAGACGTGCAAAAAATGGGTTATCACGTTTATTTTCATGGTCAAAAAGCGCACTACGGCGTGGCTATGTTGTGTAAGCAAGAACCAAAATCAGTCGTTAAAGGCTTTGCAACTGATACTGACGAGTCACAGCGCCGTATGATCAGTGTTACTGTGACACAAGAAAATGGTCGTGACCTAACGGTGATGAATGGCTATTTCCCGCAAGGCGATAATATTGCCCACGAAACCAAGTTCCCATATAAGCGTCAGTTCTACAAAGATTTAATGACCCATTTAGAAGATAACCACACGCCTGAGCAAGATGTTATCGTGATGGGCGACATTAATATTTCACCGACCGATCTCGACATTGGTATTGGTGAACCAAACCGTAAGCGCTGGTTAAAAACAGGTAAGTGTTCGTTCCAACCAGAAGAGCGTGAATGGCTAAGCACTTTATTAAACTGGGGCTTTAAAGATACATTCCGAGAGCTTTACCCAGAAAAAACCGAGCAATATTCGTGGTTTGATTACCGCTCAAAAGGTTTTGATGACAACCGCGGTTTACGTATTGATGTGATCTTAGCAACTCCAGCGCTTGCTAAACGTTGTGTTGAGTCTGGCATCGATTACGAATTACGTGGTATCGAAAAGCCATCTGATCATGCCCCAATTTGGTCAACTTTTAACGCATGATAGACACTATGCAATGGCAGCTCCCTTTGTGGAGCTGTGTGGCTTTAATACTTTGGCTGAGTTTCGATAAACAAAGCGCATCACAATTATTGGCAACACCAATAAGACAAGTTGGTGTACTCGCTTGTGCTTTAGTACTTGCAGTACTGTGGCGTATTAAAGCGGGGATATTGCCAGGCCTCGAATTGCATATTTTAGGGGTCACTGCAGTGACCCTGATTTTAGGTTGGCGACTGGCCATTTTTGCAAGCCTTCTTGCAAGTTTACTCTTGGTATTAGTCGCTCAGCTGCCAGTATCAATACTGCCAGTGCATTTATTGTTTACTGCTTTTTTACCAGTTACGTTAAGCTATTTGTGTTTTGTGCTTTGCTATAGCTATCTGCCAAGGCACTTTTTTATTTATATCTTTTTATGCGCGTTTTTAACCGCTGCTGCTATTGCCTGTATCAAAATACTTACCAGTGGTGTGTTTTATTACTTGCTTGGTGATTACAGTTTTATTGAAATTTCAGAAAACTATCTGATTCTTTGTGCCATAATTTGGTTTCCTGAAGCAATGCTCAATGGCATGGCCATTACCTTGATGATCACGTATCGCCCTCACTGGGTTAAAACCTTTTATGATAAGGACTATTTAGACTCATGAGTCTTCACTATCACTGCCCACTTTGCAAACTTGAACTTACTCTAACCGACAAAACTTACCGTTGTGACAACAATCACAGTTTTGATATCGCCAAAGAGGGTTATGTCAATTTACTTCCCGTGCAAAATAAAAAGTCTAAACAACCGGGCGATAACCTTGAAATGGTGCAGGCTCGCCGCGCATTTTTAAGTGCCGGGCACTATTTGTTTTTACAGCAAGCTTTAGCAGATTTAGTGACATCACTCGAACCAACTTCAGTGATTGATTTAGGCTGTGGTGAAGGCTTTTACACTCAAGCAATAGCAACGCAATCGAGTGCCGATGTCTATGGTGTCGATATTTCGAAACCCGCGGTAAAATACGCTGCTAAGCGATATGAAAATGCGCATTTTAGCGTTGCCTCAATTAGCCAAGCCCCTTTTGCAGACGCCAAAGCGGATGTGCTTGTTAGTGTGTTTGCACCACTATTTGCACAAGAACTTGCCCGCCTTGCCAAACCACAAGCTAGCTTAATTGTTGCAAGCCCTGGCCCTTGGCACCTAAAAGAGTTAAAAGCATTTATTTATTCCGATGTTAAACCACATACTGAGATAGAACCACCAGCGGGTTTCAGCAAAGAGTCGACGAATTTACTAGAGCAACAGGTGTTGTTATCTGTCGATGAGATTAAACATTTAATTATGATGACGCCGTTTGCATGGAAGTTTCGCCCAGAGCATTGGCAGCAGATAGAGCAGCAAGGCCCACAAAAAATTACGTTATCGTTTTATGTGAGCCAGTTTATTCGGGATTAAAAATGCTCTTTAGTGAAGGCTTTGTCCATTTTTTCGAACATATCCTTTAACAGTTGAGCTAAATCTATATAGCGTGGTTTTTCAGTCGTTAATTGTGACTGATAACCATGCGCCTTCATTTTACTGTGCAATTCTGTATACCAACTTAGCATCGCTGGTTCTAATCTGGTTTGAGCACGTCTTCCTAACCACAACAAACCTTGCAGCGGAAGTGACAAAAAGAATAGCGCAATAGTGATAGCTTGTGGAAAATAATCACTGCCTAAGTAATTAACTTGCATGAATACGGTCAGCATTGCCAAAATTGGCATCACAGTAATTGCCAGATCAGTAGCTTTGATCACTCTAAATTCGGCAAACAATGGAGCGAGCTCTTGTCGCATCGGCCATTTTTTAGCGTACTGACGACCTGTTTGCACTTGTGACATGACACCTTTTTGCATCATCACTCCTAGGGTTTTCATCTCGTTTCACAACCGAGTGTAACACACTCCCGGATACAATCCCTGCAAAACCTGTCCTAGTTCTAATACCAAATTAATGGCAATGAGACTAACGTTTAAAGTCTAAATGAGATAAAATGTTATCGGCTTAAGTCAACTAGACTTTAGTGTAATTACAGCCTAGCTTTGTTAAGTGTAGCAACAAAATACTTATTTACTATACTGGCAAAGAATTCTAATTATCAAGCCTTAATACACACTGACTGATATCGTACTTTTAGGACCTAGCTATGCCGAAGCACCTTTGCTCACCACATCACGTTTTAGTACTAAACTGTGGTAGTTCGAGTTTAAAATTTGCCATTTTAGATGCCACCACTTCTGACGAAGTTATTTCAGGGTTAGCTGAACGCCTTGGATCAGATACGCCTTCAATAAAATATAAATATAATGGTGAAAAACAACTTATTGAACTTGCAAAAGGACAAGCCCATGATGCAGCAATTAATAAACTTGTTTACCTGGTCAAAAACTTAGGTCTTGAGGATAAGTTAGTTGCCGTGGGCCATAGGGTCGTACATGGTGGCGAACATTTTACCGAGTCAGTATTAATTGATAATGACGTATTAATAGAAATCGAGAAAACGGCAGCATTAGCGCCTTTACATAATCCAGCGAATTTATTAGGTATTCGCACCGCACAGCAAGCGTTCTCGACACTACCACAAATTGCGGTGTTTGATACTGCGTTTCATCAAACTATGCCAAAAATTGCCTACTTATATGCATTACCTTACTCGCTTTATAAAGAGCATGGTGTAAGACGTTATGGTTTCCATGGCACGAGCCATTATTATGTTGCCGGTGAAGCGGCGAAATTACTCGGCAAAGAACGCCAGCAAACTAATGTGATCAGTGCGCATTTAGGTAATGGTTGTTCTGTGTGCGCTATTAAAGATGGTAAGAGTGTTGATACCAGTATGGGGCTTACCCCTCTGGAAGGCTTAGTCATGGGTACGCGCAGTGGTAGCATCGATCCTGGTTTATTCACCTTTTTGACTCAACAACTTAATTATTCAGTTCAAGAAATTGATGATTTGTTGAATAAACAAAGTGGTCTGTTAGGCATTAGTGAATTATCAAATGACTGTCGCACTATTGAAGAAGCGGCTGTTGAAGGCCACCCACAAGCAAACCTTGCTCTCGATATTTTCTGTTACCGCTTAGCAAAACAAATCGCTGCGTTCTTGGTGCCTCTGCAACGCCTTGATGCGCTTATTTTTACCGGTGGCATTGGTGAAAACTCAGACATCATTCGTGACAAAGTGATTTCACACTTAGGCTTTTTAGGCCTTGAGTGTGATGAAGCTGCTAACTTGGCTGCTCGCTTTGGTAAAGAAGGCCTAATTTCAAAAGGCCAAGCGCATGTTAAAGCGTTTGTGATCCCAACAAATGAAGAATGGGTTATTGCTAACGATGCAGCCCGCATTGCAAAGGAGGCTTAAGTAAATGGCACGTAGAATTATGTTGATCCCTATTTCAACTGGGGTTGGTTTAACATCTGTTTCTGTTGGTTTGGTACGTGCGCTAGAGCAAAAAGCGCTTAAAGTTAACTTTTTCAAACCCATTGCACAGCCACGCTCTGGCGATACAGGCCCAGAAAAGTCGACGCAAATTGTTACCCATGGCTCGCCAATTAATCCACCGACACCATTCGATTTGAGCTATGCAGAGCAAATGATTGGTGATGGTAAAGGCGACGACTTACTAGAAGAAATCGTAGAGCGCTTTGAAAGCACCATTAAAGAAGACGAAATCGCCATTATCGAAGGTATGGTGCCAACACGTCGTCAGCCTTATGCTGGACGCGTAAACCGTGAAATTGCGCAAACGCTAGGTGCTGATATTGTTTTTGTTTTAACGCCTAGTAACGATAGCAATGACCAAATTGAAGACCGTTTAGAAATCGCCTCTGGCAACTATGGCGGTGTTAATCACCCTCGCGTGTTAGGCTGTATTTTCAATAAAGTAAATGCGCCATTGGATGACGAAGGTCGTGCACGTGCAGATCTTGTTGAGGCCCATGAACCTGAACAACTCGAGAACGAATTAAACCGTTTAGCATCGCTGCCTATTTTCAGAAAGCACCCATTTAAGTTATTAGGCTCAATTCCTTGGGATTTTGACCTAGTAGCACCGCGTGTACGAGATTTATGTGAATACTTAAAAGCTGAAGTAATTAACGAAGGTGACATGGCTCACCGCCGTTTACGTCGCGTCACTTTCTGTGCCCGTACAGTGTCGAATATCTTAAGCCACTTTACCCCTGGAGCATTGCTGGTAACTCCTGGCGATCGCTCTGATGTATTAGTTGCAGCTTGTTTATCAGCCATGAATGGCACCAAGCTTGGGGCAATTTTATTAACTGGTGGTTTTAAACCTGAAGATCGCATTATGAAATTATGTGAACAAGCGATGGATACAGGTTTACCAATTATCGCAACAGAAGAAGATACGTGGCGTACCTCACTGTTACTGCATAACTTCAATATGGAAGTGCCTTGTGATGATGATCAACGCATCGATAAAGTAAAAGATCACAACGCCAGCCATATTGACTCAGACTGGTTAGACAGCCTTGCACAAAGTGTTGGTCGTACTCGTAAAATGTCTCCTCCAGCATTTCGCTTCTTACTAACGGATAAAGCCCGTCAAGCGAATAAAACGGTTGTTTTACCAGAAGGTAATGAGCCACGTACTATTAAAGCTGCTGCTATTTGTGGTCAACGTGGTATTGCTAAAACAATCCTTCTTGGCGATAAAGAAGAGATTTTACGTATTGCTGAACAACAAGGTGTTGAGCTTAACGATAACGTAACCATTATTGAGCCAGCTGATGTAATCAACGATTACGTGGCGCCTATGGTAGAGATTCGTAAAAACAAAGGCTTAACAGAAGTGGTCGCACAAGAGCAATTACTAGATAACGTAGTACTTGGCACCATGATGCTTGAACAAGGTAAAGTAGACGGCTTGGTGTCAGGTGCTGTTAACACAACAGCTAACACGATTCGCCCACCGCTACAATTGATTAAAACAGCTCCGGGTTCATCGTTAGTATCATCGGTATTCTTTATGCTATTACCTGATCAAGTACTTGTTTACGGTGACTGCGCTATCAATCCAGATCCTACCGCTGAGCAATTAGCTGATATTGCTATTCAATCGGCTGATTCAGCTGCCGCATTTGGCATTGAACCTCGCGTTGCAATGATCAGCTACAGCACGGGTACGTCAGGCTCAGGCGCTGATGTAGAGAAAGTCCGTGAAGCCACTAAGCTTGCCCAGCAAAAGCGCCCAGACTTAGTGATTGATGGCCCGCTTCAATACGATGCAGCTATTATGGAAAATGTAGCAATTAAGAAAGCACCCGATAGCCCTGTGGCAGGTAAAGCAACTGTGTTTGTATTCCCAGACTTGAATACTGGTAATACAACTTACAAAGCAGTACAACGTAGTGCTGATTTAATTAGTATTGGCCCAATGCTTCAAGGTATGCGCAAGCCGGTAAATGACTTAAGTCGTGGTGCATTAGTAGACGATATTGTTTACACCATTGCCCTTACAGCGATTCAAGCTAAGCAAGTCGAAAGCATAGAAAATTAACCCTTCAAAATTTAGGCTAATTTATAAAACCTTTATAAATTAGCCTATTAGCTTCTTTATACTGACCTATTCCCATATTTATCCACAGATTCTGTGGACAACATTTAAAGACTGAGCTGAGTAATTCCTCAGCAATCAAAATTATTGCGCTTTATCTTAACTTTGTTTACCTATACTATAAATTCAAAGGCTTCAAAGATAGGATCGCAGATGTCAAAACAAACGTTACAACTTCATAGTGAAGAACTTACCATTCATAGTTTAGATGTCGATGCGACGATTGATCCTACCCTACTTCAACAAGCTATTTTCTTTATTGCTAAAACCGCTGATGAGTTGTCTATAGTGTGTCCAAGTAGTTTTGAGCTAGACAGTCTTGATCAAGAAACGGATTGGTTGGCACTTGAGGTGATTGGCCCTCTTGGTTTTTCACTAACAGGTATCATGGCAAATATTTCTGGAGTACTGGCAAAAGCGTCGATTTCGATTTTTGCTTTATCAACTTACGATACCGATTATGTACTGGTGAAGAAGCAAAGTATGGCCAAGGCAATTACAGCCCTGAAAAAAGACGGTTACCATGTGCTAGGTGATGTTAAATAAGCCATGACTAACGAAGTTCAATACTTACCCGAACGCAGCCTCAGAAAAGCGCGCTGCATGGCTATTAAAAGCCCATTTACTGGGCGTGTAAAAAGCATTAGCGAGCACCCAGAGCCATTTTTCCGCTTTGCGACACTTGGACCAAGTATTAGTGTTGAATTAACTAGTCACAACATCATCGCACCATTCGATGGCACCCTATTACAAGTTAAAAATGCCGGTAAAGAATACATTTTACAGGCAAAAAACGGTTTAAAAGTTTTATTAAACTTATCGTTTTCATCGGTTGAAGAACATATTAATCACACCAATATTGCAAAATTAAATGGCAGTAAAATTAGCCAGGGTGAACGGTTAGCCTATTTTGATTTACGCGAGCTGAGCAGCCCAATGCTCGGTACTCTTTGCGTACTCAATAGCCAACACCTTGGCCCTCTGTATTATTCACTATCTCAGGTCATTGCTGGGGTAGACACATTACTCACTGTAACTAAAAAGTAGAATTTATGACTATCATGTACGGTATCAGCAACTGCGATACAATTAAAAAAGCCAAGAAATATTTAACTGATAACAACCAAGAATTTACTTTCCATGATTACCGTAAAGACGGCATTAGTGCTGAGCTAGTTAATGAGTTTGCAGCACATATTGATTGGCAAGATTTAGTTAATAAACGCGGCACAACTTACCGCCAATTATCTGATGAGCAGAAACAAAACCTAGATAAAGAATCAGCATTAGCATTACTGGTTGAGCAACCTGCAATGATCAAGCGTCCGGTACTCGTGCATAACGGCCAGTACTACTTAGGTTTTAAAGCAGCTCAATACGATGAGATTTTTGCCTAATGACTCACCCTGTTATTGAACTTGCTCAAGCACTTATCCAGCGTGAATCAGTAACGCCTGAAGATGCCGGTTGCCAAGCGTTAATGAACGAACGTTTGGAAAAGCTAGGGTTTAATATAGAATCACTGTTTTTCACTGATACCTTAAATACTTGGGCTCGTAAGGGAGATGCGTCACCGCATTTTTGTTTTGCGGGTCACACCGATGTTGTACCAACTGGTCCCGAGAAAAATTGGCAGCACCCGCCCTTTTCGGCACTAGTAAAAGACGGCATGTTACATGGTCGCGGTGCAGCCGATATGAAAGGTTCTTTAGCTGCAATGGTGGTTGCCACCGAGCGTTTTGTGGCTAAGCACCCAGATCATAATGGATCTATTTCGTTTTTAATTACCTCAGATGAAGAAGGCCCGTTCATCAACGGCACAACCCGTGTTATCGATACCCTTGAAGCGCGTGGTGAGAAGATTGATTTATGCTTAGTCGGCGAGCCATCATCACGGGATGAACTTGGCGATGTGGTAAAAAATGGTCGACGTGGCTCATTAACTGGCTTTTTAACCATTAAAGGTGTGCAAGGCCATGTTGCTTATCCGCATCTTGCTCAAAATCCGATTCACTTAGCCGCCCCTGCGTTAACTGAGCTAAGTCAAACCGAGTGGGATCAAGGTAACGAATTTTTCCCTGCAACGAGCTTTCAGGTTTCGAATATTAACGGTGGCACCGGTGCCGGAAATGTGATCCCAGGTGAACTTGAGATTCAATTTAACTTCCGCTTTAGCACAGAAGTTACACACCAGCAGCTACAACAACGAGTCGTTGATATTGTTGAAAAACACAATCTGAATTATGAGTTAAATTGGATTGTAAATGGACTGCCGTTTTTAACCGACCACGGCCCGTTAGTTGATGCAACTGTGCATGCTATTAAGCAGGTGACTGGACGCGAAACAGCGCTTGAAACCACTGGTGGGACATCGGATGGTCGTTTTATCGCACAAACAGGTGCTAAAGTCATTGAACTTGGCCCGCGTAATGAAACCATTCATAAAGTAAACGAATGTGTTAGCACAGAGGATTTAATTCAACTTGCTGATATCTACGAAATCATTTTAGAGCAACTGCTTACATGAACCAAGCTGAGCTTAAACAATGCGCCACCGGGTCATGTAGCTCACATTTAGTTGAGCTACAACACCATCGCTTGCATCGTGATATTGTCGATGATTTTTTAGCTCTTCAGCAAGGTGCGAAAGAAGCGGGTATTGATCTGACAATTGCCTCAAGCTTTCGTGACTTTCAACGTCAAAGCACTATTTGGAATGCAAAATTTCAGGGCCTTCGACCGGTTTATACCCTTGCACAAAAAACGGTAGACTTAGAAAGCTTGAGTGATATTGAAAAGTGCCACGCTATAATGCTTTACTCCGCACTACCTGGGGCAAGCAGACATCACTTTGGCACCGACCTCGACATCTACGATAACCGCCCTATTGACGATGATTATCAGCTGCAATTAACGCCAGATGAGTATTCGGCCACTGGGCCGTTTGCAAAGCTTGCTGCATGGCTTGATGATAACCTCGAAAAGTATGGTTTTTATCGCCCTTACCAAGAATATAAAGGGGGGGTTGCCCCTGAGCCTTGGCATATCAGTCATATCAATGCATCGCATAAGATGATGCAATATTTGTCAGTTGAAACATTACAGCAATGTATTGAACAAAGTGAACTTATTGGCAAGCAAGCGATACTAGCCGAACTAAACACCCTGTATGAACGCTACGTGTTAAATATTAATACGCCAAAGTCTAAAGGCTGCGCTTTTTAGTCATTAAAAACACCAGTACAGCGCCAAGAATCAAGGCGCTGGCTGTGATTAAACGCGCTGTTAGTTGCTCATCTAAAAATACCACCCCAGCTAACGTAGCAAGCACTGGAACCGTTAGCTGTACCACACCTGCTTGGCTACTTTTAAGCCTTGGTAGTGCAATATACCAAATGCTATAACCAAGGCCTGATGCTAAAGCTCCTGAAGCTATCGCCAAATAAACGCCTGTTGCTGTGATCCCCTGCCAATCGACAACGGCTAGAAAGACTAAAATTGGCACAAGTATTAAACTTCTTAGAAAATTAAAGCTGGTTGCTTGCAAAGGTGAGCTGCATGATTTTCCACGAATACTGTAAACACCCCACGCTACACCACTTAACGCCATGAGCATTGCTGGCATGAAAGAAGGCACCGTCGCTGAGGGCAGCATTAGGTAAATAAAACCCGCAAAAGCGACAAATAAAGCCCCCCACTGCACTTTACTGAGCGGCTCTTTATTTAAAACACTATGGCCTATCATGGTTAACTGCACTGCAGAAAATAAGATAAGTGCGCCTGTACCTGTATTTAAATCAACATAAGCAACTGAAAAGCACAGCGCGTAAACAAATAAACTAAGGGCACTGATATTGTTACCTTTATCGGATAAAGGTTTAGCCCTTTGCGATTTTAATTGCCTTAACTTTGCTTGCCATAACAGTAAGCCAAGCAACATAAATGCCCCACTTGCTAAACGAATAGCAGTAAAGCTCAAAGGATCAATATCACCACTTTGTAATGCCATTCGACACAACAAAGAATTAGCTGCAAAAGCACTAAGTGCAATCAAGGTATACAGTATGGTGCTCAACAAATGCAGTGTCCTTTAACGTTACAAAACAGAAGACCAGAAAGTTGTCTATTAACTTACGATTTTTTACATAATTTATCATAGAAGGTTAAGCCGCGTATGCTAATCTGAGTACATTGTTTAAAAGGAGTGTTCAGTGCATCGACGTTTATTTATTGGAGCTGCTTTACTGTTATCTGGTTGCAGTACCATAGGTATTACTGATCTATTCCAAGATTATGCGACGCAGCTAAAACCTGTGCGCCAAGCTGTTTCTCAAAATAACATAGCAAGTGCTCAGCAACTTTTGCCGAGTAACAGCCGAGGCCATAGTAACTATTTATTGAATCAGCTTGAAACGGCCCGTCTTGAGTTTTTGGCTAAACAAAATTCCGAGGCCAATGAGACCTTTGAAGCTGTTTATCAAAATATGGAAAAAAAGCGTCAAGCAGCCAAAGTACAGCTAAGTGCAGGCCTTGAACAAACAAACTCATTATTGACCAATGATTCAGTGATTGGTTATGAGCCAGCAGCCTATGAAATGACTATGCTGCATAGCTACAAAGCACTGAGCTATGTATTTGATAAACAACTTGAATCTGCATTAGTTGAAGTTAGACGTGCTAATAAAGTGCAAGAAGATGCATTAAAAGACAACCAAGCTGTACTTGATGAACAAGCAGAAAAGGCAGCCGAAGGCTACCCTGATATGGCTGAGCTAATTGGTAATGTCAAAAATGGCTTTCAAAATGCCTTTACGTTTTATTTGTCTGGTCTACTTTATGAGGCAGATAAACAGTTTGATGATGCCTATATCGACTATAAGAAAGCACTCGAAATAAATAGCGAAAATAGCTACTTACAGCAAACAGTGTTACGCCTTGCCAAAAAGCAAGGGTTTGATCAGGATTTTGAAGAATTTAGCAAACGCTTTGGCAAGCTAAAGCAAACTCAAGCAAACACAGGCCAAGTAATTGTAATTGCAGAGCAAGGGTTAATACCAGCAAGGCAAGAGTTTCATTTACGATTACCCATTTATACCTCCCGGGGTGATGCACGCTTTTACAGTATTGCCATGCCTGTTTATCGCGATGCGCCTTATGCGGGCAGTGATAAAACAGTGAGTCTCGATGGCGAAAACTTACCGCTGACACCCATTGTTAGGCTTGAAGCGCTGGCAGCAAAAACTTTAAAAGATCAAAGTGCTGGCAGAATAACCCGCCAGGTTATGCGATTGGTTGCGAAAGAAAAGATGCGTGCAGAATTGGCAAGAAGCGGCGGCGATGTCGGTAATATTTTAGCGAATATTTATAACATTGCATCAGAGCAGGCTGATACGCGAAGCTGGTCGACTTTACCAAGTCAACTGAGTATTGCTCAGCACGCGATGCCAGCAGGTCAGCACGCTTTAAGCGTGCCAGGACATAGCGAAATAGACTTTACGGTTAGTAAGCAAAGGTTAACCTTGATTTTTCTAACCTCTATAAATAACTACTACGACACACATGTCGTACAACTCTAGGAGCAATGATGAAATACTTAGTGCCACTATTAACCATTTTACTTGTTGCGGCTTGCTCCTCACGCCCTACCACTTCTGGCATTGGTGTTGAGCAGGCATCACAACAGTATAACCAACAACTGATTGTTAATAACCCTGAACTTGGTAAGAAATTAGCCATTACAGATGTAAAAACACGTCAAACAAATGGCTTAACTGATGTTGTTGTGACACTGGCAAGCCAATATAAAAAGTCTCAATACTTACAATATCAATTTACTTGGTATGACGCTGATGGCTTTGTTATTCGCGGCAACCATTCGCCTTGGCAACCTATCACTTTATTTGGATTTGCTAAAACCCAGTTACCGGGCCTAGCCCCGACAGCAAATGCTGTCACCTTCTCGCTTGCAGTGCGTGAAGTGTCAACAGAAGCACAAGAATTTGAAGATTAAGGATACTACAATGAAATTACTTTCTGTTAAGTCGGCTGCGGCCGTTGCAATGACAAGCGCTTTATTGCTGTCTGGTTGTGCAAATAAAGCCGTTGTTAGCTATGGTGATGCACAAGCTGTTGAAACTACTGATATAAATTTTGGCTCAACGGATCTACAAAAAGTAGCAAGCCAGATGACAGACTCATTACTTGCTTCACCTGTGGTTGGCACCATGACAGCAAATACTCGCCCTATCGTGTTTGTTGAGCGTATTAAAAACAAAACGAGCGAGCATATTGATACTGAATCAATTACTGATTCAATCTCAACACAGTTATTACGCAGTGGTAAGTTCCGCTTTGTTGATATGACCCGTGTTGAAGCTGTGCGTGAGCAACTTAATTTCCAAAACGTCGATCCACTTGTTGACCCAAATACAGCGATTGCTTTTGGCCAGCAAGTTGGTGCGCAATATATGTTATACGGCAACTTATCGAGCATTGTTAAATCAAATGCTGACAAGGCTGATGTTTATTACAAATTCACAATGCGTTTAATGGATTTAAAAAGCGGTCTAGTTGAATGGGCTGATGAAACTGAAATCCGTAAAACTCGTGAGAAATCAACTTTTGGCTGGTAGCCAGGAGGGTATATGAAATACCTAATTACTATCCTAGCAAGCTGTTTATTACTGAGCTCGCCTAGTTATGCTGATTATCAGCGTAACAAAGCAGTACCAGTACAACAGGTGTTGTTTGGCTCTGTACAATCCGTACGAACCATTACCGAACAAGAGCTAGTCAGAGATAAAACAAACGGCTGGGAAACGTTTGGTGGTGCGCTTATTGGCGGCGTTATCGGTAACCAGTTCGGTGGCGGCAGTGGCCGCACTGTAGCAACCATTTTAGGTTCGATGATTGGTGGCTCTGTTGCTCACAACCGTCAACAAAACAGTCGCGTTATACAATATCAGCTCGTTGAATTGATGATCAAAGTAGAAAGCGGCGAGCAGTTCATGGTTGTGCAAGACAAAGATAACCAAATGCTGTTTAACCAAGGTGATAAAGTTCGCCTGGTGTACCTCACCGATAACACGGTACGTGTTGATAAAGCGTATTAAAAAAGCGAGCCTCGGCTCGCTTTTTTTAGCTTTGTCGATAATCAGCGAAGAATCGCTGCATCTTACTCATGGCTTCTGTTAAATCATCTTTGTTTGGTAAAAACACCAATCTGAAATGATCAGGATCAGGCCAATTAAATGCGCGACCATGCACTAATAAGATTTTCTCAGCTTTGAGTAAATCTAAAATCATGCGTTCATCATTTTTGATATTAAAGTGTGCTGTATCCACTTTCGCAAATGCATATAGCGCCCCTTTAGGCTTTTTACAGCTAATACCATCAATGGCATTTAAACCACGCCATGCAATATCTCGCTGAACGTACAGCCGACCACCTGGGTTAATAAGATTATCAATCGATTGCACACCACCTAACGCTTGCTGAATAGCGTATTGTGCAGGTACGTTGGCACATAATCGCATAGACGCCAGCATATCTAGGCCACGACTTAAGTCGTCCATCATGCTAGTACGACCGCTTAACACCATCCAACCCATTCGCAAACCCGCAGCGCGGTACGTTTTGGCTAAGCCATTAAAAGTGATGATTGGCACATCATCACACAATGCACCAATAGAGCTGTGTGTGACACCGTCGTACAAGATTTTCTCGTAAATTTCATCGCTCAATAGCAAAAGCTTGTGTTCACGAGCAATATTGATAAGTTCCATCAAAAGATCATCACTATACACCGCACCGGTGGGGTTATTAGGGTTAATAAGCACCAGTGCTTTGGTCTTTGAAGTGATCTTCGATTTTATATCAGCAATATCAGGGAACCAATCTTGTTCTTCATCACATAGATAATGCACAGGGTTACCCCCTGCTAATTTAACCGATGCTGTCCACAGCGGATAATCCGGTGCGGGAATAAGCACTTCGTCGTCATTATCAAGTAATGCTTGGGTGGTCATTTGAATTAATTCGCTGACCCCATTGCCGATATAAATATTATCGACATCAAGATTAAATAAACCGCGTTGCTGATAGTGTTGATAGACAGCCACACGGGCTGAGTAGAGGCCTTTAGAGTCACAGTAGCCTTGGGCTGAATATAAGTTACGAATGATATCTTTGTGCATATCTTCAGGCATATCAAAGCCAAAGGCAGCCGGGTTGCCAATGTTTAGCTTTAATACTTTTTGCCCTTCATCTTCCATTTTTCGAGCTTGTGCAAGCACAGGCCCACGTATGTCATAACAGACACCGTCTAGTTTGTGACTCTTTTTGATTTGTGACATGGTTACCTCTACTAATTAGCCTTAAGACTAACCTAGTACGGGGCCACCACGCCAGAGGATTTTTGCGGTTATAACTGAAATAAATTCAAGTTTTTAGCGATTAGCAAACCAAGCTTGTAGTTTTTCTACAGAACCTGATACTTGAACATCTAAACTCTGTGAGTTTTGCTCTGCAGTTGCTAGATCATTTTGATTAAGTGCTTGTTCGATTGACTGCGCAAGTTTAGACAGGCTCGCAGCACCAAATTGGGCTGCATTTGATTTTAAACTGTGTGCATGTCGTGCTGCAGCTTCGTTATCTGAACCAAGATTTGCAAGTACCTCAGAGCCTAAACGCTGAAATTCACTACAACAAAAGGTCAAGGTGTCGGCAAATTGGTCACCTAAAAGTGATTCCATCCCTTCAAGTGCACTCTCATCGATTGTGATTGTCGTCATCTTTATCCCTTAATCAAAAACGTAATTATATAAATCGCAACTTTAGCCGTTCATAGCTAAAAAGCAAACCTGCTTTGCGAGTTAAGCTCATGTATACTAGGCATAGTTTTGATTTACACCTGAGTTCGTATGGCTAGAGAATTGTGCTCACATTGTGGCTTTTCAGTTAAAACCTGTTTATGTGATTCAATAAGCATAATCAATAATAAACTAAAAATCATTATATTACGCCACCCTAATGAGGAAAAAATTACTAAAAACACCGCTAATTTACTGAATTTAGGCTTAGAGAATTGCCAAATCATCGCAGGCGAGTCAGAACGGGACTTTTTGCAGCTTGCAACATTACCAAAGGCAACAACAGCGGTACTCTACCCTGCGGATGACGCATTAAATTTAGACGAGCACACTGCCACTACAGATGCTTTCAAACAGTCTTTGACCCATTTAATTGTGATTGATGGCACATGGAAAAAAGCCTACAAAATGCTGCAATTAACCCCAAGCCTCCACGCATTTGAGGCTGTGAGTTTTAAACAGGTACCACAAAACAAATACGTCATTCGCAAAGCGCCACGAGCAGATAGTTTATCAACTTTAGAAGCTGTGGCTCATAGCCTTAAATTAATTGAAGGCCTTGATGTAACGCCACTATATAGATTATTAGCTGCGCTGGTCGATAAGCAAACTCAGCATATGCCAGCTAATGTTAAGGCGCGCTATCTATAATGCGAGTATCAAAACGACTTAGTGCGGGTTTTCATCGTCAGGGACCCGATTATCGCTTTGATGATCAGGTCGATTTTGACGATATTCGGGATACATTTGGCTTTCGTACAATGGTGGTTGGCAATTGGGTCAACAAACAAGAACGTTTATTAGCGGCAAATTTAATTTACGATGCCTTAGCTGATCTTGCGCAAATACTGACTTTACCACCAACGGCAATTGGTCTTAGGGGGAAGCTTAATTTTGCCTTTGGTCATGGCGGCCAAAAAGGTGTGCAGGCTCATTATAATGCCAATAGTCAAACCCTTGCTCTGGCTAAAAATGCCGGTGGTGGCGCACTCGCCCATGAATGGTTTCATGCTTTTGACCACCATATTTGTCAGCATTTGTTTAGCGACAGAAAGAGTAAGCAATTTTGCTCGGCGCTATGGCTCGAACAGTCACCAGATTTAAGTCATCCACTTAATCAGCGCTTAAATGAGTTTTATCATCAGGTATTTTTAGACAACTCAGGTGCGAACCCAAATGAGTTTGTGAAGCAATCTATCGCTTTTGATCAGCAGGTTAAGCAACTTTATATGAGTATGCCTGAAGAACTCGCGGCCCGCTGTTTTGAACAGTGTATTGACAGGCACCCTGATATAAAAAATAGCTTTTTGGTAAGTGGTTTATCAACAAGTGGCTTAATTTACCCAGATGAGCAACATACCATGCGCTGTTTTGCAGCGCTACTTAATTACTTTAATCAATTAGGTTCGCTGTTGCATCAAGACTAATTTCAACTTTCTGCACCTCGTTTATCCAATCTAAATAATCATCTGCACAGAGCGGCTTTGAAAAATAGTACCCCTGCCCAAACTGGCAGCCATAACTCTGTAACATAGCCAGACTTTGCTCATCTTCGATACCCTCAGCTACAACATGCGCCCCTAAAGTAGTGGCTATATCACAGGTTGCCCTACAGATACTTTGATCATTAACCGAAAACGGCAAATTCAATACAAACTGCTTATCTATTTTCACTTCATCAAAGCCAAGCTGACTTAAATAAGCAAGTGAAGAATAACCTGTACCAAAATCATCAATCGCGAGCTTTAATCCGATTAAACGGTAGTCATCCAGTGTTGCTTTAATCTTTTTACTTTCTTCCAAAGTTGCTGATTCTGTAAGCTCTAACATCACTGAGTCAGCCGATACTTTTTGCTCATTTAAAATGGTGATTAAAAGCACCGGTAAGTCTTTATTTAATAGATCTTTTGCTGATATGTTAATGGAAATAACGTGATCGGGTATCAGTTTGCAAAACTTCGCTTGCCACTCAATACCTCTTTCAACAACCCATTCAGTCAACTGATTGATCACCCCTGCTGACTCTGCTATCGGAATAAACACATCAGGGCTTACTGCGCCAAATACTGGATGCTGCCAACGCAGTAATGCTTCACAACCCACTACTTTGCCTGTTTTCAGACATATCTGCGGCTGAAAATGCAAGCTAAGTTGGTTTTCATCAATTGCAATTTTAAGAGCCGCAGCAATAGATAACCTTTGCTCTGAAAGACGCGCACTTTCAGAGTCGAACATACGCCAACGCTCACCTTGTAAACGCTTTTCCGACATCGCTTGTATAGCACATTGAAAAATTTGCTTCGCAGTATTGCCATGCATAGGGTAATACGCAACACCAATATCAACACTGTCGACTAAATTAATCTCTTCATGAGTTAGTCCTTCTTCAAACACGCCATGGATCAAACATGCAAACTGCTCTATGTGACTTAGCTCAAGCTCTCCCATTACTAAACAGCCAAACGTACTGTCATCAACATGAGCGAGCCATGCACTTCTGCTGGCTTGAATTTCGAGTTTCAATGCATTCATACTCTGCAGCTGACTATTTAAAATACTTAATCTTTCATTGATACAAATATTGGCTTGTTCAAAGCCAAAAGTAGAACGTGCATTTGAAAGTACATGAGCCTTAAATAATAAAACTGAAAAGTGTTGTTTCTGCGATACTTTTTTTACAATTTGCGCGATCAAAAATTGTTTATTTGGCAGTCTAGTATCTACATCATGCAGCATCGAATAACTAAATGCTGAAATTTGTTGGCGATCTTTTAACAACAGCACAGAACAAATCGCCAATGAAGTAATAAGCAAAATGGTATTATGAACGTCATGATAACCAATGCCAAAGCCATTCCAGATGAATAAACTAAATACTTGAATAACGATGGTTAAAAGCATAAAAACACGCAGATGAGTACGGTTGTTAATACGCTTAATCAAACTGTAAAAGATTGCTGCAACAAAGCCCAAAAAGCCCAAACAGCTGACTATAAATAGCCACTGACGATTAAATTGAGGCAATATTGATGAGAGCAAGGCCGCAATCAACAAACAAGCCATCATTGCTTGCCAAGCTTTTTTAAACTTAGCTGTGTAAGTATGAATCGCTAAAAAGTGATATAAAAAATAGCTAACAAAGCACAATGCAAGCTCATTAACAGGCCATTTAGCTTCCCAATCTAAGCCGTCAACTAGGTAGCTAATCAGGCCGTTATCAATCAAGAAACCGATACAAACCAGTACAAAGTAAGCACTTAACACCATATATTTTGGTTGCTTCGATACAAAGAAGTACATTGCGCTTACTAAGATACATAAAATAAGTACACCTAAAATAGCACCGTAACCTAAAATTGTTTGGTGTAAGTTGGCTTCAAATACTTTTGCAGCAACAACTCCCACCTCAATGGTCAACGCCCTATCATGCACAAAATTAACCAATGCCCAGCGATGCCCTTGGCCATGCTCAATCAACCAATGAGGGCGAACATTCGATAAGCTTTCTAGTGAAGCAAGCCGCTGATTATTAGTAGCCTGAAAATTTTCATCTAAAAGATAAAATTTAGCCCATGTTAAGTTTGGCTCGCCGAGAAAAACAACATAGTTTTTGTTCTTGGGTAATTGATATAAATCGATGATCAGCCAATGAGATGTTTTTGCTGCAAGGCGAATCGAGCTTGTTTCTAACGCATTTAATTTTTTTGCATTTTGTAACGATGCTTCGAGGGATTGGCTCAGTTTGGCAAGTGGCTGCTCTGAATCAAGCAACCATACAGGCAAATCTTCATTAGCAGCAGAAACAATGCCGCTGTGTAGCAATACACAACACCATAATATGAGCAGCTTTGTAATTATCCGACTGACTTGCTTGCCAATAAAGTGCATTTTAGCTCCGTGCTTTAAACACCAGCTAAAAGTATGGGGGTGATAAGCTTAAATTGCCAATTATAGTTAACTAAATTAGGTAAAAAGTTTGGCAACAAAATATTATGTGGCACTCAAGCCACATAATATACGATTATTTATTATCATCACTGATACGACTTGCAACGGCCGAATTTTGATCTTTATATTTCGCGTCTTTACGGGTGTTATATGGATTTTCTGCAGGGCTTGTCATGGTTTCAAAGCTCATAGCACCAATTTTCATCATCGGACGAAGTGCTAACGGCAATTTGCCTGAGTTATAAAACTCTAAGACAATATTTCCAGACCAACCTGGATCAATACGATGAGCGGTTACGTGTACCATTAAGCCTAAGCGAGCTAATGATGAGCGTCCATCTAACCAACCAACAATATCAGCGGGCAAAGTCACTTTTTCATAAGTGATAGCCAAAGCTAACTCGCCAGGATGAAGGAAGAAAGCTTCTTCTTCTGCAAGCACAATTTCATCACTCATGATTGATTCCATCGCCTTGTTTAGCTGATCTTTTGGACCACTTAAGTCAACATAAGCTGCGGTATGATCTTGAAAGACTCGAAATTTATTGCCCAAACGTAAGTCCACAGTCACACCTGAAATCATTTCTTTACTCGGTGTTGGCTCAATAACAATGCGGCCTTCGTCAATATACTGCTGAATATGGGTGTCTGATAATCTCATTAATTATTCTACCTAAAACAACTTAAACATCTGATTTTAAGCTGAAAAAACACGCTAAGCTTTAAACTAAACACAGCAAAAGTCGCGTGTGTATTAGTAAAGCCAAATGGGGTGGATATAGTGTGACATATATTACACAAATCAACAGCGTGTTGCGCGAATAATTCTCAACAAAATAAGATAAGCCATCTCAGCTAATAACATCAGCTATTTCCGATTTATCTGAACTGCTGAGGTTTGTTTTAATTCCCCGATTACAGGGAGAATGAGGATAAGTTGTTATGGATTACGTTATTTTATCCGTAATAACATTGCCAGCATGCGTTGTCGCAATTTTAATCGCCAAACATTACGCTAAAAAGCACGATTTATGGTATGGCTTTCTCGTTTTTGTAGGTTCACTACTATTAACTAGCTGGTCGGTGGCTGGCTTAGTTGCTAACGAAACTTTCTTTTTTCCGCTACCTTCATTGCTCAGTATTGCCTTTTACTTCTACTGTTTTGGTGAAACCGATATTGTGTTTATGCCAAATTTTTTAATTAATCCTGGCATTGCTATTTTTTGCTATTTTTCTGGTTACTTTTTTTATCGTAATAAACTCTTTTAAAGCCCTGCTATTTTAAATCGATTAGCTTATCTCCATTAGTTTAATAAAAATAAAAGCCGCTCATTGAGCGGCTTTGGTTCTATCAGGGATCATATATTAAAAGCTATAACGGGCACCAATTGTGTAACGAGGTCCGTATTGACGAGCAAATAAGAATTGCTCTTCGTAACGACCGTAGCCACGCTCAGTTTCGTTGTTAAGATTTATACCTTCAAAGAAAACGGTCATGTTTTCGTTAATGTCATAGTTAACGCTTAAGTCCCATTGACCGTAAGTGTCGCCAAACTGTGGCGGCGCATCAGATGAACCTTGTGACTGACCCACACCAATCAAGTACGAATCACGCCATGCGTATGTTACTTTAACTGACAAGCCATCTTTATCATAAAAGGCTTGGAAGTTAGCTGAATCGCTCAAACCTGATAATGGAGCTTGTTGGGTCAAACTATCAACATCAAATTCAACATCACCATCTACAAATGTGGCATTAACACCTAAACCGAAGCCACTTTCACCAAATAAGTGTTGAACAGCAAGTTCAAAGCCATCGACTGATTTGCTGTCGGTATTTTGTGGCTGAGAAATGTTCCATACCATGAGGGGGTCTGAGCTCGTCGGTTCAATAGCGCCATCCGCATTGCCATAACCAAGCGCTAACATTTCATTGAAAATAGCATCACTCGTAGCCTGCTCTCCGCGCGCTTCAACTGACGCTACAGCCTCTTGGTAACGAGGACCATTTAAGATGTCATGTAAACCATCAATCGTTGTTTCAGTAATTTGTGTTTGAATAAAGTTATCAACGTCTTTTTTGAAGTAGCCAAGCGATGCATAGCTACCTTCGCCGTAGTAATATTCAAGCGATAAGTCTAAGTTAGTTGATTCAAAAGGTAAAAGACTAGTGTTACCTTGGCCACCAGTGCGTGAACCCGGTTTAGGACTACCTGATAAACTTCGGCCACCAGCAAGGTTACCAAGCGGTGCACGTGCCATGGTTTTACCCCATGAAACACGCCCCACAAGCTCGTCTGTGATCTCAACTTTTACATCGATATTAGGTAACCAGATATCGTAATTACCTTCTTCTTGATAAAAATTATCTGTGCCACCAGTTTCGTACTGCATAATCCATTCAGATGCACTCACCCAGTTCACTTGGCTTTCAACGCGTTGGCGAACCGTACTGGTTACATCCGTTTCTTCATAACGAAGACCTGCGTTAATCTGAACGAAGTAATTAGCTACATCAAATTCCCACAAGCTGTTCACATAAAAACTTTGCGTTTTCTCTTCTACATAGCTTTCGCTATCGATACCATCAAAGAATGGGTCAATTGAATATTGATTATCACCCAATAAATCTTCATTTAAAAAAGCAAGCTGACGAGCTAACGCCTCTTCAAAGCTATAGGTGTAATAGTAATTTGGCTCAAGGGCACTACCACCACCAGCGAACTGGTCAAGCATGTCACCAGTTTCGTTATAAGTGAACATGCCGTCAGGGAGAATTTCGGTAAATGATGGATTAAAACCCGGACCGCCTCTTAAGCCACTCCAGGCCGTGAAACCACCCATGGTTTGCTTGGTATTCGCCGCCCCAAATTTTACTTTAACTAATGGAATTTCGAAGCTTTCATTAAACCAAGTTGTATGAAGCTGGGCTTGCTCAACCTTAGACTCACCTGGCGAATAACTAAACTGGCTGAAGTTTGAATCAATTTCACTTGGGTCAAGTACTGTTGTGCCGTTGTTCCAGTTAACGTATGCGTGCGGAATTTCACCTGTGCGGTAGTCATATACTTTGCTCTTTAACTGGTCAGAACCAAGGATAATTTGACCGTCTGAGCCTAAACCGTCATCTGCACCATTATCTGTTTCGTTTTTCGAATCATGATAATCGAACTCAACTTCCCACTGATCGTTAATTTGCCACTCTAGGTTTAAACCGATTGAACGCGCTTTAACTTCTGTAGTAACACGGCTTGCAGTAAATGAGCCGTCGTTTCCACTGATATCGGCATAAAGTGCAGTACCATTTTCATCAAGCTCATAGCCATTAATGTTACCACCGAACTCATTCCAGATACCCCAACCTACGGTATTCACACCAGTAATAGCACGGCTTGCTGTGTAATCAACTGTTGCAGTAAAGCTTTCAACTGGCGAGTACTGTAAAGTTACTTGGCCATTAGTACGCTCACGTTCAACATCAGCAATACTGTAGTTCATGTCTTTCGGGAAGAAATGATTACCGACACGGTTGCCTTCGCTATCTAATGGACGCGGGTCAATGTACTCTCCTTCATCAAGAGTTGGTAAATCAACATTAGCTTGCCAACCTTGAATATTGGCACTTTGCTGTTGAAAGTCACGTTCTTGATGTGAGAAAGATGCCGCAAAACCAAATGTATCATCAGCATAGGTATTGCTGTACATCGCTGAAAATTCTGGCGTTACATCATCACCTTTTTCATTTGACGAGTCATGAATAGCTTTAATAGACGAGCTAAACTTTTCGCCTGGGCTATTTAATGGGCGAGTTGTAATAATATTTACAGTAGCGCCTAGACCACCACTTGGTACATCAGCTTGACCTGATTTTGCTACTTCAAGTGCACTTACACCATCAGCGGCAATATTCTCAAGGGCGTATGAACGCGTATAACCCGTGCCTGGCATTTGGCGACCATTAAGCATTACTAGGTTAAACTCAGGGCCAAAACCACGTACCGTAATTTCGCTACCTTCGCCGTTTGAACGACTCACCGATACACCGGTAATACGCTGTAATGATTCAGCTAAGTTAGTATCTGGGAATTTACCCATCTCTTCTGCTGAAATCGCATCAACAACACCTGTTGCATCACGTTTCATATCCATGGCGCGGATCATACTGCCACGAATACCTTTAATTTCGATAACTTCAATATCGTTATCAGCTTTCTCTTGCTCATCCTGTGCATAAGCCGACATAGTGCCTAGCCCTGCGGTTAAAATCATCGCAACTGACGCTGCAAGAGGTGTTTTAATAAATTTTGTGCTTTTCATGATTTACCTGCTTTTGCAATATGTTGTCATGGATACTGGGTGCTGTAATCAGCACCCATCACTTGTTGCCAATGTTCATTACGGGTTTGCAATAACTGCATTATCAATACGGTAAACCGCACCTTCACCCATCCCCCATGACGGGAACACCATAACAACGTCGATTGCACTAATATCAAGACCTGCACTTAGTAGATCAGCAAGTGTATAGGTATACGTTTGCCACTCACCAACTACAGGCTCGACACCTTCTTGGCTTGCACTTAACGCAAGCTCCACAGCTTGAGCTGCATCGTTTGACTCAATTTTGAATAACCACTGAGCATCTTGGTTGCTGGCGTTTGAAACTATTTTCATTTCAAAGCGAACCACACCTTGTGATAATAAGTGTGAAGCATCAAAGCTTACGCCGTCATCAGCTAAGAAGCCCATAACTGTTGGTTGAGCGCCAATTTGAAACTCAGCAACTGAGCCATGTGCTTCGTCGTCAGTTTCAACTGTTGGCGTACTACCTGCACAACAATCCCAAATACTCCATTGGTCAGCTACATTATTAGCAAATAATGTTAGCTCTGACGCAGCCGTATCTTGCTCAGGTGCATAGATGCGGGCATTGTCAACACGGTAAACCGCACCTTCACCTTGCCCCCATGCAGGGAAAATCATAATTACATCAATTGTACTGACATCTAAACCAGCGTTTAATAAGGTGCTAATTGGGAATGTATAGGTTTGCCACTCTCCAGCAACAGGATCAACACCTTCAGCACTCGTGTTAAGGTTTAATTCAACCGCTGTAGCACCTTCATTTGACTCTACTTTTAAAAGCCAAGGTGCATCTGGCGTTGACGATAAAGACGTGATCTTCATTTCAAATTGCAACATGCCATCATCAACTAATGCTGATGCATCAAACTGGCTACCACTACCACCTGATGAAGTACGGTTGATAAAGCCCATTACTGTTGGTTGAGCACCAATAGAGAACTCAGCTGTCACACCATGCTCTTCATCGTCGATTACTTCGACAGGCGTTGAACCGCCACAACAATCCCATAACGGCCAATCAAGGTTCATTTCATCTGCAAATAAGGTTAATGAAGGTAATGTCGTCGTCGCACCATTGGTGATCTCTACGTTATCAACACGGTAAACTGCGCCCTCACCTTGACCCCATGCAGGAAAAATCATAATCACATCAATCAGTGAAACATTTAGCCCTGCATCTGCCAGTGTTTGCAGAGGGAATGTATAGGTTTGCCATTCACCGGCAACTGGACTTACACCTTCAGTACTCGCACTTAGATTTAACTCAACCGCTGTCGAGCCTTCATCGCTCTCAATTTTAAATAACCAAGGTGCATCTGGAGTTGAAGGAAGCGAAGTTACTTGCATGTCAAAAGTTACATAACCGTCTTCTAACATAGCACTAGCATCGAAAGGTGAGGCTTCTCCGTTTTCATCTGTGATAAAAGCATCACGACTAATGAAACCATTTACAGTAGGTTCTGCGCCAACAACAAACTCAACCACATCACCGCGCTCAGCATCTTCTACTAGCGCAGGTGTTGAACCGCCACAGCAGTCCCATGCAGGCCAGTTAGGATTAAAGCTGTTATCAAAAATGGTGAGTGGCGTTACGGTGCCATCACTCGGTGGAGTCGGAGCTGGTGCTGCACCCTGCACAAGTGCATCTTCTGGATTGTCGTAACCAGGACGAACCGTTTCACAGCCTTTGCCTGTGTCTGGGTTTTGCGAACATTCATAAACACGAACATAGTCAACTTCAAAAGTCTGACCATTTTCGAATGCACTAGCATCAATACCTAAAGCATTAACGTTTTCTGGCCAGTCACCGCCCACTGCAAAGTTAAGAATTAAATAAAACTCTTGATCGAATGGGGCTGTGTCCCAATGAGTTTCTAACTCACCCGTTGTTTGATCAAAATACTCGGTATACCAACCCTTATGTTTTAGAGCAAGCGCCTCACCATTTGCATTGTAAAGTAATTCTGATTTGCGCTGCGTGGCATACAAGTAGTCATCGACGTACCAGCGGATTTCACCCTCTTGCCACTCAATAGCATAGGTATGAAAGTCATCAGCAGGGTTTACACCTTGGTCAAATGTGTAAGCTTTGCCGCTTTGATCGTTATTTGGCCACTCTTTACCATAATGAAGTGTTCCGTAGATGTTTGACTCGACACCATCCTCGGTTGGAACTTTCAAGTTAACCGACTCAACAATGTCAATTTCGCCTGAACGAGGCCAGCCACCGTAAACTTCATCGGTTGGCATCATCCAAAACGCAGGCCAAGAGCCTTGGCCACTTGGTAATTTAGCTCTTACTTCAAAGCGACCATATTTAAAATCAGCTTTGTAACGAGTATTAATACGTGCAGACGTATAAGGTTTTGCTGCCCCTTCTTCTGCAGGTAATGCAACAATATTAAGAATACCGTCTGCAACAAAGGCGTTTTCTTCACTATCGGTATAACATTGTTTTTCGTTATTACCACCACCTGCACAGTCTATTTCGAAATTCCATTTGTTGTCATCTATGGCATCGCCGTCAAAGTTATCTTCCCAAACCATAACCCAATCTGAAACTGGCTCAGTCGGGTTTACAGTATCTATTTTTGTATCTGTGGCAGAGCCACCGCAGCCAGCTACAGTCACTACTGAAAGCGCCATTGCTAGTTGTGTTAAGTGTGTTTTGAATTTGTTCATTGCATTGAACCCTAACATTATGTGTTTGTTAGTACTCAACTGATTCATATAGTATTATTTTAATCAGTTAATTGTAAGCGCTTACAAAACAGATTAAATAAAAAGAACCATTAATGTAAGCGCTTACATTAGAGTATGGCATGGTTATTAAAACGTCAATAAATTATTAACAATTACTGCAAATTTTTTGACATTTTTTACGCAAATTTAGGCTATATGCTGCTAAAAGCGTGGTTGGGAGTGAATTTAGTACAAAATAATCAAGTCTTTGTTAATAAGAAAAACCCATTAACAAAATCTTTGCAACAATCAATCTTCAGTAATAACAATTTCAACGGAGCTTGTGTGTGACTGCTGATAATACAAGCTACTAGCAAGTACACGGGCAGCTGTTTTGTATGTTTCACTTATTTGAGCCGCGTTATCTTTCGCTATTAAATTGCCCTGCTCTGAGCTTTCACGAATTTCAATGGCCAACGGAATATTAGCAAGTACAGGCACACCATGGCGATGAGCTAATTTTACGGCGCCATCTTTACCAAATACATGGTTTGGTTGCCCACAATGGCCACACAAGAAGTAGCTCATATTTTCGATTAAACCAAGCACAGGGACGTTTACTTTATTGAACATAGCTATACCTTTTTGTGCATCGGCAAGGGCTAAATCTTGAGGGGTGGTAATGATCACAGCACCACTAGCAGGCACTTTTTGGCTCATCGTCAATTGAATATCACCCGTACCAGGGGGCATATCAACGATTAGATAATCAAGCTCTCCCCAAACGGTTTCGTTCATTAATTGATTAAGTGCTCCTGATGCCATAGGACCACGCCAAACGGTGGCATCATCACTTGGAACTAAAAAGCCGATCGATTGCGCTTTGAGATTATGTGCCTCAAAAGGAAGTAAGTTTTTATTATCCGCTGTTTTAGGTTCAGCTCCTTGCAGACCTAAAAGTAATGGAATAGACGGGCCATAAATGTCGGCATCGAGAATACCTACTTGTGCACCCTCTTGCTCTAAAGCCGAGGCAAGATTCACTGCCGTGGTTGATTTGCCAACTCCACCTTTACCTGATGCAACTAGAACAATATGTTTAATTTGCTTAAAACTATAAGAATTAGGTAATTTGACTTTGGCGCTAATTGACACAGGCACTGATAATTTATCGGCGACAAACTTTTCAATTTCGTTGATTTCACCACAGCCAGCAAAAGGTAGGCTTAGTTTTACTTGCCAGCTTTTATCGCTGTTTTGATTAAGCTCTTCGAGCCAGCTTTGCTCAATACCAATGGCAAATGCGCTACTACGATAGGCGGCGAAGGCATCAATGATCGGTGCTTTTTCAGTCGATTTACTTGAGAATAGTTTTGACAGTCCAAACATAGCAATAAATTAGCGTTTCTTTGATGAAAAGTGCTGCGGAATTATGTAACATTCAAGGCATTAAAACCAGACAATTAGATAATATCATTGCTTTAGGTTGTATATAAGCAACTCACAATGAATTAAATAATGATATTCGTGCATGTTTGCATCGAACTAATCTCAATTCGGAATGATTATGGCACAGCGAAAGATCCTGATTACTAGCGCATTACCTTATGCCAATGGCCCGACTCACTTAGGTCATTTACTAGAATATATCCAAACTGATATTTGGGCGCGTTACCAAAAACAACAAGGTCATGAAACCTACTACGTTTGCGCGGATGATGCCCACGGCACACCAATTATGCTTAATGCGCAAAAACAAGGGATCACGCCTGAGGAAATGGTTAAAAACGTGAGTGTTGAGCGTCAACGCGACTTTGCTGATTTCAACATTGAATTTGATAACTATCACAGCACGCACAGTGAAGAGAATCGTCACTTTAGTGAATTAATCTACAATCGTTTAAATGAAGCGGGTCACATTAAAAAGCATACTATTTCTCAACTGTTCGACCCAGAGAAAGGTATATTCTTACCAGACCGCTTTGTAACAGGTACTTGCCCTACGTGTAAGTCAGAAGATCAAAACGGTGACAGCTGTGATTCTTGTGGTGCTACTTACAGCCCAACTGAGCTTATCAACCCACGTTCTGTAATGTCGGGTGCTGAGCCAATCTTAAAAGATTCTGAGCATTACTTCTTCGATCTTCCAGCTTTTGAAGACATGCTTAAAGAGTGGTTACACTCAGGTACGATTCAACAAGAAATGGCGAACAAGTTAGATGAATGGTTTGCAGATGGCTTACAGCAGTGGGATATCAGCCGTGACGCACCTTATTTTGGCTTTGAAATCCCTGGTGCACCGGGTAAATACTTCTACGTATGGTTAGATGCTCCAATTGGTTACATGGCGAGCTTTAAAAACTTGTGCGATAAAAAAGGTATCGATTTTGATGCATTCTGGAGTGAAGACTCAGATGCAGAGCTTTACCACTTCATCGGTAAAGACATCATCTATTTCCACAGCTTATTCTGGCCGGCAATGTTAGATGGCGCAAAATTCAGAAAGCCAACAAACGTATTCGCCCACGGTTTTGTGACAGTAAATGGCGCAAAGATGTCTAAATCAAAAGGCACCTTTGTTAAAGCGCGTACTTACCTTGATAACCTAGACCCTGAGTATCTTCGTTATTACTACGCAGCAAAACTAAACAACGGCATCACTGACCTTGACTTAAACCTTGAAGACTTTGCACTGCGTGTAAACTCTGACTTAGTAGGTAAAGTTGTTAACATCGCAAGCCGTTGTGCAAGTTTCATCACCAAGAAATTTGACGGTAAGCTTAGCGACATAGTGATGGATGAAGCACTGTTAGGTGAGTTCCAAGCGGCTTCGGCAAGCATTGCAAATCACTATGAAAACCGTGATTACAGCCGTGCAATTCGTGAAATCATGGCCCTTGCTGATAAAGCAAACCAATTTATCGATGCTAAAGCGCCGTGGGTGTTAATTAAAGACGAAACAAAACAACAAGAAGCACACGATGTATGCTCTCTTGGTTTAAATATGTTCCGTGTACTTATCACTTACTTAAAACCAGTTCTTCCAGGTATGGCTGCTAACGTAGAAGCCTTCTTAAACGACGGTTTAACATGGCAGGGTGCGCAAACAGCGCTTGTAGGTCACGCAATTAATAAATTCAAACCGTTAATGCAACGTGTTGAAATGGATAAAGTAAATAAAATGATTGAAGAATCTAAAGAAAGCCTAGTTGCTGAAAAAGATAAGATTGATCCAAACAGCCCACTAGCAAAAGAGCCAATCAGCCCAGAAATCGAATTTGATGATTTTGCGAAAGTTGATTTACGCGTAGCAAAAATTGCTAAAGCAGAACACGTTGAAGGCGCAGATAAGCTATTAAAACTAACCTTAGATTTAGGTGGCGAAACGCGCCAAGTATTCGCAGGTATTAAATCTGCGTATGCACCAGAAGACATTGAAGGCAAACTAACGGTAATGGTAGCGAACCTTAAGCCTCGTAAGATGCGTTTCGGTATGTCTGAAGGTATGGTATTAGCGGCAGGTCCTGGCGGTAAAGAAATTTATATTCTTAACCCAGATGAAGGCTCAGAGCCTGGCATGCGCGTAATGTAATTGCACAATTACTAGCTACTAAAAAACCGTTGTGTTTTAGGCACAACGGTTTTTTTATGTTGAATGTATGGTTATGAACTTGGGCATGCCGGGTGCTCAGTCAGTACTTGAGTAATTATTTGCCCGAACTGCTGGTGTTGTTGCTCTGTGATAGCAAAAGCAGCATTGTAAGCGAGAGTGTCAGCAAGCTCACCGGTTACTACTTCATAAAAGGTCATTGCGGTAAGTAAGTGCCCTGCATCTGAAGCATGATTACCATCGGCACTGTAAAAATTCAGATCTGGTAATGCAGCTATTGCTTTGTCCCAAACTAAACCGACAGGTGCAACACAGCTTGTTTCTTTTTCGCTAATAGACAAGTGTAATTGATAGACAAGCTCCCCTTCTTTGCTGTCACCTCGCTGTGGATGCTCAGGAAATAAGATGGGTGTGATATCCAGCTCTTTCGCACTTGCAATCAATCGCTCTGCCTCACTCGTAGAATAGTTAACAGAGCCAGACTGAGAATATTTCTGACCTTGAAAAATAGCATGACTCCAATTGTCTTGCTGTAGCTTTTCAACATTGCCCGATTCGTTAACTATCTCATCTAAAAAGCGACCACTGACGGTAAGGGTTGATACTTGAGCGTTGGTTAACTCACTTGAAATGAGCTGTTCAAGCAAATCCCCTAATTTAGCGCTATGGCTATTACCGTAAATAATAACTTTATAGTCAGCACTACCACTGTTATCGACTAGCCCAACAGTTGTATCTGGGGTGGAGCTGTCAGGCTCATCGACTTTTGTAGTTTCGCTTTTTGAGCTTGAACCACATGCAACGAGACTAAATGAAATGACTAGTAACAAATAGCATCGAATTAACCTAGCAAGCTTATCATTGATCATATTTAACCTTTTTGGCTTATTATTTTTATGTCGTTAATATTGAGACATAAAACTGTAAATTGCCAATTTTTATACGATTTTCATCTAAGGTGCTAAATATAAATCATGTAAAACTCGCTCTTTTCGAGGTAAATAATAGTCATCATAATCAAGTGACACTATGACTCTTTTAGCTTTACCTAACAACTCACTGCGAGGCACTAAACCAATCACTCTCGAGTCTGCACTATGATCGCGATTATCACCCATCGCTAAATACATATCCTTAGGAATTACGACAGGTGCAAAATGCTGCATCACCGAAGAGGCTGTTGATACCTGGATGGCGTGCTGAACACCTGCAAGGTTTTCAATCAGTGTCTGCTGTTGTTGCTTGTCATCAGTTAATGCGTAATTAAGCGCTTTACCGTTAATAATCAATTTATTATCTACTAAAGTCACTGTATCGCCCGGCACACCAATAACACGCTTTATTAAACGATTATTTGCAGCCTTGGAATCAAATACGATGATATCCCCGGCTTTTGGCTCATCGGTGCGCATAAGCGAAATATGAGTAAATGGCACACGCAGATCATAAGCCATTTTATCCGTTAAAATACGATCCCCTTCGACAATGGTCGGATTCATTGAACCTGTTGGCACTTCATACCAATCAGCTACCGCACTTCTAAAAACACTCATCAAGCAGATAAATACAATCAATGAACGGTTATTTTTCCATACTTTTACAATCCAGTTCATAGTCATTCCTTATTTTGTGGTTTGTTTTACTAAGAGCCTTTAGCTGAGAATTAGTTCTTAACTAAATGTAACGAGATACGTCAAAGATAAAAATATCATACATGATGTTAAAAATATTTGACACAGCAAGCGATGAGTAGTTTACTTAACATCAAGTCAAATATATTTTACATGGGATTATGAAATATGAGCTACAAAGAAATGACAATTTGGGGCACTTTAGTAGTGACAATTGGCCTTTTAAGTTATTACCTCCTAGGTATTAATTCACTACAAGCTGCTGGAAATCTTAGCCAAGATACCATGGTTTCATACTTATATAAGGTCGTTGTTGTAGCGGTAATCTTAGAGATAATCATGCAATCGATACTTGCAGGCATTAAACACAAAGAAGCAGACTTAGGTGATGATGAACGCGATAAGCTCATTGAATTAAAAAGTACCAAACTTGGACACTGGTTTTGCTCTGCAATTATCTTAATGTGTGTATTTCTAACGACTCAAATTGAGCGTGTGTCAGACCGTATGTTGTTACCTGAGGTCTCTGATCTATATAATATTATGCATTTACTTATTATAGGTTTTTTAATTAGTGAAATTATCACTAATGCTAGCAAAGCATATTTATATCGAAGAGATAGCTAAATGACAAAACAGCTCAGTAATACCATTCGTGAACTTCGATTTCATCACAATGAAATGACTCAGCAAGCATTGGCAGAGGCTGTTGGCGTTTCAAGGCAAACCATAGTAGCGATTGAAAAAGGTAAGTATTCTCCGTCGCTCGAAGTGGCTTTTAAGATTGCTCAATTGTTTGATAAGAAGCTGGATGATGTTTTTTCATATCAATAGGCCAACAAAAAAGGTTAGCTATTTAGCTAACCTTTTTTGTTCAGTAAGCATCGTAAAATCTTACGGCTGCTGATTTTTGAACTGCGCTTTGGCTTGTTCAACTTCGTCATCACTGATCCCAACTGATTCAGCCGCTTCTTTAATAAGGTGTGGCTGCGTCATCACTAATGCCATAAGTTGTTGAAGCTTTTCTGGTGGGATACCTAACTGTTGAACCAAACCCATTGCCATCATTGGGTTTTCCATAAATGCTTGGAACAGCTCACGCACTTTTTCGTCACTTACATTGTGCTCTTTGAGCATTGCAATAATTGGGTTCATACTAACCTTTACTTTTAACTACTAATAAAACCAATAATATGGGCAAATTAATGTTATTCAACTAACATCACCACTTTTCCCGAATTTTCGTTGTTATCTAAAATACGATGAGCCTCATTTGCATCTTGCCAATTTAACGTTTTATAGATATTGCAATCCAACAGTCCTTGTGCCAAATCATCATAAAAGCGGGTTATAAACTGCTCTTTTAAATCGCGCTTAAATTCAATTGAACGGTTTCGTAAGGTTGATGCATGAAAGGAAATACGTTTGCTAAGCAGCCTTGCAAAGTCAACCTCAGCAAAGCGCGCATCTAAAAACGCTAACATCACAATTTGGCAATCCATTGCTGCAACGGCGGCATTTTTGTTTAAATAGCTCCCTGAAACTGGATCAACAATGGTATTGGCCTGTAAATTATTTGCTTTGAAGTATTCTACAAAGTCGGTGGTTTTATAATTGATGGTATGGTCAGCACCCAGCTGTTTGGCATGCTCGCACTTTTCATCGCTTCCGGCGGTGATCACCACTTGAGCGCCAGCGCGTTTAGCCATTTGAATTGCGGCACCGCCTACGCCACTGGCTCCTGCATGAATAAGTGCCGTTTGCCCTGCTTTAAGCTGACCAAATTGAAACAAAGCAGAAAATGCCGTTAAGTAAACTTCGCTGATAGCAGCGCCTTGGGCCATTGTCATTTCATCTGGTAAAGGCATCACTTGCGCAGCATCAACGGCAACATACTCGCTGTAAGCACCGCCCGCACACAAGGCAAAAACGCGTTTATTAAGCCAGTCACCGGATACTGCACTACCTTGCTCAACAATGGTACCGGCGCATTCTAACCCTAGAATTTCACTGTCACCTTTGGGCGCAGGATATTTACCTTGTCGCTGTAAACAATCTGCCCGATTAACGCCGACTGCTTCAACAGCAATAAGAACTTCGTTATCTTTTAGGGCTGGTTTATCTGTTTGCGCAAAATGTAACTGTGAATCTTCGTGCTTAATATAACGCATATCACCTTCTATTTAATTCGTTGCCAGATCTCAGCTTCGACTAATTTGCCATTTTCATACAAAGTGTGGTGCCATAAGTCACCTTCAACTTTGTAATCAAATGCCATACTCTTACCAAGTAGTGAAGGTACATTACCATAGGAAAAAGTTTCGATAAATTGCTGGTCTTGCAAAACATATTTGCCACCACCAGCATAATGAAAGTTGCCTTGCTTTTGGGTGATATAGCTAAAATGACTGGGTGTAATCAGTTTAACAGAGGTTATTTCTGGCGCTTTTGCCGTTACATAACCATCACTGGTTGCATATTTACCTTCAACAAATTGCCAACTACCTAATAACGGATTGGCGCTTACCATAGACGAAATAAATAAACTCGATAATAACAGTGTGTTTTTCATAGTGCGTTCCTTAGCAATTTTTTCAATAGCATACGCTAACACTATGTTTCGATTAAACAGTTACAGGTTGAGATTTTTTCATTTGAGCTTTCATCGAAGAAAAGCGCCAAGACTGCTTATAAGGATAAACATCAAGCAATTGCCCATCGTTAATAGCCGCTTGTAATTGCTGCCACATAGTGGCTGTGAAAATATCTTGGTGGGCTGCATTAAAATAATCAAACGCCCGCTTATTGGCGCTAAAAAATACTTTAAACTGGCTAGGAAATACATCGTTTTCTGCGATGTCAAAGTAGCTTTCGCTGCTGAGCTCATCCAATGAGTCATCAGTTTTTGGCAGCTCTCTAAATTGACATTCTGTCATTGGGCAAATTTCATCGTAGTCATAGAACACTACTCTTCCCCAACGAGTGACACCAAAGTTCTTCATCAGCATATCACCGGGAAAGATATTAGCCCCCGCGAGCTCTTTTATTGCTTTACCGTAATCAACCATGACTTGCTGCAGTTTTCGCTCATCACAGTCATTGATATACAAATTAAGCGGCGTCATTTTGCGTTCTACATAAACATGGCGCAATATAAGTGCATTCCCCGAAATTACTAAACTATCACCAATTTGCTGCTGCATTGTCTTTATTAGCTCTTCACTAAATCGACTTAAATCAAACGCTAAATAACGAAATTCATGTGTATCAACTAACCGGCCAACTCTGTCGGCTTGTTTAACAAAATCGTATTTGGCCATGACCTGCTGTTTGGTGGCTGTTTTCGGTGCACTGAATTTATCTTTGATTACCTTATAGACATAATCTGAGCCTGGGGTTGTAAATACTAGCATTACCATGCCCGGCGTTCCTGGTGCAATAATGTATTTATCATCCACAGGGCTATTGCGCGTGGTATCAACTTTGTAACGATAGAACTCGGTTTTAGCATGTTTGATAAAGCCTATGGCATTAAACAACTCAAAGCGTTGCTTATGGGGCATTAAAACACTGAGATAATCAACGTATCGTGCGGGTTGGTCGGTATCGACCATAAAATAAGTACGCGCAAAGCCAAACAATAAGCTAAGTTGGTCAGCTCCCATCATCACAGCATCAATATGCAGACCTTTTTCACTGTTTAATAACGCAATCGCAAATGGCATGTTATCGCCATTTTTAGCAATACATCGACCTATGATGTAACACGCTTTATTTCTGAAAAACAAAGAATTTGCGTATTCAATATAACCATCGTTGAGTGCAAGTAGCTCATAGACTTGCGGGCATTGCAGTTTTGCACCCGCAATTAAAGTACGCTGCAACATGGCAACATCACCAGTAAAATCAGCGTATTGTGAACGAAACACATGGCGTTTTATTAAGCTGCTGATGGCACTTTCAAAACCATTTTGTAAAGAAATGCGGCTAACCAATGAATCAAAAGGCCGCGGCCCAAGTTGATAACGTGCTTTTAGTACAAACAAATGTACATTGCGGATTTTTCGTGAGTCCCAAATAGCACCGAAGGTTGAGTTAAAAAAAGTATGAGCAATCGGCTGATTTTCATGGCTTTGCACCATTTCTGCGTATATTTTTTTGGCTAGTAACCAAATTGCAGGATCATCTACCTCGCTATAAGCAATAATTTTTACTGCTTGGCTTACCTTTTTTACTTGCCCTTCATAAACCTGTAATCGCGATTTCATAGCCCCTTGAACTTGATGCCACTGGCGCTGTTCAAAACGACTTTGTGCACCGAGGGTAATATTTAAAAACTCTGCAAACATTGCCTCAAAGCCAGCATACACCGCGCGGGCAAGCTTAGTCGCTACTACCTGATTTAACTGTTCGCTGTGTGATTTAACAGCCAAATGTGAGCTCTGCAGTGGCATTATTTTTATCGCTTATGCTGATTATTTTAGTCGCCTTGTTTACACACAATAGCAAGCGCGCTTTAATTTAGGTAATTAATAAAGATAATAAATAAGATTGATCAAATGAATATTAGGCACGTCGACCTCAACCTATTAGTGTATTTAAATGTCCTCATTGATGAACAAAGTGTGTCAAAAGCCGCCAATAAACTGGCTTTGACTCAACCAGCAATGAGTAATGCCCTTAAGCGTTTACGTGATTTATTTGATGATCCATTATTAGTGAGAGCCGCTGGCACGATGACGCCGACAGCAAAAGCGCTCAGCCTTAAACCTGAAATAGAATCACTGTTAAAAATGGCCGAAGAAATTACTCAGCCAAGTGAAGTATTCGACCCTAGCACAGCTAAAATTACATTTCGGATTATGGCAAACGACTACCTTGAATCAACCCTAATTGCGCCGTTTATCACGCAGCAGCTGGAAAAAAATCCGGGACTTAACTTTGATATTTTGAGCCCAAGCGATGTTAATCTTCAAGATATGGAAAAAGGCACCATCGACCTTGCCATAAACCGCTTTAACGGCCTGCCCCGCTCATTCCACCAAGCCAGTGTTTGGCGCGATAATTACTGCTGCTTAACACACCCAGACAATCCCTACTTACAACAGCAAAATCTTGAAGGCTACCTTGCACAAGAGCACATTTGGGTGAATCGGGCAGGTTGGGGCGTAGAAGCGGCATTGACGAATAAATCAGGTAGTCAAAAACTCGGCTGGGTCGATGAGGCATTATGGCAATTAGAACAAACCCGCAATATTCGCGTATTCACCCGCCACTACATGGTGGCAAGCTTGCTGTGTCAATCACCAAAACTGATTGCCACATTACCTCGTCGACAAGCCATGTTATTAGCAAAACACACTGATTTGGTAATAAGTCCAGTACCTTTTCAAATTGTTCCTATTGAAGTGAAAATGTTATGGAGCCCTTTGTTACATCACGCAAACCCGCACCAGTGGCTTCGCAGAGAGCTACTTGCCTTTGCCAGCACCGTGGCTGATCGCTAAAAACAGCGTAATATTGATAAAATCAATATCAGTTATTGAAAACAACAATTTCATTAATAATGAGTGAAGGGCTAGAGTGAAGTTAAGCACATAAACAAAGAGAAAATGATTATGGAAACTTCAGCGCAATTCACTCAACAGGACGGCCTTTACATTAATGGTCAATTACACTCATTCATCGAGCAACAACTTTGTAAAAAAAGTAATTTACCTTGTGAAGAAATTTACCAAACATTAGCCACTATGGTTGATGAGTTTGGTTGCCAATGCCGTAAAACCAAACATCAAGATGATGATGTTTTACAAGCGGACACACTGTTAAAAGCATACAGCACAGTACGCACTCACCCGCATTGTCATGTTGATGCTCAAACAACAACTGCAGTACTCGATGAATACTGCTGCCAAGTACCAGCTATTTTAGTGGTTGCGTTAATGGACACATTAACAGGCATGACAAGCAATGAACCAGGTGCAGAACATATTTACCAACGTGCAGCACAATTAACAGGTAAACCATGTGTCTACGCAGTTAAAAGCGCCAGTGCCGCATAATATGGTTAATTATTTGAGTTACTTATTCGCGCGATGATGCTTTTTGCAAAATCACTGCAACTAAGCATCGTCGCATCGGCTACTAAATTAGCCAAGTCAAACGTCATTTCATTTGCTTTAAGCGTCTCTTCTAGAGCTTTTTCTATTCTATTCGCAGCTTGATGCCAGCCCATAAAACGTAGCATCATTACCGCACTTAAAATACTGCTTGTTGGATTTGCACTGTCTTCACCGGCAATGCGATTAAATGTGCCATGAGTCGGTTCAAAAAAGGCTACTTCATTATTTAAGTTTGCCGCAGGCATAATTCCTACCCCACCGACTTGTGCTGTTAACATATCAGCTAAGTAATCGCCGTTTTGATTGGTTGTTACCACCACATCGAATTGCTCAGGAGTGAGCAGCGCTTGTTGTAACATGTTATCGGCAATGACTTCTTTGATGATTAAATCATCTTGCTCTTCACGTTTGATAACTAACCAACGACCATTGTCATGCGCTATAGCGTTAAATTCTTGCTCAGCAAGGGCAAATGCCCAGCGTTTAAAAGCGCCATCGGTAAATTTAAGTACATTACCTTTGTGCACCACAGTCAGTGATTCACTGTGCTCTTTAAGGGCAAAGTTAAGGGCATAGCGCATCAAGCGTTCTGCCGCCTCTTTCGAGCTGTTTTTAATACCAATGCCGCATTGGTTATCAAAACGTAGTCGGGTGACACCCATTTCTTGACACAGAAAATCAAGCATCCGCTCGTTGTCAATACTGCCAGCCTGCCACTCAATGCCTGAATAAACGTCTTCTGAGCTGTCGCGGATTACTGTTATTTGGGTTTTTTCAGGTTCTTTTAAAGGTGATGGTAAGTGCGGATAACTGCGAATGGGCCGCATGTTAACGAATAAATCCATCTCATGACGAAGGGCCACATTTAAAGAGCGAAAGCCACCGCCAAGGGGAGTTGTTAGCGGTCCTTTTATGGCAATTTTAAACTGCCTAACGGCATGCAGGGTTTCTTGCGGGAACCAGTCACCATCATAAAGCGCTGCTGCTTTTTCGCCATTGAACACTTCCATCCAATGTATTTGTTTATCGCCTTGATAAGCATGGTCCACTGCTGCATCGACAATCTCACGCATCACCGGGCTTATATCATGACCGACACCATCGCCTTCAATGTAAGCGATAACTGGATTGTCAGGAATATGCCACTGGCCCTTACTATCGATAGTAATTTGCACGCCATTCGATGGTACTGAAATATGTTGATACTGCATCATGTCTTCCCAGCAAGGTGTTTTAACAATATTAATATCAGGAAATAATTAATTTGTCTGTGCTTACAAAGAAATAGCCGCTATTCAAGCAATCAATGCGTTACCTTGGTTATCTCGTCTTGCATGGCACAAAATAAGGATGCAATAAGCTGCGTATCGAGCGTGACCGTATCGTTTTTTAGCGCAGTATCAACGGCAACCGCTTTAACATAGAGCATTTCACATTCGAACATGTTTGCAGCGCCTTTAAGCATATGAACATTTCTGCTTAAGCCATCAATATCCATGTTTTTATATTGCTCGCGCATTTCTCGATATTGTTCTTCAAGGCCCTTTATATAATCATCTTTAAGCGCCTGAAACTCTTTTTCAGGTAATTTAATATCAGCTAATTCATCGCAATCTAAGTAACTGGCAATTTTATGACTAAACGCATTTCTATCAATTGGTTTGGCGATTAAATCATTGAAGCCTTGCTTCATATAACGGGCAATTTCATGCTTCATGGTATTCGCTGTCAGTGCAATGATTGGCGCACTCACTCCCGTTGCTTGCATCATTTTTAATGCTTCTTGACCGTCCATAATCGGCATTTGAATATCCAGTAGAATAAGGTCAAAGCTGTCTTCTAGGGTTGCTTGCACTGCGTCTTTACCATTTTCAACGGTGGTCACTGTCAGCCCCATACGCTCTAATATTCGCGCAATTAAACGCCGGTTGTCTGGGTGGTCTTCAGCAAGTAGTACCCTACCCTTTAAGTTCTCAGGTGCATCAAGCTTACTAAACGGTGAGGTTTCAACAAGTTTGACTTCACTCATATCATTGAGCCAACGTGTATTATCTGTGGTATAAACCGACATGGTAAAAATAAATTCACTGCCAGAACCGACATTACTTTTAACACTGATATCCCCATCCAATTTTTTGGCGAGGCTTTTAGAAATATTAAGGCCAAGACCAGTGCCGCCATACTGGCGAGAAATACTTGAATCCGCTTGATAAAAGGCACTAAACAAGGCTTGTTGCTCTTTGTCTGTCATGCCGATACCGGTATCTTTTACGCTTATCGACAACTTATCGTTATGACAGCTCACCGTTAAGGTTATACGCCCGACTTGAGTAAACTTAAGGGCGTTGGTTGTTAGGTTTAATAAGATTTGCCTTAATCGACTCGGATCAGTAATTAGGTAGTCTGGCAACGGGAACTGATAATCAACACTGAACTTTAAGCCCTTATCACGGATTTGCTTGCCAATAAGTGACTCAATATTGGCAATCGTGGCAAACAAGTCTGTTTCGACTAAATCTATTTCTAGCTTGTTGGCTTCAATCTTCGACATATCGAGTATATCGTTTATTAATCCAAGAACATGGCGGCTATTTTGCAATATAACGCCAATCCCATGGTTGCGCTCATGAGGCTTAATGTCCCCGAGCATAATGCCATCTGCATAGCCAATAATTGATGTCATTGGGGTGCGAATCTCATGACTGATATTCGCTAAAAAGCGACTTTTAGCTTCATTCGCATCGCGAAGCTCAGAGGCAAGCTCTTCAAGCTCCAAGGTTCTTAAATGTACTTTTTCTTCTAGATTTTTATTGAGCTCTACGTTGTCATCGTGAAGCAGCCTAAACTTATCGGCCACAGCAAACGCCAGCAACATGGCGTCCATGGCTGTGCCTATCAACCCCAATAAATATAAATTAATGGAAGTAGCTGGCAGCAAGCCTAAATTAGTTAAATTACCCACCATATTCGGTAGCATCATGGCAATGTAAGCCAGCACAAAATAGCGTGCTGGCTTAAAGCCAATGAGCATACAGCGAATACCTATGTATAAGCCTAAACATAAAGCAACACCCGTTACTAACGTTGACCAATAAAAACCAAAGCTTGGCCATAAAATACAAAACGGAATACCCAAAGTGGCAATTACACCCACCGTGAGTGATAATTGCGCCAGTTTCGGAAATGTTTCTTTGAGTTTAAGTAAGTTGTTGTAAAACAGAATATTGGTTAATGGTGTGAGGGCAAAGCCGAGCCAGTGAAGATGAGGATTATAGTAACCAAACAGCTGATCAGAAATATGGAAAAAATGGCTCCAAGCAAACACCCAGGATGCAGTAAATAATGCGTAATACAGGTGTGTAACATCACGGGAAACCAAGTAAATTAATAAATTATATAAACCAAGTGCAATGCCCACCCCAAAGCACAGCATCATGATCATATTTTCGACGGTTATGTTCTGAAAATAATCTTGATAAGGCGTTAATACCAGCTTTGCGGGAGTATAAAAGTAGTCACTCTCAAAATAAGTGATTAACGTGTAGTGCTTACCTTTTTCAAGAGATAAACGATTGCCATAGTGAAAAGCAAATTGGTTAGGCTCGACCCCACCGGTTACAAAGTGCTGTATCGGGGCACTTGGATCAGATATATCATAAATGCGGCTTTCTATTTTCGAAACCAAAGTGTTATACGGATAGAGGACTAAATCTTCGATATCACTTTGATTTTCAATTTCAACAATTAACCAATAGCTACCGCCGACAGAGCTTATTCGAGATTGCGGTTTTTTGCTGACTCGCCAAGCATCAATCGCAGCCACAGATTGCGGGAACATATTATCGTTCGCCATAAACACTTCACCGACATCATGGAGGTTTTGATCAGCTACAGCATCAGTGTAGACAAACGTATCTTGTGCATTAGCCGAAACACTTAATATAAACAATAACAGCAGAGTACTTAAATACAGCTTTAACCGCATTCACAAAACCCCTGTACCATTGTGGTGATGGCAACGACTAGAATTGTAGTGAAACATCAAAGCCATAGCGACGCCCTTCCCCTTTAAAGTCTTCAAGCATGCCTAGGAACGAACTTAAATCGAACTTTAACTGACTATATTCAGTATCAAATAAATTTTTGCCCCACAAAGTAAATGACCAATTATCAACATAGTATTTTAGATGCGCATTCACAATGCTAAAGCCGTCTTGGCGAGCATATGGATTCATATTCTGATCAAAATAGAACTCAGACTGATAATCGTAAATAATGTTGGCCGATAACGGATACGACGCCAAGCTGGTATCGTATTTTATCCCCGCTGAAACATTCCATTTAGAGGTAAATGGCAGTTGGTTATCGGTAATACTGTTACCAAGTGGGTCAACGTATTCTTCAAATTCAGCATGGGGGATATAACCTACTGAAAGTAGCATGGCTAATTGCTTAGTTGCTTGGTAATTAATTTCAGTTTCAAGACCATAAATAGTTGAATCAGCAACATTTTCAAGTAATTGCACAGGAGGCATTTGCGGTGTTTCTGACGCTTGGTTCATAAACACCTGTTGGTCGTTATAATCATAGTAAAACGCTGCCCAATTCATTCTTAATTGCTGGCTAGGCCAGAACGACTTCAAGCCAACTTCATGGGCATTTAAGCGCTCTTTGCCGTAGTTTGCTAACATTGCTTGTTCTTCAGATGACAAAAAGCCGCCGTTGTAGCCACCACTTTTACTACCATTAGCAAAACGATAATAAAGATTGCTTGCATCTGAATAGCGATAATTAACTGCAAATTGGCCAGTAAAGCCATTGTCTGATTGCTCATCGGTAACACGATAAAATGGTACAAGCACTCCGTCTAAGTCATTCACATCAACCACCGCATTTAACGTGGCGATTGAGTCATACTCAAGTGACTCATAGTCATATCTAAGACCCGCGGTGATCATCCATTTATCTGCGACAGGCACTTCAATTTGGCTAAATACTGCCAAATTTTGCATCTCGATTTCGTTATCGTAGATAAAGGTCGCGGTTAAGTTTGTGGGTAAAATGCCACGAAAATCGCGCAAAATATCATTTAAATTATCTTGCTCAATTGTTTCATCTGCAAAATACACCCCACTGGTTAACGTGTAATCAGCAAATTCGTTAAGTAATCTGAATTCTTGGCTAATTAGATGTGTATCTAACCCTAATACTCCTTCACACAAGCGAGCTGGCGAGCCATCGCAATTAAAAGCATGGCTTCTTTCGAGATCGTTAAAGCTCGAAATCGTTGTAAAAGTACTTTGCTCGTTTAAATGCCAATTTACTTCAGCAATAAAGCCATAGCCATCAGATTTATGAGGCGAGTCATTATTGACGCTTACCGCAAAGAAATCATCACTGCCATCATTAAAACCAAAGTTGTCAAAGCAGCGTGTTGAGCCTGCATCTGCTGGTGAACACAGCTCACCCGTTAAAGGGTTGGCGACAATACCAATACTGCCAACAGGCTGGGCAATACCATCCCAGTCTTCAATATGCGCTTGCAGGTAAAGATCAACCTCATCCCACTCAGATAGAAAAGACACACGGGCATTTTTTTGCTCCATACCTGCTGTTGGTGAGTCTGTATAGATATTATTTGTTGAGTACTCGTAGTCTTGATAGTTAACAGTAATACGCATTGCACTTGAATCTGATAGTTGTTGGTTCCACATACCATCGATGCTAGTAGCGTTATTATTGGCAATGCCTAATGTCAATGAACCATAGCTATCAAACTCAGGGCGGTTTGAGCGAATTAGAATTGCACCACCGGTAGAATTGCGCCCAAACAGAGTGCCTTGTGGGCCGCGTAAAATATCGAGCTGTTCAATATCGTATAAGTTAACTATTTGATTATTGGCAGACCCCACCGCAACGCCATCAATATACATAGCGACAGGTGAAGTGTTCGCCGTATTGTAATCAAGTAACCCTACCCCTCGAATACTAACAGCAGGTGGCGTTCCTTCTGCGGCGTTTTGGGTTATTTTTACATTTGGCGCAAACAAACCAATTTCAGTTGAATCTTTAAAATGCTGAGCTTTTAAAATTTCGCCATCCACTTGGCTTACCGCTACACTCACGTCTTCAATTGCTTGCGGACGTTTTTGTGCATAAACGCTAATAACTTCCATGTCTTTTTCAATCTCAGCTCCTTGTGCAACAGCGCTTGCCATTACACATGCCGCCAAGCTGGTGCTCGACAACATCATAAACTTAGGATCTTTCAGAAAGGGTCGCTTCATTAGCTTTTAGACCTTAAAAGAGGGAAACTTGTTAAATTGTTGTAATTTAGTGGTAAGTATAGACCAAACAATCAATTAAAGTCGCATATAAATCATGGAATTTCATGACTTATATGCATACTTATTTACAACTTTACTCACACTAACCTTTTTCGAATGCGTGCTCTCCGCTGATCTTAGTTGGCCAACCACATATTGCCCGCGCTGTTTGCATACCTGCCATCACAGCAGCCTCAACACAGCCTGCATTAACCCCTGTTTTTATCCAGTCGCCAGTGATGCGTAAATTGACAAACTGACTGCCATCTGTAGCAAGGCGGTATTTACTCGAATCAACCACAGATAAAACATAGCGCTCACTAGGGTCTACATTAACGCGCCAATATTGCTGTTCGAGAACAGGTAAAATGCTGTGTGGATCACTATAAAAAACCTGCCAATCAAACTTGTTATCAATATAGGCTTCGGGCCAAAGTGGCCGCATATCTGCGCTAAACAAATTATGCATATTCAATTTGACTTCGGCTTTCATTTGCTCTGGGAATTGATGTGCACTGGCAGGTGGGTAGTTTTCGCAGCTAAACGCACTGCAAAAATAGGCAATGTTCACTGGCGCATTTTCACTTGGCCAATCTTCTTTATCTAGCAAATTGCCCATTGCGGCCCAAGTATCAAACGGCTCAACAAAGCCGCTTAAAATAGGCCCTTCATCAGCGGCATTAGTTTGCGTAAAGCCAAGTTGTGGATCGGTTTTATTCAACCATACTTGGCAAGCCTGGGTCGCCACACTTTGCACTTTTGTTGCTTGTTGAGAAAGCGCGTAATCTACAGCTAAAAGTTCAGAGGCTACATGTTCAAGTGAGGCAACTGAGACACCTAAAATCAGTGTATCAAAATCAATACCATGGCGAAGCGTCACTGTTGGCAATGGGCTACTAAAGTGCTCTTGATAGACCTCGGGCCAATTACTCCAAAATGACTCTAAATTGATCTGATATTCTTGTAATAAATGCGCTTGTTCAGGACTGATTTGCTCATACAATGGCTCACTAGGCCAGCAAGGTAGCTTTTTTACATCAATAAGCGGTTCATAATCTTGGCCAATTAAACTCACCTGTTGGCAAAGTTTAATTTCACTTACCAGCGGCTCACCTTGGTCATTTTGTCCTGCCGATAAGTTAGTTAACTGATGAAAAAACTTAAACTTAACGCCGCGCTGCTTTAAAAGCTCATAAATTGGACCGAAAATGACATCGCCCATCCCAGCTTGCATTTTCCACATCACACCACCTTTGTAGCAAAGGCCTATTCGTAACATGGCAAGGGCGGCAACGCCGGCTTCAACATTGGGTTTATTAAAGTCTCCTTTTGGGTAAGCGAACACCAAATCATAAAAGCCACGTACTGGCGCTGAATCGACGCTGTAAGTTTTGTTAGCACCATTTTTTTCTAGCCACTGACGAAAATCGTAGCAATTAATGACGCCAAAACCGTCTCGATAGACCTGGTCTTTAATCAGTCCTGTGAGCATTGCAATAGCAAGATCGGCGCAAATATAAAGTCTACGCAACTCTGGGTTGTCATCCAGTAAATCAATGACTTGATCTTTGAACCAACGTTTTAACTTTCTGACGATATACCAAATCACCAAGCGATCAGCTTGATTATCGGTGTGCGTAGCCTGCTTTTCAGTGAACTGTAGCAAATGGGTTATCAATGTTCGTGGGTTCGAGGCAATTTCAGTTGCGCCTGCTTCAATATCATCAATAAACTGCTTTGCGCCATTTAAATGGGTATCAATATCTGCTTTGATTTCTTGATACATGTGCTTGAGTAACGATTGATCCCGTGATTTTTTAGTCACTAACGTAGTTTGAGCATGTTGCTGCTGACAAACATGCTCAATGCCTTCGGTCCATTTTTTTAGCCATGCTAATGTCATGGTGACAAAGTCCCACACTGTTATATCTAGGCTGCCATCAGCGGGGTTACCTGCAACGGTTGGAAAATCAATCGGCCAAGTTTGCCATTCGTTATCAATAAACTCTTGTAAGGCAATAAAGCTGTGTGGTTTAAAGGCCTGCTGCCAAGTAGCCAATGAACAACTAGCGGGTCTATTGAGTGAATTATATACACCTTCTAAGGTGCGAAAACTATTCACGTATGCGCCAAACCAAACATGTAAACCATGCTCTTCAATTCGCTGTCCGAAATGGGCGTTACGGCCACTTGCCCCTTTCCCGCCAAGACGCCAGCCTTGTTGATAGACAGTAATTTCGCGCTGGCTTTGCCAATTAACTTGCTCGGTTAAGTACACAGCCGCAGTCATCGCTGCAACACCGCCCCCGACAATAGTGATTTTTTCTTTTTCCATGGTCACCTCTATGCTGGTAACAGTTGTGTTGCGCCAAGCTGGTCAAAATCCATATTGACGTAAAAAGGTAAATGAACAACTTGCTTGCCAAGTGCGATGCCAAACATGTCATTTAAAGGAAAACTCGCAAGCGCTTTTACATCAAGACTAAAATCATTGTGTAAAAGTTTTAATTGGTGGATTTTTTTGATTAGTGATGGCGAATGAACAACGCTCTGATAAACCGCTTTTTCTCCTACACCATCAGGAAATTGTTTAAATAAAATCTGATCCATCTGCGGATGAATAAACCCGTCTAACAATTGTTTAAGAAGTGATATGTCAATGCCTTTAATTTGCGCATCAAACAAGTCTGTTACGTGCTTAGAAAATTGCGATAAGTTATCGAGTAAGTTTTCCTTGGTACTTGCTTGTGTTTGCTCAATGGTTAATAGCTCATGCATCGCTAATTTAGAGTCTGGGTGAAATACATCAAAACATTCTAAAGTTATACTAAAGGGCCCCGCATCACTCACAGCTGTAGGCATTTGGTATTCACATAAGTATTTATTGTAACCCCAAGCCTCTCTGCCATTAATTAAGGCATAGATATTATTCACACTAATAAAAGCCGGATACCAATATAAATGGCTAATATCACCATCTTGCATTTTTGCTACTGGGAGCCAAATAATAATATCGGTTTCTTGCATCCAGCCATGCTCAGAAAACGGTGGCGTTAACGAAGAAATTTTTTCGATATCAGTGAAGGTAAGTAAACAAGCACTCCCTAACACATTAAACGAGGTTGATTCAGTTGCTAGTAGATTTAAAGTTGCATCAACATACTGCTGCATTTTTTGCTCGCAGCCAGACACAAAAAAACCATACATTTGCGCGTTGATCATTCGACAAGGTGGTTTAGCAACCGGGTTAGATAAGAAGTGGCTGTAATTTGTTTGGTCCGTCATAGTCATTACTTATATTGTTGTTTAGTAATGACTATAGACCAGTTTTTTAATCGTTGGGGACAAGTTCTGAGTTACAACACTCTTTTAATAGCTGTTCGGTAAATTGCTGATAGCCGAGCTGATTAAAATTCTCAGATAGCGGGTTCATAAACCCATGAGCATAGTCGGCTACTTCACAGCTCACCTTGGCTTTACTTTTTAATGAAGCAATCACAGGCTTAATATCAAAATGCTCTTCACTGTGAGGAAAAATAAATCGACAAGGAACGTTAGCCTCAAGCTCAAGATGATGTCTAACTTGTGATGGATAAAAGGCAATGATTTTTTTAATGAAAGAATCTTTTAATTCTGCTTGAGCACGCCACACAGCGGCAGCGCCTGCACTAAATGCAATAATCGTGGTTGGCTGACGGACAGTCGCCATTTTTAAATGCACTAGCTCAAAATAACTGTCATGGCCGCATTGAGTCATAAAATGTTGATATTGAAACTGCTCATTTATGGGGAGCTGAATTTCCCCCATGTAAGGGTCACAAAGACTAACCTTACCGCGAAGCTGCTGAGCAAGCAGCGATAGATGCGCTGTTTTACCGAATATATCTGATACCAAAAGGTAATTCATAAGCATACTTCTTATTGTTATTTTGTGCCTAATCACAATACGCCTGTTTCTATTAAACATCCAGAGATTATTTTTGATGTTTAAAAAATAAACCTTGCGCTTAATTGATTCTTACAGTACTCTGATTGTCTGGTTTTTAGAAACCACGCGGTTAACCCCTTACCTTGATCCAGTAATTCCCGCATATTCGTATAAATACTTGCAGCTTGTTCGCTAAATGACATTTTGATGAATTTTCAAATCATCACCAAACTGTCACAAACTTAGTCAACACTGTTAGCAAGACAACAAATGTCGGTCTGTATTTTTTAAATGCCTATTAAAGCTCTACAGACACAGACAAAAGAAAAAGTGAGTTTTATTATGTCATATAAATACAACGGATCTTTGATCCAGATCGCACATCCAGTGCAATCAATCTCGGTAAACAAACAGCGTGTAATTTTTAGCGACACGCAGGGCTTAAAAAATGCCATCTTCCAAAAGGCTAGTGATGCACGCCAATTTGTGAAGTGGTTAAAAGCCAACTAAACCCTACCGATAAACGCCAGCCAACAAGCTGGCGTTTTAGTTTTCACCACCAGCCACATAAGCCTATATTCCTGCTACACTTATATTTTAGTTCCTATATAGGTAGTAACTATGCGTAGTGTGTGGTCTATTTTACTATTACTTTTTTGCTTGCCAGCTTATGCAAATAAGCAACCTAAAGCCATTGAGTGGATCATGGTTGATTTTGCCCCCTACTACATCATGCATGATAAATATGAAGGCACAGGTCGTGATGAAAGTGTGATCAAATTATTAGAAAAAGCACTGCCTGAGGTCTCATTTAAACGCACTTTATTGCCAGCCAGTCGTGCTGTGCATGAACTATCAAACCCACACAATAATTACTGTATGCTGTCGTTATATCAAAACGAGCACCGTAAGCAGCATATTCAGTTTACTGAACATTCATCAACTGTAGGTTTGTCGCCGTCTATTGCAATACGTAAAGAGTTAGCCGCAAAACTTGAGTTAGACGTCACAAAACCTGTGTCACTAAAATCATTATTAGCCGAAAACCTTGCATTAGGGGTATCAATGAGCCGCTCTTTCGGGACTAATATCGACAAGGTGATTAACGAAAGTCATGATGCCAATATCATTTCACGCCCCGGCAGAGACACCCTCGCAAGCTTGACTTATATGCTACAAAAAAAGCGTATTGATATATTACTTGGCTACCCAAGCGAGCATTATTATCTTGCTCATTCCATGGGCTTTGAAGATGAACTAACCCAAATCACACTTACTGAAGCACCAGCGTTAAGCATTGGCTATGTAGGCTGCACTAAAAACAAGCAAGGTGAGGTAACGGTAAAATTATTAGATCAAACACTTGAGAAAATCGCTCATACAGATGCTTTTCATGATGTGTTAGTGCGCTGGCTACCTGATAATTTGCAACCAATTTTAGAAAAGAGATTAAAAGATAGAAACGAAAGTGCCGCTCACTAAGCGGCACTTTTATTAATTAAACATTGATAAACTTACTTACGTACGCCTTCAATAAATAAACCTATATCAACATGTGTCGAAGCAGGACCAAGGTTGTAGTCGATACCATAGTCAGCTAGTTTTAGGCTTGTTTCGCCTTCAAAGCCAACACGATAACCACCCCATGGATCTTTACCTTCACCAATTTTATCAATTTCAAAGGTAATGGTTTTAGTGACACCATTTAAGGTGAATTCACCCGTTACATCAGCTTCATCACCGTCTTCATCAAATTTGATTGAAGTACTTTTAAATGTTGCGGTTGGGTACTTATCAACATTTAAGAAATCTTTGCTACGTAAATGTTTGTCACGCTCAGCATGATTTGAGTCGATGCTTTTCGTTTCAATCGTTACATTGATTTTAGACGCATTCGGCGCTTTATCGTCATAGCTAAAATCACCTGAAAAGGTATTAAAACGACCATGTAACCAACTGTAACCTAAGTGCTTAATTTTAAAAGTTACAAATGCGTGCGCACCGTCTGTATCAATAACGTAGTCAGCTGCATTTGCGTTAGCAGTTGAGAAAAGTGCAGCACTTAGTGCTGTGCCTAATAGTAATTTTTTCATGTTAATCATCCTTCAATGGTTTGATCATTCTAATTAAGGTTTTATCTTTATCGATAAAATGATGTTTTAGTGCCCCTAAAGCATGTAAAACAACCACAGCTATTAGCCCATACGCGGCATAAAAGTGAATTTTACCTGCAATATCTTCTTGGTTTGCGACCGACTCTGGTATTGCCGGTACAGCAAATAAATTAAATACTTCAATTGCACGGCCATCAGCCGTTGAGATTAAATAACCCGATGTCACAATGACAATTAAAGCTAAATAAATCAGTTTATGTACTGAGTGTGCAACCCGATTCATTGCTTTCGAGTTACCTGCAACAGGCTCAGGTTGAGTACCTAACAAGCGCCAACCAAAACGAAACAACAATAATGCCGCTAAGGTAATACCCACGCTTTTATGTAAATCCAACGAGCCTTTGTACCAAGCGTCGTAATAAGTTAGCTCAACCATATAAACGCCTAAGCCAAACAAACCAAACACCCCAAGTGCCATTAACCAGTGCACTAAGATAGCCACCCAGCCATAACTTGACTTTGAATTCTTTAACATACTCATTTCCCATGAGAATCGTGAAACTAAATACAGGTTAACCGATGGGTTAAATAATGAAAATAGCGTAAAACGAACAGCTTCTGTGCGTATATGCACACACAAGGGGAAAGAGAAAAGGTGCTAGGTGCTAGGTGCTAGGTGCTAGGTGCTAGGTGCTAGCAGTAATATGAATCCTCGTTAATAAAAGCGTCTAATTCTTAACGTGAAAATTTTTAGTTTTCTCACAACCGATTAATCGCTCACCCCAATAAACTCAGCCGATTTCAAAAGAAGTAACACCGAAAATACGGTTTAATGGCAAACTCGGAGAGTCGTTGGTATACATTCTGGCGGTTTCAAATGACACCTGCATGTTGTACTTCTGTGCTAAAGCGACAGCAGCTTGATTGATTTCTGGCGTATCAAGGAAAATAGCGTCAGAGGCACCCACTTTAGATTTTAAAGCTAGAAATAGAGATTCAGCCATTTCTGGTGAGTCGGCAAATAAAGGGCCAATTTTAAAGCCGTTTTGGCATTTGCGAATTACGCCGTACCCTGCCAATTTCCCGTTATTCATTATGCCAAACGCGTCGCACTGGGGTTGGCTTAACCATGCTTTATTAAAGTTTGACCTATTCACAGGAAAAAATGCCTGTTCGTATGCGTCAATGATTTCGAATGGCACAGCATTAAGATCAACAATGTCAGCATTTTGCGGTGTACTACCTCCACCTACTCCTGCAAAGCGAATATTGCGATAGGCCAGATTAAAACCAGACTTTTTATAATTTTCTTGCTGTTCCACCACACCATCAAGGCCAATATTCAAGCCTTCAAGACGTTTTAAAGCGGCATTCCAGATTTGCATTCCGTAACCTTTACCACGGTAATCGGGTTTAACAATGTAGAAACCGATAAAGCCAAATACATCGTGGTAATTAATGGCAGAAATTGTCGCTATAGGCTCATCGTCAAGAAAACCAACAAAAAACCCTTCAGGATCAGCAGCAAAGTAACAATCAGCATCATTAAGGCCTGGATTCCACCCCTCTGCTGCTGCCCAATCAATCATGAGATCGACTTCCTTCTTGGTCATGGTTTTGATTGTAAAGTGTTTACTTTGCATCTGCTTTCCTTAAAAAGTTGAAATGCCTCTAACTCAATAGCTATTTGTATTATGATGCCACTCAAAATACATCTATTTATTAAACGCATACCTAAATCTAGCCGCTATAAAAATGTATAGTAAATTTCAGAGCAGCTATATTTTACTTGCTGTTATTTCAATCCTATAAACTTCAACACCCTCAGTACCAACCTCAATCGCTGCAGGTTTATCAAGGTTTACCATTAACTTAGGTTCTTGAAATTTATTGTAAGAACCATTTTCAAATTTATATAGTGTTGATGTCAGTGTCACAATTTGGTTGTTCAACGAAGGGGTTACATCAAATTTAAGAATGCCATCTGCAGTCACTGTTTGAATTTTGTCTTCTTCAGTTTTAACTGCGTGCGTTTTTACAAGTTGGTTATTCAAATAAAGGTTAAGGTCTAATTGCAAATTTTCTGCAGCAGAGGCTCCAAATGCCGCGAGAGATAACAGTACCATTCCTAACTTTTTCATTATATTTTCCTTAATAGTAGGCTTATACCTAGCAGCGTGGGAAAAACAACTTAACAGGTACTGAGCCTTGGCGCAATTATTTAACACTCTGTTAGTTAAGCGCTTCATTCGTATGGAAATATCTATTTTTTGAGTGGTGAATACCTACTTGCTATGAAAGCAGGTACAGCTTTGAAACTTAAAGCTTAAAGCTTAAAGCTATTAACCTCCAGCTATTCGCCTTCTTCCACCAAACCAACATAAATCTGGCTATTGGCATCAACCTGAAAGCAACTGATCAGGTTTTCTTTCACTAGCTCTAACATAGCGATAAAGCTTACTACAACACCACTTCTGCCCTCTTCAATAGTAAAAAGAGTATGAAAAGGTAATTGTGATTGCGCTTCTGAGAGCTTATCTAATATTAAGCTCATGCGTTCACGGGTCGATAAAGCTTCTGCTGTAATATGATGGTGTTCAAATGTTTTAGCTCGGGCCATAACGTCGCTTAGCGCAACGAGCAAGTCTTTCATGTCAACATCAGGTAACAGTACCTCACGTTCACTGAATTCTGGCACCAGAGCTTCGGCTACAAAGATATCGCGGCCTTCGCGAGGGATTTCATCAAGATTCTCCGCTGCTTTTTTAAATTGCTCATATTCTTGTAAACGTCTTACAAGCTCAGCTCTTGGATCTTCTTCCTCTTCAAGCTCTTCATGTTTTGGCAGTAATAATCGTGATTTAATTTGTGCTAATAGCGCCGCCATCACAAGGTACTCACCAGCTAGTTCAAGCTGAAACTCGCTCATCATTTCAACATAACTAACGTATTGCTCTGTAATACTAAAAATAGAGAGCTCTAGTACATCAAGTTTATGTTTTTTGATTAAATACAGAAGTAAATCGAGAGGCCCTTCAAAGGTTTCTAAAATGATCTCTAACGCATCAGGTGGAATGTATAAGTCTTCAGGTTTGTCGACTACCGCTTTGCCATGCAAAAAAGCCAGTGGCAGCTTTTGCTGAACTGGCTCTTGTATATTATCTGGGGCATCAAGCTCTGGGCTAGTCAACGAAGTCTCTACATTTCAAATGGTTTAGTATCACCACAACCCACACGTAAGATTTCAATATCATCATCCGACAAATCAATCACTGTGGTTGCTTGTTCAGGAAGATAACCACCATGAATAATTAAATCAACTTGCTTTTCAATGCGATCGCGAATTTCATCAGGATCAGCCTCGGTATATTGCTTACCCGGTAAAATCAAAGAACACGACATTAACGGCTCCCCTAGTTCAGCCAATAAAGCGCAGGTGATTGGGTGTTCGATAACACGAATACCAATGGTTTTTTTCTTTTCGTTTAATAAACGCTTTGGTACTTCTTTTGTGCCTTTAAAGATGAAAGTATAAGGCCCCGGCGTGTTATTTTTAATTAATCTGAATAGCTGGTTATCGACGCGAGCATAAGTAGATAGCTCCGATAGGTCGCGGCAAACCAAGGTAAAATTATGGTGTTTTTCAATACCACGAATACGTTCGATGCGCTCTTTTGCTTGCTTATTACCAATGCTGCAGCCAAGTGCATAACCCGAATCGGTTGGGTATACAATAACACCACCTTGCTTAATAATATCAACCGCTTGGCTGATTAAGCGTGGTTGCGGATTATCTGGATGAATATGAAAAAACTGACTCATTACACGCTCCTATTGCCCTTCCCATGCTTGCCAAACCCCTTGGCAATCTTTTGGCAAGTATAAATTTTTACCTAACTCCAACCAACTGGTCGGAAAATGAAAATCTGACCCTTGCGACGCAAGTAAACCATATTCACGACTAAGTTCACCTAAAAACTGGCGCTCACTCGGTGCTTGTTGTGGTTGTGCTACTTCCATTGCATCGCCACCCGCGTCTTTAAATTCAATAATTAACTTACGCAGCCATTTGTTAGACATTTGATATCGCCCAGGGTGAGCGAGTACTGCAACCCCACCAGCTTGGTGAATTGCAGCAATTGCCGTTTGCATATCGCACCAACTACTTGGTACATAGCCTGTTTTTCCTCGCCCTAAGTATTTTTTAAATACGCCAGGGAAGTTTTTAGCTACGCCACGCTCTATCAGTGCACGAGCAAAATGCGCGCGTGTGATCTGTGCGTTTTCAGCGAATGTTTTTGCTTGGTCGTAAATGCCTTCAAAACCATTTTTAGCGAGGCGGCGACCTATCTCGGTGGCTCGCTCTTCACGCTTGGCTTGTTGCGCGTGTAATAATGACAGCAGTGAATTGTTCTCATCATCAATATTTAAGCCAACAATATGAATCTCAAAGCTTTCCCATTTTGTTGATACTTCAACACCAGCAATCAATTTAAGCGGTAAATTATCATCTGCAATGACTTTGCGTGCTGGTTTTATCGCACTTAACGTATCGTGATCGGTAATTGCAAACACATCTATGTTTTTCTCAACCGCGCGGTGTAACAATTGCTCGACTGATAGCTGACCATCTGAGTATGTGGTGTGGCTATGTAAATCGTATTTTATCAAAGGGAAAGACTGCTTTACGTAAGTTCTTGAATCAATGATGTGAGTATAACAAAAATTTAGTGCGAGGGCGTGATTATCTTTTTAAGTAAGACATATAACTGTGTGTTTTACCCTCATAAATGGGCAATTACGATGGGTAAATGCCGAACTCGTATTAATATGTAAATTAATGCTTGACAGTATCGGCTTAGGTACGCTTTACTGTAGGCACTTTCAGACACGTTAAATAAGAAATAACAATGAACAAAACAATTCAAATCACAATTTGGTGGTGGCACTCGTAACTAGCGGGTGACGAATTGTCGTGTCTAACGATTTCAAAACCCGCTCATGTAGCGGGTTTTTTTATATCTAAATTTTAAGGTTTTATAATGAATTACATAGCAACTCTTACACATCATTGGTGGTGGCGCCTGGCTTAGCGGGACGGTAAGGGTCTATCTAATTTATAGGCATCTTTATACGAACCCCGCCAAGCATCGCTTCGCGGGGTTTTGTTTTTTAAAGAGTTTTTGGGAATGAGGGAGAATAAGGTTTGATTTTTAGTCATATAACGACGACACCGGGTGAAGTAACCAGTATCACTCAAGTGCGTGACTACATTAGTAGCCCACTTGCGTTATACAGTTTACTCGATAAGCCTAATTCACTGCTGTTAGAGTCTGCTGAAATTGATTCAAAAGACAGTGTAAAAAGTCTAATTTTGGTTGACTCAGCGCTACGTATTGTTTGCCAAGGCAAACAGGTCACACTCACAGCACAGTCAAATAATGGCAAACAATTACTGCCTTATTTACAAAGTCATGTGCAAAACTGTTCTGCTGAGCTTGTAGATGACACGTTAACGTTAACCTACAACGAGATCGCAAGCGACATTGATGAAGCCAGTAAATTAGTAGCAGATAACGCATTTAGTGCGCTACGTAGCTGCATTAACAGTATTAAAAGTACCACAGACAACCCGTTTTCTGTGTTCTTAGGCGGTGTGTTTGCCTACGATATGGTTGCTAATTTCGAAGCCCTTTCTGATGTACCTGACGGCGAAAATAGCTGCCCAGATTATGTTTTCTACTTAGCTGAAACGTTAGTTGTCATCGACCATCAGGCAAAAACAACAGAACTAATCGGCAATGTGTTTAACGGCCCTGAAGTACACGCTAACTGCTTTGAAGTGGGTCAACAGTTAGAACGTTTAAATACCGTATGTGACAATGCACAAAGCTACCAAGGGCAAAAACAAACAGGCTCAAACCCTATTTCTATCGATGTTAGCGACGAGCAATACTGTGAACATGTTATCAGGTTAAAAAAGAACATTGTTGATGGTGATATTTTCCAAGTTGTTCCATCACGTACTTTTTCTCTCGCCTGCCCTGACTCACTTCATGCTTACAGCCAATTAAAACAACAAAACCCAAGCCCATATATGTTTTACATGCGCGATGAAGAGTTTGTATTATTTGGTGCATCGCCCGAGTCAGCCCTCAAATATTGCCCAGAGAGTAAACAAGTTGAGGTATACCCTATTGCCGGCACTCGACCTCGTGGCAAGTTTGCTAACGGACAAATTAATCCAGACCTAGACAGCCGCATTGAGCTTGAGCTTCGCAACGATCAAAAAGAACGTGCTGAGCACCTGATGTTAGTAGATTTAGCGCGAAATGATGTAGCTCGTATTAGCGTACCTGGCACACGCCACGCTAAAGAGTTATTAAAAGTAGACCGCTACTCACAAGTGATGCACTTAGTTTCACGTGTTGTTGGTACTTTAAAGCCAGAATTAGATGCGCTCCATGCCTACCAAGCCTGTATGAACATGGGCACGTTAGTGGGCGCACCTAAAGTACGTGCCGCTGAATTAGTTCGTCAAACCGAACAAAAACGCCGTGGCAGCTATGGTGGTGCAGTAGGTTATTTAACGGGTGATGGTGCCATGGATAGCTGCATTGTTATTCGCTCTGCCTTTGTTAAAAACGGCACAGCCTTCGTGCAAGCAGGTGCAGGTGTGGTGTTTGATTCAGAACCACAATCAGAAGCCAATGAAACTCGTGCTAAAGCGCAAGCCGTGATCACTGCGATTCAATCGACCTACGAGGCACAATAATGACAACAACATCAGCCTATAAAATCTACTTTTTAGATAACTTTGATTCATTTAGTTATAACTTAGTCGATGAACTTTCTATGTTAGGGTGCGAGTTAGTGGTATACCGTAATAACATCAGTGCACAAAGCATCTTTGACAAAATGTGCCAAGAGACAATGCCCGTGTTATTAGTGCTTTCACCCGGCCCTGGCGCACCATCGGATGCGGGTTGTTTAATGGAACTCATTGAACTGTGTAAAGGCCGCTTCCCGATGCTGGGCATCTGTTTAGGACAGCAAGCACTAACACAAAGCTACGGTGGGATTATTGGTCATGCAGGTGAAACAGTGCATGGCAAGTCATCAATTATTGCGTTGACTGAGCACCCAGTATTTGCAGGTATGGGCGATAAAATGCCGGTTGCTCGTTATCATTCATTAATGGCAACCAAAGTCCCTGATGACGTTGAAGTAATTGCTTCTTATGAGACTATTCCGATGGCAATTTACCACCAACAAGATAATGCCCTTGGCTATCAGTTTCATCCTGAGTCAATTTTAACGCCAAATGGCGCATTGCTATTACAGCAAAGCATTGAATTTTTAACCGCACGCGTGCAGTAGAGGAATAACATGGAAGCAACAACCCAAACCCAGTTAAACCAATTATTAGCAAAGCAAGATTTATCATTTCTGCAAGCAACTGCATTGTTTGACGCCATCATGAATGGTCAGCTTAATGATATTGAATTAACCGCTGCACTTATCGCCCTAAAACTAAAAGGCGAAACGAGTGATGAAATCGCCGGTGCGGCAGCATCAATGCGCGCCAATGCAGTGCCATTTAAAACCAGCAAAACCTTGCTTGCAGATAGCTGTGGTACCGGTGGCGATGGCTCAAATACAATTAATATTAGTACCACTGCTGCTATTGTAGCCGCCGCTGCGGGCATCAACATGGTCAAACATGGTAATCGTAGTGTATCGAGTAATTCTGGCTCTGCGGATTTACTAAAAGCCTTGGGTATCAATATCGATATGAGCCCTGAGCAAGCAGCCATTTGTTTAGAAAATACTGGCTTCACATTTTTATTTGCGCCGCATTATCACAGTGGTGTACGCCATGCGATGGGCGTGCGAACAGCCCTTAAAAGCCGCACAATTTTTAATATTTTAGGGCCGCTTGCCAACCCTGCTGCACCCGAGGTTCAATTGCTTGGTGTTTATGACGCTTCACTGTGTTTACCAATGGCAGAAACCTTAAAAACCCTTGGCACTAAACGCGCCATGGTGGTTCATGGTGCAGGCACTGACGAAATTGCCTTGCACGGGACAACCAAAGTGGTTGAGCTAAATAACGGTGAACTAAGCGAATACACGCTAACAGCGAGCGATTTTGGTCTTGCAAACTATTCACTTGAACAACTAGCAGGCCAAGGGCCAGAATATAACGCAAAAGCAAGCTTAGCGATTTTACAAGGTCAAGGTGAAATGGCGCATAACGCAGCTATTATAGCCAACGTTGCGGCACTTCTTTATTTAACTGATAAAACAAGTGATTTAAAAGCAGCCGCAGATCAAGTAAGTGAATTATTAGCATCAGGCAAAGCGATGGACACATTGAACGCAATTATTGAGGTAAGTCATGGCTAACGTGTTAGACAAAATTGTTGCCGACAAACGCATTGAATTAGAACAAAGAAAAGCACAGCGCCCGCTTGAGTCATTCATTGAGGATGTTGTACCAACCAAGCGAGACTTTGAAGCAGCGTTAGCAGCAACTGGCACACAATTTATTTTAGAGTGTAAAAAAGCATCACCGTCAAAAGGGCTTATTCGCGAGCCGTTTAATTTAGACGAAATTACTTCGGTATATAAAAAGTACGCAACCTGCATGAGTGTGCTTACTGACGAAAAATATTTCCAAGGCAGCTATCAGTACCTTGAATATGTGCGCAGCCAAGTTGAGCAGCCGCTAATTTGTAAAGACTTCTTTATTGATGAGTACCAAGTCTATTTAGCACGCTTGTCTGGTGGTGATGCTATTTTATTAATGCTCTCTGTCCTTGATGACGAACAATATTTAGCGCTTCATAAAGTGGCTGATTCTTTGAATATGTCGGTACTCACTGAAGTCAGTAATGAGCAAGAAGTAAGCCGCGCACTTGCACTTAATGCCAGCCTTATTGGCATTAACAACCGCGACCTTCGTGATTTAAGTACTGATCTTGCGACAACAGAGCGATTACGCCAGCTTATCCCAAATGACAAAGTGGTCATTTCAGAGTCGGGCATTTATACCCATAAAGATGTAAAACGCCTAGCGCCATTATGCGACGGCTTTTTAATCGGTAGCTCACTCATGGCTGAGCGCGACTTAGAAGCCGCGTGTCGTAAAGTGATTTTAGGTGAAAATAAAGTGTGTGGCTTAACCCGTTCACAAGACGCGATGGCAGCCTACGCGAGTGGTGCTGTTTATGGCGGTTTAATTTTTTACCCTAAGTCACCACGTTATGTCGATATCGACTGCGCCAAGCAAGTAACACAAAGTGCCCCGCTCGCTTATGTTGGTGTTTTTGTCAATGCGCCTGTTGAACAAGTAGTAGATTATGCACAAAGTTTAAAGCTAGCTGCAGTGCAATTACATGGTGACGAGAATAGCGAATATATTCAAACTCTCAGAAAGCAATTACCGCTTGGCTGTGAAATTTGGAAAGCACAAGCCGTTAAAGGCGAATTACCAAAACCGCTTGAAGGGGTTGACCGCCATTTGTACGACACTTACAGCAAAAGCCAAAAAGGCGGCACAGGCGAAACATTTGATTGGTCTGTACTAGAAACGGCAACGGTGCCTTTTATGTTAGCCGGTGGTTTAAATCCAGAGAATATTCATGCAGCGCTTTATCGCGGTGCCAATGGCCTTGACCTAAATTCTGGCGTTGAAGCGTCAGCGGGTAAAAAGTGCCAAACAAAATTACAAAATGCGTTTTCGCATATCAGAAATTATTGAGGTTATAATGCAAAATCCAGCTTATTTTGGTGAATTCGGTGGTATGTTTGTACCACAGTTGCTTGTGCCTGCACTCAAGCAACTAGAAGCAGAGTTTAATAAATCACAAAAAGATCCAGCTTTTCAGGCTGAATTTGAAAAACTATTAAATGAATACGCAGGTCGCCCTACGCCACTAACATTGACACGTAATTTAGTTAAAAACCCAAAGGTAAAACTATATTTAAAGCGTGAAGATTTACTCCACGGCGGTGCGCACAAAACCAACCAAGTACTTGGTCAAGCACTACTTACAAAGCGCATGGGGAAAAAAGAAGTCATTGCAGAAACAGGTGCTGGCCAACACGGTGTTGCAACTGCCCTCGCGTGTGCCCTACTTGGCTTAAAGTGCCGTGTTTACATGGGCGCAAAAGACGTTGAACGTCAGCAACCAAACGTATTTCGAATGAAACTAATGGGTGCAGAGGTTATTCCTGTCACAGCAGGCTCTGGTACTTTAAAAGACGCAGTAAACGAAGCACTACGCGATTGGTCTGCTAATTACAAAGATGCTCACTATTTACTGGGCACTGCAGCAGGCCCTCACCCATTCCCAACCATGGTACGTGAGTTCCAAAAAATGATTGGAGAAGAAGCAAAACAACAAGTGTTAAAAGCAGAAGGTCGATTACCGGATGCCGTGCTTGCTTGTGTTGGCGGTGGCTCTAATGCAATTGGTATGTTCACAGACTTTATTGATGAGCCAAGCGTAAAACTGATTGGTGTAGAACCTGCTGGTAAAGGCTTAGATACGCATCAACATGGTGCGACCTTATGTAAGGGCACAAAGGGCATTTTACACGGTACTTATACTTATATTATGCAAGATGATGATGGTCAAATTGAAGAGTCTTACTCTGTTTCAGCAGGTCTTGATTACCCAGCCGTTGGTCCACAGCATGCTCATTTACATGAAACAGGCCGTGCACAATACGTTGGTATTAGCGATACTGAAGCTCTAGAGGCATTCCAATTATTAGCTAAAAACGAAGGGATTATTCCAGCCCTTGAGTCAAGCCACGCCCTAGCATATGCCCTTAAATATGCCGAGCAACAAACCGAAGACACTATTTTAGTGGTTAACCTAAGCGGCCGAGGCGATAAAGATTTGGCTCACGTACACAGTGTTTTATCAGAAGGAGGCGCACTATGAGCCAGACTAACCGTTACGGACAACTGTTCGCCACATTAAATGAAACAAACCAAGGTGCGTTTGTGCCGTTTGTGACCATTGGCGACCCTAATAAAGCACTGAGTGTAGAAATCATCAAAAGCTTAATTGATGGCGGCGCTGATGCCCTTGAGTTAGGTATTCCATTTTCTGATCCGATTGCAGATGGCCCTGTTATCCAAGCGGCCAACATTCGTGCGCTTGATGAAAACATTAATACCCAAGATTGCTTTGATATCATCAAACAAGTGCGTGAATACAATGCAGATATTCCAATTGGCCTATTATTGTATTCAAATCTGGTGTTTAAGCGTGGCATCGAAAAGTTTTATCAAGATGCTAAAGAAGCAGGTGTCGATTCAATTTTAGTGGCTGACGTACCGCTACATGAATCAAAGCTATTTCGCCAAACAGCAATGAAAAATGGCATAGACCCAATTTTTATTGCCACGCCTAATGCTGATGACGACACTTTACGCGAGTGTGCTTCATATGGCCGTGGTTACACTTATCTGTTATCACGCGCAGGCGTTACGGGAACAGAAACTAAAGCACAAATGCCAGCAGACTCGTTAGTTAAAAAGCTAAAAGATTATCATGCTGCACCAGCTTTATTAGGCTTTGGAGTATCAACACCGGAAGATGTTAAATCAGCACTCGAATCAGGGGCCGCTGGGGCGATTTCAGGTTCTGCAGTAGTTAAAATCATAGAAGCAAACCTTGATGACAAAGCAGCTATGCTAAGTGGGTTGAAAGAGTTTATAGCCAGTATGAAAGCAGCTACAAAATAAGTTGTTTAGTTTACTTAAAAAAGGGCCTTATAGGCCCTTTATTGTATCTAACTATTAATGATAGCGATGCACACCCTCTTTAATTTCTTCAATGAATTTTCGATTAAAAGCCTCTAAGTCAGCTGGGCTTCGGCTTGTGACTATACCTTCATCAACACACACCTCTTGATCAACCCAATTTGCACCAGCATTGATTAAGTCGGTTTTAATGCTTGGGTATGACGTCACCTTGCGGTCGCGTAATTTGTTAACTTCAGCTAGTAGCCATGGTCCATGACAAATCGCTGCAATGGGTTTATTTTTACCTGCACTGAAGAAACCATCAACAAAGGCTTTTGCTTCGCTATCTTGACGCAGTGTGTCTGGATTGAATAAACCACCAGGTAGCAATAGGGCATCATATTCACTTGAGTCAGCCTCGCTAACTACACGATCCACAGTGACTCTTTCACCCCATTGGTTTTCATCCCAGCCAGTAATATCTCCACGTTCAAGAGACACGACTTCTACAAGTGCACCTGCTTCTAACAATGCGCTGCGTGGTGATAATAGCTCACTTTGCTCAAAACCATTGGTTGCTAGAATGGCAATCTTTTTACCATTAAGTTGGCTGTTTAAATTTGACATGTTATCTCCTTATTTAGGTAAACCTAAAGTAATAGCAGCAGACAACATGCCAAATTTAACACATTGAAAGTATTAACTTAATTTAAAAATATCCTGTTTCAGTGTGTAAATGCTACAACGAATTTGCAAATCCTGCTTATAGGGCGTCTTTTAATGCTTTAGCAGGTTTAAAAACAGGCTTGTTAGCGCCTTCAATTTCAATTTCTTCACCTGTTTGTGGATTACGACCTTTACGTGCTGGGTAATAACTCAATGCAAACGTACCAAAGCCATTAATTTGCACTTGATCGCCTTCAGACAGTGATTTTTCGATAGCATTTAACATACTAGTTAAGGCAGCTTGTGTGTCTTTTTTTGTTAATTCACTGTGGGCAGCCATTTGTGATACTAACGCGGCTTTATTCATAAAATGCTCCAAAATACGCCACTTAATCATCTGAGGTTAAGCGGAAAAAGATAAGGTAAAACAACCTAAACGCAGGTTTAGGCCAGATTGGCTCGGGAGGCTAAGCTTTCAGCTCTACTAAGTCAACCTTGTATCTTGCGCAATAACTTGATACAACCCAGTATCTTTTTAAATTAGAGCATTTATAAATCTATGCATGCGATTATTGAATACATCCCGCTGATTTTGTTCTTTGCGGTTTTCAAGTTAGTTGATATTTATTGGGCAACAGCATTGCTGATGCTAACCACCTTAATTCAGGTTGCTTATTGTTATTTTAAGGATGGCAAAGTGCCGACCAGACATTGGCTGTTTTTTGCCATTGCGGTGGTGTTAGGTACACTTACTTTAGTTTTTCACGATGAACAGTTTGTCAAATGGAAAGCCACCATTGTATATGCAATTTTCAGTGTCACTTTGTTAGTAAGCCGCTATGTACTTGGCAAAAACCTAGTGAAAAAAGCACTTAGCTCGATTTTAGAAAATGCCTCTGAGAGTAAACAAGAAATAAAGGTACCAGAAGCATTATGGAACAAGCTTAACCTGTTTTGGGTTGCAATTACTGCGGGTATTTCTGCGCTTAATATCTACATTGCGTATAACTTCTCACTCGACTTTTGGGTTAACTTTAAAGTGTTTGGCTTAATGGGTATTACCTTTGTCTGCGTGTTAGCAACAATCATCGCCCTATTCAAATACTTACCAGAAGATGACGAAGAGAAAGATTCAAAGCAATCTTAGTGTCATAAAACTGTCGTCTTAGCTTGTTAGCGTAAACAAAAAAAACGCTGAGACGACATTGAACGCTAACCAATACCGCTGGTTTGAATTTTCCCTCATATTTGTTTCTTTGCCGCTCTTAGGCTTCTTTTTGCGTGCCTACCTCGCTAACTGGCTCATTCCCGCACTTATTATCTTAATGATTGTATGTGGCATGCTGCTTCTGTCTGATCCCCACTTTAAGCGTTTTCGCTTAACAAGCCTCGGGCAATTTAGTGCGGTAAAACGTCGTTTATTTAGTTTTTTCTTTTTAGGAGCGCTATTCTCCGGGATGTTTTACGGCATCATGAATCAAGAAAACTGGTTTTCACTACCACGAAACTCATTCAACGATTGGCTAATGTTGCTACTGCTCTACCCTATCTTATCGGTGATGCCGCAAGAACTTATTTTTAGAACCTATTTTTTCCATCGTTATAAACGCATTATGCCAAGTAAAACGGTGCGTATTATTGTCAGCGCATCGGTGTTTGCATTGGCGCATATTGTCTATGCGAATGTATTGGCCGTACTTCTAGCATTTTTAGGTGGACTGTTGTTCTCATATACTTATTCGCAAAGCCGCTCTACCTTCGTGTGTGTAATTGAACACAGTTTGTGGGGACTTTGGATGTTTACCCTTGGCTTGGGTGATGTGCTTGATGCAGGAGCATTTTGATTATTAAAGCACAACAAATAGCAGGCATAAAAAAGCCGCGCAAAGTGCGCGGCTAAGTATTGAACTGGTTTTTAAAATCCGAAAATACTAAATGCAAAGAATTTAGTCGCCACCGTATTTACAAAGATTAGTAATAAAATGGCAGGGATAAAAGTTGATAGTGAGAAGTTCACATACTTCTCTGTGAAGCTACCAACATAGCCGTCACAGCCTTGGCTTAGCTCTGCTGATAAGTTTGCTTTTTTCCAACGGTACATAACGAATAAACACACCATTAAACCATTAAGCGGTAAAATTGTGTCGTAAAACACATCATAAACAATATCAAATAAACTCTTATCTGCGCCGCCATAACTAACAAACTTAGTGAGTGATTCAACCATACCAAACGACATCGTACAAAGCACAGTTAATACACCTGTAGATAAAGTTAAGATAAGCAACGCTTTTTTACGGCTAATACCTTTGCGGTCACTTAATGTTGCTGTTGGAACTTCTACAATTGATACAAGCGACGTAATTGCAGCAAAAAAGACGAGTAAAAAGAATACAAACGCAACAATTGATGCACCTACATAACCAATATCAGCTTGTAACGCTAATAGTATTTTTGGTAAATAAACAAAAATCATCGATACCGATGAGTCAGATAAAGTGCTTGGGTCAGTGTTTGGGTTAAAGCTAAATATAGCAGGAAGAACCATAAGACCCGCAATAAATGCAACAAGAGAATCGGTTACAGCAACCATTTTAGCACTACCAACAATGTCGTCTTTCTTTGAAATATAAGATGCATAGGTCATTAAAATACCCATACCTAACGACAATGAGAAAAACGCTTGTGCTAATGCACCATTTAATACACTTGCATCCATTTTTGAAAAGTCAGGCACTATATAGTACTTCACACCAGCCATCGCGTTATCAAGTGTTAATACATAAATAACCAACGCTGTTAGTAGAACGAATAAAGCTGGCATCATAAACTTAGCTGCTTTTTCAATACCTTCTTTTACGCCGCCAACCAAAATCAAGTTAACGATGATAGCAACCACTGCCATATAGCCAAACACGGTGTAGCTGTTAATAAAAGTGCCAAAGTTATCTGGCTGAGCCAAAGCATCTAAATTACCAAATGCAGTTTGCGATAAATAACCAAAAATCCATACAGTGATAACCATATAAAAAACAGCAATCATAAATGGCGTTAATACTGCTAAAAAGCCTGCAAAGTTCCATTTAGGATCGTTGCCCGCTAATAATTTGTAAGAACCAAGAGGATCTTTTTGCGCTTTACGACCCATTGCCATTTCAGCCATCATCACTGGTAAACAGATGAAAATGACAAACAATGCATAAACTAATAGGAAAGCACCACCGCCGTTTTTTGTAGCTGAAACAGGAAAACCCACTAAGTTTCCGATACCTACAGCAGAACCGGCTGCCGCTAAAATAAAACCGAGGCGGGAGCTAAAATGCTCGCGTTTTTCGCTCATTTAAAAACCTTATTATTATTTTCTCAACCCAGCGACTCTACCAGTGTTACACCGCGTATTTCAAGCTTTATAAGTTAAAGTTATATGGGTTTGTGTAAAGATTATTACGCGAATATTCTCTCGTCTATTGCTAAGAATATGCTACTATTTTTTAAAAATAACATTGAGAACACACCATGCTGTATATGATTTATTCAACTGATGTTGAAAATAGTTTAGAAGCACGCAAATCTGCGCGTCCTGCTCACCTAGCACGTCTACAAGAATTAGATGAACAAAACCGTTTATTCACAGCAGGTCCGCTTCCTGCCATTGATAGTGAAGATCCCGCTGAAGCTGGTTTTACAGGTTCGTTAGTCGTTGCTGAGTTTGAGTCATTAGAAGCAGCTCGTGAATGGGCAGCAAATGATCCTTATATTGCTGCAGGTGTTTACGACAACTCAGTTGTAAAACCATTTAAAAAAGTATTTGGTTAACGTCTGAACTTAACTGAATCATTAATTCAGTGTTTGTTCACGGCTTATTAACTAAGATTTGTCTATTGAAATTACAGAATTGAACGTAATTACTTGAATTTTAGTTAATTGGTTAATTAAACTAAATGGGTCTGGTTTAGGAGTTCCCCGTCATGCGCATATTATTAGCCTTCAGTTTTAGTCTTTTATTTGCATTATCAAGCTTTCATGCTGATGCCAGTAAGAAACAAGTCTCTGAAGTGACTAAAAAACAGGCTGTGACAATTGCCAAAAAATCTGAGGACGGCCGAACCCTAAAAATCACAGAGCAAGATAAAGTATTTACCGTAAGAATTTTAAAAACGAACGGCCATGTGGTTGATGTCCATGTGAACAAAAAGACTGGCGAAGTGAAAAAGGATTAAGAATGCGAATTTTAGTTATTGAAGATGATTTACACTTAGCAGATAACCTCCGTAATGCACTTGAAAAAGAGCGTTATAGCGTTGACCTTTGTCACGATGGTGAAGCTGGTTTATTCCATATTACCGAGTACCCGCTTGATATGGCGGTAGTAGATCTAGGCTTACCAAAAGTAGATGGTATCGAATTAATTACCAAAGCCCGTGCTCAGGGGATTACTATCCCTATTTTGATTTTAACTGCACGTGACCGTTGGCAGGATAAAGTAGAAGGCTTAGATGCAGGTGCTGATGACTACCTAACTAAACCTTTCCATGTTGAAGAGCTGATTGCACGCTGTAATGCACTTATCCGCCGCAGCGCAGGTAAAGCAAACCCAGAAATGACAGCAGGTCCTATCAAAATACACACTCGCTCACAACAAGTTTGGGTTAATGATAAAGAACTTAGCTTAACTGCATACGAATACAAAGTTTTAGAATATCTAATGGTTAACCCACAAAAGGTAATTTCTAAATCTGAATTGACAGAGCACATTTATGATCAAGACTTCGACCTTGATTCAAACGTAATAGAAGTTTTCGTATTGCGTTTACGTAAGAAGCTTGACCCTGACGGTACCCTTAACCCAGTTGAAACATTACGTGGCCGTGGTTATAGGCTTAAAAGTCAGTGGTAGCATCGCAAATACCGCTTAAAGTAAGGCAAGGATTTATCCTTGTCTTTGTTTTATTAGTAGCCTTGCCAATTCTGTTTTTCTCAATTGGTAAGGCTTACTACGCTTCTTTGGTCGAAGCGACCGAAAAAACCCTCGAAGCTCATTTATATTCTCTTATTTCTGAAGTTGACTTCACTGAACGCGGCATTGTAATGCCGAGCACCATCTTAACTCCAGAGCTAAATCGTTTAAATTCAGATACCTATGCAATGATTTATCGTGGTGATCTTCCTGTTTGGTATTCTGAATCAGCCACCAACATCAATTTTATTCCAGATAACTTTGAAGCCCCAGCAGGCTCTGCGGATTTTCGTCGTGTTGAATACAACAAGACCGTGTACTGGCAATTAACCCTTACCGTTATTTTAGAAAACATTGACCAATCGGAGCATGCGCGTTTTATCTTATTAAAACGTAATGATGCACTTCTCAGGCTGATGGATGGCTTTAAACAAACGTTAGTAAATTGGATGTATGTAATGGGTGTGGCCATTGCAGCGCTTATGGCGATTGGTTTTGTTTGGAGTGCAAGGCCATTGCAACGTCTTGATAAAGAAATTAAAGCCATTGAATCGGGCGATAATCAGCAAATAAAAGGTCTCTACCCAGTAGAGCTGCAAACCATAAAAGCCGACTTAAACTTATTACTTGAATCGCAACAGCGCCAAAAAGAGCGCTATAGGGCTTCGTTAAGCGATCTTGCTCATGCATTAAAAACCCCCTTGGCAGTCCTTAAATCAAGCCCTTTAGCCAATGATGCCGATGCACAAGAGCAGTTAGATCGTATTAATGTGATGATCGAACATCAATTAAAACGAGCTGCAACGGGTGCTTCTGATACTTGGAAAAAGCAAACCCATATTAAACCTGTTATTGATTCAATTTTAAGCGCGATGAGCAAGGTTTATCGCGATAAAGATATTATTTTTACCTCTGAGGTTAGTGAAAAAGACTATTTCTTAGGTGATAAAACCGATTTAATGGAACTACTCGGTAATTTAATCGATAATGCCTGTAAAGCTTGCCGTTCACAGGTCGATATAAAGGTTAAACAGAACAAAAAGTTAACACTCAGCATAAGTGATGATGGCCCAGGTGTTCCTGAGCACAAACGCGAATCATTACTGACTCGCGGTACCAGACTCGATACTTACGAAAGTGGCCATGGTGTTGGCATGGCTATCGTATCTGATTTAGTAAACTCGTATAATGGCACATTAACCATTAAAGATGCAGAGAAGCTAGCCGGCGCTGAGTTTATATTAGAGTTTAATTACCATGATAAAAAATAAAACATCCATATTCGTTAAGAGCATCTTTTTAGGTTTAATTACGACTGCATCACAGGCTCAAGCAGAGCAAGCTTGTGAGCTTGCGAGCAACCATACTGATGACACCAAGCGGTATATTCAATGCCTTGATCAAGTTATTGCAGACCTGCAACGTGACCAAAAAATGTGGGTTAATAAGCTCACTATGGATCTTGAAAAAATAAAAGAAGATACCGGTAATAGCCAATTGCTACCAATTTTTAATCGCAGTATAAAAAACCAAGAGCGTTATTTAGAAGACAGTTGTCGTTGGCGCTACTTACAAAAAATGCCAAATGGCACTAGTGCCGCTATTGCCTACAAACAATGTGAGATTGAAATTCTCAAAAACCATGTAAAGGTTTTACAACAACCTCTAAAGTGATACCAAGTCGCTATAATCGTTAATCATTTTGAAAAATAAAAAGGCGCTTAACCGCCTTTTTAATCCTCAAGTTTTAGCTCTTCACCATTACCTAGCAAAGTAGCAAGCCATCGCCCTTCTTGGCTGGTTTCTAAAGCAATTTTAACTATCATAGTTAATGGAACTGACAATAGCATACCAACTGTTCCCATCAACCAGCCCCAGAAAATCAACGATAAAAACACCACTAGCGTCGATAAGCCCAGCCCTTTCCCCATAAAGCGCGGTTCTACAATATTACCCATCACTGTGTTAATAACTAAATATCCACCAGCGATAAACCCTGCTACCAATGGGCCTTGCGTGATTAAAGCAAGTAACACAGCTGGTACTGCAGCAATAATAGAACCAATATTAGGAATATAGTTAAGCATAAACGCCACCACAGCCCAGAGCACAAAATAATCAACATTAAGTGCCCACAGCATGAATCCTGCAAGAACACCTGTGCCTAGACTAACCATTGTTTTTATGGCTAGATAAGAATTAATTGAATCTAAGAAACGGTCAACTTGCTGCATTTTCATTTCAGGGTCATCGAGTGCTAAATGCACTTTTTTGCTGAGCATTGGCCCTTCAAATAGCATAAACACGACAGTTAATATGATTAAAAACAGGTTCGCCATCACCCCACCTAACCCGGTGAGCATATTAGTTGCAACATCAATCATTTTACCTGGATCAAATAAAGAAATAATCTGCTCTTTATCAATCAAAATGTTATAGCTTGCAGCAACGTTAACCACCCAGACAAACTCTTCTTTGAGTTGTGCCTTGTACTCAGGTAAATTTTCTGAAAAATCGGTCATAGATTGCCCAACCAGACCGGCAAGGCTTATCCCTATACCGACAATCATCAGCATCACAAAAACCACAGCAATACCTTTAGGGATACCGTATTTGGCAAAGAAACGGATTAAGGGATTACAAATAATAGCGATAAAGGCCGCCAACACAAATGGAATAACAATCACACTTGCAGCTTTAATACCCGCTAAAACAACGACTAAAGCAGCAAATATTACTAAACTTTTATTTACACCAGTCAGGCTCGACAAAATAAAATCCTTGTTAACTTTTTTATCAGTGTAAGTGAAATACGCCGCAAAATAAATCACAAAGCTTCTGGCATAATTAATGCTGATTATACGTGCATAATTTGAACAATTTATGATACATATAAGTAAGCGTGCTAAAGAAGGAGCTTTATATGGCACATTTATCCGAACAAGAACTTACTTTTTTCAACCGTTTATTCGAGGCTGAAAACCTTGATGGCGATCCAACCGATACAAAAATGTCTGTTAGGCTCAACTTGCCAAATAAATTAAACGGCTTACTAGCAAATTCCAAACTAACTTTACTTGCCGAGGTGGGTATTTATCAGCTTTGGTTTCCACTTGAGTTTATCAATGACGAAAATGGCCAGCTGATACCCTTACTCAGTGCACCAGAAGTGATAGATACCAAAGGGATCGAACGCAGCTGGCGAACTCCTGATCTCGAAATACATACCGAGCAATTTCAAATATTGTCTTTATCAAGTACTGGCGTGTTACTCAAGCCTAAGCGTCAAGCTCCAGAGCTAAACAAAGACATATTACTCGCATTTGATTTACCTAGCAGAGATCACATTATTCTTAGTGTGAAGCCAATTCGAACCACTAGTAAAGGGATTGCAGGTAAGATCGTAAAGGTTTGCAAAGGTGAAGAGGAACTTCGTAGATACTTATTTGAGGCCCATAAGCACCATCACGCAAAGCTGTATGAGCAAGGTACCTTTACCACTGAACTTATCTAGTTGCAGTGACTTAACGGCTTAGATAAGCTTGGCGTTTTGTAGCAAGTCGAATAAGGTATTTTATGAGTTACCCTATAGGAACCCCAGGTAAACCGTGGAACGAAGCAGATAAAAAAGCATGGTTTAAATCACAGACAGTAAAACGTAGCTATATAGATGATGTTGTATCGCAATTAGAGTCTTTATCAATCGATTTCAATATTGAACAGTATGGTGCATTAAGTTACGACAGCGACAAGTACCCTCTTTACATTTTAAAGAGCAAGCAATGGCAAGCTGATAAACCGACAGTATTGGTTACCGGTGGCGTTCATGGCTATGAAACAAGTGGTGTGCATGGCGCATTAGCGTTTGCTAAGAACAAAGCTAAAGACTACTTTGCCGATTTTAATATTTTAGTAGCACCGTGTATCAGCCCGTGGGGTTATGAAACAATTAATCGCTGGAACCCTAATGCGACAGATCCAAACCGCTCATTCTACGCTGACAGCCCAGCTGAAGAGTCTGCAGCAATCATGCAGTATTTAGCTGACAATACCATTGCACCTTACGTGCATATCGACCTACATGAAACAACTGATACTGATAATAGTGAGTTTCGTCCTGCTCTTGCAGCACGTGATGCAACCACTCACGATAACTGGAACATCCCAGATGGCTTTTATCTCGTTGCTGATAGTGAACGTCCACATGACGCGTTTCAGGCAGCGATTATTAAGTCTGTTGAAAAAGTAACTCATATCGCACCTAGCGATGAGAATAACCAGTTGATTGGTGTACCGCAAACCCAATTGGGTGTTATTCATTACCAAGCGAAAAAACTCGGCTTATGTATGGGTCTCACTGATGCTGAATTTGTGACAACAACAGAAGTTTACCCTGATAGCCCACAGGCAAATGATGAAGTCTGTATTGATGCACAAGTAGCCTCGATTACCGGTGCATTGAACTATATTGTTAATAAATAGTTAGTTATATTTTAAATTTGGAGTGAATAAATAATTTACTCCAAACCACTTAAATATATAAAACACACAAAAAAACAACTCAATTGAATTATTTATGTTTTTTAATAATTGTATATTAAATAACTAGACACATACATAGAATTGTATAAAATTCGCGCTCTTTTAATTCAAAAGGGAAGCAAATTGGAATTTAAGAATCACTATGGCAGTGTCAGTATCATCACTGATGGTCCAATTATAATTGGACAATTTTCTGGTAATATTAACGCACGTTTAGTCAATGACTTTGCAGTAGATATAAAAAAGCATATTTCTGATCTAGCTGGAAAGCCGTGGGCTTATATTAGTCATTCTACCCAATTACTTGCTACTACTCCTGAGGCCGAACGCGGGTTTATCCAATTGTTACGTGCTCTACAAAGCACTAACTGTGTCGCTACCGCATACATGTTTAGCTCATCAATTGTACTCAATCAAATGAAACGCATCATTGCACAAGCACAATCACCAATTCAGATAATGGACTGTTTATTTGATGATTTAGATAGCGCTAAAGCCCATGTGCTAAAGAAACTCGAATTTGCAGAAATGGCTTGTTAAAAACAAGCCATTTTCATTTTGGGGTTGGATTAATCTCGGTAAAACTTAGTCTCTTTAGTAATTGCGATATTGGCATCTTCTAATGCTTGAATGTGAAAACTGATAGGCGTTACTTTTGACTTTAAGTCATAGCCATCAGCAACCACAGTAACAGGTACTCGCTTCATCTGACCTGCTTCAACTTTGATAGTTTCAGGCAATTGTAAGCTTGCTTCTTCGATACCACTTATACCAATTGAATAACTCAAACTATGCTGCGTTTTATTGATGATTGATAAGGTATATGGATTCTCTACCAAGCCTTCAAAATTAACTCGGTACAGTGCATTACGGTCACGAATTACAGAGGCCTCGATTGGTGTGCGCATTGCCATCCACACAACCATCCCAACGACAAATAGCGCCGTCAAACCACCATAACCAAGAAGTTTTAGTCTAAATGGGTTGGTCGTTTTACCTTCCATTTGTTTTTCCGAGGCGTACTTGATCAGCCCTTTTTGATAGTTGAACTTTTCCATTGTGCTATCACAGGCATCAATACATAAACCACAGTTTATGCATTCATATTGCAAGCCATTACGAATATCTATACCAGCTGGACATACTTCTACACACAAATTACAGTCTACGCAGTCACCTAAGCCTAACTCTTTTGGATCGGCTTTACGCTTACGAGCACCGCGAGATTCTCCTCGCTCTTGATCATACGTGACCACCAAGGTGTCTTTATCAAACATTACTGATTGAAAACGCGAATATGGGCAAGCAACAGTACACATTTTTTCACGCAAGAATCCCGCATTCCCATACGTACAAAATGCGAATAAGAATACCCAAAAGCTTACAATGCCAGACATTTCTAGGGTAAATAGGCTCATGTACAAAGACTTAGCCGGGATGAAATAAGCCATGAATGACATTGATGTGAGTAAAGAGATCACAAGCCAAGCGGCATGTTTAGTGATTTTCTTTTGCCATTTACTTGCTGACCAAGCTGTTTTATCAAGTTTAATACGCTGGTTTCGGTTACCTTCAACTTTGTGTTCAACCCAAGTGAACATAAGCATCCAGATTGTTTGCGGGCAAGTGTAACCACACCAAACACGACCTAGCCAGTTAGTGACGAAAAACAAAGCAAACGCACCAGTCATAAATAACATGGCTAAGATCATAAAATCTTGCGGTAACAACGTTAATCCAAACAGGGTAAATTTTTGACTTGCTACATCAAGTAATACAGCTTGCCGACCATCATATGGGATCCACGGAATAGCTATAAAAGTCAGCATCAGCACCCAGCCTAAGTAACGGCGGATACGTTGGAAATGCCCTTTTTGCTCTCGAATATAAATTGGCCCATCTTGGTTGTAGGGCTTGATGATTAAGTCTTGCTCTTTTATATCAAATTTCATTTTGCTACTTACTATTGTGTCGGTAATAACCTGACAGAGCAACTATCAGGCCAACAAAAAATAAAATCAAACCATTGATATAAAAGGGAAATTTAAATTTAAGAATATTAAAATCGCGAAATATCACGAATGCTCGCGATATATCACGAATTAGCGTTTTATAGCCAACTTTTTCATTTTTGACCTGAGGGTACTTTCTGGAAGACCCAGTAAAGTTGCAGCGCCATTATCACCTGATACTTGTCCGTTACAACGCTTTAGCACCTGGAGAATATGCTGCTTTTGTACAGCATCAAGCGAGACAACCTGCTCATCCGGTTGTTCATTATTCAACGGAGCAGAGAGTTGTAGTACAGACTGCTTAGATAAAATAGCTTCACGCTCAAGGATATTTTGTAATTCACGAATATTGCCAGGCCAATCATAGTTACCCAGCTTAGTGAGCGTTGCTTTGCTAAGCCCCTTTAACTGCTTACCTAAGCGCTTATTAAGCTGAGTTATTATGTTTGCTGCTAAAAGTGGAATATCTTCTTTGCGTTCACGTAGAGCTGGCACACGAATAGGAAACACATTTAAGCGATAATACAAGTCCATTCGAAAGCTACCCTGCTCAACCATTTGCCACAGGTTTCGATTTGTTGCAGCTAACACGCGAATATCAACTTTTAAAGTTTGACTGCCACCAACTCTCTCAAACTCTTGTTCTTGTAGCACGCGCAGTAATTTACTTTGCGCTTCTAATGGCAGCTCTGCCACTTCATCTAGAAATAAAGTCCCCTTGTCAGCTAATTCAAAGCGCCCTTTTCTACGTTCATTTGCACCAGTAAATGCCCCTTTTTCATGACCAAATAGTTCAGACTCAATTAAATTAGCTGAAAACGCAGCACAATTGACCTTTATAAAAGGTTGCTCAGCACGGCTACTCAAGCGATGAAGGTTTCGTGCCACCAGCTCTTTACCCGTGCCGTTTTCACCTAAAATCAAAACTGTACTATTAGTCTGGCTTACCAAGGTAATTTGCTCGAGCATACTTTGGAATGAATGACTTTGACCAACCAAACCGGAATCTTGCCAATCTTCGTTTAACTCTGAAATAAGGTAAGCATTCTCAGCTTGTAGTTGCTCAGACAAGTGCTGAACTTGCGCTAGAGCGTCGCGCAATGCCACTTCTGTTTGCTGCTGTTTTGATACATCGCGAAAAATCGCGACCGCACCAATCAAGGCGCCATTTTTATAAACTGGGGTTGAAGTATACTCGACGGCAAAATAGCTACCATCTTTACGCCAGAAGACTTCATCGTTTACATGACGATGTTTACCATCGAACATAGTGCAATATATTTGGCATTCATCTGCGGGATATGGTGACCCATCTTTACGAGTATGGTGATGATATTGGTGTATTTTTTTACCAAGGAGCTCGTCTGCTTTCCAGCCTGTCATGCGCTCAGCGGCAGGGTTTACAAAAACCGCATTACCCGATAAATCGAAGCCATAGATCCCTTCACCAACTGCATTTAACAGTAACGTAGGGTCGTTTAAAAATTCCTTGATCATAGCAATCACTTGTTTCGCGAAATATCACGAGCAATTATGGCAAGGTTGAACTTGCTTAACAAGTAATTACAAAAAAGCGGCTCAAGGCCGCTTTAAAAATTTTTAATATTTTTTATAGTCTAGGTACTAAGATAATTTCGCCCTGAGATACTTTCATATCTAATGGCAATTTGCTCAGTAGTGCAACTTTAGGGTCGTTCATATTTAATTTATAAACAGGGTTAACCGCTAAAAAGCCGTTAATCACTTGCATTGCTTGATCATCTAATAAGTTTAAGCTGCCCTTAAAACCCGCTGTATCTAAAGTTGTATCAACCAGTTTTACATTTCGTAAAAAGACCGCTTTTTTCTCGCTGTCATAAAATGGACTACCTTCGATTTGAAGCTTTAAGCGGACTGGATACTTAAGCGCGAAAGCTTTGATGACAGCACTAGAATCAGCCCCTAAAACCACCACATCACGCTTATCTGGGCCGACATTGACACTCAGATCGTTTACAGCAAAATCAACAGGTAAGCCCATCAGCTTAATCTGTTCACTTAGTTTTGGTAATTGATTAGCAAGGGCTGCTTCAATTTCTGAATTAGTAAACGAGTACACCGACATTCCTTGATCTGTACTTTTACATGCCCCTAAAAATAAACAGGTAAGTAGTAATAAAATTCTCATTGTTTTCCTCAAAAACACACGGAAAAAAACCGCTTCAAAAAGCGGTTTTATTCGTTAAATTGCAAATATTGTTTTAAGCCTTGCTAGTGTGTCAGCTGAAACTGAACCCTTACTGACTGCAAGTAATTGCTTTAAGTAATAATAAACATCTGCATGTTCACCACGGTGTTTATCATCTAACATCGCAACTTGCTCTGTCATACGTAACTGACTATCAGCTGACTCAACACCTGCCAAAATTTCGATACGAGTTAAGAGCTGCGCAGCATTTAAGTTTGTCGTTAATGCAGCTTGGAATTGCGAAGGAAGTTCGCTGCCGCTCTCAAGAGCAGCAAATAAAGCCGTTAACTTAGACTGCTCTGCTTGCTTGCTAATGTGCGCTGTTTTTGCACTAATCGCTGTCTCTAACTGACTCACTCGTGCTGATAATGCTTTTGAGTACTCAAGTTCAGCCAGCTTCACTGTCAAATCTTTAAGCTGTGCAAGATGCACCACTGTTTCAAGTGCTGACTCAAGCTCACTCAACTGCGCTGCTGCAACTTCATCATTTTGCTGCTGTACTTGCTTTTGCTGTTCAAACTCGGCGCTGCGCTTTGCAAAGGTGTCGTCATTAACACGTCTAAATTGCTGCCATAAGGTATTTTCTGCTTTCATTCCTGCAAAGCCAATAGTTTGCCAAGTTTGTTGCAATACCTTGAGTTCTTGGCACGCAGACGCTAAATCATCGCTTTGAGATAACTGTGTTGCCTGCTCTACCAGCGCTGCTTTTTGCTCAGCATTTGCTTTATGGAAGGCAGCTAGCTGTGCTTGCACTAGTGATTGCGCAGCTTTGAATTGCGCTTGTAGTTCACGATACGTTTTAGGATCAACATTTCCTGCTGAGCGCCAAGCTTTAGCGGTACGATTGAACTTATTCTCAAACTGCTTCCAATCGAACTCATCAGAAGACGTATCAAGATCTGTTAGCTCTTGCATTTGCTTGATTGTATCAAGACGCTGTGCCTTAGCTTGTTCTCGCTGTTGCTCTTGCTCAGCAAAATACTCACGACATGGTGCAAACAGCAACTCTATTTGCTGATCGAATAACTCACCTTGTTGTTTCTCTGCATCAGTGTCTAAACGGCCTAATTCATTCCAACGACGACGCAGCTGTTTAACTTGCTCAGCGCGTTGTTTAGGGTCTGTACATTCTGTTGCGGCTAATTCATTTACTTCAGCAAGTAATGCTTCACGCTTTGGTGCTGAAGCATATTTTTGCCAATCTTTTGCTTCTGCTAATTGCGCTTCCAAATCAGCTTTTAGGCTATTTAATGGCTGCTTGTAATACTCTGTTAGCGTAGCGTATAACTCTTCAAAACCTTTAAACACACCAAATGCAACATTAAAGCGCCCTTGGTCAATTAAGCGTTTTACATCACGTGCTTTACGCTTTGCTGTTTGTTGGTTCTTCTCAAACTTATTAGTAAGCGGTGCCATCGCTTGCTGCCAGCTATTTACTGCTTCAGCTAAATTTGCTTTAAAGCGACCTTGTAAGCGATTAGGAATACTTGCCAGCTTTTTACGTGCAAGTTTTTGCTGTTGTTCAAACTGCTGTTTCAGGCCGTCAAACTCGCTTTCTTCTTCTGTTGTCGCAACCGTGTTTAATTTATCAAATGCATCTTTAAACTCAGCGATAGCAGTAACTAATTGCGGTAACTCTTCAACTTGGTTGAATAAATTTGTTAAGTGCTGTTTTACATCACGAACATTTTGGTTATTAGGTAGATTCGCCTCTGTTAACGCATCTTTTGCTTGTGCAACTTTAGCTTCAAGCCAGTCTTGCTGAATTTGTTCTGGCGTTTCTAAACCCAGTTGCAATGCATTTTCAATTTCTTCACCAATTGCTTCAAGGCTTGCTAATGCTAAGACCTGACGCTGTTGCTCAGCTAAAGCTTGCTGCGCCGCTTCATGCTCTTTGCTTAGTTGTGCAATATGAGACTCAAGCTTTTGCGTAATCGCTGAATACTTTTTATCAAGTGTGCTTACTTGCTCATCGCTTAACCATTTTAATTCAATAGCTTGCCACTGCTGTAATAACTCAGCTTGTTGCATTGATACCAACTGAAAATCATTTTTATCACGAAGTGCATTCAGCTTTGCTAATACTACACGTGTATCTGCTTCAACTTTTGCAGGCATTTCGGTTGCTAGGCGTTCATTTTCAAGGTAAGCGGCTAGCTGTGAATACGCTTCACCTTTTGCATGTTTAAGTAATGATTTAGCAAGTTGGTGACTAATGACAAGCTCAACAAGTTGCAATTGCAGTTCTTCGCGGCCTTCTTTAAAGGCTTTATCAATTAAACTTGGATTTGCTAAGCGTTTTAATAATTTAACCCGAACTTGAATTTCTTTTTCTGCAAACGCAAGTTTTTCAAGCGTTTTTACTGGTGCATAACGCTCAATAAACTCATTTTTGATGTTTGCATCTAGTTTGCTATCAGTGTTTAACACAGCTTGGTTTATATGTTGCTCTGCAACGTCTTTAAGTGCTTGATCTTGTTTGTATGCTTGCCACCATAGAACAATATCATTGACTTTGTTCAGGGCTTTTTTACGGATCTCAGCAGAACTGTCTTCAAGAGCAATGCTATTTAAAATACTAAGGTCACGCTCTGTATCAAGACGTTCAACCGCAGCTAAACGAACTTGATTTTTAGGGTGCTTCCATTTTGGAGTAAACAGGTGTTTAAAGATCATTTTCACTAAACCTAGCTATTTCTTTTTCTGATGCGAACTCTTTTTGCAATTGAGCTTTGCTCTTTTGCACCATTTCACCATTTGCGCCAATGGTAAACTGCTCATTGCTTTGCGAAACTTTAGCTTGATAAAGCATCACGAGTTGAACGGTTTGTTGTTTTTGCTCTTCAGACAAAGGCGTGCCATCAGGCCACTTACCGGTTGAGGCACCATACTGAAGACGTTCAAATACTTCTGGGGTGATATTTTTAACGATATGATCAATATTCATGTTACTTTTTCTTTTTTAAAACAACTAAATAGATGCGACTTACGAGATACCATACAAAACCGACTGCCATTGCCGATGTATAAGCATACCACTCAAGAGACTTTGCTTCGGGGTGCATAAAGTAATAACAGAAAAAGCCCCCTAAAAATAAAATCAGTGCGAGGAAAGACTGATTCATAAACTTTTGTTGTCTACGAATACGCGTTTCTTTTTGCATTTGCTGCAATTGCTCATTGCTTAGATCGGTGACTTGGCATTCACAATGCGGGCATTGTTTATGTTTGTCAGATATTGGTTTTGCACACTGCGGGCAACTAATAATCGCCATATCTTTCTCCATACTACGCATAAAAAAGGCGCCTTAAGGCGCCCTTTATTGTACTTGTTTTATGAGTCGATGTCTTATTTGAATTTCATTCATTTGTGAAGATTCGAAAACCTGCACAATTAAATCCATCACAAAAACTCAAAATCCTGATTTATTGTTTCTGTTTCGCCTTTTCAGCTAGACGCTTTTCCCAGAAAGTAGCATTTTTAATGCCTAATTTAACTGGGTCAAAAGTGATTTCACCACCGGCTTTCTTTTGGTCTTCATAATCACGTAAACAACTAAGAGCAGGTTTAGCGACAAAGAAAATAGCCAAGATACCAACAATATTGATCCACGCCATTAAACCAACACCTATATCACCAATATTCCAGATATAGCCTGAGCTATTCACCATCCCATAAGCCACCATAAACATAATAACTAGCTTTACGATAACTAACGGAATATTGCCTTTGAAATAACGGTTTAAATAAGCAACATTGGTTTCAGCAATATAGTAATAAGCAAGAATTGTGGTAAATGCGAAGAAGAATAAAGCAATACCAACAAATGCTTCGCCAAAGCCACCGAATACACTAAATAATGCCATTTGCGTGAAAGCAGCAGAGCCTACTTCAGTTGCAGCATCAACGTTTTGAACAATGAATTGACCTGCAGGTAACTCACCAACAATGTTGTATTGTTTAGTGATTAGAATCATTAGCGCTGTTGCTGTACATACAAAGATAGTATCAACATAAACAGAGAATGCTTGTACTAAGCCTTGTTGTGCTGGGTGATCTACTTCAGCAGCTGATGCTGCATGGGGGCCGGTACCTTGACCTGCCTCATTTGAGTAAATACCACGTTTAACACCCCAACCAATTGCTGCGCCAAAGCCAGCTTGAGCTGTGAAAGCATCAGATAAAATCATTGAGAAAATACCCGGTACTTTATCTAGGTTTAAGAACACCACTATTAAAGCTAACACGATGTAACCTAACGCCATAAATGGCACTACAATTTGGGTGAAGTTTGCGATACGTTTAATACCGCCAAAGATAATAAATGCCAGCACAATTAAGATGATTGCAAGGGCTACTAACTTGAAGCTACCTACTTCACCAAAACTGGTGCTAACCAGTGTACCTTCACCGAAAACTTGAGTGAATGCATTACCTACCGCATTAGCTTGAACGCCTGGAAGGAATACACCACAGGCGATAATCGCTGATACCGCGAATAATACGGCTAGCCACTTTTGTTGTAAGCAACGGTCGAAGTAATATGCAGGACCACCACGATATTGGCCGTCTTCTTCTGATTTATAAATCTGACCAAGTGTTGACTCTGCATACGCAGTACTTGCGCCTAAAAACGCAACAATCCACATCCAGAAAATCGCACCTGGACCACCAAAGCCAATTGCTGCAGCAACCCCAGCAATATTACCTACACCTACACGGCCAGATAACGATACAGCTAGCGCTTGAAATGAAGAAATACCCGTATCTGAATTATTTGAGCTTAGCAATAATTTACACATTTCTTTGAAATGTCTAACTTGTGCGAATCGGGTTAAAACGGAATAAAACAGACCTGCACCTAGACATAAATAAATGAGTGCACTACTCCAAATTATGTCATTAACGGCGCTTACTAAAGCTTCCATGGATATCCTCTATGATTATATTTTTTATTGTTAGTTACGATACTCAGCGTGAGCTTGTGAGAATGCGCGACACTATGACTGTGAGAAATAAAAAATGAGATTTTGGTACTTCTCAGTTGAACATATTGAATATTAACTTAAACCAACCAAGTTTGTTAACAGTTAATTTTCAATATAACAAATGTACCCACCTAGTTAACATTCGATGCATCTTGCTCTACACCGTCATTTTTCAGTCTACAGATACAATTACGGGCATCAGTTTTGCTGATGCCCGTAAGGTTCGTTATCTTAATTTATCAACCACGTTAACGATAGCCGCTAACGTATCTTGACCAAATTGATACGAGCGACGATCTGACCAGCCGTAATCTGGATCTGGTAAATCATCGTTATCTTTAAATGGCATCTCTACCGTGTAAGCTAATGCATTAAATTCATGCGCGACAGCAGAAGAACCGACAGTTAAGTTAGCCTGGCCCGGCTCATCTTTTGGATAACCATGTTCGTCTTGGAACTCAGGCGTCACAGTTAAAAGCGCAGCTTTAAAGCTATCTTCTAACTCTTTTAAGCGATCATCGTAGCCTGGGATACCTTCACTACCCGCAACAAAGTTATAAGGAATTGCTTCGTCACCATGAATATCTAAGTGCATATCAAGGCCCGTTTCACGCATTTTGTTAAGCACTAAGAAAACTTCAGGGCTATTTTCCATGCTCGGTGTTTGCCATTCACGGTTCAAATTGACACCTTTAGCGTTAGTACGTAGGTGACCACGCACACTGCCATCTGGGTTCATATTTGGCACGATGTAGAATACTGCTTTAGATAGTAACGCAGCTGCATGTGGGTCTTCATCATCAAGTAATTTATGAAGTAATCCTTCAACATACCACTCTGCCATTGTTTCGCCTGGGTGTTGACGCGCCGTGATCCAGATTTTCTTCTTCTCACTACTAGGAATACCCACACGTAATACACTCATGTCACGACCATCAAGTGTTTCACCTAATGTTTCTAATTCACACGCATGCTGGCTTTGTGCCCATGCAAGTAAATCTAAGTGACGGTCATAGCTGTAAGGTGCAAAGTAAGCAAAATACATACTGCTACACTCAGGCTCAACTTCAAATGATAGTGTGCCGTTTGCGTACTCAGACGGAACACGGAACCACGTTTGACGGTCGTATGATGCAACCGTGTGATAACCCTCCCAGCCATCAGGATAGGCTGAATTTTCTAGATTATTAATATGTAATTTATGGTTTTGAAACGCAGTTGTTTCAAGACGAAAGTGAAACCACTGGAAAAAATCAGACTGATTGTCTTTATTAATTTCTAATTGAATGTTCAGTGGATCAACGGCTTCAATAACCTTGATATTACCACTATCAAAATTGCTGGTGATTTTCATTTTATAAACCTATTGGTTAAATATAATTCTTAGCTACTCGCTTATTAGTTAAGAATTAAGCCAACGCTCTATAGTTAGAACGTTTTGTTAGTAATATGGTGTAGACCCTAAACAGCCTATCACATGCAGAAAATTTGCAAAAACTTTCACGACTAAAAAAGCCAGCATAATGCTGGCTTCTTGAATCTGTATAGTTTAGGTATTAGCGAGGTAAACTTGGGAAAGTTACTTCAGCCATATCACGCATACAGCGTACTACCTGACAGCTATAACCAAACTCATTATCGTACCAAACGTAAAGCACAACACGGTTGTCATCTACGATTGTCGCTTGTGAATCAACAACACCTGCGTAACGACTACCCACTAAGTCAGTAGATACGATTTCAGTAGACGCTGTGTAATCGATTTGGTCACGAAGATCTGAGTAAAGTGCAGTTTCACGTAAGAAAGCATTTAGTTCTTCAACGTTTGTACCTTTTTCAAGGTTTAAGTTCAAGATAGCCATTGATACGTTTGGTGTAGGAACACGGATAGCGTTACCCGTTAGTTTACCTTCAAGCTCTGGTAAAGCTTTAGAAACTGCTTTAGCAGCACCTGTTGAAGTGATAACCATGTTAAGTGCAGCAGCACGGCCACGACGTTCAGCTTTGTGGTAGTTATCAATTAAGTTTTGGTCATTGGTGTATGAGTGAACAGTTTCAACGTGACCGTTTTTGATACCAAACTTATCGTTAAGCGCTTTTAACGTTGGCGTAATAGCATTGGTCGTACAGCTAGCCGCACATACAATTTTATCTTCAGGTTTGATATCTTGGTTGTTTACACCGTATACGATGTTTTTGATGTTACCTTTAGCTGGTGCAGTTAATAATACTTTTGCCGCGCCTTTTGCTTCTAAGTGCTGACCAAGGCCTGCTTCGTCTTTCCAGATACCCGTGTTGTCAACAACTAGTGCATTTTCGATACCGTAAGCAGTGTAATCAACTTCGTTTGGTGAGTTAGCGTAGATAACTTGAATGTAGCTACCGTTAGCTTTAATTGCGTTGCGCTCTTTATCAATTGTAATAGAGCCATTAAATGGGCCATGGATAGAGTCACGACGAAGTAAGCTTGCACGCTTCTCTAGGTCGCCGTCTTTACCACCACGTACAACGATTGCACGTAAACGCAGGTCTGCATAAGGGCCAGATTTTTCGATTAATAGACGTGCTAATAAACGACCGATACGCCCAAAACCGTATAACACAACATCACGTGGCTCTTTGCGCTCAGAGTTTGCGATTTCTGCTAATTCGTCAGTTAAGTACTCTTCAACTGAACGACCTTTTGCAGCATCTGTAAACAAATAACCATACGCTAGTTTACCAATATCGATACGTGCAGAGTTTAAGTCCATTTTGCTAATTGCTTCTAAGAAAGGGAAGCTTTCACGTAGACGTAGTTTTGTACCTTCAAACTGAGCAACTGTTTTATGCGCTTTGATGATATCGATTGTACTGGCATTAACGAGAGGACGGCCATATACAGCGATTTCGATACCACGATTACGGTAAAGTCTACCAATAATAGGTTGCATACTTTCTGCGTAATCTTGACGTTCTTGCCAGCTGCTTGTGTATTCTAACTCGTGAGATGAGGTCATTTTTTTTACCTAATTAAACAATTTTGAACGGATAGCCTTAAAAAATGTGCTGTGATTTGAGAGCAACACATCTCAGGCAGGGGTATTCTAATTTAAACTCAAACGATTCTCCACTGTTACAGAACAAATCATTGCGCTAGAATAAAGTAGTACAAATTAAGTTGAGGTTAAGGAATGTTATTAAGAGCAAGTGTGTTGCTTGGTTTATTGGCATTAGCAGGCTGTGAAGATCCACTTACACTGGCAAAAGTGTGCGACGAAACACCTGGCTTCTGTAGTGATTTGAATAAAGACAGTCACTGTAAAGAGCAACGTGCCGAAGTTATCATTCAACGTTACGTTGAATATAAGTCACCAACAGACGAGAACAAATACCAATTATTAAAGGATTTTGAGAAATACGATCAATGTGTGTCTCTTGCCGCCAAGATTGAGCATATAAAACTAAAAGAAAAAACCACGTCTCGCGTTGAAGGCCATTTAACGAGCATTAAAGAAATGACGCGAATTTTTCAAGATACCAAAAATACTGACCACCCAGGTTTGTTGTATTACCATTGGTCACGTAATAATGACCAATCTGCATTAACTAAGTTACTCGCCCTTGAAGAAAAACAAGATAAACGCGTCACTGAAGATGCCGAAATGCAGTTTTTCTTAGCGAGCTACTACGTGAAGTTTGATGATGAAAAAACCATTGATTTGCTTTACAAAACGCTAGAGCTAAATAAAGCAGGTGCAACACCCAACCCTGAGATCTACCCTACTCTCGTGAGCTTATTCTACAAACATGAAAAGTATAAGCATGCCTACACCTTTGCACGTGTAGCACAATTATCAGGGTATGAAGATGTCGATATTTTACCTATTGAGCATCAACTCGCTGCCGCAGGTAAAAGCTTAGACAGCTTAGATGATTTAGCACAAAAAACCTACGACAGTATCCAAGGAGGAAACTTCGTATCACCACGCGGTTTTTAGCTTTTGATAGCTCGCAAGTAAATACTTAAACAAATAAAAAAGGCAGCTAACGCTGCCTTTTCTTATTTTGCTTTGCTTGTGCCAACTTCTACACGAGTTTTTAGCTTCTGACCTGGTCTAAAAGTCACAACTCGGCGCGCCGAAATAGGAATATCTTCACCTGTTTTCGGATTGCGGCCTGGACGTTCTTTTTTATCTCGAAGATCAAAGTTACCAAATCCAGAGAGCTTAACCTGCTCGCCTTTTTCTAGCGCTGAGCGGATTTCTTCAAAAAACGCTTCAACTAAATCTTTGGCATCTTTTTTATTGATCCCGAGTTTTTCAAATAGGTGTTCAGCTATGTCGGCTTTAGTAAGCGCCATATCTAGTCCCTCAACGATGCGTTAAATTGTTCGGCCAGTGCGGCCACCACATTATCAACTACTTGATTGATATCTTTCTCTTCGAGCGTTCTATCAACCGCTTGCAGTGTTAGAGCAATCGCCAAACTCTTATAATTTGGCTCAATACCTTTGCCCTTATACACATCGAATAAGTTTAGGTCAACCAATTGATTTCCGCCAACTTTTTCTATGACATTTAAAATATCGCCAGATTTTACGTGATCTTCCACTAAAATCGCGATATCACGGCGGTTTGACGGGAATTTCGAAACTGCCACTGCTTCTGGTAATTTTCTTTTTTCTAGTGCAGACATTTCGATTTCAAACACAAATGCTGTGTTATTGATATCTAGTGACTTTTGCACTTGTGGGTGCACTGCACCAAAAAAACCTACTTTTTTACCATCAACATAAATAACGGCTGATTGGCCTGGGTGTAAGCCATCAGACTGCTCTGCTTTTATCTCAAAACGTGATGAATCGTTACTAATTGCTAAAAGTGCTTCAACATCACCTTTTAAGTCATAGAAATCAACGCTACGCTTTTCTTGAACCCAATGTTCACCGTGTGCAAGACCAGAGATTACACCACCAATGACAGCAACTTGGTTTACACCGTTTTCAGCATTTTCCTCACGTAAGAATTTAAGGCCATGCTCAAATAAACGTACGCGTGGTTGCTGACGGTTTTGGTTGTAAACTAGTGACGCTAATAGACCCGGCATTAAGCTCACACGCATTGCTGACATTTCAACCGAAATTGGGTGTGGTAATACAAGCGCATCACTTTGCGGATGTAAAATTGCTTGTGCTTTTGGATCAACGAAGCTGTAAGTAATTGCTTCTTGGTAACCACGTGTTACAAGTGTATTGCGGAATTTAGTTACCGCAACATGAGACTCGTCATGGTTAGTCATTTTTAATTTAGCAGTTGGTGCAACGTTAGGAATGCTGTTATAGCCGTAAACACGCGCAACTTCTTCAATTAAATCTTCTTCAATACGAATATCAAAACGGTAACTCGGTACGTCAGCGCTCCATACACCATCAACAATTTTCACATCTAAACCTAAACGCGTTAGGATGTCAGTCACTTTTGCATCATCAATGTGGTGGCCAATTACACGGTCTAAACGCTCACGGCGTAAACGCACTTCTGTCACTTTTGGTAATTTATCAGTGGCTACTGCTTCAACTACAGGGCCAGCTTCACCGCCGACAATCTCAAGTAGTAATGCAGTCGCACGTTCCATAGCATCTTTTTGTAGTGCAAAATCAACACCACGCTCGTAGCGATGTGATGCATCAGTGTGTAAGCCGTAACTACGTGCTTGACCTGCAATAGCGACAGGGTTAAAGAATGCGCTTTCTAATAAGATGTCTGATGTTGCTTCAGTCACACCTGACTTTTCACCACCAAAAATACCTGCAATGGCAAGTGCTTTGTTGTGATCAGCAATCACAAGTGTAGACTCGTTAAGTTTTGCAGTGTTGCCATCTAGTAAAACTAACTCTTCACCCGCGTTTGCGCTACGTACTTTAATGCCACCTTCAATCGCATTTAAATCAAATGCATGCATTGGGTGACCAAGCTCTAGTAACACGTAGTTTGTAACATCAACTACCGGGTCAATTGAGCGAATGCCACTGCGACGAAGTTTTTCTACCATCCAAAGTGGTGTTTCTGCATCAAGGTTGATACCTTTGATTACACGACCTAAATAACGAGGACACGCTTCATCATTTACAAGCTCAATCGATACTTTGTCGTCAATCGTTGCAGCAACTGGTGTGATTTCAAGTGTATTTACATCAACACTGTTAAGTACGCCCACTTCACGCGCCAGACCTTTGATACCTAAACAATCACCACGATTTGGTGTTAAGTCAACATCAATAATGTTGTCGTCTAGGCTCAAGTATTCACGTAAATCAGTGCCGATTGGTGCATCACTTGGTAATTCCATGATGCCATCGCCTTCTTCGCTGATACCTAACTCAACGAATGCGCAAAGCATACCATGCGAAGGTTGACCACGAAGTTTGGCTTTTTTGATTTTAAAATCGCCTGGCAATACAGCGCCTACAGTAGCAACCGCTACTTTTAAACCTTGACGACAATTAGGTGCGCCACAAACGATATCAAGTAGCTCATCACCACCTACGTTTACTTTCGTCACACGTAACTTATCAGCATCAGGGTGTTGACCACATTCAACAACTTCACCTACAACAACGCCTGTAAACTCCGCAGCCGCTGGCTCAACACCATCAACTTCAAGACCAGCCATTGATAACTGTTCCGAAAGAGCCTGCGTGTCGATTGCTGGGTTAACCCACTCTCTTAACCACTTTTCACTAAATTTCATTTTATATCTTCACTCTTAACGGAACTGGTTTAGGAATTTTAAATCGTTTTCGAAAAATGCACGTAGGTCGTTTACGCCGTAGCGCAACATGGTTAAACGCTCAACACCCATACCGAATGCGAAGCCAGTGTATTTTTCTGGATCAATACCCACTGATTTAAGAACGTTAGGGTGAACCATGCCACAGCCTAATACCTCTAACCACTTGCCGTTTTTACCCATAACATCAACTTCAGCTGATGGCTCAGTAAATGGGAAGTAAGAAGGACGGAAACGAATTTCCATGTCTTCTTCAAAAAAGTTGCGTAAGAAGTCGTGCAGAATACCTTTTAACTCAGTGAAGCTTACATCTGTGTCAACCATTAAGCCTTCGACTTGATGGAACATTGGCGTGTGTGTTTGGTCATAATCATTACGGTAAACACGGCCTGGAGAGATGATACGCAGTGGTGGCTGTTCAGTTTCCATGGTACGAATTTGTACACCACTTGTCTGCGTACGTAACACAAGTTTTGGGTTGAAATAGAAAGTATCATGATCAGCACGCGCTGGATGGTGCTCAGGAATATTTAGCGCATCGAAGTTATGAAAATCATCTTCAACTTCAGGACCTGATTTAACCGCAAAACCTAACTCACCAAAAAAGCTTTCTATACGTTCAATTGTACGAGTTACTGGGTGTAAGCCACCTGTAGGCATAACACGACCCGGTAAAGTTACGTCGATCGTTTCTGCCGCTAGCTTCTCTTCAAGAGCCTTACTTGCTAGTAACTCACGCTTTTCGTTTATCGCTGTTTGTACTTCTTGTTTTGCTTGGTTAATCACTTGACCCGCTTCTTTACGCTCTTCAGGGGCAATCTTGCCAAGCGTTTTAAGTAAGTTGGTGATTTCACCTTTTTTACCAAGGTAATTAACCCTGATATCTTCTAATTGCGCGATTTCATTCGCACTGGCAACAGCCTCTAGTGCTTGCGCTAAAATATTTTCTAAGTTCATTGAGTACCTGGTCTTTCACAGAAGGATTTTTGTAATAGCTAATGATAACTGAAAGCAAGGACTAGATTCTAGCCCTACTAAAGCTTTAACGTTGATTTTATAAAAGGAATTGTTAATTTTCTTTGTGCAGCCATTGAGGCATGGTCAAGTTTATCTAAAACATCTAATAATGCGCGCATATCACGGCTTAATCGCGTTAATAAAAAGCGCGCACATTCTTCGGTAAGTTCAAGACCACGCATGTGAGCACGTCGAACTAAAGCTTCGGCTTTGTCATCATCACTCATTGAGCGAATTTGCAATGTCGTGCCCCATTTCAAACGAGATACTAAATCAGGTAAATTAATATGCAACATATCGGGTAATAAATCAGCTGTTACAACAAGGTATTTACCAGGCTCATTGAACCGATTGAAAAAGTTAAATAATCCCTTTTCCCATACATCATTTCCGGCCACCAGGTGCACATCATCAATACATAGCACATCAAGATTTTCGAGGCCTTCAAGTACAACAGGACCATAATCAATCACTTCACGCATCGAAAGCAGCATAGTTGATAAGCCACGCTCTTGTGCGTGAATACAGGTAGCATACAAAAGGTGTGACTTGCCAGAATCACCTAATCCACATAAGTAGGTATATTGAAATTTATTACTAAGCTTTGTAAACGCATCTTTAAGGTGACTAACTTCAAGAGAATTTTCGCCACCAAAATAAGAGGTAAATGTTTCATCATCAGGCAAAGTAACTGGCAATGCCATTTGCATTGGTTCTTGCACTGTGATTAAAGCCCCTTCCATTGATATTCAAGTTCGTCTTTGTTGACTACCTGATAAAAGTCACGAGGATCCTGATGGGCTTTAAAGGCAGTATCAAGCTCTAACGCTTTTCTGAAATCATTCATGCTGCCAGTATGATTTACTGTAAATTGCACTGCATCTGGAGTACGTACAGATATCACTGCTCGTGTAACAACACTTAAGCTTTCTAAGCGGCGTTTAGCGAATTCAATATCTACGAAGTTATTAATGCCTTTAAGATAAAAGGTAGCTGTAGCTATTTGGCCAATCATTGTAGGATCGATTGCATACTCTTGTGCTAAACCGCCCGCTAAACTGTCAATCATATCAGCAACAATTTGCTGCTTATCACCCATCAAACGATTAGTATCAAATAATTCTGCATTAGTAAAACGCCAATCAAGGATCCACGTTTCTGAATCAGCCTGTTGATACATTCTTGCGGTAATGCTGCGCTCTGCGCTGTAACGGCTGGAAGCTTGCTCGACGGGCTCAGAAAAGTTACCCCATACTTCAGGAATGCCAACGATAGCGCGGTCTTGCAAATCTAGTAATGGTACAACTACAGGTAAACCACGACGATCCGCTTTGTCATAAATAAGTTGCTCAAGCTGCGGATACGACTCTTGTGTAACTAGTTCACGACGCCAATTATCTTCAATCGCTAACCAAATAGCCACTAATGGACGACGCGTGCCCCACAATGGCAAGCCTAGATCTTTAAGCAATGCATTAATTTTGTTAGCTTCAAACTTAACAACCAGATTTAAACTACCATCTGCTTTTTCGTCATATTCAAATTTGAGCATATAATCTGAAATGTCGCGGATACGCTGTTTAGCTACAGAGTTTTGATCAGCGCTTGTATCACCACTCACTTTCACCAATACATTTAGCAGCGCTTCACGACTTGCTGCCAAACGAGCATCACGTGATTTGTCCGCAACTTTGAGGGTATCTTGATATAAATTAGTCACTTCAACTGCAAAGCTTGAAGCACTCGAAAAAAATAATAATAAACAAATAAGTAATCTAGACACAGGCCATTAGTTCTTGCTTTTAAACTGATTTGATCCTAAATCAAAGCCATAAACAAAGCAAAGTTAATTTAATGAACGGCAGATGAGCGAATTGGGAGTTGCAAGAATAAAGCTTTAAGTCTAATCGTAGCCATGCATGTTTTATTATGGGCTTAATTCAGCACTGACGTGCCTCCTACAAGGTTTTGTTGCTGAGGGAGCCTCCGCATTATACAACCCCACATTTCAGCTGACGGCTGAAAGCTGACAGCTCCAGACGCAAAAAAGCCCGACTCTTTCGAATCGGGCTTTCTTTAATTTGGAGCCTGGCAATGTCCTACTTTCACATGGCAAATGCCACACTATCATCGGCGCTGTTTCGTTTCACTACTGAGTTCGGCATGGGGTCAGGTGGGTCCAAAACGCTATTGTCACCAAGCAAATTTGGGTCGTTAATCGCCTTAGCAATCAACTAAAATTCGGAATTCTGATATCAAGTAAATGTCTACTTTAGTTTCTTAACTTCTGTCTGTTACGCTGTCATAAAACGCGTTTGGCGTTGTATGGTTAAGCCTCACGGGTAATTAGTACAGGTTAGCTTAATGGCTCGCACCACTTCCACATCCTGCCTATCAACGTTGTAGTCTTCAACGGCCCTTCAGAGACTTTAAAAGTCTAGTGAGAACTCATCTCGAGGCCTGCTTCGCGCTTAGATGCTTTCAGCGCTTATCAGTTCCGAACGTAGCTACCGGGCAGTGCCATTGGCATGACAACCCGAACACCAGCGGTTCGTTCACTCCGGTCCTCTCGTACTAGGAGCAACCCCTCTCAATTCTCAAACGCCCACGGCAGATAGGGACCGAACTGTCTCACGACGTTCTAAACCCAGCTCGCGTACCACTTTAAATGGCGAACAGCCATACCCTTGGGACCGACTTCAGCCCCAGGATGTGATGAGCCGACATCGAGGTGCCAAACACCGCCGTCGATATGAACTCTTGGGCGGTATCAGCCTGTTATCCCCGGAGTACCTTTTATCCGTTGAGCGATGGCCCTTCCATTCAGAACCACCGGATCACTATGACCTACTTTCGTACCTGCTCGACGTGTCTGTCTCGCAGTTAAGCTGGCTTCTACCATTACACTAACCGTACGATGTCCGACCGTACTTAGCCAACCTTCGTGCTCCTCCGTTACTCTTTGGGAGGAGACCGCCCCAGTCAAACTACCCACCAGGCACTGTCCGTAATCCCGATTAGGGACCAACGTTAGAACATCAAAACTACAAGGGTGGTATTTCAAGGACGGCTCCACAAAGACTAGCGTCTCTGCTTCAAAGCCTCCCACCTATCCTACACATGTAGGTTCAATGTTCAGTGCCAAGCTGTAGTAAAGGTTCACGGGGTCTTTCCGTCTAGCCGCGGGTACACAGCATCTTCACTGCGATTTCAATTTCACTGAGTCTCGGGTGGAGACAGCGTGGCCATGGTTACACCATTCGTGCAGGTCGGAACTTACCCGACAAGGAATTTCGCTACCTTAGGACCGTTATAGTTACGGCCGCCGTTTACCGGGGCTTCGATCAAGAGCTTCGTCCGAAAACTAACCCCATCAATTAACCTTCCGGCACCGGGCAGGTGTCACACCGTATACGTCATCTTGCGATTTTGCACAGTGCTGTGTTTTTAATAAACAGTCCCAGCCACCTGGTCACTGCGGCTCCCGTCCGCTTAGAGAGCAAGTCTCATCACAGATAGGAGCGTACCTTCTCCCGAAGTTACGGTACGATTTTGCCTAGTTCCTTCACCCGAGTTCTCTCAAGCGCCTTAGTATTCTCTACCTGACCACCTGTGTCGGTTTGGGGTACGATTCGGTATAATCTGAAGCTTAGAGGCTTTTCCTGGAAGTATGGCATCAACAACTTCACACCCGTAGGTGCTCGTCTCGTGTCTCAGTCTTAAGAGTCCGGATTTTCCTAAACTCTCAACCTACTCACTTTCACATGGACAACCAACGCCATGCTTGTTTAGCCTGCTCCGTCCCCCCATCGCAATTATACCAAGTACGGGAATATTAACCCGTTTCCCATCGACTACGCCTTTCGGCCTCGCCTTAGGGGTCGACTTACCCTACCCTGATTAACATGGGATAGGAACCCTTGGTCTTCCGGCGTGCGGGTTTTTCACCCGCATTATCGTTACTCATGTCAGCATTCGCACTTCTGATACCTCCAGCATACCTCCCGGTACACCTTCAACGGCTTACAGAACGCTCCCCTACCACTCAAACAAAGTTTGAATCCGCAGCTTCGGTGCATAGTTTAGCCCCGTTACATCTTCCGCGCAGACCGACTCGACCAGTGAGCTATTACGCTTTCTTTAAAGGATGGCTGCTTCTAAGCCAACCTCCTGGCTGTCTGGGCCTTTCCACATCGTTTCCCACTTAACTATGACTTTGGGACCTTAGCTGGCGGTCTGGGTTGTTTCCCTCTTCACGACGGACGTTAGCACCCGCCGTGTGTCTCCCGGATAGTACTTTACGGTATTCGGAGTTTGCAAAGGGTTGGTAAGTCGGGATGACCCCCTAGCCTTAACAGTGCTCTACCCCCGTAAGTATTCGTCCGAGGCTCTACCTAAATAGATTTCGGGGAGAACCAGCTATCTCCCGGTTTGATTAGCCTTTCACTCCTAGCCACAGGTCATCCCCTAACTTTTCAACGTTAGTGGGTTCGGTCCTCCAGTTGATGTTACTCAACCTTCAACCTGCCCATGGCTAGATCACCGGGTTTCGGGTCTATACCTTGCAACTAAACGCGCAGTTAACGCTCGCTTTCACTACGGCTACCCTAATCGGTTAACCTCGCTACAAAATATAAGTCGCTGACCCATTATACAAAAGGTACGCAGTCACCCTCGAAGGGCTCCTACTGCTTGTACGTACACGGTTTCAGGTTCTATTTCACTCCCCTCACAGGGGTTCTTTTCGCCTTTCCCTCACGGTACTGGTTCACTATCGGTCAGTTGGGAGTATTTAGCCTTAGATGATGGTCCACCTATATTCAGTCAAAGTTTCACGTGCTCCGACCTACTCGATTTCACTTAAGATGCATTTTCGTGTACGGGACTATCACCCTGTATCGTCAAACTTTCCAGAATGTTTCACTAACACATAATAAGCTTAAGGGCTGGTCCGGTTTCGCTCGCCGCTACTTCCGGAATCTCGGTTGATTTCTGTTCCTACGGGTACTTAGATGTTTCAGTTCTCCGCGTTCGCCTCGTTAACCTATGTATTCAGTTAACGATACCTGCAAGCAGGTGGGTTTCCCCATTCGGAAATCCTAGTCTCAAGCGCTTTTTACTAGCTTGACTAGGCTTATCGCAAGTTAATACGTCCTTCATCGCCTCCAACTGCCAAGGCATCCACCGTGTACGCTTAGTCACTTAACCATACAACCCAAACGGGTCTTTGTTAGTGACAGCTGTTAACTTCGCCAGAAGTTAATTCATCAAATAATGATGAGAATACTAAAGTAGATACCAATTAATCTTTCGATTAATGGCATATTTTTTACTTTTGAAAACTCTTTATAGATACAAGTATCTATAAGAATTTTAATATCAGCTTTCCAAATTTTTAAAGAGCATATTAATTAGTTAAACCAAGTGGTTTAGCTAACTAACAATCATCTGTGTGGACACTACGAACAAATAAGTTCTAAATCGTATAAGGAGGTGATCCAGCCCCAGGTTCCCCTAGGGCTACCTTGTTACGACTTCACCCCAGTCATGAATCACTCCGTGGTGAACGTCCTCCCGAAGGTTAGACTATCCACTTCTGGAGCAACCCACTCCCATGGTGTGACGGGCGGTGTGTACAAGGCCCGGGAACGTATTCACCGCATCATTCTGATATGCGATTACTAGCGATTCCGACTTCATGGAGTCGAGTTGCAGACTCCAATCCGGACTACGACGCACTTTAAGTGATTCGCTTACCCTCGCAGGTTCGCAGCACTCTGTATGCGCCATTGTAGCACGTGTGTAGCCCTACACGTAAGGGCCATGATGACTTGACGTCGTCCCCACCTTCCTCCGGTTTATCACCGGCAGTCTCCTTAGAGTTCCCGACCGAATCGCTGGCAACTAAGGATAGGGGTTGCGCTCGTTGCGGGACTTAACCCAACATCTCACAACACGAGCTGACGACAGCCATGCAGCACCTGTATCAGAGTTCCCGAAGGCACCAAACCATCTCTGGTAAGTTCTCTGTATGTCAAGTGTAGGTAAGGTTCTTCGCGTTGCATCGAATTAAACCACATGCTCCACCGCTTGTGCGGGCCCCCGTCAATTCATTTGAGTTTTAACCTTGCGGCCGTACTCCCCAGGCGGTCTACTTAATGCGTTAGCTTTGAAAAACAAGTCCGAAGACCCGAGCTTCTAGTAGACATCGTTTACGGCGTGGACTACCAGGGTATCTAATCCTGTTTGCTCCCCACGCTTTCGTACATGAGCGTCAGTGTTGACCCAGGTGGCTGCCTTCGCCATCGGTATTCCTTCAGATCTCTACGCATTTCACCGCTACACCTGAAATTCTACCACCCTCTATCACACTCTAGTTTGCCAGTTCGAAATGCAGTTCCCAGGTTGAGCCCGGGGCTTTCACATCTCGCTTAACAAACCGCCTGCGTACGCTTTACGCCCAGTAATTCCGATTAACGCTCGCACCCTCCGTATTACCGCGGCTGCTGGCACGGAGTTAGCCGGTGCTTCTTCTGTAAGTAACGTCACAGCTAAGTGCTATTAACACTTAACCTTTCCTCCTTACTGAAAGTGCTTTACAACCCGAAGGCCTTCTTCACACACGCGGCATGGCTGCATCAGGCTTGCGCCCATTGTGCAATATTCCCCACTGCTGCCTCCCGTAGGAGTCTGGGCCGTGTCTCAGTCCCAGTGTGGCTGATCATCCTCTCAAACCAGCTAGGGATCGTCGCCTTGGTGAGCCATTACCTCACCAACTAGCTAATCCCACTTGGGCTAATCTTATGGCGTGAGGCCCGAAGGTCCCCCACTTTGGTCCGTAGACATCATGCGGTATTAGCAGTCGTTTCCAACTGTTGTCCCCCACCATAAGGCATATTCCCAAGCATTACTCACCCGTCCGCCGCTCGACGCCAGAGGTGCAAGCACCTCTTCGTTTCCGCTCGACTTGCATGTGTTAGGCCTGCCGCCAGCGTTCAATCTGAGCCATGATCAAACTCTTCAATTAAAAGTTTTTTCTGTCCCGAAGGACATGCTCAATGAATTCTGAATTTTGATTCTTTCGAATCGAATTGACTGTGCTGAAACAAGTAAACTTGTTTCCGTTGGTCACTCAGTTCAATTGAGACTCTAAATTTGTTTGCGTCATCTAGCGAACTAGAATCGGCTGTTAGAACTCAATCTGTACGAGTGCCCACACAGATGATTGCTTTATATTGTTAAAGAACGTTGCGACGTTGTCGCTAGGGATGCGTATAATACATCCTTAATTTTTCGAGTCAACACTTAATTTTAAACTTTCTTTTTAGACCGTTTTAAACCGAAGTTTTACTTAACTCTCTGCCACGTTGTTCAGCGTCTTTCGTTGCTGCCCGCCGTGTCAGTGGGGTCGCATTATAGGGAGATGGATTTTTTACGCAAGCACTTTTTGCAGGTTTTTTTGCTTATTTTCAAATTAGCTAGATACCCACCAAATGCAAACAAGTTACTCACAAACAACTGTGGATAACTGACGTTTTTTAGCAGAATAACTAAACTCTCCTCACTTGTTATGGTAACTTGCGCCGCAGATTTTCCACTCGCTCACAAGGCAAGAAAAATGACAGACATTATAAATAGTATAAGTGGCCTCCTTTGGGGCCACATTCTGGTTTACCTCTTAATAGCTGCGGGGCTATTTTTTACACTTCGACTTGGTTTTATTCAATTCACGCAATTCCCGCATATGATCAAAGTTATGTTTCAGAGCCGACAAGGTTCTGGCGACGGCATTTCTTCATTCCAAGCATTTTGTACTTCATTAGCAGCTCGAGTGGGTACGGGTAATATGGCAGGTGTTGCCGTTGCACTTTATTTAGGTGGCGCAGGCGCAATTTTTTGGATGTGGCTTATTGCATTAATAGGTATGGCAACAAGTTTTGCTGAGAGTACCCTTGCCCAAGCATATAAAACGGTTGATGAAGAGGGCAACTTTCGTGGAGGTCCTGCTTATTATATGGAATATGGTTTGGGTAAACGTTGGATGGGAGTCATTTTCTCGCTTTGTCTCATTCTTGCTTTTGGTTTGGTATTTAATGCTGTTCAATCAAACTCTATAGCAGCTGCATTTAATGTCGCTTTTGGTATTCCAAACTATGTTGTTGGTATCGCCTTAGTATTAGGTTCTGGCATTATCATTTTCGGCGGCTTAAAAACCATTTCACGTTTTGCAGAAATGGTTGTGCCCTTTATGGCATTGGCGTATTTGTTAGTTGCACTTTATGTATGTGCCATGAACTACGATTTATTACCAAATGTATTTATGCATGTTATTAATAGTGCCTTTGGTATAGAGCAAGCAGGCGCTGGTGCTATTGGTTATGGTGTAATGCAGGCCATGATCCAGGGTATTAAACGTGGTTTGTTCTCTAATGAAGCCGGTATGGGTAGCGCTGCGAACGCTGCTGCAACGGCAACACCGAACCCACCGCATCCTGCCTCACAAGGTTATGTGCAAATGTTAGGTGTATTTGTAGATACAATAATTATCTGTACAGCAACTGCAGCCCTTATTTTATTATCACAACAGCTAATACCTGATTCAGGAGTAACAGGTATTGCGTTAACACAAGCTGCACTTGAAGAACATGTTGGTAGTTGGGGAGCAACGTTTGTTGCAATTGCCATTTTGTTTTTTGCATTTACATCTATTGTTGCTAATTATTCTTATGCCGAAACCAATTTATTGTTTTTAGAGCATAACCATGCATCGGGTATGTTGATCTTCCGATTACTAGTACTTGGTATGGTGATGTTTGGTGCTCTAGGCGAATTGCCACTAGTGTGGACCCTTGCAGATGTTTCAATGGGTTTAATGGCTATCGTTAACGTAATCGCTTTATTTATGTTATCGGGTGTCGTTATTTGGTTAGCGAAGGATTACAATACACAACGTAAAGAAGGTAAATTACCTACTTTTGATCCTTCGCAAAACAAAAAACTCGATCAAACCATTCCTAAAGGCGCGTGGCGCAAATAATCAAGTTTAATTAATGTTTAATTGGGGAGCGTTTGTGCTCCCTTTTTTGTATCTGCTAACTTTTCAAAAACAGACAATATGAATGTAATTTGCTGTTCGTTAAGCTTTGACTCGAGTTGCATGACAAGCTGCTCTTTGATTTGCGCTTTTAATGTTTGTCTTTGCTTGGCAGTTAATAATGGCTGCGATTGTTGATGATAAGCTTGCACGGCAGTGAGCGTATCCATCACCACGTCATTATCAAAGTCAATTAACGCTGTTTTAGCATTACTGATAGCCCGTTCAGATTTTTCAAAGACTGTGGATACTTGACCAACAAGCACGCTAACTTCATGAATTTTAAGTACATCGTTAATGTTCGACATAATAATAGCAACAGGAATAAGTACTAATGAGATTGCTAAACATAACCCAAACACTGCACCAACCCAGAACTGATTTAAACCACCTTTAAATTGCTCCATTATCTTTCCTTGATCCCATTTATTTAATTCAGTTGTACCAGTTCAAAGTTTTATACTGCAAACTTTTTAACTAATTTGAAAAAGAATAAGGAAACTATAAAGCTATTTAGTGAAATAAAAAACAATTAGATTAATTTATAAACTGAAGTGTTAATGAAATAGATAGGAGGTATTGTATATAAATGGTGCCCGGGGCCGGACTTGAACCGGCACGTCCTTACGAACGAGGGATTTTAAATCCCTTGTGTCTACCAATTCCACCACCCGGGCATCGGGTCGCTCGTATGAGCATGTGGAGTATTATATGGAGGCGGAACCCGGAGTCGAACCGAGGTAGACGGATTTGCAATCCGCTGCATGGCCACTCTGCCATTCCGCCTTATCGCTTCCAAATAATTGGAGCGGCACACGAGGCTCGAACTCGTGACCTCAACCTTGGCAAGGTTGCGCTCTACCAACTGAGCTAGTGCCGCAAATTTATTTCTATCAGTGATTTGTCCGTTGGTTCACAACCTTGAAGGTTGCGATGATAACGTTCTGGCAACTGAACTACTGCCGCAAATTTATTTCTATCAGTGATTTGTCCGTTAGTTCACAACCTTAAAGGTTGCGATGCTAACGTTCTGGCAACTGAACTAGTGCCGAAAACTTGAGTCTTTATCCAATAAACTATTTAAGTTTAAATGGTGCCCGGGGCCGGACTTGAACCGGCACGTCCTTACGAACGAGGGATTTTAAATCCCTTGTGTCTACCAATTCCACCACCCGGGCATCGGGTTTGCTATTTAAAGCAAGTGGATAAAGTTAATATGGAGCGGCACACGAGGCTCGAACTCGTGACCTCAACCTTGGCAAGGTTGCGCTCTACCAACTGAGCTAGTGCCGCATCATATTAACTCTAAAACAAAATATTTTTAAAACTACATTTGGTGTTGTAGTTAACCACAAATGGTGCCCGGGGCCGGACTTGAACCGGCACGTCCTTACGAACGAGGGATTTTAAATCCCTTGTGTCTACCAATTCCACCACCCGGGCATCGGGTTGCTCATAGAGCTGCGTGGAGTGTTGATGGAGGCGGAACCCGGAGTCGAACCGAGGTGGACGGATTTGCAATCCGCTGCATGGCCACTCTGCCATTCCGCCACATTAGATAATTGGAGCGGCACACGAGGCTCGAACTCGTGACCTCAACCTTGGCAAGGTTGCGCTCTACCAACTGAGCTAGTGCCGCTTTCTTTATCTTGGGGGCTATGCCCTCTCAACACGGACGCATTCTACAGAGATTATTAAACGCGTCAATATAAAAAATGCTAGTTTTGAACTGTTTGCTTATTTTTTATCTAAAATGGTGTGTAATTATACGTTTAGGATCAATTTTTGGTCAACTCAGACCATGCGGCAACTAAATACTGCAACATAGAGCTTAGCGTCAAGAATGTTGCAATGTATAAAAGACCATAGCTTAAGTAGATCATCCATGTATCAAACTGCCAAATCAAACCAATAATGGCTAGCATTTGTGCCGCAGTCTTAAACTTACCCATGTTTGATACAGCCACGTTATCACGCTTACCTTGCTCTGCCATCCATTCTCGTAATGCAGAGATTACAATTTCACGGCTAATAATAACTAATGCCGGTATCGTCATATATAAAGTTTGGTAATGACTTGATAAGGCAACTAATGCCGCACACACCATTACTTTATCAGCAACTGGATCTAAGAAAGCACCAAAAGGCGTTGATTGATTTAAACGACGCGCTAAATAACCGTCAAGGATATCTGTGATTGACGCAAGCCAGAAAACAAACGCAGCTGCGAAAAACGCCCATGAAAAAGGCAAATAAAATATCACCAAAAAAATGGGGATAAGAAAAAGTCTAAAGGTTGTGAGTGTGTTTGGAATATTCCACATAACTACTTGGAGATGTCTTTTTTTCTATATTCGCACGAAGGCTACGCCTTGTCATGCAAATGATTAAATATCTTTTCAGCCATTTCAGGGCTGATCCCAGGAACTTGTTTTAATTGGTCTATATTAGCAGCTTTTACCCCTTGCATGCCCCCTAAATATTTTAATAATGCTTGTCGGCGCTTTTGTCCAACACCGTTAATTTCTTCTAATAATGATTGAGTACGTTGTTTTTGACGTTTATTGCGATGTCCAGCAATAGCAAAACGGTGCGACTCATCGCGAATGTGTTGGATTAAATGCAACGCTGGTGCATCTGAGTCAAGTGGAATTGTTTTACGTCCGCCATCAATTAATAAAGTCTCTAAACCTGGTTTTCGACTTGTGCCTTTTGCAACACCCACCAGCAATGGCATCTTATTATGTGGCCAGTTTTCAAAATATTGCTCAGCACGAGATAATTGACCTTTACCACCATCGATAAATATGACATCTGGAATTTTTTCTTCATCAACTACTTTGTTGTAGCGCTTGTTAAGTGCAAACTCCATAGCTGCGTAATCATCGCCACCAGTTATACCCGTAACATTAAAGCGGCGATATTCTTTATTATTTGGACCTTGTGAATCAAACACCACACAACTTGCAATGGTGTTTTCACCCATTGTATGGCTGATATCAAAACATTCCATGCGATTAATATCATCAAGACGTAATGTTTCTTTTAGTTGTGCATAGCGTTTATTGATTGAGTCCTGCGTACTTTGTTTTACGCTGATGCTGTTAAGTGCATTTTTATTAGCGAGCTTTAAATACTGCGCCCGCTCTCCACGATTAGCAACTTTTAAACTGACTTTACGCTCAGAGATTGCCGTAAGCGCTTCACTTAAAGGCTCACTTTCTTCAATACTGAATGGTAAGATAATTTCTTTGGCAATGCGCCCTGTTGCACCGGGTGCTAAATAATACTGACCTAAAAAAGAGGTTAGGATTTCTTCTTCACCAGAGTCTTTTGGCACTTTTGGAAAATAGGTTTTACTGCCTAGCACTTTGTGGTCGCGGATCATTAATAAGTGAACCGCATTTAATCCATTTAAGTGAGCAAAGCCCACTACGTCCATTTCAGCATGGTTACCTGAAATAGATTGTTGCTCCTGCATTTTCCTGAGCAACAAAATTTGGTCTCGTACTTTTGCAGCAAGCTCAAATTTAAGTTCTTTGCTAGCTTGTTCCATCTTTGCAATTAAATCGGCAATAACTTCATGGGACTTGCCTAATAAAAACTTACGAACAAAATCCACTTCTTGCTGATACTCATCATCGGAGATTTTATTTACACAAGGCGCTGAACAGCGTTTTAACTGATATTGTAAACATGGACGGCTTCTGGCTCTATAATAAGCATCTTCACATTGACGTACAGGGAAGATTTTTTGCATTAAACGCAAACTTTCAGATACTGCCCCCGCACTTGGGAATGGACCAAAATACTCGCCTTTTATTTTACGGCTACCACGATGAAAAGCTAGGCGTGGGTGTTTGTGAGCAGTTAACAGAATATACGGATATGACTTATCATCTCGCAACAAAATATTGTAACGAGGCTGATATTTTTTAATTAGGTTGTTTTCAAGTAATAAGGCTTCGGTTTCAGTGTTGGTCAGGGTGACTTCAATACTGCAAATATTGCTTACTAGTACACGCGTTTTACTATCAGTAACATTACTTCGAAAATAACTACTTACGCGCTTTTTTAAGTTTTTGGCCTTACCTACATAAATGACTTGCCCTTCACTATCAAGCATTCGGTACACACCGGGTTCACTTGATAGTGTTTTGAGAAAACGGGCTGGTTCGAAATCAGACATTGAGCAAATTAATGCGAGCTATCAATGTCGATCATTTTGTGGCGAATTGCTAAATGTGTAAGCTCAACATCACCACCTACATTTAGCTTTTCAAACATGCGATAGCGATAGCTATTCACTGTTTTTGAACTAAGATTCAAACGCTCTGCGATATCTTGCGCTTTCTCACCTTTGGTGATCATCAGCATAATTTGTAATTCTCGCTCAGACAAACTCTGGAATGGGTTTTCATCTGTACGGCCGCTGACCTGTGCAAGGGCAATTTGCTGTGCTATTTCAGGTGCAATATAGCGTTGCCCTGCATTTACAGCACGAATGGCGTTAACCATTTCATCAGAACCGGCACCTTTGGTTAGATAACCGTGAGCACCAATTTGCATTACTTTACTTGGGAATGGATCTTCACAATGCACAGTAAGTACAATAATTTTTACATCTGGGCAGTAGCGACAGATTTTCTTTGTCGCTTCTAAACCGCCAATACCTGGCATATTCATGTCCATCAACACGATATCAGGCGAATGTTGACGGCAAAATTGCACCGCTTCTTCACCGGTTTTAGCTTCACCCACCACTTTAAAACCACGAACATCATCAAGTATACGTCTGATCCCTGTCCGTACAAGTTCATGGTCATCAACTAAAAGTACATTAATCAATGGAACACCCTCAAATAACCCAAATAGCTGCTTTCGCACAATTTAATGTGCCACATTAGCACAGAAAAAGTGAAACGATAAATCAAAATATCGTTCCACTCATTAATTTTAAGCTGATGCTTTCTCGCTGAAACGATCAACCCATAAAGCAATGATACCATCACCTGTTACATTACAGGCAGTACCAAAACTATCTTGTGCTAAATAAAGTGCAATCATTAATGCAACAGCGCCTTCATTAAAGCCAAGCATACTTGTTAAAAGGCCCAATGCCGACATAACAGCACCACCTGGTGCACCAGGAGCTGCAATCATTACAACGCCTAGCATCATAATAAATGGCAACATACCAAACAATGATGGTACATCCATATTAGGAGATAAGAACATCACAGCCATCGCACACGTCACAATAGTAATTGTTGAACCTGACAAATGAATTGTTGCACATAAAGGTACCGTAAAGTTAGCAACATCTTCTTTTACGTTATTTGCTTTACTTGAGCGAAGTGAAACCGGAATAGTTGCTGCACTCGACATTGTACCTAAAGCAGTAAAATACGCGGGTAGCATGTTTTTTACAAGCTCTAATGGGTTTCGCTTTAGTAGCAGTCCTGTAGATACATATAAAACCGTTAGCCATAACCAATGCATAATTAATGCAGCCAGCAGAACAATACCAAAAGTTTGTAGTGTATCAACCACAGTACCAGCGACTGTCATTTCAGCAAATACACCAGCAATGTAAAAAGGTAAAGCTGGAATAATTACTTTTGCTAGTAAGCCATCAATAACATCACGGCCCTGATCAGACACTTTCTTTAAAGTATCAAGCTGTAACTGGCTCATTCCAATACCAAAAATGAATGCTGCAGCAAGAGCTGTCATTACACTCATTAGAGGTGGAATTTCTAAATCAATAAAGCTACCCACTTCTGTGGCGACTTCAGCTTCAAACGTTAAGCCCCCATCAAACAATGGGATCATAGCGCTGACAAGTAAAAACGCTAAGGTACCTGCAATAACGGTTGAACCATATGCAAAGCCAACCGTTTTTCCTAACAAGTGGCCTGACCCTTTTGGTAAGCCAGCAATACCTGATGCGATAAAAAATAAAATAATTAACGGAATGGTAAAGGTGATCAACTGACCTATTATTTCTTTTACTGTGTAAAGGAGTTCAACACCTGTTAGTGGCACATACAAGCCCACTAAAATACCGGCAACAATACCAGCAATTAATTTTAAAATTAAATTCATAACGATCACTTCAATTTTTAGGTGGTAATCTTTTACCACGTTTTAGTTTACTTTTGTTATAAAACAGCCAAATTAACGTTTAACTGCGCAATTTACCACCAGAGCTTGGCAGAATCTAATTTGAACGTAAATATATGCGGCCTGTCGCGTTGCATTTGTTAACAAAGTTGCAAATTAATAACATGCTCGCAGTTTTGAATACCCATATAGTGCTTATGTATAAATCAATGTTGAGTGCCGCTCTGTTGAGTGTGCCTTTTACTAGCTTGGCCATCAGCCAACCTATCACCCTTCCTTTTATTGCAGAACAGCCAACAATTGACGGTAAGCTTGATGAAGCAAGTTGGCAACGTGCAAAAAAAATTACAATAGATAACGTCACTTGGCCTTATGAGAACAGTAAGAGCCCTGTTACTACCTACGCTTATGTCTATGAAGATGGCGAAACGTTATTTATAGGTTTTGAAGCGAACGACCCTAACCCAGAACTTATTCGTGCTTTTTACCGTGACCGTGACGCAGCTTGGGATGATGACTTAGTCGGGCTAAAAATTGATTCATACAATAACTCTCAATTAGCGTATCAATTTTTTATTAACCCACTTGGCGTACAGCAAGATTCAATAGAAAACGAACTAACTAAACATGAGAGCTCATCATGGGACGGTATTTGGGATAGCGTCGGTGTTATCCATGATAAAGGCTATACAGTTGAAGTTGCTATTCCCTTACGCGTACTAAATTTTGACGACAGCGTCGCAAGCAAAACCATGGCAATGGAGTTTTTACGCTTTTTACCGCGCAGTGAACGGTTGCGTATCTCTAATATGCAGATTGACCACGGTAACAATTGTTGGATTTGCCAAATGCCAAGTTACCAAGGTTTTGAACAAGCCAAACAAGGCAATAACGTGGCGATTATCCCATCTGTGGTGCTTGGCAAAAATGAGACCCGCGAAATTGATGGCGCTCGAGTTGATGATTGGGAGTCAGAGAACAATACTGAAGCCAGCCTAGATGTAAAATGGGGGATCACTCCTGATATTACCCTAAATGCGACCATCAACCCTGACTTTTCTCAGGTTGAAGCGGATGTCGCACAATTGAGTGTGAACAATAATTTCAGTTTGTTCTTCCCTGAAAAGCGCGCCTTCTTTTTAGATAACGCTGACTACTTTGCCTCAACTCTCAACCTTATTCATACCCGTAATATTGCCCAACCAGATTACGGAACAAAGATCACCGGCAGCAAAAATGGCCATACATTTGCCGGCTTCATAGCCAATGACACACAAACCAATGTGTTGATTCCTGGCAATTTAGGCTCATCTCTTGTTGCCCTTGACGAGAAAAGTGAAAATGGCGCTATGCGTTATCGATACGATTTTGAGTCAGGGTTATCGCTCGGTTCAACTGCAACACACAGACAAAGTCATGATTATAAAAACACGGTTTACAGTATTGATAGTAAATACAAGCCAACAGTGAACGATGTTTTCTTAGTCCAAGTATTAAAGTCACAAACACAATACAGCCAAGATTTTATCGACGAGTTATGTGATGGTGATAACTGCTTACAGCCCGAGCAAGTAATTTGTGAATTAAATAGTGACTGCGACTATAACGAAGGCGTACTTCGTGTTTTAAGTAAAGAACAGCAATCAGGTACTGGCTACTACGTAAAGTATCAACACGACGAGAAGTACTGGCGTGCCTTTGCTGACTATAATTATCGCGATGCTGATTTAAGAGCTGACTTAGGCTTTATCTCACAAGTTGATTTTAAAAAGTTTACGACTGGCGGTGAATACCGCTGGTATGGCGATAGAGGCAATTGGTGGAATCGCGCTAACCTTTACGCCGATTGGGATATTACCCACAACGAAAATAATGAACTTCTCGAAAAAGAAGCACAAACTAGTTTTTCAGTCAGCGGCCCGTTGCAAAGCTTTTTTGAGCTCTCTGTTGAGCACCGTAACCGCACCGGCCTTCGCCACGATAAATCACGTTTAGATATTGATGGTAACACTGACTTGTTTAGCGAAAATGGCGTTGGTTTTTACAGTGACTTTAAACCAACCGCAGGGGTATTTGCCTCTTTATATATGTATACAGGTAATGCCGTTGATTTAGCTAATAATCGTGTTGGTGATAAGTTCCATATACGCCCTGTGCTGAATATGAACCTTGGTAAGCATTTTGAAGTGCGTTTACGCCATACTTATGAGCAGCTTGAAGCCGACGGCAGTGAAGTATTTACCGCCAACCTAAGTGATGTGCGTTTAACTTACCAATTTAATGTGAATAGCTTTTTACGCCTTGCAGTCATTTATACCGATTTAGAGCGCAATCAGACTAATTACATTGATGATGTAGATAGCCAATATAAAAAGTTAGCCACTCAGCTGCTGTATTCTTACAAGCTGAACCCGCAAACGGTATTCTTTGCAGGTTATTCTGATAATGGCTATCAAGATGATGAGCTTTCATCAATTACTAAAGAGCAGCGTACGTTGTTTGCTAAATTTAGCTACGCTTGGTTGCTTTAATACCTTATTAGCGCATCTTTTGGTGCGCCCTCCCCTTTTTTTGTTTGCTTATTCCTAAACTATACCCAAGCCACCTCAAGATGCAGAATTCAGCGTTTCACAGGTGCTTAATATCAAGGCGTTACTTTGCAAGAATGGCAGTCCCTTTTAAGAAGTAACAACGATGAGAGTAAGTGCCTGTGAAGCGCCCGACGGGTTGGTTTGAAAGCGATTTATACTGCGTTATTGATTTTAGCAATAGAACCACTATTACTTGCAATCAATGCCTTGCCTAAGTCGCTTTTAATTCCAACTGAAACTCGCACCTTGAGATGGTTTGGGTATATAAGCCTATTCGCTATATGTTATAGCCAAACTTTACTTTCGTTTTTTATTCACCACAGTAAAGTGTGACTATTACAGATCGCTAGCCTAAGCTATTCGATCACGATTGAATAAATTGCTTCCAAGGGAACACTATGTCTAACATTTTTGAAGATAATTCATTAACGATTGGTAATACTCCAATCGTAAAGCTTAACCGCGTAACCTCAGGTAATGTTTTTGCTAAAGTAGAATCACGTAACCCAAGTTTCAGTGTTAAATGCCGTATAGGCGCTTCAATGATCTGGGAAGCAGAAAAGTCAGGTGTATTAACCAAAGACAAAGAGTTAATCGAGCCTACTTCGGGAAATACCGGTATTGCACTTGCGTTTGTTGCTGCTTCTCGTGGTTATAAGTTAACACTGACTATGCCTAACACTATGAGCCTAGAACGTCGTAAATTGTTAAAAGCGTTAGGTGCTAACCTAGTTCTAACTGATGGCGCTAAAGGTATGAATGGCGCAATTGAGAAAGCAAAAGAAATTCAAGCAAGTGACCCTGAAAAATACATTCTTCTACAACAATTCGAAAACCCTGCAAACCCGAAAATTCACTTTGAAACCACGGGCCCTGAAATCTATGAAGCAATGGATGGTAAAATCGATATCTTCGTAGCAGGTGTTGGTACGGGTGGTACTATTACGGGTGTTAGCCGCTACCTTAAACTTGAAAAAGGTTTAAATGTTCAGTCAGTTGCTGTTGAACCAACTAACTCACCAGTGATCAGCCAAACCTTAGCTGGTGAAGAAGTAAAACCGGGTCCTCATAAAATTCAAGGTATCGGTGCAGGTTTCATCCCTGGTAACCTTGATTTAGAAGTTGTTGATGCCGCTGAGCAAGTATCAAATGAAGATGCAATTGCAATGGCGCATGAACTGATGAAAAATGAAGGCATTTTAGTAGGTATTTCTTCTGGTGCTGCAGTTGTTGCTGCAAAACGCCTTGCTGAAAAGCCTGAAAACGCAGATAAAAATATTGTGGTAATTTTACCAAGTGCAACTGAGCGTTACTTATCTAGTCCATTATTCGCTGAAGAGTTCAGCGATAAAGAGCTTGTTCAGTAAGAACGACTAAGTTGTCTAAAAAGGATGCAAAGATGCATCCTTTTTTATTACCTAAAATAGATAAAACCAATAAATTTACCGAGTTAACTTTACATCATGCTAATTTAGTCACACACTTAATATTAAGTTCACTCGTAAAACAACAAAAATGAAAAATATACTCTTAATTTTTATTCTGTTAAGTAGCAGCGTCCTTTTCGGTTGCGGCTCCGAAGACGCTCCAAAAGGCGAACAAAATACGCCAGGTAATGTGGCTACTCTCTATTTTGATGCCTTATATAACCAAAACGATTTGAATCTTGCCATGGAATACTCCACTCCAAAAATGGCGCGTATTATGAAATCTTATGGTACTGCTGGGCAGTTCGCTCGTAACCTTGTCAATATGCAATACGATGAAGTCGTAATTGAAGTCGATATGACCAATATGAGTTTACGCGAGCAATATGGCGATAAAGCCAATATCAATTTAATTTTTACTGGTTATTTTAATGGTAAGAAAGTTGATGATATGCGCAGTGTGAAAATGATACGTAAGAAAGGAAAATGGTACATAGAAAAAATTAATGCCGATCCATTTGCACGTTAATTTAAAACTAAAAAAGGGCCTGATGGCCCTTTTTTAGTATAAGAGTATTGATATTACTCTTCGTCAAACTCTTGATGTTGACGCTGTGCAGGACGCGCTAAGATCTCAACGTAAAACGATGTAAGCCCTTTAGCTTCGATATCGCTAATACACTTATTAATCTCTGCCACGTGAACGACATTGGCCTCATCCGCTGACTCACCAAACTTACAGTCAAATGCCCAATAGTCAGCACCTGCTGGGAGTGTTTTATTACGCTCACGTTTTAAGTATTTTTTTACTTCGTGCTTGGCTGCATCAACCATACGAGGATATTTAATTTTCTCGTGGTTTAGCGTGAATGTTTTCTTCATTATAGTCCTAGTAACTTGGTTCAATGACAATGGCATTAAGCCATAGGCTGCTATTATAACAAGCACATCTTAATTTAGCTGTACTTTTTGCCATTTTACTTAAATATAGTTTATTCAGAGTCTATGACAATTCGATTAAGCCGCTAATACTTAGGCTGTTGCTAAATGTAGAGGTTGATGTATAGCTTCATCATTTAGGCTGTCATAAAAGGCAGCTGCATCTATTTGTGGCCGCTCAACTGGTTTATTCTTTTCGTAAAAACGTTTTCTAACTGCAGGTTCACAGTTATCAATCACTTCAAGTGGCACATGCTGCCTATCATCACGTATATTCAGTGGTTCAGGATTTAAGCAATGACGCAACCTGATATCTGATAAACCACCTTGCAATAGCCTGTAAGCATTTTCTTGACCAATCAGCATGTCAAACTGCTCAGGTGCCAATGGTTGTGCTGGCCCTGCTCCTAATTCAGTTCGCAGAACAGATTCAGACACATCAGGGTTGGTTAATTCAGTTTTTGGTAGGTGAAACTGACTAAAATCGAGCACATCATGAGAAAGCATTGCTAGTAATAAAGCAAACTCCCCAGGGCGTTTCTCTTGAACACTTTTATTTAGACGATTATCGAGTTGACTCTCTGTGAGCAACAAACCATCAATTTGCATAGTCTTTAGCCAAATAGTTTCTTGATTAACCAGTTATCGGCATTTATGTAATTTTCTTTAGTTTTTTTCTTTACTTAAATAACCAGTTTGCTATTATCAGCGCCGTTGCATTGGAGGGGTTCCCGAGCGGCCAAAGGGATCAGACTGTAAATCTGACGGCTCAGCCTTCGCTGGTTCGAATCCAGCTCCCTCCACCACTTTTCTTATTTGAAAAGTGGGGCCAAATGCAATAGTAAAATCTGTGTGGAGGGGTTCCCGAGCGGCCAAAGGGATCAGACTGTAAATCTGACGGCTCAGCCTTCGCTGGTTCGAATCCAGCTCCCTCCACCACTCTTTACTCTTTCTAACTTTACTCTTTCTAACTTTACTCTTTCTAACTTTACTCTCGCTAACTTAAGCTACCAACTCAAACTACTACCATTTGCTTTTAGCCAACTTTCTGCTTTTTTATAGTCAGGATAAAAATGGCACACTCGCTGCCAGAACTTAGCGCTATGATTCATATGTCTGAGGTGCGCAAGTTCGTGAATAATGACATAATCAATCACCCATGTCGGCGCGCTTGCTAAATGTAAATTAAATGCAAGCTCTCGGCGCTTATTACAACTGCCCCAACGACGTTTATAATGTTGAATCTTTAACTTTGCAGGTAAAGCTTCAGTCATTTGCAAACAGTAGTCATGAACACGCATTTCAATATAGCTCTCAAGCTTTTCATGTAAAAACCGTTCTAGCAGAGCTAAGTAGTTAGCTTCTTGATATTTGACCCGTGATGAAATAGATAAAGTGAGCCGAGATTGTGCATCTTGTTGCCAAGTGCTTTTAGGGCCTTTAGCAAAAATTATCGGCACACTCTGACCGAATAACTTAATAGTCGCGTTTACAAGAGGAAGTTGACGTCGTTCAGCTTGTGAGGATTGTCTCGCGATTTGTTCTGCGACCCAATCCTGTTTTGTCTTTAGCCAACCATCTATCTCAGTTTGTGAGACATAAAAAGGCGCATAAACAGTGAGTTTCTGCTCAGCAACTTTAATTGCAACTGTTGTTCTGCGTTTACTGCGCTTTAAGGTGTAATCTAACAAATATAAGCCAATTCAATTAATAAAAATGAGAGATTCCATTTTACCCTGCTAAATAGCTGCTAATCTATAAAGATGACTAACAAATAAGTTTTCGTCCTTATGCCTGATAAACCATGTTGTAGTTATACCTCACCAACAGGTAACAAGTGCCAAGAAACAGATATGGGCTCTGGATTTTGCTTTTGGCATGATAGTAAATTTGATAAATCAGGGCTAGACCTCACCCAAAAATTAGAGCGCTATGCAAAAAAAGGGGGATTATTAGAAGGCCTGCAACTGAAAAGAGCGAACCTTTCAGGACTAAACTTAATCAAACAGGATGACGAAGAAGGCTATGATCTCTCTTATTGTAATTTTTACCGCGCGAATTTAACGGGCGCTCACTTATTTAATAACAAAATCTCCAACGCCTCATTGATGAAAGCCAATTTACATAGCGCTAGTTTGCATTACTGTGATTTAAAAAATACCAACCTACTGGGTATTAAACTCAATGACAGCCGTATTGATAATATCGAACTGGGCGATCAATTATTACAAGAAGCGGCTGCATTTAAAGCTCGTAAAAATAAACAATTCGCAGAAGCCCGAGACTTATTTGAACAATCAGAAGAAATATACCGAAACTTAAGGAAAGCCTCAGAACATCAAGGGCTATTTGAGCTAGCCGGTAACTTTACATACAAAGAATTACGGATGCGCCATGCGCAGTACCCTAGAGGTTCAACCAAGCAAATTACTTCAAGTTTTATTGACATGCTGTGCGGTTATGGAGAAAAACCCGAGAATGTTATTCGCTTTAGCTTGTCACTAATTATTTGCTGTGCCTTTTGTTATTTCTTATTTGGGGTAAGTTATCAAGATTCAGTGATGCAACTAAGCGTTGAAAACTCATTTACAAGCAATTTATCGGCATTATTAAATAGTTTTTATTTCAGTGTGGTAACTTTTACAACCCTTGGTTATGGGGATATTACTCCGATTGGCTTTTCAAGGTTGATTGCAGCAATAGAAGCATTCTGTGGCAGCTTCTCGCTTGCTTTGTTCGTTGTTGTCTTTGTAAAGCGAATGACCCGCTAGCGCATAATATATGAGCCTATATGCTCCTTCGCTTGATACATTTTCTTATCAGCACGATTAATTAACTCCTCAGCATCTACTGTGCTATCAAGTGGTGCTGCTATTAGGCCAAAACTTAAATGAAGCTCAGGGTACTGTTGTTCGAATGCAGCTATTAGTTTTTCACAAATATTAACACCACTGTCTATCTCGCAATCAGGCAAAATGACACAAAACTCATCTCCCCCGTAGCGACAAGGAATATCAATCTCGCGTATATTTTCAAGTAAATATTGGCCTATATATTTAAGCACTTCATCGCCTTTTAAATGCCCTTGCGTATCATTTACTGACTTAAAGTCATCCAGATCAAAATACACAATGGTTAATGGTGATTTGTGCCGTCTTGCTCTGGCAAGATCCCGTTGTAATAACTCTTGCATGACACGGCGATTATATAGGTTGGTGAGTGGGTCAAGCTTCGCTAGCTTCTCAAGCTCTTGAGTACGCTGCGCAACTTTTTCTTCGAGGCCTTTTGCGTAAACTTCGGTGCGACGTTTCGCATTTTCAATTTCGCCCACCAAACTATCAATATAAGTGTCAAAGACCAAGGTGGTATCAAAGTAAATTAGCTTATCTATGATGTTTAGCGTTTGATTCAATTCAGCTTGATCGCTTATTGTCGCCCTAAGCACATTAAAAATGAGTTCTTTTAAAGTACACACTGCCGATAAATAGAGTTTTGGTTCAACCCCAATACGCTTATGTACCATGCCAATACGTAAGCGGTTATTAACATATTCATGTTCGTAACGACCACAAAATAGATCAATAATATATTGGCGTTGCGCATCTCTTAGTCGCGTTAAAGTATCCGCATCACCAATTAATAAAGAAATTTCATCAACTTCGGTTTGCTTTTTATAAAATTCATTCACTACATTTTCGATGGCTGATTCGATAATAGGTTTGTAGTTCAAAAGAGATGAGAGACTGTTTGAACTCAGCCCCAATAAGCTCATCCTATGCTGAATTTCGACATCATTAATTTGCATTTGCTCAACTAAAGTCTGCTCAGTTCTTCTCATCTACTCACCTCGGACTACTCCTTTTTAATTAAATATAGTCAAGGTTTTCAATACTACGTACTTAAGTGATAGGTTTTTCTCTAATTTAACAATAATTTGTATTAAACTAGCTTTATAAGCCGTTTCAAAAAAATATTATGCTCGCAAAATTTTTTATTACCAATCAAGACCCCAGCCTAATTGTCAGCGGTGTTTATGATCCAAGCTTAGTTGTACTTTCTATTGCTACCGCTATCTTTGCTGCTTATTTTTCACTCCATATCATTGATTTAGCGAACAGAACTCACTTTAATTCATACCGAAAATTAGGCAGTGCAACCGGTGCTTTGGTTATGTCAGGCGGGATTTGGAGCATGCACTTTATTGGTATGTTAGCTTTTTCTTTGTGCACCAACGTTGAGTACGACCCAACTCTGACATTTTTTTCATTCATACCTGCATTTTTAGCCTGCTACACCGCTTTTTCATTTTTGAGACGCAAAGATTTAAAGCAAATTCCAAAAACAATTAAACTTCTAATTGCTTCTGTGTTGCTAGGGTCAGGTATAGGAACCATGCACTATTCAGGCATGGCTGCCATGCAAATGAGCCCTCTACTTCGCTACGATCCAGTTTGGTTTGCAGCATCAATTGTGGTGGCAATTGCTTTATCTTTTGTAGGCTTATATGCGCGCTTTCATCTTAGCGAACATTTTAAAAAGCTAACCATGCTACAAACCCGTGTCATTTGCGCCATTATTTTTGGCTTTGCAGTCGCAGGAATGCATTACATGGGCATGGCGGCAACACGTTTTGTCGCAACCTCACCTTTGTTATCCGAAAACGTGCAAACGTCGCAACTTACTTTTATCGCCATTAGCGTTTCATTTGCCACCGTATTATTAACCGCTCTGGTTGGGATTATTAATGGCATGGTGCGTTTTCGTTTATTACTTGCAGAAAAATCAGCAGAAGAGTCGCGCTTAGATGCCATTTTAGGCACTGCAATAGATGGCATCGTCACGATTAATATTCATGGCATTATTTTAAGCTTTAATAAATCAGCAGAAACTATTTTTGGTTGGCGCCAAGACGAAGTACTAGGCAAAAATGTAAAACTATTAATGAACGACGATATTGCTGCTCAGCACGATGATTATTTAGCTGATAGTAGCAGGCATGAAGTTAAAAAAGTCATTGGCGTTAACCGAAATGTCTATGCAAAACATAAAGATGGTCACTTATTCCCTATTCGCCTAGGACTTGGTGAAGTAAAACAGCCTAATGCAGAAACACTATTTGTTGGCTTCATAACCGATCTTACAGAGCAACGTGCACTGCAGCAAAGTCTTGAAGAAAAAGAGAAGCAATATCGTACGTTAATGAACAATACCCCCGGCGCTGTATTTCGTTGCTTGTTAGATGAACACTGGACGATGAAATTTATAAGCCCAAGTGTTACTGACTTAACAGGATATAGCCCTGAAGAGTTTACCAATGGCACAGTTACATTTGCTCAAATCATTAATAATGATGATGTAGTGCATATTGATGAAGTTATTGAAAAAGCCATAGCAGAAAAAAACCAATATGCTGTTGAATACCGCATTCGCCACCGAAGTGGAAAAGTTGTGTGGGTTTTAGACCAAGGAACAATTAACGAAAATAGTGACTCTGACCAAAAGTGGATCGATGGTGTACTCATTGATATCACTACTCGTCACGAATATGAAGAGTCACTTAAACAAGCAAAACAAGAAGCTGAAGCTGCAGCACAAGCAAAACAATCATTTATGGCAAATATGAGTCATGAAATACGCACACCAATGAATGCAATAATTGGCTTTAGCGACATATTAATGGATAGCCCACTCAGTAAAGAGCAACAAAAGCATATTATTACAGTGAATAAATCAGCTCGCTCACTGCTGCATTTACTCAATGAAGTCCTTGATTCTGCAAAATTAGAAAAAGGCAAACTCGATATTCACGCTGAGCACTTTAACTTACAAGCGCTACTCGACAACATCGTATCGACCTTTTGGCTCGAAGCTAAGCGAAAAGATATCCTGCTTGATTTGATCATCGCTGATAATGTTGCGCCTATTTATATTGGCGATGAATCCCGAATTCGCCAAGTGATGAATAATCTCATTGGTAATGCCATTAAATTTACAGAACAAGGTTCTGTAACGATTACTGTAAGTCAAACTCCAGATAAGCAATTACTTTTTGAAGTGCAAGACAGTGGTATTGGCATAGCGAAGCACCGCTTAGATGCTATTTTCCAGCCATTTGAACAAGCTGACGGTACTATGACACGCCGCTTTGGTGGCACAGGTTTAGGCACCACTATTAGTAAACAGCTTGTTGAATTAATGGGCGGTTCAATTGATGCTAATAGTGAAGAAGGAAAAGGAAGTTGCTTTTACTTCACCCTTCCTTTGCAAGAGGGTGATATTAACAAAGTAGATGTATTTTCTTGTAATCAATTGAATTTACCAAAGCTTCAAATATTAGTGGTTGATGATATTGAGCAAAATATTGAGCTGCTCAATATTTTATTATCTCAAGCTGGGCACACAGTAGTTACCGCTCAGAATGGCCTTGAAGCCATTGCTGCATTTGAGCAACAAAACTTTGATGTGATTTTAATGGATATACATATGCCAGAATGTGACGGAATAACTGCCTGTAAGGAAATCCGTGAAATTGAAAAAGTCAGATGCTTAAAAATTACTCCTATCATCGCTTTAACGGCGAGTGTTTTACAACAAGATAAAATTACTACAAAGCAAGCCGGGATGAATGGTTTTGCAAATAAACCTGTTGATATTAACCAGCTGAACCATGAAATCGCGAAAGTGCTTGGTTTAGAAGTAAATAAAGTCACTAGTAATAAAATGCGTGATGAAAGAAAACACATCAACTACGACAAAGGTGTTTTGATGTGGGGAAGCAAAGAGAAGTTAAATATGGAAATTGGCTTATTCCTAAGCAATCATCAACAGAGCATTCTACGACTGAAGGATCAAAAACTCAGTGAAAACGAACAAAAATTAATTTTGCATACTCTTAAAGGAGTCGCAGGTAATTTAGCCCTGGCAAAATTATTATATTTGTTATCAAACGCTGAGAAAGAACGTGAAAAGGAAAGCTTCCCTTCACTCATTGCCGAATGCGAACAAGAATGGCAAACTCTAATTGCATTGCTTGCAGATCAGCAGCAGCCCAGTTCACAACAGCAACGTATACACGAAGTGTCATTGGACGCATTTATTAGCCAAATTGACACACTGCAAGAGCAAGCTGAGCATGCAGAAATAGACGATGATTTATTAAGCCTGGTGCAATCCCAAGCACCTACAACCTATAAAGAGCAGGTTGTTGAAATTTGTGCGCATTTTGAAAACTTTGACTTTGATGCAGCAAGTACCGCTTTATTAACTTTAAAGCATACAGTCCAAGCTGCTAAGGAACACCTATGACACAACTCTCAGAACGTGCAAAGATTTTGGTCGTCGATGATGAACCTGCAAATTTAAAAGTGATCCGTGAAGTACTCGCTAACGATTATCGCTTATCGTTTGCTAAATCTGGGGAACTTGCTCTTCAACTTATTGAGAATGAACCACCTAAGTTGATTTTGCTCGATATTATGATGCCCGATATGAGCGGCTTCGAAGTCTGTAAAGTGTTAAAAGCAAATCCTAAAACAGCGCATATTCCTGTTATCTTTGTTACGGCACTTTCACATGAACAAGATGAATCTGAAGGCTTTGCTCTTGGTGCAGTCGATTATATTACCAAACCAATTAGCCCAGCAATTGTCAGGGCTCGGGTTAAAAATCACTTATCCCTGGTGCAAGCTGAGCAACTGCAATTAGCTCATATTGATTTGATTCAACGTTTAGGTCGAGCTGCCGAATATAAAGACACTGACACCGGTGAGCATATCGCAAGAATGAGCCGCTACAGTAAAGTACTCGCCCTTGCCTATGGCATGAGTGAGTATGAAGCCGAGCAGCTTAAACAGGCTGCCCCAATGCATGATGTTGGTAAAATCGGTATTCCTGACGCCGTGCTTTTGAAACCTGGGCGCTTAAACGAAAACGAATACGAGCACATGAAACAACATGCTTTAATAGGTGCGAAGATTTTAGAAAACTCACCTTCGCCGCTATTACAATTAGCTCATAAGCTTGCCCTTGAACACCATGAAAAGTGGGATGGTACGGGTTATCCGTATGGCCTTAAAGGCAAAGAAATCAGTATTGAAGGACGTATTGTAGCTATTGCTGATGTATTTGATGCTTTAACCTCAAAACGCCCCTATAAAAAAGCCTGGTCGATTGAAGAAGCCCTCGACTTATTAAAAGATGAGGCAGGTAAGCATTTTGATCCGCAATTAGTTGATTTATTTATCGGCCAAATAGGCAGCATCATAGAAATCAAAAACACTTATACCAGCTAATGGCGAATTAAAGGCCTCATTTGAGGCCTTTTTTAATTGCTTCATAATCATGCGAAGTAATTTCATGGCTATTACCAGCACAATCTTTAAAATACATTGAGTAAGTAACACCATGGTCGGCAACAACAGTTTTAATATCAAATTGAGCTAAATGTTCAAGCCATTCTAGAAACTGTGCTGCATTTGCGCCAAAAGCAATCCCCTTGCTTCTACCCTCAGCTTCAAACAGTGCCAGACGAATCGTTTTTGCTTGATCTTCTAGGGTTAACGGACCTTTTCCTTCATCCCAAAAAGCAAGCTCAGGAACGACGGTAAAACCAAGTACCTGTTGATACCAGCCAACAGCTTTAGCTAAATCATCAACATTTAAGTGGCAATGGTCAACACCACATAAAGATGGAATAGCCATATTACTCGCCAATTTCTGTTTTTAACTGTTCTAAAAATTCGAGCATATAAGCTGTGCGTCTTTTGGCTTCATCTTTCGCTGATGGCGTGTTCATACTCTCGCTAATGTTTAACAGCTTAATGAAAAAATGATCGAGGGTGTATTTTGTATCATCGGGTTCGCGGTTTAAGCAAAATGGATCGTCTTTATGGTACAGATAGCGACCAATTGAGCCCCCTACCTTCATACAGCGGCTAACACCGATTGCACCTAATGCATCCATTCGATCTGCGTCTTGTACTATTTCCGCTTCGACACTTTCAACTTTGATATTGGCACTAAAGCTATGTGCCACAATAGCATGATGAATGGCACTGAAATACTGCTCTGGATAATTAATTGAGGCTAAAAAACTTAACGCCTTGTCTGCAGCCATGGTCGATGCTTTTGCCCGATCTGGGTGGTTTTTTGCAACCGCAACACAATCATGTAACCAAGCTGCAGGTAACACCACAGCCATGTTGGCCTGCTCTGCAATACATAACTGTTTAGCAACCCTAACTACTCGCTCAATATGGCTAATATCGTGTGCGACATCGGCATGAAGTAAAGACAAAATAAAGTCTCGACACTGAGTTTCTAAAACTGCAAAGTCTATTTCTGGCTGCATATACAGGCTATCACCATTAACTAATTGAAATTATGCTTACTTTAGCGTGGTTGCTGGATTTGTTCAAAACATTCATTGTATGTTTGTCAGCGCTTCATTAAACTATGCCCCCTTTTGTTTGACGCGAGAATCCCTATGTCATCTGCTATTTACCTGCAAGCTGGACGAGAAAAATCATTAAAAAGAAAACACCCGTGGGTGTTCTCAAAAGCCATTAAGAAAGTAAAGGGTAAGCCAGGACTAGGTGATACTGTCACTATCTATGATAATGACGGTAAATTTTTAGCCATTGCTGCTTACAGCCCGCAATCGCAAATTCGTGCTCGCGTATGGAGCTTTGATAAAAACGAAGTGATTGACCAAGCATTTTTTGAAAAGCGTTTACGCCGTGCTTATGATGCTCGACAGCAGGTGATCAGTGAAGGTGGTTTAACGGGTTTTCGTTTAAGTGCCGCTGAATCTGACTATTTACCAGGCATCACGATCGATAAATTTGACAATGTACTGGTTTGCCAACTCCTAAGTGCTGGCGCAGAGCGACATAAAGGTGAAATAGTCGCTGCACTTATGACTATTTTTCCTGGCTGCGATGTCTACGAACGCTCAGACGTTGATGTTCGTACTAAAGAAGGCCTTGAACCAATCAAAGGTATACTTTGGGGTAAAGAGCCAACTGGACCAGTACTAATCGAAGAAAATGGCTTAAAGCTTGAAGTAGACATTATTGAGGGCCATAAAACAGGTTTTTATTTAGACCAGCGTGACAGCCGCGCTGCGCTTGAACGCTTTGTGAAAGACAAAACAGTATTAAACTGCTTTAGCTACACAGGTACATTCTCACTCTATGCTTTGCGTGGCGGTTGTAAACACGTCACTAACGTCGATGTATCACAACCAGCGCTTGATACTGCTAAGCGTAATGTTGAGCATAATAACCTTGATTTATCTAAAGTTGATTTCGTCAAGCAAGATGTCTTTAAGCTGTTACGCCAATACCGTGATGAAGGTGTGCAATTTGATACTATTGTAATGGATCCACCTAAATTTGCTGATAATAAAGCACAATTGACCGGAGCATGCCGTGGTTATAAAGATATCAATATGATTGCGATGCAAATCTTAAAGCCTGGGGGAACCTTACTGACATTTTCATGTTCTGGGTTAATGGAACAAAATTTATTTCAGAAAGTGGTTGCGGATGCTGCCCTTGATGCAGGTAAAGACTTATTGATCATGGAGCGACTAAATCAAGCTGCCGACCACCCGATTGCTGGCAGCTACCCTGAAGGTTTTTATCTTAAAGGCCTAATCTGTAAAGTATACTAAGCAAAGAGATTAGTTAAAATTTACAATTTCTAAACCGGCACTCAAGGAGCCATCTTGCTCCTTGGTTGCTCGTATCACCCGTGCTGTAGCATCAAATGAGGTAATAGCGGTGCTAGTCGAAGCAATTAACACGCGATAAAGACGGCCTATTTCTAAAGCTTCATCAAGATGAATTGCAAGCCCTGTTGCACTTAAGTCAGTGCATATCGCCTCAATTTCTGCACCATTAGCAACATCTAACGGGATAAGTTTTGCAGGGGTATGAATTTGCATGCGGCGAAAGTCGCGTTTCTCCTCATGAAACATATGGCCTCCTATACCAGTGTTTTTATTTTCTCTATTAATGTTTTAACAGAAAAAGGCTTCACTACATAGGCGTCGCACCCAGCATCAAACCCCGCTTTTTGTTCAAGCTCGGTTTCAAGGCCAGACACCATGACAACAGGGATTTGCTCTGTTTCTGGGGTGTTTTTTAGTAATCGGCAAGTATCATAACCATCTAAGCCCGGCATACAAACATCTAACAGTATAGCATCTGGCGGCTCAGCTATGGCTGACGTTAAACACGATGTGCCTGAGTTTGCATAGCTTAACGAAAACTCATCTCCAAGGCTTGCTTTGAGCATTTCAAAATTAAAATATTCATCATCAACGACCAAAATGCTTGGTCGCGGTCGATTTACCGCTCGCTCAGGAACTGAGATCGGTCTTTCCTTTTCAATGCCCACATAATCTCCTTTTAGCATTTGTGTTTGTAACTTAAAGCAAGGAAGCGCTTAGCTCACTGCTCATTCCTTAGTATTATAACTCACATTCTTTGATTGCGTTTAAAACACGTTTAGCAGATACAGGATAAGGCGTCCCTAGTGTTTGTGCAAATAAAGAAACACGTAACTCCTGTTGCATCCAAAATATCGCGCTTATTTCTTCGGGAATAGGCATACCCTTAGGAATTTTATTCGCTAACTTTTGATATTGCTCAGCCACTTTTTCAAGTTCAAGCACGCACAGCCTGTCACGATTAGGGTCGACTGGTAATTTTTCTAAGCGTCGTTCAATGGCTTTTAAATAACGAATTAAATCCGTCATTTTTGCTGCACCATGCTGGCTGACAAAGCCTTTAAACACCAAGCTTTGTAACTGTGATTTAATATCACCGTGCGCCGTGATCATAGTTAAATCAACACGACCTTTCATACGTTTATTTAAGCCATGAGCTATACTCAGCACTTGCTCTACTTGGGTGGCGATCTCAACAACAGTATCACCGAGCTCTCCGCGAATTTGCTCCTTGGCTTTTTCAAATGCATCTGCAGTACGGATGTTGCCATATTTAGTTAATAGGCTATCCACTGCTGCGGCGATACAATCATTAATTAGGTCATTCACCTTACCAAAAGGGTTAAAGTACAAACCTAATTTAGATTTATTTGGTAAATTTTGCTGTAAATATTTAATCGGTGATGGCACATTTAATAATACTAAGCGACGTAAACCTTGTTGGTGCGCCTGCTGTGCTTTGTGTTCATTATCAAATAGCTCAACCGCTGCAGAATCTTTCTTATCCACGAGTGCTGGAAAGGCTTTGATTTCGTATTGACCCTGCTTTTTCACATAAGAGCTTGGTAACTCACCAAAGCTCCACTCGGTCAAATCGGCTTTCTCTATGCCCTTGTCGGCTACTTTCGATAAGGTATCCGTTACCTTGCCTTGTAACTGGGCTTTCAGCTTTGCCAAGTTTAAACCACGAGCGAGTAACTTATTGTGTTCATCACGTACTTCAAACTGCAAGCGTAAATGCGGAGCAAGGGTTGATAAGTCCCACGCATCAGACTCCACACGAACCCCTGTCATACGTAACAAACGAGTGCTGATTGCATCAATTAGGCTGCCTTGCATAGGCTCAATTGCAGCGAGTACGGCGTCGGCGTAGTTTGGTGCAGGCACAAAGTTGCGACGAATTGTCTTTGGTAGCGACTTAATTAGCGCACAAATTAACTCATGTCTAAATGCTGGAATGTGCCAATCAAAGCCTGTTTCTTGTACTTGGTTTAGAAGCGCTACCGGAATTTGTACCGCAACACCATCAACAGCTTGGCCTGGATCAAAGTGATAAGCCAGTGGTAATAACAAGTTGTCCTGCTGCCAAGTATCAGGGTAGTCAAACTCAGTGACATGATCAGCACCATGCTGCATTAACTCTTCTCGAGACATGTGTAAAAAGCGCTTATCCTTTTGCTTTTGTGTCTTCCACCATTTATTAAATGCGGCACGATTATTTATATCTTGTGGAATTTTCTTGTCGTAGAATTCAAATAAGGTTTGTTCATCGACCAAGATATCACGCCGACGTGATTTATTTTCGAGTACCTGAATATCTTCAATTAACTCTTGATTATACTGTAAAAACCCTTCATTTTGACCCAGCTCTTGTTCTACTAAAGCTGTACGAATAAACAACTCACGACTGACTTTAGGATCAATATTGCTATACACACAGCGGCGCTTATTAACAATTAACAGCCCATACAAGGTTTGCTGTTCAAACGCGATAACTGCACCAGGCTTTTTCTCCCAATGCGGTTCGCTGTAGCTGCGCTTAACTAGATGTTGCGCAAAGCCTTCAACCCATTTCAAGTCTATACGCGCGTTGATTCGAGCATAAAGCTTGCTCGTTTCAACAAGCTCTGCCGACATAATCCATTTTGGGCTCTTTTTAAATAAGCCTGAGCCAGGGAAAATATGGAACTGGCTATTGCGTGCACCTTTATAAAGCTGTTTTTCATCCTTAAAACCAATATGGCTTAACATACCGCTTAATAAAGATTGATGGATTCGGTCACTATCAGCAACATTGGTGGTAGCCTTCATGCCCATTTCATTACAAACCGTCGATAGCTGATAGACTATATCTTGCCATTCACGGATGCGCATATAGGCTAAGAAGTCCTTTTGGCATAACTTTCTAAATTGGCTATTGCTCAATTCTGATTGCTGCTCTTCAAGGTAATTCCACAGATTTAGAAAAGCGATAAAGTCTGAATCTGGATCATCAAAACGACCATGTTTTTCGTCTGCTGCGCCACGTTTTTCTTGCGGTCGTTCTCTTGGATCTTGAATAGACAATGCCGCAACAATAATGATCACTTCACGCAGTGCACCTAAGCTATCAGCAGTTAGCACCATTTTCGCTAGACGTGGATCTACCGGTAATCGACTTAAGCTCCTACCTGACTTAGTCAGTTCGGTTTTCTTGTGACGTTTTGCAGGCTTAATGGCTTCGAGTTCTTCAAGCAACGTCAAACCATCGTTAATATTACGACTATCAGGCGCTTGCACAAACGGAAACTGCTGCATGTCGCCAAGTCCCAAACCGAGCATTTGCAAAATAACAGAGGCTAAGTTGGTGCGTAAAATTTCAGGATCAGTAAACTCTGGGCGCGAATTAAAGTCTTCTTCACTGTATAAGCGAATACAGATACCCGCTTCAATACGACCACAGCGGCCTTTTCGCTGATTGGCACTTGCCTGCGAAATTGGTTCGATCGGAAGCCGTTGTACCTTAGTACGATAGCTATAACGGCTAATGCGCGCAGTGCCTGGATCGATAACATAGCGAATACCTGGCACCGTTAATGACGTTTCAGCAACGTTGGTGGCTAAAATAATATGACGGCGGCTGTGCGGCGCAAAAATTCGGTTTTGTTCAGCGTTTGATAAACGCGAATAGAGCGGTAAAACATCCGTGCCTTTGAGGTTTCGCTTTGATAACGCATCAGCAGTATCGCGAATTTCTCGTTCACCATTCATGAAAATCAGAATATCGCCGGGGCCTTCATCGCAAAGCTCATCGACAGCATCAAAAATCCCCTGTAATTGGTCACCATCCGCTTCCATATCATCTTTGTTGATTTCAGTAGTTGGTCTATAGCGAACGTCTACTGGGAAAGTACGGCCTGATACTTCAATAATTGGCGCATTATCAAAATGTTTAGAAAAACGCTCAGGGTCAATCGTCGCTGAGGTGATGATAACTTTTAAGTCTGGTCGCTTTGGCAGTAAATTTTTTAAATAGCCTAAGATGAAATCGATATTCAGACTTCGTTCGTGGGCTTCATCGATGATAATAGTATCGTACTGATTTAGGTATCTGTCTTGTTGAATTTCAGCCAGCAAAATACCGTCTGTCATCAATTTAATGTAGCTATTGTCAGAGACTTGGTCGCTAAAGCGAATTTTAAAACCCACTTGTTGACCTAGCTCGCACTGCATTTCTTCTGCAATACGATTCGCTACACTGCGTGCAGCGAGTCGACGAGGCTGAGTGTGGCCAATGTATCCATCAACACCTCGGCCAAGCTCTAAACACATTTTTGGGATCTGCGTGGTTTTACCTGAGCCTGTTTCACCAGCAATGATCACGACTTGGTTATTGGCGATGGCCTGTTTAATGTCATCTTTCTTTTGGCTAACTGGTAGTTGCTCTGGGTAAGTCACTTTTGGCAAGGCAGCCAAACGTTGCTCGCGCAATTGCTGAGAACGGCTAATATCTTCTGCTATTTTTTGCGCTATGTTTGCTTGCTTAGTTTCATCGTTGATTTTTTTGATGCCATGAAGGCGTTTTTTGAAGATGAATTGATCTTTGCGTAAACACGTTTTTAATTCGCCGAACAGCGGACCTAGGTTAACCACCCGATACCCTTATATTTCTTAACCAATAGATTGATATTGTATCAAATAATCTATCAGGTGGTCATGGCTTTATTTATGCCAATTCGCTTAATTAAGTGAACCGTTTTGAGGCAATAAAATCTCGTTGATAACAAGGCAAAAATTTCGTTGTTTAATTGTTCTCGGCAATTGCTCTACTTCCTGCATCCATGCAGTCGTAAATAAGTAATATTTAACGCAATTAGCGACAGATTTAATCGCTCAAAATGATTAAGGATTATTGCGAGTTGGCATCACCCTCTCTGTTGGGATTGGCATTGCACAAACATTGATGTAATCAGGGCTTTCAACAAACCACGCTTCAACGCGATTTTTACGCGCTTCAATGAGGGATATAAACGCATTTGAGTCTGTTTTCATGACCCGAAATTTACTGTTGTCTGTGTCTTTAATATCTGCTAATAGTTGCATATCTGTGATGGGGTTAAATGTCTGACCTTCAGTGGCTTTACGCTGTAAGAGATTAAAATGTTCCATCCCTTCTAAAACGCGACCAAATACAGTGATGTTACGGTCTAAATAGCGCTGGCTATTCCCTATGGTCACATAAAATTCGGTACCACCTGAATTGATATCATTATCGCGAGCCATAGCAAAAACACCAGGGCAATGTACTTGCCATGTTTCAGTTTGGCTTTGGTTTTGTGCCACAGCAAAGCCGTTTAAAAAGCCCGTTTTAGCTGCATAACCATCAGGTCCTTTGAGCTCTGTAATCTTTAGAGGAGTCTCGGTACGTAAGTAAAACTCAGCGGGTAAGGCTTTTTTAGCATTTTTAACAGGTTTGCTTTCGCTGACATCGCCTCCTTGTGCTACAAATCCTTCAACAAAGCGATACACACTCAGGCCTTGATAAAACCCTTCTTTGGCAAGCTGTCGCATGTTGTTTGCGTGCGTAGGCGCCAATTTATCGTTTAGTTCAATATAAGCAGCACCCGTAGGTAGGGTTAGTTTAATGATGTTCTGGGCACTAACAGTTCGCCATTCACTATCGCTGGCAGTTTTAATGATTTCGCCAGCAGAACGTTTTTGACTGGTTTCTTTTCCATGAGTTGGTGCAATTAATAGCGCACCAAGACACAAGGTTAATAGTCTTAATTTCATTGTTATTATCTTTTAAGTAGTTGACAATTCAGCCTATTAATTTATGCCCCAATAAGCAAGTAAAAGCGACTTATTAAGGCAATGCTCATTATTAATCCCAATCAAATTTATAGAGAATATCAACATTTTGATAAAGGCCACTGGTCACCTCAATGTACAATTGTGACAACAATTGATAGCGCACAGCAACTTCACTTAACGAATCAAAAATACCAACACTGTATTTCACTTGAATGCCCGGTGTAAGATAGCCAGATATCTCAACTTTTGTATCGTCACCACTACCACTCGAACTTAAGCTTACATCTGACAAACCAAAACTTTCGCCTATCTTAGACACCACCCCCTCACTGCGGTTTACACCTTGGGCAAGCAATAATTGTGTTAACATGGCATCGGTCGAGCTGTCACCTTCATCAAGAGGTTGTCCATTTAGCAAATAAGCCAGGGCTTGACCCTGATCCATCGCTGGCTCTGAAAATACTTTTAACGAAGGCTGTTCAACATTACCTGTTAAGGTGATCCCTGCCACAACACCATTTGAGGTGTTATCAGGGTTACGAATCGCTTTGATATTTAAGTAAGGTTTATCAATTGAGCCACTAAACCCCACCTGACCAGTACGGATTTGCAAGTCTTGTCCAAATGCACGGTATGTACCGTCTACTAGGTTCAATTCACCCGTTGCTATCATAGGAGTGACTTGGTCCATACTTATATTTAAATCACCTTCAACTTTTGACTTAAGGCCAAAAGAATCTATTCGTACATCATTCTCAACCAATACTTTTAAATTTATCGCATAGTCAAATGGCACTTTCTCAGATTGTTGCTGCTCAATATCAACAATCACTTCATCATCGCTGACTTGTACTGCGCCCTCTGGTAGCTCTTCAATAGCAATTCGGCCCCATGGCACCACGACTTGGCCATCGAGATTAAACGCATTGTTCTTCAATGACATAGTTAAATCTGGTGATACTTTAAAGGTAACATCTTGCTGGGCACGCACAAAAAACTCTTTACCGTTCAATTTCACGTCAACGTCTGGTAAATCTTGCTGCCAATCGACACCGCCAGATAAGTTAAGTGCGCCCCCTTCAGTGTCTTTCAGCTCACCCGTGAGCTTTGCACTTTGGTTATTAAAGGCAATGTTTACATATGAATTTTGCAGCGATACGGGCAATGTTGCCCCTTCTAGATTGATTTTTTCAACATCAAATTCACCATTGAGTAATGGCTCTTTCAAGGTGCCTGCGATTGCTAAACGGCCTTTAATATCGCCTGTTAATTGTTCAAGTGATGCAATAAAGGGTCTTAAGTTTGTTAACTCAATTTTCTCAATAACCAAGTCGCCCGCTAAGGTCTGTTTATTTTGTATATCATCAATGTTGAGCTGTGAAGTCACTTTACCTAATACGGATGAATCAAGGGTGGCATTAAGTTTACCAACTTGCGCATCACTCATTGCCGAGATATCTAAAACCTCTACCGGTAATTTATAGACATTTGCACCATCAATTAAGGATGCTTCTAGCTGCTGTGTTTTGATATTGGCACGAATCGTTTTCAATGCGCCATTATTCCAATTAGCAACAAACTCCCCGTTTGCATTGCCAATTACTTTCAAATTATCTGGTAAGAAGTGTTTAAATTCAGCAATAGATAACGCAGCAAGCTTTGCATTCAACTGACCTAATTGTTTAGTTTGCTGCAAGGTCTCAAAACATAGTTTTGAGTTATCGCTTTGCCAGCAGTGAGCGGCTACATTAAAGTCAAAGGTTTTGGTATTTAGTTGAATATTAACCGGCTTATTAGTACCAAAGCGCACCTGATTATCGGTTACAAGAATTTGACTTAACGCACCTTGCCAGATTTCTTTATTAAATTTACCGTCAACATCAAATGATGCTTTCCCTTGATCTGCATCGAGTAAAAAAGCTAAATGGTGATCAGTTTTATCTCCACTGGCATCTAACTCAATTTGATTAATTTTATGTTCGCCTACACTTGCAGAATCAAGAATAAGTGACAGGTCAGTTTGCCAGTCTGCGGCATAATCGAATTGCCCTTTTAATGTTAAACCATCGACCTGGATATCTTGATAACTCAACGTATGAAGTACCATATTTAAATCAACCGTTGGCGCGAGTCGCTTTCCACGTAAAGTCAAATCAGCAAATCCCTTACCTTGCATAGGCAAGATATCTTGACCACTTGCATCTAAACGCATTTTACCTTCGACGCGCCATACATCATCTACCTGACCTGATAAGGCAATTTCATTTTTACCACTTTTCACTTCAAGCTTTTTAAAACTCGCATGTAAGCTGCTATCAAGTTCAAAATCCGAAAGTAAGGTCACAGGAACTTCATTTATTGAGCCATTTAATTGCGTGTTATCTAACGCAAGCTGCCATTCACTTGCCTGTAAATTGAATGAACCATTAAACTCACCGGATAAGTCACTGCTCAGTGCATCCGTTAAGTATTGTGCTTTTAAGTGACTCAAAGTTCCTTTAAATTGACTTTTTACCCCATTTGACCAATCAACCGAAGCGGTTACTACTGCGTTACTGTCATTCGCATTAAGGTTTAATTGCTTCAGTTTTGCACTTGTTAAGCTACCCTGTAGTTGCGATTTCACAGTCATTGCCGGTAACGCGTCTAACTGTGTGACTAAGCTCAAATCGACTTCATAAGCATCGGCGTGGCCTTTGGCTTGTAAATCAAAGTCAGTTAATTGCAGGTTTTGTGTATTAGTTTCAATTTGCCACTTTTCTATCTGGCCTGTTAAATCAAATGGAAAATTTGTTTCTCTTAAATTCACAGTCCCTTTTAGCTTTGCTGGGTATGTCCCCTGAGTTACTAAATCTAACTTTAAATTAGCAAGTGGGCCTAAAACAGTTAAATTAGCTTGATGCTCAGTGTTACCTACCGACAGCGAGCCACTAACAGTATTATCACCAGAGAGTTCAGCCGTTAGCTTGGTTTGTAATTGCCATTGCTGATAGCGTGCAGCAAGTTTTTCAAGGTGAATATCACTGCCATTAACTGAAGCGACCAATTCAATATTTTCAACCAGCTGAGCCTCTTCTACCCAAGAAGGTGTAATAGCAACCTTGCTGATTCGAAATTGATTAACTTGGAGGTTAACCGGGAGCGTAGTATCGATTTCTGGTAGTGCCGGTACCTCCTTTAGTGGAGTCGACTTAGGCTGCTCTTTAGTTTCATGCAATAACACCTCTATGTCAGCAATATTCAATGAATTCACTGTGACGTCTGATGCTTCGGCGCGCCCCTCAAGGCTTAATTTATTTACTGTTACGTCGGCACTGGCATGCACTAAACTAAACCGATTAATTGCAACTCGGTTTAGAGTGATTTTTATTGGTAAGCTAATTTGTGTGGCTAGTTCTACTTCTTGCTCTGATTCATTACGAGGTTCAGTTGATGAAGCTTGCTTTTTAATATTTAAATCAATCGACTGGGCGCTTAAATTTTCAATACAAATACCATCACAACGCCACCAGAACAAATCAACTTTTAGTTGCTTTGCATCAAGCATGATACCTTGGTTTTCAAAGAAAACATCAAACGCATCGTTATATAAAAAACGCCCTGATGGCAACTTAATTGTTAAGCCATCAACTAGCTTATTAGCAGAGTATGCAATAAAGTGATTACCGGGTGCTGTGAACAACAAACAAAACACAATGACTGCCAAACTTGTCAATGTAATTGATAGAACCTTGGTTATCTTTTTTAACATCTTCATTAGATTTCAGGCCCTATGGTAATACTTAGTCGAGTGCTTTTACTTTCTTTTGTCAGACCCCAAGCATGGTCGATACGCACAGGACCAACCGGTGTTAAATACCTAAAACCAAAACCAGCCCCAACTTCTACACGATCAGTAAAATCATTTGTCGCGGTACCACTATCAACAAATAAGGCTGCTCGCCAATGCTCGGCAAATTGGTAGTTATATTCAACGGTTCCGCTCATTAAATATTTACCACCTATCAAACGTCCTTTTTCATCTTCAGGCGAAATAGATTCATAAGCAAAACCACGCACACTTTGGTCACCACCCGCATAAAAGCGCAAAGATAGAGGAACTTCATTGATATTATCGACCAGCATTGCGCCTAGGTTGGCTCTTAAAAACAGCATATGGCGATCTGCAAACGTGGTTAACCAAGCATTTTGCAGTTGTAATCGCAAAATGTTAGTTGAAGACATCATATCTTTTAAACCAAATTCGGCTGACATCATCCATTGATAGCCTTTATATGGCGTTGTGCCTCCTTCAGTGTCTTTCTTGGCATAACTGATGCCAGGCATTAACATTTTTGCACTTTGCTCTTCATCACCAATACGGTAAGTTTCATAGTCACGCCTTAAAAATGCAGTGCGTACCCAATCGTCGTCTGTTAGCCATTGGCGCTGTAATTGGCCTGTAAATATGCGGCTATATAAATCATTGGTTAATTCGTCTTCTAGTTTGTAGCCTAAAGAAAAACGCCATAAATCATCGTTAGGGTCATCTACAGGTACCGTATAGCCGAGAGAGATATCTTGCTGACGTTCTGATACATTCAGATTGCTCTCTAAGTAATGACCATCTTCAGTGATCCAGGGTTTTGTCCATTTAAAGCGAACTTTTGGCCCAAGGTCGGTGCTATAACCGCCACCCACTTCGAAGCTATTTGCAGGTTTATGTAACACATCAACATTAATTGGCACTTGATTATTTTTACGTTTAGCAATGTCAGCATAAACACGCACACTCGCAAAATAAGGCGTGCTCGACAATGCTAAATTGTAATCAGAAATCTCAGTCGCTTTATAAGGCTGGCCTTGTTTAAACTCCGCTAGTGAGCGAATATATTTTTCAGCGGGAGTCTCACTGCCGATTGTGATATCACCAAACTGGTACCGAGGCCCAGTATCAACATTAAAAATGACTCTCGCGTTATTATTTTTCAAAGACACCGCTAATTTATGCTCATGCCATTTTGCATCAAAGTAACCTAACTCTAATAGTTGGCTTTCAATGCGTTTTCTAGCGGCCTCATATTTACCGTGATTTAAAAAATCACCCTGTTTTATTTTGATGCTGTTGACTACAGACATGAATTCAGCGTCATCTTTACCTGAACCAGTGATAGTCACTTTGATATCTGCAACTCGTGTAACAGGGCCGCGTTCAACATTAACTATCAAAAGCTGCTCTGCGTTATCGAAGCTAATTTTAATGGTAGGTTTATAGTAACCAAGAGCTTTTAAACTCATTTCAACTTGGCTTTTAGCATGACGCTTTAGAGCCTTAGAGTTTTTTTCATCGACAAGTTGTTTAATGTAAAGCTCAACGTTCCCCTCAAGCTCGCCACTAATCCCTTGTATTTTATAATCTTTAATAATCCCTTCCGTACCAATTGAGTACTGGCTATACGAAGAACAGAAAAGCAAAAAGACAAAATAGAGATGCCGAGTATACAAAAATTATCCTTACTTTTTTGGAAGAGTCATAATCTAAAATGAGTACAAAATGATATTAACACAGCGTTATAGCCACTGACATAATTGAAATGTTAAAATTAGTACGCGTTAAACTTTTATTTTCGCTACAATAGCGGATAATACCTAGATTTATAATGAACGAGCGACTAAATGCACTTCCCTGATGACGAAAACGGTCAATTATTAGCTGAAATTGCTGAAGCTGGTGTCGACTTAACCAGTATGCAAACCATCGATTTCTATATTCTTTTTGAACAAAAACCAGAAGCAGAAAAATTTTCAAAAGTAATTGAAAGTGATGAGCTTGCACCTTCTACGGAATTAAACAAATGCCCTGATACAGGGGTGTGGGAAGTAATTACTCGTGTGAAAATGGTGCCAGATCACACTTTACTTAGCCAAACAGAGCAATACTTAGAGAGCATCGCAAATGGTCACAATGGATATGGTGACGGCTGGGGTTTAATGGCCGAAGAAAAATAGGTCTGCCCCAATTTCGTAAAGCGAATCAACTCAATTGATTCGCTTTACGGAAACTCCCCTGATAATCAAATAGCTTTTCAGCCACTTTCCAACCGTATTTTTTATTTTTACGGGCAATCACAAAGTCTGGTGCAAGTAGTTGCTTCTGTAATTCAACAACTTGTTCTGCGCTTTGCCATTCAACGGGACTGTAACCGGGTGCCGCTCGTTTGCCAAATTGCTTATTAAAGATAAACCGCCCCGTATCGTTGGTTAAATTAAATACTTCATCACAACTTGCACCGTCTTCATCAAAGTAACTAATTTTAAGTAAACCTTTAGCAAGCAACTGTGCCGACAAACCACTACACCTTAATACCAAAGCATCTTTTAGATTAAGCGCTTCTCTTAGTTTATCATCAGGATCTGCCATCATAGCACCACATGACTGACACTGCCTTGCTGCTATGTCATTTTGTTCACCACAGTGCTCACATTCTTTAAAACGAAAACGATAATCGCACTGTACTTGCACTTCATCATTTTCCAGCAACCCTTGGCAACGCCTGCCAAAGTGCTCAACAACTTTACCTTCGCTATCAGTTTTACCCCAAAAAATATTCGCAAACCCACAACCAGGGCAAAGTACTTGTACTGGCTCATTATCACTTTGTGCTTTGATACTACCTACCTCAGGATAAAACAAATCAAAGCCATTACCAGCATAGTCAATAACTAAGCAATCTTCTTTACCTTCGCTTAAACGAAGTCCCCTACCTACAATTTGTTGGTATAAACTCACCGATTCTGTAGGCCTTAAAATTGCGATGTAATCAACATGAGGGGCATCAAAGCCTGTCGTAAGTACTGATACATTGACTAAATACTTTATTTTTTTTGCTTTAAATTGATTAATAATCCTATCGCGTTCTTGATTATCGGTATCACCAGTAATCAGTGCAGTATTATGCTCAGGTAAGTAGCCTGTTATTTCTTTGGCGTGCATCACAGTTGCAGCAAAGATCATTACACCATGACGCTGCTCACTATATTCTATTACTTGGTTGATAATAGCTTTTGTCGCGCGAGTGTTATCTTTCAATAACGCATTCATATTCTCGACACTGTAACGACCAAATGAATCACTCGGCAGTGATGAAAAGTCATAATGACTAATCGCAGCATCCACCTCGTGAGGCGGCGTTAAATAGCCATTTTTGATCATATATCGCAGTGGTAACTCAAAAATACACTTTTTAAATGGCGCATCGCTATCACCTCTAACAAAGCCATGATAGTGATGATGATAAACCCACCCCATGCCCATTCGAAATGGAGTCGCGGTTAGTCCAAGTACTTTAAGACTAGGATTTTGTTTTTTTAGACTCGCTATCACCCGTCCGTATTGGCTTTTTTCATCACCGCTTACACGGTGGCATTCATCAATGATCAATAATGAATAGGCGTCGGTTAGCTGTTTTGTATTTCGCGCCAGTGACTGCACACTTGCAAAGGTGACTTGTTCAGTTAAAGACTTTTGCTTTAAACCCGCTGAAAATATGCTGGCCTTAAAACCAAAGCTGGTGTATTTCTCAGCGTTTTGCTCTACCAACTCTTTAACATGAGCAAGCACCATAATTTTTTGTTTGGCAATACGCGCAAGTTCAGCAATAACAAGACTCTTACCTGCACCTGTTGGTAACACAATAAGTGCTGCATCATCAGTTTGTCGAAAGTGAGCAACTGTGCGTGCTACGGCCTCTTGTTGATAGGGTCTGAGTACGTACTTCATTTTATCTGACTATTATCGACATAAAAAAAGGGAAGCATACGCTTCCCTTCCTATTCTTTAAAGCAAAAATTAAGCGAGGTGTTTTGTTAGATCTACACCTTGGAAAGCTTTAGGACGTTTACCACGGCCTGTCCATTCAACAATTTCACCATTAAATTCGATGCGATATTTTGGTTTTACTTTAGTACGCTTATCAGTTGTTGCTACATCCTGTAGATCTTCTAATGTAAGTCCTTTTTCTTTTAGTAGATCGAGTACTTCTTTTTTAGCTTCTTGCTGTTGAGTATATTTCTCGATTGCTGTGTCAATTAGCTGTTTTGCTTTTTCTAATTCAGATAATGACGCAGATTTCACAAAAGATCGGATTTCTTTCATTGAGAGCTCTCTTAAGTATTAAAAGTTAAGTTAAAAGTTTAACAGTAGCTAGTATATGTGGATTTAATGAAATAATCTATTCCATGTTTATTTTTTATCCTATCTTTTTATTATAGCCATAGCTTTATTTTATCTATTACATCGCTTAGCTCTGCAATTAACTTTTCGACAATTAATGTATCTTGCAGTTGATTAAAACGACTCTCGGTCGTTACGATAAGCTCAGATAAAGGAGGATATTGAAGCATTACAATAGCGCCTTTAAGTTTATGTATTGCGCCAGAAACCTTTTCTAAATTTTGATTTTTTATTTGCTCTTGTAAGGAATTTAAGTCTGCTTGCAAGCTAGTAATAAATACCTCTGCGAGCATTTTTGCATCATTCTCATTGCCGAAAACATTTAACCAATGCTGTTTATCTTTTATACCTTGTAAGCTTAAATCGGGATTATCATCGGTAATTGGCAAATCATCACTACTTAACTCTATAAACTCAGCTAGTCGATTATATAATTCATTGAGTTTATATGGCTTAAATAACACACAGCTCATTCCTGATTTTAATGCTTTATTTAAACACTCTTTAGAATCATCCGCAGTAAAGCCAATAATTGGCAAATTTTTAAACTTCTCTTGACTGCGTAATTGCTCAGTTAATTGAAATCCATCTAAATCAGGCATGTGACAGTCTGTTAATAATAAATCAAAATGCCCTGTTTCAAGTGCTCTTAGAGCAGCAATACCATCGTCAACCATGACCGCTTTAATTCCTAGTTTTTGGCATTGTTTTTCGAGCAATAACTGATTTGTTTTATTATCCTCAGCTATTAATATTTTCCCATGTAACGGATAGCTTTGCGTTAGCATCTCATCATCCAAGCGAATGTGTGCACTATTTATAAGCTCTCTCAAAGTATCTGGATACAATGGTTCAATAGGTAGAATATGGCAGCAACAATTTGCTGGTGTATGCACTTTGTTAGCGCATGCTACTAAAATATAATTATTACTTGCATTACTAATTGATTGCTGCCAATTAGCGCCCCACAGTGCATTAACATAACTCTCGTCAATGAGAATATTATCAGCTTGTTCAAATGCGTCTTTATCGATTGGCCAACTTAATTGATAGTGTTTCACCCCCATACTGGCTAGGTTATTTAGTAATTGATCGTGCTGGGTACAAACAGCCCAATTAACTGACAAAGCTCGTAACTTCTGTTTACTTGCGTTTTTAAGTGGTACTGAAATATAAACATTAGTGCCTTTACCATAGGTGCTTGATAGGGAGATTTCACCCTGCATAGCTTCAACAAGTTGCTTTGCCAAGCTTAAGCCTAACCCAGTACCACCATAGCGACGTTGAATAGAGTTATCTGCCTGCTCGAAAGGGATAAATATATTAGCCAACTGCTCGGCTGTCATACCTTTACCTGTATCTGATACTTCAATCTTTAAAGATTGCTTATCAAATAAAACATCACAGCTTATTGTCCCTTGCTCTGTAAATTTCACGGCGTTATTTAGTACATTAGAAAGCACTTGCATCAAATGACTTATATCGACCAAAGCCAAATTAAAAGTAGCTTTACGCCATAGTACATTGAAAGCGAGCCCTTTTTGCTTAGCGAGGTACTCATGAGCACGCATAACACGGCATAAATGCGCCTCAAGGTCGGTTTCTCTTAAGTCGACTTCGATATTACCTGTACTACTGTTTGCGAAATATAAAATATCATCGACTAAAGTGCGAAGCTTTGTTACTGAGCTCTCTATGTGCTCGATTAAATAGTGTTGCTCTTCATCAAGTGATGATGATTTTAAAAGCTCTATAAAGCCATTTACTCCAGACATAGGTGTTCTTAGTTCATGGCTCATAGTGGCAATAAAACGGCCTTTCGCCAACTGAGCTTGATGTGCAAGCTCCGTTGCTTTATTCAAATCTTCCTGCTGACGTTTGAGTATGCTGATATCAAGCAAAATACCATTCCAACGCACACCCTGCTTATTTTCGCGCTTATTAGTTTCTGCATTGGCAATAAAACGACACCAAATTTGCTGGCCTAGGTTGTTTATCCGAAACTCAATATCAATCATTTTGTTGAGTTTACTCGCTGCTTTAAAACTCTTTGCAATTTGCACTCGGTCTTCATCAACAATAAGCGGCGAAATACATCCCGTCATGCCGCGCTGGTTAATCATTCGCGAAGTAATCCCTAATAAACTCTGTGCACCTTTACTAATATAGGTATAACAACCCTCACCGTCATCGTAGTACTCATACTGAAATACACCTCCAGGTATTGTGTCCGTAATGGTTTGTAACAGTTGCTGTACAGATTGATTCTCACGCTGAAGGTGACGATGTTCAGTTACATCAGTGATCACCGTCATAATACCTGCAAATTCACCCCCTGAGCCCAAGTATGGCTTTTTGGTGTAAAGTAACTCCAGCTCTTTACCCGATTTATTCGTGTAATTTATATGCTGATTGATTACCTTGCCTGAATTTAAACTTTGCTCATTTTGCGAAATCAGTTTTTTTACGACTTTAATATCTCCGCGCAAATATTGGTTTTTTTCATCCCATAAGTGAGCAAAATTTTCTTTATAAGCTCTGTTCCACATAATACGCTTTTGGTGCTGATCTTGTATCACCACCATAGTGGGTAAGTCATCTATCAGTTTTTGGGTAAAATTAAGCTTACTTAAAGCCACTTCTTCAGCATCTTTGCGCTTTGCAATTTCACGATTAATGGTTAATCGCCAGCTAATAAAATAAATTACCGACACAGCAATCAAAATTAAAATGAGAATAGCTGTGGTATTAACAGTTTTACGGTCGTAACCACGTTCAATACTAAAAATGCCGTGACGACTAACAACATAGTTAAAATCATTGCTGGTCAATGTTTTAAATAGGCTGTCTAGCAGAGTCGCAAATTCTGAGAAGTGTTTATTCACTAAAAAATAAATAGGCTGGGTATAACGGTATTTTGGATTGATATAAAACTCACCAATATAAAATTGGTTTAGCTGATACGCCGCAATACTTTGCGGTAGTATCACCGCATCTATGTTGTCATTTCTCAATGCATAAAACAGCGTTTTGATTGAATCAAATGAGACTGTTTCGACTAATTCATTGGTCAATAGCTCTTGTTTAGGATCGGCGAACACCTCTAAATAGCCAATTCGCTTGGTTTGACTAGCTCGTTTAGAGATTAACACCATCTCTAAACTATAGTGAGAAGGTAACGCAATTAACACACCTTCTTCTATTTTTGTGGGGTTCATAGTTGGAATTAAATCAATTTTATTAGCTAAAAAGAGCCTTTCTAGCTCTTGAGAGTTGGCAGCTGGTATATATTTAAATTGAAAATCACTTCGTTGTGCTAATAGTTCCAAAGTGTCGTTTAAATAGCCTTTTGCTTCGCCTATATTACTGGTTGCGTGAATTGGAAATAAGCCATCTACAAAAGAAAAAGTGAGTAAGTAATTATTATCTTCCACTTTGTCAATCTGATTGAAATCACGCTTAAATTGGCTATAAGCTTTTGCTGCTAAATACTCTTCACTGGCAGAGCTTTCCCATAGTTGTTTAGTTGTAGGAGAAATAGCAGCTAATACCGAATTAACCTGATTACGTAATGCCGTATTATTTTTATTAAACATAACATGCAGGGTTTCACTGGATAACCAAACTGGACTTACAACTTTCAGGTTTTCTTGGGAAAGGTTTTTAAGTTGGTGAGATAAAACCGAGTAATCACCCATAAACGCATCAAATGAGCCATCAGCTACTTTTTTAAAGGCGTCCTCTGGTTTTATAAAACGGTTGATAAATAGCGCACCATTTTCTACTAGATATTCACAGTGCGAACTCCCCGTAATACACACCCATCGCAGGCTAGCCAAATTTTTTAATGCATCATTCGCGATGGACTTATTCGCAACAATACCTCTTGGCGCTTCCATGAATGGCGTTGAGAATAAAAAGTGCTTTTTACGTTGTGAGGTTTTATTTAAGCCGACGGCAAAGTCAACATCACCAGCTTTAAGGGCATCTAAAAGCTCATCTAGGCTATCATAAACGCGGTATTCGAGATCAGCTTCGGCCAAACGAGCGATTTCATTACTGTAACCAACAATTACACCTGAGAACTGGCCATCAGCGTCGCGAGTATGGTAAGGGAAAAAGTTATAGTTAACGATACCCGCTTTGAGTTGTGTTGCAAACACATCACCAGAAAATGAAAGCGTAATAATAGAAAAGTAAAACAGAAGTAGTCTTATCAGAGCCTGACCATTTAAAAAAGCAATAACTAAATATATTCTAGCAGTGTAATTTGAATACACAATTATTGTTTATAGCTTGAAGTTGAAATTCATTTAGCCAAATTCTTACAATACCAATACACTGTATTATTAAAGCTTACACTCTACACAATTATGTGCTTAGCGAAAGATATCAGTGTTTTTCCTGTAACTTTTTAGCTCTTAATACCCAACAGAACAATTCTCCATCAATTTTTTTGGGCGTAATATCAAAGGTTTCCCAGCTTGAGCTCATATTAGAAATGATTGCCTTTTGATCATCTTCGCTCCAAGAGGCTTCGATTTGCTCATTTATCCGTAATTTATAATTAGCAAGTTCCTCAATCAAACTCTCAACTTGATGAACAGCTACTTCCCTCCAGTTTACTATCATCGGAATAAAACTTTTTGCTAACTGCCCAAACCAATCTTGTTCAATTTCAGAGTTAAAATTAATTTGAACTTTTTTAAAATCTAATAACAGCTTCTCATTATTTTGTAGGAATTCATTTTGTTCTTTTGCCGTTGGCTTTTCTATTAGACGATAATTACTACAGAAATTAACAAAGTTTCTAACTTTATATGCGAGCCCATCTTGATTTACGAATTGTGAAAGTACTTTAATTCCTTGTTGGCAATCTTGGGTAATGAAAGAATTTCTATGATGAACTAAAGCAATCAGTTCGCCACCACTTTTAAGTACTCGATTAGCTTCAAGAAAAGAAAAGTTTAGATCTGAATATTCAATGCCAAATTGACTAATGAGGTAATCAAAAGATGAATCGTTAAAGTTTAACTTTTCACAACACATTTCACTGTAAAAATTGATGTTTTTTAGTGAAAGAGAAACTTTTTCATTGTTGTTAAAATGCTTAGTAGGATCTATATTCGCAGCATCAATTGCCGTAATTTCAAATTCATTTGGATATTGTTCAGCTAAAACAGCCAAGGCACCATTTCCGCAACCAATATCTAAAAGTTTGGCTGATGATTGAAATTCTCTAAAAATGGCATTCCAGAAATTTAAAACATCTCCTTGATAACCATCTTTGTGATTACTTTGGGCAAAACTGCTTAAAGTTTCAGTCGATAGCCAATATGAGTCCCAATGTTTCACACTTACTCCAAAAAAAGGTGGGCTTAAGCCCACCCCTCATATTGTTTTATTTAGAATGATTGACGGAAGCGAAGGTATGTAATACGTCCGTATGCGTCATATAAATCGAAGTTATAGTTACGACCGCCAAATGGGCTTAATTGCGGCTCTTTCTCAAAGGCATTTTGCATACCTAGAGAAATCTGCGTACCCGTAGACATGTTATATGTAACTTGCAAATCATGTGTTACCCAAGTTGCAATATTACCTGTCTTATCTAAAGAACCATCATCATTTTGAGTCACGTCTTCATATTGCTTACCAATTAAATTGATATTCCATACAAAGTCAAAGTCACTCCAAGTATACGTATTGTTAAGAACAGCACGGTCTTGAGGCTCACCTGGATCTTTAAGTGTATTACGGCCGCCATCTACAACGCTTTCAAACTGGTGACTCCATTGAAGAGTTTGCTTGAATGTACCCGCATCACCAAAATCAAACGTTGTATTCAAGTTCAAGTCTAAACCATTTATAGACCAGCTACCTTCGTTAGCATAACCTTGAGTGATTAAGTCGATACCACCATTGCTTAAGCGCTCTACACCTAAACCTGCAGGAATTGGATCACCTGTTTGTTCACGGTTAAGAATAGTTGTTGCGCCAAAGAAACGGATCATATTTGATATTTCAATATCATAATAATCTGCAGAGAAGTTTAACCAATCTGTTGGTTGATAAGCTAAACCTATTGACGTTTGTTTAGATGTTTCAGAACCAATTTCTGGGTTAGCAAGCGTAACTGCGTTAACTTGAACGTCACAACCAGCTTCAAGACCAAAGTTTAGACAAGAAGGGTCATCGCTAACATTTGGGTTGTCAGGTGCTGGCTTAGCTGTCGTGATATCAAGTGTTGGAGCACGGAAGCCTTCCCCATAAGAAGCACGAAGAACTAAACCTTCCATTACATCGTATTTAAACGAGATTTTTGGCGAGAAATCACTACCGTAATCTGAATATTCATCATAACGGCCAGCAAGAGTCATCTCAAGATCATCCATTAACGGGAACAATGCTTCGAAGTAAGCACCTTTAACGTCACGAGAGCCACCCGCACTGTTACCTGATGAACCACCGACTTGACCAGCTTCTGAAAGTGAATCATAAGTATCTTGATACTCTTCTTTACGGTATTCTGCACCGACTACCGCTTGAATCATACCACCGCCAATTTCAATGACATCGAATGATGCTGACGCGAATAGCTCTTCTTGATTGAATTCACCAATACGAGAAGTAGTTACTTTAAGACCGCTTAAAAGCTCTTGATAATCGCTCTTCTCAGTATCCGTTGTAAAACGAGCACCAAATGGGTCATTTAACATATAAGCGCCACTATCCATTGCAGCACGGGCATTACTACCCATTAAGTAGTTGCGACCGATTTCGTATGTTTTAGTTTTAGTCTTACGTGCACCAAAATCAACAAAAACATCACCAATTGAACCTTCAGCACCGAATAAGAAATCTGTAGACCAGTTATCTACGTTGTTATCACGGTTACCCAATGCAGCAAAGCGGTGACGGATTTGAACTAAACTTGGATCATCGCCATTGGCAATTTCACCAGCTCGTTTATCAGCCATATAGCTTGCAAATTCTGCATCGTAAAAAGGGCTATTTGGGTTAATAGGGTTGTTAGGGCTATCATCTGATAAGAAAGCTGCATCACCTGCATCATTCAAAGAAGGAGCATATCGACCAAATGATTTTGTTTTAGAAACAAGAGTATGCGAGAAGATTTTCCAATCGTCATTTATTTCATATTCTGCTTTTAGGAAAGCAGATTGGTTACCTGTTGATGCTTCATTAGCATTGGTTGCGTTGAAGTTATAACCACAGGCACCCGTAGAGCCATACATGAAGTTTTCTAAGCTGTCACATTCTTCTTGAGAAATGATAGATCTGTAACCAGCTTCTTTTAAAGCGTTCACACCAAAGCTAGATGCACCAGGTTGAACCCAAGGGTAATCGTGTTCATAAATAATATCGCGGCTATTCCAAGAAATACCACCAATCACTGATGCATTATCGCTTGATGAGCCGAAAACTACAGAGCCTTCCTCACGGTCACCACCTTCTTCAGGAAGACTTACATCGCCCGCACCTAGACGTACCTCAACACCATTAAAGTTTTTTCGAGTAATAATGTTGATTACACCCGCAATCGCATCAGAACCATAAACAGCTGAAGCACCATCAGATAAAATCTCGATACGCTCTACAGCAGCCATAGGGATTGAGTTTAAGTCTTGAGAATTACCAGTTGATGGTGATTTAGGAAGACGACGACCATCTACAAGGATTAAAGAGCGAGATGCGCCTAAACCACGTAAGTTAACTTGCGAAACACCTTGAGCTGAACTACCAGATTGAGGTCGGAATGAACCTGCTGAGTTAAAGCTTGTATTACGGATCAAATCAGAAACTGAAGTTTGACCTGAAAAGTCGATTGAAGCACGGTCAATAACTGTTACAGGAATTGAGCCTTCTAAGTCAGTTCGTTTAATACGTGAACCTGTTACGGCGATACGTTCAACTTCTTCTACACCTTTATCATCAGCAGCATAGCTCGTTGCTGAAAATGCAGCAGTTGATGCTGCACCAAAAGCAATCGCTAAGCGAACTGCTTTTGAAACTTGATTATTTAACATTTGATTCTCCCTGGTCATATCCATGTTATGACTTTATTAATTTATTTTACCCCCGTAAAAGGTACTAGTACCTTATAGGGGAATTAAATACTAATATCAGGGACAACTTTTGGTCAACAGTTTTTTAACCTTTGTTTTTTAATGTAAAATCCAGTAATTCGTTATATCTAAAAATACTCCCAAAACCATTCATACACCATTAACCGTTATTTTAAAAATAGGGACAAACTAATTTTAAAATAACCGACACAGCCTTTTTAATACAATAAAAAAACCATTAAAGCTCTAAAAGATAGTTCCAAAAAACAAAACCAATAAGCTTTCGTTTTTGCGAAAACAACAACACTATTTACTGGGAACTTTATTCGATAACTTAAAGATTTTTCTTAGAAAGAACGACTGTTTGCACAAAATCAGACTAAGACAAAAGGTTTGTAATTAAGTTTTTGCAAACCGAAGCACAGCGGTTTTAACAACAACTAATATTGATGAATCCATTTTTAAGTATTGAGAAACGAGAATTAAACAAAAAAAACCCCGCGATGTCGCGGGGTTTTATTGCTTATACTAATTTGTTTTCAAAGTTTAGAATTTTTGTTCTAAACGAAGGTACATTGAACGACCTGTTTGATCGTATAATGACCAGCTTGAATCACGGTAGTCACGGAAGCCGTCATACCAAGAAGGAGCTTTCTTATCAAATACGTTGTTAACACCTACAGAAATTTTAGTATTTGTTGGTGCAGTGTATGTGAACTGAGCATTATGCTTGAAGTATGAAGGTACATCAGCAAGGTAATCAACACCCCACTCTTCATTACCAGACTCTTGTGCACCTACGTAGAACATAGTCCAAGACGCACTGTAGTCTTCATAAGAGTAGCTAACACCTAAATCAGCTTTCCAATCTGGGTAATCTTGAAGACCTGCATAATCAAATGGTTCTGCATCTTTGTCAGCTTTCTCTTCAAATTCCATAACTTTAGAAACGTTTAGCATAACACCGAAGTCACCGAAGCTAGTTTCATGCTTGTAACGAGTTGAGAAGTCGATACCAGACGTTTGTAGTGATGCTTTATTGATATAACCTGTGTAGATGTAATCAATTTGACCATTACCATTAGCACGGTCGATAGCATCTGGCGTAGAACCTAAACCACCCTCTTCTTGTTCAATACGTAGAAGCTCAGTAGTGCTTACGTCATCAATACGGTTCTCGTAGCTGATATCGTAGTAAGTTAATTCTACGGCTAAACCATCAACGATATCCCATACGAAACCAAGAGTCGTAGAATCACCTGTTTCTTCAGTAAGGTTTGCATTACCACCGAACCATGTCGCTACTTGCTCACCAGCGTCAGAACAGTAACCTTCTAGTGCTTGACCTGGGTTAGCATCACACCATGCTGTATCACGAACAGTTGGGAAACTTAATGCATAAGACTGGAACATTTCGCCCATGTTAGGAGCACGGAAAGACTCACCCCAAGAACCACGGATTAATAATGTTTCAGTTGGACGCCAAGTAACACCTACTTTTGGAACAACTTTATCGAATGTAGTGCTCTTTTCACCAAGGTTTGTCATACCAGACTGTTCGTATTTCTCATAACGACCAGCAACTGTTACATCAATTTCGTATGGTAAGCTTGCTTGGATTTCCATGTAAGCAGCAGTACGGTCACGAGTTGCATACACGTCATCACCGCCTGAACCACCAGAGATGAAACCATTTGCAGATTCAGGATCAGATACTTGAGTGAAATCAATTTCTTCAAATTCAGCACCAACAACACCAGCAATAACGAAGTCACCGTTATCAACAAAAGTAGTAGACACTAAACCATCAATTTGTTGACTTTCGTAACGACCTTCATAAGTACCAGTGTGCGCTGCATATTGGTATAAATCAGTTAATTGAGTGTTCCACTCATCGTAGCTCATACCAGTAGTATTAAAAATATCGTACTCACCAGAATCAATCGCGTTTTGTAACATTACGTCGTTAACTAGGTTACTACCGAAAACGTTTGTTTTAGAAATGCTATTTTGGTAGTTGATTTCCCAATCAAGGCCATTGCCAATATCAGTGAAACCTTCAAGACCTAATACGATATCAGTTGTAACAACTTCTGTTTTAGTGTCACGGTTACCAATTGGTACAGAGCGCATGTAAAGACGGATGTCTTCGCCTTCTGGGTTATACTGGTTGTCAGCGTCCATCCATACAGCACCCGTAGATACTGGAGTACCAGCATAACGTGAATTTGTTTCGTTGAAACTTGCCATTGCACGGCCAACAAAACGGATGTTATCAGTTAGTTCATAGTTAAAGTTTGTTAAGAATGAGTTATTTTCTACGTCTGGGTAGAATTTTGTAACGTTACCGTAGTTATATAAACAACCGCCAACGCCATTTTCATCCATAGCATTCACTACGTCAGCTGTTTGATCACATAACTCTGGGTTTGAGATGTAGCTACCTGCACCACCAATTCGATAGTTTGGTACATGGCTATAACCACTGTACGCACCGTACGTAGGATCGTCCATCGCCCAAATTTCTTTGTCGAAGATTGCGTTGTCACGTGAGTTCTCATACGTGAAAATGATATTACCTTTTTCAGATGTATAACCTGAAGTAATTGAGAAAGTTTTGCTTTCGCCACCTTCTACTTTAGGTACCTCGTAATCGTATTTAACGCTAACGCCATCAAAATCTTTCTTAGTGATGATATTGATTACACCAGCAACTGCAGATGAACCATAAACAGCTGATGCGCCATCACGAAGGATTTCAACACGCTCAACAACTGCCATTGGGATAATTGAAGTATCTGCTGATGAACCTGAAGATGAACTTGTACCAGGCATACGACGACCGTCTAATAATACAAGTGTCGCATCAGAACCCAGGCCACGTAAGTTGATGTTAGAAGATGCTGCACCACCTGCGCCGTAACCAGATACACCCTTCCAAGAACCGAAAGAGTTAGAAGCAAGGTTATTTAAAACGTCAGCAACTGTAGGCTCACCTGAAAGGCTAATTTCTGCAGCTGATAAAACAGTTACTGGAGAGCTGTTTTCAAGGTCTACTTGTTTGATGCGTGAACCTGTAACTTGAATACGTTCAACTTTTTCTGCGTTTTCTTCGTCTGCTGCAAATGAGCTTGCAGAAAATGCAGCAGTAGAAGCTGCACCAAAAGCAACCGCTAAGCGAACAGCTTTTGAAACTTTATTATTTAACATTTGATTCTCCCTGGTCCATGTTATTCATGGAATATTTATAGTTATTCAAAATAAATGCATATTACACAGTCATTTTGAGCCATGATAATAATACTCGCGACTCTCAAAGGTCAACACTTCAGTAACGCAAAAGTTCAACTTTTAACAATAAATATAAGAACACCCAAAATAAAAAAACAACATTAACACCTTTAAATCCCTTGAATTACAAAGAGCATGACAGTGTTTACAACAAGTTATAAAAGAATTTAAAAATCCACATTTCTGGCATTAATATAGGTACAAGCACAAAACCAACCAATCAATTGCAATAAAAGCAATAATTAAAGCTTTGTTGTTTTAGATTTTTTATCTGGTAAAAAATAAAAATAAAAAAATAAACACCCAGTAATTACGGTCAATTCACAATTAAACAGGTCAAATTAAAGGGTAATGATAAAATCAAGACTTAAAAATGCAAAAGTTAATAGAATGAACATTCTATTAACCACAAACAGAAAGACAACTTAACCAGCAATTTACAACACCTCCTTATTTACTAGGGTAAACATTGGATCCAGTTATATATTCGGTACATGATCACTTGAAAAAAATGTAACAATCAGCAATAGTTAGATTGTTAAAACAACAAGGAAAAACCATGATTAAACAATTATTACTAATTACATTTACTTTTTGCTCACTTTCTTCGTATGCAAAAATAAATGAACTCCCAGAAGAGTTTTCTGACTTTAGTCTCAATCGTGACATTAAAGTCTCGTACGAGGATCTCGATAAGCTACTTGAAATGACCGTAATAGATATGGGGAAATCAGATCGAAGTTCTCGTAAATCTCAATCCTCTATTGGCACACGCATGAAATCCCACAAAAATAATGATACTGCGCTTGAAGCCAATCGTTTTTTCTTCGAAGGGGTTGTTAAATCAGACATAAAAGATGGATTTCACAAAATTAGGCTTAGCCTAGAAAAGGTACCGAGTGAAGTGTCATTAAACGATTTAAGCCTTGATGAACAATTGGCATATTGGCTTAACCTATATAATACAGCGATGGTTGAAAAGTTAATTGAACACTACCCTGTTCGTGATACGGAAGATCTTCTTTTTGGTGATGACTCAATTTTAGAAGATGAGTTTTTAACCGTTGCCGGTTACAAACTTTCACTCAATGATATTCAACATAAAATTGTTTTTGAAAAATTCGGTAAAAAGAAGCCAATTGTTATGTATGGCTTTTATCAAGGTAACATTGGTAGCCCAAACCTTCGAGATGAAGCGTATAAAGGTAGCAAGGTTTACCATCAACTTGTTGAAAATGGTGAAGAGTTTGTAAACTCAAATCGAGGCATGCAAATTAAGCGTAAAAACCGCCTTTATGTGTCTAAGTATTATGAACAAGCTGAGTCTTTATTTTCAGATTTCGAAAATGACTTACGTGAGCACTTAGAAGACTACGCTGAAGGTCAAATGAAAAGCGATGTTAAATACGCCAAGCGCTTCAAAATTGATATTGAAGATTGGAGTATCACTGATTTATATGGCACCGACCGTGACTATGGCGGTTCTGCATCAACTAACCCTGCGGCAATGCTAAATGCTGTTGTAAGCAACTCTGCAGTACCTATCGGCCCTGAAGGTAGTGGCGCTGGTATTGGGGCGGTAAACGTTAGTCACATTACTGATTCAATTATGATGCGCACCATGGATTTTGGTCGTTTTTCTCCTGAAATGTTAGAAAAAATCAAAAAACTTAATTTAAAGCGCCAAGACAACAGTGGCTCTGTTGAGATTAAGGATCTTGATTCAAAGAATTAAAATAAGATAGCCACTCGTCAAAAGAATGTGATGGGTGGCTTTTTCTGAACAGGGAGTTCGCTATGCTTAAACCACTCTTATTAATTACCACAATTTTCTTTACTGCATACTCGTCAGCAAAACTAGACACTCTACCAGAAGAATTTGCCGATTTCGGCTTAGATAATGATTTAACAATATCTTATGGTGATTTAGATCAGTTGCTTAAAATCACTGTTATTGACTTAGGCCGCTCAGACCGAGGTTTTCGAAAAGGCCAATCAAGCATTGGGACACGCACCCGAGCACATAAAAATAACGATACTGCTTTAGAAGCAAACCGTTTTTATTATGAAGAAGTTGTAAAGGCAAACCTGAAAACTGGTTTTAGAAAAATACGTCTGAGCCTTGAACAAGTTCCTGAACAAATCCCTCTTAATGAGCTCGTCCTATCTGAGCAACTCGCTTATTGGCTAAATTTATATACCACAGCATTATTAGAGAAACTCATTGAGCACTACCCCATCTTCAGTACTGAAGATTTATTATTTGGTGATAATTCATTACTTGATGAGGAATTTATTACTGTTATGGGACATAGCCTGTCTTTAAATGACATACAACACGACATTGTCTTTAAAAAGTTTGGCAAAAGTAAACCGATTGTAATGTACGGCTTTCATCAAGGGAATATCGGCAGCCCAAATCTTCGCCCAGAAGCCTATGTAGGAAGCAAAGTGTATTACCAACTAGCAGACAATGGTGAGGAATTTGTTAATTCTAACCGAGGTATGCAAATTAAAGGGAAAGATAGGCTTTACCTATCCGTCTACTACCAGCAAACAGAAGCCTTGTTTGACGACTTTGAACAAGATTTAAAGTCTCATATTGAACACTATACTAATGGCTCTTTAAAAGATGCTGTAGAGTCATCTAAAGGGTTTAAGCTTACAATAGATGATTGGCATATCGTAGATTTATATCGCACGCATAGAGCCTATGGAGCCTCTTCAGCTATTAACAGGGCTCCGTTAGAAGGTATAGGTGGAATAACATATGGATATCGTGCAGCAGACGGAAGCTATATCACCGATCCCTTAACGAAGCGGCTAGCTCAATTTGGTCGATACCCACCACAAGTTTGGAAGAAAATTCGCAAGCTTTATAAACAAAGAGAACGCATTAAAGGTACAGTAGAAATCAAAGACCTTGATGTAAATCAAGAGTAATATTTTACTTTACTGTACGCCCTGTTAACATAAAGCAAAAACAGGGTGTACGAGTGAATAATTCATTGCAAAGAGCTTTGCACGCATTCAATCAACAACAATATGTGCAGGCATTACAACTCCTTTCTTTACATACAAATAAAACCGCTGATTGGTATACATTGAATAGCTTATGTTTATCAGCTGTAAACAAAACTATTGAAGCAGAGCAGTGTTATTTAAAAGGCCTTAGCCAATTTAGTAATCATGTTGGCCTTTTAGACAACTACACCAATCTACTTTGTAAACAAAAAAAGTATGCAGAGTGTATTCAGTTTTGTGAATACAACACAGCTTCTTTGTCACTCGAAAAGCCACGACTTAATTATATCGAAAGTCTAATTAACCAAGACGAATTACTGAAGGCTGAGCTGTTTATTAACGAAACATCCCCTTCGCAAACTTCATTAGTTCGATATCACTGGCTCGCTCTAGAGCTTTTCGAGCGATTGGGTGATTTACAACGTATCGAAGACTATTTTCAAACAAAATTACCAGCCCAATTAAAGGGGCAATTTCATTTCGTTTATAAAGAAGCGTGTAATTATCGTAATTTGGGTAAATTTGACAAAGCATTGGAGCTTTTGAAAATGCTTTTAAAACAGCAACCAAGTGCTGAATTACATTATATAGTTGGTTGTACACATTATGATTTACAACAATATGAACATGCACAAGCTCATCTCAAGGCATGCTTAGAGCTTGCTCCTAACTATGTACCTGCACATGAAAGTCTTAATAAGCTCTACTGGGAACACTCACAAAACCAGTTGATGAGTTCATATGCCCATACTTTTAAAAACTATGATGCTAACCCTGTTTTAATCCATTCTCAAATTGGCCAATTGCTGCAATTAGACAAGTTAGAAGAAGCGTTAGTTATAAGTAGTAAAGCAACACAAAGCCATCCGCAGAACTTAGATTTACTTCATGCCCATAGTATTCTTCTTGATAAAACAGGAGAAGCAGAAAAAGCATTTTCACTCCTTCAGCAACTAGTCAAAGCAGCCCCACAAAATGCTCGTTACTGTATTGATTTAGCAAACTTTTACATACAACAAGGCGATTACAGCTCAGCGATCTCTCATTTAGAAACCGCAGTAAAATTTAATCCTAATAACCAAGAGCTTTGGGCATATTTAAGTATTGCTTGGCGACTATCAAATAATGATAAATATCATTGGTTAACTAACCTTGATAAATTCGTTAAGGTAATGGAGCTTCCTGCCCCGCATGGTTTTAAAACGTATGGCGATTTCAATAAACAACTGCAAGAGCTAATGATTGGCCTACACACCAATAAACTACAACCATTAGATCAAAGTGTGCGCAGTGGCAGTCAAACGCAGGGTCACCTGTTGCACCGCTCTAATCAACTCATTGATTTATTTAAGTCATCAATGACGACATGCATAAACCAATATCTGCAGCAGCTGCCAGAAGATGCTAACCATCCTCTATTGGCACGTAACCATCAACGCTTTGTTGCCAAAGGTAGTTGGTCTGTCAAACTAGAACAAGGTGGTTTTCATGCTAACCATATTCACCCACAAGGTTGGTTATCGGCTCCGAGCTATATTTCTATTCCTGATGAAATGAGTAAAGATGATCCGACTAAAAATGGTTGGTTAAAACTGGGGGAAACAAGTCTTAACTTAGGTGATCGAGAATCTATTGCTCGTGAAATATGCCCAGAAGAAGGTCATATTATTATTTTCCCTAGCTATATTTGGCATGGCACTTACCAACTCAAAAGTAAGAGTCCTAGACTAACAATTCCTTGCGATATCATGCCCTTAAAATAGTGAAAAAAAGACCATCAAACTGATGGTCTTTTCCTCTAATTAGCTGTTATCTATTTAAAAGCGCTTTTGCATCTAAATAGGATTTCTCATCAGCCTGTATATGCTTTAGATAATTTACAAAACGACCTGACGAAGACTTATAAAGTGGCTTTCTAACCTGCCAGACACTCGCTGTACTTACAGTGCCAGATTTATTATGAAACCGCTGGGCTTCATCAGAGTATTCTAGCCCTAAAAAACTAAACAACTGTTCTAACACTTGCTCAGGTGAGCAAACGAGCTGGTCGTAATTCAGAGTAAAAATATCATCGCCAAAACGCGACTGCCAATGTGACTTAATTCGTTGTTGCTGCTCGTAATGATGCAATGTATCGTTTAGCGATACAGCATAATTTAAACTTGGACCTAAATGCTGGAAAAAAGCTGATAAGCTATTGTCTTTAATATCTCGCTCTGTCCAGATAATCTTAGCTTTTGGATATAGCTGCTTGATAATGTCTAAGTAAAGGTAATTTTCAGGGCGTTTATCTGTTACATAAAGCGCACCTTCAGCTCTTAAGATTAATTGTTCTTTATAACCATCAGTAAATTCAGGCTCTTTAGCCTTATTAGCAAGAGCCCTTTCATCGCCAATTAAATTGAATAACGATGAATGTAAATAGGCAATTTCACCACCTGCCGCTATTTGCTCGTTAGAGCTGATGATTTGTTCAATTAGTGTTGAGCCAGAACGAAACATACCGCAAATTATAATTGGTGTTATTGAGCTATTCGCTTCTTGCAGAACAATATTACGATCTAAGGTGTAGTCAGTAATCTTCTCAACAGATTGGCGATCATAGGCTGGTAAATACTTTTTATTGTAATGATTAGCTTTTACATAATAATGCCAAGCTTGCTGATAATTTTTGCAATCATTAAATACTTTACCAAGTGCATAATAAATATCAGCACACGCTATATCATCTGATTCCCGCTGTAATATGGCTAAGCTTGCTCGTTCATAGTCAATTGCATCGCGTTCAGTGAAGGTTTCAATATCGGCCAATCTTGCTTGAGCCATCGCATTAAATGCATCTATTTTTAAAACCTGTTGAAATCCCTTCTTAGCCTTGTCTTTATCACCGAGTTGTTCATAAATATTTGCCAATGCAAAGTGGGCTTGCAGATTATTACTATCAGCACTAATTGCCTGTTCTAAATACTTTATTGCTGAATCTGGCTGATGTAGTTGATCATTATGGACAAAAGAGATTTCGATTAAAGCAGGTACTTTAAACTGCTCAGACAAAACCCTCGCTTGATCTAGATAAGTTAATGCTGCATCTGCGTTATCAAGCTTTCTTTCTATTTTACCTAGCTGAAAACAAATATCAGCTTGCTGCGGGTTTGTCTCATATAAAGGTAATAGCGCGTTTTTTGCAATTTCTAGCTCACCACAACTTAAACTTAATTGTACTAGGGTCAGTACGTAATCAAACTTTGTAGGAGCAATTGATACCAGTTGCTGGCAATAAGAAATGGCTGTTTCAGTGTCTTGTTGCTGCATAGCAACTTTAAAGAGAATCTGTAACGCTTTTTCAGCAAACTCACTGTTATGTGTTAACGGTTTTAATAATTCTATCCCCTGGCTAACTTTACCTTGCTGAAGTAAAGCAACAGCTTGGGTAAACGTGTGTTGTTCTGATGTCATTGTTTCCCCATAAAAAAAGCTTCCCCATAAAAAAAGCGAGCCGAAGCTCGCTTTATCATACATTAATTAATTCAAATTAGAATTTTAATGAAACGCTTGCGTGGAAGTAACGACCAAGTGTGTCGTAGTAACCAGCTACTGCGTTACCATTTGTAGATAATGTACCGCCTACTAATGGTGGCTCTCTATCTAATACGTTATTCACACCAACAAGAACACGAGTGTAATCATTGATTGTGAATGAACCCTTAAGGTCAAGGTAGCTTTGTGAACCGATACCGTCTTGAACTAATGTGTCAGAACCAGTGTAATCATTCACGCCACTAAAGAAGCGCCATTTAGCTGTCGCTTTCCACCAGCTGCCAGTGTCGTAGCTTGCGCTAAGAACATGACGCCATTCTGGTTGTGGGAAACAGCCATTGTCTAGTGTATCAACACAATCATACGGTTCACTTACACCTGGAATATCTTCATATTCTTTAGTCATCATGTAAGTACCGATTAGGCTAGTCGAAAGTGTACCACCGCCAATTTCCATGTCGTAGTTAGCACTTAAATCGATACCTTCAAAGTGAATGTTACCTAAGTTAGTGTTAGTTGCAACAACTTGACCAGAACCAACCCATAAGCTACCGCTACCAGGTGTACGTTCAATCTTATCACAGAACTGTGCATCGCCTGTTAGACCACATTGACGAACGATTAACTCAGGGTCAATTGCACCGATTGCGTCTTCAAGGTCGATATCCCAGTAGTCGATTGAGAAGTTGAAATCTTCAAATGGGTTACCAACAACACCTAGGGTGATTGTGTCTGCAATTTCAGGACGAAGTTCTGGGTTACCACCGAAGAAACCGTTGTACTGATCCGCAGGGCTCTTACCGATGCTACCATACTGAGAAGCTGAAACACCTGTGTTTGCACAAGCTGATTGGCTAAGTTCTGGAGTTGCAGTCGCACATGGATCTACACCACCCCATAAGCCACGGCTTTGTTGAGCAAATAATTCACCATTGTTTGCTGAACGTACTGCACGGTTGTAGCTTGAACGGATTTTCCAGTTTTCAGTTACATCCCAGTTCATTGCTACTTTATAAGTAGGCTCTGAACCTGAAGTGCTGTAATCAGACCAACGATAGCCTAAGTCGATTAATAGGCTTTCAACACCAGTGATGCCTTCAACGATTGGTAAGCTTAACTCACCGAAGAATTCTGTTACATCGTACTCACCGTTAAGGCTCTTAGTTGGACCACCTTGACCAAGTAGTAGACCTTGCGCGTAAACTTCATCCGCTGTACGGCCGAATGTCTCTTCGCGGTACTCAGCACCAAATACTGCTGCAATTGGGTAATCAGAAGAAGGTAGACCAAATTCAAATTCACCTGTTACGAAACCACTTACGATAAACTGTTCTGTTACACCGTTAAGGATCGCAGTACCTGTTAGTGCACCAGCTGCTTCAGCTGAAACACCTTGGTAAGTAAATACTTCATAAGGAATACAACCTGAAGTTGCCGCACAATCTTCACCATTTGCAGAAAGAGCTGTACTGATACGTGGACCGAAGAAGTCATTTTCGTATGCAGAAGATGAAGAAGTTGAACCATATTGCATGAACGCTTCATATGACCAAAGGTCACTAATTTCACCTTTACTACCTAATACTAAACGGAATGAGCTATGCTCAAGTTGGTTAACACGAGGACCACCTTCAACGTTACGTTTACCGATGTAAGTTGCAAATTGGTCACCTGAAGTTAAACCGAAACGGTCAGTTAGGTTTTGACGCTGTGCATCAGTTAGTAATGGGCTATCATAATCCATTACATAATTTTCGTTGAAGAACGTACCAGATTCTGCGATTTGTGCAGAAGTACGGTCACGCATGAACATAGCTTCAATGAACGGGTGGAAGTTATCATTTACTTCATAGTTAGCAAATAAACCAAGTGTATGACGTTCATCTGGACGCATAAAGTGGTTAACTGGCGCATAGTTATATAGGTTGCCGCTTGAAGGAATGAAGCTGCTATCAGTACCTAGTGTCCAGTAATCGTAATCATCCCAATTGAAGCCACCAGCATCTGTAACACCAGCGATATAGAAGTTAGGAACAACTGCGTTACCAGAACCACCACATGAAGTACCTGTAGAAGATAATGCACAAGATGAGTAATCACGTGAACCTTGACGTAATTCGTTTTGTTTGTTGTAAGTAAAATAACCTACAGCATGACCTTTACCGCTATCGAATGAACCACCTAGCGTAGCAGAGAAATCAAACGATGAACCATCAAAACCAGTGTTACCGCTTTCGTATTCAAAACCTTTTTCATCCATTAAACCTTGGATGTACTCGTTATCGTTATCATGTTGATAAGCTGTTGAGCCTAAGTTTACTTCGAAACCTTCGAATTGATCGTCCATTACGAAGTTTACAACACCCGCTACTGCGTCAGCACCATAAGTTGATGAACCACCACCAGTCATAACATCAACACGTTTGATAAGTGCTGCTGGGATTTGGTTGATATCTGCAGATTGGCTATAGATACCACCTGCTTGCATACGACGACCATTGATAAGTACTAAGGTACGTTGTGAGCCCATACCACGTAAATCAAGAGTAGCAGTACCAGAAGCACCATTTGATTGGAATGCAGTACTTGAAGCTTCAAGTTGAGGCAAGCTGTTCATCATGTCTTCAACACGAGTAAAACCAGCAACTTCGATATCTTCAGCTGTTGTAACTTGTACTGGGCTTGCAGTCTCAATATCAGTACGTTTGATACGTGAACCTGTAACTTCAATACGTTCAACTTTTTCTACTGCTTCTTCTTCGGCAGCATAAGAGTTTACAGAAAACGCAGCTGTTGAAGCTGTACCAAAAGCAAGCGCTAAGCGAACTGCTTTTGAAACTTTATTATTTAACATTTGATTCTCCCTGGACCACTATGTTGTGGCTATATTTAGCATAAGCTTGTTTATTATTTGTATCGCATCAGGACTGCGACAAACAAATAATAAACAAATAAAACAAAATATCCAGCTCTTTATTTACAATTTTTTAATGAAGCAGCAAAAAGTTTACTTTTTCTGTTTTTGTGAACAAAAAACACCCAAATAAGCATTTAAACCTGTCCACTTGATCATTCATCGCAATAAAGAATCAAAAAAATGTTAATTTTTTTAAAAAAGCTGTATTTGACGGTCACTTAGAGATGAAACTATAGTACCCAAATCAACAACAATCATTTCAGCTATTGGCAGCAATTGTTTATTAACATAAATGCTATAATCATAATTATGCTCACCTATGTAGTACTCTGCACCACTAGGGGTGTAAACGTATTCAATTATTTGACCACGCTGAAACGCCAGGTGGGGATTGTCAGCTAAATGCTGTTTCGCAGCTTTTACATGGGGAGGGATGTTTTTTTGATAATCAGTTAAATGCTGACCTAAACGCTTACGATAGATAAGGCTTGAATCAAACTCACCCGCATAGAGTTTTTTAACATACCTATCAAAGGCTTGCACTATTAATTGTGGACTGTAATTTTCTGAAAATAAAATCTCAAATAATTCTGTCTGAAACTTATGAGCAAGCTCTGTCCAATCACTTCTCACAGTTTCCATGCCTTTAAAGACTAATTTTGAAGCGCCATTTTTTTCAACTTTTCCTACATAGCGCTTTTTAGAACCTGTTGTTTTTCCTCTAATTGTAGGCATAAAAAATGGGCTATAGTGGGTTTCGAACTCAATTTCCAAGAAACTGTCTATTTTATAATCTTGTAATAATTTAATTTGCCAACATTTGTTAATTTTTTTTGCCAGTTTCGTACCGATTTCATTACAGTCATGCGAATTTAGATCATCATCAAGCCTTACAAAGGTCGAATCTGTATCACCATAAATGACTTCGTAGCCCCACTCTTCTATCCACTGCTTGGTGGTTTGCATAATTTCATGACCACGTAAAGTGATAGAGCTAGACAATCGAGGATCATAAAAGCGACAACCTTTTGAACCAAGTACACCATATAAACTATTCATAATGATTTTAATCGCCTGTGAGAGCATAGGCTGATCTTTGTCTTTGGCTATTTGTCTTGTCGCTGCAAGTTCACGGATCAGTTCAGGCAGGTGGTGTTCAGTGCGTGAAAACTGTGCTTGGTTAAATCCTTCGATTGCATTATCTGGCTTTTTTAATCCCTCTATAAGCCCAAGAGGATCTATACAAAAGGTCCTCATGATCGATGGATATAAGCTTTTATAATCAAGCACAAGTATATTCTGATACAAGCCTGGCTGCGATGACATAACATAACCACCTGGGCTGTCAAAGCTTAGCCCGTGATCTCCTAAATTCGGGGCAACATAGCCACTTCTATGTAACAGTGGTAAATAGAGATTAGTAAAGGCAGCAACTGAACCCCCCATTCTCTCTAATTCGAGGCCTGTGAGCTGGCTTCTTACAACCGCAAAGTCGAGCAGTTTAAGCTTCTCAAAGATGCGTAGTACCAATATACAATCTTGTCTGTTGTAGTTAGCAAGCGAAAGCTTCTCTTCATTAAACTGACGAATAATCTCTTCAAGGCGATTATCAGTGCTAATCAGCTTTTCTTCGCCAAGTTCGATGCTTGCTACATTGGCAAGGCTAAAACTGTCGTAATGATAAGTGGCATTTTTTAAGGTATCAATACCATCAACCACAACGCGACCAGGTATTGTAATGCGGGTAAAGTTTCCCTCACGCAAACGCATTTTTTCTTTATTACGCCCAAGCTTTAGTGAAATACCTAGTGCCTCAGCCCTTGCATGAAGTACACTAAAGTCAAATTCAATAACGTTCCAGCCAATCAATACATCTGGGTCAATTCGCTGAATTTCAGTCTCAAACTGAGAAAGCAGGTCAATTTCATCTTCACACCAGTTAATTTGATAATCTAATTCGGCAGTAGGTTCTGGGCGTCCTATCATTAACACTTTGTCTATGCCGTCTCCGACTAAGCCAATAGAAAATAGTACGCCATCACCATTACACTCTATATCAATAGAAACGAGCTTAAAATTAGGTTTAAATTCATTGTTTGGTTTTAATTTTGCTTTCTTTAGCAGTCTAAAATCGTTTCGTGTATGAATTTCACCTTTAACCCATACAGAGCCTTTTATAAAACGTTCCATCAAAAATCTATCAATTGGCCTAACATCATCTTCAAACGTCACTATTTGTGAACTTTTTAAAATTTTGATGGCACGGTAATAGTCTTTTAATGAATTAAAATAACAACAGATCACCGATTGATTTTGAAAGTTTTTTAATTTTGCATCTGCAAAACGAACATAAATGTTTTGACTTTGCAAAAGCCTTTCTGCAGCAGACACTTGATTGTCAGGGATGAAAAACACCACTTCTTGCTGTTCAACGAGCACTTTTAATGGGCCGTGTTTACACCACAACCAAAACACAAAAGTAACCCCTGTTGAGCTATCGAAGGCCTCTTTTGAAAGGATAAAACCTGTATCTGTAACCATTTACTTCAAATATCTATCACGGTAGAGGTATAGTACACCCTAACTATAAAAAATTATAAGAGCCAATTATGAGCCCAATTAATGCAATTAAAAGCGCAAAAACACTCGTTGCTACTGAACCACATAAGGCTAAAGCTTTGTTGCTAGACATACTCAAACAACACCCTGAATATCATGATGGCTGGGCATTACTCGCTGAAACTCACAAAATGCTGCAAGAGCACGAACAACAGCAAAGTGCTTTAAAACAATATGAGATGATTTTTTGGTTTAACAAACAATTAGAAACGGCTAAACAACAGTTAAATAACCATAACCCTCGCCAAGCAGAGCAAATCACTAAGCAACTACTACAACTCGTGCCTAATGAGTATAGAGCACTTCAAACGCTGGCTGATATCGCACTAAAGGTGGGAGATAGCAAAGCGTACTTGGACATATCAAAACATAACCTCGAGAACAACTCGCAAAAACAAGCAGTCCTAGTAAACTACTGCCAAGCCTTACTCAATACCAAGCAATTTGAAGAGTTACTCACATTTTATCGCACATCGATCCCCTCTCCTACTTTATTTATTGAGAGTTTAATTGCTATCGCTCATGTAAAAATGATGCAATTTGATAAAGCAAAGGCCATCTATAACAAGTTACTCGATGCAAACTATTACGCAGCCCATTGCCACCTTCGACTTGGTAACATAGAAAAAATCAAAGGTGATACTGAACTTGCTATAACGCACTATAAACAAGCACTCCAACTAGATAACAGACTAGGTGAGGCCTATTGGAATTTAGCTAATTTAAAAACATATACATTTAATAATAGGGATATAGACAGTTTAGTAGAACAAACACAATCTGCTGTTCAAAACCTCAACAGTGCTCAACTTTACTTTGCTCTCGCCAAAGCCTATGAACAATGCCACAACTACGAACTCTCATTTAAGACATTAGAAAAAGCAAACAAAATTCAAAAAGCACTAACACCATACAAGCCAAGCAACTTTACTTTTCGTTGTAAAAAATATTTAACTCAAAGATCTATTAATAATCTTACATCTAATGAATCGCTACAGCTGATTTTTATCGTCAGCTTACCGCGAAGTGGCTCTACCTTAGTTGAGCAAATTTTAGCAAGTCACCCTGATGTTGATGCAAGTTACGAGCTCACAGAAATAAATGCAATCGCTCGAGAGTTAGAAAGTAAAAAACTCTCAGATGTTCCTTATGGCCTTGATAAGCTAACTGATAAAGATAAAGCACACTACGCTGATAGATACCTAAAATTTATTGCTCCTTTACGTGGAAAAAACAATATATTTATCGATAAGCAACCAGTGAACTTTCATCATATCGCGTTAATTAAAACGCTCTTCCCAAATGCGAAGATACTCGAAGTAACGAGAGATAAAGCCGCAACTGCGTGGAGTTTATACAAACACTCTTTCTCTGAGGGTCACGCCTATAGCTACGACTTTACATCTCTTGCAGAATATATAAATGATTACACTGATTTAATGTCGCACTGGCATTGCTTATATCCTGACGAAATATTTAAAGTCGACTATCAAAATCTTGTTAATGATTTTTCCAACACCGTGAGTGAGTTACTAACTTACTGCGATTTAGAAATGCATGAAAGCTGCATGAGTTTTTATAATCACAAACGCCCAATTATGACACCAAGTTCAGAACAAGTGAGGCAACCCATTTACAAAGATGCATTAACAGAATGGTCTAATTATCAGGTTCATCTTGAACCTCTATTAAAGCTAATAAAATAATAATCGAACAAGTCGCTTGTAGTTGCCCTGTTAAATCTCTAAAATTCATTACTGTAATTATATACATACTTTAGGTTTTCTGGGCATGCTATCTGACTCTTTAAAAAAAACAATTCGGCAAATTCATAAGCATGTTGCTGATAACCTTACTGACTACCGCCCTAGAAGCAGTCAAAACTATTTAGTTGCCGAGATAGCAAAAACCCTTGCCGGTGAGTATCACAAAAGTCAACGTATCTGTGTCATTGAAGCTGGCACAGGGACCGGTAAGTCACTCGCTTATTGTTTAGGTGCATTACCATTGGCGATGGCCAAAAAAAAGAAATTAGTGATTTCGACGGCAACTGTTGCCCTACAAGAACAGTTAATTAGTAAAGAACTGCCGTTTTTTAAAGAGCACTCTGGGTTAGATATTAAATTTGATTTAGTTAAAGGTCGTCAGCGTTATATCTGTGCACAAAAACTTAGTGCTGCAGTTAATGGCGACAGCCAAACGCAAATGGAGTTTATGCCAACCCTGTCATCACCACTTTCAGATATGGAAACCAAGTGCTTAAAGCAACTTTATGATGCTTATTCAAACAAACAATGGCAAGGCGATCGCGATAGTTGGGCTGATACTATTCCGGATAAAGTTTGGAATTTAATTGCCTGTGATAAACACTCATGCCAACGACAAATGCGCGCTCATCAGCTCTGCCCTTTCCATATGGCGCGTCAGCGTCTTATGCAAATGGATGTGCTAGTGATCAACCATTCTTTGTTACTAGCTGATCTTGATTTGGGTGGTGGTAAGATTCTACCTGAACCTGACGATACTATTTATGTTATTGATGAAGCCCATCACTTAGCGCACATCACTCGAGACTTCTCATCTGCTGCGGCAACAATCAAAGGCACCATCGACTGGCTCGACAAGCTTGTTAAATTCGCAGGGAAAATGGCGAATGTACTGGTGGGTCAAAAAGCGATTGGGCAAAATTTTAAACTCAGTGACAGCATCAATGATGCGGGCAAAAACCTAAAAGTAGTCCGTGACATTCTTGATAATGCCGACTTTAACTACAATAGTGATGATACCTATCGCTTTGAGCATGGTGAGATTCCAGCGGCTTTGCATGCTAAAGCAAAAGATATTAGCGATGCCACCCTTGATGCACTAAGAGCACTTAACAAGATGCACGACACCCTAGTGCAAGACGTGAGTGATGGCGATATTAAACCTTATGTGGCCGATCCAATATTGGCTGAAAGTGGCCAGTACATTAATCGCCTAGAGTTATTAAACAAGCTATGGTTTAGTTACGCTACAAAAGGTGAAGGTATTCCCCATGCCAGGTGGATAAAACGCCTAGAGTATAAGAACCATCACGATCATTTACTCAGTGATTGCCCTATTGAAGTTGGCTATTACTTAAAAGATAAATTATGGAACCAATGTGCAGGTGCTGTTCTGTGTTCAGCGACATTAACGGCACTTGGCTCATTTGATCACTTTGCATATGAATGTGGCCTTGCCAAAGAAGAAGGTGTCAAATACATTAAAGTTCCTTCTCCGTTTGATTATCCAAAACAAGCCACGCTGCATATTCCTGCAAGTCATATTGAGCCTACAGAGAAAGCCTTTAGCGACCACTTAGCTGAACAGTTACCTAAATTCCTTAACGATAAAAAAGCTAATTTAGTGTTATTTGCCTCTTATTGGCAAATGGACCATGTCGTCAAAGCGTTGAGAAGTAAAGGGATTGATGTATTAGTGCAAGGTGAAATGTCGCGTGAGGCACTTTTGAAAAAGCATAAAGCGAATGTAGATTTAGGCCGTGCTAGTTATTTATTTGGCACTCAAAGCCTGTCAGAGGGTCTTGATTTACCGGGTAAATACTTAGAAAACTTAGTTATAACAAAGATTCCATTTGCGGTGCCGACCTCCCCAATAGAAGAAGCGCAGGCTGAGTTTGTACAAAGTAAAGGTGGCAACCCGTTTCTTTCGATAACCGTTCCTGATGCTGCAAAGAAATTAGTACAAAGCTGTGGTAGACTGCTTCGTAAAGAAAATGATCAGGGTCGTATTACTATTCTTGATCGCCGATTAGTGACCAAGCGATATGGCAAAGCCATGCTCGATACCTTGCCACCCTTTAAAAGACAAATTGATTATTAATGTTTGAATTAGCTTTAGACCCAACAACATGGGCACTATTATGCGCAGTGGCGCTGGCAGCTGGCTTTATTGATGCTATCGCAGGCGGTGGCGGCATGTTAACTGTGCCGGCGCTATTAACTGCGGGCTTACCTCCCCATCTCACATTAGGCACAAATAAACTTGCAGCAAGTTTTGGCTCATTAACAGCCAGCGTGACCTATTTTCGTAAAAAGTTATTCAACCCTCGATTTTGGGCCGCGTCAATCCTAGCAACAGCCATAGGTGCGCTTATAGGTACCCTGGTGGTTGATTACTTAAGTATTGAATTTCTGAATAAATTATTGCCAGTGGTAATTATTCTAGTAGCTTGTTACAGCTTATTTGGCAGTTTGAGTACTACCGAGCATAACGAATTACCAGAACTTGATGGCAAAACTAAAATTAAACAGTGGCTGCAAGGGCTTGGACTAGGCTTTTTTGATGGTTTAGCAGGCCCAGGGACTGGTACGTTTTGGACTGCTTCAAATAGCCTATTATATAAGATGAGCTTGTTACTTAACTGTGGGCTTGCTCGCTCGATGAACTTCGTTTCAAATTTTATTTCTTTGATCACCTTTGTTGCGTTAGGGCATGTGAACTTTATACTTGGTATCACGATGGGCTTTTTCTTGATGCTAGGTGCATGGTTAGGTGCGCATTCGGCAATTAAGTTTGGCAGTAAAATGATCCGCCCCGTGTTTAACACTGTGGTTATTGTTTTAGCATTAAAGTTAATCTATGAGGCTTATTTATAAATGCAATCGACTGCTTTTGATAAACTGCGTTCACAAATTGAAAGGCTAAAGCAATTAGCTACACAATTTGATAAGGGTAATTTGTTTGCGAAAAATCGTTATATGCAAGCCCAACCAAGTTTATTTGATAAAGCAGTATTTAGCACAAAAAGTATGAAGCTGGCAGATTATGTCATAGAAATCGAAGATGAGCTTAACAGCCTGCCACCTGCTGAGCATCGTCACGCATACCAATATGCTCTTGAACGAATTGCCCTTCAGGTAGAAGCTGTATTCAATGTGATCAAATCAACCCCTGTATGGGCTAAAGAAAATAAGTACAGTTTTAAACCAAAAACAAAGCCACAAGTTTATAAACAAGCAGTAAAAAAAATCATGCAGTCGTCACATGAACTGTATGATGAACTAAAGCAAAATCACGAGTTTGAGCGCCGCTTAGTTTTGATGATTGAAGAGCGAAAACTTAAGCTCGAAGCTGCAAATACGCAGCAAGCAGCCGAAATCAATAAAGAAATACTTGCATTGCATGCTAGGTTGGGCCGTTGCCGTAAGGCAATTTCAGCCACTGAAGACAAAATTCAACAGGTCGAAAAACAGCAGCTCAGATAATGTTTTACTATCATCCAAGTTATTCAGCGTTAGCTTTACCTGAGCGTCATCGCTTCCCGATTGATAAATATCGCTTGTTGAAACAACTTATCAGCGGCTTTATTGATGAGCAGCATTTCATTACCCCACAACAAGCCACTCGAGCACAGCTTGCTCTGTGCCATGACCAAGATTATGTCGATGCTTTTTTAACTGGCAGCCTTGATACAAAAGAGATAAAAAAAATGGGCTTCCCTTGGTCACATGAATTAGTTGAACGAACACTTTATTCTGTAGGGGCGAGTATTCATGGCGCAGAGTATGCCTTGCAACATGGTGCAGCTTTTAACCTAAGTGGTGGTTATCACCATGCATTTACAGGCTATGGCAGTGGCTTTTGTATTTTCAATGACTTAGCGATAGCAGCTGCGCATTTAATTAATACAGATCAAGCCGACACCGTGTTAATCTTTGACTGCGACGTTCACCAAGGTGACGGTACCGCTGAAGTAACACAAGCGCACCCTCAGATCATTAGCTGCTCAATTCATTGTCAACAAAACTTCCCGCGAATTAAACAGCAATCAAACTACGACTTTTCCCTAGAGCATGGCACAAAAGATACTGAATACTTGGAAACAGTGAAACAAGCATTAGCCTTAACGATGAGACTCCACCAGCCAGATATCATTTTGTACAACGCCGGCGCAGACATTGCAACGAATGACGAATTAGGACACTTTCAAGTCAGTATGGAGGGAGTGTATCAACGTGATTATTTTGTATTAAACCAAGCGAAAGAAGCAAAAATCCCTGTCTTTGCAGTCATGGGCGGTGGCTATCAGCGAAATGTAAGCCGTTTGGTTGATGTTCATGGTCAGCTTTTTAGGGCTGCTGTCGATTTATTTTAAAGCTTGGTATACACTTAAAGTGACTTTTTAATTGGGTTCACTTTGTATGAAATTGCATGACGACATTCACAACTACTATGAAAAACTGGTTGTCGAAGACATCACAAAACGTAACTTAGAAACGACCTACAGTGATGATGTTATGGCAGATTTATGCTGCACTGTATTAAATCAACTCCCTGCCCGCTACATACGCTATGATGTTGATATGGAATTTTATTTACCGCAAACAGAGCGTATAAAAATGGAGCAGCAAGTACAAACGGCAATCGATGTGGCAATCAGTCAAGTTGCTAAGAAAAAGGAACTACAATCATGAGTAGTGAGTTAGAGCATGCGCCTGACTATATAAAGATTGCTGTTGACCTAATTATGCTCTTAGAGCAAAACGACGTACCTGCTGAAGATGTATTAGCCGCACTAGAAATCGTAAAATCTGACTTCGAAAAGAAACTCTCAAAATCAACTAATTAATAGTCCGAAAATGGCGAGTATTAGGGCATAAATTTGTTATGCTCAGGTTTTATAATTAAAGAATGTAACACCATGTCATTGCCAAGTTTTTTGCGCTTATTCATCCTTGCTGCTATTTGGGGCGCTTCCTTCTTATTTATGCGTATGGCAGCTAATAGCTTAGGCCCTGCGGTATTAATAGAGCTAAGAGTTGGCTTTGCAGCAATAACACTCTTTATTTTTGCTTTATACTTACGAAAGACACTCGCTTTCACGACACATAAAAAACACTTTTTTATTATTGGCGCACTTAATTCCGCTATCCCCTTTTTACTGTTTGCCTATGCAGCACAAACAATCAATGCATCAACCTTATCAATACTAAACTCAACAACCCCAATTTGGGGCGTGATTGTTGGTATTATTTGGAGTAAAACTAAACCCACTAAAAGTATGCTGCTTGGCTTACTATTAGGTTTAACGGGCGTAGCAATTTTAGTGGGTCAAAATAGCCTCACTATCGATACCCAAGCAGTTACAGCAATCTTTGCAGCACTTTGTGCTTCACTAAGTTATGCCATAGCATCCCATTACACTAAACATGCACCAAAGTTGTCTGCTTTTGATAATGCTCATGGCAGTATGTGGGCAGCAAGTATTATGGTACTACCGCTTATTTTTGTTATTCCTGCCAGAGAAATGCCAAGTAATGAAGTGATGCTTGGAGTGGTCGCTCTCGGTGTGCTTTGTACTGCTGTGGCGTATATACTGTTTTTCCGCTTGATTGATGACATTGGCCCAACTTCTGCGTTGACTGTTACCTTTTTAATCCCACTCTTTGGTATTGTATGGGGTAATTTAATTTTAGATGAACAAATAGGGCCAAATACCTTAGGCGGCGCACTTTGTGTTATCGCTGGCACCATGCTGGTCACAGGCTTTATCCGTATAAAACCATTTTTAAAACGAAACACCTTGTAACAGAATGCAAATTGCATTTTTAAATACAATCTATACTCTATTAGGTACTAAATATGGAAGGAGAATAGTATGTCAGGTACTACCATGGTGGTGTTAATCGTGCTGATATCAGTCGGCTCTGGGGTAATTTATGATATGTATAAAAAACACCTTGAGTTTAAATCACGGACTTTAAAGAATTCAAAAGAAGCAAACGAACATGTTGCCGAAGTGACAAAAGAACTACAAGAGTTAAGAGAACGTGTACAAACGCTCGAAGCCATTGTCACTGACTCTAGCTACAGCGTAAAACAAGAAATTAATAAACTTTAATTACAATAATAAAGCTGAGTACTCATCAAGCACTGGCTGATAATAAGCCGCGTCTTGATTTAACATGCGTTGGTAATGAGCACATAACTGCTTTAAATAGGCTTGGTGCTCTTTACTTGTTAGTTGCCACATTTGCTGCCCAACTCGAGTAACCTGTTTCGATGATGACGCACTCATAGCTATGATTTCATAAAAGCGTTTATTTTCACAAATCAACTGTTCTGATACGAGCCCTAATGAGAGTGTTTGCAAATAGCGGCGAACTTGATAACTGTGATGTACAGGGCAAACAATAAAGTCAATATGAATACCTGGGTGATGACCCACAATCTTCGCTAAAAATTGCACCAATAGCTCACCACCAACACCCGCAATAATAACAAGATGGCGTTTATTTGGATCAGGGGAAATCATCGCAACATCCTGACAATGAACTTGCCAGCGAGCGCATTGCTCGTTAGTGGCAAAGCGCACCAGTTTGTCGTTTAGTGCTTGCATCAACTCAGGCACAATATCAACAAAATGTATAAGCTGTGCTTTATTTTGCTGTAAAAGCTCAATTCCTAACAAACCGTGGTCGCAGCAGCAATCCCAGATTTCGTCATAGCCTGATTCAACCACATCAACGATGGCTGATAGTCGTTTACTCAATGCCATTAATTTGCTGTTTTATAGACTAAGGCTTTTAAACTTCGATCACTGTCTACTTCAACAAAGCCATCTGTCGGTTTTAAACGCTCAACAAAACAAATAGCCCCTTGCGTATGCTCAGCAATTAGCTCTTTAAACGCCTGCTCTGAAAGCTCAGGGCTATTAGCACAAAGCAATAATTGGGTGTTTTCATTTAACAGTTCAGGTAAACGACGCAGGATTTTTTGATAATCCTTAGTCAATATAAAGCTTCCTTTTTGAAAGCTCGGTGGATCAACAATGATCAATTCATAAGGTGCTGATTTTTTTAACTTGCCGAATGACTTTAAAATATCGTGTGGGAAATAACTAACTCCTTGAGCAAAACCATTTAACTGATGGTTTTGTTTACCCGTTCTAAGCACGCCTTTATTCATATCCATATTAATAACTTGGTCAGCACCACCCTGCATTGCAGCAACAGAAAAGCCACAAGTATAAGAAAACAAGTTTAGCACTTTTGCGTTTTTACTATTAGCTTGGACAAACTCACGACCACGACGCATATCAGGGAATATACCGGTATTTTGGCGACTAAGTAAATCTACTTTAAACTTAATACCATTTTCACTAACAAGGTGCTCTTGTGGTAATTCACCAAACAGAAGAGAATTTCGGGTATTAATTCCACAACGTTGTTGGTAAACCAATGCAGTCACAAGCTCTGGTGCGTTTACTTGCGCCCATTGCCACACTGTATTAGTTAATTGCTCAAGCACTTGTTCATCTATTTCTTCATATGAAACTAAAAAAAGTGCTGGCGGATAAAAGTCTAAGTTAATGTGACTAAGCTCAGCCACGGAGTGGCCACGGCCATGAAATACACGGCATAATTCATTTGTAGCGAGAGGAGCCTCTGCTAAAGCATTTAAAATGGCAGAAAAATCGTTTGTCATAATCTTTAGTTAATTAACTGTTGTTGTAATTCGTGAATTTCATCACGCACAGATGCCGCTTTTTCAAATTCAAGATCGCTAGCATAGGCATGCATTTTCGCTTCAAGCTCTTTAATTTGGCTGGCAATTTCTTTTGCGCTGAGTACTTGTTTAGACTCTTTACGCACCAATTTAAGGTTGTCTTTAGGGCTTGCTTCTTCGCCCACATCCATAATATCGGTGATGCTTTTAACCAAAGCTTGCGGCTCAATACCATGCTCAAGATTATAAGCTTGTTGTTTTTCACGGCGGCGATCTGTTTCATCAATGGCTTGTCTCATTGATTTAGTAATGCGGTCACCATAAAGAATCGCTTTACCATTTAAGTGACGTGCAGCACGACCTATGGTTTGGATCAGTGAACGAGTAGAGCGTAAGAAACCTTCTTTATCGGCATCAAGTATCGCTACTAAGGATACCTCTGGCATGTCGAGACCTTCTCGTAATAAGTTAATGCCCACTAACACATCAAACACACCAGCACGTAAATCGCGGATAATTTCAACCCGTTCGACGGTATCGATATCTGAGTGCAAATAACGAACTTTTACGTCATGGTCATTTAGGTAGTCGGTTAAATCTTCAGCCATACGCTTGGTTAAAGTAGTTACCAATACCCGTTCGTTGACCTCAACTCGTTTGTATATTTCAGAGAGTAAGTCATCTACTTGTGAGCCCACTGGGCGTACTTCAATTTCTGGGTCAATAAGCCCGGTTGGACGAATGACCTGTTCTGCAACCTCCCCTGACGAGCGTTCAAGCTCAAAGTCACCTGGGGTGGCTGACACATAAATAGTTTGCGGCGCGATTGCTTCAAATTCTTCAAAGCGTAGTGGGCGGTTATCTAACGCCGATGGCAAGCGAAAACCATACTCAACGAGATTTTCTTTACGGCTTCTATCACCTTTATACATAGCACCGATTTGCGATACCGTAACATGCGATTCATCGATAATCATTAATGCGTCATCAGGCAAATAGTCAAGCAATGTTGGCGGCGGATCGCCTGGCGTTCTGCCAGATAAGTAACGCGAGTAGTTTTCGATTCCTGAGCAATAACCAAGCTCGGTCATCATTTCGATATCATACTGAGTACGCTGAGCAATACGTTGCTCTTCTACAAGTTTATTGGCACTAAGTAGCTGAGAACGACGGTCTTTAAGCTCATCTTTTATTTTATCAATAGCATCGAGAATTTTTTCGCGCGGCGTAACATAGTGCGTTTTTGGGTAAATAGTAGCGCGTACAATGTGCTTTTCAACAGCCCCAGTAAGTGGGTCAAAAATACTTAAACGCTCTATTTCATCGTCAAACATCTCCACACGAACGGCATAAGTATCAGATTCTGCAGGAAATATATCAACCACTTCCCCACGAACACGATATGTACCACGGCTAAATTCAATATCGTTTCGAGTATATTGCAATTCAGCAAGACGACGCAGCATGTCGCGTTGATCGACAGTTTCTCCAACTTTAAGCAGTAGCATCATTTTCATATATGAGTCTGGATCGCCCAAACCATAAATAGCAGACACCGAAGCCACAATGATCGTATCACGACGCTCAAGTAGCGCTTTAGTAGCGCTTAAACGCATTTGCTCAATATGCTCATTGATAGACGCGTCTTTTTCAATGAATGTATCACTAGCAACAACATAGGCTTCTGGCTGGTAATAATCATAATAAGAAACAAAATACTCAACCGCGTTATGAGGGAAAAACTCTTTCATTTCCCCATAAAGCTGAGCAGCAAGTGTTTTGTTGTGTGCCATGATAATGGTTGGCCGATTCAAATCATTAATGATATTGGCCATAGTGAAGGTTTTACCCGTTCCTGTAGCCCCTAATAATGTTTGATGTGCAAGCCCAGCCTCAAGACCGTCTTTTAACTGTGCAATCGCCGTTGGTTGGTCACCATTTGGCTGAAATTTAGAAACTAGCTGAAAATGGTCGCTCATGAATGACACTCCTTCACATAAGACTCACTTAACCCATCAACTTCTTTGATAAACCATCTATAGGCAACCACCGCAGTAAATAGGTTACCTATAGCCGCGCCAATAAATAACCCTTTTAACCCAGCAAACTCACTGCCGATATAAGCAAAAGGCACGTAAAAAACAAACAGACGTACTACACTTAAAATAAGCGCATTCATCGGTTTATGTAATGCGTTAAATGAAGAGTTCGATAGAATAATTACCCCTTGTAGGCCATAACTTAGCGGTAGGATATAAATGAACAGCTTAATAACATCCATTACAGCCTGCTCTTTACCAAATACATTAGCTATCAAGCCAGAAGTTAATAGCAGTAAAATATAAATAGCAAACTGCCAAATCATCACGAATTTTAAGGTTTTAGTGTAGGCTTCTTTTACACGTTCAAACTTACCGGCACCAAAGTTTTGACTAACAAATGGCGGTAAAGTCATCGATAAAGCAAGCACAACAAGACTTGCGATAGACTCAATTCGACTTCCAACACCAAACGCTGCTACAGCTTCAGGACCATGCTTAGCCACTAATGCCGTAATTACCGCCATTGCTATTGGTGTAAGCATATTTGCCCCCGCCGCTGGTAAACCAATTTTAAGAATTTTTTGAATTGAGCTAAATGGTGTTTGCAAACCAGCATGCAAACTCAATAAGCCATTTTTAATTGCTAGAATATATAAAATGATAACCACCGCAACCGACCACGCAATAACGCTGGCAATTGCTGCGCCTTGTATACCTAATGCGGGAATAGGCCCAAAGCCAAAAATAAGCATAGGGTCTAAAATAGCATTAATCAGCCCCGCTCCACCCATAACAATGCTCGGAGTTTTGGTATCACCACTTGCTCTAAGTACTGAGTTGCCAACCATAGGTGTAATTAAAAACACGCTGCCAAGGAACCATACACTCATATACTCATGAATAAGCGGTAATACTAATTCACCAGCACCAAGTAACTTAAAAATAGGGTCTATCAGAAGATAGCCCATCACAGAAAGACTAAACACCATCACAACGGATACCAACAATGACATACTGGCATCAAAGCGAGCTTCATCTAACTTATCACTACCGAGGGCTTTAGCGATAACCGCTGAAGTGCCTATACCTAAACCAATTGCAAGGCTAATAACAGTAAAAGTAACAGGAAAGGTAAAACTGACAGCGGCGAGAGGTTCAGTGCCTAGTAAACTAATAAAGAAGGTGTCAACAAGGTTAAACATCATTAGGGTGATCATTCCAAAGATCATCGGAATGGTCATTTTTTTTAAGGTTGGCAGAATGGGTGAGTTTAAAAGATCAGGTTTAGTTTTGCTCTGCGGTTTCACGCTCATGGGGATACTTTGCCTCTTTTTCTGAACCTGTTAGTTTAAAGCATCCTTCTCTTGCAAGCTATGCTTTATTAGCAGAATCAAAATTGATACACAAAACTATCACTTTTGACACTTTGACATAAAAATAACCACTAACCCTCATTAAATACAAGATAAAAACAACTTTAATAGCTTTGTTACAATTAAAAGGCAGTTTTCGCTGTTTTTTTACACAACAAATCGCGCTATTTCATCGTCACGAATAAATTTACTTATCAATTCAGCATGGCTTCAGATAAAAATACTAAGCAATTGATTTATAATAAAATAAAAAAACTTAATTAAATGCTTGAAATTGCTGTAGCGCCCTAAAATCCTAGTACTATAGCTGTTCTTAAAGTTTAATAAACAGAGTTATCCACAGAAACCGTGGATAACTCTCTAGAAGCCGCAAATATAAAGGCTTCTAAGGTGGATGTTCATCTCTGTATAGGAAAAGTAACAAAGCCTATTGTTTTAACCTTTTTATAAGTTTCTAGAAAAGAACGCGTAAAAATTGTTCTACCCTATTATAAATTTAAGTATGACAATTAAAGTTCTATAAAATTTCATATGCTAAGCATATGAAATACAGCACTAAAAATGAGTTTACTTCTATTGGATTCAGATCATTTTTGAGTTTCTCTGCAAAGAATAGAGAAATCTTTACTAGTCCTACACAGTAAATACAAAGAAAAAATTACGCTCGGAGAACTTCAAACAAAAAGAATTAGATCTGATTTTCATAGTTAGAATAAAACATTGGATAAATGATGATTTACTCAACTTGGTAAAGAATATCTAAGCAAAGAAACTTTTTTATACTTTTAAAATGATGCTTCTGTTTAAAAAGCATGCAAAAAATAAAAGCTTTCGACATAGGTCCCCTACTACAAGCTAAAAAATGCAGTGGTTTTCAGCTACATTTTGCGCAGATCGAACATAAAAACATCGAATAAGCTTCTTTTTTGAATTTATGAAGTTTTTATGTTGACACTTTGCAATGCTGTCATTAATATTTCGCCCCGTTGAAAGGCATGACGCTTCCCCCTTAGCTCAGTTGGTTAGAGCGACGGACTGTTAATCCGCAGGTCCCCCGTTCGAGTCGGGGAGGGGGAGCCAAGTTTTTCAATCATAAACGATTCCCCCTTAGCTCAGTTGGTTAGAGCGACGGACTGTTAATCCGCAGGTCCCCCGTTCGAGTCGGGGAGGGGGAGCCAAGTTTATGAATATGATTGTTCCCCCTTAGCTCAGTTGGTTAGAGCGACGGACTGTTAATCCGCAGGTCCCCCGTTCGAGTCGGGGAGGGGGAGCCAAATCATAGCACCCTACTACTCTATTTAGTTCCCCCTTAGCTCAGTTGGTTAGAGCGACGGACTGTTAATCCGCAGGTCCCCCGTTCGAGTCGGGGAGGGGGAGCCAACTCACAGAAAATAATCAGGTTTATCTACTACTATTCTTCGATTGTATTAGACTTTAAAGCGCTTATAATCTACCCTACATTAAAGTTATTTCTAAAGTTTTTTCTATTTTTTACGATAGAATGTAATGACTGTAATTAAAGCGATCAATCAAGGAATTGATTCCTTCCGTTAGGCTTTTATAAGATAAGAACATGGCTGGCTTTAAAAAACTTATATTTATACAACTCATATCTTGGCTGCTTTTTGCTTTATTAGGTGGTTATTTTATTGCCCTTAGTTTCGACAGTGCTGTCAGTGATGCTCAGCAAAAAGCACAAAATGTCGTTAGTGCTTATATAAATACTCAGACATTAGATGAACTAGCACCAGAAAAAATTAAACACGCGCTTGCCGATGGCAGTACTTTTTCTAAGTTTGTGATCCGTGATCAAGCGGGCCAAGTAGTTAGCTCAGTTGAATCAAGTCAACCCCTACCCATATTTGCTGAAATTGTAAATGCTACGTTTAACTCAATTCGCCCTCAATTTGCCGTTAACCAAGCATCTGATATAAAGGTTGAATTCACAATTAATGCGCATAATCTCGCAAGCTTATTACAACAGGCTCTATTTGTTGTTATTTTAATTTCAGGCTTGATTGCCCTACTTCCTATTATCTATATGAAGAGCATGTTCCGCCGCCTTAATCGTAAAATTAGCACTACAGTTGCAGATATAGTTGATATTTATATTAATCAAAACCAAATTGATGATGACCTAGAACAATCAATTGATACAACTAGCCTAAAAAAGTTAAGCAAAGATTTAATCCCTTCATTCAACCGCCTTTCTCACTTTTTACAAACTAAACACGACGATATTCAAAACAATGCGCTGAACATCAAAAAAGAAGCTTATAAAGATGTAGTGACTAACCTTGGCAACCGTAATATGTTTGTTGAGTACTACGAAAAGAATATCGAAAACGCAGAAAAAAGTACTTTTGGTTCACTTGCGATGGTTCGCTGTAGCGAGCTGCAAGCCATCAACCAAACTCGTGGTTACCAAAAAGGTGATGATTATGTTAAAAGCGTGGCCGATATAATTAAACATATCAGTGGTACTTATACTGGTAGCCAAGTGTTTCGTTTAAACAGCTCAGACTTTGCAGTTGTGTTGCCCAATACCCCACTAAAAGAAGCGGAACGTTTTGGTGATAACTTACAGTCTCGATTTACTCAGTATCAACAAAATCAAGAATTAAGCTCAGTCGCGAACACAGGTATTGTCGGTTACGAAAAAGGTAAACCTTTAGGAGAGTTATTATCTATTGTTGATAATGCGATGAGTATGGCGCAATCAAAGCAAGCTAACGCATGGCATGTTCAACGCGAGACTGACCTTGTAAATAATGCTAGCGCTGGTTTTGGTAACCAAAACTGGCGTAAAGTGATTAACGAAGTGATCGAAACCAAACGTGTTCACTTGGTCATGCAAAACATTATGCCAATTGGTAAAAGTGTGAAGGCCTATGCAGAGATTCAGGTTCGTTTCAAAACCGCAGAAAATCAAATGCTACCAACTGCCTCTTTTCTTGCTATGACCGAAAAGCTAGAAATGGCTATGGAAATTGACCGCTTAATCATTGACACCAGCTTAGAAAAAATTAAAACCCGTAATTTTTCTGAGAAATTCTTTGGAATCAATGTTACCGCATCAAGCGCCCATAATGATCAATTTGTGATCTGGCTTGAGCGCCGCCTACTAAAAGACAGTAATATCGCCTCTAAGCTTATATTTGAAGTGAGCGAGTTTGGCTTGCAACAAAATATTAAAGCAAGTAAGCGCTTTATCGATATGGTGCATCGTGTCGGTGCGCGTATCACTGTAGAGCGTTTTGGTGTTGGTTTAACGTCATTTAAATTCTTTAGAGATTTAAAACCTGATTTCATCAAAATGGATGCAAGTTATACCCGCGGCCTTGAAGAAGATAAAAATAATCAATATTTTATGCGCTTAATGGTTGATCTTGCCCACCGTATTGGAGTGAGTGTATTTGCTGAAGGTGTAGAGAGCCAAGAAGAAAAGCATATCATTGAAACTCTGTGTCTTGATGGTGTGCAAGGCTATTACATCGAAAAACCAAAAGACATTTAACCCCCTATTAAAGGCCCAAAAAACCTTACTGTTTTTGGGCCTATTCTATCTATTAACTTAGCTTTAACACTTTAATCGTAAACAGCTTTGCTAATTTTATCTATTCGTCCCTCATGTGTTGTGTCAGCCCCCAGAAAAAAGGATAATAGGGTCGTTTTTATTCTCGTGAGGCACGCATGACAGAGTATGTCTTGTTATTGATTGGCACCGTGCTAGTCAACAACTTCGTTTTAGTTCAATTCTTAGGTTTATGCCCATTTATGGGCGTGTCGGGTAAGTTAGATACCGCGATTGGTATGTCCTTAGCCACAACCTTTGTACTTACACTTGCCTCCGTGACTAGTTATCTAGTAAATCATTATATTTTGATCCCGCTGGATATCGAGTTTTTGCGTACCATGAGCTTTATTTTGGTTATCGCTGTTGTCGTGCAATTTACTGAAATGGTGGTTAGAAAAACCAGCCCGACACTTTATCGCTTATTAGGGATTTTCTTACCGCTTATCACCACTAACTGTGCTGTATTAGGCGTTGCCCTACTTAATATCAAAGAAGATCACTCATTCTTGCAATCCGCTGTTTACGGCTTTGGTGCCGCAGTGGGCTTTTCTATGGTGTTAATACTGTTTGCTGCATTACGTGAACGCTTAGCTGCGGCTGATGTCCCTGCTCCTTTCAAAGGTGCTTCTATTGCGATGATCACTGCAGGCCTTATGTCGATGGCCTTTATGGGTTTTACAGGATTAGTGAAGTTTTAATATGACCTTGTTTTATGCTTTGATAGCGTTAGGTTCATTAGCGCTAATATTTGGTTTAATTTTAGGTTTCGCTGCCGTGCGTTTTCGCGTAGAGAGCAACCCTATAGTTGACCAAATTGATACCATTTTACCGCAAACACAATGTGGCCAATGTGGTTACCCTGGCTGTCGCCCATATGCTGAAGCGATTGCTAACGGCGATGAAATAAATAAATGCCCACCAGGCGGCGAAGCAACTGTAAAAAAATTAGCTGATTTAATGGGTGTTGAAGCAAAACCACTTGCAGGCGGTGAGCAAGCTGATCCGATTAAAACAGTCGCCTATATTCGTGAAGATGAATGTATTGGCTGTACCAAATGTATTCAAGCCTGCCCTGTTGATGCCATTGTCGGTGCAACGCGTCAAATGCATACCGTGTTAATTGATGAATGTACCGGTTGTGACTTATGTGTAGAACCCTGCCCTGTAGACTGTATTGATATGTTGCCCGTAAAAGAAACTAAACAAACCTGGAAATGGCAATTAAACGCAATCCCTGTGACTCAGGTAGATTAGGAGCACAGATGGAAAAGCTAATAGATCAAATTAAACAAGGTAAAGTGTGGCCATTTCCTGGAGGTATTCACCCACCGGGTCAAAAGCAGCAATCAACTAAGCAAGCAATCGTAAGACTACCTCTACCTGACAAACTTGTTGTATCACTAAAACAACATATTGGCGCTAACGGCAAACTCATTGTTGAAAAAGGCCAACAGGTACTTAAAGGCCAAGCATTAACGAAACCAAGCGGGAATTGGTCAGTGCCAGTACACGCACCAACATCTGGGCTGATCAGCGATATTTGCCCAATGCCATCTGCTCACCCATCAGCGCTGCCAGAACTTAGCGTTATCATTGAACCTGATGGTGAAGATAAATGGTGCGAGCTTCGGTCTGTGTCTGATACCAAAGCACTTTCGCATGATGAACTTGTGGATATTATTCATCAAAGCGGTATTTCAGGTATGGGCGGCGCTGGCTTCCCTACTTATGTCAAAGCAGATATACGTAAAGACATTGAGTTTTTAATTGTCAATGCCGTCGAATGTGAGCCATATATCACCGCTGATGACATGCTAATGCGCGAACATGCTGATGGTATTATCGCGGGCATTGAATTAATGCAGCAGCTGTTAAACCCGCAGCTCACAATTATTGGTATTGAAGATAATAAGCCAGAAGCCATTGCTGCTATGAAAAAAGCAGCTGAACATAACGACAGCATAATGGTACAAACAGTGCCAACGGTTTACCCTTCTGGCGGTGAAAAACAACTGATTAAATTGCTAACTGGCAAAGAAGTCCCGAGTGGCAGTATTCCAGCTGATATTGGTATGTTAGTGCAAAATGTCGGTACCTTGTTTGCAGTAAATCAAGCTGTGCATGAGGGTAAACCTCTGATTGAGCGTGTGGTGACTGTAACTGGTAACACCATTCATAAACAGGGTAACGTGTGGGCTTTACTGGGCACTGAAATTAAACATTTATTAGATTGCCAAGGTTTTTCACCAGTACCACAACAACGTGTTGTAATGGGCGGCCCGATGATGGGCTTTACTCTACCAACAGTGCGAATTGGTGTCGTTAAAACGACAAACTGTATTTTAGCGCCAGATCACCAAGAACTTGCTGAGCCGGGTGAGGAAAAAGCCTGTATTCGTTGTAGTGCCTGTGCTGACGCCTGCCCTGCTTCATTGTTACCGCAGCAATTACAATGGTTTGCTAAGTCTAAAGAATACGACAAACTCAACGAGCACAATTTATTCGATTGTATTGAATGTGGCGCCTGTGCTTATGTTTGCCCAAGCGAAATCCCACTCGTTCAGTACTATCGTGTTGCTAAAGCTGAAATCAAAGAGCAGCAAGCAGAGCAAATCAAAGCAGAGCGTGCAAAGGAGCGTTTTGAAGCACGTAAAGAACGTTTAGAGCGCGAACAAGAAGAACGTCAAAACCGCCACAAACGTAAGCCAGCTGCTAAGTCAGATAGCGAAAAACAAAAAGTGGCCGATGCACTAGCACGAGTTAAAACTAAATCTGATGACAAAGAGAGTAAATCAGCTGTCGCTGCTGCTATCGCGCGTGCTAAAGCGAAAAAGCAGGGTGCAGAGCTTGAGCCTGATAACTCTGAAATAGCTAAAGAGCGTGCTGCGCGTAAAGAACAAGCACGTAAATATAAAGAGCAAAAAGCACTAGAGCAAGGTGAAGAAGGCGTCGATAAAGACGATAAAAAGTCTGCTGTTGCTGCCGCTATTGCCCGCGCTAAAGCGAAAAAGGCCGCGCAAGCTAAAGAAGATAACGCAGAAGTAGACTCAGCACCAAAAGATGACAAAAAAGCAGCTGTTGCAGCTGCTATCGCTCGTGCAAAGGCGAAGAAAGCCGCGCAAGCCGCTGAAAATAAAACTGAGGCTGAAGCTGATAGCGCACCAGTTGATGACAAAAAAGCCGCTGTTGCAGCTACTATCGCTCGTGCAAAGGCGAAGAAAGCCGCTCAAGCTGCTGAAAACCAAACTGAAGCTGAAGAAGATAGCGCACCAGTTGATGACAAAAAGGCTGCCGTTGCTGCAGCCATAGCTCGCGCTAAAGCGAAAAAAGCCGCGCAATCTGCTAAAAACCAAACTGAAGCTGAAGAAGATGGCGCACCAGTTGATGATAAGAAAGCCGCTGTTGCTGCAGCCATAGCTCGAGCTAAAGCGAAAAAAGCCGCTAAAGAGCAAGCGCAGAGTGACGATTTTTCAAAGCAAATAAATGATTCAGGTGATGAGATTGATGCCCTGCCACAAGCTGACGCTCCTGAATCTAGCGAAGACAAGAAAAAAGCCGCCGTTGCTGCAGCTATCGCTCGCGCTAAAGCGAAAAAAGCCGCTAAAGAGCAAGCGCAGAGTGACGATTATTCAGAGCAAATAAATGATTCAAGTGATGAGGCAGATGCCAAACCGCAATCTGATGAACCTGAGTCTAGCGAAGATAAGAAAAAAGCCGTCGTTGCTGCAGCTATCGCTCGCGCCAAAGCGAAAAAAGCCGCTAAAGAGCAAGCGCAGAGTGACAATTATTCAGAGCAAATAAATGATTCAAGTGATGAGGCAGATGCCAAACCGCAATCTGATGAACCTGAGTCTAGCGAAGATAAGAAAAAAGCAGCAGTCGCCCGTGCAATTGCAAAAGCTAAAGCTAAAAAGTTACAACAAGAAGGAAACGATAAGTCATGAAACTAACCATGGCGAGTTCGCCGCATAATCATAGCCATAAATCATTAAGTCGATTAATGATGACGGTGATTGCTGCGTGTATTCCTGGCTTAATTGCCCAAGTGTACTTTTTTGGCACAGCCGTTTTAATTCAGCTTATTCTCGCACTTATAACAGTAAGCGCCTGTGAAGCCGCTGTATTGCTGCTTCGTAAGCGCAAAGTTTGGCCAACACTCAGTGATGGCAGTGCTTGGTTAACGGGCGTATTACTGGCGTTGAGTATTCCACCTTTAGCGCCTTGGTGGATTATCGTAATTGGCTGTATGTTTGCAATTGTTATTGTAAAACAACTTTATGGCGGCCTTGGCTTTAATTTATTTAACCCTGCTATGGCGGCTTATGTATTACTACTTGTATCGTTTCCGGTGCAAATGACTAGTTGGTTACCTGTGAGTGATTTACTTGCATCTCCGATTAGCTTCTCACAACAGCTGTCTGTTATTTTCAATGGCTTTACCAGCGCTGGGTTTAGTGTCGATCAATTACGTGTAGCAATTGATGGCACAACTATGGCAACACCGCTTGATACCGTTAAAACAGATGTCGCCCATCACCTAACGGTGGCTGAAAGCATGAGTAAACCAATTTTTAACGACTGGTTTGGTCTTGGCTGGGGCTGGGTTAACCTCGGCTTTTTAATCGGTGGTCTTTATTTATTAAAAGCTAAAATCATTAATTGGCATATCCCTGTTAGCTTTTTAGCCTCGATAGCCGTGTGCAGTGGTATAGGTTATATCGCCGCCCCTGGCACAGAACCAGGTGTGGTATTTCACTTATTCAGTGGTGCGACTATGTTAGGGGCATTTTTCATTGCCACGGATCCTGTTTCTGCATCAACAACTAATAAAGGGCGTTTAATCTACGGCGCGTTAATTGGTTTGCTTGTTTACTTAATTCGTACTTTTGGTGGTTACCCTGATGCAGTGGCATTTAGTGTATTGCTGTTAAATATGGCGGTGCCTTTAATTGATTACTACACGCAACCACGAACTTACGGCCATGGGGTGAAATAATGATCCTTTCCTCAATGACTAAAAATGGTGCTATTCTTACTGCGTTTGCGCTCATTACCACAGGCACTGTAGCCCTTACTCATAACTTGACTGCTGAGCGTATTGAAGAGCAAGAAAAGCAACAACTTGCAGAACAACTGCAACAAGTACTTGATGCTCATCATTACGACAATCAGCTCTATAAAGATTGTGTTGTGATCACCGATGAGCGCTTAGGTCCACGCCCAGAGCAAGTTATTTACCGCGCCTACAAAGACAATAAGCCTTATGCTTTAGTGATGCGCCATGTAACACCAAGTGGTTATAGCGGCGATATCAACTTATTAACAGCAGTTTTTGCCAATGGCGAAATAGCCGGTGTCCGTGTGACTAAACACGAAGAAACGCCGGGTCTTGGCGATAAAGTCGAGATCAAGAAGTCTGACTGGATCACCCTTTTCAAAGGCCAAAATGTACTGGGTGAAGATGACAACCGCTGGGCGGTTAAAAAAGATGGCGGCCAGTTTGATCAATTCACCGGTGCTACGATCACACCCCGTGCTGTTGTCGGCTCAGTTAAACAAGCGGTACTTTTTGCCCAAGCTGAATTTGATAATCTGTTTGCTGCACCAAACATCTGTCAAGGAGCCAAGTAATGAGCCAAGTTAGAACCTTGTTTAAAGATGGTATGTGGGCCAATAACCCTGCCCTTGTTCAGTTATTAGGCTTGTGCCCGCTACTTGCCGTTACATCAACGATTACCAATGCGTTAGGCCTTGGATTAGCGACTTTATTGGTACTGGTTGGCTCTAACGTAACCGTATCGATAGTACGTAACTGGGTGCCTAAAGATATTCGTATCCCTGTTTTTGTGATGATCATCGCAGGCTTTGTAACCATTGTGCAGCTGATGATGAATGCCTATACATTTGGGCTTTACCAATCACTGGGGATTTTTATTCCGCTTATTGTTACTAACTGTGCCATTATCGGTCGCGCAGAAGCATTCGCCTCTAAAAATACCGTGCCACTTTCAGCCTTTGACGGACTGATGATGGGTCTTGGTTTTATGCTAGTTTTAGTGGTATTAGGGGCGATGCGAGAGCTTATTGGCCAAGGTACGCTATTTGATGGCGCCGATTTACTATTAGGGCCGTGGGCTGCTTCACTTCGTATTGAAGTATTCAGTTTTGATAACCAATTTTTATTAGCTATCTTACCTCCGGGTGCCTTTTTGGGACTTGGTTTATTGATTGCTGCAAAAAATGTCATTGATACACAAATAAAATCTAAGCAAGTTGTTACTCCAGAAGTAGAAAAAGGCCCAAGAGCCCGAGTAACGAGTTTAACTTAAAGGAGAGCGCGCACCGTCACTGCGTGCTTTACGCCACCATGAATAAAGAAAAACGCTACGAGATCTTATCTCGTCTTCGTGAACAAAATCCGCACCCAGAAACAGAGCTTGAATATTCAAGCCCGTTTGAATTATTAGTTGCTGTTACCTTATCTGCACAAGCTACAGATGTGGGGGTTAATAAAGCCACACGTAAGCTTTTCCCTGTTGCTAACACGCCTCAAGCGATTCTTGATTTGGGCCTTGAAGGCCTTCGTGATTACATTAAGACCATTGGTTTGTTTAATTCTAAAGCTAATAATGTCTATAAAATGTGTGAGATTCTGGTCAATAAACATAACTCAGAAGTACCAGAGAATCGTGAAGCACTCGAAGCATTACCGGGTGTTGGCAGAAAGACCGCGAATGTTGTTTTAAACTGTGCCTTTGGCTGGCCGACCATTGCTGTAGACACGCATATTTTCCGCGTTTCTAACCGCACTAAGTTTGCCATGGGTAAAGATGTAGTTGCTGTAGAACAAAAATTAGAAAAAGTAGTACCTAAAGAATTTAAAGTCGATGTGCACCACTGGCTCATTTTACATGGTCGTTATGTATGTACTGCACGTAAACCCAAATGCGGCAGTTGTATTATTGAAGACTTGTGTGAGTTTAAGGATAAAACTGAGTAATCAAAGACTTCATTGTTGTATTACTCAAAGTCAGTCAGCATCTTTAGACCAACCATTAAGGGGCAGCTTCGGTAAGTAAGTGATGGGCATACAATCACCCCTGACGTGATAACCCCCCTCAATAAGCACAGTACTTCTACATGAAACCTTCTCTTCATAAAAAGTAGATGCAGCTCACTCTCGGTTATTCGAAAAACGCAGCCACAATATTTCTTCAGGCAGTACAGTTTACCTTATTTCGACCTGAGGCTTTAGCTTGGTAAAGCACAGTATCTGCTTGAGCTAAAATAGAGTCAAAACTTTGTTTATAATCTGGCTGCTGGGCGACACCTATTGATAAGGTAAAACGAATAGTTTGTTGCTCAAATTTTACTTGGCATTGTTCTACATGTGCTCTCAGACGTTCAGCCATGTCTTTTGCCTCTTCTATTTCAGTTTCAGGTAGCATCATCGCAAACTCTTCGCCGCCTATTCTCCCGATGACATCGGACTTTCTTATAATTTTTCGCACTAAACCTGCAAGTGAACAGAGCACCTTGTCACCAGCAGCGTGACCGAAGGTATCGTTAATAGACTTAAAGTTATCGATATCAAACATCATTACACAATACGAATGACAATAACGAACAGCTTGTGAATGCTGACATTCAGCCATTTGATAAAAAGCTCTGCGATTAGGAAGCTGTGTTAATTCGTCCGTTAAGGCAAGTGTTTCAGCTTTTTTCTTGGCTATTTCGATCTCTGCCGTACGGGCTTTAACCTGCTCTTCAAGACTATGATTATATTTTTTTAATTTGGCTGCCATTTGCTCAATATCAATCACATAGTTCGCTTGGCGAATTGCAATTTCAATGTAAGAAGTAACTTCTTTTATTATTTCAATTTCACTGGCCGACCAGTGTTGAGTTGATGCACTGTCCAAGCAAAATAAACCGACGACATTATTTTTTACATTGATAGGAGCATCCAGTACAGCTCTGGTCTTTCCTTCTATCATAGCGTCTTTTAATGGCGCTATAAGTGAGTTGGTTTCGACATCATCAATCGCCAATATTTTTTGTTTTTTTAGCGCTGCGAGGTATTGCGGAGCAATAGTTAAATCAGCTTCTATGCCTTCGATAGAGGGTGAGTTTTCAGTGGGTATACAGCTATGTACGGATAAAATCCCTTGAGGTGAAATAGTAGAATAGGATACACGATACATAGGGAAATATTGGGCTATATCCTTTAGCGCAATGGTTATTATTTGATTCGGCGCTAATTCAGAGCTGATACATTTTGCTATTTTATTAACGATGTCAGCACGCTGTTTATCGAACCTAGCAGCACGCACTTCTATTTGATACTGTCTAATTTTTATAAAGGTAAACAACAGTGTCAAAACTAAAATTATAAAAATGATGCTCACATTCACTCACCTATTAAGTCACTATCATTATAACGATAAAACAGCGATAGGTTACTAAATAATTAACAAATTGATCACATTACTTTCTATACAGGAATCGAAAGAATCGATTTTTAATCAACCAAACACTGAAGTATCTAAGATTATCAAACAAATAGACTAGACAACTTAATCGTTAACAACGGCCATTGGCCTCTCAAAGCAGCCTATTTTAGCGCAATCATCTAAATCTACTTTCAGTATACTTCGGCTGGCCGACAATTGCTGTTGATACGCATTTTTTCCGCGTTTCTAACCGCACTAAGTTTGCCATGGGTAAAGATGTGCTTGCTGTAGAACAAAAACTAGAAGAAGTGGTACCTAAACTTGTTAATCCTGCATGGCCGCTATGTATGTACTGCTCGTAAGCCTAAATGCGGCAGTTGTAATATTGAAGATTTGTGTGAGTTTAAAGAAAAGACTGAGTAGTTGAAGTCTACTCGAAAGCAAATAATCTAAAGGTGATGTTCCCCACTTCTTCTTTTTCTATCCCCATGCAAGCTCATTTTGCACATTGTGCCAAACACAGGGTTTGACACAATGTACTAGGCAATTATCGAGGATTTTGGCTCACCTGCTTTTTAATAAATTCTCGCGTATCTCTTAAAAGCGACACTCTTGCTGGTTCGTGAACATACATCATGTGACCGCCGTGATAATAGTGATAGTCAATTTTATCAGCGTATATACCGTGTCTATTTAAAGTGTATTCAGCATCAAAAAATGGGGTAACAATATCGTAATATCCAGAGGCAACCATCACTTTCATCTGTGGGTTACTACGAAGAACATAAGATAGATCCGGTGCTGTGTTGACGTATTTTGGCTCCCAACCTTGTCCGTCAGGAGCAGTTCGCCAGCGCCAATTATCAGATAACTCAGGGTCGCCAGGATTTAAGTATTTTCTTTTCCACTGCACGTTTAAGTCTGTGTGCATGTATTTCATCAGTGCCGCTTTATATGCCGGCCCTATAACTTTCGAAGCGTCTTGCTTAGGAGCTGCTGTTAGATCATCTCTTTCATCAAGCTTATAACGTCCATCAAGAAAGCCAACGGCAACGCCCTCATCACGCAATAATTCTTTTGCAAATCTAAAGGCGTTAATGCGTAAATCAGCCTGTTCAATATATTGTTTACTTAGCCCTGTATAACGGTGAAGTCCATCAACAATTAGCGCTCTGTCAGCTTTACTGAGCGCATTACCCTTAAATAGTGCAGGCAGTAATTCATCAACTGCAAATTTTCGGCTAGCATCAATGAATGCTTCAAAATTTCCTGATGTGTCTACTTTTTTATGATACCAAGCGGTTGCAGCGAGCGTTGGTATGTAAGTGACGTAAGAAATGATGTTGTCATCAACATAAGGGCTTGAACCTTGATAGTCTAAAGCTTGTGAAACAAAAATAATGCCATTTACATTAATCAGGTGTTTATCCATAAGCACTTTAGAAACCGCTGCTGCTCGAGTTGTACCATAACTCTCTCCCAATAAAAATATTGGTGCATTCCAGCGATTTTCTTTCGTCAGCCACTGGGCAATAAAATCAGCGATAGAAGATGCATCTTCATTCAAGCCCCAAAAGGCTTTGCTTTCAGTGTCACCTAATGCACGTGAGTAACCTGTACCAACAGGGTCCACAAACACCATATCAGTCACATCTAGAATCGTCTCAGGCGCTTCTTTTAATTCGTAAGGAGCCATTCCAGGAGATGTTGCATCGCTTGGTACAACAACTCGTTTGGGGCCATAAGCCCCCATGTGTAACCAATTAGACGATGAGCCAGGGCCACCATTCCAGATAAATGTAACAGGTCTGTTTTTGTTGCCGTCTGAGGCTATGTAATCAAACGAAAAAATAGCAGCTGTTGGCTCTTCGTTTTTGTTTAATAAATAAGTTTCACCTGCTACAGCTTTGTATTTCAGCTTTTTGCCATTGAAAGTGCCTTTATGCTGCGTAACAAATTTTGTGGCTTCGGGTATCGACTTTTTACTGTTGTTTGAATCTGAAATTTCATCTGCATTGACCGCGTTTGTACAAAACGCAAACAATGTCGAGATGACTACGGTTTTGAAATTGGCAACATACGCCATGTTTTATTCTCCCTTGGAAGCTTGCCTTTATTTTTAGCTGTATCTGGCTTGAGTGGTTTTATCACTCAGTGCTCAATTAACCTTTTACTTTAGCGATTACTTTTACAGTAAGAACATGTAATTTCAACTATCTGCGATTAACACGCAAAAAAGCATACCCTGTATCGAAACAAAAAATATCAATGTATTAATTTCACAAGCTTCCATCCTTTCGTTATGCTGTTGAGTAATGTGAATTTTTTATGAGAGTTGCTATGTTACCTTTACTTCGTATCTTATTAATTGAGCAAGATCCTGCCACCTTAAAAGAGCTTTCAATGAACCTAGCAAGAACAATCCCTAACTTTGAACGTACTGATGTTGATATCGAGATTGTTGAGTGCATTGAGCTCAAGCAGGCGTTGAATTATGTAGAGGAAGATGGTGATATTCAAGCTGTAGTGCTTAGTTGGGATGTATTAAATAACGGCGAACGCACCTATAGTCGCTTTATCGAGCAACTAAAAGGCATCCGTCTTGAACTGCCAGTCTATGTTATCGGTGACGATACGAAAGGCTTGGAAATAGTCAACGAGTCTGAAGAAATTGAATCTTTCTTTTTTAAAGACGAGGTCATTTCAGACCCTGAAGCAATCTTGGGCTATATGATCAATGACTTTGATGACAGATCAGAAACCCCATTTTGGACCGCTTACCGTCGTTATGTAAGTGAATCGAACGATTCATGGCACACACCTGGGCACAGTGGCGGTGCTAGCTTTAGAAATTCTCCCTATATTAAAGACTTTTATCAGTTTTATGGCCGTAATGTGTTTGTTGGCGACTTGTCTGTTTCTGTCGATTCGCTTGGCTCATTGTCAGACAGTACCAACACTATAGGCCGCTCTCAAGAATCAGCAGCGGCGACATTTGAAGTAAAACATACCTACTTTGTTACCAACGGCTCCTCTACTTCAAATAAAATTATTTTGCAAACTTTGCTACGTAAAGGCGATAAGGTGATAATAGACCGAAACTGCCATAAGTCAGTGCATTATGGCATTTTGCAATCGGCTAGTTTACCTATCTACTTGTCGAGTATTTTGAATCCTAAATATGGTATCTTCGCACCACCGTCACTGGCTGACATTAAGCAAGCAATTGAACAAAATACCGATGCTAAATTATTGGTTTTAACAGGCTGTACTTACGATGGCCTGCTTAGCGATTTAAAGCAAGTGGTTGAATTTGCTCATCAGCACGGTATTAAAGTGTTTATCGACGAAGCCTGGTTTGCTTATTCACTTTTTCACCCGAGTTTACGCCACTACTCGGCGATTAATGCTGGCGCGGACTATGTTACCCATTCGGCACATAAAGTGGTTTCAGCGTTCTCTCAAGCATCTTATATTCATGTTAACGATCCTGATTTTGATGCCGATTTCTTTCGTGAGATCTACAGTATTTACGCCAGTACCTCGCCAAAATATCAGCTCATTGCTTCGCTAGATGTATGCCAAAAACAATTAGAAATGGAAGGTTATAAATTACTGAATGCCCTACTGAATCACGTTGCAGAATTTAAGCAACAAATGGCTTCCCTAAAACATATAAAAGTGCTCGATAAGCAAGATTTCATGGATATATTCCCACATTTTCGTGGCGATAACATGGGCCACGACCCGCTAAAAATTCTTATAGATATTAGTGAGCTACCTTATTCATTAAAGGATATTCATAAATTCCTATTAGATGAAATTGGACTTGAAATTGAAAAGTATACTCACAGTACTATCTTAGTTTTACTAACTCTTGGCGGTACACGCTCAAAGATCATTCGTCTTTACAATGCACTGAAAAAACTCGACAGTGGTAAAGTGAAGCTAGCCACCACAATGAGGCGCACTCGCTTACCAGAAAACTTACCTGCTATAGACTTGGCTTGTATCCCAAGTGATGCGTTCTATGGTGAACGTGAATCTGTGCCGATTAGTAAAAGTAACAACCGAATCTGTGCCGGATTAGTGACGCCTTACCCTCCTGGTATCCCACTGTTAGTCCCGGGGCAACATATCACTAATGAGCATATCGAATATCTTAAAGAGTTGGCGGGACAAGGTCTGACAATCCAAGGGAGTTTTGATGGCGAAATCTATGTACTGAAAGGTAAAGTGAAAAGCTAAACGTACGCTTATATCTCAAATACCTCATTGTTATGCAGCAATAGCTCTCCCATTGCTGCATATCATTACCTTCTTTATACCAAAGCTTAGTTATTAATTTTACAGCATGGACTTTGCGATTTGTCTCAATGCTACTGTGCAAGCAATCGAAATAACTTATAATCCATTTTTGATAATTTTAACGCGCAGCCTTATACCACACTGCGTTATTAGAATTGTGCGAATTTAAAGACAAGAAAGAGGATGCTAAAAATGCGCTTATTACACACAATGCTTCGCGTTGCTGATTTAGACAAATCAATTGAATTTTATACGCAGGTATTAGGTATGAAAGAGCTGCGTCGTGCAGACAACGAAGAGTACCGCTACACCCTTGCTTTTGTCGGTTATGGTGATGAAAAAGATTCGACAGTGCTTGAGCTTACTTATAACTGGGATACAGACAGCTATGATTTAGGTAATGCATACGGTCATATTGCTATTGAGTTTGATGATATTTATAAAGCTTGCGAAGACATTAAAGCTGCTGGCGGTAATGTGAGTCGTGAGCCGGGTCCTGTTAAAGGCGGCACAACTGAAATCGCGTTTGTTAAAGACCCAGATGGTTATGCGATTGAGTTAATTCAGAAAAAAGATAACAACACTTTTTGATTGATAGTGGCTATTTCAGCAATTGCTGAGATAGCCACTTTGCGAGTACTTTTTCCAGTTCAGTAAAATTAATTGGCTTTGCGATATGGTCGCTGATACCAATTTTTGAACTTCTTTCGATGTCGTCTTTCATTGCATTGGCACTGACTGCAATAATTGGTGTATTAAAACCTGACCTTGCTAATAAATTTTCACTGGCAGTTAAACCATCCATCACCGGCATTTGGATATCCATTAAAATCAGTGCGTAGTCTTTTGTTAGGGTTTTCTCACACGCAATTTGTCCATTTTCGGCCAATTCATAACTTAGACCTAATTGAGTTAAATACTTAGTGATAACAATTTGGTTAATTGGGTTATCTTCGGCAATTAATATAGGCTTATCGACTGAGTTAAAATCAAATTGAGAGTCTTTATCTAACTGATCCACTTTAGCGCTTACACCTTCTGGATATAGCGTTTTAAAACTGACATTAACCGTAAACTCGGTTCCTTTGCCAAGCTCACTAATTATCGCTATATTCCCTGCCATTAAATCAATCATCCCTTTACTAATTGCAAGCCCAAGGCCTGTACCGCCATATTCACGGGTGATATTACTTTGCGCCTGAACAAATGGATTAAACAGTGCTTTAATTTTATCTTCTGCGATACCAATTCCTGAATCTTTTACAGAAAACTCAACGTCTGTGACGCGTTCGTCTCTATTTAGCAAAGTAAGTGAGAGTACAATTTCCCCTTGGTTAGTGAACTTAAATGCATTCGAAAGCAAATTAATAAGCACTTGTTTAACACGTATTTCATCACACTCAACGAGCAAAGATTGTATTGAGGGGACATCTAGATTGCAGCGAATCCCTTTGTTATCACAACTAGGCTTGAATAATAAAATAAGGTCACGACAAAGCGCGACTAAATCACATTCACGCGACTCTAGCTCTATTTTTTTTGCCTCTATTTTTGAAAAATCAAGAATGTCATTAATAACGGTCAATAAAACATCGCTGCAGTTATTAATTTGCCTAACGAACTCTGCTTGCTCTTGCGTTAATTCGCTTTTATTTAGTAACTGTAAAAAGCCCACGATACCATTCATTGGAGTGCGTATTTCATGGCTCATATTCGCTAAGAATTGGCTTTTAACTTGCTCAGAACGCTCAGCCCGATGTTTTTCTAGCTGCAAAGAAGTAATTTGAATATCAATGGTTTCAGCCATGCTATTTAGCGACTCAGCAATATCTTTAAACTCTTGGTAGTGAAAGTCGTCAGTATTTTGTTTGTAATTCCCTAACGCATACTCGCGGCTAAGGGCAGTTATACGATTCAGCGGGTTATGAAGTCGCGCAGTCAGCCAACGGACGAGAATAAATGAAATAACAGAGAGTCCAAAAATTAGTAGTCCTGCTAATACGGCTGTTTGTTTAACGGCGCTGGTGTAACTTGTTTTGGTTTCGTTAATTTGAAACTGTAAGTTCGTTGGTTTGCCTTCGAAGTAAACATTATTAATCGTTGCTTGCCCCATTAGTTTCCCATTTTCGCCCGCATCACCCAAACTAAACAAAGTATTTTTTTCTGCTGTGATTTGTACTTGCTTGCCTTCTTGATAAACTGGCTGCTCATTATGTATTGCAAGCCACTTTAACGCTTCGGATAAGGGGACAAAAGACACTAATACGCCCGTTTTGATAATTGGCTCGCTCAGTGAATCTTGCTCATGGAGCAGTGTTGATGTAATAGCCAACAAGGCATTTTGTTTTGCTTGTGCAGGAACAAACAACTCACTCACTTGGGGGTTATCAATAATTTGAATTGTGTTCTGTTGTGTCGATGTTTGGGCGCTATCGAGAATGCTTTTTGTGAGCTTATAGTTCAAATTTAAAGAGGTAATAGGATAACCCTCAACTATAAACCCTTGGTTATCAATAACAATTGCAGCTTTAATTTGCGGGTTTTGGGCGACAAACTCCTGTAGCTGTACTAGCGCGAACTGTGAGTATACAACTTTATTAGGCAGTTCAGTAATCGCCTTGATACTACTAAGTAATTGGCTGTTTTTCTCAAGCTTAAATAATAGTTGCTCAAGACTAGCCGCATTATTTCTGGCTTGCCACTGTAAACTAGTGTTTGCCTGATCAATCGAGCTTAAATAGAAACGCCCTGTCATCAAACCTGCAAGTATCAATAAAGGTATAATTACCAGAAGTAAAACACTGATAAACAAGGCGCGACTAAAGCGTGGACTGCTCATTCATCCCCTTCATTGGCAATCGAACGCTCTGCCAACCCTTGCATAAATAACCCCGCTTGCTCAGCAGTTAAGGCTCCACTCCCATAGCGAATAAAACCTTTATTTAATACTTCCCATACAATGATCATAGATGGCGTTGATAGCATAGGTTTTGTGAATTGCATAGCATCAATTAAGGTTGATAACCATGAACCTTGTTGTGCTTTTAGCTTATTTAAAACCTCTGTATTGATAGGAATATCTTGGAGCTGTTGCCAAATCATTGTTTGGAACTTTTCTGCTTGAACCAATTTAGCAAATTTGAATAAGTTTTCTTTATTTGCACCATTTAGGCCATCATTTGGAAACGCCAGTACAAAAGTAGAGTAATAAGGCTGCATATACTCACCATTGAGTTTCGGTAACTGTTGCATCCCTAAATTATCACCAAGCGCCTGATCATAAGTTTTTAATGCCCATGCACCATCAATAGTAAATGCGGCTTGCTGTGCTTTAAATGCGTTATTTGAACAAGTGTAATCGCACTGTCTGTCAACGAGGTTTTGTTTACTTAAATCCCAAACAAATTTGAGAGCAGATTGCATTGCAGGCGTGTTTAGCTGAGCTTTATTATCTACTATTAGATCACCATTAAAAGCCGATAAAAACGGAATAAACCAGTACATCTCCATAAAACTCCATGTAACTAGTTTAACCTCTTCAGGCAAGGATGATTTAAAGCTATATATATCCTGCCAATTTTCTATTGGCTCTTTAACGTACTGCTTATTATAAAAAAGTAGCAGGTGATTACCTTGAATAATGGGAATACCCAAGAGCTGATTGTTTAGCTTAGCAGTGTCTAAGGTTCGCTTATCTGTAGTGTCAGCAATGAGTGAGCTTGGAATAACACTGTAGTTGGCATATTTATCAAGACCTAAATGATCTGCAGGCACAATAATAACGTCTGTTGAGGTGCTGGTACTGGTGTTTTGTACCAGTCTTACTTTTAGAGCTTTTTGATCAACCGACACAGAATTAACCGTCAAACCACTTTGCTCAGCGAGTGTGCTTAACAGTTGATCAAAATGCTCATGTTTCATGGTATGGGCTAGGTTTATCTTTGCCGCATAGCTATCAAATGTAACTATTAGCATCACTACCCAAAATACTTGCCACACGCTAAGGTTTGCTCATAAATAATGAAAATTATATTTTAGTTAAGCACATATGCCGTACATTGCCTAGCTTAATCAAGGGTTTTCTTGAACCTAAGTGCAGCCATAGCCAAGCCTAAAATAGTAAAGATCAAAAGCCAAATTAAGTCACTGCTCATACTCATTAGATTGACATCTTTTAGTACTATTCCTCTTATTAGCCTTAAATAGTGCGTTGCTGGTAAGCATTCAGCAAGCCACTGCGCCGCCATAGGCATTCCTTCATAGGGAAACACAAAACCAGACAATAAAATGGAAGGTAACAGAATAAAAATAGTCATTTGCATTGCTTGAAGCTGGTTTTTAGCGATGGTCGAGAGCACTAAACCTAGCACTAAACTGGCGCATATAAAGGCAAATGTTGCGACAACCAGTGCCATTAAACCACCGCCAAAAGGAATATGAAATAATATCTTGCCCATTCCTAATATAATAAATAACTGAATAAAACCAATGAAGATATAAGGCACCACTTTACCTATCATCAACTCAAGTGAGCTTAAAGGTAAGGTTATTAAGAGCTCCATATTGCCTCGCTCTTGCTCTTTAACAATTGCAGCAGAGGTAAACATAATCATAGTCATGGTCAAAATGACAGCTGCTAAACCTGGCACAATATTAACCGCAGAGCGCTGCTCAGGGTTATAAAATAAGGTTGTTTCAAAGGTAGGATAAGTTCTATTCGCGGGCTTATCGAGCAGCTCAGCAAGCGGCATGTTGCGAAGCGATTTAATGCTCGACGCTACCATTGTATCTGAGCCATCAACTAACCAATGCGCAATTGGCCTGACTAACGACTCATTACTACCATCTGGTAAACCAAAACCGACTGTTGGGTGTTGAGCAAGCCGGTTTGCTACATCGTGGGGTATAAAAAGCACGGCGCGCACTTTAGCACTGGCTATTGCTGTTTGTGCTTGCTCTATACTGTTATAGTAATCTGTCACTTTGACCACATTTGTGGCTGATACTGTTTGTACTAAAATGCGGCTGAGAGCAGTGTGACTATGATCGACTACTGCAACAGGGATATCCTTAACATTAGTGTTAATAGCATACCCAAATAGAATCAGCTGGATAAGGGGGATCATTACCACCATAGCAAATGTCATTCTATCACGGCGTAATTGTAATAACTCTTTGCTTACAATAGCTTTTATACGGCTTAAAGAGGTAACAATATTCATTGTCTGCCCTGCCCTGTACAAGTTACAAACACGTCCTCAAGGCTTGGGCGAACAATATTTACTTGCCACGTATCCTTACAAAATGATTGCTGTTTTATAAACTCAACGGGATCTTTAACATCTTTTTTCACTAATACTCGCAATTGTGCGCCTAACTGAGTCGCCGAGATAACTTGATCGATTGTTGCGAGCTGTTTTTTTAATTCTCTAGTTTGCGCCCCAGCTATTTCTACAACATAGGCATGCATGTCTGTCATTAATTGTTTTGGTGAGCCATCGGCGCGTTTAATACCGGATTCTAAAATTGCTAAACGATGACAGCGCTCCGCTTCATCCATGTAGTGAGTAGTGACTAATATTGTGGTACCGGCATTACTTAAATCAAAAAGTGTTTCCCAAAAGTCACGGCGATTTTGTGGATCGACTGCCGATGTTGGCTCATCAAGAAATAAAATTTTCGGTTTATTGATCACTGCAGCAGCCAATGCCAAGCGCTGCCTTTGGCCCCCACTCATACTTCCGGCCATTTGTTCCGCTCTTTGATCAAGACCGTAGGTATGGAGCAATTCATCAATTCTTTGTTGTTTTTGCCGCTTTTTTAAAGGGTAAAGCGCAGCCATGAACTGGAGGTTTTCAAGTACAGTTAAGTCGCTATAAAGTGAAAACTTTTGAGTCATATAACCAAGTTGTGTTCTCAGCTTTTCCGCATCTTTTGGCAGGCTCAAGCCAAGCACATTGATATCACCGGCGGTTGGCTTCAATAAACCCGTAAGCATACGTATTGCAGTCGTTTTGCCACAACCATTGGGGCCTAAAAAGCCATAAATTTGGCCTTGCTGAACGTCTAGATCAAGGTTATCAATCGCTGTTAAATCGCCAAATTGTTTTATCAAGCCTTTGGCATGGATCACCGACTCAGTCATGGCATAACCACTTGGGCAGGTACGCCTGTTGGTAAGTTATTCTCAGTTGCAGGTAGTGTTACCTCAGCAAGATACATTAAACGCGCGCGCTCTTCCTGATTAAGGGCATAAAAAGGAGTGAAAGCAGGCTCTGTGGCGATCCAAGTAAGTTCGCCTTCAATCTCTTGATCTATGCCGTCTACGCGAACCATGAGCCTCATGCCCTGTTTGAGCTTGGCGCGATATGGTTCTGGGATATATACGCGTGCGTATGGTGCGCTGTTCGCTTGAATAATAACCACAGGGCTTCCTTTAGTAACTCGCTCACCTACATGCCAAGGCAAATTATCGACTCTGCCGGAACGCATCGCTTTAATTGTCAGATCTGAAAGATATTTTTGTTGTACTTTTAGCTCAGCTTCTGCGGCTTGAACTTGCGCCTTTGCACTATTAATATCTTCGACACGAGAGCCATTTGTTAGCTCTTTTAGGTTCTGCTTTGCTGATTCTAAATTTGCAAAAGTTTCATCCCGTGCGGCTGTTGCGCTGTCTAAGGTTTCTTGGCTTGCGAGCTTATCTTTAACTAACGTTTTTGCTCGGCGAAAATTAGCTTCGCTTTGTGTGTATGCAGCATTTGCCGCTGCTACTTTGGCTGATGTCGCAGCAACCTCTTCTGGGCGAGCACCATTTAAAGTTTTATCAAGAAATGCTGTTGCTTGAGCTAGTTGCGCTTGAGCTTTGGCTACAATGGCTTGTTGAAGCTCAGCATCGAACTGTGCAATTACCTGCCCTTTTTCAACTAACTGACCTGCTGAGACGGGTAAATCAATCAGTACTTCGTTAGTCGTTGCAGGATGGATCACACGTTCACGCTCAAGAGTCCCTAGCGCTACTCCCTCATTAGAGTCTGAACAAGCTGAAATAACTAAAGAAATAAATATGAGTACAACACGTTTAGCTAACATTTTAAGTTCCTTACGGTTAGCTGATGAGTTGCTAAATACTATAAAGTAATAAAATGTTCAGTAAAAGTGTTCTGTAAAAATTGAATTTTTAGAAATTAAAAAAATAATATCGCAGAGAAATGTTGGAGAGTTAAAGCGATGAAATTCTAGATATGTTTATCTAACCATTTGAAGTTAGATTACAAGGTGATTATTCCTACTTAACATAAGATTATGTCAATATGTGGCATCGCGCTAAGACATTAGTACTCTTGATAACGTCTTGCATAGATTGTTCGGAGTTCACCGAACCGCTACACATAACCTACTTAAGTAAGTGGCGTCCCCAAGGGGATTCGAACCCCTGTTACCGCCGTGAAAGGGCGGTGTCCTAGGCCTCTAGACGATGGGGACGCAGAAATTGGTTTGCAAATCACCGATTTGCTATTTCTGTGTAAGATGAGACCGAGCCTGCGAAGCGAATGGCCTTAGCTTAAACAGAAAGTTTCTGTGTCACTAGGACAACTGAATAGTTAGACTCGATTCAGACGAGTTTTAATAACACAACACTTTTAGTAAGTGGCGTCCCCAAGGGGATTCGAACCCCTGTTACCGCCGTGAAAGGGCGGTGTCCTAGGCCTCTAGACGATGGGGACACATAATGTGTCACTAGGACAACTGAATAGTTAGACTCGATTCAGACGAGTTTTAATAACACAACACTTTTAGTAAGTGGCGTCCCCAAGGGGATTCGAACCCCTGTTACCGCCGTGAAAGGGCGGTGTCCTAGGCCTCTAGACGATGGGGACACATAATGTGTCACTAGGACAACTGAATAGTTAGACTCGATTCAGACGAGTTTTAATAACACAGCACTTTTAGTAAGTGGCGTCCCCAAGGGGATTCGAACCCCTGTTACCGCCGTGAAAGGGCGGTGTCCTAGGCCTCTAGACGATGGGGACGCAGAAATTGGTTTGCAAATCACCGATTTGCTATTTCTGTGTAAGATGAGACCGAGCCTGCGAGGCGAATGGCCTTAGCTTAAACAGAAAGTTTCTGTGTCACTAGGACAACTGAATAGTTAGACTCGATTCAGACGAGTTTTAATAACACAACACTTTTAGTAAGTGGCGTCCCCAAGAGATTCGTACTCTTGATAACGTCGTGCATAGATTGCGCGGTGTTCACCGCTCCACTACACATAACCTACTTAAATAAGTGGCGTCCCCAAGGGGATTCGAACCCCTGTTACCGCCGTGAAAGGGCGGTGTCCTAGGCCTCTAGACGATGGGGACACATAATGTGTCACTAGGACAACTGAATAGTTAGACTCGATTCAGACGAGTTTTAATAACACAACACTTTTAGTAAGTGGCGCCCCCAAGAGATTCGTACTCTTGATAACGTTTTGCATAGATTGCGCGGTGTTCACCGCCCCACTACACATAACCTACTTAAATAAGTGGCGTCCCCAAGGGGATTCGAACCCCTGTTACCGCCGTGAAAGGGCGGTGTCCTAGGCCTCTAGACGATGGGGACACATAATGTGTCACTAGGACATTAAATGATAGTTTGACTCATATCGGAGTTAAGGTTACTAAATTAACATGTAAGTACTCGAGACTAACATATTTATTTTCTTGGCAATTGCTCACTTACTTGAAGTAAGTGGCGTCCCCAAGGGGATTCGAACCCCTGTTACCGCCGTGAAAGGGCGGTGTCCTAGGCCTCTAGACGATGGGGACGCAGAAAACTGCAACCCTAGGACAAACACTATGCAAATCTGGTGGAGCTATGCGGGATCGAACCGCAGACCTCTTCGCTGCCAGCGAAGCGCTCTCCCAGCTGAGCTATAGCCCCGACTTGCATACACACCACCAATTAATGTTGGCTGTGTATCGCTGAGTGCGGGGCGCATTCTATGCAGCCCCCCAAATAAAGTCAACAGTTTTTTATCTAAGTTTATTTAAATGATTTAAATTTCAACAAGCTGACTAAATATCAATCCGTTACGGTGGTGTTTTAAACAAAGTGCTATCAAATTCGCTATTTTGAGCTACTTACAGTACTGGTTTCTCATTTAAAGGCTTCCTGCCTATAAACTTGCTTATTTAAATAAGGTATACATTTATATGCAAAACAAAGATCGCTACCTAAAGCTTTAAATAAAGAAACTAAGCGTACCCTATGTTGTTTTTTAATATACAAAATAGGTCGCTTTTAACTGATGCAAACTTATTGATACGAAGAAACTGCTATAAAGCTTTACTGTTCTCATATCACTTCGATCATTTTACTAAGGTCATAGAGCTATAGATCAACTTATAAATACAAGGTTATGAATATAAATTGCATATTTGTTCACCAAAAAATGCTTAAATGCCATGTCATTGTTTATAAAAGCTGCATCTAACACATTTTTACTCATTCAAGTGTTGACACATTTACAACTCTATCTATAATAGCGCCCCACAACAACGCAGCAATGAGTTGTTTTAGATATGGGTCGTTAGCTCAGTTGGGAGAGCATCGCCCTTACAAGGCGAGGGTCACTGGTTCAAGTCCAGTACGACCCACCATTATTCACTAATGGTGTTCATATCTAAATTCTTAATGGGTCGTTAGCTCAGTTGGGAGAGCATCGCCCTTACAAGGCGAGGGTCACTGGTTCAAGTCCAGTACGACCCACCATTAAGAAATAGGGCTGCATGTAATATGGGTCGTTAGCTCAGTTGGGAGAGCATCGCCCTTACAAGGCGAGGGTCACTGGTTCAAGTCCAGTACGACCCACCATTATTCACTAATGGTGTTCATATTACAAAAAATCTAAATGGGTCGTTAGCTCAGTTGGGAGAGCATCGCCCTTACAAGGCGAGGGTCACTGGTTCAAGTCCAGTACGACCCACCATTAAACACGTTTTAGTGGTGTTCTCATTTAGATTAATCTTCGCGGGTCGTTAGCTCAGTTGGGAGAGCATCGCCCTTACAAGGCGAGGGTCACTGGTTCAAGTCCAGTACGACCCACCATTTTCACCGATGGTAAGCGAAGAAAAAGATTATATGGGTCGTTAGCTCAGTTGGGAGAGCATCGCCCTTACAAGGCGAGGGTCACTGGTTCAAGTCCAGTACGACCCACCATTTAATCTTTAAGCCACTAGGCAATTTATATGTGGGTCGTTAGCTCAGTTGGGAGAGCATCGCCCTTACAAGGCGAGGGTCACTGGTTCAAGTCCAGTACGACCCACCACATATAAACACTTCATTAAATATATTTCCTTATTTACCCTTAGCTTTCAAAAGCATCGCCACCATTAACAAAACACAGGCTCGATGGTTCTAATCCAATACGACCCACCACATATAGACACTTCATTAAATATATTTCTTTATTTTACCCTTAGCTTTCAAAAGCATCGCCACCATTAACAAAACACACGCTCGATGGTTCTAGTCCAGTACGACCCACCACATATAAACACTTCATTAAATATATTTCCTTATTTTACCCTTAGCTTCTAAAAGCATCGCCACCATTAACAAAACACAGGCTCGATGGTTCAAGTCCAGTACGACCCACCACATATAGACACTTCATTAAATATATTTCTTTATTTTACCCTTAGCTTTCAAAAGCATCGCCACCATTAACAAAACACAGGCTCGATGGTTCTAGTCCAGTACGACCCACCACATATAAACCTCTAGTATCTAGTTCCTTTTATCTGACATTTGAGATTTAAACTCTAATACCAACCTCCCCCACTATTGATATAGCCTAAAAGTAAATTTTAAATCGCTGCAAAAGCTGTAATTTGCCTTGTCAGCAGCTAGACTGTTTATTATAGTCGTTGTTAATGTCACTTAGTCGCAAGTCCAATGCCTGCAAAGATTTTTTCGAAAGCCAAAATTTTAATAGTTGAAGAGCAGCCTCTTGCTCAAAGCTATATGAAACAATCCTTAGAAGGGTTGGGCTTTCGTCAATTGCGTTTTGCAGAGCATGCCATTGCAGCAAAAGAACAATGTCAAATTGAGCAATTTGACCTCATCGTTTGTTCATTTAACTTAAGTAAACATCAAGATGGCTATCAGCTTTATGAAGAGCTGAAAATGAAGCGCCTTATTAAAAACTCCACGGGCTTCATTTTTATCTCAGCTGAAACAAGTGGTTCTTTGGTTCACAGTGTGCTTGAGCTACAACCAGATGATTTTTTAGTTAAACCATTTACAATTTACGAATTAAAAAATCGTATAGAAAAAGTATTATTACGCAAGAACAACCTCCACCAAGTTTATCAGCTTATTGATGATGGTAACGATTCAAAAGCAATTAAACAAATTGATGCTTTGTTGCAAAATAAAGGCAATAGTTATAGCGCGATTCTATTGAGATTAAAAGGTGATGCCCTACTTCGCCTCAAACGCTTTGAAGATGCAAAAACATTCTTTAAATCAGTGCTCGATATTCAAAAATTCACATGGGCAAAAGTAGGTTTAGTAGAAGCACTCATTGCCAATAATGAACACACACTTGCACATCGTATGCTGAAGACAATGTTACAGCGCAGTGAAACTCGACTCGTTGCTCTTGATTTACTCGGTCGATTAGAAATAAAGCTGCATAAGTTTGATGAGGCTCAGCAGTTTTTTAGTCAAGCTGTTGAAATTGCGCCACGTAATATTGACCGTCAAAAAACCTTGAGTCATGTATCGTTACTTAATCACGACTACGAAAAGAATTATCTAACTCAAAAAGACATTGCTAGTTACGCAAAGCACTCTATTCACGACAACCCTGATGTGTATTTAAATGCGGCTCGTGCCGGTATTGATTTTGCTTTAACTACAGATCAGACTGATCAAGTTAATCGAATATCAAGACAGACAAACCAATACTTGAGTGATTTAAAAAAACAATTTCCTAATAGTAATAACCAAACACAGATTGACGTTCTCAATGCGCGTTTGCATTACTTAAAGGATGAACATCAAAAGGCCAAAGCACTCATCAATCAACTGGATGAAAGTGACAGCCAAATTCGTTCGGTAGATGGAGCCCTCGATAAAGCGAAAGCGTTTCATGAATTGGGCTTCCACCACAAAGCACAAACATTGTTTAACCAAATTATCAATCACTGTGAACGTCACCCATCAATAAGCGATCCGGTTTATTTACGTTATATTCAACAGCAACAAACTGAGCGGCGTGATATTAAGTTAGGTCCAAAAGAGCTCAATAACCACGCTGTGACGCAGTTTAATAAAGGCCAGTTAAATACTGCACTTGAAGCATTCACACAGGCATTTAGAATAATGCCAAAAAATGCCAGCATCGCCTTAAATTTACTGCAGTGTTTATTCGATACAAATAACCAAGGCCAATCATTTAATTTAGCACTCGCGAAAAAATGTTTTGCCTTGTTAGATGCTCAAACATTAGAAGATGAACAAGCAATCCGCTTTGAAAAAATTAAAGCACAGGCTGCAAAATTAAAAATTAAACTTGCAGAGTAACTTCTTTATGGCGTTTCGTTTGTTAAAACTTAAAAATCTCCCCCTCAGCGTTGCGCTTTTGGTTTTTTGTCAATGTAGCTTTGCCTCAGCAACGTTACAACATTGGCAGCAAGCAACTATAAATTGGCAAAGTGAAGCGGGTAGCCATATAAATATCTTGGCTGACGAGCAACCCGCATTTATGGCTTTAAAACCCTACATTCCTTTGTTTGAAAAGCTAACAGGAATTTCTGTTGGTTTTCATGCCTTAGAACAGTCGCAAATGCGTGCTCGTCGACATCAAGATTTAAGCGAAGCCACAGGTCTTTATGATGTACTGCCTATGGGAATCACATTTTTAGGTGAAGCTCAAAGCCAAGGCTGGGTTGACCCTTTACAGCCATACATTGAAAACCCTAGACTTACAGACAAAGCGTGGTATCAGTTAGAAGATATTAGTGAGCGTAGCCTAGCCCTTTGTAAGATCGACGATACACTATATTCGTTACCGTTTGATTTTTCTGCGCCGATATATTTTTACCGTAAAGATCTTTTCGAGCGCTTCAACCTAGAAGTACCCAATACCTACGAACAACTGCAAGCGACTAAAATTAAGCTGCAAAAGGCTATTGACCGCACCCCTTCTTTGAATGGTATGCACGCATTTGCCTCACGCACACTGCCGGGGGCAGGATTAAACACCTGGACAGTCTTGCCTATTATGCGTGCTTATGGCGCTGAAGTTATCGACGCGCAGGGTCAGTCTGTTTTTGATAGCCCTCAAACAGCACAAAGCCTGCAAGTGTATCGTGATCTAGTCACGGGATTCGGCACCCCTGATAACAGCCGTTTACTGCATTTTTATGAAATTCGGCGCTTGTTTAAAGAGGGCCAACTTGCCTCGGCCTTTTTGGCCTCTCATTTTTATAATGAAATAGATACCGCAGAAGAGTCTGATATTTGGAATAAATGGGAGGCCGCCCCCTTGCCTGCTGGCCCAATAGCCCGAGAAACATCGCCATGGGCATGGGCGTTCGCGATAAATAGCAAATCAAATGAAAAACATGCTGCATGGTTATTTATTCAATGGGCAACAAGTGAACAAACAGCCGCACTACTGAGTACCGGTGGTTCACCACCAAGGCAAAAGGTGTGGCACGAAAAACTATTTACTTTAGTAAACAAGCCTGGCTTTAATAAAACCATGTTATGGGTATTTGATCACGCAACTCCGGACCGCCTGCAGTCTGGTATGGTCGAGTTTCCTGTTATTGGCAAAATTATCTCGCAAACCTTTAGCCAAATTTTCTATGGTGCAGATATAAAGCAATCTATTAAAACTGCTGACGAAAAAATAAACACTAATATGCAAGCGCTAAAAGTACGGAGCAATATTCAGCAATGAGAATTAGTATTGCCCATAAAATTTTAATGATCATCGGCTTTACCATTACCCTTATTTTAGGGGCAAGTACGTCTTTGCATGTTATGGAGCTAAAAGAACAAACACTTTTGAACATGAGTGAAAAAGCTGACGCTATTGTCTCACCCATGTTGTCAGAAATAAAAAGCTTAACTAAAGACAATACGGTAGGTAGTTGGGTACTTAAAATTCAGGGATTAACATTAAAAAATATTCTAAAAAATAATACCTTTGATGACTTACAGACGATTTACTTTATCGATCAAAATAACTTTATTGCTGCCCATCCTGATAACAGTAAAGTTGATACCCTTGAAACTAACCAAATGCTATTAAAGCAGCTTAATCCAAAGCAAAATACCATTGTAGCTATGGAGCAACAATATGCTGTTGCTGTACCAATTAGCAACTTTCAGGGCGAAAATATCGGTTATGTTATTGTGAGCTTTTCAGATAAAGACTTAGCATTAAAAACTAAATCTATCATTAGTAATGCTGTGTCACTATTTGCAATCTACCTTTTAACTGCACTCATCATCGCCTACATCATTATTCGCCGTATTATCTTGCAGCCAATTGATCAGCTTGTTGAGTTTTCTCATGCTGTGACCACTGGTGATCTAAACTGCCCTATTAACATAAAAAGCCAAGATGAGATTGGCACCCTTGCCAGTGGCTTTAAAATGATGCGTGCTGCGGTTAGGCAACAGATTAACAGCATGCATGAACAACATAGTTTACTCGAAGATACCGTTGCTAAACGTACTCAAGAGTATCTTGATGCTAAAGAGCAAGCTGAGCAATCAAATCAGGCTAAAAGCCGCTTTTTAGCCAATATGTCCCATGAACTTAGAACTCCGCTTAATGCAGTGTTAGGCTTCAGCCAGTTACTGCAAGATAGCGAAACAGATAAAAATAAACGTCGTTACTTAGAAGCAATTTCAATCTCGGGTAATTCCCTGCTTAATGTATTGAATGACATTCTCGATTTATCAAAAATCGATGCTGGTAAAATGCAACTCGATATTGAGCGTGTAGAAATCCCTAAAATGTGCCATGAACTCAATATGATGTTTTTACAACTCAGTGCACAAAAAGATCTCGACTTACAGGTGATTTCTAACCCAGCGCTAAAAACGCCCGTGTTACTTGATAGTAATAAAGTTCGTCAAGTACTCACAAACTTGATCAGTAATGCTATTAAATTCACTGCACAAGGCAGTGTCAAAGTGTATTTCGATTTTAAAGCCCACGATGACAACAGCAATATTGATATCAAAATTCATGTCAAAGACACAGGTAAAGGTATTCCTAAAGATCAACAAGATCTTATTTTTAATGATTTTGAACAAGTACAAGGCCAACGTAGTTCTGAGTTTGGCGGAACCGGATTAGGTCTAGCTATTTCTTTGCGCTTTATCAAGCTAATGGGTGGTGATTTATCAGTGATCAGCGAAAAAGGCCGAGGTAGTGAATTTATTGTATCGTTACCAAACGTTGAATTGGCCGAATCAAAAACCGAAGTTGAGCATCGTAATTACCCTGCCATTTCAAGCTATCATTTTAATCCTGCACGTATTTTAATTGTTGATGATATCCCTTATAACCGAGACTATTTAGAGTCCTTCTTATCACGCTGGAGCTTTACTATAGATACAGCTATCAACGGAGAAGATGCGCTTAATAAAATGGAGCAACATCAACCTGACTTGATCATTATGGATTTAAAAATGCCCGTAATGGGCGGTTTAGAGGCAAGTCAATTAATTCGTAGTGATGATCGCTTTAAACATATTCCAATCATTGCAGTTACAGCGTCAACGCTAAAAGATGATAAGGCGCAATCGAATATTTTGACAGACTACATTATTAGTAAGCCAATTTACCGCGAGCACCTTATTTTTATCATCGCTCAATATTTAGATTAGTCGCGTTTTTTCATCGCTATGGCATTCATACAATAACGTAAACCAGTTGGTGGTGGACCGTCAGGGAAGACATGGCCCAAATGCGCGTCGCAAACATTGCAAATAGCTTCTATTCGTTGCATACCATGACTAGAATCAGCCACATAAGCAATACTTTCAAGACTGCTAGGCTGTGTAAACGACGGCCAGCCGGTGCCACTATCGAACTTTTCATTGCCGTCAAACAATAAATTGTCACAACAGGCACACGCATATTGACCGGGTTCAAATAATGTACATGAATCAGAGCTGTGCGGGCGTTCTGTGCCTTTTAAGCGAGTAACATAGAATGTGTCTTGTTCGAGCTCAGCTTGCCACTCAGATGGCGACTTCTCGACTCGACGTGGAGGTGTTGGGTTACCATTATGGGCAAACTCTAGAATATCTTGCCAAGTTAACATAGTGTTCCCTCAGGGTTGAATACAACAGTTGCACAGTACAACACAAGCACTGCAATGGGCAAGCAACATTAGTTTAATTGTAAACGGATATCTATTTTAGAACGCTCGCGCTCAGAGAGTAGTTGCTCTAAATGACTTTTAATTATATCGCTGCGAACACTTAATATTGCGGTTGATTTCTGCTCATTGATATCAGTTACATGGATTATCCCTTCGCCGATTTCAATCTGCTTAATTTGGCCAATTAATACAAACTCAGCTTTGCGTTTGAAATCGAATAAACCCGCTAAGCTTATTAGTGCTAGCTGATTCACATCACGTTTTAATAAGTCAGTAATGGGATTGCGTGCTACAAATAACGGCGTAACTCGATAAAGGCTTGATAGGGTTATAAAACCCCATAACATCACAAACAACGAGAATGCAGCACTGTGCCAAAGTGGTGTAAATACCCATAAAGCAATTAAAACGAACGCGATTGTGAATGATATTTTTGCTAAAAGCTTATTAATTACCAGCATTGTGCTGCCCTATTTATTCTCTATTGGATCTGGCCAATCATTAAAAAAAACTGATAGATATCTGCTTTTTAATAAATATAACAGCACCCATAACACCAGTACCATTTGGCTGGCTAAAAACAACGAAAACTGATAATGGCTGTGCGCTGCCTGATAGGTTAACCAGCTTAAATCTGTAATTGCACACAGAATTAATGGCCAGCGCATAAACCGCCAAATAGACGCTAAACGTTTTGCACTTATGGCGTTTTCTTGTGGCCTGCGTAAGCAAAAGATCACTGCCGGTAATAAGGCAATCGCAGCAATCGCAATTGCTGTAAAGAAATCGCTTTTAGCTTTAAAAAACAGCGACATTATATCTAAATCAGGGCGGCGACTCAGCGCCGCTATTATCCAGATAAAATAACTTCGCAAAAGCACTAGTAAGGTTAAATGAAACGCTAATGGGGTACGATAAGCACCGTGTTTATCCCAGTATTCTGGGCCATAGCGATTCATATTTGGTTCTTCTTATCGGCAATCACGCCAAGTATCAAAAAGGCTGCTATTAGTGTTAGCGCTAGCCATTTAACACCAAGTAACATTAATAGCTTACTTAAAAATGGAGTTACAAACACCACAAGTAAGCCCATGCCAAACCCGGTGACTAGCACAAAGCAAAGCACACGGATAATAAAGTGACGACGCGCAACAAAGCGCTTGGTCACTTTAATAATATCATTTGCATACAAGGATAAAAAACACACCACCAGCAATAATGAAATATTGTAAAGGTGTGGTTGCAGCCAGCTGCCGATTGTTAAAGCAACTGACGACAATGCCTGCAATACACTATCCATTGTGCTCACTTAAAAGTGCAATGAGATCTGCCTCGGTTAATACATCAATACCTAAGTCTTGTGCTTTTGTTAATTTTGAGCCTGCTTTTTCACCCGCAATAAGCGCATCTGTTTTCGCCGATACACTACCCGACACTTTTGCACCTAACGCTTGTAAACGTGCTTTTGCATCATTACGGTTAAGCTCGCTCAATGTGCCGGTCAGTACGTAAGTTAAGCCAGCTAATGGCTGCGCATCGGCACTCGGCGCTGTTAATTCTGGCCAGTGAATACCTTGCTCAACTAACGCATTTACAACTGCCATATTGTGCTCCTCGCTAAAGAAGCCACGCACATGCTTGGCAACGATCTCACCTACGTCACTTACTTCTGTTAACGCATCAACGCTTGCTTGAGTGATTTTTTCTAGCGTTAAAAAATGGTTTGCTAAGTTTTGCGCGGTTGCTTCACCCACTTCGCGAATACCTAACGAATATAAGAATTTAGCTAAGGTTGTTTGTTTCGCATCTTGTAGTGCATTAACTAAGTTCTTAGCAGATTTAGGGCCCATTCGCTCTAGTGATTCAAAATGCCCTTGTTTAAGGATAAATAAATCAGCAGGCGTTTTGATAAGCTCACGATCAACAAGTTGATCAACAATTTTGTCGCCTAAACCATCAACATCAAGGGCTTTACGTGACGCAAAATGTTTAATTGCTTGCTTACGCTGCGCTTGGCACACTAAACCACCGGTACAACGGGCAACCGCTTCACCTTCAATGCGCTCCACATGTGAGTCACAAATTGGGCAAGTAGCAGGAAATTCAATGTCTTTAGCATCGTCTGGACGACGCTCAAGTACAACTTGGGTAATTTGTGGAATAACATCACCCGCACGACGTATAATCACGGTATCGCCAATTTTAACGCCTAAACGGGCAATTTCATCGCCATTATGAAGCGTTGCATTAGACACTGTAACGCCCCCCACAAATACTGGCTCTAGTCGTGCAACTGGTGTAATTGCGCCAGTGCGACCTACCTGAAACTCAACATCAAGTAATTGTGTGATTTCTTCTTGTGCGGGAAACTTAAAGGCAATTGCCCAGCGTGGTGCACGTGCCACAAAGCCTAAACGCTCTTGTAGCTTTTTGTCGTTTACTTTGATAACAACACCGTCAATTTCGTAGGCAAGATCACTACGACGCGTCAAGATGTCTTGATAATAATCAAGAGCAGCTTGCTGACCTTCAACGAGTTTTGTTTCTGGGCACAGAGGTAACCCCCAATCAGTAAGTTTAGCAAGCTGTTGATAATGATCTTCTGGTAGCTGCCCATCCGCAACAAGCCCAGTACTGTAGGCATAAAACATCAGTGGACGTTTTGCTGTTACTTTAGAATCAAGCTGGCGTAGGCTACCGGCAGCAGCATTACGCGGGTTTACAAACACCTTGTCGCCGCGTTTTTCAGCTTCACTATTAAGCTTGGCAAAACCAGCGCTATCCATAAATACTTCACCGCGTACTTCTAGTTCTGCGGGGAAGTCATCGCCACGTAACTTCAGCGGTACATTGCGAATCGTTTTTACATTCTGGGTGATATTTTCGCCCACCATGCCATCGCCACGAGTCGCGGCTTGTACTAAAACGCCATTACGATAAATAATTGATACCGCTAAACCATCAAGCTTTGGCTCACAGCAAAAGGTTAGCTCTTTGTTATCCATTACACGTTCTTTTATACGACGGTTAAAGGCAGCAAACTCTTCTTCTGAAAAAGCATTATCAAGTGACAGCATAGGCACTTGGTGAGTTACTTGTTCAAACTTATCAAGTGCAGCGCCACCGACTTTTTGCGTGGGTGAATCTGGGCTTTGAAACTCAGGATTCGCTTGCTCAAGCGCACTTAACTCACGCATTAGACGGTCATATTCAGCATCAGGAATGCTTGGTGCATCCAGCACATAGTAATTATGGTTATGCTCTTCTAACTGGGCACGTAGTTGGCTAATTTGCTCAAAGATAGGGCTGGACATGAAAACCTCAAAAATCTACATAAAAAAAGCCACTTAGACGACTTAACGCCAAGTGGCCTAATACTTATCATCTGTGCGTGCGATTAAGCTGAAAAGCTGCGAACTTTCTCAACATACTCACGAACGCTTTCAACCGTCATTTCTTCACGGTTGCTATCTAAAATAGTTGCGCCAAATTCATCGGCTAACTTTTTAGCTGCACTATGCAACATATTAAATGCACTTAGACCATCACCATCACATGGAAGGGTCATAAATAAGCTAATTCCCGCAGTGCTAAATTGTTCCATATTATCAATATCGAACGTGCCAGGGTTATACATATTCACTAAACGGAATAAAACAGGACCAGTGCCTGCTGGGTCTAAATGACGGTTAAAGAAACCTTCTTCAGAGTACTTAAAACCTAACATATTAACAGCTGGTAATAGTTGGCTGCCAGCCATGGTTAAGCCTTCTGGCATTTGCAAATGCACAATAATGAAATCACTTGGTCCTTGAGCATCTGCTTGCTCTTGATCTGTTTCTTCTTGCTGAATCTCAGTTTCTTCAACCACTTCTTCTGAAACAACCGGTTCATCGTGACTTTCTGCTGAAAAGCTTAAATCACCAAACTCTGGTTCATCACGCTCTTGTGACATTGCTTTCGTTGGTTCTTGAACTTCACTGGTTGTTTCAGTTGGTTCAACCCGTTCCACTGAAGGCGCATCTGGACTGTCCTTTTTTCGCACCGACCATAAGCCGTGAATTAATAAACCACCAATGACAAATACACTGATTACGATTAAAGCCCATCTTAATTCTTCGGCCATCCCCTCACCTTTATTATTTGATATGCCTAATTAAATTTTATGCTTGTGCCATTTGCACAGCTTGTTCTATATCTACAGCCACCATACGAGATACGCCTGGCTCAGCCATAGTTACACCAGTCAACCTGCCTGCCATTTCCATAGCAATTTTGTTATGACTAATATAAATAAATTGTACTGATTGTGACATCTCTTCTACCAAACGGCAAAAACGACCCACGTTCGCATCATCCAATGGTGCATCCACTTCATCTAGCATACAGAATGGAGCTGGATTGAGCCTGAATATTGAAAACACCAATGATAATGCGGTCAGCGCTTTTTCTCCACCACTAAGCAGGTGAATTGTCGAATTTTTCTTTCCTGGTGGTCTAGCCATGATGCTCACCCCACTTTCAAGTAGATCATCACTGGTCAATTCGAGGTAAGCACTGCCACCACCAAATACTTTCGGGAATAATTCCCCAAAGTCTGTATTTACTTGTTCAAACGTCGCCTTAAAACGGTTTTTTGTTTCTCGGTCTATTTTTTGAATCGCCCCTTCCAGGGTATTTAGCGCTTGCGTTAAATCATCAAGTTGCTGATTTAAATAATCGCTGCGTTGTTTAGCCTGCTCAAACTCATCAATTGCCGCTAAATTCACAGCGCCGAGCTCATTTAAAGCTTGTGTGGTTTTTGTCAGCCTAGTTTGCATGCTATTTAAATTGGCATTGTCAGGCAATTCTTCAAGTACTGTTTTTAAATTTTGTTCCAGTTCTGCAAGTGGCTCTAAAGCCGCTTGAGCTTTAACGATTAAACTTTGCTCATCCAGTGCTAATGCTTGCAACTGCTCTTGTAGCGTAACTAGCTCAGATTGCGATGATTTCAGCGCTGTTTGCTTATCAGCAAGCTCCTTTTTAGCTTGACTCAAGGCCGCTTGCAAGTTTTTCAGCTCAACATCACTTTGTTGATGCTTTTCAAGCAGTAGCATAATTTGCTCTGCCACCTCTTCAAGCGGGATCACTAATTCTTCTAGCTGCTCGTTGAGCTCTAATACCGCTTCACTCGCAGCATTTTGCGCTGCATTGGCGTGTTGCAATTTAGTTTCGCTAAGTTGACACTCACTGCGAGCTTTTTGCTCAGCCAAGTTTGCTTGATGCGCCTGAGTTTTATATTGCTCAAGCTGAGAAGCAACTTGGCGATAACGGTTATTTGCTTCAGTTTGCTGGTGTTTTGCTTGCTCTAACTCAATTTCAAGTTCTAATTGCTGCTCTAGCAATTGTTCAAGTAAACACTGCTGAGTTTGTTGCTGCTCATCAGCATTTTGCTTTTGCTCAGCCAATAAAGTTTGACGCTGCTGTAACTTTACAAGCTGGTTTTGCCACTGCGTTTGCTGCTCTAGCAACATGTCACGTCGCGTGCTGGCCGATGCTATCTGCTGAGCCGCTTGGTGAATTCGCTCTCTGTATTGCTCTTTGTCAGCGATAAGCGTTTTCTTATGTGCTAGATGCTCATTTAGCAATTGCTGCTTTGTTTCTAATTGCTCGTTGAGTTCTTCATCTAACTGCTGTGCATCACTGAGCTGGGCATGCTTTAAAAGCAATGAATTATCGGCGTCTTTATTGGCATTAGAGTGAAAGTTACGCCCATGAATATGGCCTTCTTCATCAATAACAGCTAACCAAAAAGGATCCGCTAAAATAGCTTCATCAAAATGGGGTTGAAAAGCAAACCGTGCTAATAAATCAGGGTAAACACCCGTTTCGATATAATTAGCTAATGACTCTTTTGGTAACGCAGCACTATCAGTCGCAGGCCAAACACTGTTAGCCTCTTTATGTTGATTCACCTTTAGATGCTCTAGACCTAGCAGAGCTTGCTCAACTAAAGGCTCAAAGCCAGAAGTAACTTTTAACTGCGCTAATAAAGAGACACTCCCGCTGTCAGTTTGCTCTACTAGCAAGGAATTAAGCGCAGCAATGCTGGCTCTATTTTCATTACTGTGCTGTTGAACCCGTCTAAAATCCTGTTCTAAGTGCTGTTGCTCTTTATCAGCTTGTTCTAGATTCTGAGTTAGCTTATTCAGCGCACTTTGCTGCTGCGCAAGTTCTTTTGTCAATGTTTGAATATGCTGTTGCTGCTCAGCAATTTGTGCTGCAACTGGGGAGGCTTCAAGCTCACTAATTTCAGCGGCGAGTTGTGCCTGCTGAGATTCAAGTTGTGCAAGTGTCTGTGCAAAATGCCTTAGCTGACTTTTTGCGACAGTAATATCACTGCTATGAGCTTGATTTTTCTGTAATACGCTTTGATATTGCTCATTAGCACTTTGCGTGCTTTGCTGTTGCAAAGCAACTTGTTCTTCAACCTCTGCTACTTGCTCAGCGCACAACAAACTTTGCTCAATCGCTTCTTGTAGCTGCTCTTGTAAAATGGCGGCTGAGGCGTGTTGCTCTTCTTGCAGCTCTTTATTTTGTAACTGCAGTTGTTGCTGTTTGATAAGGTTTTGGCTAAGTGTTTGCTGTTGCTGCTTTAAGCTGATCTGTTGCTGCTCTTTGCGCGTCAAATCAGTGTGTGTTTGATGCTGAGCCTGCTGTGCGTCTTGCTGTTTTTGCTGCTCAAGCTGCACCTGATTTTCAAGACTTGCTAAAACATCATCATGGCCAGAATGCGCTTCTTTAAAGAACTTGATTTGCTCTTTAAGTTTATTAATTTGCTCAGCTTTCTCGATTTGTTGTTGGTGTAACTTCTGCCACTTTAAAACCGCAATTTGCCCTTTTAAGGTGCGCTCAGTGGCTTTTAGCTCTCGGTATTTTTTAGCATCGACTGATTGCACCGCAAGCTTATCAAGCTGTGTTTGTAATTCCTGTCTTACATCAAGTAAACGTTCAAGGTTTTCGCGGGTACTTTTAATGCGGGTTTGCGTTTCACGTCGACGCTCTTTGTATTTTGAAACCCCCGCGGCTTCCTCTAAAAAAACACGTAAATCAGCCGGTTTGCTCTCAATTAAACGCGAGATCATGCCCTGCTCAATAATCGCATAGCTGCGCGGGCCAAGACCAGTGCCTAAAAAGATATCGGTAATATCACGCTTACGGCATTTACTGCCATTTAGGAAATAAATTGACTGGCCATCTCGCGTCACTAAACGCTTAATCGCCACTTGGTTTCGATCAGCAAAGGTATTTGGAAGGTGACCACTAGTGTTATCAAAAACTAATTCAACAGAGGCTTGCGAAATAGGTTTTCGATTAGTAGAGCCATTAAAAATAACATCGGTCATGGCATCGCCACGTAAGTTTTTAGCTGAGCTTTCACCTAGCACCCAACGCACTGCATCGATGACATTTGATTTGCCACAGCCGTTCGGGCCGACAACACACGTCATCTGATCAGGAAATGGGATCTTAGTGGGTTCAACAAACGATTTGAAACCCGCTAATTTTATGGTGCTTAAGCGCATCTAATTGTTTTACCGATTTTTATTGTTATTCTTCAATTTAACCCATTTTAGGGTAAAAGGTTAAGCGTGGCGCTTAAAATTATCTAAAATAATACCTGTTGCCATAGCTACATTGAGCGATTCTGCTTGGCCATATGCCGGAATAGTTATTTTATCAGTAACTAAGCTTTCGCAATCAGTACGTATACCATGAGATTCACTGCCCATTAGTAATACCGCATCTTGCTTTAGAGCGGTTTTGTGGATGTTCTCGCCTTCTAAAAATGCACCATACACAGGAAGGTTTAAACTAGACAAGTAATTGCTTAAGTCAGTTTGCGAGACACACACGCGAGCAAATGAACCCATGGTTGCGCTAATAGTTTTCGGGTTATAAGCATCCGCACTGTCTGCGCTTGTAACAATATGCTTAATACCATACCAATCAGCAACACGAATAATCGTGCCCAAATTACCCGGATCCGACACACCATCAAGGGCTAAAATTAATCCCGACTTTGGTAACGATTGCTGACTTGGCATATCAACAACAGCAATGGCGGCGTTGTTACTAACGAGCGTACTGGCTTTAGTTAGGCTGTCTTCGTCTGCTTCAATGACTTGATGGGCTGCAAGCGCAGGTTGGTGCGCAGAAATAAATGCAGGGGTCGCAAAAATATGAACAACACTTAAACCACTGTTTAGTAATTCAAGTACATTTTTTTCGCCTTGAACAAGGTACTGGTTATATTGCTTTCGGTATTTCTTTTGACCTAATGCACGAATTAGTTTCAGTTGGTTTTTTGAAATCATAACAGCCTCATAAAATGATGCTCTAGTATATCACCAAGGTCACAGATTCTGTACTCGAAAAACCAAGGGGAAAGTGCCAATTGCTTATTCAATCAGCACTTTTAAGAGACACTAGCTAATTTTTGTCAGCCATTCATTTAACCATGGCTCAGTAACAGGCCAAGGCTCAAAATCTTCACAGGCATCAATTTCTAAACGATGACCAACAGGTTTTGCCTGTAAATCACGAAACAGCTCATCAAAACTGCGACCTGCGCCACAAAACGTATCGCCATAGCTACGGTCACCCATAGCAATAATGCCGTATTGCTTGCCTGTTAACATAGGGAATTGATCATTCAGTTGGCTGTATAAAGCGACTAAGTTATCAGGAATATCCCCCTGACCCGTCGTTGATGTGATCACTAAAATATGTGACGCTGCCAGCATGTCATCAACCGTGCCATTTTCAACTAATTGCGCTTGATGCTCTGACTTTTCAATGACTTCAATAACTTGTTCGCTTAAGCGCTCGGCACCGCCGTAAACACTGCCGACAAAAATACTAATGGTTGCCATAATAATCCTTTTCTTCTGTTGGCCAGCCAAGTTGCTGGCAAATCGTTAACATTGCATCGCCTAATGGCGCTTTAATTGTTATTGGTTGCTTGCTATAAGGGTGCACAAACTTTAATTCAGAGGCAAATAACATTAAACGACGAAGCTGAAAATGTTCTCTAAAAAATTGATTATGCTGATTATCACCATGATTTACATCACCAATAATTGGCAATGATAAATGCTTTAAATGACGACGAATTTGATGCTTGCGACCAGTTTTTGGAAAACACTCCACCAGCGAGTAACGAACTGTTGGGTACTTACCTATTGGAATAGGTAAGCTTGCTTGGTGCAGGCAATGAAATTGCGTTTGTGCTTCTTGCGGTGCTTTATCTTGATCAGCAAACTTATCGGCAATTTTATCAAGCTCTTCTTTTAAAGGTTTATCTAAGAAGATTGATTCGTTTAAAAAGCCTCTGACTAAAGCTAAGTAACGTTTTTCAATTTGCCCATCAATAAATAACTGGTTCATGTCACGGGCTGCTTCTGAACTTAACGCAAACAGCAATACGCCGGACGTTGGTCTATCTAAACGATGTACAGGAAACACGTGTTGACCAATTTGGTCACGCAGCATTTGCATAGCAAATTGGGTTTCGTGTTTATCTAAAAACGAACGGTGAACCAATAAACCTGACGGTTTATCAATCGCAATGTAATTTTCATCGCGGTACAAAATCGTTAACTCGTCAAATTGTGGCTTAACAATCTCTTGCATGTTAGTTATCACTTAAAAGTTGATCGAGTTTTTGTAAAACGGTAATCACATCATTTCCGCCACTGTGTTGTGCCAGCATCATTTCAGCCATAGGTGCAATTGCAAAATTACGGGGTAAAGGCTGAGCATGTGCAATTAAGGTATGCATTTTTTCAAGAAAAACAAATTGCAGCCATTGCTCAAAGGCCATAGTGTCGTGGCAAAACGGTACACTTGAATTGAGCGCACTTGGGTCAATGGCTGTTGTTTGCCAAAATGAATGGCGTTGTAATGTGGATTCTAATTCGCGCAGCAGCGCCAAAGTCTGTTGATGCATTGTAAAACTCTTAATACCTTTTTACTTAGGGAAGGTAAACAGACCCTAGTATACCCTGTTCCAAGGCGCCATGGTATGGCGTATAATTCACGACTGATATAGATTAATAACGGTAATTGAGATTTTATGACTGAGCAGATCGCCACTTTAGGGCAACTTCTGGATGCAGCAGGTACCACTTGGCGTGCCTTCGATATTGGCAGACACATCACTAAATTAGACAAAAAACAATTTCTTGCCATTGAAGAGACAAAAATCCCTTACCCATACCCGCTTGCTGGTCATGCTTGGCTTGCTATTCAATTTTGGGATGTAAAAGCGTCTAAAGAACCTTATGTATGGTTTTTAAAATTCCCACTAGATGAGCAAAGCCGCCTAGTAAGCGCAAGCCGCGACCACTTCGCGAATATGGTAATTGAAGCACTCGGCACTGAAATTACCAGTGAAAATGCCGAAGGCAAACTAGATAACAATCCGTATGTATTTACGCCAAACGCGAACAAGCTAGCAGCATTTAATGCGCAGGTTAAATGTTTACTTAAACAAAGTGCCTCACAGTATTACGAATATGCTCAGCTTTATTTTTCAGGCAAGCTTGGTTTTGATAATTGGCAAAGTGTTGCAGTACAAGGTATTGCTGATTTTGCAATGCGTTTAGATAACGACAACAACTTAGCGAACCTACAAGCAGCTTGGGGGCAATTACCTGTAGAAGTATTACAGCCGCTTAGTGCCATGCTTGAACATGTTGCAATCGAACCCGTGTTTGCAGAGCAATTGTTAGCCTATGGTTTAAATGCCATAGAGCATAAAGACGACATCGCCCTTGTCGCAGCTCTTAGAAGTTTATCAAAAACACCGGCGCAAGGTTTAACTGCACAACTTGTTGATGCTGTATTACGCTCGGATATGAACAACCACTCTGATGTACTATTAACGATTGCAGGGCGTTGTTTTAGCACGCTAGAAGACCCTGACCGCTTACATGTGTTTATGGATTGCTGTGCGCACCATACTGAGATTGAGCAGCTGTTTGTGAGTATTTTCACCGATTTAGTTGCAATTCCTAGTATTCGCCCTCACTTACTTGGTTTATTAAGACAAGAAAATCGTAGCGAAACACTCGCTCGAGCAATTGGAAGGTTATTTTCGTAAATGGCAGGTTTGTGGACACTCATCATCATTGGCAGCATCATCTATTTTTTTTGGTTAAACAGAAAAGTAGCCGAAGCTGCTAACCTTCATGCGCAGAGACAAATTGAGCAATTGAATGTGCAATTGATGAGTGTTGCTTGTAACAAACGCAGAATTGGCATTTTAAAAAGCGGTAAACCAGGCATTAAAAGCGAGTTTATTTTTGAGTTTTCAAGTGATGGACAAAGCGTGTATCAAGGTGTTTTGATCATGGAAAATGAAATGCTTAAAAGTGTAGTAATACCGCCCCATAAGATTTAAGTTGCGAGTTGCGAGTTGCGAGTTGCGAGTTGCGAGTTGCGAGTTGCGAGTTGCGAGTTGCGAGTTGCGAGTTGCGAGTTGCGAGTTGCGAGTTTTACAAATTAACTGTTACTGCGAAAAATGCAAACCCTATAAAGAACTAAGGCGTAGCTATTAGCCACGCCCCAATCTTGCTACTTCCATGATTAAGTATCCTTACTTACGCCGAAGCTGCCTTTTTATCTTTCCCCTGAACGGGTATACATCCGATACACCCACCATGCTACTTCATGTAACATTTAACACATCCTAGTGCCGTCCTCTTGCCGTCAATGGCTCTCCACTTCGTTTTCCAAACGCTCCTTTTAGCTTCCTGCTAAATTCATCCTTTGGTCAGTCCTTTTCAATCGCTCCGCGATTGTACTGCATCCTGGCAGTGTCCTCGTTCTTCCTTGCTTCCCTAGCTCTTGTCCCTTTGCTTCCTGCTAAGCATCTTGCTTTGTTGCCATAATCCTAATCCTTGGCATCAGTTCAATCATTGAACCTGTGTCTTACTGACATTGTTAAGTTTAGAGAAACGAGGAATTCTTGATAGGCATAAAAAGTAATTTTTTCCATGTCACAAAAAAGACAAAAACAATAAACCCTTTAAAATCACTAAGATGAACGATTTTAGGTACAAAAATAACAGCATTAAACTGACAATGCGCACAGCAATGTAAGACTTATCTCACATTGCTATTTCCAAAACGTCCTTTCATCAATTTGCAGCTTTAAACATCAAATCTCCTTCGACTTGATTAAAACTAAGACCCTTGAATACGTCAAACCCTTCAGAGCTAAAAAATTCACGTTGCTCAGGGCGGGTAACAAATACTGCTAACCCGCTTGCTTGATTGCTTGATTCAACTAAATCATTAAGACCACGAAGCAAATAGCGCCCTAAGCCTTGTCCCTGAAAGTGTGGGTCAACGGCAATGAAGGTTAAAAACAAATAATGACCTTTGCTCGAAAGAGCTTCACGGATAGTGCGCTCTTTTTCTATAAGCTGATTTGTCTGTAAATAGCCTGCACTGAGCATCAACTTTAAGCGCCAATGCCAATATCGTTCAGCTTGTAGTTCACTTGCAGAATCAAATACACAAGCAATCGCTTTTAATCTACTTTGCGAGTAAAGGCCTATTAATGGCTGTTTTTCTTGCCAAAAACTTGCCAGCTCTTCACGCACCAAAGCACGTAATTTAGTTTCATATTTACTTGGGCTATCTTTTTGAAAACCTAGTACATTCTGAAGAACAGGGTCATCATGATAAGCCTGATAAATAAGGCTTGCAGCAGTGCTAATATCTTCAGCACTTAGGTATTGCACACTTAAGGTTTCGGGTTCAGCAACTGTCAAAATACTCATCCTTTTATTTGTTTTATTATTTTAGTACTAGACTATAAGGTATATACCCTACTGCGATTAAAGACAAATTCAGCGTAAGTTAAACTGCTGTTCATCATCATTAAGTTCAAGCAGTAATAATTATCGCCATACACAAGGAGCAGAACTATGGATACGACAAAACATGACATTTCGACACTATTTGCACAACTTGGTTTGCCAAGCAAAGAAAGTGAAATAGATGCTTTTATAGCATCACATCAACTGTCTGATACGACCCTATTGCAGGAGGCACCTTTTTGGGATGAAGCTCAGCAACACTTTTTAGCAGAATCACTTGCTGAAGATGGTGCTTGGAGTGAAGTGATTGATGAATTAGATGCAAGGTTACGCCAGTAACTTCAGCTAACTTATTTACGAGCTCGAATTACAATTTTTAGCTCGTAAATAAGGAAAGTAATTTCACTCCACATCTATTATTGCTACCATACGCGCGCACTGCAGCCCATATACTGCGGTGCTTTTTAGTCTTTATTAAAGAGTTAACACAAAAATGAATGCCGTTGTATTTGATGCAATTAAAACCCTTCTTGATGAAGGTAAAACCCCGACAGTTGCCTTAACCAAAAGTAAGCTAACTCAACCAATGCCGATGCCTGTGATCATCGCAGCTGTTAGCCAATATAAAAACAACCCGGATTCAATTAATAATTTCATAAATAACCCGTCGAATGAACAACTAATTACACCAAAAGAAAGTCAATTGGATCGTATTGAAGCTAAATTGGATAGGTTATTAGCACTGCTTGAGAAGAAATAATGTTTGTTGTCGATCTGACTTTTGATTGCTACCAAGATACTACCTTAGAACTTGCTGAGCAGGCGATAAATCGCCTGGTCAATGCACTTCGTTTTAACGGCCAAATTATTGGTGACGAATTTCCAACCGTTTTAAAGGATGGATTTTTTATTACCCGAGTGATGTGCCCAACCGAAGATGCAATGCATCCACTCAATCATAGCCCGTTTGTAAAGCACAGTATTGAGCAATTAAACACTGCAGGATTACTAGCACCAAAAGTTAAAGTGGTCGGCCAAGACATTCACTCAAATGGCGCAGACATGTGTAATGACCCCTCATGCTATATTTTATATACCACTTATGTTCACACCTGCAGCCCTCTTTATTGCGGTGATGACTTTTTACCCGTACCGTTATTTCGTATTCCGGCGATTGCCAATGGCGATTACAAAACACTGATAAAATGGCAAGAAGACTGGCAAGCATGCGATCAAATTCAGATTAATGGTGCTACCCGTTGTGAATTTCCTGCTCTTGAAGAGCTGACTAGCATCAACAGTGACTTATATCGCCGTGGTCGCGATATCACTAAGCGTATTAGTTACTTAACAAAGAAGCCGGTTTATTATTATTTATATCGTGTTGGCGGAGTGGATAAAGAGTCAGAGCTAAAACGTCGCTGCCCAAGCTGTGATGGCGACTGGAAATTATCTGAACCTTGGTTTGGTTTATTTGATTTTTGTTGTGAGCCTTGCGGTATTGTTTCTAATATCTCGTGGGATTTTCAATAACTTGCTTTCAAACACAAAAAAGGGGCGATAGCCCCTTTTTAACCAAACAGTTAAACCGTTACTTTATCTAAAAATTCACTAATGCTATTTGCTAACACATGATGTGGTTTCTTACCTACGTATTCTAAGCAAACCTCACCGCTTTCTACTAGCACAGTAATAAGTAAATCATCTTGTTCTGTCAGGCCAATAAACACCGTTTCTGGTTGCTTTAACTTACGCTTCATCAGCACGTGACCGGTAATATTTTGCTGTAAGCGGCTAAAATCATCTTCATTCCATGCTTGGAGCAGTTCAATGTGATGATCATCAACACTCAATAACAAATTACCCGCATATAAATGACCAAACAATGGGTTTAAGTCATCAGGAAAAGATAACTCAAGCGCTTTGGCTAAGTCATCTAAACTTCCGGCAGGTTGCTGTGGGACTGCACACCACTGAATAAGACCCTGCTCATCAACCTCGCCCTGCTCACATGGACTTGGCCATGCTGTATCATGTTCAATAACAGGAAGCTTTCCTGTGCGTTCTAGGCATTTTTCACTAAATGCTTGATGTAACTTATCTAATTTTGTAGAAACAGACATACTGCGAAACTCATTGGCTTTAGGTATAATGCCTCCATTGTAACTACAAAAGTGTAAAGATGACAGATTACAGCAACTCACCCGAACTGAAAAACAGTGTTCTTGGTAAAAGCACAGAGTACGTAGATACCTATACACCAAGCTTATTGTTTCCTATTGCCCGCAAACTAAACCGTGATGCATTAGGGGTTAGCGAAGATAACTTACCATTTAAAGGTCAAGATATTTGGACTGGCTATGAATTATCGTGGCTAAATAGCAAGGGTAAGCCTATGGTCGCTGTGGCAATATTTGTATTTCCTTGCCAAAGCAGTCACATCATTGAGTCAAAATCATTCAAGCTATATCTGAATAGTTTTAATCAGACACGTTTTGCAGCTATTGAAGATGTACACCACGCGCTTAGTAAAGACTTGTCAGAGGCCGTGAATGCGCCTGTTACGGTTAATTTATACCAAGCAGACGATTTCAACTGTTTACCATTTACAGCGTTACCGGGAGAATGTATCGATGACCTTGATATCGAAATTACGAGCTATGATATTGATGCAAGCTCACTTCGCCACCATGGTGATGACATTGTCTCAGAAACACTGCACAGCCATTTACTAAAATCGAACTGTTTGATCACCTCACAGCCAGATTGGGCTAGTGTGATTATTCGTTATAAAGGCCAAGCAATTTGCCATGAAGCCTTATTAAAATATTTGATTTCGTTTCGTACTCATAACGAATTTCATGAGCAATGCGTAGAGCGTATTTACTGTGATTTAATGCAACAGCTAAATCTCGAAGAGCTTGAAGTATATGCCCGCTATACACGCCGAGGCGGTTTAGATATCAATCCTTATCGCTCAACGAATCAAGACGAAACACCATTCAAAGTGAAGATTAATCGCCAATAAATCCTTATTAGCAATAAAAAACCGAGTTACAAACTCGGTTTTTTATGTCTGGCACCTACTGAATGCCATTATTCGCCTTTAAAAATACCCACATAAGTTGGTGATGTATTTGATTTACTCGCACGATACATTCCGGCAGTGTTAAACGGCAAACTAATATTACCTTTGGTATCAATGATGATCACTCCACCAGTACCACCCACTGGCATTAAAACATCATGGATCACTTCGTTACCTGCTTCAACAATAGTTTTACCTTGGTATTTTACGCGAGCACAAATGTCTGCTGCCACATTGTAACGAATGAAATACTCACCATGGCCGGTTGCAGATACTGCACATGATTCGTTCTCAGCAAAGGTACCTGCACCAATTACTGGTGCGTCGCCTACTCTGCCAAAGCGTTTTGCCGTCATACCACCGGTTGAAGTACCTGCAGCAATATTGCCGTTTTTATCAAGTGCAACCGCACCTACCGTACCCATTTTATAATTAACTGGTAGCGCTTTGTGTGCTGCTTGGTAATCTTTGCTCGTTACTTTTTGTTTATCGAGTTTTTCTTTCGCTTTTAATAACGCTTTGTAGCGATTTTCTGTATCGAATAGGTTGTTTTCAACCAGCGGCATACCTTGCGTTTTTGCAAACTCTTCTGCACCTTGACCACTGAGCATGACATGCACTGATTTTTCCATCACTAGGCGAGCAAGATTGATGGGGTTTTCAATATGTTTAACCCCAGCAACAGCACCTGCTTGGCGCGTACGGCCATCCATAATTGATGCGTCAAGCTCATGGGCACCATCATAGGTATATACAGCACCGCGACCGGCGTTAAAATACGGAGAGTTCTCAAGTACATTAATTGCCGCGGTGATGGCATCTAGGCTCTCGCCGCCTTTTTCAAGCACGGTATAGCCTGTTTCTACTGCTTCTTTTAATTTCGCGCGATAAGCTTTTTCTTGCTCTGGAGTAAAGCGGCTCTTTTCAATCGTCCCTGCACCGCCATGAATGGCAATAGCAAAGGGCTGCTCGGCACTGTGACTTAAGGTACTTAATGATAATGCGCTAAGCGCAATGGCTGAGGTGAGTAATGTTTTTAGCATAGGGGCACTTATATTTCTTTTAGTTGTAAGCCCAATGTGAATAATTCGGCGCTGCTTTTCAAGCATTAACCGATGAAAGAAACAAAAAAAGCGCCTAATGGCGCTTTTTCTTTAGCAGTTTAAAATTAAGCTTTTGCTGCTTTTAAACGTGCTAAACGAGCTACTTGGTGAGTAGACGTTAAGAAAGAGTAGATAGGTGCTAAATAGCCACGTTTACGAAGATCTAAGAACTCTTCATCGCTTAGTGAGTTAAGTTTTTTCTCATCAACAAGGTAAATACCGTTGATGTCTTTTTTCTCACCTTTGATTTCTACAGTTAGCGTTTGTGCAACAAGTAGTTCTTTATCTGCAAGGTATTTAGTGAATGCTTCAGTTACCTGAGAAAACTCAATGAAAGAAACAAGTGCTTCTTTACGACGCTTAAGGTATTCAGTTTCTTCACCGTTTTCGAAAAGTGCGTTACCCGTTTCTTCGCTTACAAGCGGGCTTGCTTCGTCGATTACAATACCAAACTGATCAGCTTCTGGGTGCTTAACAAGACCAAGAGGGTAACGAGTCATAGACATAGGTGCAAATGCAGCTGTCCATTTATCATCTTGAATGAAAAGGTTTTCGCCTGGCTCTAGACCAAATAAAGCAACTGCTTGGAATTGGCCTGATTCGTTGTTTTTAACAAATGCCATTGGGAATTCATTTGCCATGCGTGCAAATTCGTGTGCAACCACAGGTACTAAGTGCTGAGTTTTCATGAACTCAATGTTGATGCCATTTTGAACTTTAATGTTGGCATGTTTTTCGTTATGTAAAGGCTGTACTTGTTGCTCCGCCATGATACTGCTCCATTAATTTTATATATGTTTTTGCTGTTAGTGCCCAAAGCCTATAGGTTTTGGCAACAAAAAGGAAGTGAAAATTTTGTGGCAGTTTGTACATTATAAATTAACAAATTTAGCTACCTTATCAATTAACCTTAAACGGCGAAAAAACAAACTATAACCATGCAAATATTATCACTCATAAGCCACTATTTTTGTTAGTATATTCAATAATTATGGAATGAGTGAGGCAAACAATGGAAGGCTATCAATTAAATAAAGACTATAAAGTAAGCAGTGTATTCATTACTGAAATTAATGAAGCAGTGTTCATTATTGATGACTTTTTAAAATACCTAGAGCCAGTTTATCACTTTGCCGCAAATACTGCGTACTTTCAGCCTCTTGGTAGTGATGGAACACTCTACCCAGGCAAGCGTGATGAAATGCCAGCCCCCTATTATCGTGCTTTTGAGCAGTTAATTAGCGAGCTTTTAGAGCATGGAACTATTACAAGTGGTAAAAACAATTTATATCTCCATCGCTGCAAACTTTCACTAGTTACTCAAAATGCAAATGAATTAAATACGTTGCAGCGTATGCCACATATTGATTCAACCGATGATAAAACATTTGCAGCTGTGCATTATTTGTCTCCAAAAGAATGGGGTGGCACAGGGATATACAAATACTTACCCGATAACATTATTAAAGTGACAGCCGATAATCAAAATAGTGTGCATCAAATGATTGCTGATACAGAAAAACACAGCGCAACTCATCAAGGTTACTTAAATGAAACAACAGAGCTTTTTGAAAAAGTGATTAATATAGAAGCCAAAGTGAATAGACTAGTAATTTATAAGAGTAACTTACTGCATAGCGCAGCTCTTTTTAATACCAAAAAGTATAGTAATGACATAAACAACAGCCGATTATCTGTCTCTTCTTTTTTTAGAATAGAATGAACTGGCTAGCTTTGATAGCCAGATCATCTAAGTGAAATTTAGTACTTCTGTAAGCCAAATTTCTTTATTTTATCTAACAGCTCCCTGTGCTCAGGTAGCTCATTCAATAACTGCTTTATGCGTTGCTGTTTAAATTCAGCAACTTGTTGATTGTCGCTCTGCTTGGTTTGCTGCCTTGCCGGTACATAATGCATACCAAACAGTACATATAAGTAGTTTTCTAAGTCAAATAAATCGAACTTACTGGCAAAGTCTTCTCGTACCGGTGTAAAGCGCTGCCAGCGTGCTAGGTTACTTTTTAGTTTTTCTGATAACTGGTCGGTTTTTTTGTTATCACGCCAAAAGGCCGAGTCAGTTCTATCCGAAATACAGTAATGCATTTTTATAAAATCAAAGGTTTGTTGCCATACATAATTAACATGCTGATTGTAATCATCAGCAACTAAGTTAATATCATCTCGGGTACGAGGAAAGCGTTTGGCTAATAACCCCGCAGAAAAATCTGCAATTAAAATGGCTGTGGCTTCAAGTGGCTCAACAAACCCTTGCGACAACCCTACGGCGACACAGTTTTTGTGCCACATTTTTTCTCTGTGCCCTACTTTCATCGGGATCTTTCTTGGCGTTAAGTGCTCAAATTTGTTACCTAAGTAACGATGTAACTTTTCATGAGCTTGTTCGTCGCTCATATACTTAGATGAATAAACAAAACCCACTCCCCTTCGCTCTGTAAGCGCAATATCCCAAATCCACCCTGCTTGATGTGCCGTTGCAATTGTGTAGGGCGGTATTTCATCATCGCTTTGTGTAGGCACTTGCAATGTGATTGCAGTATCAGTTAATAAGCTATCTGATTTATCAACAAAACCAACTCCCAGCTTTTGTCCTATAAAGGCAGCCGAAAAACCAGAGCAATCGATAATAAAGTCAAACTGCAAGGCAGTACCTTCTGAGTCGATTAGGTGTGTAATGAAGCCATGCTCATCACAGGTGACATCTTTAATTTCTGCAAACAGGTGTTTAACAGCAAAATGTTGCGTGGCATGACTTCCTAAGAATGCAGCAAACTTTTTAGCATCAAAATGATAGGCATAACCGTTGACACCGGCATATTGTGGAGTCGCAATTGTTTTTGGTGCTAAATTATTTTCACAGCACGCATGCTGCTTAGAAACAAACTCAGCGTAATCATTACCGCTTCCTTCAGCAAGCCACTGCTGTGTTAACTGCTCACCAAAAATATGTGGGTGATCAAATAAATGATGGTAAAAGTTAGCACCATGTTTGTGTTTATCTAGCCAATTTACAAACTTGATTGACTGCTTAAAAGTAACATCACATTCATTGATAAAGTCACTTTCACTGATACCAAACTTTTGTAAAGAGTTACGCATCGAAGGAACTGTACCCTCACCAACCCCGATGCTGGCAATATTAGGTGACTCGATTAATGTAATTTCAATGCCACTTTGTAACAGTGCATGACCTAAATGGTTAGCAGCTAACCAACCTGCGGTCCCGCCACCAACAATTGCGATTTTTTTTATCATTTATACTCGCCCACTTTTTATACCAATTCGCTTAATTAAATGGTCTTTTTTGAGGCAATAAAACCTCGTTGATAACAAGGCAAAAATTTCGTTATTTAGTCGTTCTAAATCAGAAATTTTTAACGCAGGTAGCGACAGGTTTAATCCCTCAAAATAACTAAGTATTATTGCGGATTGGTATTACTCACAAAAAAGCCCAGTACGAGCTGGGCTTTCTTAATTTCGTTATCTAAATCAAATTAGAAACGTAGTGATACACCTAGCTTGTAGCGTGCTTCACCTTCAAAGCTCCAAGCTGGGTAGCCGTTACGAAGCTCTGGAACAACTTCTGCATCTGAAGGAGCAACACCGATTTGTACGCTATCTTCTTCAGTTAAGTTAACAGCTTCAAACGTTACGTCAATATTATCAGTTACGCTGTAGTTAGCACTGAAATCAAGTGTACCGTATGATTGGTGCTCACGGTTACCGTAGAAGCCTGGAAGCTCACGAATCATGTACTCTGAACGCCAGTTATAAGCTAAACGAGCTGAGTAAGTATCTGTTTCATAGTAACCCACAAGATTCACAGTATGCTTAGACGAATCTGAGAATAATGGGATCATATCTGGGTAGTTTTCAGCTTCTGATGGTGCATCAACAAATGTGTAGTTTGCTGAGTAACCAAAGCCACTATCAAAGCCATCTTGAATTTGTAGCTCGATACCTTCGATTTGACCACCACTTGCATTTAGCTTAGTAGATAGAGTCCAGTTATCACCTTGAGTATCAGGGTCCACGACACCAATTTGTTGATTTAAGATTTGGCTTGAGGTAACAAATGATGTGATGTCTTTGAAGAAGTAAGTTGCACTTACCATACCATCACCATCAAAGTACCACTCAATACCTAAATCAGCTTGAGTTGCTTTGAATGGGTTAAGACCAACGTTACCTTTAGTTAGTACCTCATTATTTGCTGTACCATCAGCGTAACCTGCAAAAGATGATGCAGAGAACATATCAGTGTAGTTAGGACGTGCAATAACTTGTGCTGCAGAGGTACGTAAAATAACATCTTCAGCTAAATCAAATGCGATATTGATGCTAGGTAATACGTCGTTGTAGCTTGCTTTATCAGTACTAAGTGAACTCTCGTACTCACCGTTTGCAAAACCGTAGTAATCTGACTCTGCATCTGTTGAGATATAACGTAAACCGAAGTTACCGCGGATAGATTCTGCAGAGAATTCAGCCATTGCGTAAACTGCAAAGTTTTCTTCTTCGATTGTACCGTAACCTGAACGATATACAGCTGAATCATTATCGAAGCTTGAAATTGCAGCACGTGCATCAGCTACCATCTTGTCAAAATCTGGCTCTGGTAAAGTGAAACCAGCACCTGATGACATAGTACCTGAGTAGTAAGTCTCACCATCGCCACTAGGTAATGTATCAACTAAAGTAGTTGAGTAAGTTTCTTGTTTTACTTCGTGGTCTGCCCAACGGAAACCTGTTTTGATTGCAGTAATAGCACCAAAGTCTACAGGGAAAGATAGATCAACCTGTGCATATGTTTCTTCATCTGTGTTAGGTTGTTTTTTCAGAGCCCAACCAGCTGGAGATAATGGACCTGCAAAGTCTGATGGTTCAAAGTACTTGTTATTAATATCAATTTTTATCACATCGCCAGTTGCATCATAAGTACCAGCATAATCAGATGGAACACCAATGAAGTTACCGTAGTTTGCAGTTAGGTCTGTACCACCTTCTGATTCAGTTGTACCGAAACGACCTTTTAATGTGAAATTTTCACCTTCGTATTTAAGGCTGAAATCAGCTGTGTCAGATGACATGCTTGCAATACGTGCCCAAGTTTGAGTCCAACCCGGGTTTGCACCTTCACCAGTACGACGGTAGAAAGTACATGTACCAGATGCATTTGTTTGCTCACATGCAGCTTCTTTGTCGTCTGGGAACATCACGAAGTTTGAGGTGTTTGCATTGTTTGCATCTAACTCAAGGCTCATAATGTTTAAGCCTAACTCTAGGTTTTCTGTAGGACGATATTGGAAAGTTGCATTTAGTGCAGTACGCTCACGTTCTTGTTGGAACGTAGTAGGCACAATATCACCCCAGCCGATAAGTGACTCAATACCGTTACGTTGATAATTTGTTTCTGCCCAAGATACTGAACCTAGTAAACCGAATGTTTCCTCATCATTTTTCCAGCTAAACAAACCAGAAACTTGAGGATCTGTTTCTTCAGAGATTGTGCCGTAATCGCCTTTTACACTTAAGAAAGTCGTACCAGCGTCAAGATCAAGCGGCTTACGAGTGTTAACGATAACCGTACCACCAACACCACCTTCTACAACGTCAGCTTGAGAAGATTTATAAACTTGGATTTCACCAACTAGTTCAGGTGGTAAAAGTGTGTAGTTGAAACTACGGTCGATTGATTGTTGGTCATACCAACCTGTTGATGCAACAGTTTGACCGTTTAAAAGTGTGCGTGTTAATTGGCTTGAAGCACCACGAATCGACACTTGTTGACCTTGACCGAATTGACGATTAACTGCAACACCTGAAATACGACCAAGTGCTTCACCTACATCGCCATCAGGAAACTTACCAATATCTTCAGCAGAAACAGCATCGACAACGCTGTCAGCAAAGCGCTTAGTATTCATTGAAGCTTCAAGTGAACGGCGAATACCGCGGACTTCAATTACTTCAACATCTTCTTGAACTTTAGTTTCTTCTGCTGCGTATGCAGCACCAGTGAACCCAGCACTCATTACGAGGCCGATATTAACTGCTAATAAGCTTTTCTTAAAATTTTTAGCTAACACAGGATTCCCCTTGAATCATTTTGTTGGTTTTTTATATCACTTCTGCCCAGTGATGATGACAACGCTGTCATCTAGTAACAAACCATACACTCTAAATTACATTTGTGCTACATCTTTTTGGTTAATTTGTGCAAAAAATTTACAACAAAATAATCAAGTTATTGATATAACTAATGTTTAATATTGAGTTTTTAAGAATTGTTACAAATAAACGGCGCAAATATAGCATGACTGTTATCGCAGATGAAAAGACCTGAGGAGTGAGATTTTGACAATAACTAAAAATAACATCTATTTTTGTAAGCTTTAGTTTCCACTGAGCAATTATTAACCATAACTAAAAGTTATATAAAACCTTTTAACTAACAATAAATTAGCTTAATAAACTTGCTTGTTTCCAAAAGCATGCTGTCATGGACAAATTTTTTTAACTTTTTCTGGGCAGAATGAGCTAAAGGAATACTGAGAATAAAAATCAATAACAATGACAGCGTTGTCATTTTTAATTATATAGAGCCCTTTTGTTCTTGTCTAACACTTTATAGCGTTATTTAAAGAAAGCGTATTGATTCAAATGAATCACAAAAAGTGATTATTTAAAAACAAAAAAGCGAGCATAACAGCTCGCTTTTAAAGTTAGGTTTAATCTGCTTTTAAGGGGCCCAATAAACTTCAATATTGATATGTGGGTGATTCAATACTGCACGTAAAGGCATATCAGCAACTGCCCCCCCCTCTTTCGCTTGCTTATAAACAGCCAGTTTTTCTTCACCGCTAATTAAAAGCTTCACTACTTTAGAATCTGCGATAGCAGATAAAGTTAACGTCATACGCTCGGTGATTTTACCAGTCACATCACTTTCAATAGCGTTAATTGCACATACTAAATCATCTGTCGCAAGGCCGTGTTCTAGACCTTCAGCATGAGGGAAAAGAGAAGCCGTATGACCATCAGGACCCATGCCTAAAATTGTCACATCAAAAGGACGCTTTAATGCTTTGTATGCAGCTTCACATTCAGCTACACCGTTTTGTGCCGTTAATGCGTCATTTTTCATTGTTACAAAATTAGCTGCAGCGCCATGGTTTTGTAATAGCGTGCTTTTGATAAAAGCTTCATTACTTTTTTCATGATCAGCATCAACCCAACGCTCATCAACCATAGCAACATCAATGTTTGCCCAGTCAAGGTCAAGGTTTGATAAGTGTTTATAAGCAGGTGCTGGCGATGAGCCACCCGATACCATCAGTACCGCGCGACCATCTTCTTTAATACCTGCAACAAGGCTTTGCTCAAGGCTTGAAGAAAGCTCAGCTGTTAATTCGTCTTTGTTTGCAAAGAATTTTTCAACAATTGTTGCCATCTTAATTACGCCTTATCGCCTGTGTTAAACCATACATGGTTGTTTTCTTCTAACAATTCATCAGCATCTTCTGGGCCCCATGTACCTGCACGGTATAAAGATGGTGCACCTTTTTCTTGCCAACGTTCAATGATTGGGTCGATCCACTTCCATGCCTGACGAACTTCATCACGGTGAATAAACAGTGATGGATTATTTGCAGCTGCATCTAACATTAAGCGCTTATAAGCATCAGAATGGAAACCATTACTGTATGCCTGTGATAACTCAATGTTCATCGTCACTGGTTCTAATTGCATCTCAAGATTATCAAGGCGCTTAGACATCAGTGTTAATTGAATTGTTTCTTCAGGTTGTAGGCGAATAACAAGACGATTTGGCTCAATATTACCTACATTGTCTGTATAAACATTGTGTGAAACTTTTTTGTATTCAACAACGATTTCAGCACAACGCTTTTTCATACGTTTACCAGTACGTAGGTAGAAAGGCACGCCAGCCCAACGCCAGTTGTCGATATGCGCACGAATAGCAACGAAAGTTTCTGTTTTACTTGCGCCTTCGTTTAGCTCTTCTAAATAACCAGGGACGATTTTACCGTCTAAGTTACCTGGCACATACTGACCACGAACAATGTTCGCATCCACATCTTCAGCCACTAACGGACGTAACGACTCAAGTACTTTCAGTTTTTCAGTGCGGATACTGTTAGCATTTAATTTGTTTGGTGATTCCATCGCTACTAGGCAAAGTAATTGTAGCAAGTGGTTTTGTACCATATCACGTAATGCACCCGCTTTATCGTAGAAACCAGCGCGGCTTTCTAAACCAACAGTTTCCGATAGGCTGATTTGGATGTTATCGATTGATTTAGCATCCCACAGGTTTTCAAACAGTGAGTTTGAAAAACGCAATGCCATTAGGTTTTGTACAGTTTCTTTACCTAAATAGTGGTCAATGCGGAAAATTTGTTCTTCACTAAAGTACTCTGCAATTTTCGCATTAATGGCTTCAGCTGATTCACCACAGTAACCAATTGGTTTTTCAACAACAACACGTGATGTTTCTGTGATCAGGCCTTTCTTAGATAAGATTTCACAGCAGCTACCGTATACTGCAGGCGGTAATGAAAGGTAAAAAACACGAGACTTATCAGCGTCGTGTTCATTAAGGATATCTCTTAGTTTATCCCAGTCATCATCTGCTTCAGTCACATTTGATACAACTGGCACAAGGTAAGCAGAAAAAGCTTTCCAATCTTTTGCGTTGTATTCACCTTTACCTAAAAAGTCCTGTAAGGCTTTGTGCGCTGTTTCGATATATTCTTTACGTTTGCTTTCTTCGCGTACCGTAGGCAGGATACGAGAACCTTGAGGAAGGTTGCCCTCTTGATAAGCGCGATACATTGCAGGAAGTAACTTGCGTAGCGCAAGATCACCGCCACCCCCAAAAATTACGATATCAAATGGATTTAACATATATCACTCTCTACATTGGCAATGCCATGTTAATCGACTCATTCAGTATGGCAGTGCGTGTTGTTATCTGGTTGATTGGCTGTGTTAGATGATCCCTTTAACAAAGCCTGTTGAATTTGTTTGTAAGTAGCTCACTCATTATTCTTATGTTGGCTGAAGTAAATGAGTCTTAGGGGCTCTGTAAATCCTCTCACAAAAATACAGGCCCTAAGAACTCCAGCGCTACCCGTTCAAAGGTATTCTGTTTGCAGCAGCTGCTGCGAATCTGTTACTGCTTACGATGTGTCTTATAGTAAGCGATCAGTCCGTTGGTTGAGCTATCGTGTGGATGACTAATTGAGTCATCAAATAGTTCAGCTTCAATTTTCGAGGCAAGTCCTTTACCTAGCTCTACACCCCATTGGTCAAATGAACAGATTTCTAAAATAATGCCTTGGCAGAAAATTTTGTGCTCATAAAGCGCAATTAAACGTCCTACCGTTTTCGCATCAACTTTATCTAATAACATTGACGTTGTTGGGCGATTGCCTTGGTGAATCTTGTGATTCAATAATTCTGCAATTTCTGCTTCAGATTTACCTTTTGCGGTCAAATCAGCAGTGACTTGCTCTGCATCAACACCGGCCATCATCGCTTCGGTTTGTGCAAAGAAGTTTGATAATAAAATATCATGGTGCTTACCAACATTTACTTGCGGCTCAATTGAAGCAATAAAGTCAGCAGGCACAATTACATTACCTTGGTGCAGACATTGGTAAAATGCGTGTTGGCCATTGATACCTGTCATACCCCAAATAATAGGAACCGTCGTATAAGGAACAGTTTCACCAGCAAAAGTAACATGCTTACCGTTACTTTCCATTTCACCTTGCTGTAAATACGCAGGTAACATGTGTAATGCTTGGTCATACGGTAAAATTGCTTGTGCGGTATAACCTAAAAAGCTAGTGTTCCATACACTTAAAAGCGCCATTAACAATGGTACGTTATTTTCAAATTCAGCATTTTTAAAATGCTCATCAATTTCAAACGCACCTTCTAGGATCTCTTCGAACGCGTCGAAGCCTAGGTACAAGGCGATTGGTAATCCTATCGCACTCCATAAAGAAAAGCGACCGCCTACCCAATCCCACATTGTGAATACGTTTTCATCAGCGATACCAAAGGCCGCTGTTTTTTCTAAATTGGTGCTTACAGCAACAAAGTGCTTAGCAATATGCTCTTGAGCTTGGGCTGTTTGTAGAAACCACTCAACAGCCGATTTAGCGTTAGTCATAGTTTCTGAGGTCGTAAACGTTTTAGATGAGATAACAAATAATGTTGTTTCAACGTCTAAACCTTGTAAAACAGATGCAATCTGAACACCATCAACATTAGATACATAGTGAACATTTAATGTGTCATCAGCATAAGCAGCAAGCGCTTCTGTTGCCATTTGCGGACCTAGGTTTGAACCACCCACACCAATTGCAACAACATCTTTCACAGCTTTACCTGTGTAGCCTAACCACTCACCACTGCGCACTTTGCTAACAAACGCTTTCATTTTAGCAAGCTCTGCGTTAACAGCGTCCGTTACATTTTCGCCATCAACCATTACAGCAGTGTTAGCGCGGTTACGTAAAGCAGTATGAAGTACAGCACGGTCTTCAGTAATGTTAATTTTCTCACCACTGAACATTTTGTCTCGCCATGCGCTAATGTCACACTCTTTCGCTAAAGCAATTAATTGTTCAAAAACAGTTTTATTAATTTGTTGTTTCGAGTAATCGAATAATACACCTGGGATCTGAGCAGAGAATTGCTCGAAACGCGTGCTATCTTTGGCAAATAAATCTTTAAGATGAATTTGTTTCATCTTTTTGGCACTTTCAGATAGTGCTTGCCAACTAGCTAATTGCGAACGGCTGCTCATATATATAATCCCCTAAAAACTTGCAACAAACTGATTTTTAAATATCTTTTTATTAATGTTGAATAAAGACAGCAATAAAAAATAAGATGAAAATTAACACTAAGTCAAAATGACAACGCTGTCAATGCTCTACTTTTACATTTTATAGTCGAGATAATAGCGCAATTTTTCTCTTTTGACACCGGTATCATAAAAATTATCTCAATTATTTTACTGCTAATTTAGTAGAACATTAGATACACTAACTAACTTATATTAAATATTAATGTACCTATTAAGAAAAAGCGCTCTAGCGAACACTTTTCAATATTATTATAATACAAATATAACTAACTATAAAGTAACAGTATGAAAGTAACCATAAATGATGTAGCCAAGCTCGCTGGTGTTTCAATGAAAACAGTCTCGCGAGTGATCAATAAAGAGCCATCGGTCAGAAAAAAAACTTACGACATAGTGATGGACGCTGTTAACACGTTGAACTATCAACCAAACCTTGCAGCTCGTAACCTAGCAGGCACATCGTCTTTTACTGTTGGTTTAGTTTATGACAACCCGAATGCTTATTATGTCATCGACATGCAAAATGGCGTATTGTCGCGTTGTAAAGAAGAAGGCTATGAACTAGTCATTCACCCTTGTAACTACCTCGATGGCAACATGGAAGAAGACTTCAAAACCATGATAAAGCGCTCTCGTTTGGCTGGTTTAGTGTTAACACCACCCCTATCAGAACAAAGCAGTATCATCGATATGCTTGATGAAATGGGCATTCATTATGTGCGTGTACTCTCCGGTCGCCCTACAGAGGAAGACCAAGACACCTGTATTTATGTAAATGACTACGCGGCTGCATACGAAATTACTTCTCACTTACTCTCGCTTGGTCATAAAAACATTGGTTTTTTATGCGGCGATAAAGAACATAAATCTACGACTGAACGTTTAGCGGGTTATCAGGCTGCATTAAAAGATCACAGCATCTCATTGAAGGATGAGCTAATCTACGAAGGCCAGTACTCTTTTGAATCAGGTGTTGAAGGTGCAAAAGCATTGCTTGGTGAGAGTAACCCGAAAAGCATCACTGCCCTACTTGGCGGAAACGATGAAATGGCAGCTGGCGCGTTATTCGCCTCACGCTTAATGGGTATTGAAATTCCACAGCAGTTATCAATTACTGGGTTCGAAGATTCTCCATTCTCGCGTCAAACTTGGCCAAAGCTTACCACAGCCCATCAAGCAAATGATGTAATTTCACAGCATGCAGCACGCCTGTTGTTCAGAAAAACCCGTGGTGCACGGAATCAAGATAAAGACATTATCACGACCTTTACCCCATCATTAGTGGTACGTGAAAGTTCAGGCCCCATAACAGCCTAACTTAAACAGCTTACAAAAAAGCCGCTCAATAGCGGCTTTTTTAATGAACGACTTAAATTACCTTTTACAACAACGCTAAACCACCATCTAAGTTATATACCTTTTCAAAACCAAGTTGTGACAGGTTATTTGCTGCTTGCTTTGAGCGGTTACCGCTTCGACAAACCAAGATATAAGTATGCGTTTTATCTAATTGCTCTTCGACGATGGCATTTGCCATACGGCTCAATGGAATGTTGATCACTTTACTATTAGCAACGGAAAATAACTCTGAAAGGTTATTCGCGCCATGTTCATAAGGCTCACGAGTATCAATTATATAAGTAGCTTGAGAGTCAAGCATCGCTTTAGCATCCGCTGCAGTGAGCTGTTTCATAGGTGCGCTTTCAAGGGTTTCAACATAACCACATAAAGAATGACTTGCAGTATGCTTTTGTTCATCAGCTTGATGTTTTAACTCAATAAACTGCGTATCTGATATTTGGTCATTCAATAACTGTGCTAATAGCGGCGTGGTCTCTTTTTGCGCATGCCAATCCATAGCAAAACATTGTTGATAATCATGACCCGAACAAATCACCGTTGAATCTTGTATTGCTATAGCAAGCTGCTTTAATGACTGTGCCATTTGCGCAGCATCGCCGCCACTAATAGCCGTATTACCTAAACCACCCGGTAAGATTAAATCGCCACAGAAGCAATAGCTCACATTACCACTTTGAGTATCTGTTAATAAGTAGCTGGCACTATCTTTACTATGTCCCGGTGTCGCTAATTTAGTTAAGCGTACACCAGTTAATTCGATAGCCTGTGACTCTTTAGGCCAACCAAGTTCATCTATCTCGCTAGCAACATAACGCTCTGCTAGCTCTTTGGTTAACAAACAACGAGCCGATAAACGCTCTTGGTGGTTATGGGTATCTAAAATCGCTTTTACTGTTAGACCTTGTGTCGCAACAATTTTCGCCATACGTGGAATAAGCTCGATGATAGGATCAATCACCACTGCGTTTTTATCGCTATCAACATAAAGCCAGCAGCACGCAGCTTGATGGCGAAGTTGTGTTAAGCCAATCGCACAGACTTCGTGTTGAGGTGATGTACTATCAGACACAACAAGGCAGTTTGCTTCTAGAATCGGTTTTAAAGAACGAATTTTATCGCAAGCAAAGTCAATTTCTTGTTGATTTACAGCTGGGCCAAACGACATACGTATCGCGTTTTCACTTTGCCAATCACTGGCCCCCATCGCATCAAGTACAAAACTACGATTTGCGCCTGAGCTACATGCAGAACCGCCACTCACACGGATACCCGCAGCATCAAATAAATCCATCACTTCTTTACTCGTTAATTCATTAACTGCAAAGTTCAACGTTGTTGGCACTGAATGCTCAAAACTGTGGTTAAACGTGATGCTGCCAAAGGTGTCTGTTAGTGCTCCTAATAATTGCTCACGATAAGCATGTAGCTGCTCAATTGGTTTGAATGTTTGGTTTTGTTTATCAAGTAATAACGAGAACAGCTTATTTAAACCGGCAATACCTGGTAAGTTTTCGGTGCCTGATCGCATACCGCTTTCTTGGCCGCCACCAGCAATAAACGGTGTATATGCACTGCCTTCACGAATATAAAGTACGCCAATTCCTTTAGGGGCATACAATTTATGGCCTGAGAATGGGGCGTAATCAATGGTTGTTTGGCTTAGCGCTAAGTTGGTTTTGCCTAAGGCTTGTACGCAGTCTACCATCCAAGCAACATGGGTGTTTTCACTACGAATAACTTGCTCAATAGCGATTAAGTCTTGGAATACACCGGTTTCGTTATTGACCGCCATAGTACAAATCATCAGCGCATTAGCTGCATGTTTGCGAATAAATTCGTGATCTAAAATACCGTTTTTATCAACGGGAATAGCTAACACCTGTGCATTAATATCAAGCACGCTGTTCCAATGTTTTAGGGTATTTGGCACTGCTTTATGTTCTGTTGCCCCATAAAGTAATACCGGGTTCTCAATTGGGTGATTTTTCGCAGCAATAAGCGTTGAAACAACCGCCGTTTGAATACCTTCGGTTGCACCAGAGGTAAATAAAATATCGCCGTCGGTTGCGCCAATTACTTCACGCGCTTTGTTACGCGTTTGCTCTAATAAGTGCTTTGCTTGAATACCAGTAATATGAGAGCTTGATGGGTTACCAAAACATACTCGCATCGTATGCGAAACCACATCGGCAATTTCAGGAAGTACAGGAGTCGTTGCATTCGCATCTAAATAAATTTGCTGATTAGCATCGTCAGGAAGGTAAAAATTTGCCATGTAAAACGCACCATATTACTAAAAGATATATCTTATAACCTATTTTACATTTTTCACGGCTAAATTATAATAATCAATTAGTCAGTAAAGTGCGTTTTCTATACTTTTTAAGACTAAGCTAATTTTCGATTAGTTCAACCTGTTTTGAAGACCATGCATTAATAAGTGCTTTAACCAATGACGCAAGTGGTATCGCGAAAAATACGCCCCAAAACCCCCATAAGCCACCAAAAAACAGCACAGCCACTATGATAAACACAGGGTTTAAATCGACAGCTTCAGAGAACAGCAATGGCACTAAAACGTTGCCATCAAGTGCTTGGATCACGCCATAGATAATTAGAATGGTCCAAAATTGTGTTTCTAAGCCAAATTGGAATAACGCCACCGCTGCCACAGGAATAGTCACCAATGCTGCCCCTACAAATGGAATCAGAACTGATAAGCCAACCAACACACTTAATAAGGCTGCATAACGAAGATCAAGAACTGCAAAGGAGATGAAGGATGCAGTGCCCACAATTAAAATCTCGAATACCTTCCCGCGGATATAATTCATGATTTGCTGATTCATTTCTTGCCACACTTGAATGATCAAACGGCGCTGCTTTGGCAATAATCGCTCAGCACTTTGCGTCAGCTCTAATTTATCTTTAAGCATAAAGAACACTAAGAGCGGCACTAAAATCAGATAAATCAGCCAAGCTGCTACATCTTTAATAGAGGTTAACGATACGGATAACACCAACTGACCAAACTCAATGGCTTTAGTTTCAACACTGGTAACAATTGATTTAACCTGATCTTCAGTAATCAAACTTGGGTAATCTTCAGGAAGGTGTAAAAGCAGTGCTTTACCTTTCTCAATCATATATGGGGTTTCTTGAACTAGATTACTGGTTTGCTGCCAAAGCACAGGCCCCATGCCAACAATAATCATGATCATCAAGCCACTAAATACCAACATAACAAGAATCGTTGCAGTAAAGCGCTTTAAACCCAGCTTTTCTAAATGAGCAACGGGCCAATCTAGTAAATAGGCAATCACCAAGGCAACTAAAACAGGCACGATTAGCGAGCCAAAAAAGTAGAAAAATGCAAAGGTTGCAATAAGCAGTAACAACAAGGTTACTGAATGGGGATCTGAAAATTTATTTTCGTACCAGGCTTTTACATACTCAAACACGAATGGGCTCCACAGTTAGCACACCTAATTCTAGGTCAATTTTAAAATGGTAATGATGTTTTTCTAAAAATCGCTGCATATCGTCCGTTGCCTCTGCAGCATTAAATGTAAAAGTCACGGGTTGTTTAACTGATATTGCCTTATTCAACCCTAATTTAAACTGAATAAATTGTTGGGGGCACTTATAGTCCCTTAAATCAACCGTTAACATAGCGAATCAACTGCGTTATTAATATGAATAATAAGTATAAGATGTCAGCATCTTGCGGAAATAAGTCTTTATAATGAGAAACAACTCATTTTTTGCTTAAAACACGCAAAACAATAGTTTATCCTTAATCAATAACTGGTAGTAAAGGAAACATGATGCCTGGCTCGCATAATAAAGCGCAATTACCTGCGAATCCAACTCTTAAAGAGATAAATTGGTATAAAAAACAAATTAACTGGGGCGAGCTGCCGCCTTTTTATCATATGGTGGCATCATCAGTCAGCGAATCAGAAGGGATTTTAGACCACGGTTTTGATAATGCTGTTAAGCGATTAATTGACCCACGTAACTGGAACCTTGATTTATTAGGAGGCCATGTAACCGAAATGGGCGAAATTGTTTGCGAGCAAAAACCACGAATCGCATTACATCAAAGCTTTACAGATCGAGGCTTTGAATTATGGGCTTACCCTTATGCAAAAGATGTTACTGTAGATCAATTTATTAAAGACAACCGCTTTATGGAGTTTAAGGTGTGGGATCCGCACAGCATGAAAAACCTTATTCGCTTTAATCAGCTCCATAAGTTCATTGGTTTTTACTTTGAAAGAGGCGATAAAGCAGACAAAGCATTAATTCTTCATGCCCATAAAGTAGCTCATAAAATCATAACTTTTTTACAACGAGAATTGAACGTTGTTAAGCTAGATGGAGTCACAATAAAAGATTTCTATCAATTGTGCGAAAAAGACAGCCGAGCATGCAGCGACGAAATAGACATAGCAAAAGTCATGTTAGGTGAGCAAATCAACAAGGAATAAGATGCGACTAAAATTAGCCTTTATTACACTATGCAGTGCATTACTGACATTCTCGATACTGCATAGTGAGCCGTTGAAGGCACAAACTAACTTTAAGCTGCCCGATTTAGGGACCTCGGCTTTGCAAGCGTTGCCGATTGAAAAAGAGCAAGCAATCGGTGAAGTGATGATGATGCAAATTCGTGGTTCATCGCCTGTTGTGAATGACCCCGTTCTCGATGAATACCTCACTACTCTGGGCAGACGTTTGGTCGCAAACGCTAACGATGTACGTTTTCCATTTTCATTTTTCTGGCTAAACAATTCAGAAATCAATGCATTTGCATTCTATGGCGGCCATGTAGGTGTGCATACAGGCCTCATCGCACAAGCCGATAACGAAAGCCAATTTGCCTCAGTACTTGGACACGAGATAGCTCACGTCACACAACGCCACTTAGCGCGCCGTATTCAACAGCAACAAGACAACAGCGCATTAACTATCGCAGGCATGATTGCTGGTATTTTGGCTACAGTTGTTGCACCTGATGCCGGTATTGCGATTATTTCAGCGAACCAAACACAAGCGGCATTTAGTCAATTAACGCATAGCCGTGCTGCTGAGCAAGAAGCTGACCGTATTGGTATGCAAACCCTTAATAACGCAGGATTTGACCCCCGCCAATCAAGTGAGTTTTTAACTAAGCTTGCTGCACAAATTCGTTATAAGTATAAGCCGCCAGCATTTTTACTGACTCACCCATTACCAGAAAGTCGTGTATCTGATGTACGCTTACGTGCCGAGCAATACCCAAAAAGACACTATGCTGACAGCCTAGAATTCAATTTGGCTAAAAGCCGAGTGATTGCTCGTTATCAGCAAAAGTCAAAAGCAGCGGAAGATTTGTTTCGTAAATTAATGCGTGCAAATACTGTTCACAACGACACAGCTCTCAAATACGGTTTAGGTATTAGCCTGTTGGATCAGAAAAAGCTTGATGAAGCGGCCAACGTATTGAATCCATTGCTTGAGCAAGATCCAAAAAACTTATTTTATATCGATACCCATACAGACTTACTGATTGCTCAAGGTAAAGCTAACGAGGCTGTAGAATTTTTAGCTAAGTTAGATATCGATAGACCTAACAATCAGGTGATTGCCTTAAACTATGCAAATGCCGCTATTGAAGCAAAACAATTTGACCTTGCGGAGCGTATTCTAAAATCTTACTTGTTAGCAAAACCTGAGAACAATCTAGCCAAAGAGCTCATTGCTGATGTCTATAAAAAGCAAGAAAATATGGCTTCCTACCATGAAGCTCATGCCGATGTGCTCGCTCAATATGGCGCTTATTTAAAAGCAGCCGATGAAATTCAAAAAGCACTAAACTTTGTTGAGCCTGAAGAATTAGTAAAACAACAACGTTTAAAAGCCCTACTTACACAATACCGTCAATTACAAAAAGAGCTTGCGAGACTTTAAGTCTCGCGGCGCTTGCCCTAAAATAAGCCAAAATATTAAATGTGAGAACACACCATGTCTGTGACTATTTATCATAATCCACGTTGTTCAAAATCGCGTGAAACTCTTGCCCTATTAGAAAGCAATAATATTCAACCAAGTGTTGTTGAATACCTAAAAACACCGCTTAATGAGCAACAAATTGCGACTTTAATTAGTCAGCTAGGTTTTACTTCAGCGCGTGAATTAATGCGTACTAAAGAAGACATCTACAAAGAGCTTGAGCTTAAAAACGAACAAAATGAAGATAAGTTAATTGCTGCGATGGCTGCAAATCCAAAACTAATCGAGCGCCCAATTGTTGAAAATAAAGGCAAAGCTGCTCTAGGTCGTCCACCAGAAAACGTATTAAGCGTGCTTTAATGGCTATAAACATTGTTGTGCTATACCACTCAAGTCATGGCTCTGTAGAAGCTATGGCTCATGAGATAGCCGAGTCGATTGAGCAACAAGGTGCAACAGCCTTGTTGCGCACTTTTGTTAAGCGTCAGTCACACGATATTGTGATCAGCAAAGATGATCTTATTAATTGTGATGGCTTAGCCTTTGGCACTCCTACTCGATTTGGCATGATGGCCTCGCAAGCAAAGAGCTTTTGGGAAACCACCAGTGATCTATGGCTTAAAGGTCAGCTGATAGATAAACCCGCTTGCGTTTTTTCGTCATCAAGCAGCATGCACGGTGGTAATGAAGCAACCTTGTTAAATCTATCACTGCCACTATTACATCACGGTATGATGTTGCTAGGTGTGCCTTATGAAGTACCTGAATTACTAGCGACTGAAACTGGCGGTACGCCATATGGTGCGACTCATGTAGCCGGTAGCAATAACAGTAATGTGTTAAGTAAAGACGAAATTAAAATATGTCAAAGCGTTGGTAAGCGCCTGACACTAATTGCGAGTAAATTACAATGAGCTTGGAACCTGAGTTAAATCAGCCTGTTGCCAAAAAACCAATTACAAAACGATTCCAACGTTTCGCACTGATTGGTTATATCGGCTTATTAGTTTTAATGCCAGTTTGGTTGTTTTTAATTGCCCCAAGAGAAGGCCATAGTAATGCCTTTATCTTTGTTGTATATATCCTGCCTCTGCTGCTACCGCTAAAAGGTATCATTCAAGATAAGCCTTATACCTATGCATGGGCGAACTTTATTGTCATGTTCTATTTCATCCATGGTTTTACATTACTTTGGGTCGCGCAAGAACAGCTGATTTGGGTATTACTTGAATTAACCTTTGCGAGCCTAATGTTCATTGGCTGCACCTATTATGCACGCCATCGCGGACAAGAACTTGGCCTTAAGATACGTAAATTAAAAGAAGAGCTGGCTGAAGAAAAAGCGGCACATGAGCACGACAAATAAACACTTTTATTTAGAAAAATGAAACAAAAAACGGCAACCTAGGTTGCCGTTTTTTATGTCACTTTATATAGTTTTTATGTCTTCACACCAACTCAGCTAAGGTGGCTAGCGCGACAATACTTGCTAGACCCACTTGGCCAATTAAGCTAAACAACGAAAACAATCTTAAAATAAAAAGTCCCCAAGGATGGCGTATATGTGGGTAAAGCGCACATCGTTTCAAGCTTGTCGCAAAGAAAAAACATAAAATTGAAATTAGCGTAAAGCTAAGTGTTAGCTCACTTTTAATCGAAATACTGTCATCAAAAAAGAAGAACAGCTGCACAGGAAGTAACAAAGTTACAATCGCATGTAATAAATGTACCTTTTTAATGCGATCAAACTGCCCTTCAGGTGAAAGCTCTTTGATGCCAAAGTCATGCTCAAGGCACTTCACTAAGCTATCCGCTTTGATGCTTACTGCTAATCGGTAGCAACTTAAACCATCATTGTTACGAACTCTAAAGTCATAACCTGCTTTTAGAAGCAGCACAAGTAACGGTCCATTCTCGGCTAAAACTGCATAATGTAATGCCGTATTGCCTTTGTTGTCTTGGGATTTTTTATCTTGATACTCAAGCAAAGTCTCAACAACATTCACATAGCCTTTTTCGGTAGCCCACATAAAGGCTGTTTTACCGTTTGCGTCAGCTAATGCACCGGTTGCACCTTGCTCAATAAACCGCTTTGCCATTGTTTGTTTAGCATTTTCATGGCTTAAGTGAGCAAGTAAAGCTTGTTCAAGTAACGATGCAGAATCAACGTCAGGTGACACAAGCTTAAGCAACGTGAAATAATCTTCGCCATGGGCTACCTTTTCTGCTGCTAGCACAGTTAAAGGTTCAAGATCTGCAACAGACTCTGGAATAAAACCACTAAAGCGTTCTCTAAAGTCAACTTCAGTCCAGAGCTCCAGCACATCGTCCGCAGACATTTTCGCACCTTGATTAAGTACATGCTCTATCACAGTGAAATAGCGACGATTAAATAACTGGTGAATGAGTGTAATAGGTGTTTTAACTGCCGACTGTGCAAATGCGCTGGCGTATTTCTCTAAGCGCTGGCACAGCATTAACACAAGACTCTCAGGGGTGTAATCGTTTTCTAAAAAGTGCGATTTCATAGCATTAACATAATGCAACGCAGCTTCATCAAACTCAGAAATGTGTTGGAAATAACACTCTTCAAACGGTTCAAGAGGAGTCAACCAAGTGAGGTAGTAAATAGGCGGAAGAACCGTCGTACACACACCGTCATCTTCATTAGTAGAACGACATGCCGGCCAAGCTTCTAAAGCATCTAAAATATAGGCCCCGTTTTGCTCAGCTAATCCTTTGATCAGTAACGGGTATTCCTTTGGCCAAATCAGTACATTTTCCATTAAAAAAACACAACTCCGCTGCACATTATTCGATGTCTTATTAAGCACTCAGTTATAGCAAAATTTAACTGACAGTTTGCTTAATATTGCAACCAATAACACAGTATCTGAACAGATACTTTGGTAAACAAGAAAAGTAGCATGATTCTACCACAGAGGGTTACAGGTGCTAGCGCAAAGTAGGTGATTTTTAAAGAAAATAGAAAAGCAGCGGCACATGAACGGTGCTCACTGCTTGGTTGGAGACTGAAAGTAGCTAAAATGCTCGATGAGGTGAAGGTAATCGAGCTTTAAGCTAACTTACTTACTTGCTAATTCGCTTGTGACTTCGTCGATACCCACTTGACTGATGCGTTGCAATACTTCTTTTTGCTTCGCGCTTAACAGTGAAATGCCTTCAGCAACGATATCGTATACTTTCCACTGCTTATCTTTGCCTTGGCGTAATTTAAAGTGCAAATCGATGGCTGGCGCATTGTCATCAACAATTTGCGTTTTAACTGTTGCATAACCACCGTCGATGAGTTGTGATTGATCAAAAATAACTTTTTGGCCTGTGTATTTCATTAGTGCGCCGGCATAAGTTACTGTTAAGTAATGCTCAACCGCAGCAATAAAATCAACGGCTTGGTCACGGCGTAGGCCTTTAATGTGCTTACCTAAAAGCTTATACGATACAAACTTAATATCCATGTGCGGCAATAAGCGTTTTTCTACAATGCTTGCCATTGCTTCTGAACTTGCATCACCCTTCGCATTTACATTTGCGATATCAACAAATAAATCTGCTGTGACTGATTCTAATAGTTGCTTAGGCGAGCGGTCTTCACTGGCAAAAGCAGTTGCAGTAAAAAGCGCAGCTATAAGCAAAAATGAGTTAACTAGTTTGGTCATCGTATTCACCTCTCAACGAAAATTTTCGCTAATATACCGATATTAAATCCATAAAAAAAGAAACAATCCGACACCGTTTTAATGCCAATTAAGCACCAATCGATTTTTCCCATAGTTTTCAGTCAATTGCTAAAAGATATGAGAATGTGCACAGCTTCTGTGTTTTTACGCACATTGAAAAGCCCCTACCCTCACCCTTATCTACTTGCTCACAGTCATAATGAGAAGTACCGAGATGAAACTAAAGCACCCACTAAAAGCACTTATGTTAAGTGTAGCCGCCCTACTAGCAACACCGACTTATGCCGCTTCAAACCATGGCTATGCGGTTGATTACATCCAAGGTGAAGGTGATGTGAAAGGCTTAAAGCTGGCCTACCAGTACCATATACCCAATGAAAAGCTGCCTTTTCAACACGCCCGTTTGTACTTCGAGTCTAGTTTTAATATTTGGCAGTATGGCAAAGACAACAAACATCAAACTAATATCGTGTTAGCTATGTCTCCGGTGATCCAATACCCTGTATTTAATCTGAAAAACATGCCTGTTTATGTGGAGTTTGGGATTGGTGTTTCATTGTTAGATGACACCCATTTTGCAGGCAAAAACGTTAGTACTCACTATCAGTTCGAAGATAGATTGGGTTTAGTTGCAGACCTAGGTGACGACTCAACCTTAGCAGTTAGATATTTACATTACTCAAATGCAGGCTTCAAAAGCCCTAACCCTGGCCTTGATTTTATTTCACTGTCTTATGCAAAACGATTTTAAGTGCTACTATATCGCTGTGTATATCGGCAGGATTTAAAGATGGAAACTTGGCAAATTATAGCCATTGTTGTTGCCGTATTTGGTGTGGTAGTTGGTAACCTTATGTTGCTAAAACATGCAGCAAAAATGGACTTCAAAGTGCCTAAAAGCGATGATAATGAAGATAAAAAAAGCCCTGATGAATAATCAGGGCTTTTCTATTTAAGGTTTTAGCTAAGCTTATACTAACCAATGTGCCATTAAGACAATCACCGGTAATGTTACTAAGGTTCTTAAAATAAATATGAAGAACAATTCGATAATATTAACCGGGATTTTGCTACCTAAAAGCAGTGCACCTACTTCCGACATATAAATCAATTGCGTCACACTCATTGCAGCAATGATAAAGCGTGTGACATCACTTTCGATACTACCAGCCGCAAGAATCGACGGAATAAACATATCAGCAAAGCCAACCATAATTGTTTGTGCAGCAGCTTCAGCTTCTGGTACTTGTAATAGCTCTAAGAATGGAACAAAAGGTTTGCCCATATATTCAAAAATTGGCGTATATTCAGCAATAATCAAAGCAAATGTGCCCACAGCCATAACCACAGGTAATACAGCAAATACCATATCAAATGCGTTATGTAAGCCTTCTTTCACTGTACCAGCAAAACCCGGTGCAGTGCGTGCTTTAGCAAGTGCCACATCAAGTGAGTGAGAAACCAATGTTTTACCTTCAGGTACTGATTCTGCGTCTTTATCAGGCTCAGTTCCATCTACATAGAGGTCTTTTTTAAAGCGTAGCGGTGGTAAGCGAGGCACAATTAGCGCAGCTGCTAAACCCGCTAAACACACCGTTAAATAAAACGGTGCAAATAGGTGTTCAAGCTTTACTTGACCAATAACTACTAAACAAAAGGTAATTGATACAGCTGAGAAAGTGGTACCAATAATGGCAGCTTCACGTTGTGTATAATGTTTATCTTCATACTGACGAGCGGTCATCAAAATACCTACACTACCATCACCTAACCAAGATGCCACACAGTTAACTGCACTTCGACCAGGAACACCAAAAAGTGGGCGCATAACCTTAGTTAATAACGTACCCACTAGCTCTAGGAGACCGAAATTTAATAATAACGGTAATAATAACCCCGCTAGAACAAACACAGAAAACAATACGGGCAGCAAGTCGTTTAATACTAACGCACCAGTATTCCCTGAAATAATCATTTCAGGACCTTGCTTCGTGTAAGTCAGAATAATAAATATCATGCCCAGTAACCGAACACTCAGCCACAGCCAACTAACATCAAATAAGTGTTTAATGATAAAAAACTTAAGTAATGGCTGTGGTTTAAACAGCTTTATTATCAAAGATAAAACACCGGTGATACAAACGATACTGGTGATTAAACCCAATGCAAATGGGGCAATCCACTCTTGCACTGCTTTTGCCATAACAGCAATCGGAATAGTCATTGCTTCACCTATGGGTACCGGCGTCATAAACAAAAAGACACCTATAAGTGAAGGAACGAAAAAGGTAAACAAGGTTCGCAAGTCACTGCGATTTGCTGTGTTTAAGTTAGACATATTTTCAACCTGTAAAAACCACAAAAAGAGCGGCGAAGCTCTTTTTGTGGTGGTTTTAACTTTTTTAATTATTAAATATTGATACCGCGTTGACGCAGTGCATTTTCTAATGCTTGCTGGAGGTCATTCATTGTACCAGGCTCTAATGTCGAACCTTCAGAGTCCATCCAAGTTAAACTTGTACCGCCATCATTGGTACGGCTAACAAGAATTTGATATTGGCCTTCTTCAATTGGTAGCTCAGCTAGTTCTTCACCCCAAATTGAATCCCATACGCTTGACTCAGGCTTTTTGTAATCAGCCGTAATCAAACCACGTTCTTGGTCAATCTCTACGATAGTGAAAGATAATCGCTCTAAGAAACCAGAGAAACGATCAAACACCATGTTGTAATCTTGCTCAGTAACCAGTGCCGCATTACCTTTGTTATCAAAGCCCATTTCTAATGAAATAATGCCTTGTTGTTTACGCATTTCAACTTCAAGTTGACGGTAACGGTAATCAAACTCAGCAATCACTTGGTTTAAAGCACGTACTTCAAGTTGTTGCTGTAGTAATGGTGTTAACGGTACTGAGTCGCTTTTATAATCAGCAAGTTTAGCTGTTAAAGAAGCTGTACGCTGATGCGACTTTTCTTCAATAGTAAATATAAAACGTTGTTGTGATACTTCGGTTTCGCTTTCCCAAAACCAACCTTCTTCAGGTTTAATAATCGCATACCAACCTGTTTCAATTGAATTTGATGCTTTATCTTCTTTCAAAGCTGCGGTATTTTTTTCAGCTAGAACGGCTTTTATAGAGTTCCAGATAAATACATCTAAATCTTCTATACCATCGTTTTTATCAAAATAGACCCGCGCTTCTGTGTCACCTTCTTCAACCCAAGTACCTTGAGCAATGGTAATAACTTGCGCTGGCGGACGATAGTTTTTAGCTTCAGGATTATTGTCATATTGCGCAACATCCATTTTATATGTTGGATCTAGAGCTGGTTGCGCTAAACCTGCTGGTGCTTTGACCGGTTCATTTGCTCGATAATTACGTTTTTGATGTGCTTCGTCGGTAAATACACCACACCCTGTTAAACTTACCATTACGCTTACAGCAAGCGCCTTTGAGATCCAATACTGCACAGATATTTCTCCTTAGCAAACCCTTAATTTTTTTAACAAATATATGAGTGGGTAATGCCGATTTGGTTCACTGTAAAATCACTTTTAACTTTACATTTATAGTTTTTATGCAAAAAACCCGAATAGATTCGGCTAGCGTAACGTATTTGTTTGCTTGTCGCCTTGCAAAATTTTAACTATGGTACTTTCAGATGCCCCTAAAAACAAGAAAGAGCGCACTTTATTCACGGCTTAATTAATCGTCGCTATCGTTAACGATGCAAATTATGTTAAACTTCGCCGCCGTGCGGTATTAAACTCACGTGAAATCAAAGCTTACTCAAGCTTATATCCATTGGTATTGTTAATTACTAGGTATTTAAAATTCCATGACTGCTTTTACAAATCATCAGATAGTGCTCACTGCGATTGGCGAAGATAGACCCGGTATCGTTAGCGAATTAACTCAGTTAGTGAGTGATTGCCATTGCAATATAATTGACAGTCGCATTGCTATTTTGGGCAACGAGTTTACCTTTATCATGCTGTTAGCAGGTGATATGTCGGCCATTAGCCGCATTGAGCATACATTGCCAACTAAAGGCATGGAACTTGGCCTTTTAACCATGATGAAACGCACAGCAAGTCATGTTGCATGTGAATTTTGCGCCGGTTACACCCTCGAATACACAGGTATTGATACACCTGGAACATTAAGTAAAGTTACGCGCTTTTTTGCTGACAATAACATCAGCATTTGTTCACTTAAATCTGATACGTACGACGAAGGTGATGAGCTAAAAATGCGTTGTGAGCTAGAGTTTAATATTCCCGTTGAAGTCGATATTGATAACTTTAAAGTGAGCTTTGAAGATCTTTCTCGCAGTTTGAACGTAGATTATATTTTCAGACGCATTCGCTAAGGAGCAAAGCATGAAAACAATTAATCCATTACAGGCCGGTGATACAGCCCCTGCTTTTAGTTTACAAAATCAAAATGATGAAACAATCACACTCGCTGAGCTATTAAAAGAGCAGCAAGTGCTTGTTTACTTCTATCCAAAGGCATCCACTCCAGGGTGCACCGTACAAGCTGAAAACTTACGTGATGAAAAAGCTGAGCTTGCTAAATTAAACACACGTGTCGTGGGTATCAGCCCAGACCCAATAAAGCGTTTAAAGAATTTTGAAACCAAAAAAGAGCTTAATTTTGACTTATTAGCTGACGAAGATCACGCTATTGCAGATGCGTTTGGTATTTGGGGTTATAAGAAGTTTATGGGTAAGGAGTACGAAGGAATTCATCGTATTAGCTTCCTTGTAGGCCAAGACGGTAAAATCAAGCATGTGTTCGATAAATTCAAAACCAAAGACCATCATCAGGTTGTGTTGGATTATTTAGCGCAGAATTAGTAGCGATAAGCTAAAAAGTAAAAAGCGTTGCCATGGTGCAACGCTTTTTTTGTTTTTAACTGGAAATATTAAACCCAGTGTCTACTTTATCGGGGTCAGATCAGACGGCTGACGGCTGACGGCTGACGGCTGACGGCTGACGGCTGACGGCTAAACCCTAACTAATTCCCAAATACTTATGTACTTGAACTGATAAACGCCAGTTCTTTGCAATACAGGTTTCAATGGCAAGTTTAGTTGCTGAGGTCTTTTGGCTAATTGGTTGAAGGTACACTAGACGCGGATTAACACCTGTTTTTAAGAATAAATCTTCGAGCTCTTCAACATGCTTTTGCATTGCCACTGGGTGTTTAATTTCATCAGCGCGCTGCATAGCGCTGCGTAATACTTTGTAACCGCCACGCATATTAATCTTCGGTGATACGGTCACCCATGTTTGTTCAGGGACTAAAATCTCAAATGTGCCGCTGGTTTCAATTTGAGTCGAATAACCATTTGCGTGTAATAACTCACACACTGGATTTAGGTCGTACATGCAAGGCTCACCACCTGTGATCACCACATGTTTTGCGTTGTAGCCACGTTCTTTAAATAGCGCTAACACTTGCTCCGCAGTTGCTTCTGCCCAATGATCTGAGTCTGCTTTTTTCTCAACCGTGTCATCAAGTGACACTTTATATACATTATCAACGTCCCATGTTTGTTTTGTATCACACCAAGCACAGCCTACAGGGCAGCCTTGTAAACGTAAAAAGATTGAAGGTGTACCAGTAAAACTTGCTTCACCTTGAATTGTTTCAAACACTTCGTTAATTTTGTACAAAAGAGATCTCACTTACGACGCAACGATATATAATGCATACCATCAAAAAACCAAAAACACGCGCAAAAATTGTTATTTAGGCCCGAGCCGTGTAGTATATCGCGCCCTGAAGTAAACCTCTATCAAAAGTAAGAGCAAAACAGATATGACGCAAAAAGTAGTTGTGATTTATTCCGGCGGTATGGACTCTTTTACCGTATTAAATAAAGCCCTGCAACAAGGCCACGAAGTATATGCCCTGTCGTTCGACTACGGCCAGCGTCATGTTAAAGAGCTTAAAGTAGCTGCTCAAGTGTGTGAAAAATTAGGTGTTTCTCACAAGATTGTTGATATTTCAGCAATCAATCAATTGATTGGGGGCTCATCACTGACCGATGATATCGATGTGCCAGAGGGTCACTACGAAGAAGAAAGCATGAAGAGCACAATAGTGCCAAACCGCAACATGATCTTACTATCACTTGCAGTGGGTTATGCGGTGTCTTTAAAAGCCAGCAAAGTTTACTATGGCGCACATTCTGGTGATCATGCAATTTATCCTGACTGTCGCCCTGAATTCGTTCAAAAAATGGATGATGTTTGCCGTATTGCCAACTACGACGCTGTTGAGATTTTCAGTCCATATTTAAACAATACTAAAATCGATATTTTAACAGACGGCTTAAAAATGGGTCTTGATTACAGCCAAACTTGGACATGCTACAACGGCCGTGACAAAGCCTGTGGCAAATGTGGTGCTTGTCAAGAGCGCTTGGAAGCCTTTGCACTTAATAACGTTACCGATCCTATCGAATACGAATAAACAAAAAAGGCTATCAAATCTTTGATAGCCTTTTTAAAGACACATTTGGTAAAAATTTAAAGTCCAAACGGTTGCGTCAATGCTCTATTAACTAAATAGACGCTCAAACCAGTTTTTATCTAGATCTGCTTCACACTTTTTAAGTTGCGCGCCATAACGGCTAGCTCGATGTTTAACTTTATTTGCAACACTCATTAACCACTTTTTACTTTTATAAGTACCACGCTTATAGCCGCCCCATCCTTCATGGTAATTTAGGTATTGTGCGTACGCGTCCCATTTCGATACACCATTTACTTTATGAGTTTTGTAAACAAACCACGCCATAAAGTCGATAGCATCATCAAAATCATCCCTGTCTGCACCGCTGTTGCCTGTTTCTCGGATGTAATCTGACCAAGTAGGTGTTTTCGCTTGTGAATAGCCATAGGCAGAACTGGCACGACCTATTGGAATAACCCATAAGAAGTATTCCATTGGCGGAGCAGCATCATGACGAAATGAGCTTTCTTGATACATCATGCTCATTAGCACATGTTTAGGCGATCCCCATTTTTCTTGAGCATCGCGGGCATCGTAGTACCAATCAGGCTTTTCTTCAAAAATCTTACAGATATCATGGGGTTGCTCTGGAGGAGCGGTTGCACATCCAGCCAATGATGCGGCCAGCGATAAAATAATTATACTTTTTTTCATTTTTTTTTGGATCTCGCTGAACTTTTTCTTTTCAGGTCAGTCTGAACTTATGAATGCAGCAGTATAGCATTGTTTCATCCCTGAAGAATCTTTGACGCAGCCACCATAGGCTGCGTTTTTTTATGTCTTCACCTTACTAAGCTTTAGCAAAATAGTCATCTAAAAAAGCAGTAAACGTTTCGCTATCGGCAGCTTTAACTTCACGCTCTTTAAGCACAGAGTCAGCAGCTTGTTTCGCTAAAAATGCATGATCATAAAATTGATACTCTGACGCAAGATGGCTTTGCTTGTACTGCTGTGCAAGTGCTAATGCAAAATTACCATTATCTAGGTTCTCTTTTGCAAGTGTTGCTACGTATTTGCCAGAGTATGTTTTTCTAGGATCTTGTACCCAGGTTGCAAGCTCAGCAATAGTTTCACTGTAATAACTTACCCCGTATGCATTATCCATATAACGTGCAACGGCAGTTAAATTACTAAAAATTGTTTTAGCCCAATCTGTCAGGCGAACTATTTCGCCTTGCTTGTTAAGTGTTAATTCTGGATCTCGGCCTTCATTAACAACCGCATCGAGGTTGGTAGTGCTCAACTTTTGTTCTTGCCAATCCATCTCTGGAGAGTCATTTAATAAGCAATAAGTTAGGAATACGTCTAAAAAGCGTATTTGCTGTAAGTCGATACCCGTTTCACTAAATGGGTTAACATCTAATGCCCTTACCTCTATGTATTCTATACCACCACGAAGTAATGCATCTGTAGGAGTTTCGCCTGATGCTGCGTTGCGCTTAGGACGAATTGGTGAATAAAACTCATTTTCGATTTGCAGAATATTTTTGTTTAACTGCTTTGGTTCAGCACTTGTGTAATCATCAATATGGTCATAAATATCAGATGGCGTATGAATCGCTTCTTTTAAACCTGCTACATATTCTTCTAATGAATTGTACATAACACGTAAAGACGATTGCGCACTGTTGGTATAACCAAGGTTCCCCAAACGCAGCGCTGTGCCAACTTCTAAGTAAAGAGTACCTTTACCTAGTTTTTTAAATGGTAAGTCTGTTTCGCGCCCTTGCAAAAATGAACTACACAATGCTGGCGATGCACCAAATAAAAAGCTGATCAACCAAAGCTCACGTTTAAAGTTACGAATAAGTCCCAAATACCCATTCGAAATAGAATCAGCGAGTGTGCCTTGGCTGCCGTTTAAACTATACAAGCTTTGCCATAAGCTCTCAGGAAAAGAAATATTAAAATGCACACCAGCAATTGCTTGCATCATACTGCCATAGCGATTCTTTAAACCTTCACGATAAAGTGTTTTCATGCGGCCAATATTTGAGTCACCAAACTGTGCCAGTACGATGTCGTCTTGATGCTCAATAAAACACGGCATGCTGATAGGCCATAAGAGCTCATCATCCATCTGAGACAAGGTGAACTTTTGCAGATCTTTTAGCTGAGCTAAGGTTTGCTCTGCAGACGTACTTACTGGTGTAATAAATTCTAATAGCGATTCCGAAAAATCAGTGGTGACATGATCATTAGTTAAAGCGCTACCAACGCCTTTTGGATGACCTTGCTGTGAGATAACACCATTTGGTTTGATCCTTAATGCTTCTCGCTCGATACCACGTTTAATCCCATTAATTGCGTTAGGAAATTGTACTGTTAACGCCTCTAGCGTTTTATTTAAATCATGTTTTATCAAAAATGCTTCCTCGAGCCACGTGGCTGTAATCCTAAGTGTATGGGGGCAAAAAGTAATTACTCAAGTCAGAAAAATCAGTTTCATTTAGTACCCGTTCACTTGATGCTCAATCTTGCCATTGTGAGGGACAATATACAATTGCTTTGGCGGCACTTCATTGTTGCTAAAAACATTTAAAATACTATTTAGACTTATTTCTTGAGGATACTGAGCCTTTTAACTAATATAAAAGACTGAGGCTAAACATAATAATTCAAGCAAGATATTGTTTTAGATCAAAGGGAAGATGAAATTTTTAAAACTTTCATAGTTATCTATATGCACCCCCTTCCCTTACATTTTTCTGAGACTATAATCCGCACACCATAAAAAAGTATATTTCGAGGACTCATATGCGTCGTGGGCAAGAAATCATTAATCAAGAAGTGACATACTCTGATAATCAAGAGCTTGTCTCTACTACAGATTTACGCGGTGTCATCACATACGTAAATAAGGAATTTTGTACGATTGCAGGTTACACCGAGGAAGAGCTACTCGGAAAAAATCATAATATTGTTCGCCACCCTGACATGCCAAAAGCGGCATTTAAAGAAATGTGGGAAAAACTAAAGCAAGGCCATTCTTGGCGTGGCATGGTTAAAAATCTCTGTAAAGATGGTCGTTACTATTGGGTTGATGCATTTGTTACACCCATTTATGAACATGGTCAGTTGGTTGGCTATCAGTCAGTTCGAACTAAGCCATCTGAACAATTAAAAGACCGTGCAACGGCACTGTACACTAAGATTAATAATGGAAAATCAGTCGCGTCATTTCGTGAAAATATTTCGCTGAGACAAATTTTGTCTGCGGTTATTTTATTTGCAGGCATTGTCGGCTTAGCGTTTACTACTTCATGGATGGTTGCCTTAGCGAGCTGTGCCGTTGTAGCACTCCTTTTTGCATTAAATTATGACGAGCTCGTTGTAACCCCAAGCCATTTAAAGCAGCAACGTGCAGAGTTTGATTCAGTATCACGCTATGTGTATTCAGGTTCACACCCTTTTAGTATTGCTGCCTATAATCAGCAAATGCTGTTCGCTAAGCTTAGAACTGTATTAGGTCGTGTTAAAGACTCTACTTACTCATTCAAAGACATTGCTACCAACTTAGATAAACAATCGTCACTAACCGAGCAAGGTATTGCTGCACAAGGTCAACGTTTAAGTGATATTGCTACGGCAATGACACAAATGAGTACAACTATTGGCGAGATTTCAGCAAATACTCATCACACTGCTGACAAGGTTAAAACAACTTACCAAAGCTGTAACGATATCAAACTGCATATTGAAGATAATAGCAGCATGGTGTCTGATCTAGCTAACCAAGTAGAGCAAGCAGCCACTACCGCTAACTCTCTTGCTAGTGAAGCTGACAAAATAGGCCAAGTAATGAGTGAGATTGAAGGCATTGCTGAACAAACAAACTTATTAGCGCTGAATGCTGCAATTGAAGCAGCACGTGCAGGTGAGCATGGCCGTGGTTTTGCGGTTGTAGCAGATGAAGTACGCGCACTTTCTTCACGTACTCAAAATGCGACAGCACAAATTCACAGCTCAATTAAAGAGATCCAAGATACGTTATTTAGCTGGTCTAAAGTGATGCAATCAACTAAAGCGCAAGCAGATAATTGTGTTGATACTACTGCTCACACTCAAACTGAACTAGCGAGCATCTTCGCACAAATTGATGAAATATCAGGCCTTGCGACTGAGATTTCGACGGCTGCAGAGGAACAACAAGTTGTCAGCACCGATATACGCGAAAATGTAGAAAGCATAAAAGGACACAGCGAAGAGAACTTAAAGCTTAGCTACAACGTCGCTAAAGATGCAGCGGGGCTTGTTGAAGGCTCGCGCAAAGTTAACGATATGCTGTTAACCTTTAAAGTTTAAACTTAACTGATACAAAAAAGCCGCGTCAAAATGATGCGGCTTTTGTTTTTAGGGCTAATTAACGACTCGAGAAAACAAGTCCATTCTCATCAGCATCAATATGGATGATGGCACCCGGCTGGTAATCCCCACCTAATAATCGCTGTGCTAATGGATTTTCAATGGTATGTTGTATAGCACGTTTTAAAGGCCTTGCCCCATACACTGGATCAAAACCACTTTCAGCGATGCGGTCTAGGGCTGCATCCGTTACTTCAAGAATGTAGCCTTTTTCAGTTAATCGCTCACGTAGCTTACTTAACTGAATGTCAGCAATTTCTTTAATGTGTTCATTAGCAAGTGGATGGAATACCACGGTTTCGTCGATTCGGTTAATAAACTCAGGACGGAACTGACTAACCAATACGCCCATCACTTTTTCTTTTAAGCCTGCATAATCATTTGAACCAGCTTGCTCTTGGATAATGTCAGAGCCTAAGTTAGAAGTCATAATGATAACCGTATTTTTGAAATCAACGGTACGGCCCTGACCATCCGTTAAGCGGCCATCATCAAGTACTTGCAGTAAGATGTTAAATACATCAGGGTGCGCTTTTTCGACCTCATCCAATAAAATGACTGAATACGGACGACGGCGAACTGCTTCAGTTAAATAGCCCCCCTCTTCATAGCCAACATAACCCGGAGGTGCACCCACTAAACGTGCCACCGAGTGTTTCTCCATAAACTCCGACATATCAATGCGCACCATGGCATCTTCAGTGTCAAACATGAAGCTGGCTAGTGCTTTGGTCAGCTCAGTTTTACCTACCCCTGTCGGGCCTAAGAATAAGAATGAACCGATTGGGCGATTTGGATCAGCAAGCCCTGCTCGAGAGCGACGAATTGCATTCGCAACCGCTACAACGGCTTCATCTTGACCAATCACTTTATGATGCAGTTCATCTTCCATCTTAAGTAGCTTTTCGCGCTCCCCTTGCAACATTTTGGATACAGGAATACCTGTCCAACGCGATAAAATCTCTGCGATTTCGTCTTCACCAACTTGGTTTTTAAGCAAGCTCATTTCTTGCATTTCGGCCTGTGAAGCAAGGTCAAGTTTACGCTCAAGTTCAGGAATACGACCATACTGGAGTTCAGACATGCGCTGTAAATCACTTGCACGACGCGCAACATCTAAATCAAGACGCGCTTGCTCAAGCTCAGCTTTAATGACTTGTGTGCCCTGTAATGAAGCCTTCTCAGCATTCCAAACTTCGTCTAGTTCGCGGTATTGGGCTTCAAGCTCAGTGATCAACTCTTGCATCTCAGTACGACGTTTTTGGCTCGCTTCGTCTTTCTCTTTTGCAAGGGCGTTATCTTCCAGCTTTAACTGAATAATACGACGCTCTAGCTTATCTAAAGATTCCGGTTTTGAGTCAATTTGCAAACGAATTGAAGAGCCCGCTTCGTCAATTAAATCAATCGCTTTATCTGGCAATTGGCGATCACTAATGTAACGGTGCGACAGCTGCGCCGCAGCAACAATGGCCGGATCGGTAATATCAACTGAGTGATGAAGCTCATAACGCTCTTTTAAACCACGTAAAATCGCAATGGTGTCTTCAACCGATGGTTCATCAACAAATACTTTTTGGAAACGACGCTCTAAAGCGGCATCTTTTTCAATATATTGACGATACTCATCAAGAGTTGTGGCACCCACACAATGTAACTCACCACGGGCAAGTGCTGGTTTTAGCATATTACCTGCATCCATTGCGCCGTCTGTTTTACCTGCGCCTACCATAGTATGGATTTCATCAATAAAGAGGATGACTTGCCCTTCTTCTTTGGCTAGTTCATTCAACACTGACTTTAAACGCTCTTCGAATTCACCACGGTATTTAGCACCAGCAACTAAAGCACCTAAATCAAGCGATAATACTCGCTTATTCTTTAAGCCTTCAGGTACCTCTCCATTGATGATCCGCTGTGCTAAACCTTCGGCAATCGCCGTTTTACCCACGCCTGGTTCACCAATTAACACCGGATTATTTTTAGTACGGCGTTGTAATACTTGAATAGTGCGACGAATTTCGTCATCCCGGCCAATTACAGGGTCTAGCTTGCCTTGCTCTGCTCGCTCAGTTAAATCGATTGTGAATTTTTTTAATGCCTGACGGGTTTCTTCAGCATTCGGATCATCAACCTTTTGACCACCACGAATAGCTTCGATTGCAGCTTCAATTTTGCTAGAAGTAATATTTAGCGCTTTAAAAATGTCGCCTAATGGGCCTTTATCGTCACACGCGGCAAGAACAAATAACTCACTCGAAATGAATTTATCTTTTCGCTTTTGAGCATATTTATCACACAAGTTAATTAACGAAATCAGGTTGTTTGACAGCTGAACATCGCCACCAATGCCTTCAACTTTAAACAGTTTTTCGATTTCTTGAGATAACTTGGTGTTTAACTCATCAGCACTCACACCGGCTTGTGCAAGTAGCGCACGCACACTCGAGCCATTTTGTTGAAGCAATGAATACATTAAATGCACAGGCTCAATAAATTGATGATCTCGCCCAAGTGCTAATGACTGCGCATCTGAAAGCGCAGATTGAAATTTACTTGTAAATCTATCTAAACGCATAAGGGTTTACCTATTAAAAAATCTAATTGCTTAATTAATGGGTATGGTTAGTGATTTGTTCAAGTAAGAGAAGAAAATTTAATCACAAAAAAGGCGTATTAATTGCGCCAGATCAAGCTAGCCATGCGACCAGTTTGTCCGTCGCGGCGATAAGAGAAAAATTGTGACTTATCACTGACTGTACAGTATTCACCACCTGAAATATTGGCCACGCCTAATTGCGCTAATTGCTGACGTGCTAATAAGTAGATATCAGCCATGTATTTTTCATGTTTGGCTGTAAATGCCAGTTCGTGAAGCGGGTTTTGCGAACAAAAGCAATCTTTAACCTCTTGCCCAACTTCAAATTGTAAGGGACCAATAGCAGGGCCTAACCAAGCAATAATATCGCTTGTAGGCACTTTGAAATGCGAAATGGTTTTTGCCAATATACCTTGTGATAAGCCACGCCAGCCACCATGCACTGCTGCAATTTCATTGCCAGAATTCGAGCAAAGTAACACAGGCAAACAATCAGCTGTCATTATCGCAAGCGGCTGTTTTACTATATTGGTATACAGCGCATCAGCAGAATGAACTAGGCTTAAATCACACCTTTCATCAACCACAACCACATCACTGCTATGAACTTGGTTTAACCAAACCGCGGGATTTGGTAAGTGACTTGCTAGTAGCGCACGATTTGCAAGTACAGCTTGTTCATCATCACCAACATGTAAACCCAAATTGAAACTATCAAACGGTGCGAATGAAACACCCCCCTTTCGAGTGGTACTGATTGCGCTAACAGTTTTGGGTGCAGTCCATGCTGGTGTGATCATCACAATTAAAGCTCGATATTTGGGTTTGCTTTGGTATCTGCGCGTAATGCTTCTGTCATGGCAGCCATATCATCTGGAATTGGAGCTTGCCATGTCATCAACTCACCCGTAATTGGATGCGCAATAGAGAGCTTAACGGCATGTAAGGCTTGACGTTTAAAATCACGTAGCATTTGAAACAGCTCAGGTGTAGCCCCTTTTGGCGGACGCGGGCGACCTCCATATAGTTGATCACCAACCAATGGATGGTTCAAGTAAGCCATGTGTACACGAATTTGGTGAGTACGACCAGTTTCTAATCGTAAACGTAAGCGTGTATGAGCACGGAATTTTTCTGCTACACGGTAATGTGTTATCGCTGGTTTGCCCATTTCATGCACGGCCATGTGAGTACGTTTTGTTGCATGTCGACCAATTGGTTTTTCAACCATACCACCAGCAGTCATTGTGCCATTACAAATTGCTTCATATTCACGGGTGAAGTTTTCACGCTTTTGCAGTGCAGATACTAAATGTGTTTGTGCCGGAATAGTTTTAGCCACCACCATTAATCCTGTGGTGTCTTTATCTAGACGATGGACAATACCTGCACGGGGTACATTGATGATCTCTGGGTAATGGTGTAATAAAGCATTTAATACTGTGCCATCTGGGTTACCTGCACCAGGATGTACCACTAACCCCATAGGTTTATTAATTACCAAAATATCATCGTCTTCATAAACGATGTTTAATTTGATATTTTGTGCTTCATATTCACGAGGGGCTTCGATGGTTGTTTCAACACTCACCGTTTCGCCACCGAGTAGTTTTTCACGTGGTGTGTTTAAAATTTCGCCGTTCACAGTGATTTTATCATCCAAAATCCACGTTTTTATACGTGAACGAGAATAATCAGGGAACAATTGCGCTAATACTTGGTCTAGACGTTTACCGCCAAGGTCAATTGGAACCTCGGCTTGGAGAGAAATTTGCTCTGACATTAGTAACTTTACCCAATTTACCAGTGCAAGCTGTGCTCGACTGGGTTAGAATCGCTTTAATATAATACGTATAGTTTACTCGGTTTTCCTCACTTGGCCTAGCCGAAGACATCGAAGGTAAGAAATAAAATGATAAATAAAATAGGGAAACGTGCGTTCGCCATAGTTTTTTCAGTATCTGTACTTGGCTTAGGTGCCTGTTCATCAGCACCCGACCAAGAAGATATCCAACGCGTTCCTAATAAATCTGCGCAAGCTTTATATGAAGATGCCAAACAAACATTAGATTCTGGCTTATATGCTCGTGCAATTGAGCTATTAAGCGCTATTGATTCTCGCTACCCTTTTGGTCCTCTATCAAAACAAGTACAAATGGACTTAGTGTATGCACATTATCAAGCAGGTAATACTGAGCAAGCACTGGCAACTATCGACCGTTTTATTCGCTTAAATCCAAACCACAAAGATTTAGACTATATGTACTACATGCGTGGCTTAGTGAATATCAAAGCGGATGAAAACGCCTTCCAAGAATATTTTGGTGTAGACCGTGCAGACAGAGATGCAAACCGTACTCGTGTTGCATTTACTGATTTATCAACACTATTAAAACGTTTTCCTAATAGTGTTTATGCACCAGAGGCAAAAAGACGTGTTGTGTGGTTACTCAATAAAATGGCACGCTACGAGTTAAAAGTTGCTGAGTACTACTATGAGCGTGAAGCATACCTTGCTGCTGCTAACCGTGGCAAATATGTAGTTGAGCACTACTCACAAAGTAGTTACCTTGATCAAGCGCTTGAGATCATGGAAAAAAGCTACAATAAACTTGGCTTATCTGAGCTAAGTGAACACGCTAAAGCAACGCGAGAAGCAAACAAGCGTTAAAATAATTTTAAAAAGCAAAAAAGGCGCCTAGGGCGCCTTTTTAATGTTTGCGATTAATCTAATATTTTATCAAATCGCGTCTTCATCTTCTTCCGCGGTACGAATACGCACTACTCGCTCAACATCAGTGACAAAGATTTTACCGTCACCAATTTTTCCTGTCTGCGATGTTTTAACGATAACATCAATTGCACGGTCAACATCTTCATCGCTTAAAACGATGTCTAATTTTACTTTAGGTAAAAAGTCCACCATGTACTCAGCGCCACGATAAAGCTCGGTGTGTCCTTTTTGACGGCCAAAGCCTTTAACTTCACTTACCGTCATCCCTGTGATGCCAACATCTGATAATGCTTCACGCACGTCATCAAGCTTGAATGGTTTAATAATTGCTTCGATTTTTTTCATTTTAAGGGTTACTTATTATCTCTCGATTGACTCGATTTTAGACAATCCAATTGCTGATGGCAAACAAAGCTATGAATTACGGTGATTAAATCAGCAATCATGATATTATTAAACAAAGTGATTCAGAATAGAGATAACAATGAAATCATTACAACGGGGTTTTACATTATTGGAACTAATGGTCACGATTGCCATTGTTGGCATCGTTGCTGTCATTGCGCTATGGGATAGCTCAGATATGTTAGAAAGCGACCGCGCCGAAAGCTACTTGCTTGAATTAAAACGCACGCTCAGCTTTGCACGAGCAAAAGCGACGAGTAGTGATGAATTAGTCATTGTTTGCGCAGGCGATACAGAATCAATTGAACAAAATAAATCTATATTTTGTTCAAGAGACTGGAGCCTGGGAAGTATTTTTGTATTTGTAGATAAAAGCCCTAACGGTACTTTTAATCCTGGCCAAGGGGATATCATTTTGCGCGTAATGGAAGAGATACCCAATAATAGCTCGCTCAGTTTTTCTGGTGCAAGAGTTATAAGATTTGAAACTAGCGGTATGATTAGAACTGATCCAGGCACATTCGTATATTGCCCTTCAAGTAGCAATAATGATAACAATAAAGCCTTATCTATTTCACAGTCTGGCACCGCAATGTATGAAGGAACAACAACAAAAACATGTAATTAACTCTATTTAATTGACAAATACAAAGCTCCTATTACATTTTAATAAATAGTCGCGATTTGGAGTCTTCAAGGATGAAGACAAATAATTACTTGCGTAGCCTTAAAGGTGCTATGTTAATTGAAATCCTAATAATCTTATCAATTTTTTCGTTTTTACTGCATTTCGCTTTATTTGAATATAAGCCACTCCTCGCCAATAACCGCTTAGAAAGTAATATGCATACAGTTAAAAGAGCACTACAATTTACTCGCCTCAAGGCACAAACTAATAATGCCTATGTGACATTTTGTGCTTTAGAGCTTAACCGTTGTAACAAGGCGATGTGGCATAAATCTTTAACTGTCTTTGTCGATAAAGGCGAGCTTGGTGTGTTTGAAAGTGGCGATACCAAATTATTGGAAGTTGAAGCAATAAATAAATTAGATATGCTGACTTATCCACGTCACTCAGTAACATTTAGCCCAACAGGTATGCCAGTGGGTTTAAACAATGGCACTTTTATATACTGCCCAGAATACATAAAAGCAAGCCTCAAAGGGCTTGCTATTAGGGTCAGTACAATAGGTCGAGTCAGAATGATTGATACTGATAAGTGCTAAAGCCTATTTCCCCCAACAAGTGCTCGAATCAGCAGAACCTTGAGATTTTTTAAGGCCTGTGTCTGTAATTATTAATTTAGTGCATTCTGAATCTTGTAGTGGCGGACCTGATACTGGTGTTGCCTCTAATTCAAAGGTACCGGCATTATTATTGACAGTCGCCTTTAACTTATAAAAATTGTTTTCTGTTGTTTCTGCAACACCTAGAGCAGAAAGTGAAGTTGTATACTCACGATTATCAACAAAGTATTGTTCTTGTTTATTAGCCGCGTCTAATAATGAGGTTATTGCCTCTGTTCTTGCTGTACGTTTTACATGTTCAAAATAACTTGGGATAGCAATGCTCGCAATAATTCCTAAGATTGCTACAGCAATCATCAGCTCGATTAATGTAAAACCTTTTAGGTTTTTTTTCTTTATTATATTCATACAATTAATACCTATGCTTTTGTTAATTCAGAGCATTCTTCGCTTTAAACTTATCATAGGTTTAGAGTCGCGATTATGCAATTAGATAAATACTCAATTCCATCATACAACGCTGCCTAAGTTAGTTTTAAACTGTTAAGCAGAGTCTTTGAACGGGAATTAATTACTGTTATCGTTTATTTCTTGCTTATAAATAAATGTCTGTTGTGTTTTAAATCCAAAGCCAATTGGCACTGCATCACTCACTAATTTGATTTTACCATCTTCAATTGTAAGCCCTGGACCTAAAATTTCTTGAACCTTAAACGGGTTTTGCTCACCTTTAATACCTGGTCCTATAGACAAGAATTGGCTTTGCTCTTTTACCTTTTCACTTGTATTGTCATCGCAGAAACCATCACTATTACCATCGACACAGCTATCGCCTATACCAAAGTAGAGCTGAGGTGTGTCAGGCACATCATTAGAAGTAGTGAATTTTAAGTTATCATATACCTTAGTGCCGTAATGTAAGTGGAAAGCATACAAGCTACCAGAGCCCCCGGTAAGTGAACATTGATTTACTAAATCAGTAGTGGATGCTGGTGAAAAACTTGTAAAGTAAGCAACGCCACCTATTACGGTACTTGCCGCTAGTGACTTTTCACCGGTAGTTGGTAGGTTATAATACCAACCGCTAAATTCACCCAGTTCTACTTCAAGCTCAGTAAATTTATCCAGGTCATCTAGTGCATTACCGAATGGATCTGACCCCACATCCATTAAATCAGCTTGAGTGATAGGCGCTGGTACATCCGTTCCCATAAATGACTGAGTTACCGTATTGATATCGCGTATCATAAAAAGCTGATCATTTGTTGCTGTTGATAACGGTTTTGAGCGATTCCCGCTACCTATTAATACGGCATCAAATGGAGTATCAATACGTGTTGTAATTGATTCACCTTGATAAGTTGTTTTAGATACTTTGCTAAACATGGTCCTGGCAATCATAGGCTTATAGAAAAAACGACGATCTTGGGTAGCTAATGTACTGCCTAAACTAGCTAACTTAAAATGTGTCCATGGCTCTGTTGAATCATTATAATTCTCAGATGGCATATCAATTCGCCAAATATCTCCACCTGTATCTGTTGCGTATAAACGATCAACATAACCATCGTAGTCAGAATCTAAAACCGTTATATCTGAGGCAATACTGTGATTACCTGTAAATCCATTTTCATTTGGCGTTAAGGCCCATATTTTCTTTCCTGTTTCGGCATCAACAATAAAAACGCCTCGTCCTTTACTATCGTTTGTACGAATAACATTATCTTTGTTGGTATCATAACCTGCACCAAATATAAGCACAGGTTTATCTTTGTATCCACTTAAGTTAATGTACGTCACCGTTGGCTTAGACCATGTTTGTGCCAGCTCTGAAAAGTCGCCTGTTCCACCTGTAATAGGCTCATCCCATAATAATTTGGGAGAATCAGGATTAGTAATATCAAGGCCATAATACTTGTTACCACCTCGTCTTAGGCCAAAAAATGCCCAAACACGATCTGAGTCATTAACTATCCCATCATTATTTTTATCATCAAAAAATATTGAAATTGGCCCGTCAACACCATAGACCTTTGTATCTGCTTGATTCTCACGAAGTGGCTTTATAATTTTATATAAGCTTCTAGGGATAAATGCCCAGCTTTCACTTAGTACATCATTTTTATCTTGAAACATATGCAAATAACCTGCATTAGTTCCGATTAAAATACGGATATCATCATTTCCATAATCAATCGTTACAGGTTTTGAATGTAGTGGATCACCAAAGATATCTTTGCGCGAATCAGTTGTTGAACCATCTTTATCTTCATCATCAATATCAAGACCTCTTGACCAATTTATAAGATCCTCAACTTCATTGGCGTCCGCTTCAAAATCGACTGCTGCTTTTGCTATTGTTCCATAATGAAAAACAACTCGGTAACGTGTGAAATTAAGTAATCGGCCATTAACATTGGTGATAACCTTTCTGCCTTGATTAGGAACGCTTGAAGAATTAGAAAGATATAAGTTCACGCCACCTAGCTCTACTGAATTGCCATCAGCATTTTCACCACTTGGTAACCAAAATGTTTTTGCATTTTTATCTATAAGACCATCTTCATTTAGAGCCTGTTTACCATCTTTATCAATAATTTGGTCACCAGACACTTTTAACTTTTTCAAGTTACCACGCCAACGAGCTCCTGTTTTAGGATAAAACATCGCATAATAAATTGATTCTCGGCTGCGTGTTTGATCTACGTTGTTACTCGCTACAGAGGGAGCTGTAAAACTGTCATTGACCTCTCGAATTTGAGTTATGGTATTTTTTAAAGCCTCTGATAATTGATCAGAGGTATTGGCATGAAGGTACTTACCACCTCCAAGGCGAGCGGTTTCAGACAACAAACGTTTACCATTGTCGCTCATTCCAGAGCCAAAACCTATGGTGTAAACCCGACCTGTTTCATGAATTTCGGAAGTATCTGGACGTAGATCAACTTCAACATTGTCAGTTCCATGGATAATTTTTGCAAGCTTGTGCAAATACACACCAGCAATTTTATCGCTATCTGATAGAGAGCTACCGAAATACGACTTGTGTAAACTGCTTATGTTTGAGTCTTGCTCATTATCAGAGCCCGCAGATGGGTCACCATCAGTCATGTAAATTACATTAACTGAGTTATCACAGCGCTTTACTTCATCAGGGTTATCAAAAGGAGAGATATAAGTGTAATTAGTAACTGTTTCATTTTCCCACCAGCACCCCCACCAGTTACACTTCCTGACTCTATTTGTTGTTGATGTTTTACTTTCTACAGAAGTATCGCGAAATAGCTCATTAACTTTCTCGCCATAATATAAACTTTGCCCAGTAATATATAGATACGCTTCCCAGAGAGTTTCAGTTAGCGGTGTCCCTCCATCAGCAGGTAAATTGGCGATCGTCGTTTTCAGCGTTGACATTGGCGAACCAATACCCGCTAGTACATAACCACCGCTAGTACTATTAAAACGCATAAGACCAAAATCAATATCATCATTACCATCTACAAGTTTAGTTATCGCATCTTGTGCAACGCCTAATCGGCTATCGCTGCACAAAATATAGCCACCAGAATAACCGCAACTATTACCTGAGCTGGTTGAAAACGCCATACTACCTGAGGTGTCAAAAACAATGAGTACGCGTGGTTTTTCATCTAAATCAACATTGTGATTAACATACAATTCGATGTCTTCCGCATGGGTCATCATACTGAAAATCACAGCACAATTTAGCAAGAGTTTGCTAATTAATTTTCCTATTTTCATCACAAAACCCAACTCGATGCCAATGTTAAAAAAGAGTGCAGTTCAAGTAGCCAAATGCTTAACTTACTTGCCTGCAATTGTTCATAGTACTAAGTTATTTTTCAAACTTAAAATCTAGTTACTCTTTGATAAAGATATAACTTAATATGTATAATTAAAACTAAAATCTAGATTACATTAATTATAACCAATTATATTGAATTAAAACATAAGTACTGAAATTTGTTTATAGAAAACACCACTTTTTAATACAGACATTCACTACAATAAACATTTAACCATTTGAAAAAGTATTCATTAGCTATAAGTGACATTCAAAGGGTTAGTTAACACCTTAAAAAGCAGTAAAAAATAATCAAAAAACAAAACCCAAACAACCTAAAAGGATTGTTTTCATATTCCAGTAGATATTAATTTATAAAACCAAAGGCCTCACAAAAATATTATAATGGTATTTAACATCCCAAAAAGAGAGAAATAACACCACAAATAAAGGTTATCATCAGCAATCAATTATAAACCATTAATTTTCACTGACTTTGGTCAAACCTTTCTTGTTTATATATATAAGTTTGTTGAACTTCAAATCCAAGCCGATCATTACTGACTAATTTGACTTTACCATTTTCAATATTCAATCCGGGACCCAAAACCCCTTTTGCCACAAATGGCGCTTTTTCACCAATGATTCCAGTTCCAATCAACATGAACTGGCTTTCACCTTTATCATTTTCACCGAAAAATAATTGCGGTGTATCAGGTACATCATTCCCAGTTTCGTACTTAAGTTCATCATATACTTTTGTTCCATAATGCAAGTGAAAAGCATAGAGCCCCCCACTTCCCCCGCTCAGACTACATTGGTCTGTAATATTACTTGTCGAACCCGGTGAAAAACTTGTAAAGTAGGCGACACCACCCACAACAGTACTTGCGGCTAACGATTTCTCTCCTTTTATCGGCAAGTTATAATACCAACCATGAAAACGAGATAACTCAATTTCAAGGTTAACAAAGCCTTTAATATTATCTAGTTGCTTGGCAAATGGATCAGAACTTACATTCATTAAATCAGAGTGAGTAATTGTAGTAGGGACATTATTCCCAGTGAAAGACTTAGTCACAGTATTTATATCCCGGATCATAAATAACTGATCTTTTACCGATGTCAAAGTCGGCTTTGCACGGTTCCCACTGCCTATTAAAACCGCATCAAACGGAGTATCTAAACGTGTTATTGTTGACTTACCATTAACAACAACCTCAGAAACTTTACTGTACACACTTCTTGCAATAGTTGGTTTATAGAAGAAACGCCGATCTGTACTAGCATAAGTACCTCCAAGGCTCGCTAACTTGAAGTGTGTCCAATTATTGGAGTTATCTGTAGCCATATCAATTCGCCAAATATCTCCACCAGTGTCGCTCGCATACAAACGATCTATATAACCATCATAGTCAGAGTCAACAAGAGCAATATCTGAAGCTATACTGTGCTTTCCTTGGAAACCATTTTGCGATGGTGTCAGCGCCCAGATTTTTTTCCTGTCTCTGCATCAACAATATATATTCCCCTTCCTTTAGAGTCTGATGAACGTTGTCTATTATCTTTGTTGGTATCATAGCCCGCACCAAAGATGAGTACAGGACGGTCTTTATAGCCTCGCAAATTTATATAGGCTACTTGTGCTTTAGACCATGTTTGAGCTAGTTCTTGAAAATCACCAGAACCGCCAACAATTGGTCCCCCCCACATTACTTTTGGTGAATCAGGCTTTGTAATATCAAGTCCGTAGTAATTATTACCGCCTCGCCTTAAACCAAAAAATGCCCAAACTCGATCACCTTCACCAACAATACCATCCTTATTTTTATCATCAAAAAATACCGAGATAGGCCCATCGATACCATAAACTTTATTATTTCTCTGGTTATCTCTCAGCGGTTTTATAATTTTATATAGATGTCTAGGAATGAAAGCCCAACTTTCACTTAACACATCGTTCTTATCTTGAAACATATGTAAGTAGCCAGCATTTGTACCTATTAAAATACGAACGTCATCGTTACCATAATCAATAGTGACAGGCCTAGAGTGAAGTGGGTCACCAAAAATATCTTTTCGTGAGTCAGATGTTGAGTAATCATTATTCTCATCATCTACATCGAGACCTCTTGACCAATTAATTAAATCTTCAACTTCTTCTGGTTTTGCTTCAAAAACTGCAGCAGCCTTTGCAATTGTCTTATAGTGATAAACAACACGGTAGCGGGTAAAGTTAAGCATACGCCCACTAAGGTTACTTAAAACTTTGCGTCCACCTTTTGGTAAACTTGAAATACTTGATAAGTAAAGGTTGACCCCACCTAATTCAACAGAATTACCATCAGGGCTCTCTTCATCTGGAAGCCAAAATGTTCTTGCATTCTTAGCAATTAGTCCTTGAGTATTCAATGCAGACTTACCAGTTGCATCAACGATTGAATCACCCGACACTTTCAATTTCTTTAGGTTTCCTCGCCAACGAGCGTTAGTGCTTGGATAGAACATCGTGTAATACAAAGCATCTCTACTACGAGTCTGATCTCTATTATTCGAAGTAATAGCGGGTGCAGTAAAATCTCCACTATCCTCTCTAATGACTGCGAAGGCCTTATCGATTGCTTCAGATAACCCTTTCGCATTATTTGCAAAAAGATATTGGCCGCCACCAAACTCAGCAGTTTTCGTAAGCAGTGCTTCATTGTTATCAGTGATACCACTGCCAAAACCTACGGTATAAATTACCCCTTGGTCATTTACAGATGATGTTTTGGTATACAAATCAACCTTTACATTCTTTGTTCCATGAATAATTTTTGCTAATGCAGCTAAATGGCTATCTGGTTCATAATCATTCACAGGATAAGAAGGCGCTGTTGTACCAAAATAGTTTCGGTAAATATTTTGTATATAAGCATCACGGCTATTATCCCACTGAGGCTCACCATCAGAAATAAGAATAATATTGACTGTATTATCACACCGTTTATTTGGAGAACTAAAAGGCGACACATATTGCTGATCTTTTTCCGCTGTCGTATCTCGCATTGAAGGATCAATTAGTTTCGCAAAATCAACACTTTGCCCGGTTAAATACCGATAAGTTTCCCATAAAGTCTCTGTGACTGGAGTAGATCCCCCAGCTGATATGTTACTAATAATATTTTTTATTGTTTTGTGATCTGTTCCTAACTTTGCTTTTAAATATCCACCTTCATTCGCTGAAAAACGAAATAAACCAAAATCCATATCGGGGTTGGAGTTAATAACTCTTGTAATTACATTTCGGGCTGCATTTATTCGGCTATCTGGACACTCTAATAAAAAGCTAGTGTATGGATCACGACATTGTAAACCAGTTTCTGCTGAACGGAGCATACTTCCTGATGTATCTAACACAAATAATACTCGTGTCTTTTCAGCTAAATCTTTATCGTAATTTACATATAGCTCTGTATCATCAGCATACCCTGGCACGATAAATATTAAGGCAAATATACACATAAAAAAAAGTAAAATAGTACTGGCTTTCATTTTGCTTTCCTTCTCTAACCACCCGTATTTAGGCTTGCCATTTCTTGGGCAACCCCCGTAGTTATTGTCAGAACATGAGTACTTTTCTTGCCATAAGTTATTGTGCTATTAACCTGAATCATGTTGCATGCTACGCCTGAGGTGAAATTATATTTTCGAGGACAAGGTAAATCTAAGGCACCATTATTTAAGTTAGTCATGGTGTTAGTTGTATTGCCAACCCTTCCAATTACAAAGCCCCCCTCAGGTATTTCTGCAGCTTTCATCAGAAAAGCACTATCGCCGCCTTTTGTGGCCTCTGCTGCAATTACTTGCTGAACATTACCAAATAACTCATTTTCAGCGACTTCACGTTCTTGTACTGCGTTTGTTATTTTTATATCAATAGAACTACTATTCATTAAAGTAACAGCAATCCCTGTAACAGCTACCACCATTATCAATGCTACAATTAATACAACGCCTTGTTGCTTTTTTGCTAAGGTTACATGCGCCATAAATTTGCCCCCACATTGTTAAGCCTAATTGTTGTTGTAAAAAGAGCTCGCCTGTAATTGTCATTAAATTTAAGCACCCTACCGCTAGTACCTTCTCCTAACGTGTATGTTTGATTAGTAACCTTTACATTTGCATCAGGCATTAGCGTTCTGGCTAATAAAAACACCTGAACCGTTAAAATTCCTCGGCGATTTTCCCAGTCACTTTCTGTCATATCAGTAATACTTTTATAAGTGTCTACACGACTGTTATTAGTCGTATCCAAGCCAAAAACAAAATGTAAATTCTCAACCCCTTCCATGATGGTTTCTTTTCTCATACCTGCATTTACTGTTAGCCTCATTCGTTTTAGAGCGGGTACTTTGACTGTCTTTTTGTTAAAACTAAACGTTTGCTCTGAAATGTAGTAGACATGGTGCCTGTAACGCCAAATTGTTGCATTCCCATTTATTGCGCCTGCAGCTATCGGTCCTCGAGAAAAAAGCCCAAACTCTTGCTCAGCAACAAAATAAAAGTTTCTGTTATTAGTACTGTTAGGTTGGATTTGTAGTCCTTCTAAAAACTTAACCTGTAAAATATCGGAGTTTTGATTAGCATCGTTAATACAGCCTAAAGCATTGGCTGAACTTGCTTCTATTGCATAAACCGAGCGAAAGTTTGTATTTGCATTAGCATCTGGAAAGCTTGCATTGTTCAAGCCTGCTGAACAGTCATTACCTGGGTTATTAACCCGTGTGGTATCAGTGTTATCACTCGAAAACGAGTCTTCATAAAAGGTGCCCCAAAAGCCGATTTGTTCTATATCACGTTGCATTATATTTAATGCTAAACGACCTGTTTCCTGTAACTCACCAATAGCCATTGTATCTTTTGTAGTTACTTTCATACTGATATAAGTAAACATAACTCCACCAAGAACCAGGCCACCTATAAATAAAGCGACCATTACCTCAACCAGTGTAAATCCATTATGTTTCTTCATATCAAGACCTTAAATAGATATAACTATCAAGAACAACCAAACGACGCTTATCATTAGCAGCGCCACATTTGACAGCATTATTTTCTTTGCTAGCTGATAACTCTTGTCTACCTCGCCAACTGATCACAACTTGAATATTGAACTCATTTGCACTCCCTGCAGCGACAGGGGTGCTACTTATACACACTGTTGCGTCATCTAAAGCACCTGTATTTTCACGTGCTTGAATGGCTCGTATCCACTGTTGTTTATCGAATGCTGCGATTTGTTGCGCAGAACATCTAGCGTTAAGACACGGTTGTACTGCACCAGCCGAAGATTCACTGCTAAATTCTCCATTATACAAACCTGCAAAGCCTGAAGAATCATTAGCTCGCATGCGTTGAATAATGTCATTGCCTAACGCAATTGCAGCAGAGCGTTGCAATGCATCGAAGCTTGCTTGCTTAGCTTTTGCTTGGAGGGCCACAGCGCCTAATAAACCAAAACTTAAAATAACAAAGGCAATAAGTACTTCGATTAAAGTAAAACCTTGCTGGTCAGGATGTTTAAACATGATGAAATTACGGATACTTTTACATACCGTAAGAATAAAAGAACACTAATAAATCACAATCTGAATATGGATAAGCGGTCAAAATGCTCGATAAGCGGTATTCCTTCCTCATTGAAGCTAATACCATTGACCCAGAAAGAGCCAAAACTAATAGGAAAGACTAATTAGGTGACTTTTACTTACCCATCGCAGCTTTAACATTTTTAAGCTCTCGACGACTAACAGCTAACGGCTCTTCAAATTGCTTCATAATCACGGTATGACCACCCGTCAACGAGTTATTAAGACTTACAATATGCTGTGAATTCACAAGCGTGTTGCGATGAATTCGCAGTAGCTGTAACGGATAGGTTTGCTCGAGTTGCTTTAAACTCTGTTCAATAAGCGCTTCACCTTTGAAAAATACAACTCGAGTGTATTTTTGTTCAGCGATACAGCATATAACATCGTCCACATTTATCCTTCTCAATACGCCAGCAAGTTGATAACTAATATAGTTATTTTCAGGTGGGCTTACTTGAGTCCGGTTTAATTTACTAAGTTGAGCCATTGCTTTGGTTAATGCTTGCTCAGAAACAGGTTTAACTAAATAACCATCAACAGCGAGCTCAAATGCAGTTAACGCATGCTCGGCATGTGCTGTTAAAAACATAACTGCAGGAGGGATAGAAAACTGCTTTAGCTCTGCTGCTACCTCTAACCCAGTCAGCTTAGGCATATTAATATCAAGCATGACTAAATCAGGTTGCAAGCACTTACAAAGCTCTATCGCTTGTTCACCATTACTTGCTTCACCAACCACAGTATAACCCTCATTAGTAGATAATAAACGTTTGATACGTGCCCTTGCTAAAGGCTCATCATCAGCAATCAATACTTTTATCATGCGCCCCTCTGCTTTGGTATAACTAGCTTCACTCTAAAAATTCCATCACGAATAGTAGTCGTAAGTTGCGCTCTTTGATTATAAAACAGCGCCAAGCGCTGACGAATATTATCAAGCGCCATACCATTACCTGTTCGCGAATGGCTCACTTGTGCTGCGACTGGGTTAGTTATAATGAAGGTATAAGCTTTGTCTGATTGATGCATTTCGACCGAGATATTTCCCAGCTCAGCGGGCTCCACACCATAAAATACGGCATTTTCAATAATTGGTTGAATTGTTAAACAGGGAATATCAATATCTGGCAGCGCCTCAGGTAATTTCCAACTTAAAGCTAGCCGCTCACCGTAGCGCCAACGTTCAAGTGCTACATACTGTTGGCACAAGGTGATTTCGTCAACAAGCTTAATCGCTTTACCGCTTCGCATAGCAGCCTGTGATAGCGCCGCCAGTGCTAAAATTGCCTGCTCTGCGGCGTCAGCATCATAATGTGTAAGCTCAGCGGCCGTATTTAAACTATTAAACAAAAAATGGGGCCGAATTCTTGCTTGCAATGCATCTAGCTCAGCCTGAGCTAACGCTTTAGTTTGCAGCTCTTTTTGATTATGAATATGCAAAAACTGACCAAATAGTGCCGCTACTAAAAACACAATTAGTAGGTTACTGCCAATAAAGTTTGCTCTCGACTCCATAGAAAAAACATCTGAAAATAGAGTCAAAAACAGCCAGCTATAAACGTAAGTTAATCCAAGTAAGGATAAAATTAAAATGGTCAGCTGATGCGTCTGTGATAGCTTTATGAGTATAACTCGACTCAAATAAAGTAAAGATAAACTAGAAAGAAAGATAAGGTGTAAAAAGCAGCTAAATATTGCAAGACGTGACCACACATCACCTAAACTCATTGGCGAGAAAGCGAGTAAAATAGCAATGACTTGGCTGACGATCAGTGTGGCAAGGACACCACGGGATTGAAAAAGAGCCGCAATCAGCAAGCCGTTTGAATTTGGCTGTTTGCTCATGGGCTCCTCTTTTATTGTTGTCTACTAACTGTTTAGATTAGCGTAGCTCAACGGGAACAGCAAATACTATGTTCTCTTCTTCACCTGGATTTTCAACAACTTGATTACCACCTAATTCTTTTAGACGTGCAATTACCTGCTGAACTAAAACTTCTGGTGCAGATGCGCCTGCAGTGACACCGACAGCATTTACATTGTTAAACCAATCAGCTTCAACATTACTCGCATCATCGATTAAATAAGCGGTCGTTCCCATTTTGTCAGCAAGCTCACGTAAACGATTTGAGTTAGAGCTATTTTTAGCCCCCACAACAAGCAGTACATCTACTTTATCTGCCAAGTCACGAACGGCATCTTGACGGTTTTGCGTAGCATAACAAATGTCATCTTTACGCGGACCATCAATCGCCGGAAACTTAGTACGAAGTGCATCAATCACATCTGCCGTATCATCAACAGATAAGGTTGTTTGGCTACAGTAAAACAGATTTTCAGGGTTTTTAACCGTTAAGCTAGCAACATCCTCAGGGGTTTCTACTAAATAAATACCACCCTTTTCGTTGTCATACTGCCCCATTGTACCTTCGACTTCAGGGTGCCCATGGTGACCGATTAACACGCACTCAGTCCCTTTGCGGCTTGCACGTGTTACTTCCATATGTACTTTTGTTACTAGTGGGCAAGTTGCATCAAACACTTTGAGATCACGACGTTTTGCTTCGTTGCGAACAGCTTGCGATACACCATGAGCGCTAAAAATGACAATGCTGTCGTCAGGCACCTGATCTAGCTCTTCAACAAATACTGCACCACGATTTTTAAGTCCATCAACAACATATCGATTATGAACCACTTCATGGCGCACATAGATAGGTTTTTCAAAGATATCAAGTGCACGTTCCACAATACTAATTGCACGATCAACACCGGCACAAAAACCACGTGGATTTGCTAATAAAATATCCATTAACCTGTTACCTCTAAAATATCGACTTCAAAGGTTAAGCGTTGTCCCGCAAGTGGGTGATTAAAATCAATCGTGACAGAGTCACCTTGCACTTCACGAACAAGTCCTGGTAATTCAGTACCATCAGGCTGAGTAAAAGCTATAATATTACCTACTTCAGCAGGGGTCTCTGCACCAAACTTGCTGCGGTCTACATAATAAATGTTATCTGGATTTGGCTGACCAAATGCATCCTCTGGCTCCAACGCAAATGACTTACTGTCACCAGCAGCTAAACCTAGTAAACATTTTTCAAAGTTTTCTGTCAGGCTACCATCACCCATTCGCAATTTTGCAGGTTTATTATGCACCTTAGTTGAATCGGCTGCTGAGCCATCCTCTAATTTAATTGAGAAATGAAAGATCACTTCAGAGTTTTCACCAATTACAGCTTGGCTCATGCTTGTTGCTCCTTAGGACTTTCGCCTGTGAAGGCATCAAATAAAAGTAATGCGGCACCGATGCAAATTGCACAATCGGCAATATTAAAAACAGGAAAGTGCCAATTTTCATAATATACGTGTAAGAAGTCAATAACATAGCCATAAGCGATGCGGTCGTATAAATTGCCAATCGCGCCGGCTAACACTAACGCATAAGCAGAACACAAGACCTTGTTCGTCGCTGGTAAGCGTTTAAGCCACCACACTAATAACACACTGATCGACACAGCAATCAAACTAAAAAACCAGCGCTGCCAACCACCAGAATCACTTAAAAAGCTAAATGCTGCACCATAGTTATGTACATAGGTGAAATTAAAGAACGGCAGAATATCTATCGACTCTTTGTAGGCCATGGTATTAACGACAAGTGTTTTTGTCGCATGGTCTACTACTAAAAGTAGTAGACTCAGCCATAACCAAACCAAGCCACTTTTTCCGGCTAGTTTGCTCACTAACAACTCCTATGCGAACTGACGCTGTTCACCATCGCCGTCAACATTACTTACACAACGGCCACAGATTTCAGGGTGTGCTGGATCAGCACCTACATCATCACAGTAATGCCAACAACGCTCACATTTTTCAGCAGTTGTTGCGGCAACTTTAATGAATAAACCATCAATCTCAGTCGCCTGAGTACCTTCAGGCTGCGCTGTCACTGTTTCAACTGTCACGCCTGAAGTTAATAGTACAAAGCGCAGCTCATCACCTAATGCAGCTAATTTCGAGCTTAGCTCTTCACTAGCGTAGATGCTTACGTTTGCTTGTAGTGTTGCACCAATAACGTCTTCTTTACGAGCAGCTTCTAGCACACGGTTTACTTCATCACGAACATTAAGGATTGTTAACCAATCATCATTGCTGAACTTACCTTGTGAAGAGGCTTGCAAGCCATCGTACCACACTGAAGTGAATACAAACTTGTCACGCTCACCTGGTAATGCTTCCCAAATTTCTTGCGCAGTGAAGCTTAAAATCGGTGCCATCCAACGCGTCATTGCTTCAGCAATGTGGTAAAGCGCAGTTTGACATGAACGACGTGCATGGCTGTCGCTTTTAGCTGTGTATTGACGATCTTTGATTACGTCTAGGTAGAACGAACCAAGCTCACCGGTACAGAAGTTCATTAGCTTTTGTGTTACAAGCAGCATTTGGTATTTGTCGTAAGCCGCTAAGATTTCATCTTGCAGCTCAGCTGCACGACCCACAATCCAACGATCAAGCTCAACCATGTCTTCAATTGCAACTTGATCCGTTTTAGGATCAAAACCATTAAGGTTCGCAAGTAAGTAACGGCTGGTGTTACGGATACGACGGTAACGGTCAGCTGAACGTTTAAAGATTTCATCAGATACAGTCATTTCGGCTGTAAAGTCAGTTGATGCAACCCATAAACGTAAGATGTCAGCACCTAGTTTGTTCATCACGTTTTGTGGCGAAATTACATTGCCTAATGATTTAGACATCTTGCGGCCGTTTTCATCAACTGTGAAACCGTGTGTTAACACTTGCTTATATGGCGCATGACCATTGATAGCAACCGAAGTCATCATTGACGACATGAACCAACCACGGTGTTGATCAGAACCTTCTAAATAAAGATCTGCCGGACTCGTTAAATCTTCACGAGCATCAACCACACATGCGTGAGTCACGCCTGAGTCAAACCATACATCTAGGGTATCTTGTACTTTCATGTATTGCTCAGCGTCATCGCCAAGCAAGGTTGCAGGGTCTAAGTCATACCAAGCTTGAATACCTGATTTCTCAACCAGTTTTGCGGCTTCTTCGATTAGCTCTTGCGTATTTGGGTGAAGCGCACCTGTGTCTTTATCAACAAATAATGCAATTGGCACACCCCATGTACGTTGACGTGAAATACACCAATCAGGACGGCCTTCAACCATGTTTGCAATGCGGCTCTCGCCCCACTCAGGTAACCACTCAGTCTTTTTGATTTCATTTAATGAATCTTGACGAAGGTTAGCTTGATCCATACTTACAAACCACTGTGGCGTAGCACGGAAGATAATTGGTGTTTTATGACGCCAGCAATGTGGATAGCTATGTGTAAGCGCATGGTGGTGTAATAACGCATTGTTTTCAGTTAATACGTCAATTACGCTCGCATTTGCTTTAAATACGTGCTGACCAGCAAACATAGGTGTGTCAGGTAAGTAAACACCGTTTGCACCTACAGGGTTAGCAACTTCTAAACCATAAGCAAGACCTGCCGCGAAATCCTCTTGACCGTGACCAGGCGCAGTATGAACAACACCAGTACCAGAATCAGTCGTTACGTGATCAGCAACAATTACAGGCACTGTGAAGTCATAGAACGGGTGAGCAACCTGTAAATTCTCAAGTGCCGCACCTTTTACATAACCTAGTACATGGTAATGCTTAAAGCCATAACGGTCCATTGCATCTTTTACTAGCTCTGAACCTAAAATTAAACGCTGCTGTGCGCCTTCGTCATCAACTTGAACTAGGGCATATTCAAGCTTTTCGTGAACTGCTACTGCACGGTTAGCTGGTAATGTCCAAGGTGTTGTCGTCCAAATGGCGGTACTAACAGCACCAGTGCCATGATGGCCCTCTGCTAGTTCGAACGCATCAATAACAGCGTCTTGATCAGCAAATTCAAAACGAACATCGATTGCTGGTGACTGTTTATCTTGGTATTCAACTTCCGCTTCAGCGAGTGCTGAACCACAATCTGTACACCAGTGAACAGGCTTAGCACCTTTATGTAAGTGACCATTTTTAATGATGCGACCAAGTACGCGAATTGCGTTCGCTTCAAAGTCAAAGTTCATTGTTAAGTAAGGCTTGTCCCAGTCACCAAATACACCAAGACGTTTAAAGTCTGTTTTTTGACCTTCAACTTGTTTTTTGGCGTATGCGCGACATTTTTCACGAAACTCAGCGGCAGACACTTTCACGCCAGGCTTGCCTACTTTCTTTTCAACCATTAATTCAATAGGTAAACCGTGGCAGTCCCAACCCGGCACATAAGGTGCGTCGAAGTCAGACAAGGTTTTTGACTTAACAATAATATCTTTAAGGATTTTGTTTACCGAGTGGCCTAAATGGATATCACCGTTTGCATACGGAGGGCCGTCATGCAAAATGAAGGTTTTTTTACCTTTTTTAGCGCTGCGAATTTGACCATATAGATCGTCTTCATACCATGTCTTAAGCATCTTTGGTTCACGTTGTGCCAAATTGCCGCGCATTGGAAACGCTGTTTCCGGTAAATTCAAAGTATGTTTGTAGTCGCTCATTAATCCTACTTTCCGTATCGGCTACCTAATTTAAACCAAAACACTGCTTAGCGGCGGTTACATCATCTGCAATCTGCGCCGTCAGTTGTGTTAATGTCTCGAATTTTTTCTCATCGCGAAGCTTCTTGATTAGCTCCACGTGCATGAATTGTCCATAAATGTCTTGCGCAAAGTCGAAGAGATGAACTTCTAACAATGCACGTGTCCCATTAAATGTGGGTTTGTTGCCAATATTTGCAACCCCAAATAATTCTTTATTACCAACTTTTGCTCGCACCGCAAACACCCCATTCACAGGGCATACTTGGCGTTTCAATGCAATATTGGCGGTTCTGAACCCTAATTCACGGCCTTTTGCCCAACCATGAATAACGCGCCCAGAAATTGCGTATCCATGACCTAACATGGTCTTAGCATCTTCTAATTGCCCTGCAGCAAGCGCATGACGAATAAGAGTACTGCTCACCCTATCATTGAGTCTGCGAAAACTTGCAGTACTTTTCACATCCATGTTTAACTCAGCGCCCATAGTTTTCAGTAGCGCAAAATCACCACGGCGACGTTTACCAAAGCAAAAGTCATCGCCCACGGTTAATGCTTTGACACCTAATTTTTCAACCAGTACATGACTAACAAACTGCTCGGCTTCCATATTGGCAAATTGCTGATTGAAACTAATGCAAATCACCCGCTCCACTCCTAATTTAGCAAGTAAGCTGAGCTTATCACGAAGTCGAGTCAAACGCGCTGGTGCATTATCTTTGGCAAAAAACTCTTGTGGCTGAGGCTCAAATAACATCACGGTACTTGGCAACTGATGTTTTTGTGCGTCTTGAAGCAAGCCTTTAATCACTTCAGCATGACCTAAATGCACGCCATCAAAATTACCAATGGTCAACACACAGCCATAGTGCTGCGCGCGAATATTGTGAATACCTCTAATTAACTCCATGCCACCTTTTTGCCTTTATAAGCGAGCCCAAAACATTGATATCGAGCTTGAAACGCCGATTATAATCTTTTTTTTAGTTTGATTCAGTAGTTGCAACACTTTTTATCGTATTTAGTCGCACACCTAAAATGAATAAGGCCGCAAAGTACACAAAAACCGCCAACACTAATAACCCGCTCAACAGCAGCACTTGCTCAGTAAAGTGCCATGTTCTCCACGCAAATTGCTGACCAACAAACCACACCGAAGCAGCCATTAATATACTTGAAAACAAACACTTAAATGTAAAACCTAAACTCATCACTGAAAACTGATAGACCCCTTCTTTACGCAGTTGATGATACAACAAATAAGCATTACAACTGGCCGACATCGCTGTTGCCAACGCTAACCCCAAATAACCGATAAATGGTGCTAGCATAATATTAAACACCATATTCAACACGAGTGTTTTAATGCCTATTTTTACGGGGGTTTTAGTATCTTGGCGAGAGTAAAAGCCGGGTGCTAACACCTTGATCAACATGAAACTAACCAATCCCACAGAATAGGCCATCACACCGTAACTTACCGCTTTCACATGATCAATTTCACCGTCCTGAAACGCGCCATGGTCAAATAAAACCGTAATAATTAGCGGGCTTATCACCATTAAACCAAACATGGCAGGCAAACCTAAAAATATAACAAACCGTACTCCCCAGTCTAAGGTCAGCTGAAAATCTCTAGTACTTTTGGTGCTATGCAACTTTGACAGTGCCGGCAAAATTACCGTTGCGATACCGATACCAAATAAGCCAAGAGGAAACTCAATTAAACGGTCTGAGTAGTAAAGCCAAGCGATAGAGCCTGTCATCAACATTGAGGCAATCATGGTGTCGAGTAACAAATTTATTTGACTGATAGAAACACCAAACAACGCAGGAAGCATTAGTTTTCGGACTTTTTTAACGTTTTCATCTTGCCATCCCCACTTTGGGCGGCTCAGCATGCGTGCACGGTATAAAAATGGCAATTGAAATAGCAACTGCACTAAACCACCGACAAACACGCCGATAGCAAGCGCATATGCCCCTACCGAAAATTTATCATGAAGTAAGATAGCGCAACTAATGATCGATATATTCAACAGCACTGGAGTAAACGCCGCAACAGCAAAACGATTATATACGTTCATTACCGCACCACTAAGGGCAACTAAACTTACAAAAAATAAATACGGGAAAGTCAGTTTTAAAAGCGCACTGGCAAGTACGAACTTTTCAGCATTTTCGCCTCCTTGCCACCAATCGATAAACCAGCCAGTGCCAAATAGGGCTGCTATGACAGGGGAAGCAACGACCCCAAACAAGGTAACAATTAATAAAATAGTTCCTAAAGTGCCAGCAGCTTGAGCAACAAACAGCCTGACTTTGTCATCACCTTGTTGCTCTTTTATTTCAGATAAAACCGGCACAAAGGCTTGTGCAAATGCACCTTCGGCAAACAAACGTCTTAAAAAGTTAGGAATACGATTGGCAAACAAAAATACATCTGCAGCGGCACTGGCGCCAAGCAGGTTCGCTACAACAGCATCTCGCACTAATCCTAAAATACGCGAAATCATTGTCATTGCACTGACAATCATCCCAGAACGAAATAATCCTTTTGCCACCTTAAACCTATTATCAAAAAACCTCTAAGATGGGCGATTATGCCTAAAATATCTTTAAAGCACTAGGCTCGAACCCGACCCTTTGTTACAATGGCGATATTAACTGCTAAAGCGGCAAATTGATGTTCGTTATAAGGAGCAGTTTTTCTTGAGATGTCAAAATTTCGTTGACATTCATGATAAAAACAGGCATATTCCACGGCCTTTAAATTAAGCTTATTTTAAGATTGTTAGGAGCAAACCTTGGCTAACATCAAGTCTGCAAAAAAACGCGCTATTACGAGCGAAAAAAATCGTCAACATAACGCAAGCCGTCGTTCAATGATGCGTACTTACTTCAAAAAAGTAGTTACTGCTATTGAAGCGGGCGACAAAGAAGCTGCACAAGCAGCATTCGCTGTTGCAACACCTATCCTAGACCGTTACGCAACTAAAGGTCTAATCCACAAGAACAAAGCAGCTCGTCATAAGAGCCGTTTAGCAGCTAAAATCAAAGCGCTATAATTTGTTTTTGATGAATATATAAAAAACCGGCTTATGCCGGTTTTTTTTTATTTAGAATTTAACAAAGTAATCGCTCAATTTACCTCATTAAATTAATTAGCTAGACAATTTCCAGCTCAGGGTAAAACTTCTTCAGCATCGCTGCAATTTTCTTAGGTGTAAAAGGTTTAACAACAAATCCTTTAGCCCCCTTTTCGATCGCCTCTTTAACATTTTCTACTGTCGAATGGGCCGAAACCATGACCACATTTGCTTCAGGCGAAATTTCATTGATTTGTGAGATAATCTCTTTACCGTCACCATCAGGTAATTCAATATCTAAAAAGATAATATTGAATTCTTTTTCTTTGCATGCGCTTAAACATTGCGCGGCCGTAGAAGCCTCACGCACATTGTCTATACCTAGGTGCATTAATGTTTGATTTAAAAAACTGCGAACCGTGCCTACGTCGTCCACAATAAGAATTGAAAGCTGCGTATCCATACTATTCCTCTTAAACTATGAAGATAAACACTCATTGCACTCAAGAGTGTAACGCATTTAACCTATAAGTGATTTGAATTTGACTATTATATCAAAAACTTCGTTATAATCTCATTATAGATACCTACATTTAAAAGGCCAGATAAGCTTTATGTCTAATAAAATAAAAAAACAATCTTTGCTTGGTAAAACACCTGAACGAAAAAAACCAACGCAAGCCAAGCGTCAAAGACCGTCAAATCAACAACAAGCTCGCGCACAAGTAGCGCAACAAACAGCCCCTGAAGTAGAACTTAAAAAAAGCAAAACACGTTGGTACGCACTCGCAGCTGTTGTATTAATTCTATTAATTACACCAAAACCGATGTTAATCACTTATGAAAAGCTTGGTATGGTCTCACAAAGTGTATTTTGGCCAGGTGTTTTTGGCTATGGTGCAAACTTATTTGATTCAAGCCTCAGCCCGCGCGCAGACCTAAGCCGCAACACTATATACTTATGCCAAGATAAGCATAAACCAGATACTTGTCAGAAGTATCGTGTAACAGAACAAAGCGGTTTTATTGCAGCAATGAAAAAGCTATTAATAGATTAAAAAATCTAATCCGAAAATTAAAAATTACTTGGTTGAAAGCTGTGTAAAAGATCACCATAATGGCGCTCCTTTTTCAACACAGACACGATCAGATACGACCATGCTAAACGAGCTAGATTGGCTTTTAAACTTTACATTACTTGCACTAGGGCTAGGTGCATTTTTTATTAACCAGCTCACATTACTGCGTTTTGCGGCAATTAGCGCGTGTAGTTTATTATTTTTATCGTTTAGTTTAGATCTGATGTCATCAAGCGTTATCTCGAATATGAGCTTGGTGTTGATCAACACATTTTATTTATTCAAGGTCTACACATTTGGCCAATTGAATATCAATCAAGGTTAATCTTCTCCTAAGATAAATTGATAGAATAGGCTATCCCATCTATCATCTTTTATGCCCAAACAGCCTTCTGTTTGGGCTTTTTTTTACTTACAAAATAATTGAACTGAGATACCATAAACGGCGTATATAAATAATTTGGAGGTACCTTATGTCATTAAACGACTTCGACTTATTTCTCTCATCAATGGAAGACGTCAAACCTCTTGAACATGACACAGTTCAATTTGATTCCAAAAAGCAAGGTCCTTCGTTAGCACAACAAGAAAAACGTAAAGCCGCAGAGTGTGATTTAGCAATTGATGAAAATTATTTACGTAGTGAATACGTCGAGCTGTTAGATCCGCATAGCATATTGGCATTTAAGAAAGATGGCGTTCAAGGGCAAGTATATAAAAATCTTCGCTTAGCAAAATATCAACTTGACGCTACCCTTGATTTACATGGTCAGCCCTTGCAACGAGCTCGCAGCACACTATTTAACTTTATTGATGACTGCCATAAAAGAAATATTCGGGTTGTACTAATTCGCCATGGCATTGGCATTAAAAATAAATCACAGCCGGGTATTTTAAAGAGTTACACCAACAAGTGGCTGCAAGAAATTCCAGCCGTTTTAGCGTTTCATAGTGCTCTTAAACATCATGGTGGTAGCGGTGCAACGTATGTAATGATTAAAAAGTCAGACGAGAAAAAACACGAGAACAGAGAAATACATTCAAAAAGAAGTTAGTTGAATAAGCGATTGAAGTGCAGCATTTATACCAATACGCTTAATTTAGTAGTCTATTTTGAGGCAACATAGCCTCGTTGATAACAAGGCAAAAAATTAGTTATTTAGTTGTTCTAAATGAAAAATTTTAACCTAGTTAGCGACAGGTTTAATCCCTCAAAAAGATTAAGTATTATTACGGATTGGTATTATACATGCTGCACTAGCTGACAATGATTTGTAGTTATGATTGGCTAATATCAATGGCCTGAGCTGGTTGCTCAGATGCATTAGCTTGATTAAACCATGCTGACACACCTAGAACGATAACTGACACTACGACTAGGCTAAATTTAGCCCCACCTTGATTAGATTTCATAACGCCTCTTTTTATTGTTTTTTTATTGAGCAACAACAGAATAGCAAAGTTACAGATGTTAACAAGGTGTTTATTAAACTAATTTGTAATGCGTCAATAACCTTTTGTTCTATCAACCTGATTTATTAGATTTTTACCCTCAATTAATCTTTTAACATTACCCGCAATTTGCAAAGTGACTGACTCTAAATCTGATAATGCAGCGCAATGAGGCGTTAAGGTTATCTTTTCATGAGACCAAAATGGATGTGTTTTAGGTAAGGGCTCTTCACTAAATACATCAAGCGTTGCACCTCGTAATTGCTCACTATCAAGTGCCCTCAGTAAATCTTCATCAACCACATGTTTGCCTCTGGCAACATTAATTAGCACTGCATGGGTTTGCAGTTTACTAAGAAGTGATTTATTGATAATGCCCTGAGTGTGTTGATTAAGTGGAAGTAAGCAAACGAGAAAATCAATTTGACCAAGCATTTCATACAAACCCTGCTGCGTGTAATACGTATTCACCTCAGAATCATGTTTTTCACTATTAGACCAAGCACTTACTTGAAAACCGTTGCGAAGTAAACGCTTAGCGCAGGCTTTACCTAGTTCGCCATAACCCAAGATACCCACATGTTGATGTGAATACGCTCGCTTTGGCTTCCAAGTGCTGGCTGATTGTTTTAAATAATATTCTTTAAGCCTAAGCTTGTGTGCTAACACATGAGTCAACACATACTCTGCCATGTCATTTGCAAGGTTATGAGCAACAATTCTAACAACGGGAACATGCGCTGCTATCTTCGTTAAGTCGATGCTATCAACGCCTGCACCGAATGAAGAAACCGCTTTTAAATTTACCAGCTTAGGCCATAAATCAGCAGGGGCATTCCAAGCCAGTACAAACTCAACTGCTTCGTAGTCAGTACACTCAGACCAAAGCTGCACGTCAACCTCTGGTAATAACGCTTGTAATCGGGCAATTAATTGGCTGCAATCTCGGCCAGTTACAGCTACAAGTAAAATCATTGTCTTCTCCATTTTGCCTCGTACTCGAAGCGCTCTTTAAAAAGTCACACAACTGCAACCTAACTGTCACAGCGAACTCTTACCCTAACCTCATCGCTGAATGCGTTTATGTTTGAGGTTTGTATGATCAGTGTTGATAAAGTAATAGAAGCAAATTTACCACAGTTAGAAAATTCACCAAAAGTAAAAGGCTTAGTAAAGAAAGGTCTGGGTTATTTATTACATGAGCAAGAGTTTGTTGCCTTTGGTGATGCATACCCACACTTACAAGGACTAGAGTTTGTAGAGCAAGTACTTGATGAGCTGGACTTTGACACGCGCTACAAGCCTAAGCAAATGGAACATATTCCGAGTGAGGGTAATGTCGTCATTGTGGCTAACCACCCTATTGGTTCACTCGATGCATTAGCGCTGATAAAAGTATTATCAAGTGTGCGCCCTGACTTAAAAGTCGTTGCAAACCGCATGCTGATGTCAATCACTCCGATGCACTCGTTACTCCTTCCCGTTGACAACCTCTCTGGTACAAGCAAAAAGAAAGAGCTTGCTAATATCCAACAGCATTTAAAATCAGACGGTGCGTTATTAATCTTTCCTGCCGGTGAAGTTTCAAGGTTAAGTCCAACCGGAATAAAAGACTGTAAATGGAACTCTGGCTTTTTAAGGATGGCAAAAAAAGCCAACGCACCTATTTTGCCAATTTATATCAAAGCGAAAAACAGCCCGCTATTTTATGGTACTTCAATGATCTACAAACCCTTAGCCAGTTTGTTATTAGTCAAAGAGATGTTCAAACAGCGACAAAAATCATTAGAGTTTGAAATTGGCGCGTCCATCCCACCTGAGTCATATTTAATCGAGAATTTAAAAGACAAAGAAATAGCTCAGCTGATAAGAAAGCAGTTGTATCGACTTATCACAAAAAAACCTCTGCCGTTAAAAACGCAAACCCCTATTGCCAGTCCAGAAGCAACGAAAGACCTTAAAAAAGCCATTGAAGAATGTGAGTTATTAGGTGAAACCTCTGATGGTATGAAAATTTACTTATATCAATACTGTGGTAGCTCACCGATTTTCCGTGAACTGGGGCGACTGCGTGAAATTGCGTTTCGGGCAGTCGGTGAAGGCAGTGGCAAACGCCGAGATATAGATAAATACGACATGGATTATCAACACCTTGTACTGTGGGATGCTAAGCAACTTGAACTAGTCGGCGCATACCGACTTGCCTGCGCACAAGACATTATAGAAAAACATGGCCGTAAAGGTTTATATACCGATAGCCTATTTAGCTACAGCAATGATATGACGCCGTATTTTGAAAAGGGCATTGAGCTTGGTCGCAGCTTTGTGCAACCCAAGTACTGGGGCAGAAAGAGCTTAGATTATTTATGGTTCGGCATTGGCGCATTTGTGAACCGCTACCCGCAATACCGCTATTTGTTTGGCGCAGTTAGCGTATCTAACGCACTCCCCGAGCAAGCTAAATCACTACTCGTTCATTATTACCAGCATTATTATGGTGCTAAACAAGTGTTAGCTATCCCCAATAATGAATATCGCCATACCGAATCACAAAAAGAACAATGTGCTCAGCTATTTGCTGGGGATGATATTAAAGAAGACTTTGTTGAACTTAAGCATGTACTTGCCAATATCGGCGCGCAAGTCCCAACTCTATTTAAACAATACACAGAGCTTTGCGAACCTGGTGGCGTACAATTTTTAAGTTTTAGCATCGACCCTGAGTTTAATAACTGTATTGATGGTTTAGTGCTTGTCGACTTAGATAAAGTGAAAGCGAGTAAAGCCAAACGATACTTAGGGCAGACACGCGAATAGTCGTTATAAAATAGCTAAAAGAAAAAGTCGGCACGCTCGCCGGCTTTTTCTTTTTAATTAAAGATATTTCTAAGTGCAGCTAAATATATTTGCTCAATAGTTTTTAAATCTGCGATAGGAACATGCTCATTAACTTGATGAATGGTATGGTTTCGCACGCCACATTCAATCACTTGCGTGTGCTCATTAGCAAAAAAGCGGCCATCAGATGTGCCACCACTGGTACTAAGCATAGGAAAGCTGCCAGTTACTTCATGCACAGCTTGTTCAAGCTGCTGCAATAAGCAATTGCTTGCTTGATGCATGGTATAAAATGATTCGCACGGGCGCTCCCAAACAAGCGTTAGCTGCGATGCTAAATCTGCCAATGCAAACTGAATTTCTTCTTTAACGTCTTTACTTTTATAGCCATGACTATAACGCACGTTAAAAGTGAGCTCACATTGAGCAGGAACAAGGTTATCTACCACATTAGCAATATTAATTCCGGTCACTTGCAGTGTTGTTGCCGAGCCAGCTTCATCTTTGTGCCAGCAAATTGCCGTTAAGCGCTTCACAACCTCTGCACTTAAATGCGCTGCGTTTATGGTGTTTTCTGGATAGGCAACATGTCCAGCTTTACCTTGAATAGATAATCGAGCAGACAATGCGCCACGTCTGCCATTTTTAATGGTATCACCAACATGCAAGTGACTCGTCGGCTCGCCAACTAGGCAACCATCAAGCACGACGCCTTGTTTGGCTAGACGCTCAGCAATCAATAAAGAGCCGTATTCAGCCTCGCCCTCTTCATCTGAGGTTATTAACCAGTAAAATGTGCCTCGTTTATTGCTATTTTGCGCTAAAAAGCGTTTGGTTGCGCAAAGCATAGCAGCAACGCCGCCTTTCATGTCTGCTGCGCCACGGCCATAGATATTGCCATCAACTATCTCACCACTAAAAGGATCAACTCGCCAATCACCTTCTGCAGCAGGGACCACATCAATATGACCAGAAAAAGCAACGATAGGGCCATCACCAAAGGTGATTTTAGCAATTAAATTAGTAACATGATTAAAGCTAAATACTTCACAGTCAAAGCCGAGCTGGCTTAAATTACTTTCAAGCCAATCAATTGCACCAGCTTGAGCAGGCGTTACCGATTTAAATCGGATCAAGGTTTGTAATGTTTCTACCACATCTGATTGCACCGAGAAGTGCGTTGCTAACTCTGCATTTGATATCAAACTCATAATAACCCTAGTCAGTTAGAAAGCTTAGGTTATTACAACGAGAGATTATGACCGCAGTGTGAAACTTAAATTAATGATTTCCTTCTTCAATGAGGGTTTCTTGGGTTACCTTGGCAATATCTTTGTCTTCTTTGGTTAATTGTGTTCGCTGCCAACGACCAGCTGCGAACCAAAGATAAGTAATAATAGCCACAAGTACATTAGTAATAGCAAACGAATACCATATGCCCTGTGGTCCAAGTGAAGTATGCTTTGACAAAATATACGCGGTAGGAAATTGAATAACGCATTGCGAAAGCAGTGACACAACCATAGCATTGAGCATGTTTCCTGAAGCCCTAAATGCAGCAACCACACAAAGCTGCACGCCTATTCCGCCCCAAGTTAAACACATAACGCGAATGAACTCTGCGCCACCAGCAATCACAGACTCATCATCAGGAATGAAAAAAGCCACAAAGTATTCAGCAAACAGATAAGCAACAACGCCCACTAATGTTAGGCCTAGTAATCCCCAAAGCGAGGCTAAACGTGTTATTTGTGCTGCACGCTGTGGATTTCTTGCCCCCATGTTTTGACCAACCAAGGTTGAAACAGCCATTGAAAGACCCATTGCAGGGATCATCACCATTTGTAAAATATTAGAACCAACACCATAAGAGGCAATGGTGTGCGTACCAAAGCTGGCAACCAAAAACGACATAATGATTAAGCCAAAGGCTCTCGCAGAAAGTTCAACCGAGCCAGGAGCCCCTAAAAAGAAGGCTTGTTTCATATATTGCCAGTCTGGTTTAAAGCTAGAGAGTTTAAGTTGGATGCCGTGGCGGCCTCGCAAAAACACCCATACCCCGATTGCAGCCGCTAAGCTTTGCGTGATAAGTGTGGCTAATGCAGCCCCCATTACGCCAAATCCAGCAAAGTCACCAAAACCAAAAATCAGTAAAGGGTCGAGCACAAAATTGAGTAATACAGTAGCGCTTACAATATAAAGCGGTACCTTGGTTTGCCCTATGCCACGCATTAAGGCTTGAAACATGGCATAAATAAATACAAACACAACGCCAATAAAAGATACATGCATAAATTTAAGCGCATCACCAAACACTTGATCTTCAACACCTAATAAAGTCAAAAAGTAAGGAGAAAGCACATAGCCTATTAAACCAAGTATGGTTGCGGTAATTGTCACCATTAACATAGTTTGGGCAGCAACATGGTTTACCTTATCTTGCTGACCAGCTCCCATGTATTGAGCGGATAAAATAGCGCCCGCCATTGCCAAACCAGAGCCAATAGCAATCACTAAAAAAGTAACAGGCATACTGACAGAAACAGCAGCTACTTGCTCTGCCCCTAAACGTCCTACCCAAAATGCATCGGTCAGCTGATAAGCCGACTGCAAAATATTGATTAAGATGATCGGGATACCTAATTTAAGTAGCGCTTTTGAAATCGAGCCATGAAGAAATAAATGCTGGGGTTCAGCCATGAAAAACACCTAATAAGCAAATAACACCGTTAGTTTACCAGCCGTAAATGAATATAGAGTCAATAAGAGTCAATCTTTTTTTTGCTGTACCCGCTTAAAAACTTAATCTAAATCAATAAATGCCTTCACTTAGTTCAAACATTTTTGAAACTTTGATCTAGAACAGGTTTTGTCCGCTTCAAGTTAGTAATAATAGCGTCAACCAAATAAGACAAGTAGTTCGCGGAGAACAACATGAAAACTAAATTAAGCATTGCATTACTTACTTCACTATTAGCACTCTCTCCTGTTGCAAACGCAAACTTAAGCGTGAACGTAGGTGCAATTAATGTAAACCCTGATAACGACAGTTCAAAAATCAATGAAGCACCAACATTAGGTCTACGTGCAGATGATGATACTCAATTAGGTATTACTGTAGATTATGCGCTTGATGACAATTGGGTAATTGAATTAGTAGCAGCAACACCTTTTAGTCATGATGTTCAAGGTGCTGGTGGTTTAGCAGGTAACAAAATTGCGACAATCAAACATTTACCACCAACACTTTTAGCGCAATACCACTTCTTAGACTCAACTTATAAGTTCCGTCCATTTGTGGGTGTTGGTCTTAACTATACAACTTTCTTTGATGAGAAACCTTCAGCAGCTTTAAAAGCAACACTAGGTACTGACGATGTAGAAGTTAAACTAGATGATTCATTTGGCTTTGCAGCTCAAGCTGGTTTTAACTACATGATGAGTGAAAACTGGGGCCTTCATGGCATGGTTTCACTAATCGACATCGATACAGACGCTACAGTTTATGCTGACGGCGCAAAAGCATTAACTTCAACTGTAGAAATCGACCCAGTTGTTGCTATGTTCGGTGTTAAATACAAATTCTAACTTTCATTTTGTGAAAGCCCATACGCACAAAAAGGCCATATATTGGCCTTTTTTATTTAATTCTCATAGCCAATTCCATATTAAAAACTAGCTTAGTGTATCCTCTCTGACCAACTAATGAATTTAGGTTGCACCTCAAAAATAAACCATTTTATATCATTAGTTTTTAATTTTTATTTAGTTAACGCTTCTCATTTTTACCGTTTTTGACTGCAATATCTGAATTTTCAGAGCCCTAGACGTGTTGTTCCCACCCCTACGCAATTATAAAATGACCGTAATAATTTTGACCTATTTAAACTAAACTAGGTGTCAGCTTGAGGTGTTAATTGAGAATAGTTATTAATTCCTTGGTGTTAATTCTTTGCGCAACTTTATTATCATGTAAAGTAAAAGACCCCAATGAAGATAAACCACAACAACAAAAGCAAGATTCAATTAGTGACCGTGAAGCATTAATTGCTGGTTCTACTGACGTCGAATTTACTATAACAGATGAGAATCAAGCGCCTCTTAGTAATGTAACTGTTTCTGTAGCAGCTCAAGAGTATCTCTCTGATGTAAATGGACGAGTCTCTATCAATAACCTTTCATTTGGTAACCATGCAATTTTCATTTCACAAGAAGGCTACTTTCCTAAAGCCGGCATATTAGTGAATCAACCTAACTTTTTCACTTCCCATATTCAGTTAGAAACAAAGCCTGCTAACTCAAAGAGTTTGCTATTTGCAGGTGATACAATGTTTGGTCGACGTTTTCTAGACCCCAAGTTAGACACCATGGGTACATCAGTACCTGATGTTAGTAATGCGCTAATTAGACCTGACTCAGCGCGAGAAGACAGTATTGCGATTACCAACCAAGTGGCAGCACTGTTTAGGGCTGCTGACTTTTCATCAGTCAATCTTGAGTCGCCAGTGACGACAATGCCAACGAATGTACACCCAACCAAAGAGTTCAGTTTCTTTTCATTACCAGAATCATTGCAAAGCCTAACTGAAATTGGCATTGATTATGTCGGCCTCGGTAATAATCACATCTATGACTATTTGCAAAATGGCCTTGAAGATACCTTGCTTGAAGTCTCAAGTGCAGGATTTCTTAATAGCGGTGCAGGCCTTAACGACTCTGAAGCATTTAAAACTGTCTCACATAACCTTGAAGATGTTAACTTAACACTTTTTGCAGCAACCACAATTACGGGAAAAGAGCACCAATATACGTATGTCGCTGATGCGAATAAAGGTGGGGCTGCGGATTTGACTAACTCAGAAGAAGTTAGAGCAGTACTTGAGCAACTTGATCCTAATGATTTTGTAATCGCACAAATGCATGGTGGCGATGAATACTCATATACGCCTTCACCCTATATAGGTAGCCGATTTAAGGTTCTTTCTTCGCAGAACACCGATTTATTAATTGGCCATCATCCTCATATTGCTCAAGGGTTTGCTGTATATAATAAAATACCGGCCATATTAGGTTTAGGTAATTTTGTATTTGACCAGCCTAGACTTGACACTTTGTTAGGTCTTGCTGTGATGCTTGATCTTGATACCCAAAGCCAAACTATTAATCGCGGCTTTGCCTACCCAATATATTTAGAGGACTATAAGCCTCGATTCACAAACGGTTTTTTAAGTCATTATTTATTGAGAAGAATCGCTGAGCTTTCTGATGATAATATTACCCTTATCCCCCGTGAAAACTACGCAGAGATATACTTTACAGCTAATCAAGCAAGTAAAAAATCTCAGCAAGTGACCATTGATATTGACGCGACTACAGACATCATCGATTTAAGACAGTATTCGCCATCTTCAGCAGCCTATGTTTCATCTATTGAAGTGAACAATGAAGCGCTTGATAACCTTTTACTTGGCCGTGATATTATGGTGTTTGGTGATTTTGAAGATTGGGACAATGACACCGAAGCGTTTGAAGTAAGTCGATGGGATCACAGCAGTGAAAGTGTTTTACCTTGCACTGATAAGCCACTTAATGGCTTGCAGGCTCTGTGCTCAACGCGTGATAGATTTGATAATACCCCTTCTATTATTCCATTTAGACATACAATGCGAGTCATGGAATTAACCGATGAAGCAGGCGAGCTTGATCTCAGTAAAGACTTTTCATTACTAACCTATTTACAGTCTGAAAATGGTGGACAATTCGAGGCATTACTGACCTATACCACTGAAATCGATGACCTTACCTTTGCAGAAAACCTAGTTCCAGTCAGCGAAGGAGGCGATCAGCCATGGCACGCTTTTAGCTATGATTTTAGTTTACCTTCAGATGAAAAGACACTTGGGCCTAAAGAGCTCCCCCCGCGTGGCGTAAAATTACAGTTTAGGCACTATCCACCGAATACAGGTGAAGCAATCACTCGCCTAGATGATGTCGCTATGATTAGCTGGCAGCAAAGTATTAACCTAAAAAACGGACAATGGAAGACCGATAAAATGCACGGTTTCGACTTTTTAAAAGTCAATTCAAGTGGTGAGGTAAGTTTAAAGCTTACATTCACTGTACTTGATTAAGGAGGAATTTTGGCTGCATTACAACAGTTGTTGCGATTAACGCAACAAAGAGCCTTTTGGTTCACTGTTTTCTTATTTGCGATTGTGCTTTTTAGTAACCTGCTGAACATATTTCAAGCGAGTGATGCATTTTTCTATAAAAAAATAAGTTCGTTTAGTAGCACTCAGAAAACAAACGTTGTGCTCATCACAAGTGAAAGTCTCAGCACTAATCATTCAGACTTAGTCACTCAGCTATCCGAGTATCAGCCAAGAGCAATCATCATGTTAGCTGATGAGCCATTACAGCCTGCAACCAAGGAAGGGGTTTTCTATCCTTATGCTGGTAGTGATTATTGCATGCCAAAAGTGGAAATTTGGGCAACCTATCAAATGCGTATCCCCGCTGCTGATAATCTTGAATGTGAAAGTGTATGGCAAGCTGTTTTTAATTATAACCATGACAAATCTAAACTGATTAATTTCAGATTAGACGTATCTGCGCTTCCAAAATTTACCGCTAAGCGAATACTTAACTTCGACGTTATGAGTGAACAACTTGAAGATAAAGTGCTCATTGTTGGTCAACAAGCTGCTGAATTTAATGTAAATATACATGCTCCTAAACTTGAAGGCCTAAATGATCCTTTACTTCTTTTTGCTTACATCGCTGATAGTATTGAGAAAAACAGCACTATAAATGAGCTTAATTTTGCTATATCGGTAGTATTTGCACAGGTTTTTGTGTTTACTTTGCTGTTTTTCTATCAAAAAATATCTATAAGTTATTCATTTCTAGTCGCTTTCGGCATAACTATATTTTGGTGTGCTGCCGGCTACTTTTTAGTGAACTTTACAAAACTTTTCATTCCAATTGGTCAATACATCACACTGACCTTTGCAACTTTAATTTGGGTTGTAGTTGCTCGAAAAATTTCTGAAGACAAAGAGCTCACAGCTGATGTAAATAACATTCAGCAGATGATGATGGGCCGTTATATTCCTCAAAGTTTTATTGAGCACCCATCCCCATGGGATCCCATTATTCAATTAATAAGTCAGCAATTAGATCTGGAGAAATCAATCTTTTTAGCCCGTAAAGAAGACGACCACCGAGTAGTTGAAATTCGCGCAATAAATTGCCAACTCGATGATATCCAAGAAATGAGAAGAGACTATCAACGCACACCTTATAGTAATGCGTTAAAGTCATTAGGCATTGTGAAAATAAACCGTCCTTTTTTTAAACAGGTCATTAAAGGTGAAATTGAATTCATTGCGCCACTTGTATACGCTGGTGATGTACGTGGCTTTTGGGCTCTATCAATTGTTCCTAACCAAAGCTTTCATCAGCAAGCGTTTGAAAAAAACGTTAATAAGTTTGCTGCCCAAGTTGCTGAGCTCCTATTCCATTACCATATATTTAAAACAACACAGGCTAAGAATCGAACTCTAATTAATAGACTACTTACATTTAAGCTTCACGAATCGGTTAGCCAGAAGGTTAAAAGCTCACTTAATGAAATGGAGCAAAAGCTAACCACCTTAGAAATGGTATTTAACCATACCAGTCCTGCTACAGTGTTATTTAATTTGTTCGGTCAAATTATTCAAACCAATGCTTCTTTAGAGCACTTTGCTAAGCAGCACCAAATTGCTATTTTTGAAACGACAGCCCTTGATTTACTTTGTCGAAGTTGCGCACTTGATATCGAAACTGCAAAAGGGAAATTACGCTACATAACTCTAAATAAAGCCACTGTTGAGCTACCTGCTAACCTAGATAAACATAGTTATACGCTTATTATTAGAGCACTTCATTCCGATAACTCGCAAACCGCATCCGGTGCGCCTTTTCAAGTGTCTGGAATATTATTTGAATTTATTAAAGACACTCCTGAAGTAATTCCGGAGGCTAGACTTTAATGGACTTCGTTTTAGCGCTTTTTCCTGCAGGTAGTGGACTGGGTCAATCCGTTATTACAACTGTTTGGGTTGGGACTGCCGTTGTATGCCTACTCAATTTGCGCTTTGGATTTCCACTTACAGGCCTTGTAGTTCCGGGTTACCTTGTGCCATTACTCATAATTAGCCCCACCTCAGCAGCAGTTATCATTATAGAAGCTATTGTTGTATATGGGTTTATGCGTATAAGTGCAAGTTACTTGATGGAGCGCTTTGGTTACAGTGAAATGTTTGGCAGAGACCGCTTTTTTGCCATCATCTTAATCAGTATCTTAGTCCGTGTTTGTATGGATACTCTATTTTGGCCAATCATAGCTGACCAGTTAAGCCTATGGGATATTACTTTTGATTATGCATCTCAGCTTTATTCTTTAGGTCTTATTATTATCGCATTAACAGCTAACGTAATGTGGAATGGCGGTTTTAAGTATGGTCTGAAAGTAAGTTTTATTCAGTTATTCATCACTTATATATTGGTGCGATTTGTACTCATGCCGTTTACCAATTTTAGCATCGCTAATTTAGGTATAATGTATGAAGCTGTTGCCGCATCTATTATTGCTGCCCCTAAAGCCTATATTATTTTGGTTATTACAGCCTTTTTGGCCTCTCGTGCAAATTTAAAGTATGGCTGGGAATTTAACGGTATCATGCTACCTGCGCTATTAGCTTTACAGCTAACGCAACCAAGTAAAATTTTAACCTCATTTATAGAAACTGCCGTTATATTAACGGTAGGAAGCTCTCTGATTCATTATACTCGCCTAAGGCATGCACATATTGAAGGTGCCAGATTACTGATGCTATTTTTTACCATAGGCTTTATTTTTAAGCTTGTTTTAAACTATATCGTCGTTTGGTTCTTTCCAACGGTTAAAGTAACCGACACCTTTGCATTTGGGTATATGCTCGCTACCTTACTTGCCCTTAAGATTTATCAAAAAAATGCACTGGGTCTGGTACTTAGAGCTACATTTCAAACTTCTGTAATAGGTGGAAGCCTTGCCATTATTGTTGGCTTTTTAGTCATGCTTGTGCCTTCTTTACTAATAAAACAAAGTATTAGCCCTGAAGCAGAAAACTTACAAGTCATAACACTTAACCAGCAAGTGAGTCAGTATAAAAGCTATTTATATACCACTCGCTCCAATAGAGTAACGGTAAGTAGCTATAAAGCAAGTCAAGCTGTATCTGACTTCAAATATGCTATTTATCAACTGAACAAAGCCATCGAGAATAAGCAAAAAATGGGGCATCTCAGTGCCATGTTCAATTCTATCGGCTTTAAGCTTGTGAGTGATGATAATTATGTATATCTAATAGATATTGTTGAGAATCAACAACGTGGTTTATTTGTAATTAATAAAAAACCACAGACAAATTTAATAATCACTGTGCCCTACCCTATAACTGAGGGCCTTGCTAGTGACTCTGCAGCTCTTATCTTTCAACACTTAAAAAGCAAAGCACTCGTTTTTGGAGCTACAAGGACGCCTCAAGTAACGTTGACGAAAGAAAATCAACAAAGTCCATTTTACCAAGCTTTCATTAATGCATTGGAAATTAATGAGCTGTTACAGGTTCGCGAATCTAACCGTCATACTGCAGCTTTACTCAAAAGCACTCCTAGTGATGTAAAAAGCCAATATTGGATCTTTAATCGACTTCCAGAATCTATAAGTCAGCGCGAGATCCATGAATTTTTAGGCAGTGAAGCAACTTATTTTGGTAAAGCCGCCAAAAGTAGTTTACCAGCAACAGACTTTACCGGGTCTATGCTTGAGGTCTTTCTTGATGGAGATAATTACACCAATATTTTGGCGTATATTTACCGTGAAAATTATCGCTATAGTAATTTAAAACTTAATATTATCAATGAAGATATGGCTCATATTGTCGATGACTTTTCCGCTTATATCAGCAGTAAAGGCAGTTTCAATTATCAGCCATTAACTCACAGCCAAGTAGCCCTTTGGGAATTTGAAGTCTTAACACCACTTTATAAGTTAATTGAGCAAATTGGCAACTCATCACTTAATGAAGATGTATTAAATCACTTAAAACAGATTAATGGCACAGCCGAATTACTCAATTACCAGCTACAACTTGTACAAAATAGTAATGGGCGATACATACTGCTTAGCCCATTGCAAAGTAATGATGCACAGGCTCTTGGGCAAGGTATATATGCATTTTCACTGAGTAAACATGAAGCAATCAGTTTAAGTGTCCCAAGGCCAATATTCGAAGGGAATACGTTAAGTTTCGCAAGTGAGCTTTTCACTAATTCAAATGCTGCCAACTTATTAATTGCAGGTGCACATCCCTACGCTCACCCTGAGGCAAATGTTCTTGCAGCAAATAATGTCGGTTCATTATTCAATGTTGTTCATCAAAGCTATTCACGTTTTAAAGCACAACAACCAAGCTTAAATATTCAGATCCGTAGCCACAGTGCGCCATCATGGATCCGCCCTAACGCAATTGCATTTTCAAATACCCAAGTAAGGGATATTGCAACTCCTCTAATGGAAAAGCTCACTAAAGACTTAAGCAGTCTAGGAGTCAGCTATCAAGTAGTAGAAGGTCAAAAAGCCACTAGGGGCCTCGAAATTGGTAGTTCGCCACAATATGGATATCAACAGTTTAATTCAAACAGTGAACTGGCAACCTTATGGATTGCATCTGACTTTAAAGAACAGTTTTCAATTGATCAAAACAGCCTTCTGATGCGCCTTCTCGCTATCTCGAATAACCCGACTGTAACCACAATAAATCTAGCTACTTTGTCGCCTTCAAACTGGGCAGCGCTCACTAGCCATGATAAACAAATAATCCAACGAAAAATTAATAAATATACTGCTGATAAACAAACTGCGGCCTTAAAGACGATATGTTCTGAACTAAATGAGTGTGTATTACAGACAATAAAATTAGAACAGTTGAATAAATTCGTACTGATGATCAAAAAGCAAAATAACCTCATCGCCATCTATAACCCAGCTAGCAATCAACTGATTGATATAGATGTTTTTAACAACATGATGGTTGGAGGCTTTAATGTATCTAATTAAACGCTTCCTAGCTATCTTAGCTATTATCACTGTTTTATTAATCGCCTTATTTACTTGGAATAGCTTTTTGATTTGGCTGGATTCAGCAGAACCGGTAAACCCAAAAACCAGTAAAGAGACTCGCTCAAAAGTTCAATGGTTAAGTACTAAAAAGCCACTGACTTATACATTTTCTAATCAGCGGACTCACTCACTGCGTATACTTTCAAATGCTGTATTTGATCAATCGGTTACTCTTGATAAACCAGTTAATTATGCCATCAAATATACTCTTTATAATGATAAAAAAGAGGTGATCTTAGATGAAACTTACCACCACGCTTCAAAGCTAGTTAACCAAAGTGAAGAGCAACAGATCAAACAAATCATTGAGAATAAACAATCGCTTAATGTTGCGTCTGGGCAATCATTTTACCTGCCAATAGCTCATTACCCTACGGCAAAAAGCGTAGCGTTATTACTTATCCCTGAAGAAAAATCAATTCAAGGCGTGGTAGTTCGAGTTCATGCGAAAACCCCCGTTCAAAACGTTGATCCACTTAATAGTTGGTTAAAACGGCCTCTAGATAGACGTAAGCGCGCAACTGATTACCTTACCATGGGTGAAAATACTCTAACAAATACTGAAATAACGAATGCAATGGCATTTTGGTGGCAAAAAATTGCACCACAAGGTATTCCTGAAATCGACTTTAAGTCAGACATCCTATACGAAAGCTTACCGTATAATGTAATTAGTTATGACTTCAGTCAGCAGCAGTATAGCCTTGCAGCTTATTATACTAGAGGTAGTTTGTGTGCCAGTGTCAAGTTAGATGAAAGTGATAGCTTAATTTTCACTGTCAGTGATAACCAAAAACCCCCTTCATTGATCTGGTATGACAAACTTCAGTTTGAAGCGCCAAAAAAAATAAACTTTACTCAAACTGATGAAGTAAACACGTACAAAACCCCATTACTTAATGCGGGGTTAATTACAATCTGCAGTGAAAAAGAATTGTTAACTCAATGGCGAACAGAGTCTGGGGCAGTTATTTTAACAAGTTATGCTGGCAGTTATTTGATAAACCCAAAAGTGTCAGTTGAATTTGATATCGTCCCTGAAAGCCATCTAAATTTAGAACTTAGAACATTAAATAGCAGCCAAATATACGTAACTTTATACGACAATAATAAAAAACAAATCGAACGATATGCCGTCACTATAAAAGGTGAAGCATCTAAATTTGACCGGTTAATTGCTAGCAATACCCAGAGACAAGCGGTAGGCATGCTCACATCGTATTACCTACGTACACCGCAACAAGCACGCTATATTAAAGTTGAATCTAGCGACGATGTATACCTGCGTGTAAAGTCAAGACTCGCTAACTTTCATTATCAACGCCGCACTGCACATCAACCGCTTACGACTGAATCAACAGATGGCTTTTATGATATTGCAGCCTGGTATGAGCAAAAAGCAAGTAACCATTACGACTTGGCGCAGCGAGAACATTTCGTAAATATTCGTACTTTCACTCCACCTAGAGATATTGAGGAAACAACAACATACTACCAATCTAAGGAATTATTTAATGTTTTGCCATTATCAAATGTGGCACTTGGTTTAAGTCCAAAACGATATTATGAAAAGCCAGAGCCATCACAAGAATTTAATTTTGGGATCTATAATAACAATCACTACTTCCCCTCTTCTGGCGAAAACGATAACCGACTGATATTAAAAATAAATAACAATAGTGCTAATGAAGTCAAAACCGGTGATATCTCTTTGTCAGAAAAAATGAAATTAATTGATGAAGCAAATACTGTTTATCAAAATTGGTACGGTCATCGCCCTTGGGTAAAACAACGCCTTTACCAATTAGATAAAAATAAGCCAATTAAGCTGCTTTATTCGAAGAACAAACACCCAATAAGCATTGTCTTTAAAGCATTTCGTACTCAAAGTAATAAACCTATTACATTGAGTCTTGAACATACTGCTAATTACAAACTTGGCCTAACTAGTGAGTACAGTATTGCAAAGCAAAGTTATCAGCTACATAACTCTGAGCTATTAGAATCATTTTTAATTCACCCTAAAAAGAGCCAATTAGCTAGCTATCCTAGCGTTACATTCAAAGTCGCTAATGATATAGATTCTTTGCAGTCCGTGACTTTAACCTCTTCCGAAACTATTTGGCTATCAATACTTGAAGAGTATCTTGTAAAGGATCAAAAAGTAAGGTGGTGGAATAATGAACAATAAAATTATCGTTACTGTTCTTATATTATTTACCGCTGCATGTTGTGAGGCCGCTCAGCTAGAAAAACTCACTTCCAGCCTACGAGTTTGGTTGAATAACCAACAACGTGTACCAGAGCACTTTTCCATTAAGAATGGGGCTTTAGTAGCCAATAAGTCTCTTTTTTCGGGTGGTGAAATACATTTTAAAGCTAAAGGGAACACCTGTATTTCTTATGCTCCACATAGATATTTTGATAAACACACATTGCAAATTGCTAAAGCCTTATTTAGTGAATGCCAAGTGTTATTGACTAATACGAAACACCGAAATAGCCGTGATGCCGATGGCAAAACAATCGATTTTAGCAAATATAAAAATAGCAGTAGTAACGCATTTATACTTGCGTACAGCAGTTCAGTTAAATCATTTTCGATTTATCAAATCCATGGATTTGCAAAGGAAAAGCGAACCACAGAGCAAGGACGAAAAGCAGATATTATTTTAAGCGAAGGCCATGTATTCGCCTCTAAACGAACTTTAGACATTGCTCAATGCCTCATTAATAAGCTAGGTATTAATGCATTGGTTTATGGGCGCGACGTGCATGAGTTGGGTGGAACACACAATGTTCTTAATTCGCTGGCTCCTGTTAATAGTCAGTTTTTCCATATCGAGTTAAGTCGCGAGCTGCGAGAGCAGTTAATAATTAACAACCAACTTTTAAAGCAGTTTAGCCTATGCCTTACTTCATAATAGCCTTTATAACATTAACGCTGCTAGCCTATAAACCAGCTCTTGCCGTACAACAAGAGCATGCTGTTCTGCAGCCTCCTATCTGGTTAAAAACCTCTCCAAAGCTAGACGTGCTCGCAACCACACAAGAGATGCAATTTGATTCGTATGAGCATCAATATTTATGGCTACCCGAAGGGCACTGGTTAGAGTTCAACCCTGAGTTATTCGACAAGTTCATTATGAGTGTGGGTAACACACAATATATACAGCAACGAGTTCAAATGGATCGTGACTTATTATGTTTAGAAAAACGGTGTCAACTTCCTGCTCTTGGGCATAACCGTGTTGTAGCGATTCAAAACCGCCAAAATGAGCGGGCTGAATTTTCTGCGCAAGTCGGTCACTATCAAACCACTGTTGATAGCTTTAAACGAGCCCTAAAACTTGCTAAGCCATCAGTATTACTTTCTTCAAGAAAAGGCAGCGAACGGTTTTATAAGTTCGATAAAGGTGATGAGGTCACTCTATATTTTCCTGATGCAAAAAAAATTAAGCTTTCGGTCAGAAAGAATATGGAGTCTTTAGATAGCCATGGTGCTGTCTATGCCTACACAGATGAAGTTCTTACTGCAAAAGTTAACATCATCAATAACCCGGCCCTTGAATACCAAAACCAAAATGTTGGCTTGGTGAATAGTGACTATTTAGCTATTGATGCGGGCCAATATTTAACCATTAAAAGCTATGCCGATTCGTATGTAAAAATATCGCAAAGCCACAGAGCCATATACGATGATTCGACAGCCATAAAAGTTGAAGAAAAACTACTACTCCCCTACTGGTTAAAAACTGCCAATGATGCAATGGAATCAGTTTACAATGAGTATTCGCTGAATGTTTTTAGTGACAGTGTATTTACAAAAAATAACTCCCTCGCAGTTAAGCGCTACTATGATTTGCTTGGCTTAATGTCCACACAAACTTTACTAGAAGGGAGCAGCGTAGTTCATGCTTCGAGCCAATCAAAAAAACGGCTAATTACTGAACTTGAAGAGCAAAGATTAGTTGATGATCAATTTTATCCACGCATTAATAAACAGGTCAGACATATTACGTCGCTTTCACAGATCGCTTTGAATTTTGACTTATTAAGCCAAAAACGAGTCACGCCGTGGCTTACCTTCGTTGCCCGTAGTAATAAAGACAGTCAATTTAAACTTAATGTTGGTGATAAAAGCTGGTTGGTTAATGTTAAAGCTACAAAAGAATACCAAACAATTCACGTCTCAGTGCCATTAAACAGCAAAACGATGACAATTCAGAAAACCACTGATGATGTGCCTGGTATTGATTTTGCTGTTTATGCCAGGACACTTACAGATTTTCCAAGTAATGAAGTACTTTATTTACAACCGGGAACCCTTTCTGAAAAAAGCCCTATTACAGCAGAGCTAATAACTGAGCACTTAAGGAAATTATATAGTGACTATTTAGCGCTAATTGAGCCTTATGCCCCAGCAAGAAGAAAAATTAAATTAGTTAATTGGCAGCAATCTTTGCTAACAGCTAAAGACTTAGCTAAGTCTGCACCTTTAGATGCGCTTGCCTTTTTAAAACCATTAACTCAAAACCCAAATCCACAGGTTGCTATTGAAGCATGGCAAATTAAAATAAATATTTTGCGTGAACAACAACAGTTTCATCTTGCAACAAGTTACTTAGAAGGACTATACAAGAGTACTCAACAAAGGGAATTACAGGAGTTTGCTTTAAAGTCTCTATTAAAAACCTACCAAAATGAGCACCAAGAAATAAAGTTGTTTGCTCTGTGCGCAGGAAACCAAAGCTTATTGGAAGAATGTAATAGTATTCTCACTAAGCTTGCAACTAAACAACAGAAAAATAGACTCGCAATATGGCTTTTAAACAAAAAGGATGAAACTCACACAATTAAGCAAGCTTATATGGCACTTGACTACCACAGTTTAAGTCCTGGATTAAAAGCTGAAGATAAGCAATATGAATTACTTTCTGGAGCCCAAGAAACATTAATAAACTCTCAAGGAAAATTGCAAAACACTGTGCTTTCACAGCATATGCCCTGGAAGTACACTGCGATAGAAGCGGTTAATTTAAGTATAAAAGCGCGCACAGAAGCCAAACAAAACGGCGAGTATCAAACTGCTTGGTTAAAGGCTGATAGTCAATACCAACATAAATTAATGCCAATATACAGCGATATTCCATCAACAACACTCATTGTTGAAAGCCAAAAAGCGGCTTCTGTTGCATCAACAATGATTGTGAGTCTGAAAGCAGGAGAGACACTCACTCTATCAGCTGATCAGAAAGCCTTTATAGAGTTTAAAAATATACCTGACGCATTATATGAAGCTTTTGATTACCGCTCTGATGCTGCAAACCAGCTTGCTACAGACGATATTATGTCATTAGTTTACGCCTATGATGCCACACAAAACGACCTTTTAATTAATGGCTTATATCTATTATCTAAAAAGCGTTTAAACAATAATGAATATACGCAACTATTACAGCGAATAGCTACAATTCCTGCGAGTGCCGCATCGACCTTTTTACAAAATAGAATAGAAAGTTTTGGCCACTGGCAACCCTTAGATAGCCTAATCGATTATGCAGGTACGCGTCTTTTTAATATTCAAAGTGCAGCACAAACTAGCTTTGCTGATAGGTTTAACCAATTCAAGACGCATCTAAAAAATAATGATGGTTTATTGATTCGCCCATTTCATACCCTTTATATAGATTTGGCCGAAACAGAGGCAGAACAAATTCGCTTTGTATTTAATTTTTCTACCGCAGAGCTTGCCCAAGCTAATGTGGCAAACTTATCCATACAACTGGCTAACAGTTTAAAAATATGGTCTGTTACGGAGCAGCAAAGCATTCCCTTTACATTTAATAAACGGGAGTTAGATAATAATGTCATTGCCCTACACTGGCTTAACCCCTATTTATCTCAACAACTAAAAGTTGAAGTACAGCAATATATTGCGGGTCGGTGGAGAAAGATAGAATTACCTACAACGCTACTATTTTATTCTGTTATTCCCACTACCCCTTTGCTTGCGACTTTAAATGCAGATCGTTTAATCAAGTTAGAAAAGATAAATAGCTATAGTCGAAGTGAACGCCAATTTTTCCATCCTGCAGGCAAAATTGAAGTCAAATCATCGGAACTTGAACATGTTCGCCTGTATACTTGGGAGCTTAGTGATCTCAATAATAAGATTTCAGAATTTACACAAGCACAAATTCCTTTGCCTGATTTAGTAACTTATCGAGTACCAGAAAAGCAAACAATTGTAAGTGATCAAAAGTCATTTCAAAGTGATGATCTTAATTGGCAAGGTTTTATACAATTTGACCAACAAGAAATATTTCAAACCGCTGAAAATATCCCAACCCAACAGAGCATTGATATTGGCGCTCGTTTACGTATTAACGACGACAATGATTGGTACCAATTAGAAGGTTACTACTCATTTAGTAAAGAACAAACGGATCTAATTGCACTCAATGGTTACTATTCATGGCAAGATGATACAACTCCTTGGTATGTTGATGCGCAAATTCAAAGCCGTTGGCAACCAAGTCATAATGGATTTGATCTTCAATATGCCCTTGATAGTAGTTTCAGTGTAGGACAAAAATGGCAACGTGATTCTTCGCATCGTCACCAATGGCAGCTAACTCCATTTATTCGTTACAGTAGTGCTGATTTAAATGATTACCTCAGTGACGACCTACTTAATTCAAATGTATTTAATTTTTACCGTGAAAACCATGCCTCGGGATGGCAAGGGTTTTATCAATATCGTTATCACCCTTGGGTCGATAATTATTTAAATTTTGGTGTGTCATCAAGCTCAAACGATGATTGGACGAGCTTAGACTATCTGCACTTCAACACCAGTTGGAATCAATATTATCAAGATCACATTTTCCAACTTGGCATTGATAGCTATTACCGCTTTAAAGATGAAAACCGTGCCACAGCTACGTGGCAATACATCACACAGTTTGCTTGGCAAACACAAATTAGTTTAGGTGATTTTTCACATGGTTGGCTAAAGGTGCGACTACAACAGGATTGGGTATGGGACAACCACAATATTAGCATCGAGTTTTCATCTGGTAACAACCAACATACCGGATTTACCCCTTTTGCCCATGATGAAATCATTTTCCCAGCACTTCAATTAAATCATTTGCTAGAGCACACTGACTATGAGTAACCACTTACTTACAAAACGCCTTGAAAACTTGCTTTTCGCAGACATTGCCAGTTTTTGGTTAGACTTATATCGCCAAAAATACCGCGAACTAGTTGATGAATTAAGTGAATGGGAATTAATAAAAAATCAGCCTGATGACTATGAGGAAGATGATTGGTTACTACTGCAAACTATTTCATTTTTAACTCATAAAATTGATACCCTACAAAGTCAATTAATCAAAATTGATGCCGATCACAGGCGCTTTATCGAGCGTTTAAATCATGCCGAATTAAAAGCTGAGCGTGAGTTTCATATTCTCGATTACGCGTATACTTTAGGTGCAAACCGAGAACAATTAAAAAAAGATCAAGATGCTTTTCAACGCTGGTTTGATGAGGGAGCTATCATCAACAGATACCAAGATAAACTCTCTGAACTTGAGCAATCTCTTAAGTTTTTAATAGGTAAACTGGGTGATTTAACTAATCGCTATTTACGGATCCACTCGGGGGAAATAACCAAATCATGGTTAACACTCAATTTAGAAAGCTTCTTTTTGGGGCTACTAGAAAAAAGTGAGAACGAAGCTATTCGTAACTCTATTTTTCGCGCCCTTGCCAACCAGGTAAACTTAATTAGCGAATATGTAAGTGAAACTCAATTCGATTCTGATCTTGTTGAGCTGTTATTACTATCTCTTGAAAAACAATCAACCCCACATGCTGCAAAAGTAGATATTTTAGAAATTCTGATCAATTTAAGACCCACTTTTACTCACTATTTTATGCGCTCTCAAATTGATTTAGATGTTTTACCAAATGAAAAAATCGAAGCTCAGCACCTGTTTTTATTGGCGTCATTTTCAAAAATTATATGTAAACAGCCTAAATTAAGTGAAGCTAATTATAAGCTTCTCATTTTACTTGCTAAGCATACTTACCCTCGAGTAAGGCAAAGCGTCATTGAACAATGCGCATTATTACCCAGGGCATTTGCTCTCAAACTATTAACAGTTCGGCTCCAAAAAGAAACCCATGAAGCGGTACGACTAACACTCATTAAGCAATTAACAGATCCTCGTTTAACCAAAGAGTTGCAAGTTTTTCACATATGGCGAAAACAACTGAAAATTGCACCAAGCTTTGCCCAGAAGCGTTTATTACTCGAGTTAACGCCAAGGATAATGTTCAACTTACAAGTTGATTATGATCAGCAAAGCCAAGCAGATATATTGTTTAAGTCTTTTATCAATGTCTTAAATACGCAGCTTGAAAATGAGAAAGATACTGCCGTAAAGCGAATTATTAGCCGTGTTAGAGAGCAGCTTGTCAGCTTTGTGTACCAGCAACAAGTCGCTGAGCTCGAGTTTAACTTAAACTCAAACTTTACCATTAATTTAAACTCTGAATGGGTTGAGCAAGATTTATTAGGCCGAATTTTGAGTAAGCAAGCGCAGAATAATGAAGCCTTTAATGTAGCAATGAAAAATAAAGGCTGGCAAATACAACGAGGTTACAGGCGGGGCTTTCGTTTTTGGCGGCTATGGCATGAATTTAAAAATCCAAGTACAGGTAAACGCCAAAGCTTTAATCATGTACAAGCCAGAAAACCAAGTGCATTTATGCATGTGCCGAGCTGCACCGTCGCGGAGATTAGCCAAACGGAGGTACCTGGAGAGCCCCGGTTTGATGCTAAACAGTTTAGTGCTCGACCTCATTTACCTATGTTAGATTTTCTACTGAGTACATTGTCACAAGACAATCTGAAAACGCCAGCTAAATCGTTCACTCCTGATGGTATTTTAATCGTCACCCCTCCCTGTAACGTACTCCAACGCATGTTTGCGTATAGCTGGATTTCTTTCAACTTTGAAAAATTAGATGATTTACGAAATGGTTCTGACCACGAACAACAAGACTTTCTAGAGTTAATAAAAGCAAGAGGCTTCACACTTGATTTCCAACAATATGGATCCGTGCTTAATGCCGAATTCCCTGTTGAGCCGAGTATTGCCAACTTATATCAAAAACTATCCCTCACGCCCTTCTTGTTTAATATGTGGTCAAGCTTTAAAGAATATGCCTATTCGCTTTATCAAAATAGTATTGGTCAACTGATCTTTTTCGTTATGGCTTTCTCAGCCTACTTTTGGGCTCGCCACATAAAAATAAGTAGGCAAATAAAGTCAGATAGAGCCAAAATTCCCGTTTCAATCGGGGGTTGGGGAACACGAGGAAAGTCAGGAACTGAACGATTAAAAGCAGCATTATTTAGTAGTTTAACTCTTAAAGTGATTAGTAAAACAACAGGTTGTGAAGCAACTCTTATTTATGCAAGAGCAAGTGGAGAGCAATTCGAAATTCCATTATTCAGACCTTTTGATAAAGCGAGTATTTGGGAACAAAGCGATGTTTTGCATTTTGCAACAAAAGTAAAAGCCGATGTATTTCTTTGGGAATGTATGGGATTGACCCCGCGCTATGTAAAAATATTAAGGAATTGGATGGATGATAACTTTTCAACTATTACCAATGCTTACCCAGACCATGAGGATACATTAGGTCCAACAGGAATTGATGTTGCAAATGAAACAAGCCATTTTATCGGTGAGAATAGTTTAGTGTTCACCAGCGAACAAAATATGAACCCAATTCTTGAATTAAATGCAAAACAAAAAAACGCTAACTTAATTCAAGTTCACTGGGCCGATGGTTTGCAAATAACTGATGACATTCGCTCTTTATACCCCTACCAGGAACATCCATCCAATATAGCACTCGTGTGCAAAATGGCGGAACATATCGGCTTAAATAAAGATTATGTATTCAAAGAAACATCCGCACGAATAGTGCCTGATATTGGCGTATTAAAGCACTTTACTGAAGCGCCTATCGGAAAAATTAGTCAATCGTTCGTCAATAGCATGTCTGCAAACGAACGCTTAGCTACATTAGAAAACTGGCAGCGCCTTAAGCTTGAAAGATTAAATAACGACCCAAAAAACCAGGTAATCGCGCTTATAAATAATCGTAACGACCGTGTCGCGCGCTCAAAAGTTTTTGCTGCGATGCTCAGTAATGACCTACGTTTTGACCGTGTTGTGGTAATAGGAAGTAATGTAGAGGGATTCTACAGTTACTTTCTCGATGCATTTATAGAAAGAGTAGAAAAGTTAATTGAAATTAATGATCTCGAAAGCCTAGATAAGCTTCTAGAGCAATTTAATTTACTCACCAGAGCTGAAGTTAGAGCAAGGTTTAGAATTGCATATGGCAGTGTAGCAGCTGAGAATTTACTTACACTTAGCGAGGGGGTTGTTAATAAATCTTACATAAAAGAGATCACAGGAGAGATCCCTGATCAAGAACTAACCATAATTCTCTATACCCTTCGTATTTATTATCAGCGTATGCACCTGGATTACCTAAAAAGTGATATCGCAAAGAATAGTAAAGAAATAAAAGAACGCTTGATTTCCATCCTCCAATCTAAAGTCACATTACTTGACGATAGCAATATATCTGCAGATGAAATAACCAATTCGATTGCGGATTTAGCTTTGCCCAATACTCATCAGGTCGTTGTTGGTATGCAAAACATTAAAGGAGCAGGGTTAAATTACGTTTATGCCTGGCAGCAATGGCAAAAAATATCACAAACTATTACGAATATGCTGAGTAAGCCCTGCACAGCTAAAGAGTTCAGAACGGCATTAACTAGTTTAAATATGATAGTGTCATTTAACTTACTTGAAACTGACTACTTAAAACAAAAGTTAGATATATTGAAGAAAAGTCAGCTTGCTCAAAATGAGTTCTGCCAAGCAGAAATAACGACTCTTCAAGAAAAAGTTAATGAGGAGTATTTAAAAGTAGACGAAGAAAATTCGCAATCTCGCCCTACTCGTTACTTTAACCAAGTGATCGAATCATTTTTAGATGCAGGTGCTGCTGTAAAACGTAAAAAACGTGCTATTCAAATATACAATGATATAGCAGAACAGCGCATAACATTAGAAAAAGCAATTAAATTACTTAGCGAGATGAACCGTAACCAAAAGTCAGGTTGGTTCACAAATAAACGAAAACTTTACGACAAAAAATAAGAGAACTTTATTATCAATAAAAATAAAAACAATAATGAAAAATAATAAAAACAAATTCAAAAAATAAAACACAAATAAAACAAAAACAAAAATAAGAAATTTCCTACAAACAAAAATAACCAACCTCATCAATATATTATGTGCAAATTAAAAATAAAACAAAATAAAACAGCGTACCTAAATTGAAAATAACTTTATAAAAGATAAAAATATAACTGATAAAACATTTTATCTAATACAAAGGATAGTTATATGAAAAGTTTATTTTATAAGTTAGCTGTATTACCACTTGCTATTACCTCTGCACTTGCCGTGGCTAACACAAATTTGATTGAAAATGGATCATTCGAAGCCGAGGTTGTCACTGATCATAATGGCCAATGGCAATTATTCAATGAAATCACTGGTTGGACACGCAGCGAAAACGCACCTTTTGAAATACAAACGAGTAGTCTAGGAATTCTCAAAGCGAAAGAAGGCCAAAAATATCTAGAACTTGGCTCTACGCAGCAATATAGCGTGTCTCAAGCCGTAGCTACAACAGCTGGTAAAATGTATGAAATTAGCTTCTATTACTCAGCACGTGTGTCTGGTGATGATACAGCGAGTACAGTTGAAGTGCTGTGGAATGGTGAATCCTTAGGTGTTGTTAATGCTAAATTTAAAGGTTGGACTAAGTACAGCTTTACTGTAGAGGCAACTGGCACAAGTTCAGAGATTACATTAGCTGGCGTTGGTAGCAGAAGTAGTGTGGGTGGCTTCATCGATAATGTTTCTGTAAGTGAAGCTACAGAATACTGCTCAGTCCAAGCGGGTTTGTATGCAATTAATAAATATGGTTCTGATTCAGAAGGCTATATTTACCACTTAGACCCTGAAACATCAGCTGTAACAAAAGTTGCTGGTGTTACTAATACAGCTGCAAACATAGCAGGTATGGACGGTAAGCTATACTTTATGGAAAAGCTAGATAGTGAGACTAGAGACTCAAAAATTTACAGTCTAGATTTAGCATCAAATACGCAAAGCGAAGTCGCAGATACTAACTCTTATACTATTATTCGTTCTACAGTTTCTCCTGATGGTCTTAACTTACGTGCAACAAGCAAAACCTACATGTATGACTTCAACCTTGAAACTGGTGAAAAGACAGTTCTAGGAAAACTAAGCTACGAAGGTGAAGAGTTCATAGGTGGTGATATTGCATACTCAAGTGACAATAACGTACTTTATGCATTAACTGAACAAGCACTATACACAGTTGATCAAGATACTTTAGAACTTACGTTAGTAGGTGAGCATGGAGTTAACTGGGCATCAGGCCTTGCAGTTGCCGATGATGGTACGATCTATGTTACTGGAAGAAAGAGTGGTCAAAGCGCGAAGCTTTATACGCTAGATCAAAACACTGCTGAAGCAACATATATAATGCGAGGTCCAGCTAATCTAAATGATCTAACATTTATTAGTGGGTCAACTTGCTCAACACAGTAAACTTTTAATATTATAAATGCCAGTTAAATACTGGCATTTATAACTATAAAAACTTCAACACGAAACACTCACCTAACGCTCTCAAAAAATAAAAACAAAATATCAATAAAAAATCTTAAAGCAATAAAAAAATATCAGACAAAAAATTATAAAAAAACATAAAAGTAAAATAAGAAATTTCCTACCCTAAAAAACAATATTAAGATTCAAGCACTTAAACACAAAAAACAATTAAAATAAAAAATATAAAATATAAATATTTGATATTTAAATTAATAACATTAAAATTTTAATATTAAAAAATAATGGAGAAATTCATGAAAAACTTTGTTACTAAACTGGCTGTTTTACCTCTAACTATTGTATCGGGTATTGCAATGGCTGGCACAAATTTAGTAGAAAACGGATCATTCGAAAACACAGATACAGTGACCGATCACAATGGTCAATGGCAGTTATTTAACGAGATTCCTGGCTGGACAAGAAGTACTCATGCTAAATTCGAAATTCAAACAAATAAACTAGGGATCGTGACTGCACAAGAAGGTAACCAATATCTAGAGCTTGACTCAACAGCCAATTACAGTATTTCTCAAAATATTACTACACAACCAGGCAAACAGTACGAGTTAACCTTTTACTATTCTGCCCGTAAGGAAGGTAATGAAACAACAAATAAAGCTGAAGTTTTTTGGAATGGTAGCTCTTTAGCTGTTGTTAATAGCTCAAGTAAAGGCTGGACAAAATATAGCTTCATCGTTGAAGCTGATAGCACAAGCTCGGTATTAAGCTTTGCAGGTACTGGTACATCTGATTCAGTAGGTGCATTCATCGATAACGTAGTAGTCACTGAAGTTGCTGAACCATGTGCTGTTGCAACAGGTTTATATGGTATTAATAACTTTGGCTCTGAGACTGAAGGCTATGTATACCACTTTAACCCAGAATCAAGCGCTGTAACTGTTGTTGCAGGCCTTAACAATACAGCATCAAATATTGCCAACAAAGACGGTATGCTGTATTTCATGGAGCAACTTGATAAGAATAGCAAAGCATCAAAAATCTATAGCCTAAATTTAGCCACTAACACACAAGCTGAAGTTGTAGATGCGACATCATTCCCTATTTACCGCTCAACGGTAACTGCAGATGGCCTGTTTTTACGTGCGACAAGCAAAACGTATTTGTATGACTTTGATCTAACTACAGGTGAGAAAACAGTATTAGGTAAGCTTTCGTATGAAGGTGACACATTTGCAGACGGCGACATCGCATACTCAAGTGACTACAACGTACTTTACGTGTTAACAGGAAAGGCGCTATATACTCTAGATGAAGGTAGCCTAGAGTTAACACTAATCGGTGAGCACGGTATAAACTGGGCATCAGGCCTTGCAATTGCAGATAACGGGACAATTTATATCTCTGGTAGAGAAAGCGGCGAAAATGCAAAAATCTACACCTTAGATCAAAACACCGCTGAAGCGACATTCGTAATGGATGGCCCAGCCCACGTAAACGACTTAACGTTTGTTAGTGAAGCAGTTTGCGCAGCAGAGTAAACTGTGTTTAAAGCCATAAAATGCCAGCTTAGCTGGCATTTTTTTACTGACCTTTGGCATCACTTATTTGTGAGTTTCTTTTGTTCTAACATTTCTTTCCAGTGCATTACTTCTGCAGGCAGAATAGGTGCTACGCCATTAAAACCAGCAACCTCAAGCATCTCTTCGACACTTACAACGCCTTTTTTGCGTTTAAAAACACCGCGCACATAAGCAATCGCGTGCAGGCCACGATCAGAATGAAACTTTTGCTCAATATAAAAGTATTTATGATCCCAGCCAACCAAACGTGTACTAACCGTGTACCTTTGCATTGGTTTAATATCGCGAATATAGGTAATTGCAGTTGCGTTAACGATTGGAAACCAACGGCGTTTCATAATGTGCTTTAATAAACCTACTCGCTCAGTCATCCAGGTACGGGCAAGATCCATCATCGCTAAATAACGAGAATTAGTCAGATGGAAATTAATATCGCAATCCGTTGGTAACGCTTTGAATTCAATATCAATTGTGTCTAACAGTTGTTGATAATCACGATTACGTTTAATTTTAAAAAACAGTAGTATTAGTCGAAAATAGAGGTTCACGGCAAAGGTCTAACCAGTTGATGATGCACAAAGTGTATCACAGCATATTGCTAAGGCGAATATTCTGCTCTAATCTGTGCATATATTAGTATAAAAAAAGAATAACCTAATGAAATTTTTTAGTTTGGTAACTTTATTTAGTGCGAGTTTATTCACCACTTCAGCATTTGCTGACTTTAACTTTCCTGGTGAAGGTACTTTAAAGTACCCAACGGGTGTAGAAAAGGCCTTTAATTTTGGCTTTGCGTGGCAACAAGATGCTGAACAATTCTCGATTGGTGATAAAAGCTATGACATGTCTCTGCCAGAGTCATATTCAGTGGCAATTACACTTAGCAAAGACGAGGAACAAGTATGGGTGCAGGAGTTTAATAATGGCTTTATTGAGGGATTCACTTGGCAAATTGCCGATCACACCCTAAAACTCGAAAAGCGCAAATTTAGCGATACTGTAAAAGGCGATTATGTTATTAGCCTGGATAACCGAGATTACTTTTTTTCTCGCAATAACATCAGTATTGTTATTAAATTCGACAATGATGGTATTAAGAATATCGCCATTGATGGTGTCACCAAAGATATGGGTACCAAACAGTAATACCATTCGCTTAATTAATTGGTCTATTTTTAGGCAATAAAACCTCGTTGATTTCAAAAAAATTTGTTATTTAGTAGTTCTAAATCAGAAATTTTTAACGCAGGTAGCGACAGCTATAATACCTCAAAATGGTCAAGTATTATTGCGGATTGGTATGATATTGAACAACAAAGAAAAAGGCTTGAGTTTTCACCCAAGCCTTTTTTATTTAATAAATTAAGTTAGTATCATTAAACCTTTACAGTCTTACGATTAATCCCATAATCTCGAAGCTTATTTGCTACTGCTGTATGACTTAAACCTAACCGCTTTGCAAGCTGACGAGAGCTTGGATAAGCAGGGTAAAGCTTGCGAAGTAAAGTCGCTTCAAAGCGTTTTACCGCTTGGTCTAAGGTTCCTTCAAAGTCAGACTCTAGATAACCTAAATCATGGGTAAACGTTGGTAACTGCAGATGCTCAATGCGCAATTCATTATCATCTAATAATGATACTGCTCGATAAATCGCATTTTCTAATTGGCGTACATTACCTGGCCATGGGTAATCTTGTAAAAAGCGTAAACAATCTTCAGACATTACAGGCACAGAATGACCATTTTGCTGGGCATACTTTTGAATAAAGTGCTCAGCCAAAGGGCCAATATCTGCTTTTCTATCACGTAATGGCGCAATTTCAAGGGTTAACACGTTAATTCGATAGTAAAGATCTTCTCGAAATGTTCCTTCTTGGACCATTGCAGGTAAGTCTTTTTGTGTTGCTGCAATAATCCTCACATTAACTTTAACTTCGTTTTCATCACCGACCTTACGGAAGGTACCGTCTTGTAAAAAACGTAGTAACTTAGTTTGCAGCTGAGTCGACATTTCACCGACTTCATCTAAAAACACTGTACCACCATCAGCTTGCTCTAGCACACCACGTTTAGGTGCTGCATTCTCTTCATAGCCTGCATAACCAAATAATTCTGACTCAGCGACATCATCTGGCAAAGAAGCACATGATAAAGCGATAAATGGTTTTACTGAACGGTTTGATGCGTAGTGGCAAGCACGGGCGAGTAACTCTTTACCTGTGCCTGTTTCACCAGTAATGAGGATCGGCGCTTCAAGCTGTGCCATTTTGCGTGCTTCACGAACAACACGACGCATTGCAGTACTAAAATTATGTATAGTTGCAAAGCTTTCTTGGCCATAACGGCGAAACGCACTTACTTGCTGACCTAGTCTACTTTGTGATTTGATATTGATAACTGCACCGGCTAACACATCCCCTTCTGCACCTTGTGGTACTGAAATTGGCAGAATATCAGCAATAAAGTCTTCGCCAGCTACTTCGACACGCGTTGTTTGGCCAAGTACTTCTTTACCTTCTAACCAGCGAGTAAAGTTAAAGCCTTTAAGCAAGTTATTTATATTAGCGCCAATAACTTCGCTCTCAGATAATTGCAAGTCGCGACACGCGGCATCATTACATAAACGCACCCAGCCTTTAGCGTCAATAGATATAACACCATCAGGTAATGCACGCAGTAATGTATTTAACTCATTATGCTCTCGCTCAGAAGGTAAGAATGCAGTCGTACGAACGTCTTTCACACCATCTATCAAGCGGATAGATGGCATAATTTTTTGGAATTGTTCAAATTCAATAGGCGGAAAGCTGACATACATTCGACAATTAACCGAATCTACTTCGATGCCTTTTAAATCAACTTGGTAACTCACCAAGATATTGAGAATCTCTTGTGCGATACCAATTCGGTCAGCACAGTGGATATCTAAACGCATTACATCCTCAAAAAACGGGAACCTATAGTATGAGAATGATACGCTAACTCCCTGCAACTGGGTAGTCTATTGTAAACAATTTTGGACAAATAACTTAATTAGTCGGGTACCTGGTCCATTCCCCTCCATCTAATTGAATGTAGGGCTGCCCTTTTATGTACATCATGACCGTATCTTCATTCTCTGCGACCTTGGCTGAAGTTGGTAAATTATCAAGCACTCGGTTAATTGGTACCGTCCCTGTGAACAAGTCAAGCTTCATCGTATTGTTGATTAACTCTGACAGTGAAAAATAACTCATTGTTTCATCGACGACATTCAGCCCCTCATGCTTTATATCAGGGCCGATGAATTTAACCGCAGTTGGCACTGAAACAATTGAAGGGCTCGGAATTTCGCGCAAACCAGAGAATTGTAGTTTATCTCCCTGTAATGCAGCGCCATGCTCTGGCACAACCAATAGTATTACATTTCGACCTTGTGCTTCTAACTCAGTTATAAACTTATCGATATCATTAAATAAGCGCTGTTGTCTAAGCGGATAGCTTTCAAAGCTATTCATACGTTCACGACCAGCAAGTTGATTGCCATCGTGTAAGCTAATGGTGTTGTAGTAAAGAGCCCTAGGCTGCTGACTTGTACCTTGTTTATTCAACCAGTTAGTGAGTATATCCGCATCAGAATAAATGGGTTTGCCATCAAACCCATATTGCGCAGCACTAAATTGACTAAAATCCAGTTTCGGCACAGAGACACCACCGTATTGTCTGATCAAACCAATAAAGTCATCAAAGTGACCATCGTGGTTAAGAGCAACGCTAGTCTTATAACCAAGTTCTGCAAGATTAGTGAATAACTGACATTGCTCGTCAACAGGTTTAAATAGTTGCTCTTGACTTGTTTGCCCACAACTTGCTCGTAACAAACGAATTGCCGCAGGACCACTGTACGAAGTTGCTGAATTAAATTGGCTAAACAAGATATCAAAATCAGCAAATAAGTTACGTGGCTCAACACCTATCGCTTTTATATCGGCCGTCGCTAAAGAGCATATATTAAGCACAACAACATCAAATGGTTGACCATTAAATACATCTGGAAATTGACTTTGTAGTAAGTTCTGTTGCTGGTAAAAGTCTTGAAGCTGTTGCTCGGGTGTCTTTTGTTTTGCAGAATCAGAGACTAAAATAGGTACTTGTTTTTGCATAGTTTGGCTATTAGTTGCCACTTGAGGCATAACCTCATTACCGGTAGCGACTCCCCCTAACCAATACGCATAAACAAAGCCGATGATTGATATACTGGTATAGCGCAACCATTTTACAGTTAACCAATAAAAAACCACCAAAGTGAAAAGTGCCAACACCATATCAAGACTGATGACACGCGCTGTAATTTCAAAAAAATAGCCAATACTGAAATCTTGTACATTACCGGCTTGTTTAGTGAGCCGAGAAATTGGAGGTAACCACGAATCGTAATATAACAAGGCCGCACCTACCACCACACTCACAGCGTGTTTAAAACGAGACAACCATATATGTTGAAAAGAGATAGCTAGAAAAGCAAAAAATGCTAAGTTTGCAATTAAATCAAAAGAAATGTCACCTCGGCTATACAGAACAAACTTAACTAAAAAGTATAAATTCCAAACACCTAATCCTGAAAGCCTCACTTGTTATCCTTCTTGTGTCGTTTTGGCGTATAAGGGGTTAATAATACATGCCTAAATGTTAATTTTCGGTATAGCACGACTACTTTATTAAACAATGCCTTACCTATATTACTCAATAAAATACCGATAAGCATTGCAACAATAAAAGTGATAAAAAACTGATTTAAGCTCATGATAGATCACCTTTTAAGGTCACTTTTACTGGCTCGGATATTGGTCGAATCACTTTTTTGAATTCCGGTGTCTCTGTATTTAAAGTCGCTATATCTGAACCTTTTGCATCAAAAATATAACTCACATTTTCTTGTAATTGTTGAGTAAAATCAGTTATTTCAACATTTGCAAAATTACGTTGTATACGGCGACATTCTTGCTGAATATAAAAATGATCGGCAATGACATTTTTAGACATAAAAAAGTCACTCACCTGTAATTTAAATAAATGCTTAATCGCACTTTCTACATCATGCTCTCGACAAGCATGCAGATATAGATAAATCGTGCCATCTGCAAAACTAAAAATATCTCCTTCACGTTTCACATGAAATAAATGCAATGGGTGTATAGCATCAATGCGAGGTAAAAGCTCTAGCATAACAAGCACCCCACTTACGCCAAGATTTGCCGCAGAATCGCTATGCTTGGTAACCTGCTGTGCAAACTTGGTGATTGGTAGATAGCCTTTTGCTAAGGTATTTTCACTGTATTTCAGAACATCATCAATTGATTTAGGGAGTGGTCTTGAAAATTGAAATCCTTGAATTGACTGAATTTGTGATAGCAAACGCGAAGGCTCAGAATAACTATATAAAATAAGGTTAACCCCTAAAGTTAAAAATAAGCACTCGTCCTGATGACGAATTATGCCATCAACATTTTGAATTACTAATTTCAGTCTGCGTCCACATTTCTTTCGAAGAGAGAAACAATCTTTGGCTAACGCTTTTAAATCAGTGTATCGGGTAACTGCAAAAACTAACGTCGCTGATTTTTTGGTAAGCCCTTTAGAAAAAAGAGCATCATTATCATCAATTATTTTATAGAACACGGGTAGCTTTGTACCCTCAGGTACAGCACTGCGAGTTAGCCATACCTCGTCTTCATCAAAGTCTTGCTTCGTTGCTTGCGACTTATCATCAGCCTCTTGCTCTACCTCAACTAATGCAAGTTGACCATCATGAAGCTGTAAATTAACCGAACGCCCAGCGATAACTCCTTCTTTATGACACCAATAATCATACTCAAGAGTGCGAATTGATGCCTCTTGAGTTATATAAATAAGGCCATCGAAGAAACGGTTTAAGGCTAATAACTGACGTCTCAATTCACTGACATAAGCACCTGACATTAAAAACACTAAAGTGACATTTTTTGATTGTGACAAAGCAACATAGAGCTTGAGTTTTTCACCAAGCTGCTGTTCGTTCAAAGAGACTAAATGTTCTGAATCGACATGCACGATAACCGTACTGTTTTTCAGTTGCTCATACTGTTTTATTTCGTTAATAACACCACGGGAAAAATGCAAACTTTTTGATACATTCTCATTATGATGTAAATGGAATGGGTGCAGCACCTTTTGTTCGAACAAGGTAAATAATAACTCGCTTCCCTCTCCTTCGAAAAATAATTCGACTTGTTCAGAAAGCAAAAAAACCGAGTCTTTATGATTGGTTAAAAGATGCCTTGTTAACTCTAATAGCTGATTATCTAGCGGGGCAAGTAAAGCATAGTTTGCGCCTCGCTTTAGCTCAGAGAAAGCTCCGTTTAGTCCTGTAATATTTAAATGAGGCACCAACAAACCCTTAAAAAAGATACTTTAGTACTAGTTTTAAACGCTATTCTATATATAATGCAGATTATGTCCATGGATCGTGAACATTTTTAAGCTAATTTTTCTCATAACGGTTTTTTAGATGAATGACTTTGCAGTAAAAAATTCACACACCTTAACTCAATACGATATTGAAAAGTTGTTACGACAATTTGGCGGCAAGGAAACGGATTATGTTGAAATTGTTGATGTTGAAAAAAATCGCAAAACGATTGAAAAGTACCCTTTGCTTAACGATATCGCATTAGCAACAACACAAACACAGAGCACGAAAAAAGTTAACAAAAACGCAATAAAGAATCATAAATGAAGCGAATTTTTATAAAAGGAATTAAAGGTGGCACTGGTACAACATCTATTGTGGCCAACCTTGCTTGTGCTTTGAGAAAATCAAATGTGCCTGTGTATGCCATCGATTTAGATCCAAAAGGCGACTTAGGCCTACATCTTGGTCTTGCGTGGGAGCATCAGCTAGGCTGGAGTGATTACCCAAACTTTGCCTCTGCATGTGAGCAGTTTCACCAAGATAACGATGGCGTAAAGTTTTTACCCTATGGCAGCCGTTCGAACTTAGGGTTAGACTTTTCATGTATTATAGAGAGTTGTCAGCAGCTTAATGACAGCGATGACAGCTGGTTTTTATTTGACTGCCCAGCCCATGTTGATGTGCACCGCTATTCGCTAAATGAAGACGATATATTCCTTGAGATTATTAATTGTGATGCAATTTGTCACAGCTTTGCTTTCAAACGTTTAAACACTCTAAAGCAGGCTGAATCATCATGGCAGCATTATTTTTTAACCAATAAATATAATTCAGCCTCTGAGCTTGAATCAGATTTATTGCAGCTTTGGCAAACTGAATTGCCATTAATTGCTCCTTTATATATCAATAGAGATGAAGTTATCAAAGAAGCCACTGCGTTTCGTAATGTGGCAATTAATTGTGCGCCATATAGCGTTGCCAATGACGATTTTGAAACGCTAGCTGGTTGGCTTGTAAGCCGTGCGAGTCAGAATGAGTAATAATACAAGTTCAAACGGGGTTTCGCATCGCCTGCTCAAGGGCCTTTTAAGTTTGTTTTTAACGAAACAACTTGTGCGCTTTGTATTTATTAAATTTTATAGTTATTACAATCAGCATAAAATGAGCTTGTTGGGTGCGTTTTTACTTCCTTTCTTTGTACTTTTTTTGTCATTATTTATTAAATTAGATAACAATAAAAAACGTGAACTAAAGCTTAAACTTAAACGCTTGTATCCTCATGTTTCTCAACCAGTACTTACACCAAGCAATTGCATTCGGATTGCATTGCAAAGTGTGTACCTTGCGCTATTCAATACCACCACAACCTCACAGCAACATATCGCCGTTGAGCAGCGTAAATCTTGGCGTAAAATCACGCGATCAGCTCGCTTATTGAGACTGGCAGACAGTAAACTAGTACGCTCTTTTAAAGGGCTTTGGTTAGTTGCTAGAAAGCAAACAAAAACTAAATCATATAAAGCAGTGAGTCGCTCTCCACTTTGGAAAAACAGCACCTTAAAGCTCGCTTTTTTCACTCTCATTATTTTTGCGGTGGCTATATTTGTAACCGTGCCATTTAGTATTGAAGCGCAAGCAGTGTTCATTAGTTTAATTTTGGTTGTTGCTTATTCTCTAAGGCGGGTTGAAGGGAAAATGGCCACTATTGTGATGATCACCCTTTCTGTGACAACCTCTACACGTTATCTATGGTGGCGCTACACTGACACTCTTAACTGGGGTGACCCTTTAGCCCTTACCCTAGGGATTGGTTTGCTGCTTGCTGAAAGTTACGCTTGGTTAGTACTAATATTAGGCTTTTTCCAAACCATCAATCCATTAAACCGTAAACCAATCGCGTTAGGAAAAGACACAGCAAACTGGCCAACAGTTGATATTTATATTCCTACTTATAATGAGCCGCTTGATGTTGTGAAGCCAACAACAATCGCCGCGCAAAGTATTGATTGGCCTGCAGATAAGCTTAACATTTATATTTTAGATGATGGTAAGCGCCCTGAATTTGCCGAATTCGCAAAGCAAATTGGTGTTGGTTATTTAACTCGCCCTGATAACAACCATGCCAAAGCCGGTAACATGAACCATGCGATGAAAGTAACTAATGGCGACTACATTGCTATTTTTGACTGTGACCATATCCCTGCTCGCTCATTCTTACAAATGACAATGGGACAATTCATCAATGACAGTAAAGTGTGTTTAGTACAAACACCTCACCACTTTTTTTCTGCCGATCCATTTGAGCGCAACCTCAAAAACCATCGTAAAATCCCAAATGAAAATATGTTGTTCTATGGCTTAATTCAAGATGGCAACGATATGTGGGATGCGACCTTCTTTTGTGGTTCGTGTGCTGTTTTAAGGCGCAGTGCCCTTGAAGAAATTGGTGGTTTTGCCGTAGAAACCGTCACTGAAGATGCCCACACTGCTTTGAGAATGCAGCGCGCTGGCTACAAAACAACATATATTAATATTCCACAAGCCGCCGGCCTAGCTACAGATAGTTTATCTGCCCACGTTGGTCAGCGTATTCGCTGGGCACGCGGCATGGCACAAATATTCCGATTAGATAACCCGCTGTTTGGTAAAGGCTTAAATATTGCCCAGCGGTTATGCTACTTAAACGCCATGCTGCACTTTTTATCGGGTATCCCGCGTATTGTGTTCTTAACAGCGCCACTGGCATTAATTTATTTTAATGCGCAAATTATCTATGCACCGTTTGTTGCCATCTTTCTTTATATTGTACCGACCTTATTACAAGTAAAAATAACCAATTCCCGAATTCAAGGTAAGTACCGCTATTCATTTTGGGGCGAAGTTTATGAGTCAGTACTTGCTTGGTATATCTTAAAACCCACCACAGTTGCGCTTATCAACCCGAATAAGGGCAAATTTAACGTGACTGAAAAAGGTGGTTTAAACAAACAAGATCACTACGACTGGACGATTTCAAAGCCCTATATCATCTTGTTACTTGTTAACGTGTTGGGTATGGCCTATGGCGTGTTCAGATTGTTCTTTGGTGACAGCTCACAAATAGGTGTACTGGTCATTAGCATGTTATGGGCAAGCTATAACGTGATAATTCTAGGTGCAGCTGTGGCCGTTGCCGCTGAAGCAAAACAAGTGCGCAGCTCACATCGTATAAAAGCAAACTTCCCTGCAGCCATTCGTCTGGCTAATGGCCGTACCATTAAAGTTAAAATTACTGATTACTCAAACAATGGTGTTGGTCTGGAAACTGAACATACCCATCTTTGCCGTGTAAACGATAAGGTAGAGCTGTTAATGAGTCGTGGCTTAAAGCAGTTTTCATTTCCAACTTATATCTGTAACACCCGCGATAAGCAGCTGGGTCTTACCCTAAGAGATTTAGATTTAGAAAAACAAAAAGCCTTTATTCAATGCACTTTCTCACGTGCCGATGCTTGGCTTGATTGGCAAGAGAACTTTAAACACGATAAGCCTTCATACAGTTTTTCTCACGTTTTTTATACCAGCCTAAAAGGCTTTAAGAACTTGATTTTCCATGCTCCAAATGAATTAAGACCAGTGATTTCCTTTGTATCAAGGGTCTTGTACTTTGTGGCGTCATTATTACCTAAAAAACCAACAAAAGTACTAAAAACATCATGATAAAAACTATTTTGACCTTGTTATTAGCTGTTGTCACACTCAGCACATCTAGCTGGGCGATAAGTGCTGAGCCTCTCCCTAATAAAGCTATTTTTGATGATGGTTACCCTGAACAAGCGCCAATTGAAACCATGACATTAAGCTTTGAAAAGCTTGGTTTAAGCAAGTTTAAACTTGATGGTATTAGCAACAGTACGCGTGTTGATTTTACGAATCGCTTAGATAAGCTAGGTAAAAAGCTAACCCTAGACTTTTCATACACATCGTCACCATCACTTCTTGCCCGAGTGTCACATTTAAAGATTTTCTTAAATGAAAACTTAGTAACAGTGTTACCTTTTGATAAGAAAGACTCTCCAATTGGCAAAGTGTCTGAGCAGAGTGTTGTACTTAACCCTAAGTTGATTAAAGACTTCAACCAAATACGTTTTGAGCTGGTAGGTTATTACGACATGGTTTGTCAAGATGGCTACAGTGACACAATTTGGGCAGAGCTAAGTAAAAGTAGCCGTATTTCAATTGACCGCCAGTCACTAGCTCTAGAAAGCTTACTTGAGTATTTCCCTGCGCCATTTTTTGATTCACGTGATTACAGCAGACTAACCTTACCATTTGTTTTTGCATCACAACCGGATGAAAATACGCTAGAAGCAGCTGCAGCGCTATCAAGCTTTTTTGGCGCACAAGCAAAATGGCGCAAAGCGCAATTCCCTGTACAAATCAATGCAACACCAACAGAGCATAGTGTCGTCTTTGCAACAAACGACAACAAACCTGATTTTTTATTGAATTACCCAGATGTTGAAAAACCAACTGTAGAAATTATCAGCAGCCCGACTCAGCGCTACGCCAAAATACTTCTGGTTTTAGGTAAAGACACAGCACAATTAAAAGAAGCCGTTGTTGGTTTAGTCTTTGGCTATAAAGTGATGACAGGTCGCAGTGCGACTATTGATGCAATTAGCAACTTACCACTTAGAGAAGCTTATGATGCGCCACTGTGGGTGCGTTCTGATCGCGCAGTGAGCTTTGATGAGTTTATTGAATACCCAACCCAACTTCAGTCAGAGGGTTATCGCGGTCTGCCAGTTCGTTTAGATTTACGCTTTGCACCCGATTTATTCACTTGGCGTGAAAACGGTATTCCTATTACTTTGAATTACCGCAACACACCAGTTGAGAAAAACATGTTGTCGCGTTTAAATATGCTGATAAACGATAAATTTGTGGATGGCTTTATTCTTGATAATGAAGGTGGTAAGACTATTACAACCAATACCTTATTGCCTCTACTTTCAGATTACAACCCAACAAAAACTCGCCAAGACTTTGAATTAACAGGCCTTGATTTAACAACTAAGAATCAACTAACTTATGATTTTAATTTTGCAGTAGTAAAAACAGGTGAGTGTAGTGCCATTCCTGCCGGTGGTGAGTTTGGTGCAATTGATGGCAGCTCAACGATTGATGTAAGTGACTTCCATCACTACATTGCCATGCCAAACTTACGCGCTTTTGCAAATGGTGGTTTTCCATTCACCAAATATGCCGATTTACACCAAAGTACTTTAGTAATGGAAGCTAACAGCTCAGTTAATGCGATTAGCTTATTACTTAACTTCACAGGTCATTTAGGCGCTATTACTGGCTATCCTGCGCACCGTTTAGACATTCAATTTCCAAGCAACCAATTTGCGCTAAAAGATAAAGACATTATTATCATTGGTAAGCCTGATTCTTTCTTAACATCGCTTGCCAAAGACAGCGCGTTAAGTGTGCTGTTCAACAACAACCAACGCATTGTCGATCAAGCTATCTACAATGGTGCATATGACACCAAAGGCGCTGAAAAAATTAAAATAAACATAAGTAGCATTGGTCGTTTAGCCGTGATGTCAGGATTCCAGTCACCGTTCGATTCAGACCGCTCAGTAGTTTCTTTGATTGCCAGTAATGAAAGTGCTTATGCACTACTAACTGATGCCCTATTAAATGAAGAAAAAACGGTTCAAATTACAGGTAGTTCAGCAATTATTAATAGCCAAGGCATCAAAACGATTAAAACCGATGAGCAGTATTTTGTCGGTCACGTGCCTATTCATACGCTCATTTGGTTTCACTTTTCAGACCGTCCAGTACTGTTAGCGATTTTATCGCTACTAACACTATTACTTATTTCATTTATGTTGTGGCGAGTGCTCGCACTACTAACCAAAAAACGTTTATCTGAAGGAGATAAAGCATAATGAAAACTATCGCTTCTTTATTATTCGTTTTTATTTATTCTACCAATGCATTGGCTCAGTTAAGTTGTAGTACATGGCCGCAGTGGAATAACTTTAAAACTCACTTCATTACACCCGAAGGACGAGTGATTGATTTAGGCAGTGAATACAGCATTACCACTTCAGAGGGGCAATCTTATGCGCTATTCTTTGCTTTACTTGCAAATGATAAAGCCAGCTTTGATAAATTACTTGAATGGACCGAAGTGCACCTTTCTGAAGGTGATTTAAGCACCCGTTTACCAGCATGGCAATGGGGAATAAAGCAAAACCAAGGACAAATCCTTGATTCAAATCCAGCGTCTGATTCAGATTTATGGATTGCTTATAGCCTTTCACAAGCTGCAATATTATGGAATGAAAGACGCTATGCAGTGCTCAGCTCAGTACTTGCTGAGCGCATCATTCGCGAAGAAACAGCGCAGATACCAAACCTTGGCCTGACTCTATTACCTGGGCCAACAGGCTTTAAAAAAGACAGTCACTGGAAGTTAAACCCAAGCTATGCACCGCTATTTATATTTGCGCAATTTGCGCACCTATACCCGCATTCACCTTGGCAAACATTACACGATAACTCTGCGCAGTTATTAATAGATACAGCACCTAAAGGTGTTAGCCCTGACTGGGTTAATTACAGTGTTGAAAAAGGCTTTTATCATGATAAAAAAGCTCCAGCAACCGGCAGTTATAATGCGATTCGTGTCTACCTTTGGGCTAGCATGATGGCTAATAATGCTGCATATAAAAAAAACCTCACTGAACAGTTTAAACCTTTTGTTGATAGCATCGTCTCTTCAGGCAAAGTGCCACTTGAAACCAATGCGCTAACGGGAAAAACATCAGGCAACGCCCCAAGTGGCTTTATTGCGGCATTACTACCACTGCTTGCAGAAGATAATGCTTCACAAACTGTCACTGCGCTACAGCAGCAAATCATGATGGATAAACGCTTTACCACCAGCCGCTATTACGACAGCGTATTGTATTTATTTGCTAATAGCGCCCTGAATAAGCGTTTTAGTATTGATAAAAAAGGAACATTAACAACTAACTGGAGCAATGAATGCCGATAAAGTGGCTACTTGCAGCAGTTTTAGCGAGCTCCAGTGCATCCGCAGCAAATAACAAGGACCTTAATAGTCAATCAATTGATTGGTTAATTAGCCAAATACAACTTGGTGAAATTGAGCGCGATAATCAATTAATGAGCGACAGCTTAGAAAAACTGCAAAGCATTGCACCTAAAAATACTCAAGTGCAATGCGCCGAGGTGCGCGTTTTATATAGTCTAAAAGAAAGTGACAAAGCCAATGCTCGGTTAGCAGAGCTTAGTAATCTGTCGCATCCGTGCGTAACAAGCTTAATCATGCTCGCACGCGTAAATAATCAAGACAAAGAAACCGTTCAGCAAGCTCGGCTACGTGCCAGAGCTGGGCAATACAGCGATGCGGTGAAAATTTATAATCGCCTGTTTAAGTCAGCCTACCCTAATATTGAATATGAACTTGAACACATAAACTGGCTTGCTCAAGACACAAACCAATACCAACAAGCATTGCGTGGCTATCGCTCTTTGATAAAGCGCTACCCGAATAGCGGCCGTTTTGAGCTTGCTTATGCACGTCACTTATTAAAGCAAAACCCGAGTAATAAAGAAGCCATTGCATTACTGAGCCATTATGCACACAGTAACCAATACGGTGTTGAAGCTGAATTTGCTTGGCTTGCGGCACTTGAAGATATGCCGCTTAATAAACAAACTGAACGCGAATATCAGCGTTACTTTGCTGCTTACCCAAAAAGCAGTAAAGGTCAGTTGCAATTTAGTGACTTTAAAAAAGCACATTTAGCTGAGCAAAAGAAACAAGCCGATCCAGCTTACCAAACATGGCTTAAAGGCAGCACTGAGCTTGAAAAACGCCATTTTAATACAGCTGAAAAACTATTTAAAAAAGCTCTACAAGGCCGACCTCAAGACCCTGAAATATACAATAGTCTTGGGTTATTAAATCTTAGACAAGGTAGAAATGCCAAAGCGTACCAGTACTTTAAAAAAGCCCAACAATATAGTATCGATACAAATCGTATTACTGTATTTATAGGTTTGGCCAATACCGCACGTTTTTGGCAATACATAGATGAAGCTAAATCGGCCATCAATAGCAATGAATTGAAACGTGCAGGTCTCAAACTTGATTTAGCTGATACCTTAAATGAAGACCCGAATACCGTGTTGTTTTACCGCGCAGAACTTGCCAAGCAAGCTGGGCAATACCAAAACGCGATGAATTTCTATAAGCAAGTCCTAAAAGACGATCCCTTGCAACAGGCTACCTTGAGCGCCATGCTCGAATTAACTGCCTCAGATGATAATTATGCTCGTAGTCATCGTTTTTATAACAGTTTAAATCAACAACAACAGGCATTGATTACTGAAGATTACACGCTATTACAAACACAACAATTGCGAGCCCGCGCTGATGACCTTACTGCCAAAGGTAAGCTAGATGAAGCAGTTGATGTGTTACTTTTGGCAATCAAACAAAGCCCTCGTCAAAGTTGGCTCTATTATGACCTTGCAAATTTATACCAACAACAAGGTTTGGTTGATCATGCCAAAGCTCTTTATAAAAAAACCTTGTGGCAATTTCCGTTAGATGCAGAGCTACGCTATAGCCATGCTTTATTTTTACGTTCGTTGAATGATTTTCAAGGAGCATTGGCAACCTTAGATTACATTCCAAATAACGCGCGTACTGAACAAATCAATGTACTCACAGAGCAATTGAGCATTAATACCAAGCTTGAAAGACTCTCTGCCAATAATACAGCCACTAATAAGGCCACGGTGATTTATAAGCTCACCGAGTTAGAAGCACAACCATTAACGCCTTTAATGCAAGCAGAGCTTGCCAGCCAATGGCAACAAATTAATGAGCAACAATATGCGATTAGGCAGCTGAAAAAAGCCCTAATTCGTGATCCAAGCTTGAGTCCTTATTGGCATATGACCTATGCAGCTTGGCTTATTGAAAGCGACGATAAAAATGCCTCTGATATCTGGTTTGCTAACTATCAACTGCCGAGTAACGCAACCGATGCTGAGCAGTCACAATGGCTAGCACTGCAAATAAACTATATTAATCGCTTTAGCGATAGTAACCAAAGAGTTACCAAGCTGTCAGCCCTTGCATCACAATACCCTGATAACTCAGAACTGTCAGAAGCATTAATCAATGCTCATATCGAGCAAGGCAATAGTAACGAAGCTATTACTCGCTTTGAGCAGCACATCGCTAAAGGTCAAACAGTGTCAACGGATACCGCTTTGGCTATTGCAACACTTTCGCGTCAGCAGCAAAAACATGATTTAGCTGATCGCATCATTGCTGGGCAAATTAATCAAGTTTCGAGCGAGCAAAGCTATCGTCAGCAGCAATTAATGGCTGCACTTGAACCATTTGAAGATACTCAGAGCGCAATAAATCTAGCTGAGCAATTGCTGGCTAAATCCAACAATAACCAAGAGCTCTATTATCAAGCTGCTGCGGTTGCACAAGCTAAGCACCAGAATAAGCTTGCTCAAAGCTGGTACCGTGCGGCAGTTGACCCATACGCTGCTACGAGCGACTTAAGTGATGAGCAGAACTATGAGCTTTATGCCCTTGATGAAAATGAAGCGTGGTATGTCAATAATGCTAAGCGCCAATTGCAAGGCATCGAGCGAGATGAGCAAGCGTATATTACCGCCGCAATCAACTTAAGTAGCCAAACCAGTACGCAAAATGAGTCAACCCTCGGCGCTGGTGCAAGCCCTATTGAAGCAGGTTTCCCTTTGTGGGGTGGCACAGGGATTGTGAAATTAGACCCGATGACAATATCAAGCCAAGAAACCCGCTTTGATGAAACCTTTGCTGGTAGTCGCTATGGTCAAGGGGCCCTCTGTATTTTTGATTGCCCACTTTTAAGTATAAAACCAAAGCAACAAGGTATGGATATTGGCCTTGCTTGGCAAAACGAGCAATGGCGCATTGATGTTGGTACTACTCCACTTGGCTTTCTAGTCGAAGATATCGTGTGGGGCGTTAATTACAAAGGTGATTTAGGCGACTTTGGTTATGGCGTCACGTTTAATAAACGCCCAGTAACTAGCTCTGTATTATCTTACGCCGGACTTGAAGATGTCTTTACCAACCAAGTATGGGGTGGCGTTAGAGCAACGCAATTACAACTTAGCCTATCCCATGACCTAGGCCTAGACTGGGGTTTTTGGGGCAGCACCAACTATCAAATCTTGCAAGGTAAAAATGTAAAAGACAACCAAAGCTACAGTCTAATGGGTGGTAGTTACTATCGCTATATTCGCGAAAGAAACGCCGAATTAAGCCTAGGTCTTAACTTATTACACTGGTCATATAAGTATAATTTAAGTGAAGAAACCTGGGGACATGGTGGCTATTACAGTCCGCAAAACTACTTGGGTGCTTCTTTACCTGTTATTTTTGATAAACGGGTTGGTCATAATTTTATTTATAGGCTTCGTGCTGGGGTATCTTGGTCTACCACTACCACTGACGACATCGCATTTTTCCCGAACGACCCTATTTTGCAAGGCCAAGCAGAAGCTCAAACAGCCGTAACAGGTGTTGTGCCATACTTTGAGGGCGATACCAGCAGCGGCTTATCGTATAACTTAGGGGCAAGTTTTGAGTATCGATTCACTCCTCATTGGTTCTTTGGTGGTTACTTCAACCTAGATAGAGCCGATTTTTACGAACCGAATTACGCTCAGCTGTACTTCCGTTATTACTTTAATCCGGTGTATAGCGAGCTGGCATTCCCTGGGAAACCTGTTGTGCCTTATGCAAGCTACTAACCATCGCATCCCAAGGGGCAAGTGTCGCAAGATCTTCCCCTCACCATAAGGTCTATGTATACTGTAGCGCACTTGTAGCTAGGATAAGGGTGTGTCTCTTACCTTCAAGTATAAAACTTGAACAACAAACCATTATCTTAGCTGCATCAAAAAACATGGCCGCCCGTTCACTAAATAAATACATAGAACGACCAAAGCAAAAACAATAAGGCCTCAAATAAAAACTTAGAGTTAGGAAGTAAATATGAGTTCATTACCAAAAGCAGGTGACTTTTTAGGGCATCCTAAAGGGTTGTTCCTGTTGTTCGGCACAGAAATGTGGGAACGTTTCGGTTATTACGGCATGCGCGCCATCTTAGTTTTATACTTAGTAGCGCTTGTTCAAGAAGGTGGTTTTGGTTGGTCAAATGCAGACGCATTAAGCCTTTATGGTACCTTCACAATGGCTGTATACATTACACCACTGTTTGGTGGTTGGTTAGCCGATAACGTATTGGGGCAACGTAAAGCAATTATCCTTGGTGGTTTATTAATGGCTGCTGGCCACTTCACTATGGGTATTCCGCACAGCTACTTAGCTGGCCAAGAAGAAAACGTATTCTATATTGGTTTAACCCTTCTTTGTATTGGTAACGGTTTATTCAAGCCAAACATCTCAACCATGGTTGGCGATTTATATAAAGAAGGTGACCAACGTCGTGATGGCGCATTTACTATCTTTTACATGGGTATCAACTTAGGTGGTGCATTAGGTCCTCTAGTTGCGGGTTATGCTGCTGCAGCAATGGGCTGGCAATGGGGTTTCATCGTAGCTGGTGTAGGTATGGTTTTATCTGTACTTTTACAGCTTGCATTAAGCAACAAATACTTAGGCAACATCGGTGTTGTACCTTCAGCTAAGCTTTCTCAAGCGCAGTCTGAATCAAATACTAAAGAGCCATTAACTAAAGTTGAAACTGACCGTATTAAAGTTATCTTCACTATGAGTGTATTCAGCATCATCTTCTGGATGGGCTTTGAACAAGCGGGTGGTTTAATGAACCTTTTCGCTAACGATTACACTGACCGTATGTTACTTGGTTTTGAAGTGCCTGCTTCTTGGTTCCAGTCATTAAACTCAATTTTCATCATTGTATTTGCACCTTTAGTTGCCATTATTTGGTTAAAGCTTGATAAACGTGAACCAAATTCACCAGTTAAGTTTGCTATTGCACTTATTTTCTTAGCACTTGGTTTCATTACTATGATCCTGGCGCTTATGACACAAGGTCAAGGTGAGCACCTACAAATCAGCATGATGTGGTTAGTATTATTCTACTTATTCCACACGCTAGGTGAGTTGTGTTTATCTCCAATTGGCTTATCTATGGTGAGTAAACTTGCACCACTACGTTTAGCTTCAATGCTTATGGGTATCTGGTTCCTATGTACAGCCGTTGCAAACAAAATTGCAGGTTTCGTAGGTTCATTCCTAGGTGAAGGTGAAGAAGCGTTAGACAACGCGATGGGTATCTTCATTGGTTTAGGCGCAACTGCGGTTCTTTCTGCTGTTATCATGTACTTACTAAGCGACAAACTTGTAGCTTGGATGCACGGTGCTGAAGGCCAACACGAGCCACAAACTACTGAGCATATCCTAGCTGAAGAGCTAGAAGTGACAGCTGAAAAGCAATAATATTTATTCCCCGTAGCGCCCGCTGCGGGGAATTTCTCTCTCCCCTATTCCCTCTGCGCCCTTAAAACTGATACTATATTCTTATACTAATTTGGTATGGCAAAGGAACTGAGTAAGTGCGCTCTAACACTCAACTACTGGTCATTATTCTGACTAGCTTATTACTGACAGCATGTGGTGGCGATAAAACAACAAAAGAAGTCGCAGCAGCTCCTGATCAGTCTGGTTTAATTATTTCTGTTGAAAATGGTTTATCGGCTGAATTTGCACAGGGCGATGTCACACTTAATGCAATAAGTAACACGGTTACAACAGACACCACATTTACTTACACTGAGACAAGCGCTTCAAGCACAGATATAGAGCAAGGTATTGTCTCGAGCATTCATACCTTTCGCCCCAATAACCTGATATTTGCTGAGCCATTAAGTTTAGCGATTAAGTTACCAAATGAACAAACCAACCTTGCCTTTAGCATAGTGCAGTTAGTCGATGAGCAATGGCAAACTCTCGCTACTGAACAAAGCGATGATGGATTTGCAGTCAGTGCTATCACAGAATTTGGTAGCTTTGCTTTAATTTCTCGCACCATTCCTTCGGTTAGTAAAACCATTGGCGAGCAATGTAATGACACAGCCAGTAACCAAACTGTACGCTTTATTCATGTTGCTGATTTACACGCGCGCTTTGGCTTTAAAGAGCAATTATTCAGCCGTATTCGCAGTTACTACGACAATGCAAAACTTGAAAACCCTAACACCTTATTCACCAATGGCGGTGACGATTATGAAAAAGGCACTGTAGCTGAACAAACCTCACAAGGGTTAGCCACAGTCGAAGCAATAAAAGCTATGGCCTTTGACGTACGAGTGATTGGTAACCACGACTATGCGTGGGGACCTGAGCAACTGCTGGACTTTGCCGATGACGATAATGCCATCGTGCTTTCAAGTAATACCGAATATGATGGTAGCAGCGAAACGCCATTTGCCGGTGTCGATTTTTCAGTTGTCCAAGTTGGTTGTCTTCGAATTGGCTTTTTTGGTATGACTTCAGTGCCTTGGAATGAACTTGATGATCCTATCGAAGAGGAACCGATCCCTGATTTTATCGCTAATTTCAAAATGAATTGGCAGTGGCAAGAAGTGGCTGAGCAGATTGTTAACCAATACCGTCAAGATGTTGATTACATGGTCATGGTGAGTCACTTAGGTGAAGGCACTGACACCCGTATTGCACAAAATGTTGCAGGAATTGATTTAGTACTTGGTGGACATACCCATGGCGGTGAAAGCTATCAAACCTTAGATAACGGCAGCATTGTCATTCAGCCAAACTTTTTTGCTCAAGGGCTAACTGATCTTACCTTAACCTTTAACCTTGAAGACAAGACACTTGCGGATGTTGATTACAATACCGTAGCAACAACCAGCATTACGACCCGAGATGAAAGCACTAAAGCCGCCATTGATGAAATCATGGGTCGCTATGCCCCAGATGCAAATACCGAAATTGCCGTTTCAGAAAATTACCCCACTGCAGAAGAACTCACGACGATTACTGCCAAAGCTGCCATGCAGCAGTTCCCTGCTATTGATGCGGCCTTGCTTGATGCAAGCCAAGTACAAGATCGCTGGCTACCAGGAACGTTAACCCAAGAAGACTTCCATGCCGCGTTTAAGGTTGAACGCCAACCATCGAATACCCCGGGCTTTAATTCAATTTATCAAGTCGCGGTGACAGGCAGCCAATTAAAAAACATGCTCGAAAGCCGACCTGAATGGGTCTCTTTAGTGCCTGATAACATTAATGATGCAAGTAATTACCACGTAGCTCTATTTAAAGGCCCAGCGCTTAATAGCGAATTATTCTTCCCAGCTCTGCCAAACTTAGAAGCGCAATTGGTCGCTGAAAGTTGGTGGCTGCTTGATAATTACGCACGAGCACGCACCAGCCAATGTTTATATCTCGATACCGATAACACGCTTAATGCGTGTAAAACGGATGATGCAGTCACAGTATGGAATTTTAATAATCCTGAGCAAGGGTTTAGCAGTGACTTTGGCCCTGCAACACTCAGCTTTTATGACCCTGAAGACAAAAACTGGGGGCCAGAGAATAGCCAATTTGCGACCACCACTGAACTTGAAATTACTGATTTACCAAGTGGAGCCTCTGGCGTGTTGTCCTTTGCTCGTCATAGCCCAACACAAGGCTTAACCTTAACGGTTAATAGTGCTGCTAATGGTGATTATCAAACAGAAGGCCTTATCGCTGATTACACCTTAGTGATGGATATTATGTGGCCAGAACAAAGCACCAATGAGTGGCGCTCATTACTACAAACCGATATCACTAATAGTGATGACGCAGACCTTTACGTCAGCCGAGATAACGCCATCGGTATTGCCACCAGTGATAGCGGTTACTTTGGCGAGCTTACAGCAAACAGCTGGCACCGTATTGCTTTTGTGTTTTATGCTGCTCCAAACAATGGTGCACTAAAAATTTATCTTGATGGCGAGCTAATTGGTATTAAAGATGAAGGTGAAATCAATGAGCGCTGGGCAATAAACAATGCGGCCTTACTTTTAACCGATAATGACTACGAAACTAAGCCGGGTTACTTAAACGCCTTGTTATTTGCAGGTCGTGCGATGACTGATGCCGAGATTGCCAATATGGGTGCTGCCCAGCAACAACTTAATTTTACGCAATCAACCCGTACCTTAAACCAAGTAGTTGAGCGTCATTATCAAGCTGCACCACAAATTATGAATAACCCTTGGTTACAACAACGCAGCAAGTTTTTTAACAAAGCGCGCCAAACCGTAAACTAAACTATACAATCGCCTTAATATAAAAGGCCGTTTCAGGCCTTTTTTATTGCCTGAAAAACGCTAAAATTTACTATTAAATACATATAGATAACCATAAAGATGGTTAACCTCTTTTAGTCAACCTAGTGGCTTACTCACTGCCTTTGTTAGGGCAATTGCTGAAATTAAAATCATTGTCCCATTTAATTTACAAAGAAGGCTTTAGCTAAATAGTGCTGGGATCTTCCCCTTATCGAATTTCTGGTTAATCATCCGCTCATTACAGAACAATAATTCTTTTTTAGCGCAGTGCTTATAATTGCGGGAGTAATGACAATGAGCGAAGTAAATAATCCATTAGGCCTAATGGGCATTGAATTCACTGAATACGCAACACCTGATGCAGATTACATGGACAAAGTGTTTACTGATTTTGGCTTTTCAAAGCTAAAAAAATTCAAAGGTAAAGACATTGTTTACTACAACCAACATGACATTCATTTCTTACTAAATAATGAGCGTGATGGTTTCTCTGCTGAATTTGCTAAAAGCCACGGTCCAGCAATCTGTTCTATGGGTTGGCGTGTAGAAAATGCGCAAAAAGCATTCGATGTTGCTGTTGAGCGCGGTGCAAAACCTGCGACAGACTCAACACACAAAGATTTACCTTACCCAGCTATCTACGGTATCGGCGACAGCTTAATCTATTTCATCGAGCAATTTGGTGACAAAGGTTCTATCTATGAGTCAGACTTCGAAGATTTAAGTGAGCAAAACATTGTTGAAGACAAAGGCTTCATCCGTATCGACCATTTAACTAATAACGTTTATAAAGGCACTATGGAAACATGGGCTAACTTCTACAAAGACGTATTTGGTTTTACTGAAGTACGTTACTTCGACATTAAAGGCCAAAAAACAGCGTTATTATCTTACGCACTTAAATCTCCATGCGGTACTTTCTCGATTCCAATCAACGAAGGCAAAGATAACAACAACAACCAAATCGATGAGTACTTAAATGAGTACAATGGTCCGGGTGTACAACATTTAGCATTCCTTACTAATGACCTAGTAAGCTCACTTGATAAGCTTGACCAATCAACGATTGCTACGCTTGATATCATCCCTGAGTACTACGATACAATTTTTGACCGTGTGCCTTGGGTTAAAGAAGACAAAGAGAAGATCCGTAAGCATCAAATTCTAGTAGATAGCCAAAGCGAAAATTGTTACCTACTACAAATCTTCTCGAAGAACCTATTTGGTCCAATCTTTATCGAGATGATCCAACGTGTAGATGACGGCGGTTTCGGTGAAGGTAACTTCCAAGCGCTTTTCGAATCAATCGAACGAGATCAAGAGCGTCGTGGTGTAATCTAAATCATCATTATGAATAAAAAGCAGCGTGTGGTTTGGCTATATTCACACGCTGCTTTTTGTCGTTTTAAATTCTGTTTTAAACTAACTGTTTAAATTGCGTTGATTGCCTCCATATAGATAACTAACACATCAGCGCGAACAAATAAGGAAAGAGTATGAGCCTAATTAACGAAACCCACGATATTAATCTAAAAAGCTGGGTTGCATCTGCTAACGAAGCGAACTGTGACTTCCCAATTCAAAACCTTCCTTTTGCAGAAGTACGTCGTAAAAATTCAGACGAAGCGTTCCGTGGCGCTGTAGCAATTGGTGATCAAGTTATCGATTTAGCGAAAGTAAACGACCTTGGTTTATTCTCAGGTGATGCACAAGTTGCCGTTAAAGCAGCGAGCCAAGCTACATTAAATGAATTTATGGGCCTTGGTCAGCAATATTGGTCAGCACTTCGTCTTGCGTTATCAAAAGCATTACGTGAAGGTGCCAGTGAGCAAGCGCAATTAAGCGAAGCACTTACTGCTCAAGCAGATATCGAATTTGCGCTGCCTTGTCGCATTGGTGATTACACTGACTTCTATACCTCTATTTACCACGCAACAGCAGTAGGCAGCCTATTCCGCCCTGATAACCCACTTTTACCTAACTACAAATGGGTACCAATTGGTTATCATGGCCGTTCATCGTCAATTGATGTATCAGGTCAAACGTTCCACCGTCCTAACGGTCAAACTAAAGCACCAGATGCTGAAGTACCGTCATTCGGCCCTTGTAAACGCCTAGACTATGAACTTGAATTAGGTATTTACCTTGGTAAAGGTAATGAATTAGGCGATGCAATTGCCATTGAGAATGCTGAAAACCACGTATTTGGTTTCTGTGTATTCAATGACTGGTCTGCACGTGACTTACAAGCATGGGAATACCAACCACTTGGTCCGTTCCTTGCGAAAAACTTCGCATCGACTGTATCTCCTTGGATTGTTACTACAGAAGCACTGGCGCCATTTAGAACAAACTGGACACGTGATGAAAATGACCCGCAACCAATGGACTATTTAGAGTCTTCTCATAACCGTGAGTTTGGTGCATTCGATATCAAAATGGATGTACAAATCGAAACTGAAAAGATGCGTGCAGCTGGCGAAGCGCCAACACAAGTATCTAAATCTAGCTTCAAACACTCTTACTGGACTGTGGCGCAAATGGTGACTCACCACACTGTAAATGGCTGTAACTTCCAACCTGGCGACATGTTAGGTTCTGGCACTCAATCAGGCCCAGAGCACGAAGAAGCAGGTTCATTGTTAGAGCTATCACGCGGTGGTAAAGAAAAAATCACCCTTGCTAATGGCGAGCAACGTACTTTCTTAGAAGATGGCGACAACGTAATCATGCGTGGTTGGTGTGAAAAAGACGGTTTTGCACGCATTGGTTTTGGTTCAGTTGAGGGTACAGTGCTACCTGCCAAATGAAAATAACTCGCTATTTTCATTTAAAAAACAAGTATTAAGGGCATTATTTGCCCTTTTTTATTTGCCATTTCTCTCTTGAGTTACAATTTTTTTCTGGCTTTTTTAAATCAGATTGCTATCTTAACTCGGTTATTAGTTAAATTTTGTACGCCATGTTAGTTAAACTTAAGTCTTTTTACCGCACGATTTTTCCAGCTAGACAGCTGTTGATCCGTCAAAATGGCGAAGTAAAGCACTTAGTGTTAGCGCCTTGGTTACAATTAACAACACTTCTGGTCATTTTAACAGCTATTGCTTGGTTAAGTATTTCAACGCTCCAGATCATGTCACAAGCCGACCAAATCATCAGCATCGAACAAAACCAACTCAGCAAACAACAACAGTGGCAAAAACAACGCTACCAGCAACAAGCTGCCTATGAAAAACAATTAGAGCAGTTGGCTATTCTTGAGCAAAAACAAGCGTTATTGCAAAGCATGATTGAGTCGCTACCAGAATCAATGAACAAACCTGCACTACCAACTAATGCAGAGCCATTGCTTTTACCTGTTAAGGAACACTCTGAGGAATTTCATGCTCCTTTAGAAGGTGAACAGCAGCCAAAACAAGTTAAACGCTTAGAAAGTATTCCTGAACGCTTAGTGCGCCTTGATGCCGCTTATAACAACAGCTTTGTGGTATTGGATGAGCAAATAAAACTTCGCCATCAAGAAATCGTTGCCATATTAGAGGGTGCAGGCCTTGATAGCAGCCTTGCCAATGCCTCGGTACTAGAAAGATCAGATACAGCTCAAGGTGGTCCACTCGATTTATTTGATGAATCAAAAATTCCTGCTGAATTTTTAGCGATTGCAGATAACTTATTAGCATTAAACAACCTAGAAAGTTTGCTGAGTGAATTGCCACAAACGCTCCCTGCTGCCGATTACTACATTTCAAGCAGTTTTGGCCTTCGTAAAGACCCATTGAATGGTCGTCGTGCATTTCATAAAGGGGTTGATTTAGCTGGTTGGCATAAAACCGAAATTTTTGCGCCCGCTAATGGTACGGTTCTTCGTGCTGGTCGTAATGGTGGTTATGGTAATTTTATCGAACTACAACACAAAAATGGTTTCATCACTCGCTTTGGCCACCTAAATAAAATTAAAGTAAAAAAAGGCCAAACGGTAACAAAAGATGATGTCATTGGCTTAATGGGAAGTACTGGCCGTAGCACCAGTACGCACTTACATTACGAAGTTTTAGTGAATGGCAAACATGTCAATCCAGTTAAAATAACAAAGGCCCTTTCTCGTGTTCGGTAGAAAAAAGCAACCAGCAGCTAGCTCGTCTGGCTCATCTTTAAAAAGAACCAACCATACTCCTTCAATTATTTCTGAAGACGTCCGTTTAACTGGTAGCCTTACTTGCCAAGGTGAAGTCCAACTTGATGGTCGGATCGATGGTGATTTACATGTTAAACACCTAGTGATTGGTCATACTGGTGTGATTGAAGGCGTGATTGAGGCTGATAGTGTAACTGTCAAAGGTAAAATCTTCGGAACACTCATCGCCAATCAAGTGGTAATTGAAAGCACCGCAGAAGTCCATGGTGACGTATTTCATGACACCCTTAGCATTGAAGCGGGAGCAATCATTGAAGGCAGCTTAAAACATCGTCATGAAGAAGATAATGTGGCGCCTATTAAGCCTGAAGAACAAACCAGTTCATCATTACTCCCCGATGATGACAACGACTTGTCGTTTGTAAACAAACAAGCCGCTGATAAGTCTTAACGCTTTTTAGCAGTTACATACATTGTGATATCTGCTGTAAACACCAATTCATCGCGGCTGTTAAAAACCTTCACCGGTACTAACAAATCTTGCTTTTCTAACCACTCACTCGGTACTTCTATATCTGCAACTGCACGCATGTCTGTGTCAATTTTTGCTATATAATTCACTGTCATGCCTTTTGGGATCCAGCGGTGTGTTTTTGCCGGCACCGTCGCATCGACCATTAAACCTGCGCACAACTCAGCTATATTACACTGGGCAATAGCATGGATAGTACCAATGTGATTATGGATTGCTCGGCGGTTTTTAACGGTTGCACTGCAATGCCCTGCTGTTAAACCTGTGATCAATGGCTTTATTGAGCCGAAATAAGGAGCTTTAAAACAGACAGCTTTACTAAATAACCAATTACCTTTTGGCAGTGACTGACATTGAGTCCAGATTTTTAATAATGATGATTTTGAGCTCAAGACGATTATCCATTATTTTTTGATGTGAGATGGAAATTAACACATCAGACCAGATAGCGAAATGGAAAATTTTTGTTAGCAGTTTTGATGATTACATATTTAGCTAAGTGAATGCTTTTCTTTTCCTTTAGGGGCACATAAAATACCGTTTTAAAGGAGAGCGAATGCAGTCACGCCAGCACAAAAACCTCAGTTTATTATTTATCCTCGGCCTTCTGGTTATTTTTTGCCCATTAGGTATTGATATTTATCTTCCAGCATTTCCTACTATCGCTGAACAATTGAATGCGTCAGAAAAGCAACTTCAGCAAACCGTGGCTATTTTTTTGCTTACAGTCGGTCTTGGGCAGCTTATTGCGGGACCACTTGCAGATAAATTTGGCCGTAAACCTGTTGCGATTAGCGGTGTTACGATTTATGGGCTAGCTGCATTCTGGGCATATTTGGCGCCAGACTTTACCACCTTAATGATAGCAAGAGCATTACAAGGCTTAGGAGCATGCGCAACTTTTGTCGTCGCTTTTGCAATAGTTAGAGACAAATTTGGTAGTGAGCGTAGCGGACAAATCATTACTTACTTAAATGGCATTGTCTGCTTTATTCCTGCCCTTGCGCCTATTCTTGGTGCTTGGTTAACCGTACAATTTGGTTGGCGCATGAACTTTTTATTCATGGTCAGTTTTGCACTTGTTGGCCTATTTATAGTTTTGTTTCTCTATAAAGAAACCCGCCCTAAAGACAGTGTTTACAGTGGTCATATTCTCGACTTAAGGCGCTTTATACCTATTATCTCCACACCACTCTTTCTATTTCATAGCTTAATTTGTTTAGTGACTATGTCCGCTATTTTAGTCTTTGTAACCCTTGCTCCGGGTTGGATAATCACAGAGCTTGGTGGCAGTGTCACCGACTTTACTTTTTGGTTTACCTGTAATGCCGCCCTGAGCATTTTTGCAAGCTTCGTCATGCCCATATATATAAAGCGCCAGCCCAAACGAGCCTTAAAAGCAGGACTTATGTTATTAGTATTGTCTGGCTGCATAATGCTGGCTTTTAGTCAGCAAAATTCAGTTTTAGCTTTAATGTTTCCTATGTTCTTGGCAGCTTTTGGTTATGCCTTAACACTTGGCTCATCAGCAGGTCGTGCATTGAGTATGTTTCCTAAACAAGCAGGCACAGCTTCTGCACTTATCGGCTTGATGCAAATGAGTGGCGCAAGTTTATTAGTGTTTATAACGCAATTTTTAAATTTAACGACACCTGTATTAATTGGCGTACATTTTTTGATGCTCACTCCTTTTACTTACTTATTACTTAAACATAAGCGCTTGTCATAAAAAAGTTTTACCATACTTTTAGCTAATATGGGTAAATGAGAATCGTTATACTTCATTTGCCCATTTAGCCATCCTTTTATATCTCACAGTTATAAAAATCACCTTTCTAGAATAATTTGTTCCGTTTTTGCGGATTATTTTTCTTGTACCCAACCGCATATTAAACTATTGCTTACCCACGTTAACAATTGGTTAACTAAATGACATGTTTGGGATACGAATTATGAAAAAGAATAAATTAGCATTAGCACTGATCATCAGTGGACTATGTGCAGCAGGAACTGCAAACGCAGCAAATGACCGTTACATCATCCAAGTAGACAACAATAAAAAAGGCGTAGTTAAAGCACTCGCTAAAAAGCTCGGTGGTGATATTAAAGTTGATGGTAATGGCTTCATTGCAGCGCAATTCTCAGGTCATGACCTAGCGAGCGTGAAAGGCTTATTAAACAACCCTCACATCAAACTGATTGAAGAAGACCAAAAACGTGTGCCAATGGCGCTTTATAACGATGACGCGGGTAATGCTATGCAGCAGCAGCTGACCCCTTACGCAGTTTACCAATCACAAGCAGACCAAGTTACTTTTGATGCAAATGCTGGCATGAAAGTGTGTGTAATTGACTCAGGTCTAGATGCTTCGAATCCTGATTTCATTTGGGGTAATATTACTGGTGACAACGACAGTGGTACTGGTAACTGGTTCGATAATGGTGGTCCTCATGGTACTCACGTCGCCGGAACAATTGGCGCAGCAGATAATAATGTAGGTGTGGTTGGTATGGCACCTGGCGTTGCAATGCACATCATCAAAGTCTTTAATGCTGAAGGCTGGGGTTACTCTTCAGATTTAGCACACGCAGCGGACTTATGCTCTCAAGCAGGTGCAAATATTATTAGCATGAGCCTAGGTGGCGGTGGTTCAAATAGCACCGAGTCTAACGCGTTTGCTAACTTCACAAGTGCAGGCGGCTTAGTCGTTGCTGCGGCAGGTAATGATGGTAATAACGTACGTTCATACCCTGCAGGCTATCCATCAGTAATGATGGTAGGTGCAAATGATGCGAACAACCAAATTGCAGATTTCTCGCAGTTCCCTAGCTGTACGTCTGGTCGTGGTAAACGCGCTACTACAGATGAAACTATCTGTGTTGAAGTAACAGCAGGTGGTGTTGATACTCTTTCTACTTACCCTGCAGGTATGGCCACTTCGGCTAGCTTAGCAGCAGATGGTGCGGGCTTTGCAACTTCATCAATGGAGAACTCAGGAAATGCATCAGGCACGGCTTATTACATGGGTACTGCTGAAAGTGTAGATTCTGGCGCAGCTGGCAAAATCTGTATGATTGACCGCGGTAATATCTCGTTCTATGACAAAGTGAATAACTGTGAAAACTCAGGTGGTATCGGCGCTGTTATCATTAATAACGAAGCAGGCATGTTATACGCTACATTAGGCGATACTAACGATACAACAATTCCTGCTGTAGGTGCAGCACTTGAAGACCGTTCAGCACTTCTTTCAAGTACAACAATTGATATCGCAATTGGTACCAGTGATTATGGTTTCATGAGCGGTACATCAATGGCGACGCCTGCTGTATCTGGTATTGCAGCACTAGTTTGGTCAAACCATCCTGAGTGTACTGGGACAGAAATTCGTGATGCCTTAAAAGCGACAGCACAAGACCAAGGCGCTTCTGGTCACGATGTTTACTTCGGTCACGGTATTGTCAAAGCCGCTGATGCAGATGCATACCTAATGGCAAATGGCTGTGCAGGTGGCAATAATGGCGGCGGCACAACTCCTGGTAGCGATGATATTAGCCTTTCTACGTCAGGTTATAAATCAAAAGGCACTGCGTATGTTGATTTAAGCTGGAATGGCGCAGCAACAAGCACAGTTGATGTATACCGTAATGGTAGCAAGGTAGGCTCAGTGGCAAACACTAACAGCTATACTGACACTATCACATCGAAAGGCGGTGGTACTTACACTTACCAAGTATGTGAAGCACAAAGCACAACTGTTTGTTCAAACAATAGCTCAGTGACGTTCTAATACTTTCCCCAACCCAAATCAGCGGGCATTGATTGCCCGCTTTTTCTTTTTCTAAAAGCTTGTTAAGATCAAATACCTAGCTTTTTAACTTTGTGCCAATGATCAATCCAGAATCGTTACTGTCGTTTTTAGGCGCCAGTTTTTTAATTGCCGTAGCTCCCGGCCCTTCTAATGCATTTTTAATGGCGCAAACCTTTGCAAATGGCCGTAAAGCCGGAATGCAAAGTGCCTTTGGTTTTGCCTTAGGTGGTGTGGTGCATACTATTTTGGCAGTAGTAGGTTTAACGGCAATTTTAAAAGCATCCACGGTAGCATATACCACAGTTCAGTATTTAGGCGCGGCCTACCTTTGCTACCTAGGTATAATGACCTTAAAGGATACCTTCACAGGGCCTGAACCAGACTGCAGCGAAAAGCCTCATGTTAGCACCAGTAAAAAACAAAATGTGATGTTTCAAGCCATGATGACCGAGGTACTCAATCCGAAAGTTGCCTTATTCTTTATTGCTTTTATTCCTCAGTTCGTCGATCCGAGCTTGTCTTCAACGACATTTCAACTCGCTTTCTTTGGATTACTCTACCCGCTTTTTGCTTTTCCAATCGACTGCACGTATATTTATTTCGGCGATAAGATAGCCAGTTATTTTCGTGAACATCCACAAGCCCAAATTTGGATTGATCGGATCACGGGACTAGTTTTTATTGCGTTAGCAATTAACCTATTGATATAAGAGCACTTATGGAACAAAAACAACAAGCTTTACCCGCCAAAAAGAATATTGCCCTCGTAGCCCATGATGGCAAAAAAGCAGCCCTTCAGGCATGGTGTGAAAAGCACCTGGATATTTTAAGTAAGCACACGCTATACGGTACAGGCACAACGGGTCATTTAATCGAGCGCACAACAGGGCTTGAAGTGATAAAGCTATTAAGTGGTCCTATGGGTGGCGATCAACAATTAGGTGCTAAAATTGCTGAACATGAGGTGCATGTGTTAGTTTTTTTCTGGGATCCACTTGCATCGCAGCCCCACGACCCTGATGTAAAAGCATTACTTCGTTTAGCTGCGGTTTGGAATATTCCTGTTGCCTGTAATGAAGTTAGTGCCGATATGCTATTAAGCTCCCCGATGATGGAGACAGAGCTTTGCCGCACGTTGCCAGATTACGAAAAATACCTCGCAACGCGCCAAGTGACTCTTTAATTATTAAAGTTGTATATCTAAGTGGGGCGATTAGCTATAAAGCTTGTGCGCCCACTTAGTTAAACCTGCAGTAACACTACCAAAGTGATCCCCGTTCAGCATATTAATATCACCTAAATGTGATTTTAACGCAGCCTTGATCAGCGGTGATTGCGCACTACCACCCGTTAAGTAAATTACATCCGGTGTTGTGCCTGCCTCTTGAATCGCTTGTTTAGCTAAGCTCACTATCTGGCTTATTGAGTCATCAACAGCTAAAGCTAAGTCTTTTAGCGTTAAGCATTGCATTAAATCTGAATCTAAGAAACGCAAGTCTGTGGTAAATTCGTTCGCTGACGAGAGTGCAATTTTTGCCGCTTCGCCTTGCTGCACTAATTGATGACCCTGCTTATTTTGCTGCAATTGAATTAAGCGTTTAAAAAGCGCAGGCTCTTTAACTTCACGAACTTGAGTCAATAACTCACGATGATGGGCATCGCTATAAAACTGGCTTTGCAGGTTTACATCATTGATTTTACACGCTTGCCAAAACGGTTGGTTCGGCAGCGGAAGACCCGATTTAAACTCAGTACCTAAACCTAATAATGGCATTAAACCATGAAAGCTCAGGGCAATATCTAAATCATTTCCACCCACACGCTTGCCACTGTGGGCTAAGAAATCATTATCACGACACTGCTTTTCACGGAAGCTCGGCCCCATTTGTACGAATGAACAATCACTAGTACCCCCGCCAATATCTACAACCAATACTTTTTGGTCTTGCTGTAATGAAGTTTCATAATCAATCCCTGCCGCTAGCGGCTCATATAAAAACGACACCTCTTTAAAGCCTGCGCGCTTTGCTGCTCGTTCTAAAATTCCCAGTGCTTGCTGATTAGATTCTTCACCACCAACTGATTGAAAGTTTACCGGTCGTCCGATTACCGTTTCTGTTAATGACTCTTGCAGTGACTGCTCTGCACGCTGCTTAATTTTTAAGATCATCGCCGTAGCAATGTCTTCAAAGAAGTTTATTTGACCTTGCTTTAAGCCCACAGCACCAAAGAATGATTTAGGTGATTTTACAAAGTAACCTTCTTCAGGAAATTGCACATACTCGCTAATTGCTTCACGACCGATGAATAAGGTCTCATCACCAGCTTGAATATCTAAATCTGATTTAATGCGAGGAATGGTATTTAAAAGCGCATTGCGCTCAGTTTTAAAGTCATGCTCAAATGGGCTACCAGTGAGGTGCTTTGCCACAAAATCGACAACTAAAGCACTGTGATGAGTATAAAGTGTTGAGGGTAAATACTGCTTACCTTGTTCAAGCGGCACTAATGACACTTGTTGCTCGTTATCCATTACACCGATTGCACAATTTGAGCTACCGTAATCAAAGCCTGCAAACATTCTAGCACCTATACATCAATAAAAAGGCCGCGAAATTTACCATAGTCGCAGCCATTTTTGAATGACGCTAAGGTGTTTCATGTAAAAAGCTTGCAAATCGTGGCAAACCATTTTTAGTAAAACCATGATATTTATAGGTAATGGTACTACCTATGGCTGGCGGTGACTTTCTTTGTTGATCAGAAAACCCCGAGCCAATTTTAAATTCAGTACCATCACTGCTGCGCACCTTGAGTGCGCCAAGCATATTTTTATACTTACCTTTTCCTGCAACATAACCGATTACAACCGCTTCAGCGTCAAAATAGGGTTTTAACTTTAACAATGCATCACTGCGTCCCGCACTATGCTTAGCAGCCGCTAGATGCAGCATCACGCCCTCAGCACCTTGCGCTATTAGCTCATCCATAAACAAACTAAGTTGCTTGTTATCGTTAAAGTGCGTTTGCTCCACTGCTTTAATATGTTCACTTTGCAGCTGATTTACTAACCGCGAGTAGTCCTCAAAGCGCTGACTAAATGGTTTTGTCGCATCAGGCATATCAAATATCATATAGCTTACTGTTTGCCATTCAGTATCAATAGGAATGGCTTTTCGAACGATACCGCTCAAAGTGGCAAAATCTTGTCGCTTAGTCCAAAGTTCTCCATCAAGCCAAACCCTAGGAAGTGGCTCAGTAAACCAGTCAGGGGCATAAATTGGGTTACCGTTTCGGGTTACTAATTGACTACCAGTCCAGATGGCCCGAACGCCATCATATTTTTCACTAACTAAATACTCGCTTACATTGACCTTGTCAGCTTCATAGACGTTTGCTAAAAGTACTGAAGGGGCTTGTTGAGCTTCGACCGAAAGGCTTAATAATAAAGTGATTGCGCACATCAGCGCACGAGTGATCATAACCATCATTGCTTCCTTGCAAATTTGTAAGTTTTAAGTAGCTTTCACGACTTAATAAATGCTGCTTAGTAATAGCCGTTTAATTATAGGTTAGTTTGTAGCCATTTGAAAAATTCGCCCAAATCAGCAAACACCCCCGCCGCTTTACTAAAGTCATGTTCTAAAGTGAAATGATTCGGCACCGCATACACAGCAACAGCGGCATTACTTGCGGCGGTGACACCGGTAAAGGTATCTTCGACTGCAACGGCTTCATTAGCGGTTATATTTAACGTATCAAGTGCCAATTGGTATGGGTCGCCAGATGGTTTAGGATTGTTAACATCATCTTTGGTAACCACACAATCAAACCAATCAAAAATGCCATAGCCTTTTAAAATAGGATAGGCTTCATCTTTTGCACTGCCTGTTACTAATGCCATTTTTAAACCACTGGCTTTTACTTGCTCAAGCACTGCTTTTGCATGAGGCATATAGGCGGGTAAATTAGTACTAACAAAGCGCCCAAATGCAGCATATTTATCATCGGTTAGCTGCTGTGGAGTGATACTAAGCCCATAATTTTCAACAACTTCCTTTGCAGCTTCAAGAGTTGGTCTACCAGAAAAGCGCTGACAAAACGTGGCCTCATCATACTGCACGCCAAAAGGGGCTAGTAAATCATTCCAAATATTAAAATGCACACTTTCAGAGTCGACAAGTGTGCCATCCATATCAAACAATACTGCTTTTAAAGTCATCCTCATTCCTTTTACAGTCTAAAAAATAAAAGGTGCCATGTGGCACCTTCGATAAATATAATTTGTTACTCAGTTAAACCCGCAGGTGGCTCAGCAAACGCTTCTTCGCCTGTTTCTACATCAACCAGCTCGTAACCACGTTGTTTTCTTACCACTTTTAATACTGGCTTAGAAAACGCTGTTTTTAAACGATCAGCGTCTGCTTCAAGTTCTTCGACTGTATTACCAAATGGCGCTGCACCGGTTTCTGACCAGTTAGTCACTTTGCCATTTAAGTTATATTCAACTTCATGTATTTGATATTGTGCCGCTTCATCTTTTGTTGCTTCACAAAAAATTACACGGTAGTTCCAAAATCCAGCCATACTTCTTCTCTTTCTCAAAATTTAATGCTGCCACTTTAGCAGTTACAAACACGATTATAAACGAAAAAACCCGCTATACAGCGGGTTTTGATAGGACTTATTCTTTCAGCTTAGAAGAAGCTTACTTTGAACTCAGCACCGATGTAACGCTCTTCGTTCACCATTGCTGTGTTGTTATTGAAATCGATAGCGCCGATTGATTGTTGCTCGTCGAACATGTTACGAACGAATGCTGATACTTCATATTCGTTGTCGCCTTCAGCCCAAGCGTAACCGGCACGTAAACCAACTTCAGTTAATGGCTTACCTTCAAATTCAACTGACTCGTATAAGAAGTAATTGATTTCGCTACGGTAAGACACGTCAGCGTATGTGAAGAATTCACCGTCAGCTACTTCGCGGCTATAACGTAATGTTAGGTTAGAGATCCACTCAGGTGCGTGCGGTAAACTATTACCATCAAGAATAGCTTGACCTGCGCTGTTTAAAGAATTTGTAACAGTACACTGAGCACATACGTCAACGGCTAAGTCTTTATCGTCAAGCTCAGTATTGTTGTAGCTTAAGTTAAATGTTGCGTTTAGGTTGTCAGTTAATACCCACTCAGTGTCTAACTCAAAACCGTAACCAGTTGTCTTATCAGCATTAACTAAACGGTTGAAGTTTGCACCACCACCTACAGCTGTTAATTGTTGGTCATCCATTGTGTAATAGAACACTGTGGCATTTACACGACCTTGGCCGTCAAGAACGTCTGATTTGATACCTGTCTCGAAAGACGTCACAGTTTCAGACTCAGCAACAGTTACTTCATCACCGAATAAGATACGACCCTGAATACTTGGTGCACGGAAGCTGTTCGCAACACGTGCGTACCAGTTTACGTCGTCGTTGATCTTATAGTTAGCAGATAGATCCCAGCTAACGTGATCGTCACTTGGGTTTTCTGTAAGGAAAAGCGCACCGCCACCAGCAGGGCTTAAAGTACGGTTCGCAGAGAATTCTTTCTCGTCATCTGAGTAACGAAGACCCGCAGTGATTTTTAGATCATCAGTGATTGTGTAATCTAATGAGCCGAATACCGCCCATGCTTTGGTATCTTGTTGCTGGATAACATAGCCGTTTAACTCACCTGGCGTTGAACCATAAGTGTCGTAGCTGAAGTTTTCGATCGTTAGCGCTTCATCAAAGTAGAATACACCTACTTGGAAATTTACGTCGCCAGCATAGTTGCTAGATAAACGAAGTTCTTGCGTGTACTGGTCTTGATCTGGAATACCGTCAGCACTTTCAGAATAGAATGGAATAAAACCAGGACCCATATCTGGTAAGTAGCTAGCACCGTAACCGCCGTCGATATCAGCGCGAGAATAGATTTCAGCACTTTCCCATGCAGAGATTGACGTAAGTGTTAAATCGTTGATATCCCACTCAAGCTTTAAGCTTGCACCTTGAGATTCAACTTGCTGAGTCGCACAAGAAGCAGCATCGTGGTAAACCACGTCGTGCTCAAAATTATCTACTAAATCGTTAGTACCAGCTTTGATAGCATTACCACGGAATGCGATTGGCGTACCATCCATATCACGTACATGGTAATTGAAAAGACCAGTGAAGTCGTCGCCTTCATATAAGAATTGAACACGTGCCGCTTTTTCAGTGTAACCACCTAATACGTCATCTTGTTCAAAACCTGGTGCACGATTATCAATATAATCATCTTTTTCTTGCCAAAGAACAGAAACACGTGTTGATAAACGATCTGTTAAGCCACCGCCAACAGCACCTTCAAAATCAACTGCGCCACGGCTACCGTAAGATACTGAGCCATAGCCTTCAAATTCTTGTGATGGTTTAACTGTATCAAATTTAACAAGACCAGCCGGTGTATTACGGCCGAATAAAGTACCTTGTGGACCACGAAGAACTTCTACGCGTGCTACGTCAAATACAGGGAAACCTTTTAAGATAGCGTTCTCTTGAACTACTTCATCTACCACTAAAGAAACAGGTTGTGAAGCATTTAGGTCAAAGTCAGTATTACCTAGACCACGAACATAAAAGCGTGGGAATGAACGACCAAACGAAGATTCAATTGATAAGCTTGGGATCTTCGCGTTCATGAAACGAATATCCATACCAGCTGAGCTGTATGCATCTAAGCTGTCACCTTGTAAAGCAGATACAGCTACAGGTACTTCCTGTGCGTTTTCTACACGTTTACGAGCGGTGATTTGAATAACTTCTAATTGATTGTTTTTTGCTGCTGAGGCTTCGTCTGCAGCAAGAGTTGAAAATGAAGTACCTGCTACGGCAGAGAACAACGTTGCATTGATAAGTGTTGCTAACGTAGATCTTTTCATTGCTTTCATGTCGGGTTTTAACCTTTTTTATGCACTCTTATTCAACGGTGATGATGTTGCGTCAATTCATTTGACGGGCTCGGCCAATTTTTCGCGCCTTGTAATAAGCTGCGCGGACCTCTTAATCGAGAGTGCAAAACGAAGTAAAGAGGCTGAACGAACGCTGACGATTATAACACTTTATGACACTTTTACTGCATTAAAAATTATAAATATACAATTATTTTACAACAATTAGCGGCAACATCGCCGCATTTAGAAGATTTTATGCAATTATTTTTGATTAAAGCGGACATATGTCCTGTCCATCTAATCACGACAATGTGTAGACATCACGCACAAATGAGAGCCACTTTCATTTACCCCTTTTTTAGCAACTAATCAGTTACACGTGCGAATTCTGGATTAGCTAATTCGCACTCATGCTCATTTAATAAGCCTAAAATTGCTAAGTTTAATTCTTCTATTACTTCCATATAAAATGCAAAGTCGACAGTCTCTACGTAGCTTAGTACATCCACTTGTAAAGCCCAAGGCGAGAAAGCTTTAAAACGAACCCTGCAAGGCTCAAAGGCGATATGTTTATGTTGTTCTAAAAGCTCTCTTACCGCTTGCATAAACGAGATTAGATTTTGTTGCTTGGTATTCGCACTGAGCATCAATTTCGGCCTATAAGAAATACGCTCTCTTTCAGAAACATTCTCAAGCTGCATATCAACGAACTTTGCATTCGCCACATATATTACAGAGCGGTCAAGAGTGCGAATTCGAGTTGCTCTCAGTCCTATTTCTTCAATTGTGCCTAGCTGGCTACCAAATTTACATAAACTGCCAATTTTAACTGGTGCTGAAATATAAAGTGTGATGGCCGCTATAATATTTTCCACCGTTTTTTGCGCAGCCAGCGCGATGGCTAAACCACCGATCCCTAAACCAGCTAATAGCGTTGTTGCATTGAATCCTAAGTTTTCAAACCACATAAATAGCAAGATAATTACAATTGAGGTTTTTACAACGTTACTAATTGGGCGAAGTAAAAAAACCACTTGGGGCCTATCTTGCTTAATGAAGCGTTGACCAAGTCTATGCTTCACTATGTCAACTGTACGAAGGCATATCCAACCCCATGCAATCAAAAGTACTGTTGCACCATGAAATAAAGCGAGTACAGCAATCGTTACATTCGACTGATCACTCAAAGAACGCGACATTAATACAGCCAGCAATAAGCAAACTGGCCCATTGATGAACGCTATCACATCTTTTTCGACTGGCACTTTTAAATGGGCAAGTATAAAAGTAATAATACGCGTCAAGATGATTGCTATTGCAAGGAAAAGCAAAAAACTAAAAACAAAATATACCCATTGCCAAAGTAGCACACCTAAAAACTCAACATCTGGCAAGTTTTTATATAACCACTCGCCGACATGGCTATAGCCATACTCTTTCGTCAATAAGGGAATTTGGCTTACCGTCGCATTCGATATTTTCCAGATGCGATTGCCACTTTCTGGGTCTGGAATCAACTGTAATAAGATTTGCACAGTACCTTGTGAGGTTGAGATTTCCCCCACTAAATCACGATAACTTGGCACACTTTCTTTTTGTTTTCCTTCGGGTTTATTACTTAAGTTATCAATGTCGACCCAGAGTGTACGATCAAGTACTACAGATAAGTTCTCAGCTAGTTGAAGCTGCCCTATAATAGACACATCCTTAGGTAAATTTCGAAAATCAAGATACTGAGCAGCCCGTTCAAAGTCACGAGCTCTGGCCGCTTTCAAGTAACCCTGCATTGAACTTCTTGGTGTCATTCGACCATATGTGTCGAAAGGTAAATCATCCTCTAAAGCCGTTTCTTTTTCTTCGCTGGCTGCAGGAGAACTGACTTCAGGCTCTTGCTTAGCTGCTTTTTGTTCACTTTGCTCTTCCTTGTTGTCTTTATCTATTAAGGACTTAACGGTAACTTCAGGTGTGGTTGTTGCCCATAATGGCGCATTGAACAACAGTAAAAAACACACTAATAACTTACTAAATTGTAATGAAAACTTTGTATTACAACGGCTCACACTTTGTTCCTTGTCTTATAAACATTAAATCGCTGAAATAATCAGCTAATTAAATTAGAGCACGGTTTGTGTAACTGTACAAAAAATAATTAAAAATCTTTGCAAGTAAGCGCTGAGATGTTAGTTATATAGAGACTAAAGCAAAGGAAAACGATAATGCAGATTTCAAGTTCACTAATCCCCCATTGGTCATCATTAATGATCCACGGTGTCATCGCTATCATTTTTGGTATTTGTGGTTGGTTTGCCCCAGAAGCCTCATTAGCGATTTTGATGTTTATTTTCGCCGCTTACTTTTTTGTCGATGGTGCCATTAGAACTTGGTTAGCTATTGCTTCAAAAAATGAAAACCCACTTTGGTGGATGCTATTAGTTGGTGGTCTAATTTCAATTGCAGCTGCACTTGTGACCCTGTTTGCTCCCAACGTAACGGCTATCTTAATGCTGTACTTTATTGCCGCATGGGCTATTGCTATTGGTGTGATTGAGATTGTTATTGCCAGTAAACTTCGCAAAGAAATCACTAATGAGTGGCTGTTAATTGGCAGCGGTATTATTTCGATTATCTTTGGTGGATATCTGATATTTAACCCTGGCGCGGGCATAATCACCCTGCTTTGGCTCGTTGCCAGCTACGCCATCGTGTTTGGCATAATGATGGTACTATTAGCACTTAAGCTGAAAAAAATGCAACACTCTCAAATATAAAACAAAAAAGGAGCTGTTTAGCTCCTTTTTTATATCAATCAAATCAGGACTGATTAATCAGCGCTGTTTTCTTCTTGATTGTGTAACTCTAAACTCGCAGACATCGCATTTTCACGCGTTGATTTCGCTGAATCATTACGTAAACGGTCAATGTGGTTCAGGTAGTCTTGGTCGATATCACCAGTGATGTATTGACCATCAAATACTGATGTTTCAAAACGGGTGATTTCTGGATTTTCTTGGCTTACTGCCGAGATTAAGTCATCTAGCGATTGATAGATAAGACCATCTGCACCAATGCTTGCGTTGATATCTTCAACTTCACGGCCATGAGCAATTAGCTCAGCTGCCGATGGCATGTCGATACCATAAACGTTCGGGAAACGAATCTCTGGCGCAGCTGAAGCGAAGTAAACGTTCTTCGCACCTGACTCACGAGCCATCTCAACGATTTGTGCTGACGTTGTACCACGCACAATTGAATCATCAACAAGCAATACGTTTTTACCCTTGAACTCGCGGTCAATGGCATTCAGTTTTTGACGTACTGACTTCTTACGCATTTCTTGGCCTGGCATGATGAACGTACGACCAATGTAGCGATTTTTAACGAAACCTTGGCGGTATGGCAGGTTAAGAGCAGAGGCAATTTCAAGCGCTACATCACATGATGTTTCAGGGATAGGAATGACAACGTCGATGTCTTTATCAGCCCATTCACGTGCAATTTTTTCACCTAACTTAGTTCCCATGTTTACACGTGTTGCATAAACAGACATACGGTCAATCGTTGAATCTGGGCGCGCAAAGTAAACGAACTCAAAGATACACGGTGCGTAAGTTGCTTTTTCAGCACACGATTGTGAGAACAGCTGACCATCTTCAGTTACGTAAATTGCTTCACCTGGTGCAACATCACGAACAAACTCAAAGCCGTCGGTTTTTAAAGCAACGCTTTCTGATGCAAACATGTACTCAGTACCGTTTGCTGTTTCGCGCTTACCAAAAACCAGTGGGCGAATGCCGTTAGGGTCACGAAATGCAACAATACCATGACCAATGATCATCGCAATCGTTGCATAGCCACCTGTTACTTTATTATTAACTTCAGTTACCGCAGTGAAGATATCTTCCGCATCAAGTTTCAGCTTGTTTGATTTACTTAACTCATGCGCCATGATGTTAAGTAAAATTTCAGAGTCAGACGTTGTATTAACATGACGGCGAGCTTCTGAAAATAGTTGCTGCTTTAATGCTTCTGCGTTTGTTAAGTTACCATTGTGCGCAAGTGCGATACCAAATGGCGAGTTAACATAGAAAGGTTGCGCTTCTGACGAGCTAGAAGAACCAGCTGTCGGGTAGCGAACATGGCCAATACCAATTGTACCTTGCAGACGTTTCATATGACGGGTATGAAATACGTCTTTTACTAGGCCATTGGCTTTACGTAAGCTAAACGTGTTGTTTTCAATGGTAATGATGCCAGCTGCATCTTGACCGCGGTGTTGCAAAACAGTTAAGCCGTCATATAACGCCTGATTAACAGGAGAAGTTCCGACTATGCCAACGATACCACACATTAAATTTATCCTCGCCGATTAACGGTTTACAGAATTTAAAAAGCTCGAGTTGTTTTCGAGGTACGAGAAGAACCACTCAACAACAAAGCCAAATTCTGGAATCAAAATAGAGTTGCCCCACCAATGCGTATTAGGTGCACCGGTAAAAGCATCAAGAAAGAAGAGTAACGCGCTTACGACCAACACGCCACGAAGAGCACCAAACACTATGCCGAACACACGGTCTGTGCCAGATAAACCAGTACGTTGTACAAGTTCACCTAAAATATAGTTTAGTAACCCACCCAACAGGAGTGTCGCAAAGAATAATATGGCTATTGCGGCTGCATTTCTTAAAAGGGGTTCTGAAATACTTGTTAGGAAGGATGCTAAATATTGGTAAAACAAGCTAGAGATGATAAATGCGCCAGCCCATACAGCTAATGACATTGCTTCTTTTACAAAGCCACGTATTAAGCCGATGATAGTGGATAGTGCAATAATACCAAGTACGGCGTAATCAACCCAGATCATAAGAACCAACTAGTCGTTAATTTGGGGCGCATTCTATACCCAAACCACCTGTGGATGCAAGAATTCAGCATGAGATAAAACGCATTTAGGCAAGGCATTGATTGTAGGGAATGGTGTCCCCTTGTCAAAATCAATAACGCAGAATAAATGCGTTTTAGCCATGCCCTTCGGGCGCTTCACAGGGCTTCCACTACTGCGTTGTAGCAATTTGAAAGGTACCTACATTCCTGCATCGCCACGCCTTGTATTGAAAACCCTGTGATAGCGCTGAATCATGGATCCACAGGTGGTTTGGGTATTTGAGCTATGCTCAAAATGCCAGATCATTTTGTAATTTCAAACTGAGTAACTTTGCCATTTAACTTGGTTAACTGCTTTAACTCAGTAAGCTTACTCTCTAACTCTTTCTTGCTAAGTGAAGGGCCAACAAAGACTTTTGTAAGTGTGCCGTTCGGGGTTTTGACTGGCCGAGTGAAGGTTTTGAAACCATTCGCTTTTAATTTTTCCTGTAGTGATTTCACATTAGGTGCGTGGGAAAAACTCCCCAGCTGAATGACATAAGCCATTTGTGTGAGGTTCTCTTCTGGCTTACGAGTTGGCTCTGGGGTTTTAGCGATTGGCTTTGCTGGTTCTTGCACTACAACTTTTGGCTCAGCTTTGGTAATGACAGGCTCATCTGTTGAGGCTTCAACCATTTTCGGCGCATCATCAATTTGCTGGGTTTCATTAGTAACAAGTTCAGTATCGTTTGCTTGAATATCTTCAACCGAGATTTGCGAAGGTTGCTCCGCTGAAGATACTTTATTATCAATCGCTTCTTGCAAGTCAATGGTAGTGAACTCAGGACGTTCAGGAATTGCTTTAAAGCCTTCTTTATAATGAACCTTTTCACCATCCAAAATGTTTGGAATGAAGACAATAGCCGCCACAACCACAATCGTGGTTCCTACTAAGCGATTAATAAACCCTGCGTTCACCGATTTCCTCTCTATTTTTTAAAGTAATTGATGGCTGCAGCCACAGTTATAAATGAACCAAACACAATCACTAACGTGTTTTCATCGACGTTTGGTAATAACGTATCTAGCGCAGTTTCAACACTCGCATAGTGCGTGCTTGGCGCTGTTGATGCGGTTTCGGCTAATGCTTTAGCAAGATTCTCAACCTTGTCTCCACGGAAACAATCTAAGCTTGCTAACGACCACTGATCAACAACATTCGCCATGGCCGACATAGCAGCCACCTTATCTTTATCTGCAAGCATAGCGACTAATGCATGAATTTTAAACCCTTGATCTTTATACACGCTTAATTTGCGTGCCAAATATCGAGCAGATTCAGGATTATGCGCAACATCGGTAAAAATAAGCGGTTGCTCACTTAACTGCTGAAAGCGACCTTCGACAATAAGGTTAGCTAAGCAGTCACGCACTTGTTGCTCGCTTGGCAGTAGGTCAAGTTTTGCTAGTAAGGTCAACGCGGTTGCTGCATTTTGACAAGGGATCGCAGGCTTAGCTAAGCGCCAGTCTTTATCTTGGTACTGCCATTTAAAGCCTTCACTGTCTTCTGTGAATATGAAGTCACGACCTGATAGCACCATATCAGCGTTAATTTCGTTGCCATAATCAGTTACTGTGTGTGGAATGGCTAAATCGCCAACAATAGCAGGCGTATTGGTGCGGAAAATGCCAGCTTTATCGTAACCAACAAGTTCACGGGTATCACCTAGATATTCTTTATGGTCTAAATCTATGGTGGTGATCACACAAGCATGTGGTTTAACGATATTAGTGGCATCGTAACGACCACCAAGGCCGACTTCTAACAGTACATAATCAACGGCGTGACGTTTAAAAATAGCCAGTGCACCTAAGGTACCGTACTCAAAATAAGTTAGTTGCGTGTCAGCACGGCCTTTTTCTAGCATATCAAAAGCATCAACATGGAATTGATCATCAAGCTCTTGGCCATTAATACGTACGCGCTCGTTGTAACGAATAAGATGCGGCGAAGCATAAGTACCCACACTAAAACCCTGTGCAAGTAATAAGCTTTCTAGGCAACGGGCAGTGGTCCCTTTACCGTTAGTGCCTGCAATAAGGATTATTTTGCTTGATGTATCAAGTAAACCGACTTGGTTTGCCACGCGTTCTACGCGCTCTAAACCCATTTCGATATTGGCAGGATGGACATTTTCTAAATAACAAAGCCAATCATCAAGGCTTGATGATTGGCTAGGAAGGATTTCTGTCATAGCGTTTAATCAGTTAAGCTGAAATTTACGCTACTCTATGCTCTTGTTCAGTAGAAGGCAAGTTCATAAATTTCGCTAAGATACGAGCAAGGGTGTCACGCATTTCACGACGGTCAACAATCATGTCGATTGCACCGTGCTCTAGCAAGAATTCACTGCGTTGGAAACCTTCAGGAAGCGTTTCACGTACTGTTTGCTCGATTACGCGAGGACCCGCAAAACCGATAAGCGCTTTAGGTTCAGCAACGTTTACATCACCAAGCATTGCCAGTGATGCAGATACACCACCCATTGTTGGATCAGTTAATACTGAAATAAACGGTAAGCCTTTTTCGCTCATTTTCGCAAGCGCAGCACTTGTTTTAGCCATTTGCATTAATGACATAAGTGCTTCTTGCATACGTGCACCGCCTGATGCAGAGAAACAAATAAGTGGCATGTCGTGCTCTAAACATTGGTCTACAGCTTCAACAAAACGAGCACCTACTACTGACGCCATTGAACCACCCATAAACGAGAACTCAAAAGCAACAGCAGCAACAGGAATGCCTTTTAAACGGCCTTTCATTGCCACAAGTGCATCTTTTTCGCCGCTTGCTTTTTGTGCTTGGGTAATACGGTCAGAGTATTTTTTAGAATCTTTAAACTTTAATACGTCTTTTGGTTCGTGCTCTGCACCAAGTTCTTGACGATCAGCATCGTCTAAAAAGTTTTCAAGACGTTTACGGCCACTTAAACGCATGTGGTGATCACACTTAGGACACACGTTGAGTGCTTTTTCTAATTCTGCTTTATATAAAATTGAATCACAGTCTGTACACTTAGCCCAAACCCCTTCAGGGATTTCTTTACGACCTGACGATTTAGTCGTTTTAGGTAAGATTTTTTCTAACCAACTCATTTGCAACTCTCTTAATGCTGTTCTGTGTCGCAGTCTGTTTAATTGGAAACACTCACTTGTGTTTCTGATAACAAATAAACAGACAGATTTTTTCAATTAAAACATGAATTACCCGCAGACGATATAAAAAACTGGTCTTAGTAGTAGTCTACTAAAGTCTAACTGTCTGAATCAGGTAAAAACAAAGGCCCTAATGGTGTTTTAGGAATGCCAAAATGTTCTGGGTAATCCACGTCAACTAAGTAAAGGCCAGCAGCTTTCGCTGTCGCACTTGCCTTAGCGCGCTCTTTTAAATCGAGTAATTCTTTTAACCACACGGGTTCATGCTTATGAAGACCAATGTCCATCAAACACCCTGTGATGTTTCGTACCATGTGATGTAAAAACGCATTGGCTTTAATATCAATAATCACATAATCACCTTGGCGTTTTACCGACAGGTGGTGAATAGTACGATTTGCTGTATTTGCTTGGCAATGTAGTGCTCTAAACGAAGTAAAGTCATGCTCGCCTATTAAATACTGACAGGCTTCTTGCATTTTAGTTTCGTCTAATGGGTGATGAAAGTGTGTCACCCCTTCACTCATGATAGCGCCGCGATAGGTGTAATTATAAATCACATAGCGGTAGCGACGAGCTGTAGCACTAAAACGAGCGTGAAAGTCTTCGCTTACAGGCTGGGCAAAGCGAATAGCAATATCTTTTGGCAGTAAGGTATTCATACCCATAGTGAACGCGACCATTTCACGCTCAGCGTGAGTATCAAAATGGATCACTTGCCCGGTGCCATGTACACCCGCATCGGTGCGGCCTGCACAAACAATTTCGACTGGATGATTACAAATACGCGACAACGCCGTTTCTACTTCTTGTTGTACGCTATTGACGTGTGATTGACGTTGCCAACCACTGTAACGCGCTCCGTTGTATTCTACTCCAAGTGCTACTCGCATAATGCTCTATTTACCTACTGTACTAAATGACGGGGCATTTTATGCGATCTACGAGCTCAATAAAAGCCACTCGAGTAGATCACATTGTTCTGTTACTCAGATATCACACCAATTCCTTAAGTATTATTGCGAGCTGGTATTAATCTTCTTCGATGTTATCGAGGCCCTTAGTGCCATCTTTAGCACGAAGCTTATGATGGATTGCTGACTTAATCAGCATATAGCCGCTAATAGGCGCGGTGATCAGTAAGAAAATTGAAATGAGAATTTCTTTTACGCTCATCCCTTCATTGGTATAGCTAAAATACACCATCGCAGCAATCAATAACGATGCCATTCCTAGGGTTGTTGCTTTAGTTGGACCGTGTAAACGCATAAAAAAATCAGGCATTTTCACAAGGCCTATTGAGCCTATTAGAATAAAGCAACCACCAATTAATAGTAAGATTGATACAATCCATTCACTCATCATTTGCTACCCTATTCAATAATATCGCCACGTAGCAAATACTTACATACAGCTACCGTGCTAACAAAGCCAAGCATAGCGATTAATAATGCGGCTTCAAAATATAAATCTGTTCCCATGCTCATGCCATACAGAATAATTAAAGCGATGGTGTTAATAAACATAGTGTCTAAAGCCAAAATACGATCAGGTACCGACGGCCCTACAATTAACCGCCACACGTTTAATAATAAAGATATAGCTATCATGGCGTAAACTATTAAAAAAACGGTATCTAGCATCGAAAAATCTCCTTAAGCGGTGCTTCATAGCGCTGCTTAATCGTTTTAATTAACGCTTGTTCATCAGCTAAATCGAGCACATGGATTAATAAATAGCGCTGCTCAATCTCTGCCCCCTCTTCGAGGGACTCAGGAATAGGGTAAACCTCTGCGCTCACAGTACCCGGCGTTAACGACACTGTACTTGCCAAAATAGTAATTGGCATTTCGTGGCTTAAATCCAAAGGCACTTTTATAAAACCTGGGCGCAATTTTTTAGTGGGCCCGAGAATCAACAGTGCCACTTGTAAATTGGCAGTCACAATATCATAAAGCACCAACAATAAGTGCCTAAACGCAAGACCCGGCCTTACAATTAGCGGCTGAGGATCACGAAATGGGAAAGTAATCCACGGAATGGTAATTGCGAAAAATGCAGCTAAAAACAGGTGTCCAGGCGACACACTGTTATTTAACAACAGCCATACAATAAATAATAAAACACTGCGAAATGGTGTTGGCAACCAACGAAAGCGAGCTTCTAAACGCATCAATGGCCTCCTTGTAATACAGTGTTGATGCTAGTGTTGATATCAAACAACTGCTCTGATGTTGCTAGCATATAGTCTGAAATAGGTCCTGCAAATACAACCATTAAAGGTGAACATGCAAGTAGCGCAACTACTGAAATCACTTTAAGAGGATGTGCTTTGGTGCCTTCAATTGCTTCACTGTCTTTATGAGTATGATCCCAGAATAAGCTTGTACCAGCGCGTGAAACCGCCACTAATAACGCCAAACTAGATACTAGGTAAATTGGCCAAAACAACATGGCTTTTTCACTATCTAGCGTGCTCTTTAAAATCCATACTTTACCTACAAAGCCAGATAACGGCGGCATACCAACAACGGCAAGAGCAGCAACTATGAAACAAGCACCAAGTAAGTATGGCTGTGCAACGGCACGACCTGCTACTAATCGGTCGGCAACTTTACCGCGTTGTTGAGCAATTAAATCTGCAATTAAAAATAGTGCTGCGCAAATAATAGTTGAATGCACTAAGTAGTAAAGTAATGCAGCTGTTGCAGAGACATTTTGAATCGCAACCAATGCCACTAAAGTACCTACAGATACAACAACCAGATTCGCAACAAGCTTTCTAAGGTCTTGACTCGCTAATACACCAATACCACCCATAACTATGGTCGCTAGTGCTAAGCCCCATAACCAAGGTTGTGCCATGTGAGCAAGCTCGCCAGCATTATCACCAAATATTACGGTATACACACGTAGCATGGCATAAACACCTACCTTGGTCATAATCGCAAATAATGCAGCCACCAATGGCATTGCACTTGCGTAGGTATTCGGTAACCATAAATGCAATGGTAATAACGCGCCTTTTAAAGCAAATACCACAATTAATAACAAACCACCAATTTTAGCGAGGTAAACATCGTCACCCGTCAATTGCGGGACTTTTTGCGCTAAATCAGCAATATTCAATGTGCCTAGTACACCATAAAGTACACCTAGCGCAATCAAGAACACACTTGAACCAATTAAGTTTAAAATCACATATTGCAGTGCAGCACGTGTACTGTGTTTGTTACCTGCATGCATCAATAATGAGTATGAGGCAATTAACAAGACTTCAAAGAATACGAATAAGTTAAACACATCGCCAGTTAAAAAGGCACCATTAACACCTAACACTAAAAAGTGCACTAATGGGTGGAAAAAGCTCCCTTTTTTATCATCACCTGCACAGCTATAGAGCACTACAACCGCACCAAGGAAACTGGTAAGTAACACCAGTAGTGTTGCTAGTCTATCGGCAACCAGCACAATACCAAATGGTGCAGACCAGTCACCGATTGCGTAAACAAGCGGTGCTGTACTATTAACGTGGTATAATAAGTAAGCACTTACTGATAATGTGACAATCGACAAAATAACCGACGAAACACGACGGATATGTAAGTTTTTACCACATGGCGGCATGAGTAAAATAACACCTGCCAACATCGGAATTAGAATCGGTAAAGAAGCTAAATGCTGAATCATTTTTGCTCCTTCGATGATTTAACAAGGTGACCATCAACATGGTCATTACCCAAATCTGCACGACCACGAATCGCTAAAATAACCACAAAAGCGGTCATCGCAAAGCCAATTACAATTGCTGTTAAAACCAGCGCTTGAGGGAGTGGGTCGGCATACTCACTGCCTGTACCAAGTACAGCCGCTTTGTTAATTGTTAAGCGACCTGAAGAGAATAAAAACAGGTTAACTGCATACGACAACATAGTCAGGCCGAGTACCACAGGGAAGGTACGAGCCCGCAATATTAAGTAAATTCCGCATGCAACCAGCACGCCGACGCACGATGCGTACAATACTTCCATTAAATATTTACCTCTTGCTTGGGTGTATCAGCAGTTAATTTACCTAAACTTGCTAAAATCATCAGCGTTGCACCTACAACAGTTAAATACACACCTAAATCAAATACGATAGCACTAGCAAGTTCTGTTTTGCCGACTAACGGAATATCAAAATAATCAAACCAGGTTGTTAGGAATGGACGTTCGAAGAACCAACTTCCAATACCTGTGAACAATGCAATAGCAATACCTGACGCAATAATCTTACGATAATTCACGTCAAATCTGTCTGCAATCCAATGCGAACCATTGGCCATATATTGCAAAATAAATGCAATCGCGGTAACGAGTCCTGCAATAAAGCCACCACCTGGTAAGTTATGACCACGTAAGAAAATATACGCAGACACAAGTAATGCAAGTGGTAACAAGCTTTGTGAAATACTCGAGAGTAGAATTGGGTAACGCTCTCTTGCCCATGGGCGCCCTTCGCTATCACTTGCTGGCATAAACAGCGGCAAGTTAATAAGCAGTTTATAAATACCTAATGCAGCAATACCCAATACGGTAATTTCACCTAGGGTATCAAACCCCCTAAAGTCAACGAGGATAACGTTTACAACGTTAGTACCACCACCGCCAGTTTTTGCATTGGCAACAAAGAAGTCAGAAATTGACTCAAGTGGTCTTGTCAGAAGCGCATAACAAATACTTGCCACAACCACACCAATTGCCGATGAGATACCCAAGTCACGCAGAATACGCAGTGAGCTCGATTCTTTCGGAGTACGCTGCGGTAAAAAGAACAGTGCAAGCATCAGTAGCATCACGGTGACAACTTCAACCGTTAACTGAGTCAGTGCTAAATCTGGCGCAGAGAATCGAGTGAAAGCAACAGATACCATCAGGCCTACAATTGAAATCATAATCAAAGATATCATTCGTGAGCGGTGCCAAATAACCGTTGCCAACGCACCAATTATTAGTAAGCCTGCACCTATTGCATTATGGAAATCGATTGGGGTTAACTCGCTTGCTCCTGCTAACTGGCGCATTTCAAATAAAGGCCAACCCGCACACATGAGCACCACCGCAATCATCACAAAGGCATAACGCTGTAAGGAACCATTTTCGATACGTTTAATCTTTTCTTGTGACCACTTAATCAAGCTATATAAGCCACGCTCAAAGCCTTTTTTAGCATTCAAAGTTGGTAATGACGCTTGGAAGTGGAACAGGTGCTTACGCTGCACATAAATCATCACACCAACGCTTGTTGCAATAAAGCTCATTAACAGAGGTAAGTTAAAACCATGCCATACTGATAGCTTATAATCCGGGGCTACATTACCAAGCACTGCGAAAGATGCCGAAGCTAAAATATCGCTTACTGCAAAGTGCGGGAACATACCAACGAGTAAACACAGCACAACCAATATTTCGATTGGTACACGCATATAGCGTGGTGGCTCATGGGGCTGTTTTGGCAAATCAATTGGGTCGCCATTGAAAAACACGTCATGAATAAAGCGCGCTGAATACGCCACAGATAGTGCACCAGCAATCGTTGCTAACACTGGAATTAACCACGACATAGAGCCAAGCACTTGTTGATGTAGTGTTTCGGCAAAGAACATTTCTTTCGACAAGAAACCATTTAACAGTGGCACGCCCGCCATGGCTGCAGCTGCCACCATAGCAAGTGTGGCGGTATACGGCATAAATCGCCACATACCATTAAGTTTACGCATATCACGGGTGCCAGTTTCATGATCAATGATACCCGTTGCCATAAATAACGACGCTTTAAACGTAGCGTGGTTAATAATGTGGAAAATAGCAGCCACTGTAGCAAGCTCAGTGTCTAAACCTAAGAGTAATGTAATTAAACCTAAATGGCTGATTGTTGAATAAGCCAACAAGCCTTTTAAATCATGCTTAAACAACGCGATATAAGCGCCAACCAATAAAGTCGCCAGACCCGTCATCGCCACTAAGATAAACCAAGTATCTGTGCCTGATAGCGCTGGATAAAAACGCGCTAATAAAAAGATACCCGCTTTAACCATGGTTGCAGAGTGTAAGTAGGCACTGACTGGTGTCGGTGCCGCCATCGCATGTGGTAACCAGAAATGAAATGGAAATTGCGCAGATTTGGTAAAAGCACCTAATAGCACTAATACCAGCGCAACTTCATAGAGTTCATGAGATTGAATAAGCGCTTTGCTTGCTAAAATAACGTCAAGATTATAACTACCAACAATATCACCAATAAGTAATAAACCAGCTAGTAATGCAAGACCACCGGCACCGGTAATAGCAAGCGCCATGCGCGCGCCTTTTCGAGCTTCTGATTTATGCCACCAATAGCTAATCAATAAGAACGAGCTAATACTGGTGAGCTCCCAGAAAAACCAAAGCTGAATCACATTGTTCGACATCACGATGCCGACCATTGCGGTCATAAATAGCATTAAATAGCAGTATAGCTTTGGCATTGAGTCGCTATTACTCAAGTAATAACGCGCATAAAAAATCACTAGGGTACCAATACCCAAGATCATATATAAAAAGAGTAACGTTAAACCATCAAGTCGAAACGAGACTTGCATGTTTAAAAGCGGGATCCACTCAGCAGTGTAGCGAATTGTTTCACCAGAAAAGACTGCAGGGGTATACGAAAATACAATTCCAAGGGCAATCAAAGGCGCTAACATGGTCAAAGCAGTGCTTTGGTTACGTGTTAGTTTTGAAGTGCAGGATGAAATAACACTGCCGATTAAGGATAACAGGGGTATCCAGAGCAAAGTCATAATTAGGAGCCTTTTAGTGTCATAAGAATATCAATACCGCTCTAGTTTTAATTAGTTGCGTACTGTTCATTTGGATGGTTAAAAGTTGGCTTCAAAAAAAGCTTACAATGCGTATAGTTATACTGATCAGGTGCTATTTTGTCTATAGGAGACACTCCTATTTGCACAATATTTAACCGCTTTGCATACTAAAATAGCAATAAATAGTCGATTAGTCAGAAAAATTCTGCTCTTTGGAAGCTGTTGTAAACACTGGCTTTAAGCCTAAAAAGGCAAAATATTCAGAAAACCGAACCGGCTTTGTTAAGGGCTGGTTAATTTGTTTTTGCCAAAGCGCTCTGTATTGCTCAGATAACCCCATAGTTTGGTACTGCATAATCGACCAATTAGGGCTAGGTTTATAGGCCTTTTCATTGTCGCAAGCGACACTTTTTTGCCAGCTTTTTGGTGGAAGAACGCCATTTGCGATAAATAAATTTGGAGCGACTAACCCTTGCTGCTTGCACAGCCACTGCTGTTTTTTCTCTGCTAAAGCATATTCATCTTCAAAACCACTAAAGTGCATTAATTCATGTAAAAACACCGCATAAGGTTGCGATGAGTTAATATGCATAATACCGCCTTGAACATTTGCTGCCCCTTGATTCGACATCATCACAATAAAGTCAAAACCTTCAGGCCATTTTTGCTCTGCAGCATTTTGCCAATTACAACTAAGCGCCCCACCACTTGCATCACACTTAAATTTATCGGCTACATAAACAACCTCAGTGAAGCAAAAGCTGTCTTTGGCGGGCTCAGGAGCTTTGCTGTATTGCTGCTTATACTGGTTTAAAGCCTGAATCCCTTTGTAGTGATCTGTCATCATTAAAACATTAAATTTGCACTGGCTGCTTGCTTGTAAAGTCGCTGTTGATAAAGCAAATTGCTGTTGCTTCGCATAAGCAGGGGCAATTTGAGCTACCGGCATTTGTTGTTGCAATAGCCAAGCTTGCTTAGCATTCCCCTCGGGTAACTTGCCAGCTTGGCCTAAACTGCTTATATCGTGCCACTGTTGCGTTTGGACTAGCTGATCCGCTAAGGCTTGCTGCTGCAATAAAGTAAATTCAGCAAAGTAAGGCTGCCACCATAATTTTGCTGCAGTGTAGTCTTGTTGCTGCAAAAACCTAAGCGCAAGCTGATACACGGCATTGCTATCATCGAGCTTTGCCAGCTGGCGAAGTTGCGAGTTACTCAACACTAAATGCTGCAAATTAATAGCACTCGGCGCTAAATGATAGATAGCTGTCACTTGTGAAGGGCTGGTATTTGCGTAATAAAAATAAGCGGGAATAAAACGAGACACTGAGCTTGAAACAAGACCCAAGCTCAGTAATAGAATCACAATTAAAGAAACCTTAGCTTGCGTTTTCACCAGCCATTAACTCAAGCTCTAAACGGGCATATTTGTATTCAACAAATTCATGTACATTGGTGGCAAGGGCAAGCCTAAAATAGTCAGCAGCAAGGTAGTTATCACCAGCTGCTTGATGCATTTTAGCTAGATAGAAATAAGCTTCACATAAGCGATGTGCATACTCTTGCTCTGAAGTAACGCCTTCAATAATGCCAGATAAAAATTCAAACTCACTAATGTCACCTAAGTATAGTGCCAAGAGTTGGTAACCCCATTGTGACTCATCTACACCTTGTGAGTTAGCTTTTAAATCAATTAAGGCTTGCTTTTTATCAGCTTCTGATTGCGCTAAATAAAGCCATAACACACGATAAGGATCGCTGGGTGAACGATTTAAAAACTGTTGTAAATCATCTTGTGCAAGTAATGGGCGCTCACCATAGTAAAGTGCAATCCCACGATTTAAATAGGCGTACTCATGCTGCTCATTAAGCTCAAGTGCAGAATCAAAAAATTCGTAGGCTTGTTCATACTGCTGCATCAGTGTGTGGTGAATACCTAAAAAGTTATATACCTCAGCCAAATCTGGTTTGAGCTTAATCGCACGGTTAAAGTCTATTCGCGCTAACGTCGACATACCTAAGCTGTCAAATAACACGCCGCGATCGTAATAAAGCTTAGCCTGTTGCTCAGCACTTAAATCTGCGCGGTTTAACAACTCAGAGTAACGAGCAATCGTAATTTCATTACGAAAATCAGGCGCCAATGGTGCGGTAAAAGGCACATTAACAATAGGGACTGACTCAGATTGTGTGGTGGTTTGGCATGCACTTAAAGAAAAAATAGCCACAGCGGTCAATGCTAAGTGTTTAAAAATCATTAAATTCCTTAATACCTGAATTCTCTGTAGACAAAATCGAAGCGGATAGGTTTCATTAAAGCATAAAAAAAGGGGCTAAACAGCCCCTTTTTCTTATATCCAGCAAATAACTGGTTATTCAATCATCATTAAGCGTCTTTAGACTCTTCTGCTTTTTCTTCAGCAGCTGATTCCATAGCTTCTTTGATGCTTAGACGTACACGACCTTGGCGATCTACTTCAAGAACTTTAACTTTAACTTCTTGGCCTTCGCTCAGGTGGTCAGTCACGTTGTTAACACGCTCAGTGCTGATTTGTGAAATGTGCACTAGACCATCTTTACCTGGAAGAATATTAACGAACGCACCAAAATCAACGATACGAACAACTTTACCAGTGTAGATAGTACCTACTTCTAGCTCAGCAGTTAATTGCTCGATACGCTTAATAGCATCGTTAGCGCTGATGCCATCAGTTGCTGCGATCTTGATTGTACCGTCATCTTCGATTTCAATCGTAGTACCTGTTTCTTCTGTAAGTTGACGGATAGTTGCGCCACCTTTACCGATAACTTCAGCAATTTTCTTCGCAGGGATTTGCATTGTGTAAATGCGTGGCGCGAACTGAGATAACTCTTCAGAAGGTGCTGAAATCGCTTCGTCCATAACACCTAAGATGTGTAAACGTGCTGCTTTCGCCTGTTTAAGAGCGATTTGCATGATTTCTTTAGTGATACCTTCGATCTTGATATCCATTTGTAATGCAGTGATACCATTAGAAGTACCCGCTACTTTAAAGTCCATGTCACCTAAGTGATCTTCATCACCTAAGATGTCAGAAAGAACAACGAAATCTTCGCCTTCTTTAACTAGACCCATCGCAATACCAGCAACAGATGCTTTAATTGGTACACCAGCATTCATAAGAGCTAATGACGTACCACATACTGATGCCATAGACGATGAACCATTTGATTCAGTGATTTCTGAAACAACACGGATTGAGTATGGGAAGTCAGTTAACGTTGGTAATACAGCTGCAATACCACGCTTAGCTAAGTTACCGTGACCGATCTCACGACGCTTAGGTGAGCCAACAAAACCAGTTTCACCTACGCAGAACGGAGGGAAGTTATAGTGCAGCATAAAGTGGTTTTTGTTAGTACCAGTTAAATCATCAATTAACTGTGAATCACGCTCTGTACCAAGTGTTGCAGTAACAAGTGCTTGCGTCTCACCACGAGTAAAGATTGCAGAACCGTGAGTACGAGGTAAAACCCCTGTCATTACGTCTAGTGCACGGATCATATCTGGTTCACGACCATCGATACGCTTCTCACCTGCGATGATACGGCCACGAACGATTTCTTTTTCTAAAGAACCAAATAGTTTACCAACTTCTTGTGTATCTAGCTCTTCGCCTTCAGCAAGCTCTGCAGTTAAAGTAGCAACAACTTCTTCTTTCGCTACACCTAGTGCTTCTTTACGCGCTACTTTGTCAGTGATGCGGTATGCTTCACCTACTTTTTCAGCAGCGATTGCAGAGATTTTCTCAGCAAGTGTTACGTTTTTCTCTGGTGCAGTCCAATCCCAAGCTGGTTTACCTGCTTCAGCTTTGAATTCGTTGATTGCGTTGATGATAGCTTGAGATTGCTCATGACCATAAACAACCGCACCTAACATTACTTCTTCAGATAGTGTTTCAGCTTCTGATTCAACCATAAGTACTGCGTTATCAGTACCTGCAACAACTAGGTCTAATTGGCTCTCTTCAAGCTCAGCTAGTGTTGGGTTAAGTACATATTCGCCGTTGATGAAACCAACGCGTGATGCACCGATAGGACCATTGAATGGGATACCAGAGATAGCAAGAGCTGCTGAAGTACCAATCATAGCAACCATGTCAGGTTGGATTTCTGGATTAACAGAAACAACTGTCGCAATTACTTGTACTTCGTTTACGAAACCGTCTGGGAAAAGTGGACGGATTGGACGGTCGATTAAACGAGCGATAAGCGTTTCGCCATCGTTAGGACGACCTTCACGCTTAAGGAAACCACCAGGGATACGACCCGCAGCGTACATACGCTCTTGGTAGTTAACTGTTAGTGGAAAGAAGTCTTGACCTGGTTGTGCATCGCGCTTGCCTACAACAGTAACTAATACTGAAGTATCGCCAATGCTTGCTAGTACTGCGCCGTCAGCTTGACGAGCGATAGCACCAGTTTCTAGAGTCACAGTGTGTTGACCTAGTTGAAATTCTTTAATAATTGCTTGCACTTAAAAATATCCTTTAAATGTAAAAGCAACTCAGAGCAGTGCTCCGAATTGGTAAAAAATAGTCCATCAAAGTACCAATTACAGTACTTAATTGTGCTTATGAAAACACGATTAAGTACTACAATTGGCAATGATGTTTTTTCAATTACTTAGTAGATTCACCTACTAAGATGTGCGCTAGTATACCTTTCATGCGCGCACAAAAAAAGGGGCTAAATAGCCCCTTTTCTCGTAATCTAGTTCTTAGCGACGTAGGCCAAGCTCTTGGATTAACGCAGTGTAACGTGCAATGTCTTTACCTTTAAGGTAGTCAAGCAGTTTACGGCGTTGGCTTACTTTGCGAAGAAGACCACGACGTGAGTGGAAGTCGTGCTTGTGGCTAGCAAAGTGACCTTGAAGCTTGTTGATATCGAAAGTTAGAAGTGCAACTTGTACTTCAGGTGAACCAGTGTCGCCTTCAGCGCGTGCAAATTTACCGATGATCTCAACTTTTTCTTGATTGCTTAGTGACATAGTAACTCCAAAAATTAATTTAAATTGTGTTTTAGCCGATCACTAATTCAGCCAAAACGATTGAGCGGGGCGTATTCTACCCAGCTTTGCTTATAACTACAAGGTAATCTTTACTCAGGCAGCTGATTTGATAAGCCACGCTTTGATTTTAAGTGACCATCTTTATGGCGCTCACCGGTACCAATGAACACCCCATCAGCCATTACCTTTACTACCCCATCTGGTACAGGCCTACCAATCACTACTGTTTGACCATGACTAAATGCCACGCCCTGCTCTTGGGTAATCTCAATCACAGGTAAGTCAACCAAAGCAGTATCCATTGGCAATAGTAGCTCATCGAGGTAGCTTGAAGGCGCAACATCGTCTGCTTTTGCTTGCTGTAGCTTTTCTTCAAGTTGCTCAAGAGTGACCATTTTCTCACTTGGATAATGGCCAACTGCACTGCGGTGTAACATGATAACATGAGCACCACAGCCAAGCTTTTCACCTAAGTCGTCAACAATAGTACGAATATAAGTGCCTTTAGATACATGTGCCGTCATTTGTACTTCGTTATTAGCTTCATCAAACTCATCAAGCGTTAAACTAAATACATTAATTTTTCGACACTTACGCGGCACTTCAATGCCTTCGCGGGCATATTTATACAAAGGCTGACCTTGGTATTTAAGCGCAGAGTACATCGAAGGGTATTGATCCGACTCACCTAAGAAACTGGCAATTTGCTCAGCTAATTGCTCAGGTGTTACCGATACTTCACGCGTTTCAACCACTTCACCATCTGAATCAGACGTTGTAGTTCGCTCACCAAGTTTGGCACGAACAACATAGGTTTTGTCTGTATCGAGCAAAAACTGGGTAAACTTAGTCGCTTCACCAAAACAAATAGGCAGCATACCCGTCGCGAGCGGATCAAGCGCACCGGTGTGGCCTGCTTTTTGAGCAAAGTATATTCCCTTTGCTTGCTGCAATGCTTTGTTTGATGAAATACCTTGCGGCTTATTAAGTAATAAGATGCCGTCAATAGCACGACCTTTACTGCGTCTAGCCATTAGCCTTTAGTGCCTTCTTCGCCGTCGTCTTCGTCTACATGCTTAGCATTGTCTTCACGAATAACAGAATCAACCAAGTTTGAAATACGCATACCTTCCATTAGTGAGTTATCGATTACAAAACGTAACTCTGGCATGATGCGCGCACGAATGCGTTTACCTAATAAAGAACGAATATAACCCGTTGCTTCATTTAAGATTTTAGCGCTTTGCTTAGCTTTATCTTCATCATCCGTGTTGAATACCGTGATAAATACTTTTGCGTAAGATAAGTCGCGAGATACCTCAACCGCAGACACTGTTACCATGCCTAGGCGTGGATCTTTGATTTCGCGTTGAAGAATAACAGCAATCTCTTTTTGAATTTGCTGAGCAACACGATCAGTGCGAGAAAATTCTCTCATTTCATTTCACTCTAAAATAATAACTTATTGATGTTAAAGAATAAGTTAATTTAATTACGAATGCACAAATGGGGGCTAGGCCCCCATTTAAAGCAATAACTTAAACGAAATTAAAGTGAACGTTGTACTTCAACCGTCTCGAATACCTCGATTTGGTCGCCAACTTTAACATCGTTGTAGTTCTTAACGCCGATACCACACTCCATACCGTTACGAACTTCTTGAACGTCGTCTTTAAAGCGACGTAGTGACTCAAGTTCACCTTCGTAGATAACCACGTTATCACGAAGTACACGGATAGGTGCGCTACGTTTAACGATACCTTCAGTAACCATACAACCTGCGATTGCACCAATCTTAGGTGACTTGAACACGTCACGAACTTCAGCAAGACCAATGATCTCTTGCTTGAATTCTGGAGCAAGCATACCTGACATCGCTTGTTTAACTTCTTCAATCAGGCTGTAGATTACGCTGTAGTAACGTAAGTCTAGGTTTTCTGACTCAATCACTTTACGAGCTGATGCATCAGCACGTACGTTAAAGCCAACAACAATCGCGTTAGACGCTGCTGCAAGAGTTGCATCAGTTTCAGTGATACCACCTACACCTGAACCTACAATCTTCACTTTAACTTCATCAGTAGAAAGCTTAGTTAATGAATCAGCGATTGCTTCGATTGAACCTTGTACGTCAGCTTTAAGAACGATGTTAACTTCTGATACATCACCTTCAGCCATGTTCGTAAACATGTTTTCAAGCTTCGCTTTTTGTTGACGAGCAAGCTTCACTTCACGGAATTTACCTTGACGGTAAAGTGCTACTTCACGCGCTTTACGCTCATCTTTAACTACTGTTGCTTCATCACCAGCAGCAGGGATACCAGATAGACCTAAAATCTCTACTGGAATAGATGGACCAGCAGACTTAATGTCTTGTCCGTTCTCATCTTTCATTGCACGTACACGGCCATATTCAAGACCACAAAGTACGATATCACCTTGGTTAAGCGTACCAGACTGAACTAGGATTGAAGCAACTGGACCACGACCTTTATCAAGACGCGATTCAATTACAACACCTGCAGCCATACCTTCAGCTGGCGCAGTTAGCTCAAGTAGCTCAGCTTGCATTAATACTGCTTCAAGTAGGTCATCAATACCTAAACCTGTTTTCGCAGAGATATGCACAAACTGTGTTTCACCACCCCACTCTTCTGGGATAACATCTAATTGTGCTAGCTCGTTCTTAACGCGATCTGGGTCGATGCCTTCTTTATCCATCTTGTTTACTGCGATGATTAAAGGAACGCCTGCAGCACGGGCGTGCTGAACCGCTTCTTTAGTCTGTGGCATTACACCATCATCGGCTGCAACAACAAGAATTACAATATCCGTAGCTTTAGCACCACGAGCACGCATTGATGTAAACGCGGCGTGACCTGGCGTATCTAAGAATGTGATCATATGACCATTTGTTTCAACGTGATATGCACCAATGTGCTGAGTAATACCACCGGCTTCACCAGAAGCAACTTTTGCTGAACGAATGTAATCAAGTGTTGACGTTTTACCGTGGTCAACGTGACCCATTACTGTCACAACCGGTGCACGAGGAATGGCTTTACCTTCTTCGCTACGGTCGTTTAGTACTTTCTCTTCTAATTCATTTTCTTTAACAATGATAACCTTGTGACCCATTTCTTCAGCAACAAGCTGTGCTGTTTCTTGGTCAATCACTTGGTTAATGGTAACCATGTCACCCATCTTCATCATTGTTTTAACAACTTCAGCACCTTTAACTGCCATACGTGATGCAAGCTCAGCAACAGTGATTGTTTCACTGATACGAACTTCATTTTTCACGTCAGCGGTTGGTTTTTGGAAACCATGTTGTAAAGACGTTGGTGCTTTTAGCTTGCCTTTCTTACCTTTAGGACCGGCAGCCTGTTTATCTTTTTGAGGTCCTTTTTTCTTTTTCTTACGACGAGCGCTATGCTCTTCACGTGCGTCAGATTCATCTTCTGCTTCACGTGCGTAAGTTGAAGTCGTAAGGTGGTGATCAGCGCTTTCTTCACGCTTCTTACGCTCTTCTTCTTCCTTTTTCCAGCGAGCTTCATTTTCTTCAGCTAGCTTTCTTGCCTCTTCTGCTTGACGTTTCGCTTCTTCTTCAGCTTTTCTCAATGCGGCCTCTTCTGCTTCTTTTTGCAGACGCTCAGCTTCGGCGCGATCTTGTTCAGACTTAGCACTTTGCTCTGGGGTCATCTGCTTCTGTTTCGCTTTACGCTCAGCTTCAGCTTTACGTTTAGCCTCTTCTTTGGCTTTACGCTCAGCTTCTTCTTTCGCTTTGCGTTCTGCCTCTTGTTTCGCTTTTAGCTCTTCAGCTTCTTGCTGGGCTTTAAGCTCTGCTGCTTTACGTGCAGCTTCTTCTGCAGCTAAACGCTCTTCTTCTTGCTGTTGCTCAATGGCGCTTTTCTTGACGTAAGTACGTGTTTTACGTACTTCAACTTGCACAGACTTTGCTTTACCTGTTGAGCCAGTCACACTTAGAGTGCTCTTGCTTTTACGTTGCAAAGTCATGCGAGCAGGGCCTTCAGACCCTGTACCGCCGTGCTGCTTGCTTAAGTGATCAAGTAATGTTGACTTTTCAGCCTCCGTTACCATATCACCTGCTTTTTTAGATATACCGGCTTGCTCAAGCTGCTGTAATAACTTATCAACAGTTGTACCAATATCTCCGGCTAGTTTTTCAACATTTACTTCTGCCATAGTGTGTAATACCTCCGTTAATAAATTACTCGTCTGCGAACCAACAAATGTTACGCGCAGCCATAATTAGCTTACCAGCTTCTTCTTCTGATAGCTCAGTGATGTCTACTAACTCATCAATACCTTGCTCAGCTAAGTCTTCAAGTGTTACTACACCTTTGCTTGCCATAACAAATGCAAGATGACGCTCTAAGCCCTCAAGTGCTAGTAGGTCTTCTGCAGGTTCAGCACCTTCTAAACTTTCTTCCGTTTTAAGCGCTTTAGTTGTTAATGCGTCTTTTGCACGTGAACGTAAGATATCAACTGTTTCTTCATCTAAACCGTCGATTTCTAGGAATTCCGATGCAGGAACGTAAGCAACTTCTTCAAGTGTTGAGAAACCTTCGTTGATAAGTAATGTTGCAAACTCATCATCGATATCTAGGTATTCAGTGAATAAGTTAATTAGCTTGTCTGATTCAGCTTCGTTCTTCGCACGCATGTCATCAACTGTCATTACGTTTAATTCCCAACCAGTTAACTGGCTAGCAAGACGAACGTTTTGACCGTTACGACCAATTGCTTGTGCTAGATTATCTGCTTCAACAGCAATATCCATTGAATGAGTATCTTCGTCCATTACGATTGACGCAACTTCTGCTGGCGCCATTGCATTGATAACGAATTGTGCTGGGTTATCATCGTAAAGAACGATATCAACACGCTCACCACCAAGCTCAGTTGAAACAGCTTGTACTCGAGCACCACGCATACCAACACACGCACCCACTGGGTCGATACGTTTATCGTTAGATTTTACTGCGATTTTTGCACGAGAACCTGGATCACGTGCTGCAGCACGTAATTCAATCATCTCTTCGCCAATTTCAGGTACCTCAATGCGGAATAACTCCATTAGCATTTCAGGTTTAGAACGCGTTACAAATAATTGCGCGCCACGAGCTTCCGGCTTAACTTCGTAAAGTAAACCACGGATACGGTCACCTGGACGGAAGTTCTCACGTGGTAACATATCATCACGGTAGATAACCGCTTCAGCATTGTTACCAAGGTCAAGTACGATTGCATCACGTGTTGCTTTTTTAACAACACCAGTTACCAATTCGCCTTGTTGATCTTTATATTCTTCAACAACTAAAGCACGCTCAGCTTCACGTACTTTTTGTACGATAACTTGCTTTGCCATTTGTGTCGTAATACGGTCGAACTTGATTGACTCAATTTGTTCTTCGACGTAATCACCTAGTTGTAAGTTTTCGTCTTCAACTTGTGCTGCTTCAAGCGTGATTTCGCTGTATGGATGTTCTAAAGAACCATCTTCAAGAACTTCAGCGATTTTCCAGCGACGGAACGTGTCGTAATCACCAGTTTTACGATCGATTGATACGCGAACGTCAATTTCGCCATCGTGTTTTTTCTTTGTTGCAGTCGCTAATGCGAACTCTAACGCTTCAAAAATCTTTTCTTTTGGAACCGCTTTCTCATTGGAGACGGCTTCAGCAACCAATAATATTTCTTTTGCCATGGGTTATGCCTCGCTTGCCCTATTCCTTCGCACTCGAATTAAAACTTTGCGATGATGTTCGCACGTTCAATGTTACTGATCATAATCATATGCTCAGTGCCATCTGCTGAAAGTGTGATCATATCACTGCTAACTGATACTAAATCGCCTTTAAAGTTACGACGACCATCTTGCGGAAGCTTAGTACGCACGCGTACTTCTTCTCCTTGCGCCTTCTCGTAGTGATCTTGTTTGAATAATGGACGATCAACACCAGGAGACGAAACTTCCAAATCATATTCATTTGTAATTGGGTCTTCGACATCTAAAATTGCGCTAACTTGACGACTAACGTCGGCACAATTGTCAACCGTAATCCCTGCATCGTGATCGATATAAACACGTAATGTAGAGTGGCGACCAGCTTGCACAAACTCAAGACCATGTAACTCAAAGCCTAACATTTCAACGGCCGGTGAGAGCATGGCTACTAAATCTTGCTCAAGTTTTGTCACGAAAATCCTCCATACAAACAAAAAAAGGGCATATAGCCCTGAAATACTGAGTTTAATAATGATTTAAAATCACCGCCAAGCAGATACAACAACGCCCCGAACCAAGCGGGGCGTCACACCTAAAGCATAAAACTGTGTGGCCTAGGGCCAAGCTTGGTTGCGAGTCAATTACCTGACCAAATTAAACTAGATAGCCTAAACGCAAAACGCGCATTACCAGAATGCGCGACTTCATACAGTAAAAATTACTGTGCATACTAAGTACACTTACAATGCCTTAGCATGTATTTGGTTGCGGGAGCCGGATTTGAACCGACGACCTTCGGGTTATGAGCCCGACGAGCTACCAGGCTGCTCCATCCCGCGCCAATAGATATTAAAAGTTACTTAATATCATCTAATCGAGTGCAAAACACCTCAATTCAATGGCGGCCATTATAAGCATGTAGCGCTCAATTAGCAACCTTCCAGCATGAATTAGTTAGACTATTTTTTGCCTAAAAAATTTATGACAACCTTGTCATAAATTTTCCAAAACTGGAAATTCTTGTCTATATTTAATCAAATAATAAGAACAACCTATAGCCTCGGCTATTAAGCGATGTACTATATGAGTCTATCTTCATTTCAAAAAAGACTGTTACTACAAGACATTGAATTGCTAAAACCTGATTTTCATCAGTATACAAGCGCCTATCATCGCAATCTTAGTTCATATAAGTTAACTATGGTGGTGCCAGATCATGAAAGCATAACTAAGCGCAGTTATATCTTGTATTGTGCTTTGAATAAGATAATCAGTCATCTTGATGACTTACATCAAGTCACACCATTTATCCATTACTTAGCAAATAACCTAAGCTTTTTAAAAGTATCCTTTAACGATATCGATTCGCTTTGCAGAGCCTTTATCGAAACCCGCAAATCATACATTCACCCAATTGACTCTCAATTGCATCGCGCTTGGCTGCAAGCTACGAGAGTGTTTGCAAATATTGTCAAAAGTTACTTGTTTTCTTATTCAAATGTGGTGTCTTTTAGCGCGTATTGTCCCGCACGATTAAGTTCATAGCTTCGTTAACTCGCTGTTGAGTCTGTCGATTAGTTTTTGCTCAATAGCGATAAGAGTATTAAAGCGACTAGTTAGAGCTGTCATTTTGTCTGCTAATGCATTGTCGCTATTTGCATCAGCTAAATTGCGAGGGCGGCTACTTAGTTGTTGCTCAAGCTCTGACATTTGCATGTTAAGCTCAGCTTGGTAAGTATCTATTTTATTCTCGTGCTCTGAAATTTTACGCATAATCTGTTTTGAGCGAATAAAACTAGCGACCTCATTATTGGCAACCTTGTTAGCATATGATGTTAAGGTGTACTTTTCAGCCATGAGCCTATCAATACTACGCTGCTCGCCGTTAATAAGTAGGCCGTAACGCTCAGATGCGGCGCTCATCTGTTTGGCAATGGCTGCCTGTTTCTTAGCACCCACCAAGTTACGCAGCTGAGAATCAGATTGCTCAGATAAGGCCGCAATTTCCCTGTTCATTTTGAGCTTAAATGTATCAATTTTATTGTTATGTTCTGCAATTTTCGCATCAATTTGCTTTAAGCGGATATAACGTTCGACTTCTGCGGAATCTTTATCTGTTGATGTTTGTGCATCATTATTTGAAGTATACGAAAGGTGTGGCCTTTGCTCTTTAATAGTAATCAACTTTGCATCTTTGCCACAAGGTTGTTGGCTAAACTCAGCAACACCATTTTTCTCACAGTGATAAACAGTGCTGTGCGCCAAAGGGCAAACTAGTAGGCTTATAAATAGTAAATGTAAGTTAATTTTCATGTCGTACCATCCCTAGTTTATTACTCATTAATTATGCCATTAATATACCTTTTTTATAGACTATATTAATCGATCTATCTTAGTGTTTGTTTCGTAACACCTTAGATTACTTGCTGCAAAGGTAATTAAAAGTGCAATACACCACCTTAAGATTTATTTTTGGCGACCAACTTAATGCAAGCCACAGTTGGTTTAAAGATAAATCACAACCAGACACACTGTATGTCATCGCCGAATTAAAACAAGAAACCGACTATGTAAAACATCACCTACAAAAAGTGGCCGCTTTCTTTGCTGCAATGGAAAACTTTGCTAATGCACTTACAAAAGCAAATTTAAACTGCCTACATCTAACACTTGATGACACAAAAAATGATGCTACATTACCTGATCTACTCACCCGTTTAGCAAAGCACTATCGATGCCAAAATATTGAGTATCAATATCCAGACGAATACCGCCTCAAAAAGCAACTTGTAGAATTTTCAAAGCAGAGCGAATTTAATGTTAATGCCGTTGACTCGGAGCATTTTCTACTACCTTTCGATGATATTGACCAGTATTTTAAGCAAGATAAGCCAGTTAAAATGGAGTTTTTTTATCGTGCTATGCGTAAGCGATTTAATATATTAATGGACGATAATAACCAACCTCGTGGTGGGAAATGGAATTTTGATCAGCAAAACAGAAATAAGTTAAAACCGAGCGATCTTAAAGAAATCCCAGAACCTTTGTGTTTTGGTCATGATATTAGCCAAACCCTCAAACGGATAGAAAAGCACAAAGTAAACACCTTTGGCGAGTGTAGCAATACTCTCATTTGGCCAACCACTCGTTCTGAAGCAAAACAATTGCTCGATTTTTTCTGTGAACATTTGCTTGTTAATTTTGGTCAATTTCAAGATGCCATGACATGCCAGTCAAAGTATCAATGGTCTTTGTATCACAGCCGTTTATCGTTTGCCCTCAATACTAAAATGTTGCACCCAATGCAGGTCATCGAACAAGTTTTAACGAGCTTTGAAAAGCAACATATTGATATTGCGCAAGTAGAAGGCTTTATTCGGCAAATTCTCGGCTGGCGTGAATATGTACGTGGGATTTATTGGCAAAATATGCCTGATTACGCAAGCAAAAATGCCTTAAATGCCAAGCGTGCCCTACCCGATTACTTTTGGCACGGCAAAACGAACATGAATTGTATGCACCATGCTATTTCACAAAGCCTGCAAACGGCTTATGCACACCACATACAACGTTTAATGATAACCGGTAACTTTTGCTTATTAACCGCTATTGAGCCAAGCGAAGTAGATGAATGGTATCTAGGCATTTATATCGATGCCATAGAATGGGTTGAAATGCCAAACACTCGTGGCATGAGTCAATTTGCTGATGGTGGCTTAATTGCCACTAAGCCTTACGCTGCCAGTGGTAATTACATCAACAAAATGAGTGATTATTGCAAACACTGTCACTACAACATTAAAGAAAAAGCGACTGATGATGCATGTCCGTTTAACAGTTTATATTGGCATTTTATGTTAGAGCATAAACAGCAACTATCACAAAACCCACGGATTGGTATGATTTATAATAACTGGTATAAGCAAGATGAATCAGTTCAGCAAGCCACACTTGATCGTGCCAACTGGTGTTTGGATAATTTAGATAAACTGTAACAACAAAAAAGCCGCCTCAAGTGAGGCGGCAAAACTAACTAGGGGAAACAATGCTGTTGGGAATTACTTGTTTTCGAGTAATTTACCATTACCAATTTCAATTTTGCGTGGTTTTAATGCTTCTGGAATCTCACGCTCTAAATCGATACTTAGTAAGCCATTTTCAAGGTCTGCGCCAAGTACTTTAACGTGGTCACCTAATTGGAACTTACGCTCAAAGTTACGCTCCGCAATGCCTTGATGTATGAACTTACGTTCAGCATTATCTTCTTTATCAGCTTTCGTACCGCTGACTTTTAAAGTGTTATTTTCTGACTCAATGGTCAATTCACTGTCACTAAAACCTGCTACAGCCATAGTGATACGATATTTGTCTTTATCGAGTGCTTCGATGTTATATGGAGGAAAACTTGGCTGCTTGTCTGTACGCGCTGCCGCATCCATTAATGATGCTAAGTGATCGAAACCGATGAATGAACGATAAAGTGGTGATAAGTCTACTGTACGCATAATTATATCCTCATATTTAAGCGATATTTTGTTAGTGCTCTTCTATAGAACCAGCGCTAACAAAGTTAAGTTAATATTATATATTTCAATTACTTTAGTTTGTTTGGGACCCATCAGGCGTCCTCACTAAACTATCTATGGGCGGGCAAAATCTTTTCAAGATTTTTAGCAAAAAAAATTACAACTTTTTTAAATTAAATGAAATTTATACCATCGCAAACGGGTCTGAATAAGTTGATTTTAAAGGGCTAAACACGTACAAAATAACAATGAAAAAAAATCCAACTTTTTTAAAAAAATTTATCAGTGTGCTAAAAAATGTCGTGTTAATGGCTGTCGTTGTGTATGCCGTGACCGCATTTCAGCAACGTGATTTACTCTCAACTGATAAAACTCCTGCCCCCTATTTTAATTTAGCCACGCTAAATGACCCGACAGAGCGGATGACCATCGCACAATTACAAGGAAAGCAAACAGTGGTGTATTTCTTTGCGCCTTGGTGCTCAATTTGTCGCTACAGCATGCCAAATTTAGAAAAGTCCCATCAGCAAGGTAAGTTAAATGCCATAGCAATTGCCCTCGATTATCAAAACATTGCTGAAGTTAAACAGTTTACCGATTCACTGGAACTGACCATGCCAGTGTTACTTGGCAGTAAAAGTACGGGTCAAGATTATAAAATAAGTGCCTATCCAACTTATTATGTCATTGATGAACAGTTGGCTATTACTGCTCACTCTATGGGTTACTCAACAGAACTTGGTCTTAGGATGCGGACACTTGATTAGCTAAATTACTATGATGAGAAAAACAGAATAGTACAATCGATTTTATGCGCTGTTTTTATTCATTTTATTCGTTAAGATAACAACTAGATAAACACATTCACATCGAGGAGAGCGATATGTTAACTGTAATTTTTGGCCGTGAAGGCTGCCCATACTGTGTTCGTGCAAAAGATGTTGCTGAAAAACTTGCAAATGAGCGTGACGATTTTAAATATCGTTATATCGACATAATCAAAGAAGGCATCAGCAAAGCGGATCTAGAGCAGTCTGCTGGCAAACCTTGCCCAACTGTACCACAGATTTTTATTGACCAAGCTCACATTGGTGGCTTCACTGAATTCGAAGCATACGCTAAAGAAAATTTAGGGTTATATCAATAAATTGTAAACGTGGTTGATTTTGGCAAATTCAAACTGATTAAATTATGACCAACATCAACCACATACAAATTAGTTGTAATTTATACAAGCAATTGCCTCGTATTTCCTATACAATGCGCGCCTCTTTAAATTCGTTGAGGCGTATTAATGTCAGAACCAGTCACGTTTGAATCTCTAAATCTTTCTCCTGCAATCCTTAAAGCAGTTGAAGAGTTGGGTTACAAGACTCCATCTGAAATCCAAGCTCAATGTATACCGTTATTGCTAGAAAGAAAGGACGTACTGGGACTAGCGCAAACGGGTACAGGTAAAACAGCAGCATTTGCACTGCCGTTACTAAATAATATTGACCCGTCTGTGAAGCAGCCACAGATCCTTGTTTTAACGCCTACGCGTGAACTTGCGATCCAAGTAGCTGAGGCATTCGAACAATATGCTAAGCATACTCGTGGTGTTGAAGTTTTAGCCCTTTATGGTGGCCAAAGCTACAGCATCCAACTAAGTGCACTTCGTCGTGGCGCGCAAATCATTGTTGCAACGCCAGGTCGCTTAATTGACCACATTAACCGTGGCACAATCAAGTTTGAGAGCTTACAAGCCCTTGTTCTTGATGAAGCAGACGAAATGTTACGCATGGGCTTCATTGATGATGTAGAAAGCATCATGGAGAAAACGCCACGTGAAAAGCAAACATGTCTTTTCTCTGCGACCATGCCTAAGCAAATTCAAAATATCAGCAGCAAGTACATGAATGAGCCTGAGCAAGTTCATATCTCTGCTCGTAACTCAACTGTATCTACTGTTGAGCAAGTATTTTGGAATGCACATGTACACAAAAACAAAGCTATCGTTCGCTTCTTAGAAGCTGAACAATACGATGGTGCAATTGTTTTCGTACGTACACGTAACGACACTGTACAGTTAGCTGAATTACTTGAGCGCGAAGGTTTCTCTGCCGCACCACTTAATGGTGATATGAACCAACAAGCACGTGAGCGAACAGTAGACCGTTTGAAAAACGGCCTAGTTGATATCGTTATTGCAACAGACGTTGCTGCACGTGGTCTTGATGTAGACCGTTTAAGCTTAGTAATCAACTACGATATTCCACAAGACTCAGAAGCCTACGTTCACCGTATTGGTCGTACTGGTCGTGCGGGTCGTACAGGTAAAGCGATTCTTTTCGTAAAACATAACGAGCGTTATTTACTTAAAAATATCATTCGTCATACGAAGTCAGAGATCGCACAAGTTGATTTACCAACAGCAAAAGTAGTTGAAGAAAAACGTATTAAAGCTCTTCAAGACAAATTAACTATTGCTCTTGAAAACAAAGATATCACTTTCTTTAACCAAGTAGCTGCTGACATGGCAGAAAAGCTTGAGCTAAGTGCTGAAGATTTAGCCGGTGCATTACTTTGTTTAGCGCAGCAACAATCACCAATCAAGGTTGAAGAAGTTAAAGTTCAACCGCGTGGCGAACGTAACGAGCGTCGTCGTAACGAACGAGGTGATCGTGCTGAGCGTGGCGACCGTCAAGGACGTGAGCGTAAACCTCGCGAGCCACGTGAGCGCAATAGCCGCAGCATGGGCCCTATGGATACTTACCGTATCGAAGTTGGTCGTGAGCACGGTGTACAAGTTAAAAATATCGTTGGTGCGATTGCTAACGAAGCTGATATCTCAAGCAAATTCATTGGTGATATCCGCTTACACGACAGTCACAGTACGGTACAGTTACCACAGAACATGCCAAAAGATGTGCTTGATCACTTCCAAAAGGTGTTCATCTGTAAACGTCCGATGAATATGACGCTTACGCAAGACCAAGGTCCTGCGGCTCCTCGCTCTGAACGCCCAAGCGGTGATCGTGGTGACAAAAAGCGTAGCTTCAAAGACAAAGATCGTGGTGAAAAACGTGGCGGCCCACGTAAAGAGCGTCGCCCAGTGAGCTTCACTGCGAACTAATCAAAGCTGTAAGCAATAAAAAAACCTTGTCATGAAAGTGACAAGGTTTTTTTGTGTCTGAAGTTAGGCTATCAGCCTAAAGTTTTTAAAGCCTCAGCTGGGTGGCTGAGGCTTTATTACTTAAATCGTTATGAGCCAATGGCTGGGTGGCTGAGGCTTTATTACTTAAATCGTTATGAGCCAATGGCTGGGTATGCGTAGCTTGATTGTAGGCCAAGTGGGATGCCTAAGCCCCAGTACGCGAGTAAGAAGATACTCCAACCGATTAAGAAGGCGATTGAATACGGCAACATCATGGCGATTAACGTACCAATACCTGTGCCTTTAACATACTTCTGGCAGTACACCACAACCAGTGGGAAGTATGGCATCAGTGGGGTAATGATATTAGAGCTTGAGTCACCTACACGGTACGCAGCTTGAGTCAAATCAGGTGAAATACCTAGTTGCATCAGCATTGGTACAAAGATTGGCCCTAACAGCGCCCATTTTGCTGAACTTGAACCTACAAATAGATTCACAAACGCCGTTAAGAAGATAATACCTACCACAGTCACCGAACTTGGTAATGCCATCGCTTTAAGTAGCTGTGCACCTTCAATAGCAAGTAATGCACCTAGATTTGATTTACTAAATGCGGCAATAAATAACGCGCAGAAGAACGCCATAACAATGTAGTAAGCCATACCGCTCATGGCTTTACTCATGGCATCGATCATATCTTTAGAACTTTTGAATGTACCAACTACAAAACCGTAAACTGCACCTGGGATCCAAAACAGTAAGAATATAAGTGGAACAATTGATTGCATTAACGGTGAGCGGAAATTAGTTAAAGAACCATCACTACTTCGCATTGCTGAGTCAGCTGGAGCAGAGACAAACCAAAGTAATACAAGGCCAACAATCATCACTGTGCTTGCGATATAGAATGCACGTTTTTCATCACTGCGCGCTTCATCAAAAGCAGGTAAATCTTCTGTATCACCATCAAGTGGCGTGTTTTGTAAACGCGGCTCGATAATTTTATCTGTGATATACCAGCCTAATAAGATAATAAATAAGCTTGAAGCAGAGGTGAAAAACCAGTTATTAAGCGGATTAATCGCCATATCAGGATTAATAATTTGTGCTGCACTTTGGGTAAAGCTTTGCAGTAACGGATCAATCCCTGACGGAATAAAGTTTGCGCTAAAGCCACCACTTACCCCAGCAAACGCCGCAGCAATACCAGCAAGCGGATGACGACCCATAGCATAAAAAATGACCCCAGCCAGAGGGATGACTAATACATAACCGGCATCAGTTGCCGTATGGCTGACAATCGCCACTAAGATAATAGAGGGTGTTAAAAGCTGCTTAGGTGTTACTTTTAGCATTAATTTAAGGCCAGTATTGATAAAGCCAGAGTGCTCAGCAACACCAACACCTAACATGGCAACAAGCACCACGCCAAGTGGCGCAAAACTGGTAAAAGTTTTCACCATCGAAGACAAGAAAGTAGCAAGGGAATCCCCTGCTAATAGATTATTTACAACTATGGCTTCGCCTGTTCGCGGGTCGATTGCATCAAATGTGGTGCCCGAGAAGAGCCAAGATAAGAACCAAATAAGCAGCATTGCGACTAAGAAGATAATCGCAGGATCAGGGAGCTTGTTGCCCACCCTTTCAATCGTATTCAGAAAACGTGCGATTGCACCACTTGGTGCCTGCACATCATTATTGTTATTCATTTTCAAATTCCCTGGAAAAATATCTCGTTAACCTTAACGTATCTAAGTTCTAAGGTAAATTTTAAGTTAATAGAATTCCCTAATAAAGGTAATCACTTGATGTAAAAAAAGCGACACAGGTCGCTTTACAGTACTCATTTTAATACTCAACTAAACCGCTAGTGCTTTAACCTCATCCCAAAGGCGCACAACGAGCTCTTTATCTTCTTCGTTTAGCTCACCATTGCGATAAGCTTTAACCAGACTTGATTCAACTTGATTATTAAGTTCATCAATCGATAAATTTAATTCTTCTACTTGTGCGTAGCCTACCGCTAAGTCAAAGTGACCACGCAAATAGCCACCAGCAAATAGCTCGTCGTCAGTTGCTTTATCGACTAAATCATCAAAATATTGCTGCGCTGCATCAATATAACTTACTAAAATCATTGTTACTTCTCCTCTGGGTGCAGCCCATCTTGATGACCCACTGCATACATAATATGGTCATTAAAACCTGTGGTTACGCGAATATAACCACTTAATTCATCGTCTAACTCACTATCACCTGTATCGGCAATCAGTGGTCGGCCATTTAAGGCCTGTAATTTAGTTTTCGTTGCCACTACAATAATGTTGTCGCGACCAATCGCACGGATAAGTGCAGGACTCAATTGTTGATTTCCTCGGCCGAATATATGCCCTTGTCCACCAATTAAGGTGATCACCAACTTAGTATCTTTACCTTGTGTGAGCTCAAGTAATTGCTGTGCAGTTAAATCCTGCGCAACTAGCTCTTGGTCTGCTACTAAATCAACACCTAATAAGGTATTTTCAAGACCCATCTCTTCCATTATTGCAGCCACGGTTGAACCACTGCCCATTACATATAAGCAGTCTTCGTCCATTTCACTGACAACATAGGCAGCAATGTCAGCAAGCACTAATTCATTGGTTTCTTTACCGCCATTTTTAACTGCTTGCACATATCGCACTTCACTCGGAACTTGCATTTCACCATAGCGCTTAGCTTTTACTGTACCTTCACGAAATGCATCTTCATCGATATCCATAACATCGGCATCGCCAAGGCTGACGAGTTCACCTTTGACTAGCATCTCGACAACGCGACCTGCTGCTTTAGGGGTAATAGCGTAAACGCCAGAATGTATTTTACAGCCTGCAGGAATACCTAACACAGGGGTGCTATCACCAACCGCATGACAAATATTACGTGCAGTACCATCACCACCAGCAAATAAAATAAGGTCGACACCTTGCTCAACTAATAACTTGGCAGCCTGCTCAGTGTCATCGGGGGTGGTGATTTCATTTGTTTGGTAAATCACTTGAGTTTTAAAACCAAGCTGGCGCGCCGTCTGCTCGCCCATTTCACCGCCTACTGTGTAAATGGTTAAGTCGCCTTGATGTGCAAGCAGAACTTCAAGAGCAGCTCGGGTGCGTAAGTTTGCTTTTGGCTCTGCGCCAAGTTGCATCGCCCTTGCAGCGGTATCTGCGCCATCACTTCCCTTCAGTGCCACACTGCCACCTAAGCCGGCAACCGGATTTACAATCAAACCTAATTTAAACTGCATCAGATAAAGCTCCTGGGTTGCTTTGAAAATCGCGCTGCCATGAAAACTGTGTAGCCGTTAATGGCCATGGGGTATTATAAAAATCGCTCAATGCTTTGAGGAGTGCTGTAGTGCGCTGATTAAAACCTGTTGCTAAAAAACTCAACACTTGCTGGTGAACCCGAGCCTGAAAATCAAATCGACAGGTTTGTTCACCATTTAAATTATCAACCGATACATTAAAATCGAAACCAGCTGCTGTACTTAGCGCCCATTCAATAGCTTGAGGCTTTACTTCAACCGCTTCAAATTCAGCTTGTTGGTGTTTATCACGACCATCAGGACAATACCAATAGCCATAATCTTCTTTTAATCTACGTGCCTCTCCAGCCACTAACCAGTGAGCAATCTCATGTAAGGCACTGGCATAAAAACCGTGGGCAAACACAATTTGATGATAAGACGTTTGCTCATCAGCAGGCAGGTATATGGGTTCATCATCACCCTTTATCAAACGCGTATTATGGCTTTGATAAAAGGTGTTTTCAAAAATAGCGATTAAGTCAGCAATCTGATGCATACGGCTTGAATTTATCTCGTTAAAAGCGTCACTAAAAACGAGGCGAATTGTACGGACTTTTCCCCCTAAAGTAAAAGCAAGCGCTTCCAATCACAGGTATTTCGCAATATCTACATCATCGATTTGATCTGGATTTAAATAGCGTTTTGCATACTCAAGATAGATACCTGACGTTAAGAACAATTTGAACACATCTTCATCTACATGTTGATCGGCAACCATCTTCGCTAAAATATCAATCGCAACACTCAATGGTTTGGCTTTTTTATAAGGTCTATCGGCTGCGGTCAATGCTTCAAATATATCGGCCAGCACTAACACACGCTCAGGTATCGATAAATCATCTGCAGACAATTTACGGGGATAACCCGTGCCTTTTAATGTTTCGTGATGGGTCGAGGCATAACGCGGCACACGGGCTAATTCATCAGGAAATGGGACGTTATCTAGCATCCGAATAGTACTGATAATATGCTCATTAATTTTAAATCGATCTTCGTTTGTTAAAGTACCGCGCTGAATTTGTAAGTTATACAGTTCGCCAAGATTATACTTGTATTCTGGAATGGTTACTTTTATCCCTAAACGCTCGTCATACTGTATAGGTTTATCGTGGGCAATCAAATGCTCAGGCTTATCTGAAAGTAGCTTTTCAGTGACAGGCAATTGCTCATCATTGCTTTGAACCCTTAACTCTTCAACTGGCGAAAGGCCTATTTTATCATCAAAATTTCGCTGCCAAGTGATGTTGCTAAGCGCCTCTAAACGTCCAAGGCTTGCTTCATCCATAAACTCACCGCCAACATTACAGGCTGCTATAAACGAAAAATCACTACGTAACTCTGCTTGGCGTTTAATAAGTTCAGCCTCAAGCTCTGGTTGCTTTTCAGGTGACACTAGCACGTCTTTTAGATAAGCAATTTCTGCATCCCGCCAAAGTACCTCAAAACGCGTTCTCACTTCGTGGATACGGTTATAAATAGTTTCTAACTTTGTGCCCTTGTCTACGATATGCTCTGGAGTAGTGATTTTGCCGCAGTCATGTAACCAAGCTGCGAGGCTAAATTCCCTTAGTTCGTCTTTATTTTTAAACGCAAACTGTTTAAACGCATCCTCATTTGAGTTTGAAGCTGCTTTGGCCAGCATGATCCCAAGTTCAGGTACCCGTTCACAATGTCCTGCTGTATAAGGAGACTTATCATCGATAGCCTGAGCTATAAGCTCAATAAATGACTCCATTAAGGCTTTTTGCTTTTGCTCATGCTGCTGAATTGATTGGCTCATTTGCACCATGGAGTTGGCTAAATTATTGATTTCTTTAATACTGCTTTTTAGCGTTGAAACCTGATCAAACTGACGGTGTTTAATTTTTAAATTTTCACCCTCTAAGGTCTTAATTGGCGAAACAATTGGTGAGGCAAAAAACCATGATACAGGCAGTACCATAATCAAACAGGCCGCGGTGATAAAAATAGACAGCTTAATTTTTTCACGGGTAGAACTCAATACGCCCTCTTTGGGCACCACTATCGCTAAGTAATCGCTATTGCTTCCCCCTTCTGAAACAGGGGTAATATACACGTACTTCTCAACGCCATTTAGAGTCATTAAACGTAAATCGGCGAAGTTTGCCCGATCTGTAATTAGAGTAAGAAATTCAGGGTATGGCACTGTGCCAATCACTTGTGATTGCTGACTAGGATCGCTCCCTAACCATTTAAGCTCTAGTGCAGCAATATACGAATTTGGGAGCTGCTCTATCGCCATATTAATTAAATCTTTTAGCTCTGCATCATCAGGATGAAACAATAAATGCAGAGTATCTGGTAGGAGATCATGACTATAACTATCAAGCTGATTATATTGAATCCCTTCAATAAAAAACTGATTTTGAGTGTATTTGAACACTGCTTCGTTATCTAACCCTGCATACACACGTCCTTGGCTTACCGCATCGAGCACCGCTTTGGTACTTGGCAGCTCAACAATGTCGATATCAGGAAAGTGCTCTTTAATCACTTTAATTACCGACCAGCCTTCACCAATTGCTAACTGTTTGCCCGCTAACTGCTTCATGCTAACGACCGGTGTTGAACCTTTTGCAGTAATGATACTGAACGGCAAAGTTGCCATTGTTTGGCTCATAAGACCGAGCGACTCATTTGCTGGGGTTTTAAAAATAGGCTGTACAATATCTATTTCATCTTTTGCAAATTGAGTTAAAAACTCAGTCCATGTAAAACCGTTAATAAAAGTTACCTTAATTCCGAGCAACTCAGCCAAGGCATTAATATAATCAATGCTATAGCCTTTCGGGTTACCGCCGACACTAAAGTCCATTGGTGGCCAATTAGTTTCGTTAGAAACGCTCAAATAAGGGTACTTCGCCAATACACTTTGCTGCTGTTCTGTTAAGGGAAGTTTTTCAAGCCTTGGCAAAAGTAAGCTATTTTTTTGTTGGTTAGAGGCAACAATTTCACCTTCTTTATTGTAAATGTACAGCTCACTTAAATACTGGCTACTCATTTTACTTTGCTGTTGACTCAAATATTCAGAAATACTCGACAAGCTAACGTCTAACGCCAACACACTATTTTCATTTGCTGACTTTATTGAGTAGGTTTGCCCAGGTGCTTGCAGGTGAGTAAAGAAATATGGCTTTGTTTTTTTCACGCGTGTTGAGTTTGCTTGCTTAAACCACAAGCGCTCTCGCGGATCATAGCTGGTGCCTTTGGTTTGCGAGATACGTAAATTAAATTGCTGGTCAAAATAATGAGTATGCTGAACACGCTCTGCCCCTTCACCGCTAATGTGGATCACCACCCAACGGTCTGCTTCAATGGCCTGCAACTGCTGACGCACTATTTCACTGCTTTCTAAATTAATTAATTCATAAAAGTCACCATTTTCATAGCCTACATACAACGCATAAAACAATGGATTGAGCTGCATGATTTCACTCATGACATTTCTCAGCTCACTTTTATCTTCGCTGTTGGCACTGATCAAGCTACTATTTTGAACCATTACACTTAGCGTGTTTTCTGACTTTTCATTCACCCTTGCAAGGTAATCAACCACTGAGCCTGTGGCTAAATTAAAGTTTTTGACACTGGCCTCTATAGCCATTTTTTCGCTGAAATAATATTGCAGACTAATTGCAATGAGAGCTGTTAGTGAAGTTGCTAAAACGAACACGGCAACAACGGTAAGGCGAATCGAAAAACGAATTCTCGATTTAAGTTTTTGAAAAGCAGATACCAGCACTTATGCATCTCCTTGCAATGCTTTGTTCGTTAGTAATATTAGCTTGTATATCTTTTATACACCAATAATTTTGTATTACAAACAAAACTCTGCAATTTTATCCTAAAGCATAAGCAAATAATTACCTTAGATATTTTGTTAAATTGACAGAATCAATTTGCGACTCATGTAAAAACTGTTTTGCATATTTTAGGTAAATGCCGGAAGTTAAAAAGAGCTCAAATACGTCACGGTCAATATGATCGTCATCAACCATTTTCGCTAAAATATCAATAGCAACACTCAAAGGTTTGGCTTTTTTATATGGGCGGTCTGCCGCGGTTAATGCTTCGAAGATATCAGCAAGTACTAACACACGTTCAGGTATTGATAATTGTTCCGCGGTTAATTTTCGTGGGTAGCCAGTCCCTTTTAAGGTTTCGTGGTGGGTTGATGCATAACGCGGAACTTTAGCTAATTCTTTCGGGAATGGCACACTACCAAGCATACGAATTGTACTGATCACATGCTCATTGATCTTAAACCGGTCTTCCGCTGTAAGCGTGCCCCGCGCCACCGACAAGTTATACACTTCGCCAAGGTTATATTTATACTCCGGAATCGCCATATTAATGCCCAAACTTTCTGGGTACTCAACGGCTTTTTCGTGTGGAATTAAATCACTTGGCTTATCGCTCAGGAGTGACTCTTCGACAGGTAAATGCTGATTCTTCAAATCAGCCATACGCATTTCTTCAAGGGGCGATAAACCTAAACTTGCGTCAAAATGACGCTGCCACTTAATGCTAGCAACCTCATGTAAACGAGACAGCTGCGCTTCATCCATAAACTCACCACCAACATTACAGGCAGCAATAAAGCTAAAGTCTGCGTGTAACTTTTTGGTTCGTTGGTCAAGCGTTTGCTTAAGCACAGATTGCTGCTCAGGATGGGCTAATAACTGCTCATAATAAGTAATTTTTGCATCACGTAGCAGCACCTCAAATCGAGTACGTACTTCATGAATACGGTTATAAATGGTTTCAAGCTTAGTGCCTTTATCAACGATATGCTCAGGCGTAGTAATTTTACCACAGTCGTGCAACCACGCAGCTAAGCGAAACTCTCGTCGTTCATCAGACGTTTTAAAGCTGAACTCAGAAAACGCCTCATTTTTTGAGTCTGACGCAGCATCAGCAAGCCAAATACCCAGCTCAGGGACCCGCTCACAGTGCCCTGCCGTATATGGTGATTTGTCATCAATCGCTTGGGCGATAAGCTCTACAAATGACTCCATCAGGGCTTTTTGTGAGTTTTCATGTTGCTCAATAGAGCGACTCATATCCACCATCGAACTTGCCAAATAATGGATTTCTAAAATGTGGCTAGAGAGTGTTGAAACTTCATTATAATCTCGCTGCTGAATTTTTTTATTTTCACCTACTAATTTGAGAATCGGGTTGACGATTGAAGAGGCAAAAAACCAAGAGACTGGCAGCAGCAAAATTAAAAATAAACCAGTCACTAAAATTGAAATACGAATTTTATCTCTTATAACCGCCAGCACGTCATCTTTAGATACCAGCACCGTGAAATAATCAACTTCATCTGATTGCATATCGCTACTAAGCGGCAGCGGCAGTACAAACATGTATTTTTCTATGCCCTTTTCATGCACATTTAACATTTTGCCGAATTGATGTTCTTTGTTCGCAAGCCCTGATTTTTGTTCATCCAATTTAACTAACTTAGATAGGTCAGCAAAACTATGCTGATGACTTTGATTTTTACTGCTTGCAATAATTTCACCATTCCCCCGATAAACATACATTTCGCTTTCAACAAGGTGCTTCATTTTAGATTGTTGGTCGGTTAAAAAGTGATTCAAACTTGCACTGGCTATATCAATCGCTAATACATCGCCTGTTTGCGCTGACTTTATTGCATAGGTGTAACCTGGTACCTCAAGTACTTTAAACACATACTGCTCGGTTTTCGTTACAGAGTCACTCGTTGCATCCAGAAACCAAACTCTATTCCGTGGGTCGTAATCCGTAGTTTGGGTGTCTCTTTTACGAATGACCAACGACTCATCTAAATACGTGGTTACCTGCTTACGCTCCCCCCCCTGCCCAGAAATTTGATACACTAACCAATGATCGTCTTCATCGAGCTGGATTGATGGGGGAAGCTTTGCATACCCTTTTAGATTAATAACCTGTAATAAGTCACCATTAGCATGACCAAGAATTAGCGAATAAAAGTCTGGATGACGCGTTAAAATTTCGATCAGCACTTGCTGTAAAATTTCTTTGTTATTTTGGCTCTCTGATAATAGCCTAGTGTCGTGGATCATCACGCTTAAGGTATTATCAGCACGCTGATTGATTCTTGTTATGTGATCGGCTATTTGCTGACTAGTTTGTTTGAACTGTTCTGATTTAGATTGCAGTAATAACTTTTCACTAAAGTAATAATGCAAACTTATCGCCACGATACCGGTGAGTAAGCTAGCAAGGGCAAAAACCAGCAATACACTTGCCCTAATTGAAATTTTATAGCCTTCCGCCTGGCGTGTTAGCATTCGCGACTCCTTGCTTGCTAATAATTCAGATTAAATTAATAGAAAAGAATGTATAAAGATTATACTTAAACGAGCATAAGGTACATATTTTGTACTTATATTTAGGCTATTAAAATTTAATAACTAATTGATTCCGTCCTGCATCTTTAGCCTGATAAAGTGCAGCATCAGCTCTGGAGATAACTGACTTTTGCTCCTCTTCTTTCATTACGGTTAAGCCAAAACTTGCACGTATTGCTAAAGATAACTCACCAACCTCGCACCTTTCACTATTCATCCTTGCGATCATAGTATTAATAATAACAGTTGCATCTGACACTGAGCATAGTGGTAGCACAATAACAAATTCTTCACCGCCAAATCGATATACATCATCAGAGGAACGTAATGAGTCAGTTAAAAAAGCAGAAAAACGCTGCAATACAACATCACCTACCTCGTGACCATGAGTATCGTTAACACGCTTGAAGTAATCAATATCAGCTAAAATAACACATACTTGCTTGGACTCGCCTTGCTGCTGTTTAACCATCCGCTGATATTCTTCATAGGCATTATCAAAAGCACGACGGTTAGGTAACTGAGTAAGGGCATCTTTAAGGGCTTGGCTTTTCATCTCATGGGCAAGCTGAGCAAGCTGGGTGTTCCTTACAAAAAGTTCTCTACGGATAATATGTTCATGAGCAGCCATGATCATACCTGCTAAGTTTGCTGCCACATGCGCTAAAACCACCATGTAAAAAGAGTGGTTAGATATTTCTTTACTGAAATAGATAACAGAGATAGCAAGAGCACTATATGAAATACTTAAAAATACCGATAACTTAATTGAAACCAAGGTCGAGAAATAAAATGTGATCAAGATGATCACATCAAAAAACATATGCAAAATATAGAAACGCTCATAAGTGATAGCCATAAATTGCATGTTCAAAAATAAAAACAGCATAAACACAGATATCACCAAACGAAATGACTGGATGCTTTTAATATAATTCAGAGCAAAAGCACTAAGAATACAAACTGAGACCATAATAGCTCGGCCGATTAAAGCGGTTTCTGGCCAAAATGAAGCCTGTATAATCATCTTATCGAAGAAGGTTACAAGCGCAGTGACTAATGCAATTGTACAGCACAAAAATTGCGCTATTTTTTTATCTTGACCGAATTTACTTTGTAAAAAGACATGCTCTACCTCAAGCGACTTAAATTGACAGGCATAGCGCTCAATTGTCATATCTTGGTTTAATAATTTTGCTGCAAAAGCGCCCATAAATAAATGCCTACTACGAAAGGAAATGTGGGATGTTCGATTAAAGAGCAACTACTCTAGTATAGTGTGTGTGCTCATTAATTGAACTAGTATTTTTGTATAAAAATATGCCAAAAAATCCCACGCAAAAGTATAATAGGCAATAAAATTAATAGTTAGAAATTCTCAATATCGGCTAGTTAATTTCCTCACCTGCTTCATCACAGTCAACGATATCTGTTTCCTTAAGAGCTTCGCTAATCCAGATTTTGATAACCGGGCAAGCAAGTAGATGCTGGCAATAAGTTTGTGCAGCACACGATAGCTCAACTTGATACGTTTTAAAACGAAGTACTACAGGTGCGAACATCGCATCAACAATAGAGAAACCGCCAAATAACCACATATTAGGATAACTTTGTTGCTGAGAAGAAAATATCTCATCGATACGAGCGATATCTTTTTTAGCTTGTTCTGATAATTCAACATGCCTTTTAGCACGAATATTCATTGGCATTTCATTACGAAGTGCAGCAAAACCAGAGTGCATCTCGGCAGCTAGACTGCGCGCTTTTGCTCTTTGGGCTATTTCACTAGGCCAAGCGGCACCATTTAGATAAGCATCATTGATGTATTCACAAATAGCGAGTGAGTCCCACACGGTTAACTCAGCATCAATAAGTGCCGGTACTTTTTGCACGGGAAACTTATTTTTTAATGCTTCATAAAATTCAGGCGTATCTAAAACCAATTGTTGCTCTTTAAAAGAAACATTGAATTTACTTAGTAAATACCACGCTCGCAATGACCAAGTTGAGTAGTTTTTATTGCCAATAAATAATTGCATTGTACTTCCTTTAACGTTTAGATTAGGCTCACTATAAAACAGCAATTGGGCAATTACTCGCCAATTGTTTTTATAGTACCTATAAGAAAAGCTGATACATTATGGATATTGATGCCCTTAGAACATTTTGCGCCTTCGTCGATACAGGTAGTTTCACCCGTGCTGCAGCACAAATTTCCAGAACCCAATCTGCGGTAAGTATGCAAATGAAAAAGCTTGAACAGGACCTCGCAAGTTCACTCTTTGAAAAGCAAGGTCGTCAGCTGGTGCTAACCCATCAAGGCCACCAGCTAGCAAGTTATGCGAAGCAACTGATAGCCCTTCATGATGAAGCCTTTAAACAATTAAAAGCAGGTACTGGCAATTTACGTGTGCGCATCGGCTGTCCTGACGACTATGTCCACTCTTTACTACCACAGCTTGTTTGTGCCCTACACCAACAGTTTGATGCCTTAGATATACAGATAAGCTGCGCCCCAAGTTCTGAGCTTAGAGCTAAACTAGACCAAGGTATGCTCGATTTAGTTGTTGCCACTCGCTCACCAGACAGCGAAGAAGGTTACTTATTGCAATCAAGCCAAGGCGTATGGGTGAAAAGCCCCGCTTTTGAGATTGAAGATTCAACCCCACTTCCTATTGCCCTGTTTCAACGAGACTGTAAGTTTCACCAAGCCAGTATTGAAGGTCTCTTAAAAACCGAGCGTCGTTTTAATATTATTGCCTGCTGTGGATCAGCAGGTGCATTACATGGCTTAATTGAACAAGGGTTGGCAATCGGCAGCATGGCGCGAATAAGCATGCAAAAAGGTTTGGAAGAAATCAGCGATAATTCGTTACCAGTACTGCCTATGATTGATATCGTACTGTTGTACGGTAATCATGCCCACAATCCACTCAATCATGAACAGCTTAAGCAGCTTGTGGAGTTGATTAAGACGTAAAGAACATATCAAGCTACTGAAGTTTTACTAACTTACGAGTTCTATAAGGTTCTGTAAGATATAAAAACTCTTTTAAATCATGAGCACTGTTGATCAACATATGTTGCTTAGGTTGTGTTAACTGCCAACTTTCTGTTTCAGCAGTTGCCAAATCGATACGCTGGAAATTAATTGTATCTGCATGCTCCATTGTTACTGCTAATTGCTGGTTACTAACAGATATACCAATAATGTCATTGCTAGCTGCTTGCCAAACAGTTTCTATATTTCCACGGGTATTAACTCGAAACACTTCATTGCTATTTGAGAAGTAGATCTGATCTTGCTCATCTAAATCCATACCATAACAGCTTAAACGTTTCCCTGAGCCTGTGAATGGTGTCAACGTTAAGCTTGTTAAATCGAATTTTGCTGGATGAAACGTCTGTCCATCCTCTGCTCGATACGAAACTAAAATCGCGTCTTCATTGTGATACATTTCTCTCAAATAAAAAGAGTGATTTCCATGAGGTATTGTTTCATAAGTGCCACTGTTTAAATCAATTTTAAACAGTGTATCTTTACTTGCGGTGTAAACCTGCCGTGCGTCTTGGCTCCAAACAATGCCAAATAACTCATGGTTATCAGGGTTAGCAAAAATGCGCGTTTGCTTGCCACTATCGTATAAAAATAATTGTTTTAATCCAAAACGATGAGACTCAAAAACAAATTTCGTTGAGTCTGGCGAAAACACGGGTAGAAAGTCGATTGATGAGGTATCTACGAGTTTGGTCAGAGTGTCAGGGTTAGCACGTGTTTGGCTAACAATATCTACATCAACATTCACTAACTCCATCAAAATGGCTTCAGCGTCTGGTGTGTACTGGGCATCACGAATTATTTGATAATTATTAAATGAAATTAGCTGAAGCTCACCATCAAGATCTAGATTTACAAGCTGATTTCGTTGGCTAATTAATAGCGCTTGATTATTCGGGTGCCAACTTAACCCTTGAATACCGTTTTCTATGATAGCAATAGTTTGTGTTTTTTTACTGGCAAGGTCGAGTACATCAATACGGTATTTATTTTGCCCAGCCTCAATCCCCATCGCGACTTTACTACCATCTTTCGATAACGCATTAACGAGCAACCAATCTTGCTGTGTAGCAGCTAGTAACTGTGTCTTTTGTTTAGATTCTAAGTTAAGTGAAACGAGTCGAGTATCGTTGTTTAGTTTATCTTTTTCTATGTAATAGAGCAGCTTATCAACATGCCAATCGATGTGGTGACTGGTTAAAACGGTGTCATTAAAAACACTCACAGTCGCTTGTTCTAATGGCTGAAATTTAGATAAATCAATGCTTATAGTGTTTAGATGTTGTTTCTGCTCTGTACTTTTCACAAATGCAATCGCATTATCGGAGGTCGACCACCCCAAAGCGTAGTAGCTTGCAGCATCTTCAGTCAGCCTCACTTCTCGCTCAGTCGCAAGCTCTTTAATCCAAATCTGCTGACTTCCTTTATTACCTCGAACAAAAGCAAGGTACTTACCACTGTGTGAAAGTGACAAATTAGCTTCATTTAGTTCACTCGAAGTGAGTGGCATCAACTGAGTAAAGTAAGCAGTATCTTGTTGTTTAGGCACTAGTTGCCACGCAATAGCAATAAAGCTAACTAGTAAAACAAACAGCAACAGAACATGTTGCGCTTTTAATTTTTTGCCTGGCCCCTGTGTTACTTTCTCAAGGCTATAACCGCGCTTAGGGTGTGTAATTATAAACTGTGGGTTCTTGGCATCTTCTTGGAGTGCTTTTCGTAGCAATGCTATACAACGCTGTACCGAACTGGGGTTATAGGTAGCATTAGGCCACACTTTTGCAAAGATTACTTCTTGGCTTACAACTTCACCTTTATTTAAATAAAGGGTATGTAGTACATCCATGACCTTTGGCTCGACTATTTGCTTATAATCTTGCGATGAAATTAAACATCGACTCTCATCAATTGCAAACTTGCCGATTCGATAACGCGCCACTTACTTCTCCAATAAATATTTACGAATCAAAGATTAAGGTTTTCTTAAGAGAAACTCAAGGGTTACTCCATTGTCACTTTGCTCTGGCTATTGGATTGTTTTTGCTATCTCAAAATAGGTAATAAAAACAATGTATAAATATTTATCAACGCTCACTATTTTCATCAGTGCTTTTTTAATTTTTCAAATCCAACCGATGCTTTCAAAGCAACTGCTACCACAATTTGGTGGTGGTGCCTCTATCTGGTCAGCGAGTTTAGTGTTTTATCAAGTCATGTTACTTATTGGCTATTTCTATGCGCATAACATGGGTCGTTTTCATATTAAGTTGCAGGTAGTCATCCATATAGTTTTAGTCACCTTTGCCACACTCATTGTTGTGACAGAGTTTGCAGCCCCAAATCTCACAAATTGGCCGCCTGCGCTTGCGGTGTTTGTTAATTTATTTATAGAAATTGGTCCAATATTTATTCTACTGAGCGCTACCAGCGTACTTTTACAAAGATGGTATGTGCAAACTGCTTCAGCACAGGTGCCTTACCATTGGTATTCCATCTCAAACTTGGGTTCTTTACTGGCGTTAATGAGCTACCCGCTCGTTTATGAATTACTATTTTCTTTAGAGCAGCAAACTACCTACTGGCTATTTGGACTTATCAGCTACTGCTTGTTATTAGCACTTCTAGTAATCTTTTTACTAAAAAAAGCACCCGATTTATCAAGAGAGTCTATTCAGACTAGGCCTGTCACACTATTAAAAGGTAAAGGTCAATGGCTGTTATTAAGTGCCTTAAGCTCAGCCATGTTGGTATCTACCACGCATATGATCAGCACTAATATTCCCCCCATGCCATTACTTTGGTCGTTACCTCTTGTAATTTACTTGCTCACCTTTAGTTATACGTTTACCAACAAAGCAAATTATCAGCGTCATGTTTGGGCATATGCGTTTATATTTTCGGCTTTTGCAGGTCTGCTGATGTTTTATTTTGGCAGCTTATTCAATGCCCTGGCCCAGCTTATAATTTACAGCCTGATTCTATTAACCGCCGGTATGGTCTGTCATGGTGAGCTGAGAAACAAAGCCCCTGAAAACGAGCAATTTACCGTTTTTTATTTTTATATCGCCCTTGGCGGTGTGTTAGGTTCGCTTTTCAGTACGCTCATTGCCCCATTGCTATTTGTCCAGATTGACGAGTATTTACTTACATTAGCGGTTATTTTTAGTTTTGTGTGTTACTACCAAATAAAAGCTAAAACAAAGACAAAACAGCTCAAATTCACTCTCGCAACCAGCTCAGTTACTTGGTTAGCATGCTATTGTTTTTTAGCGGTAAACTTTAACCAATATAACGTTGCGACTAGCCGCAACTTTTATGGCTATTTAGCGGTTAAAGATATAAACACTCAATCAATAAAAGAAAGGCGCTTAATTGACGGCACCACGATTCATGGCTCAGAGCCACTAAATCCAAGCCAACAGTTTGGGCAAAGTTATTACCACCAGCATACTGGTGTCGCTAAATCACTTGCCATACTAAAGCAACACAGCTCACTAAACATTGGCGTGATTGGTTTGGGTGCAGGCGTATTAGCTCGGTTTGCAGACCAACAGGATAGTATTCACTTTTTTGAGTTAAACCCTGCTGTATACGAGATGGCAAAACGTTATTTCTCATATCTTGAAAACAGTGAAGCCAAGCTCACAGTCAGCTTAGGGGATGGTCGTATTGCGCTAAAAAATAATGCAAACGAAGTATTTGATGTCTTAATAATTGATGCGTTTTCAAGTGATGTAATTCCTGCGCATTTGCTAACCCAAGAAGCAATGTCACTTTATTGGCAGAGGCTCAATGAAAATGGCGTATTGATTGTGCATATTTCAAATAATCATATCGACTTACTGCCTGTATTACAGGCACATAGCCAACACTTCAATAAGGCTATGTTAAAGTTTAGCTATCAAGGCCATACCCCATCAGACATAGGCTCAGACTGGGTGGTGCTAACTGATAATCAGGCTTTTTTAAATCGTGTATCTATCAGTGATTTGTCGCCCATTAAACGCTACCCACATAACGAGCTGGCAATGTGGACTGATAGCAAACACAGCCTACTTCCCTTATTAAAATTCTAACAGGCATAAAAAAGCGCGATGATATTATCGCGCTTATTAACTGCGTTTACTTTATTTAAAGCTGCGCTTAAATCGAACCTTTGATTGGTCCATGTTCATGGCTAACATGTGGGTTTTGGCCACGTTGGCGCAATAAGTGATCCATTAAGGTAATCGCCATCATCGCCTCAGCGATAGGAATGGCACGAATACCTACACATGGGTCATGACGTCCTTTAGTGATCATCTCTACCGCTTCGTTACTAGTATTAATGCTGTTGCCCGGTATGGTGATGCTTGAAGTTGGCTTAAGGGCGATTGAGGCAATGATATCTTGCCCTGTCGAGATACCTGCAAGTACACCACCTGCGTGATTTGATGTAAAACCATCTGGGGTTAACTCATCACGGTGCTCAGAGCCTTTTTGCTCAACCACATCAAAGCCATCACCAATCTCAACGCCTTTTACCGCATTAATACTCATTAATGAGTGTGCAAGCTCTGCATCAAGGCGATCAAATACTGGCTCACCAAGACCTACAGGAACATTTTTAGCAACCACTTTAACTTTAGCGCCTACCGAATCGCCTTGTTTTTTTAGGTCACGCATGTATTCATCAAGCGCTTCTAGCTTGCTGGTGTCTGGAAAGAAAAATGCATTGTTTTCCACCTCATCCCAGTTATAGTCTTCGGCTTTGATTGGCCCTAGTTGGCTCAAACATGCTCGAATTTCAATACCATGAAACTGTTTTAAGTATTTTTTCGCAATTGCACCTGCCGCTACACGAATAGCCGTTTCACGGGCTGAGGAGCGACCACCACCTCGGTAATCACGGATGCCGTATTTATGCCAATAGGTATAATCGCCATGACCTGGGCGAAACACTTCAGCGATTTTGCCGTAATCTTTTGAACGCTGATCGGTGTTTTCAATCAGTAAACCAATGCTAGTACCTGTGGTTTTACCTTCGAATACACCAGAAAGTATTTTTACTTCATCACTTTCGCGGCGCTGTGTTGTATAACGACTTTGCCCCGGCTTGCGACGGTCTAAATCAATTTGTAAATCGGCCTCGCTAATTTCAAGACCTGCTGGTGTGCCATCTACAACGCCGCCTAATGCAACGCCGTGGCTCTCACCAAAGGTGGACACTTTAAATAGTTGTCCGATGCTATTACCTGCCATTAACTTTCCTCATTCCTAATGACTACTGAGACCGAGCCCTCAGGCTCGGCTTTTAAAACTTGCTGTTAATCTGCGAAATACTTCACAAGCTGCTGTTTGCTGATTACAAACACGCCAAGGCCACCTTGTTCGAATTCAACCCACTCAAATGGTGCACCCGGGTACAGCGCTTCCATATGTACCATAGAGTTACCAACTTCGACAAATAACAAACCGTTATCAGTTAGATGCTCTGCGGCTTCCGCTAAAATGGTACGAGTCACATCAAGACCATCATGTCCCGATGCTAAACCAAGCTCTGGCTCGTGATGGAATTCACGTGGTAAATCAGCCATATCTTCAGCATCAACATAAGGTGGGTTAGCTACGATCAGATCGTACTTTTGACCCGGAACACCACTAAACACGTCTGACTGAATTGGCAGTACGCGGTCATTCAGCATGTAATCGCTAATATTAATATCAGCAACTTCTAGCGCCTCGTAAGAAATATCAACCGCATCAACCTGTGCATCTTCAAATGCTTGTGCAAGGGCAATGGCAATACATGCTGAGCCAGTGCATAAATCAAGAATGCGCGTTACCGACTCTGGCTCTTCTAACCAAGGAGCAAAACGATTATTAATTAGCTCTGCAAATGGTGAGCGAGGGATTAACACACGCTCATCAACATAAAACGGCATACCTGCAAACCACGCGATGTTGGTCAGGTATGGTACTGGCGTACAATCATTAATACGCTCTGCAATTAGTTCAGCTAAACGGCTTTTCTCGGTGCTGGTTAAACGCGCATGCATTAGCTCTTTAGGTGCATCGATTGGCAAGCTTAGTGCAGGTAATAAAAGGCTAACTGCTTCATCCCATGCGTTGTCTGTGCCGTGCCCAAAGAAAATACCACTGCTGGCGAATTGACTGGTTGTCCAACGTAACCAATCATGCAACGTTGAAAGTTCTGCAATTGCCTCGTCTAAAATTGCGTCTTCTATCTGGAAATGGTTCATGTATGTTCCTTAACTTTCAAAGTCTGTTCTGACGCGTATTGTACCGTCTTTTCAGTTGGTTTTTACTCGATTTTTAGCGTTTTTTTGTTTAGACTGCCGCCATGAAAAAAGATCCCCACGCCAACAATCACATTAGCACTGACGATATTGACTTATTTCGTCAGAGTATCAGTGGTGCCAAAGCATTTAAACAAGACACTATTCGATTCACCAATAAGCCTAAAGTGTCACAAGCGAAACAATTTTCCCAGCAAAAAAAGCAACATCAGGCAGAATTTTTCTTTTCTGATGAATATGTACCAGACATAGATACTCATGGAACTGTGAGTTATGTCAAACCTGGTCATGATAGCTATTTGGCAAAGCAACTTCGTCGTGGAGATTACCCACCTGATTTAACCCTTGATTTACATGGCTTAAATAAAGAATTAGCCAAAGATGAGCTGGCTGGTTTAATTCATGAGTGTAAAAAGCAGCATTACTATTGTGCCTGTGTCGTGCATGGCATTGGTGAACGCATACTCAAACACAAAGTGCCGCAATATTTAGTACAACACCCTGATGTGATTGCTATGCACCAAGCACCTCTTGAATTTGGCGGTAAAGGTGCTGTGCTTATTTTAATTAACCTTCCACAAAGTGATGAATTCAGACGCTAACGTCTTCTTGTCATAAGGCTTAATGTGCATATTTTTTCGATTATCTTTCCACTGATTTTTATCGTGTTAAGTGGTTATATCAGTTCTCGTAGCAGGTTTTTATCGAAAGAACATATAGCAGGGTTAAGTAAGTTCACTTTTTATATTAGCGTGCCAGCGTTTCTATTTTTAAATATGGCACAAGCCGATTTACAAAGTAGTGTTTCTGTTGCGGGCTTTTTAAGTTTTTACTTTCCAGTATTGGCTATTTACGCCCTTGGCTATGTTATTGACCGCTATTTCATTAAGAAACAATCTGCAGCATCACATCACGCAGTTTTTGCCCTTGGCAGTAGTTATTCAAATACAGTGCTGGTAGGTTTGCCAATTATTATTGCGGCACTTGGCGAGCAAATGGTCGGTATTGTGTTTATGATCATTACTTTTCATAGTGCACTTTTGTTTACACTAACCTTTTTACTTAGTGCTAAATCGCAGCAGTCTTTTTCTTGGCGAGCATTTGCTAAAAACATGCTGCTGAACCCTGTGGTGTTAAGTATCAGTAGCGGCCTTGCTGTTAACTTACTTGGTTTTACACTTTTTGATGATTTAGCAAATGGCCTCACCCTACTTGCCAAACCTGCCATTGCCTGTGCGTTATTCGTATTAGGAGCAAACCTTGCGTTTTATAAGGTGTCAGACAACTTACAAGCATCACTCATCGCAACCATCATCAAGCTTGCCGTGTTACCGTGCGGAGTCTACTTTTTTGCCAACTACGTCTTTCATCTAGAACAATCGTTACTAAACGTGCTGGTACTTTTGAGCGCTTCTCCTTTAGGTGTAAACGCCTATCTAATCGCTAATCAAATTAAGCAACATCAAGCAACACTCGCAAGTGCTGTGGTGCTCTCAACGGTATTAAGTGTTGTAAGCTTTAGTGTTTGGTTAAGTATTTTACTTTAGTTTTATAAGCCACCTGATACATCTATAAAACTGCCGGTTGTGAATGATGCTTGCTCACTTGCCAAAAAGTAAATTGCTGAGGCGACCTCGTCAGCTTCACCACCTCGCCCTAGCGGTAACTTAGATTTTAACCTATTAACTCGGTTTGCTTCACCGCCATCGCGGTGCATATCGGTATAAATAAGGCCTGGCCTTACCGCGTTTACCCGAATAGCTTTACTGGCGACTTCTTTAGCAAGGCCGATCGTGAAAGTATCAAGCGCTCCTTTAGATGCAGCATAATCTAAATATTCATTTGGCGAGCCTGTGCGCGACGCACCTGATGAAACATTCACAATACTGCCTTTATTCATACGCTTAATTGCTTCTCGTGCACACAAAAATGCGCCTGTAACATTGCAACTTAAAATGGCGTTAATGCGCTTTGCATCCATCTCTAAAAGCGGCATTTGCGGCATCATCATTGCTGCATTGTTAACCAGTACATCTAAACGTGGTGCCCAAGTATCAAGCTTCGCAAACATTGCCTTCACTTGCTGCTCATCAGCAACATCGGCTTGTATAGTAAACGCTTTAACGCCCAGTTTTTCTATTTCTTTGGCAACTTGCAAAGCACTGTGCTGATCCGACTTATAGTTGATACATACATCATAACCATGCTTGGCAAATAACTTTGCCGTTGCTGCGCCTATACCACGGCCGCCCCCGGTAATAAAAACCACAGGATTCGAACTCATTCTGATTCCTTGAAAACTAACTTAAACTGCTCACACACCAATGGCATATCAGGATGACATTGATAATCCGTACCTGCTAGCTCTCGCTGATAATAATCCCAATGCACACGCTGCCAGTATGCAAGACTTTTGTCGCCCTCGCCTTCTAATGCAGCGTAATCTGCACTTATTTGATTATATGGGATGATGGTCACTGAGACAGTTTCAATAATGCCTAAGGGCTGTCCGTGCCAATTGGTAAAAATGGCTAAATCACCGACCTCAGGAAGAGCCTCATTATTTGCTTCGAACCAATATAATGAAGGGGTTGTTGCTTGCTTTTCGCCACTTAAAACCAGCAATGCGCAGTCATTGGCATCTTGCTCATTATCGCAAAAATGCCAACTCGGTAGTTCAATAATTGCGCGTCCTGATTGCTCGTTAAATCGAGCAATCAAATGCGCTTTACACCGTTCGTTACTTAACTGCTGCAACAACAGAAATCTCTACGAGCAGAACATCACGCGCCATTTTTGCCTCAACACAAGCGCGAGCTGGAGCATGCCCTTGAGGTACCCATGCATCCCAAACTGCATTCATCGCTGCAAAGTCTTCCATGCTTTTTAAATAGATGGTGGCGCTTAGCATATGCTCTTTGCTACTACCCGCTTCAGTAAGTAAAGCTTCTACCTTATCGAGCATAGTTTGAGTTTGTTCGGTGATATCTTTTTCAGCATCAGCACAAACTTGTCCGCATAGGTATACTGTGCCGTTATGCTTGACGATGCGGCTCATACGCGCACCGGTTTGTAAACGTTCGATTGTCATAGTAAGAACTTGAAAAATTAACAGTGGCGCTAATTTAGCAAATCCACTGTTAGATTTCGACGTTATTTGGCGAGTGAATACTGAGGTAGTGGCTGCGCTGTTTGTGTTCATCATATTCGATAACTGCAACCGCGCCTGTATTGAAAATAGGCATATGACCTGGACTTAACTGATCAACTAAATAGCTAACAATTGGCATATGGGCAACGATTAACCAGGTGTTGCATTGTGGATGCATAGCAATCAGAGTTTCCAAGTAATCAGCAGCAATTTGTGGAACACCATCAGGGGTAATATCGCTGCAAGTTTCATTAAATTTTAACGAAATATGTTGTGTAGCATCAGCAGCCGTTTGTTGTGCACGAATGTAAGGACTCACCAACAAGGCATCGGGTTTATGATAGGTTGCTAACCACTGCCCCATACGACTGGCTTCATAGTGACCGGTCTCGGTAAGTTGTCTTGCTGCATCATCTGCTTGCATTGGCGTAGCTTCGCCATGGCGCATGATTAAGATTGTTTTCATAAAAAATCAACCGATTAAAGAATATAAAACAGTAGCCAGTTTGCTTGATTGTCCGCTATATTAGAATATCATCACTAGATACATTAAACATCCGCTTATGATATTCAGGTAGATTTTCGTAGCTCTGTCTTTTTTAGCTTTCCTGAAAATATCATCTGTTGTTAGGACATTAACGCACTCTTTCAGGAGCATCTTTTGAATATCAGCCGCAATGATAACAGAACATATCAACCCCTAACACTGGACAATGGTCTAAAAGTACTTTTAGTGCAAGACTTAGAATCAACAAAATCAGCGGCTTCTATGGCTATCAACGCAGGCCATTTTGACGATCCTCTTGATAGACAAGGCCTTGCACATTTTTTGGAACATATGCTTTTTTTAGGCACAGACCTGTACCCGGAGTCGGGTGGTTTTTCTAATTTTGTATCACAATCTGGTGGCAACACTAACGCGTGGACAGGCACAGAGCACACATGCTACTTCTTTGATATTAAAAACCAACAGTTTGCTGAAGCATTAGCACAATTTAGCCGTTTCTTCATAGCACCGTTACTAAACCCTAAAGAAACAACTAAAGAGCGTAATGCCATAGATGCTGAGTTTAAGCTAAAAATAAAAGATGATGGCCGACGCATCTATCAGGCTCACAAAGAAACAGTCAATCCAGCCCACCCTTTTGCAAAGTTCTCGGTCGGTAACCAGCAAACCCTCGCTGATCGTGAAGGCTGCATAAGTGATGAGTTACGTGCTTTTTTCGATAGCCATTATCAAGCTCAGTGGATGACACTTGTGATATGTAGCAATGAAGATATTGCGACAATGACTGCTTGGGTAAAACAGTTTTTCAGCGAAATTAAAGGTCAACCAAAAAGCAAAGAGATCATAGAACAGCCACTTTACCGTAAACAAGACTTAGGTAAGGTGTTACACATTGAACCACATAAACATATGCAAAAGCTGATCATTAGCTTTGCAATGCCTAATATTGACGACTTTTATCGTCACAAAACCGTTAGTTTTATTGCTCACCTACTCGGTTACGAAGGCAAAGGATCACTGTACTCTATTTTAAAAGAGCAAGGCTGGATAAATGCCCTTTCTGCAGGTGGGGGCATTAACGGTAGTAACTTTAAAGACTTTAACATCAGCATGGCTTTAACTGATGAAGGTATTGAGTACTATGAAGATATCGTAGAGGTGGTGTTTGAGTATATCTGTTTAATAAACCAAAACTGCGATAAATTGCCACGTCTTTATCAAGATAAAAAGAATCTCTTACAAATTGCCTTTGATAACCAAGAAAAAGCTCGCTTAATTGATTGGGTTAGTAATTTAAGCATAAATATGCAGCATTACGATGAAGCTAATTATGTACAAGGCGATTATTTAATGGACGGCTTTAACCGTTGCGCTCACGAAATTGCCATGCAATGGCTCACACCTGACAATATGCGCTTGGTCTTAATTCATCCAGGTGTAGAACCAGAGCACACCACAGCTTGGTACAACACCCCCTATAAAGTGGAAGATATCTCGACAAGTTGGTTAGAAGCACTCAGTGAAATTAACACGCCATTGCCACAGATGTGCTTACCAAGTGCTAATCCATACCTCACTAAAGATGTTGAACTACTGCCATTAGAGAAACCAACTAGATCGCCTGAATTGCTAGTCAAAAAAGAAGGCTTTGACTTTTGGTTTAAACAAGATGCTACTTTTCGAGTGGCTAAAGGGCATTTTTACTTAGCGATGGACTCAACCTTTGCCATTAAAGATGTTAAACATATGGCCCTCACTCGTTTGTTTGCAGACTTGTTTATGGACAGTGTTGCTGAGCAATTTTATCCGGCAGAACTGGCAGGCCTTAGTTATCACTTAACATCTCACCAAGGCGGCTTGACCTTGCATACCGCAGGTCTTTCATCGAGCCAGTTAGAGCTAGTTAACGAATTACTTGAAGCTCTATTTAATGTTGAGATATGTGCAAAACGCTTTGCTGAATATAAAAAACAACTAGTTAGACACTGGCGAAACAGCAATCAAAACAAGCCTGTTAGTGAATTATTTAGTATTTTGGGTGCGCAAGTTATGCCGTGGAACCCAGAGCCTAACGCGCTCGCACAGGCTTTAAAGGATACTAGCTTTCATCAATTCAATTGCTTTAGAAATGAGTTTTTTAAAGCTTTGCATGTTGAATGTTTTTTACATGGTAACTGGCAACGAAGTGATGCGCTTAAGTTTCAAAAGCAAATTACTGAACACTTGTCTGGTAGCACCACTATCATTGATTTAACGCGACCACTTAATAATATTACCGAAGTGGAGCAACAGCGCTTCACGTTAAATTGTAGTGATCATGCGATGGTACTTTACTATCAAGCTCAAACTGATAACACCACCGAAAAAGTGCAAATGATGGTACTTAATCACCTGATAAATCAAGACTACTTTAATGAATTAAGAACCAAGCAACAACTAGGCTATTTAGTCGGTGCTGGCTATGCACCTTTTAACACACGCGCTGGTATCGCTTTTTATGTTCAGTCACCTAAACATAGTGCTGATGAGATTCTTCAACGTCACCAACAATTTATTAATAATTATGTGTCGCAAATAAATAACATATCTGAGCAGCAGTGGCTCGACACCAAAGCAGGTCTTGTCACTCACATCGCTGAAAAAGATAAAAATTTACGCTTACGTTCGCAGCGTCTATGGCTAGCTATAGGCAATCGCGATACAGAGTTTAATATGCAACAGCAGCTTTTAGAGGCGCTTGATAAGTTAAGCCTAACCCAAATGCAGCAATATATTGCCGTAACGTTTAGTGACAACAGGCCAAGAATAGAACTTTTAAGCGAACCTAAGGACAAAAAACAGCCAAAAGCAACACTTTCTTCGCATTCTCTTTGACTCGAACGCGAGCTTAGATTAGATTAATTGTTGCGAATTACGGTAATGCATTAATGATAAAAATAATAAAAATGATTTCTGCTTTTTTAACAATAACTATGACTGGGATTTTTTCAGCATCCGCTAGTCCTATAGAGCTTGAACAGAGCACATTGCTGCTTATCCCAAGCGCTATTATGATGCTATTATTGCCGTACCTATTATTTGTCATTTTTAAATTGAAGCGCTCTCGAAAGCAACTGCGTATTTCAGAACATCGCTTAAAAAGTACCGTAGAAGGCAGTGGCGACACCCTCTGGGATTGGAATATTAAAACCGGAGAAGTGTTACGAATTAATGATAAATACACTTCAGATACTAATAATAGCAGCGGCTTCCCCCCTAACCGCGAACATATCCACCCTCACGATTTACAACACGTCGAAAAAGCTCTTAAAAAACACTTTGCCGAACATACCGCCTTTTTTGAAGCGAGTTATCGCATTAAAGACACCCTAGGTCGTTGGCATTGGGTTCTAGATCGCGGCAAGATCATAGAAAAAGACGCAAACCTAAACCCTTTGCGAATGACAGGAACTGTGCGAGATATTTCTCAGCTCAAATCAACGGAAGCACGATTAAACCTATTTGCTAAATGCGTTGAGTCATTAACTGATGCTATCGCTATTTACGATAAAAACTTCAAGCTGGTTGACTTAAATCCAAGCTTCTTAACTTTGTTTGGTGGTAGCCGCGAACAATACTTAAAGAAAGAATTTACCCTAAATGGCTACGATCAAAGCTATGTAGATGAAATTAAAGCCACTGTAAAAGCGACAGAACACTGGCAGCAAGAGGTAAAACTTCGCAATGCGAAGAGGCAGCTGTTACCGATTGAAATTTCAATTGATGAGATTAAAAATGAGCACAATCAAATTTGCAACTATGTAGTTGTTTTTTCAGATCAAACTGAGCGTAAAAAAGCCGAATCACAATTACATAATTTATCGAACCGTGACCGCACAACGGGCTTACCAAACAGAAACTTGTTTTTCACAAACTTGAAGAAGCTCGCTAAACAAGATAATCATCACGCTTTATTAGTCTTCGACTTAGATAACTTCAAAAAGATCAACGACTCACTCGGTCATCAACTCGGTGATAGTTTGCTATCTAAGCTTGCGATGCGTTTGAATAAGTTAACCCGTGAAAAAGATGTGTTCTATCGCCTAGGGGGAGACGAATTTGCACTGGTAATGTCCGGAACTAACGATATTCATACCATTACTCGTATGGCTAAACTTTTTTTAGCGGCAATTGCCACACCGTTTAATATGGCTGGCCATGAACTTGTGATCACCTCAAGTGTGGGTATTGTGCTGTTTCCTGAGGATGGGAATACCCCAGAGTTATTGCTTAAAAATGCCGATACAGCCATGTATCACGCTAAGAAAAAAGGTAATAGCTACCTGTTTTTCAATGACACTATGAACCGTGAAGCAGTTAAACGCCTACAAATCGAAAACTTGATGCGCTACGGCCTAAAAGAAGATCACTTCGAAGTCTACTATCAACCGAAAATGAACATTCGCACAGGTAAGCTAGATGGTATGGAAGCACTGGTGCGTTTCATTACCCCAAAAAAAGGCGTGATCAGTCCAGGTGTGTTTATACCGATTGCTGAAGAAACTGGGCAAATTATCGAAATTGGTGAAGTTGTCTTAAACAAGGCATGCCGAGACGTAAAAGCATGGATTGATCAAGGCTTATTTAATGGTCGTGTCGCGGTGAATTTATCGGCTAAACAGTTTAGCTTGCCTGATTTAACCACCCGTATTGATGTAATATTACAAAAGAATGAACTGCCCTCTTACTTCCTTGAGCTTGAGATCACAGAAGGCACCGTAATGGATGATCCAAACGAAGCTATTGCCGTAATGCGTTCACTCAGCGCCCGTGGTATACACCTTGCAATGGATGACTTTGGTACGGGTTATTCATCATTAGCGTACCTAAAACAGTTTCCGCTTAATACCTTGAAAGTCGATAAAGCCTTTATTGACGATATGCAATCTGAACGAGGCCGCAATATGGTCGACTCTATTGTGACAATTGCTCATAACCTTGATTTACATGTGGTTGCAGAAGGTGTGGAACAAGCTGAACAAATAGCTATGTTAGAACAGTTAAAGTGTCAGACAATACAAGGCTACTATTATTCTAAGCCATTATCTCAGCCAGAATTTACCGCATTCTTGCAAAAGCAACTTGATAAGTCAGCGCCGAGTCTATTAAAAACCGTAAAAGCTTAAGGTCGCCAGCCACATGACTTGCGGCCAACATGGCGTACAAATGCGCGGCGATAGTGCACATTAAACAAACACCAAGCTACGGGCCCCAGCACACCACCTAACAGCATCCAACGTTTCACTGGCATCCCTTTAGAAAGAGACTCTAAATACATAACCACTATAAAAATACAGCTCAAAAATATAAATAGCACAAAGCACCTCATTAAAATCAGCGGCAGTGTACATAATTTCATCAAGCATTGAAACTTCACGCATGCTATAGCCTCTATAAGGCCTATTTATGCTCGCTTTAATACTCTTTAGCTTTGTCATCTAGGTTATTGAAACAATGTACAAAAACCAACCATTTTGCTATTATAGGGACGTGCGGTTAGCACAAAGGAATATACAAAAATAATCATGAGGAATCGTTATGTCTGAAGAATCAGCTAACATTTATGCAACGCCAGAAGCCGAACTTACTCAACAAAATAATGGCGGAAATAAACCAATTTTGAATTTTGATCGTTTCTCAGCTTGGGGCGTGTTTTTTTTAAGTCTTATCACATTGGGAATTTACTCAATATATTGGCTTGTAAGCCGAACAAATAAGGCAAACATGCTTGCTAAACATAAAGTAAACCAAAACTTAGTTTATGGTTATATTGTACTTTATGTAATCAACTTTGCTTTAGCATTTACAGCTATTCCAGAAGTAATATCTTCTATCTTTTCAATCATTACTTTTATTGTTGGTCTAGTATTCATTTTCTCCTTAAGAACTTCACTTCAAGAGCTTATTAATGAAGGCAGCAATGAACCTGTGCACTTAAGTGGCATACTTACATTTTTCTTTTATGCTATTTATTTCCAATACAAAATTAATGAAGCTATTGATAATCAGAAATAACCATTTCGTTATCTAATAAAAAAGGCATTGAATTCAATGCCTTTTTTATTGCCGGATGGTATTACAATGCCCCTGAGTGCTTCACATTTAAATAGGTGTTAAGCACATGCGGTAGTAGCTGCTCAGGGTTACAGTCTATGGCTATCACCCCTTGTTTTTTAAGCTTAGCCATATTGGCTTTGTGTGAATTTAATAGCGCTAATGCTGCACAATAGCTGGTTGCATCTTCGTACTTTTCTATAGGCTCTTCGAGTACTTCATTCACTGCACGATTGTTAATATTAATAAGTGCGACTAAGTGATGCTTTTGTAATAGCTTAATTGCAGGCATTAATTCATCAATACTTTGCTCATCGAGCGTGGTGACTAATAACACTAGAGAGCGTTTACTGCGCTTGGCAATTAATTGGTTCACAGCCACTAAATAGTCACTACTGCTTTTATCTGGGTATAGATCATAAAAGTGATTCATCACCCTTGATACATTTTGTGCGCCTTTTACATCGGGTAACCAACGCAGATTTTGGTTAAAGCTTTGCATGCTAAACCAGTCACCTTGCTTTAAAACCGTGTGTGACAGCAATAATAATGCATTTAAAGCATGATCAAAGTGACTGCCTTTATTGGCTTCTATGGCCATTTTTTTAGAGGCGTCTAGCATCACTATGACGTGTTGGTTTTGTTCTTCTTGATACTCACGAGAAATGAGTTTTCGACGCTTACTAGTCGCCTGCCAATCAATCTGCCTGACGCTATCACCTTGGCGATATTCACGTAACTGCTGAAACTCAATACCATCACCGCGCTTTTTAGTGAGTTTTAAACCTGAAATTGGCTTATTCACCACCCCATTTAAATGCTGCTTTGAAGTAACACGGCTAAAATCTGGGTAAACCTTTAATTGGATAGCTTGAGCAGTTAACCAGTTTGTTTGCCAAAGGCCCAGTGGTGACCCAACTCTAAGCTCAATCGCACTAATCTCTGCATCGCCTCGTTTGTGAGCACGTAAATTAAAGCTCTGCTTAGCTTGTTGCATCGCATCAATAAACACAGTTTGCTGTGGTTTTTGCAGCTCAATCGCATTACTTAAATGAACACTGACATCTAACATAGTCGCATGCTTAGCTTTATTTTTAATAACTACATTTAATGCTTGGCGTCGATATAAGGCCATGTTGAGATTAGTTTGTGCACTCACTTCAAGTAAAGGCTCTGACTTCGCTGCCATATAATCTACAAATACCACCAATAAGGGCACTAATAACAAGGCCGTTAGCACTAAGCTGTCAACCGATGCAATAGCACAGACAAGCAACAATAACAGCAGCAAAGCTGTTAATTGTACTAAGCGTTTTGCAGGTCTATGCTTGATGCGATTCATGAGCGCGGCGCTTCAACACTGGCTAAAATGGCACTGATCACTTCATCAAATGATACCCCTTCAAGCTCCAGATCAGCGGATAAAATTAAACGGTGCCTTAAAATATTCACTGACACTGACTTCACGTCATCTGGGGTTACAAAGTCACGGCCATTCATCAATGCCATTACTTTTGCAGCTTTAATGATGTTAATTGAGGCCCGTAACCCTGCGCCGTGCAGCACACCCTGCCAAGTTCGTGAACTTCGCACAATATCAACAGCATAATTAAGTATTTGTTCGTCCACTAAGATATCTGCACAAAGCTGTTTAATTTCAGCAATACGCTTAGCATCCAATACTGCAGGGAGCTGCTCTACTTTGGTTTCATTAGAAACTATTTGTGTATTCAGTTTTAAAAGCTCAACTTCCGATTCATGTGAAGGAAAACCAAGCTCGACCTTCATCATAAAGCGGTCTAATTCAGCCTCTGGCAGTGGGTAAGTCCCTTCTTGATCTAACGGGTTTTGAGTAGCGAGTACCATAAACGGTGAATCAATAGATAATGACTCACCATCAATGGTGATTTGTTGCTCTTGCATTACCTCAAGTAGTGCTGATTGCGTTTTAGCTGGTGCACGGTTAATTTCATCAGCCAGCAAAATATTAGTAAATGCTGGGCCTTTTTTGATATTAAATTCACCTGATTTCATATCATACAAACTATGACCAACAACATCTGACGGCATTAGATCCGGCGTAAACTGCACTCGCGAGAAATCTACATTTAAGCTCTTTGCTAGGGCTCTAACCAGTAGCGTTTTACCAAGTCCAGGAACCCCTTCAAGTAACACATGACCACCCGCAAATAGAACGGTAAGTACATCTTCAACAATGGCATCTTGACCAACTAACACACGTGAAATGTTATGCTTTACTTGTTTTACTGCATCAGCTGCCTCAATTAAGCTCATGCGATTAGTATCCAATTCCGTGCTCATAAGGCATTCCTTAATTGTTTGAATCGTTTTATATATTCTGTTCGTTGTTCTTTTGACTCAGGCAACTTGCTAGCAAGTAACTGAGCCACATGTTGTTTTTCAAAATGAGTTAAATTAGCGATGATCTGCGCCTGTTTTTCAGCACTGAGCATTTTAAAGTTAGGCACTCGCGACTCTACTTTGGCGTAAAAATCTTTTTCTAGTGCGGTAAATAATACGGCTTCGTGACCATGCTCTGTATAGAAATTTGCTACTGCACGAATATGCTGATTAAAGCTGGTTTTTATATCGAATTCAGGAGTATAAGAGCGGCCAATGCGACTACTTATATGCCACACTGCAAGCACAATTAATAACAGCAACGTCACCACAAATTGCCAGCTCCAGTGCCATAATTTGGCAAACCAATTTGGGTAAGTTAGGTAAGGTACATAAGTGACTTTATCAGCTCCTTTACTTAGCCAAAGTAATAAGCTGCCATGATCAAGATGGCGAAGTCGGTAATTGGTAAAAGGTAACAGTGACGGCATAACGATGACCCGACCTTGACCAAATGCAAAGTCACACATCAGGGTGTCACTATTTTCACTATTGGTGCTAACACCGGGGCAATTTTCTATATAAAACGCGCGACTTAACTCAAGATCGAGCTGAGTGTTTTCATCGATAGATAGCGTACTGTTTTTATTCCCTTCTTTAAGCATCGCAAAGTCATATTCAAAGACATCTTCTTGGCTTTGCACATTGATGCCAAGCTGACTAAAAAACACCGTGTTATCAATCGCCAGTTCATCGCGTTGCCTATTTAATACATAAATTAAACGCCCGCCATCAGCGACCCAATCAGCAAGTTGTACATCTAACTGGTAAGAATCAGCAAGCACTGCTTCATCCAAAATTAAGATACTTTGCGGGTCTATGTTTAACTCATCACTTTGTACTTGTTCTACCAAGCGCTTATTCTTCTGCCAATCGATGCCATTGGCTTTGAGTAGTCGTTGAGCCATCGTGAAATTGTCTTTTGCCACATCACTATGAAAACCAATTTCGATTTCTTTTTTCTGCCAATCTAAAGAAGCAATACCAGCAATAGCAAATATGCTAAACACCACTAGCGCCGCAATCAGCACATATTTAAGCTTCACGGGCTTGCTCCTTAGTCTCTGCTGTCATTGCTGTAATTTGCTCAGTCAGCTCGATAAAGTCGATATCAGGGGTTTTATGGCCCCAAGCAACTGTGACCCATGCAGAAAATAAGCGGGCAAAAATCGCTTGCCCTTGGCTAGGTACCTTTGCATCAATTGCACCTTTACATTCGCGCTCAGTCATCGAGCGGTGCAAGCGAACTTCATGTCGCTGCTGCGCCCAAGTCAGCGCATGATGAAGCAAGTACGCTAGCGCCAAGCGATGCTGACCTTGCTCAAAGCATTGCTTTGCAGCGGCAATTAAATCAGTAGGTAAATCTTTACTTTTAATTTCTGCAAATAAGGTCGGGATCACCGACTCTTCATTCACTTTACTACGCTCAGGCAAGCTTAAATTGGCAAAAAAACCGCGCTTTTGCATCAGGTAATAAACTAGCCAAATGACTAATAAACCTACCAATACCCAAACCAACATACCAAACATCTGACCAATGGCTGTAAACACATCGATAAGCCACGACCAATCACTATCTGATGAACTCGCTTTCGCTTCAATATTTGGCAGCCAGGTAGTCTCAGTTTCAATGACATTAGGCTCATTATAAAGAGCTGTAACTTGCTCTTTTACCGCTTGCTTATCGATTTGCTCTGCATAGCTAGTTGATGGTTGCAGCGTGAACGTTGTAAGTATAAGTAGTGCTACAGCACTGACTACGCCTGCAAGGCGGGTACGAATGTTTTTGAATGCGAGCTCTATATCCCAGCCCTCAAGTTCAACACGGCGATGTAAATAAGCAAGGAAACCGCCAGTGACGAAAAGCGGCGCCACTAAGGAAATACTAAGGATGTATATAAAATTAAACGCTATCTCAACCCAGATTGGCGCTTCGAAAATTTGATACATGGCTTCTTGTGCTGAAAATGAATGGGGCACAAGTGCAATTGTCAGCGCAGAAATCCCCATTAATAAGATAAACTCAAAATGCACACAAAATAGCATCCACAACGTTTGCTTTGGCTTCGTTGAGGCAAATAAAACCTGCTTGCGCTTTGTTTTTCGCTCGCCTGATAGCCGCTCAAGTTGCTCAACGGGCGCTAAAAATGCTCTATTTGGGCTAAGCCTGAAAATGGTTAAATGCGCTAGCATATCGGCAACTTTTAACTGTTTAAGTGACTTTAAGCTACTACTTATTTTGACCGGTTGATTGAATACCGCCTTTGACATGTAATCGAGTAAAGGTCGTTCAAATACAGGTTTAAGCCACCAAACAACAAATCCGCCTATGCCCCAATTTAATAAAAAGCCGACAATTAAAAATACTGGAACAGCCATCATCAAATACAAAGTGATCAGCGCCACAATATGCTGCTTAACTAACAACACAGTTAAATCAAAGGTCTCGTAAGCACTGCGCTTGCGGGGTGTGAAGCTAAGACGATTAAGCTCCATAGCGCATTCCCTTGTACAAACGGAAAATGACATAACACCAACAGCCGCTGCCAACTATATATTTAATTTCGTAAGCAATATCACGAGGTGACCAAAACGCTTCAATAAAAGCAGCAATTACTAACATTAAAAAAGCACCAACAATGAGCGGAAGTGCCTTTTGTGCAGCCTGTTTCATTGCATATGCACGGGTATACTGCCCAGGGCTTAATATGCCGTAACCAATCTGACATCCTGCAGCTGAGGCAATGATGATAGCAGTCAACTCAAACGAGCCATGAGTGATAACAAACGAAAAAAATGGCCCTTCAAAACCTACATTAACAATATGAGCAGCAACTGCACCAAAGTAAAAACTATTAAATAATAGGAAAAAAGCAGCGCCAACACAGAACAGCACACCACCTGCAAACATCTGAAATGCAATTCCTATGTTATTGTAAATGTAGACACCGAACATCATTAAGTCTTGCGGTGCACCGCGCTCAGCCGATTGAACGCTGCCACTGGGGTTATACATTTGTTCGATATTAAGCACTGTGCCTTGCCCTAAAAATGTATAAACGGCATCAGGGTCAATTGTCACCCAAATAAAAGCGATAAGGGCCAATCCCCAAAACGCGATTAAGTTTACAGCCAGCATTAAACGGTTTTCATACAGTGCGCGTGGAAATGCAGTTCGCGCCACATGCCATATTTCAGAGAATTGATTGCTTCGAGACAAATAAAGGCGCTTTTGCCCTAACTGCACAAGCCTATTTATTTGCTCAATCAACACAGGGCTGTATTGACGACTTTGGGCAATGGCTAAATCATTACAAACTTTGCGATATAAATTAGGAAAATTAACAGGTAAAGACTCAGCATTATTTTGCTCACAAAGGGCTTCGAACTCATCCCAACTTACGCTATTTGATTTTACAAATTGAGTTTGCTTCATTGTTTACCCTCCTGCTGCGGGTAATCGTTATCGTGTTGAACTTGCCCAGCGAAGTGGCGTGCGTAACTAACGAGCTGCGCTTCAATCTCGTGCTCTGCTGTAGAAAACGGTGCAGCTAAAATAGCTGCCAACTCACGACGCCTTGCATCAGATAATTCATCATGGCGCTCAGCAAAAGCAAGTACAGCTAATTGCTCTTCGGTAGTTAAGCTAATTGAAGGAATATGCACTTCACCTTGAGCTATTTCAGGCCGCTCTGCGAACTCATCGTCGTAAATAACCATGGTGCCTGCCGCCCAATCACCAATGCGTTTAAAGCGGTTGTTAAACAACATAACTACAAGGCCCAAAAAATAGCCTATCGGTAGCATATCTGCGGGGCGTAGCAAGTTACGCACAACTATTTGCGAAAAGCTCGCTGGTAAGCCATTGTCTTGCACAACACGAATATTAAGTCGTTTTTTACCTGGGGTTTGGCCACTTTCCATTTCAAACAGGATGTTATAGCCCCATGAAATTAAAAAGTAAGCAATTAATATAAGTCCTTGCCCTGCATCGCCAAAAAAGGCAAGTACAGTGCCTACAGCAAGTAAAACCAAACTACGGATAATAAAATCGATGGTGTAGGCATAGCTTCGGGCGACAACACCTGCTGGAGTGATAGCGATATTAACGCCTTCGGGGAGTTTGATGTATTCTCTGTTTTCCAATCCGTGGTTCAACATTAATCTACTACTGGTATTTATTGTTGTTTTCGTAAGCCAATAATAATGCGCGTTTTTAGTCCCTTTTTCAATGCATTTTGTTATAAGCGCGTTACAAATAAAACAAAAAAACCGGCTAAAAGCCGGTTTTTGAAGAGCCACAAAGTTATTTTTCTGCGCGGCCCATAAACTTATGTTCAACCGTGTTGATACGAATGCGATCGCCTGTAGAAATATGCTCAGGTACCTGAATCGTTAAACCGGTTGTCAAACGTGCAGGCTTTGAACGTGCACTTGCTGATGCACCCTTAATTGAAGGATCGGTTTCTTCAACAACAAGCTCAACACTTGATGGCAAATCTAGGCCAACCGGAGCGCCATCGATTACAATTACGTGAAGACCTTGAGTTTCTTCATTTACGAATAAAATCTCTTCGCTAATCGCTTCTTTATTTAAGTTATAAGGCGTGTAGTCTTCATTATCCATGAATACATACTCTTCACCGTCAATGTAAGAGAACATTGCTTCACGACGAATTAGATCCGCTAGTTTTAGCATGTCGCTGTCTTTGAATGTTTCATCAACTTTACCACCAGTTACCACATCGTATAAACGCATACGGTATAAACTGCCACCAGCACGACCTTGTGGTACAGAACGTTGAATATCTTTAACTACTAAAACACGGCCGTTATGCTCGATAGCGGCGCCTTTTTTAACTTCACTTGCCTTAGGCATGGGTGTATTCCTATCGTTTTTTGTTGACAGAAATTTACCACGTAATGGCTATTGTTCAATAAAAATTTGCAGTTTTAACTCACAGCCGTTATTTATTCGATTTTTCAGCAAATTATAATATTAGTTGTCTCAAAACTAAGAAAAAGCTGCTATGTTTATAACTACGAAAAATGACTTCAAGGATTGGATCATGAATCAACACACAGTACACGAATATTTAATGAAAAAGCCATTGGTGATGATCACCCAACCATTTGGCCAAGATGTCGACGTTTACAAGGTGAATCATAAAATGTTTGCCACCCTTGCTGAGGGCAAAGAAGGCCAAACAGACGATGAAGGTAATCTTGTATGGTGGCTAAATCTGAAATGCGAGCCAGATGAAGCCCAAGCATTGCGTGATATTTTCCCGTCGGTGATCCCGGGTTATCACATGAACAAACGTTTATGGAATACGGTTATTTTAGATGGTACCGTACCACAAGGAGAGATTGAGCGGATGATTGATAATTCGTTTGATTTAGTGGTTGCGAATATGCCAGAAAAAGACAGAAAAGCGATTGAGCTTCATCTGTAAAATTGCGCACTGATCACGCTCTGTGATCAGTGCAACCTAAATAAAAATGATGATCGGTATACAAAACACCGCCAATAGCATACGCATCTAGCTGCTTATCGACTAACTGAAAACCACATTTCTCAAGTACTTTTTCTGAACCGATATTACCTTCGGTGACAACCGCTTTAAATTCCCGCACAGCATGTTCTGATTTGGCGTAATCAAGCACTGCTTGCAAAGACTCTGTGGCATAGCCACGACCATGAAAATTAGGCAGCAGCAAATAACCGACTTCTTGACTATCAGGCACTGTTGATGAAGTAAACCCAGTTACACCCACCTCTTTACCTGTACTGGTTTCAACAATAACTAAGCACAGTGGTGAATTCGAATTTGGCTGCCAAGGCTTTAAGCGTTCATTAAACTTAGCTCGTAGCTGCGCCTCTGAGGGCTTATCGAAGCATTTCTCTATCACTTGGGCATCATTATGCAAAGTATAAAACAATGGCCAGTCATCGGCATTTAACAGCCGTAGTGTTAATCGCGAAGTGGTGAGAGTCATGGTGATTAATCGCTTAGTAAATAAACCTAGTTATAACAAACTGATTTCGAGAATTAAATACCACTTATGGCCAATATATAAGTAAAAAGCCCCGCTCAATAAGCAGGGCTTTTAAAATTAACTAATTAATTTAAAGAATTAGCTTTTAGTCGTTTCTGTATTAGCTTCTTCTGACGCTTGCTCGTCTTCAACCACTTCTTTGGTTACTTCAACCGGATCGACAGGCGTAGCTTCAGCTATTGCCAGCTCTTCGCTTTCTGCTTGGTAAAAACGCCCCCCCTTTTCAGCCATTGCTTTTAACGTATCGCAAGGTGTGAAAATAGGGTTGTAGTTAGCAAAAGTCGCCATTTCTGAGCTCACTTGTGCTGCACCCAGTTTATCCATATAGCTAAATGGACCGCCTAAGAATGGTGGGAAACCGATACCAAAAATAGCACCAATATCACCGTCACGCGGGCTTGCAATAATGCCATCATCTAAACAGCGTACCGCTTCGTTAAGCATTTGCGCAACACAACGTTTAGCAATTTCGCTCTTGTTTAAACGAGGTGATGGCGTAACACCAAGTAGCTCGTATACTGACTCATCCACTTTTTTATCTTTCTTGTCGTAAAGGTAAAAACCACGGCCAGTCTTACGACCTAAACGCTTAGAATCGATTAAGCGATTAAAGGCGTCAGGTGCTTTAAAGCGCTCGCCCAACTCTTTTTCAAGGATTGGCGCAATTTTAGAACCTATATCAATCCCTACTTCATCAAGTAACGCTAAAGGCCCTACCGGGAAACCAAACTCAACCAATGCTTGGTCAATCTTTTCAATTGGCTCACCTGCAAGCAGTAAATTAGCCGCTTCATTAACATAAGGCGCTAAGATACGGTTTACATAAAAACCAGCCATGTCTTTAACCACAATCGGGGTTTTACCTTGCTTACGGGCAAAGTTAACAACGCGTGCGATAGTTTCTTCAGACGTACCGGCGTGTGGAATGATCTCAACAAGTGGCATCTTTTCAACTGGAGAGAAGTAATGCAGACCAATTACATTTTCTGGGCGTGCTGCATCAGCAGCGATTTGTGCAATCGGTAATGATGAGGTATTACTTGCAAAAATAGTGTTGTCTTGGCATTCACGTTCAACATCAGCCACCATACCTTGCTTTAAAGCAAGATCTTCAAACACTGCTTCGATAACGATATCAATGTGTTTAAAGCCGCTGTAATCGGTTGTACCGGTAATGCGGTTCATGGTTTGTTGTAAATCAGCTTTAGATAAAATACGACGCTTTTGCTTTTTATCTAAAATCTTATAGCTGTAGTTCATTGCATTGCTGATGCCCTTTTCAGCCACATCTTTAATGCGCACTGGAACACCCGCTTTTACAGCACTAACATGGGCAATACCCGCGCCCATGAGGCCGCCACCTAATACTGCCGCTTTAGCGACTGCTGGTGCATCATCATTACGCCACTCTTTTTTCATTTCAGTGGTTGCAAAGAAAATACCGCGCAATGCTTTTGACTCATCACTCATTACCAGCGTGGCAAAGCCTTCTGCTTCAGTTTTGTATGCTTTTAACTGATCAAGCTCAACACTTGCACGAACCGCTTTAATAATGGCTAAAGGTGCTGGGTAGTGACCGCCTGTTTTCTTCAGCACGTTTTCTTGTGCTTTTTTGAAAATAATATTGCGACCAAATGGGTTTGACTCAAGTAATTGACTCAAACGGTCTAGCTTAGGTTTAGTAGCCTTCGCCTTACCTTTCAGAGCAAACTCTTTAGCAACGTCAAGTAATACACTGTGTGGTACACAGTCATTTACTAAGCCTGTTTTCTTCGCTTGCTTAGCACGCACTTGCTTACCTGTAAGCATCCACTCAAGTGCTTTTTGCAAGCCAACTAATTTTGGTAAACGTTGAGTACCGCCACCACCAGGTAATAAGCCTAACTGTACTTCTGGCAAACCAAGCTTAGTGATATCGCTGTCAGAACACACTCGATAATCACATGCTAAAGCAAACTCTAAACCACCGCCTAACGCTGCACCATGAATAGCACTTACTGTTGGGAAAGGTAGCTTTTTCATATCGAAAAAGGCTTGTTGGCACATTTCGCTTAACGCTAATGCATCTTCACGGCTATTCGCGCTATCAAGCATTTTAATATCAGCACCAGCGATAAAGTTATCGCTTTTACCACTAATAAATACCATACCTTTTACAGCTTGCGCTTGTGCGTCTTTGAGTAAGGTTTTTAAATCTTCTGCAAAACTGCTGCGCAGGGTGTTCATTTTCTCACCCGGCACATCAATGGTTACAACGGCTACGCCGTCATCAGCCACTGATAAACTAAATACTGAATCTGTCATTACGCACTCTCCAATACAAAGGCTGCGCCTAAGCCACCCGCTGCACACGCAGTCGTAAGCGCTAAGCCGCCACCGCGACGATTAAGTTCATTTAAGCTTTGCGTGATCAGGCGTGCACCTGTTGCCGCAAATGGGTGACCGTATGCTAGTGAGCCACCTAATACATTGAACTTGTCCATGTTAATTTCGCCGATCGCTTTACTGCGACCAAGCTTTTCTTGTGCAAATTTGTCTGACGCAAACATCTTCATATTAGCCAGTGTTTGCGCTGCAAATGCTTCGTGCATTTCGATTAAATCTAAATCTGCTAATGTAATACCTGCACGGTCAAGAGCAATTGGCGTAGAGTGAGCCGGACCCATTAGCATGTCCTCATGGACACCGATTGCCGAGAAAGCAAAGCTACGTACATAACCTAAGATATTGTAACCCAATGCTTTTGCTTTACTTTCACTCATCATTAATACCGCAGCAGCACCATCAGTTAGTGGCGTAGCATTAGCGGCTGTAACAGAACCGTGTTGACGGTCAAATACTGGTTTTAATTTCGCATAGCCTTCAACAGTCGAGTTATGGCGAATGTTATTATCTTGCTCAATAAAACTCTTATAAGGCGCTACATGCGCAGTCATCACTTCGTCTTTAAGTTTGCCATCAGCCCATGCTTGGCTTGCAAGAGTATGAGAACGATGTGCTAAAGCATCTTGGTCTTCACGGCTAATACTATGCGTTTTAGCCATTTGCTCTGCCGTTTGACCCATAGATAAGCCTGTAGAGTACTCAGCTACCGCTGGTGGCACAGGAAGTAAATCTTTTAGACGTAGTTTTGAGAAAATCTTTAATCGCTGACCAAGCGTGCGTGCTTTGTTTAAATCAACAAGGCTACCCGCTAATTTTTTGCTGACACCAATAGGTAATACAGACGATGAGTCAGCACCACCAGCGATACCCACTTGCACTGAGCCTGCCATAATTGACTCGGCTACGTTAGCAATGGCTTGGAAACTTGTCGCACACGCACGCGAAACAGAATAAGCATCAACAGAAACAGGCATGCCCGTACCTAATACGATTTCACGGGCAATATTTGGGGCTTCTGGCATTTGCACTACTTGACCAAATACAAGTTGATCAATTTCAGATTTATTAAAGTTAAGTCGTTCAAGCATTTCGTTGACAACTAACTTACCCATATCAAGGGCTGGTACATGATGAAATGCTGTGGCTTGCTTTGCGAATGGCGTTCGCAGGCCGCTAACGATAGCGATACGATCGCCTTTTGCTGTTTTAAGTATATTTTGCTCAGACATTTATGCTCTCCCGCTGACAGGTCTGACCTGTTTGTTTTTCCTGATTCTAAAACAACCCGTGTACGAATGCCAATATTAAGTTTTCAACCATAGGCTTTTTTTGGCCTATTTACAAAAAAACACTGTATTTATATGGTAGGCTAAAAATCCTTAAAAAATAACGAACTATTTGAGGATTTTGTGTCTAACACTTGTGTTATAACTTTTGAATCCTTATAACTTGTTAATAGCGCCCCACCACGGTACCGCGTAAAGAATTTATCGGTACTGAATATAACGCATTGGCGCATAACAAAAACAATTTTTGACTCACGCTTTTAGGACAGTCTTTTTATTATGGCAGTTAACGCATTTTCACAATTAAAATCATACTTAGACACGCAAATTATCGGCCAACCACAATTAACCCAAGCACTGTTAATCGCGATTTTGGCAGATGGCCATTTATTAGTAGAAGGCCCTCCGGGTCTTGCAAAAACCCGTGCAGTCAATGCCTTAGCAAAAGGGGTTGAAGGTAGCTTCCAACGTGTTCAGTTTACCCCAGACTTATTACCTGCGGATGTCACAGGTACCGATATATATCGTCAGCAAACCAGTGAATTTGTATTTGAAAAAGGACCGTTATTTCATAACCTAATTTTGGCTGACGAAATTAACCGTGCCCCTGCTAAAGTACAATCTGCGCTACTCGAAGCCATGGCTGAACGCCAAGTAACGGTTGGTAAAAACACTTATCCACTGTCTGATCTATTTATGGTTATGGCAACCCAAAACCCGCTAGAGCAAGAAGGCACTTACCCACTACCAGAAGCACAGCTTGACCGCTTTTTATTGCATTTGAGCATTGATTACCCGGGTGCTGAACACGAATTAGATATCCTACGCCTAACCCGTGGCGAGGCTATTTCTGATAAGCAAGCAGAGACACAACAAATTAGTCAAAGTGAACTTTTTGCTGCGCGTAAAGCTATTTTAGGCTTGTACTTAGCTGAGCCACTTGAAAAGTACCTAGTGCAATTAATTGTTGCAACCCGTGAAGCTTCAGAGCTTGATGAGCAACTTGGCCGCTGGATTGAATATGGCGCAAGCCCGCGTGCAACCATTGCCCTTGATAAATGCGCACGAGCTCATGCTTGGCTTGAAGGCCGTGATTTTGTAGCCCCAGATGATATCCAAGCGGTGCTGCATAATGTGTTACGTCACCGTATCATTTTAAGCTACGAAGCGCAGGCCGATGGCATCAGTAAAGATGACGTGATCAGCCGTATTTTAGAATTGGTAGCAGTGCCATAAGCTATGTCGAGCCAATTTGATACAGCGGCGTGGTTAGCAACGAGCCATAGTCAAGGCGTCAATTTATCACTCAAAGAGTTGATGTATTACAAAGCCAAAGCTCGTTTACTAGAACTTGCGCCCAAAGTAAAAATCAAAAACAGTTTAGCTGGGCAATACCTTGCGCCACATAAAGGTCGCGGGATGGAGTTTGCTGAAGTGCGTCATTATCAAGCTGGTGATGACATACGCTCTATCGACTGGCGTGTTACCGCCCGTACAGGCGAAACCCACACTAAACTGTTTCAAGAAGAAAAAGAACGCCCTGTTTTTGTATTTACCGACTTTTCTAACTCGATGCTGTTTGGCTCAAAGTTACTGTTAAAATCGGTGCAAGCAGCGCATATTAGCGCATTAGTTGCTTGGTCGGCGTGTCAAAGAGGTGACCGCATTGGTGGTCTGGTGTTTAATCAACATAGTCATCACGAATTAAAGCCTACGTCACGCGAAAAGGCGGTGTTAAAGCTCTGTCACAACTTATGTGATATTCACAACCAAGCGCTCAATAATATCGACAAAACAGCCAACAGCCTATTTAGTGAAAACCTAAAACGCCTTAACCATTTGGCTAAACCCGGTAGCCTAGTTTATATCGTTTCTGATTTTAGTGCCCTTGATGAAGCGAGCTTTAAACAACTTGAAATGCTGAGCAGACACTGTGAGTTGGTTGGTTGCCATATTAGTGACCCATTTGAACATCAGTTACCTGCTTTTAAACAAACAGTAACTGTGTCGGCAAATGGACAAGATCTTGCTTTACCATTAATGGACAAGCAATTTCGCGAGCGCTTCGCTAAATCTGCTGAAGAGTCTTTTTCTAATAGGTTAAAGCGCCTACAAAAATCTGGGCTTAGTTTAATTTCATTCAGTGCAGCCACTCCACTTGAGCTGCAATTAGTGAGAAAGTAACAATGCAAAAAAATCCGCTAGATGGCTTACATGATGTCATTGCACCGACCGAGGTTGCATGGTGGCCACTTGCTCCAATTTGGTGGCTGATCATCGCCTTAGTTGGTTCGTTATTAATTATCGGCTTAGTGCTTTTATATAAAAACCAACAGTTCAAAAAAGCCAAGAAACAAGCCATTAAATTAAGTAAAACCCTTAGTGATGATGATGCACAAGAGCTACACATTATTTTAAAACGTTTAACCCGTCATTATTACAGCAGTCAACTTGCCTCTCAGCCTTTGGCAAAGTGGTCTGAAAATTTATCTAAGCTAAGTGGCGATAACTTTAGTTACGACGAGTTGATGCCGCTTTATCAGCAGCAAAGTAATAATGCTGAACTTGCAGCTAAATTACGCAGTGCCATTCGCAACTTTAAACTCAAGGAGCCAATTAATGTTTGAGTTTAGTTGGCCATGGTGTTTTGTGCTTTTACCCCTACCTTGGCTTTTAAGTCGCTTTATGCCGTTAAAGCAACAAGGGCAATTACGGTTGCGTATTCCTGGCTTTGCAAAGCTTGGTTTGAATAATCAAGCGATGCAGCAACATAGTCGTAAAGTATCTTTGCTCGAATGGGCAGTATGGGGATTATTAGTTATTGCTATCGCAAACCCGACTTGGCTTGATGACCCCATCACCTTGCCCAATGAAGGCCGCGATATCATGCTTGCAGTAGATTTATCTGGTTCTATGACAGAACAAGATATGGCCTATCAAAACCAGTATGTCGACAGACTAACTATGGTAAAAGCGGTACTGAGTGACTTTATTGAGCAACGTCAAGGTGACCGCCTTGGTCTCATTTTATTTGGCGACACCGCATTTTTACAAACACCTCTTACGCGTGATGTTAAAACCGTGAGCCAAATGCTGAGCGAGGCGCAAATCGGCCTAGTAGGTAGAGCAACAGCTATCGGAGATGCATTAGGTTTATCGGTAAAGCGTTTTGCTAATAAAGATGAAAGTAACCGTATCGTTGTACTATTAACCGATGGTCAAAACACCGCAGGTAACCTTGACCCAGAAGATGCCCTGCTGTTAGCCCGCGAAGAAGGCATTAAGGTATATACCATAGGTGTTGGCTCTGATAACCCGCGTGGATTTAGCCTGTTTAATATGGGTGGTATGAGTGGCGGTAACTTAGATGAAAGCTTACTCAAGCGCATTGCCGAGCAAACCGGCGGCTTATACTTTAGAGCAAAAGATGTGGCTGGTTTACAGCAAATTTATCAGGAGCTCGATAAACTTGAGCCTATTAGTAGCGATGAACAAACGTTCCGCCCACAAATTTCATTGTTTTATATTCCACTGCTTGTGGCGCTAGGCTTAATCAGCTTAACAATGTTAGTCAATTTTATTCGCCAATTTAAGCAGGAGAGCTAGTATGGATTTTGAATTTATTCGCCCTGCACTACTTTGGTTATTGCTCCCCGCACTGATTATTTTTAGTGTGTTGTTAGTACGCAATAAAAAGAACGCCCCCGCTGATTTAATTGCCCCCCATTTGGCGCAGTTTGTAATGAGCGACAATCATAAAAAGCAAAGCCAACCGCTTTGGCTAGTTGCTATTTTTACCTTGCTAGCCATTGTGTTTGCAGCAGGTCCAAGCTTCGAGAAAAAACAAGTCCCAGTGTTTCAAGCGAAAAACGCACGGGTTATTGTGATGGATATGTCGTACTCAATGTTCAGTACCGACATCGCACCAAATAGATTAGTTCAAGCTCGCTTTAAAGCACTTGATATGATTGAACTTTTCAAAGAAGGTGATACGGCATTGGTTGCTTATGCAGGTTCTGCATTTACCATTTCACCGCTAACCAATGACGCCAGCACCTTAGCTAACCTCATCCCAAGCCTAAGCCCAGATATCATGCCGAGCAAAGGATCGAACGTTATTGAAGGTTTAGAAAAAGCCGACGATTTACTTAAACAAGCAGGCTATTTAGATGGTGATATTATTTTAGTTACCGATGGGGTTGATAGCCTTGATCAAGAAGATATTAGTCGCTTTACCGCTCAGTCGAGTTATCGCTTGAATGTCTATGGCGTCGGCACGGAGCAAGGTGCGCCTATTAAGTTACCTGAAGGTGGCTTTTTAAAAGATTCGCAAGGACAGATTGTTATTCCGACGCTAAATATGAGTCGTTTAAGTGCTTTAGCGCGCAACAGCGGTGGCAAATTTGCACTTTATCAAACCAGTAATCAAGATATTCAAACATTTGCCCCAACAGCCAATGCTGAAGTACTCAAAGACGAGAAACAAAGCCAAGCGTTATGGCGTGTTGATGCTGGTATATACGGTCTTGTTATTTTACTACCATTAGCGCTCTTTTTAATTCGCCGAAGCAGCCTAGTACTTGGCTTTTTGTTCGTTATGCTATTACCTCAGCAACAGGTTTACGCCGCCGAGTTACCAGAGGTGTTTAAAAACCAAGACCAACGCGCTCTCGATGCCTATCAGCAAAATCAATTTGAACAAGCCGCCCAAGCTGAAAACACGCAATTAAAAGGCGCAGCCCTTTATCAGCAGGGTAATTACCAAGCTGCCATGGATGCGTTTAGTGAAGATAAATCTGCGACGGGTTTGTACAACTATGGCAATGCCCTTGCAAAGGCAGGTGAACTAGAGCAAGCAATAGAAGCTTATAAGAAAGCCCAACAGCTTAAAAATGACTTCACTGAAGCAAAAGAAAACCAAGCCCTTGTTGAACAGTTAATGCAGCAGCAAGAGCAACAGCAGCAACAAGATCAACAGCAAAACACTGATCAACAAAACTCCGATGGTCAGCAAGATAACCAGCAAAAGCAACAGGGTGAAAACTCCCAGCAAGGCGATAACTCTGAGCAAAGTGAGCAGCAAGATAGCCAACAACCCTCAGAGCAAGGCGAACAGTCAGATCAAAAAGGTGAGCAAAGTGACTCTGAAAGTGATCAACAAAACAAACCTGAAATGCAATCTGAATCAGAAAAGTCGCCACAATCAGGTGAGCAAAAGCCAGAGCAATCTCCTGAGCAACAAGATGCCCAGCCAGAGCCATCGCAAAGCGATGAACAAGCTAAACAGCAAGCAGAGCAACAGGCTATGCAGGCACAAGCTGCTGAGCTGACTAATGAAGAGAAAGAAAAAGCCCAGCAACTTAATCAATTGCTGCGTAAAGTTCCCGATGATCCTGCGATCTTATTAAGAAATAAAATGCAATTAGAAGCACAAAAACGAAACTATCAACGTCGTCCACGAGGAGCCGAAAAATCATGGTAATGCGATTATTATGTTGTTTATTGCTAATCGCGGCAGCGCCGCTTTGGGCTGCCACCCAGCTACAGGCAAGTGTTGATAAAAACCCAGTCCTTGCCGGTGAGTTTTTTATTTTAACCATCTCAGCAGACGACTCTATTAACAGCGAACAACCCGACACTTCAGTGTTATTAAAAGACTTTGTTGTAGGGCCTACCAGTGTAAGCTCGCGTACCAACATTATTAATGGTGAAATCAGTAAGCAAACTAACTGGTCTGTAAAACTGATGACCCGCAAAGAAGGCACTTATACCATTCCTGCTTTTACCGTTGCTGGTGTCAGTTCAAAACCGATTGAGCTAACGGTGGCTAAGCGCAGCCAAACCTCTGAGCAAAATAAAGAAGCCTTCATTAAAACAAGCATCAAGCCAACTAGCTTATACGTGCAAGAAGCCGGTGTTTATACGGTTAAATTGTATTTAGACAACAACAAAGAACTGCTTGATGGCAACTTAACCACACCAGAAATGGAAAACGCTGAGCTAACTCCAATTAACAAGCAATCTGAAGACTATGAGTTAATTGATGGAAAACGCTATTTAGTGATCACCCGTGAGTATTTAGTGCAACCACAAAAAAGTGGCGTGAATACCATCACAGCCCCAGTATTCAATGGCCGTATTCGTCAAAATTACCGACAAATGGCTGTTTCAGCAATGGGCGAAGATGTCGATATTGAAATCAAGCCAATTCCAGAAAACTACTCAGGTGCTTGGTTACCGAGTGAATTGGTTAACCTTGATGAGCAATGGCAACCAAAAGATGACACCGTGGAAGTCGGTACGCCGATCACTCGAACTATCACCTTAACCGCATTGGGGGTTACTAAAGAGCAACTTCCTGATATCGATATGCCGCAGGTGCAAGGTTTTAGAAGTTACCCTGATGAAAAAGAGAGTAATCATCTGGTACGTGATGGCCGTGTTATTTCACAACAAACGGCTTCTTATGCTTTATTACCGCAAACACCGGGCACTTATACATTGCCTGAAATAAAGCTGCCTTGGTTTAATACCAAAATCAATCGTATTAGCTACGCGACCATACCTGCTCGAACATTAACAGTTGTGCCAAGTACAAATCCACTCACACCAACAGCCCCAGCTATCGCAGAGCCGCAAACAGCAAGCTCTAATGAGCTGAGTCATACGCCAACTAATGTGCAAACCGTTACGCAAGTCACGAGCCCGATGTGGCTTATTATCGTGGCAATTGTCGGCTATGGACTTTGGTTAGTCACCTTAGTGCTTTACATTAAAAAGCGCCCTCAACAATCAACGCCTAAAGCATTATCTAAGAGTGTTACATCCGTGTCATTAAATGAGTTAAAGCTGTTTGCAAAACAAAACAATAGCTCAGCGTTTTATAACGCATTAAACCTCTATGCAAAACAGTACACAGGTAAGAATGTAGCGGCCATTGAGTATTTACTCGCATCACTCAAAAACACACAACTTAATGATGAAATTGCTAAATTACGCACTAAACTTTATAGTTCAGCAGATGAACAAGTTGATTTAAGTTTAATTGTAAACTTGCTAAGCCAAGCAACAAAGCACACTCAATCGACAAGTAATAGCACTGAATTAAAAAATCTTTACGATTAACGATTAATCTAATAGATTGAATATAAACGGCTAATCTTGAATTAGCCGTTTTTTTAAGAAAAAAATAATAATCTCAGAAAGATTTTTTCTGATAGGCAGGTCTTAGTTACTATGACAGAAAAACAAAAGCGATATGAAGCGCTGGTTCATGTCTACCACAGTGAGCTTTTTCGCTTTGCGTATTGGTTGTGTCGTGATCAGAACATTGCTGAAGACTTAGTGCAGGAAACTTTCCTGAGGGCTTGGCGTGCCTTGGATTCACTGCAAGATCAACAAGCGGTAAAACCTTGGTTGTTAACTATCTTACGTCGCGAGAATGCACGTCGCTTTGAACGTAAACAATTTGATTACGCCGATGTTGAAAACGACACCCTTGTAGATGAAAAAAGTACAACCCTTGATGCTGAAATGGAACAAACAGTGATTCAACGACAAATTGGAAAGTTATCACAAGAGTATCGAGAACCATTACTGCTGCAGGTGGTAATGGGTTGCTCTGGCGACGAGATTGCCCAGATCCTCGATTTAAATAAAAATACTGTCATGACACGACTTTTTCGTGCCAGAAACCAGCTTAAAGAGGCTTTAAGCAGTGATGATGATCAACTTAGAGGAGCATCAAATTAATGGATGAACTCGAGTTTCGCCGCCGCATCCTCGCCGAGCCAAGCACTATTGATAAGGAACTTGAAGCGTTTGCCGAGCAGGACACTGATAAACAGGCGTTTATTGATGATGTACGTGCCCTCGATGATGAACTAAGCAAAGCGCTTAACGTACCCGTGCCTGAAAATTTGGCAAAGCGAATTATTGATAACACCTATGCTTGTGAAGAAAACCATGAGCAGCCGCTAGACACTATTATTGAGGCTAAGTCGCGCTTTGCCTTCAATCGCCTGTATTTAGCCGCCGCAGCATCGTTTTTAGTGGCAATTAGTGTGTTCTTTGTCATTAACAAACAACATACTTTATACAGTGTGGGTGAGCATGCCTTTACACACCTTTATCATGAGATTGGCGCGTTAGATAAGCATGAAGCGATAGACCTTGCTTATGTAAATGAAAAGTTTGCTACTATTGGCGGACACCTAGATGAGCTACCAGGTAAAGTAACCTATTTGATGTTTTGTGACTTTCAAGGCAAAAAAGGCCTACACTTGGTGTTTGAGTCTGACTTTGGCCCAATGACAGTATTCATAGTGCCTTCTGACGAGCAACCGTTTGGCACTGGCTCTGATGATTTCAATGATGAGCGTTTTGCTGGTCACATTAACCGCGGAGAGCGAGCAGATACTATCTTAATAGCGAGTATTGGCGCTCCGCTTGACAGCTACAACAATATGATTAATGACGCCATTCGCTGGCTACATTAATACCTACTCGTAGTAACACATATTACAGGCACAAAAAAACCGCAGTCATGCGGTTTTTTTTATCGCTATAGAGCCGATTATTTACAAACGTCTGCTACTGCATTTGCGAAGTAATCAATGTTTGCATCGCTGATACCAGCAACGTTTACACGGCTAGAACCAACAATGTAGATTGAGTACTCTTTTTGTAAACGTTCGATTTGCTCTTTATTAATACCTAGGAATGAGAACATACCATTTTGACGGTCAATAAATGAGAAGTCTTGATCAATGCCTTTCGCTGCTAAGCTTTCTTTGATTAAAGTACGTAAGCCATTAATACGATTACGCATTTCATCAAGCTCGTCATGCCACATTTGCGTCAGCTCAGTGCTGCCTAAAATCGTGCTAACAATATCAGCACCATGTGCAGGCGGCATTGAATAGATGCTACGTACAACGCTTAATAATACAGAGTTAGAGATATCAGCAGTCGCTGCATCTTTAGCAATGATTGAACATGCACCGATACGTTCGCGGTATAGACCGAAGTTTTTCGAACATGAAGAACAGATGATTAGTTCATCTACCGCTGCTGCTAATTTGCGAAGACCCGCTGCGTCTTCTTCAAGGCTTGAACCAAAACCTTGGTAAGCAATATCAACCAGTGGCGTGAAACCAACTTCAACAGCAAGCTCTGCAACTGTGCTCCATTGCTCAGCATTTAAATCCATACCGCTTGGGTTGTGACAACATGCGTGGAATAACACAACATCACCTTTAGGCACTTGCTTAAGGGTATTAATCATGTCATCAAATAAAAGGTCTTTATTTTCGTAATCGTAGTAAGGGTATTCTTTTACTGTTAAGCCCGCCGCTTCAAATAAGCTGATGTGGTTTGCCCACGTTGGCGTAGTTACCCATACCGTCGCATCTTTGTTGCAACGCTTGATGAATTCAGCTGCAACACGTAATGCACCTGTACCACCTGGTGCTTGTGCAGTGCGAACACGGTTAGCTAAAAGTGCTGGATGCTCACCCAGTAATAAGTTTTCCATTTTTTGACAGTAATCTAAGTTACCAGCCAAGCCAATGTATGATTTACTGGTTTCGTTTTCTAAACGAAACGCTTCCGCTTTTTTAACCGCTTTTAATACAGGCGTATTGCCTTGCTCATCCTTATAAACACCTACACCCAAATCAATTTTCTTTGGGTTTGTATCTTGTTTAAAGGCCGCCATTAGGCCAAGAATAGGATCTGTTGGTAATGGTTTTAATTCTGAGAACATTGACTATCTCTTTTTATAGGGGTTAGCGTTGCCACTAGCTTAACATAAAAACCCAGCCTGATTACTAGTAAAATTAGACCAAGAGTTGAGGAATTTTAATACAACAAGCCACAAGTAATGCAAGGGTCTGCTGATCAAAGAAATCATTACTAAATGCTTCTGCATCTATAATACCTAAGCATTCATTTTTAGCTGATAGTAAGGGTAAACAGGTTTCAGCTTTCACCTTTGGATCGCAGGTATAATACTCACCACCTTTTGCAAGATAATCAGCAACGTTATTGATCACGCGACCTTGCTTAGAAAGCGCGACTTGAACATTGTTACTACCTTTAGCAAACGCTTCTGTAAGCGGGAATAATGGTCGGCTAGGTGCCCCGTGATAAACCAGTTTTAATAACTGAGGGCCTTCCTCAGTATTTGTTGCTTGATAAATACCAAACCAATCAACTTGAGTCTGAGCAACGACAAAATCGATGATTTGTTGAAGCTTAGTCAGCTTTTCAGTATTTGTAGCATCATCTGCAACATAATCGTTTAATTTGAATGGTTCATCTTGCAAATAACCAAATAAGCTACACGCCCCCCCCTCGCCTAGCTCAGGAATTTGATACTCCCAACGCACTGCTGGTAAAGCGGACTCTGCAAGATATTGTTCAAGGTTCGATAATTGCTCAGCAACCAAGTTTTCTGGTAATTCAAGCTGTGCAGTAGATAAGTAGTTAGAAATCATTTAGCCATCCAAACATCTATAATGCCAGAATGATAACATGCGATTTTAGTGTGAGCTAGTACTGCTTGCTGTTAATTGATAATAAATTTCGACTTGATTACCAGCACTATTAAATGTCACTTTTGAAGCAACTTCTCTAAGTAAGCACAAGCCTCTACCATGCTCCCTTGCAAGGCTTTGTTGATTTGTTTGCTCTTTACTAAAACCGTTTCCTGAGTCACAAACGGTAAAATATAGAGCACACTCTTCGGGGCAATAACGGATATCAATAATGATTAAAGCATCTGTTAAATTTGCGAGGGCCTCTTCTCGTTGTTGATAATAAATTAAAAAGCCATCTTCTTGATTCTTAATCTCTGAGTCGAGACCTAACACACCGTGATCTAAGGCATTATTATAGGCCTCTGAGAGTATCAAAAAGATATTTGCGCGATGGGCATTTAACCCCGCCACTTTACTTATTACATCAACTACTTCCAACACAGGATCTGTGCTTTTGATTTGCTTTGAATTTAAGCTCAATGAAAAATTAAAGGGTAATGCAGATAGCTGTTCAGACTTTTGCTCAGACTCATCCATAGGTAAACAATTTAATAATACTAAGCTTAAGTCGTCTTGTTGTTTATTGCCGCGGGCAAATTTGTTTACTCGTTCTAATACTTGATTTGAAGAAATATTTGGCTTTGAGCCAAGCACCTTTTTAAAACGCTGCTCACCAAAATATTCATCATTTGGGCTAGTCGTTTCAATAATGCCATCGGTCGCCATCACGATACGAGAAGTATCTTCTACCTCTATGTGAATAAGTGCACGTTCAAATTCATCCTCTTCTAAAATACCCAGTGCCATGTGTTGAGATTCAAGAGTGCGAATGAGTTCTCCATTTTGGTCGATAATATACGTATCAGGTAATCCTCCAAGCCAAGCCGAAACACTTTTCCCGTTGTTACTGAGCTCTATAATGGTGGCAGCACAAAACATATGTCCTGGCAGTAATTTACCTAGTACTAAATTAATTTCTGCAGCAATATCACTGACTGACATCCCCTTACTTACCATTGTATAAAATACCCTTGAAGCAGGAAGTGCTCCGACCGCAGCAGCTAAACCATGGCCGGTAAAATCACCAAGCATGCAGTACAAGCTGCCAATTGGGCTTTGTGCTACCAAAAACATATCGCCATTAAACATAGCGGCAGGTGATAAATGAAAGTCTAAATGCGACGGAAATGACTGTTGGTTTTCGAGGGCGTTATTAAAAATATGTTCGACGATTTCATGTTCGCGCTCGACTTGATTTTGATGATATTCAAGTTGTAGATTTTGCTCTCTTGCCTTTTGGCTTAAATTACGGATCCGGCTATGCGCTTTAATTTTCGCGTTAAGAATGACCTCTTGAAATGGCTTATGTAAAAAGTCATCGCCGCCAACCGCTAAGCAACGCTCAAAACTCGCTTCATCTTCTAAAGAGGTAATAAATATAATCGGTAAGTAAACTTGGCTAAAGCGCTCTTTGATAATCGCTGCGGTTTCAAAGCCGTCCATCACAGGCATAATGACATCGAGTAACACAATATCAATGGTGTGTTCTTCGAGCAGGTTTAAAGCAACAAGCCCGTTTTCAGCGGTATAAACACGGTAGCCCTGCTGCTCTAACATCACGGTTAATAAGCGACGATTTAAGGCTAGATCGTCTGCAACCAGAATATTAAGCATCAATCAATGTCGAACTTTTTATCGAAACGTGAAATTTGCAGGATTTTTTTCAGTTGCGGTTGGCAATTACTAATTTGAATTGTCTCAACCTTGCCGGTAAGGTTTTTTTTCATGTTCAGCAACATGCCTAAAGCCGAGCTGTCCATGTAATCTGTTTCTCTGAGGTCAATAACCACTTTATCGATATTGTCGTTAAGATCGGCGTACGCCTGACGAAAAGATTGCACCAAATTAAAATCAAATTTTCCTTTGATTTGTACGGTTAATATAGCGCCATCAGCAGAAGTGCTGCGCGATAAACTCATAATAAACTCCTAATAAACAAATCTTTCCTGATACCTAATTAAATATAACCGCTTAGAACAAATAAGCCAAAAATTAAAACACTTAGGATGAAATTTGTTATCATTTAGCCAAGCTTCTACTACGAGATCCACTATGAGCGATAATAATCTAGTTTATTCAACTGCTACGGGTCGCATTGAGCAACCTAAAGAAAGCAAACCAACCCAAGGTAAAATTTTTAAAGACGGCTTTTTGCGTATTGAACGTCAAACCAAAGGCCGCAAAGGTAAGGGTGTCATGTTAGTTGTTGGGATCGACAGCGAACAGCACGACTTAAAAAAATTAGCTAAGACCATTAAAAGTAAAATGGGCCAAGGCGGTGCAGTAAAAGACGGTATCATCGAAGTTCAAGGTGATGACAGAGATAAGCTAAAAGCGATTCTCGAAGGACTAAAATTTAAAGTTAAAATTGCAGGGGGCTAGTCGCCCCCTATATTTTTGAGTTCTGTATTTTATGAATTCAACGAGTTGAGCTGTTCATAAAGTGCAGGCAACTCATCTTCAGGGATAGGCTTACTATAGTAGTATCCTTGCACAATATAACAGTTGTTATTTTGTAAAAACTCAATCTGTTCAATAGTTTCTACCCCTTCAGCAACAACATTAAGTTTCAACTTTTGCGCCATCGCAATGATCGCAGCGGTAATTTCCATATCATTAGTATCCTCAGGGATATCTTTCACAAAAGAACGGTCTACTTTCAAGATATCCACAGGGAAACGTTTTAGGTAACTTAATGAAGAGTAACCTGTTCCAAAGTCATCGATTGAAATTGATACCCCCAATGCTTTTAATTGATGCAGTTGTGAAATAGCGGCTTCAACATGCCCCATCAGCATACTTTCTGTTAACTCAAGGTGTAAGCGTTTAGGCTCAACCCCTGTTTGCTTGATTATCGTATCAAGAGTCGTCACTAGGTTGGCATCTTTAAACTGGCGAGCCGATAGATTGATTGAAATATTATTCTTCAAATCTTGGCTTGCTAAACGAGCCGCAAATTCACAGGCTTCCCGTAATATCCATGCACCTAACTCAACAATTAAACCGGTTGCTTCAGCAATTGGAATAAATTTCGTCGGTGGGATCATTCCTTCTTCAGGGTGGAACCAACGAATAAGCGCTTCGTACCCAACTACCTGATTATTGCGACAATCCACTTGTGGCTGATAATAAACTCTAAACTGCCCTTCACGGATACCAGTACGTAACTCATTTTCAATAAATAAGCGCTCATTCGCAGCTGCATTTAATTCTTGGCTATAGAAGTGGAAGGTATTGCGCCCTTTGGCTTTTGCTTCATACATCGCAAGGTCAGCATGTTTAAGTAATTGATCTTCTTCTTGACTATCAAATGGCGCCATAGTGATACCAATACTGGCACTAATGATCACTTCATTATTACCTAATTTGATAGGCTCATTGAGAGTGCGTTGAATCGTATTTGCGACTTCCATGGCGTGTGTTTGATGCTCAATACCACTTAATAATACCGCGAATTCATCGCCGCCTAAACGTGCAATCGTATCTTCTGTACGCAGACGCTTTTTCAGGCGATTAGCAACTTCTACTAGCAACTGATCACCCGCATCATGACCTAGCGTATCGTTGATACGTTTAAATTCGTCTAAGTCAAAATAGAATAAGGCAAATGCATAATGACCACGCTCGGCAAGTGCCATTGACTTGCGCAGCTGCATTCTGAAGAAAGTACGGTTAGCAAGTCCAGTTAAAGTATCAAAGTAAGCCAGTTGTTCCATTTTACGTTGGCTTTCTTTCACAAACGAAATATCTTGCGCAGATGCCACATAACTGGTGATCTCACCACCATCTTCACGAATTGGTGAAATACTTAGCGAAACCCAAACAGATTGGCGTTCATTAGCTTGTAATAAGGTATCCCCTCGCCAGTAATTACGGCTACGTAAGTCAATATCAATATCATCAACTAAAATAGCCATTTCTTGAGAGATGATATTTAACAGTGGCGAACCAATGAAATGACGCTCTTCGAAACCGGTCATTTCAACCATTTTCGGATTCACGTATTTGATCTCAAAATCTTGGTTCGTGATCACTACACCGGTGCCCGAGAAAGCCACAGCTTTAGATAAGCGGTTAGCTGCCTTTTCAGCTATTTCTTTTTCGCTAATGCGCTGGTTGAGACCATCAATTAATTTACGAATTTCAATAGCCATGTCTCTGAACGAGCCATTTAAGGTACCAATTTCATCTTTATTGGCTTTTGGAAACTCTGTTTGTAATTGCCCTTTGCCAAAACTCACCACCGCGTTAACTAATGAGTGAATACGACGCAGTACTAATTGGTAAAGTGCTTGATGCAATAACAAGGCAACTAAAATAGCGTACAAGATAAACAAGCCAAAGAATTTTACTTTTAGCTCTTCTAGTGCTGAAAGTGCCGACGAACGCTTTTTATAAATACCAATATACCAATTTAGGTTCTCAACTTTACGAATATTGATAATGTGAGTTTCGCCATCTTGGACAAATGAATTTGCAGACTCAGGTAATTTTAAGCGAATCGTTTCAGACACTAGCTTTTGCAGATCGGGATTAACAAAATCTTCTGTCAGTAATTTTTTACCTTCTCGTCCATATTGCTCTAAAGTTGTCCTATCTAAATCAGGGTGAGCTAATAACTGACCTTTTGCATCGAAAACAAATAGATGTTGCTCACGATCACCAATAGGCAGTTGTGCCAATAAAGTTTCAAGAGCAATATCGCTACCTGTTACACCAAAAAATTCGTTATCAAGGTAGATTGGCACAAGTACACTAACGACCCATTTATGCCAAATAGTGTCGTAATACACTTTTGACCATACCGCTTCTCGGCTTGGATTAGTTGCAGCTTGGGCATAATTGAAGGCTTCGTCTTTGGTGAAGTCAAAGTCGCCAGGTACATTTAGCGCCCAGTTTGGTGGCGCTATACGAATAAAGTTGTCTTTCGTAACTAAGTAAAAATTAAAGAAATCTTGAATTAAAGTAGGTGAAACGATTTTCCACAATGATTCAGAATCGTTTATAAGCTGCTTATAAAATTCAGAATATTTATCTTGAGGGATAAACGCTGCAGATAAACCATTTTCTGAAGTACTGCGGATACTGCCATCAACGGAAAATTTAATATCGGCGCTTCGTTTGCTTTGTAAGTGAGACTCATTGTGAAGCAGTTGGCTGCTTACAACATTATTAGCCTGCTCAGCGATATTTATTTTAGTTTTAATCAGGCGGTTAAATTGACGACTCAAGCGTTCACTCGAGTGTTTTAAAAGTTCATGCTCTTCAAAAACAAGCTGTTTTTCTTCAGATTTAAGCATCAAAGCCGCAGCACATATACCTGCAATCAAACAAATCGCAGAGATCAGCAGCGACAATTTCATACTTAATGAATTCACACCAAAACGTGATGGCGGTCGTCGATACACCACAGGACTACCTTATTAATAATTGTTATTATTTATTGTGCAAAAACAAATATACCAGATTCATTTTTATATTTATAAATTTTTTATGAAGATTAATGAATTTTCTGAATAAACACATATGATTTCAAAATTAGCCTCGATAGGCGGTTGACTTTACATACAAGTGTTTTTACATTAACTCAATGAAACAAATTATCTCTCGCACTTACTTTTCGTTTTTTAGCTTCTTTAAATAGAGGAGGCTTAACTGTTTGCGAGATAAATTCACCGAATAGCTAAAGCCTCCCACTTGGGAGGCTTTTTTGTTTGCGCACTGTTTTGGAATGAGGAAACCAACATGAGCATTGATACATTAAATGCGTTACGACACGATATTAATGAAATAGATTCCGACTTACTTGTCTTACTGGCAAAAAGACGTCGTATCAGCCACAGCGTGGTTGAGTACAAGATAGCCAATAACAAACCAATTCGCGATGAGGCTCGCGAACAAGCATTACTCGAAAAGCTCATTAGTTATGGAAAATCATTAGGTCTTGATGCGTACTACATTAATAACGTGTTCCAAACCATTCTTGAAGATTCTGTTCTAAACCAACAAGCGATGTTGCAAAAAAACCTTAACCCAGAAGCCATGAGCGAAAGTCATCGTGTTGCTTATTTGGGTGGTCAAGGTTCATATAGTCAATTAGCCTGTCATAAATATTTCAGCCGCCGCCCGGGTAAAGTAATTGAAATGGGTTGTTCTAGCTTTGACCAAATCACCGGTAAAGTAGAAAGTGGCCAAGCTGATTTTGGTTTATTACCCATTGAAAACACCAGTTCTGGTAGTATCAATGAAGTATTCGATTTATTACAGCACGCTCAAGTATCAATTGTTGGTGAAGTGACGCACAGCGTTGAACACTGTTTATTAGCGATGCCTGGTACTGAGTTATCTCATATCAATAAAATATTTGCTCACCCACAGCCTTTTGCTCAATGTAGCCGTTTCATTCAGGGCTTAGGTGACATTCAACATGAAACCTGTGATTCAACTTTCCATGCATTGCAATCAGCAGTTGAAACCGCAAACAGTGCCGCTATCGGCTCTGCACAAGCAGGGAAAAACGTCGGTTTAGAAGTGGTTAAATCAGGCTTGGCCAATCAAAGTGAAAACCATAGCCGCTTCATTGTAGTAGCCCGTAAACCTCTTCAAGTGTCGAAACAAATCCCAACCAAAACGAGTTTAATTATGGCCACCAAGCAACAAGCGGGTTCGTTAGCTGACGCCTTAATGATTTTTAAACATCACAAAATTAACCTTGTAAAACTAGAGTCACGTCCAGTACCTGGAAACCCTTGGGAAGAAGTGTTTTATGTAGATCTCGAAGCAAACCTTGATGACTTACATGTTAAACAGGCACTAGAAGAGCTAAAAGAACATACTCAGTACACCCGTGTACTTGGTTGTTATCAAAGTGAGTCTTTGCAAGCTGTAAGTGTTTAACTGACGATCATTACTGATTAATGAAAGGAGCCGCTTGGCTCCTTTTTCGTATAATTTCATCTTAGATACTTGCACCCACAGCCCCGTCTAAGCATAATCTTGAAAACAATTTCAAATTGGATCATTCATGAATTGGTTAGCAGAATTAGCAACTAAAAGAACACCTTGGTTATTATTAGCATTTATTTCACTAGCGTTTGAAGTCACTGCGTTGTTTTTTCAATACAGCATGGGACTTGAACCATGTATTATGTGTATTTATCAACGTACCGCTGTTTTAGGCTTACTTGCAGCAGGTGTGATTGGAGCGATTAACCCGCAAAATATGGTTGTTCGCCTTGTTGCATTTGCTACTTGGGGTATCTCTGCAATCTGGGGTTACTTTATTGCTAAAGAACACATTGCAATGCAAAACAATACCGACCCTTTTGCATTTAGCTGCGCATTTGAGCCTAATTTCCCAAGCTTTATGCCACTGCATGAATGGATCCCTAGCTTTTTTGCAGCCACTGGCGATTGCGGCAATATTGATTGGCAATTTGCATCAATGAGTATGCCTGCATGGATGGAGATTATTTTCGCTGCGTTTTCAATAGTCTTTGTAGCCGTTTTATTTAGCCGTTTAGTAACTAAAAAGTCGTTATAATGATTTATTTTTTTACTAGTCAAATCCCTGCTTTAAAAACTTTTAAAGTAAGGCAGCGCCAGCAAATAATTGCACTTGCTCTGGCTCATTTAAGCCCAAGTAAAAAGATTATTTTATCGGTGTGTAAGCTTGCCTTTCTTGCGCCATTATTTTTAGGTTTAGCCTACTTTGAAGGCTGGATGCTGTTACCTTGGTTATTATTAGCAGGCTTAAGTTACCCACTTATCACAACACCTATCGAAAATTTGTTCGCACTAGCGCATTTAGACAAAGCTATCAATGAATTTAAACAGGGCGAATAACGCCCTGTTTAGGGCGTGTTGACCTTTGTGGATTAAAGTTTGTTCACTCTAAGGGCAATTTAATCGCGGCGCGAGATTTGTAACCTAGTGGACTAAGTAAAAATCGAGCAAAGCTACCGCGTTCTGCCCACGCCCTTTAGCTTCATCTATTTAAGTAATAAAAAGATAATCGCCCCTAGGAAGAACCCAAAAGTCAGCGCGTGTTTGGTATGGATGCTGCGTTATCGCCTATTTATGTTGAACAACCACACGACATAGGCTCTGCCTTGCTTAAATACCAAACATACTGCTGCAAAATCAATCACAATAGGTCAACACGCCCTAGTCTTTTAAAGCGTAATTTTCCCCTCAAGTTTAGCAAATACCTTATCGCCTATTCCTTTTACTTCTTTTAATTGCTCTACCGACTTAAACGGACCTTGCTTATTGCGATGCTCAACAATCGCTTTAGCTTTAGACTCACCAATACCCGGTAATTGAGTAAGTTGATCGATGCTAGCTTTGTTAATACTGAGCTTTTGCATTTTAACTTGTGTTGCTTCGGTTGGTTTTACGGCGAATGCCGGTGTTGTAGGCAGTAACGCAATACTCGTGGCAAGTAAAAGACTTGATAGTAATTTCATAATTTCCTCCGTGATGTCCCTCTTAGACAGGTAGTTAGCTATTACCCAACACTCACTCCATCGCTTGTGTTTAACTTTGGGTAACAATATAAATAAAGCTAATGCCCCTATTATTGTCAAATTTGTTCCATAAAAAATTTCTTTAGATACTTGCAAAGTAAGGCCCGAAGCATTACTGTATATAAAAACAGTAATCAAAGTGGCGATTTTACGCTGCAAATGCCACGCTTAAATGCAGGAGAAATCATGGCTGTTGTTGTTAAATATGTTGTAGAAAGAAACGGAGTCGAGCGCATGACGTTTACTACTAAGAAAGAAGCTGATGCGTATGACAAAATGCTCGACATTGCTGAGTCATTAGAATTAATGCTTGAAAAAGTTGATGTACCATTAAGCGAGCAACAAATTGAATCACTAGCGCTTGAAATGGCAAAAGAAAAAGACCAATTTATGGCTGTACTTAAAGGTGCAAAAGAGGTTCCTGCGAAGCCTAAAAAAGCAAAATCAGACGATAACGTTGCAGATATAAAAGAAAAAGCTGCAAGCTAAGCATTGGTTATAAAATTAAAAAAGGGCAACAAATGTTGCCCTTTTTTGTGCTTACTCAAAACTAAAGTGATGACTCAACTTCATCAAATAAATCTGTAATTTCTTTTTTCGGCTCAGTCGTCATTAGGCTCACAACAATAATGGCAATCGTTGATAAAATAAAGCCAGGGACAATCTCATAAATAATTGCACTTAGCGATTGGCCATCGATCTTAATTGGCGCGTAAATCCAAAACAGTACTGTTGCAGCACCGACAACCATACCACTGATAGCGCCTTGTAAGTTCATGCGCTTCCAGTAAAGGCTAAGTAGTACTAATGGACCAAATGCAGCACCGAAACCAGCCCATGCATTACTTACTAAATCCAAAATAGAGCTATCGCGGTCATACGCTAGGTAAATAGCAAACAGAGCAACCAAGATAACACTAATACGACCGACTAATACTAGCTCTTTTTGAGAAGCACTTCGGTTTAAATAAATCTTATAGAAGTCTTCTGTTAGAGAGCTTGAACACACTAATAATTGCGATGAGATGGTACTCATAATCGCAGCTAAAATAGCAGCCAATAAGAAACCAGCAATTAGAGGATGGAAGATAAGTTCAGACAATACCAAGAAAATAGTTTCTTTATCATCAATTGGCATTTGGTTTTCAAGCATATAAGCAGCACCAAATAAACCTGTTAACACAGCACCAATTGCTGAAAGTGTCATCCACGACATCCCCACACGTCGCATAGTTGGCATATCTTTAACTGAACGCACAGACATAAAACGAACAATAATATGCGGCTGTCCAAAATAACCAAGACCCCATGCCATTGCAGAGATAATAGCAATCGTCGAACCACCAGCAAACCAGTCCATCATATTCAGTGCATGAATTTCAGTTTCTTTTGGTGAGCTTAACAATAAATCATAGCGTGCATTGGCGAGTGTATCCATGAATGGTTGATCAAGCATAGTATATGTCGCAATTGGTACTGCAAGCAGCGAGATAAACATGATACAGCCTTGAACAAAGTCTGTAAGGCTTACTGCTAAGAAGCCACCAAACAAGGTATATAACACTACAACGCCAGTTGTGATATACAGACCCATTTCATAGCTCATATTAAATGAGTTTTCGAATAACTTACCACCCGCGACAACACCTGATGAAGTATACAAGGTGAAGAAAACAATGATTACTATCGCAGAAATAACACGCAGTATATTTTTATTATCATCAAAGCGGTTTGCGAAATAATCTGGAATGGTGATTGAGTCATTCGCTTTCTCAGTATAAACACGTAAACGAGGCGCTACTAAGAAATAGTTAGCCCAAGCACCGAGTACTAGACCTATAGCAATCCAAACTTTGCTTAAGCCGAACAGATACATTGCACCTGGTAAGCCCATTAGCAGCCAACCACTCATATCTGATGCACCTGCTGAAAGCGCAGCAACACTTGGTGATAAATTACGACCACCTAGCATATAACCTGATACATCGTCTGTGGATTGCTTATAAGCGTATAGCCCAATCCCCAACATTACGATGAAGTACAATGCTAACGAAATTATCATTCCTGTTTCCAAATTAGCCTCCAATAATTGTTTAATGTTGGCTTTTAATCCGAATAATGACTCGCAAGTTACTTAATTTTAAGACATTATTGGGGTAAAAACCGATATCACTCATGACTATAACATGCTTCTACCCTACAACTCCAATCAAGCCGTTCAGTGGCAGGTTTACAATTACAACCTTTTCATAACAAAAATGTGATATTTAATCGCTAGTTATAGAATTTCATTACAATTTATCCTAGTCTTAGGATCACAGAAAATCAGTATTTATCCTCAAAAATGAATATTTAATTAATGCTATTTTAGGCACGATGACTTATATTGCTCATGGATAAATGAATTAACCGAAGTGGACTTGCTAGGACTATGTATTTTTACGCTGCACGCCAACCTATTTTAGATAAGGAAAAGAAACTTGTCGGCTACGAACTCTTGTTTAGGGATGGCGTAGATAACGTTTTTCCTGATATTGACGGTGATGAAGCGACATCTCGACTCATTGAAGGTAGTCAGTTCAATTTTGGTTTAGAAGATTTAACGGATAACAAACCAGCCTACATTAATTTCACTTTAGAGACACTCCAAAAAGGCTACCCACTTTTACTGGGTAAAGAGCAAGTAGTTGTCGAAATTCTTGAAACGATTCAACCGGGTAAACGTTTACTAGCAATGGTTCAAGATTTAAAAGAGCGCGGATATACGCTTGCCCTTGATGATTACATACACCAACCTGTTTGGCGCCATTTTTATCCGTATATCGATATTATCAAAATTGACTTTTTAACCTGTGATAAAGAGTCTATTGAATCCGTCGTTGAGGCAATCAAACCTCACCCGCACATCAAGTTACTCGCCGAGAAAGTTGAAACATACGAAAAATACCAACTTGCTTTGGACATGGGGTTTAGCTATTTTCAAGGCTTTTTCTTTTCAAAGCCTGAAATGGTGCAAAGTAAAACTTTACCACCTTCTGAGATGGCTCTTGCCGAGCTTTTATACGAAACCTCAAGTATTGATTTAAATCTCAGAAAAATCACCGAGGTATTTGAACGAGACGTTAACTTATCTTACAAGTTGTTACGCTATTCAAACTCAGCAGCTTTCAAACGCAGAGCTGAAATTAGCACGATAAAACAAGCGCTGATTGTTTTAGGCAGTGAAGAAATCAAACGTTTCTTATCACTTTTATTTGCTGCACAAGTTGCGGCAGATAAACCTGCAGAGCTGATACGTTTATCACTAACCCGCGCCCGTTTTGCTGAGTTATTAGCAATAAGCCATGGCAAGTTACGTGATACGGGTATGGCATTTTTAACCGGTATGATGTCGTTAATGGACGCTATCCTCGATGAAGATATGCCAAGCGTAATGGGTAAACTTCCTCTTACAAATGAAATCAAAGGTGCTTTGCTTCATGGTGAAGGATTACTAGCGACTTATTTACGCTTAGTAAAATTTTATGAACAAGCTGAGTGGGATAAAGCAAAGGATATTCAAGAAGAACTCGGTCTTAAACCCGAAGAAGTACCTGATGCTTACCACGATGCATTAAGCTGGTCTAATGAACAAATGGGTGTATTTGGAGATTAACTTCCCCCATATAAACATAAAAATGCCAGCAATTGCTGGCATTTTTATTGGTTTGATTTTTTAGGTTAGAGATTTTCTAGGAAATCTTCATCAAAATCATCGGGTTCTTTTTCTACTGGTGGATTACCATCATGTAGCTCATATAATTGACGCTGGAAGTAGATATCCTTCATAAAAATGTAAGGGTCTAACGACTCATTTAATAAGCTCTCTTGCGGCATCAACGAGGCACGTGCTTCAACGGCTTTTAGCGCAAATACCAGAATAGTCTGTGGTGTGGTTAGGGTAATTTCAGGTAGAACGAAGTTATCTACCACATCACCAGTTAGATTTCGTGCTGTACTTGGCCCCATACCTGGGATCATTAAATAAGCACCATCACCGACTCCCCATACACCTAGGGTTTGACCAAAATCTTCATCGACAATTTCTAAACCAAGCGATGAGGCTACATCAAATAAGCCAAGTAGACCTACCGTAGAGTTCACTAGAAAGCGCGCTAAACTAATACCCATATTACCTGGTTTACCCTGCAGACCAGCATTGACCATATCTGTCGGCGCTGTAATGTTATCAGTAAAATTAACAATACTGCGTCTAACAGGGGTTGGTGTCACTGTGACATAACCAACGGCTGCTGGACGAAGAATATAGGCATCAAGCACGTCCATATTAAAATCATACATAGGACGGTTAAACGACTGTAATGGGTCTCGCTCATCCACTTTTTCTTCAGGTATCTGTGCGCATCCTGCAAGTACTAAAAAAAAGATAAAAAATATACTGTGCCTAAACATCGGCTATCCTTACGGTATTAACTCATTAATTAGCAGTGAATATTCTTTAACGTTTGCACGCTCTAAGACATCCGACTTGCCTTCCAACTCGCCGCTTGAAGTTACCACAGTTGCATCTTTTGATAAACGCGCAGTTAAAATAATTTTATCGACACTAGATAGATTCAGACCTTCAACCATCGCATTAGTATCACTTAACATCACTGTTAACGGAAAACTATACTCTGTCATTTTAACTACAGCCAATGGCATTTGCGGGCCACTTGCCGCTTTAGCAAAAATAAACAATGTACCGTTTTGCGGCTGTGAATCGGCAAGTGCAGGGTCTAAATCAACTGTGATGCTAATTTCACTGCTTGTAGCCTCTGCTAATTCAGTCTTTTTGACTTGCTGATCATTACTTAAATGGGCATCGATTTCGGCAATACGCTCTGCAATCATGCTATAACGTGGGTCGCTTTGCTGCATACTTGCAAGCAATACTTCAAATGCTGTTTTAGCTTGAAGCCAATCTTTACGCTCATAAGCAATCAATGCTAATAATGAGATTGCATCAATATTAGTTGGCTCTGCTTTTAGCACTCTTGATAACATAGTCGCTGCTCGAGACATATTCGCATCACTGCCTTCCATTAGCAAAACTTGCGAGTAGCTGATCAGCACTTGTTTGTTATCAGGATTCATTTTAAGCACTTTATCAAATGACTGCATTGCCATATCAAATTCATTTAATGACATAGCAACACGACCTAGTAGCATCCACGCCACTTCATCGTCACCACTTTGATCAAGCTTAGTACGCAGTGCTAAAGCGAAAGCTTGTAGCTCATTCGGTGTTAAAGGCTCACCTTCTTGCATAACGGCACGCTCACCGTATGACTTAAGATTAGCCATCGCGTCATGCCAGCCTTTAATTTGCTGCTGACTACCGGTATAACCATAAAAGATAGCTGTTAAAACAATCAAAAAGCCTGCGCCAGTAAGGGCAAAAATACGGTTATTACCTTTACTGTTCAACGCTTTTTCAGGCGACAACTCATTGAGTAAACGACGTTTTTGTTCGATAACTGACTCATCGTGCATTTGTGCATCAATACGTTGGTTATCGAGTTCAGTTTTAAGTTCATCTAAACGTTGATGATAAATTCGGATTAACTCCGAGTTTGCATTGTGATCAAGACGTTGAATACGCTCACGTTTAAAAAACGGTACGACAACAAATAGCAATGCAATCAGTGTGAGTAAAACAAAAGAAGCCCACATTAATGCCATCTAGCTTTGCTCCTGACGTTGATTTTGTTCAATTAATTTTGCAAGTAATGCTTCGTCTTGCTCTGTCCATGTTTGTTTCACTGATGCCTTGCGTTGGCGTAAAACAATAAAGCCAAAGCCAAGAACCACTATCAATACAGGCAATACCCACAATACCAAGGTTGCTGGTGTGACTGGTGGATCGTAGTGTACGAAGTAACCATAACGGTCAATCATGTAATCAATGACTTCATCTTTGCTTTTGCCATCTTTTACCAGCGCTAACACCTTATCGCGTAAGTCTTTGGCTACAACCGCGTCTGAGTCAGCTATATTTTGGTTTTGACATTTTGGACAGCGCAGCTCTTTGGTTAGCTCACTAAAGCGAACGGCTTGTTCTTTATCATCAAATTGATACTTGTCTTGCTCTGCAAATGCTGTAAACGTGATAAACAAACTTACTAAAAAGATCACGAGTCTCATTACTGTAACTCCTGCATTAACGGTGCGAATTTAGCACGCCATACACGCGGATTAATATCACCTGTATGGTGCAGCAAAATAGTGCCTTGCTTATCGACTAAGAAGGTTTCTGGCGCACCAGAAACCCCTAAATCAAGAGCTAAAGTGCGCTTTAAATCTAAGATATTAAATTGATACGGGTCGCCGGCACGATTAAGCATGCTAGTTACGTCTTCACGTAGTGCGTTAATATCAAACTGACCATCGAAATCAGGGTCATAGCCTTGTTCATAGTATAAACCAACTATCTTAACGCCCTGCTCTCTAAGCTCAGTCAAGTAACCTAACTCAGCTAAACAAGTCGGACACCAAGTACCCCATACATTAAGTAGGTAAACTTCACCTTTTAAATCGGCGTCAGTCCAACGCTTTGACTCATCCATCAAATCTGGCAAGTTAAAAGTAGGCATAGCCTGCCCAATACGCCCTGTTTGTAACTCACGAGGATTAGCAAACAAACCTTGATATAAAAACACACACAGTAAAACGAACACCAATAAAGGCGCTAGTGCGATGAGTTTACGATTCATACTAAAGCCTCCTGCTTAGTCGACTTCTGGCGATAGCGTTTATCACCAAGCACTAAAAAGCCTGCCAGTGAAATCAAGATACCACCGAGCCACATCCAACGAACATAAGGTTTATGATAAATACGTAACGACCAAGCACCTTGGCTTAATTGCTCACCCAGTGCTAGGTATAAGTCTCGTGTAAAACCGGCATCAACAGCCGCTTCTGTCATAAATTGCATACCAATGTCGTAACGACGCTTTTCAGCATGTAAAACGGTCACTTTTTTATCGTTTTTCAGTACAGTGACGACACCTGCATGACCACTATAGTTTGCGCCACGAATTGTTTTAACACCGTCAAATCGGTACTGGTATTCATTTAAAGTCACGGTTTCGCCAGGCTTCATTGATACATCACGCTCAACTGAGTAAGCAGAAGTTAACGTTACACCTGCAATCACGAATGCTAAACCAATGTGACCTAAAACCATCGCCCAGTAACTTAGCCCTAGTCGTTTAAAGCCTTCGCCTAGAGAGCTATGAATAGTCACTTTTGCAGCTAAATCAACAAGAGTGGTAACAAAAATCCATACCGCCAATGCTGTTGCAATAAAAGTAATTGGCGCAATCACGTCGTAGCTTGAATACAACCATGCCGCCGTTGCAACTAAACTTACTGCTGCCGACAGAACAAGTTTATTCTGCAGCATTGACCATTTGTTTTGTTTCCAACGTAACAGTGGACCCATACCCATTAAAATGGCAAATGGCACTAGTAGAATAGCAAACATCTTGTTGAAGAAAGGCTCACCAATCGAAATACTGCCTAAGCCAAGCTCTTTGTGGATCATTGGCAGTAAAGTACCTAGAAGTACAATCAGCGTTGCCACAACTAAAAATATATTGTTTAACCAAAGGGCAACTTCACGTGAGGCAAACTTATAACGGCCCTCACTTTTCACCTGTGAAACACGCAGTGCATACAGCGATAAACCGCCACCCACAACAATGGCTAAGAAAGCTAAAATGAACATACCGCGATTAGGATCTGACGCAAAGGCATGCACAGATACAATAATGCCCGATCGAACAATAAAAGTACCCAGTAAGCTTAGAGAGAATGCCGCAATAGCCAGTAACACTGTCCATGACTTAAATACACCACGTTTTTCTGTGGTTGAGAGTGAGTGTAATAGCGCTGTTGCCACAAGCCATGGCATTAAAGAAGCGTTTTCAACGGGATCCCAGAACCACCAGCCGCCCCAGCCTAGTTCTGAGTATGCCCACCAACTACCGATGGTAATACCTAAAGTTAAAAACCCCCATGCAGCCATAGTCCAAGGACGAGACCACTTGGCCCAAGTATTATCGAGTTTACCAGTAAGTAGCGCAGCGATTGCGAATGAGAAAGACACTGATAGACCTACGTAACCCATATAAAGCAATGGCGGGTGAATAATCATACCTGGGTCTTGCAGTAATGGATTTAAATCGCGACCTTCAACTGGGAAATACGGCAATAGACGTTCAAATGGGCTCGACATTAACAAGGTATACAGCATAAAGCCGACACCTAAAAAGCCTAACACACCAAGCACTCGGGCACGTAAAACCCAAGGCAATGATTGCGAGCGCATAGCAACAACGGCTGTCCAACCTGCTTGCATCACTAACCAAAGTAAAATTGCTCCTTCATGACCACCCCATGTCGAAGTGATTTTGTAGTACCAAGGTAAGGTGCTACTTGAGTGATAAGCAACGTACGATACGGTAAAGTCGTCGGTTAAACTGGCATAAATAAGTGCTGCAAATGATAAAAGTACAAATACGAACTGCCCAATTGCTAATGATGGAGCTGCGCGCATTAAACGTAAATTGCCGGTATGCGCCCCCCACAAAGGAAAAATACACAGTAAAACACTGAGCACCATAGCCAGTGTTAAAGAAAAATAACCGAGTTCTGGGATCATATTAATTACCGTTCTCTAAGTTATACGTCGGTTTTTCGTGTTTAATACCTTTCACTGCTTCTGCAACTTCTGCTGGCATATACTCTTCATCATGCTTTGCAAGAACTTCAAAGGCATCAATTTCATTCGCTTTTACTAACACGCCCTGCGCCACAATCCCTTGGCCTTCACGAAATAAGTCTGGCAAAATCCCTTGATAATTAATGGTCACCATAGGGCCTTTATCTATTAACTTAAAGCTTACCTTTAAGCTTGATTCATCTCGAACAACTGAGCCTGGAACAACCATGCCACCTATACGTAGCTTCTGACCGATGTGCGGTTTTTCTTTATTTGGTCCTTTACCCTCAACAAGTTCACTTGGGGTATAGAATAGATTGATGTTTTCTTGCAGTGCATAAAGCACTAAACCAATGGTTGCACCCACACCAAAAATAATGGCTACAACAGCTAATAAACGTTTTTTACGTCTTGGATTCATTGCCCTGCCTCTTGCTTCGCTTTCTTAATGCGCTCTTCACGTTGTGCTTGCTGCCTAACTGAAGAGATAATACGCTTTGTATCGTTTAACGAACTAAATAAAATACCGAGTAAAATCAATGCACAGCTGCCAAAAGACAACCACACATAAAAGCCATAGCCACCCATGGCAATAAAATCTGAAAAAGAATCAAACTGCATGATTAACCTCGCTTAAGCATATCACGCACCCAAGGGCGGTGCTTTTCACGTTGTAAAATTTCGTTTTTAAGGCGGATTAAAGTCACAACCCCAACAAAACCTGCAAACGCAACTATGTTCACCATTAATGGCCAAAACATGCTTGGATCAATGGCTTTAGTATCAAACTTTGTAATGGTTGCACCTTGGTGCAAGGTATTCCACCACTCTACCGAGAAGTGAATAATCGGTAAGTTGATAACTCCAACAATCGCTAAAATACAGGCGGCACGACCCGCTGCTTTTTTATCTTCAAAAGCATGATAAAGCGATAACACACCCAAGTATAAAAATAACAGAATGAGCTCAGAGGTAAGACGCGCATCCCACACCCACCATGCGCCCCACATAGGCTTACCCCATGCTGCGCCGGTAATTAGTGCTATCGCTGTCACACATGCCCCAACTGGTGCAATTGCAATTACAGCAAGTTCAGCATTACGTAATTGCCATACTAGTGCGATCACTGCTGCAATCGCCATAGAAGAATAAGCGCCCATTGATAAAATAGCTGAAGGCACATGGATAAAAATAATTCGGTAGCTATCTTTTTGTTGGTAATCGGCTGGAGCATAAGCAAGCCCCCAGACCCATCCAACAATCATACAGACCACCGTAACGACGGCGAAATAAGGCAGTAAGGTGTTACACAATTGGTAAGCACGATCTGCTTTTGCGTAGGGATGTAACCACTTCCACATATTAACTTACACTCACTTTCAATGCTGACGATATGGCAATTGGCGCCGCTATAATCGCTACGATTAGCATGGCACCAAGAATTGCAAGCTGTCCGCTATAGGCAAGCTCCATAGAGCTGGTATCAATAGCAGAGGTTGCAAAGATTAGTACAGGGATATATAAAGGCAAAACAAGCAAACTCATCAGAATGCCGCCTTTTTGCAGTCCCACAGTAAGTCCAGCGCCAATTGCGCCAATGAAGCTAAGCAATGGTGTCCCCAACAATAACGTGAGAACAGTTGCTAAAAGCGCTGAACTTTCTAAATTCAATAACAAAGCAAATACCGGTGTCATTAACACTAAAGGCAGCCCCGTAATAACCCAATGAGCCGCAACTTTTGCAAGCACTGTCAACGGTAATGGATACGAAGAGGCAATTAATTGCTCTAATGTTCCGTCGTGATAATCATCACGAAATAGTTTATCTAGGCCTAACATTGTCGATAGTAACGCAGCAACCCAAATAATACCCGGAGCCATGCGAGCTAGCAGTCCAGGCTCAGGGCCAATTGCTAACGGAAAAAGTGTAATAACAATAAGAAAAAACAAGATGGGGTTAACGATTTCAGCACGCTGACGAAACGCTAATTTCAGATCTTTAGAAAAAACCGCAGAGAATAATTGCCAATACGAATGCTGCTTTACCATCAGTGGCGATACTCCAAAGTCACTGTTTTTAGGTCACTAAATTGTGTCGTTAAATCTTGGTGGGTGGTTAAAAGAATTGCGCCGCCAGCATTTAAATGCTCAACAAAGCGTTCTTGCAAAAATGCTACACCGCTTTTATCAAGAGCCGTAAATGGCTCATCAAGGATCCATAGCTTGGCACTATTTAACCACAACCTTACTAAGGCTACACGGCGCTGCTGTCCTGCTGACAACATGCGAACAGGCACATCTTCAAGGCCAACTAAACCTATTTTTGCTAGGATCGGATATAAGTCTTGCTTGCAATCATAACCATTAATTTTTAGCCAAAATGCAACATTCTCAAGGGCAGTGAGTTGCGTATTTACACCGGTTTTATGGCCGATGAACATTAGCTCTTGTGCATATTCATCATAGTATTTTGTAATCGAACGCTCTTGGTAAAAAACATCGCCTTCATCTGGCATAGCGAAACCCGCGATAATGCGCAATAATGATGTTTTACCAGCCCCATTCGGACCAGCTAACTGCATAATTTGCCCCGATTTCAAGCTGAAATTAAGATCCGCAAACAAACAACGATCTTGCTTGATGCAGGTGACGGCCTTAATGTGTAACAAGATGACGATTCTCTATACCCAAAATTAGGCGTTAGTCTACCATAATGATAGGGTAATACGAATATTGCTTTAAAACGATTAACTTATATTTGATCTAAAATAATGAATAAACAAAGCCAGTTGACTCTCAGCACTCAGCTTAATCTAGACCCAAAAGCAATAAGCAGTGCATCAGAACACTCACCAAATGATGCCTTAAAAATGCTGGCTGAGCAGAGCCTAACTGCCCGTAATATTGTGATTGGTAAGCACAGCGTGCAAATGGACGTGCTAATCAATAACTCATGGCAAACTTTACGCTTATCAACAGAGCAAGAGAATCTCAAAACTGAGCGCTTTTTAGCGGCCAACATTCAATTAAGTAGTGATGGTAAACAGCTGACTATCACACCATCACCGCTGACGATTACACTTGGCAAAAGCCAGCAGTTACAAGCACTACTGAACTTGCTAACGCAAGGGAGTGCAAATACAAATCTGCCACACCCAGCTCAAATTGCGCCAAGCAAACCTTTACTACAACTACCAACATTAAAAACAGAGTTTACTCTTAACAATAGCCTCGTTGCTCTTTTAAAAGCTGAAGCACCACTTAAAGCCATTTTGCTGCCTGCTACCAATCAACAAAACAGCTTTAACTTAAATATTATTAATCGCTTTGGCGATTCATTGCATCAACAAAGTGTTAACCAACAAAAAGTAGCCGAGTTGGTGGCTAAGCTAACCCCTGAAATGAACTTAAAACTAGCTGGGCAGCAAGTGCAACTGAGTGTTGCTAACAAACAACAAAACGAATTAATTCTACCTCTTTCAAGAATGTCGCCAAAGCAAGCCAAACAGATTCAAGCCCAGTGGCAATTTCACCCGCATGCATTAAAACTAATCCCCCAGCAAGTTAAAAATACTGTTGAACTGATAAATAAAGCACCTGTGCAACAAATACTGTTAAAGAATTCGCTGTCTGAAACATTTAACCAAGTATTAAAAAGCCAAGCTGTTGAACCTAAGAATACGTTGTTAGCACCATCGAGCAGCTCAAATTCACCAATTAGCTCTTGGCTAAAAGACAGTTTTGCTGATTTAAAAACGCGTATTAGTGATGCAGTGCGCTATTTTGAAAAACTCCCTGCTACCACAAAAGCTGCTGTTAACCAGTCAACGCATCAGCTGATTGAAAGCAAAAACATGATTAGCCAGCTAGGCTTTAATGCTAATAAAATCAATATAATAAAGTTTGCCGCTGTTCAACAAACCGCGCCACAATACGCTGCGTTCCAAGTAGCGCAAAAAGCCAGTGGGCCAGTTACAGCTAATACGCCATTACCTACGTCTAAACAGACAGAATCATTAACCGAAAGTCAGTCTGCAAAGCAAGTTAGTTTACCCGTAAGCTATAACAAGGCGGCACCTTTAATACAACTATTGCAGCGAATAAAAGTCAGTTTAGAGCCGCTTGTTAATGCACAAACTCAGGCGAGTCAATCATCAACAAACAGTAGCAAAACACAACCTTCTTTGCTGAGCACAGATAATACTTTGCAAACAGCGCCTACAGACAACAAAGCTGTTAATACACTGAGTTCTGGTAAGCCTGTACCTGAACAGCTTGCTCAAGTTAAAAGTAATCTTGCAAATTCAGTAGTTAAAAATAGCAGTGAGCAGGTTATACAAACTAAACAAGCGACATTAAACTCAGCGACTCGAGCACTTAGTGAGCAAACCGCAGGGTTACAAAAAGTTGCTCAGCAGCAAACTCAATTACACGCCCCTTTTTTAGCTTTGAAAGAACCGAACTTGAGTCAGCCATTATTGCCGATAAGACCGATTGAAGCGGCACTGATTTCGAAACTATTACCGCTTCCTGAAAGCAAGCCCATAGCAAGCATACCTCTACCGGTGCAATTAACAGAAAAACTTGTAGCACTGAGTGAACAAAATACATCATCTTCAGTAGATTTAAATCGACTCGTTAATCAAGCATTTAATCGCATGATCTCGAGTCAAAACATGCACCCTACAACGATTGAACGAGAACTTTTAAGTATCCTCAGGCCAACAGCGCTGCCTAGCCAAACTCAGCAAGCAAGCTTTAGCCAAGGGTTAGAACAATTAGCAGTGGCTACACTTGCCGCACCAATTATTAACCAAGCACCAACCAACCTTAGTTTTAATAATCAGACAGGTCTTGATGCCTTACTGCAAGTGTTAGTGCCCAACTTTAAAGCCGTTAACGGCAGTAAGTTACTAGAACAGCTACAGCAGCCTGCGATGCAAACTATGGCAGCTGAAGCTTCACAACTAAAAAACACTTTGGCTCAGGTGCAAACAACGCCCATCAATCAGCAACAAGATAACAGTGCTTTGGCGCAGTTTTTCTTGCCGATGAAGTTACCTCCTGATACTGGGCAAACAGAAATCAGCTTAGGGCAGTATAAAAAGCCAAGTAAAAATAAACTCGAAGCTAAGAATGTCTGGTTTGTGCGGTTGAACTTTGATTATGCCCAGCTTGGCAAGTTACAAATTACCGCAGAGGTGATGGATAAAGCAGTTGATTGTCAGTTACTCGCTTCTTCACAAGAAGTAACCGCACTTGCTCATCCGCACTTAGAAACACTGCGTCATAAATTAGCTGGCCATGGCTTAAATGTAGGCGAGCTAAACTTGCAGCAAGGTACATCAAGCCACCAAGCTTTTTATAAATCGCATGCGATTATTAATATTAAGGTGTAATATTTATGAGTGAACAATCGGTGCATAAATCAGCAATTGGCCTACTATATGAAGCAGGCAGCTCACCACGAGTAACCAGTAAAGGCTTTGGTGAATTGGCTGAAGAAATCGTTAAACTTGCTGAGCAAAAAGGTATTTTGATACACCAAGATGCTGACTTAGCACAAACCTTATCGCATCTTGAGTTAGGTGAAGAAATTCCAAAAGAGCTTTACTACGTGATTGCAGAGTTAATTGCTTTTTCATATGTATTACGTGGTAAATTTCCACCGGGTTGGCAAGATTTTCAGGGTAAGCTCAACATTCAAGCTTAGGGTTCAAAAACTCAAATAAAAAAGCGCCTCATTGGGCGCCTTTTTGTTTATGAAGTGACATGAGCAGCTCTGCTTCGGCTCTGGGTAATTCACATTCACGAATTATTTCTTCTAAATCAGCACCTAGCTCAACCATTTTTACCGCTCGCGAATAAATTTTCGCATTCGGATCATCATATTTTTGTGCATCTTGCAGCTGCTCAAGCTCTTTACTTTTCTCTTCAACAGCGACAACTCGTTTGCCAATACTAAGCATTCCGGCACGCATTTCAGCTACTTCGCTACGCAAAATACTCAACTGTTGCTGAGCTTCTTGTAGCTGTTTTTGCTTGGCTTGAATCGCCACCGCTTGCTTATTGTTATTGACAAAAATAAGCCCCAAACACACTAATACAAGCAAGATTGAGGCACCAAACAAAGAGTATAACAGCATATAATTTCCAAACGCTTATAGTGCGCTTAGCTCGTCCCACTCATCGTCATTTAATAATTTATTAAGATCAACCAAGATCAATAACTCACCATCACGGTTTGATACGCCTTGGATAAACTTAGCACTCTCTTCAGTGCCAATATTTGGCGCACTATCAATTTCAGAGCTACGTAGGTAAACCACTTCAGCAACACTGTCGACTAAAATACCGATCACTTGCTTTTCTGCTTCGATGATGACGATACGTGAATTATCAGTTACCTCTGCGCCCATCAGACCAAAACGCGCACGAGTATCGATAACAGTAACAACATTACCGCGTAAGTTGATGATACCTAACACATAAGAAGGCGCACCTGGCACAGGAGCAATTTCTGTATAGCGAAGTACTTCTTGTACTTGCATTACATTAATGCCGTACGTTTCTTCTTCAAGTTTAAAGGTTACCCACTGTAACACTTCATCGTTGCTATCAGCGTTTTTATTTGCTGACAGTAGTCTTTCTTCACTCATGCTATTACTCCGTAAAAATAGTTACTGCTCACGGCTGTCTAAGCCCTGCTCTAGCAATTGATTTAAATTTTCAACGTCAATCAAGGCGCACATTTTCTCTTTGATGACACCTGCAAGCCAAGGCCGCTTACCTGATTTCGCTCGCCATTTTACATCTTCTTTACGAAGCGTAATATTATTTACGAGCTTTTCAGCCAATAATCCCCATTGACTGTCGCCTAAGGTGATTAAATACTGATAATTTAGTGATTGTTCTAATTTTTCATCATATTTTTCTGGCATTACCCAGCGTGCTGTGTCAACAACATTAAGCTTTTCTTCTCGGTTAAGCATTACACCTTTAAACCATTTAGGCTTGCCAAATAATTGATTAACCTCTCCCAGCTGATGAATTCCCCCTAATGCTTTTAAAGGTACAGCAAGAGTTAAACCCGCCACTTCAAAGAACAACGCCTGAAACTCACCATCAAAATAGTCTTCTTGACGATCAGACGAAGTTTTTGCAACCAGTTCAGCTTTAGGTTCTGCAACTATATCTTTGATATTAGCTTGGTTCTCGGTTTTCTCAAGCTCTTTAGTCGGTTCAGGGGTCGGTAAAGCAGATTTTGGGGTAGGCTGAACCTCTGTCAGCTTTTCTTCTGTCTTAGTTTCAGGCTCTTTAACCTGCTCCAGTAACTTTGCAACCGGCTCTAGATTTTCTTCAGTAGGCTCATCTTCACACAACAAAGCGCCCAAATATTGGGTCATCACTTTTTCATTGGCAAATAAATGCTTACTCATCTTTAACCCTGTGCAATTAAGTAATCAAGCAGTGCGCGATATGCAAACACGCCACGTGAGCGTGGGCAAAATTGAATCGGCACCTGTTGTGCTAAACTAGCATCTCGAAATTTTGTATCGACGGGCACCACGCCTGACCATACTTTATCTTTGTAATTATCCTGCAGAGTCTTATAAGCTTCAAGTGATGCTTTAGTACGTTTGTCGTACATTGTTGGAATAATCGTATATTGGTACTGTTTTGCTTGCGATGTTTGCATCAGCTCCATCGTACGCATCATACGGTCAAGACCTTTCAAGGCCAAAAACTCTGTTTGTACTGGTACTAATATCCGTTCGCTCGCGGCAAGTGCATTCACCATTAAAACACCTAAAACAGGTGGGCAATCAATAATTGCATAATCGTAATGGTCACTAATTTTAGCTAGTGCTTTTTTAAGTATCAGACCCATACCATTTTTATTGCCCATGCTTCTATCTAGCGTAGCAATTGCCATTGTCGCCGGTAAAATGTCAAGATTCTCTAGCGTAGATGGGCACAGAGCCTGTAAAACTTCTTCACTGGCCATACTATTGCCGCGTGCAAAGATATCATACACGCTGACTTCAAGCTCTTCAGAGTCAATGCCAAAATAATAAGTTAATGATGCGTGCGGATCAGTGTCAATAAGTAACACTCGTTTTCCTTGTAAAGCAAGAATGCCAGCAAGGCTAACAGCTGTTGTTGTTTTCCCTACCCCACCTTTTTGATTCGCTACGGTCCAAACTTTCACATCACACCTTATTATTGTTCATTGCGCGTGGTAATCCTAATGCCACCGTGCGGTAATTGAATCACTTTAATGCTGTTATCATCACTTGGCAACTCAATTTCTGTCGTCTTTTCCGGTTGATTTTGTGATTCTTGTTCAGTACTTTGCGGCTCTTCGGGGGGTAAACCATACTTCGATAACGCTACGACCACTTTACGGTTCTCCGCGCGACCTTGCTCAGTGTCATTACTAGCGAAAGGTGAATATTCACCATAACCTTCAATAGCCATTCGAGCAGGATTAATACCTAAACTCTCAAGTTCAACAAGTATTGATGTTGCACGGGCTACCGATAACTCCCAGTTAGAGCGAAACATTTCATTACGAATACCTTCGTTATCAGTATAACCACGCACGCGGATATAGTTATCAACAGGCGCTATAATATCTCTAACTAAACCTACAACTTCCTTTGCACGTTGCTGTGCAACAGCACTGCCCGAAGAAAACAACATACCTGAGCTTAGTTCAATAATAAGCCAGTCTTGATGAAGCTCTAAACTTGCTTCACCATCACGAATTTCATCAATGAGTGCAGATTGTAGTTTAGTTAGCAAACTATCAAGGGGCTTGCCTAGATGCTTTTTATCAATATTACTCGTTTCACTTTGCCCATCAAGTAATTCAGGCCCTTGCTCATCCTTTCGGATACTTTCACCGTAAAGAATGTCTTTTTCTGGACTGACTCTGTCTGTTAAAATTCCGGTGCCGTTCACTCCGGTTCCAACTTGCTGTTGCTCACGAGCTGATTTCTCGAAAACCTGCTCAAGCGAATCGGAGAGAATTTGAAAGTCTTCATTTTTATTAATTGCTATGGCATACATGACCACAAAAAAAGCAAACATGATAGTCATGTAATCGGCATAAGAAACAAGCCAACGCTCGGTATGTTGGTTTTTTGACGTGTTATGACGCAGACGACGGCGCATCATAATAAATTACTCTTCAACTAAGCTTGGACGCTCAACACGGTACGCCTCAAGTTTTAGTTCTATATTCAGTGGGCTTTCACCTTGCGAGATAGCAATAATGCCTTCAGCAAGTAATTCATGATACAGCATCTTTTGTTCAATTTGCTGCTTTAACTTATTGGCCATAGGTAAGAATAATAAATTAGCTAAACCTACACCGTAGATGGTAGCGATAAAAGCGGTGGCGACACCCGCACCCAATTTTTCAGGATCTGTTATAAATTGCATTGCCTGAATCAAACCAAGTACCGCACCTAAAATACCAATTGTTGGGCTATAACCCCCCATCGCTTCATAAACTCGGCTAACCTCTAACAAGCGCTCTCGTTCAAGCATTAAGTCAATTTCAAGGGTATCTCTAAGCTTTTGCTCATCGATACCATCAACGAGTAGGCTCAACCCTTTTGCCGCGTATGGGTCTGTATGAGTAAGTGCCTCAGATTCAAGCGCTAAGTAACCTTCTTGGCGTGCTTTGTGCGACCAGCGCTTTACTTGTTCGATAGCTGCATCAATATCATTATATGGCGGAAAGAACACCCAATGACTAATTTTGAGTGTTTTTGCAAAAACACTACCAGGGGTCTGGAGCATAACAGCCCCAAGCGTACCGCCAAGAACAATAATCAGCGCAGGTCCATTGAACAAAGCTGTGACAACGCCGCCTTCTAATGCATAACCAAATGCAATAGCACTAATTGCGATAATTAAGCCGAGAAAAGACAGCTTATCCACAGCCAGTCTCACGCGTTAGGCGGGCTGCAACATCTGTGAGCGCTAAGCTTTCACTAGCCAAACCAGCATTCGCAACGGCTTGTGGCATACCATACACTACACTGGTTTTTTCATCTTGCGCCCAAATAGTTGCACCGACTTGCTTAAGCATACGCGCTCCATCACGACCATCAGCACCCATACCCGTTAACACCACGGCTAGAACATCACCGCCATAGGTTTTTGCTGCACTCGCAAAGGTGACATCAACACTTGGCTTATAAGTAATACGTGGGCTATCATCTTCAAACACACGTAATGTACGAGAGCCGCTCCGCCCTTCAATCAACATTTGTTGACCACCTGGCGCTAAATAGGCTGTACCTGGCATTAAGCGGTCACCATTTTGCGCTTCTTTCACATTGATTCTGCATAAACCATTGAGGCGTGCTGCAAAAGCAGGAGTAAACGCAGCTGGCATATGTTGAATAAGCAAAATAGGATGCGGAAAGTTAGCAGGCAGCTGAGTTAAAATGGTCTGTAGCGCAACCGGCCCACCAGTTGATGTACCAATAGCAACCAATTGATATTGCTTGCCCGAAGCTCGAATTTTACTTGTACTCGATGACGATTCCGCAGGCGAACTAGCAGGAGCTGAACGGCTAAAGCTGCGATCAGGCTGAACAATATCGCTGCTAGTACTTGTAGCGCTACTGCCCCTTGGTGCAGGAGCCGGAGTTGGTCTCGAAATAGGTGCCGGACGCGAAAAACGAGAGAGGCGACGACGACCAATTTCTTTTACTTTATTTTGTAAAAGCGCGATTGCATCTTCATTATTACGTGCAATGTCTTCGAATTTTTTCGGTAAAAAATCTAAAGCACCAGCATCAAGTGCATCGAGGGTTGCTGTTGCACCATCACGGGTGAGTGATGAGAACATTAAAATAGGAGTCGGTGTTGCTGCCATTATTTCTTTCACAGCACTAATGCCATCAAGAACTGGCATCTCAACATCCATAGTAATTACATCAGGTCTTAATTCACGGGTTTTATCTACCGCCTCACGACCATTAACGGCAAAACCAATTACCTGAATATTGCTGTCTTGCTCTAAAATTTCGCTTACTCTGCGGCGAAAAAAGCTTGAATCATCAACAACTAATACTTTGACTGCCATTGGCACTCTCTTGTTTTATATCATTTAAAGTGCAGCTAAACACTGCACTTTATTATTTATTATTAGCCAACGTAATGTTTAAGCATACTAGGTACATCGAGGATCAATGCAATCCCACCATCAGAAGTAATTGTCGCACCTGCCATTCCTGGCGTGCCTTGTAATAAGGCATCTAAAGGTTTGATAACCACCTCTTCTTGACCAATTAATGAGTCAACAACAAAGCCCACTTGTTTAGTACCTATTTGTACAATCACCACGTGACCTTCTGCTTTACGCTCTTGGCGGTTGGCACCTTTTACTAACCAATGTTGTAAATAGAAAAGCGGAATCGCTTTTTGACGAACTATTATTGTCAGTTGGCCATCAACTACGTTAGTTTTAGTTAAATCAAGGTGGAAAATTTCGCTTACGCCAGCAAGTGGTAGAGCAAAGGTTTGCTCACCTACAACAACCATTAGAGTTGGTAAGATAGCAAGCGTTAATGGCACCTTAATTTCTAGTGCAGTACCTACGCCCAATTCCGACTGGATGTTAACCGAACCATTTAACTGGGTTATTTTAGTTTTAACCACATCCATGCCGACACCGCGCCCTGAAATATCAGAGATCTCTTCTTTCGTTGAGAAACCAGGAGCAAATATTAGGTTGTATGCTTCTGTATCCGACAAACGGCTTGCTTGATCATGATCAATTACACCCTTGCTGATTGCGATTTTTTTCAGCTTATCAGCATCCATACCAGCACCATCATCACGAATGGTAAGCAGAATATGATCACCTTCTTGTGATGCTGAGAGCGTGACTGTACCTGTACGCGGTTTACCTGCAGCTTCACGCACATCTGGCATTTCAATACCATGGTCTACAGAGTTACGCACTAAGTGCACCAATGGATCAGCAAGTGCTTCAACAAGGTTTTTATCTAAATCGGTTTCTTCACCTACTAGCTGCAGATTAATGTCTTTTTTCAAGCTACGAGCTAAGTCACGAACTACGCGTGGGAAACGACCAAATACTTTCTTAATTGGCTGCATCCGGGTTTTCATTACCGCACCTTGTAAGTCCGCGGTTACCACGTCTAGGTTCGAGATGGCTTTACCCATTGACTCACTGTTGCTGTTATTCGCAAGACTTACCAAGCGGTTACGAACCAATACAAGCTCACCAACCATGTTCATGATTTCGTCAAGACGTTTGGTATCAACACGAACCGTTGTTTCTGCCTGTGGAGGCGGAGCCTTTTTCGGTGCCGCTGAAGCTGCTGGCGCTTTTGCAGGAGCTGGAGCAGGTTTACTAGCTGCAGCTGCAGGTTTCGGTGCAGGTGCAGGTGCCGGTTTAGAGGCTGCAGGCTGAGCAGGTTTTGCTGGTTCAGCTTTTGGTGGCTCAGGTGCTTTTTCCGCGGTTGAACTTTCCAATGATTGAGGAGCTGTGCCTTTGCCATGTAACTCGTCAAGAAGTGCCTCAAACTCATCATCACTAATTTCATCGTCTGAATCGCTGCTTGCTGCCTCCGCAGTAGGGGTGGCAGAGGCTGGCTCAATAGAACTTGTAGCTTCAGGCTTGGCAGTATTATCTTGTTTTACTTCCCCAAAATTACCAACACCGTGCAATTCATCTAATAAACTATCAAATTCATCATCGGTAATATCATCACTGTCACTGCTATTTGACTCAGGAGCAGATGCTGCTGGTCCTTGGCCTTTTCCATGCAGCTCATCTAACAGGCTTTCGAATTCATCTTCAGTGATTTCGTCAATATTTTGAGACTCAGCGCTGCTATCAGCAAGACCGCCGCCATCAAATAACATATCGAACGCAAATGGGTCATCTTCATCGATGTTGTCTGTTGCTGTATCTGCTGTGACTTCAGGCGTATCAACAACAACCTCTTCAACTGCTGGTTCTTCAGGTGCAACTGCAACGTCCTCTGCTACAGATAAATCTTCACCTGCAAGCTCTTCTGCAGTAGGCGGCTGACTTAATTTATGAAGGACTTCTAATAGGGCTGGATCTGCAGGCTCTGGTTGTTCGCGATTTTGAATCGTGGCGAACATTTCATTAATAGTATCAAGGGCTTGTAATATTACGTCCATTAGCTCAGGCGTAACAGTGCGTACACCTTGGCGTAATAAATCGAAAACATTCTCTGCGCCATGACAAGCATCAACAAGTTCAGTCATACTTAAGAAACCTGCACCACCTTTAACAGTGTGGAAGCCCCTAAAAATGGCGTTTAATAGATCTTTGTCTTCTGGGTTGTTTTCAAGCTCAACTAATTGCTCCGACAATAGCTCTAAGATTTCTCCTGCTTCAACAAGGAAATCCTGTAATATATCTTCATCGACTTCAAAGCTCATGCAGCTACTCTCCTCTTAGAAGCCCAGACTTGATAATAGATCATCGACTTCATCTTGTCCTGAAACAACATCATCGCGAGACTCTTTATCAATAATCGGCCCTTCAGGACCTGCTAGTGTGTCACTTGGTGCAGGTGCTTTTTCTATGGCCTGTTTTTCTTGTTGTTGATGACCATCTTCTTGACTGCCAAACACAGTTAAGAGATTAATTAAACTGTCTTCTACTTCTCGCACTAGTTCAATGACACGACGAATAACTTGTCCAGTTAAATCTTGATAATCCTGCGCCATCAGCACATTGGTCATCAAGCCTTGAAGCTCATCGGTTTTTGTGTGCGAGTTATTCATGAACTTATCTAGGCTATGACATAACGATTTAAATTCACCGAGTTCAATTTCTCGGTTCATTAAACGATCCCAAGTAGGCTTAATTGCAGCAATTTCATCAGCAAGTTGTTGCGCTATCGGTAAACTTGCTTCAACTGCATCCATAGTTTTATTGGCGGCACTCTCTGTCATTTCCATAACATAATTTAAGCGCTGCTTAGCATCTGGGATAGCGTCGGTAGTTAAATCAGCGAGACGAGTATCTAGGTCAAAGTTTTTTAACGCTTCATGAAGTTGACGCGTCAATTTACCGACTTCAGCAAACAACTCTGATTGCTCTTTTGACGCAGCATCAAGAATTAGCTTATCAGCTTTTTCTTGTTCACCATTTTCAAGATACTCAACAAGTTGACGAGCTTGCTCTAAACTTATTTGAGGCGCAGCAAGTGCTGACATAAGCCTCTCCCCTTAGATTAACCTAAACGTTCAAACACTTTTTCCAATTTGGTTTTAAGTGTCGCAGCAGTGAATGGTTTAACGATATAGCCATTAACACCTGCTTGAGCAGCAGCAACAATTTGTTCTTTTTTCGCTTCAGCTGTCACCATTAACACAGGAATATGCTTAAGGCTATCATCAGCACGAATTGCGCGTAACAAATCAATACCTTGCATACCAGGCATGTTCCAATCTGTTACAACAAAATCAAATTCTTGATTTTGTAGCATTGGCAATGCTGTTGAACCGTCGTCAGCTTCCTGCACATTGGTAAAACCTAAATCCCTTAATAGATTTTTAATGATACGTCTCATTGTAGAAAAATCATCAACAACAAGAATTTTCATGTTTTTATCCAAAACATCCTCCGGTGAGGTTTGAACCTTTATTTACTTACTACTAATTAATCCAGTCATTGATTTTTGCTTTGAGCTTAATCATCGCCTGACCATGTATTTGACTCACACGCGACTCGCTAACATCGAGTATGTGTCCTATTTCTTTTAAGTTCATTTCGTCGTTGTAGTACAAAGACAAAACGAGAGCATCTCTTTCTGGTAACGATTGGATAGCCGTTAATAGAGACTGGTTAAACCGCTCATTTTTAACGTTATTAAACGGTTTGTCTAGTCCTAAATCCTGACCTACTGGTGTGATGACATCTTCATCCACGCCTAAGTCTTCAATGCCTAATACTTTACTAGAATTTACATCATGTAGAATATGATGGTACTCATCCAGTGTAATATCAAGTTTTTCAGCTACTTCAGTGTCTTTTGGTTCACGATTTAACGTGCTCTCTAATTCGGCAATGGTTTCTGCCACTAGGCGGGCATTTCGGTGAACTGAACGTGGAGCCCAGTCACCTCGGCGAATTTCATCCAGCATAGCACCACGAATACGAATACCTGCGAAGGTTTCAAAACTAGCACCTTTGCTAGCATCAAAGTTTTTTGACGCTTCAATCAGGCCTATCATGCCTGATTGAATTAAATCATCGAGTTGCACACTGGCAGGTAAACGAGCAATTAGATGGCACGCCACTTTTTTCACTAAAGAGGCATGTTTTTCAACAATCGCATTTAAATTTTGTGCTGATTGATATCCCATCGCTTTATTCACCGATGTTGTCATAGTTAGCCGTTTACTAGTTTTTCAATAAAAAATTCTAAATGGCCAGACGGTTGATTAGGGATCGGCCATTTAACTGCTTTTGTTGCTAATGTTTTAAACGCCACCGCTGCTGGTGAATTCGGGAATAATTCAACGATTACTTTTTGACGGCGCGTAGACTTACGCATGTTCTCGTCATAAGGAATGGTTGCTACTAACTCCATCGAAACATCTAAAAAACGATCCGTTACTTTTGAAAGTTTAGCAAATAATTCTTGCCCTTCACGCAAACTGCGCACCATATTGGCAACAATTTTAAATTTATATACGCCATGCTCACGGCTAAGTACTTTTATAAGTGCGTAAGCATCAGTAATTGAGGTGGGTTCATCACATACAACTACAACAACGTCTTGGGCTGCACGAGAAAAGCTTAATACCATGTCTGAAATACCTGCGGCGGTATCAACAATTAAAATATCAAACTCAGTGTTTAACTCGCTAAATGCACGTATAAGACCTGCATGCTCAGATGGCGATAATTCAACCATACTTTGAGAACCAGACGTTGCTGGTACAATTTTGATTCCTGCAGGGCCTTCAACGAGAATTTCATCAAGCTCACACTCGCCCGACAAAACATGAGATAAGTTACGTTCAACACGAAGGCCAAGCATCACGTCACAGTTTGCCAAACCTAAATCGGCATCTAATACTAATACACGATTTCCTTGCTGGCCTAATGCGATTGCGGTGTTGAGTGAGACGTTGGTTTTACCCACTCCACCTTTACCGCCAGTAACAGCGATAACTTTAACGCCACTATTATTATTTTGATTCATTTTGCGCAGGCCGCTTGCTTGATCTAATACTGTGTTAATCATACATCCCTACTGTGTTCGACGCTACTGCTTGACGTCTTGAATGTTGTGCTTTTGCTCGTTTTAAATACAATTGTTCAGCTTTTTTCACTAGTTTTTCAGCATTCGCTACGCGAATATCCTCAGGAACGCGCTGACCGTTAGTAAGATACCCTATTGGCAGACGATTTTGAATCGCTATGCTAATAATCTCACCTAAACTTAAAGATTCATCCAATTTAGTGAAGATACAGCCACTTAGGTGAACCTTTTTAAAGTGTCTTACGGTTTCTTGCAACACATTTATCTGCGCTGTAGCACTTAATACTAAATAACTACGAATATCAACACGCTGATTACGCATTAAGGTGTTTAATTGTTCAGTTAAGCGTAAATCTCGTTGGCTCATACCCGCAGTGTCTATTAATACTAGACGCTTATTACGTAAATGGTATAACACTTCAGCTAATTCATTCGCATCTTTTACTTGCTTTACACCACAACCAATAATACGACCATAAGTAGCCAATTGTTCGTAGGCACCAATTCTGTATGTATCAGTGGTGATCAGTGCAACTTTATCAGCACCATATTTTTGTGCTCCAAGTGCTGCTAATTTAGCAACTGTGGTTGTTTTACCAACGCCCGTTGGACCAACTAGTGCAAAAACTCCACCTTGGCGTAGGATTTCGTTGTTAGTTGTATGCATTTGGTTTTCAACCATTTGCAGCAGCGCTTGCCATGCTTGTTGGCGAGATACATCATCAGGAATAAAACACGCCATTTGCTCAGCAACATCACGCTCAATCCCCATACCAGCTAAACGATCAATCATACAAGCGCGTGTTGGATCACGGCGCGCCATATCTTGTTGCATTAATCCAGATACTTGGTGTTCAAGTAATTGACGAATCGCATTCATTTCTTCGCGCATAGTCGTCATTTCTGATTGATTAGCTGGGGCTGAGTTTTTATGATCAGCGGGTGAGTCTAAATCATCAAAACCTGCGTCTAAATCGTCATCAAACCCTAGGCTATGAGCTTGAGTTTGTACACGAGGTGCTGCTTGCTGCTGATAACGAGGAGCTTGCTTATATTCAGGCTGTTGCTGCTCAAAGCTTGGTTCTTTTGGTTGATAATGTTCACTCGTATCAATACCAGATTGACTAAACATTGACGCCAGCTCTGGCGAACGAGGGCGTGGGGCTTGACGCTCAAGTAACGCTTGTAGGCTATCAGCAACTTTCGCTTGCGGCTCAGGTTTAGCACGCATTGGCTCAGGCTTAACAAAATTATGCTGTGGTGCAGGTGCTGATTGTGCCACTGCAGGTTTAGCTTCGGCTTTCGGGGCTGCTTTGTCGTAATCAACAGCTGCAACGATTTCAACGCCGTTAGCAAGCTTTTTGTTCGACATAATAACCGCATCAACACCTAACTCATCTTTCACTTCTTTCAGTGCAGTGCGCATATCTTTAGCAAAAAAACGTTTAATTTTCATGGTTCAACCCCTTTACTATCCTATTGTTGGCCTACTGAGCTGACAATCTTAATCTGTCTTTCGTCTGGTACCTCTTGATAAGACATCACCCTTAAACCTGGGATTGTGTACTTAACGAAGCGAGATAACACAGTACGTAACATTCCTGACGTTAACAGTATCGAAGGTTCACCGGCCATTTCTTGGTTTTGATGCGCTTCATTCAATGATTGTTGAAGTCGCTCTGCAAGGCTTGGCTCTATTCCGGCACCTTCGTCACCTGCATTCTGAAGTGACTGATGCAACATCTGTTCCAACTCAGGCGCCAAGGTAATGACAGGGATCTCAGAAGACATACCAACAGCATCTTGAACGATAAGTCTGCGAAGTGAAATTCGCACTGCAGCCGTTAGTACATCAGGGTCTTGGCTACGTGGACCATACTCAACAAGGGTTTGAACAATCGAGCGCATATCGCGAATTGCCACCCCTTCATTGAGTAAGTTTTGTAGCACTTTTACGATAGTAGTAAGTGGTAATACGTCAGGAACCAGTCCTTCAACAAGACGTGGATGACTCTTCGCTAACATATCTAATAAGTTTTGTACTTCTTCATGACCAAGTAGTAAAGCAGCACTGTTCGTGAGTAACTGACTAATATGAGTTGCAACTACCGTTGCTGAATCAACGACGGTATAGCCAAGTGATTGTGCTTCATCTTTTTGGTCAGGTTTGATCCAAACCGCATCTAATCCAAATGCAGGGTCTTTTGTGGCAACCCCTTTGATTGGACCAAATACTTGGCCTGGATTAATCGCTAGCTCATCACCATGTTTAAGCTCACCCTCACCGCTTGAAACACCCATCATAGTGATTCTGTATGCATTAGGGTCGAGTTCTAAGTTATCACGAATATGTACAGGAGGTACTAAGAAACCAAGCTCCTGAGAAAGTTTCTTACGTACACCTTTAATACGATTTAGCAGTTCACCACCTTGAGATTGGTCAACAAGTGGAATTAAGCGATAACCCACTTCTAAACCAATAACATCAACTTGCTGTACGTCATCCCAGCCAAGCTCTTTTTGTTCTTGTTTATTGGCAACACCAGTACCAGGCGCACCACCATTTGCTTCTTGCTCTGCTTTTTCAGCTTCTGCTTTGGCTTTTTGTTGTTGTGTGAAATAAGCAAGGTAACCAAGTAAAGCACCTAAGCTTAAAAACGCGATGTGCGGCATACCTGGTACTAGACCCATGATGATCAGAATACCTGATGCAATATAAAGTGACTTTTCGTTACCTAGCTGTGTCTTAACTTGGTCGCCCATATTGTGCGACTCATTCTGACGAGTAACAACGATTGCAGTACCGATAGAAAGTAACAGTGAAGGCAGCTGTGCAACAAGACCATCACCAATAGTCAACAAGGTGTAGACTTCCATCGCACGGCTGAAAGATAAGTCATGTTGGATCATACCGACGAATAAACCACCAACGATATTGATCACTAGAATGACGATACCTGCTATTGCATCGCCTTTTACGAACTTACTAGCACCATCCATTGAACCATAGAAGTCGGCTTCACGGGTGACTTCTTCACGGCGTTCACGGGCTTGCTCTGCACTGATAAAACCTGCGTTTAAGTCAGCATCAATCGCCATTTGTTTACCAGGCATTGCGTCAAGAGTAAAGCGAGCTGATACTTCAGAAATACGGCCAGCACCTTTGGTGATAACCACAAAGTTAATAATGATTAAAATAAGGAAGACCACTAAACCAACAGCATAGTTACCGCCGATAACAACCGAGCCAAAGGCCTCGATAACTTTACCAGCTGCATCTCCACCATTATGACCTTCTAGCAATACCACACGGGTACTGGCAACATTCAGCGCTAAGCGCATGATAGTTGCAATCAGTAGAACCGCCGGGAACATACCAAATTCAAGGGGCTTCATGGTATAAACCGTAACCAGTAACACCACGAGTGCTAAAGCAATATTAAACGAAAAAAGAATATCTAAAAGAAACGGAGGCAGAGGTAATATCACCATACCCAGCGCAGCAAGTACCATTAACGGCGTACCGATACCCTTAGCATATTCTTTTTTATCTCTGTTAAGTTGTTGTAATACCGCTTTAAATTCCATAATTCAACAATTTCAAAAAATTGACACTACACGGAATTTGCAATAACTATTCCAAGTTACAAATTTATACCAATTCGCTTAATTAAGTGATCTATTTTGAGGCAATAAAACCTCGTTGATAGCAAGGCAAAAATTTCGTTATTTAGTTGTTCTAAATCAGAAATTTTTAACGCAGATAGCGACAGGTTTAATCCCTCAAAATGATTAAAGTATTATTGCGGATTGGTATTATTAATATTTGTAAGCATCTGGTATTGGTAGCTTTTTATTGAGCGGAACAGGACGTTTTCCGCGCCCTTTTTGGAAGCGTTTTAACTGGAAAACATAAGCTAGCACTTGCGCTACTGCGGTAAATAGTTGATCAGGTATTTGCTGACCAACATCGGTAGTGTGATACAGCGCACGTGTAAGCATTGGTGATTCAACAATTGGCACGTCATTACCCTTTCCCACTTTACGAATTTGCATAGCAAGCTCGTCCACGCCTTTGGCAAGAACAATAGGCGCACCAGCTTTAGCTGTGTCGTATTTTAGTGCAACAGAATAGTGAGTCGGGTTGGTTACAATAACGTCTGCATCAGGAACATCTTGCATCATCCGCCTTTGCGACATTTCCCGCTGGGTTCGACGAATACGCGCTTTAATTTGCGGGTCACCCTCAGAGTTTTTGTATTCGTCTTTCACTTCTTGCAGGGTCATTTTTAGCTCTTTATGGTGTTTATGACTTTGGTAAGGAGCGTCAATGGCGGCAATAATAATTAATGTACAAGTTAGCCCAAGGAACATCCAAGATAAAATTTCAAGCGCATGAATAAAATTACTAGGGGCGCTTTCTTGGCTTAAATGTAGTATTTCATCAAAGAAGGTATTGATTAAAAACACCGCAAAACCGGCAACGACAGCAAACTTTAAAATAGACTTGACCAGCTCTACCCCAGCTTGAGGGCCAAGCATACGTTTTATGCCTTTAGCTGGTGACATTTTACTCGCTTTTGGTGCCGCCGCTTGCCAACTAAAGTTAAATCCTCCTAATAGTGTATTGCCTATAAAAGCTGCAATTACAATAATAAAAACAAACATTGCCATAGGGAATAGTAAAGCATCCGCAACTATTCCCCACACAGAGAACATTTTAGTGGTGTCGTAGGTTTCATTTCGATTAAGGCTTAATAAGCGCCCCATGACATTATAAAGTCCCTTACCAATTTCAGGACCATACAATAATAAAGAAATTGCCGAGAAGATAAGCACAAACATAGTGCCTAACTCTTTTGAGCGAGCAACCTGGCCTTTTTTCTTGGCGTCTTCTATTTTTTTTCCTGTGGGTTCTTCGGTTTTTTCTTGACCTGAATCTTCAGCCATGGCGCGCTCCTAAGGTGTACAACCAACTAGGCTGCACATTAACTCAACCATTTTTAACCACTGAAACTCAAATTGAGTCATAAAGTTACCTAGAGTAGCCCAAATAATCACAAGACCAGCCACCAAGGTAAACGGAAAACCTATCGAAAAAATATTTAATTGCGGTGCCGCACGGGTCATTACACCAAATGACATATTAATAACAAGCATCGCCGTCAGTGGCGCTAAAGCAAGCACCAAGGCAGTAGTAAACATCCAACCGCCCCATGTGACGATATCCCAGTAATGATCAACGGACCACCAAGTTCCATCGATTGGTAGTACCTCAAAGCTATGAATGACCATTTGAATCATCATTAAATGACCGTTAAATACGAAGAATAGCAAGGTAGCCAAAATTAAATAGAACTGACCAACCGCGGGGACATTCATGCCGTTAGATGGATCAACAACTGACGCAAAACCAAGACCAGTTTGCATTGCAAGTATTTGCCCAGCTAGTACAAAAGTGTTTAGTAATAGTACTGAAGCAAAGCCTATCGCCACACCAATAAGCATTTGCTGAATAACGACAAGGATCATTTCAAAGGAGAATAGGTTATTGAAGGTCGCTTGTGGCAGCATAGGCACAGCAACAAAGGTAACGACTACCGCTAAACCAAGTTTAATTCGAGTGGGTACATTCTTCGCACCAAGGCCTGCCATAATCATGATCATGGAGCTAATACGCACCAATGGTAGCAAAAAATCGCTGAGCCATTGAATAATGACAGCAAATGGAAATTCCATTTAGCCTGCAATCTCCGGTATCGACATCACTAAACGAGTAAAATAGTCCATAAGCTCTTGAGTGAACCAGTGACCCCCTAAAATTAATGCACTAATTGTAATTAACAAACGGGGTAAAAAGCTTAATGTTTGCTCATTGATGGATGTTGCCGCTTGAAAAACTGCCACCACAAGACCGACTAACAAGCCTGGCACCACAATTGCCGATACCAATTTAATGACTAAAAATAGTGCATCACTCAGAATATCGACAAAAATTTCCGGTTCCATTTTGTCTCTCCTAACTAATTATGTGCCTTGAAGTGCATTGTTACACCCCGAGCCCGAAACTCTTAGCAAGTGTGCCCATAACAAGACCCCAGCCATCAACTAACACGAATAGCATGATCTTAAATGGTAAAGATACAATCATCGGCGAAAGCATCATCATACCCATGGCCATTAATACGGAGGCCACAACCAAATCCACAATCAAAAAGGGAATGAAAAACATAAAACCAATGATAAAGGCCGTTTGCAGTTCACTGGTAACAAAGGCTGGGATTAAAACAATCAGTGGGGTGTCTTCTGGCGAGTCTAATTGCTCATAACCAGCTATTTTCGCAAAGGTCTCTAAATCTTTTATACGAACTTGCGAGAGCATAAAAGCTTTCATTGGCTCTTTGGCAAGCTCAAGTGCTTGTACTGAGGTAACTTGCTCATTCAAGTATGGCTCAATAGCGCGCTCATTCACCTGCTGATAAATTGGCGCCATAATAAAAATACTTAAAAACAGCGACATACCTAACAAAATTTGATTCGATGGCGTCTGTTGTAAGCCTATTGCTTGGCGTAATATTGCCAGTACCACAATAATGCGTGTAAATGAGGTCATCATAATCACTGCCGCTGGAATGAAGCTCAGCGCAGTCATGATCGCTAACACTTGTAGCGTCACAGAGTAATCTTGAGAACCATCAGGGTTAGTGGTAATAGTCAGGGCTTCTATACCCTCAGCGTTAACCGACGGCAAAAACAGCAAACTTGCTAAAATAAGTATCCACTTGATCATAGCGTTAATTCTTTTTATTTGAAGGTGATTGTGGGTTCAGTAGCTTACCAAACTTCTTGGCAAGTTCTGGGAGTTCTTTTTCTTGTAAAGGTGTCTCTAGCTTATGCAAGTAATTAATACTATGCGGGGTAACACCAATTAAGTGTTGAGCGTTATCAATTTCAATAACCATCAAACGTTCACGGGAGCCTAAGGGCAAGCTACGCACTACTTTAAACTCATCACTGTTGGCAAGGTTTGGGTTTAATTTTTTTACCAAAAAAGCCAAGGCAATAATAACCACAAGCACTAAAAGCAAAGACATCACCATAGACAATAAATCTGCCGTTGGTGATGCCGTGGGAAATACAGTGCTCGACGCACTTGTTAAAACAACTAAAGCATTCATCGTAACTTTTTAATACGTTCAACTTGGCTAATAACGTCAGTTAAACGAATACCGAACTTATCATTTACTACGACTACTTCACCATGCGCAATCAGGGTGCCATTAACCAATACATCAAGTGGCTCACCAGCTACTCGATCTAGTTCGACCACTGAACCTTGGTTGAGCTGTAATAGATTACGAATGTTGATTTTTGAACGACCCACTTCCATCGAAATAGTAACAGGAATGTCCAAGATAGTATCAAGTTTACGTTTTTCGTCGCCAGACAGCTCATGTCTTTCATCTTTTAGTTCATCAAGTTCAGCCACAGCCGCATCACCTGAACCACCTTCGGCTTCTTCAGCTTCGGCCAATGCCGCAGCCCATTCGTCCATTGTATCTTGATCATCACTCATTATGTTTAACCTTATAAATCGACTACCAGTCTAAATCCACACCTTCTGATAGATGTAGATCTTCTTCTAGTTCTGCTAATTCTGCATCTGAATCCAGTTTTTTGCCACCTTTTGTGAACACATGTAGTTCTGACTTAACTGATTCAGGGCGTTTAATTTTTTCGCTAATTTGTAGTGCAACATTGTCACGAGAACGACCCATTTTTGCTCTAAAGGTCGGCAATTCTTCTACAAAGACGGTGATATGTTCTGGCATTTCCACAGGGATAATATCGCCAGCTTTAAGCTCCATGATTTGTTGTAGTGTTAAATCGACCTCAAGTAATTGAGTCGACAAATCCACTTCAACATCCATGATCTCATCACGCAATGCTTTACTCCAACGTAGGTCAGTGTCTTCGGTGTCTGATTGCACACCGGCATCGAGTAATTCACGAATAGGCTCAAGCATAGAGTACGGCAGTGCAATATGGAAATCACCACCACCACCATCTAGCTCAATATGGAAAGAGCTAATAACAACGACTTCAGTTGGACTTACGATGTTAGCCATCGCAGGGTTAACTTCTGAGTCAAGGTACTCAAAAGATACATCCATTACCGGTGCCCATGCTTCTTTATAATCTTCAAAGATAATTTTAAGCAGCATTTGAACGATACGACGCTCTGTAGGGGTAAATTCTCGGCCTTCAATTTTTGCATGATAGCGACCATCTCCACCAAAAAAGTTATCCACTAAAATGAATACTAATCGGGCTTCCATGGTAATTAGGCCTGTGCCCTTCAAAGGACGAAAACGTACCATGTTCAAACTGGTTGGCACGAATAAGGTGTGAATATATTCGCCAAATTTAATCATTTGCACGCCGTTAATCGACACCTCTGCGGTGCGGCGCATCATGTTAAATAAGCTAATTCGCATATGACGGGCAAAACGTTCATTCACGATCTCCAGGGTCGGCATACGACCACGGACAATACGATCTTGTGATGAGAAGTCATACTGTAAGGTATTACTGTCTAAGTCATCACCTTCGTGAATATCTTCCTCTTCGACTTCGTCGACGCCATGTAAGAGCGCATCAATTTCGTCTTGAGATAATAAATCGCTCACGCTGACCCCTTATTGCATCACAAAGCCGGTAAATAATACCCGCTCTATCACTTTGCTACCTTCAACATCACTTAATGCTGATTGTACTTTTTCAAGTGCAGCGACACGCACTGACTCTTTACCTTCGCTAGTACCTAATTCATCTGCGGTCGTTGTTGAAAGAACGCCAAGTAAGGTACTTTCGATAAGTGGAATGTGTTTTTTGGCAGTTTCTTCGTTTACTTCACCGCGCACTAGTAGCTGAACTTTTATCTGTACGATACGGTCTCGACTAGCACCGGGTACATTAAATACAAATGGACGTGGCATTGCGACATATAAAGCCGAACCAATTTGTGCGGAGCTCGATGGTGCAGCGGACTCAGTCACTGTGGTTTCATCTGCTAGGCTTTCTTCAGGGGCATCATCGCCCATAAATAAAAAGTACCCTGCAGCTGCACCAACTATCAACACTACAGCAGCAATGATGATTATTAGTTTCTTTTTGCCTTTACCCGTATCTTCTATTTCTAAATTTGCTTCTTCGGCCATTGTCACTTCCCTCAAAGTTACAGCAATCTGTTCATCAGGCTGTAACTATTTTATTTCTTATAATAGCAGGACTTATGCATAGTAATCTATTGATGATGAAGATTGTTGTCGAGAAGTTTCTGAGCTTTGCGCTGTTACTTCTTGTTGCTGCTCTTGTGTTTGTTGTTTTCCAGCGAACTGCCCTTGCCCTGACTGCTCTTGTTGTTGCTCAGGGTTACCCTGCTGAATACTACTCTCACCAAGTTCAATACCTTGCTGCGCTAGCATCTCTCGTAAACGTGGCATTGACTGCTCTAAAGCTTCTTTTGCTTGCTGATTTTGTACAACAAAATTAATTTGAGCTTGCTCTGCATCGCTACGTATACGAATTTGCATACTGCCCATTTCTGGCGGGTCTAAGCGAATTTCAGCTTCTTTATTATTGATATTTAATAATGCACTAACACGCTCTTGAAGCATTTTTGCTGCATCACTTTTTATAATGTTAATCGCTTGCATTACTCCAGGGTCAAGGGCCACTGATTTAGATTGAGCCTGGGTTTGTGCTGTTGTTTGCGTATGCATTGTTTGTACTTCAAGCGCTTGCTCGTATTGTTGATGAGCCATTTCATAAGCACCTGGTTGTACTGTTGCATTTGCTTGAGCCGTAATCTGAGTAAATAACTGAGCTACGCGCGGGGTAACTGCTTCTTGTGTGCGTTCGGTATTGAGTTTTGTATCCAGTTCTGTTGTGACGTCATCACCAATCATTGCTTTGCTTGCATCAGCTGTGACTTGCGCTGAGCTATTTTGTTTCGCCTTGCTATGTTCAGCTGTGACTGTTGCTGCGGGAACAGGCATTGCTGTGGCTGTATTTACTTTAGCTGGAGCATTAATAGCCTCTGTGAGCAAGGTTTGTGTTGCAGAGAGCTTTTCGTACTGAGCAGTGCCCGGCGTTAACGTTTGCAGTTGAGTATTCACTTTATTTAAAAGCGCTTGCTGTTCATCCTTAGTCAACGCCGTGATTTGCTTTTCGACGCCTGTAGGTAACTTGTTATCTAGAGCCTTATTGTCAGCTAATTTAGTATCTTGTTTTGCCTGATTTTCATTAGCAATGTCTTGTTCTACAGCAAATTGTGATACAGGGCTTTGTGCTGCTGACTTGCTATTGCTTAATTCAGACAATAGCGACTTGACTGTTGCCACCTCATCAGCGCTGAGTTTATTATCAGCTTTCAGTTGATTTATTTGTTGCTCAAGTTGCTTTTGCTGTTCAGAGGTTAGCGACAAACCTTTAGCGAACTCACTCACAGCCTCTCCATCACCACTTTGTACCTTAGCGAATAGGCCAACAATTGAGTTATCTGTCACTTTCTTGTCGATGCTGCTTGCTGCAGATTTATCAACGTGGCTTTGAGTTTGTTTTGAACTAACTTCGCTCGTTTTACCTTCTAAATCCGCAGTCTGCTGTTTTTGAGTAGATTTCAACAGAGCATCTAATTCAACATCAGCCTTTTTACCGCCTGTTTGTTCAGTTGCATTATTAAGATTACTTACCTGAGGTTTTGTATCAGGCGTATTAACAGCAGAAACACCCAGCTTTCCTTTATCGGTTAATGGGCTGTCAATAACAGGGCTTATGCTATCTTTTGGTGGTAAATCACCCATTGCTTTTAGCTGGCTATCTACCGCAGTCGCAACTTTAGACTTATGTAATAAGCTTGCTATTGAATTATCGCCTTCCGCGTCGGCTTTTGAATCATCGGTTTGTGCAACGTCTGTCATCGGTGAAGGTATAACAGGTGTAATGGTATCGATTGGGGATGGTTTTTTATCAACAACTACAGGGCTAACATCATTATTTTCAATCAATTTATTAACACGCGTACTCATAGCTTGAGCCGCATTAATTTGCGAAAGCAGTGAGTTTTCCTCATCTTCTACAAGAGCAAGTTCATCGCTTTGTTCTTTAGTTACAGCTTCATTACGAACATCTGGACTTGTTTTAGATTGCTGTTCTGAAGAGGTGGTAGCAGTTGCAGCTTTAGCATCAGCAGCTGTGCTTTCATCACCAGGTTTAGCATCTGATTTAGGCTCTTCAGAAGTACTGATAGCTTTAGTTTCATCAACTGAGTCAGCACCTGCATCACTTTTTGCTTGCGCGTTTGCCGCTTCACTTGCTTGTGTTAGTGAAGTTAAAAAACTTAAGCCCGATGCTTTGTCGCTAGACTCTGATTCTTTGCCTGAAAAACCAGTACCTTGCTCAGTTTTAACCTGCAAATTGATATCACTGATCGCCATAATTCACCTAAAACTAAAGAGGCAATTTGCCGCCGCAAGTGCCAAAATTAATGCTACTGGTTAGGTAAATGCAATTAACATGCCTAAAAAAGGTCGTATTTTAGAGAAGTGCGTTTTTAAGTTGACGTTGATAAAACTGATTTGAAGCGAACTCATCCAGCATTTTTTGCTCCGCTTTAGCCACTTGCATCGCTTGTTTTTCAGCTTGCTTTTCGATTAACTTCGCAACTGCTTTAGCTTTCACTTGCTGTTTTAACCACAGTGCTTTTCGCTGCGTAACAACTTGCTTTGCGGTATTCACAGTGCTTGCTTGCTGACGTATCGCTTCTTCAATTTTTGCGATAAAGGCATGATATTGACTAAACCCGGCACTAGACAAACCAGAGCGACCTTTCAAATGTAACTGCTGAGAATACTCCATGCGAAAGTTATTCAGCCCTTGCAGTTTTTGTTGGTTACTTTGTAAGTGCTGCTGCGCTTTTAAGTAATCCATGCGTAGAGACTCTTCTTTATCGCTCTCAAGCTTTAACAATAAATCAAGTTTACTTTTAGCCATTAACCTTGTCCTAATAACTGCGCAAGACCTTGTAGACCATCATCATAACTGATCACATCTTTCATGCCTTGCTGAAGGAATTGATTCACACGTGGCATCATATTAATTGCTTGGTCAAGCATAGGGTCGGTGCCTTTTTGATACGCACCTAGTGTGATCATATCTTTGTTCTGTTGATACATTGAATACACTTGTTTTAGCACGCGAGCTTGTTGCATATGCGCTTCAGATACAACCTGTGGCATAACACGAGAAATCGATTTTTCAATATCAATAGCAGGATAATGACCACTGTCGGCTAAATCTCGAGATAAAACAATATGGCCGTCTAAAATAGCACGGGCAGAGTCAGCAATTGGGTCTTGCATATCATCCCCTTCACTAAGCACAGTGAAAAACGCGGTGATCGCACCTTGCCCTTCACCACCATTACCGGCACGCTCCACCAGCGCAGGCAGTTTAGCAAATACTGAAGGCGGATAACCCTTCGTAGCTGGAGGCTCACCAACCGCTAAGGCAATTTCACGTTGCGCCATGGCATAACGGGTAACAGAGTCAAGTAATAACAACACGTTAAGACCTTGATCACGAAAATATTCAGCAATGGTCACTGCACTTTCACAACCTTTTAAACGCATTAATGGCGAGGCATCGGCTGGAGCGGCAACTACCACCGAGCGCTTGCGACCTTCAACACCTAAAATTTCTTCAATGAACTCTTTTACCTCACGACCACGCTCACCCACAAGGCCAACAACGATTACATCAGCTTCAGAGCCGCGAGTCATCATACCTAGTAGCACTGATTTACCGACACCTGAGCCTGCAAACAGACCCATACGCTGGCCTTGACCTACAGTAATAACGGAGTTGATGGCTCGAACACCTACATCCATAGGCTGACTAATAGGACGTCTTGCCAGCGGGTTTATTGGACTTTGTGCAAACTTTAGATGATGCTCAGCATTTATGGCACCTAAGCCATCAAGCGGCCGACCGAGACCATCCACCACTCGGCCAAGTAAGCTCATTCCTACAGGCAACCCTGTTTCGTTTACTTTTGGAATAACTCGCGCACCTGGCAGTACACCAGAGATATGATCATTCGGCATCAAGTAAAGTGTTTGGTCATTAAAACCAACCACTTCAGCATCAACAAATCCATTGATGGTCTCAATTTTACATTGACTGCCAACCGGTGCTCTAAGCCCTTTTGCTTCAAGTGTTAAACCAACGACACGCGTCAGAATACCAGCAACAGCAGGTTTGGGAGCCTTGATATGTTTTTCATAGTGCTGTAAGCGTTCGCTTAGAGTCATAGATTGAGCACTCATAATGAGCCTAAAAAGTGTTAGATACCACTGCTATGCAAAAAGTTTTCCAACGTTTCTTTGACGCGGGTCTTAATTGTCATATCTAAGGATGATTGTGGGGTTTTAATTTCACAGCCACCACGATCTAATGTGGGTTCTGCGATTAACTGCCAATGATTATCTGCTATGGTTTGCTCGCCATAACTTTGGGTAATTAAATCGATATCATCAGGGTGTAAGTGAATACGTACTTTCGCTTGTTCTTCACCCAAAGCGTCAATAGCCTGCTTTAAAGCATGCAAAATGACTTCTGGTGAAGTTTTAATTTCTTGATAAACTAATACTTCAGTTAACATGACCGCTAGCTGCACTAACTGCTTTTCTGCACTTTCATCTACTTTAGATAAAGGCTGAGAAAGGCTATCGAGCAAGCTTCTCAAGTTAGTGAGCTGCTCTTCTAAAATAGGCTTAATTTCTTCTTGGCCTTGCTCCTTACCAAGCTCAACACCTTCTTTAAACCCCGCTTCTTTACCTTCATGAGCGCCTTTTTCAAAACCGTCTATGTAACCTTGCTCATGGCCTTGCTTTAGTCCCTCTTCAAAGGCATCTTGACGGATTTTTTCAAGTTCAGCCATAGTCAATGACGGGATTTCAGGCTCTTCTGGTTGTTCGTCAGCTTGTTGTTTTTGCTGTTCTTTACGATATAAATCAGCTAGAGGCGTGCCGTATGCAGTTGAGCGCCCAGCAAGTTTTTTTGTATCTTGCGTAACTTCAGGGATTGGCCAGTTTTCAAGTAATTCATCAGCAGCTTCGCTGGCATGCACTGGACGTCCGGTATGAAAAGAAGACTTACTCATGGCTTACAGGAACTCCTCACCACCACCGCCACCAAGCATAATCTCGCCTGAGTCAGCCAAACGACGTGCCGTAGAAAGAATTTCTTTCTGTGCAGCTTCAACTTCACTAATACGAACAGGGCCCATCGCCTCAAGATCATCAGCGAGTAATTCAGCGGCACGTTTTGACATGTTACTTAAAATTTTCTCTTTCAATGCTTCATCTGTGCCTTTAATTGCTTTCATTAATACATCTTGCTGTACTTCACGAAGAATCGCTTGAATACCACGGTCTTCAACATCCATTAAGTTCTCAAAGACAAACATAAGGTCTTGGATTTGCTGCGACATCTCTTCATCGTGTTCACGGATTGAATCCATTAACTGACCTTCAACATTGGTATCTAGGTAGTTCATGATATCAGCAGCAGCTTTCAAGCCGCCCATTTTCGCAGCTTGCGCACCTGCTTGACCGGCGAATTGTTTCTCCATGATTTCATTCAACTCTTGTAATGCTGCCGGTTGAACTTCTTCAAGATTAGCAATACGCATAGTTAAATCTAAACGCACTTTCTCTGGGAATTGCGACAAAATTTCTGCTGATTGCTCTGGTTCTAAATAAGATAAAACAATGGTTTGAATCTGAGGGTGCTCATTGCGAATAATATTCGCCACTTGTTTTGAGTCCATCCACTTCAGTGAATCAAGACCTTTCGCACCTGACCCCATGACAATTTGGTCAATAAGGCTGGCGGCTTTATCTTCACCAAGCGCTGCGGTAAGCGCTTTTTTGATAAAGTCTTCAGACTGGAAGCCAATGGTACTGAAGCTTTGAATTTGCTCAATAAACAAATTATGGACTGCACTAATTTTCGCTTGCGATAAATCATCAAGCGCAGCCATTGCCATCCCCACTTTTTGCACTTGCTTAGGCTCTAAGTGTTTAAGGATTTGCGCAGCATCTTCTTCTGATAAGCTCAGCAATAAGATTGCCGCCTTATCAACGCCGTCTAATTTATCAACATCAAACGCCGGTGGTAATTGTTTTTGTTCTTGATCAGTCATCTTCTGTTAACCACGCTTTCACTACTTGAGAAGACAGTTCTGGTTCATTTGCAACCAATGCACGAACTGCTTTGAGTAAATCTTCATCGCCATGTAAGTCTGGCAGCTGTAGTGTACCATCACTTGAGAATCCTACAGCAGCAGAGTCAAAGTCTTTATTTAGCATATCTAGCGTGCTATCACCAATATCTACACCAGCACTTAATGCATCTTCATCATATTCCTCTAGTGTATCGTCTGGGTAAATTAGACGTTTCAACATAGGTCTTACTACAAAGACAATCAATACAATGATAACCAGAGCACCTAATGCTAAGCGTAGCATCTTCATGAACCAATCTTGCTCCCAAAGCGGAACTTCAATTGCTTCCCCAACATCTTCACGAACAAATGGTACTGTTACAACTTCAAGTGCATCACCACGTTGCATATCAAAACCAACACCACCTTGTAGTAAGCGACGAATATTTGACAATGCTTCTACAGAGCGAGGAACCATGGTTGTTTCACCGTTTTCACCCACTTGCGGCACATAATCAACGGCAACTGAAACGCTTATGCGACGGATAACACCGGTTTGCTGACGCTTATGCGAAATAGTTGTATCAAGCTCGTAGTTGCGTGTTGCTTCTTTATGCGAACGGCTAGGATTCGTTGCTGAACCCGCACTACCTTGGCCAGCAATTTCAGGAATATTAGAGTTTACTGGCGGCTGATTAGTTAGCGCACCAGGAATGCCTACAGCGAGGCCACCTATGTTATTTTCTTCGAAAGTTGTTTCACTGCGCACTGCCGGTAAATCTGGGTTATAACGTTTTTGTGTTTCTTCGACTGCGCTGAAATCCATGTTTAAATCGACTTGTGCAGTATAGTTACCTAGGCCCACTACAGGAATTAGAATACTATCGATTTTATTTAAGTACTCTTCTTCACGCTTACGCTCAATTTCATACTCTTTACGAGAGCGTGCCGCGAGTGAGTTTTGTGAACCAGAATTAAGTAAGCGACCATTTTGATCAGTCACGGTAACACGCTCTGGCGATAAACCTTGTACCGCTGAGGCAACAATATCAACCACTGAGTCAACTTCTTCACCATCAAGCGAACGGCCACGTTTTAAGGTTAGCACTACTGTAGCTGAGGGCTGTTTTTCGCGACGAGCGAATACGTTTTCTTTTGGAATAGCTAAAAGTACTTTGGCGCGAGTAACATTTTTTAGCTCTTCGATGGTACGCGCAAGCTGTTGCTCACGACCATGTTTTAAACGTTCACGTTCAAGGCGTTGGCTTACACCAAATCCCATGTCTTGCATGATGATGTCAGTACCTGAGCTTGGCGCTTGCTCTAGGCCTTCACGAGCCATCAATAGCTTTATGTTTTGGTATTCACCTTCTTCAACAGAGATGACGTTACCATCGAGTTCGTAATCAATCTTTTGAGCGTCTAAAAAGTCCAACGTTTGAATAAGCTCTTCCGTTGGCATTTTACCAAGCGGACGCATATCTGGCTGACGAGCCCAAATAATAATGAAAATTGCGATAGCCAAACAGATTGCCAAAGCAATCACTAAGGTAACCTGACGTAAAACATCTACGCCGTTTAAGGCACTTAGGTAGCCTGACTTTTGCTCTTGTTGATCATCGGTATCGGTTGAATCGATACCACCGCCTGCTAAGGCTAGATCAGTTGATTGATTAGATTGCGCCACAATAATTCTCCACTACCTAGTTACACAGGCATGTTCATGATTTCTTTATAAGCTTCAACAAGTTTGTTTCGAACCTGAACCGTTGCTTCAAATGCCACTGATGACTTTTGCGAAGCAATCATCACATCAGCTAAAGAAACACTGCGGTCACCCATTTCCATTGCCGTTACTTTTTGCTTAGCGTCTTGTTGTAAGCCATTCACTGTATCAAGTGCATTAGTAAGTAAATCACCAAACTGTGCCGACGATGTTGGCTGAGTTTGTGTTGGTAAATTATTAATTGAGTTGCTACGGCCTGCTTCTAAGGCCATAGATTGCATTTCTTGAAATAATGCGCTGTTTTGAACTTTCATAATACTCTCTGACAATGCAGTTTACTTATGAACTGATAAAGCATAAACCGTGCCACAAAATAAACACAGCAATTTCAATAGCTTAAGCAGCACTCTTGGTTTGTCAGAGTTTTGACAGCAAACAAGCTCACAAAAATGTGAGCTTGTTTGCTTAACTTTTTGGAAGGAATCTATGCAGGTAAGGCTATACCTAAGTCTCGCATTTGCGCCAGTTTATAACGTAAAGTGCGTGGACTAATACCTAAGGTTTCTGCAACCTCTTTACGCTTACCATTACAGCGCGCTAAGGTTTCTAAAATAATACGATGCTCTTTATCTTTCAGCTCGTCTTTGTAATTACCTTGCTCGCTTACTTGTGGCACGGTATCTAAATTAACCTCTACAGGCTGCTCTTGATAAGCCGGTGCATTGTGTGATGGCGTAGCGACTGGCTTGATATCCGCAGATAACAACTCTTCAATAAAAACATCGTCTTGATGAATACTATTACCATCACATAATATCAACGCCCGTTGAATAACGTTATCAAGCTCTCGTACGTTACCTGGCCAAGCATGCGATAGCAGCTTTTGTTTCGCACTCTCACTTAGTTGAGCGATAGGCTCTTTACTTTTAAGGCAATGACGCTCTATCAAATGCTCAGCCAATACAATAATATCGCCAGGACGCTCAGCTAGTGGTTTCCACATTAGCGGGAACACATTTAAGCGATAATATAAATCTTCTCTAAATAGATTTTCGCTCACCGCTTCTTTTAAATCTCGGTTACTTGTGGCGAGTACGCGAACATCAAGTTCAATAGTTTTACGTCCGCCTAAGCGCTCTACTTCGCGCTCTTGAAGTACACGCAGTAATTTAGCTTGTAAGCCTAAATCCATCTCAGTAATTTCATCAAGTAAGATGGTACCACCTTGAGCTTGCTCAAATTTACCAGGACAGGCTTGAATAGCGCCGGTAAACGCCCCTTTTTCGTAACCAAATAAGGTTGCTTCAAGCATATTTTCCGGAATAGCGGCGCAGTTAATAGCAACAAAGGGGGCATCGCTACGATTTGATTTGTCGTGGATAAAACGAGCCAACACTTCTTTACCCGAGCCACTTGGGCCGAGTACCATAACACTGGCATCGGAGCGCGCAACTTTACTCGCAAGTTCTAATAACTTAATGCTCGATGGATCGGCAACAATTGGGCCATCAGTTTCTTTTTCCTTTTCAGGCAAATAACGGCTCACCATGTTAAGAAGCACTTCAGGGGCAAACGGTTTTGCCATGTAATCAATCGCGCCTAGACGCATTGCTTCTACAGCATCATCAATGGTGGCATAGGCCGTCATCATTAATACCGGCAGCTCAGGATAATTAAGTTTAATGCTACGTAGTAGGTCAAGGCCGCTCATAGCGCCCATTTGCACGTCGCTAACAACCAATGAATAGCTATTTTGCTTAAGCAAGATCATCGCTTGTTCAGCGCTATCTGCAGCAACGCAATCAATACCCGACATTTCAAGGGTATCGATTAGCGCTTCTCGTAAGCCTGCGTCGTCTTCAACGACTAAAATAGAGTTAGTATTCATTTTGCCTCCGCTGACATTGGTTCTGCACTAATTGGCAAGATCAAACTAAAACATGCTCCCCCATGAGCATTATTAGTCACTTCAACCCGTCCTTGGTGCGCATTGGCGACTGAACTTACAACTGCAAGTCCAAGCCCCGTGCCTTGGCTTTTGGTAGTGTAAAAAGGTTCGAATAATTTGTTGGCATGACGTAAATCAACACCTGGGCCATTATCACTGACACTGATGCGAACACAGTTTTCGCTAGTTTCGTCACGCTCAGCACTCAGTGTTACCACAGCCTCAGAGCCAATGATTTGAATACTGTTATGGATCAGGTTTTGAATAGCGCTCGCCAGAGCGGTTTTATTACCCACAATTTCAATATCTGGCTCTGGTAAGTTCACGCTAAGTTCACTGTTATTTTGAGCAACCATAGCATCAGCACCCGCTTTTACTTCATTAAGTAACTGCTGCATCGACACACTTTCAACCACTTGTTGCTCGCCACTTTTGGCAAATAACAGCATGTCATTCACTTGGGTTTCTAAATCTTTTAAACGCGACATTAGCTTTGTATGAAAATTACCACGAGAACTTTCTGGGAGACGCTTTGAGCCTAAATTTGCGGCATATAACATGGCAGCAGATAGCGGCGTCCTGACTTGATGAGCAAGCGAAGCAACCATTTTGCCAAGCGCACTTAAGCGCTGCATATGTGCCATCCGCTTTTGTAAACGTCTGGTTTCAGTTAAATCTGTCATTAAAATTAACTGTCCTGGCTCTGGGGCAAGCGCAGTAATATCAAGCTTAATTAAACGACCATCTTTGAGTGATACTTCATGCCCATCATCTTGTTGTGGTCGAAATGAACGTTGAATAACGCTAAACCACTTTTCACCTTCAAGGGGCTCACCTAGCATATCAATGGCAATTTGATTTGCTTTCGCGATCATACCTCGGCCATCTAAAACAACTACACCTGCGGGCATAGTATCCACCAAATGACCCAACCAGCTGGCTTGTTGGCGCAACTCGCTCAACTCACCCACATACTCTTCTTGTAGTAAGCATGGGTTATATTGTTTGGCTGTGATAAATTGTGGTTTTAGGACATTTGCTAAGGCCATAATCAATACTCAAAAAATCGTGTCTACCTAGCTAAATGCACAATTCGTACCAAATTTATTTTTGTTTTATTTCAATAAATTAAAGACAAAAACAACACTGACAAAAAAATGACAATCGCGAGGGAATAATGCAAAAAGAACACCATTGTCGTTGCCCATGGCTCGATACCAGCAAAGAAGATTATGTGGCCTATCATGACCAAGAATGGGGGGTGCCATTATATGATGATCACCGTTTATTTGAGTTTATAACCTTAGAGTCAGCACAAGCGGGACTGAGTTGGTATACCATACTTAAAAAGCGTGATGGCTATCGCAGTGCCTTCAAAAACTTTGTAGTTGAAGAGGTTGCCCAAATGACCGAAGACGACGTCGAACGGTTAATGCAGTTTGAAGGCATTATTCGTAATCGCGCCAAAATAGCTGCGACTATCAATAACGCACAACGTTTTATTGAAATTCAAAAAGAGTTTGGCAGCTTCTCAAACTACCAATGGCAGTTTGTCGATGGCAAGCCTTTGGTAAACAACCTTGATAAATTAGAAGACTATCCGGCTATTACTGAAGCCTCAACAGCATTTGCCAAAGATTTAAAAAAGCGCGGCTTTAAGTTTTTAGGTCCAACCACTGTGTATGCGCATATGCAAGCCTGCGGCATGGTAAATGATCATAGCAATGATTGCTTTAGAAAGGCTGAGATAATCAGTGAGTACGAATAGATAAAATCGAGGAAGTCACCTAACGCGGCTTAGTCGCGCGTTAGGTTATATTTCTTCATTTTTTCGACCAGTGTGGTGCGGCGAACACCTAAAATTTCTGCTGCACGTGCAACAACATAATCGTAGCGCTCTAATGCTTGGCTGATTAAGCTGATTTCTAGCTCAGCAAGATACTCTTTCAACTCAATGCCTTCATCAGGGAGTAAACCTGAGTCAACCGTTGTTGCTGGTACATCAGGTTCTTCATCATCATAATCACTAAAGCCAGTGCTGAAAATATCGTTGAACGCATCTCGCTCCATCAACTCTTCAGGGTACTCAGGCTCATAAGCCTCAACTTCGATATAACGATATTTAGCTGGAAGGTCTGGCACATCAACCACTTTATCAGGAAACATGATCACCATACGCTCAACTAAATTAGCAAGCTCACGAATATTCCCCGGCCACGCATGCTCTTTTAAGCTTTGAATCGCACGCTCAGTAAATTTGGCCGTTGTGCCACTTTGCTCGTTAACACGACGCATTAACTCTTTTAAAAGTAGAGGAATATCGTCAGCACGCTCACTTAGCGAAGGGTTTTCAATTGGAAACACGTTTAAGCGATAAAAAAGGTCTTCACGGAAGTCGCCCTTTTCAATCATTTCTTCAAGGTTACGGTGAGTTGCAGCAATAATTCGTACGTCAGCTTGAATAGGCTTAGTACCCCCTACTCGCTCATAGCTACGCTCTTGCAACACACGTAGTAGTTTAACCTGCATTTGCAAAGGCATATCACCAATTTCATCTAAAAACAGCGTGCCGCCTTGCGCTAATTCAAAGCGCCCTTTTCGTGCAGAAATAGCGCCCGTAAAAGCACCCTTTTCATGGCCAAATAGCTCACTTTCTAGAAGCTCGCCAGGGATAGCACCACAGTTTACCGGCACAAATGGTCCGGTATTGCGTTTAGAGAGTAAATGAACGTTACGTGCAACAACTTCTTTACCTGTGCCTGACTCACCTAAGATCAACACATTTGCATCGGTTTTTGCTACTTGCTCAATTAAAAAGCGCACATCTTTTACAGCTTCGGTTTCACCGACTAAACCATCAAATGACTTATTGGATTTAGCTTGTTTATGGTCACCCGGTAGCATGCGCTGATATTGCTGACAATCATGCAATAGCTGAGTAGTTACGTCATGGTTAAACGGCTCACAAATTAAACCAACGACATTAGCAATGCTTAGTAACGGTTTGAGTGTTTCACCAATTAATAAAAACGGAATGGCAGGAAACTGTTTGATCACAGCCTCGTGATTTAGCTGCTGTAAAGCACCAAGAATGACCATGCATTCTTGCTGTTGATGTTTTTCACAAAAAGACTGTAACGAAGTCTCATCAACTAATTGTGCAGTTTCACCAATGAAGGTAAGTGCTGCATGTAAACCTATCGCACGATTATTATTATTGTCTAAAATTAAGATCATTATTGGCGAACCACAGTTACCACGAGGTTAGTTAATTTCTAAATTGTAAGCGAGTTTAGGAGGGATGCAAGCGCTAAGCGGCAATTTATTGACATCAACGCCAAAAAATAGTCACTTAGCCCCTGAATTTAATACTAAAGAATTAAAGTAAACCTAAAATGGATTCAGCTGAACGATTTGCTTGACCACGCAAAGCAACAGATGCTTGTGACAAAATATCATTAGCTACTTGATCAGACACAGCTTTTGCATAGTCAGTATCTTCTATACGGCTTTGACTCGCAGCAATATTCTCTCGCTGGTTGCCTAAACCTTTTATCGTACTCGCTAAGGTGTTTTGAAAAGCGCCTAGCTCAGCTCTTTGAGCGTTAATTTCCTCTGCTGCTTGGTCGCTAATATCTATGGCAGCTTGTGCCCCTGCTTGCGTTGAAATATCGATTCCCGCAATCACAGAAGCAATACTGCCATCCGATGGCGTCACTGATTGTGTGGTGTTGGCATCTGGGCCAACCTGAAAAGACACTTGTTCACCATCAAATAAAGGTTTGCCACCGAATGAGGCATTTTCGAATGTTTCTGAAACTTGTGTTTGCAATTGCGACACTTCTTCTTGAAGTGCAGCCCTGTCACTGTCTGTAAGCGCACCATTACCCGCTTGAATAGAAAGCTCTCGTATGCGAGAAACAGCATCATTCACACCTGATAGGTTTGACTCTGTCACTTGTGAGTAAGAAATGCCATCGTACGCATTGCTAATAGCTTGGCTATAACCATCTTGCTGTGATGTTAATCTATCAATAATTTGTAGTGCAGCAGCATCATCTGCCGCTGAGTTTACTTTTTTACCTGACGCTAATTGCTCAGCAAGCTTATTGCCCGTTTGCTGAGTTTGGTTTAAAAACCCGGTATTGGGTGATTGAATTTTCATGGCGGCCTCCGACAAACCGATTGCTTAAATTATAGCTTAATTTGCCAAATTTTGTACTTTGTACCATGGTTTAGATAAATTAACTTGGCATCTGACTTGCTAGTGTATTAGTTAATAGTTAAATTACTGAGAATTGTGTCAAAATTCTCACTTTGCGTACTTCACTTTTATAAATAACTACGCCAATGATAAATAACTTAGGTAACGCTATGTTCGACAATAAAACGATTTTAATTACCGGTGGTACTGGTTCATTCGGCAAAAAATACGTCAAAACGCTACTAGAACGCTATAAACCTAAGAAGATCATTATCTTCTCACGGGACGAACTAAAGCAGTTTGAAATGCAGCAAGAGTTTGACCAACCGTGTATGCGATACTTCATTGGTGATGTGCGCGATAGAGAAAGGCTTCGCCGTGCTATGCGAGGTGTGCACTATGTGATTCACGCAGCAGCATTAAAACAAGTTCCAGCTGCTGAATACAATCCAATGGAATGTATCAAAACCAATATTAATGGTGCTGAAAACGTCATTGATGCAGCTCTTGATAATAACGTAGAGAAAGTCATTGCACTGTCGACTGATAAAGCAGCGAACCCAATCAACTTATATGGTGCGACTAAACTTGCATCAGATAAGTTATTTGTTGCTGCTAATAATATTGCTGGCGGCCATAAAACAACCTTTTCAGTAGTAAGATACGGTAACGTAGTTTGCTCTCGTGGCTCTGTTGTGCCTATTTTCCAAAAGTTTATTGACCAAGGTCGCGACCATATTCCTATTACCCATGAAGAAATGACCCGCTTTTGGATTAGCCTGCAACAAGGTGTTGATTTTGTTCTAACTAATTTCGAGCGAATGCTGGGTGGCGAGATTTTCGTGCCGAAGATCCCTTCAATTCGTATTACAGATCTTGCCAAAGCCATGGCCCCTGATTTACCGATTAAGATAATCGGTATTCGCCCAGGTGAAAAGTTACACGAAGTCATGTGCCCGGCCGACTTATGCTTTGAAACGTACGAATATAGCGATCATTTTGTTATCGCTCCAGGTATCAAATTCAGCAGCCGTAGCAATGATTTTACTGAAAATGCACTTGGCGAAAAAGGCAAACAAGTTGCCCAAGGTTTCGAGTATAACTCACTCGATAACCCTGATTATATGAGCATTGAAGAAATTAAAAACTTCAATGTCCAAGCGTTACTGTAATACTGAATTATGACGAATAAGGTAATTCCTTACGGCAAACAAAGTATTTCACAGGATGACATCAATGCCGTAATTGATGTCTTGAAATCTGACTGGTTAACACAGGGCCCTGCTGTTCCAGCATTTGAAAGTGCCATTGCAGAGTATTGCGGTGCTAGCCACGCCTGCGCCACTAACAGCGCCACCTCAGCCTTGCATATTGCTTGCCTTGCTTTAGGCGTAGGTAAAGGTGACATCGTATGGACGTCACCAATCTCCTTTGTCGCATCGAGTAACTGCGCGCTGTATTGTGGTGCTGAAGTCGACTTTGCTGATATCGACCTTGAAACAGGCAACATGTCTATTGCAGCACTTCGAGACAAGCTAAAGTTAGCCAAACAAAACCAGCGACTTCCTAAGGTCGTGATCCCTGTTCATTTAGCAGGTCAGTCTTGCGATATGGCAGCAATCAATGAACTTGCCAAAGAGTATGACTTTAAGGTAATTGAAGATGCCTCGCATGCAATAGGCGCCAAGTATAAAGATAAGCCTGTTGGCAGTTGTGATTATTCAGATATTACTGTGTTTAGCTTTCATCCAGTAAAGATAATCACATCTGCTGAAGGGGGGATGGCGGTTACCAACTGCGCTGAACTCAACAAAAAAATGAGCCGTTTGCGAAGCCATGGTATTACTAATATTCCTGAAGAAATGACCGAGCCAAGTCACGGCCCTTGGTACTATCAACAGCTAGACCTTGGTTTTAATTATAGAATGACTGACATGCAAGCCGCTTTAGGACTGAGTCAGTTAAAGCAGCTAGATAGCTTTGTATCAATGCGAAACGACATTGCAACAACATATAACCATGCGTTTGCAAATTCAACGGTAACTCATTTAACACAATCGGATGATTGTTACTCTAGCTACCATTTATATATTGTTCGTTTAACGCAGTGTGAAGTAGAAAAACATAAGTCAATCATTACAGGCATGCGCGAGCAAGGAATTATTGCTCACTTGCATTATATACCGATCCATTTACAGCCTTATTATCAAGCTTTAGGCTTTTCGGAAGGTGATTTTCCTAATGCAGAAACGTACTACAAACAGGCTGTTACTATTCCTCTGCATCCTGCTATAACTGCAGACGAGCAGCAATTCGTTATCAAAATACTGATTGATTTATTATGAAGCTCACTTTAGGCACAGTGCAATTCGGCTTGAACTACGGTGTCAGTAATAAGCTTGGTCAACCAAGCATAGCCAAGGCTCATGCCATTTTAGATATTGCAAAAGATGCAGGCATTACAACATTAGATACCGCACTTGGTTACGGCGAGAGTCACCAAGTGTTGGCATCCTATCCTTCGATTAATGACAGCTTTAACATAGTTACTAAGTTACCTCCTCTACAAAAAGAGCAATTTTCTCATAAGGATGCAGATCATTACATTGCATTAATTGAGCAATGTTTTTCAGATTTTAAAACCCAAAAGCTAAGCGCAATCCTATTTCACCAAGCAAGCGACATCGAGAAACAAGGTGTTGCGCCCGTTTTAGCATGTTTAAAGCAACGACAATTAGAAAATCAATTAGCAAGTAAAGGGGTTTCTTTGTATTCAGGTGCTGAGGTGGATGGCTTCACACAGTTGAGTGAAATTAACCTTGTGCAAATACCTTATAATGCATTTGATACCTACTTTAAACACACTGGCGCTCTTTCATTACTAAAGAAAAACAAGACTCAAGTGCACGCTAGATCTTGTTTTTTACAAGGCTTGTTATTAATGCCCATCAATGAGTTAGCTAACTACTTTAAACCTTGGAAGCAACATTTAGAGTCATTTCATCAGTTAGCGCAGTATATTGGTGTGTCGTCACTAACACTCAGCCTTGCATATGCTTTAAAAGAAGATGAAATAGATAAAATAGTTGTCGGTGTGAACTCAGAGTCTGAGTTAGAGCAAATTTTAGAGGCCTATCAGGGCAGCATCAAAATCTGTCACGACGTGCTCAAAGAAATGACTGTTAATGATCCAAGACTCACCAACCCAGCAAATTGGCAACTATAAATAGTTTAGAAAAATGATTGATTGCCGATAAATGGCTATGATCAAAAAAGGCAGATATATATGAATGACAACAATAAACAATTAAAACTTGCCTTTATTGGCGGTGGCAATAACTCAGCTGTAGGCTATGTTCACTTCGCCGCAAGTCAACTCGATAACAAGTTTGCTGTTGTTGCAGGTGCTTTCTCAAGAAATCCCGATGAAAATAGTGCGACAGCGCAGAGATGGGGAGTTTCAGAAAAGCATTTATACAACGATTGGGAAGAGCTTGTAGAGCAAGAGAAAGACCGTGTTGATGCATTTGTTATACTGACACCAACACCCCATCATATTGAGGTAATAACTACGCTTCTAAAGGCGAATTTACCCATTATTTGCGAAAAAGCACTTGTTACCGGCCCTGCAGAAGTCGCTGAAATTGAAGCCTGCTACGATAAAAATAAACACTTTCTAGCTGTCACATACAACTACAGTGGCTATGCGATGGTCAGAGAGTTGAAACACCTAGTAAAGCAAGGTGCGCTTGGCACTATCCAAAAAATTCACCTTGAAATGCCACAAGAGGGGTTCAGAAGGCCGCCAGATATTGCAGGTAAACCATCAATGCCGCAAGCATGGCGTTTAAAAGATTTTGAAGTGCCAACCATTTGCTTAGATTTAGGAGTTCATTTACACCACTTATCAACATACTTACTTGAAATGGAGCCAACGGAAACAATCGCACAATTTACTAACCATTCTCAATACCCAAATTTAATTGATGATGTAAATATGTTGCTGAACTACCCAAATAACATAAAGGGTAGTATGTGGATGTCAAAAACGGCTATTGGCCACCGCAATGGACTTCAAATCAGAATATACGGTGACAAAGGAAGCGCGCGTTGGTTCCAACTAAACCCTGATGAATTAGAGTTAAACTACAATGACGGGCGCAGAGAAATCTTAGATAGAGCCGGACAGTGTGAGTATGCTAACCAATTTAGATATAACAGAATGAAGCCAGGTCACCCAACAGGATTTGTTGAAGCTTTTTCTAATTTATATACAGATATTTACGAAGAACTTTGCTGTTACTTAGCTGGTACGGACAAAAAAAATGACTATGTATTTGGCTTAGAGCAAGCAAAAGACGGCTTGAACTTATTTAAAGCAGCGCAAGAATCAGTCGAGTCAGCGCAGTGGATAAAGCTTAAAAGAGGTAATTAGATTATGATGAGTAACCTTCCTATAGCAATCTATGGCGCCGGTGGTAATGGGCAAAAAATCTATCATGCACTTTCAGAGCATGGAATTAAAATAGAATTTTTTGTCGATTTATACACGCAAGAAACTGAGTACCAAGGCTGTCCAATTTACAAACCTGACAATATTGCCAATAAAAATGTAACCATGCTTGTATCGGTATCTTGTACAAGTGAAGCTATTAAGCAGGATCTAATTGGAATAGGTGTTCAAGAATGCCTAAACATGAATGAAATCATTAATAGCTACCCATATGTTTTAGAACGTTTTATTTCAGAGGATTACCGAGCAAAACTAATCTCTAGCACACAGAACGACAAAGAACAGTTAGCTTGGCTTAAAGAAAGACTAAGCGATGATGAGAGCAAAAAGTGTCTTGATGATATCATCGCATTTCGTAGCTCACCCTCTAGTGAAAGCTATGTTGAAAATGACTGGCAAATCCAATACTTTCCACCTTGGTTACTGAAACTTCCGCTTTGGAAAAATGGGATTAACTTTATTGATTGCGGTTCATATATCGGCGATACACTCGCAAGTGCAGCACAAGTATTAAAAGAAGCAGGTATACAGTTAAACACAATGCAGTGTTTTGAACCTGATCCAAAGAACTTCCACTTATTAAACAAAACAGCGAAAGAATTAGTCTCTCAAGGTATTAAGACTTATTTATTTCCATGTGGTGTATGGGAAGAAAATACAATATTGAGCTTCAGTGCAGACCTTTCACAAGGCAAGTTTGCTGACTCACAGCAAATCAAAGACAACAATCAACTTCTGCCTGTTATAGCGTTAGATGATACCAGCATAGCCTCTGCGGTTAATTTCATTAAAATGGATATCGAGGGCGCAGAGCCGCATGCATTGAAGGGTGCAAAAGAAATTATAACGCACCAATCCCCGCTACTCGCTATTTCCGTCTATCATGAGCCTGCTCATATTTGGCAAATAGCTCAGCAAATTGAAAGCTACAACCCTAATTATGAGTACAAACTTCATTGTCATGGCGATTTCGGTTTGGAAATAATATTATACGCAATTCCAAAAACATAATTACTACACAGCAAATAAAACGGTTTCACTATAGCCTTGGGTATAATGCCTCAAAAAGAACTTGTATTCAGGGCATAACTTTTTCAAGTATTGTGGAACTGATATCAAATGTTCTGCTCGATGATAAACACTGATTGCTAGCATTGGTTTATCCCTTAAAATAGTATTTTCCATACCGTGAAGCACATCTAATTCAACGCCTTCAACATCCATTTTTACATAACTGGGCGAGACTTTATTTTCACTGCAAAACTCATCGATACTAATTTGCTGAACTGAAATTACGTCTTCATTTTGGTCTGGTTCAACAACTTTTGAAGATGTCCCTGACAATGAAAAATTAACAGTCTTATTTATGCTCCCTACTGCAACCGGAACGACCTGAATAGCTTTGTTGTGTTGGTATTTTTTTTCAAGGATTGCAGTTTGACTTGGAATAGGTTCAAAAAGGTATGCATTTCCCGATGGACAGTTCCTTAAAAATCGTTCTGAATCACTGCCATCAAATGCTCCTAGGTCAAAAAAAACGCTCTGATCTTCAAATGGGTTAAGAAAAGGTTCGATATACATATTTGTAATATCAAACTTAAAGTCTTTCATAAAGCTTAGGTCATATTTATTGCGAAAATTAACGATTGATTCAAAAGTACTCACAGAGTAATCATCTTCAAACCAACTTTTAACCTCATTGTAATTTTCTTGATTACTTTCCCAATGACTTAGGACTCCCTCCCAGAACTCTATTTTTGGGCATTGAAAGCCCGAGTTGCGGTAAAAATAAAAATAGTCGCAGTAATTCAATCTGTGTTTTTCAAGTAAATTGTTTACGTCCACAGGTCTACTATTCGTAACAGCTGAAACAACCAAAGCATCTTCAGGTACTTGCTCGAGCTTTATACAAGGTAGCCCTACGAAAAATTCTTGCTGATAAAAATTATCTATAATAGCAATAACTTCAAGGTCATTATTCTTGTGTATTTCTATTAACTCTTCAGCTTCAGTGGTTGCTCCGAAAATATAACGCTTAGCATTCTTCTCAAAATACTTTTGTAGAAAATCTGTGTTCATAACTCCCTTACCTCTTCTTTTAAAAATTTTTCCAGATAGCATCGCTTTAACTATTTAATTCACAAATCAGCTTAACTTAAAATAGTTTGCTTGGTACTGAACTATTGCGAATACTTTTCTTTGACCAACTGACGAAGAATTTTGCCTAAACTACTTCTTTCAAAACTATCAATTTGCTCTAACACTCTAGGCTGTTGATAATCAGTCAATTGCTGTAAACACAGTTTCTTTAATTCTGTTTCATTTACTGATGACGAGAGCGTCGTATAAACAACTTTTATTACCTCACCAAACTGAGAGTCTGGAATTGAAAAAGCCACGCAATCCTCAATGTCCGGATGCATTTTTATAACGGCTTCGATATCTTGAGGGTATACATTGATTCCGCCGCTTGAGATCAACTCTTTTTTACGGCCGACATAATATAAATAGCCTTGCTCATCAAGGTAACCTAAATCACCGGTTTTGAAAAAATCACCAAGATAATAAGCTTCTCGCGTTTTTTCCGGTAATTTATGATACCCGCTAAACCCGGTTGTTGTTTTACAACAAATTTCTCCAACTTCAGTTGCAGCTAATTCTTGGCCATGCTCATCGGTAATTTTCACAGTGACAAATGGTAGAGCATTGCCTACACTGCCGCTCAATTCAGGGTGTTCTGATACAGCGAAATCAGTCACAACACCAACCTCTGAAGCACCGTAACACTCGTGTAAGCGGCAACTAAGCAAAGAAAGTAAGCTTTGTTTACTCTCTTTATCTAATACCGCCGAAGAGGATACTAGGCAGCGTAAAGAGCTCAAATCATGCCCTTCAACACCGTTTTGAATTAAGCTTACTAATTGAGATGAAACGGCAAATAAAAAACTCACTTGGTGCTGTTCAATTGCTTGTAGCCATAGCTTCAAATTAAACTTTGGTAATACAACCGTTGTTGCACCAAGCATCAAAGGCATTAGCACACCACGCTGAGCTAGCGAGTGGTACATAGGAGTCGCTACGAGAATAACGTCATCGGACGTTAATCCGTAGTAGTTTATGGTCGCATCAAATGCTCTATTTACTTTACATGCTTGGCTCAACACTATTGGTTTAGGTTGACCAGTAGAACCAGAAGTCATGGTTAAGATGTAAGGTGCTTGCGTATCAATCGCATCAGTAAAAAAGCATTCTGCTTGAGCTTGTTGAACACAAAGCCAATTTGTTTCATTAGCAACACTTTGGCCTAATGTTATTAAATTTTCAGCTTCAATAAGATTATCTGCAAGAAGTGATTTGCTAATGGTCGGCCAAGCAATCACCTTAGCAACAGGGGTTTTCTTAAGAGCAACGGTCAGAGCAAGCCCTTTTAAGCTAACAGGTAACGGCACAGCGGCTAAACCTAATTTAGCGATTGCCAGCAGCGAAACAATAAATTCAATACCGTTAGGTGCAAATATTGCGACACGTTGGCCTTGCGTAACACCTTGTTTTAAAAAGTGGCTAGTAAGCTTAATAACTTGCTGATTTAATTCATCATACGTTACGCTTTGCTGTTGAAAAACGACAGCTACCTTAGTGGGAGTGTTAGCGACATTCGTAGCAAATAACTCATAAATACCTTTATCCACCTACTCACCCTTTTCCTACAAAATTAAAATCATCAATCGAAGCATTTGGAAATAAATGTTGGGTCACTGCCATTTTTTTCGCATCCCCTGCAATAGATTTAAATCCTGCTCGCTGATTAAGCAAATTTACAAACTTATTTTCTTTATTAATAACGGCTACCCACATTGCATCTGGGTATGTTTGCTCAGTCTCTTTTAGTTGCCAATCTAATACTAGTTGAGCATGGGCAAAATTAACATCGTCACTTGCTGCAAACCAGCCACCTATTAAATAATTTTGCTGTTCTATTTCATACAATTGATGCCAAACGTAAAGTAACGGCTTGCCTTTCACTTCCATAACATAAGAGTCGCGTCGATTAGCAAACCACCAGCAATAATGATCAAGTTGATCGATATCTTTTGTGATCGTCATTCGCCAAGCATTGTTCGGTAAGTTTCTCGCTGCCAAATAGCGGTTTATGTCCTGATCAACCACTCGCCTTAACGTGATTGTGTCGGTTAAATGCTGATACTGGCTTGCAATTAGATTGTTATTGGCTTGAGTAATCTGGCTAGAAGCGAGTTCTGAAGTAATTAACTTAGCAACACGACTTGCACCTTCGCCATCAATTTTTACCGCAACGTTTTCACGCATTAGGTGGATACGTTCTATATTTTGTAGCATTGCTAAAATTAGCTTTAAAACCTGTTCTGGCGGATAGTCAATTAAGTTTGCGATATGGAAATAATGCCCCAAATCATCTAATGCAGCTTGTTGATTTTCTTGATTCTTTGCGATTGAGAACGTTAACGCAGGGGTTTTAGTCGCAGCCAGCTCATACAAGGACGTGCCTAAAGCGCCAACAAACAAGGTACAGCTTTTATAGTAGTTTGCTAAACAACTAGGTGCTGCAATTAAATTTAATTGTGAGTGACCTAAAGCTAACTCATGTAGCTGAGTAACGGATGTAGCATTAGGGCCTATAATTAGATTAACTTTATACTCTGGCGCTGTTTCAAGAATTAATCGTATGATTTCAGTAAGCTGTTTCCAATCGCCACCACCGCCGAGAGAAAACATAAGCTCTTTATTTGAGCGCTCTGTTTGCACGCAGTTTCGATAAGCCCTAGACAGCATCGAAAAATCAGGACCAAGTAAAAAGTGTTGTGATTCAAGTGCAGTACTTTGATAACGCGACGAAGTCTTTTCAGCATTCCATTTACTATCGATAACCAGCTCTGCTAAATGATCTCTTTCAAGATCATCAACCGCAATAATCGATGGCACATGTTTAGCCATCTCTGATTCCCATTCAATATCAAAACGATAGCTATCAATAATTAATTTATCAATAATGAGCTGTTGCTCGTTGAAAAGCTGAACACAGTTAGCCGCATCTTCTATCTGTGTTTTTGCATAGGGTAATAAATGTATATTTCCGAGTTCTTTAGTTAAATGATGCGACAATTGTGTATCGACTAAAAAAACAACTTCTTCACCTAAACATTGCAACTCTAACGCGAGCCATTTACAACGCATAAAGTGACCCAAGCCACATAGTGTATCGACTCTAATTGCTATCATTTAACTTCACTAACGCAGTCGCTAAATTTCCTACCTTTGCATTTTCACTATCGACCATTAACTCTGGAGGAACAGCGATACCATATTCAGTTTCTAAGCTCATAATAAGGCTCAGTATCTCAAATGAGTCTAACGCTCCCGCAGCTACAAAGTCATATTCAGCAATGTCAGCATCTTCAACAAATACACCGCGTTCTAATAAAAATTGCTGGACCGATTGGATTAAGTCTTGTTTCATATCGCTCACTTTAGGTCACTCCAAGACAATTGGGTACCACAACGTAATTCTTTATTAACTGTTCGTCCAATAAGGTTTGGCAGCTCTTTTGGCATAATTTCACCGCCCCCAGGACGCATTTGTCTTAAATGCTCAGGGCTCAGCTGCTCTCCAGCTTTAATATCTTTGATAATGTAAACACAGCGATGTGCTTTTGAGGCAACAGATGGATAATCAACTTTGCCCAGTGCTTTTTCAATTTGTCTCACTCCATGGACAAGGGCCTGAAGCTCCGATGGCGTCATTGAAAAAAAGCTATCTGCAGTATTATCTGTTTTATCTAATACAAAGTGCTTTTCTATCATGCATGCACCGACGGCAACTGAAGCCAGTGGCACATCATTTCCCAGTGTGTGATCAGATAAACCAACCGGACATTCAAAAGCCTGCTGCATATGTGGGATAGTTCGCAAATTAATAGTCTCTGCAGGAGCAGGATAAGTGCTTGTACACTTCATCAATGCAAGTTCGGTAACACCCGCATCTTCAGCGACTTTTACCGCCTCAGCAATTTCAACTAACGTCGCACCACCTGTAGACATAATTACGGGTTTACCAGTAGCGGCTACATCACGAATTAATTGGTGGTCAATTAGTTCAGGTGAAGCAATTTTATAGGCTGGTGCATCTAATTGTGCTAATAAATCGACTGCCGATTTATCGAATGGTGATGAAAAACAAGTAAGTCCAAGTTTTGCTGATAGTTCAAACAGTTCCGCATGAAAATCCCAAGGCATATAGGCTGTCTTGTATAAATCATGTAAGTACTGACCTTGCCATGGTCCCGTCGCTTCAAAGTGCGGAAGTTTACAATCCATGGTTAAAGTATCTGCGGTATAAGTTTGTAGCTTAATCGCATCAGCACCGGCTTCATGAGCGGCATGAACTAACTCTTTAGCTTTATTTAAACATTGACCATGGTTAGCTGACATTTCAGCGATGATATAACAAGGGTGATCGTGCCCTACCCATGTATCAGCTATTTTAAATTCTTTCTTAAACATTTTACCCAACTTGAACTTGTTCTACGTGCTCATTGATCTTAAGTATATCAGGATGAGAGCTTAGCATTTGTTTTAATTCATCAAATGTGAAATCAGTACGGTAATCGAATAAGCTATAAATGGCTTTAATTAACTCATAGTCAGCTGGCTCATCTAAAGTTAAACGCCAATGACTGAAATCATCGATGTTCTTATAGTCAGCCACTTTCATATTTCTGCAAATATATTGCGTCATATGCTCTTTTTCAAAATCTTCTGTTGCGCATTCAAAGGCTGATTTAAGCGCCTCAAATGTAAACACTTCTGTATCAAAACCATTAGGAAAACCACAGTGAGGGCCAGCCGAAATATAATCATACTCACTGCGCACACTATAGAAGTGGTCTATAACACGTGCGGTTTCAGTTAAATCAATAAGAGGACAATCACTGGTACAACGAACAATCACAGTATCTGAGTTTGCCTTTACAGACTGTGCAGCTAGGTAATAGCGACTTAATACATTGTTAGTGTCACCTTCAACGTATTTCACACCCAGTCGTTCACACAATTCAGTGATCGGTCGCTGAGTGCCATCATCTGTTGTCGCGATAATGATCTTCTCTTTAAAAGGAGCCAATCTTTCAAGCATCACTTCTAATACTGGCTTTGTTCCAAGAGGTAGCATTACCTTTTGAGGTAAACGAGATGACGTCATTCTAGCTTGAATTACAATATAAAAATCGTTGTTCAGAAGCTTTGAAACAAGCTGTTCAGTAAAAGTATTCAACAACTTAAAACTCCCATAACATTGTTAGACCGCCATCATTTCGACCATCATCTACAACTTTAAAACCTATTTTATAATAAGCCGAAACGGCAGCAGTATTTGCTGAGTCAACACCAAGCTGCATTTTAGTAATACCTAATTGCTGCTTTGCATGGCTTGCAAAACATTCAATTACTTCCTTTGCAACCCCTTTGCCATGCCACGCTTTTTCACCAATCAGAATACCCATTTCAACACAATCGCGGCTTTTTCCTTTGATGATAAACTTAATATTTCCAATATGCTCATCACTATCAAGAGTAAAAATGCCATAAAAATACACATCTTTATCTGCAAGCTGCTCTTCAATATATGCAACAAGGCCACTGTTAGACTCTGGTTTATTTAGGATGAATTCGCTAACACCTGAATTCAACCAGTTTAAATACTTAGCAGATGCATCAGCCGCTTCTAGGTATCTTAGTTTAAACCTATTTGAAGTCAGTAAGTTCATCTTAATTCAGCCTTTTAAAGCCCGAGGTTGATGGAATAACATGTGCCAGTAACTCTGGGTTTTCAATCGCATCGGCTATGGCCGAAAACGCATTATCAACCGCTTTTAAATAAGTCTCAACGTGGTGCTCTTTATGCGCATACATGCAGTAAAACATATTAGTTGCTAATACACCTTCCTCTAACATTTTCTCAATAAAGTAAGATTTAAGCGTCAAAAAGTTTTCATTCTTTAAACTAAAGTGGCAAAGAGCATCAATACCAGAAACATGAATTTCAAGGCCATGCTTTTGCGCTAAACTTAGCCAGCCATCCTTAATTTTTGCACCGATTACGGCTAGATGCTCATGGACTTGGTGTTGCTCGTAATAGTTGATCGTTGCTAATGCAGCTGTAGGCCCTACTCGTTCAGTCCACATAGTGCTAGATATAAAACTAGTTTGTGCTGCATCCATCCATTTAGACTTGCCTATGACGGCAGCCATAGCATAGCCATTAGCCATTGCCTTAGAAAAAACAGCGATATCAGGATTAATACCCAGCTTCAAATGCGATCCGCCACAGTTGATCCTAAAGCCCATAGATATTTCATCAATAATTAATGGGATATTTAATCGTGCTGCAATGGCCTCAACTTGCTGCCAGTATTCTTCAGATGGGGCAAAATTTCTCATTGGCTCCATCACGATAGCTGCAAGCTCTTCACCATTTTCAGCAACTAACTGCTCTAGCGCTTCGATATCATTAAAAGGAAAAGGGAGTGCTGTTCCTGCTAGCGCTTTTGGAACACCTTTAGGTGAAAGGCCAGGAATTAAATGGTCGTTAAGATTACTATTACTTGTAACATTGGCTGATAAGTACCAATCATGCCATCCATGATAACCACTAAAAGCAATTTTATCTTTACCTGTTGCTGCTCGTGCAATACGCACTGCGACAGTCATTGCTTCACCGCCACAACGGGCATATCTAACTTCTTCAGACCAAGGGTGTAATTCTAATAACTTCTCAGCAAGCTCAACATCCTCAGGGCAATTTAAGCTAGAACTAACCCCATTGCGAATAGAGTTAATTACCGCATCATCAACTTCATCTACCGCGTAACCAAGAATATTTGCGCCGATACCAGAAATAGACATATCTAGGTACTCATTACCATCAAGATCCCAAACTTGGCATCCTTTTGATTTAGCAAAATACCCAGGCCAAATGTTGGTGCTAAACATATCTGGTCGCTTAGAAAGCAATTGAGTTAAGCCAGGGATGATACTTTTAGCCTTACAAATTGTTAGATGTGATTTACTCATTTTAAAATTCTAACCTTCACTGTCATAGTTAAGTCTGAAATAAGGAACAACACTTCCCCCAAAGCTTAATTTAAACCATCCTCTCATAGGGCTATTAATCCCCTCAAGATCAAGTCGCTCCATTCCATAATCAGCTAGATAGGTTAAAGCCTGCCATATTACAGCAGTCCCTGTGTGAGCATCTCTCATCTTCGGATCATTTGCACCAAACAAATAATATGCAATTTTATTGAACCCTATGAGATAAACAGCATAACTACCTACTTTCCCTGCCTTATCAACTGCTTTGAACATTTTTATTATTCCATGAGCATCTAACGCCAATAACAGAGCCAATATTACATTTTCATCACTTTTATTAATTTCTATTGACTGGCGTTCCATCGTTAGTTTATAAAATGCAATAAACGCATTGTAATCTTTGCTAAGCTCAATGCTTACACCCTTTTTAAACCCATAACGAATTTCTTGTCGCCTTGATACAGATGCTTCTTTATACAATTTGTAATCACTAAAATCATGTTTGTTTCTGAACTCATTTAATTCAACTTGTGATGAAAAATTAACTTGAGATGTAAATTTTGCCAACTCAGAATGGTAGTTTATCCAAGATAGAGCTCTTATATCTTGAATCATCGGATTCAAAGTAAAACGTAATCGTTTGTATAGTTTTATTAGAGATTCACCAATGAACTGCTGAGCTTTAAACTGCTCTGAATTTGTTTGAGCATTATTTAATTGAGGGAAATCTTTGTAGATGATTCCATCATAAACAGCTAGTCCGTGCCCCGTAACTTCTCTCTCATCATCAGACAGAATTAAAACAACTCCCGCAACAATTTCACTACCTTTTTTACAAAAATAGCAATGAATTGGTCTTGATAGAGCATTAAGGAAGTAACTTAAGGAAAACGGAGAGCCAAACTTGGATGATTCAACAAACTCATCCCATTCATATCCTAACTGAACTTTTTCAAGCTGATATTTATCTAAAGATGCCATTTTTAAAATTCTTTATTACCCATTAACAATAACCCTTCATTTAATAACCTTTGTATAGTAGGGATTAAACTCAATGCATCCACACCTATTTTCTCAGCAATAGATATTAAATCTCTTTTTCCATCACAGTAAGCGATAAAATTAAGTAATGTCCGTACATCAGCATAATCTTCATCCATTTTACTTAAAGTAGGATATAGCCCCCTTTTACCAAGTTGAGGTTCACAGTAGGCAGATACCTTATAATATTTATTATGCTCTAAAAGTAATATCGATTTATAAGCGACTTCTAACCCTCCAGCCAATCCATCAGGAGTAACTAAATTAAGATCATCTAAAGATGTATGGTATTCAGGATACTCACCGTACTTAGTTCTCATGATTGAGCAAATAGGTAAATCGACACCAGGTGCACAATATTGCCTCTCATCACTTCCTCTATCAAGAAAAGAGTAAGACTTATAATTGTCCTGTGTATGATGAAAAAGTACATGCTTTGCGACTCTGTCAGATAAAGTATTTTCACTCCTTGAAGATAAATACGAATAAGCACGTTCATCACCAATGCATGTGAGTACGAAACCAGCTACAACATTCTCTTTTAATTTTTTTATATTGGCATGTATGAAACTGATTGAGCCTATAGTCTCCGGTACGAAAACAACTCGGTAACTGTAATAACGATTTTTTAGATCATTAATTAGCTGTGCTAAAGCAGTAGTTACTACAGGTCCTGACAACTCATTATTTGCCATTGATGGGTGGCATATATAAGTAGATATCAATACTTCTTTATCACTCTCACCTTTAATTAAAAGCTCTCCATAATTTAACTCACCGTCGATAAACTCAGAATCAATTACAACTTTATACTCATTTTTAACAAATTCTTTCATTTGCTGTTCAGAAACACAAAAACCCCACCTTTCCTTGTAATAAGATGTAACATAGGGAATTGCATTAGGTAAGTTTGGTAGTGAATAAAGATGAGGTAATAAGTTATCCCGAGAAATTGTTAAATTGACAGCCGTTGAATACCCAACTAAATGTAAATTGCTATTAACAAAATCAATAACTTTATTTCCATCCAGATCTGCAATGTAAGCTTCTTTAACATGCCACTCTTTCGGTATTGTCCAATCAAATACCTGAGTACCCGTTTTAACCCTCCGAACTTCCAAATCAGGTATTTGATGCTGTAAAAAACTCAATGTTTCTCTAACACCTGGGCCTAGAATGCTTCTACAAATAGGAAACAACGTGTGTGCCCATTGATGCATTTTCAAACCCAATTCATTTTTACTTTCTAAATTTATCATATGCACCAATATAATTAGCTCATCTAGTAATAAGACGCGTATCACTTATTAATAGCGAAATTAATTCATGAATTTTTTTTAAGAACAAGACTCCAACTAGCTGAGACTGAATCATTGCCTTCTATTTCCACCTGAGTATGTTCCAAATGTAGTAATTCAAAATCTTTGGTCAACTCCGTAATCAGCGGCTTATCAAAAAAGTGTACGACACCTACATTAGCAAACGGTCCAGTAAAATAATCACTTCGAACATAATCAACTGAACAAGCTTTGCCCTCGTTAAAACCTGAATGTTGAGTACTAAACCAGTCTAAAATAATAAGTAATCCACCCGTTTTTAGCTTACTATGAGCCAAAGATAAATAATTTCTAATACTTTGCGTATTATTATGAGTCGAAGCTGCACGATCAACCACTAAATCAAACTGATTTTTGAATGGCAGAGCTTCAGTGAAATCACCAACTACAAAGTTCTTTTTTACAGGTGCGAACGTATCTTTTAATTTCGAGATGATATGTTCACTACCATCAATACCATAATAGTTGTTGGTGTAGCTTAAAAAGAAAGGGATATTAGCGCCGGCGCCACAACCGACTTCAAGGACACTAAATTCATCATCAGCTAAGCTTAGTGGACTAAAGCGCAAGCACAGGCTAACGAGATTGCTCCAAGGCCAGATAGACAAGTGCTTATTTTCTCTGTAAAGATTATCCCAATGTAAAATAGAACTCATATTCTCTCCATTTATATTACAAGTTTGATGTATCGAAAACATGCTCGCTATACTTATTCCATTTATCTATATATAAATTAGGGGCTTCTCTTAAAAAATCACACCAAATAACTCTAATTTTCTCATAACACTCTAAAATATTATCATTTTCGCTGTATGAAAATAATAAGTTCACAATGACAGAGTTTACATAGAGCACTTCTCCCTCTAACAATAAATAATGATGGGAATATTGACTTTCTGTTAGGCAGGTTAAGTATCTAAATTGATATATAACTTGCTCAATTGCTTCAGTAACTGAGCTAGGATTAGGTTTCAAAATATCAGCCATTTCAATACATAGCTTAGAGAACTCTTCAAAAAATAAGTTTTTATCAAGTTCTAAACTTGTAACTGATGGTGAAAACAACTCATTACAAATATAATCTATTACATCTTCTTTTTTATAATCATGATTAATAATTATATTATCTGATTCTAAAGCTGTACTTCCCTCTAGCTTTGCTCCATCACTGCAATTATAGCAAGATATATCCTTGCCCTCATATGATTGCAATAAGTTTTCGATTTGCTTTTTTCCTGTATAAAGGAAATGGTCTGTCAATACCACATTTCGAAAATTCCCTTGCACTTCAAATTCATTGCCCATTGTAATGGGGTTATGAATAGCCTCACCTTCATTATTATAATACATACTAAATTTTGAATGGTGATTTTCAGGAGTAATGTAGCCATTATCCATACCAAACAAATATAAGTCTTTAAAACCTAAGGATAAAGCGTAACTTAACCCAAGATTGCCCACAAGAGGATTACAAAAAGCTAATGTTGGACTTGGTTCAAGATGAGATAAAATTTGCGATACTTGATATAGACAAGTTCCAGCCTCACGCCCTTTTAAAGCAACTCCAGACCATTTAAATAAGTCTGCAACTTCCGGGTGCATCACATTCAATGTAAGTAAGTTAATATTTTTCCTAATTTCTTCATCCAGATAAAAGTTTAAAAAATCAAATGTTTCTCTTGTACGTTCTAAGGCAATATGAAAGTCGGGTTTAATTCCGTTATTTAATAACGCAGTAGTAGCTGAATTGCATGAAAAGATTAAAACTTGATCTTTTAACTGCTTGATTACTTCTATGTCATTATCGAGGGATGGCCCATTTGCTATAATGAAAATAGGCATATTTTTATAAGGTTGGCTAGTAACTTTATCTGCACAAAAATGTGGTATCTTTTTTTGATCATTACCAATTGTATGAGCTAAACCCATAAGTTGATCATCAATAAAGCCCCACCCCATAAAGATACGATGAAACTCTTTTTTTAATTTATCAATTAACGAATTAATTTTAAATGAAGGATAATGCTGAAAGTAAAATGAATTTGCAATAGTAAAGGGACCAAGGTTTTTTGTTCTATTCAATAGAGCTTGATAAGTTTCATCATCTGATAAACCTATGCTTAAATACAAAGTAGCGCCACATGCATCAACTTTACCTAGATATGATGCCCAGTCAAAAGTAAACAAACTTGCAAAAAAGTAGTCCTCCTCTGGTTCAAATATATTTATAAACTCAGCATTTACTTTTTCAAATAATAAAGATAAATGGTATCCTAAGCCGACACCAAAAATAACTACACTAGGAATCTTATTACTTAGATCAGTTCCAAGCTTAAGGTTTTTTAAAGATGCTAAATAAGATTCACCAATCGATTTCATTAAGTCAACATGTACAAAATCAGCATCATTTTCTAAATGCACCAGAGATGAATAGTTTATGCTTGTTAAAATAGGCGATTCGATTGATTTTTGAACCTGCTCTACGACCTGGTTGAGAGGTTCACTATTATAGATAGGCACCTTTGTTGCGTAGTCAACTATATTTGCAGAACCATTTTCATTCAGAAATAAGTTGAACCTATCAGAAGGCTGATGAGAAGCAAATTTAGTTGCAATATCAGGGAAATATTTTTGTAATGAAGATATATTTTTTTTAAATAGATCATTAGCTTTATTGACAAATATTGATTCTTTTTCTTCTTTTTCTTCGAGGTTTTTTAACTTTTTTTGAATATCATCAAAATTTTTAAAATTCATTGTTCTATATGAGTCAGACATTTTGGTATTTCTTCAAGTTTTTTTGATTTTTTTGGTACTGTGCTAACTGCTCAAACGTTGATTTTTTTAACGCTGATACCTGATTAGTTAGATCTTGATGTTTATCTAATATAATCCGTAATTCTTCTGAATTTTTAAAACACCCACTTTCAACTGATTCTTTAAACAATATTTCGATTTGTTTATCTACATTTAATAGCCTCTCAAAGTTTTTCGTGTCTATAAGTGTTTCAAACTCATGAAAAAGCTTATCAAATTTAGCCAACATTTGCGTCTACACCATTATCCAAAAGTGTTTTTTCACGAACATCATGCGGAATAGCATCCCATGCTGACTTTATTTCTTTAAGGAGATTAGAAACCTCAACTACTATATCAACATCATTTTTTATGCTCGCATCTAACAACCTATCAATCATATAAGAATAAAGTGAGTATAGATTTTCGGTTACTTCACCGCCCACTTCAAAATCCAAACAACCTCTTAATGCTTCTAAAATAGCTGATGCTTTAGATAAATGCTCACTTTTTGCTTCATAATGTTTTTTTTCTATAGCAACTTTAGCTAGTACCATCTTTTCAATAGCGCCGGCCATCAACATTTGAATAATCTCATAACGGTCTGCACCAGCAACTCGTGTTTTGAGGGCCTCTTTTTGATAATTTTTAACTTTCGCGTTGTACATATTTCACCTTTCAATTCAAACAAAAAACCAACGATTACCATTAAGACGACTTAGTAAAGCCAGGGAGACTCGATAATTGAGCACTTAAGTACGTTTGAGTTGATTGCATTTGCGCTAACAACACATCTAAGCCAGCATATTGCTGGCGAAGCCTTGCTTCTAACTCTTCCATTCTATATTCGTGATTAATAACATCATCTTCTAGGTCATCAAGTTGAGAATTTAAGTTAGTTTCTCGTTGGTTCATGATTCCTTTAGAGTCTAAGTAATTGTCAAAAAGAGACTCTAACTGTTTTGCTATCCCATTCTCACCTGCAAAAGCCTTGCCAACATCGTCATAATTCTCATCCATAGCTTCATTTAAGCTACGGACTAGGCTAGACTTTTCCAAGTAACCATCTTTATCAACACCTAAACCGATATCAAAGATACTTGAAAATGGACCAGCATCCGTAATAGGTGTTGAAAGTGCATTTATTAATTGAGAATCGAATGAACGGATTGTTGAATCTGCATTTAGTGGTTTACCTACCCGCGTTTGTAAACCAATTTGACCAATTAGATTATTATAGTTCGCAATAAACTCATCGACTAAAGTCGTAACACTTTCAGTGTCTACGTCTACAGATAACTTTGCAGTTTCACCGTCAACACTTTGTCGCTTTGCAACAATTGTCATGTCTTGTACAGCATCTTTAAAGGTATTAGTATCACTGACAATCGAAATACCGTCGACTTTAATTTCTGCACTTTTAGCTTCATCACCGGCTGCAATTGCAATACCACCAGCAGTCACACCATCGTTAGCAAGTGTTGAAACATTATCAAGTTCAGCTGTATCGTTAGTAATAACTAAATCATTACCTGCCCCTGAGACATTTGATGTGAGGACTAACTTTGATTCTGTTCCCGTGTTAATGATATTCGCAGTAACGCCAAAGTTATCGTTTGAATCGTTAATTGCATCACGTAAATCAGCAAGCGTTGCACCCGCATCGAGTGTTAAGTCGAAACTCTTATCTCCAGCAGCAAAAGATAAAGTTCCACCAGAAGCGGTGACAACATCATCAGTTGAAGTAAATAGACCTGCATTTGAGGTAGCTCGACTACCTTGAGCGAGTTCAACCACTTCAATATTGAAGTCCCCAGGTGAAATATCAGATGTTGGTGTTACTGATATCAGATCGCCGTCATCACTGGTCGGTTGCTTAATGTTCGCAATACGCTTATTAAAGTTATCAATATCCGCCAATTTTTCTATTGTATCTTGCAGCTTAGACATTGCAGATTTCACTTCGCCTAGAGAAGAAAGCTCTACCTGTAAAGACTCTTCTTTTTCAGCGAGCGCTTGTAGTTTAGGGGTATTCTCAGCTGACAATGTCGCACTGATGATACTTTCCAGATCAAGTCCAGAACCAACCCCAGCAGATGTAATTAATGCCATAGTAATACTCCTAAAAGACTAATTGCTATGCTGTTCTATCGAACAACAAACCTTTATTGCTTAATTTATCGGCAAACTCTTCTAAAGCTTTAGCCACTTCACGAAATTCTTCTGTTGGAATTTCTCGAATTACTTCGTCATTTTCTTTATCAAGAACTTTGATAATGGGTGGCTCTCCCTTTTCATCAAATTCAAAAATTAGATTTGTTGATGTAACTGGGATATAGCTATTGAGTTTTTCAAGGTTTTGTTTTACTTCGGCAATTAGATCTTTTTTATCTTTTCGCTCATTGTTTTTTGAAACTTGTTCAATATCCACGGGCTCTCTACTAGCAATTTCTGTGCCTTTATTTGCTTTAATATCATCAATTTCAGCTTTTAAATTTGCAGAATTTCCACCAGTATTAAGGTTTTCATTAGACCTTTGCGTTGAATTAAGATCTATCATAGTAACACCTCTTAATATCTTACTCGGTAAGTATAAGCCACTTCGAAGCAAATTTCCTGAGCCTGAAGTGACTTATAAAACAAATATTAGCCTAGTAGTGAAAGTGCTACTTGAGGGCGTTGATTTGCTTGACTTAAGATTGATTGGCTAGCTTGTTGTAAGATTTGCATCTTAGTCAAGTTCGCAGTTTCCTGGGCAAAGTCTGTATCTTTAATACGAGATTTCGCTGCACTCAAGTTTTCAGAAATATTAGATTGGTTACGAATTGTTGATTGGAAACGGTTTTGTACTGCACCAAGTTCTGCACGTTTTTTATCAACTACGGCAATCATTGAATCCATACCAGCTAATACAGCTTGAGCATTCGCTTGCGACGAAACACTAATAGCTGTAGCAATGAATGTTCCTGCAAAGGTATATGCGTTAGCAGCTTCACTTATTGCACTTACACCATCTGCTGCTGCACTAAGTGACTCGTTAGAGATTGCTGACGCAATACTTGCAATACCTGATAATGTAAAACCACCTTCAGCTGAAATTGTGTTTGCAGTTCCACCTACATCTTTCATGCTAAACCCAATCGTTTGTACTGCGTCAGCACCAACCTGGAAACTTGCATTATAAGAACCGTCAAGTAAATTTTGCCCACCAAAGGTAGTATCTTCTGAAACGCGATTTACTTCTGAAGACAAAGAGCGAATTTCTTCTTGAAGTGCTAAGCGATCTTCATCTGTATTTGAACCGTTCGATGCTTGTTGTGCAAGAGTACGAATACGTTGGAACATTGATGTTACTTCATCAAGTGCACCTTCAGCTGTCTGCGCAAGTGAAATACCATCGTTCGCATTTCGATTACCTTGCGTTAAACCATTAACTTGGCTTGTTAATCGGTTGGCGATTTGCATACCTGCAGCATCATCACTTGCACTATTAATACGCATGCCTGATGACAAACGCTTAAAAGATGTATCTAGTGCATTTCCAGAATTCATTAACTGGCGTTGTGCGTTCAAAGAGCTCACATTTGTGTTTACATATAAAGCCATATTAGCCTCCGCTTTATCATTTTATAGCTAAACAGCGGGATACCCCTACCCTGCTATTTAACCGACATAGAGTCCTAGATTGATAGTTCTCTAAGTCAGTTATCGTCTGATAAAACGAAAGCTTTAGCTTTATTTGTAAATTTTTTAACTAATTTTTAAATTTTAGCCTTGTAACAAGCTTAGAGCCGCTTGAGGTCGTTGATTTGCTTGACCTAAAATTGTTTGGCTTGCTTGTTGTAAAATTTGATTTTTAGTCAATTGAGCTGTTTCTAAAGCAAAGTCGGCATCTTTAATTCGTGATTTTGCAGCTGATAAATTTTCTGAAATATTGGCTTGGTTACGAATTGTTGATTGGAAACGGTTTTGCACAGCTCCCAGCTCAGCACGTTTTTTATCTACTACTGCAATTAATGAATCCATCCCTGCCAACACAGCTTGAGCATTTGCTTGTGATGAAACACTGATTGCACTCGCAATAAAAGTACCTGAAAAAGTATAAGCATTAGCGCTCTCACTTATTGCACTGACACCATCAGCAGCTGCACTTAAAGATTCATTAGCAATTGCTGAGGCTATACTTGCAATTCCAGATAATGTAAACCCCCCCTCTGCAGAAAGGCTATTTACTGTCCCTCCTACATCTTGCATGCTGAAGCCAATCGCTTGAACTGCATCAGCTCCCACTTGAAAGCTTGCTGAATAGCTACCATCTAATAAATTCTGACCCCCAAAAGTAGTATCCTGGGCAATCCGGTTTACTTCTTCAGATAATTGCCTAATTTCTTCTTGGATAGCTAAACGATCTTCATCTGTATTTGAGCCATTTGCAGCCTGTTGTGATAGAGTTCTAATTCGTTGGAAAGTCGATGTAATTTCATCCATCGCCCCCTCTGCAGTTTGCGCAAGTGAAATACCATCATTGGCATTTCGGTTACCCTGATTTAAACCAAGAATTTGTGATTGTAGGCGGTCAGAAATTTGTAAACCAGCAGCATCATCAGCCGCACTGTTAATACGTAGACCTGATGAAAGACGCTTAAACGAGGTATCTAAATCACCACCGGTTCTATCTAGTTGTCTTTGTGCGTTTAGTGCACTAACGTTAGTATTTACATATAAAGCCATAATATACTCTCTTCTTATCTGTCAAAGTAAAGCCACTTTTTAAAAGTGAACTTGACAAAGTGACCCTTACAGCGGCAATTCTAAGTCGCCTAGGGCAAAAAACTGCCACTTTGCTGATTAGTTAATTAACTTGAAGTAAATAGAGCAATTAATAGGCCAACTATTAATTGAGATAAAAAAGTAATGAAAAAAGGCTCCATTTATAGGAGCCTTAAGAGAGATAAGTTTAAGAGTGGGTTCTAGTGCACGAATTATGGCATAATTTGTGCTTTGTATTTTATGTTCTTACAAATGTTAGAACACTACTGTCAGGATTTTGAGCGCCTCCGCTTTATAATCCTATCTTAGCGCCTTTGTTAATACCCCATTAGACAAAGGCGCTTTTCTTTAAGTCAAAGTTTTGACTTCACTTTAACTCAAATTCCCAACTATTAACCTAGTAAGCTTAATGCAGCTTGAGGACGTTGGTTAGCTTGACTCAAGATTGTTTGGCTTGCTTGTTGTAAGATTTGCATCTTAGTTAAGTTCGCTGTTTCTTGCGCAAAATCGGTATCTTTAATTCGAGATTGTGCAGCACTTAAGTTTTCAGAGATATTCGATTGATTACGAATTGTAGATTGAAAACGATTTTGTACCGCACCTAATTCTGCACGCTTTTTATCAACTACCGCAATCATTGAATCCATACCAGCTAATACAGCTTGAGCATTCGCTTGCGATGAAACACTAATAGCTGTAGCAATGAATGTTCCTGCAAAGGTATATGCGTTAGCAGCTTCACTTATCGCACTTACACCATCTGCTGCTGCACTAAGTGACTCATTAGAGATTGCTGACGCAATACTTGCAATACCTGATAATGTAAAACCACCTTCAGCTGAAATTGTGTTTGCAGTTCCACCTACATCTTTCATGCTAAACCCAATCGTTTGTACTGCGTCAGCACCAACTTGAAAACTTGCTTTATAGCTACCGTCGAGTAAATTTTGACCACCGAAAGTAGTATCTTCTGAAACACGGTTAACTTCTGCAGATAATGAACGCATTTCTTCTTGAAGTGCTAAACGATCTTCATCTGTGTTAGAACCATTTGCCGCTTGTTGAGCTAATGTACGCATACGTTGGAACATTGAGGTTACTTCGTCTAGTGCACCCTCAGCAGTCTGCGCTAGCGAGATACCGTCGTTCGCGTTACGGTTACCTTGGTTAAGACCGTTGATTTGTGATGTTAAACGGTCAGAAATTTGTAGACCAGCCGCATCGTCAGCTGCGCTGTTGATACGAAGACCAGATGATAAACGCTTGAATGAAGTATCAAGTGAGTTACCAGAATTCATTAATTGTCTTTGTGCGTTTAATGAACTAACATTTGTATTTACATAAAGTGCCATGATATTTCTCCCGAAGTAAACTTATCATTTACTCTTAAACTTACTCTAATTAAGCGGTAACTGTTATTTGTTACTCTGCTTGGTTAATTAAGTTATCGGTCCGCTCAAAAAATCCTTTAGTGAATTTTTAAACAATTTTTAAATTTTTATTTAATGCACTGTATTTAAAAAAGAAATACTTTATCTTTTTAACTAAACATGGCTCCTGGTTACCTTGAAAGCCGCTATCACGATGTGTTAATGAGAGTAAGAATACAATAAAGAGTGAGCTAAAAGCACTTTTAAAGTGGGAAGCTTAAGGTAGGTTTTGTAGGTTAAGCTTATTAACTAAGCTTAACCTTAGCAAATTATAAATAATCAAATAATGAAAGGTTAGCCAAACGGCCAAATGTTGCTTGTGCAGCTTGCAGTGATGTTTCCTGTTTGGTAAGTTCAGTAATCGCTTCAGCCATATCAAGCTCAACAAGCTCGGCTTTTGCAGCTTTGTTGCTAGTATCTAAGTCACCGTTTGATTGTTCAATTTTCTTGGCTGTATTTAAGCGGCCACCCAAACCTGCCTGTACAAGTGAAATCTGATTTTTGGCATTATCGAGTTGTACAATGGCATCCGCTAAAACTTGATCAAACTCTTCCTGAGTTAAATTAGGATTGGTTAGTCCTGCTATCAGGTCATCCAAAGTATTTAACGCATTCTCTTTTTGTGGCGCTTCAAGATCAACATCAACTTGCCCATTTGCAACAGGCTCAATACTAACCTCCATGCCTTTATAAACGATTTTACCATCTTCAAAACTACCACTGTCAATTGTTACACCCGCTTGCTGTACCACATAAGTATTAGGTGTCCCTGTTGTAGTAATAAAGCTTAGTGTATTAGCATTTGCAGCGGCGGCAGGATCAGCGTTGTAATTTGCTTGATGGAATTTATCAAAATCAGCTTGCTCAGTCACATAAATTTTCGAGCTTGTGATACCGCCAGACACAGTGCCGTCGTTTGAGGCCACATTTAGGCGCGCATTTACTTTTTCGAATGTATCAAAACCATTGTCACTCGATTTGATTTCTACACCTTCAGCCACTTTGATTTTGTGTTGCCCCTGATCGCCGCCATATTCATAGCGACCAGACGTACTATTGTAACTATAAGAAGGGGTATTATCTTGATAGCCCGAAAAGATAAACTTACCATCTTCGGTTTTTGCATTCATTAAATCAAGAACGGTGCTTTGTAGTGCCTTAACTTCTTCAGCAATACCTTCACGGTCGATATCACTATAGGCACCATTACCTGCTTGAATAGATAAAGTATAAGCAGACTCAAGTGCACCTTTAATATTTTGCAGCACACTTTCTTCTGTCGTCAGGCGGCTATTCAACATAGTGATATTTTTTGTGAACTGTTCATTACCCTGAATGCGATCGTTATAAAGTAAAGCGCGAGCCGTTGCTGAAGGATCGTCAGCAGCAGTCAATACACGCTTTTGGGTATTAACCTGCTCTTGTGCTTTGTTTACATTTTGCTGTGAGTTAAGAATAGAGTTAAGGTTATTCTTATACATCATGTTATTTGAAATACGCATAATTACCTCGCCGCACTTAATAAGGTGTCAAAAATAGTACGTGCTGTTGAAAGTACCTGTGCAGATGCCGCATACGATTGTTGAAAACGCAGTAAGTTTGCCGCCTCTTCATCAAGGTTTACACCTGATAGCGATTCATACCAGGCTTCTGATTGATCAGCCAATGCTGTAAAGGCTGCGCCATTGGTTTGAGCTTGACTAGTCACAACACCAATATCAGTAACAATTCCAGAATATGCTTGATTAAAGGTTTTATGATTATCAGCAGTACTACTTGCTTCAACATTTTGACGAACTAGTTCACCATTTTGTAAATCAGCCAATAGCAAACCATTACGGTTATCATCAAAACCACCAGTGTTAAACTCAAGTGTGAAAGTGTCTCCTGTAGCTGGAGAGCCTTCGATATTAAAATCGAAGCCATAAGCATCATAAGGTGCTCCCGCTTGAGCAAGAATATTCTCAGCAGGTGGTGTAATAGTAAACGTTGATGTGCCGTTGCCATCTGTGATTTGATATTCGTTAGCATTCGCCGTTTTCACTAACGTGATATCGCCATTCGCCAAACTAGGTGGTGGGCCTACGGTAATACCCGTTGAGTTATCAATATCTGAGACTGTACCAGCAGAAATACTTGCGTCACTGGTGTTATTAATATCGTTCGCAGTTCGAATAGGTGATGCTAATGCTAAGTCTTCAGGGCGTTCCGTCGCAAGCTCTAGGCTCGTAGAAGCCTGAGAGTTCAACTTAACCATAAATTGGTCACCGGTATTGGCAGCACCCGATACATTGAGCTGTAAACCAAACGCTTCGCCGCCAGTGATGGTTGATGAATCAATCACACCTGCTGTCACATTCGCTGTTGACGCGGTGCCAATTGGTTCGCCTTTATTATCGATTGCCTGAATCTCAACAGTCGTAGCACTGGTATAAGTAACGATAAAATCACTTGCTGGCAATTCGCTGCCTTTACCTGGCTCAAGAGTTGCCGTCATTGTTGATGTGCCCGTGTTGGCTTGATAACCGAACGCATCAACGGTTGGAATAGCAAAAATATCACCACCAATTTCACCATTAGCGTCCATACCTAAGCTATTTTGTTGGTTAAAGGCATCAGCTAACGCTAACCCCATTTGACCTAGCTGGTTTTGCGCTGGCACTAAAATGTCGTCACGAAATGCCAATAATCCGCCTATTTTGCCTTTCAACTTACTCACATCAACTTCAAGCGGCACAGCTTTGCCACCGTTTACATCAAGTTTCAGCTCTTTAAAGTTCGGATCAGGATCGCCACTGAATGAAAACAAGTTAAATGTACCACTTTGCATGACAAGAGCTTGGCCTGAGCCTAAATACACTTGCTTTTCGCCGTTATTACCATCAAGGGTTTCAATATCAATCAGCTCAGATAAGTCACGAATCGCTTTATCGCGTTCATTGTATAAACCACTTGATACTGACTCACGATCAGTACCATGAACCGACGCAATCTTAGTATTCAAATCACTGATATTTTGGATCAGGTTATTTGCTTCTTCAGAAAAAATCTCTAGTTGCTCATTTACCACTGCTTTTTGGTCAACCACAATGCTCGATAATCTGTCCATTTGATCAATTAAGTTTTGTGCATCAGTCATGACCAGTGAACGAGCTACTGTTGATGACGGTTGATTTAAGCTTTCTTGTACATTGTTAAAAAACGAATTGACACTCGTTGATAAGCTGTTTGACTCTTCTGAGAACAAGCTGTCTACTCGGCTTGCTTCAGTTACAAACTGATCAAAGAATGCTTTATTAGAGGTATCTCTATTTAATTGCTTTTGCGCAAATTCATTCAGTAAGCGATACGTTTCACCACGACCCACTTGGTTGTCGATCATGGTTGTGAACTCAGTACGCTCACGCACATAACCCTCGGTATTAACGTTGGCGATGTTTTTACTGGTGGTTTGTAAAAGCTCAGAGTTAGCTCTTACACCGGCATTTGCTATGTCATATAAGCTAAATGACATCAGGGTCTACTCCTTAACGTACCAATGAAGCAGCGACACTTTGAAGCTCAACACGCTTCAATACCTGCTTAATTTTATCGGCATAATTTGGATCAGTTGCATAACCTGCTTTTTGTAACGAATCTAAAAAGGCTGCAGGCTCTGCAGTATTATTGAGTGCTTCTTGATAACGTGGGTTTTCATTTAAGAAATCCACAAAGTCGTTAACACTGTCTTTAATCGATTGATAAGAACGGAAACTTGCTTGCTTTTTAACTGGCACGCCTTGTTCAAACTCAAGCGTGACTTTGCTCGCTTTATCACCTTGCCAGCTCGTATCCGATTTAATATTGAATAAGTTGTTACTACTTGTGCCATCAGCTTTACTGATAATGTGTTTACCCCAACCTGTTTCAAGGGCTGCTTGAGCAACCATCACAGCAGGATTTAAACCAATCTTCTGTGCAGCATTTTTTGCGTGCTCCCAAACAGAGCTAATAAAAGACTCCACATCTTCAAAGCGGTTTTCTGTTTGCTCGTTTGCTGTTGTATCTGCGACAGCTTGCGGTTCAGCCTTAACATCATTTTTGCTATCAACCACACCGCTTGCCCGTTTATCACTATCAAAGTCAGCAGTGGTTCTAAGCACAGAACCAGGAGTAAATTTCTTACCGTCAGGCGAAAGCTGCTGCACTATCAAATCAGCTAGACCGAGCGAGCCATTAGATGAAAGCTCAACCGACATTTGTTGATCATGCATCTCTTCAAAAAACTTAACGCCGCTTGAGTTAAATGGGCTGTCTTTATCTTCAAACGCTTCATTTGCTTTACGCATACTTTTAAGAAGCATTTGAGTGAAGATAGACTCGAATTGTGCCGCCGCTTTTTTCAGCGCCTCTTTTGACGCATCGCTAGAGGCATCACTTTTCAAAGCACTTTGACGTAATGAGTCTAAGTTACCTAAATCAAAAAAGTTTTGCTTGTCGAGATGATTAGTATCCATCAGCTTTTTGACACAATAGTTAATAATGAAAAATAAAATGCAAAAATTGCGCCAATAAAAAACTTTATAAATGAATAGCTAATAACTGATAGTGGAATGAAGTAACTTCAGAACAAAGATTTGACTGATATCTGTGAGCTAAATGATTTAATAACTACTAGAAACAAAAACGCGCTCGAAAGCGCGCTTTAATTTAAATGATAACCAGTTGCCCGTTTATCGCCCCCGCTTCTTTTAAAGCTTCTAGAATCGCCATTAAATCACCCGGTGCGGCTCCAACCTCATTGATGGCTCGAACGAGATCATCAAGATTAACACCTGGGTTAAATACAAAAGCACGTGAGTCATCTTCATTAACATCAATAATGCTTTGATTTGTGACAGCTGTTTCACCTTCACTTAAGGCATTTGGTTGTGACACATTTTGCTGCTCAGCAATAGTGACCGTCAAACCACCGTGCGTAATAGCCGCAGGCTGCAGCTTCACATTTTTACCAATCACAATTGTACCAGTGCGCGAGTTAACAATAATTTTTGCAGCGGTGTCTGCCGGCTTAAACTCTAAGTTTTCAAGAGTAGACAAATACGCAACACGTTGAGATGCATCACGCGGTGCCAATACACGAACTGAGGCTGCATCGATTGCCTGCGCGCTATCAGGGCCAACTAAATCATTAATTGTTTGCTCTAAGCGTTTTGCCGTTGTGAAATCAGGGCGGTTTAAATTAAATGTAATGTAGTCACCTTGCATAAACGGGCTCTTAATAGCACGCTCTACAATGGCACCGTTTGGAATACGACCTACCGTTGGCGTGTTAATAATGACCCGGCTACCATCAGCTCCTTCAGCACCTAGACCACCAACAACTAAGCTGCCTTGTGCAATCGCGTACGTATTACCATCAACCCCTTTCAAAAAGGTTTGTAATAAGGTACCACCGCGTAAACTACCTGCACTCCCGATAGACGAAACCGTAATATCTATGGTTTGCCCTGGTTTTCTGAATGCCGGTAGCTCTGCATGAACAGCAACGGCTGCAACATTTTTAATTTTAGGTTTTAAGCTATCTGGTAAAGTAATACCAAAGCCATTTAACATGGCTTTAAAGCTCTGTTGAGTAAATCTGCTTTGTTCACCTGTGCCTGGCAAACCTACAACCAAACCATAACCGACTAATTGGTTTGCACGAACACCTTCAACCATAGATACATCTTTGACTCGCTCAGCCTGTGCAGAAAACTGCAGGCTAATTAAGCAAAGAGCGATGATGTATTTAAACCCATTCATGACTTTGTTCCTCTAAAATGGGAAAAGCGAACTACTAAAGAAACGAGACAGCCAACCTGCGCTTTGTGTTTCTTGAATTTGCCCTTTACCTGAATATTGAATTCGCGCATTGGCAATTCGGTTTGATGTTACTGTATTACTAGCTGAAACATCTTCTGGACGAACTAAGCCTTCAAGGCGAATAAACTCTTCGCCAGTGTTCAACGTAAGCCATTTTTCACCGCGAATAACTAAGTTTCCATTGGGTAAAACACGCATCACGTTGACAGAAATATCACCAAATAAGCTGTTTGATTGATTAGACTTTGAGTCACCTTTAAACGATGCCCCCGAGCCAATACCAAATTGAATACTATCACCACCAATGTTAACTGGATTACCTCCCAGACCAATTACTGGATCTAAACTCGCATCCGTTTCTTTATCTGTTTCGGTTTTAGCTGCTTTGGTCGCTTGAGTAGACTCTTGCAATTTAACAGTGATGATATCGCCAGCGCGTAGAGCCTTTTTATCTGAGTACAAGTCATTTGATGAATAACTATCAAACAACGACCCCGTTGGTACCATAGGCTCTGTTGTAGGCTCCGGGTACATAGGCGCATAGTAAGGGTCATCCTGAACCACATGATGATTTTGCGTTGTCATACAACCACCCAGCATTAATGCTGCCGATGTGACTAAGATAATATTACGCATGCTGCCTCCTACCCATTAAAGCTGCTGATTAATGTAACTAAGCATTTCATCAACCGCTGAAATCACTTTTGAATTCATTTCATAAATTCGTTGTGTTTCAATCAAGTTAACGAGCTCTTCTGTCACATTCACGTTAGACGTTTCAAGAGAACCTTGAACCACACTGCCTAAACCATCGATACCTGGGTTACCTTGCACAGGCGCACCACTAACAGCGGTTTCTGTGTATAAGTTTTGCCCCATGGGCTCAAGACCCGATGGATTAATAAAATCACTAATAGTTAGCTGACCAATTACCACATTGTCTGGTTGCCCTGCGATACGAACTGACACTTCACCGTCTTGCGAAACAGTGATTGATTGTGCATCATCTGGAACATTCATTTCAGGCTGCAACGGAAAACCCGCTCCCGATGTCACAATTCGACCATCTTCGTCAGTCGTGAATTGACCATTACGTGAATAGGCAATATTGCCATCAGGTAATTGCACTTCAAAAAAACCAGGACCTGAAATCATCCAATCCAATGAATTTTCTGTGGTAAGCATGTTACCTTGTGAAAAGTTCTTTTGGTTAGCAACCACTTTGGCACCGGCACCTAGCATTAAGCCCGATGGCATTTCAGTGTCTTGTGACGAACGACCACCTGGTTGGTTAATGTTTTGATATAGTAAATCTTCAAATACGGCGCGGCTTTTTTTGTAACCGACCGTGCTGGCATTCGCGAGATTATTTGAGATCACCGAAATATCGGTTTGCTGGGCGTCAAGCCCGGTTTTACTGATCCATAATGCAGGATTCATAACTCTACCCTCTCAGTCATCTTAAACAATGCGTAACAGCTGATCTTGACGCTCATCGAGCTCTTCGGCTGTTTTCATCAATTTAACTTGTAATTCAAATTGGCGTTGATTGCTGATCATGTCGACCATTTCATGCACTGGGTTTACATTCGACATCTCAAGCGTTCCCGACAGTACTTTCACGTTAGGTGAAATATCACAAAAACCACATAGATCATTTACCAACATATCTTCTTTTGGTCGGAATAATCCGTCATTGCCTTTTTCGAGCATGGTGTTATCAGCCTCAATCACTTTCAGCCGATCAACTACTTCTAAAAAGTTAGCAGGCGCACCTTGTGGGCGAACCTGAATAGCGCCATCTTCACTAAACTCAACTTTCTCGATAGGTAACGGCAAAATAATTGGACCACCTTCGCCAATTACTTGACGGCCGTGGCTAGTGATCAACGCGCCATCTGGAGTAATGTTTAATGTGCCAGTTTTGGTGTACGCCTCATTGCCTGATGCATCTTGTACACTCAACCAACCACGGTCACTCATCGCGATATCAAGCTCGCGGCCAGTTTCAACAAAGCCACCCGATTCCATATTAGATCCAGGGCGTTCTTGCATTGCAAACACCCTAGATGGCAAACCTTCACCGAAGGCTTGCATAGAGCGAGCTTGTGCAAAATCAGCTTTAAAGCCAGTGGTGTTAGCATTAGCAAGATTGTTGGCCTTGAGTTCAAGACCTCGCAAACTTTGCTTTGCACCCGACATGGCAATGTAGACCATTTTGTCCATAACATTGACTCACTAAAAATACGATAACTAAGAAATGCAATAAAAGTGCCAAAGTAAAATTGACGCTAAAATAGGAAAGAAAAATGAGGTCGGTAAAATGAAAAAAGGCTGCCAATAGAGGGAGCAGCCTTCGTGTCGGATTTAGCTTAGAGCCGCTAAAATTAACGGATCTGTAGGATATTTTGTTGTAGTGTTGAGTTAACCTCAAGCGCACGTGAATTTGCCTGGAAGTTACGCTGCGCACTGATCAAATCAACAAGTTCACTAGTTAAGTTAACATTCGACTGCTCAAGCGCAGATGAGTTAATTGAACCTAAAGTACCTGAACCTGGTTCGCCAGCAATCGGCTCACCTGATGTTAAACTCTTCTTCCAAGCAGTATTACCTACTTGTTGCAAGCCTTGTGAGTTCGAAAAACGTACCATCGCAACTTGGCCAAGGAAAGAAGTATCACCATTACTGTATGAAGCAACAATTTTACCATCGGTACCAATATCGATACCTGATAGACGACCAACAGTCGCACCATCTTGCTCAAGCGCTTTCACTTCAAAGTTACTTGCATATTGAGTCGGTATTTTATTCGTTGTACCAGCTTCATCGCGCCAGTTAATGTTTACATCATCAGGGAAACTCGCACCATTAGACAGTAAACCAGATATACCGCCTGAAGGTATTGTTAATGGATTAAACGTAGCATCCGTATTTGCAGTCCCATCTGTGCTTTGTGGTAAACCACTTGAGTCAAACTGAAAAGTTGAAATAGGTGTATATGGCGACGCAGTTTGCTCAGTACCATTAGCAGCAAACGGCTTTTCATCAAGTGTTGCAAACACTTGCCATTCATTATCATTACCAGTCACTGCTGCGTCAGTTTTAACAAAGAAGAACTGTAAAATGTGTGGCTCACCTAAAGAATCATACACCGTGGTTGATGTTGAACTGTTGTACGACGCACTTGTCTCTGGGTCAAATGGTGTAACTGCTGGCGTTAATGCACGAGAATCTAAGTTAAACGACGAATAAACATTGGTCGTAGCGCGTGGAGAACCTGATGCATCAGGAATTTGTAGCGCAGAAGATGTGCTTAAACTAACAGAAGTTGTATCACCCGTTGCTTCATCAACAGGGAAACCTTGTAAGTAGTTTCCGCTAGCATCCACAATAAAGTTGTCTTTATTAAGTTTGAACGCACCAGCACGAGTATATGTAAAATCTTGTGCACCTAGGTCATTTGCCATGGCAAAGTAACCTTCACCAGTAATTGCTAAGTCCAGTGAGTTATTAGTGAAAGATAATGAACCTTGGTGGAATTGCTGTGCCACCATTGTTGTTCTTACACCGTCACCATTTTTTGTTTTACCAGAACTAAATACTGATGATGCGTACACATCAGCGAACTCTGCACGAGACTCCTTAAAGCCCGTGGTATTGACGTTAGCAATATTATTTGCTGTAACGTCTAAATCTTTTTGCGCGGCTGCTAAGCCTGTTAATGCAATATTGAAGCTCATAACTCACCTCTAACCTATCTCTTAGCCTAAGCTAACCCAAACCTTTTTTACTTATGCGATTTCAGCTATATCAGTTAGCCTAACCGCACCCTCTTTTGTATTTACGATAATGCCGCTGGCGCCATTAATATTGACACTTTCAATATTCTTAAAGGTCGCCATTGGCATACTGCTGTAGTCTCCATTTACGAAGCCTTCAGCACTAATGTCATACTCACCTTCAGGGAGTACATTGCCATCGTTATCTTTACCATCCCATTCAAAACGAAGAGCACCCGCTGACTGCGAACCTAATTCAATCGTGCGCACTAACTGGCCCGATGAATCGGTTATTCTTAACGTTAAAGACTCAACGGCAGTTTCTGCAACTACCGACCCTTTAGCGAGATTTTCACCATCAAAATCAATCGTGTCAGACTCAAGTAATGCTTGCTTACCAACAAGGGTAGAAGCCTGTAACGCAGAATTTGATGTCATTGAAGCAGTCAGTGATTCAAACTTCTCATTTAAGTTTGAAATACCCTCAGCCATAGTGAAGTTCGTCATCTGCGCAATCATTTGATCATTATCAGCTGGCTTGCTTGGGTCTTGAAACGACAACTGTTGTGTTAAAAGTGAGAAGAAGTCTTCTTGCGTTAAAGTATCATCTTTCTCTTCTGTTTTATTTTGATTGTCTTGCCAACGTAAATTATCTAAATACGTGGATGACGCACTGCTGATGTCGTTACTCATAACTTATCCTCGGTTACCGCTGCCCAAGCAACAGTGTTTTACTTAACATTTGCTTAGCTGCATCAGCAACTTGCACATTTGTTTGGTAAGAGCGAGAGGCAGAAATCATATTTGCCATTTCTTCTACAACATTAACGTTAGGCTTATAGATGTAACCATTTTCATCAGCACTTGGATGGTTTGGGTTATATTCAATTTGCAGAGGCTTATCACTCTCTACAATGCCTAGTACTTTAACGCCAACAGAAGAGCCCTGAGGATTGCTTTGTGATGCTGACGCTTTAGTCAACTCTGCAGCAAAAACAGGATGGCGCGCTCGATACGTCTGATCTTGGCTAGAACTAATCGAATTCGCATTCGAGATATTACTGGCAGTAGTATTTAAGCGGACATTTTGCGCGCTCATACCGGTTGCTGAAATATCAAAAACATTATACAAACTCATGATTAAGCTCCTTGACTACCGAGGGCTTTTTTAAGGCCTTTAATTTTACTACTCATAAATTGCAGGCTTGCCTGATACTCTAATGAGTTCTGTACATACAAGTTTCGTTCCACTTGTATATCAACTGAGTTACCATCACCTGTATCTGCTTGATTTGGCGTACGAAACATTTCTGCATTACCAACAAAACGACTGCCTCCGGCAATATGTTTAGCATCGGTTCTTACCATACTATTGCCACCTTGCTGGTTGCTTTTTGCCGCTTTTAATGCCGAGGCAAAATCGATGTCTTTCGCTTTATAGCCCGGCGTATCAGCATTAGCGATATTTGTCGCTAATAACTCAGCGCGTTGTGAACGGATCAACATCGCATGCGGATGAACTCCAAATGCTTTATCAAAACTGATAGCCATAACCATCTCCAAAAAATTGACTCTGCAGTGAACAATGCAAAAGATAAGCCAAAAATAAGGAGTAAGCTTTATTTGTATAACATACTGAAAAATAGATAAATTTAGCAACCTAAGGACTAGGTTGCTAAGGAGAGTTTACTTTTTTTGATAGATAATACCAGGGTTACAACGAACCATATCAAAGCTGTCACTAAGGCCCGCCATTGATTCAGATGCACCTAAAAATAGATAACCTTTAGGGTTTAAAGCTTGAGCAAATTGCGAAATGATTTTAGCTTTTACTTCTGGTGAGAAGTAAATTAACACATTACGACAAAATATAATGTCAAACTTGCCCATTAAGGCGTATGAATCTAGTAAGTTTAAATGTCTAAAGCTCACCATTTTGCGAATAGGTTCAACAACCTGAGCCATTCCATTACCGCTGTCCTTAAAGAACTTCTGACGTCGTTCCATCGACAAACCACGAGCAAGGGCTAACGAGTCGTACTCAGCGTTCTTACACATATCAAGCATGGTATTAGAAATGTCTGTGCCAATTATTTGCGCTCCCATCTTTAATACGCCAGGGTTTTTAGCCTGAAACTCAGCGACCGACATGGCAATAGAGTATGGCTCCTGCCCTGATGAACTTGCCGCTGACCATATTTTCAATGGTCGACGAACATCTTTAAGTTCAGGGAATAGCTTCGTTTTCAATAGCTCAAATGGGTATTGGTCTCGAAACCAAAGCGTCTCATTGGTGGTCATCGCATCAACCACAGCGGCACGAAGCTGCCTCTCATGAGGACTTAAGGTTTTACTTACCAACTGTGATAAAGACTCGACATTAAAACGTGCCATAAGCGGCGCTAGGCGACTTTTTACTAAGTAAAGTTTGTTATCACCAAGCACGATGCCACATTGTTGTTCTAAGAAAGAGCGGAATTGATCGTATTCGCTTTGTTGTAAATGCTTATTTTCCAAAGTAATACCACCTATAAATAATTAATCACAATGAACCCACTTTTTCACAGCTGTTGCTAATTCATCTGGGTTAAATTTTGCAATAAAATCATCGGCACCTACTTTTTCAATCATTGCTTGGTTAAATACACCACTTAAAGAGGTATGCAAGATCACATGAAGAGGTGATAATTTTGGATCTGCTTTAATTTCGGCGGTTAAGGTATAACCATCCATTTCCGGCATCTCTACGTCAGATATCAATAAGCCAACGCGCTCAGTAATATCATTTTTACAATCAAGCTGAGCAATCTCACGTAAACGTAATAATGCTTCTTTGCCGTTTTTAGCTAACTCAGTTTGTACACCTAACGGTTCAAGCGCACGTTTAACTTGGTTTCGAGCTACCGCTGAATCGTCAGCAATAAAGACAATACGCTCACCTAAATCACGCTGAATTTCACCCTCACCAACCACTTCAGCACTCACTTCAGTGTTAACTGGACAAATTTCGTTTAAGATCTTTTCTACATCAAGTATCTCAACTAACTCATTTTCAATCTCAGTGACCGCTGTTAAGTATGAATAACGTCCCGCACCTGAAGGCGGTGGCATTATTTTTTCCCAGTTCATATTAACGATGCGCTCAACTCCGCCAACTAAGAATCCTTGCACTGAACGGTTGTACTCAGCAATGATGATAAAACTGTCTTTGATATTTTCAATTGCCGGACCACCTACGGCCATCGATAAATCAATAACAGAGATAGTTTGGCCACGAATGTGCGCAACGCCGCGAATATACGCGTTTGATTTTGGCATGTTAGTAAGTGGTGGGCATTGCAAAACCTCTCTTACTTTAAACACGTTGATACCAAAGCGTTGTCGCCCTCTGAGTTTGAATAATAGTAATTCAAGGCGGTTTTGCCCAACCAACTGAGTACGCTGGTTAACTGAGTCTAAAATGCCTGCCATTTCAATCTCCTAAAGATAAACAATCAGAGCTGGAACAATAATTGCCTTCTTTGTGTTAAAGCTACATAAGGTTACGAAGCGTCTGTTTTTTGACGCAAAATATTTATACCTTGTTTTCAACCATAAGCATAGTCGAAACAATATGAGTTTGTTAAAAAAAAGCCGAAGATACAGTGTTTTTTATTTTCTTACTAGCCTGTTGTTTGCAACACAACTGCAGGCAGAAGTTTATAATAACGAGCAACTTCAACAAATCGCTATCGATTTTGTTAGCGAACAGCTCCCTGATCTGGACACCAAACCACAAATAAGTGCTTTACCATTAGATGGTCGCATTCCAGAGAGGTTTTGTGAGTCGCCAATAAACAAAGAGTTACCAACAGAACCTCCTTTTAATCGGCAGGTAACTGTACAACTTAAGTGCCAAGACCTAAATAGTTGGACCCAATACGTCCATGTCCGCATAATTGAGCTCGAACCTGTGGTTGTTGTAACAACCAACCTTGCTCGTGGTGAAGTCATCCGTCCAGAGCATTTACGTGTTGAAATGAAACCAAAGCAGTTTGTTAGAACGCAATACGTACAAGATGAGTCTATACTTATTGGCAGCCGTAGCAAACGTAACTTGCGTGATGGCAGCCCTATTGTAATGCGTCAGGTGTGTATGGTTTGCAAAGGCGATAATGTCACTATTTATGCCTCATTACGCGGTTTAAGAATTAAGACCACTGGGATTGCTTTAGAAGATGGCACGTTAGACGAATTAGTACGTGTAAAAAACAAAAAATCAGGTAAAGTATTAAATGCACGTGTGGATGGGGTCGAGTCTGTACAAGTAAATATTTAATTTTTTATATTTATGCTAAAGTATCCGCTGTGCCCGCCGATATAAAGGCATATGTTGGGTAATGTATAGGTCAAAATTATGGTAAGCAATGTCAATAATGGTCAACAACAGCCTTCTGTGTTGACAAATACCAAGCAAAAGAAGCTTGATTTACAAAAAGATAATGCTAATGCAGCTGCTGCAAAGTCAGCCGCACCTAAAGCAAGTGCAGATTCTGTGAGCTTAACACCTCAAGCTAAACAGCTTAAGTCTTTGCAAGAAAAAGCTGAGCAATCATCTGGCTTTGACAGCAATAAAGTAGCTGAGCTGAAAAAAGCAATCAGCGAAGGTAAATACCAAATTGATGCTGAGAAGTTAGCAAAGAACATTGCTGCATTCGAGTTTGATGTCTATGGCTGATCATAATCATTTAATTGCCAGTAAACTAACACAACAAGTTTCGTGCTTAGAGTCTATTGCTGCGCTGTTAGATGATGAATTGACAGCCATTGCTGCAAAACGTGGCGATGGATTAAAGAGTATTGCCCAACAAAAAATCTCTCTGTTACAACAAATCCAAACAATTGATAAAGAAGTTCATAAGCTTGTTGCGCACAATGATTCGCAAGATGACGAAGTGAGTTCACTTATCAAGCAAGTTAACACTTTACTATCAAGCTGCAAAAAGAAAAACGATGTTAATGCCCATGCAGCCCATCAAGCACAGCTGAGTGTTAAACAACTTAAGGATATTTTAATCGGTGCGCCATCATCGATGACCTACGACCAAGGCGGCAGTGTTATTCAAGGCGATAAGAAAATCGTTCACAACTTGAAAGCCTAAATGCTATTTCATTAAAAAAGCGCGATAACTAAGTTATCGCGCTTTTTTTATGCTTGCAGAATTTGCTGGACTTATGCGGCAAGCCAATAGGTTACAACTAGACTAAGTTGCACCTAATAATATGTTACTTTTTTCACTTGGCGCGGTTTTACTTCGCCGATGTATAAATCGTGCACTCGTTTCATATCGAGCTGTAATTCAGTTGCGTAGGTGTCCCCTACTGCATAGGTTTTAATAACCTGTGCACCTTTGATCACACCTTGTACTTGGCTTTGTAATTGATCATTATGAGCAATGCTGTTTTGCACTGTAGTGCCTGCGGAAATTCTTTGCCCGTAAACTTGCTCAGCAAGCTCGCGGTAAGCTTCAAGCTTTGAGGCTTTAATCGCAAGTAGAGTACGCTGCGATTCATTACTGCCAGGCTGAGCACTTATTGGCGCATAACCCACAGCTTTTAGCACCGGGTAGCTATCTGGCTCAATGTAAGTGTATTCTACATGTTTATCAAAAATACTACTGCAGCCTGTTAATGCTGCGCAGGCAACTAGCCCACCTAATAGAAGTACTCGCATAATTTGCTTCCGCTTAAAACTCTTGTCTACAAATATGCACGTTTAATGCCACTGTGGTACAGTCCTTGCTCATTTAGGTTATTCAATAGTTTTAATGCTAGGTGTCAGCATGAACAATAAAACAATAGCCTGCTTAAAAAGCCTTGGCTTAGCTTTTACAATTTTGTTTTCTAACAATAGTTTAGCGCAATGGTTTGAATCTACAGGCCATGCAGTTGTAAAAAATGGCGATACTAGCCAAGCCAAATCTGCCGCCATTAAAGATGCCATTACTCAGGCGTTAGTGTTTTCTGGCGCTCGAGTAAGCTCTGTACAGACTCTAGTTGACGGGGTTTTGACGCAAGATCAGCTGAAAATAAGTAGCCACGGTGAAATCCAGAAAATAGAATTAATCAGCGAAGATCGTCATAACGACACCTATGCTATTACGCTTCGCTTAGACATCTTTGCTCAAACAGAAGAGTGCCCTGCAAACCAATACACTAAATTTATTGCTGTTACGCAAAGCCAACTTGCCAATCGCGAGCAAGCACGTATGGGCCAAATTTTTGACGTAAACAAAGCAATAAGCGAACACCTATATAATAGCTTAAGCAATACACAAATGGCAGCTAAGCCAACGGCTTATTACAACATGCCGCTAAGGGTAGATCACTTTTTCACTCAGCAATACGATTATAGTAATGCACTACTTGAGGAAATCACTAGCCGAAGTAACTCGCAATATGTGTTACTAAGTCGTATTCGTGATTTGTCGGTCAACCATAAAATTAATAACGACTATGCATTTTGGCAGGATGACAGTTTTAAGCGCGCATATAAAGTTGATTATGTGCTCTTTGATGGCACAACTTACGAAAAACTTTGGCAAAAAAGCTACCAAACAGAAGGCATTTGGCCGTATAAAAAGACTGAGATCATCGATGTTTATAGTGACCGATTTTGGGCAACCGACTATGGCCAAGCTATTAGTGATATAAACCAAACTCTAACCTATGACTTACAAGCAGCCATGGCCTGTTTGCCCACGCAAGGTAAAATACTGCATATCGAAAACGATAGGCTGATTATAAACCTTGGTAAGGCTCATGGTCTCGAGCAAGGGCAAGTTTTAAATATTGCACACCATAATTACCTAACGGATGCACAGGGTAATAAACTTCCGCATAAAATCACGACACTTAATCAGGTAAAAGTGACTCAGCTTTATCAGCAATCAGCGGTTGCCGTGAGTATTGATCAGCAACCTCTGCCTAACATTCAAATTAATGATATTGTTGAATTAGCTGCTAGCGAGTAAATGTCTTTGTAACCCCTTGTGAGCATTTAGCCAATTAGCTAATTGCTCAACACCTGCTATGTGCGGGTAATGTTTGCGTGTTGTAATAACAATTTGCCGTTGCTGGTTAGGTGCAATCGCTAAGTACTTCACTCCTTCACGTGGTGTACATGCAAGCTTAGGAACAAAGGTTACCCCATCATCCATTGCTACCAGCGCGAGTAAGGTTTCTATACTGTTACCTTTATATTGATTCGAGACTTCAACCCCAGCTGAAAAACAAAATTGCTCTGCTTGCTCCTTAAAGCAATGCCCTTCGTTTAACATTAATAAATCACAATCCTGTAATTGAGCTAAAGCGACTTCAGTGTGTTCTGCTAATACGTGTTGCTCTGACACCGCGACCAAAAAATCTTCTTTATAAAGCGGTGAAACATGATAAGGCGCTAAATCGGCTACATCAGCAACAATTGCAATATCAATCTCTCCATTATCAAGGGCCAGCAGCGTTTGTGCTGTTTGCATTTCAGTAAATGAAAATTGGGTTTCACTGAAAGCTTGCTTCATTGATGTTAATAGCGTTGGCAGTAAATAAGGTGCGATGGTAGGAATAATCCCTACATTTATTTTACCTTTTAGTGGATCGTGTGAGCTGGCGGCAATTTCTTTGAGCACTTGCGTTTGCTCAAGAATAAATGTGATCTGTTTAAGTAATTGCTCACCTTGAGCGGTGATTGTGACCTGCTTAGTTGAACGGTCAAAAATAACAACACCCAATTCTTGTTCAAGCTTTTTAACTTGCCCGCTTAGCGTAGGTTGGCTGATATAGCAGGCATCTGCTGCTTTTCTAAAGTGCTTGTACTGTGCAACCGCTTTTACATATTCAAAGTCTTTTAAATTCATAACCGCACCTTTAATAGCTTTTATCTATCATATCAATACAAACAAACGATTGGAACTATCAAAAATTAAACCGCATAATAGCACTCAACAAATCAAGAGGAATCAAAACAATGTTAAACAATATCGAAGGCCAAAAAGTACCAAACGTTACATTTGCAACTCGTGTTGACGAGCAATGGAAATCCGTTACTACTGACGAAATCTTTAAAGATAAAACGGTTGTGCTATTTGCATTACCTGGCGCATTTACACCTACTTGTTCATCAACACATTTACCACGTTATAATGAGCTTGCTGCTGTATTTAAACAAAACGGTGTTGATGACATTGTCTGTATTTCTGTAAACGATACATTCGTGATGAATGCTTGGGCGCAAAACCAAGAAGCCCAAAATATTACCCTACTGCCAGACGGCAACGGTGAGTTTACTGACGGCATGGGTATGTTAGTTGATAAAAACGACTTAGGCTTTGGTAAGCGCAGCTGGCGTTATTCTATGCTTGTAAAAGACGGCGTTATCGAAAAAATGTTTATTGAACCGCAAAAGCCAGGCGACCCATTTGAAGTATCTGACGCTGATACCATGCTTGAATACATTAACCCTGCGCAAATAAAACCAGAGTCAGTGAGCATTATTACGAAACCTAATTGCCCATTCTGTACAAAAGCTAAAGCATTATTAGAAGCAAAGGGTTATGTGTACGAAGAAATTATATTAGGTCAACACGCATCATTAACCAGCTTAAAAGCTATTTCAGGTCGTGAGACAGTACCGCAAGTATTCATAGGCGGTGAGCACATTGGTGGCTCTGACGATTTAGAAAAACACTTTGCATAATTTTCAAGTTGGGGCTGCTGAATGCAGCCCTTATATTATTTAAACACCTACAACCTATTGATTAAAAAACAAATTAACCAACTGGTCTGCTCTCACCATCACCGATATTTATATTCAAAATACCAACATCTTAGTTACCAATTTATTACATAAAGCAAAGAATGAACCTAAAATGTCTGCAGCTACATTTACTTAAACCGTAACGAAATTAAGATGATTTAATTGGAATATAAAATGAAAAAACTAATACAAGGACTGCTCCTTTCCTTGCTATGTTTCGGTGGCCAAGCTCATGCTGCGTCAACTGGTACGATCGATTTACTCACCCACCCTGTTGGCATTATATGCCTTGTTATTTTTATCTTTGCTTATGTGCTCGTCATACTCGAAGAAAAAATTCACTTACGCAAATCAAAACCCGTATTGGTTGCAGCCGGGATTATTTGGACACTTATTGCTTGGCAGTACAGTGCACAAAACTTATCCGATCTGAGCACTAACGCGTTTCGTCACGCCCTGTTAGAATTTTCAGAGTTAATGCTATTTTTGCTCGTTGCGATGACCTACATCAATGCACTAGAAGAGCGCCGTTTATTTGATGGCTTAAGAAGCTGGCTGGTTGCGAGGGGCTTTAGCTACAAGCAATTATTTTGGATAAGCGGTGTACTGGCATTTTGTATTTCACCTGTAGCCGATAACTTAACTACTGCCCTACTTTTATGTGCAGTTGTAATGAAGGTAGCAGCAAATGATAACCGCTTCATTGCTATGTCGTGCGTCAATATTGTAATAGCCGCAAATGCCGGTGGCGCATTCAGCCCATTTGGTGACATCACGACACTGATGGTTTGGCAAGCCGATGTTGTTGCCTTTACCGAGTTCTTTGTTTTATTCCTACCAGCTTTAGTCAGCTATATTATTCCTGCATTTGTTATGTCTTTATTTATCAATAACCGTCACCCGGATACGGCCGATGAAGATATTGAACTTAAACGGGGTGCGCTTCGCATATTGTGCTTATTCTTACTGACTATTTTAACCGCCGTGGTGCTAAAAACAGCCTTTGGTTTACCGCCGGTTGTGGGCATGATGATGGGCCTTGGCTATTTACAGTTTTTTGGCTACTTCTTACGCGTGACACTCCCCGGCTCCCTTGCCAGAAAACGCGCTATGGCAGAGCGCGAAGGTGACAAAGAACGCTTATCTCGCTTAGGTAACGTTGTTCCTTTTGATGTATTTAGCCGTGTATCAAGAGCCGAGTGGGACACGCTCTTGTTCTTCTATGGCATTGTAATTTGTGTTGGTGGCTTAGGGTTTATTGGCTACTTAGCACTGCTTTCTGACTTACTTTATAACAACTGGTCTGCTACCGGTGCGAACATTATTCTTGGTTTAATGTCAGCGGTAGTCGATAACATTCCTGTGATGTTTGCGGTGTTACAAATGATGCCTGATATGTCGCACGGTCAATGGCTGCTTATCACCTTAACAGCAGGTATAGGTGGCAGCCTGTTATCAATTGGCTCTGCGGCAGGGGTTGCACTAATGGGTCAAGCCCGAGGGATCTACACCTTTAATAGCCACTTAAAATGGTCACCGGTTATTTTACTCGGTTACTTTGCAGGTGTATTAACTCACTTATATCTCAATACTGCCTACTTCAGCTAAACCTCTGTAATGTTAAAGTTAAAACCCTAATCGTTTTTAGGGTTTTAACTTTGAACACTCCACAATGAGCGGTTTATAAACAGCAATGTCGCAATAAGCGGTGTTTTTGTCGCAAAAAGTCAAGATTAAGGCAGGTACTTTACTTTAGTCTAATAATTCACAAATAAGGTGAATTGAGGACACACATATGAGCCAAATGAATTCTGTTGCCATGCAAAATGGCAAGTTGCATGTAAAACAAATTGATATTCCCACTCCTGGACCCGGCCAAGTATTAGTAAAAAGCCTAGCTTGCGGTATTTGCGGTTCAGATATTCATATTACACGCCACACCAGTGATGTATTCGATATCTATAAAAACCTTGGCATAATGGCTAATGATGCAGGTGACGACCAAGAAATATTATTAGGTCATGAGTACGCGGCAGAAATCGTCAGCTACGGCCCAAATACCAAAGGCGAACTTGCTAAAGGAACCCGTGTAACCTCAGTGCCAATCTTACTCTCTGCTGGCGGTGCTGGCGTAGGTGTAACTCCAGGGCTGTATGGTGCCTATTCTGAATACTTTATCGTTGATGAAGCTTTGTTGTTACCTATTCCTGATGCAGTTCCATCAGAAGCGGCAGCCATTACAGAACCACTTGCTGTTGGCCTGCATGCAGTGAACCGCGCACAAATGCATAATGATGATGTTGCAATCGTAGTTGGTTGTGGCCCAATTGGCCTTGCCGCGATTGCCGCATTAAAGTTACAAGGCGTAAAACACATCGTTGCCTCTGATCCGCAAGAAAGCAAAAAACAAATTGCCCTTGAATTTGGCGCTACTGAATATGTTAACCCTATGGCGGATGATGAAGTGGCTAAAGCCGCTGTGCTTGCAGGTAGCAACAAGGTAGTTATTTTTGAATGCGCCGGTGTCAGCCGCTTATTAAACGACTACATTTTACGTGCGCCAGCAAAAGCAAAAATCATTGTAACAGGTGTACATACTGCACCACTTAACGTTAATTTTGCCTATGCAACTGTCAAAGAGTTAGACCTTATTTTCTCTTATTACTATCAACCAGAAGAATTTGCTCAATCACTCGAGAACATCGCTTCAGGTAAAATTGCATGGCAAAAAATGCGCACAGGAAAAGTCGGCATCGACGGCGTACAAGGTGCCTTTGATACCTTGTTTAAACCAAACGACCATATCAAAATCATCATTGAACCATGGCGCACAGGTGAGCTTGAAAAAGTAACGGGTTAATTAAGCTTAGGGGGTGCTGAGGTAACTTGGTAGCCCCTACAGGAATCGAACCTGTAACTGCCCCTTAGGAGGGGGCCGTTATATCCATTTAACTAAGAGGCCACTCAAAAGCTGAGGGATTGCTTGTAACTTGTAACTTGTAACTTGTAACTTGTAACTTGTAACTTGTAACTTGTAACTTGTAACTTGTAACTTGTAACTTGTAACTTGTAACTTGTAACTTGTAACTTGTAACTTGTAACTAAAATTATAACGGTCTAAGGCTTTGCTAATCAAGGAGAATAAACCAATCGACTCGAGAATAGCCGATTGGTGTAATGCAAGAGCTAATTAACGCTAGCTGTTGCAGATTGGATTGACTCATTTTTTAGCACAAAATACGGGATCACTTTTTGTGCGCTGGCAATAACAAGTTTTGAGTTTAAATTAATCACTCGCGCATTCACTTCTACACCATTTGGGCGATATATAAGCGTGCCTGTAAGTACATGGCTGGCAATGCGACGCTCGGCTAACTCTTCTATATCACGCGACATCACAAAATCACCACGTGAGGTCACACTAATTACATCCATCGCTTTAAAATCAACAACCCCAAAGCCAAATTTCTGCAGCTGGTGCAGCATTGTTTCCGATAGTTGATTACCAAGTTGAGAGCTGGTTTTTAAGCTTGCATCTAAATCGACAAAAGAAGTAATAGCAATTCCTAACTCACTTTCTTGTTGCATAGTATCAACTAATTCAAGCGCCATTTGCTCGACATAATTGACAACTGTTTTATGATGTTGATATGGCACAAATAGACGATGGTTAGCGTTATCCTGCTGCATGTCGTTTTGTTCAACTGCTTGCAGCATAGCAACGTAATCTAACTGACCATTTGCTGAAGCCTGTGCGTTTTTCGGCTCTGCTGATTGCTCTGGCAGCAATTGGCAGCCGGATAGCGCGAGCGTTAACGATGCTAAGATAAAACCTTTCATAGCTTACTCACTTGCTTGTTTTAGTGTAATACCATCACTACGGTTGGTGCTATCAAGGGCATCAACCACTGATTGCGGGATAAAACCCTGCGCTGACCCTACAACCGCTTTACTTGCTAAGCCAACAATACGGGCATTAACGAGCACACCACTTTGATGATTAACCAAGGTACCTGCCAATACATAATTAAAATTTTGATCTTGGCTTAGCTCTAAATAATCACGACTGAAAACATAGTCACCACTTGGCGTGACACGCATATAATCAGTAGTTTTAAAGTCAATGACAGGTACACCAAATGCGTGCAGTTCATGAATGAAACTTTCGGCAATTTGATTACCTAGCAAATTCGTTGAGTTGTAATCAGCATCAAGGTACACAAAACTTGAAACAGCAACCGGCGTGGTATCGCTAACATATTGCAAATTTTCAACTAAGTCTTGCATGATGCCACGCACATAATGATTAATATTTTTACGCGTTGGTGCAGCGGTAAAAGTGCTGTTGTTCATCACCGCCTTATTAGTTTGGAACACACTGTCGTTACTATGCGGCGCGGCGACTTCTCTTTGCGCAGTTAACTGAGGCTCATTATCATGCTGTGTTGCATCACCTGTTAACATCGAAGAGCAACCAAAGCCTAAAGGCAAACATAAAGTTAAAATTAAACGTTTCATTAAATGAGTTCCTCTTAATATTCGCTTCGATACAACTGGCCATCACGCTGCTGAACTTTTTCAGCTCCCCACATGACATTAATGGGGATCTCGGTGCTTGCTGCTGACACTATTCGCAGATCTTTGGTATTTACCAATCGGGCGTTAACTATGTAGGCATGTTGTTGCCGCGTCAGTGTGCCGGTAATAACAAAGTCAATATTCTGACGTTGACGTAAGGTATTTACATCACGACTAAGTACACTATCGGCCGATTGCTGCAAATTTAAAGTATTTTCTAACCGATACTCGATAGTATGAAAACCAAGCTGAGTAAATTGCGTTAATAAACTTTCTTGAATTTGCTGACTTAAGCCACTGCCCTGATCTTCTGCTAAATCAGTTCCTAAGCCATCAGCCATATAAAAACTGGTAACAGCAATACGAGCATTACCTTTATAAGGGCCTTGAATACGGCTCAACTGACTGCTTAAATCAGCAACGTATTGATGCACCGTATATGGTGCCATTGGCGATTTTGGAGTTTCTCTAGGGGGCGCACTTTGTGGCTCTTCAGTTAAGCTACAACCCACCAACACTAAAAAAACTGAATAAAATAACAGGCGCATAATTGCCATCCTCACTAAACTTAGTAAGTACAAAGCAATAATTATGCCTAAGTATTATTATTTGCTAGATATAGCTAGATAATAGTGAAGCAAGAAACTCTGTGATTAAAGAAAGTAAGCCGCTTTGTAATGGATCTGTTTTAAGTTATTAATCGCTACTCAGACTGAGTATGTGAGGTTGTTAAAACAGGAATAGCAAAGTTAGTTGACGCAAAAGCAGTAGCTACAGTACCTGTCCAACAAAAGGAGCTGTCACACAAGTTTGCCCTAGCTTTTTTACTATTTCACAAAATGCAGTAGCTTGAGTATAGTTTGTAAATGGACCAGCTCTTAGTCCATACACGGTTACGCCTTTGTGCTCACGCTTTTTAAAACGAAAATCCAGGCCATGCAAAACATCAGGGTAGTCTCGCTTTAGCTCTAATACACGGTGACTTACTTTTGTCGGTGTTAAATATAAACCTAATTGCACGCCCGGTTCTACTGCTTTGGCTGCTGCAATAGCTGCGCTTTGTGAATGCGTAAATGGTTGCTCAGGCTGGCTATGCTCTTGGCTCATCATACAGGCTGTTAAAACAGTTAAGCTGATGGCTATCAATAGGTATTTAGAAAAAATAGAAAAATGCATGATTACGTCGATTCTCAAAAACAGGCTTAAAACATAGCAATAAAAATGCCACCTTTAGAATGAACTTTAACCCTAAAAATATATTCGGTTGTCAGTGTAGTTACCAACCCAGCAATCAATTCCTTGCCGCTTAATAGCCTCACAATCGGCTTTGGCATTTTTCAAGTACTTATAACGGCCAAACTTAAGGCGATAATAAGTATGCTCATTTACTTTAGTAACTTCGATATTAAGTATCGGTTTTCCTTGGAAGATATTCGGCGCACGCTTAACCATTTTTTTAAATGAATAGGCAAGGCTTTGTTCTGATTCAACAGACATAAGCTGTAAAGCAAAACTGTAATTGTGCTCAGGAAACTCCGTTTTGTTTGATGACTCAGAGACAGAGTTGAGATCGATATCTTGAATCTGCTTAACATTTTCAACTGATTTATAGTTTATTGCTGCTTTATCTGGGCTCGTTTGAATTAGTACACTAAAAGTATCTGATTGCTTAAACGCTTTGTTAAAAAGGTAAGTAATATTAATATTTTTATTTTTAAGAATAGAAGGCAATGGGTTATTACTACAGCCAGCTACAGCTAGTAACACCATCAGGTATAAACTGTAACGCAAAGACTTTAAGTAACATTTCATAATCAGGATTCTTTAAAGTACCATTAAAATTAGCTTCTTATTAAAAGAAGAGCATATTGTTAGTACTTACCTGTACATCAACACTTAAAAGATAATTTGAGATATAAAACGTAACCACTAACGAATTAACGTTTCGACTATAACCTTTGTGTTAGTTATTTTTGGAAAACAGCCATAAACGAAACTATTCATTTACATTCAATAGTAACAATGCGTTAAGACAAAGGTATATCAGAAAAATCCTTTATTGGGTAATGATCGACAATTGTAAGGTTTATGTAAATAATAAAAAAGTGCCATATAGGCACTTTTATGAAGTAATTTTTGACTAGAAATCTAAATTGCTTATTTTACCAGCGACTTTATGAAGTCTGTAAGCTCACCTTTGAATTCATCACGACGCAGTGCAAACTCAACAATCGCTTTTAAATAACCAATTTTACTGCCGCAGTCATGGCTTTTACCTTTCATTGAGTAGGCATCGACAGTTTCTTTTTCCATTAGCATAGCAATCGCATCTGTTAATTGGATTTCATCGCCTGCGCCTGCAGGAGTTTTTGCAAGTAATGGCCAAATATTTTTGCTCAATACATAACGGCCAACAACAGCAAGATTTGAAGGTGCTTGCTCAATCGGAGGCTTCTCAACCATGTTTAAAATTGCAGCACTTTCACCTTGCTGGATTTTTACATCACCTAAGTCCACTACACCAAATTTATCTACTTCATTTTGCGGAACAGGCTCCACCATAATTTGGCTCTCACCTGTGCTTTCAAAGCGCTGGATCATTTCGGCTAAGTTATCTTTTTTAAGGTCGCTGGCCACATCATCAATGATCACATCCGGTAAGATAACTACAAATGGTTCATTACCTATGATAGGTGCTGCGCAGTTGATAGCATGGCCAAGACCTTTAGCTTCACCCTGACGAACTTGAATAATCGTTACATCTTTCGGGCAGATTGATTGCACTTCTGCAAGTAACTGACGCTTAACACGCTTTTCAAGCGTTGCTTCTAACTCAAAACTGGTATCAAAGTGGTTTTCTATTGAGTTTTTACTTGAATGCGTCACTAAAACAATTTCTTTAATTCCTGCAGAAATTGCTTCATTTACAACGTATTGAATCAGTGGTCGGTCAACAATAGGAAGCATTTCTTTAGGAATTGCTTTTGTCGCAGGTAACATACGCGTGCCAAGACCAGCAACTGGGATCACAGCTTTCATTGATTTCTCCTTAAATTTTATTGTTCTTACACTGAAAACGGATACTTAATTGCATCGTGACACTGATAACCTACTACTTCAAAATCGTCTTTTGTAACCCAGGTTTCAATGTCTTCAAGTGATTTAATGTTTGGGTTTATTTTTAATTCTGGTGACGCGAAAGGCTCACGCTTTAGCTGCACATCACGCATCAACTCAAGTTGGTTTTCGTAAATATGTGCATTGGCTATCTTATGATACGCCTTACCTGGTTTATGTCCGGTAATTTGTGCAACTAAAGCAAGTAGCACAAAACATTGTATCTGATTAAAGTTTAAACCTAGCGGCACATCGCAGCTGCGTTGGTATGAAGTTAAGTATAGAGTATCACCTAACAAAGAAAAGGTGTGCGTGTGCATACAAGGGCGTAAACAGCCTAGCTCAAACTCACCTGGGTTATAAAAAGTGACTATTTCACCGCGATCATCTATGCCTTTAGATAAGTTATCGATAACTTTTTTAAGTTGGTCTAGGTGACTACCGTCAGGGCGCTGCCAGCTGCGGCCTTGAACACCATAGACACGCCCCATATCATCTTCACCACGACGATGTGGGTTTTCAAGCCAAGCTTTGTTTTCGTTTGCGTTTGCATTCCAAGTCATACAGCCGATATCACGAAACTGTGCAGCACTATCGTAACCTCGTAAATAACCAAGTAATTCAGCTATGGCGGCTTTGTAAAAGCTTTTGCGTGTTGTAATTAGCGGAAACTTGTTATTCGCTACATCATACTCAAGATCAGCGTTAATAACGGTTAAACATTTGGTACCTGTGCGTTTATTCTCAACCCACACACCTTCGTCAACTATGCGCTGACATAAATCTAAATACTGTTTCATTGATTAGCTCATATTATGCTTTGCTTGCCACGCTGTGTTGCGGCTTTTTATAGGCCCATATTAACAAACCAAGACCACCAATTACCATCGGCAATGACAGTATTTGCCCCATTGAAATAACGCCTGCGAATAAACCTAAATGGGCATCTGGCTCTCGGAAATATTCAACAATAAATCTAAACACACCATAGCCAAGCAAGAACACCCCAGCAACACTTCCCGCTGGACGAGGCTTTTTAATAAACCATTGTAAAATTAAAAACAGCACCAGACCTTCTAAAAAGGCTTCGTACAGTTGAGATGGATGACGAGGCTCTGGCCCACCAGTAGGGAAGATAAACGCCCAAGGTACGTCAGTTACTCGGCCCCACAGCTCACCATTAATAAAGTTACCAATACGTCCTGCTAATAAACCGAGTGGCACTAATGGCACCACAAAGTCACCTACTTCAAATAATGACTTTTTACGTGTCCAAGCAAATATGGCGATTGCGGTAATCACACCTAAGGTACCGCCATGGAACGACATACCACCTTGGTCAATTCTGAATAAATACAGTGGGTTTTCAATAAAATAACTGAACTGATAAAACAACACATAACCAATACGACCACCGAGTATCACACCGAGCATGCCGTAAAATAACAAGTCGCTTACTTGTTCTTTTGTCCAACCTGAGTTTGGTTTTTCAGCTTGACGATTAGCAAGCCACATTGCTAAAGCAAAACCAATTAAATACATCAAACCGTACCAACGTACGCTGAGCGGGCCTACCGAAAAAATAACCGGATCGATATCTGGAAATTGAAGAGCCATAAAATTAAAAACCTTTAACTAAACACCATTTTAAGCGCAATTATTACAAGTAATAGCGCGAATACTTTTTTTATTGTTGCCACTGGCAAGTAATGCGTGGCTTTGGCACCTATAGGCGCAATTAGCGACGAGGTAACCACAATCCCGACTAAAGCAGGTAAATACACAAATCCGGCAAATCCATCACTGAACGATGTTAATTGCCACCCAGCAGATACATAACCCACCGAGCCAAACAGCGCAATGACAATACCACATGCTGCAGCACAACCAATGGCCTTTTTAATATCAACAGAAAAATAATGCAGTAGCGGCACAATCAGCGCCCCACCACCAATACCTATTAACCCTGACAACGCCCCCATTATGGCACATAAAAAGCCAAGAATAGGTCCTGAAGGAAGCGGCTTTTCACTGGCAGCTTTGGTGCGTGTTGATAACACCATTCTCAAGGCTATAAACACAACGCTCCCAGCAAAAACAAAGCGCAATAGTTGTTCAGGAATAAAGCTTGCTGCAAATCCGCTTATTAATGCACCCAGTCCAACCCCAGTCATGACCCAAGGAGCAATTTCCCACGGTACGTTAGCATTACGATGATGAGCAAGGGCTGAAGATGTCGAGGTAAAAATAATGGATGCTAACGATGTCGCTATCGCGATAACTAATACATGGCTTGGGTCTGCAACATCAAACGAAACCAGTAGCGCACTAAGTACCGGTACGATAATAAGACCGCCACCAATGCCTAATAAACCTGCTAAAAATCCAACCACACAGCCCAAAATTGCGCAGTACACCATTAAAAGTATTACGTCATGCATAGCACACTCATATATTCAATTTGTTATATACATATACTAAACTAATATATATACCCAAACCACCTCAAGATGCGAGTTTCAGTTGGAATTAAAAGCGATTTAGGCAAGACATTGATTGCAAGTAATAGTGGTTCTATTGTTAAAATCAATAACGCAGTATAAATCGCTTTTAAACCAACCCTTTGGGCGCTTCACAGGCACTTACTCTCATCGTTGTTACTTCTTAAAAGGGGATGCCATTCTTGCAAAGTAACGCCTTGATATTAAGCTCCTGTGAAACGCTGAATTTTGCATCTTGAGGTGGCTTGGGTATAGGCGCTTCACAGCACAATTTTCCCTCATGATTGACCTTGGCTTGGGGTGTAAAATAGCTCACCGAGCTGATGTTCAATCATAAAGTTACGCGTTAACCTAAGTACATGTTTTGCAGTGGGTTGTAATAAACACTCGGCAAGTAACTTTTCCATATCGCTAACATTTAAACGTCTAAGCACAAACTTAATTTTACTAATCGAAGAATAGTTCATACTCAAGCTTCGATAACCCATAGCAATAAGCAGTAATGCACCTTCTGGGTCGCCGCCTAACTCACCACATAAACTAAATGGCAGCTCATGCTGCTGACACTCTTGGGCAATTTTTAACAGCACCCGAAGTACACTTGGGTGATAAGGATTAAACAGCTCTGCAACACGCGCATTTGACCGGTCAACTGCAAGCATATACTGAGTTAAATCGTTACTACCCACAGAACAAAAATCGACTTTTTGCGACCACTCTTCAAGCATAAATACGCTCGAAGGAACTTCCAACATTACACCGATTTCTGGTCGTTCAATTGCCTGCTCAGGATATTGCTCACTTAGTTCAAAATAGGCTTGTTCGAGCAGTTTTAATGATTCATCCACTTCTTCTGAGCCACTGATCATCGGCAGCATAATTTTTAGATTACCTAAACCAATATTGGCTTTAAGCATCGCCTTGAGTTGATCTAAAAATAGCTCAGGGTGGTCTAAGGTCACGCGAATACCACGCCAACCTAAAAATGGATTTTCTTCGGTTATATTGAAGTAATCTAAAACTTTATCGCCACCAATATCGAGTGTACGCATCACCACTGGATTGGGGTGATAACTAGTAAGCACTTCACGATACCAATTTTCTTGTTCTGACTGTGAAGGAAACTGACCTTTTTGCATAAACCAAGCTTCAGTACGATAAAGTCCAACGCCATCACAGAAAGGTTTATTGTCATGCTCTATATTTAACTCAAGTCCAGCATTAACTAACAAGCTTATATGTTCGCCATCACATGTAACAGCATCTAAACTTTGCTCTGCAAAAAAGCGATCATTCAATAGCGTTTCTTGGTATTTAAGTTGGCTATATTCTTGATGTAACACTTGCGAAGGTGAAATATATAAACGCCCTGCATAAGCGTCTAGAATCATTGGTTTACCTTCAAATTGCAGTAAAGGTAAATCTTCTATACCCCATATTGCAGGGATCCCCATTGCACGCGTTAAAATTGATGCATGACTGTTTGCAGCTCCATTGACACTCACCACCCCAGCTAAATGACCTTTTGGCACTTCTGCGAGCATGGCTGGTGTGAGTGTACTGGCAATTAAAATAGTCTCTTTAGGATAAGGCTTTGCTGCATGCTCTGTATTGACTAAGTGATGCAAAACCCTCAATCCAATATCTTTAACATCAACTGCACGCTCTTTGATGTATGGGTCTTGCATAGCATTAAACTGTGAAATCAGTTTTTCGATGACTATTTTAAGTGCACTTTTAGCGCTCCAGCCCTGCTGAAGCTGCGCTTCTACATTTTGCCCTAAGCTTTTTGCATCCAGTAACTGTTGGTAAACATCAAACACAGCAAGGGCTTCTTGCGGTATCGAATCACTGAGGGTCATTGATAAAGTGCTAAACTCATTTCTAGTGGCAGCAACCGCTTGAGTAAATAACTTACGTTGAGTGGTGATGTCTTCATCTTTTTGCAACTCAATAGAAGTAAAGTCTAGCTTTGGAATTACTACAAAAGCTTCGCCGATTGCTATACCGGGAGCACCAGAAACACCTTTTAAAACAGAAGTTTGATGAGAAAACTCATCTACCCGTAACAGCTCTTTTATTTCTGCATGGGCTAACTGAGAGGCAAGCTGCGCCGATAAAGTAATTAAAAACGATTCTTCATCAGGGCTAAATACTCGCGCCAGCTTCTGCTGAACAACGATAACACCCAAAACCTTTTTCTGGTGCACCACTGGTACTGACAAAAACGCGTTGTAGCCTTCTTCATTAACTTCGGGTGAGAGTTTGAAACGTGGATGAGACTTTGCAAAAGCAATATTGATAGGCTCTTCGCGCTGCGCAACGAGACCTACAAGACCTTCAGTAAAGCCTATACGAAATTTACCGACCGCATCAGGGTTTAAGCCTTGAGTTGCCATCAGTACAAAATTGTCTTGACTATAATCTGCAAAATAAATCGAGCAGCACTGTGTTTGCATGGCATCTTTTACCATTTGCACAAAACACGCTAGCGCACTAGTTAAGTCCGCCTGTTGCGACACTGCCTCAGCAATTGATCTGAGCGTGGCTAACATGATGCTGCTCCTTTAATTTAAATAAGGTTACCCTTATCGTTTATGTCGCCAATGATCTTTGTGTTGCTCTCGTTTATTAAACGGCATTGCAAACGGGGCAAACTCTTTCATTACTCTACGATATACATCGCGCTTAAACGAAACAACTTGCCTAACCGGATACCAATAACTCACCCATCGCCAATCATCAAATTCAGGGTGATGAGTTTTAAGTAAATTTACATCTTCATCTTTACAACGAAGTTTCAGTAAAAACCATTTTTGTTTTTGCCCAATACACACAGGACTTGAGTCTCTGCGAATTAAACGCTTGGGTAATTTATAGCGTAACCAATGTTTAGAACTTGCGACGATCTCAACGTCTTCAGGAAGCAAGCCCACTTCTTCGTGTAATTCTCTGTACATGGTTTGCTCTGCTGTTTCACCGTCATCAACACCACCTTGGGGAAATTGCCAAGAGTGTTGACCATAGCGACGAGCCCAAAATACTTGTCCCTGATTATTGCAAATTACAATTCCGACATTGGCACGAAAACCTTCGGCATCAATCACCTTAGTGCCTCATTTGTAAGTCGATTTTTATTGATTGTTCCACATAACCTGCGATACAGCAAACACTTTACACCTAAGCCTAAATTAGATTGAAAATTTATTTTTTAACAAACATGTTTAATCAAGGCGTTACGATGTAATTATTATAAAAATACCCTATTTGATTAAAATAACTATTTACAACCGCATTTTTATCACCTTACCCACAGCTTGTGCATAACTTTTGTAAACCATGCCTAAATTGCAAACAAATCCACAATCCACAGTTAAAATATCCACTTTCTCCACAGAAACTGTGGATAAACATGTTTATATATCTGTATTTATACAAACAACTGACTAATTAATGAAATAGAAACAACACACAAAAACAATAATTAAATTAAATATCATATACTTAGACCTGGATATCCAAAAAATTAATTGGTTATTTTTAGCTCACACTTAACGTGCGCAAAAAACACTCAAACACAAAGATATCCACTAAGGCGCACATTTGCTATCATGATCCGGTTAATTAGACAATCAAATAAACGCCTTATGCGACCGATAAAACCCGCTTCTATAAATGAATTAATGCAACGTGTTGATGCTATAGCAGGCCTTACTTTAGGGCAATTAGCCGAGCAATATCATTTTAAAACACCTGAAGACTTGCTACGTGAAAAAGGCTGGACCGGGCAACTTATCGAATATGTGCTTGGCGCAACTGCAGGCTCAAAGCCAACGCCTGATTTTGAAGAATTAGGAATTGAGTTAAAAACTCTGCCCATTTCATTTAAAGGCAAACCACTCGAAACGACGTTTGTTTCTGTAACACCACTACTGAATGTAACTGGGATGAAATGGCAGCAAAGTACGGTTCGTAAAAAGTTGAATCATGTTTTATGGTTACCTATTTTAGGCGAACGCGAAATTCTACCTTTTCACCGCACCATAGGCAGCGGCTTCTTGTGGCAGCCAACGGCCGAGCAAGACGCACTCTTACAACGTGATTGGGAAGAACAAATGGAGCTAATAGCTCTAGGTCGAGTGGATGAGATTTCGGGCCACTTAGGCGATGTTATGCAAATAAGGCCAAAAGCAGCCAATAGCAAAGCGCTGACTGATGCAATTGGCCCTAATGGTCAAATAATACAAACCTTGCCTCGCGGTTTTTATCTAAAAACCAGCTTCACCGGCGAGATCCTAAAACAGCAATTTCAGCTTTAATTAAAATATAAAAAAACCTCCCGAAGGAGGCTTTTAAAGTCTAAATAGTTAAGGCTGATTACTGACCTTTAACTTCTTTAAGACCATTGTAAGGTGCTTTCTCACCTAATACTTCTTCAATGCGAAGTAATTGGTTGTACTTAGCAATACGGTCAGAACGGCTTAATGAACCCGTTTTGATTTGACCTGCCGCAGTACCCACTGCTAAATCAGCAATTGTTGCATCTTCTGTTTCACCTGAACGGTGAGAGATAACAGCTGTGAAGCCAGCATCTTTAGCCATTTTAATAGCTGCAAGCGTTTCAGTTAATGAACCGATTTGGTTGAACTTGATAAGGATTGAGTTAGCAATACCGTTATCAATACCACGCTTTAAGATCTTCGTGTTAGTTACGAACAGATCGTCACCTACTAATTGTACTTTGTCGCCAATTAGTTGTGTTTGGTGTGCGAAACCATCCCAATCAGACTCGTCTAAGCCGTCTTCAATTGAAACAATTGGGTATTGCTCAGTAAGGCCCTTAAGGAAGTGGTTGAATTCTTCAGAAGTGAATTTTTTACCTTCACCTTTAAGGTCGTAGATATTTGCTTCTTTGTCGTAGAACTCTGATGCCGCACAGTCTAGAGCTAGAGTGATATCTTTACCAAGCTCATAACCTGCATTTGCAACAGCTACCTTGATTGCAGCAAGTGCCGCTTCGTTTGATTCAAGGTTAGGAGCAAAACCACCTTCATCACCTACTGATGTAGAGTGACCTTCAGCTTTAAGTACTTTTGCTAAGCTGTGGAATACTTCAGCGCCCATACGTAACGCTTCACGGAAGTTTGTCGCGCCAACTGGCTGGATCATGAACTCTTGAATATCTACAGAGTTATCAGCGTGCTCACCACCATTGATGATGTTCATCATAGGTAATGGCATTGAGTAAACACCTGGTGTGCCGTTTAGATCTGCAATGTGCTCATAAAGCTCTACGCCTTTTGAGTTTGCAGCCGCTTTAGCTGTTGCTAAAGACACAGCTAAGATAGCATTCGCACCTAGTTTCTCTTTGTTTTCAGTACCATCTAAGTCAAGCATAACTTGGTCAACAGCTTTTTGATCAACTGCGTTTTGACCTTTAAGAGCTTCAGCGATTTCGTTATTGATATAGCCTACTGCTTTTAAAACACCTTTACCTAGGTAGCGTGCTTTATCACCATCACGTAATTCAAGCGCTTCGCGAGTACCTGTTGATGCACCAGATGGTGCTGCAGCACGGCCCCATGAACCATCAGCTAAATGTACATCAGCTTCAACAGTTGGGTTACCACGCGAGTCCATGATTTCGCGACCAATCACTTTTACGATTTCTGACATCTTGATTCCTCTTTTCCCGAAAATGGTGAGTTAGTGCCAGCTTTATTGCTGCTGGCTTTTAAAACAAATAAGCCGTGCATATAGCACGGCCTACTTAAATTACGATGACGCTTTTTGGTGAGTGTGTGCTGCTGCAACAAACCCTTCAAATAGCGGGTGACCATCACGTGGTGTTGACGTGAATTCCGGGTGGAATTGCGCGGCAATGAACCAAGGGTGATCTTTATTCTCGATAATTTCGACTAGTTTCTTATCTTCAGATAAGCCTGTGAAACTTAAGCCTGCTTTTTCAAGCTGCTCTACAAAGTGGTTATTCACTTCGTAACGGTGACGGTGACGTTCAACAATTTCGTCACTACCGTATACTTCACTTACTTTAGAGCCAGGTGTTAAGTGACATTTCTGAGCACCTAAACGCATAGTACCACCTAGATCAGATTGCTCATCACGGATTTCAACGTTACCGTCAGCATCTTGCCATTCAGTGATTAAACCAACAACTGGATGTGCTGATTTTGCGTTAAACTCAGTTGAGTTTGCATCTTCAAGGCCTGCAACGTTACGCGCATATTCAATAAGCGCTACTTGCATACCTAAACAAATGCCTAAGTAAGGAACTTTGTTTTCACGTGCATATTTAGCCGCTAAAATCTTACCTTCAACACCACGGCCACCGAAGCCGCCTGGTACTAAGATAGCATCAAGGTGAGAGAGTAACTCTGTACCTTTGCTTTCTAAGTCTTGTGAATCAACATATTCGATGTTCACGGTTAGACGGTTTTTCAGACCTGCGTGCTTTAATGCTTCGTTTACTGATTTATAAGCATCTGGTAGTTCGATGTACTTACCAACCATACCAATCGTCACTTCACCCGTTGGGTTAGACTCTTGATATAACACTTGTTCCCACTCAGATAAATCTGCTTCTGGGCACTCAAGGTAGAAACGACGACATACGAAGTTATCTAGTTCTTGTGATTTAAGTAACGCAGGGATCTTATAGATGCTTTCTACGTCTGGTAATGAAATAACAGCTTTCTCTTCAACATTAGTGAAAAGTGCGATCTTCGCGCGCTCGTTATTTGGAAGTTTACGATCAGAACGACAGATTAAGATATCTGGTTGGATACCAATCGAACGTAATTCTTTTACTGAATGTTGTGTTGGCTTAGTTTTAACTTCACCTGCAGGGCCTAAGAATGGCACTAGCGTTAGGTGGATAAACAATGCGCGCTCACGGCCAATTTCAGTGCCAAGCTGACGAATTGCTTCTAAGAATGGTTGTGACTCGATGTCACCAACTGTACCGCCAATTTCAACGATTGCTACATCGCGACCTTCAGCACCGTCATATACACGTTGCTTAATGTCGTTTGTGATGTGTGGAATAACCTGAATTGTTGCACCAAGGTACTCACCACGACGCTCACGTCGTAATACATCTTCATAAACACGACCTTGTGTGAAGTTGTTGCGGCTAGTCATTTTGGTACGGATGAAACGCTCATAGTGACCTAAGTCAAGGTCAGTCTCTGCACCGTCTTCAGTTACAAATACTTCACCGTGCTGAATTGGGCTCATAGTGCCTGGGTCAACGTTAATGTAAGGATCCAGCTTTAAAATAGTCACGTTAAGACCACGTGCTTCTAAAATAGCGGCTAATGACGCTGCTGCAATACCCTTACCCAACGAAGAAACAACCCCGCCAGTTACGAAGATAAATTTTGTACTCATGCGAACCCTAGAATATCAGGAATTAAAAGGAATAATATAGAATCAAGACGGGGCGAAATTATAGCAAAGGGGCTGCTATCAATCCAGATAAAATTAGCAAATAAGTGCACAAAAAACGAGCTTGGTTACACTGTACCCAAGCTGTATCAAAACAGGCTCACTTGGCCTGCTTTTTAATGGCTTCCCATGCGTTGTCCATTTCTTCGAGACTGGCCGTTTCTAAACTTTGACCACGTTCATCTAAGTAGGCAGCCACTTTTTCAAAGCGTGACGCGAATTTAGCATTGGCACTTCGTAATAATTGCTCAGGATCGCGTTTAATATGACGGGCTACATTTACCGTTGCAAACAGTAAATCGCCAAGCTCTTCTGCACTGTGTTCTGAATAAGGGTCATGAGCCAGCGCTTCTTTTACTTCGTCGACTTCTTCAGCGACTTTATCGAGGGCCCCATGATAACTTGGCCAATCAAAACCTAGGCTTGCTACGCGCTGTTGAATTTTCTTAGCTTTTGAAAGACCTGGCATCGCATCAGGAATATCCTGCCAAAGACTCATTTGAGGTGAAGTAGATTTTTCTGCTCGTTCTTGCGCTTTAATAGCCTGCCACTGCGCCGAAAGCTCTGCGTCCGACAGCTCACCTTGCTTTGCAAAGACATGCGGATGCCGACGAATTAATTTATCGTTTAGTATATTTGCCACATCTGCAAAATCAAATAAGCCCTGCTCTTTAGCAAGTTGGGCATAAAAGATGATTTGAAAAAGTAAATCGCCAAGCTCACTTTTAAGCTCAGTGAGTTCACCTTTTTCAATGCAGTCTGCTACTTCGTAAGCTTCTTCAAGGGTATGCGGCACTATCGATTTAAAGTCTTGTTTTAGATCCCACGGGCACCCAGATTCTGGGTCCCGTAGTTTGGCCATAATTGATAACGACTGCTCAATGGCATGTTTATCACTCATTACGAATGACCACGCTTTGCATCATGTACACCTTCGATTTGGTGTAACTTAGACAATAATCGGTTAGTACTCGATAAGTCATGTACTTCAACCTGCATTGAAAACAGCGCAAGCTGCTTATCTTCAACGGTGTTGACATTCATGTTAAGCACATTCACCTTTTCGTTTGCAAGGACAGAGCTGATATCTCTAATAAGGCCTGAGCGATCTGTGGCTTCTACTTTAATAGTTAGTGAGTAAGAGCCATTTACATCGTCTGACCAACTTACTGATATCACCCGCTCAGGATGTTTATCACGAAGTTTTTCAAACGAATCACAATCCTCACGGTGAACTGCAATCCCACGGCCTTGAGTAATATAGCCAATGATTTCATCGCCCGGCACAGGTCGGCAGCATTTAGCAACATGGCTCATTAAGCTACCTACCCCATCAACAACAATGCCGTTTTTATCACCTGTGACACTTTTTGGTTTTTTAAACTTAATTTGTGGTTCGTCATCATCACGGTCACTAATAAAGTTTAATAATTGGTTTAAGCGAACATCACCTGCGCCTACCGCAACCATCAGGTCATCAATGCCTTTAAGATTGAATCGCTCAATTGCTGGCGCAAGGTCTTTGGTTGTTAAGTCTAGTTTTTGCAGCTCGTTCTCTAATATTTCTTTACCGGCGCTCAAGTTTTTATCGCGATCAAGCTGTTTAAACCAATGATGGATTTTAGAGCGTGCTCGCGATGACTTAATATAACCTAGCGATGGGTTCAACCAATCACGACTTGGGTTAGGTTGCTTTTGGGTTAAAATTTCAACCTGATCACCAGTACTGAGCTGATGAGTAAAGGGCACGATTTTGCCAAACACTTTTGCACCAATACAACGGTGACCAACGTTTGAGTGAATGTAATAAGCAAAATCAAGTGGCGTCGCACCCAGTGGTAAATCGAAAATGTCACCTTTTGGTGTAAACACATAAACTCGGTCTTCAACTACTTGATTTTTGAGCTCTTCAGCTAAGTCACTACCATCAACTACTTCTTCTTGCCATTGTAGTAACTTACGTAACCAACTAATTTTTTGCTCATAGCCAGAACCACGTCCTGGCAATGCACCTTCTTTATACATCCAATGCGCAGCAACACCTAACTCAGCATCTTGATGCATTTCGCTAGTACGAATTTGGATTTCAACGGTTTTACCTTCAGGGCCAAATACCACTGTATGAATTGACTGATAGCCGTTTTGTTTAGGTGTTGCGATGTAATCATCAAATTCTTTATTTAAATGCCGCCAATTGGTATGCACGATACCTAATGCTGCGTAACAATCTTGTAGGCGTTCCACCACAATGCGCATAGCACGAATATCAAACAGCTGATCGAATTCGTAATTCTTCTGCGCCATTTTTTTGTAGATACTGTAGATATGCTTCGGGCGGCCATACACTTCACCCTCAATACCCGCTTCGGCCAAGCGTGCTTTTACTAAAGCAACCATATTTTCCATATAGGCTTCACGAGCAAGTCGCTTATCATCGAGCTGTTTTGCGATATTTTTATAGGTATCGGGGTGCAGGTAACGAAACGAAAGATCTTCAAGTTCCCATTTAAGCTGACCTATTCCTAAGCGGTTAGCAAGGGGTGCAAAAATGTCACGTGTTTCTTTAGCGGCAATTACACGCTCTTCTTCACTGGCGTCTTTAACCTCACGCAAATGGCATACTTGTTCAGCGAGTTTTATCACTACGGCACGCACATCTTCAACCATGGCTAGCAGCATACGGCGGATATTATCAATTTGAACAGTGCCCTTGCCTTGATGGGCTAAGGTGCTGATGGTAGCCATTTGGCTTACACCTGTTAGTAATAACGCAACGTGATCACCAAGCTTGTCGGTCACAGTTTCAATCGAGATTTTTTCGGCTAGGAAATAAGGTGTTAAAAAAGCCGTGGCAAGTGAATCTGCATCTAAATTTAGCTCGGCTAAAATCTCTACCATTTCAATGGCTGTGTTTTCACGTTTTGCATCATCGCAATGCAGACACAATTGGTGAGCTTGCTCTAATAAGGTATGTTTGTCTTCTGTTAGCGCTAACAGCTCGATACGGCTGGCAAAATCACTCGGCTTTGTAAGCTGATGTGACTGTCTAGTGGCTACCATGTGCGCTTTACCTCCTGTGAAATAACGCCATCGTTTCAATATGCCCAGTATGCGGGAACATATTCATAAGCCCAATTTTTTCAATGCTAAAGCCTGCTTGTAAAATAAGTGCACTGTCACGGGCTAAAGTAACAGGATCACAAGAGACGTATAAAATCGTTTTAAACTGAGTAAGTGGTAACTGCTCTAAAATTGCCATTGCGCCAGTACGTGATGGATCAAGCACTAACACATCAAGTTCGGCACTAAACCAAGCAGCTGATTGCATTGATTTTGTTAAATCAAAACAATAAAAATCGGTATTCGACAATGAGTTAGTTTGCGCATTTTGTTTTGCTAATGCAACCGCAGAATCGACCCCTTCAACACCAATAACATATTTAGCATACTTTGCAATCAATAATGAAAAGTTGCCAATACCACAAAATAAATCTAATACCTGCTCATGACCTTGTAAATCAAGCCACTGTTTTGCTTGATGAAGCATAGCTTGGTTCACTTGGGGGTTAACTTGAATAAAGTTTTCAAGGCCAAATTCAAAGCGTAAATCATAAGCTGGTATCTGGTAGTACGGCATTGGATGGTCACTGTGATCAATTTCACCACTGTGTGATTGCCACACAACACGCCAGCTATATTCATCACACGCCGCTACGACAATGGCTTTTAACTCTGCATTAATAGCTTTGGTATGCCTAATAACCACAAAGGCCGCATTATCAGCTTCACATAATTGTAGGTGACTAATACTACTAAGACCTGAATGGCTGTTGATAAGAACATCAAAAACTGAAAAAACGTCTTTAAAAGTACTACTCAGCACATCACAGCTTTCAATGCTCACCAATTGTTTAGACCCTTGAGCTCGATACCCTACGCGCATTTTCTTTGCGGCTTTGTCATGCATTACAGCAATACGCGCAGAGCGACGGTAATGGCGCTCTTCACTAAGCAGAGGTGCTTGCCAATTTAAGTCATCAACTTTGGCAAACTTGCTAAACAGCTGACTAACCGCAGCTTGCTTTTCAACCAATTGTTGTTCTGCATTAAGGTGCTGTAACTGACAACCACCACAAATCTGATAATGCTGACAAAAAGGAGTAACCCTATGCGCTGAGGCTGATAGTACTTTTTTACAATCAGCACTGGCAAAGCGTGCCTTATCTTCAATCAATAACGCTTTTACTTCTTCACCCGGCAAAGCACCATTAACAAAACAGACTTTACTTCCCTGCTTAGCAACGCCTCGTCCTTGATGGTCCATAGCAGTGACATTGAGGGTTAGCATTTTTTGCGAAACGGATTTCTTTTTGGCTTTGAAAATCTGTGCCATTGGGCAACACCTTAATTATTGATAAAGCGGGATTAAGTATATACTCTTAAACAACGATAATAATGATAACAACATTCTTTATGACTAAATTTGGCTTACGTGACTCAGTCTTAATACTTACACTTATACCGACTGTGATCATAGGCTTGTTGCTGGGCGGTTATTTTACAATAAATCGTTACATTGAGCTCGATGAAATTTTATATCAGCAGGGCGTTACTATTATTGAGCCCTTAGCCATTGCTGTTGAACAACCATTACTAAAGCGTGATAAAGCCTTACTAACCCGCTTAGTTAGCCATACTCATAACAAACACTCCCCTGCGATCCAATCAATTGCAATTTTCGATGAAAACAATGAGTTAGTGATTTTTAGTAAATATCAAAGTGAATTCAAAGAAATTGTTAAAAGCAATGTTAACAGTATGGATGGGATTCAAGTACACAACTCTGATCACTATCTAACATTTTCTACCGCCATTATTAATCATAGCCGTCAAGACACGATTTGGAATCATAATAGCTATCAAGCATCACTAGGTAATGTGGTGATCATGCTTAATAAACAACAAGCCATTATCGGCCAGCAACGCGCCTTACTGGTCAGTGGCGTGGTGATACTCATAGCACTAGTACTTGCGAGCGTATTAGCATTTAGGTTGACCCGCATGTTTATTCAACCACTTAATAAGTTAGTACTAGCTACCGACAAATTAATTGAAGGGAAAGTAGATACAGGTCTTGATAAAAAAATGTTTGGTGAGTTTGAGTTATTACGCACAGGCTTAAATACCATTTCAGAAACCATGGTAGTGCAACGTGATGAGATGCAAAAGCATATTGATCAGGCAACCTCTGATTACCGCGAGACCTTAGAACAATACGAAACTCAGAATATTCAGTTAAGTATTGCCAAAAAAGACGCGCAAGACGCTAACCGTGTTAAATCAGACTTTTTAGCCAAAATGAGTCACGAATTACGTACGCCTTTAAATGGTGTAATTGGCTTTACGCGTCAGCTTTATAAAACCCCGCTTAATAAGCATCAAAAAGATTACCTCGATACTATTGAGCTATCTGCAAATAGCTTATTAACGATTATCAGTGACATTTTAGACTTTTCTAAATTAGAAGCCGGTGCCATGGAGCTTGAGTCAATGCAATTCCAGCTCCGTGACAATATTAATGAAGTTATGACCTTGTTAGCACCAAGTGCACACGAAAAACAACTTGAGCTATCGATATTTATCCATCCACAAGTACCTGACAATCTAACTGGCGACCCGACCCGCTTTAAACAAATTTTGATAAATCTTATAAGTAATGCCGTTAAATTTACTGAAAAAGGCTCAATCAAGGTTGATGTTGGCTACCGCTTATTAGATGAAGAGCGCGCCTCTATTTTAGTGTCTGTCACCGATACTGGTGTGGGCATCCCAATGGATAAACAAGATGCCTTGTTTACACCATTTGGCCAAGCAGACTCAAGTATCACCCGTAAATTTGGTGGCACAGGTCTTGGTTTAATCATCACCAAACACATTGTTGAAGCGATGAATGGTCGTATTACCCTGAACTCTGCACCTGGTAATGGCACCTGCTTTACATTCAATGCCGTATTCAGAACGCCAAGTAACTCAATTACTAGTGACTTACCGACCCAATCATTGATTAATAAACGTATTCTTTACCTTGAGCCTCATGAGCATACACATCAAGCAACCTTATCGCTTTTACATGAATGGCAAACTCGCGTTACCGCTTGTATAGATGAAGAAAGCTTCTTAAATGAGATCAATAAAGACTTCAGTTACGATATTTGTATCATTGGTCATACCGCCACAATTGACGATATGCAGCAACTTAAGAGTTATGTAAAAGCAGTGCGCCCAGTCACTGATTATTTATATATTATGCTCAATACGGTCTCGCACAATATGCGCGAAGCCTTTGTGGGTAGTGGCGCAGATGCTTGCTTAAGCAAACCACTTAACCATCGTAAATTATGTGAAGTACTTGCTGCTCCTTATCGTCTTGACCATCCAGTGCATAACATTGAACAAGGCACTGAAAAGTTATTACCTCTAAAAGTACTAGTTGTAGACGATAATGATGCCAACCTAAAGCTTATTTGCACCTTACTTGAAGAACAGATTGAGCTAATTGATACGGCACACAACGGCTCACAAGCCTACAGTCTAAGTAAAAGCCATAAGTATGACTTGATCTTCATGGACATCCAAATGCCAATTATGGATGGTATTACCGCATGTAAACTTATCCGCGAGTCATCTCTCAATGAAGATACGCCAATCATTGCAGTTACTGCTCACGCATTAGCGGGTGAAAAAGAACAGCTGCTTAAAGATGGTTTTAAAGGTTACTTAACTAAGCCTATTGATGAAGATATGCTAAAACAAATAATTAGCGATCATAGCCCACAATCGCCGATTAATCGCGAACGAAGCAAAGCTGCCACAGTTGACTCAGAACCTCCATTTGAAAGTGCCCGCCTTGATTGGCAATTAGCGCTACAACGCGCTGGCGGTAAAGAAGAGTTAGCACTAGAAATGCTCAACATGTTGTTACTCAGTGTACCTGAAACCTTACGCCTACTTAATGAAGCTATAGAAAAAGAAGATTGTGAACATGTACTTAGCATAGTGCACAAATTCCATGGCGCGTGTTGTTACACCGGCGTACCAAAACTAAAATCACTTGCCGAAACACTCGAAACATCACTAAAAAGCGATTGCGATTTAAATTACATTGAACCTGAATTGTTTGAGCTGATTGATGAGCTAAATAATTTGTTAAGTGATGCAGGTATGGTTGAGCCGCAACGATAAAAAGCACTCAAAAAAAGATATAAAGGAGTATATTAATGAAAAACTATCTAATTCTAGCTGGCTGTTTACTTGTGTTTGGCTGTACTTCAACTACAAATAAACCAATGGAACTAGAGTATGCGGATTTAGCTGTTAGCTATGATGAATTAAAAGCAACAAAATGGCAGCAACTTGAGCGTTTTCCTGCCAGATATCCGAAAAAAGCGGTGCTCCAAGCAGCAGAAGGCTGCGCGACCATTGAGTATGTCATTACGCCAAAAAATGAGATTGAAGATATTCGAGTAATAGCCTCTACAAACCCTGTATTTGCCAGTGCGGCAAAAGATGTTATCACTAATTGGCATTGGAATGAGCTTGCGAAAAATATTACTGATAAAGCTGTGAAAACCCAAACCCGCTTTGATTTTTGTTTTGATACACCTGAGCAATCTTGCAAAGCACTCAAGCCTAACTATTCATGCCCTAGTAACGATATTATTTATTCTACGGGTACACGCGTTGTTAAATATACGAGGTAACTTGCTTTGTACTTTATCTTACTTATCGTCTTTAGTGCTATTTCACTCACTTGGTTTTTTCTCCGCTATAAAAAACTAAGTATTGAAGCTAATAATTACGTAAAAACCAATTACACAGAGCAGTGGCAAACATACGAAAGCCAAGCCCGCTTAATGAAAGTAAAACCTAACTCAATTGTGTTTCATTCAATCAAGAAAGGCGAATTGTCGGCAATAGATGATGGTGTTTTAAAAAATTTTAAGAAAAAACATCAGTATTTAGTCGCCCTACTTTGCCTTTCACCTTGGCTAGCTTCATTGCTTGCACAATTGATAGTTTACTTAAGTAAATAAAAAGCGCGGTGGATATCGCATCCATCGCGCTCTCGATTCAAAACTTGCCAGCGCCAATAAAGGGCTGACAGATTAAAGCGTATGTTTACAAACGCGCTTCAATCATCAGGCGCTTCATATCGCTTACTGCTTTTTCTAAGCCATCAATCGCTGCACGCGCAATAATCGCATGACCAATGTTTAATTCGTAAATTTCTGGCATTGCAGCAATTGGTTTTACATTGTGATAATGAAGACCATGACCTGCATTAACAATTAAACCCAAGCTATCGGCATATTGTACGCCATTACGAATACGTTCAAGTTCTGTGTGAAGTTCTTCGTCATTCTCTGCATCGGCATAAGCACCTGTGTGAATTTCAACGTATGGTGCATTACAAGCTTTTGCAGCGTCAAGTTGTGCATTGTCAGCATCAATAAATAACGAAACCTTAATTCCCGCAGCTGTCAGTTTTTCTGTTGCTGCTTTTACCTTTTCAAAATTACCCACAACGTCAAGACCACCCTCAGTAGTTAGCTCTTCACGTTTTTCAGGCACTAAACAAACATAAGCAGGTTTTACTTCAAGGGCGATGCCGATCATTTCATCAGTGACTGCAATTTCAAGATTCATACGTGTTTGAATCGTTTTTGCCATCACATATACGTCACGGTCTTGAATATGACGACGGTCTTCCCGCAAATGGATGGTGATACCATCTGCACCAGCATGCTCTGCAACAGCTGCGGCATGCGCAGGATCTGGGTAACTCGTGCCACGCGCTTGGCGTAAAGTGGCAATGTGATCAACGTTTACACCAAGAAGAATATCTTTCATTTTTTTACCTGTTTAAAACAACGATTCAAGGCTGCTCATCAGCCTACTTAATAAATAACTCACGGCTTTTTAATGGCTTTTTGCCAAGTAAAGGCTTGAGTAAGTATCGACTTAATTGCTTTGCCATATATAACACATCAGGGGCGCTAAAGTCATGAGCTGCTATAGCATTTAATTGCTTACCTGAAAAGCCACTATGGGGGTCGTCATGCAGCAAGAAACCGTATTCAGCAAAGTACTGATAATTTGCTGCATCGTTAATTACATCACCTTCAGCATCAACACTAAAATCTACGCCATATCCAAGCATCTCTAACAGTTGAAACTCATAAGAGCGTAGTACAGCTTGTAGGTTTTTAGTCGTTGATAATTCGTCGAGATGCTTCTTATAAAGATGATAAACACTTTCCATCGGCTCATTGATAGGTACGATACGGTTGGTTAATTCGTTCAAATAAAAACCGCAATAGAGTTGAGTACCCGACAGTACGGTCTGCCCGCCATGGGGCTCAAAACGATTGATGTATTTTAAATCTGACTTACCGCTGTATTGCACGAGCAGAGATTGAAAAGGTTGTAGTTGTGCTTTATGTTTAGTGGCCTGGCGACCACTAATGCGCGCCAGCATTCTCAGCTGACCTACGCCTTCTACCAGCATATCAAGCATTACTTGCGAGTCACTAAAAGGACGTCGGTGCAGCAAGTATGCTGTGTAGAATTCGCTGTCCATGGCGTGTAAGACTTTACTTAGTCTTCACCATAGCCAAGGCTACGTAGCGCACGCTCATCGTCAGCCCAGCCAGACTTCACTTTTACCCAAAGTTCTAAAAAGACTTTGTTATCCAGCATGTCTTCAAGGTCTTTACGAGCTTCACGGCCAATCACTTTCAACTTTTCGCCTTTATTGCCGATCACCATGCGTTTTTGCGTTTCACGCTCAACAAGGATCAAGCCATTAATTTGCCAAACACCGTTTTCTAGCCATTTAAACTGCTCGATTTCAACGGTGACTGAATATGGAAGCTCATCACCCATAAAACGCATCAGCTTTTCACGAATAACTTCTGCCGCCATAAAGCGCATTGAACGGTCTGTTACGTAGTCTTCAGGAAAGTAAAACTCACAAAGCGGTAAACGCTTTTTCACTTCATCTTTGATTAAATCAATATTTTTACCCTGCTTTGCAGAGACTGGAATAATAGCCACAAAATCAAATTTACCACCCAAAAACTGCATGTGCGGAAGCACTAAATCACGGTCTTTAACTTGGTCAATTTTATTCATAACTAATAACACTGGACGACCACTTTGACGTACTTTGTTTAGCACCATCTCATCATCTTCATTCCAGTGTGTGCCTTCAACCACAAAGATTATAAGTTCTACATCGCCAATTGAGCTTGATGCAGCACGATTCATTAATCGGTTAATAGCGCGTTTTTCTTCAACGTGTAAGCCAGGTGTATCCACATAAACAGCTTGGTATTTACCTTCGGTATGAATACCCATGATACGGTGACGTGTAGTTTGTGGCTTACGAGAAGTAATCGACACCTTCTGCTCAACAATATAGTTAAGTAAGGTTGATTTACCTACATTTGGGCGGCCAACAATGGCAACCATCCCGCAGTGCGTGTCTAGCTCTGCAGGTTCTTTGCTAATTAAATCATCAAGATTCATTTTTAAGTATCTTTAAGGCTTTTTCAGCGGCTTTTTGCTCAGCTTTACGACGAGAGCTACCTACTGAGATAATGCTATCCATCCCTTCAACAATACATTCAACCGTGAATGTTTGATTGTGCGCTTGGCCTTTTGTATCTATTACAGTGTAGCCAGGTAACGATAATTTGCGCGCTTGTAAGTATTCTTGAAGTAATGTTTTAGGATCTTTTTGATTTAAGCCCGGCGAAATTGCGTCAAGACGCGACTCGTACCAGCTTAAAATTAACTCACCACATTGTTCAATGTTTGAGTCTAAGAACACTGCCCCAATAATCGCCTCAACGGCATCAGCTAGGGTTGATTCACGGCGAAAACCACCGCTTTTAAGCTCACCTGGACCTAAGCGTAAGTAATCGCCTAAGCCAAATTCAAGGCCGAATTCAGCTAATGTTTGACCACGAACTAAGGTCGAACGCATACGGCTTAAATCACCTTCGCGTGCTTTTGGAAATTTAGTATATAGCGCATTTGCAATCACAAAGCTCAAAATTGAGTCGCCAAGAAACTCTAAGCGCTCGTTATGTTGGCCTTTATGACTACGGTGCGTCATTGCCTGCTCAAGCAAAGCTTGATCAGTAAATGTATAACCTATTCTGTTGTATAACTCTGTTACGTTTTTTTTCATCGTTACTGAATATTACCTAGGCGTTCAAAGCGAACACCAGTTGGAACCCAGCCTGGTAAAAAGTCATCTGGGCCATTTTCAAATTCAAAACTCATCCATATAAAGACGGCTTTACCTACCAAGTTTTCTTTAGGTACAAAGCCCCAAAAGCGACTATCTTGGCTATTATCACGGTTATCACCCATCATGAAATAATGATCGGCAGGAACAACCCACTCGTCTGAGCGTGTACCTGGTTGTTGATAATAACGGCCTTTCATTTCAGGAGCTTGCGGGTTAATCAAAATATTATGATTTACTGTGCTTAGGTTTTCTTCTAAACGCACTAAATTCATAGAACCCTGCTTGAACTCGTCACTATTGAGGATTTCCATATCAATTTTGTTGTATTCATTACACAGCAAATCACCTTGCTGAGTCACACCTTCGGCGCATTTCGGCTGAATATAAAGGTGCTTATTGCGATATACAATTTTATCGCCTGGTAAACCAATCGTACGTTTAATGTAATCCACACGCTCATCTAATGGGTATTTAAATACCACAATATCACCACGTTCAGGTTCATCAACGTCAACTAACTGACTACGCCAAATTGGATCTTTGATGCCATATGAGTACTTCTGTACCAAAATGAAGTCACCCACCAATAAGGTTGGCATCATTGAGCCCGATGGAATTTGAAACGGTTCAAAAATGAAAGAGCGGAAAATAGTAATTGCCGCAATCATTGGAAAAATTGATTTAGCCGTTTCAGTGATACTTGGCTCAGGCGCAATTAATGCAGCAGTTTCTTCGTCTAACTCACCACCTGCCGCGTTTTGAGCAAGGGCAATGCGTTGCTGACGCTTTGGCGCAAACATAAAGTGGTCAATTAACCAAATTAATCCTGAGCCTAGCGTTAACAACACTAAGAAAATAGAAAAGTAACCCGCCATGCATTAATTCCTTTATTTACTTCTAATTATTTACCAACTTTAAGGATAGCTAAGAATGCATCTTGAGGTACTTCAACGTTACCTAGTTGCTTCATTCGCTTTTTACCTTCTTTTTGTTTTTGTAGCAGTTTTTTCTTACGACTTACGTCACCACCGTAACATTTCGCGATTACGTTTTTACGTAATTGCTTAACTGTTGTACGCGCAATAACATGCTGCCCAATCGCTGCTTGAATCGCAATATCAAACTGCTGACGTGGAATTAAGTCTTTCAGTGCTTCAGCTAACTGACGACCACGTGATTGTGCAATATCGCGGTGTACAATAATAGCTAACGCATCAACACGCTCACCATTAATCAATACGTCAACACGTACCATGTCTGAAGCTTGGAAATGTTTAAAGTTATAATCAAGTGATGCAAAACCACGGCTTGTTGATTTTAACTTATCGAAGAAGTCCATTACTACTTCAGCCATCGGTAATTCGTACGTCACCGCAACTTGCTTACCATGGTAGCTCATTTTAGTTTGCATACCACGCTTTTCAACACAAAGCGTAATTACGTTACCTAAAAATTCTTGCGGTACTAATATGTTAGCTTCAACAATTGGCTCACGGATTTCAAGAATATTATTCACCGGCGGTAAGTCAGACGGGTTATCTATCTGTTTAGTTCCGTCTTTAGTCTCTACTTCGTAAATTACTGTTGGTGCAGTTGTAATAAGATCAATGTCGTATTCACGCTCAAGACGCTCTTGGATGATTTCCATGTGAAGCATACCTAAGAAGCCACATCGGAAACCAAAGCCTAGTGCTGTTGAGTTTTCTGGCTCGAAGAATAACGAAGCATCGTTCAAACTCAGTTTATCAAGCGCATCACGGAATGATTCATAGTCATCAGATGAAATTGGGAACATACCTGCGTAAACCTGTGGTTTAATACGCTGGAAGCCTGGTAAGCGCTCTGGAGCTGAGTTACGCTGTAAAGTAATAGTATCACCTACTGGTGCACCATGAATTTCTTTAATACCCGCAATTACGAAGCCAACTTCACCGGTTTTCAAGATGCCCGTGTTAGTTTGCTTTGGTGTAAAAATACCTACTTTATCTGCGATATGAACTTGATCATTCGACATGATCTTAATTTTATCGCCTGAGCGTAATTCACCGTGTTTAATACGTACTAATGATACAACACCTTGGTATGGGTCAAACCATGAGTCAATGATAAGCGCTTGTAGTGGCTTATCTTTGTCGCCTTCTGGTGGCGGGATATCTTTAACAATGATTTCGAGTACTTCTTCAATACCAATACCTGTTTTAGCACTACATTGCACAGCATCTAGGGCATCGATACCAATGATGTCTTCAATTTCTTCTGCTACACGAAGTGGATCAGCTTGTGGTAAGTCGATCTTATTTAGAACTGGAATAACTTCTAAGTCCATTTCAATTGCTGTGTAGCAGTTAGCTAAGGTTTGTGCTTCTACACCTTGACCCGCATCAACAACTAAAAGTGCACCTTCACAGGCTGCAAGTGAGCGTGATACTTCGTATGTGAAGTCAACGTGTCCTGGCGTGTCGATAAAGTTTAACTGGTATGTTTCGCCGTCTTTAGCTTTATAATTTAGCGTTACACTTTGCGCTTTGATGGTAATACCACGCTCACGCTCAATGTCCATTGAATCTAACACCTGCTGCTGCATTTCACGGTCTGTTAAACCACCACAAACTTGGATAAGACGGTCAGAGAGAGTCGATTTACCATGGTCAATATGGGCGATGATCGAAAAATTACGGATATGCTTCATAAACTGGATTCTAAACTTCTATATAAAATGGACTAAGTGTATAAAGCGGCAATTTTACATTTAATTGGCTTTAATCACCATCTATTTGAGTGAAAGGAATAGCAATTGGGTGAATTTTTATTACTTTAATATCATGCTTTAGGCTCTTAACCCTTGATTTAGCTATCACATAGCCCGTTAAGCCACCAATGACGGCTGCTAAAATTTGCCAGCCTTCAGCAAGCGAAAAAGCCGCAAATGCGATTAAAGCAAACCCTAAACTAAACAAAAGTGGTAGCATATAAACAGCCATTGCATGTTTGACCAAGTGGCTATCATCGATTGCCAAGGTTACTTTTTGCCCTACCTGTAGCTCTTTTTCGAATGTATACGGAAAGGTTTTTTTTGCTGTTCCGAACAGCTTAGCAAAGACCTGCGAACCGCAGCGACCATTACAGCCTGCGCAAGCTTGCTTTTGCTCTGCTTCTAAATTCGCTGTCGTGCCTTTAACTGACACGACAGAGAGTGTTTGTTCAATCATAATTTAAAGAGGTCGCGCTACCGACTCTGCTATAGCTTTGGCTGTCATAGCTGGGATATTACCAACAACCGATACATCAAAGCTACCACCATTGTGAACATAGACCGTCGTCGCACCTGATGTTAAAGCACCACTTGCACGTTTACCGGGTAAGGGTCTTTGAATAAAAACAGATACTTCAACAAACCCATCTGAATATAAATAATAGTCAGCAAGTTCATTGTTTAAGTCGAGTTTATGACGGTCTGATTTTAACAGCTTAAAGCCATCAGGGAGCCAGCCAATTTTCCAATCATTCGCTGCGCCGTCGCTATCACTGGCAATATCATTCGTTGAAAGCACAGCAGGAAACTCACGGTTTTGCATTTCAACTAACATCGGCGCAGGTTGCTCTGTAACGCTAATATGAGTTAGTTGTAATTGCTCTAGCATCTCACCTTTGTGATTTACATAGGCTGATTTAAGTAACAACGAAGACTCTGTATCAAGCCAGATCCAATAGTTATATTTATATTCATCTTTAGATTCGATGCGCACTAACTGTGCAGAACGACCAGCAATACGACCTTTTCCGCCAAGAACAAAGTCATAATGAGCACTTAGTCTATCGATGTCTTTAAAAAGCACTTCGGGAATAGGGCCAGCTATAGAGTCTGTTTTGACTGAATAAGGCTCAGAATGCGGTTCAAAATAAGTAACTTGATCATCAACACGCACCATTTCAAGACCAGCACCGTTAAGCAAACTTAAATGCTCAAGTTCGATATCATTTTGTTTTGCATGTAACCATCGATACGGTTCCATCGCTTGGCCTTTTACAACTACAAACGATGCATCAAAATTGCGAGTATGAACGGCCGTAGCCATATCATGTAATAATGTTTTGGCGGGATTTTCGTCGCTAGCAATGGCAGGGGCCGTTAATACCAGCGACAAAATAAAAGTAAAAACTTTCATTTAATTAGTTTTTTTCCTCTTCTGCATTTTCTGCAGTTTGCGATTCTTCTAGAGAATATGCAACACGCGCTTGACGTTGATGTTCAAGAACTAATGCACCAATACGTTGCTGTTGTAATTCACGTAAACCTTGCTGAGCATTCTCTAACGCAGGTTGCTCAGATGAGTAGCTTACCGGAGAAGCCATACCGGTTAACGGTACTGTTTGTAAGGTTGGAATGTCATTTTGTGGTACTTCGGTGTTTTGTGGCAAAGTTTGTACGCCCACAATCGCAAACATAGCAACACTGGCAGCAATTGCCACTTGGGCAAATGGACGACGCCAATTAAATGCTACTACGTTATCTGTGCCTGTTGCCGCCACGATTTCTTCGCTTTTTGGTACCGTTGTTTTATTCGCGAAATCAGCGTATACAGGTTCTTGCTCAAGTGCTTCAGCCACTGCATCTGCAATGTCAAAGTTAAAAGCGTTATTATTTGCCTCAGCACGCATTACATCACCAATCATTGCGTAACGACCAAATGTAGACACATCGTCGTTTGTGATCGCTTGATCAGTTAATTGCTGCTCGCCGTCAAGTAACGCGGATAACTGCTCATTATCCAACTTGTTAACGTCTGCTTTTGTCATACTAAGACTCACCTATTAATGGATTCAATTTATTATCAATCGCCTCACGGGCACGGAAAATACGTGAACGTACCGTTCCCACAGGACAATCCATAACCACGGCTATTTCTTCATAGCTCATACCTTCAATTTCACGAAGGGTAATCGCGGTTTTAAGATCTTCAGGCAAACTATCAATCGTATTAAAAATTACAGCACGTACTTCGTCACTTAATAACAGGTTTTCTGGCGATGCGTTTGAACGCATAGCATCAGCACTGTCATAAAACTCTGCCTCTTCGGCATCAACATCGTTAGCTGGGGGCTTACGGCCCTGAGCAACTAAGTAATTTTTAGCACAATTTACGGCGATACGGTATAACCAAGTATAAAAGGCGCTATCCCCTCTAAAGTTAGGCAATGCACGGTAGGCTTTAATAAAGGCTTCTTGTGCGACATCAGCAACATCACCTTGGTTTGATACATAACGTGAAATCAAACCTGCAATTTTATTCTGATATTTTCTAACTAATAGGTTGAAGGCGTTTTTATCTCCTTGCTGGACCCTTTTAACTAGCGCTAAATCCAAATCCTGCTCGCTCATTCGAGCCGGTACTCCTCTGTTTGATTCTTGCTTGCTATTCATATACTCGCCATTGTTTACACAAACTCTGACTGCACCATGAATATAAAAGTTCAGTTTAAAATGATTTTTTTATAAAATAGCACGCAAATAAATTGAGTCATACCAATCTTATTACACGGAAATCCTAATAACTGCCTAAAAATCAACGGTTATCTATATTAAATTCACAATTCAAAACAGTTAACAATAAACTGTTTATATGACGATAAAACTAATAAGATTGGTATAACGTATTAAAATGACTAATAGTGTTAAAGCAAATATGGTACATATACGTATACCACATAAAAATTTATTTGCTCAAACTTTTGGCACTACTAGCCGAGCATTGTAACCGCAAAGACCACAGACATGAACCAAAATAAACATCACATTACTGATGTCGCTATCATTGGCAGCGGCGCCGCTGGCCTTTCTCTTGCTTTATCTCTAGCTAATCACTGTAAAGTGACAGTACTTAGTAAAGGAGCGTTAACCGAAGGTTCTACCTTATATGCTCAAGGTGGTATTGCAGCAGTATTTGACAAAAAGAATGACAGCATTGAATCTCATGTTGAAGACACGTTGGATGCAGGTGGCGGGTTATGTGACCGCGACGCAGTCCACTACACCGCTAGCAATGCTAAAAAGTGTTTAAAGTGGCTCATTGAACAAGGCGTGCCTTTTGATATGGAATTTGATTCAAAAGGTAAAGAACGTTTCCATTTAACCCGCGAAGGCGGTCACAGCCATCGTCGCATATTACATGCTGCTGATGCTACAGGTCGTGCAGTACAAACGACCTTAATTAGCCAAGTTCAAGCACACCCTAATATCACCCTATTAGAAAACTACAATGCCATTGATTTAATCACTGATAAAAGCCTAGCTAAAAAAGGCAAACATGTTCATGGCTTATATGTTTGGAACTGTGTCGATAAAAAAGTTGAAACAATTAAAGCAAAGTTCGTTTCACTTGCAACAGGTGGTGCAAGTAAAGTGTACTTATATACCTCTAACCCTGATGTATCCAGTGGTGATGGTATCGCTATGGCATGGCGCGCTGGGTGTCGTGTCGCTAATATGGAGTTTAATCAATTCCACCCAACTAGTTTATATCACCCAGAACTGCAAAACTTTTTAATCACAGAAGCAATGCGAGGTGAGGGAGCTTACTTAAAACGCCCTGACGGCACCCGCTTTATGAAAGATTTTGACGAACGCGGAGAACTTGCTCCTCGCGATATCGTTGCTCGCGCTATCGATTTTGAAATGAAACGCCTTGGCGCGAACTGTGTATACCTTGATATTAGTCATAAAGAAAAAGATTTTATCATTGAGCATTTCCCGACTATCTACGCAAAATGCTTAAGTGTTGGTCTCGACATTACCAAAGAAGCCATTCCGGTAGTACCCGCTGCACACTATACCTGCGGTGGTGTTATGACCGACTTCAATGGCCGCACAGATTTAGACAACCTTTATGCGGTTGGCGAAGTAGCTTACACAGGCTTACATGGTGCTAATCGCATGGCCAGTAACTCACTACTTGAATGTATTGTATTTGCTCATGCTGCCGCAAAGGATATTTTAAGCAAAATAGATTCAAGCCCAGCCCTTGAAGCTTTACCACTATGGGATGAAAGTCGTGTAACTAACTCAGACGAAGAAATTGTTATTACCCATAATTGGCATGAGCTAAGATTATTTATGTGGGATTACGTCGGTATTGTCCGTTCTACAAAACGCTTAGAGCGCGCGCTTCACCGAGTAGAGTTACTACAGCAAGAAATTCATGATTACTACGCTAACTTTAGGGTTACAAATAATTTGTTAGAACTTCGAAACTTAGTGCAGGTCGCAGAGCTTATTATTCGCAGCGCACTTGAGCGCAAAGAAAGCCGTGGCCTTCATTACACTATTGATTATCCTGAGCAAAACGAGAATCCCACACCAACAATTTTAACCCCTAAGACGGTTGCTGCACTGCAATAATCGCACGCTTTAACCGCGAATAACTCATTTCATCAACACTGGCTGCATTAATTATCAGCCAGTGTGATTTATAAAACCCCGCCAGCCTTAGCACTACAAAATTAGCAAACACATAACTTTTAGCCATTATCTGGCCTTGAATTTTAAGATTGTCGTTCACGAACCTAAGCTCTGCTTGCTCTAAAATAATAACGCCATTTTCAGGCTGCGCATGTTGGGCTTTTTTAAAACACAGAATGGCTAGAAAAAGACAAGCTAAACACGCCAAAAGCTGAGCAATAACATGCTGGTAAGCAAAGCATAATATGATGGCTATCAAGCAAAAAAAGACCACAAAGGGTTTGTGGTCTGTGGTGTTATTTGTAACGGTAAATCTATACACGAACTCGGTCTAAAATTAACGCGACCATACCGTTTAGCTCTGGGTCCTTACACTCTTCGTGACCCATAAACCATGCGAATAAATCAGGATCATCGCACTCAAGTAAGCGTTGAAAAACAGCTTGCTGTTCTTTTGATAGTGAGTCAAACGCTTCTTCAACGAATGGCATAAATAAAACATCTAGTTCTAACATACCGCGACGGCATGCCCAACGAATACGTTCTTTACTGTGAATTTCAGTCATTTTAAACCTCGTACTTATTTGTCTGCAGTTTACCAAATTGCTATCGAATAAACAGCTATTTAAATTGCTACCCTAACTAAGTTATCATTAGCGCTCATTCATATCGTAAAGAAGGTTTTTATGTCGACTGTTTACGCATGTCCTTTATCTTATTCACTTATCAGCCTGACAGGCAAAGATAAGTTATCTTACCTTCACGGACAAATCACGCAAGATATCAACAAGTTAAGCAATGATAACTTCCTTTGGGCTGGCCACTGTAATGCAAAAGGCAAACTTTGGGGTGTGTTTAGGTTGTTTTCTCACCTTGACAGCTATTACCTGGCAGGTTCAAAGCCTGAGGTAGAACAATCTCTAGTCGAGTTAAAAAAATATGCTGTATTTTCGCAAGTAGAAATTCAGCAATCTGAAAAACAGCTAATTGGCTTATTAGGTGATGACCTAACAGCGGCTTTAGAAACCTTAGCAATTACTTTTGATGATGAGCATAGCGCAGTCGATTTTGCTGACGGTAAAGCCCTCAAGCTTGCAAATAACCGCGTATTACTTATGGTCAATGATGAGTTTAGCTTACCTGATAACGTAATAGCGCTTGAAGATGACGCTCCATGGCAACAAGTAGCTATTGCTGCTGGTGAGCCATCATTAAATAGCGATGCTATTGGTGAATACGTACCGCAAATGGTTAACTTGCAAGCGTTCGGTGGTATCAGTTTCAGAAAAGGCTGCTACACAGGGCAAGAAACCGTAGCCCGTATGAAATACCTAGGCAAAAATAAACGTGCTATGTATATCGTGTCAGGCAAAGCTGAAGGCTTACTTGATGAGCTTGAGCTTGAAACACAAATGGGCGAAAACTGGCGCCGTGCCGGCAAGCTTATCAGCCAAAGTTATAATCAACAAACGCAAACCTTAATGGGTCTGGTTGTGCTTCCTAACGATAATGAAGCAGGCCAAATTTTGCGGGCAAAACACCTCCCTCAGGTAGAGTTATCAATTCAAGCTCTGCCTTACTCTCTCGAAGATGAATAAATAGGAATGACTATGATCGTAGCAGCAAACAAAGTGGTAAAAATGCATTATTCAGTATTGGATAATAACAAAAACACCATCGACAACTCTTTCGATGGTGAGCCACTAGTGTTCATCGTTGGCACAGGTTACTTAATTCCAGGCCTCGAAAATGCGCTATTAGGTAAAGAAGCAGGCGACACATTCAGCGTAACCGTTGAACCAGAGCAAGGCTATGGTGAGCGTCACGATGACCTAATGCAAGCAGTACCAAAATCAATGTTTGAAGGTATGGAAATTGAAGTTGGTATGCAGTTCCGCGCTACGACAGATGCTGGCGACCAATCAGTGATGATCATCGAAATTCAAGACGAAGACGTCATTGTAGATGGTAACCACCCTCTTTCAGGTATTACGCTACATTTTGATGTTGAAGTACTTGAAGTACGCGATGCAACTGAAGAAGAGTTAGCACATGGTCATGTGCACGGTGAAGGTGGTTGTGGTCACAGCCATTAAAATATAGACATAAAAAAAGCGCCTATGGCGCTTTTTTTATGTCTATATACTGCTGTCAAATAGCTGATCATTTACTCTGCTTCTGACGTAGCCTCTTTGCTAATTTCTGGTACAGCTTCGGTAATATGCAATTTAAGTGCAGCAAGTAAACCATCTTGGTCGTTGGTTCCTAAGCGATAGTGAGTACCGTCTTTCATTGCCAGTTCTACAGCACTGAATCCTGATACACTATAAACCCAACCATCATGAGTAATACGAAGGCCTATGCCATGTCGAAATGAGTTACTTACCGCTCGAACAGAATCAATCTCATCAAAAGCTACTGTTTTACCAAATACACCAGGTCCAAATGCCCAGCTTACGGTTTTATCGTTGACCTTGATGGTTAAACCATGGAATAAAAAGGCCACCAGCACCAAAATAGCGCTAAACACCATGAGCGGAATATCTGCACCAATTAAATTCCAAGCTAGGGCGATGAAGCCGCCAATCCAGCCTAATATAACAAAAATAAAAATAGCGTACTGCTTATGTTGATACATAGTGAGGTATTCTCTTAAAAGCTATAAACAAAGGTCGCACTCAGCTCAGAATCGTACTTAAGCTTATCTTCCTCTGGTTTTGAGTTATAGCGATACATATAGGTAAATTTGAGTGAAACATCACCCATGATTTTGCTGATCAATGAGGTTTCTGATTTTAAACGCGAGTTTAACCCTGACAACGATTGCTCATAACTAACGTCTTGATTAAAGCGAGTTCGCGCAGAGACCGTACGCTCCCACTGCAGCGCTAAACGAAGTAGATAACCCGTTTTTGTTTGATCTTCTTCTGTAGCCGTATCTTGATCAGCCACCGATCGATATAAACCAGGGCCAACATCGATATCGACTTTATTCTTACTGCCTTGATAAATGCGATTACCGTAACCAGTCGCTACTGTGCTCTTAAACTCAAGACCACTAAATTTATCTCGCTCGTAGTCACCATAAATGAAAAACGACTCATTTTTCACATTTAACTTATAGTTGCCTTGGCCTGATACAAATATTCGATCAGCTGAGACTTCTTCATCACCGGTTTCTTCATTGCGGTCACGTTTGTATAAAGTATCGAGCTTAAATTGGTTGCGCCATTTTTCAAAATCTTGGTAGAGATTACCTTTGAGTTTGAAACTAGTTGAGTTAGTATTGCCACGACTTACCATAAAGCCAAACTCCATATCTCCATACAGCAACTCGCCTTTATGAATTTTATGAATTTCTTCTTCTGATAATTGTCCGTATTCATGAAAGTCTTCAAACGGATCAACAGCAAAAGCCTGCCAACTGCATACGAGCAGGGCGGGCAAAATAATTCGTTTTATTGAATTAAAACAACTAAAAGTAGAGTCAAACATCGGCTGGAGAGTTATTCGCTATCTTTCCATAGGATGTGGCAAAACGGTGCATCTTTGTCTCGGCTAATTAATATTTTCGCAAATAAAATATCTTGATTGTCGAATTCAAGCCCTACTAAGACTTGCACAAACAGCTCAGGTTCAATTTCTAGTGCAACAAAATCTTGCCACTGCTCGTCAGGCTCACCTTCTTCAATAAAGCCAAGCTCTTCTCTGTGCTCGTTAAAATAAGCAATATCTTGCTCGCTTAAGTTATCAGGCGCTAACTCTAAAAAGATATCATAAGCCTGATGAGTTACTTCTTCTTCACTGTATAAGCGTGGACCAGCCATTCCTTAAACCTCTGCACATGTGTATCGCTTTGAATTCGGCTATGATAACAAACCTCTTTTGAGTTTTACCAAAAAAAAAGCCAGGTTACCCTGACTTTTTTGTAATTTTAAGAATTTTTACTCTGAACTCGCTGTGCCTTTTATTTTTTCACGCATTGATTGCACTAATGTATAAAATAGCGGAACTAACAAGGTGCCAAAGATGGTTGCAGCTAGCATCCCAAATAACACGGTAATACCGAGCGATATACGACTACCTGCCCCTGCGCCACTTGCAAACACCAGCGGTAATACACCAAGCACAAACGAGAGTGCCGTCATTAATACAGCCCTAAAGCGTAATCTTGCAGCGTTAAGAGCCGCTTCAAAAATACTTTTACCTGCCGCGCGCTCTTCCATAGCAAATTCAACAATTAAAATAGCGGTCTTGGTGGATAGACCAATCAGGAGCACTAAACCAACCTGCGCATAGATGTTGTTTTCCATACCAATCACATATAGCGCAAGCATGGCGCCAAATAACGCCAGCGGTACCGCTGCAATTACCGAGAACGGAATTGTCCAACTTTCGTATTGCGCTACTAAGAATAGATAAACAAACACCACCGCTAAGCCAAACAAGATGGGCGCCATATTTCCGGCTTCAATCTCTTGTTTCGATTGCCCAGCCCACTCATAGACATAGCCCGTTGGTAGCTGCTCAGCCAACTCTTGCATTGCTTTAATAGCATCACCACTGGCATAACCCGCTGCTGGCTGTCCGCTAATACTGGCGCTGCGATATAAATTAAAATGGGTCAAACTTGTTGGACCAAGAATTGGCTCAAGTTTAGCTAAAGTGGTGAGCGGCACCATTGCCCCCTCATCATTTCGTACATAGTAGTACTGCAAGTCTGCAGGGTTTTGACGAAAACGGCTTTCCGCCTGCATGATAACGCGGTAAGTACGGCTAAATTGGTTAAAGTCATTAATGTATAACGACCCTAATTGCGCCTGTAAAGTTAAGAAAATATCACTAAGCGCTACCCCTTGAGCTTTTGCCTTATTACGGTCAATTTCAAGAAAATACTGTGGAACGTTCGCTCTAAATGTACTGTAAACATTAGAAAGCTCTGGACGCTGGTTGGCTTCATAAATCAGGCCATTTAACACTTGTGCAAGCTCAGCAGGCTCACGCCCTTCGCTGTCTTGTAATCTAAACTCAAAGCCAGCACTCGTGCCAAGACCCGGTATTGAAGGAGGATTAAATGCCATGATTTGCGCATCTGGCATAGCCCAAAACTGACCCATTAAACGCGTCAGTACCGCGCGTAATCCAAGCTCCGGACTTGTACGCTCTTCCCAATCTTTGAGCACGACGATACCCAAAGCATTATTAGAACCTGCACCACCTAGTAATGAAAAGCCAGATACCGCAATAAAATCGGTTGCGGCAGGTTCATTTTTCACTATATCACCCAGTTTGTGCATCACTTCTTTAGTACGACCGCTTGCTGCGGCATCAGGTAATTGCACATCAACAAAAAGAAATCCTTGGTCTTCTGCTGGAACAAAGCCCGTAGGAACTGTTTTCACCAACCACCCTGCCGCAGCAAAAATAACCACTGCAAACAGCGCCATTCTTGCTGTGCGTTTTAAGATAAATTGAATAACCTTACTGTAGCCACTGGTCGAGCGAGTAATAATATTTTCGAAAGGCGCTAACCATTTAATCGGCTTCATGGCCTTTTCATTTAACAATAAAGCACACAAAGCAGGGCTTAATGTCAGTGCGTTTAAAGAAGAAATGAGTACCGCAAACGAAATAGTCACCGAGAACTGTTTATAAAGCTCCCCTGTTATTCCGGGCATAAAGCCAACAGGCACAAACACCGCAAGCAATACTAAGGTCGTTGCCACTATTGGCCCCGATACCTGCTCCATCGCTTTTGTGACCGCTTCTTTAATTGGCAATTTTTCTTCTTTAAGTATTCGCTCAACGTTTTCAATTACAATAATGGCATCATCCACAACAATACCTATTGCAAGGACTAAACCGAATAAAGTGATCAAGTTGATGGAGTAATCCATCATCATCATAAACGCGAAAGTCCCCACTAACGATACTGGAATAGCAACCGTTGGAATAAGCGTAGCGCGCCAATTTTGTAAGAATAAAAACACGACTAAAATAACCAAGCCGACCGCTTGAACAAGAGTAATAACCACTTCGTCAATAGAACGATTGATGAACTCTGTTGTGTCGTAAGGGATTGAGTACTCAACACCATCCGGTAGCTGTTTAGCAAGCTCTGCCATACGTGCTTTTACATCAGCAGCAACTTGAGTCGCATTCGCTTCTGTCAGCTGATAAATAACAATAAACGCAGTGTCTTGCTGGTTTAGCTTTGCTGTTGTACTGTAACTTGCTGCACCTAATTCAATACGTGCAATATCGTTTAAGCGTACAAAGTTGCCATCTTTGCTTGAGCGAATAATGGTTTGACCAAATTCTTCAGGGGTTTTTAAGCGCCCTTTAGCTTGAATTGAATATTCAAACTGCTGACTCGGTTCAGAAGGCGCAGCACCAAGCTTACCCGCAGCGACTATAGTATTTTGCTCTTGCAACGCAGCTCGAACCTCTGACACCGTTAATCCAAGTGATGCCATCCGATCAGGGCGTAACCACAAGCGCATAGAATAAGTTTGCTCGCCCATTACTTCAGCAGATGCAACTCCATTAATACGCCCTAATGGCTCTGTTAAATAGTTTGTCGCATAATTACTCAAGAAAATTGCGTCGATATTTTCTTGGTTCGAATATAAGTTAATACCCAGTAGCATCGAGCTCGATTTTTTCTTAACCGACACACCTTGGCGTTTCACCTCTTCAGGTAAGCCTGCTTCAGCGAGTGCGACGCGGTTTTGTACGTTAACTTGGGCTATATCTGTGTCTGTTCCGACCTTAAAGTACACGGTTATATTAGCCGTACCGTTATTAGAAGATGTTGATTCGATATACATCATATCTTCAACACCATTAACCTGCTCTTCTATGGGCCTGATCACCGACTCTTCAACTATTTGTGCACTTGCACCTGGGTAACTGGCACTAATTTGAACTTGCGGAGGTGTAATTTGCGGGTACATATTCACTGGCAACAATGCCATTGAAATTAAACCCGCAATAGTAATAACAATCGATATTACCAAGGCAAACTTTGGGCGAGATATAAAAGTTTTACTGATCATATCTCAATCCTAAGAGTTAGCTTTGCTAGAAATAGTGCCAGTTGTCTCATCGACGTTTTTTTCAACCGCTTTCACTTCAACACCTTGGCGAACTTTTTGTAAACCTTCGATTATGACTTTTTCACCAGCTTCTAAGCCTGACTCAACCACCCACATAGCATTAATGCGACGACCAAGTTTGACGATACGCATAGCAACTTTATTTTCATCATCAACAACAAGTACAAACTTACCTTGCTGGTTTTCTTGTACCGCTACTTGTGGAATTAATGCCAGCTCCTGTTTATTGGTACTTTCAACGATTAAGGTAACAAATAAGCCAGGCATAACTATGCCATCAGGGTTATCAAATTCAGCTCTAAGCTCAACCGTACCTGTGTTTCGATTAATTTTAGTATCTGCGAAATCCAGTACACCTTTGTCAGGAAATGTCGAGTTATTCGGTAAACGCAAAGTTAAGTCAATGGGCACATCACGAGGGTCTTTATCTGAAGGTGCTTGATGTTGCTGGCGATAAGAGATGTAATCTGCTTCTTCAACCTGAAAGCTCACGTAAATTGGGTCAACATCGGTAAGCTCTGCGAGTTCATTTGATGATGGACCAACAATATTGCCAACATCATAATTTACTTTACCAATACGCCCTGCAAACGGTGCACGAATATCAGTATAACTTAAATTAAGCTTTGCTTTTTCAAGCTCTGCCTCAGCCGCTTTGACAGCTGCAGCCGTTTGCTCAAAGTTAGTAGTGAGTTTATCGAGGTCTGATTGTGAAATAAAACCTTGTGCGGCCACATCTCTTCCGCGCTTTAAATCACGTTCAGCAGCATCCGCTGCAGCAATTTTACTTTTCAGGTCAGCTTCAACTTCTGCGACCGTTGAGCGATATTCAGATGGGTCAATCCTTAGTAAAAGCTGATCTTTTTCAACAGACGAGCCTTCATTAAAGTGACGTTCTATTAATTCCCCCTCAACTCGGGCTCTAATTGCGACCTCTTGGAATGCTTCAGTACGCGCAACAAATTCTCGGTAATTACCAACTTCTTGTGTGACGACATTAAATACTGATACGGCCGGTGGCGGCGTAGCTTGTTGTTGTGCTTTATCATCTGAACAGCCAACCATTGTGGTTGTTAAAGCTACTGAAAAAGCAGCAAAAGCCAAAGAACGAGATGATTGTTTAGTTATGCGAGCTGTGTTGCGCATCAGCATATTTTTACTCCTTGTAGCGCGACTTAAAGCTAAGTCTAGTCGTGTCATGGGATTTTGTGAAAGTATCTAACTATTCACAAAACCAAACTAGCTATGAACTAGCATCTTTGTTTTAAAAATATACATCAATTTGTAACTAAATATATGACAAGGTTACCCATTTTTGGAAAATATAGTGATTCCTTGCGACACATCAGCAATTCTTTACTTAGTTGTAATTAACTCGTAAGCTCTAGCAAACAGGTCAGAGGAGTTACCATGATAAAACTAGAAATAAAACAACAAGTCGCATGGGTTAGCCTTGTTCGTCCCGAGAAACAAAATGCACTAAGTTTTGCTATGTTTGTTGAGCTTTCAAACGTAATAAAAAAAATTAAACGCGATCGCAATTTACGCGCTGTCGTTATATCTGGCGAAGGTGGACACTTTTGCTCTGGGCTAGATGTTGCTGCGGTGATGAAAAAGCCGAGTAATATCGTCAAACTCTTATTCAAATGGTTACCAGGAAACCAAAACCTAGCGCAGAAAGTCGTGTTAGGTTGGCAAGATTTAAGTATTCCAGTGATTGCTAAAATTAACGGACATTGCTTTGGTGGCGGCATGCAAATCGCACTCGGTGCTGATTACCGCATCGTCGATAAAAATGCCAAATTAGCCATCATGGAAGCGCGTTGGGGCCTTTGCCCAGATATGGGGGCTAACGTGGTACTTGCTGGCTTGATGAAACGCGACCAAGCTCTTTGGTTGGCAAGTCATGCAGGCCCTATCTCGGCTGAAGACGCAAAAGAATATGGCTTAGTTACGCAACTAACTGATGACATTGATAAACAAACAGACGCTGTACTCGAAACACTGATGGCCCGCTCGCCGGATACCCTTGCTGCAATTAAACGAATTACTCAGCAAAGCTATCGCTCACAGCAGCGCAAAATTCTCGCTAAAGAAACATGGAGTCAAATTCGTTTACTGATGAACCCTAATACCAAAAAGGCTATTGCGAAGGCGAAAGGCGCTGAAGACATCAAATTTAATAATGCAAAATCATGGTAAGCTAAAGTCGCATAGTACAACTGACAAGGGTATGATGTAGTTGTACTTTATTCGCAATCATCCTGACTCATGAAATACCTCATCAGTAGTATCATTATTCTTGGCTGTTTAGCCGTTGCTAAATATTTGACGGCTTTGCTTGAAAGCTCTTTCCCTGCCCCATTGCTAGGTATGGTGTTACTGCTTGTATTACTGTTAACGGGCCTAGTGAAAGAACAACACTTAAAACCGACAGCCAGCCCTTTACTTAATTATATGCCGTTATTTTTCATCCCAGCTGGGGTTGGCATTATTGAGCACCTAGGTTTAATTACACAGAATTGGCCTTTATTACTGACTATTTTTTTTGTAGTGCCACTGACCAGTGTTTTACTAATAGGCTCTGTTATTGCTTACTTTAAAGGACGTGAAAATGACAGTTAGTTTATGGTGGCTAAGCGTTCCTTTTATTATTGCTCTTTTCTTAGTGTTACGCTTTTTGAACTCTAAAGCACACCATGCCATTCCCAAAGCACTTAGCAACCCTGTGTGCTGGGCAATTGTCTTAATTGCGGCGCTGTTAGTGATATTTAAACTCCCTTATGCACCTTTTGCCGAACACAGTAAAATTTTAAGTTGGTTACTTGAGCCTGCGATTGTGGCTTTAGCTTTACCGCTTTATCAGCAATTTATACATGTAAAAAAGAACCTACTATTAATTCTTATAAGTTGTAGTTTAGGGGTATTCAATGCGACGCTGGTAGCATCGCTAATATGCTATATTTTTGACGCACCCACGCAGTTAAGTGCATCACTTGCCAGCTTGTCAGTAACGACACCGATCACTTTATTAGTGACAGAATCACTGGGGGGCATTCCCTCTTTGGCCGCAGCAATGGTGATCTTTATTGGCGTATTAGGGGCTATTTTTGGTAATTTGATTTTCTCGCTGATAAATATTCGCAACGCTCAAGCAAAAGGCGTTGCCATTGGCACTGCATGTCACGCCATTGGTACAGCGTCATTGATTGCTGATCAGCCAAAAGTTGGCGCCTTTGCCTCTGTAGCTATGGCATTAAGCGCACTACTAAGCGCTATTATAGTGCCAATACTCTATCCTGTTATTCAGCATATTCTGGTATAGTCAACGCTCGCAGTAACCTTGTTAGGAAAACACATGATTGACTCAGAAATACAACAAGTCGAAAAATACTACAATCTGATAATGGAATATTTAGTCACCTATAGCATGCAAATTGTAGGTGCCATCTTAATTCTATTTTTTGGCTTATGGATTGCGCAAAAAGTATCGAATATGGTGGCTGGCCTCATGCAGCGTCATAATATCGATATCACCCTCACCAACTTTGTCAGTAATGTCATAAAAGTATTGCTGATCATCATGTTCTTAGTTATTGCCCTTGGTAAAATAGGCATTAGCGTCACTCCTTTTGTGGCAGCGATTGGTGCCGCATCATTAGGTGCAGGTTTAGCAATGCAAGGCATGCTCTCAAACTACGGCGCTGGTCTTGCGATCATTGCAACAAGGCCATTTGTCGTTGGCGATACTATCGAAGTGAAAGGAGTAAGCGGACAAGTTAAAACCATTGAGCTTGGCCACACGATTCTTATTAACGAAGAAAAAGTCGAAATCACCATTCCTAACAAACATATTGTTGGCGAGATTTTACATAACTCGTTTAGCTATTCACTAGTCAAAGGCGAAATAGACATAGCTTATGATGCAAATGCTGACCTAGCTATTGAGCTTATCGAAAAAGTCTTAAACGATCATGAGCTAGTTAGTGACTCTCCTCACGCACAAGTAGGTATTGAGCGCTTTGCACAAAGCGGTGTTACCTTGAGCTATCGCTTTTGGGTGCCAACCACCAAAATTATAGAGACTAAATTAGCGGTTAACCGCAATGTATTTAAAGCAATTCAGGGGGCGGATATCGAAATTCCTTTCCCACAACGGATTGTTACCCTGAATCAAAATTCCGAAAAAGGCGCTTAATAGCCTTTTTACTAGTTCGACGACAGAGATTGTGTTTGTTTAAAACATTGTAGTACAATTTAAATGATAACAATTACTATCATCAATTAACGTCGAGCTATTTTTACCATGAGTAAACGTCTTTGGTTCCAACTACATGGTTGGTTTTCGCTCCCTTTGTGGGTGCTATTTTGCTTTATCTGTATCACAGGTACTGTGTCTGTGATAAGCCATGAGCTTACTTGGCTCACTAACAGTGAAGCACGTGCAAACAACCCAAATGACTTACCAGCACTAGGTGTTGATCAAGTTATTAGTAGCGTTGAAAAAGCCTACCCTACAGCTGATGTGATGAGTGTTCTCACTTATGAGCCTTATCTGGTGAATGCTGTTATTTTCACCGATACTGACAAACCTTATGCTGTGGCCTACGTCAATCAATATACAGGCGAAGTACAAGCTGTTAATGACACGATCTCTTTTATTGAATTTATGCGTACCCTACACGGCTGGCTATTCTTCCCTTGGCAAGAAGGTTACAGCGTAGGTTACTACCTAGTCAGCGCCATGGCTTTTGTCATTTTAGGTGCGCTAGTAACAGGCTTAGTGATTTATAAAAACTTTTGGCGCGCATTTAGTCAGCCAAAACTACGTTTTAACCAAGGTAAAAAAACCTTTCTAAAAGATTTACATACCCTAAGTGGCGTTTGGTCAATTTGGTTTATGGCTGTGATGGCTTTGACTGGCCTGTGGTATTTAGTACAAGCCATCATGTGGCATAACGAAATAGACATAGAAGAGCACGCACCGCTAGTGGCTGTGTCAGCCTTACCTGCAGATAAACAAACACCGCCTACAGACTTAAAAGCGGCATTAGCGATTACCAAAGAGAAATACCCAGATTTCAAAGCAAGCTATGTGATGCTCCCTGAGCATAACCGTGGCATGTTTAACATCATGGGAAGTGGCGATACTATTTTCTATGATAACTACGCCTACTCAACATCAGTCAATCCATGGACTGGTGAAATTGCAGTAAGCAAAAGCCCTGAGACGATGAACGCTTTACAAACCCTGTCGCATATCGCTGATCCACTGCATTACGGTAATATTGGCGGTCTTTGGACAAAAGTTATTTGGTTTATTTTTGGTTTAATTTTAAGTGGAATGTCAATCACAGGTTTTATGATGTATGCCGCTAAATTAGTTAATAGCAAACCGGTAAAAGCGCGCCAAGCTGCGCCAGTAAATAATGTTCAGGAGGCAAACTAATGGCTCGTTTACAAGCAACTTGGTGGCAACGTAAAAAGTACATTTTGCATGCTGTAATACTAGCTTTGCCTGTATGGTTTATTTATCAATCATTAAATCCCCAGTTTCCTGCTCTTTGGCAAGAGCAACAAGCGGGTGAATTTAAAATCGCGCCGATGCCGCTCAATGAAGATGCTCCTTACTCACACCACAATGAATACGTAAAAGATTTTTTTATTGCTTTTAATCAAGGTGACATCAGCAATATCCGTCAGGCTTACCTAAATATTGGTAAAGCGCCTTTGTCACTGACTGAGTTTGCCAAAGATGAAGAAGGCATAATGCATGGTACAAATCATGGTCAGCATGCCCATGCTATTGCCCCAAAAACCATCTCAGCAGACGATAAACTGTGGATCACCATTCAAACTTGGCAAGGTCAACTACATACCCTGAAATGGGATATTCCCAGTCAGTTTATTACTCAATAACATCCGAAAAGCCACTCACTGAGTGGTTTTTTTGTATCTCTTTAAAACACTTTCGCCCCCTCTAAAACAGTTGAAAGTAAATTTTTTGTTAATTATTCCCACTAAAACCTTTACAAAGGTAATAATATAATAAAGTATTATAAATAGTTTTAATCTGCACCACTGCTATTAATTGATTGGTGTTGATCAAAACTCATCCAAGGAGCAGAACACACAAGGAAAGCTCAATAACAATGATTTGGAGACACAATGATACTTTCAAAAAAAGCGCTCGCTGCGCTTAGCTTTGCATCAACACTGATACTTCCCTGTGCCTATGCGATTGATAATGGCGTATACACGATTAAATCAAAGTACAGTGCTAAGTTTGTTGAAGTTGCCAGCGCACAAACCAATGATGGTGCGAATGTCAGTCAATGGGCTAACACTAATCACGATACTCAGCGCTGGTTAATTACCAACATAGGTGGCAGCAACTATTCGGTTATTAATCTAAATAGTGGTAAAGCCCTCGAAGTGTTTGACTTCTCAACTGCCGATGGTGGCAATGTTGTGCAATATGAATACGCTAATCTTGCCAGTCAACATTGGCAAATTAATGATGAAGGTAGCGGCTACTACAGCTTCATAAATGATCACAGTGGTAAAGCACTCGACTTATATGCTTTTGATGGCAACGATGGAGCGAATATTAGCCAGTGGAGCTACAACGGCAGCGATGCGCAGCAATGGCAACTAACCAAGCTTGCTAATGTTGAATCAACACCATTTGATCCATCAACGACAAATGGCACTGCAGATCACTGGCCACTTACAGGTAATTTAGTCACCCACGATCCAACCCTTGGCTATGAAAATGGCACCTGGTGGGTTTTTCAAACGGGCCCAGGTATCTACGGTAAGTATTCAAGCAACGGTGTAGATTGGAATGATGCGCAACCGATTTTCTCAAATGGTTTAAGCTGGTGGAGTAACTACGTGCCAGATCATGATGGAATTGATGTCTGGGCGCCTGAATTAAAAAGCTACAATGGCCGCAGCTGGCTTTATTATTCTATTTCGACCTTTGGTTCACGTGTTAGTGCTATTGGCCTTACTTCTGCAAGTAGTGTGGCAACAGGTGATTGGCGTGATGATGGTTTAGTAATCAATACCACCAATAACAATAATTACAACGCCATCGACCCAGATCTTGTAGTGGCAAAAGATGGTGCACCATGGCTTGCCTTTGGCTCATGGAATTCGGGCATTAAACTCACACGTATTAACCCGATGACCATGAAACCATTTGGCCAAATCTATTCGTTAGCTAGTCGCTCAGGTGGGATCGAAGCACCTACCATAGTGTATCGCCAGGGCTACTACTATTTGTTTGTTTCGGTTGGCAAATGCTGTGATGGTACCAATAGTACATACCGCATTGCTTACGGTCGCTCTACTGACATTCGTGGTCCATATCTAGATAAAAATGGCATCAACATGTTAGCCAGCGGCGGCAGCATTCTTGATGCGGGTAATAGCCAATGGGTAGGCCCAGGAGGACAAGACATTTTAAATACCGATGTGATTGTTCGTCATGCCTATGATGCAGGTGATAATGGCACGCCAAAATTGCTCATAAGCACCCTTAATTGGGATGCTAATGGCTGGCCTAAATACTAGTTCTCCCCATTAAGCGCGTGCAAGCGCGCTTTTTATAATCTATCTAATATACTGCGAATAAAGTCAGAGTTGAGTATCTGAGTCACTGCCCCACTACACCATAAGTAGGCGCGTTGTATGGGATAACCTTTAAAAATCCAACGCTTACGAACATGATTAAAGTCGTGTAAATAATCAGCCTTCGTTTGTGGTAATGAATCATTGGCTAACTTCTGCCACGCTTTATAAACCCCACTCATATCAGCACCACGCATAAAACGCTGTAACCAACGCGGAAAGCGTGCAAAGCGAATCGCTGACTGAAAATCAATAATGTAAGGCTTACCGTCTTTTGAACAAATCACATTTCCCAAATTACGTAAATCCAGATGCACCACGCCGCGGCGGTGCATTTTTGCAACTAAACGCTCAAACTCTTTAAAGAAATCACTCGGTAAATGCTGCTGTTGCAAGGCAAGCTGGCGAAGTGGCGTGCCTTCTATAAAATCGTAAACAATGGCAATAGATGACAAACGACAAAAGTTATCGACCACTCCGTCTAAGTCTTGCAGGCGTGCCAGCCCCTTGTACTCCTGATTGATAAAAAGCGGCGCGATAGTTTTTCTCACCCACCATGGGCTGTGCTGAAAGTCTTTAATAATTAAATCAAATTTCGCATCTTTGTAACGATAAACAATGGCATTGGCAAAGCGGCCTGTATGAACAACCGACAAACCTTCTGGGTTAAATTGATGAGCTGGAAATTGCGCGTGAAGCTGCGCGAGCAAAGATGATTCAAACATAACAACCCGGACTTGTTAAAATTAAATGCCTAGGCAACTATATTATCAAAATGCTCTAACAGCGACAATGTACCGCTTAGAGAAATTTATGCTTTTAAATTATGAATTGCTCTAAACAGCAAGCTTGCGAGTTGCTTTTGCTCATCATCAGAGAAGCCTGTAAGTGCTTTGCGATAGATATCATTTACGGTTGGTAAAATTTCAGGATAGAGTTGTTGGCCCTTTTTTGTGAGGCATAAAAGAGTTGAACGGCGATCTTCAACTGACTGCTTTTTAGCAACCAAGCCCTTGTCTTCTAAACGAGAAAGTAACCGACTCATAGCGCCACGGTCATACATCATGTGCTCACAAAGCTCAGCCAAGGTATTTACCTTACCACGCGCAAGTAGCACAACTACAATATATTGGGCCGACGTTAGCTCTTTATCCTCTAAAGCATCATCAAGGTGAGTAACGAGGTTTGAACGTAAATAAGAGACTAAGCGACCTAAGTCTTGCACGGGATCTAAATCTTCAATACAGCACTGGCCAATTGATGCAGGTTCTTTCATATTTCCTCTAAAACGATTAATAGCAATTCATAGACAGTTAAGCGGCAAAATAATTCAATCCTATTAGATTGCTTCTACGACTATGAATAGTGTAGCGTGAGTAAGCGTAAAAACTGTCGGGGGGCGTTATGCTAACTAAGCAACATATTATCAAGTATTTATCTCTTTCAATACTGCTACTTTTTTGTTGGCTAGAGCATTATAACCATTTCATCATGCGCTTTATCGACAGCGCCCTTGTGCAATCAACACTTGTCTATGCTTCATCTCGAACAGTCAATGCTGCTATATCGCTGTTGCAATCAGCCGAAGTGGGCATTGGTATTGCCAGTATTCAACCTGCACAGCTTCTTGACCCAGTAAATGACTTAGCAGAATACATGTCGGATGCCATGCGCCTTGCAATAGGCTCGTTATTCTTACAGCGCATTTTATACACCATTTCTTCTGGAGTTATTTTTAGCGGTGTATTTACAGTTTCAGTTGTCGCTTACTTTATTTGTGAATGGCGTAATTATTTGCCTAACGTACGTCATAAGATTATGGCAAGCTTGATTTTAATTCGCTTTTTAGTACCTGCGGTGGTGCTTACAACAGGCCTCGTTAGCCAGATATTCTTAGATGAGCAAATAAACCAGCAAAGTGAAATTGTGAGCGAAAAAGTAGAGACTGTTAATAGCAGTGCAAATAATGCCTCTGCCCTATCGGCTAAGCTAAAAGCAGAGGTCGATAGTGAAAAACAAACCATCTTCGACAAGTTATCGCTATTAAATGAGCAGCAAATTAAAAACCACCAGCGAGCCACTGAGCTCAAAGGTGATTTGGCAGAGATCGAAACACAAATAGAAGCGATTCAAGCAACCCGCAGCTTGTCTGAAAGACTCACTTTTACTGAGCTTGAACAAGCCAAGCCACTACTTGATAAAAAGCAGCAATTAACAAAGCAATTTAATGCTGTACTCGCGCAACAAAGAGCGCTTAACCTAGACAAAGACGCCTTAAACGAACAACTAGAAAACCTTAACGCATCACTCAATCAAAACCAATCGTCGCAGGTGAGTAAAATTATTGATACCGTTACCTCTGGCATTAGCAACATGGTGGCTGCCGTCGAAGACTTATTTATCGACTTTTTGAATATCTTGTCACTGCTGATTTTAAAGCTGTTGCTAATGCCGCTAATATTTTTATTCCTATTTAACAAAGCCTTTAAGGCTATTTGGCAGCGCCGCTTTATGGATGTACTAATGCAAACAAAGCAATTGGCTGTTAATCGCTGATATTTCAGCTAAAGTTATAAACCTAACTCGTTTTTAAAGGATATAAGTATGACTGAGCAACGCCATAACCACATTCCCCAAGAAGCTTTCGATTGGTACGATGAATACGCCCATGGCTTAATGGATCGCCGCACCTTTATGAAAAAGCTTGGTGGCTTAGCAGCCCTTGGTTATTCAATGGCAATGCTAAGTAGCGCTTTACTGCCAAACTACGCATTAGCTGAGCAAGTATCCTTTAATGACCCTGATATTAAAGCCAGCTATAAAACCTTTGATTCGTTTAAAGGTCATGGCGAAGGAAAAGGTTATTTAGTCGAACCCGCTAATTTAACCGGTAAGCACCCATTAGTCTTAGTGATCCACGAAAACAGAGGCTTAAACCCTTATATTAAAGATGTTGCTCGTCGCCTTGCCAAAGCCGGTTTTATTGCCTTTGCGCCAGATGCATTACACCCTCTTGGTGGCTACCCTGGCAACGATGATGAAGGGCGTGCAATGCAGCGCTCTATGGATAAACAAAAAATCCAACAAGATTTTATCGCCGCAGCTGAATATATAAAAAGACACCCAAATAGTAATGGCAAACTCGGTGCGGTAGGCTTTTGCTTTGGTGGTTATATGGTCAACTACCTAGCAGCAGTTGATAGCAAACTAATTAATGCAGGCGTACCCTATTACGGCACACCCGCAGTCAAAGAGCTCAGACAAAACATCAAAGCCCCTCTACTAGTGCATTTAGCTGAGTTTGATAACCGCGTTAATGCAACATGGCCAGAATACGAGAGCGACTTAAAAGCCCATCAAGTGCCTTACACTATGCATATGTATGAACAAGCAAATCATGGTTTTCATAACGACTCCACATCGCGTTATGATGAAAAGCAGGCAGAGCTTTCATGGCAACGCACATTGGCGTTTTTCAATGAGCAATTGATTTAAACAGAGCAATTTCATACACTCTCGAAAAAATTTTAGGCTAGAAAAGAGATGGAATCGCAAGTCAGTTATCGCTTTGACTCACAGCAAACCGCCAATCGGTTTTTAAACAAGCTTAAACATTGGTCAGTGGCTAAAGTCACTGCGACACTTTGCCAAGGTGGTTATGGCGTGAAAATACGTTACGAAGTCGATACGAGTGACTTTGATTACACCCTTGCTGAGCTTGATGATTTAGCGATGCAGCACGAAGGCGAAGAGATTTAATCCTCATCCATTAAGATACTCTAAGCATAAAAAACGGCTAACCAAGGTTAGCCGTTTCGTTTATTAAAGCAGAGCTTATAAATCAAAGCTGCGTGAAATAGACGCTACAATTCGCTCATCTGCGGTATCCCAGTCAAGGCTGGTGTTTTCGCCAGCAAGCTCGAAATCAAAACCTGCAAAGCTTGTTTGATAAGCTAAACGATAATGATTGTATGATTTATCGTTGCCATCCCAGGCAAACTTATTACCATCGAGAGAATTAGAAATATCAAAGCTGGCACGAATTGCATGATTTGGTGCAATTTCAAAGGTATGGGCAACCATAGAAATCACATGCCCTGCATCGGTACCAAAGTAATCCCAAGCGTACCAAAAGTTAAGTTCTGTGAAACCTAGGCTATTGGTATAGCCAAACTTTGCATAAGTCTCAAAATAGTTACCGTCGCTTGAGTAATCTTCACCATGGTATGAATAGTAAGCAATACCATAATCAACACTAAGGGCGTCGTTTATCTCAACATAATTACCGAAATACGCATCCCACTCAATGTCAGTACCATCGCCAAAATCTACATTTGAAGCCCAAGTCCCCACATACATACCTGAATCCGCAAAGGCATAATCTAAGCTGCCTTGAATCGCTGGATCATTCATGGTTTGGCTCACACCGTTAAAGGTGTAATCTGACGCCAATGTAACCGTAGCCGATAAGTCAGCCATTGCTGATGTCGATAGTAATGCCAATGGCAACGCTGCCGCTAATACTGTTTGTCTTGTTGTCATGTTGGTTTCCTAAACTTAATGCAGTTATGTTTAGCATCATTCTCAATTACAGATAAAACATCATTTTTGGGATGCACTTAAATTACATCACCGCACAAATAAAATTTTACTCAGTCTAAATTTAAGCCAATGTCATTGATACGAACTAAATTTATCATCATTAAGTTTAGGTTATTTATATGAAAAAGGATCGTAGAAAAGTAGCCTAATTCAAAATTGATGGATTCATTCGTGGTATTTACGAATAACCGCTATCTTGCCATCTTCTATTTCGAGCACATCCATAATGGTTTGCGTGTATTCAATTTCTTGCTGGTTTTGTGGGTGTATACCTTTAGCGTGATGGGTATAACGTAAGGCAATGGCCGAATCATTAAAAATAAAGGTATCGAGTAAGTTTGCTTGATATTCAGTGTGCGCCCCAAGGTAAAAAGTCATGCCTTTGCGCATCATGGCTTTACCATCTGGTTCTCTTGAATCATCAGTTTGATAAGGTAAATGCTGGTTTGCTACGTCGTCAGTTAATAAAGCTAAAAAGGCTTCTAACTCTTTTTTGGTGGCATTAGGTGCTTGTGTTGCAACCATGGTATTGAAGTACTGCTGTGCTAATGCTGTCAGCTCTGGGTTAGCTTGCTTTGCATGGCTGCTAAATGCGCTTAGCAAACAAATAGCCAGAAAATAAAGGTGCTTCATCGTTATTCCTTGTGGTTTTAGTTATTGACTAAGAATCAAATTACGAACCTAAAATAACGACAACCCCCCTAACTATCAATAGTTTATTTTTAAGCTGTTTGTGGCTTTATAAGCGCTCGTTTATCTAAATAACCGCTGTATCTTGTTGCAATTAACGCCGCTAAACTAATAATAGCGCCAATCCAAGCAGTGTCTTGTAATGAGTAGTTTTCAACGACAACGCCTCCTAACACTGAACCTAGCGCAATACCGATATTAAACGCTGCAATGTTTAACCCAGAGGCCACATCAACGGCATTGGGTGTGAATTTTTCAGCAAGTTTAACCACATAAACTTGCAGCCCAGGAACATTACCAAATGCAAATGCACCCCATACGAGTATGGTTAGTACCGCTGCTACTTTAGATTGCATGGTAAAGGTCAGTACTAATAGCACAATACTTAAAGCACTAAAGATAATAGTAAGCGCACTAATCGGGCCCTTTTTATCGGCTAACTTACCACCGTATATATTCCCAACAGCAACCGATACCCCGTAAACCAGCATGATTAAGCTAATGGTGGCAGATGCAAAACCAGTTTGCTGCTCTAAAATAGGCGCTAAATAAGTGAAGGCAGTAAATGTCCCACCATAACCAAGTATGGTCATCAAATACACCAGTAAAAGCCTAGGTTGCACCATTACCTTTAATTGCTCACCCAACGTGGCTGCTTTACTTTGCTTTAAGTTGCTTGGAATTAAAAATGCACTGCCAATAAGTGCTATTAAACCCAACAAAGACACCACTAAAAAGGTCGCTCGCCAGCCAAAATGTTGACCAATCCAAGTCCCTAATGGCACACCAGTTACTAATGCAACCGTTAAACCAGTAAACATAATCGCGATAGCACTGGCTTCTTTATCTTTACTGACAAGCCCGGTAGCGATGGTTGAACCAATCGAGAAAAATACCCCATGAGCAAGGCCTGTTAGAACCCTTGCGGTGATCAAACTACCATAACTAGGTGCTTGCCAAGCCAGTAAGTTACCGATAACAAAAAGACTCATTAAACTAAGTAATACATGTTTTCGATTCCAGCGCCCGGTAAGCGCAGTTAGTACTGGCGCCCCCACCGCAACCCCTAATGCATACAAGCTAACAAGTAACCCAGCACTCGGTAACGAAACCATCAAATCATCAGCGATAGTTGGTACTAAGCCGACAATCACAAACTCAGTGGTGCCTATGGCAAACGCACTGAGAGTTAACGCAAGTAATGCTATTGGCATCACATATCCTCTATTAATTTTTGAAAGTGCGGCTATTGTGGCTAAAATTAAATTTGCAAAAAATAGCGATAGTGACAAAATACTTTTGTCAAAAATGAAAAGGTAAAGCCATGAGTGTGGTCTCCAATACCCAAGATTTAGAAGCATTTATTAGCGTGGTTGATACCGGCGGGTTCTCAAGTGCAGCCAATGCCTTAGATGAGCAAGTAGCAAAAATATCACGGGCGGTGACTCGGCTCGAAAAATCCTTAAACGTTACTTTATTCAATCGCACTACAAGGCGCATTGAGCTGACCGAAGAAGGCGAGTTATTTTTAGGCTATGCTAGAGAAGCACTCAGTCAGCTTGCACAAGGCGAAGAAGCCTTAAAACTCCTACACAGTGCCCCATCAGGAAAGTTAAGAGTCGATGCCGCGAGCCCCTTTGTGTTTCACCAATTAGCGCCACATTTAAAAGCCTTTAATCACGCTTATCCTGATATAAAGCTCGAGATCACCAGCCACGACAACATTATCGATTTGCTTGAACATAAAACCGATATTGCCATTCGTATTGGCGAACTTGCTGACTCAAACTTGCATGCGCGCACTTTGGGCATAAGCAAACTACAGCTAGTAGCAAGCCCTGATTATTTACAAGCTGCACCACCATTAAATGAGCTAACCGACTTAGCCTCACAACAACTTATTGGTTTTACCGATGCACCGCATTTAAACCACTGGCCGCTAACCACGCCTTTAGAGCTTAAATTTTCAATCAGTGCTTCAAGTGGTGAAACTGTTCGCCAGCTTTGTATTCAAGGTCACGGCATTACCTTGTTGTCGGAATTTATGATCAATGAAGATTTAAAAGCAGGCCGTTTAGTAAAAGTGCTCGAAGGCGAAGTGCTTAGCCCTAATCGCCGCGAAAAAGTGCATGCGGTGTATTATCAAAACAGCGGTGTGTCATCACGAGTATTAGCATTTTTAGACTTTATAGCACCAAGGTTAACGCTCTAGTTTTTTCATTTTTAGCAAAAGTGTTTTGTGATTACTGGCATTAATTTCATAAATAACTTTCGTTATGCTGAAAGCATATTCGCTTTTAAGGAGCCGTAATGAACAAATTATTCGAAACCGTACAACTTGCCGGTCATACATTAAAAAACCGCATTGTTATGCCACCAATGACACGCTCTCGCTCATCACAACCGGGTGATATCGCCAATGAGTTAATGGCCGACTACTATGCCCAACGTGCCAGCGCAGGCTTAATCATTAGCGAAGGTACACAAATATCAGCACTAGGTAAGGGCTATGCTTGGACGCCGGGTATTTATACTCCCGAGCAAATTGTCGGTTGGAAGAAAGTAACCGACAAAGTTCATCAAGCTGGTGGCATTATGTTCGCTCAGCTTTGGCATGTTGGCCGAGTGTCTCACCCAAGTAACACGGGTGGCGAGCAACCCATTGCGCCATCAGCTATTGCAGCCAAGGACGTAAAAGTTTTTATTGATGAAGATGACAAACCCGACTTTGTTGCCACATCACTGCCACTCGCAATGAGCCATGACGACATCAAACAGGTTATAAACGAATACCGCCAAGCTGCCCGCAATGCAGTTGATGCGGGGTTTGATGGTATTGAACTACATGCTGCTAATGGTTATTTAATTAATCAATTTATTGATTCAGAGTCGAACCAACGCACTGATGAATACGGCGGCAGTTTAGAAAACCGCTTACGTTTTTTACAACAAGTGACACAAGCGGTTTGTGATGAAATTGGCGCTGAGCGTGTAGGCGTGCGCCTTGCACCACTCACAACACTCAATGGTACGGTTGATGATAACCCCTTTGAAACCTATATTGGCGCAGCAAAAGTACTCAATGACCTAAACGTTGCTTACTTGCACATTGCCGAAGCTGATTGGGATGACGCGCCACTAATGGAGCAAAGCTTTAAGCAAGCACTACGTGAAAACTATGCCGGATTAATGATTTATGCAGGCAAGTACACTGGCGATAAAGCAGAGCAAGCATTAGCCGCAGGTTGGGCTGATTTAATTGGCTTTGGTCGTCCGTTTGTTGCCAACCCAGATCTGCCAGCTCGTATTGAACAAGGTATTGAGCTTGCTCAGCATGATCCAGATACCTTATTTGGAGGCGGTGCTAAAGGCTACACCGACTACCCTTTAGCAACGTAATAACACGCTAAAAAAGGTGGCTCGTCAACCAATAGCCCAGCACAATAAAGCTGATGTTGGCGAGCGCTCTTAACCACCAAGGAGCAGAGCTAAACTGAAGTTGGCTGTACTTGCTTAGCAATACCAAAGCGCCCATCACAGTAAACCAAGGAGTAAAAAAGAATATTGGCTTTAACTTCACTAAACTCACTGCTAAATCGTGCAGCGCTCCGCTTACAGCAAAGGTCACCACAACGGCACACCAAACCGGCATAATGTCATTGCAAGGCTTCATCACATAACGAGACAAATAATAGCTCCACACCGGGTTCCAATATCGCCAAAATAGATAAAACGAACTCGCCCCCAGCGAACGTGTCAGCATATTGCGCAGCGAATCTTTATGGCCAATGGGCACACCTGTGCGTTTTTTAACGTATTGAGTAAGGGTTATAGCAGCAGACACCGACTTTCTCTTTTTTACTAATGACTAATTCAGACTACTAAACAACCAGTAAAAGAGAAACCAAAACAAGGCTAGAAATTGTAACGGTTTATGAAGTGAGCAGCTCTAAGGTAGGCAATAAAGCTGAGCTAAGCGCTCACTTCATTACAGTCACATTTTACTTTTCACTTTGTTGGTCGCTTGACTGATGGCAGGGTTGTCTGGCCAAAAATGTTTTGGGTAACGCCCTTTCATTTCTTTTTGCACGTCGCGGTAACTTGTTTGCCAAAAGTTAGCTAAGTCTTGGGTTAGCTGCAGCGGTCGCCGAGCTGGCGATAATAACTCCATTAATAACGGCAACTTACCTTGCGCAAGTAAAGGCGTACTGGTCATGCCATACACTTCTTGCATACGAACACTTAGCTTTGCAGGGCCATCAAGCTGATAAGTCACTTTTACATTTGAACCACTTGGCACGATTAATCGTAAGGGCAGTAATTCATTTAATAAGCTTTGCTGCTGCCAATCAAAACAGCTTTTAATCGCTTCGCTGTAGTTAAACTTTTTTAACTGCTCAAGGTTTTTAATATCATCAAAATAAGGTGCAAGCCATTGGTTATCACCAATTAATTCATCACGATTAAAAAGTGGGAATGATTCGGGTAATAGCTTACTTGCTAAGCTCATTCGAATCAGTAACTGCTCACTATCGGGTTGCTCATTAAATAACGAAAAGCCATGTTTACTAAATAAACTTAGCCAGGCCTTAGTGCGCTCACTCTTATCTAAGGGGTGTTTACTTGGCTGACTCGCTATGGTGATAGCACCAAGCTTTAGCTCATCTTGATGGATAAAACGCCCCGTTTTTTCATCGTACTCACAACGGGTTTGCTCAGTAAATAAATGCGAGAGCTCACCTTCAAGCTCACTTGGCATAAAGGCAACAGCGGCAAAAATACGGTTTCCCTTATGGCCGCCCATGTGAGCAATGGCAATGTAATCATCGTTATGCCAAAACTCCTCACTTAAATCAGCCCCTGCACCATTGGCAAGTAAATAACCATTACCGCGCTTTTTTGCTAGGCGGTCAGGAAAAGCAAGCGCCACCAGCACCGCTAAATACTCTGTTTTAAGCTCATCAACCGGCTTGAGCTGCAAGCGTGATAGCCAATAAGTTAATTGCTGCTTAAATACTGGGTGCGGTTTGCTGTGCTGACTATGTAATGCCAAATTAAGATCAGCAGGCATACTAATGCGGCTTTCAAGCAGTGCAGTTAAATACCCCGCTAATATATAAATACCAGGCATGCGCTGCTCTAGTTGCTTTGCTTTAATAAGCATGTGCGAGAGGCGAATATCGGCTCCATAGCTCAGCATTTGGCTGCCAAGCGAGGTCAGCTTTTCATTTTCATCAATAGCTTCGAGCATTTTCAAAAGTGCCGTTGCCTGCTTAATTTGCTGGCTACTTGGTGGGTCGAGTAAGCTTAGCTCAGCAAGTGATGCCCCCCACTGTTTTGTCTCTAATAACAACTGACTAATATCACTGGTAAGAATTTCTGGCGCATCATGGCTGTTACGGCGCTCAAAGGTTTGCTTAGAGCCTAATCGATACACAACCCCCGGCTCAATACGTCCAGCACGACCACCGCGCTGTATAGCTGAAGAACGAGAGATACTTTGAGTAACAAGTTCAGTGACACCGGTTTTTAAATTGAAATTAGCAGCACGGCGTTTGCCGCTATCAACCACAATGCGTATTCCTTCAATGGTCAAACTGGTTTCAGCCACATTGGTGGTTAATACCACTTTGCGTTTGCCATTTTTAGCTGGCGCTATAGCAGCTTGTTGCTCGTTTTTATTTTGCTCACCATACAAGCTAAATACTTCGACACTATCAGCTAAATCGTTTAGAGATTGCTGAACGCGTATGATTTCACGCCGTCCTGGTAAGAATACTAAAGCACTACCCGTTTGCTCACTAAGCGCCTGTTTTATCACGGCGGGTATATCATCAAGCCAGCGGCTTTCGTCTTTAAGTGGAATATACACTTCATCAATGGGGTAGCTTCGCCCTTGAGATGAGATAATAGGGCAGCTAAAAAAGTCACTGTAACGATCGCCGTCTAAGGTTGCCGACATCAGTAAGATTTTTAAATCATCGCGAAGTGCCGCCTGTGTTTCGAGGGCAAATGCCAAAGCTGTATCTGCAGCAATTGAGCGCTCGTGAAATTCATCAAATATAAGTAAATCAACATCACTTAGCTCTGGGTCATTTTGTAACATACGCGTCAGCATGCCTTCGGTGACTATTTCGAGCTTTGTTGCAGCGCTTACTTTTGATTCGCCACGAATACGTAAGCCGACACTTCCGCCGACTTTTTCATTTTGCTGACTTGCCAAGTACTGAGCAATATTGCGAGCGGCGAGTCGTCTTGGCTCTAACATTACAATGCGTTTAAAGTGCCCTTCGCGCATCAAGGTAAGAGGCAGCCATGTTGATTTACCCGCTCCCGGTGGCGCTTGCAATAAGGCCATAGGGTTACTCTGTAATGTGGTTAACAGGGATTGATAAATATCTTGAACTGGCAGCACGTTAGGTATCTCTTACTTTCTTTTCGCGCATTGTATCAAAAAATCAAAAGTTGCGATGAATAGAGGCTTATTTTCTGTATCGAGTTTTACAAGTGAAAACATTGCATTCTGCCTGTTTAGGCTTATTCTTGATTAAGCAACCAAACAAAAATCAGGATAAGGAATTAACTTGTTCAGGATTTACTTTCACATTTTAATCACCTTGCTACTTTTGGTTTTGCCGTTTCAAAATGCGTTTAGTCAGCAAAAAATTACGGTAGCACTTGGAAATACCATGCCGCCTTGGGTAATGGTTGAAGACAACTCCGGCATTATTCCGGACTTGCTTCGCGCGACACTCGGTGCACATGGTTATCAAATACAATTCGTCTACGTCCCCTATGCAAGACGGATCACTTTATACAATGAAAACTTAGTTGATGTTGTTTATGATATAAATGAAAAAGTTATCGAGACTCATAGAATGAGCGGCTACTTTTCAGATATTGCTTACAGCTATGAGAACTTTGCTTTTAGCCTAACCAAACAAAACCTTCAGCTTAATTCTATTGGCCAATTAAAACACTTTAGTGTTCTTTCATGGCAAGGTGCTAAAGAATTACTCTCGCCAGAATATCAAGTAATGGCCAGAGAAAATCCACAATACGCAGAAACTTATGATCAATTAGCACAAGTTCAACTTTTGTATCGAAAGCGCTATGAGGTGATCCAGATGGACGGTAAAATTTTTGACTATTACCGAGCATTAATTAACATCAAGGGGGAAATTGATGTCTCTGAACCAGTGCAACGATTTGCATTATTTGGCAAGAATTCGAACGGCTTTTTATTTCGTGACGAAGCCTTAAGAGACCTATTTAACGAGAGCTTACGTAAGCTCAAATCAACTGAAGAATATATACGTATAATAAATCGCTATACATCTAAAAGTCACTGAGCAGCATAAAGCACTACCGGAACAGAAAATTTTACAGACTTTCTTTAAAAACTACGTAGTAATTGCAACTTTCTATCCTCCCTTCTTACTATCATAAAAATAAAACAACTACTAATCAACAAGTTAACCAAATAAAACATATGGTACAGCGATTGCTTTTATTAAAGTGAATGTTTAACAAAGTAAGGAGATTATGATGAACAGCGATCGTTTAGAAGGCAATTGGAAAGAGCTTAAAGGTAAAGCACAACGTAAATGGGGTGACCTTACCAATGATGATTTAGATAAAATTGAAGGTAGCCGTAAAGAGCTGGTTGGTAAGCTTCAGCAAAAATACGGTAAATCGAAAGAAGAAGCTGAGCGTGAAGTCAGCGACTTTGAAAAAGGCCATTAATTTGAGCAATCAATAAAGCCGCTTATTGCGGCTTTATATTTTAAGCTGGCTCATGCTTTGCTAAATCTACTTCAGCGACCGTTTGATTTTTACCTTGTGATTTAGCACGGTATAGCCGTTTGTCGGCAATGTTTAAACAATGATCCATGCTCTCACCAGCAACGCGCACGTACAAGCCAATACTTAAGGTGACATGAAAACGATGCTGGCCACTCTTAAATGGCTTTTCAGCGAGTTTTTTATGTATTTTTTCAGCTACTTTTCTGGCCCTAAGTTCATAGCCTGTCGGGATCACAATTAAAAACTCTTCGCCCCCCCAACGGGAAATAACATCTCCTTCTTCGCACACTTTTTTAAATACATCAGCAAAAAATATCAGCACCTCATCGCCCACTTGATGTCCGTAGGTATCGTTTATCTGCTTAAAGTTATCTACATCCATCAGTAAAAACACTGACCCTTCACCAAAGCGCTCATCTTGCAAACATTCTGTTGCATAGCGACGATTAGCGAGTTCTGTCATCGCGTCTGTGCGAGCAAGCTTTTGATTAAGCTTAAGTTGCTCCATTAACTGCAAACTGTATTTATTACGGTAATATTCGTAGAAGCCGGCCAAAATACATAAAATCGAGAAACACAGCATGACCCGTGTAGGAAAGTAGTAGCTCGGATAACTGTAATAACCTAATTGATCGGTAAAGTAGAAAAGCACCGAGATAATAATGGCGAGTAATATAAGATCAAAGGCACCGCGCTTTAAGCCACGAATAAAAAAGGTCACGGGAGATACAATAAATAGCCATAACGGCCCTGTGCCATTGCTGCCACCCGAGACAGTTAAGAAGCACATCATTGCATAAAGTGCGTATAGCATGAGTACTGAGATAAATTGATCACGCCCCTTTATTAAAAAAGGCAAAGCAAAAATTACAACGCCAACAATTAATAAATAACTTAACGCGATGTAGCCATCTTGATAACTTGTGACCGACATCAACAAAGAGGTCACTGCACCAATAAATGCAAATACGCGTAAGAATCGCGCTTTATCTCTCTCGCTTGCATTCACAGTATCAATCACAATTCCACCTTAGACTCCTTGCTCAACCTCAATAACTTTAACACAAATATTTAAATTAGAAGGAAATTACCAATAATTAAGCTATGAAAATGCATTAAAGATAAAAAAGTATGATCAAAAAATGGGCACAAAATAATGGCAATATAGCAGTAAAAAAACGAGCCAGATTTGGCTCGTTTCATTTAAAATTTAAAGCTAATAACTAACTACTATTCAGGTTCATAGCCTAAATTAGGCGACAACCAACGCTCAGCTTCTGCAAGTGTCATGTTGGTCCGCTTGGCATAATCTTCAACCTGATCCTTTTGAATTTGCGCCACAGCATAGTACTTAGCTTCAGGATGAGAAAAATACCAGCCAGATACAGCAGCTCCCGGCCACATTGCGTATGAACTGGTTAGCTTCATACCAATACGCTGCTCGGTATCGAGTAACTGCCAAATTTTCTTCTTCTCTGTATGCTCAGGACAGGCAGGGTAACCTGGCGCTGGGCGAATACCTTGGTAGTTTTCACGGATAAGTTCGTCATTCGATAGATTCTCATCTACCGCATAGCCCCAATACTCTTTACGCACTTGCTCATGCAAATACTCAGCAAAGGCTTCTGCTAAACGGTCTGCAACTGCTTTAACCATGATCTTATTGTAATCATCTTGCTTAGCATCGAAGGCATCGGCAAGGTCATCTTCTTCAAGACCACCAGTTACCGCAAAGGCCCCGAAGTAATCAGGGGTGCCTTTTGGCGCAATATAATCAGCTAAGCAGTAGTTAGCAAAGTCGGTTTTTTCCGTTTGCTGACGCAAATGACACGATGTAGTTAAAAGCGTTGTACGTGACTCATCGGTATAAATCTCAATGTCATCCCCTACTCGGTTTGCAGGGAATAACCCAATGACACCTAGAGGTTGTAGCGCACCTGACTGCTCAAGCTCATCAAGCATTGCGTTGGCATCAGCGAATAAGCTTTTAGCTTGTTCACCAACAATTTCATCTTCAAGAATACGTGGGTACTTACCAGCGATTGACCACGTCATGAAATAAGGTGTCCAGTCGATGTACTGTCTTAACGTCGCAATCGAAACATTTTTAAACTCAGTCACACCCAACCTTTTCGGCACTGGTGGCGTGTAGTTGTCCCAATCAAGTTTAGCTGCGTTGTCGCGAGCACGCTGCAAAGTAACTGGTTTTGAACGTGGCTTTTTACGTGCTTGTTGCTCACGTACTTTTTCATACTCAGTTTTAGTTTTCTCTAAAAAAGCTGGCTTTAATTCTTTAGACAATAAATTAGAGACCACACCCACAGCACGGCTAGCATTATTTACGTAAACCACACCTTTATCATACTGCGGCTCAATTTTAACTGCGGTATGCGCTTTAGACGTTGTTGCACCACCAATCAGTAGTGGTAAGTCAAAACCACGGCGAGTCATTTCTTTAGCCACATGCACCATTTCATCTAGCGATGGAGTAATAAGCCCTGATAAACCAATAATATCGGCTTTCTCGTCAATAGCAGTTTGCAAAATTTTCTCTGCCGGCACCATCACACCAAGATCAATGACCTCGTAGTTATTACATTGCAGTACTACGCCTACGATATTCTTACCAATATCGTGCACGTCGCCCTTAACGGTTGCCATAACCACTTTACCGTTCGTTGCGCCTTCTTCTTTTTCAGCTTCAATGAAAGGGTCAAGATAGGCAACGGCACGCTTCATCACACGGGCAGATTTAACAACCTGAGGTAAGAACATTTTACCCGCACCGAATAAGTCACCCACTACGTTCATGCCATCCATAAGCGGGCCTTCGATAACTTCAATTGGCTTAGCTTTGCTCTTACGGCACTCTTCAGTATCTTCGTCGATATACTCAGTAATGCCTTTTACTAGCGCGTGTTCAAGGCGCTTTTCAACAGGCCATGTACGCCATTCTAAATCTTCAACTTTTTCTGCTTGGGCCATACCTGAGTATTTTGGTGCAAGTTCAACAAGTCGCTCACCTGCACCGGGGTCGGTATTGAGGATCACATCTTCCACTGCTTTACGCAGCTCTTCGGGGATATCGTCGTAAACCGCTAATTGGCCAGCATTTACAATACCCATATCCATACCCGCTTTAATCGCATGGTATAAAAACACTGAGTGGATAGCTTCGCGTACTGGGTTGTTACCACGGAACGAAAACGACACATTCGATACACCGCCCGACACTTTACAGTGCGGTAAGCCTTGCTTGATTCGACGCGTACCTTCAATAAATTCAACAGCGTAATTATCGTGCTCTTCAATGCCCGTTGCTACAGCAAAAATATTTGGATCAAAAATAATATCTTCTGGCGGGAAGCCAATATCATCAACAAGTATTTTGTAGCTACGCTGACAAATCTCGAACTTACGATCAGCGGTTTCAGCTTGACCGGCTTCATCAAACGCCATAACAACCGCAGCGGCACCAAAACGTTTTATTATTTTGGCTTGCCGTATGAACGGTTCTTCACCTTCTTTAAGTGAAATTGAATTAACAATGGCTTTACCTTGAATACATTTTAAGCCTGCTTCAATAACGTCCCATTTCGATGAGTCGACCATGATAGGTACTTTTGAGATATCAGGCTCTGATGCAATTAAATTTAAAAACTTTACCATCGCAGCTTTCGAATCCAACATGGCTTCATCCATATTGATATCAATCACTTGCGCACCATTTTCTACTTGTTCACGGGCAACATCGAGGGCAGTCTCGTAATCTTCTTCCATGATTAAGCGTTTAAACTTAGCCGAGCCTGTTACATTGGTACGCTCACCGACGTTAGTAAATACAGCAATTTGGTCAGTCATGTCGGTTTCCTAGTTTAAGTTACACGCTTCAAGGCCCGATAAGCGCATACGCACTTCAAGCTCAGGTAATTGGCGAGGTTTAACACCTTCAAGGCCTTTCGCAAACGCCTTTATATGAGCCGGTGTGGTGCCGCAACAACCACCTACAATGTTGATAAAGCCAGACTTGCCCCAATCAATAATTTCTTTTGCCATTTCAGGGGCTTCTAAATCATATTCGCCAAACTCGTTCGGTAAACCTGCATTTGGATGCACCGAGGTAAAGGTTTCACAAACACGGGATAACTCTTCAACATACTGGCGCAGTAAGTCAGGGCCAAGGGCGCAGTTAAGGCCGATTGATAGCGGCTTAATATGGCGAATTGAGTTATAAAATGCTTCTGTTGTTTGGCCTGATAAAGTACGGCCTGAGGCATCGGTAATGGTGCCTGAGATCATCACAGGTAAACTACGACCAGCCTGTTCGAATGCTTCTTCCACAGCGAACGAAGCAGCTTTTGCATTAAGCGTATCAAAGATAGTTTCAATCAAAATAAGGTCAGCACCGCCTTCCATAAGTGCAAGTGTTGACTCAACATACGCGGCCACCAGCTTATCAAAGTTGATATTTCGATAACCGGGATCGTTTACATCTGGCGAAATAGAACAGGTTTTTGATGTTGGTCCAAGTACGCCTGCAACATAACGAGGCTTGCTTGGATCTTTTGCTTCAAACTCATCACATACGCTGCGTGCAAGCTTAGCTGACTCTAGGTTGATTTCGCGGCTAAGGCTAGCCATGTCGTAATCTTCCATCGAAATAGTCGTGGCATTAAAAGTATTGGTTTCGATGATATCGGCACCGGCTTCTAAGTAAGCACGGTGAATATCAGCAATGATTTTTGGCTGAGTCAGGCTTAATAAGTCGTTATTGCCTTTAATAAGTACATGCCAGTCTTTAAAGCGCTCACCGCGATAATCCTGTTCTTCTAATTTATGTTCTTGGATCATGGTGCCCATCGCGCCATCGAGGATTAAAATTCGCTGTTTTAGCGCCTCGGTTAATTGTTCGCGTTTATTCACTGCATTACTCGGCATAGTTGTTAGTCCTTACATCTTGGCTAACTAAGTTAATATCATACGGTGTAGTTTGGTACACATAATAGTTTAACCAATTCGAAAACAATAAAAAGGCATGGCTTTGCCACGTTTTCGACGGTTCGTTATCTGGGTTATCGTCAGGGAAGTAGTTTTCTGGCTTAGGCGCATCAGCTGATTTTTCTTGGTCACGCAAATACTCCCCTTTTAGGGTATGGGCATCGTACTCTGGATGGCCCGTAATATATACTTGGCTACCTGATTTATTTTTAATTAAATAGGCACCTACTCGCTCAGAGCCTGCTAACACAACCAGCTCATCGCAGGCATTGATCTTCTCGATATCAATATGACCATAGCGAGAATGTGGCACTAAAAAGGTGTCATCAAAGCCTCGGGTAAGTGCCGCATGATCAAAATAACTTTTATGGGTAAATACGCCACTGAGTTTATTTGGTTTCAGATCACGCTTCAGACCATAGTGATGATAAAGCCCAGCATGGGCCGCCCAACACGAAAACAACGTAGACGTAACATGCTGCTCTGCCCAATCTAAAATAACTTTTAGTTCATCCCAGTAAGCAACTTCGTCATACTCTAAATGAGCAAGCGGCGCGCCTGTTATGATCATGGCATCGTAGTTATTATCTTTCACTTCTGAAAAATAACGATAGAAAGTATCCATGTGCTGCTCAGAGTTACTACTCGTGCGATGAGTATCCAACCTCAACAACTCAACATTAACTTGTAACGGTGAGTTAGCTAATAATCGAATAAATTGCACTTCGGTTTCAACTTTGTTTGGCATTAAGTTTAAGATAGCCAAACGCATTGGACGAATCTCTTGCGTTTTAGCACGACTTTTTGGCATTACAAACACGTTCTCTTGACGTAATTTTGCAATGGCTGGCAATTCATCTTTTACTGTAATGGGCATAGCTGGCTCCGAGCACACTTATCTGACTGCTAATTATGAACGGATAGTTAGAAATTTCAACCTCTAGATGTTTAGATGTCCAAATGAAGTGATATTTCTGAGTGGTCATTAATTAAAATGTATGACTTTTTGAGTAAATAACACCTTGATATTAAGCCTATCATAAACGCTGAATTCTGTATTTTGAGGTAGTTTGGGTATACAATACTTGCTGTTAATTTTTCTTATAAATTGAAGGCTCCTTTCATGGTGTTACCAGATAAGTTTATATTCTCGATGAGTCGAGTTTCTAAGGTTGTGCCACCTAAGCGCACTATCTTAAAAGATATTTCTTTACACTTTTTCCCAGGCGCAAAAATTGGTGTGCTAGGTCTAAACGGTGCAGGTAAATCAACGTTACTTCGCATTATGGCTGGTGTTGATCAAGACTTTGAAGGTGAAGCTCGCCCTCAACCTGGCACTAAAATCGGTTACTTACCGCAAGAGCCTGTTTTAGACGAAAGCAAAACTGTTCGCGAAACAGTAGAAGAAGCAGTAAGCGAAGTTAAAAATGCACTGAATCGCTTAGATGAAGTATACAACGAGTATGCAATGGACGGTGCTGACTTCGATGCACTTGCCAAAGAACAAGGTGAACTTGAAGCTATCATCCAAGCACACGATGGTCACAATATCGACAACGTGTTAGAACGTGCAGCTGATGCATTACGTTTACCACCTTGGGATGCAAAAATTGAACACCTTTCGGGTGGTGAGCGTCGCCGTGTTGCGATCTGTCGTTTACTACTTGAAAAACCAGATATGCTAATTCTTGATGAACCAACCAACCACTTAGATGCTGAGTCTGTTGCTTGGTTAGAGCGCTTCTTACACGACTACGAAGGTACCGTGGTAGCTGTAACCCACGACCGTTACTTCTTAGATAACGTAGCAGGTTGGATTTTAGAACTTGACCGTGGTGAAGGTATTCCTTGGGAAGGTAACTACTCATCGTGGCTTGAGCAAAAAGATTTACGTTTACAACAAGAACAGAAATCTGAAAAAGCACGTCAAAAATCAATCGCGCAAGAACTTGAATGGGTTCGTTCAAACCCGAAAGGCCGTCAAGCTAAGTCTAAAGCACGTATGGCACAGTTCTCTGAGCTACAGCAAAACGATTACCAAAAGCGTAACGAAACGAATGAACTATTCATTCCACCGGGTCCACGCTTAGGTGACCAAGTTATCGAAGTGAAAGGTCTGAAGAAAAGCTTTGGCGATCGCGTATTAATCGATGACTTAAACTTTGCAATGCCAAAAGGCGCTATCGTAGGTATTATCGGCGCTAATGGTGCGGGTAAATCAACCCTGTTCAAAATGCTAAGTGGTGAAGAAACGCCAGATAGCGGTGAGATCCTTGTTGGTGATACTGTTGAGCTTGCAACCGTTGATCAGTTCCGTGGTGACATGGACGAAAGCAACACCGTTTTCCAAGAAATCTCAAACGGCCAAGACGTATTAAAAATTGGTAACTTTGAATTCCCAAGCCGTGCCTATGTTGGCCGCTTTAACTTCAAAGGTAACGACCAACAAAAATTCGTTAAAGACTTATCAGGTGGTGAGCGCAACCGTTTACATCTAGCTAAGTTATTAAAAGCAGGTGGTAACGTGTTACTACTGGATGAGCCTACCAATGACCTAGACGTTGAAACATTACGTGCACTTGAGAACGCTATTTTAGAGTTCCCAGGCTGTGTAATGTGTATCTCGCATGACCGTTGGTTCCTTGACCGTATTGCTACACATATTCTTGATTACCGTGACGAAGGCCAAATTAACTTCTTCGATGGTAACTACACAGAATACGAAGAGTGGCTGAAGAAAACCTTAGGCGCAGAAGCGGCACAACCTAAGCGTATTAAATACAAAAAAATTGGCTAATTAGCTGATACTCAAAAAGCCCCGATTTAGGGGCTTTTTTGTTGCTATAATCATTTCTCTCACTAATTTCATAATGATCTATACTCATTAAGTTAATATAGGTGGAGATAAAGTTATGAATGAACGCAGAGAGTTTTCGCGGGTATTATTTTCTTGCCCTGCGATTCTTCGCATCGAAGATAACGACTACCACTGTCAGTTACTTGATCTATCTTTGCAAGGTGCGCTTATTACTAAAAGTGATTCATTTTTAGTGCCTATTCATAGTAAGGCAGACTTAATCTTTACCCTGCCAGAGTCAAATATCGAGATAAAAATGCAAGTGGAGCTGTGCCATATTGAGCATCAACATGCAGGCCTTCGCTGTGAACATATAGATATTGATAGTATTACTCACTTAAAACGACTGATTGAGCTAAACTTGGGTGATGAAGCATTATTACATCGCGAGTTAGGCCATTTAATTCACGCACCAGAGTAAACATTTGCCAGTAGATTCGTTATGCTGTAGCAAATTCAGCTATCCAATGAGCTATGCAGTTAAATCCCCACTTACCCTTGGTGTATCACCCAAATTACTCGTTTAGTTTCGATCCTAACCATCGCTTTGTGATGAGTAAGTTTGCTTATTTATATGAGCATGTACAAAGCCTTGGATTAATAAATGACAACCTAACACAGCCGGTGCTTGGCACCCCAGAGCCCCTTGAATTAGTGCACTGTGAAAATTACATCAACGACCTTTGGCATAATAGATTAGATGAAAAGGCGATGCGCCGCATTGGCTTACCTTGGTCAAAAGAGCTGATGGCACGTACTTTTACCGCCCCACTTGGCACCTTACAAGCAGCACGCTTAGCACTTAAACATGGCATCGCTTGTCACTTAGCCGGTGGCACTCACCATGCTCATACTGACTTTGGCTCAGGCTATTGCATGGTAAACGACTTAGCTTTCACCAGCGAAACCCTGATAAAAAGTGGCGAAGTGACCAATATACTTATTTTTGATTTAGATGTTCATCAAGGTGATGGTACCGCAGCAATGCTGGAACATCAGCCCTACGCCTATACCTGCTCTATTCACTGTGAAAAGAATTTTCCGTTTCGAAAATCAGCCAGCGACTTAGACATAGGTTTAGCACCGAATGTCGCTGACAGTGAATACCTAGGCGTTGTTGACGATACGCTGAGTTATTTATTAAACACCCTAAACCCAGATTTAGTACTTTATGATGCAGGTGTTGATGTATGGCAGCAAGATGGTTTAGGTAAACTTGATATAAGCTGGCAAGGGATAGAGCAACGCGACCATTTAGTCTTCAAGCGCTGCCTTGAGCGCAATGTACCTGTCGCAACCGTAATTGGTGGGGGTTATGATAAAGATCATCGCCGTTTAGCGGCTCGTCACGGCATTGTAGTTGAACAAGCGGCTCGCTTTTAATAACGACAAAGAAAAAAGGCCCGGTGGAGAAAAAAACCGGGCCTTTGCTACTGTAACATTGGGATATGTTAGCAACTTTTTTCTAAGTTAAAACAAGTAGCTGTGGAGCTACCGAATGGTAATCTAAAGCCATAGCTATGCTCAAAACCGTGATGTTTACAATTGAAAAAGCAAACACTTGGCGCGCCCAGCCGCTTACATCAATATTGCGACGATAGCCACGAAGCGCCATTAGCAACCACCAAAAACTCGTTGTACAAGCTACAGCCATAAAGGCTAAACCTGTATAACCACTAATGGTTAATAACATCACAACCAACGCATACACGGCGATATATAAAACAATGTGATGCTTTGCCTTCTCGATCCCCTGCGCTACAGGTAACACAGGAATTCTGGCCGCTTGGTAGTCGTTATAACGAAAGATTGCAATTGCATATGAATGAGGCATTTGCCATAGACTAAACATAACCAATAAAATCACAGCACCAGCATCAAACTGCCCAGTCACGGCACAATACCCCACTACAGGCGGTACTGCGCCAGATAAACTTCCTACAAAGGTGCCGTACACAGAACGACGTTTCATATATAAGCTGTACACACCTACGTAGATGACGTAACCAAAAGTAGCAAATAAGAGTGCCACTACGTTGGTATACACAGCTAATAAGCCGAAACCAATAACACCAAGCACGATGCCATGTGCCATAGCTGCCTTTGCTGACATTTCGCCAGTTACTGTGACGCGTTTGCGAGTGCGCGCCATAGCAACATCAATATCACGATCAATTACGTTATTGATCGCGCATCCTGATGCCACTACTAAAGATAACCCTAGTAAGGTTGCGATCATTAACCATGGGTCAATATCACCGCGAGAGGCTAGCAAGAATCCCCCCGCGACAGAGATCAAATTGCCCATGATAATGCCAGGTTTAGTGACATTTAAATAACGTCGAAACACTTCCTCGACTCCTCTAATTTTCAGCACAAACGCAATATTACGAAAGAAACTAGTTAGTAACAGACTGTAAGAACTGGAGACACAACCTCAGACTAACCAGCTCCTTTCGTAAATCTTTTTACCAATTACAAAGTAATTGTTATTAGTACATCATCATGGCGTTCGATTCGTAGATGATCCACACCGACAAACCAACCACCATCACGATGATTAAAGCACTAAAGATAAACGACAATGAACTTGCTTTGCCGTCTTCTGTTTTGAAGTTTAGGTGTAAGAAATATTTCAAATGCACCCAAATTTGCACAATCGCCATGCTCACGATGCACCATGCAGTGGTCGTTTTAGAAAACGAGCCACTCATCACAGCCCAAAATGGAATAGCTGTTAAAACCACTGACAATACAAAACCAATTAAATAGTCTTTAACGCTGCCATGTGATTGATCATTATGTGCATGAACTTCTAAGTTATTAATTACATGTGATTCACTGTGACTCATTACATTGCTCCCATTAAATAAACAACGGTAAATACACAGATCCACACCACATCTAAGAAGTGCCAGAATAAGCTTAAACAACTTAGGCGTGTCACTGTTTGTGGGTTTAAACCACGGCGCACAACTTCAATCATCAGGACAGTCATCCAAATAAGACCTGCTGTAACGTGAAGACCGTGTAAGCCCACTAAAGAGAAGAACGATGTTAAAAAGGCACTTTGCTGAGGGCCATTGCCATGCGCAATTAGGTGATGGAATTCATATACTTCCATACTAATAAACACAGCACCAAAGGCAAAGGTAACCAGCAACCAAGTTAAAGTAGCCGCCTTTTTCTGCCCGTGAGCAGAGATCATCGCAAAACCAAAAGTGATACTACTGAGTAGTAGTGCTGCGGTTTCAACCGCAACAAAATCAAGTTCAAAAATGTCTTTACCGGACACACCGCCAGCAGTATTCATGAACAATACTGCATAGGTTGCAAAGAATGATGCAAACAACAGGCAGTCAGTCATTAGGTAAAGCCAGAAACCAAATACGGTGTTACCACCGGTATCGTGGTGCTCATGGTCATGTGCATCGACATGACCGTGTGCGCTGTTTAAGGTGTCGAGTCCTGCAGAAATGGTACTCATGCATTCACCTCCTTCGTAGCGGCTGTATTGTGAGCCGTTTCTAGTTCAACAATTTCATCTGGTTGCACGTAGTAATCAACATCGCTGGTGTAACAACGTTTGATGAACACCACGATAGCACCCAGTAAACCAAAGGCTGCAAGCCACCAAATGTGCCAGATCATGGCAAAACAGAAGGTTGTTAAAGCTGCGCTCATTAATACACCTGCTGATGTATTTTTTGGCATATGAATTGGGCTATAAGAGGCTTCTTGTTTGTAAGCTAAGCCTTTTTCTTTCATATCTGTCCACGCATCAATGTCATCAACATGTGGGATTTTCGCAAAGTTGTAGTACTGCGGAGGTGAAGCAGATGCCCACTCAAGGGTATGACCATTCCACGGATCGCCCGTTGTATCATCAAGTTGCTCGCGATTTTTGAAGCTCACTACAAGTTGCACAACTTGGAACAAGATACCAAACATAATGATTACCGCACCGCCAGCTGCAATGTATAACCAAATGTTCCAATCAGGGTTGTTAGTGTGATTTAAGCGACGTGTCATACCTAAGAAACCAAGTACATATAACGGCATGAATGCAACGAAGAAACCTATTAACCAACACCAGAAAGATCTTCTGCCCCAGCTCTCGTCAAGTTTGAAGCCCATTGCTTTAGGGAACCAAAACGCAAAACCAGCTAAATAACCAAATACCGCACCACCAATAATGGTGTTATGGAAGTGAGCAATTAAGAATAAGCTGTTATGTAATACGTAGTCAGCACCAGGAATAGCAAGTAACACACCGGTCATACCACCGATAGTGAAAGTCACCATGAAACCTAAAGTCCAAAGGACAGGCACAGTAATACGTAAACGACCACGGTACATAGTGAATAACCAGTTAAACAACTTAACCCCGGTCGGTACCGCAATAACCATGGTCATAACACCAAAGAAGGCATTAACGTTAGCGCTTGAGCCCATTGTAAAGAAATGATGAAGCCAAACGATAAAACCTAAAATTGAAATCGCACCGCTTGCATAAACCATCGACTTATAACCAAACAGGCGTTTACCAGCAAAAGTTGAGATAACTTCTGAGAAAATACCAAACGCAGGTAAGATCAGAATGTAAACTTCAGGGTGACCCCATGCCCAAAATAAGTTGATGTACATCATCGCGTTACCACCTAATTCATTGGTGAAAAAGTGGAAATCGAGATAACGGTCAAGCGTTAGCATTGCCAGTACCGCAGTTAAAATTGGGAACGATGCGGCAATTAAGATATTCGCCCACGTACATGCCCAAGTAAAAATAGGCATTTTCATTAATGTCATGCCTGGTGCACGCATTTTAAATACAGTCGCTAAGAAGTTTACCGATGTTAATAAGGTACCCAAGCCGGATATCTGCAAGGCCCATATATAATAGTCGACCCCGACACCTGGACTAAATGACAGCTCAGACAGCGGTGGATATGCAACCCAACCTGTTTTAGCAAACTCACCAAAGAATAGTGAGATATTAATCAGGATTGCACCGCCAGCAGTTAACCAAAAGCTAAGGTTATTTAAGAATGGGAATGCAACATCACGGGCACCAATTTGCAAAGGTAAAATGATGTTCATTAAACCAATCATAAACGGCATCGCCATAAAGATGATCATGATCACCCCGTGCGCCGTAAAGATTTGGTCATAGTGCTCTGGTGGTAAGTAACCACTTGCACCGCCGGTAGCCATTGCTAATTGCAGTCGCATCATAATGGCATCCGCGAAACCACGGAAAAGCATGATAAGCGCAAGAATGATGTACATAACACCTAAACGCTTATGGTCAATTGAGGTGATCCAGTCGTGCCAAATCACGCCCCACTTTTTATATTTTGTTACTAAGCCTGCCACTAACAGACCTAAGACAGCAACAACCGTCATGGTAACCATGATAATTGGTTCATGAAACGGGATTGCGTCTAATGTTAATTTACCTAACAACGACATGATTATTCCTCGTCCTCGCTGTGCTTCTTATGAGCTGAGTGCTCTGGCATAGCGTGTTGCATTGCACCGTGAGAGCCATGCGCTTGCATATATTTCATTACGATTGAATGGAACATATCTTTATCTACGCTGGCATAGTATTTAACTGGGTCGTATTCACTTGGTTTTGCTAGTTCAACATAGCTTTGCTTAGTCAGTGCAGAACCGGTATTTTTTACTTTGTTTACCCATTCATCGAAATCAGCTTCAGTAGCTGTTGCAATGGCATCGAACTTCATACCGGTGAAACCTGCACCACTGTAGTTAGCAGAGAAGCCTTTAAAAGTACCCGGTTCATCAGCTATTAAGTGAAGCTTTGTTTCCATACCTGCCATTGAATAAATTTGGCTACCAAGCTGTGGAATGAAAAACGAATTCATGGTGCTTTCTGAGGTGATCTTGTACTGCACAGGCACATTGGCAGGAAAAACAAGCTCATTCACTGTGGCGATGCCTTGCTCTGGATAAATGAATAACCATTTCCAGTTCAAAGAAACAACTTCAACAGTAAGGTGCTCACCTTTACCTTCAAGTGGTTTATATGGGTCAAGTTGTTGCGTTGACTGCCATGTGATCACACCTAAAATCGCAACGATAATGATAGGAATGGTCCAAACTACAGCTTCAATCTTGTTTGAGTGCGCCCATTTTGGAGCGTAAATTTCTTGATCTCGTCCATCACGGTATTTCCATGCAAAATAAATTGTCATGGCAATAACTGGGATTACAACAATCAGCATTAATACCGTAGCTACGATAATTAAATACTTCTCGTCGACACCAATTTGACCTTTTGGATCGAGTACCCCGCCTTTACAGCCAGACAAAGCCAGCACTAAAGACGCTAGAGCAATATTACAAAGGTTTCGAATTGACAAAGGAATATCCTACAACCTAAAAGTTAACACTTGTCGAAATAAGTACACGACGCTTTTCTGCAACAGATGCTACAGATATCCCTCGGCTGAATAACGAGCACGACAAATCGACACGCTAAAAAGTAAGGGAATTTAGGTTGGCTGACTGAAATTTGGGCGTAAAAAACCCACTAGGTGCTTTAGTAAAGACAACTTAGAAAACGACTAAAATGGCTGAACTTAAGCAACAAAGCTTATTTACAGACAACCACTTACACGAGGAGGAGCACGACAGCCATGAGCACTGTGTACTACTAAAGACTTTATCGTTTCACGCGCAGCGAAGGCCGCTTTACGTAAAATGACACCTGCACGACGCGCAGGAAAGAAATGGAAGACCAACCAGCATAAACCAATAAGTAATTGGCAAGACACCACAGGGTAAGCTAAAAAACTCAACACATTAAGTAGTGGGATTTCGTATAAAGCACCTTCACTTAATAAGCTTCTTAGCCCTTGAGCATCTTCTAATGTACCGTTGATTAGCATGGCTGAATTAATCAGCAACAAGGCTAAAACTGACATTAGTTCTTTACCAGCAAAAAATGCACGCGCAGCCAGTTGCAACCTAGCTAAGCTAGACTGTTTGGCACCTTGTGACTGATTAATTGCTCGCAAAACCCACGCCTTTTTATTGCTTTTACTGCATTTTAGGTAAGTGGCTTACCCTATTTTCAAATGCGGTAATATGATCTTCATCAATAAAGTTTCAGTAATTACTGAAATTTCGGTGTGGAGTATAACAAAGTCAACAGGCGGTACAAGTAGAATTTGGTGGCACAAAGTTAATTATTGTTTAACCACACGCTATCAATGTGTAAAAAACAGATTTAATTAAAGCTAAGTATTTAAAATTAATAATTTATTTTATATAGCTAAAAGCAATGAAGAAAATGAAAATAGCATATTAATAACGTTTTAAAGCATAAATACCGTTTTAAAGCATACTAAGTCAGTACTAACTGAAGATTAAATACTGAGCAAGGATTAGCCAAACCCATTAAAATATAATATTCTAACAAAACCAAAAATAAAGAATAAAAGAGATAGTTATGCGTCAATATGCACTCGCTGCTGCCATTTTAGCATTAAGTAACAGCGCACTCGCAAATACGATTGAAGACACCGTAGTGAATGGCTTAAATAAACCCGCGATTTATTACACCGATATTGAGCCACACTTAAAAAAAGTAGCAAAGCATCCTAGCGTCAAACTAGAACAAATTGGTACCTCATTTCAAGGACAGGCACTCAATTCTCTTAAAATTGGCACAGGCCCAATCAAAGTGATGATGTGGAGCCAAATGCACGGCGACGAAAACACTGCAACTGCCGCACTTATGGACTTTTTAAGCTTCATAACAGCTGATGAAAACGCACAATGGCTAAAAAGCTGGCGACAGAAAATATCCCTTCTCATAATCCCTATGGTGAACCCTGACGGCGCGGCCGTACAAACCCGTTATAATGCTCAAGGAATTGATTTAAATCGCGATGCTAAAGCTCTTCGCACAAAAGAAGGGCAAATACTAATGGCTGCCGCAAATCAGTTTAAACCTGACTTTGGCTTTAATTTACATGATCAGAACGCATATTACGGAGCAGGAAAAAAAGGTAAACAAGCCACCATTTCAGTGCTAGCGCCAGCCTATAACGAAGCGAGAGAAGTAAATAAAAGTCGCGGCGAGGCTATGCAGTTTATAGCCCACTTAGCTAAAACGGTTGAAACAATAATCCCAGGCCACTTAGGAAAGTACAACGACAGTTACTCATACCGTAGCTTTGGGGATACTTTTTCGGAAAAGGGTATTAGAACAATATTAATTGAATCAGGAGCGTACCCTAATGATCCAAACCGACAAATAGCACGCAAGGTTAACCGTGTTTTATACAAAAAGACGATTGATTCGTTAACTTCGGGGGAGTGGAAAGACGCGAGGATATCGCAATATCACGCTATTCCATTTAACGCTAAAGACAATTGGGTCGACTTACTAATAGACGACATAACCGTAAATAGTGAGCTAGGTGATTACCAGATAGATATTGCAATTAACAATAAAGGACAGTCACCTGTAATTAAAGAGCTAGGTGATATAAGTAGTATCCGCCAAGGTTATACGAGTTTAGATGCAAGCAGCCTAAGCTTTAAGGCAGGTAACAGCTTTGTTTTAAATAAATCGTTAACGCTTACAGAAAGTAGCTATAAAAATATTTTAAAACAAGGCTATAGCTGTTTTTCGGGTGATATGAACAAATTAAAAAACACCTCAAAATGGCCAGTTTACGCGTGCAAAAGTATATTTACATCAATACCATCTCTTCACGCCCCTGCTGCTTTTTTCTTACAAGCCGACGGCATAAATAAGTATGCTATTTTGGGGACTGAGTTAATTAATCTAGAAAGTTAATAACAAAAGACAGTCACCCATAATTAAAAACACGCTTTGAAAGACAGGCACTCTTAAAAGTGCCTACTAAATCTTCAAATACTTTAGATTTTTTAACCTAAAATACTCGTTTTGTAGGCAACCTACCCTATTAGCTTAATCCACTAGTAAAAACCAAGATAAAAGATTTAGCTTTCTGAGAATTGAAAGTACAAGTTAGCCGCAATGTTTTGCAAAAAATAAAAGTTGAGAGAAATTTAAGATTAGCTAGCAAGTAATAACTTACAACTTGTTATATTACTTCGCCGCTTTCGAGCAGTTTTACTACAGTAGTTTTCAATAGCTTGTATTCGTCCTACAGCACCGTGAAATAAATGTTCAAACTGTGTTGTTAATGTTAGCCAATTTGCTGGCTCGAGATTAAGCCTCTCAAGGATAGGAGGTAAATGATGATCTATATATCCGCGTTTATCCGTGCTAATACAGCGGCCTGTTTGCTCTACAAGTAACAGGTATGACTTTAACTCAAAAGGTATTCCCTTTGATTTATTCTTGTTCATACCACCAACAAAACGAGCTAGTAGCTTAGGTTGTTTTGAATTCTTCGCCCCCTGATGCCGCTTTTTGAAACTTGTATAGTCAGATTGCTCTGGGGTCCTCGCAACCTCTGCACGAACAGGGTTTAAATCAACATAGGCCATGCACGCTAAAAGAGCAGATTCATCAAGTAGTGCTTGGCTCTTGAAGCGCCCTTCCCAAAAATGCCCGGTACATTCGTCTTCTTTATTTGCACGCCTGGCAATATACTCATTAATCATTCGCATGAACCAACTAATACTAGAAAGGCGAGTCCTATACTCTGCAACCTCTTTATTTAAAAAGGCCTGTTGAACGTCACTCAATTGCTCACCACGGAGGAAGTTTTGACCTAAAGGCGTCATTTTACTGAGCTTATTCCAGCGTAGAAGAACGGCCTTATCGGTTAACCTATTTGCTTTTTTATCATCTACATAAAGCACAATATGAGTATGATTACTCATCACTGCATAAGCACACACATCAATACAAAATACCTTCGCAAGAACAAGCAGACGATCTTCAACCCACCCTCGGCGGTGTTCATATGATTTACCTGTAAGAGTGTCTTCTCCGCAAAGGTAGGCGCGTCTAACGCATCGGGATACACAGTGATAGTATTTAGTATTCGACAAACAGATTTGCCGCTTCCTTGCTAAAGCCATCGTCCACTCCTTGAACTGATAATTTAAAATGCATGGGCTGTAACTAAAGTTTAGACAAGATATATTCTGCCGCAAGATTGTGATAAGAAATTACAGTGACTGTCTACATAAAGGTAGGTATTAAAAAAGCGCCTTTGGGCGCTTTTTTCTGATTAGAGAATTTGATTCTCTTTCCAGGCTTGTTCTTTTGCCATGCGCTTTTTACGCTTGTCACATGGGTCGTCACAGTCGCAGGCTTTGTCTATACCAACAGCGCCTAAGCCACCGCAACTACTGGCCATTGATTTCTTTTGCACAATCATGCCGACAGCCATCGCTGCCACAATTAAAATAAGTAGACCAAATGTAAGAAGAAAAAGTGACATTGCTTTGCCCCTATCGTCAGCAATTAAATCGAGCCTAATTTATTAGGCTACGTGTATTATATACCCAAACCACCTCAAGGTGCGAGTTTCAGTTGGAATTAAAAGCGATTTAGGCAAGGCATTGATTGCAAGCAATAGTGGTTCTATTGTTAAAATCAATAACGCAGTATAAATCGCTTTTAAACCAACCCTTTGGGCGCTTCACAGGCGCTTACTCTCATCGTTGTTACTTCTTAAAAGGGACTGCCATTGTTGCAAAGTAACGCCTTGATATTAAGCACCTGTGAAACGCTGAATTCTGCATCTTGAGGTGGCTTGGGTATGCACTGCTTCTTGCCCTGCTACAAATAAGGTTTGAAAGCAGGGCTTGAATAAGTTACTAAGCCATTGTCTGACTTACCAATTAAATAAACTGGAAGATCATGCTGCTCAGCGTATTGCTGCGCACGTTCCATGCCCATCACAGTAAGCGCTGTCGCTAAGCCATCAGCAGTCATCGCTGATGGGTGCAAAACTGTAACAGATACCAAATCATGGCGACTAGGCATACCTGTTTCTGGGTCAATTAGATGACTATACGTAACACCATCCATTTCGTAAAAAATGCGGTAATCACCTGATGTTGCAATACCATTGGTACCAGGCTCAATCACTTTATGCACTTTACGAACGCCAGGCTCAGCATCAGGCTGCTCAATAGCGATTTTCCAAGTGATGTTGTCTGGCTTAATACCCGATACACGCAACTCGCCACCAATTTCTACCATATAATTTTTCAAGCCATGACTTTCTATCACTTGTGCGACTCTATCGATACCATAGCCTTTTGCGGTTGCAGAAAACGAGAGTTCTAAACCATCAATTGTTTTCATTAAACCCGCATCAGTAAGTTTAAGCTTATCAACTCCTATCTTTGCAACCATTGCAGCCAAAGCTTCATCGCTTGGGCGTTTAGTCGGCTTTTTATCTGGGCCAAAGCCCCATAAATCAATAAGTGGTCCCATAGTGACATCTAAGGTTTTCGTTGATTCACCAAGGCGGATTGATTCAGCTACTACGTTTCTGAAATCAGCGCTAATTGGCATCACCTGCCCCGCAGGTAAATTGTTAAACTGATTAATTTCTGAATCTGGAATGTATGTCGACATTGACTGATTTACGTCTTTAAGCACTTGCTTAATCTCAAGATGTAAATCAACACCTGCAACCTTTGAAGACTCTGCAAACACCTTAATGTGATAAGTGGTGCCCATTGTCTTACCTTCAAAATAAAGCTCTTCTGCCTTATCTGCTTGGCTGCAGCCAGCCATGAGTAAAGTCATAGTTAATAGAAAAAAGGCCATCAAGCCTTGGCGATAAAACACTCTATTCATAGCATTCACCTTTTAGATACCACAGGGTTAGGTATAGAAATAAAAAAGCCTCGTAACACTATGTGCTACGAGGCCTGTATTCTAACCAAAACTTATTGTTTTGTGTATGGTGTTAGCCACCGAAGTCATCTAATAAGATGTTTTCGTCTTCTACACCAAGATCTTTAAGCATGTTGATAACAGCCGCGTTCATCATTGGAGGACCACACATGTAGAACTCACAATCTTCCGGCGCTTCATGATCTTTCAAGTAGTTTTCATAAAGTACGTTATGGATGAAGCCTGTATAACCTTCCCAGTTATCTTCTGGTTGTGGATCAGACAGTGCTGTGTGCCATACAAAGTTATCGTTTTCTGCAGCTAAGCCGTCGAAATCTTCTACGTAGAACATTTCACGCTTAGAACGCGCACCATACCAGAAGCTCATCTTACGCTTAGATTGTAAACGCTTAAGTTGGTCAAAGATATGTGAACGCATTGGTGCCATACCTGCACCACCACCTACGAATACCATTTCTGCATCAGTGTCTTTCGCGAAGAACTCACCGAATGGGCCAGAAATAGTCACTTTATCACCTTCTTTTAGTGACCAAATGTACGAAGACATTTTACCACATGGAAGGCTTAGGTCTCTTGGCGGCGGCGTAGCGATACGCACGTTAAGCATGATGATGCCTTCTTCTTCTGGGTAGTTAGCCATTGAGTATGCACGAATTGTTTCGTCGTCTACTTTAGACTCCAGATCGAAGAAACCGAAGTGGTTCCAGTCGCCACGATACTCTTCTGGAATATCGAAGTCAGCGTATTTAACGTGGTGTGCTGGCGCTTCAATTTGAATATAACCACCGGCACGGAACGGTACTGACTCGCCATCAGGAATTTGTAACTTAAGCTCCTTGATGAAAGTTGCTTTGTTATCGTTAGAGATAACTGTACAGTCCCACTTTTTAACACCGAAAATTGACTCTTCAAGCTCAATTTCCATGTCGTTCTTAACATTTACCTGACACGCTAAACGGCAGCCTTCACGAGCTTCACCTTTAGAGATGTGATCAAGTTCTGTTGGTAGGATATCGCCGCCACCTTCTTTGATGTGAACACGACACTGACCACAAGAGCCACCGCCACCACATGCAGATGAAACGAAGATACCTGAATCAGCTAGCGCACCTAATAGCTTGCTACCTGCAGATGTTTTAATAGCTTTTTCTGGGTCGCCATTAATTCCGATGATGATATCGCCGCTTGCTACTAATTTAGATTTAGCACCAATGATAACTAAAACTAAAATAACAACGATAGCGATGAAAACACCAACGCCTAAGAAAATCTCATTCATGATTTATCCTCGCTACCTATTAAAGTGAAATACCAGAGAATGACATAAAGCCAAGACCCATCAGACCAACAGTGATGAAAGTAATACCTAAACCACGTAAGCCATCAGGAACGTCTGAGTACTTCATTTTTTCACGGATACCAGCAAGTAAAGTAATTGCTAGTGCCCAGCCCACACCTGAACCGATACCATAAACAACAGACTCGCCGAAGTTATAGTTACGCTCAACCATGAAAGATACCGCACCGAAGATCGCACAGTTAACTGTGATCAATGGTAGGAAGATACCTAACGCGTTATAAAGTGCAGGGAAGAACTTATCTAATGCCATTTCAAGAATTTGTACAAGTGCTGCAATAACACCGATGAAAGTCAAGAAACGTAAGAAGCTAAGGTCTGCCTCTGGGTAGCCAAGCCACTCTAATGCACCTGGTGCAAGAACAGCATGATAAACCAAGTTATTTACAGGTACTGAGATACCTAGTACCACGATAACTGCCACACCTAGGCCGATTGATGTTGTTACTTTCTTCGATACTGCAAGGAAAGTACACATACCTAGGAAGAAGGCTAAAGCTAAGTTTTCAATGAAAACCGCTTTTACAAATAAACTAATATAATGTTCCACTGCTCGCCCCTTACGCTTTTGCTTCTACTTGGTCTTTCTTAAAGGTACGAAGTACCCAGATGAATAAACCAATAATGAAGAATGCACTCGGTGGTAAAATCAATAGACCCATTGGTTGATACCAGCCACCATTTTGTACAAGTGGAATAATATCAACACCGAATAGTGAACCTTTACCGAATAACTCACGGATGAAACCAACAGTTAATAGTACTACTGAGTAGCCTAAACCGTTACCGATACCGTCTAGGAAAGACATTAACGGTGGTGACTTCATTGCGTATGCTTCAGCACGACCCATTACGATACAGTTTGTAATGATTAGACCTACGAATACTGAAAGCTCTTTAGCTGTTGCATAAGAGAACGCTTGCAGTACTTGGTCAACAACGATTACAAGTGATGCGATGATCGTCATTTGCACGATGATACGTACAGATGATGGGATGTGATTACGAATTGACGAAATAAACAAGCTAGAAAACGCTGTTACTAGTGTCAATGCGATTGACATGATTAGTGCATTTTTTAAGCTTGATGTTACCGCTAGCGCAGAACAAATACCTAGTACTTGTAATGCGATCGGGTTATTTGCGAATACCGGGCCAAATAGGACCGACTTCATTTCTTTAGTATCAGCCATTATTTCAACGCTCCTTCACGTACTTTCGCAAGGAATGGACCAAAGCCATGCTCGCCAGTCCAGAAGTCAACTGTGTGATCAACACCGTTTGAAGTTAATGTTGCACCAGAAAGACCATCGATTTGATGTTCATTCTTTGCACCGCTCTTCATGATATTTATTGGTAACTCTTTACCTTGCCATTTAGCAGTCCATTGTGGATTTTGGATTTCACCACCTAGACCTGGCGTTTCGTTGTGCTTGAAGAAGTTGATGTTTTTAACTGTTTCACCATCGCTTTCAAGCGCTAAGAAGCCGTACATTACACCCCAAAGGCCATAACCTTGGATTGGTAGAATGATTGCATCTGTAGAACCATCAGGTTTCTTCGAAATATAAACAGGTGAATTTTTTGTCATACGCTGAATACCAGCGATGTCTTTAATTCCTTCTGCTTTCAACGCAAAGCTACGAGCTTGGTCGAATTTTGTTTTCTCGAAGTCAAATGAGTTAGGATCAGCACCTTCAACAAACTCACCTGTGTTCATGTCTACAACACGAGCTTCAATTTTTGAGTTAAAGGTATCTGACACAGTACCTGATACTTCAATGCCTGCAGCCGCTAAGATATTACGTTGAATATCTTGTGTTTTGTTAGCTTGCTGTAAAGGACGAAGCTGAACTGAAGCAAACGATACGATGATTGCACACACTAAACATAGTGCAACAACAACGGTTAGCGTTTTGCCGATTGATTCGTTATTACTAGACATTACGTGCCAACCTCCGCTTGATATTAGCTTGCACTACAAAGTGATCGAATAATGGTGCAAATAAGTTAGCAAATAAGATTGCTAGCATCATACCTTCTGGGAATGCCGGGTTAACAACACGGATCATTACAACCATAAAGCCGATTAACGCACCGTAAGCGAACTTACCTTTGTCTGTGAATGATGCAGATACTGGGTCTGTTGCCATGAAGAACATACCAAATGCAAAACCACCAAGAACTAAGTGCCAGTGCCAAGGCATAGCAAATACTGCGTTAGTTTCAGAACCAACTGTATTTAGTAAGAATGCCGTTGCAACCATACCTAGGAATACACCTAGAACGATACGCCAAGAAGCGATACGCACATAAATTAGGAATAAACCACCGATTAATAGTGCTAGTGTTGACGTTTCACCTACAGAACCTTGAATGAAACCGTAGAACGCATTCCACCATAGTTCCATGTTGCTGTAATCAAGTGAACCAACCACTGCTTGACCTAGCATAGTCGCACCAGAGAATGAATCTACGGCTGTCCATACTGTGTCACCTGAAATTTGCGCTGGGTATGCGAAGAATAAGAACGCACGACCGGCAAGAGCAGGGTTAAGGAAGTTACGACCTGTACCACCAAAGATTTCTTTAGCGATTACAACACCAAACGTAATACCTAGTGCAACTTGCCATAAAGGAATCGTTGCAGGCAGGATTAGTGCGAACAGTACAGATGTTACGAAGAAACCTTCATTTACTTCGTGCTTACGCACTGAAGCAAATAGTACTTCCCAGAAACCACCTACAGCAAACGTTACTGCGTAGATAGGTAGGAAGAAGCAGGCACCGTAAAACATTTTCGCGCCCCAACCAGAGTCAGCAGTTAATTCACCACCGAATAATTGGAACAGACCAACTTGCCATGTGTTTGCTAGTTCAAAACCTTGCGCTAAAGCACCTGCAGCCTGATGGCCGATGTTGAACATACCAAAAAACATTGCAGGGAACGTCGCCATCCACACTAAAATCATCATACGTTTTAGGTCGATGTTATCACGAACGTGTGTTTTGCCTTTATTTACGTAACCTGGCGTGTAGAAAATAGTCGCAGCTGCTTCGTAAAGCGCATACCATTTTTCGTGTTTACCACCCGGTTCAAAATGCGGCTCAATATCTTCTAGAAATTTCTTTAAACCCATCTCTCTAGCCTTCCTTCTCGATCGTAGTCAAGCAATCGCGTAGGATTGAACCGTACTCGTATTTACCTGGACAAACGAAGGTACATAATGCTAAATCTTCTTCATCAAGCTCTAGCGCACCTAACGAAATTGCACCATCAAGATCACGTGCGATTAGATCACGTAATAATAGTGTAGGTAGGATGTCTAAAGGCATAACACGCTCATAGCTACCAATTGGAACCATGGCACGCTTCGAACCACCTGTTGAAGTCGTCATGTTAAATAGACGGCTAGGAGCAAGGTGAGATAAGAAGGTACGTGTTACTGAGAACTTGTTAGCACCTGGTGCAATCCAACCGAACAGCTCTTTTTCGCGACCTTCAAGTAATACAGATACTTGAACATGGTAACGACCTAAGAACGCGTGTGGACCTTGAGAAATAGCGCCAGATAATACAGAACCAGAAATTACACGGTTATCACCGTCTTCTAATTCGCCAGCAACTAAATCATCTAAAGATGCACCTAACTGAGTTTTCACTAAGCGTGGGTTTTTAACACGAGGACCTGCAAGAGAAACTACACGGTCTGTGAAAATTTCACCTGTTAGGAATAAATTACCAAACGCAATTACGTCTTGGTAACCTAAGTGCCAAACCTGCTTGCTTGCAGAAACTGGGTCTAAGTTATGAATGTGTGTACCAACAAGACCAGCCGGATGCTTGCCACCAAACTCATGTACTTCTACTTGAGGGATTGATGAACTAGGCACTTGGCTACCAGCTTGTTTACAAACAAATACTTTACCGTCAGTTAAACGAGATACCACAGCTAAACCAGCTTCAAATGCTTGAGTATTCTCAGCAATGATTACTGCAGGATCTGCAGCTAGCGGGTTAGTGTCGATAGCCGTAACAAAGATAGAGCTAGGATTTGCATCCAAAGCAGCTACTCTGCTAAATGGGCGAGCACGAAGTGCTGTCCATTGACCTGACTGAACTAGTACTTCTTTAACTTTTTCACGGTCTAAGCTCGAAAGCTCGTCGGCCTTGAAAGAGTCAAAGGTGATTTGCTCACTGCCATTAACTTCAATAACAACAGATTGCAGCACACGTTTAGCACCACGATTAATTTCTTTTACTACCCCAGAAGCTGGTGCAGTAAATAAGACGCCTGGGTTCTTTTTGTCTTCAAAAAGTACCTGGCCTTTTTTGACTTGGTCATCCACGCGAACATGCATGGTTGGACGCATACCAATATATTCTTCACCTAGCACAGCTACACGTTTGACGGCAGAACCATCATGAATAACTTGCTGAGGTGCGCCCTCTATCGGTAAATCCAGACCTTTTTTTATGTTGATCATACGCACTTGCATTACATTAACGGAAAGAAACTGAAAAATCGTACCAACCACGTCGCCATTTGATATGCTCAAGTTAAACTCTAAATATCAAAGAATAGCCTGTTTAACACCCCAAACAAGCAACGCAGTAAACTCCTCACATATATTGCCCGAATTTTAACATCAATCAGGGTGACTATGCGAGAGCAAATATGAAATTTATACGACAGATACGGTTATTTAGACTACAAAAACCATTTGAATAAAATTCAATATAGACCAAAGTGCTATTGATGGTGTTTTATTTTCACCCAGAAACAAAAAAGTCGCTTAAAAAAGCGACTTTTCAAAATCAGTTTGTTTAGCAATTAATCGATTAGTTGTGAAATCGCAACATCAGGATTCACATCTTGCTCGTAATCTACACTGTCGATACCAAAACCGAATAAACGTAAAAACTCATTGTGGTAACCCACGTAATCCGTTAATTCGTCGATTGTATCTGTATCTACTGTATCCCAAACATGTTGTACACGAGCTTGAACATCATCTTCTAACTCTTTGTAGTTTTGGAATAAATGACCACCTTCGTCAAAACGTGGCGTTTCACCGTAAAGGTTCTCAGTAAATAGCGAATGAATTTGCTCAATGGTACCTTCGTATGTGCCGTCTGCTTTCATTACTTTGAATAAAGCAGAGATATATAAAGGCATAATTGGAATTGCTGAGCTTGCTTGTGTCACAACCGCATTTAATGAAGAAACATACGCTTCGCCATTTAAGTCTTTTGTAGACTCTTTGATTGCTTGTGTTGCACGGTCAAGATCTTCTTTCGCTTTACCAATTGTCGCATGACCGTAAATTGGCCATGTTAACTCTTTACCGATATAAGTGTAAGCTGTTGTTTTAAAATTATCAGCAAGAACATCTGCTTCTTTAAGCGCGTCAATCCACATTTCCCAATCTTCACCGCCCATTACTTTAATTGTATTGTCGATGTCTTCTTGGCTTGCCGCTTCAACGGTTACTTCATCAATCACGCGCTTTGAAGTATTTAAGTTCTTCGTTGTGATATCAGAGCCGATTGGCTTAAGTGTTGATGAGTAAGTTTCACCTGTATTTGGATCAGTACGACGAGGTGACGCAAGGCTGTAGATAACTAAATCAATTTTACCTAAATCAGCTTTGATTGTATCAATTGCTTTTTGCTTAATTTCGTTAGAAAACGCATCACCATTGATATTCTTAGACCATAAACCGGCTTCTTCAGCAGCTGCTTGGAATGCCGCAGTGTTGTACCAACCTGCAGAACCTGTTTTGCGTTCGCTACCTTCTTTTTCAAAGAAAATACCTAGCGTTTTAGCACCGCCACCAAATGCAGCTGTGATACGTGATGCTAGGCCGTAACCTGTAGACGCACCAATCACTAATACATTTTTAGGTGCATTGCTTAGTGGTCCTTGCGCTTTCACATAATTAATTTGTTCTTGTACGTGCTCAGCACACCCTACTGGATGCGCGTTAGTGCAGATAAATCCACGAATTTTCGGCTTAATGACCATTGATCATCCTATATCTATCACAATAAAAATTAGCGCTAGTTTAAAGGCTAATAGTTAAAATACAGGTCTGATCAGTAAAAACTTTTCAGACCCACTTAAATCTTTCGAGCTTAAAATACCCAAGTAACAAGCTAGTTACAGTGACTGTCCATCTAATTTTAGGTGACTGTCCTGCTAATTTAATCGAACTTTGAGCCACCTAAGCATTTCGGTGACTCAGGTGCCTGTCCATGTTGTTCACTGAACTCTTCTGGAGTAAAAGTGTGAATTGCTAATGCATGAATATGGTTTGCTAATTCATCTTTTAATAGCTCATTTATTTGACGATGACGGGCAAGCAAACGTTTACCAGCAAACTCTTCACTCACAACAACCACTTTAAAGTGCGATTCGGTTCCACGGCTATGCATATGACTTTCGTTGACAACATTTAGGTGTTTACATTCGATACCTGCCGCGAGCTTTTCCTCAATTTGTTGTTGCATTGACATGTGTCATGGACCTTTAATAGCAAAATAATTGTTAGCTACTATATCAAGGGCATGACTCATTTTGCCAATGATTTTATACGATTGAACGAAAGGTAAGGTTAATTCGAGGGTGTTTAAGTTTTTGCTGCTTTGGTAAACTATGTTGGTAATCTCGCTGGCTAAATCCATTCATAATTAAACAACTACCACTTTGCAGCACAACACTATGTTGTCCATTATTATATCTATGCTTTATTTTAAATACCCGTTCAGCGCCAAGTGATACAGAAGCGATTGTTGGTTGCTCACCAAGTTCTTTCTCATCATCACTATGCCAGCCCATACAATCTTGCCCATCACGGTATAAATTTACCAATAATGCATTAAATGGAATATGCATTGCTTTAGATAAACGCGCACGCATAGCATCAAGCACCTCTGGCCACGGTTCAACAATTAGCTGTGACCCTGAATAGCCATAGTTAACATTCGGATCAGCAATAAAGCATTGCAAACGCGGGATCACATGGCTTTTTCCATATACCTTTATCGTTGGTTGCTGCCAATTTAGGTGCTGCTGTAGATAGTAAAATAACTCGAGGCTTTTTTGTGCACTTAATGCATTAGCTTGATAATAAAACCCCTCAGGCAAATGATTAGGGTTGGCGTTTGGCTGTTGCATGTTAGAATTTACCTATACATTAATACTTTCGTAAAATCATGATGACCACCCAAGCACAGCTCGGTGATAACACCTATACCCTAGAACGCTTTCCGTTAGATCAAAAAAATCGCAGTCTTCAAGCGTGGGACTCAGGCGATGAGTACCTTGTCAATTATGTACAAGAGCACTATCCACATGCAAATTCAATCCTAATACTCAATGACAGCTTTGGCGCGTTAGCCTGTGCTTTAAATACATTAACAGTTCATTCAGTTAACGACTCGTATATTGCCCACCAAGCTACTCGTTATAATTTACAAGCCAATGAGCTATCAACAGAATCTTTAACACAATTGGACTCATTAGCAGCGTTACCTAATCAGGTTGATTTAGTGATTTTAAAAGTGCCACGCAATTTAGGCTATCTTCAGCATCAACTTGCTGCAATTAGTGCTGCTTTGCCTAGTGACATCGATGTTATTGCTGCTGGTAAAACGAAAGATATCCATAATTCAACCATCAAAGCCTTTAGCCAGTATATTGGTGAAACATCGACGAGTTTAGCGGTAAAAAAATCTCGTTTAGTCATCAGTAAAACCAGTGGTCTTAATAAAGTAGCTCCCTACCCTGTTAACTGGCCTCTAGAAGGTAGTGAATTTGAAATACAAAACCATGCAAATGTTTTTTCACGAGATTCATTAGATATTGGCGCGCGTTTTTTCTTTAACTATTTACCGCAAACAAGCAAAACACGCAGTATCATTGATTTAGGCTGTGGTAACGGTGTTGTTGGCTTGATGACCTTTAATCGTTGCCCTAACGCCCATATAACGTTCGTAGATGAGTCGTATATGGCCGTTGAATCAGCTAAATTAAACGTCACTCACAATTTACCAGAGCAATTAGCGCAGTGTGAATTTGTCCAAAACGACTGTTTAACCGATTTTAAGCCGAATAGTACTGACATTGTATTATGTAACCCACCATTCCACCAAGCACAAGCCGTCACGGATCACATTGCTTGGCAAATGTTTAAACAGGCAAAACAAACATTAAAACAAGGCGGTGAATTAAGAATAATTGGTAATCGTCACCTTGACTACCATGAAAAATTAAAACGCATGTTCGGCAATTGTAAGTTACTTGGGTCAAACAAGAAGTTTGTAGTACTGAGTGCTACAAAAAATAATTAATGGAGCTTACTTCATGAAAAAATTACTTCCTTTATGTTTGTTAGCCGCACTTACTGCGTGTAGCAACCAGCCTAATCAATTAATTTTTAACCCAGTATATCAAGGCGGGAAAATTTCAAATATTAGTGCCAATGTTAGTACTAGCGTGATTGACTTACGTGGCGACAACGTAACCCTAAAAATAATTGAATCTGACAAGATTAAAACTCTTGCAAGCCCAGGAATTACTGATTCTGTAAAAAGCACCTTAGACAGTGCTTTAAGCCGAAATGGTGCAAACATTTCAAACTTATCAACAACGCGTTTTGAATTAGATATTCACAAGCTACAAGCGGTTGTTACAGAAAAAATGATGTCCCATAGCAGCAATGCAACAATAGAATTTGGGGTACGAGTGGTCAAAAATGCGAGCACTTTCAATAAAATTTACCAAGGTAATGCGACTCTTGAAGGGCCGCTCAGACATGATCGCGCAAAAATAGAAGGTCAGCTTAATAAGTTGACTGAACAAATAATTACCCGCATTGTATCTGACCCAGAATTAATCGCCTACTTAGAAGGTTAACTATGAAGCGTATTTTTTTACTTAGTTTTGTATTGTTGTTTGCTCACAGTTCATTCGCAGCGACTGAGGGTAAATTTATTCAAAAAGACAACATGTTTCCACGCGTTGAAATTGTCACTACGCTTGGCAGTATTGTGGTCGAAATGGATCGCTCAAGAGCGCCAATTACAGTAAATAATTTTTTAACTTACGTTGCAGATGGCAGTTATCAGGGGAGTGTATTTCACCGTGTTGAGCGTGATGAAGACAACGAACGTGATTTTGTTATTCAAGGCGGTGGTTACGATAAAGATTACGATGGTCTGCACGAAAACGACCCTATTTTTAATGAAAGCGGCAACGGTTTAAAAAATGATATGTATAGTATCGCTATGGCATACCAAGACCGAAAACCACACTCTGGCACGCGTCAGTTTTTCTTCAACATGGACGATAACGATCACCTTAACCCAGGCCGTGATTGGGGTTTTGCTGTATTTGGTATGGTAATGGATGGCTATGACACATTAGATAAAATCATGCGTGTCGAAACTGCATTCAACGAAAAAATTGGTTACAGCTTTGTACCAAAAACACCGGTTGTTATCTTAAACGTAAAAGTGCTAGACGCTAATCAATAATAAATAGGGGCGCAAGCCCCTTAAAACTGGCAACACTATGACAAAAACCCTTTCTATTTCAGAGTATTTCTCGTACTTCAAAGATAAACGTTTAATAAATATTTTTATTTTTGGTATTAGTAGCGGCTTTCCTTGGGTATTGATTGGCTCTGTCATGTCGGCTTGGTTAAAAGATGAAGGCCTGAGCCGTAGCATGATTGGTTTATTCGGCATCGTGTTTGGTGCGTATAGCATTAACTTTTTATGGTCACCGCTCGTTGACCGTATAAAGTTACCTTTTTTATATAATTGGCTAGGCCAGCGACGCAGCTGGATTTTACTCTGTCAGTCGGTCATTTTTATTGGTACCTTTTCGCTTGCAGGGCTCGATATCAAAACCAACCTCTGGTTCGCAGCCGCATTGTGTTTTGTTATTGCGATTGCCTCAGCGACTCAAGATATTGCTATTGATGCGTTTCGTATCGATACTTTGGCCGAAAATGAGAGCCATAAAACCACCGCAGCTGCAGCAATGGCCACTTCAGGATGGTGGAGCGGCTATGCCTTATTAGGCGCCCTGCCATTTTATATGGCTGACATTCCTTCGATTGATTGGCCGCAAGTCTATTTTTTCTTGTCTGGAGTTATGTTGCTATTGATGAGCAGCGTATTGTGGGCAAAAGAGCCAGAATCAAATCGCGAAGCAGTTCAAGCTGAGCTTGAACAAACATATCAACAAAAGCTTGCTGGCAGTACACAAACTCGCTTTGCTAAAATCGTTGCCTGGCTTGCTGTAACCGTTTTTGATCCGTTTAGAACCTTCTTCGCCCGTAATGGCGTAAAAACAGCATTGGCATTATTGGCCTTTATCTTCTTATTTAAAATCGGTGAAGCCTTTTTGGGTCGAATGTCTATCGTGTTTTATAAAGAAGTGGGCTTTTCAAATAGCGATATTGCAACCTTCTCTAAAGTTGGCACTGCTATTCTCACCATCGCCTTTACCTTTTTAGGTAGCTTATTCAATCAACGCTATGGCATTGTTAAAGGCTTATTTATTAGTGGTATTGCGATGGCAGCCTCAAATCTTGCCTTTGCTTGGATTGCAATTGCTGGTCCTAAACTAAGCCTATACGCGTTTGCTATTATCGTTGATGGTTTTACCCAAGCTTGGTCTCTGGTTGCCATGGTGGCATTCATATCTATGCTTTGCGACAGAGCTTTTAGTGCCACTCACTATGCGTTACTTGCTTCATTAGGTAATTTAGGAAGAACCTTGCTTTCAAGCTATAGCGGCGTGGTTATTGACGACTGGTTAGCGGGTAATTGGGCGATGTTCTTTGTACTAACAGCACTAATGGTGATCCCATCACTCGTATTTTTATTCTTAATTCGCCATAAGCTTTATGCGTTAGAAAACAACTATCATCAAAGTAATTAACATATTTTATACGAATGTGATTAATTTGAAAAAGTGCAAGGGAGGGGATTAAACAGTGCTTCCTTGCACTATTTATATTACTTTAAAAGCGGCGTTTCGCTTTTAGTAATGAATAATTAAGCGTCTTTTAGCAAGTTAAGACCTTCATATGGGTCAACTTCTAGAGCATCACAATAACGCATGAATTCAATAACATCTAAACGACGTTCTTGGTTTTCAATTTTACCAATGAAAGAATGTGGTGTACCTAAAACCTGAGCAAGGCTACGCATTGTGTGACCTTTTTCGTGACGTTTAGTTTTAAGCCATTTCGTTAATTTCGAGTTTTCTTCAGAAGAAACAGTTTTACCCATCATAAAATACATCTCCTACTAGATGATTCAAGTTAATAATTTAAGAGCGAAATTTGCCCGTCTCACTCTTGGATACATTATATACTAATAACTTTCACTTTGAGTAATTAATGATACAAATGTCTACCTTTTAGGTATGAACCGTTTTTGTACACAAGTCAAAGTGTAGCTAAAATAAAAGCAAGTGCTCTATAGTTAACTGGTTAACTGTACCAAAAAATTGATCAATTGGAAGCGTAACAAGATGAAAGTATCGCTTTAAATTCTGCATATTTATGCTTAAAGTGTATGTAAATACTGAAAAAGGCTAGGAAATGTTTCGTATATTATTTTTGTTGCCAATTGTACTGTGTGCGGTCTGGTACCTGTTTTTAAAACAAAATGGCGTACCAATTAAGCAAGGCAAGAAAGGATTTGTATATATTTTAATCGCATCTGCGTTAGTTTTAGGCTTCTTTTTACTGATGATTAAAGTGACCCAACACTAGGGTCACTCATTTTTAATTAAACAGTAACGAATTTACCGATAACTAATGACGATCTCTGAGCATCAACAAAATGGCGAAAGTACTCTGTGACAAATGTTAACTCACTGGCAACAACCGTTGCCAATGCACTCACCATCGGCAGTAATCACAAAAAGGTAGTTAACAGTACCGGATGCAAACGCTGGGCACCGGTTCGCTAAATCGCCTCTTTTGTTGCTAGACCTAGGTTGTGTTAAACATTATGAGTATTAATCAATACTATATTGTTATTTATCACGATACCAAAAGGTTGCTTTAATACAATTAAATTAAGAACAAACCACAGTTGAAAATAGCATGGCACTTAAAATCAAAAACGCCTGATAAAAGCTGTTAAATTGCCTTCACAATATGATACCCATCACGAACAGCGCAGACACAAATGCATGCTCAATAAAGGCTTCTTACACATCTCGCTCTTTCGTTTCACCACACACTTTACTTGTCACACGAGGAATGAGCCCTTGCTGCTCTAACTATGTCTGTAAGCGTGGCTACGCAAAAAATCCTGCTAATAATACGTAATATTTAGCTGAGACGGGGTTTTATGAGAAGTTAAAGCAATAAAAAAGCCACATCAAGTGGCTTTCATAAATACCTAATTAAACGCTGAAGCTGGCTCCGCAACCACAGGTAGTTGTTGCATTCGGG